>NZ_PQSV01000001.1:0-2122739 GCF_002920555.1 Microbacterium sp. Ru50 | reverse complement strand
GCCAACGCCGCGGAGTACCTCGCCGACCCCGCCGTGTTCGCCGTCAGCGGCTCGTGGATGGTGCCGGCCGACGCGCTCCGCGCCGGCGATTGGGATGCCGTCGCGCGCCTCTCGCGCGCCGCTCAGACCTGAGCCCGCGGACCCGCCAGCGCCTCGCGCAGCACGATCGCGGCACCGCCGAGGGCGGCTGAGCGGCTCGGGTCGGCCGAGGCCACGACCCGCACGGGGTGAGAACGGCGCGCGAAGAAGGTGTCGTCCAGGACCGAGCCGATCCGTTCGGCGAACACGGGCCCGGCGCCCGCGAACCCGGCCCCTGTGAGCACGACGAGGTCGAGGTCCAGGAGGTTCACGAGGCTCGTCACCGCGACAGCAAGCGCATCCGCCGACTGCGCAACCGTGTCGACGGCGTGGGGGTCGTCGCCCCCGCCCGCGCGCGCCGCGATGTCGATCCAATCGCGACGCTCGCCCGACACGGCGAAGTAGCGTTCCTCCGCCGCGGGCGGTGCGGCGAACAGCTCGAGACAGCCGCGGTTGCCGCAGTGGCAGCGCGGTCCGTCGAGGTCGATCGACACGTGACCGATCTCCCCCGCGTTACCGCTGATGCCGCGAAGCAGCTCGCCCGCGATCATGATGCCGGCCCCGATACCGATGCCCATGTGGATCGTGGCGAACGTCCCTTGGCCGTTCGTCGCGCGCGACCAGTACTCCCCCGCGGCAGCGGCGGTCGCGTCGTTCTCCATGACGACCGGCAGGGCGAGAGCCTCGGCGAGCGCGTCGCGAATGCTGAAGTCCGACCAGGGCAGCGATGACGGCAGCTGCACGGCGGCTCCACTCAGGATGTCGATCGGCCCCGGCACGACCATGCCCACACCCGCGACGATCTCGCGCTCGATGCCCGCCTCGGCGATGATCGAGTCGACCTCGTCCGCGATGCGCCGGACGACCTCGGCCGGCTCGAGACGGTCGGCCCCCGGCCCGGAGCGCTCGGCGACGAGCTCGCCCCACACGTTGACCACGACGTACGAGGTCGCGGCGAACCCCAGCACGATGCCGATCGCGTAGCGCGAGTCGGGCCGCGCCTCGAGGAGCGTCCGCCGTTTGCCGCCGGTCGGCTCCCCGACGCCGGTCTCGACGACGAGACCGTCGGCGATGAGGTCGCGGACGACGGTGGTCATGGTCGCGGGTGTCAGCGCGGTCGCCTCCGCGAGCTCGGTGCGGCTGATCGGGCCCGCCACCCGGATGAGCTCGAGCACGACAGCGCGGGTGGGGCGCCGCGCGGGCGCGGCATCCGGCTCAGGGCCGGGACGCATCGGCGTGCCTGTCGGCGGCCCGTCGCGGCAGCAGGGCGAGGGTCGTACCGAGCGGGTCGGGCATCACGAAGTGCCCGAACGTGTCGTTGGCGAAGAACATGACGCCGTCCAGCATCCCACTCAGCTCGCCGTAGACGGCCCGCTGGCGATGCCAGAAGTGCGGCGAGTCGAGGTAGACCCGATACCAGTACCAGGGGTCGACGAAGTCGAGCGAGTAGATGATCTCGAGCTCGCCCCCGAGGCGATCGCGCAGCGCGATCTTGCTGCGAGCCGATTCGGCGATGTTGTGTTCGCGCGCGAGGACGGCGAAGTTCGACACGACGATGCCGCTCAGCGCCGCATACGCCTCGTCGGTCATGCCCCAGACGTCCTGCTCCACCTCGACGGGCCAGAACGAGTCCTGCCAGTAGATCCGCGCGCCGGCACCTGCACCCGCACCGGTGCCCGCACCCGCACCAGCGTCGAGCAGCTCGCGCAGCCGCGTGAAGAACCGCGTGACCGACGCGCGCCGTTCGGGAGTCGACTGCACAGCGTGCTCGGGATGCCAGATTCCGATGAGGCCGAACTGATTCCCGAGCGTGATGCCGTCGAGCCCGAAGTCGGCGACGAACGCCGCGATCTGGCGCGCGGCGAACCGCTCGACCGGCTCGCCCGCCGGGATGCCGCTCGGATACGCCGCGTACGCCTCGGTGTCGGCGTCGAGCACCGCGGCGACATCGAGGAGACCCGGGGCGATGTTGCCGCCGGCATCCACCCATCCGGACGCCGCCTCGGGGTGCCGCTCGGTCTTCCACACGCACGCGCAGAACTCCGAGCCCGGCTCGAGGTACTCGAGCAGCACGAGCGGGATGCCGCGCCGCCGCGCCTCGTCGCGGAATGATCGGTAGATCGCGGCGAGCGTCGCGTAGTCCATGGGCTGCTCGCTCAGCACGAACGCCGGACCGGCGTGGTACGGATTCCCCGCGATGACCCGGTCCTCCCGCGCGACGCGCAGCCAGTGGCCGTTGTGGTCTCGCGTCGAGACGGCGGTGCCGACGTAGGAGTTGTAGCGGCCCCAGTCGAATCTCGTCGCCCCGTGCCCGGTGCCCGGGTATGCGAGCACATGATCGCCGTTACCGGCGCAGAAGGTGACGACGACCTCGTCGACGCGGTCGAACCAATCGGCGTAGTGATCGAAGAACGCCGCGACTCCGGGCTGCGGATCGGCGAGGTCGGCGAAGATCTTCGGAGTCACCCACGTGTGCGCCCGCTGTGGGCGACGCGCCTCGCCGGTCATGAGGTCTCCGCGAAGCGGCGGTGCGGGTCGGGCGCCGCATCCGCGAGCCGCTGCGTATACGGGTGCTGCGGATGCAGGATGACGTCATCGGCCGGCCCGCGCTCGACGATCTCGCCGTGATACATCACGAGGATCTCGTCGGAGAAGTGCCGCGCGGTCGCGAGGTCGTGCGTGATGTACAGCACCGCGAGATCGTCCTGGCGCTGGATGTCGGCGAGCAGGCGGAGCACGCCGAGCCGGATGGAGACGTCGAGCATCGACACCGGCTCATCGGCGATCAGCACCCGCGGGGACGGCGCGAGAGCGCGCGCGATGGCGACCCGCTGTCGCTGCCCGCCCGACAGCTCGTGCGGGCGCCGATGCAGGTACTCGTCGGGATCGAGCTGCACGCGTTCGAGCAGCTCGGCGGCGGCCCGCTGCACCTGGGCCCGTCCCCGCGCACGCCCCGACATCACGAGGGGACGGGCGATGTGGTGATAGATCGAATGGAACGGGTTGAGCGAGGCGAACGGATCCTGGAACACCATCTGCACCGCGGTGCGGTACTCGCGTGCTGTGCGGCCGCGCGTCGGGGGCTTCTCGCCGTCGAGCAGGATCTCGCCGCCGCTGGGCTGCTCGAGCAGCAGGAGCATCTTGGCGATCGTCGACTTGCCGCTGCCGCTCTCACCCACCAGCGCGACGGTCTGCCCGTAGTCGATCGAGAGGTCGACGCCTTTCACCGCCTCGACGGCGCCGCGCCCCGTGCCGTAGGTCTTGCGCAGGCCGATGGCCTCGATCGCGCTCATGCGCCCTCCTCCGTCGTCGAGGTCGCCGCGCCGGCATACCCCAGTCGTTCGCCCGTGAGGCTCGGGAACGCGGCGAGCAGCTCACGCGTGTACGGGTCTCGCGGCCGGTGATAGATGTCTCGCGTCGAAGCGAGCTCGACGATCTCGCCGCGCCGCATGACCGCGATCCGGTCGCTGATCTCGAGCAGCAGCGGCAGGTCGTGCGTGATGAAGATGACGGCGAAGCCCAGTTCGTCGCGCAGCCGGGTGATCTCGGCGATGATTTCGCGCTGCACGACGACGTCGAGGGCGGTCGTCGGCTCATCCATGATCATCACCGGCGGGTCGAGCAGCAGCGCCATCGCGATCATGACGCGCTGGCGCATCCCGCCCGACAGCTCGTGCGCGTACGCGTCGAGCCGCTCGGCCGGCACTCCCACGACGCGCATGAGGTGCTCGCAGCGGTCGCGGCGCTCCTGCTTCGTCATCGTCGGGCGGTGCGTCGTCAGCACGTCCTCGAGCTGCGCGCGCACGCGCAGCACCGGGTTGAGCGCATTCATCGCACCCTGGAACACCATCGAGATGCGATCCCAGCGGAACGCCCGCAGTGCCGCGCCCTCGAGCTCGTCGACGCGCACCGGCTGGTCACCGCCCAGGAAGCGGACCGCCCCGCCGACGACCTCGGCCGGCGGCTTCAACAGCTGCGTGATGCCGTAGGCGAGGGTGGTCTTGCCGCATCCCGACTCGCCCGCGATGCCGAGGATCTCGCCGCGCCGCAACTCGAAGCTCACTCCCGCGACGGCGTGGACGACGGGGTCCGAGGCGTAGTCGATGCGCAGGTCCTCGATGCTCAGCACGATGTCGTTCACGAGAGGGCCTTCCGACGGGGACGCGCCGCGACGGGCAGACGCAGCTTGGGGTTCACGATCTCGTCGAGGGCGAAGTTGACGAGCGACAGCGCGGCACCGAGCGTCGCGATGAGCAGGCCCGGCGGCACGAACCACCACCATGCCCCGGCCCGCAGTGCCGAGTTCATCTGCGCGTCGTAGAGCATGCGCCCCCACGTGTAGTCGCCCGTCACACCGAGGCCGAGGTACGACAGCCCCGCCTCGGCGAGGATCGCCGACACGACGCCGAAGATGAAGGACGACGCGAGGATGGGCAGCAGGTTCGGCAGGATCTCGACCGTGATGATGCGGAACGTGCGTTCGCCGGCGACGCGTGCAGCGGCGACGTAGTCGCGGTTGCGCAGGCTCAAGGTGACCGCGCGCAGCACGCGCGCGCCGCCGGCCCAGCTCGTGAGCGCCAGGATCAGGGCGACGACCCCGAGACCGCGGCTCTCGACGTAGCTCGACACGACGATGATGAGCGGCAGCCCCGGGATGACCAGGGCGATGTTCGTGATGAGCGAGAAGCCCTCGTCGAACCAGCGTCCCAGGTAGGCGCCGACGATGCCGAAGAACGCCGAGAGCACGAGGCTGAGCACGCCGACGACCACACCGATGAGCAGCGAGTTCGTCGTCGACACGGCGAGCTGCGCGAAGATGTCCTGCCCCTTCTGCGTCGTGCCGAGCCAGAACTCGGCGCTCGGCGGGGTGATCCCGATCGGACGGATGCGGAACGGGTCGCCGACGAAGAGCGGGGCGACGAGGCCGAACAGCACGATGGCGCCCGTGATCGACAGTCCGACCACCAGCTTCGTGCTGACGGGGCGACGACGACGGCGGCGCGGCGACAGCTGCGCGAGGGTGGCGGTGACCGATTGCGACGACATCCGTTACCTCCGGATCCGGGTACGGGGGTCGATGACTCCGTAGAAGAGATCGACGATGAGGTTGGCGGCGAGCACGGCCAGCGTGATCACGAGGAACAGACCCTGCATGAGCGCGTAGTCGTTGTTGTTCACCGACTGCAGCAGGGCGTATCCGATGCCCGGATACGAGAAGACCTGCTCGGTGACGAGCGAGCCCGAGACGACGAAACCGAGCGACAGGGCGAAGCCGGCGACGGAGGGGAGGATCGCGTTCCGCGCGGCGTACCGCTGCCGCACCCGCACCGGCGAGAGGCCCTTCGCCTCAGCCGTGGTGATGTAGTCCTCCGACAGCGTCGCGACCATCATGTTGCGCATGCCCAGCATCCAGCCGCCGACCGAGCTGATGACGATCGTGAGGGCCGGCAGGAAGGCGTAGTACACGGCGCTGCCGACGAAGTCGGCCGACCAGCCCGGCATCGTGCTGTAGATGTCGTACCCGCCGAAGGCGGGGAAGATCGGCCAGATCACCGCCAGCAGGTACACCAGGATGATGGCCATCCAGAAGTACGGCACCGCCTGCAGCATCGTCGTGATGGGGATCAGGTTGTCGAGCCAGCCGCCGCGGCGCCACCCGGCGATCGTGCCGAGGGTGATGCCGAGCACGAACGAGAGCACGGTCGACACCCCCACGAGCACGATCGTCCACGGCAGCGCTTGCGAGATGACGTCGACGACCGGCGTCGGGTAGTAGGTGATCGAGGGCCCGAAGTCGAACGTCAGCACGTTGCGGAGGTACCCGAGGTAGGCCTCCCAGACCGGCACGTCGGTGCCGGTTCCCAGCAGCAGCTCGAGGCTCTGCCGCGCCGCCGGGCTGACCGGACCCTTCTGCGCGAGCTTGGCGAGCATGATGTCGACCGGGTTGCCCGGCAGCAGGCGCGGGATGAAGAAGTTCAGGGTCACGGCGGCCCACAGCGCGATGCCGTAGAACGCGAGCTTCTTTCCGTAGTACTTCATCTCCGCGCCTCCCGCGCGACTCGGCGCCTCATCCCCACCGGCTCACTCTCCGACCGGCTGAAGGTTCGCCGCCACGACGCCCAGGTTCCAGATCGACCAGGCGGCGGGGAACGCGTACAGGTCGTCCTCGGTCGGCCAGCCGGTCGCGTCGTCGGTGTTGTAGTAGGTGACCGTCGGCACGACGAGCACGGGGATGTAGGGCATCGACGCCGCGATGATCCGCTGGATCTCGAAGTACAGTTCCCGGCGTCGCTCCGGGTCGACCTCGACGCGCGCCTGGTCCACGAGGGCGTCGACCTCGGGGTCGGTGTAGCGCGAGTAGCTCGTGGGAGCCTGCTCGCCCACCGGCGCCGTGGCAGCGGTCGTGTAGTAGTTCGCGTAGATGTAGTACGGATCGGCTGACGGCCCCTGGTAGACGCCGTCCATCGTGAACGAGAACTTGCCCGAGAAGCGGTTCTCGTTCCACTGTGCGCCCGGGAGTGCCTCGGGCTTCAGATCGATGCCGATGTCGGCGAGCTGCTGCGAGGCGACCTCGACGGCCGTGACGTAGGAGGTCCACTCCTGCGGAACCTGCACGGTGACGCTCAGTCGCTCGCCGTTCTTCTCGTAGATGCCGTCGGCGCCCGGAGCCCATCCGGCCTCCTGGAGCACGGCCGCGGCGGCTGCGGGGTCGGCGGACGGGGAGGTCGTGTCGCCGAGGTCCGGCGCGATATACTCGGCGTCGCGCTCGGGCAGCAGCATGGCCGGCGAGACCGCGCCGCCGAGGCCCTCGAAGGCGATGTCGATGATCTCCTGGCGGTCGAGACCGAGGCTGATGGCGAGTCGGACGGCGGGATCCGTCTGAGGCCCGGAACATCCCAGCGAGGCATCGGCGCACGCGATCCACGCGGTCTGGTTGATGGGCGTGTTGATCTGGTTGAGCGTCGGGTGCGACTCGACCTCGTCGGCGAAGTCGGGCACCAGGCCGGTGTTCCAGTCGAGCTGGCCGTTGACCATCGCGGTGGTGGCCGCGTCGCCGCTCGCGAAGGAGACGTAGCGCAGGGTCTCGAGCGCGGGCTTGCCCTCCTGCCAGTACGAGGTGTTCTTCTGCAGGACGTAGCTCTGGGGCGTGAAGGTCGAGAGCGTGAAGGGACCGGTGCCGACGGGTTCCTCGTTGACGAAGTTGGCGACGTCGTCGAACGTCGACCAGAGGTGTTCGGGCACGATCGCCGTGCGGCCGATGAGCTCCGGGCCGATCGGCAGCGACGGCTCGTCGAATGTGACGACGACGGTGTCGTCGTCGACCGCCTCGGCCGAGCCGGTGTATCCGATGGTGTTGATCTCGGGGGTGTCGGCGATGAGGTCGAAGGTGAACGCGACGTCCTCCGCGGTCAGGGCCTCGCCATCCGACCAGGTCACCCCGTCGCGCACCTGGATCGTCAGCTCGGTCGCCTCGTCGTTCCACGAGTACTCGGTGCCGAGCATCGGCTTCGGCTCACCCACGGCGAGGTTGTTGTAGAAGAACAGCGGCTCGTAGATGGCCCCGAGCGTCGGCTGGAGCACGTTCGGCGAGAACGGGTTGAAGTTCTTCGTGATGTCGCCGATCGCGCCGGTCGAGATCGAGATGCCGCGGTCGTCGCCGCTCTGCGGAGCGCAGCCGCTGACGAGCAGCAGCGCGACGGCTCCCGCGGCGAGGGGCGTCGCGGCACGGGACCAGGGGGTACGGAGGATCATCGTCGTTCCTTTCCGACACGTCGATGTGCGGGCTCGGGGCCGGGTGGTCCGGCGAAAAGTAAAGTACCTGAAATTAGATTGGATCGGTAGCCCGACTACAAAGAATGTCGGACAATCGGCTCTTGTGGCCCCGAACGGCACTGATATACGGTGCTCGACATCAGATGTTCGTAGTCGCACTACCTGGTGTCGCCATCGACGGTCCCGAACCCGCGCGCGACTGCGCTCCATCGACGCAGATAGGAGATCCCCCCGTGAAACGACGAATCGGCGCTGCGGTCGCAGCGGCCGCCACCGTGATAGCCGGCTCCGTGTCCGTCGGCGCGCTCGGACCCGTCTCTCCCGCTACCGCCGACGACACCGCGCCCGCAGAGCAGCGGACGGTCACCGTCGCACTCGATGAGACCGTGCAGGAGGACTACCTCGGCATCGGCGTGAACGTCATCCCGTGGAGCCTGCTCGAGGGCACCACGCGCCTCGGTTACGACGACGCTGACTGGGAGGTCGACGTTGAACGCATCCTGACGCTGCAGCCGAAGGTCGCTCGTGTCTGGTTCCAGATCGACTGGATGGAGCTGGAGAAGGGCCAGTACGACTTCGACAGCCCCGAGATGCGGGCCTTCTACCGGTACCTCGACGCGTTCGAGCAGGCAGGAACCGAGGTCCTCCTGAACTTCGGCTGGAAGGTCGGCGAGCGCGTCCACGACTGGTTCCTCTACCCCGGTGTGACCAAGCCCTACGAGAGCGCCCCCGGCGACCTCGACGCCTACGGCCGCTCCGCATCGGCGCTGCTCGACGAGCTGATCAACGCGCGCGGCTACGACAACATCGACTTCCTGACCTTCTACAACGAACCCAACGGCAGCTGGGACTTCGAGGGCCCCGCCGACCAGAAGGCGTACTACGCCGAGATGGCGCGCAAGGTCCATGACCAGCTGATCGCGGACGGCCTGCGCGACGAGGTGCAGATCTGGGGTCCGGAGGAGGTCAACGCGCCCGACTGGACCCAGTACATGGCCGAGAACGCGGGCGACGTCTTCGACCAGTACTCGTTCCACCTCTACGGCGAGTCGTACGAGTTCCTCGGCGACGCGATCGACCAGCGACGGTCGACGATCGGCGACGCGCCGTTGAACCTCTCCGAGATGGGGTGGACCAACCCCGGCACGAGCGTCTGGGAGACCGGCTACGCCAACTACATCATCGGCAGCGCCAACAACGGCGTCCACTCGAACCTCGTGTGGCAGCTCAACGGCGTCATGACCCACGACCCGGCCGGTGACACGAACGGCTCCTACAACCTGTGGGACTCGCTCGTCCTCGGTCTCGAGCCGACAGCCGCGTTCTACGAGGCCGGCCTGCTCATGCGGTACATCCCCGAGCACAGCACCGTGCTGGGCACCGAGACCTCGCACGACGACGTCCGCGCCACCGCGTTCCGGGATCGCGACGGCGAGCTCACCGTTCTCGTCGAGACCCAGTCGGGTTCGCCGAAGGACGTACGCGTGGAATTCACCGGAGGCGACGTCACCGAGTCGTTCACGCGCCTGGCGTACTCCGACTCGATCGTCGAGCGGGAGAAGAACGCCCTGCTGCCCGCTTCGTCGGGAACGCTGACGCCCACGAGCAACGCGTTCACCGACGACGCGATCGGCGACGAGAACACCTTCGCCATCTACACGACTTCGCCTGCGGCGACCCAGGTGGCCGTCGACCCGGTCGAATCGACCGTCGCCGGTGGCGAGCAGCTCGACCTCGACGCGCGCGTCATCGACGGCTCGGGCGACCTGACCTGGTCCGTCGTCGGCGACGACAACGGCGCGGTCGACGCGGACGGCGTCTTCACGGCACCGGATGTCACGGCCGAGCGCACCGTCGCGATCCGCGCGACTCTCGACGACGGCGTGTACGGCGTCGCTCAGGTGCTCGTGACACCGGCGTCCGAACCGGGGGTCGCTGACGCCCCGGTGTTCAGCCTCGAGCCCGGGCTGTACGAGTCGGTCGAGGCAGTGAGCATCACGACCGGGACGCCCGACGCCGAGATCCGGTACACGACGGACGGCAGCGTTCCGACGGCGGATTCGACGCTCTACACGGGGCAGATCGTGCTCGCGCCGCTCAAGACCACGTACCTTCGCGCGATCGCCGTCGGCGATGGGCTCGAGGACTCGGGGGTGACCTCGCGTCTCTACAAGGTGCGCGACGTGCAGAACGCACCCGACGGGTACGCCTTCTGCCAGTACCAGGACCGCGGCGTATGCGCCTTCGAGGGCGAGGCGAGTGTCGCATTCGGCTCGGATGGCCTGTTCCGCTACGGCACCTTCACCGGCGGCGTCGACTGCACCGCGGCGAGCTTCGGCGGCGACCCGAACCCGGGCGGTGACAACCGGTGCTTCGTCAACCCCGACGTTCCCGAGGAGCAGCCGATCGTCACCATCTATAACGCCGGCTTCGAGCGGCCCGCCACCGGCGGGACGTCGAACGGACCGATGGTCAACGGATGGACCTTCAGCGCGCGCGCCGGCATCCAGCACAACAACAGCGTGTTCCAGCCCGCTTTCCCTGCCCCGCAAGGAGAGCGCACGGCGTACCTGAAGAGCGACTCGGGGCTCGCGAGCCGCATCGACCAGACCGTGCGCTTCCCAGCCGGCACGTTCGCGATCACCTTCGCGGCGGCCAACCGCGTCGGCTTCGGCGGCCAGCAGGAGTTCGATGTTCTCGTGGACGACCAGAAGCTCGGACACTTCGTGCCGACGCGCGATGGGAAGTACACCGCGTACGAGACCGAACCGTTCACCGTCGCGGAGGGCGAGCACACGATCTCGTTCGTCGCGACGACGACCGAGGGCGACAACACCGGTTTCGTCGATGACGTCCAGGTGATCGCGGCGGGGACGCCGGACCCCGAGCCCGACACGGTCAAGCCGGTGGTGACACTCACCGCTCCGACGACGGCCGGTCCGCATCGGTCGCTCGAGCTGAAGGTCGACGCGACCGACGACCGCGGGCTCGCGCGCATCGTGGCCAATGTCTACCGTGACGGCACGCTCGTCAAGAGCACGCAGACCGCCGTGGACGGCGCCGCAGCCGCGACGCACGCGGCTTCGGTGACGCTGCCCGACGGCACCTACACGGTCCGTTACAACGCGCACGATCTGGCCGGCAATGTCGCGCAGACGAAGACGTTCGACGTGACGATCGACGCCACCGCGCCGACCGTCACGGTGAAGGACGGGGCGTCGTTCACGGCCCGCGACGGCGACGACTACTCGCTGGTGAGCTTCAAGCTGCACGACGCGGGCAAGATCGACAAGGCCGTGCTGAACGGCGTGACGAAGGATCTGACGAACAACGCGTGGTCGGACGTCAACTTCGTGAAGCCCGGGGTCTTCGGTGCCGTGTCGGGGGCGAACACGCTCGTCGTGCACGACGTCGCCGGCAACACCACGACGGTCGAGTTCACTCTGAGGTGAGCCGGGTCGTCGTCCACGAGGCGGGTCCGGTTTCGTCCGGACCCGCCTCGTGCGGTGTCGAGTGGGCGCATCGTGGGGGATGCCGCGGGATGTCGCCCCGTTACGGGTCCGCCATCGGTGCCGCGATGCGCGACCTATGCTCGCGCTACCCACCGCAGGGCCCCGCCATCCGAGGAGCATCATGTCGACCACCCCCGCCACCATCGGTACGCAGATCGCCGAGTTCAACGTCGGTTTCACCGAGACGATCGGTCCCGAGCTCAGCGCCGTCTTCGCCGGCGAGCAGGCCGACCTGCGCGCCGCCGGAGGGCCGGAGAACGCCGTGTCCGTCGGCGACGTCCTGCCGTCCGCCGAGCTCGTCGCCACGTCCGGATCGCCGATCGGACTCGACGGGCTGCTCGCGGGCCGGCCCGCCGTGCTCGTCTTCTACCGCGGCGCATGGTGCCCGTACTGCAACATCACGCTCCGGCACTACGACAAGACGCTGGCCCCCGGACTCGCCGAGCGCGGCGTCTCGCTCATCGCGATCAGCCCACAGACACCCGACGGCTCGGCCGCCGCCGTCACCAACGGGGAGCTCGGCTTCACGGTCGTGTCCGACCCGGCCAACGCGTTCGCGGGCGCCCTCGGCATCGTCACCGCGCCCAGCGCCGAGGCTCAGGACGCCCACACCGCCCTGGGCTTCGCCGTCAAGGACAGCAACGCCGACGACACCCCGGCGATCCCGTATCCCACGGTGATCGTCATCGGCGCCGACCGTGTCGTGCGCTTCGTCGACATTCACATCGACTACACGACGCGCACGGAGACTGCCGACATCCTCGCCGCCGTCGACGCGCGCTGAGGCCCGGGACTATCCGCGCCCGTTGACGAGCGGGATAACCTGCTCGGCGAAGCGCTCCAGCTCGTCGAGCGCGGGCGAGAACTGCAGCAGCAGGGTGTCGACGCCGACGTCCTGGAACTCCCGGATGCGGTCGGCGACCTGCTGCGGCGTTCCGATGAGCTCTGGGCGCAGGCCGCGGTTCGACACCGAGTACTCCCGCAGGCTGATCTCGACGTCGAGCTGCGACTTGGTCACGAAGTCCTGGTACGACTCGTAGGCCGCGCCCGAGCGCACGTCGGTGATACGCGCGAGCTCGGCCTGCGCCTCCTCCTCGGTGTCGCGGACGATCGCGAACGCCGCCATGCCGAAGTGCCGGAAGGCGGGCTTGCCGACGCGCTCGCGGCGCGCCCGCATGTCGGCGATCTTCGTCCGGAGCTCGTCAACCGTGCCGCCGTGCGTGACGTAGGCGTCGGCGAAGCCCGCGATCGCCGCCCGGCCCGCCTCGCTCTCACCGCCCGCGTAGATCAGCGGCGCCGTCACAGGCTTGGGTTCGAGGTGGGTGCCCTCGAGCGAGAAGTGACGCCCCTCGTGGCTGTACGGCGTCTGCGACCACAGCCCGTGCAGCACCTCGACGTACTCGGTCGTCAGCGCGTAGCGGTCGTCGTGGTCGGCGAACGAGATGCCGTACTGCCGCGCCTCCTCGGCCCACCACGCCGAGACGACGTTGAGCGTGAAGCGGCCCTGCGCGATCTCCTGGATCGTGGCGGCCTGCTTCGCGGCGAGCGCGACGGGGTGGTAGCTCGGCCGCAATGCGGCCATGATCTCCAGGCGCGAGGTCACGGCTGCGGTCGCGGTGGCGATGGCCCAGGCGTCGAGGGCGGGGCCGTTATGCCCCTTGATGTCGTTGAGGTTCAGCTCGGGGACGAGGGTCACGTCGAAGCCGCCGTCCTCCGCGGCCCGGGCGATGCGCGCGATGTGCTCGAAAGTCGCGGGCGTGTGCTCGTCGGCGACGTTGCGCAGCCAGCCGCCGTAAGTGGGGGTCCAGTATCCGAACCTCATGGTGCTCCCTCTCCGGCGGAACATCCGTCGGTCCCGTCGATCCTCACACGCGCGGTGACGTCGGGACGCGCGGGAGTCCGCGTCGCGTCATGCTCCGTCACGCGGCCCGCGACCCGGCTCGATCGGCTTAGCCTGACGGGATGTCGACTTCTCCGCAGGTGTACGTGATCCACGAGAACCCCGAGTGGTGGGCGCCCTTCGCCGCCGCGTTCGCCGCCGAGAACGTGCCCGCCGAGCAGTGGCTGCTCACCGACGGATCCATCGATCTGTCGGCCGAGCCGCCGCAGGGGGTCTTCTGGTCGCGCCTGTCGGCATCGGCGCACACGCGCGACCACGCGCAGTCGAAGGAGTACGGCCGGGCGGTACTGCGGTGGCTCGAGTCGTGGGGCCGCACGGTGATCGGCGGCAGCCACGTCCTCGAGTTCGAGGTCAGCAAGGTCGCCCAGCACGCCGCCCTGCGGGCGAGCGGCATCGATGTCCCGCACACCGTCGCCGTCTTCGGCACCGGTGACCTGAAGGAGCGCGCACGCGAGTTCCCGGTGCCGTTCATCAGCAAGCACAACCAGGGCGGCAAGGGTCTCGGCGTCCGCCGCTGGGACTCCCACGACGAGTTCGACGCCTGGGTCGACGGGCCCGACTTCGAGGCATCCCCCGATGGCATCACGCTCATCCAGGAGTTCCTGTTCGCACGCGAACCGTTCGTCACGCGCGCCGAATACGTCGGCGGCGAGTTCGTCTACGCCGTCCGCGTCGACACGAGCGCGGGCAGCTTCGAGCTCTGCCCCGCCGATGCGTGCGTCGTCGACCCCGCGGCGGGCACGGGTGCCACCCCCGCCTATCCGCCCTTCGCGCTGCGCGACGAGATCACCGCCGATCATCCCCTGGTCGTGCAGCACCGCGACTTCCTGCGCACCGTCGACATCCGCATCGCCGGGATCGAGTTCGTCGAGACGATCGACGGGCGACTCGTCACCTACGACCTCAACACGAACACGAACTACAACCCCGACGTCGAGGCCTCGGCTCACGCGTCCGGACCCGGTGAGATCGCCCGGTTCCTCGGCGGACTGCTCTCGTCGTCCTCCTCCGCGGCCTGAGCCGCCGCGATCATCGCGTCGTAGCGCGCGCATCGGCTCGCCCACAAGACGGTCGCGTAGACCATCACTCCACGCCCCCGGCGTTCAGACCCTTTGCGAGAGTCGGATGGGGGCGCACGTCGCCGACCGACAGGGCACCAGGACAGGGCACGGCGATGACATCACCGCAGCCCGTATCGGCGGGCAGGACGACCGCGACCCCCGGCAGCCGTTCGCCGTCGGCCCCGCAGACGGCGAACCGGTGATCGTGGGCGCTCGAGACGCGGGCAAGCAGCCGGGCCTCGCTCCACACCGCGAACGCCGCCGCAACGAGGTCGGCGTCGACGGCGAGCGCCGTCCCGCCGTCGACGCCTCCAGCCGCCATCACGCGCAGAAGCAGCACGGTCGTCGTGGCTGTCGATGACGACATCCCGCCCGACACCGGAATGACCGCCGGTGCCGTCATGACCGCCGGCAGCCCGCAGAGCTCGACGAAGCGGTTCACGGAGATACCGCCGACGACGATGTCGTCACACGTGACGACGGTGCGCGCTGGCCACACATCCCGCGAGTGGGGCGACGGGATGCTGCGACGCAGGGTCGGGAGGATGGAGGTGAGAGTCATGGCTCAGGTCTACGCTCGACGCACCCTCCCGGCGATGTCCCCTCACGCCATCCATACGACGGACGGATGGATACTCACGGCTTCGGCGTCGCGTCGACGCACGCGACTAGCGCAGCCCGGGCTCACGCACAAGCGATAGGACGCACCCGGGGCCGTTCCTACGCTGACACCGTGCTCCGAAACCTCGTGATCGTCCTGGGCGACCAGCTCGACCCCGACGCGAGCGCCTTCGACGAGTTCGACCCGGCGCAGGATGCCGTCTGGATGGCCGAGGTCGCCGAAGAGTCCACCCACGTCTGGAGCTCGAAGCCGCGCACCGCGGTGTTCCTCGCGGCGATGCGCCACTTCGCCGCCGATCAGCGCGACGCCGGACACACCCTGCATTACACGGAGCTCGATGCGCGGGGGAACAAGGGCACTCTCGCCGACCAGCTCGCCGCCGACCTGGAGAAGCTGAAGCCCGAGGCGCTCGTGATGACCGAGCCCGGCGAGTGGCGCGTGCGCGAAGCGCTGCAGCAGACCGCGGATGCCGCCGGCATCCCTCTCGACATCCGCGTCGACCGGCACTTCTTCTCGACCGTCGCCGAGTTCGCCGCGCACGCCGAAGGCCGGGCGTCGCTTCGAATGGAGTACTTCTACCGTGAGATGCGCAAGCGGCACAGCATCCTCATGACCCCCCGAGGACAGCCCGTCGGCGGCCAGTGGAACTACGACGCCGACAACCGCAAGCCGTTCCCCAAGCAGGGACCCGGGCTCGTCCCGCCACGGGCGACCTTTCCGCCCGATGAGATCACGCGTGAGGTGATCGAGCTTGTCGAGAAGGAGTTCGGCGAGCACCCCGGTTCGCTCGACTCGTTCGCCTGGCCGGTCACCCGTGCGCAAGCGCTCGAGGCGCTCGACCTCTTCATCGACGAACGACTGCCCGGCTTCGGCGACGCTCAGGATGCGATGTGGCCGGGCGAACCCTGGCTGTGGCACGCGCACCTGTCGTCGTCGATGAACCTCAAGCTGCTGCATCCGCGTGAGGTCGTGGCCGCCGCCGAGGAGGCGTACCGCTCGAAGCGCGCGCCCCTGTCGGCAGTCGAGGGATTCATCCGGCAGATCCTCGGCTGGCGCGAGTACGTGCGCGGGATCTACTGGACGCAGATGCCCGGCTACGTCCAGCGGAACGCTTTCGAGGCGTTCGAGCCGCTGCCCGACTGGTACTGGACGGGCGACACCCCGATGGCATGCCTGAAGGATGCCGTCGGCACGACGCTCGAGAACGGGTACGCGCACCACATCCAGCGCCTCATGGTCACGGGTCTCTACGCGATGCTGCTCGGCGTCGACCCGCGCGAGGTGCACGCCTGGTACCTCGCCGTGTACGTCGACGCGGTCGAGTGGGCCGAGCTGCCGAACACCCTCGGCATGAGTCAGTACGCCGACGGCGGGCTCATGGGAAGCAAGCCCTACGCAGCGACGGGCAAGTACATCGACCGGATGAGCCCGTACTGCAAGACGTGCCCGTTCGACCCGGCGAAGCGGGTCGGCGAGGACGCTTGCCCCTTCACGACCCTGTACTGGGACTACCTCATCCGGCACGAGCAGCCCCTCGCCGAGAACCACCGCATGGCGCTGCAGGTGAAGAACCTCGACCGCCTCGACGATGACGAGATCGCCGCGATCCGGGGCCGCGCCGACGCCATCCGGCGCGGCGACGTGACCGCACCGGAAGGAGCCCGATGACCGACGGCAACGCCGCACAGAACGACATCGCGCTCGTCACCGGCGCCCGGGGCGGGGTGGGCCGAGCGCTCGTCGCACGCCTGCGCGCTCGCGGCGTGCGTGTCGCCGCCGTCGGCCGGGACGCCGCATCGCTCGCGGACGTCGACGCCGACGCGCACATCGAAACCGACGTCACGACGCCCGACGGCGCAGCGACCGCGTTCGCGGAGTGCCGCACCGCGCTCGGCGGCCCGCCCGCGCTGCTCGCTCACGCGGTGGGCAGCACGCTCATCACGCCACTGCACCGCACGAAGACCGACGAGGCTCGCGACGTGCTGCGCGTCAATCTCGAGAGCAGCCTCTGGATCCTGCACGCCTGGCTCGACGCGACGGGCAAGGCGCCGGGCGCCGCGGTCTTCGCGAGCTCGGTCGTCGCCCGTATCGGCGTCGCGAACCACGAGGTGATCGCCGCGGCGAAGGGCGGTGTCGAGGCTCTCGTGCGCAGCGCCGCCGCGACCTACGCCGCGCGCGGCATCCGGGTGAACGCCGTCGCTCCCGGCATGACCGACACACCTCTGACCGCGGGCATGCTCGCCGCACCCATGCTGCGCGAGAGTGCCGAGAAGCAGTATCCGCTCGGCGGTGTGCAGTCCGCCGACGAGGTCGCCGTGGTCATGGACTGGCTGCTCTCCCCCGACGCCTCCCGCATCACCGGCCAGGTGATCCCGGTCGACGGCGGATTCACGACCATCCGGCCATCGGTGAAGTAGCCGTCCGGTGTCGATAGTCTGCGCGGGTGAGCAGCATCCACCGCCCCCCTCTGTCCGGCGCCGTCTGGGTCCTCGTCGGGGCCGGGAGCGCGGTCGCGGGTCTGCTGCCCTGGCTGATCACCGGCGCGCGGCTCCCCCTGCAGAATCTCGCCGCAGATCAGACCGATCCGGCGACGCCGTTCTCCCTGCTGCCGTTCAGCCAGTACTTCCTCACGACGATCGTCTCACTGCTCGTCGTCGGGGGCGCCGTCGCGGGCCTCTCGGCACGCACGCTGCGCCACCGCCGCCCCCGCCACGCGACAGGCCTGCTCGTGCTCGGGGTAGCCGTGATCCAGGTCATCGCGGTCGTGCAGTCGTCGGTCGTGACGGTATCGATGCTCGAGGACTCGAGCCGCCGCGTCCTCTATGCGGCGGCAGTGATCGCGGTCATGGTCGTCTCGCTGCTGATGAGCATGCTCGTGCTGCTTCTCACCGCGCGAGGCCCCGTCCCCGGCGCCGCGATCGCTCTCTCGCTCACGGCGATCACCGTCCCCGGGTGGATCGGACTGCCGTTGCAGAGCTATCTCTCGCTCACGAACGACCCGGCCACCTCGGCTGTTCTGTTGCTGCTGCGGTGGCTTCCTGCCGTTCTCGTCGGCGCCGTCATCGCATGGTGCGGGTTCCGCACGGCCGGGCGGGTCGCGGCCGTCGTCGTCAGCCTGGCCGCGTTGTGGGTCGGACCGGCCTTCTTCACCGCCGTCTCGTCCGCCGCGGGGACGCGCGTGCTGGCGCCCTACCCGGCGGAGATGGCCGACTATGGCATCGGGGTCTTCGTGATGGCGCTGACCGCCGTCGATCTCGCCGTGCCGCCGCTGATCGTGGCGGCGTGCATCGGCGCAGTCGGCGCGCTGATCTCAACCGCTCTTCGTCGCCGAACCCGCGTCGAGAGCAGCGGAGCTGCGCCCCTTCGTCGCTGAGGTACCGTGAGGCGTGAGCATCCGCGTGAACGATGACATGCCGCGTCTGGATCGGACGGACCTCGGATGACCCCGATCGCGCGCCTCGTCCACATCTCGCGGCCCGTTCTGTGGATCAACACGATCGGCACGGGCGCGCTCGGCATGTGGCTGACCGGGCAGCTGATCGACGTCGCCGCGATTCCGCTGCTGATCTGGCTGACGCTGCCGTTCAACCTGCTGATCTATGGCGTGAACGACATCTTCGATCAGGACACGGATGCGCTGAACCCGCGCAAGGGGTCGATCGAGGGTGCGCGAATCGAGCCCCGCGAGGTGAAGCTGATCGCATGGGCAGTGGCCATCACCAACGTCCCGTTCCTCGTCTACTTCGTCATCGCGCTGCCCATCGCGGCGGTCGGTCTGATTCTGCTCTACGCGGGCGTGTTCGTCTTCTACTCTGCTCCGCCGCTGCGGTTCAAGGCGCGACCGTTCGTCGACTCGCTGAGCAACGCCGCATACGGCCTGCCGTTGCTGATCATGCCGGTCGCTCTCGAGGCGCCGCCGGTCTGGCCCGCCGTCGTCGGACTGCTGGCCTGGAGCGTCGCGAAGCACGCCTACGACGCCGTGCAGGACATCGACGAAGACCGCGAGGCCGGCATCACCACGACCGCCGTCCTGCTCGGCCCGCGTGGGACGGCCCTGTGGAGCGGGGCGTGGTGGCTGGTCTCGACGGTGCTGTTCGCGCTCGTCAGCCTGCCCGTCGCCCTCGTCAACCTCGCCCTCGCCGGTACCCTCGTCGTCTGGATGCTGCTGCGCCCCACGCCCGCCACCGGTCGCAGGCTCTACCCGCTGTCGATCGCGTTCCCGTACATCGCGGGCTCGGTCGCCAGCGGGCTGCTGCTCGCAGCCATGTTCCTGGGGGTCTATCCATGAGCCGCATCGTCGTCGTCGGGGCGGGCCTCGGCGGGCTCGCAGCATCCGCCCTGCTCGCCCACGCCGGTCACCGCGTGACCCTGCTCGAAGCGGCCGAGACCGTCGGCGGCAAGAGCCGACGCATCGAACTCGACGGCGAGCGCATCGACACGGGCCCATCGCTCGTCACGTTCCCGTCCGTCTGGGACGAGCTGCTGCGCCGGTTGGGCGCGGGGTCGCGAACGGGCACGGGTGCCGGTGGGCTCGACCTCGTGCGTCTGGATGAGGTGGGCCGCTACTACTACCGGGGCGAAGAGGTCTCGCTGCCCGTGCCCGAAGGGCACCCCTGGCACTCCGCGTGGAATCGTTTCAGCGACGAGCACGCATCCCTCGCGGACGACGTCGCCGCGCTGCTCGTCGCCGACCCGCTCGATCGCGCGTCGCTGCCCGCACTGCGTCGGCTGCTCGCCGTATACGGACGGCGCCTCAGCACCCGGGCCTACCTCGACAGCCTGACCTGGATGCCCGAGGGCCTGCGCGAGATCATCGCGATCCACACCCTCAACGCGGGGGTCTCCCCCTCCCGCACTCCCGCGCTCTACGCGAGCATGCCCGCCGTCATGGCCGCCGACGGGGTGTGGGTGCCGCGCGGTGGGGTGTTCGAGATCGTCATCGCGCTGCAGCGGCTGGCGGATGCCGCGGGCGTCGAGATCCGCACCGGCGAGCGCGTCACGCGCATCGAGCGCGGACGCGTCACGACCGAGCGTGGTGTGCACGACGCGGATGTCGTCGTGAGCGGTCTCGACGCGTCACGGCTCGACGGACTGCTGGGGCGGCGCCGCGTGGTTCCCGGCTCGCCGCAGCTGTCGTGCTCGGCGGTCGCGATCTACGGCGTGCTCGAGACGCCCCTCCCCGAGCGGATCGCCGCGCACAGCGTCATCCTGCCCACGAAGCCCGACGCCCTGCACCGCAGTCTCGCCGCCGGCGATGAGCCCGCCGACACGATGGCGTTCGTCAACCACTACCGGGCCGGCGAGATCTACCCGAACGACCGCAGCACGCTCGCTGTCCTGCTGACGAGCCCCGCCGACGGCCAGGGCTACTCGCTCGACCACCCGTTCGTGAGGCGCGAGATCGAGCGCATCTCGGGCGTCATGGGCCTCGATGGACTCCTCACCGACGGGATGACCGAGACGACCGTGCTCGACCCCCGCTATTTCGGATCGTTCGGCGAACCCCACGGCGCCCTCTACGGGGCGTCGCGACCGCTGTGGATGAGCGGCCCGCTGCACCAGCCCGCGCAGCACGACCTCCGCGCACCCTGGCTCTGGCGGGTCGGCGCCTCGGTTCACCCGGGCGGCGGCATCCCCGCCGTGCTCGGCGGCGCGATGATCGTGGCAGCGAAGCTGCTCAAGCGGCATCCGGCCTGAGCGCGTTCGCGGTCCCACGCCGCACGGCCCCGGTTACATAAGTCGTAGATAAGAAAAGCCAACGCTCGTCATCGGCGGGCCGCTTAGTTTCTCGTTCGTCGGCGCTCAGTGCGCCCCGAAGGAGAGCCCATGTACCTGACTTATCTGCGCCGGGAGTTGTCCGGCCGAAAGAAGCAGACCGCCATCGTCGCAGCCGGCCTCGCGATCGCGATCGCGCTGGTCATCATCGTCAACGCCCTCGCGGCAGGCGTGAAGGACGCTCAGTCGTCGGCCCTCGCAGCCGTGTACGGCGTCGGCACAGACCTGACCGTGTCCGGCGCCGAGTCGGAACCGGGGCAGGGGGGCGGACCGAGCTTCGAGTTCGGCGGCGGTGACGCGCAGACCGGCGAGGACGGGGCCACCAACCTGAGTCAGTCGAGACTGATGACCGACTTCCGGCGCGGCACCCTCGACGGCAGCACGGTCGACGCCGTTGCGGGAACCGAGGGCGTCGCAGCGGCCGTCGGCGCACTGAGTCTCACCAACACGAACTTCGACGGGGAGCTGCCGCAGGCTCCGAGCGACGGCGTTGCGGACGACGTTCAAGGCGACGGCGAGGCCTCGGCGCAGCAGCGCGTTCCCGGCGAGGGCCAGGGCGGGCCGGGCGGGGGCTTCGGCGGCGGCTCGTTCGACATCGATTCGTTCACCGTTCTCGGCGTCTCCACCGACGCGTCCGGCGTCGGCCCCCTCTCGGCCGTCGAGGTCGCCGACGGCCGAGCCCTGGCAGCATCCGATGACGGCGAGGCTCGGGCCATCGTCGATGCCACCTACGCCACCAGCGAGAACCTGGCGGTCGGGGACACGATCGACGTGGGCGGCACGGATGTCGAGATCGTGGGCATCGTCGCGTCGGCCACCGCTGATGCCGACACCGCGGCCGACGTGTACCTGCCTCTGGCGACGGCGCAGGAGATCTCCGGTGCGGGGGATGTCGTCTCGACGGTCTACGTCCAAGCGGAGTCCGCGGACTCGATCGAGGCGGTGAAGACCGCATTGGAGGCGGAACTGCCGGACGCGACCGTCAACTCGCAGTCGGACCTGGCTTCGAGCGTGTCGTCCTCGCTGTCGAGCGCCAGCGCCCTCATCTCCGGGCTCGGCACCTGGCTCTCGGTCATCCTGCTCGTCGTCGCCGTCGCCCTCGCGGTCCTCTTCACGATCTCCGGAGTCTCGCGTCGCACGAGGGAAATCGGGACGCTGAAGGCGATCGGATGGTCCAACCGTCGCGTCGTCGGCCAGGTCGCCGGCGAGTCGATCGTCCAGGGTGCGATCGGCGGTGTCATCGGCACCGTGGTCGGCCTGGTGGGCGCGTTCATCATCACCGCGGTCGCACCCACCGTCTCCGTCGCCGCCGAATCGGGCCCCGCAGGGTCGGCGGGCTTTCCGGGCGGAATGGGCGGCCCCGGGTCGATGTCGGAGCAGGCGACGGTCGCGGGAGACATCGTGCTGACGGCGCCGATCGCTCCGTCGATCGTGCTGCTCGCGCTCGCGCTGGCCCTGGCTGGCGGCCTCGTCGCCGGGATCCTCGGCGGCTGGCGTGCCGCGCGACTCCGGCCCGCCGAGGCCCTGCGAGCTGTCGCATGAGCATCGACGACCCGCGTTCACCCGAAGGAGAGACCATGACCGACACCCCCATCACGACGCCGACACGGACCGCCGGCTACCGGATCGAGAACGTGACGAAGGAGTATTCCCGCGGCGGGCGCTCTGTTCGCGCTCTCGCCGGCGTGAACCTGGAGATCGAAGCAGGCGATTTCGTGACGATCCAGGGCCCGACGGGCGGAGGCAAGTCGACGCTCCTGCAACTGCTGGGGGCACTCGATCGCCCGACGAGCGGCACCGTCCAGCTCGGTGACGCTGACCTCGCATCGGCATCCGACCGCGCTCTCGGCGCCATCCGTGCTCGTGACATCGGCTTCGTCTTTCAGGGCTTCAACCTCATACCGACGTTGACCGCATCGGAGAACGTCGACATGGGACTCGAGCCGCTCGGCCTGCCGCGCGAGGAGCGCCGGACGCGGGTGGCTGAAGCGCTCGCGCGCGTCGGCCTCGCGGAACGCGCCGACCACCTGCCCGGCGAGCTCTCCGGCGGTCAGCAGCAACGGGTGGCGATCGCGCGAGCCATCGCGAAGCGTCCGCGCGTCCTGCTGGCCGACGAGCCCACCGGCAACCTCGACGAATCGATGCGCGACGACATCCTTCGAGTGCTCGACTCGCTGCACGCCGAGGGCCTCACCCTGATCGTCGTCACCCACGATTCCGCCGTCGCCGCGCGTGCCGGCCGACGGTTACGGCTCGCGGCCGGCGTCGTCAGCGAGTCGCACCGGTAGCCACCGGCAGCCGCAGACCGCCACCGGCAGCACGCGCCGCGAATGTCTCAGCGCGTGCTGCCGTCGCTGCGCTCCTCACCACGGTGCTCGACCGCGGCGATGAGGAACGGGATGCCGACGGCCGCCGACGTGACCAGCAGCCCTCCAGTGAAGACGAGGCCGGGGAACTCGGCGACGTTGAAAGCGGCACCCATCAGGTAGATGCCACCGAGGAACAGAACCAAGAACAGCACGAACACGCTGACGCCCTCCTTCTCGTGGATATCGTTAGGCTACTAACGATATGCCCACGAAGCATCTCGGACGGCGGTGGCTACCGCATCATCGAGATGCTGCCTGCTCCTGCTCCCGCTCCCCGCGACCACGCGCCCACCGCGCCACGAAGTACAGCACGACGCCGACGGCGAGGAGGATCGCGCCGAAGGTCCAGACGCGCAGGGTCTGCTGGCTGAGCAGGAGCAGGCACGACGCGACGCCGAGCACGGGAACGAACGTCCACACGCGGAAGTGATCGTGATCGACGCGGTCGCGGCGCAGCACGAGCACCGAGATGTTCGCGCTCAGGAAGACGAAGAGCAGCAGCAGGACGACCGTCTCGGCGAGCAGCGCCAGGTCACCGACGAGCGTCAACAGCATCGCGACGAGCGTCGTGGCGAGGATCGCCACCCACGGCGTCTGGCGCCCGGGCAGCACCCGCGACAGAGCACGCGGCAGCAGCCCCTGCTCTGCCATGCCGTACGTGAGGCGGCTCGCCATGATCATCGTCAGCAGTGCACCGTTGGCGACGGCGATGAGCGCGATGAGGCTGAATAGCCACGAGGGGATGGCGACACCGCTCGCCTCGACCACCGCGAGGAGCGGTCCGCTCGAGCTCGACAGCTCTTCGGGCGGCAGCGCGATGCTGCTCGCGAGGCCGACCAACATGTAGACCAGCCCGGCTGCACCGAGAGCGGCGAACAGCGCGCGCGGGTACATCTTCGAGGGTTCCTTGACCTCCTCGATCATGTTCGCCGACGTCTCGAAGCCCACGAATGAGTAGTACGCGATGATCGCTCCGGCGAGCACGGCCGACGCGACACCGGTGCCCTCGGGAACCTGCGTGACGCGTGAGACATCCCCGCCTCCGCCGGCGAGGAGGAAACCGACCACGACCACGACGATCACCAGCCCCGAGACCTCGATGGCGGTCATGACGAAGTTCGCACCCATCGATTCCCGGATGCCGCGGGCATTGAGCGCCGCGAGCACGGCCAGGAACACGATCGCTACCGGCACCACGGGAACCTCGACGAACGTCTGCAGGTACTGACCGGCGAAGGCGATCGACAGCCCCGCTGCGCTCACGACGCCCGCGGCAAGCATGCAGAAGCCGACGAGGAACGACACGAGCTTGTTCTTGAACGCGCGCTCGGCGAAGACGGCCGCACCGCCGGCCCGGGGGTACTTCGTCACGAGCTCCGCGTACGACCCGGCGGTGAGCAGCGCCAGCACGAGGGCGGCGAGCAAGGGCGCCCACAGCATCCCGCCCACGCGCTCGGCCAGCACCCCCATGAGCGCGTAGACACCCGCGCCCAGAACGTCACCGAGGATGAAGGCGAACAGCAGCGGTCCGCCCATTCCTCGCCGGAGGCGGGTAGGTGCAAGGGTATCGGTCTTGCTCATTCCGCGAACGCTAGGTCGCGGCATCCCGAAACCCGTAGCGGCTTGACAAGCTTCTGCGGTGCGGCGACGCGAGCGGGATACTCGGGGCATGACCAACGAGCACCACGCCCCCGATCGTGTCAGCGACGAGGCGATCGCCGACCTGCATGCGCGTCTCAGCCGTCGGCGTCGGTTCGCCGCGCTCCTCGGCGGGCAACCCCCGGCCGGTGTCGATCTGGATTGGCTCGACACGCTCGTCGCGCGATGGACGGACGGGTTCGACTGGCGCACGCAGGAGGACCGGATCCTCGCCCTGCCGTGGGAGCTCGTCGACGCGCCACACCCGCTTCGCGTGATCCACCAGAAGGCGGAACCGGACGCCCCCGTGGTTCTCCTCCTCCATGGATGGCCCGATTCGGTGCTGCGGTTCGAGAAGGTGCTGCCACTGCTCCGGCATGTCACGGTGGTCGCGCCCGCGCTGCCCGGCTATCCGTTCAGCGTCGACGCCCCGGCCGAGGGGATGTCGGCGAACGAGATGGCCGACGTCGTCGCCGCCGGCATGCACCGACTCGGGTACACACGTTTCGTGGTCAGCGGCGGCGACATCGGATGCAACGTCGCCGAGGCGCTGATGCGCAATCACCCCTCGATGGTCGCGGCGGCACACCTGACCGACGTGTCGCAGAGACACCTCGCCGGCGGCATCCCCGATGACCTCAGTCCAACGGAGCGCGACTACGTCGACCGCTGGAACCGGTGGCAGACCACCGAGGCCGCATACAGCCTCGAACACGCGACGAAACCCGCCACCATCGCCGCCGCGCTCACCGACTCCCCCACCGGACTGCTCGCCTGGATCGGAGAGAAGCTCTGGACCTGGACCGACCACGGCGATGACATCACCAGCGTCTTCTCGCACGACGAGGTTCTCACTTGGGTATCGGCATACTGGTTCACCAGCGCGATCGGCTCGTCGTTCGGCCCCTATGCACTGCGGACCGCGCCGCCGAACACGAAGATACCCGGCCGCATCCCGGTCGTGCTCTCGATCTTCCCGGACGACCTCGTCAACGCCCCGCGCGACTTCGCCGAGCGCCTCTTCGACCTCGAGGCCTTCGAGGAGCACCCGGTGGGCGGTCATTTTCCCTCGTGGGAGCAACCCGAGGCATACGTCCGCGACCTCGACCGCGCCATCGCGGCCGCGCTCGACTGAGTCAGCTACGGAGCCGACGAGTGCGGGGGTGGCGGGCCCGCACCACGCCGAGCTGACGCAACCGCGCGGTGATGCCGACGAGGCCCGTACTCCCGGCCACGGCGACCGCCGCCGCTCCCGAGGTCGCCGCGATGACGCCCGCAGGCGATCCGCTCACGCCCGCGACGATCGCCCAAACGATGAGGGCCAGCAGGGCGATGGCCGATCCGACCGGCAGCCAGGTCCTCGCCATCTGCAGGCAAGACGCCTCTCGCGTCGCACGGTCGGTGGGCTGGTTCGCGGTGGCGGTGCTCATGGATACGACGCTATGCACGCGCGGTTCGTCGCGCCTCCGCCGTGCGAAGGAATTCGGACGCGCCGGCATCCGGCGCACGGGTGAGGCACGGCGTCAGCGGTAGCGCCGCGGCACCGTCCAGGGGCGGCCGAACTCGGTGTTGTACGACTCCGGATCGAACGGGCTGTCGCCGCCGGCGGGAAAGCTCGTGAGCTCGCCGAAGACGACGCGACCGTCGACGTCGTACAGATCGACGCGCACGAAGTCGGTGCCCTCGCCGAGCCGCTCGGCGATGCTGATCATCTCGTCGAGATGCGCCGGCCGCGAGCGCTCGGGATCAGCCCAGGACGGGCCGCCGCTCATAGGGATGCGGCTCCAGTCGGGTCGGAAGAAGTCCTGCGTGCGACCGCCGAAGCGTCCGCCGTCGACCTGGATGAAGTGGCATCGCCCATGGAAGACGAAGAATTTATAGTCGTCCGGTATGCCGCCGTCGGCACCGACCAGGAACTCCTCGACGATGACTCGGCGCGGCACCTGCCCGTAGACCCACTCGCGATTCGGGCCCTGACCGTAGAGCTTGGTGAGCCAGCTCGCGGCGATCGCCGCGAGGTCGTGCGGGTTCGCGAACTCCGGGCGCACGTGCCGATAGACCCACCCCCAGCGCGCTTCCGGAAGCCGGGCATCCGCGGAGGCGGCGGCCGACATGACGATCGCAGCGCCGCTCCCGTGCGTCGGCTTCACGACGTAGGCATCGGGCCAGTCGAGGTCCAGCAGGCTCTGCGGATCTTCGACGATCGCGTACGCGCGAGGCAGGTACTGCTCGCCGATGACCGCGGCGACGTGGTCGCGCACGGCGGCCTTGTCGGCGAAGGTGACGATGAGGCTGCGGCGGTCGCGCAGCATCTTGTACCGCACCTTCTCACGGAACGTCGTCGGATTGCGTGTGCGCCACAGGCGCAGCATCCGGACCAGCCGACTGCGCTCGCGCCAGCGGACGCCATGATGGCGAGGTGTCACGACTCGTCGAGGTCGTCTTCCTCGTGACCGATCGACTTCGCCTCGAGGAACGCGCAGAGCTCGGCGGCGACGTTGAATTCTGCGGCGAGCGACTGCATCTGGAAGCTGCTGAGAATGGTGAAGTCGGGCTGCGGTTCGATGGTGATCCGCCAGCGGGCATCGCCGATCTCGATGGGCTCCATGAACACCGACACGGAAGAGGTCGCGAGGGGCACGACGACGAGCCCCGTGTCCGATCCCTCCGAGCCGTCCTGAACGAGAACACGGATGAGTTCGCCCGCGCCGCGGAGCTCGTGGAACTCGTCGAGCCAGCGCTCGAGCGTCTCCTTACTGCGGAACGGCATCAGGCTCCCAACGGGCCGAGGGCGGATGCGCGTGATCGCGCGCACTGGACTATAACGGTCGTCGGCTGACCGTTCAGTCCATCCCCACGGCCATATCCGTGAAGCGCGAGAAGTGACCCTGGAACGCCACGGTCACCGTGTCGGTCGGACCGTTACGGTGCTTGGCGACGATCAGGTCGGCCTCGCCGGCGCGCGGGCTGTCCTTCTCGTAGGCGGCCTCGCGGTGCAGCAGGATGACGATGTCGGCGTCCTGCTCGATCGAGCCCGACTCACGAAGGTCGCTGATCGCCGGCTTCTTGTCGGCACGCTGCTCGGCACCACGGTTCAGCTGCGACAGCGCGATGACGGGAACCTGCAGCTCCTTGGCGAGCAGCTTCAGGGCACGGGAGAACTCCGAGACCTCCTGCTGGCGCGACTCGACGCGCTTACCGCTCGTCATCAGCTGCAGGTAGTCGATCACGACCATCTTGAGGCCCACACGCTGCTTGAGCCGTCGGCACTTCGCCCGGATCTCGACGAGCGTCATGTTCGGACTGTCGTCGATGTAGAGGGGCGCGTCGTTGATACGGCCGCGCGTCGCGGCGACGGTCGTCCAGTCGCGCGAGTCGAGCGTTCCCTTGCGCATCGACTGCAGCGGCACGGCGCCTTCGGCGCTCATCAGGCGCATCGCGATCTCGCTGCGCCCCATCTCGAGAGAGAAGAAGATCGTGGGCGAGTTGTTCTTGATCGCGGCAGCGCGGGCGAAGTCGAGCGCGAGGGTCGACTTACCCATGGCGGGACGCGCCGCGACGACGATCATCTGGCCGGGGTGGAGACCGTTCGTCAGCTGATCGAGCCCCGAGAAGCCGGTCGGGATGCCGGTCATCTGGCCGTCGCGACCACGGGCGGCCTCGATGTCGTCGATGGCCGCGGTGACCGCGACCTCGAGGGGCACGTAGTCTTCGGCCTTCTCGGCGCCGGTGACCGAGTAGATCTCGGCCTGTGCGTTGTTGACGAGGTCGACCGCGTCGCCCTGGCCGTTGTAGCCCATCTGGACGATGCGGGTTCCGGCCTCGACGAGGCGGCGCAGCAGGGCGCGCTCGTTGACGATCGTCGCGTAGTAACCCGCGTTCGCCGCGGTCGGCACGATCGAGGTGAGCGTGTGCAGGTAGTCGGCGCCGCCGGCGCGCTGCAGCTCGCCGTTCTTGATGAGCTCGTCGGTGACGGCCACGACATCGGTCGGCTCACCGTGGGAGTACAGCGAGAGGAGCGCCTCGTAGATGAGCTCGTGCTTGGGCACGTAGAAGTCGGTGCCCCGGAGCGTCTCGATGACGTCGGCGACGGCATCCTTCGACAGCAGCATGCCGCCGAGCGTGCTCTGCTCGGCGAGCATGTCGTGCGGCGGGGTGCGATCGGGTTCGCGCCGTCCGCCGAGCCTGTCGTCAGAGATGTCCGCGATCGACATCCGCACCCCCGCATCCTGGCCTGTGACCGAGCCGGAGTACACGGTATGGAGGGCGTCCGACACCCGCAAACCGGCCTGTGGATAACTCTGTGGAGAGGATGCGGGAAACGCCGCGACGGTTGTGAAGAAGTCCTGTGGAAAACGCCCGGGGATACGTGGAAAGTCCACGAGTAAGTAGGCATTGATCAGGGGTTTAAGTTTCCCCAACCTGTGGATGAAGATCGTGGTTGAAGTCTCACTTGAAGGTTGTTCATCTGGGGACTCACTTGTGTAAAACGCCCGCCTTGTCAAGTCGACTCGGCGCCCCCGGCGCGGCATCCTCAGGACGGGCTCATGTCGAACTCAGTGGAACCCTAGACAGTTGCGCGAGACGGGAGTATCTTTCTTCGCCAAGCAGTACCCGACGGCATGGGGTCTCCCGTGCGAACGATGTCGACGCTCTCGGGGGAGGTGATCGCTCGTCATGGCCCAGCACCGCCGTGCGCCTCGCTGGGTGCCGATCCTCGGCACCGGCGTCGGTCTCGCCTTCGCCTGGACGGCGCTCTCCCTTGCACTCGCGCCCGCGAGCTACGCGGCCGACGAAGAGACTGGGCCTCTGCAGGGCATCGTCTCCGCCGTCGCCGATCCGGTCGACCGTGCCGTCGAAGACGTCGTCGCGCCCGTGCTCGAGTCCGTGGTCCAGCCCGTGGCCCGCGTCGCAGAGCCCGTCGTCCAGGCTGTCGCCCCTGTCGTCCAGTCCGCTCCTCCCGCCGTCGTTCCGGTCGTCGACCCGGTCGTTCGCGAGGTGGTCGAGCCCGTCGCGCAGAACGTCGTCGCCCCGGCCGTGCAGCCGGCTGCAGGCGTGGTCGAGCCGGTCGCCGACACCGCGGCTCCCGTCATCGAGCCCGTTTCGGATGTCGCGGCGCCCGTCACGGAGAACCTCGCGCCTGTCGTCGCACCGATCGTCGGCTCACTGTCTCCGGTGACCGATGCCGTCGGCGCCCCCGTGATTCCCGTGCTCGGCATCCTCGACGGCGCCCTGGCACCCGTCGTGGCGGTGCTCGCTCCGGTGACCGATGCCCTCGCGCCCGTCACGGACGCATTCACTCCCGTCATCGTCCCGATCACGGATGCCGTTGTACCCGGCGGCTCGCAGCCGCTCGTCCCCCTGCTTCCCGGCGAGACGCCGGAGCCCGGAATCGCCACCAGCTCGCCGCTGGACGCGCTCTCCACCGTCGCCCTCGGTCTGGCACGCGACCTGGCTACGTCCACGTCGACCGACGGCCCATTCGGCATTTTCGGCGTCCTGGCGACGTCGGCCGAGGTTCTCGCGCCCTCATCCGAACTGTTCGCCGCGGCGGCCAGCGAGGCACCCGCCGTCGCGGGTCATGCGCTCGCTCTGGGCGCACCGGCGTCGGGTGGCCTCGCCGTCAGCGCTCCGGGCGCGGCCTCGGTCGGCGCCGCCGCTGCCGGAGGCGGTATCGCCGCAGCCCTGTTCGCATTCGCCGGAGCAGCGTTCCTGCTCCCCGGACGTCGCGGACGCCTCATGAACTCGACGGGACCGATCTCGCCCGTCTACCCCACCGACGTCTCTCCTGACTGACGAACGGCCGGCCGCGCTCGAGCGGCACGACCACCGGCGCTCTGCGCCATCCATTCGTCATTCTCAAGGAGAGAACACTCATGAACACCATCGTCTCGCGTGCCATCTGGGGCGCGCTCGTCGCCGGGGGGATCACGATCCTCGGCGCATCGGTCGCCCACGCGGCCGACACCACGGGAGAGGACGGGTTGCTCTCGGGCACCCAAGGCATCATCTCCGTCGACGCTCCGATAACGGTCAGCGGGACGTCCGTCGCCGTCCTCGGTGATGCGGACAGCTCGACGTCAGGCTCGAGCGCACCGGAGTCGGCACCGGCGCCCAGCGGCTCGACGAGCGGCTCGGATGGCGTCGGCTCGGGGTCGCAGGCGCTCATCAGCGTCTCCGTGCCCGTGACCGTCGAGGGCACCTCCGTCGCCGTCGTCGGCGACAGCACGTCGTCGACGGACAGCGGCAGCACACCCGCCGAGCCGGCTCCTGCTCCGGCGCAGACCGCTCCGGCACCCGCTGCCGAAACGAACGGCGCGGATGGCGTCGCCTCGGGCACCCAGGTCGTCGCTCCGGTGACGGCGCCGATCGAGGTCAGCGGCACCGCCGTCTCGGTCATCGGAGACGCCACCAGCGACACCATCACCGGTGACAACGGCGCTGGCAGCGGCGGCGGTTCCTCGGCCGACGCGTCGACCGACGGCACCGAAGGCGTCCTCGGCGGCACCCAGGTGCTCGCCCCGGTCACCGCACCGATCGACCTGAGCGGCACCGCCGTCTCGGTCATCGGCGACGCGACCAGCGACACCACCACCGGTGGCACCACCGCTGGCAGCACCGGTGGCACCTCGGGCACCGCGCCCGAGGCGACCACCGACGGCACCGACGGTATCCTCGGCGGCACCCAGGTGCTCGCACCCGTGACGGCACCGATCGACCTGACCGGCACCGCCGTCTCGGTCATCGGAGACGCCACCAGTGACACCACCACCGGTGGCACCACCGCTGGCAGCAACGGTGGCACGTCGGGCACCACGCCCGAGGCGACCACCGACGGCACCGACGGCATCCTCGGCGGCACCCAGGTCGTCGCCCCGATCGTCGCACCGATCGACCTGAGCGGCACCGCCGTCTCGGTCATCGGCGACGCGTCCAGTGACACCACCACCGGTGGCACCACCGCTGGCAGCAACGGTGGCACGTCGGGCACCACGCCCGAGGCGACCACCGACGGCACCGACGGCATCCTCGGCGGCACCCAGGTGCTCGCCCCGGTCACCGCACCGATTGACCTCAGCGGCACCGCCGTTTCGGTCATCGGAGACGCCACCACCGACACCACCACCGGTGGCAACGGCGGCACGACGGGCACCACACCCGGCGCGTCGACCAGCGGCTCGGACAGCATCCTCGGCGGCACCCAGCTGGTGCTCCCGATCACTGCTCCGATCTCACTGACCGGAACCGCGATCTCCGTCGTCGGCGACTCGACCACCGAAGTCGTCACCCCGGCGGGCCCGGGCACCGATCCGGGCACGGACCCGGGCACCGACCCCGGAACCGACCCGGGCACCGACCCCGGCACCGACCCGGGCACGGACCCCGGCACCGACCCGGGCACCGACCCCGGCACCACGCCCAGCACGGATGGCAACGGCGGAGCTCCCGCGGTTCCGACCGCGTCGAGCACGACGGACACCGCTGTGGTCGGCACGACGGCCTCGGCAGCGTCGGCTCGCCCGCTGATGCTCGCCAAGACCGGCGGTGAGGCTCCGATGGGTCTCGGCATCGGCGCCCTGGCGCTGACGCTGATGGGGCTCGTCCTCGTCGCTCTGCGCCGCCGCGCGACGGTCTGATCCCGACAGGAGTCAGTTTCGGATACAGCGGATGCCGCGGGCCTCGGCCTGCGGCATCCGCTCCGGCCTGCCCGCGGGGCACGCCATCGACGCGCACGCCACCGCGCCGGGATGCAAGGGATCTGCACCGACACCCCGGCGCTCGGCATCCGCTCTCGGGGTGTCGGCCCGCAAACCTTGCATCCCGGCCCGCGGCACACCCCGGAAACGACGGATGCCGCGAACCCGAAGGTCCGCGGCATCCGTACGGTGCGCCAGGGATTACTTGGCGGCGACCACCTGCAGGGTGATCACAGCGGTGAGGTCGTCACGCAGGCGAATGGTCGCCTCGTGCTCGCCCACGGCCTTGATCGGCGAGGTGATGTGGATCTTGCGCTTGTCGAGGTCGCCCAGACCAGCGGTCTTGACGGCGTCAGCCACGTCGGCGGGCTTGACTGCACCGAACAGACGGCCTTCGGCGCCGGCCTTGACCGACAGCTTGACCTTGTTCGACTCGAGGTTGTTCTTGAGGGCCACGGCCTCTTCGTGGTCGTGGATCGCGCGGGCGTCGCGAGCGGCGCGGATGGACGCCACCTGCTTCTCGCCACCGCGGGTCCAGGCCACAGCGAAGCCCTGGGGGATGAGGTAGTTGCGGGCGTACCCGTTCTTGACCTCGATGACGTCACCGGCGCTTCCGAGCCCGGCGACCTCGTTCGTGAGAATCAGCTTTGCCATGTCGGTGCTCCTTACCGGCCAGCGCCGGCGTAAGGCAGGAGCGCCATTTCGCGCGCGTTCTTGATCGCCTTGGCGATCAGACGCTGCTCCTGCACCGAGACACCGGTGATACGACGGGCGCGGATCTTCCCACGCTCCGAGATGAACTTGCGGAGCGTCGAAACGTCCTTGTAGTCGATGACGCCGACGCGGATCGCCTTCGCGGGGGCCGCGTTCTTCGCGCCCTTCCGCGGCTTGCGGCGGTCGCCGGTTGCCTTTCCAGCCATTGTTTTTCCTTACGAGAGTGATGATCGGATGCCGCTGCACGCAGCATCCGGAATCCGATTCAGAACGGGGTGTCGTCGCCGTAGGAGGCGCCGCTGGTACCCGGTGCGCTCCACGCGTCGGGAGCCGAAGAACCCGGGGTCGCCCACGGCTCCTCCTGCACCTGCTGCTGCGGGCGCGACTGCTGACCGCCGCCGAAGCTTCCCCCGCCGCCACCACCGGAGCCGGATGCGGCGCGCGTGACCTGTGCGGTCGCGTAGCGCAGCGAGGGGCCGATCTCGTCGACCTCCAGCTCGATCGCGGTGCGGTTCTGGCCCTCACGGTCCTGGTAGGAGCGCTGACGCAGGCGGCCGGTCGCGACGACCCGCATGCCCTTGGTCAGCGAACCCGCCACGTGCTCGGCGAAGTCACGCCACACGGACGCGCGGAGGAACAGCGCTTCGCCGTCCTTCCACTCGTTCGCCTGACGGTCGAAGGTGCGAGGAGTCGAGGCGATCGTGAAGTTCGCCACCGGCAGTCCGTTCTGCGTGTAACGCAGCTCGGGGTCTGCCGTGAGGTTGCCCACGACGGTGATGACGGTCTCGCCGGCCATGAGCCTTACGCCTTCGCAGCCTTAGCGGGGGCGGCAGCCTTGCGGGCGGCCTTCGCCTCGGAGCGCGCCTTCTCGGCGGCGACCTGTGCGATGGCCTCCTCGGCGCGCAGGACCTTGGTGCGCATGATCGACTCGCTCAGCTTCAGCTGGCGGTCGAGCTCCTGCGTGGTCTCGCTCGTCGCGGTGAAGTTGACGACGGCGTAGATGCCCTCGTTCTTCTTCTGGATCTCGTACGCCAGGCGGCGACGGCCCCAGATGTCGATGTTCTCGATGGTTCCGCCGTCATTCGTGATGACCTTGAGGAACTTGTCAAGGTTGGGAGCAACCTGACGCTCATCGATCTCGGGCTGGAGAATCACCATGAGCTCGTACTGGTACGTGTGCGTCACTGACCCACCTCCTTCGGACTAGAACGGCTCCCGGGCGTTTCCCGGAAGCAGGAGGGTGTGTAGCACGTGCCCAACCGAGGTCGGACAACCACAACAGCTTACCTGATCGCGCGTGATGCCGCCGACCGGTCACCGGTAGCGTGGGCGCATGGAGTGGATCGCGGATGTCTCGACCGGCGACTGGCTGCGCGAGCGCATCGACGATCCGTGGCGAGGGACGGTCCACGACGTGGTGCCGCGGGGCTTCGAGGCGTACGCGCGCATCCTGCATCCGGCATCGGTTCAGTCGCGTGCGGACGGCGCGCCACTCCCCCCGTTCGACGCGTGGGTCGAGATGCCGTGGCAGCAGTCGCAGCAGGTGGCGACAGACCTCGTCACCGATCCCGCCACATGGGCCGAGACCGCCGCCGCGTTCGGGACGACGCTGCATCCGCTGGCGCAGTGGGACTCGATCGTGCGCTCGCCCGAGTTCGGCTCGAACCAGACGGCGTCCCCCGACGGCCGCTGGTTCGTCGCGCCCGCGCAGGGCGAGCTCGACCCGCACCATATGGCGGTTCTCGCGCGCGAGCTGATCGGGCACACCTCGACCGCGGGTGACGTGAGCGCGGGCCTCTGGGAAGGCCGGGGCGGCCTGGTCGGGCACCTCGGACGCGCGCCGTCGCGCACGGTCTTCCAGCCCGGCGACCCCGACGACGCGACCCTCGACCGCCACAACCGCATGCTCGGGTCGTCGATCGGCGACCGCTTCAACAGCGTCTTCCGCAAACCCACCTGGCAGGAGGGCATCCTCTCGCGCGAGATCTCGGAAGGACCACGGCTGAGGCTGCCGGAGCGGGCGTTCGTCCTGTTCCACGGCGCTGTCGACGAGTTCGCCGACGACGACTGGGAGCTGCGGATGCCGTGGCGCGACCTCGCCGCCGAGGCGATGGGAGCCGTGCCGACGTCGCAGAGCCCGAGCCTGCTCTGGCCCGCGGACCGCGCCTGGGTCATGGTCTCGGAAGTCGACTTCGACTCGACGATCGTCGGCGGCTCGAGGGAGCTCGTCGACGCGATCTGCCGCTCCCCCGAGCTCGAAGCCCTGCCCCTGCCGGCCGACGCATCCCTGTCGTGGGGAGCAGACGAGGTGAATCGATGAGCGTCCCGTTCGACCCCCGGCCCCTGCTCGAGCCGGTGTCGCCCGCCACCGCACGTGCGTTCCGGAAGCATCTGGCCGACAGCGGCCGGCTTCCCGGCGGGTCGGGCACCGCCGGCGTGATCATCGCGATCGTCGTCATCGTCTTCGTGGTGCTGGTGTTCGGCGGCGTCCTGTCGGCCATGGTCGGCGGCCTGGTGTTCGCCATCGGGACGCAGTCGGGTTCCGGCGCGGTGGTCTCGCTGGCGCCCGTCATCCCCCTCGTCATCCTGATCGCGCTCGCGGCGCTCATCCCGTTCTTCGTCCGCCGACAGCGCGCTGCGCAAGCCGCGGTCTGGTACCGGCTCGACGGGTTCGCGCGGGCCAACGGCATGAGCTTCGAGCCGCAGCGGCCCCAGCCCCCGCTGCCGGGCATGATCTTCTCGCAGGGGTCGGGGCGGATGGCATCCAATCTCGTCCGCGGCGACCAGCCGCGTTTCGTCGAGTTCGCGAACTACCGCTACACGACCGGGTCGGGCAAGAACCAGCAGACGCACACGTGGGGCTACGTCGCGGTGCACCTGTCGACTCCCCTGCCGCACATCGTGCTCGACGCGCTCGGCAACAACGGGCTGTTCGGCTCGAACCTCCCCGTCGCGTTCGACCGCGACCAGCACCTGAGCCTCGAGGGCGACTTCGACCGGTACTTCCGCCTCTACTGCCCGCGCGGATACGAACGCGACGCGCTGTACCTCTTCACGCCCGACATCATGGCGCGGTTCGTCGACAACGCCGCGGCACTGGATGTCGAGATCGTCGACGACTGGCTCTTCTTCTACGGAAAGCGCGACTTCTCGACCCTCGACCCGGCCACCTGGTCGTGGCTGTTCGGCGCCGTCGGCGCGATGATCGACAAGTTCGCACAGTGGGAGCGCTGGCGCGACGACCGGCTGGCGGCGCCGGCGGCATCCGGTGTGGGGGTGGCGCCGGGCGGTGCCGCGGAGACCGCGACCGCTGGGCCGGCTGCGGCGGGACCGGGTGCGGCTGCCGGCTCCGCACCCGCGCTGCCCGTCACGCCGCCGCCGGGACTGCTGCGGCCGCCGCCCGGCGTCGCCGCACCCGGCCAGCGGCTGAAGAAGAGCGTGCCGTGGATGGCAGTGGTCGTGGTGCTGCTCATCGTCACGGTCGGTGCCATCGGCCCAGTCATCGCCTTCATCGGCGGAATCTTCGCCGCCGTGCGCTGACCCGCCGGCGCGGCACCCGTGTCGGTCGGCGAGGTCCCATCTGGGCCGGGAATCACCCCCCGATACCCGGCCGAACTGGGACCTCGCCGAGCACCGCCGGGCGAATCCGTGTCAGAGGTAGGCGCGGTGGTAGCGAGGCTCGAGCGACGCCGCGCCCGTGAGAGCGAGCTCGGCACGGCGGGCCCAGTGGGGGTCGCGGAGCATCTCGCGGCCGAGGAGGACGAGGTCGGCGTCGCCGTCGGCGACGATCCGGTCGGCATGCCGCGGGTCGGTGATGACACCGACGGCGGCGGTCGGAACCCCGGCGGCTCGAACCACGGCTGATCCCGGCACCTGATAGCCGGGCGACGGGGAGTACTCTGCACCGGCGACGAGTCCCCCCGACGAGCAGTCGACGAGATCGACCCCGGCTGTGTGCAGGCGCCGCGCGAGCTCAGCACTGTCGGCGGCCTGCGACCCGCCCGGAGCGACGTCGTCGACCGACAGCCGCACGATGAGCGGCATACCCTCGGGCATCTCCGCCCGCACCGCGGCGACCGTCGCGAGCAGGAGGGCCGCCCGGTCGGCACCCCACCGGTCGTCGCGGCGGTTCGTCACCGGTGAGAGGAACTCGTGCAGCAGGTACCCGTGCGCGCCATGGAGCTCGATCGCGTCGAAGCCGGCGGCGACCGAGCGGCGCGCGGCTGCGGCGAACTCCGCGACGACGGCATCCACCTGGTCGGCGTCCATGCGCGCGGGATCGGCGAAGCGCCCGAAGGGCTCGCCAGAAGCGCCGAGGGTCTGCCATCCGCCGGCGCTTGGGGGAACCGATCCGCGGTGCTCCGGCGGATCACCCGGTAGCCCGGCGTACTTGCTGCCCTTGCGTCCGGCGTGCGCGAGCTGCACCGCGATGCGCCCGCCGGCGCGGTGCACGGCGTCGGTGACGCGTCGCCAGGCGGCGATGTGCCGGTCGTCCCACATGCCAGAGTCGTCGGGGGTCACCCGGCCGAGCGGTGACACCGCGGTCGCCTCGGTGATGATGAGCCCCGCGCCGCCGAGGGCGAACTGTCCGTAGTGGACGACGTGCCAGTCGTCGACGACGCCGTCGGGCATTGGAGCGGCATACATGCACATCGGCGAGACCCCGATGCGGTTGCGCAGGGTCAGGTCGCGCAGCCGCATCGGTCGGAGCAGCGCCGGGCGGTCCGCCTCGTCGGCGGCTCCTTTCCCGGCAGGACGAGAAGAGATCAGGGTCATGCTCCTGCTTCCTTTCGGCGGAGACGGATGACGGCGACGACGGTCGCGAGCAGCAGGGCGAGCCCCAGCCCGGCGATCGTCAGCCCGACGTCGCGGATGCCGCCGGCGACGGCGCCCGCGTCGAGCAGGTGCGCCACGACGACGGCGGCGAGCGCGGCGCCGACATACTGCGCGGTGCGGTAGATCCCGGTGGAGGCACCGGCAGCCCCGGCGGGCACCGCGTGATGGAGCAGGAGCTGGTTGCCCAGGTTGTTGAAGCCGTTGGGCACGCCGAGCAGGGCGCAGACGATCGCGAGCACCCAGAGCGGCATGTCGGCCGCACCGGTGAGTGCGAGGAGCGTGCCGGCCAGGACCATCGCCGAGGTGCCGACGGCGAGCAGGGCACGCGGGTGCCAAGTGCGCCCGAGGCGGGTGGCGAGGACGGTGGAGAGCGCCCCGACCCCGAACACCGGCAGCATGAGCAGTCCCGTCACGGCCGGTCCGAGGTCGCGGGTCGCCTGCATCCACTGCGGGAGTCCGTAGAAGATGACGTAGAACGAGATGAACGTCGCGATCGCCCGCAGGCAGGTGAGGCCGAACTGCGGGTACCGGCCCAGCAGGCGCACGTCGACGAAGGGCCGCTCCGCCCGCAGTTCACGCCAGACGAACCCGGAGGCCAACGGGACCGTCACCGCCGCCGAGACCACCGCGACCGTCGGCGCCGAGTCGATGCTGAGCAGCGCCACCATGAGCGCGACCAGCGTGCCGATCATGAGGACCATGCCGGCGGGGTCGAGCGCCCGCCAGGTCTGCGCTGCGCTCGCCCGAGGGCCGCGGGCGTCGGCGGGGACGAAGGCCAGCACGAGCGTCGCGCAGAGGATCACCATCGGGATGTTGACCCAGAAAATGCCCGGCCACCCCCACGCCACCACCACGAGACCGCCGACGGTCGGGCCGAGAGCTGCCGTCGTCTGCCCGCACAGCGCGATGATGCCGATCGCGCCGGTGGGCGTGGCGCGCGCGAGGTCGGCCTGGCGGCGGATGATCGCCATCGCCGCGGGGAACTGCGCGGCGGCTCCCAGGCCGAGCACGACCCGGTCGACGATCATCCAGCCGCTGTCGGCGATGAACGGACCGGCGACCGAGGCCACCAGGATGAGCGCCAGCCCCGCGAGGTAGACGCGTCGCGGCCCGTACAGGTCGGCGAGGCGTCCGGCGGTGGGCGAGCCGACGGCTGCCGCGATGTAGAGGGCGCTGATGATCCACGCTGTCGCGGTCGTCGCGTCCGCTGCATCCCCTCCGAACGAAGCGACCATCGGGACGAGCGCGACGGCGATGATCGACGAGTTCAGCCCGAGGAGGATCGTGCCGCTGCCGAGCGACCACGGCAGCCGCAGCGGCAGCGAGCGGCGGCCGTCCGGGCCGCCCGCAGCCGCGGGTTCCGGCGTCACTCGGCGAGCTCCGCCACCCCGCCCGGTGTCGCGAGGAGCACATCGGGGTGGGCGGCGAGCATCCGGAAGGTGCGCTCGACGACGTCGGCGAAGCACGCCTGACCCGAGACCCAGCCGAAGAGGCTGAGTCCGAGGTGGCGGGCGCCGACGATGTCCGCGTCGGCGATCAGCTGGTCGACCGTCGCGGTGAGCAGCTCCTCGTAGTCGTCGGCGACGATCCCCCGGGCGTAGAGCTCGAACATGTCCTCCGTCTCCAGCGGATGCGGCACGGCGACAAGGCCGTCTGAGGCGCCGACCAGCGTCACGGGGCGCTCGTCGATCGGCCAGTCCCCGAACCAGCCGAACCCCGCCTCGCGCAGCAGGGCGGTGGTCCGCGAGGTGCCGGCGCGTTCGGGGCCGAACCATCCGGTGGCCTCGCGCCCGGTCAGACGCTGGACGGTGTCGCGTGCGCTCTCGATGTACGAGCGCTCGGTGGCGGCATCCATCTCAGGAGACAGGATGACGTTCGCGCCGGCACCTCGCACGACGATCTCGTCGGCACGTGCCGCGACGCCGCGGGCGAGCCCCGGCACAGTACGGGCACCGAACTCGTCGAGCGCGACGGCGACGGGAACGCCCGCACGGTCGGCGATGTCGAGCAGCCGCCAGATGCCGGTCGTCAGGCCGAAGTCCCACTGCGACAGACGGGCGACCTGTCCGTGCCGGGGCTCGGAGGTGTCGCGGCCCACACCGCCCTGCATCGACGTCGGCGAGAACGCTCCCGCGGGAAGGTCGTCCTGGTACGAGGGAGCGTGCAGCAGCACCGAGACCACGAGCTTCTTCGCGCCCGGCAGCGTCCACGCCGGACGGTGCGCGTCGTAGGCGCGCGGCAGGTCGGGGGCGAACACGGTCGCGTCCGCGGGGTGGGAGATGAGGCTCATGCGCCGACCTCCGTCAGAAGAGCCGCGTGTTCGTCGGCGAGCGTGCGAGCGAAGTCGACCTGCGCGTAGTAGTGATGGGCGAGGTAGTGGTCGCTGATCGCGCCGGCCGTCGTGGCCCAGATGCGCTCGTCGGCGCGAACGTGCGCGAACAGCTCTCGGAGAGCCCCGGCGAACCACGGCTGCCCGGCGAGGAAGGGGTGCGTCGCGAGGCAGACCACCCGCCCCTGCCCGTCGCGCTCGCTGTCGGCCACCGAGCGGTCGATCTGCGCTTTCGCCAGGGCGATGAAGTCGGATGCCGAGAGGCTCCGCACGTGCACCATGGGGACGTCGTTGAGCATGAAGCTGTACGGCATCGACACGATCGGGGCGTCGCCGACCGTCCGCAGCGGACGGGGCTGCTCATCGTGGATGAAGTCGGCGAAGTACTGCATTCCGTGAGCGGCCATGAGGTCGACGGTGTTGTCGGTTCCCGAGATCTTCGGGCCCAGCATCCCCTTGATGCGCCGGCCGCCGTAGTAGGTCTCGCTCAGCCGCTGCGAGAGCGCGTAGAAGGCGTCCTCTTCGTCGTAGGGCATGTCGTAGATCGGCCGCAGGTTCGAGATGCCGTGGCTCATGATCTCCCACCCCCGCTCGAACATGGCGTCGCGAACCTCGGGCTGCTCCTCGAGCAGCGACAGGCTGAGCGACACGGTCGACGGCATCTCGAACTCATCGACGATGCGCAGCATCCGCCACAGGCCGACACGGTTGCCGCTGTCGCGGTGCATGTAGTGCTGCGCGTCGGGGAAGGCGATCCGGCCCTGCGGTGAGCCGCCCCCGGGCGCGATCCAGTCGTAGTGCTCGACGTTCGGCGCGTGCCAGAACGCGAGCAGCTTGCCGCCCGGCCACTCCACGCGTGGCCGGGTCGCCATCGGGGCGTACCAGAGGCGCTCGTTGTTGCGGATCGTCATGCGAGCTCCGCGGCGGCCTCGGCCGGCGCCTCGGCATCGGCACCGCGCATCGCCGCGAATCGGTCGAGGACCCACTGCTTGGTCACGACGTCGCCGAAGCGGTCCTGCATGTCCCACAGCGACACCTCGCCCGACACCGTGCGGAAGTCGTCGCAGCACTCCTCGACGATGCTGATGTGGAAGCTGCGGTAGGCGGCGTCGACGACGCTCGCCCGGACGCATCCGCTGGTGGAGGTGCCCGTGAAGATCAGCTCGTCGACGCCGAGCTCGGCGAGCAGGTCGTCGAGGCGGGTGCGGTAGAACGCCGACGCGACGGTCTTCTCGACGATGTGGTCGGTCGGAGCCGGCGGAACGGCAGCGCTGATCTCGGTCCACGGGTTGCCGCGTTCGCAGCGCTCGGTCAGGCTCGAGCGCACCCGCTGTGCCAGCATCCGGTCGTCGAGCGAGTCGAGGATCATCACCGCGTAGATGACGGGAACGCCCGCGGCCCGCGCCGCCTCGAGCAGCTCGTTCGTGTGCGCGAGCGCCACCGCCGTCCCGGGGCCGATCTTCTCGTGCTCGGTGAACGCGCGCTGGAAGTCGATGACGATCACGGCGGGTGACGTTCCCGGTCCGACCTTCGTGCGCCGGGCGCGCAGGTCTCGGATCGTGTCGATCTCGACGTTCCAGTCGATCGTGTCGTTCATGCGAGGTCTCCTTCGGAGGGTGGGGCGAGTCGGCCGAGAGCGCGAGTGAGCGCTCCGGGGTCGGGGTCGTGGAAGTCGTGGACGGCGCGATGGATGTCGGGGGCGCCCAAGCCCGTCGGACGCAGCGCCTCGGTGAGCAGCGCGTCGATCCGCGCATCCGAGAAAGGAGTATCGACGGCGTCGCCCTGCGGGTGCCTGACGGATGCCGTGTGGGCGGTGCCGTCGGCGAGGTGCACGGTGACCCGCGCGGGACGCGAGGTCGCGGTATCGGGCCGCAGGTCGGCCGTGGCATCCGTTACCGCCACCACGGCGGCGATGCGCGCCAGTTGCGGGTGCGGAGGCACGTCGGCCCGCTCGGCCGACACGTCACCGAACCACAGTGCGCTGGCGACGGCGAACGGGACGGAGAAGTACGCGCCGTGCCGCGAACCCCACGATGTGGCGGGCAAGGATGCCGCCGAGGCCACCCCCTCGACGCGCACCGAGACGATGTCGGCGAGGTCGACGCCCGCCGCGACCATGCGAGCGCGAACGAGGAGCGCCGCGTCGGCGGGACCGTGCGTGTAGGCGCATGCGGAGTGCTGCTTGAGGTAGCTGGTGGTGACGAGGCTCTCGTCACCGAGGCCGCGGATCACGGCATCCGGGTCGATCGTCCCGAGACCGCCGAGATCGGCGGCGAGCCCGTCGGGGTCGGCGGCGAGCCCGGCGGCCGAGAAGCGCGCCGCCGCGAGTCCGGCCAGGGCCCCCTGGCCGACCCACTGATCGCGCGCCGCCGAACCGCGCAGCACGGGCTGCCACGACGTCGCGGGAGCCATCGCGGCGCCGGTGCCGACGGCGCGCGCGACGCCGTCGGCATCCGCACCCAGGAGCACCGCGCAGCCCGCTGCCGCGCCGACGGCGCCGAGGGGTCCGTGGGTGTGCACGTCGGGCCGGAAGGTCGTCGCCCGCCCGATGCGCGCGGCGACCTCGTAACCGACGTAGAGGGCGTCCCACAGCCGCTCGCCCGCGATGTCCTGCGCCTCCGCGAGCGCGAGCACGGCCGGCACGGTCTGCGCCGCGGGGTGCCCCTTGCTGTACCGGTTGCCTTCGTCGCGCTCGGTCGAGACCCCGGCCACTCCGTTGAGCCACACAGCTGATTCGACGGCGACGCGGCGCGGGGATCCGACGAGGGTCGCGGGCCCGGGGCTCGGCGTCCAGGCACGCCGCAGCCGCTGCATCTCGGGCATCGCGGCGGCTCCGACGGTGACCGCGAGCAGGTTCTCGACGGCGCGGACGAGCGAACGCTTCGCATCATCCGAGGCCGTTGCGAACGGCGCCGACGCGGCCCACTCGCCGAGAATCCGAGACGCTTCGCGGTGAGTCGTCATGCTCAGTGGCCCAGGTAGGCGGCCTGGACGCGCTCGTCCGAGGCGAGCGCCGAGGCGGTGCCGTCGAGCGCGACGCTGCCCGATTCGAGAACGTAGGCGCGGTCGGCGAGCTGCAGCACCTGGTGGGCGTTCTGCTCGACGATCAGCACGCCCACACCGCGATCGCGGATGGCGTTGACGGCGTGGAAGACGTCCCAGGTGAGCTTCGGCGAGAGCCCGGTCGAGGGTTCGTCGAGCATGAGCAGACGTGGCGCTCCCATGAGAGCGCGGGCGATGGCGAGCATCTGCTGCTGACCGCCCGACATCGTCTCGGCGAGCTGCTGGCGTCGCTCGCGCAGGATCGGGAACAGGTCGAGGATCTCGTCCTCCGAGAACCCCGTGCGCCCCTTCTTGCCCCAAGCGCCCATGCGCAGGTTGTCCTCGACGGTGAGCGAGCCGAAGAGCGCGCGGTGCTCGGGCACGAGCATCAGGCCGCGCTGCGCGACCAGGTGGCTGCGTCCGTAGCCGACGGCGCCGCCGTCGAAGCGGACCGAGCCGCCCTGCTGCTTCACCTCGCCGGCGATGGTCTTCAGTGTCGTCGACTTGCCGGCGCCGTTCGCCCCGACGATCGCGACGACCTCTCCGGCGTCGACCGAGAGCGAGATCCCGTGGAGGATCTCCAGTCCGTGGTAACCCGCACGCAGGTCGTCGATCTCAAGCAGCATCGCCGTACTCCTTACCGAGGTAGGCCTCGATGACTCGGGGATCTTGCAGAACGTCGTCGACCGAGCCCCGCGCGATGACGGCTCCCTGGTCCATCATCACGACGCGGTCGCTGAGTCGGCGGACGGCGGTCATGATGTGCTCGATGAAGAGCATCGTCACGCCCTCCTCGCGCCGCAGCTCGTCGAGCAGGTCGAGCACGGGAGTGCGCTCGGACGGCACCAGACCAGCCAGCACCTCGTCGAGCAGCAGCACTCGCGGACGCATCGCGAGGGCGCGGGTGAGCTCGAGACGCTTCTGGACCGCCGTCGGGAGCGAGCCCGACTCGGCATCCGCCCACGACCACAGGCCGGTGCGATCGAGGAGCGTCGCCGCCTCGTCACGCGCCGCGCGCTCGGGCCGCACCCCGCGGCTCTGCACCGCGATCGTGACGTTCTCGAGGGTGGTCATCGTGTGGAAGGGCCGCATCAGCTGGAACGTCCGCACGAGCCCCGAGCGTGCGAGCACGTGCATCTTCGCGCCGGTGATGTCGCGCCCGTCGAGCGTGACCCGCCCCGAGTCGGGCGGGAAGGCGCCCGTCACGCAGTTGAACAGCGTCGTCTTGCCGGCGCCGTTCGCGCCGATGATCCCGACGATCTCGCCCTCGTCGACGGAGATGTCGACGTCGCGCAGCGCGTGCAGGCCGCGGAACGACTTGTTGATGCCCTGAATCTCGAGAAGGGTCACTTCTTCTTCACCACCCAGTTCTTGACGGTGCCGTAGACGCCCTTGGGGAGGAGCAGGACGCAGGCGATGAGGATGACGGCGTAGATGAGGATGTCGAGACCGCCGTGGCCCTGGAGGAACGACAGCGCCTCGGGAGGGTGACGGAGGAAAGCGGCGACGGCATCCGAGAGCGGCGCCATGACGACGGCTCCGATGACGGGACCCCAGACGGTCGCGACCCCGCCCACGACGGCCGTGATGATCGCGTTGTTCGAGACGTGGGCGCCGAACGCGAGCTCGGGATCGATGAACATGTAGTACTGCAGGTAGAGCGTGCCCGCCGCGGCCGTGATGGCGGCGGAGAGAGCGACGGTGGTCAGCTTGTACCGCAGCACGTTGGCGCCGATGGCCGCCGCCGCCAGGTCGTCGTCGCGCGATGCCAGGGTGAAACGACCCGTGCGGCGACGCAGGAACTCGATGACGACGACGAGTGCCAGCACGACCATGCCCACGCCGATCCACCAGTAGTTCGGCGAGCCGACGGGGAACTGGAACATCGCCCAGTCGTCGCCGCGCAGCACGGGGACGGTGAAGCCGACCGTGCGGTTGAGCGCGTCGTTGCCGACGACGAACAGTCGCAGCATCTCGGCGAAGGCGAACGTCGACAGCGCGTAATAGGCACCGGTCAGCTTGTAGCGCAGGGCGAGGAAGCTGATGCCCACGGCTGCCGCTGCTGCCAGGGCCATCCCGGCGATCAGGCCGATCCACGGACTCACACCGAAGTCGACGAGCAGCACGGCCGTGACGTACGAGCCGATGCCGAAGTAGGCGGCGTGACCGAAGCTGAACATTCCGCCGAAGCCGCTCATCATGTTCCAGCCGATCCCCATGAGGGCGAAGATCAGCACGCGCATGGCGACGGCGAGCTCCGCAGCGGGAAGGACGAAGGGCAGGGCGACCCCGACGACCGCCAGCACCCCGAGGGCGACGTAGTGACGGAAGGTCGTGCGACGGTGCAGAGGGATACGCGGTGCGAGCAGGTGAGCACCCGTGGTGAAGTCGGGCGCCGTCGGGCGCGCGGGGGTGGCGACGGTCATGCGGTCCTCCCGAAGATTCCGCGGGGCTTGGCGAAGAGCACGATGAGGAAGACGACGAACACGGCCAGCAGCGGTGACTGGCCGGGCAGGATCAGCCCGCCCAGCTGCTCGGTGAGGCCGACGATCAGCCCGCCGACGAGCGCACCGGGGACGTTGCCCATGCCGCCGAGGACCACGACGACGAACGCCGTCAGGTTGAACACCGACCCGGCTGTCGGTTCGATCGTGGTGAAGGGAGCAACCAGCGTGCCGGCGGCTCCGGCTGCGGCCGCGCCGAGCGCGAAGGTGAGGATGTAGATCCCCTTGATGTCGATGCCCACCAGGCGGGCGCCCTCGGGGTTCGCGGCGACCGATCGGACCGCCGTGCCGACCGGGGTGCGCTGCAGGATGAGCCACAGGGCCGCGACGAGGACCAGCGCACCGACGAAGGCGTAGATGCGGCTCAGGTCGACCGTCGCGCCGAGGATCGGAACACCGGTGTTGCCGGGCAGCTGGACCGAGAGCGGGTTGGGGCCGAACACGAGCAACAGGATGTTCTCGATCGCCAGCGCCAAGCCGATCGTGATGAGCAGCTGGGTGTGGATGGGGGCGCGCATGATCGGGTTCAGCAGACCCGCCTGCGTCACCGCGCCGAGCAGGAACATCGTCGGAACGGTGATCAGCAGCGTCGCGTAGGGGTGCATCCCGGTGAGGTTCACCAGCACGTATGTGAGGTACATCGCCAGAGCGACCATGGCCCCGTTGGCGAAGTTGATGATGTGGAGCACCCCGTAGACGAGGGTGAGTCCCATGGCGACCAGGCTGTAGATGCCTCCGGTCAGCAGTCCCGTCACGAGCGCCTGCGCCAGCACGGTCGGGCTGCCCGAGATGAACCCGGCCACCACGGCCGCGAGGGCGAGCACCCCGAGGGTCACGACCAGAGCGCGCGGCGAGGGGCCGTTGTAGCGGCGGTTGCGGACGGGCTTCTCGCCGGCCGGGGCGGTGGGCGGGGACGCCTGGATCGTCATGAGACTCACTCCTCGCTGTCAGCGGACGGGGGCCGGGTAGACGAGCGGCTGCTGAGCCAGGGCCGCCGGGTAGACCTGGGTGACTGCGCCGCCGAGCACCTGCATCGTGACGACCGAGGCGTTGACGTTCTGTCCCGTCTCATCGAACGAGACGGGACCGTCGTTGACGACGTGCGGCTCGTAGGTCGTGGCGGCGATCGCATCACGGATGTCGGCGGGGTCGGCGCTCCCGGCGGCGTCGATCGCTTCGGCGATGAGCGTCACGGCGTCGTAGGTGAGCATCGCGCTCGTCCGCATCGGCTCGCCGAACTCGGCTTCGAACGCCTCGGCGACCGCGACCGCCTCATCGTTGGTGGCATCCCACCGGTAGTTCGCGTCGAAGTAGTTCTCACCCCCGTTGGGGGCGTCGGCGGTGAACTGCACCTGGTCGTATCCGCCGTTGGCGACACCGAACACGGCGTCGAGATCGGGGGCGATGGAGCTGACAGCGCGAGCGATCGCGAGGCTGTCGTTGTAGTAGCCCGAGACGGCGAGCACGTCGGCGCCGGCGGCTGCCACCTGCTGCACCTGGGTCGACAGGTCGCTCGACGAGGGGTCGTAGCTGATCGCCGGTTCGACCGTGATGCCGTACTCCTGGGCCTTCGCAGCGAACGCCTCGTAAGCCGAGGCGCCGAAGTTCCCCTGCTCGTAGAGGTAGCCGACCTTGGTCACCGGGGTGCCCGCGGCCTCGGCGATCTCGGACAGATAGGTCGCGCTCTGCTCGCCCATCATGCTCGCCGACGGCTGGATGCGGAACGAGTTGGTGTAGCCCTGCTCCAGGATCGAGTCGAGTGCCGACACGTCCATGACGAACGGCACGCCGTTGCGCTCGGCGACCGAGGCGATGTTCGCGCTCGTCGCGCTCTGGTACGAACCGACGAGCGCCGCGGCGCCCTCCTGGATGAGACGCGTCGCCTCGCTCTGCCCGGTCTCCGGCTCGCCGCGGGTGTCGGCCGCCTCGAGGACGAGCTTCGCGCCGCCGAGGGATTCGATGCCGCCGGCGTCGTTGATCGCGTCGACGGCCATCTGTGCGGCGTTGCTCATCTGCTGGCCGTCGACCGCGTTCGAACCGCTGAGCGGGTGGAGGGCTCCGATGACGATCTCCTCGGGTGCCTCGCCCGAGGATGCTGCCTGGCTTGCTCCGACGGCGGATCCGGCACAGGCCGCGAGCGTGACGCTGCCGACGGCGAGAGCGGTCACGGCGAGCGTGAAGCGACTCGTGGTTTTCAACTCGACTCCTTGGAGGGTGGTGTTCCGTCTGATGGAGCTGTTTCGGTGACCGGAACGTTCGGGTTAGTCCCTGACTGGGATGTATGCGACGGTATGCCTCGGATATGCGGCGCCAGTTGCCCGCGTGTATCCGGAATGTTTCGTCTCGCCCGAATCGGGCATCTGGCGTTCCGTTCAGTGAAACGTGGCCGTACGCTTCTGCGCAGAGCGTGCCGGACGCTCATCCACGCGAGGAGAGTGCGCCATGGCCGATACTGCCCCGTCGACGACATCCCGGGTCGCCGAGGTGCTGATGTCGTTCACCGACGCGACCGCGCCGCTGGGCGTCTCGCAGATCGCGAGGTCGTGCGACCTGAGCAAGGCGGTGGTTCACCGCATCCTGCAGTCCCTCGTCGCATCGGGACTCGTCGACTACCTGCCCGACACTCGCCGCTACTGCCTCGGCCCAGCGGCGGTCGCCCTGGGTCAGACGGCAGCCGCGGGCAGCCGGCTGTACTCCGCGGGGATGCCGGCGATCTCGCACCTGGCCAATCAGACCGGCGAGACCACGACGCTGACGGCCCGCCACGGACATGGACGGCACTACATCGGCCTCGTGGAGAGCATCAACCCGATCCGCATCAGCGTGCGCATGAGAGACCATGTTCCGCTGTGGTCGGGAGCGAGCGGCATCAGCATCCTGGCGTTCATGGACCCGGTCGACATCGACTACGTCCTGAGCCAGGAGCGGCACGCGTACACCGAGGCGACCGTCATCGACGAGACGATGATCCGAGACCGTCTGGCCGAGACCCGCGAGCGCGGGTGGGCGCATACCGCGGGCGAGCGCGTGCGGATGTCGAGCAGCGTCGCCGCCCCGATCTTCGACCGTGATGGCAGCCCGGCCGGTTCTCTCTCGGTCGCCTACCTCGTCGACCGACTCGGCGACACCCAGCACCACGACCTCGCGCAGCTCGTGCTGGCCGCCGCCCGCGACGCGACCGCGAGGTTGCAGGGGGTCTGACCTCCCGCGCGGCAGCGAGGACGCGCATCCGCAGGGTCCGGAGCCCCCGACACCGTGCAGACGTGCACCCTCGCGCCTTCAGGGCCGCGCGACCGGGCTGATCACCAACTCGTCGATACGCACGTGCGGGGGCGCATCGATGACGAAGCGCACCGTTCGCCCGATGTCGTCGGGAGTCAGCATCCGCTCGCGGGCGTCCGCATCCGGCACTTCGGGCCGGAGGCTCAGGAACTCCGTGTCGACGTCGCCCGGGCACAGGTGGCACGCGCGGATGCCGGCGGCAGCCTCCTGCGCGTTCAAGGTCTCGCAGACAGCGGCGAGCGCGCGCTTGCTGGCGCTGTAGGCGACACCCGCGACGGGCGAAAAACGCCAGGCTGCGATCGACGACACCACGACGACGACGGCCGAACCGGATGCCCGGAGGTCCGGGAGCGCTGCGTCGATCACGTGGATGACGCCGTGGAGGTTCGTGTCGATGACCTGTTCGACCTCGCTGACCGACTGGTTCTCCCACGTCCGCCGCGGCGAGTTGAGGCCGGCGGCGAGGACGAGCTCGTCGATGCGGCCCCACCGATGACGGATCTCGTCACGCGCCGCACTCACCGCGCCCGTGTCCCGGGCGTCGAACGGCAGCACGATCGCCTCGCCGCCCGCATCCGCGACCTCGCGCGCCGTCTGGGCGAGCATGTCGTGGCGCCGTCCGCTGAGCGCGAGACGCCGGTCGGGGGCCAGGGCCAGCGCGGCGGCGCGGCCCATCCCGCTGCCGGCGCCGGTGATCCATGCGACGCGTCGCTGGGAGGCGACGGTGGACGTCATGCCCGGGCCGCCATCTCGTACGCGCGCTGGGGGAACTGGGTCGCGAACTTGCCGCCGCTCACATCGAGCAGCGTGCCCGTGACGTAGCGCGAGGCATCGCTCGCGAGGAAGCAGACGGCGTCCGCCACCTCGCGCGGGTCACCCCAGCGCCGCAGCGTGAGCGTGTCGAGCAGGCGACGCTGGTCATCGTGCGGCTTGTCGGCGAAGCCGTTCATGTCGGTGGGGATCATGCCCGGAGCGTACGCGTTGGCAGTGATCCCCCAGGGGCCCAGTTCTCCCGCGAGTGTTCTGGTGAACTGGACGACAGCGGCCTTGGATGCCGCATAGGCCGCACCGCCGACACTGGGGATGATGGCCGCGAACGAGGCCGCGTTGACGATGCGGCCCCCGCCCTGCCGCTTCATCGCGGGGATGACCGCATGGCAGGTGCGGAACGTGCCGGTGACGTTGACGTCGAAGACGCGGTTCCAGGTCTCGGCATCGGCGTCCTCGATGAGCCCGTCACCCAGGATGCCGGCGTTGTTCACCAGCACGTCGACGCGTCCGAACCGGCTCAGCGCAGCATCCACGGCCTGCCGCACCGAAGCGGACGACCGCACGTCGCACGCCAGCGAGGCACCGTCGAGTTCCGCGTCGCGGCGTGCGTCGTCGGCCCAGGCCACCGCATCTTCGGCGATGTCCGTCGCGACGACGACGGCGCGCTCGCGCATGAACGTCTCGGCGATGGCGCGGCCGATGCCGCGACCCGCTCCGGTGACGACGACGACCTTGCCGTCGAGATCCCACTGCATCGTGCTCTCCTCCGATCGGGGCCGCGCCTACGCGGCTCTCCTCGATGATGTCGCAGCGCGGCGGCGTTCGGCACCGACGAGCGACACGACGACGAGCCCGGGCGCGATCACGATGAGGGGCGGCAGCATCCATACGACGGTCGTGCTCACCCCGAGGCCCACCAGCACCAGCGATGTTCCGATCGGGTCGTCGACGACGATGCCGCGCCCCTCCCGCCAGAGGTCGATCCACCGCGCACCCGGCGTCCAGAGCGCCGCGGTTCGCAGCATCGCGACGGCGACCACGACCGCCAGTCCGCCGCTGATGATCGCGAAGACCGTCCCGCCGGGAAGCGCCCCCTGTGCCGCCCCGACCGCGTTCAGGGCGAGGAGCGCGATGACCACGGCGCAGGCCGCACCGAACCACCAGCCCGAACGCACTGCCTGGAGGCCGCGCAGAGCGAAGAGTCGGATCGAGTCGGGCTCGTCGTCGAGGTGTGCGCGGAAGTGCTGCACCCCTGCGCCGAAGGCCGGAGCCAGGGTCACGAGCGGCAGCGACAGGAGCGTCACCCCGATGCCGACCACGAACATCTCGCCGAACCCGGCGACGCCCGAGCCGCCGAAGACCGCGCGGCTCTCGGGCGATCCGTCTGTCCTGCGCGCGGAGGTCATCCCTTGAGCCCCTCCGTCGCGACGCCCGCCACCAGGTACCGCTGGAAGGCGAGGAAGAACAGCACCACGGGCACCAGGGCGAGGATCGCCATAGCCATCTGTGCGCCGTAGTCGCTGGTCGAGGTCTGGTCGACGTAAAGGCGCAGAGCCAGCGGCATCGTGTACATGCCCGGATCCTTGAGGTACAGGAGCGGCCCGAAGAAGTCGTTCCACGACCAGATGAACGCGAAGATCGAGCTCGTGACGAGCGCGGGTCGCATGAGGGGCAGGATGACGGCGGTGAAGGTGCGCGCATGGCCGGCGCCGTCGATGCGCGCGGCCTCGTCGAGATCGCGCGGCAGACCCCGGATGAACTGGATCATGAGGAACACGAAGAAGGCGTCGGCCGCGAGGAACTTCCCCAGCAGCAGCGGCCAGTAGGTGTTGATCATGTCGAGCTGATTGAACACGATGTACTGCGGAATGATCACGACGTGGAACGGCAGGAGCATCGTCGCGATCATGCACAGGAAGAAGACCTTGCTGCCGCGGAAACGGATGCGGGCGAACGCGTACGCCGTGACCGAGCACGAGAGCACGACCCCGACGACCGAGGCGACCGCGAGGATGAGGGAGTTCACGACGAACGTCCAGAACGAGACTCCCCCGATGCCGGCGAAGGCGGTCGCGTAGTTCTCGAGGGAGAAGCTCTCCGGCACGAGACTCACCGAGCCGATGATCTCGTTGCCCGGCTTGAACGACGACATCACCATCCACGCCGCCGGATAGAGGATGACGACGAGCACGGCGATCGCGAGCACGTGGAAGACCGCTGCGCTCCCCCGCCTGCGCCAGCCCCGCCCTCCCGCGTGCTCGCGGCCGCGTCGCCGCGACGACGAGTCGGTCGTGATGAGCTCGGTCTGGGCGATCGTGTTCGTCATCGTTCGTCCCCCGCATAGTGAACCCACGCCCGCGATGTGCGGAACAGCATGAGCGTGACCAGCCCGACGGCGATCACGAGCACCCAGGCCATCGCCGAGGCGTAGCCCATCTGGAAATCTCGGAATCCCCGCAGGTAGAGGTAGAGCGTGTAGAAGAGCGTCGATCCGGCCGGCCCACCGCTGCCGTTGGAGATGATGTAGGCCGAGTTGAACACCTGGAAGGCGTGGATCGTCTCGAGGAGCAGATTGAAGAAGAGCACGGGCGACAGCATCGGGATCGTGATCGAGAGGAACCGGCGCACCGGTCCGGCGCCGTCGACGGAGGCCGCCTCGTACAGCTCGGGCGGCACCTGCTTCAACCCCGCGAGGAAGATCACCATCGGCGCGCCGAACTGCCACACCGTCAGCAGGATGAGCAGCGGCAGCGTGCGCGCCGGGTCGCCCACCCATCCGCCCTCCGAGGCGGGTGGCCCGCCGAAGAACGAGCCGATCTGCGCGACGATGCCGTCGTCGATGAACATCGCCTTCCACACGATCGCGATCGAGACGCTGCCGCCGATCAGCGAGGGCAGGTAGAACGCCGACCGGTAGAACCCCTGGCCCCGGCGCGGTGCGTTCAGCAGCAGCGCCACACCGAGCGCGGCAACGAGCTTCAGCGGCGTACCGACCAGCACGTAGATCCCGGTGACCTTGACCGCCTGCAGGAAGTTCGGGTCGGAGAACATGCGCGTGTAGTTGTCCACGCCGATGAACTCGGGATCGTTGAACAGGTTGTAGTCGGTGAACGACAGCACGAGCGAGGCGACCATCGGCCCCGCGGTCAGGGCGAAGAACCCGATGAGCCACGGGCTCAGGAAGAGATAGCCGGCACGCGTCTCGCGTCGAGCCCGCACGGTCGAGCCCGCACGAACCGGGACGACGGCTGCAGCAGTCATGGCTTGTTCCTTTCTCCTGCGAACCGGCGTCTCGGCCGTACGGCAGGGTCGTGCGGAGCGGTCAGGAGCCGAGCACCAACGAGATCTCCGAGAACAGCTCCTGCGCGAACTGCTTCGTGGTCAGGTCGCCGTACCTCAGCTGCTCGTGCAGCTCTCCCCACTTGGCCTCGATGGTGCCGTAGCCCGCGGGGAGGATCGGGTAGCTCGCCGTCAGCTCATCGTCGATGGATGCGAGGTAGTCGAGGTTGACGGTGTCGGCTGCGGTCTGATCGATCGCATCACGTCCAGCCTCCGTGGGCGGTGTGCCGAGCGACGTACCGAAGATCGTCGCGACCTCGGGCGAGGTGGTGAGGAAGTTCACGAAGGCAGCAGCGGCCTGCTGCTGGTCGGAGTTCTTCGCCACGCTCAGCAGCATGCTCGGCTTGGGCGCGAGCACATGCTCGTCCTGGCCCTTCTCGAGCGGCGGCTGCACCATGCCGATGTTCTCGGTGCCGGCATCCGTCATGCCCTGCAGCACCGTCGTCGAGAAGTTGAACCAGATCGCCGTCTCACCGGCGAGGAAGCCCCCGCTGGGCGAGAGGGCGACGCTGCGCTCGACGGGGTAGAAGTCGCCGTCGTCGCGGAGGTCGGCGGCAGAGTCGAGGTACTCGATCACATCGTTCTCGTCGAACGCGGGCGCACCGTTCTCCTCGAAGACCGGGTTGCCGTCCTGCATGAGGTGGTAGATGAAGTTCGGGAGGCCGCCCGTGTAGTCCTCCGCCCCGTAGATCCGGGGTTCGGATGACGCTCCCGCCGCGTTGACCTCGAGGACGAAGTCGTTGAACTCGTCCCAGGTCATGTCGTCGGTCGGATAGTCGATGCCGAACGAGTCGAGGATGTCCTTGTTGTACATCATCGACCAGGCGTTCGTGCCCAGCGGGACGCCGACGAGTTCGTCGTCGACCGTTCCCGATCCCAGCACCTGATCGTTGACGCCGTCGAGCGGGAGCAGTGAGTCGCGGTAGGGCGAGAGATCGGCGAGCAGACCCTTGCTGGCGTATTCGCCGAGGTAGCCGGCATCCATCATCACCACGTCGGGAAGCGACTTTCCCGCCGCCTCGGTGTTGCGCGCAGTCCAGTAGTCGCCCCAGGCGTTGAAGTTGCGCACCACCTCGACGTTCGGGTACTGCTCGTTGAAGAGCGCCACGACCTCTTCGAAGCGGGCGGCACGGTCTTCGTTCCCCCACCACGAGAAGCTGATCTTCGCTGCGGTCTGGTCGTCGAAGGTGATCTCCTCGGGGGCGGCGTTCGAGCCGCTTCCCGTGCCGCAGCCGGCGAGCAGAAGTGCTGCGGCTCCGACGAAGGCGAGCGATGCGGGCAGTCTCTTGATCATGGTTCCTCCTCATTGAGCGGGCATGGGCCCGGGGTGTCGATGGCGGTGGCCGGCCGAGAGCCGGCCGAGATCAGTCGGTGTCGGTTCCCTGGACGAGTGAGCGAATCGTCTCGACGGGCAGCTTGGGTTCCCGGGCTTCGGTGAGCAGGCCGTTCCGCTCCTGCATGGTGTCGGTGAGCTGCGTCCAGCACCAGCCGGCGAGCCCGTCGGGTCGGCCGGCGAAGCCTCGCGTGCCCGACTGCACCGCGCGGAGGATCGCCGCGACCATCCGGCCGTACTCCTCGGCGCCGCGCGCTTCGGAGTAGCCCCAGGAATCATCCGGGCTCGCATCAGCCGCCCACTTCACCCCGCCGAACTCGGTCAGCATGACCGGCTGTCCGCTGTCGGTCGTTCCGGGCAGACGCACGCGGCGACCTGCCGGGCCGATGCCCGAGACGAGTTTGCGCAGCTCGACCGCGTCGACGTCGTAGCGGCGGGCGAGGATGCCGCCGTCCGCCTCGTAGTCGTGCAGGGTCCACAGGTCGGAGGTACCGAGCTCCCACCCGTCGTTGGAGATGACGGGCCTGGTGGGGTCGAGCGCCTTCGTCAGGTGGAACAGCGCTTCGGCGAAAGCCCGCTGATCCGAGCGCGAGGCGATGTGCTGCACGCCCCAGCTCTCGTTGAGCGGCACCCACGTGATGATGCTGGGGTGCGCCCGGTCGCGGAGCACGGCTTCCGTCCACTCCGCGGTCGTCCGCTGCACGGCTCGCTCGTCGAACGTGTACGTCGCGGCCATCTCGCCCCACACCAGGAGTCCGAGCCGGTCCGCCCAGTACAGGAACCGGTCGTCCTCGACCTTCTGGTGCACGCGCACCGAGTTGAAGCCGAGCTCGGCGATCAACTCGGCCTCGCGTCGCAGTGCGTCGGGCGAGGGGGCCGCGAGGTGAGACTCGGGCCAGTACCCCTGACTGAGAACCGACCGCAGCGTCACCGGGCGGTCGTTGAGCAGCAGCGCGCCGTCGCTCCAGGAGACGCTGCGCAGACCGAGGTAGCTCGCGACGGCATCCGTTCGTCCGCCGTCATCCGTCAGTTCGATCCAGGCGTCGAGCAGGGTGGGCCGGTCGGGGCTCCAGAGCAGGCGTTCGTAGTTCTGACCGTTTCGCTGTCCGTCCAGGGCGATCGTCAACGTCGCCCTCGTGCCGCTCGTCCGCATCGTCGCAGCGGCGAGTTCCCGCCCCTCGTGCGCGATCCGGATGCTCGCGCTCGCGCGACCGGGCCGGCTCAGTCGGAGCTCGAGGGTCACCGTGCCGTCAGTGAGGTCGTTGGTCCAGTTGAGCGCGGTGATGTGCTGCGGCGCGACGGACTCGAGCCACACCGACTGCCAGATCCCCGTCGTGCGGTGGTACCAGATCGAGTGGGGCTGTTCCTCCCAGTCCTGCTTCCCTCGAGGCTGCGCGAGGTCGTGCGGGTCGTCCTCGGCGCGCACGACGATGACATGCTCGCGAGCGTCACCGTCGAGCGCGTCGGTGATGTCGACGGCGAAGGGGGTGTGGCCGCCCTCGTGGCTGCCGACCATCTGCCCGTCCACCCAGACGGTGGCCCGATAGTCGACGGCACCGAAGCGCACGATCGCACGCTGCTCCGACCGGTGTCCGGCGGCGGCGAGGTCGGCGTCGGTCAGCGTCCGGCGGTACCAGACGATCGGATGGAACCCCGTCTCGCCGACGCCCGAGGCCGGCGACTCGGGCGGGAAAGGCACGAGGATGCTGCCGGCCAGGTCACGGCCGTCGAACCACCGCTCGGCGACGCCTCGGTCGTCATCGTCGTGAGCGAACCCCCACTCCCCGTCGAGCAGGAGGAACGAGTCGCGCACGAGCTGCGGACGCGGCCGCGCCGGTTCGAGCGTGCTCGCACGCACCGTGTCGGGCTCTCGACCGGCATCCTGCTCCACTGCATTGACTCCCTCTGCCGGCATCGATGCCGGCGTTGTCGCTGACCCGCCCGCAGACGGGATGGAAACCGCTTTCCGTTCCACGTTGAACTACACGATAGTTCCACGCTGAACTAGAGTCAACAGCGACCCTCGGAACTGCTCGACAGGAGCCTGCATGACCCGCGTCACACTTGCCGACGTCGCCGCTCGTGTCGGTGTGAGCGCGAAGTCCGTCTCCAACGTCGTGAACGGAACGGGATGGGTCGGCGACGAGATGCGACGGCGCATCCTCGCTGCGATCGACGAGCTCGGATACCGACCGAACCTCGCCGCAAGGCAACTGCGGAACGGGCGCAGCGGACTGATCGCGCTCGTCCTCCCCGATCTGCGAGAGCCCTACTTCGCCGAGTTCGCGTCGCAGTTCGTCACCACCGCGCAGACCCGGTCATTGACGGTTCTCATCGCGCAGACGGGCGGCGCCCGTGCCGCGGAGCTGGCGATGATGGCCGGCGAGGGCTTCCCCGCGCTCGACGGGATCGTGATGAGTCCGCTAGCCCTGACCGCCGACGATGTGCGCGACCGGCCGAGCGTTCCTCCGCTCGTGCTGATCGGAGAGCAGGCCGAAGAGCTCGTGAACCCTTCGGTACATCACGTCGGCATCGACAACGTCTCGGCGGCGGCAGCAGCCACCACGCAGCTCATCGAGCAGGGGCGACGTCGCATCGCCGCGGTAGGCGTGCAGGAAGCCGGGCCCACTGCCACCTCTCGACTCCGATTCGAGGGGTACCGGCGAGCGCTGGCCGCAGCGGGCATCGCCGACGACCCGGCGCTGTACGCCTCGGTCGATCAGTTCAACCGCGCCGAAGGGTCGACGGCAGTCGCACGCCTTCTCGCGAGCGGAACCGATGTCGATGCGTTGTTCTGCTTCAGCGACAGCCTCGCCCTCGGCGCGCTGTACACCCTCGGCACCCACGGCATCTCCGTGCCGGACCGCGTGCAGGTCATGGGCTTCGACGACATCGAAGAGGGGCGCTTCCACATCCCCGCGTTCTCGACCGTCGACCACGGCGTCGAGCAGGCGGCGGCGTCGATCCTCGACATCCTGAGCGACGCGACCACGCAGGCCGGCGTGCACCATCAAGTGCCGTACCGCGTGATCACCCGCTGACCCCGCCCACCGAGGTCCCACTTCGGCCGGGAATCCCGGCTCGGTAACCGGCCCAACCGGGACCTCGCATGCGAAGGATGCAGGGGGCCCGGCGGATGCAGCGAGGGTCAGGGAGCGGCGGCGAGGATGCGTTGCGCAGCCTTGACCATCGCGATGTCGATGAAGGTGCCGTCGTCGAGCACGAACGCGCCCGTGCCGTCGGCGGCCGCCGTGCGCACCCGCTCGACGATGCGCCGCGCGCGCTCCACCTCGTCGGCGTCGGGGGTGAAGACCCGCCGGATCACCTCGATCTGCCGCGGATGGATGGCCGTCCGCCCCGCGTAGCCGAGCGCACGACCGACCCGGCAGCTCGCCTCCAGGCCCTTGACGTCGGCGACGTCCGCCCACACCGCCATGAGCGGCAGCGGCAGACCGGCCGCCGCCACGGCGTTCACGACCCGCGCGCGCGACCACGCGAGCCCGGGCTCCCCCTCACGCCCGGCGGGCACGCCGATCTCCGCGCGCAGGTCGGCCTCGCCCACCGCGACCGACGCGACCCCGGCCTGCGCGATCTCGAACGCCCGCTCGATCGCGAGCGCCGACTCGAGCAGGGCATGGATCTCGCGCCCGGGTGCGGCGGCTCGGACCGCCGCGACGTCATCCGCCGACTGCGTCTTCGGAAGGCGCATGCCGAACGCCGCGGGCAGATCCGCGACAGCAGCGACGTCCTCGTCGTGCGTCCGTGCGCCCCGAGCGTTCACCCTGACCTGCACCGCCGGCGCGGCAGCCCCTCGCGACGCCCACGCCTCGGCGAACTCGGTGAGCGACGCGCGCGCCCGCGCCTTGCGGGAGGGCGCGACGGCGTCCTCGAGGTCGACGATGACGGCATCCGCTCCCGCATCCAGCGCCTTCTCGAAGCGCTCGGGGCGGTCGGCGGGCGCATACAGCGCGACCACGATCGGGCGGGTCATGCGACCGATCCCTCGGCACGCATGCGGGCGATGTCGTCGTCGGTGTAGCCGAGCGAAGCGAGCACCTCGGCGGTGTCGGCGCCGTGAGCCCGGCCGGTGAACGCGATCGTCGACTCGTCGCGCGACATCCGGAACAGCGGCCCCTGCATGGCCATGTCGCCGAGGTCGGGGTCGTGGATGCGGTGGACCGTGCCGAGCGCCCGGAACTGCGGGTCCGCGACGATGTCGGAGGGGTCGTACACCGGGGCGACCGCGGCCTGCGCCGCTTCGAACGCCTCGATCACCACGTCGCGCGTGCGCTGGGCGATCCAGCTGCCGACGGCCTCGTCGAGCTGGTCGGCATGCTGCGCCCGGCTCGACCCGCTCGCGAACCACGGCTCGGCGGCGAGGTCGGGGCGGCCGACGAGGGTCATGACCCGCTCGGCGATCGACTGCGCGCTCGTCGACACGGCGACCCACGAACCGTCGGCCGTGCGATACGTGTTGCGCGGCGCGTTGTTCGCCGATCGATTGCCGGTGCGGGGCTGCACGGTCGCGAGCTGATCCCAGCGCGTGATCTGCGGGCCGAGCATCGCGAGGATCGGCTCGATGATCGCGACATCCACCTCCTGCCCGCGGCCGTCGCGGTCGCGGGCGTGCAGCGCGGTCATGATCGCGTAGGCGGTCGCGAGTGAAGCGATGCCGTCGGCGAGGCCGAACGGAGGAAGGGTCGGCGGCCCGTCAGGCTCGCCCGTTGCGGCGGCGAACCCGCTCATCGCCTCGGCGAGCGTGCCGAATCCGGGGCGACTGCGGTACGGCCCGATCTGCCCGAATCCGGTGACGCGGGCGAGTACGAGGCCGGGGTTCTCGGCAGACAGCTCGTTGTACCCGAGTCCCCAGCGTTCGAGGGTTCCGGGGCGGAAGTTCTCGACCACGACGTCCGCGGTGCGGGCCAGGCGCAGGAACGCCTCGCGCCCGTCGGCGGTGTGCAGGTCGATCGCGACGGTCCGTTTGTTGCGGCCGAGCGTCTTCCACCACAGGTTCTGGCCGTCCTTGCTCGGACCGTGACCACGTGCCGGGTCGGGCTTGGTCGGATGCTCGACCTTGACGACCTCGGCTCCCATGTCGCCGAGGTGCATCGCCGCCATCGGGCCGGCGAAGAGGGTCGAGGCGTCGATGACGCGCAGTCCGTCGAGCGGGGTCACGAGCGGTCCTCCCAGCAGACGCGGAATCCGATCGAGGGCGACGCGTCCTGGCCGAGTCCCGGCAGGAGAAGCTTGGCCGAGAACTCCGGCGTCTGCACGCCGCCGTCGAAGTACCAGTCCGAGCCCTCGCTGCGGTGGGCGCTGCCGCCTTTGAGCATGACGAAGCGGGTGCGGCCGTCGGAGTGCTCCGACTCCGTCCAGTTCCACACCTCCGGCGTGCGCCGCCGGAACGACGGATCGGATGCCGCGAGCTGCCACTCGTCCTCGGTGGGGAGACGTCCGCCGACCCATGCGGCGTACTCCCGGGCCCGCGCGAAGGTCACCCGCGTCGCCGGACGCTCGGGGTCACGGGCCTCCGCGTCTTCGCCGATCGCGTCGAGGAACCGCGCGTACTCGGCCTCGGTCACCTCGGCCGCCCCGACGCGCACGGGATGCCGCACCTCGACGACGCGTTCGAGCGTCCGCTGATCGTGCAGGCGGGGCGGCAGCGGCTTCCACTCGTCGACGTAGGGTGCGCCCTCGTACATCCCGGTCTCGCGCGCACGGAACCGCACCGTGAGCAGGTGCGTTCCGGGCGTCACCGTCACCGTCTGGACCTCATCCCGCACGCCGGTGTCGCGCACCGGCCCGGCCCACGCCGGAGCGGTGAGGCGCCGAGCTCGGCGGTGCGGGAACGACCCGTCCGCCACCGGCGGCTCATCGCGCAGCGCGGCCTTCACCTCGGCGACGACCGGCGGCACGTCGGAGTCCGCCGTGTCCGCGGCATCCCCGGCCATTCGGACTGCGGCGGCGACGCCACCGGCCGGCACCGTCACCGATGAGACCCGATCGCCGGGCTCGTGCAGCGGCACCCACCGGCCCCCCGACTCGAGCTCGAACTCGACGTCGGCGCCCGACGTGTTGACGAGGCACAGCAGCGTCACCCCGTCGAGCTCGAACGCCGACCCGAATACCGGCGCGTCGTGCACGGCAAGAGGCGTCCACTCCCCCTCGACCAGCCAGCGGTGCATGCCGCGCTGCACGGGCAGCATCCGCCGAAGGGTCGCGGCGTCGCGGTCGCTCCACCCGACCCAGACGCCGAAGACGACCTCCCACACCATCACGCCGACGCCGTTGAGCCATGCCGAGCGCAGCTCTTCTGCGTGGTGGCGGTGCCACCGGCGGATGTGGTGCTGCATGTGTCGGCGCTCGAACCACCGGGCGCGCAGCACGCCGGGCACCTCCGAGTCGGCGAACCACTGCGCCCACGACAGGGTGTGGTCGGCGATGCGCTCGGTCGCGAGCTTCGACTCGCCCTCCAAGCCGATGCCCGGGCGCGCAGCATCCAGGGCCGCGACGAGATCGGGGTCGGCCTTCCGCAGCGTGTCGAGGAAGACGCCGTCTGCGCCGAGGCGCCGCACCGTCGCGGCGAGCTCCGCGGCGTCGCCTCCCGAGCGCCGCGTGCCGACGTCCCACGGGTTGTAGTCGACGAACACGGCCACACCGGCGGCGCGCAGCGCCTCGGCGGCTTCGACGAGCCCCGGCACGGCGTAGAAGTCCCACTGGTTGCGGTCGTCGATGCCGATGACGGGGTAGGCGTGCCACAGCACGATCCCGTCGAGACCGCCGAACCGGCGCTGCGCGTCGGCGATGAAGCGTTCCGGCGTGAAGCGCTGCTCGTCGAAGTCGAAGAACAGCTCGTCCCAGAGCCAGACCTGGGCGACCATGAAGCACCGGCTCGCCCACGCGGACTCGGGCTGTTCGTAGCGGGTCGGCACGCCGTGCCGTTCGCGAGCGCCTTCGCGCCACGTCGTCAGCTGGGCACGCCATGCACCGAGGTCGGCCGGATCCGTCGGCGCGACGAAGATCTTCGCGTCGTCGAGCACGACCGCGGCGTCGCCCGAGCGCACGTCGGCATCGAGCGTCACCGGCGTCGGGCGGTCGATCTCGCGCGGGACCAGGGGATCGAATCCGCCGCTCACGGTCGGTTCTCCTTCCGGAAGGCGGCGACCTCGTCGGCTGTGGGCACCGCGTCCTGCGCACCGGGGCGCGTGACGGCAAGGGCGGATGCCGCAGCACCGGCGCGCGCGGCATCCGCGAGCAGACCGAGATCGACGGCGTCGGGGCGGCGTCCGGAGGCGGCGAGCGCGGCGGCCAGCACACCGCAGAAGGTGTCGCCGGCGCCCGTCGTGTCGACCGGCGTCACGACATGGGCCGGCACCTCGGTGCGCTCGTCACCGCAGACGACCAGGCAGCCGCGAGAACCGAGCGTGACGACGAGTCCGCGCACCGTGCGGGCGAGGTCGGCGATGGCCTCGTCGAGGTCTCCGACGCCCGCCGCCTCGAGGGCCTCGTGCTCGTTCACGACCAGCACGTCGGTCGCCGCGAGCAGTTCGTCGCGGCGGGCGGCGAAGGGTGCGGACGGCGCCGCGTTCAGCACGTGCCAGGCTCCCTCGCCCCGGGTCGCTGCGGCGTCGCGTACCAGAGCCACCGGAATCTCGAGCTGCGTGAGCAGAACCGAGGCCGAGGCGACGACGGCGCGTTGCGCGTCGCTCAGGGAATCGCGCGCGGCATTGGCCCCGGCGGCGACGACGATCGCGTTCTCGCCCGATGCATCGACCGAGATGAGCGCTGTTCCGGTCACCTCGTCGACCTGCACCACTCCCGAGACGTCGATGCCGTCGGCCTCGAGCGCCGTGCGCAGCGCCTCGCCCACGGCATCCGTTCCCACCGCGCCCACGAAGGCGACCTCCGCTCCCCCGGCACGCCGGGCGGCGACGGCCTGGTTCGCACCCTTCCCCCCGCCGGTCCGGACGAGCGACGATGCGAGCAGCGTCTCGCCGGGAGCGGGGATGCGGGCGACGCGGGCGACGACGTCCTGGTTGATGCTGCCGACGACGACGACGCTCACGAGGTTCCCTCCGCGAGCGCGACCGTCCGCTCGGCGAGCTCGCGGATCGATCGCTGCGGTCCGCCGGGCATCGAGGTCGCGATGCTGTCGTTCAGGGGCGCCGTCCACGCGGGCCCGATGTCATCGGCACCGACAAGGCCGCCGACTACCGAGCCGACCGTGGCGCCGACCGAGTCGGTGTCCCAGCCGCCGGCGACGGCGAGCGCGACGGCGGCACCGAAGTCGCGATCGTGGGCCTGCAGCGCACAGGCGGTGAGCGCGGCGTTGTTCAGCGTGTGCACCCAGTGCATCCCGGCGAACTCGCCATGCAGGGCGTCGAGCGCACCCGCCGTCGTGAGCTCGCGCGTGGCGAGCGCTCGGCCGGTCTCGCGTCCGAACCGTACGGCCGCGGCCAGGCGGGAGGCGGGCGGCACGACGGTGTCGGCGGCATCCAGCACGGCATCCGTCGAGTCGGCGACGAGGGATGCCGCGCAGAGAGCGGCCGCCCACATGGCGCCGTACAGGCCGTTGCGGGTGTGGCTGAGCCGCGCATCGATCCACGCCGAGTGGGCCGCGGCCCGGACATCGCCGGGGTGCGCCCACCCGTGCACGTCGGCGCGGATGAGGGCGCCGATCCACTCGCGGAACGGGTTGCGGTGGGTCGCGGTCTCGGGCACCGGCCGCGCGTCGAGGATGTTGCGGTACGCAGCGCGTTCGGCGGTGAACACCCGCCCCGCCGGCAGGGCCGCGAGCCAGGCCTCGGCGACATCATCGGTCGTCAGCGCGGAGCCGTGCCGCTCGAGCAGGTCGAGGGCGAGGAGCGGGAAGTTCAGGTCATCGTCCTCGGGCATCCCGGCGATGTTCTCGACGAGCGAGGTCGGGGCGGAGCGGCGGTTCCAGGGCCAGCGCTCCGCGACATCGGCGGGCAGGCCGCGCGCGGTGAAGTAGCCGCTGATCGGCCAGTTTCCCGTGGCACGTGCGATCTGCTCGATGCCTTCGCGCGGGATCTTCTCGACCGGCTTGCCGAGCAGGCACCCCGCCGACCGGCCCAGCCACGCGCCGTGTACGCGATCGAACGCGGCGCCGCGGTCAGCGCTCGGCTCGGGTTGCGCGGGAAGCAGTGCTTCGATCGCTTCCCACTCATCGGGTTCGTCAGCACTCGGGCGCTGCAGTCCCTGCAACTCATCGAGCACGCGACGGGCCGTCGCGCGCAGTTCGGCGGATGCCGGTGTCGCGCTGGCTCCGGAGGGAGCGAGGACCGTCGCTCCGCCGGCATCCGCCCAGCGCCGTTCGATCGCCGACAGCTCGTCGTCGGGCACCCCCTGCTCGCGCAGCGCCGCGAGTTCCGCCGGCACCAGGTCTTCGGGCTGAGCCCACGTCAGTCTCACGGCTCTGCCCCCACCGACAGCAAAGACGTCAGCGACTCTGCACGCGCGGCAGCCCGCTCGGCATCGGCACGGGCGACGTCGCGAACGACGTCGACCATCGTCGTGACGACGCCATCGAGGTCGAGGCGGCTCGCGGTCACGACCTCGCGCACCCACTCCTCGGGAACGGCAGCGCTGCCGTGGAGCCCACCGCAGATCGCGCCCGCCATCGTGGCGATCGAGTCGGCGTCTCGGCCGTAGTTCACCGCGTCCAGCACGGCGGCACGCAGGTCGCCGTCGTGAGCGACCACGAAGCCGAGCGCGACGGGGAGCTCCTCGATGGCCTTCGTCCGCGAGGGAAGACGCGCGTCCATGGCCGGTGACCGGTAGGCCTCGCCCACGGTGTCGAAGGGCCGCACCGCGTCGCGGATGATGCGACCGAGCTCACGCGGATCGTCGGATCCGCCGGCGGCACGGAAGGCGTCGACGGCCTCGAACACGGCGCGGATGGCGGCGGCGGTGCCGTCGTGCGCGACCTCCAGGACCGCCCGTCGAACGTCGTCGATCGTCGCTCCGGGAGTGGCGGATGCCGCGACGGCGGCCGCGAACACGCCAGCGGCCTCGCGACCGTACGACCATTGGTGCGCGCCGGTGATGTCGATGGCCTCGGCATACGCGCCGCGCGGGTCGCCGATGTGCACGAGGCCGACGGGGGCCATGTACATCGTCGCGCCGCAGTTGACGACGTTGCCGACGCCCGCCTCACGGGGGTCGGCGTGGCCGTAGTGCAGCTTCATGACGAGCCACTTCTCGGCGAGGAACACGCGCTGCAGGATGAGCGCTTCGTCTTCGAGCTCGGGGATCCAGCGGCGCTCGCCCATCATGAGGGGCACGAGATCGCTCGCGACGTCGTACGCGTCGAGGTGCCGGCGCTGCTTGGCGTACACCTCGATGAGCGCGTGGGTCATGAGGGTGTCGTCTGTGACGTGTCCGTCGCCCTTATGGTACGGCGCGATGGGGCGAGCCGTGCGCCAGTCGGGCAGGAAGGGACCGACGATCCCCTCGACACGTCCGCCGTGCCGCTCCTCGATCTGCTCCGGGGTCCAGCCCTCCGTCGCACCGCCGAGCGCATCGCCCACGGCGGCTCCCGCCAGTACTGCTGCCACCCGATCGTGCAACACGTCCATTACGTCCCTCTCTTCGTTCGAGCGTGTGAGGCGGGGGCGGATCGGATCGACCCGCCCCCGCGGATCGTCAACCGGCGACGTCGGTCCAGCCGTCGCTGAGCTGCGCGGCGAGCTGGTCGCGGTCGATCTGGTCCGCCAGGTACTGCTGGAACGCCGGCGTCGCGATCGTGTCCTTCCACTCGGTGTACTTCGACACCTTCAGGAACGGCGGACCTTCCAGGCCCTCGCCCGACGCGAGCACCTGCTTCCAGGCAGCGTCGTCGCCGGCGAGCTCGGCGACCTGCGTGCGCGCGGCACCCGACGAGGGGATGAGCGCATCGGCGTAAGCGATCTTCGCGAGGTTCTCGCCGTCCATGAAGAAGTTCAGGAACTCCGCCGACTCCTCCACGTGCTCCGAGTCGATGTTCACCGAGTACGTCTGCGGGTTCGCGGCCTGGATGGCACCGGCCGATCCTTCGAGCGGCGGAAGCGCGACCCAGTTGAGGCCCTCGGGAGCGTCCGCTGCGATGTTCGTCGCCTGGAACGAGCCCTGCACCGTCAACGCGACCTTGCCGCCGTAGAACGACGGGAGCACGTCCGAGCCCGACTGCGTGAGCGAGGTCGGGTCGATCGACCGGTCGGTGTAGGCCATCTCGTGGATGCGCTCGGGCACGGCGAGCTCGTCGTCGCCGACCTCGATCGTCACGTCGTCGCCCTCGCCGTCGAAGTAGCCGCCGTCGAAGCCCATCGACAGGCTCATCATCGTCGCGGTGGGCGAACCGAGACCCCAGCCGAGGCCGTAGTGGTCTGCCGTCGTCGTCGCCTTCGCGATCTCCTGGAGCTGATCCCAGGTCATCGTGTCGCCCGTGGGCACCTCGACCCCGGCCTCGGCCAGCAGGTCGGCGTTCGCGAACGCCATGTACGACTGGAGCGTCGAGGGGTACGCGACGATCTGACCGTCGTGGGTCACCGACTCCCAGATGCCGTCGGAGATGTCCGACTTCAGCTCGGGGTCGATGAGGTCGGTCAGGTCGGCGAGGTAGCCGTCGGCCGCGAACGACACGATCGAGCTCGCCTCGAAGTGGATGATGTCGGGCGCGGTGCCGCCCGAGAACTGGGTGATCAGCTTGTCGTAGGTGCCGTCCCAGCCGGCCTGGATGATCTTGACCTGGACGTCGTCGTGCTCGGCGTTCCAGGCGTCGACGATCTCGCTGATGGCCGCCTGGGTCGCGGGCTGGTCCGAGAGCGACTGGAACTGGAGGGTGACGACGTCGCCGTCTCCCCCGCTGTCGTTCGCGCTGCCCTGCTGGCATCCTGCGAGCGCGACGGCTGCGATGCCCACGAATACGACGGCGCCGATGCCGCGGATTCTTCTCATGGTGTGGCCTTTCTGGTTTTCGGGTTTCGTCGTCACGGGGAGGTCAGCCCTTGACGGCACCGGCGAGCATGCCGCCGGTGAGCTTCTTCTGCAGGATCCCGAAGATGATGAGCGACGGGATCGTGGCGAGGATGGCGCCGGCGGCCAGCGGCCCCAGCTGGGTCTGCCCCTCGGCGCCGAGGAACGAGCGCAGCGCGATGGGCAGCGTGTACAGCTCCGGGCTCTGGATGAGCACGAGCGCGAGGAAGAACTCGTTCCAGGCCGAGACGAAGGTGAACATCGCCGTGGCGACCAGGCCCGGCATCAGCAGCGGCAGGATCACGGTGCGAAGGATCGTGAACCGGCCGGCGCCGTCCATCTCGGCCGCTTCCTCGAGCTCCGGCGGGATCGCCGCGACGTACCCCTGCAGCATCCAGAGCGTGAACGGCATCGTGAAGGTGACGTAGACGAGGATGAGGCCGAAGAGGGTGTCGTTCAGCTGCAGGCTCCGCAGCACGAGGAACAGCGGAATGATGATGAGGATCGTCGGGAACACCTGGCTCACGAGGATCCACACCGTGCCGGCCGCGCGCAGCCGGCCCTTCAGCCGGGCGAGGGCGTACGCCATCGGCATCGACAGGAGCACCGCGACGATCATCGTGACGATCGAGACGAGCACCGAGTTGCCGGCCGCGGTGATCAGGTTCTGCCGCTCGAGCGCGGCGATGTAGTTGCCGAAATCCCACTGCTGCGGGATGAGGTTCACCGCGAGCGAGTTCAGCTCGCGTGTCGACTTGAACGACGCCGACAGCAGCCACAGCAGCGGAAAGCCCAGGAAGATCAGGTAGCCCGCGAGCGCCAGGTACATCAGGACGGTCGCGTACAGGGGGCGCTTGGTGGTCACTTGCGGGCCCCCTTGTTCTGCCGGAACTGGTTGATCAGGTACAGCGAGAGGATCACCAGGATCGCGACGACGAGGACGTTGCCCATCGCCGACGCGTACCCGATCTCGCGGTTGCGGAACGCCTCGAGGTAGGTGAACAGCGGCGGGATCATCGTGCGGCCGCCCGGGCCGCCCTCGGTCAGCACGTAGATCAGCCCGAACGAGTTGAACTGCCAGATGAAGTCGAGCGCGGTGACCGCGATGATGACGGGCCGCAGGGCGGGCAGCGTGACGTGCCAGAACCGGCGGACGGCTCCCGCGCCGTCGACGGCCGCAGCCTCGTGCTGCTCGGGGGCGATCGACTGCATGCCCGCGAGGAGCAGCACGGTCGTCTGCGGGATGCCGGCCCAGACGCCGACGACGATCACGGCCGGGAGAGCGGTCGAGAAGTCGCCGAGCCAGTTCACTCCCGGGATGCCGAGCCAGCCGAGCACGCCGTTGAGCGGGCCCGAGTTGGGGTTGTAGATCATCCGCCAGACGATCGCGATGACCACCGGCGGCATCGCCCAGGGGATGAGTGCGAGAACGCGGGTCAGGCCCTTCAGCCGCAGGTTGCTGTTGAGCAGCAGAGCAAGGCCCATCGCGCTCACCAGGGTGAGGAGGGCGACCGACCCCGCCCACACGATGCCGATGCCGAACGACTGCCAGAACCGACGGTCGCCGGCGAGCTCGATGAAGTTGTCGAGCCCGATGAACGAGATCTCGGCGTTGCGCGCGAGCGTGGCATCCGTGAATCCGAGGAGCACTCCGCTGACGAGCGGGATGACCGAGAAGATGATGATCGGCAGGAGCGCGGGGGCGACGAGGGCGATCGCCTCTTTGCGCTGCGCGCGGGCGCGCGGTCCGATCTGCCGGACGCGGGGTGGGCGCGAGGACGTCTTCGTCTCTGCGAGCGTGGTCATCCGTGTGCCCTCTCCTCATCGATGGGCTCGGGGCGCTGGAGCGCCGCGGGGATGGACGCCGACGTCGACCCGCGCACGACCAGCGCGGGCGGAACCGTGACGGTGCGGGCCGGCCGGGTGTCGTCGGCGATCCGGGCGAGGAGCATCTCGGCAGCGGCGCGACCGCGCTCCTTGGCGCCGAGGTCGACGCTCGTGAGCCCGGGGCGGACGACCTCGGCGAGCTCGGTGTTGTCGAGGCCGGTGACGGCGAGATCGGCCGGGACTTGCAGGCCGAGGTCTTCGGCGGCACGCAGGACTCCGACGCCGATCAGGTCGTTCGCCGCGACCACCGCTGTCGGCCGGTCGGGCCGGTCGAGAAGCGGGAGCGCCGCGTCGTAGCCCGCGGCGATCGTGAAGTCGGCGGCGTCGACGTGCCGCGTCCGCAGGTCGTCGTACCGGTCCACCGCCGCGATGAAACCGTCGCGGCGCATGACGCCCGGGGTGGTGTCGGTCGGGCCGTTGATGAACGCGATGTCGCGACGCCCCTGGGCGACGAGGTGGTCGACGACGAGCCGCATCGCCGTCGGAGAGTCGGCGCGCACGGTGTCGAAGTCGGCCGAGGCGGGCAGCCGGCCGAGGACGACGAACGGGATCGGAGCGGCGGCGAGCGCGGTGAGCAGCTCGTCGGTGACGCGCAGGGGCGACAGGATCAGCCCGTCGACATAGCCGCGACCGAGGTCGCGGACGACATCCACCGAAGACGACGACGTGCCGGTCGACGACAGCAGCAGGCGGTATCCGGATGCGGAGACCACCTGTTCAACCGCGGCCATCATCTCGACGTAGACCGGGTTGCCGATGTCGGCGACGGCGAAGCCCAGCTGCAACGTGCGGCCCCGCTTCAGCGATTGCGCCGTGGCATCGGCGACGTAGCCGAGTTCACGCGCAGCATCCCGGACCTTCGCCGCGGTCTCGGGACTCGCGACGAGTCCGTTCAGCGCTCGCGACGCACTCGCGACGGAGACGCCGGCGCGGGCGGCGACCTGCGTGATCGTGACGCGGACCATGGCTCTCCCTCGAGCGGTTGTAAACGTTTCCAACGCTGGACGTTGTAAACGTTCTCACCCCCGACCCTCGCCTGTCAAGCATTCGGACCATCAGACCCCTGGATCCGAGCCTGAGGTCGCGGCGGGCTCGCGCCGCGGGAGACAACGCTGGCACGGGGATGTGAACAGCCCGGAGATCTGTAGCCCTGGGGGGGGTATACGGGGACCATGACGACGCGTCCTCCGTAACCCGAGGGGCACGCGACGCCCGCTTGCACTGACCGCGGCCCGAATGACGCGAACGCTGGGGGCGCATCCGGCCAGGCGGTTCCGATGGGACAGCGCGACGAACACAGCCATCACGCCGCGGACGAGACCACGGCGATGCGCTCACCACGGCACATGACCACGCGACGATGAGCCACGATCACGTCGGACACGGCGATCGTGTGGGCCAGTTCCGGCAGTCGTTCTGGATCATGCTGATCCTCGCGGGGATGTCGTGGTGGTGCGCCCCGGCGGACGCGTTCCCGCGGATGGGCGCATCGTGCAGGGCTCGGCCAGCATGGACGAGTCGATGATCACCGGGCAGGCCCGACCGGTGCGTCGCAGCGACGGCGACCCGCCGATCGCCGGCACCTCCGACCGAGCCCAGGCCACCGTGGGTGACCTGATGCTTGTCGACCTCCGTCGTTACATGAGCGCGAGGCTCACCCGCAGAGGCAAAGACACCCGATGTGGTGTTCGTCGACGAGTTCGCCCAGCTCCTCATCGACGAACAGCGACTCCGGCGATATCGCCGCATCGATGTCCGAAACTGCCCGGTCGGCGGGCCTCGGACTATGGCTTGCCGCTCAGTCCGTCGCCGGCTCGCAAGCGGCGCTGCCCTGATCGTGGGCCGTTCAAAGCCCCCGAGGACATTGTGACCTTCGCCGGCACGGCGATGCGGCGCGAGTCGTCGGGCTCGGCCACTGGCGAGGAGCTGCGATCGGCGCGAGCTCAACGCACCTACGGCATCCCACCCGACGACGTACGTCGCGCAGCCGTGGGCAATTCTATAGATCGTCCAGGGCGGCGCAATTGCACCATTCCGGAATTAGCGACCCTGTGTTGCGGCGGTGTCGTTTCAGGGCACCGCCGCAACCTCGTCTATGTCACCATGAAGCGCGAACAATACGTATTGCGTCGTCCAACGAGATATCGCTTCGTTTGCTTGCCGCGATGAGGTTACGAGCTGCTTTGACTACCACGATCGGCGGTGCGGGTGCGGCTTCAGAGACGCGAGTACCCGAACCGACACGGGTTTCGATGAGCCCCTCTCCCTCTAGAGTGCGATAGGCCTTCGCGACTGTGGCTGGTGATACAGCAAGGTCGCGTGCCAGCTGACGGACCGTGGGCAGTGATTCTCCCGCTGCAAGCTGGCCTGAGACGATGAGGCCACGGATCTGACTTCGAATCTGCTCGGACGGCGATCCTTCGCCTGAGGTGATCCCGATTCTCATGACTGCGCGGCCGGTCGGCTCGTGACTAACATTCCCCTTACGGCCACGTACATCCAGCAAGCTAGCCCGGCTGTGGTAGCTGCCAGCCCCATGAACGCGAGAGCTTCGGCCAGCGCAGCGAACGTAGTCCCCGTCGAGAGGTTGGTATCCCCCTCGATTTCGATCCGTACAGATGAAGTGGCGCTAAGCGACTGGAAGACGAAACCAAGATGGAGCAGCAGGGCGCCGCTGGCGATAAGAACGGCGTTCCGACCCCGACCGAATCTAGCGGTTTGATCTGCGTCTCGGTCGGATCCCCAGGCTGGTCGAGCGATGCGGCGCATGTAGACATATAGTCCCGCGACCATGAAAAGAGCGAGGGCAAGCGCTGGCACCGAATAGTGCCAACCGTAGATTTCAACCCGCGTCGTCGCCTCGCCGAACGACACATTGAAAACGCGGTACGCGCCTGCCTCATCGGGCTCCGAGACACCGCCGGCGGTAAGGGCAAGCACGACCATCAGCGTGAGAGCTGCGCCAAGACCGATGAACGCACTACGTGGGGCGAAGGTCCAAACATGCCTCGGAGTGAGGTCGACGGTTGCACCAGGTGAGGCGCCTCGGTAGGAGACAAGCAAGACGACTACGGCGACGACTCCGCACATGATCGGATAGCCGAATCGTGCTTCCCATAGTGCGTCCGACAATCCGCGATGCGCGGCCATCGCGCCCATCCACAGCGCAACCAGTGCCAACGCCGCCACTGCGATGACGCTATCTACGCGTGACGCCGCCGTGGGCTTGTGTGGTCCAGATCGACGGGATCCGGCTACGAGCACGCTCACCAGCAGGGCAGCCAGGATCCAGGGGAGCCAGAGCCGGATGAAGATGAGCCAATCCATGGCTTCAGTGTACTAGGCATGCCGTACAAAGTGTACTAGCTGCTTAGAACAATAACTCCGGCGAGCTTCAGACTCGAGATTGATCGGCTGTCGCGGTCGAGCTGTCGGCACACCCGTCGACGCGCTGCCGCCGCCGCACAAGAATCTTGATCGTCAGACCGTGCCGGCATCCATTCTCTGAGGCCCTTCGTGAGGAGCGAGAGGATGGGCTGCATGGCGGTGGGCGACTTCGATCTGACGGTGGACGAGCTGCGAGCGGTTGTTGGATTCGCAGCTGCGTGCGCTACGCGCGTTTTACCGGAGTTTGCAGCAGCCGCGCCTGATGACTCTCGTCCGCAGGAAGCTCTGGACGCGGCGCACGTGTTCATTGCGGGCAGCCCGCGGTCGAACCTGCAGCGGGTCTCGGCTTTCGCAGCGCACCGGGCCGCGAAAGAAGTCGAAGGCGAGGCGGCACAGCTCGCCGCGCTCGCCTGCGGCGATGCCGCCGCCGCCGCGTATCTTCACCCCATCGCTACGGCAACCCAGGTCGGCCACATCCTTCGAGCTGCCGCGTGCGCCGCACGAGTTTCCGAGTTGCGAACCGGCGCAGCCGACATCGGCTCTTTGGCTGGTGTGGTCAGCGAGCCGGTGCCGGCTATCCTCCGCCGGTACCCGGCGGCTCCAAGCGGGTCTTCCCGGCTCTCGCGGCTCATGGCCGAGCTCGACGTCGCGATCCGAGGCCAGGCCTGAGACGCAATCATCGCCCTACGACGACGGCGATGCCGGCGCCAGTCCGAAGGCCATCAGCTCGGCGTCGTCGAGCATGCGCGACCGGATGATGAACCGCATCCCGGTCGGCCCTTCCACGCTGAAGCCGGCGCCGCGACCCGGCACCGCGTCGATCGTGATGTGCGTGTACTTCCAGTACTCGAACTGCGCGAGCGAGATGAACACCTCGATCGGGTCGTCAAGGCCGACGTCGAGCTCGCCGAGCTTCACGTCGGCGGGGCCGGTCAGGAACATCCCGACGGGGTAGCACATGGGGGCCGAGCCGTCGCAGCATCCGCCCGACTGATGGAACATCAGCGGCCCGTGCTGGGCGGTGAGGTCGCGCAGCAGGGCCGCGGCGGCGTCGGTCACCGCGACCCTGCTGTACGTGTCGTTCGACATGTCGATGAGTGGATGCGGCTCAGAAGAAGCCCATCGCGCCCTCGGCGTACGACACGAGGAGGTTCTTCGTCTGCTGGTAGTGGTCGAGCATCTTGAGGTGGTTCTCGCGACCGATGCCCGACTGCTTGTACCCGCCGAAAGCGGCGTGCGCGGGGTACTGGTGGTAGGTGTTCGTCCACACGCGCCCGGCCTCGATCGCACGGCCGGCCCGGTAGGCGGTGTCGCCCGAGCGGCTCCAGACGCCGGCGCCGAGTCCGTACAGGGTGTCGTTCGCGATGCCGATCGCGTCGTCGAAGTCGTCGAAGCTCGTCACCGAGACGACCGGACCGAAGATCTCCTCTTGGAAGATGCGCATGTCGTTCGTGCCCTCGAAGACCGTCGGGGCGACGTAGTACCCGCCGCTCAGCTCGCCGCCGAGGTCGACCCGCTCGCCGCCGGCGAGCAGCTTCGCTCCCCCGGCCTTGCCGATGTCGATGTACGACAGGATCTTCTCGAGCTGATCATTGGATGCCTGCGCACCGATCATCGTCGCCGGGTCGAGCGGGTTGCCCTGCACGATCTTGCCGACGCGGTCGAGGCCGTCGCCGAGGAACGAGTCGTACACCGACCGCTGGATGAGCGCCCGCGACGGGCACGTGCACACCTCGCCCTGGTTGAGCGCGAAGAACGTGAACCCCTCGAGGGCCTTGTCGTAGTAGTCGTCGCGCTCGCGCGCGACATCCTCGAAGAACACGTTGGCGCTCTTGCCACCGAGTTCGAGCGTGACGGGGATGAGGTTCTGCGAGGCGTACTGCATGATCAATCGCCCCGTCGTCGTCTCGCCCGTGAACGCGACCTTGCGGATGCGGCGGTGCTGCGCGAGCGGCGCGCCCGCCTCGATGCCGAAACCGTTGACGATGTTCACGACGCCGGCGGGCAGCAGGTCGCCGATCAGTTCGAAGAGGAACAGGATCGACGCGGGCGTCTGCTCGGCGGGCTTCAGCACGACGCAGTTGCCGGCGGCGAGCGCGGGCGCGAGCTTCCACGTCGCCATGAGGATCGGGAAGTTCCACGGGATGATCTGCCCCACCACGCCGAGCGGCTCGTGGAAGTGATAGGCGACGGTGTCTTCGTCGATCTGGCTGAGCGAGCCCTCCTGGGCGCGCAGAACCCCCGCGAAGTAGCGGAAGTGGTCGATCGCGAGGGGGATGTCGGCGGCGAGCGTCTCGCGGACGGGCTTGCCGTTCTCCCATGTCTCGGCCACCGCGATCTTCTCGAGGTGCTGCTCCATGCGGTCGGCGATCTTGTTCAGGATGACGGCGCGCTCGGCCGGCGTGGTCTTCTTCCACGACGCGAACGCCTGCCAGGCGACGTCGACGGCACGGTCGATATCTTCGACGGTGCCGCGACCCACCTCGCAGAACGGTTTTCCGGTGACGGGCGTGATGTTCTCGAAGTACTGCCCCTTGACGGGTTCGACGAACTCGCCGCCGATGTAGTGCCCGTAGCGGGCTCGATACTCTGCGACGGCTCCACGCTGACCGGGAGCGGCGTAGACGCTCGAGACGCCCTCTTCGACGATGGTCATGTCATCTCCTCGACTCCCCGCAGCGCCGGTGCTGCGGTGGTGTCGGGCACGCTACGCCGCGCCACGTTGCAACGCGTTGCACGGCTCGTCCGGCAACGGCGAGGAGGCGCATCCGCACGGTTCTGGGGAGTCAACACCCTGCAGATGCGCGTCCTCGGCGTCGGCAGGGCCGGATGCAGCGCACTGGCGCTGCGGCAATTGTGAGCGCTAACATTTCAGCGTCGTCAGAGCTGACGGCCATGCAACGTCGCATACGAGAGGTTCCCCCGTGCCCGCATCCACTCGCCCGGCGCCCTGGCGCCGACACCATCCCTGGACGCTCGCCGTCCCGCTCGTCGCTGCACTCGTGGCCGCGCCGCTCGTCGTTCCCGCCGCAGCTCAGGCTGCCGGACCACTTCAGCATTCCGGGCAGGTCGCGCTCGTCGATACCCCCGACGATCAGGCCGCGCAGGCCGCCCTCGACGCCCTCACCGTCACGAACATCGACGACGTGCGCGGCAACCTCACGCTGCCGACGACGTCGCGGGGACTCGACGTGACCTGGTCGTCGGCCGACACGAGTGTCATCACCGCTGACGGCATCGTCACGCGTCCCGGGGAAGACACCACCGTCGCGCTGACGGCATCCGTGACGAAGGGCGCGTCGACGCTCACCCGCTCCTTCCCGGCCGCGGTGCGCAAGGCCGCGAACATCGGAGCCTTCGAGGGCTACACCTTCGCCTACTTCACGGGAAACTCCGTGGCGGGCGAGAACATCTACTTCGCCGCCAGCAACGGCAACGACGCGCTGTCGTGGACCGAGCTCAACGGTGGCCAGCCGACGCTCACCTCCACGGAGGGCGAGCGGGGCCTGCGCGACCCGTTCCTCATCCGATCCCCCGAGGGCGACACGTTCTACCTCATCGCCACCGACCTCTCCATCGGGCGGAACGGCGACTGGGGCCGAGCGCAGACGCAGGGTTCGAAGTACCTCGAGGTGTGGGAGTCGCACGACCTCGTCACCTGGAGCGAGCAGCGCCACGTCCGCGTCGCCCCCGACAACGCGGGCAACACCTGGGCGCCCGAGGCGTACTACGACGAGACACTCGGCGAGTACGTCGTGTTCTGGGCATCGTCGCTCTTCGGCGAGGACGACCCGAACCACACGGGCAGCTTCTACCAGACCATGATGTACGCGACCACGCGCGACTTCACGACGTTCAGCGAGCCGAAGGTCTGGCAGGACTTCGGAGCATCGCGCATCGACTCCACGGTGCTCGAGGACAACGGCACGTACTACCGGTTCACGAAGGATGAAGCCAGCACGACCGGATGCCGCGACATCATCCAGGAGTCCTCGTCCAGCCTGACCGCCGTCGACGATCGCAACGCTCCCGGCTGGAACCCCGGCGACCCCGCCTGGAAGCTGATCGACAGCTGCATCGGTCGCGATGCGGGCCTCGGTGCCGTCGAAGGCCCGACCATCTTCGCGGCCAACCCCGGCGACACCTCCGGTTCGAACTACTACCTCTTCGTCGACGAGTACGGCGGACGCGGCTACATCCCCCTGGGAACCGACGACCTCGACGCGCCGGACTGGCAGGTGCCGGCGAGCTACCGCCTTCCGGCGAGCCCGCGCCACGGCACGGTCATGCCCGTGACCGCGGCCGAGCTCGAGGCGCTGCGTGCCGACCTGCCGCAGCCCCTCGCGGCCAACGAGAAGGGCGAGCTGCTGCACTACGACTTCACGGATGCCGCAGGCGCCGTGCTGCACGACCGTTCCGGCGCCGGGCGTGACGCTCAGGTGCGCGGCGGAGCGACGTTCGCCGACGGCGCGCTCGCCTTCGACGGCACCGACGACTACGTCGACCTGCCCGACAACGTCCTCGTCGGCGTCGACGACATCACGGTCGAGGCCGAACTGCGGATCGACCCGGCCCAGCGCACTCCGTACTTCCTCTACGGCTTCGGCAACACCGGCGGCGACGGTGCCGGCAACGGCTACCTGTTCTCGACCGGCGACCAGTACCGCGCGGCACTGACCACCGGAAACTGGAGCGGCGAGCAGAACGTCACGTCGGGCGCGGCGCTTCCCCGCGACCGCTGGGTGCACCTCACCTACACGCTGAGCGGGAACACGGCACGGCTGTACCTCGACGGTCAGCAGGTCGCCGAGAACACCGACGTGACGGTGCGCCCCGGGGACATCGGCGGCGGCAGCACGCTCGCGAACTACCTGGGCAAGTCGGTCTACGACGCCGACAACCTCTTCCGCGGGCAGATGCGCGAGTTCGCGCTGTACAACCGCGCTCTGAGCGCCGAAGAGATCGTGCAGAACTCCGGCAACACCGCAGCGCTCGGGGCCGTCAGCCTGCAGGATGCCGGTGCCCTCAAGGTCGCACCGCTGGTCGACACCGACGCCCGCACGGTCGTGTTCCCGGTGAACCGCGGCACGGATCTCACGCAGCTGCGCCCCGTGTTCACCACAGCATCCGGCACCACCGCCACACCCGCGTCGGGCACCGTGCACGACCTGAGCACGCCCGCCACGGTCACGCTCACCACACCGGAACAGCCCGGCGTCGTCTGGACGCTCGTGGCCGTGGAGATGAAGAGTCCGGTGCTGCCGGGGCTGTACGCCGACCCGAACATCGCCGTGTTCGGCGACACCTATTACATCTACGCGACCACCGACGGCACGCCGGGCTGGGCCGGCAACACGTTCTACGTCTGGACGTCGAAGAACCTGATCGACTGGACCCGGTCGGACGAGCCGATCCTGACGCTCGACGGCGCGAACGGAAACGTGCCGTGGGCCACGGGAAACGCGTGGGCTCCTACGATCATCGAGAAGGGCGAGAAGTACTACTTCTACTTCAGCGGGCATGAGCCGAATGCGAGCCGCAAGATGATCGGCGTCGCCGTCGCCGACAGTCCCGAAGGACCGTTCACCGCGCGGGCGGAGCCGATGATCACCAACGCCGAGGCCGTCAACAGCGGTCAGGCGATCGATCCGGCCGCGTTCACCGACCCCGAGACCGGCAAGTCGTACCTCTTCTGGGGCAACGGACGACCCGTCTACGGCGAGCTGTCCGACGACATGCTGAGCGTCGAGGAGGAGACGATCCGGCCCATCGACGGATTGCCCGACTTCCGCGAGGGACTCTTCCTGAACTACCGCGACGGGACGTACCACCTGACGTACTCGATCGACGACACCGGTTCGGAGAACTACCGCGTCGGCTACGCGACGTCGACGAGCATCGACGGGCCGTGGACCTACCGCGGCATCCTCTTGCAGAAAGACCCGTCGCAGGGCATCCTCGGCACCGGCCACAGCTCGATCATCAACGTCCCGGGAACGGACGAGTGGTACATCGCCTACCACCGGTTCGCGATCCCCGGCGGCAACGGCACCAACCGCGAGACGACGATCGATCGCCTCGAGATCGGTGAGGACGGACTGTTCCAGACGGTGACGCCGACGCTCGCGAGCGTCGATCCCCGCGAGGTGCCCGGCACGACCGAGCCCAACCCGACCGAGCCCAACCCGACCGAGCCCGGCACCACGGCGCCGGTCGTCTCGGTCTCGGCGACGACGGTCGAGCGCGGGCAGTCCGTGCGGGTGACGGTGACCGGACTCGACTCCGGCGAACAGGTGGCCGCCGAACTGCGGAGCGACCCGATCCGGGTCACCGGCATCCCCACCGCCGATGCGAACGGGCGCGTCGCGTTCGACGTCCGCATCCCTGCCGATCTGGCTACGGGCAGTCACACGATCGTGGTCTTCGGCGCCGACGGTCAGGTGATCGGCAGCGTGCCGATCACCGTGACCGCCTCCGGGCAGCTGGCCGTCACCGGCGCTCAGGCGCCGCTCGGCGCCGCGTTGCTGGCTGCGCTCATGCTCGTCGCGGGAGGCGTCCTGTGGTCGATCCGACCCGCACGCCGGGCCGGCACCGCCTGACACCGGCGCACGCCGCCGTGAACGGGCGGCGGCCTTCTCTCCCGAAGGTCGCCGCCCGTTTCACCAGCGCTCAGCGCCGGCTGCGTCGCGTGACGAAGCCCTCCGCCTGCTTCGACTCGTGAGCCACGCGCACGCCGTAGCGGTAGGCGAGCTTGCCGCCGAGCCATCCCGACGCGCTGAGGATCAGCAGGCTCACGGCGCTGAAGATCACCCCGGCGATGGGGATGTCGTCGGTGGAGGTCCGCAGGAAGAGCTGGAACAGATACGCACCGCACACCACGAAGTTGAGCCCCATGTGGATCGTGGCGGTGCTCGACGAGCGCGTCCGATCGGGGATGCGGAGGTAGTCGAAGATGCCGAGCACGATGGCGACGAGGCTGCCGACGAGACCGATCCCGATGAGGACGCGCGAACCCACGGCGTACGGGGTGGGGTCGGCGACGATGAGGCCGATGATGTCGAACACGAAGCTCGCGATCCACGCCCCGATCGGAATCGTGACGGCGATCGGGTGGAACGGGTGTCCGTAGGGACCTGCCAGGGGGTTCGCAGGCCGCTTGTCGGGACGGGTGTCCAGGTCGGTCATCATCTCTCCTCGGTCAGGGCAGCGGTTCCAGGCCCTCGGCCTGGGTCGTCTCGGTCGCGACGCGGACGCCGAAGGTGTGGGCGAGCTTGCCGCCGAGCCACCCCGACACCGACAGCAGGGCCAGCCCGACGAAGCTCGCGATCATCGCGAGGGTCGGCACCGTCTCTTCGTCGACGCGCAGGGCGAGGCTGCCGGCGAACACCGCCATCGCGATGAGGTTCAGGATCATGTGGGTCAGCCCCGTGGCCCGCGCGGGGGTGGCTCTGGGGATGCTGCTCCAGTCGATCAGCCCCAGCACAGCGGCCACGACGGCACCCAGAAGACCGATCGCGATGAGGATGCGGGCGCCGAGGGCGAAGACGGCGGCATCGGGACTCGCGACGGCGATGACGTCGAAGACGGATGCCGACACCCAGGCGCCGATCGGCAGGATGATCGCGATCGCATGGAACGGGTGCCCGTAGGGCCCCGCGATGAGCGACCGCGGGTACTTCGCCCGCGTGAGGGGTGCGGTGTCGACCATGGCGTCTCCTCTCGTTCGACGCCCTGACCGTACGGGCGAGGCCCGGTGTCGCACGTACCGGGTTGACAAGCCCGGCGCACGACCTCTACGAGACGGAGCGCAGCGCCCGCTCCACGGCGTCGACCAACGAGCGATATCGCGGAAGCGACGCGAGCTCGTCGAGCATCACCGCCCGCCCGGCAGCATCCGCCAATGGCACCTGCCAGTTGGGATACTCGTCGTCGGTTCCCGGCTGATTCTGCACGCGCTTCTCGCCGACGGCGTCGACGAGCGAGACGCCGAGCAGCCGCGAGGGCGATGCGGCGAGGAAGACGTGAAGCGCCTCGACGACCTCCTGCTCGCTCGCGCCATCGGAGATCAGTCCGCGCGAGCGCAGCTCCGCCAGCATCCGGTCGCGCTCGCGCTCGAAATCCGCGAGCTCGTCGTCGACCGACCGCGTGAGCAGACCGAGCCGTGCGCGCAGCGCGACATGTTCGCCGTCGAGATATCCGGCCGTGGGCGGCAGATCATGCGTGTTGACGGTGGCGAGCACGTCGGTGCGGTACCGCTCGGGAGCGAGTGGCCCGCCGTCGTCATCGGTCTCGAACCACAGGACCGACGTTCCGAGGATGCCGCGCTCCGCGAGATAGTCGCGCACCCACGGCTCCACGAGACCGAGGTCCTCGCCGATGACGAGTGCTCCGGCCCGGTGCGCTTCGAGAGCGAGAACGCCGATCATCGCCTCGTGGTCGTATCGGACGTAGGTGCCCTCCCCCGGGCCGAGCCCCTCGGGGATCCACCACAGGCGGAAGAAGCCGAGGATGTGGTCGATGCGCAGGGCGCCCGCATGGCGCAGAAGCGACCGGAGCATGTCGCGCAGGGGCGCGTAGGCGTGCTCGGCGAGGGCTTGCGGCAGCCACGGCGGCTGATTCCAGTTCTGACCCTGCTGGTTGTACATGTCGGGGGGTGCGCCCACGACGACGCCCGGGGCGTAGAGGTCGCGCAGCGACCATGCGTCGGACCCGGCCGTCGAGACGCCCACCGCGAGGTCGTGCATGATCCCGATCCGCATTCCGGATGCTGATGCCGCCGCGGCGGCATCCGAGAGCTGCTCGTCGACGACCCATTGCAGCCACACGTGGAACGCGATGCGGTCCGACAGTCTGTCACGCAGCTCCAGCACCGCGGGATCGTCGATCGCGATGCCCTCCGGCAGCCGGTCGCCGGTCGCCGCCTCGTGCTCGCGGACCGCGCACCACAGCGCGAAGTCGGCGAGGGCGGCGCCCTGGGAGCGAGCGAAAGCATCGTGTCGAGCGCGTCGCGCCGGCGAGAGGGGTACGTCATGGATGAGCCCGAGCGCCTCGCGCTTGGCGGTCCAGACGAGGTCGCGGTCGATGCGCTCGGGATCTCCGTCGGTCGAGCTGGCGCTCCGGTTCAGCTGCATGAACCGTTCCCGTGCCCGATTCGAGAGGTATGCCGATTCGGGAATGAGCTCGGGGCGGATGTAGAGCGGAGCGAGGAACCGCCGCGACGACGGCAGGTACGGTGACGGCTCGATCGGTGTGGTCACCTCCGCAGCGTGCACCGGGTTGATCAGGAGGTAGTCGGCACCGGATTCCCCCGCGATAGCGGCGAGGTCGGCCAGGTCGGCGAAGTCCCCCATCCCCCACGACCGATGCGAACGCACCGAGTAGAGCTGAGCCATCAGGCCCCACGAGCGGCGTCCCGAGTCGGCCGGGGGCGGTGTCAATCGCGGTGGCGTGACGATGAGCGTGCCGCTCGCGAGGAGCTCATCTGCTCCGCCATACTGCCGCGCCTGCACCGTGTGCCACCCCAGCGGGACGTCGGCGGGCACGGCGACCCGCACCCGCCAGCGCGTCCGGCCGTCGACGCTGCGGGCGACCGGTTGCTGCTCGGCTATCGGCAGGGGACGGATCGAACCGTCCTCCAGCACGAGCACGACCTCGACGTCGGAGCCGTCGGCGACGTGCAGCTCGATCGACCCGGTGCCCTGACGCACGACCGTCGACGCCGCCACGAGTCGTCGCCATGGTTCCGCCGCGCGCTCGGCGAGGGCGCGCTCGACGGCCTCGTCGTCGTCCGCCACGACGCCCATCGCGGCGAGCACCGCGCGCAGGGTCGTGCCGGGCACGTGGACCTGCTCGCCGGAGAACGACCAGTACTCCGTCGCGATCCCGTAGGCCTCGGCCAGTGAGACGAGCGCCTCGCCGGGGGCGTCGTCGGCAGTGGGCGCGTCGCTCATCGTCATGTCCTCGTCTCCTCGCTCTGTGCGGCTCTCACGAACCCGTCACCCGCTCGAACAGGCCGGGGTAGCTGAGCACGAATCCGTCCGCGTCGACAGTGAGCGTGCGTCGGAACTCGCGGTCGCGAGACTCGAAGCAGTATGCGCGCGGGCCGACGCGGGTGTAGCGCTGCCGCCCGAGCCGCACCTCGAGCGACGGAACCTGCACCCAGGCCACCTCGATGTCGGCGCGGCTCCCGACGGCGAGTCCGAGGCGCCGGATCGGGAGCGCATTGGTGGCGGGGGTCGCGGTGATGTCGACGTCGGTCGCGCCGGCGAGGTCGGGTCGCTCCTCACCGTCGACCGTCCAAGCGCCGTCGACATGCTCGATCTGCGTCGTGCGGTCGCCCGATGCGATCGTCGCGTGGCGGAGGGTGCCGTCGGGCGCGAGACTGACGGCATACCGACACGGCTCGTCACCGCCGTCGACCTCTCCGACGATGCGGATGCCGTCATCGGAATATTCCGTGGTGCATCGCTCGATCGTCTCGACGGACCCGATGCCGGTCCATGAGATCCGTGTCGTTCTCACGCGTGCCTCCTCCCGATGTTTCACGTGCAACATCGCGTCGCCATCCTGTCAGCGGCTCGGCGGCGACGGAACGGTCACTCGTCGGGGTTGCCGAGCGCGGTCAGCCGTGCGACGATGCCCGCCCGCTTCGGCGACCGCGCCGGCAGCAGTCGCAGGCATAGCTGGAGAATCTCCGCGTCGTCGGTGGCCTCGTCCGTCTCGAGGTATGCCAGGAGGACGTCCACCGATGCTTCGGCCATCAGCGCTTCGCGGAGCGACGCCCGGAGGCGGTTGCGCACCTCCTCGGTTCCGGGAGCGCACGAGTCGGGCAGGACGGGGCCCGGATACGCCGCGAGCGCGACGCGGTGCGCACCACGGTCGAGCAGCGACGCCACCTGCTGCGCATCGGTCTCGAGGTCAGCGGGCAGACGGTAGGGCCGCGACAGCGGTACGAGATGCGGCGCGGCTCGTTCGAGCACCCGCCGCAGCCGCACCAGCTCCGGGCGGAGGGTGTCGGTGGCGTCGGGACCGTAGACGAGCTCCGCGAGCCGCTCCGCCGACAGGCCCTGCCGGTGCGTCGCAAGCATCAGCAGGATGTCGGCGTGCCGGGCCGACACCTCGACGACCCGCTCACCGCCGACGCCGGCGATCTCGAGGAGCGCACGGTCCCTGCCGAGAACGCGGAGAGTCGACGCCGTCGGCACCGAGCCCACGCGACTCCGGGATCGCGTGAAGCCGCGCGGACGCTCTGTCCGAGAGCGCAGCCGGGCGACGAGAACCTCGCTCTCGATCGCACGTGCCGTCGCGTCGACGAGCAGCCGTGCCTGCGGACTCGCGGCCTCTGCACGGCCGGTCACGTCGATGACCCCGAGCAGTCGGCGGGTCTCCGGGTCGTGCACGGGAGCGGCCGTGCAGGACCAGGGCTGCACGAGACGGTTGAAGTGCTCGGCGCCCCGGATCTGCACCGATCGGTCGAGCTGCAGGGCCGTCCCCGGTGCCGAGGTGCCCACGGCGGACTCCGACCAGTTGGCCCCCGCGACGAAGCCCATGTCGCCCGTCAGGGTTCGGACGCTCGTGTCGCCCTCGACCCAGAGCAGCCGGCCGGCGGCATCCCCGACGGCGACGACGACCCCGGAGTCCGGGCTCGGGACGAGCAGCGCACGGACCATGTCCATGACACCGGCGAGCGGGTGGGCGCTGCGGTAGGCGGCGAGGGCGCGCTCGTCGAACTCGAGCGGGGGCAGCGCCTCGGCACCGACGAGGTTCGCCATCGACCGGCGCCACGAATCGCGGACGAGCGACCGCACGTCCTGCAGACGGCGCTCGGCATCGGTTCCGGCCAACAGCTCGTCGTGCGCGCGCTCGATCAGCAGACGGGACGACTCGGGTGCGACATCCCACTGCGCGGACCACGACGAGGACACGGGCGACTCCGATCGGCGGTGAAGGAGCGCCCTCAGCCTAAGCCGGACGGGCTCGTCGCGGTAGGGCTCGTCGACTCGTCACGCGTCGGAGCGCACTCTCCACCACTCCCGCAGGCGACGCTCCGCGGCATCCTCACCGATCATGCCCTCGTCGAGCCGGATGTCGAGCAGGAACCGGTACGCCTCGCCCACCTCGCGGCCGGGGCCGATGCCGAGGATCGCCTGGATGCGGTTGCCGTCGAGCTCCGGGCGCATGGCGCCGAGCTCTTCCGCGGCCGCCAGCTCGTCGATGCGTCGCTCGATGTCGTCGTACGCCGACTTCAGGCGAGCGGCCTTGCGCTTGTTCCGCGTCGTGACGTCGGCGCGCGTGAGGATGTGCAGTCGCTCGAGTTCGTCACCCGCGTCGCGGACGTAGCGCCTGACGGCCGAATCCGTCCAGGCGCCTTCCGAGTAACCGAAGAACCGCAGGTGCAGTTCGACGAGGCGACTCACCGACGAGATCGTGTCGGAGTCGAAGCGCAGGGCCTGCAGGCGCTTGCGCGCCATCCGGGACCCCTTGATGTCGTGGTGGTGGAAGCTCACTCCCCCGCCGGGCTCGAGCTTGCGCGTCGCGGGCTTGCCGATGTCGTGGAGGAGCGCCGCGAGGCGCAGCACCACGTCGGGCTCCGCGCCGGGGTTACGCTCGTGCTCGAGCTCGATCGCCTGGCGCAGCACCGTCAGCGAGTGCTCGTAAACGTCCTTGTGGTGATGGTGCTCGTCGATCTCGAGGCGCAGCGCCGGCACCTCGGGCAGCACGAGCTGCATGAGGCCGGTGTCGACGAGCAGCCGGATGCCGCGTGCGGGGTCGTCGGTGCGCAGCAGCTTCACCAGCTCGCCCTGCACCCGCTCGGGGCTCACGATCGAGAGCGTCTCACGCAGCTCGGTCATCGCCTGCTCTGTGGCGGGATCGAGCGAGAAGCCGAGCTGAGAAGCGAAGCGGGCGGCACGCAGCATCCGCAGCGGGTCGTCGCCGAAGCTCACGGCGGGATCGCTGGGCGTCCGCAGCGTCGTCGCGACGAGATCCTCGACCCCGCCCGTCGGGTCGACGAGCGAGGGTCCCGGAACACGCAGCGCCATGGCGTTGACGGTGAAATCCCGGCGCGCGAGATCCTGCTCGAGCGTGTCACCGAACTCGACGGTCGGCTTTCGGGTCACGCCGTCGTAGCTGTCCGCTCGGTAGGTCGTGATCTCGATCTGCTCGCCGCGCACCTTCGCACCGATCGTGCCGAAGGCGCGGCCGATGTCCCACGTCGCGGTCGCCAGGGGCTCGACGATGCGCAGGATGTCGTCGGGTCGGGCGTTCGTCGTGAAGTCGAGGTCGTTGGTCGCGCGCCCCAGCAACGCATCTCGTACGGGACCGCCGACGATCGCCAGCTCGAAGCCCGCACGCTCGAAAGCGCCGGCGAGTGTCGAGACGACCGGAGATGCTGCCAGGGCGCCCAGGCGCGCGACACCCTCGGCCATGTTCAGCATGCGTCCGAGCCTACCGGGCTCGTCCGCCCCTCCCCCAGCGCGGGATCAGCCGGCGAAGTGCAGGAAGCCCGTGAACAGCAGCTCGCGCACGCGCGGCAGCAGGTCGGCGCGGAGCGCTGCCGCATCCACCTCGAGCAGGTCGGCGATCGCGGCGACGAGCACGCCGACGGGCAGGTCGCCGTCACTGGCCCCGACGAGCGCGGCGAGGGCCGGATCGACATCGAGCACGCGCCCGAATCCCGCGCCCTGACGCAGCTCGATGACCTGGGGGTCCTCCACGCCCGGAGTGTGATGGCGCGCCTCGGTCACATCGGGGGCGACCCGCAGCACCGCGGCATCCAGGTCGGCGTCGGTCATGCTCGAGAGCCGCTGCCAGGCGTCGAGCGACTCGCCGATGTGGGGGCCGAGGGCGCCGGGAATGCTTCCGACGATGCGTTCGTAGCGGGCGAGCGTCGGGATGACGGCCGGGCGGTGGAGCGTGATGTAGCCGAATCCGACCGCGGTGACCCCGCGAGCGGCGAAGTCGTCGAGCCACGCCTGCACGAGCGGCGCGTAGGCGGGCGAGCCGGGCGCGGTGCCGCCGTCGCGGACCCACAGCTCGGCGTAGGCGAGCGGATCGAGCTGCTCGCGCTCCACGACCCACGCATCGAGGGCGACGGACGACTCCGATACCCACGAGCGCACCCGGTCCAGCCCGTCCTCGCCGGCGCGGTACTCCCAGTTGCCGAGCAGCTGGGCGACGCCTCCCGGAGCCAGCACCGAGCCGACCTCGCGCACGAAGGCGGCGACGAGGTCGTCGCCCGACATGCCACCGTCGCGGTATTCGTATGCCGGTACGCCCTGGACCCGGGGAGTGATCACGAACGGCGGGTTGGACACGACCCGCTCGAACTGCTCGCCGGCGACCGGCTCGAACAGGCTGCCGAACCGTGTCTCGATTCCATCGACGTCGTTGAGGAGGGCGTTCAAGCGCGTGAAAGCGAGGGCGCGTTCCGAGACGTCCGTGGCCACGACGCGGTCCCCCGCGCGCCGCGCACGGAGAGCCTGGATGCCGCATCCCGTGCCGATGTCGAGAACGCGTCCCACCCGCGACGTCAACTGCAGCCCCGCGAGCGTCAGCGACGCGCCGCCGACGCCCAGGACATGCCCCGTGGGCAGTGGTCCGCCCACCGCGGCCTCGTCGAGGTCGCTCGCGATCCACCAGTGGCCCTCGCCTGCGGCATCCGAGATGTCCTGCGGTCGCACGAGGGCGTCGGGCACGACGAGGTCGCCGTCGAGGTGGGCCAGCCCCAGCTCCGTGAGGCCCGCAGCGCCGAGCGAGGGAAGCGCGGCGTCCACCGAGGCGCGGGGAGCCGGCCCTCCCAGGAACAGCAGGCCCGCCAGCACGGCCAGCGCGTCGGTGCGTCCGGCCAGCACGCGCCGCGCGGGTTCGATGAGGCCGTGACCCACCGCGGTGTCGACCATCCCGCCCCAGAGCGCACGCACGGCGTCGGCGCGGTAGCCCGCGGCATCCAGATCGGTACGGAGCGCCGCGCAGCGGCCGGCGTCGGGATGCAGGGTCACTCCCCCATTCAACCGTGCGGGCCACCGAATAGCCGCATGGCCCGGCCCGCCTCGGATGACGCACAGCGGGCCCGCCCTAGACTCTGTGCGACCCTGCGGTCGGGTATCGCAGCGGGTCGAGAACCGCCATGACCGACATTTCCCCTGCCACCGCCCGCGCCCGTCGCGGCCGTCGCGGTGCCCGCGTGCTGAGCTGGCTCGCGGCCGCAGCGATCGTCGTGGCACCGCTGGTGTCTCCCGCGTCCGCTCTCGCCGATACGCCGCCGAGCTCCAGCTCGACGCCGGACGTCAGCCCGACGCCGGGGACCCCGGGGATCGCCTCGCTCATCGCCGCGCCGGCCAACGGGGGAACCGTCGCGACCGGCACCGACGCGCTCATCTCGGTGGATCAGCGGAACGGGTCGCCGCGCCCCCTTCCCGCCGGCACCGTCTCGGTCTCGCTGTCACGGTCAGCCCTGGCGTCGCAGCAGGCGGTCGTCGACTGGCTCCGCCCCGGCGACGACGCGGAAGAGGCGCTTCCGGTCTTCGAGGAGGTCGCGCGCGCCGATGTCGCCGAGCTCGCGGCAGGTGACGAACGCGCCACGAACGTGTCGATCTCCGCGACGGAGAAGGACCTCGTCGGCCTCGCCCCCGGGGTCTACCCGGTCGCCGTGTCCGGTCCGGGTGGTTCATCGCGGACGGTCATCACGGTGCCCCGTACCGACGCCCCGCCGCGCTCGACCACCGTCATCGTCCCGATCACCGCGGGAGCCCGCACCTCGGGACTGCTCACGGCGACGGAGCTCACGGAGCTCACGGCCGAGAACGGAGCCCTCAGCGCGGCGCTCGACGCTGTCACGGGCACCCCGGCGGTGCTCGCGGTCGACCCCGCGATCGTCGCCTCGATCCGCGTCCTGGGCTCGAGCGCACCGGCCACCGCCACGGGCTGGCTCGCGAGCCTCATGGCTCTACCCAATGAGCGCTTCGCCCTGCAGTTCGGCGACGCCGACCTCGCGATGCAGGTGCACGCCGGTCTGACGGCGCCGCTCGAGCCCACGACCCTCGCCCCGTACGCCGATCCGGCGAACTTCAGCGCCGCCGGTTCCACCACTGCCGCGGGCGTACCCGATCTGCGGCAGCTGCTGGCCGTGGGCACGGCGACGAACACCGTCCGCGACATCTTCTGGCCCGCCGGCGGCACCGCGGGACCCGACGTCGTCGCGGCCATCGACGCGCAGGCCGGGGCGGACGCCGATGCGCTCACCCTCGTCCCGTCCGACACCGTCTCCGGCGGTGACGGCGGCGTCCGCGCCGCCACGGGCGACGCGGATCTCCTCGTGTACGACCACCTGGTCTCCGCCGAGCTCGCACGCGTTGCGGCCGCCTCCGACGACGCGCCGGTCCGCAGCGCGGAACTCGCCGCCGCCACGGCGCAGGTCGCCCTGAGCGGCGAGGGCCCCCTCGTCGCGACGATCGATCGTCCCGCGACGACCTCGCGCGCCGGTGTGAGGACGGCCATCACCGCGATCACGAGCGCCGCGGGCGCCGCGCCGACGTCGCTGCAGGATCTGCGTGCCGCCACGCCCGGGCAGGTCGCCATCGCCGACATCCCCGCCGATGCCGACCGCGTCGCGGCCCTGCAGCGTTTCCTCGCCGACGAAGAGCGCCTGGCGACCTTCGCGACCGCCCTGGTCGAACCCACCCAGCTGACGGCACGCGAACGCACCGCCATCCTGCAGCTGATCGGCGACGCGTGGCTGACCGAGCCGACCGCGTGGGCAGCTGCCGTCGCGCAGCACGAGGAGAACACCGAGAGCACGCTGGATGCCGTCGGCATCGCGAACCCCGGCACCATCAACTTCCTCGCCACGAGCGCCCCGATTCCCGTCACGGTCCGCAACGACCTGCCCTGGCCGGTCTCCCTCGTGCTGTTCGCCGAGACCGGGGACCCCCGCCTGATCGTGCAGAAGGCGACGGTCGTCGAAGCGGGCGCGCAGCAGAACACGCGTGTCGACGTGCCGGTCGAGGCACGCGTCGGAAGCGGCGAGACGACACTCAGCCTGCAGCTGCGGAGCACCTCGGCAGTGCCGATCGGCGCACCCGAGGCCATCGGCCTCACGGTGCGCGCGGAGTGGGAGTCGGTCGGGATCACAGCGATCATCGTGATCGTCGTCGTCCTCATCGCGGGCGGCGTGATCCGAACGGTGCTGAAGTTGCGACGTCGACGCGATGAGGCCGCTGTTCAGCAGCAAGACACCCCCGAACAGCAGGAGAGCATCGAGTGAGCGGAATCGGCCGGGCAGGAGCGGTCGTCGCCGCGGGAACACTCGTCTCCCGGGTCACGGGCCTCGTGCGCAACATCGTGCTCGCGGCAGCGCTGCCGGTGATTGCCACCAGCGCCACCGGCGGGGCAGCCAATGCGTTCGCGATCGCCAATCAGCTGCCGAACAACATCTATGCGATCATCTCGTCCGGCCTTCTGGCCGGCGTCATCGTCCCGCAGATCATCCAGGCGGCGAAGCATCGCGACGGCGGCAGCGCCTTCGTCTCCAAGCTCCTGACACTCGGAACCACCGCCTTGTTCATCACGACGGTCATCGCCGTCGTCGCGGCGCCGCTGCTGGTCGTGGCGTTCGGCTCCCGGCTGAGTCCCGAGGCCTCGGCGTTGACGCTGGCATTCGCCTACTGGTGCCTGCCGCAGCTGCTCTTCTACGGCATCTACGCCCTTCTCGGCGAAATCCTCAACGCGCGCGGAGTGTTCGGCCCCTTCGCCTGGTCGCCGATCGTCAACAACATCGTGTCGATCATCGGCTTCCTCGTCTTCATCTGGCTCTTCGGCGTCCAAGAGGACGTGGTCGGCTGGACTCCGACGATGGTGGCCGTCATCGCCGGCACCGCGACGGCGGGCATCGTCGCACAGGCGGGCGTGCTCCTGCTGTTCTGGCGCCGCGCTGGCCTGCACATCCGTCCCGACTTCCGGTGGCGAGGTATCGGGCTGCGGCACATCGGCCGCCTCGCGGGCTGGACATTCTTGATGGTCCTGGTCGGCCAGCTCGCCGGCCTCGTCCAGTCGACTCTCGTGAGCGCGGCATCCAACGCCGGTGCCTCGGTGGCGGCGATGTCCTACGCGTGGCTGGTGTTCATGCTGCCGTTCTCGGTGATCGTACTGTCGATCGGAACGCCCTACTTCACCCGTCTGAGCGCGCATGTCGCCACGGGGCGACCCGATGCGCTCCGCTCCGATCTGGACGCCGCCACCCGAACCATCGGGATCTTCATGGTCGGTGCGCTGGCCGCAATCGTGGCAGCGATTCTGCCCATCTCGCGCGTCTTCACGACCGGTCCGCAGACGGCGGCGACGTTCGCCTGGGTCCTCGCCGCGTATCTTGTCGCTCTGCTGCCGCTGTCGTTCCAGTTCGTGCTGCAGCGCACCTTCTACGCCCACCAGGACACGCGGACACCATTCGTGTTCACGTTGGTGCAGGCGATCCTCGTCGCCGCGACCGCCGTCGCGGCCTACCTCCTGCTGCCCGTCGAGTATCTCGCCGTCGGCATCGCGCTGGGGCAGTCGCTCGCCAACATCGTGCAGCTGGTGCTCGCGGTCATCCTCCTGCGCCGGAAGATCGGCCCGCTCGGCCTGGGCGGTGCGGTACGCGGCGTTCTGCGCTTCGTCGCCGCCGGCATCCCCGCCTGCGCCGTCGGCTGGGCCGTCTCGCTGCTCCTGGCACATGTGTGGGGGTGGACGATCGAGACGGTCGCCGCAGCGCTCGTCGGCGGTGCCGTCATCGGCCTGGCGACCCTCGTCGTCTACGTCATCCTCCTCGCCCTCCTGCGCGCGCCGGAGCTCGGCACCGCCGTTCGCACGGTGCGTCGCATCATCGGTCGCTGACGGCGGCTCCACACCGCCGCCGGGGAATGCCCCGCGGCTACCATGGGTTGGACGTGTCGGGGTATCCGCGACGCGGATTCCAGACCCCAGAAAGGGATGTCGACGTGCGACAGGTCATCATCATCGGATCCGGCCCGGCCGGCTACACGGCTGCGATCTACGCGGCACGCGCGAACCTGAAGCCGCTGCTGATCGCGAGCTCGGTCGAAGCGGGCGGCGAGCTGATGAACACCACCGAGGTCGAGAACTTCCCCGGCTTCCCCGAGGGCATCATGGGGCCCGACCTCATGACCAAGATGCAGGAGCAGGCCGAGAAGTTCGGCACCGAAGTGCTCTACGACGACGTCGTCGAGCTCGACATCGACGGCCCCGTCAAGAAGGTCACCCTCGGCAGCGGCGCCACCCACGAGGCCGACAGTCTCGTCTTCGCGACCGGTTCGGCCCCGCGCAAGATCGGCATCGAGGGCGAGAGCCGCCTCTCCGGACGTGGGGTGTCGTACTGCGCCACCTGCGACGGCTTCTTCTTCCGCGAGCGCACGATCGCCGTCGTCGGCGGTGGCGACTCGGCCATGGAGGAGGCGACCTTCCTGACGAAGTTCGCCTCGAAGGTGTATGTCATCCACCGCCGGGACGAGCTGCGCGCCTCGAAGATCATGCAGAACCGCGCGATGAACAACGACAAGATCGAGTTCATCTGGAACAGCGAGGTCGCCGACATCCTGGGTGAGGATGCCGTCACGGGCGTCGTCCTCCGCGACACGGTCGACGGCTCGACCCGCGAGCTCGCGCTCGATGGCATTTTCGTCGCCATCGGGTACGACCCGCGCACGCACCTCGTGCACGGTTCGCTCGACCTGACCGAGCACGGCACCGTGTGGGTCGACGGTCGTTCGTCGCGCACGTCGGTCCCCGGTGTCTTCGCGGCCGGCGACGTCATCGACCCGACCTACCGTCAGGCGGTCACCGCTGCCGGAAGCGGCACGGTCGCAGCCCTCGACGTCGAGCACTACCTCGCCGCCCTGGGTGAGGCATCCGAGCCCGCAGCCGACAGCTCGCCGCTGCGCGGCCGCCCCGACGAAGGACTCGAGTCGCTCGTCGCCGAGACCGAGACGGCCTGACGGAACAATTCCCACGCCCTCGTCGTTGACGTAGGCGACACCCTTTCGAAGGAGATCACCATGACCGCCAAGGCCACGACCGAGAGCACCTGGCAGCAGGACGTCCTCGACGCCGATGGACCCGTCCTCGTCGACTTCTGGGCCGCGTGGTGCGGTCCCTGCCGCATGGTCGGACCCATCCTCGACGAGATCGCTACCGAGCACCCCGAGAAGATCACCGTGCTCAAGCTGAACGTCGACGAGAACCCCAACCTCGCCATGCAGTATCAGATCACCTCCATCCCCGCGATGAAGGTCTTCAACAAGGGCGAGGTCGAGAAGACGATCATCGGCGCCAAGCCGAAGTTCGCTCTCGAGCAGGACCTCGCTTCGTACATCGGCTGACATCCAGACGAAAAAAGCCCCGGTCAGATCATCGATCTGACCGGGGCTTTTTCTATCAGCGCAAGTTCGCTGTGCGGCTCAGGATGCGTCGGCTGTCGTCGCAGCATCCCACCGGCGGTGCGGTTCGCTGCCGAGCAGACGCCACACGGCGCGGGTCAGCTCGGGGTGATCCATCGCGATCTGTCGCAGCACGCGGTAGTTGCGAGCCGCGCTGGGACGCCCACCGCCGTAGGCGGCGATGTTCTCGGCCCGCAGCATGAGGACGACGAGCTCGTCGACCGACGGCAGCTCCTCCATGAACTCCCACGGGTCTTCACCCGCACGAAGACGCTCCTCGACGAGCACCGACAACTCGTCGGCGGCCTCAGCGCGCAGCAGCTCGACGCTGGCTCGCTTGGGGTTCTGCTCGTCGTTCACTGAACAAGCCTACGTCGCGCCACCGACACCGGCGTCAGCGTGCGCCGTACGCGTCCTCGCCCAGCTCCGCGAGGATGCGGTTCAGGTCCTGGATCGTCGCGAAGTCGACGACGATCTGGCCCTTCCGCGCACCGAGCGAGATCTTCACCTTGGTGTCGAGACGATCGCCGAGGCGTCCCGCCACTTCGTCGAGGTGCGCCCGAACTCCCCCCGCCTTGGGGGTGGGGCGTCGGGTGCCGGCTGCCTCGATGGTCTTGGCGGCGGCCTCGGCGGCCCGAACCGAGAGGTCTTCGTTGACGATCTTGTCCGCCAGGCGCTGCATCGCATCGGCGCCGTCGACAGAGAGGATCGCGCGGGCGTGACCCGCACTGAGAACACCCGCCGCGACACGTTGCTGAACCGGCACCGGCAGCCGCAACAGGCGTATGGTGTTGCTGATCTGCGGGCGCGACCGTCCGATCCGGGTCGCGAGCTCCTCCTGCGTGATCCCGAAGTCCTCGAGCAGCTGCTGGTACGCGGATGCCTCTTCCAGCGGGTTCAGCTGGGAGCGGTGCAGGTTCTCGAGCAGCGCGTCGCGGAGGAGATTCTCGTCCGACGTGTCGCGCAACACGGCCGGGATCGTCGTCAGACCGGCCTCGCGAGCGGCGCGGGTGCGGCGCTCACCCATGATCAGCTCGTACTTGCCGTCCTCGTTCGTGCGGACGACGACCGGCTGGAGCACGCCGAACTCTCGCACACTGTGGACCAGTTCGGCGAGGTCGTCACTGTCGAAGTGGGTGCGCGGCTGCCGCGGGTTGGGCACGATCTCGTTCGGATCGACCTGGATGAGGGCGGTTCCGGGGATTGAGACGAGCTCGGGAGCATCGTCTTTCGTCGCGTCAGGGGATGCCGGGGACTCGACGGTGGTCGTCGCACCCTTGGCACCGGGGAAGAAGACGTCGACGGGGCGCGCCTCCGTCGCCTCCGACGTGGGGATGAGTGCGCCGATTCCTCGGCCCAATCCGGTGCGCTTGGCCATCAGGCTTCTCCCTTGTTTCCTCGTGCTGCGGCAGTCGCTCGCTGAGCGATCTCGACGGCTGCCTCGCGATACGCCACCGCGCCGGCCGACTGCCCATCGTAAGCGATCACGGTCTGCCCGAAGCTCGGTGCTTCCGAGACACGCACCGATCGCGGGATCACCGTACGAAGCACCTCCTTCGGGAAGTGCGAGCGCACCTCCTCCGCCACCTGCTGCGCCAGACGCGTGCGCCCGTCGTACATCGTCAGGAGGATCGTCGAGAGATGAAGCCGGCTGTTCAGATGCTTCTGAATCATCGAGACACTGCCGAGGAGCTGGCTCAGGCCTTCCAGCGCGTAGTACTCGCACTGGATCGGGATCAGCAGTTCGTGCGCGGCGGTGAAAGCGTTTATGGTCAGAAGCCCGAGAGAAGGCGGGCAGTCGATGATGACGAAGTCGACGCGCTCCTCGGTCGACGCAAGATAGTCCTCGACGGCCGTGCGGAGACGATGCTCCCGCGCAACCTGCGAGACCAGTTCGATCTCGGCGCCGGCCAGATGGATCGTGCTCGGCGCGCAGAGGAGATTGGGTGACTCCGGACTCACCTGGACGATGTCCGACAGCGGGAACTGATCGATCAACACGTCATACACGCTGGGGATATCGGCACTGTGCGGGACCCCGAGTGCCGTCGAAGCATTCCCCTGGGGATCGAGATCGATAACGAGGACGCGAGCGCCGAGCGAAGCGAGAGAAGCCGAGAGATTGACTGCCGTCGTCGTCTTGCCCACGCCACCCTTCTGATTCGACACGGTGATCACACGCGTATCGCCGGAAAAATCGATCGACACGGCATCCAACGCGCGCCGGCGCGACGACAGATCGGCCAGTTCACGCGCCAGCGGAGAATCGAACGTCAGCGACGCGCGGCCCGATTCCGGTTCTGCCATTCGTTCAACTCCTCAGTTCCTGATCTCACTCTACGGATGCCCTGCGACGTTTCACGTGAAACGGGGGCTGCGACGTTTCAGGTGAAACGCGGGTGGTGATGTTTCACGTGAAACGTGGGACGGTCTGGCCGACGTTTCACGTGAAACATCACCTCACGGTCGCGCGAATGACGCGCGTGGGTTCCGTGAGTACCGACTCCCCCACGGTCTCGACGCGAACATCCTGGAGCCGGAACCGACGAATCGCCTTCTCGGCGGCAGCGATCTCCGCCTCGGCATTGGCACCCTTCAACAGGATGAGCTCGCCACCGTCGCGCACAAGCGGAGCGGTGATCGGAACGAGCGTGCGCAGCGCACTGACCGCGCGCGCGGTCACAGCGTCCAGCGTGCCGGCGCCGCTCCATTCCTCGGCTCGTGTGCGAACGATCTCGACGTTATTCAGTCCAAGGGCGGAAACCTGCTCCGTAAGCCACGCGACGCGACGCTCCATGGTCTCGATGAGAACCCATTCGACGTCCGGTCTTGCGATGGCCAGGACGAGGCCCGGAAGACCGGCGCCCGAGCCGACATCTCCGACGCGTCCGCTGAAGAGGGGCGCTGCGGCCGCGCAGTTCAGAACGTGCCGCGTCCAGAGTCGCGGGAGCTCAAGTGGACCGATGAGCCCGCGCTCCTCTCCGTGCTCCGCAAGAGATGCGGCGTAGCGCCGCGCGAGGTCGGCGTGCGACCCGAAGAGCACCTCGACCGCAGCGGTGGGCTCTTGCTCGATCACGGGTGTTTCACGTGAAACGTCAGCCATGACGGATGACGGTGTGGCGATCCGCGCCCTCGCCGTACGACTCGGAGACGACCCCACGCTCGGAGGCGATGTCGTGCACCAGCTTGCGCTCGTAGCTCGACATCGCGGGCAGCGACGCCTGCGATGCGCCATCGTTGAGACGCTCGACCGCACGGTCGACCAGACGCTCGAGTTCGCGCCGGCGGGCGTCGCGCGACCCTCCGATATCGAGGATGAGGCGCGAGAAGCGTCCTGTCTTCGTCTGAACGGCGATCCGAGTCAGCTCCTGCACCGCTTGCACGACATCCGGATCCGACAGCACGCGGAGCGAGTTCGGGTCGTCGGCTTCCACCGACACGTAGGCACGGCCGGCTCGCACATCGAGATCGAGGTCACCATCGATGTCGGCGATGTCGAGCAGACCCTCGAGGTAGTCAGCAGCGATGTCGCCTTCGCGCTCGAGCTCTTCGACCGTGGCGTCGGGGCGTTCGGTCGTCGGGGACTCGGTGGGGTTTGTCATGATTCCTCGCGTGGTTGGATCTGTGCGATGCGGCTGCCGGCAGGGTCAGCCCTGCGAGCCGTCCTTGTTCGACTGCTTCTTCGCGCGCTGCTTGCTCAGCGGCTGCTGACGCTTCGGCTGAGCCGCGCGGGCACGCTCGGCCTCTTCGAGGAGGCGCTGCTGCTCGGCCTCGTACTTCTCCATCGACACGACGCGGCCCTTGGAATCGAGGGCCTTGCCCTTCCGCGCCAGCCGCTCCTCGCGGGCCTTCGCCGCCTCCGAACCGGGGGTCGGAAGGTTGCGGATGACGATGAACTGCTGGGCCATGGTCCAGATGTTCGAGGTGAACCAGTACATGACGACGCCGAGCGGGAAGAAGACACCCGAGAAGATGAACGCCAGCGGAAGGACGTAGAGCATGATCTTCTGCATCTGGTACGCCTGACCGGTCTTGGCCTCGGGCGACAGGTTCTTCGAGATGATCTGCAGCTGGGTGATGAACTGCGACGCGATCATCAGCACGACCAGGATCACGAGGATCGTCACGGTGGCCGTCTGCCCGAGGTTGATCGCCTCGATCATGTTCGTGTGAAGCGGCGCCACATCGAACAGCTGCGCGTCGTAGAACTGCTTGGTCAGGTCGACGTTGAGCAGACCCACGCCGCCCACGCCCCACTCCGCGTGCTTCTTGACGTCGCTGAGCGTGTAGAACATGCCGAGGAGGATGGGCATCTGCACGAGGAGCGGCAGACAGCTCGACACCGGCGTCGTTCCGTGCTTCTTGTACAGCGCCATCGTCTCGCGGCTCATGGCCTCTCGAGACAGCTGGTCGCGCTTGCCGCGGTACTTCTCCTGGATCTTGCGCATCTCGGGCGCGAGCTCCATCATCTTCCGCTGGCTCTTGATCTGCCGCACGAACAGCGGGATCAGCGCCGAGCGCACGACGATGACCAGGCCGATGATCGACATGACCCAGGTGGCGCCTGCCGCGGCCGGCATCCCGAGAGCCGTCAGGACCCAGTGCCAGAACACCAGGATCGCCTCGACCAGGAACTTGAACGGCCACATGATCGTGCTGAAGAAGTCAGCACCGCCGGGAGGAGGAGTCGTCGGGGTCGGCACGACGGGAGTCGGCGTGGCGAGGAAGAGATCCAGCACGGGATCAGTCCTTTCTCGGCGGCACGACGAAGCCGTGCCTGGTCAGGGTGTGGCGGAAGTCCCGGTGGGCGGGAACGTCGTCGACGCCCCCCGCTGCCCACGGGTGGCATCGGGCGAGCCGAGCGGCGGCGAGGGCGGAGCCCTTCGCGAGACCGTGCTGCTGCACGGCTCCCACCGCATACGCGGAACAGCTCGGGTAGTACTTGCAGACGTCGCCGTACAGCGGCGATACGACGGACCGGTATGCGTGGAGCAGCGCGATCCCCGCGTTGCGAGGAGCGAGGGGGATGGCGCGGAGAACGGATGCCGCGGTCAGGTGTCCATCGCCGACGGAGGCCGTCGGGAGCGTCGACCAGCTCATACCGCCGCACGTCGTCGCAGACACCGCTCCACCTCGTCTCTCAGATCCGCGAAATCCGAGCGCGCCGCAGAGGGGAGCGCTCGGATGACGATGTCGGCGCCCTCGCGGACGTCGGGAAGGGCCTGCGCGCAAACGGCCTTCAGCCGTCGGCGCACTGTATTGCGCACGACGGCTGATCCGACTTGCTTGCTGACGATGAAACCGAAGCGGGGAGCTCGGCTCGCACCGGTGGACACCACGTAGGTCACGGTGTGCGCACCGGCACAGCGAGCACCCCCGCGGACGACGGCCTTGTAATCCGCCCCGCGCGTGATCCGGTTTCCGCGCGCCAGCACAGAAGAGGCTGTGTCAGGCCGACAGCTCGGTGCGGCCCTTGCCGCGGCGAGCCGACAGGATGGCGCGACCGGCGCGGGTGCGCATGCGGGCGCGGAAGCCGTGCTTCTTGGCGCGGCGGCGGTTGTTGGGCTGGAACGTGCGCTTGCTCATAGGGATCACTCCGGATCGGCGGTCACCGGAACGCTTCAGACCGGGGACACGGGGGTACAGGACTGCCCTCGCGGGCATAAGTCAACCGACTAAGGGTACGTCGCGTTCTCCTGTAACTCAAACCGGAGCGATGAGAACCCGCAATTATCCACCGCTGTGCACAGGCCCTGGCGGCGACACGCGGGCCGGAACTACAGTGGATTTGGCGCTCCCGACACCGCATGACTAGCGTGTCACGGGCAGTTATCCACAGCTATCCCCAGTTTGGCGCGTAGCTGTGTGGACAAGCATCGATCATCCGCGGGGGAACTCTTGGCTCAGCACGATCTCCCGGACGTCCCGGTGTGGAACGCGGTCCTCGACCTGCTCGCCGACGATGACCGGGTGACCCCCCAGATGCAGGGGTTCCTGAGTCTCGCCGTCGCACAGGGTGTCATGGGAGGAACGCTCTACCTCGACGTTCCGAACGACCTCACCGCCGCTCAGCTCAACAAGCGACTGCGTCAGCCCATCATGGAGGCCCTCGCGCACGTGCACGTCGAGCCGGGCGCCTCGAGCTACCGCGTCGTCGTGAATCCCGAGCTCGCCGACGCCCACCTGACGGCCCCGGTCCCGGTCCAATCCGCGGCCGCGCCCGCGCCGCTGCGGCCGGCCGGCGAAGAGTACGTCGAGGCCCCCGTCTCGACCTCCCGCCACGACACCCGGCTCAACCCGAAGTACACGTTCGACAACTTCGTCATCGGCCAGTCCAACCGCTTCGCCCACGCGGCCGCCGTCGCCGTCGCCGAGGCTCCGGCCAAGGCGTACAACCCGCTGTTCATCTACGGCGACTCGGGGCTCGGCAAGACGCACCTGCTCCACGCGATCGGCGACTACGCGCTCAACCTGTACACCGGCATCCGCGTCCGGTACGTCTCGAGCGAAGAGTTCACCAACGACTTCATCAACTCGATCGCCAACAACCGCGGATCGGCCTTCCAGGCGCGCTACCGCGAGGTCGACATCCTGCTGATCGACGACATCCAGTTCCTGCAGGGTCGCGCCGAGACCCAGGAAGCGTTCTTCCACACCTTCAACACGCTCCACGACCACGACAAGCAGGTCGTGATCACGAGCGACGTGCCCCCTCGCCACCTGACCGGCTTCGAAGACCGCATGCGCAGCCGCTTCGAATGGGGCCTGATCACCGACGTCCAGGCGCCCGACCTCGAGACCCGTATCGCGATCCTGCGGAAGAAGGCGCAGTCCGAGCGTCTCCTCGTTCCCGACGACGTCCTGGAATACATCGCCACGAAGGTCTCGTCGAACATCCGCGAGCTCGAGGGCGCCCTCATTCGGGTGTCGGCGTTCGCGAGCCTCAACCGCTCGAACCTCGACATCTCCCTCGCGCAGACCGTGCTGCGCGACATCGTGGATCAGGATGACGCGAACGTCATCTCCCCCACCGACATCATCAACGCGACCGCGCAGTACTTCCGCCTTTCCGTCGACGACCTCTACGGCTCGAGCCGATCGCAGGCCGTGGCGACCGCCCGGCAGATCGCGATGTACCTCTGCCGCGAGCGCACGAGCCTGTCGCTGCCGAAGATCGGTCAGCTCTTCGGCAACCGCGACCACACGACCGTGATGTACGCCTACAAGAAGATCAGCGAGCTCATGAAGGAGCGCCGCTCGATCTACAACCAGGTCTCCGAGATCACCTCGCAGCTCGGCCGTCGCTGAGCCCAGCTTGACAGGGTTCGCACGACGGCCCATCATGCGGTTCTGCACAGTGTGGAAAACCTGTGGATAACTTCGATTCGTCGTCGAAGAGTTGTGAACGAATCACACATCTCCTGTGGATCGCCGCTCGAGCCGCATCCGTCGGCGCTCGACGTCATCCCACGCCCATCCGCAGCCGGCTCACAAGTTACAAACGTGTGGTTCCCCTCTCTCGACTGGGATCGAGCGAGTTGTCCACAGTTTCCACAGCGGAGATGAAGAAGACAGTTACATCTAGAGATTTTGCGATTCGATCACCTCGACGGCGGTGAGGCCGGTCGCAACGGTGCTTCAGGAACCGCTCGGGATGGGCACTAGCATGGGAGAGCTTTCATCCACGACAAGGGAGCGCCAGTGAAGTTCCAGGTCAATCGCGACGTCTTCAGCGAGGCTGTGTCGTTCGTCGTGAAGCTCCTCCCCCAGCGCAACCCGCAGCCGATCCTCGCGGGTGTGCTCATCGAAGCCACCGACACCGGTCTCTCGCTGTCGGCTTTCGACTACGAGGCGTCCGCACGCACGACCATCGAGGCCACGGTCGACGAACCCGGCACGATCCTCGTGCACGGCCGTCTGCTGTCGGAGATCGCCAGCCGTCTGCCGAACGCGCCGATCCAGATCGCCGTCGACGACGACGGGATCCTGCTCACATGCGGCTCGGCGCGCTTCACGCTCGCGTCGATGCCGGTGCAGGAATATCCCGCGATCCCCGAGGTCTCGGGCGAATCCGGTGTCGTGCCCGCCGAGGACTTCGCCACGGCGATCTCGCAGGTCGCCTTCGCGGCATCGCGCGACGACGTGACTCCCGTTCTGACCGGTGTCCAGCTCGAGGTGACCGGAACGCAGCTCAGCCTCGTCGCCACCGACCGCTACCGCGTCGCGCTCCGCGACATCCCGTTCGACAGCGGGATCGTCGCCGACGAGAACACGACCACGGCTCTCGTCCCGGCGCGCACCCTGACCGAGGTGGGCAAGACGTTCGCCCACTCGGGTGACATCACCGTCTCGTTCTCGGGATCGGGAGACCGCGAGATCATCGCCTTCACGGCCGGCAACAAGACGGTCACCTCGCTGCTGATCAAGGGCAACTTCCCGCCGGTTCGGCGCCTGTTCCCCGAGGCGACCGATCACCACGCGGTCGTCAACACGGGTGAGCTCATCGAAGCCGTGCGCCGCGTGGCCCTGGTGCTCGATCGCTCCGCTCCGCTGCGTTTCACGTTCGGTGCCGACGGGGTCTCGATGGACGCATCCGGTACCGAGCAGGCGCGCGCGACCGAATCGGTCGACGCGACGCTGACCGGCGAGGAGGTCGTGATCGGCCTCAACCCGCAGTACCTGCTCGAGGCGCTCGCGGCGGTCAAGAGCGAGTTCACGCGTGTCACGTTCACGTCGAGCGAGAACGCGAACAAGCTCAGCCCGATCCTCATCACGCCCCAGACGTCGGGCGGCGTCGAGTCGTTCAAGTACCTCCTGCAGCCCAACCTGCTCCTGCGCTGATCGTCCGGGGCAGGGCCCACCGCGGTGGGCTGTCGGAGACGCGAACTAGGGTGATCTGATGATCGTGGAGCAGTTGAGCCTGGTGGACTTCCGCAACTACGCGGCCGCCGAGCTCTCTCTCGCTCCCGGGGCGAACGTGTTCGTCGGCCGTAACGGCCAGGGCAAGACCAACCTCGCCGAGGCGATCGGGTATTTCGCGACGCTCGGTTCGCACCGGGTCTCGCAGGACGCGCCGATGGTGCGCGACGGCGCGAATGCCGCCTTCGTCCGGGCCCGGCTCGCCCACGGACAGCGTCGGGTGCAGCTCGAAGCCCAGCTCAATCGCGCCGGGTCGAACAAGGCCCGCGTCAACGGATCACCGGTGCGCACCGCTGAGCTCCCCCGATACGCGCAGGTCGTGCTCTTCGCGCCCGAAGACCTGCAGATCGTCCGAGGCGATCCCTCGGCTCGTCGTCGCTTCGCCGATCAGCTCCTCATCCAGCGCGCACCGCGTCTGGCCGGTGTGCTCGCCGACTACGACCGGGTCCTGAAACAGCGCAACGCACTGCTGAAGTCGGCCCGCGCGCGCGGCATCCGGGGCGACGGCCTCTCGACGCTCGAGGTGTGGGACGACAAGCTCGTCACCCTCGGCACCGACGTCATCCGCGCCCGCCTGCGGCTGGCGGCCGAACTCACCGGCCCCGTCGCCCGCGCCTACGCCGCCATCGCCGGTGCCGATCACCGCCCCCAGCTGCAGTGGGCACTGTCGGTGGGCGGCGCCGACCCGGAAGAGGACGACTCCCCCGCCGAATCCGGTGTCGCCGACGCCGCGGCGATCGAGCAGCTCTTCCGTGCCGCCCTCGCCGATCGTCGCAGCACCGAGCTCGAGCGCGGCATCACGCTCGTCGGCCCGCATCGCGACGATCTGATCCTGCGCATCCGCGATCTGCCGGTGAAGGGCTACGCGTCACACGGCGAATCGTGGTCCGTCGCGCTGTCGCTGCGGCTCGCATCGGCCGAGCTGCTGCGCGCCGAGTCCACGCTGGGTGATCCGATCGTCATCCTCGACGACGTCTTCGCCGAGCTCGACGCCGATCGTCGCTCGCGGCTGGCGGGCATCGTGGCCGACTACGAGCAGGTCATCGTCACGGCGGCGGTCGCCGAAGACGTTCCCCTCGGTCTGCGGGCCCGCACCGTCCGGGTCGAGGCGGGCACGCTGCATGAGGATTCCGATGCTGCCGTCTGACGAGGCTCCCGAGACCATCTCCACCTATCTCCGCCTCCGCGGGCTCGAACCGTCGGGGCGGTGGAAAAAACGCAGGCGGCAGCGGACCGACGACGACGAGAACCAGCCCTTCACCTCCGGGCGCGATCCGAAGGGGCTCGGTGACGTGATCGCCGACCTCACTCGTCAGGCCGGATGGGACGCGCAGCTCTCGCGCGAAGACCTCGTGCTGCGGTGGGCGGAGGTCGCCGGCGAGGAGACCGCGCGGCACGCCTCGCCGGTTGCGCTCTCCGACGGCGTTCTGACCGTGCAGTGCGACTCGACGGCGTGGGCGAAGAACCTTCACCTCATGCGGACCGTCATCACGACGCAGCTCGTGAAAGCGTTCCCACAGTCGGGCGTGCAGTCGGTGCGTTTCGTAGGCCCGGACGTCCCCTCCTGGAAATGGGGCCCCAGAGCCGTTCCAGGCCGTGGCCCTCGCGATACCTACGGTTGAGCCACGTCCCCAGTCGTCGAATCCGACTTTCGTTCGCCATACGGGCGCTGAGCGCCGCGTGAGAGCGCCTGAAAGGGTAGACTGGACGGGACTGACCGAACCGATGTGGAGCGCTCGAAACCTATGACGTCTCAGAATCCCGACAGCGTTCCCGAAGACCCCGAAACCCCCGACGCGGCCGAGGCGACCTCGGCCAAGGTCCCGAACGAGTACGGCGCTGACGCGATCCAGGTGCTCGAGGGCCTCGAGGCGGTCCGGAAGCGTCCGGGAATGTACATCGGATCCACCGGTGAGCGTGGCCTGCACCACCTCGTCTACGAGATCGTCGACAACGCCGTCGATGAGGCGCTGGCCGGCTACTGCGACACGATCCACGTGACGATCCTCGAAGACGGTGGTCTTCGCGTCGTCGACAACGGCCGCGGCATCCCGGTCGATCCGCACGCCTCCGACCCGACGAAGTCGACCGTCGAGGTCGTGCTGACCGTCCTGCACGCCGGTGGAAAGTTCGGCGGCGGCGGGTACGCCGTCTCCGGTGGGCTCCACGGCGTCGGATCGTCGGTCGTCAACGCGCTTTCGACGCGCTTCGAGGTCGAGATCAAGCGTCAGGGCTCGGTGTGGCGTCAGACCTTCGCCGACGGCGGCAAGCCGCAGGCTCCCCTCGCCCAGGGCGAGGACAGCGAAGAGACCGGAACGACGGTCACCTTCTGGCCCGACGGCGACATCTTCGAGACGATCGCCTTCGACTACGACACGCTTCGCACGCGCTTCCAGCAGACGGCGTTCCTGAACAAGGGGCTGCGCATCACGCTGACCGACGAGCGCCCCGAGGCGGCCGTCGTCGTCGACCTCGAGGAAGGCGGATCCGAGTCGCAGCAGCGTCACGACGACTTCCACTACGAGCGGGGCCTCGTCGACTACGTCGAGTACCTCAACAAGCTGCGCAAGAGCGAGGTCGTCAACGACGAGATCATCGAGATCGAGTCCGAGGACACGGTGCGTCACATCTCGCTCGAGCTCGCGATGCAGTGGACCACGAGCTACACCGAGAACGTGTTCACCTTCGCGAACACGATCAACACCCACGAGGGCGGCACGCACGAAGAGGGTTTCCGGGCCGCGCTGACCACGCGCGTCAACGCCTACGCCCGCGAGAAGGGCCTGCTCAAGGAGAAGGACGACAACCTCACGGGTGACGACATCCGCGAGGGTCTGACCGCCGTCATCTCCGTCAAGCTCTCCGAGCCGCAGTTCGAGGGCCAGACCAAGACGAAGCTCGGCAACACCGAGGCGAAGGCATTCGTCCAGAAGATCGTCGGCGACCAGCTCACCGACTGGCTCGACCGTAACCCCGCTCAGGCCAAGCGCGTCATCATGAAGGCCGTGGATGCCGCGACCGCGCGCCTCGCGGCTCGCAAGGCGCGTGAGACCGCCCGCCGCAAGAGCGTCTTCGAGTCGGCGTCGATGCCCGACAAGCTCAAGGACTGCACGAGCAAGGACCCGTCGATCTCCGAGATCTTCCTCGTCGAGGGCGACTCGGCCGGCGGTTCGGCCGTGCGCGGCCGCGATCCCGAGACCCAGGCGATCCTCTCGCTCCGCGGCAAGGTGCTCAACGTCGAGAAGGCGCGGCTCGACCGCGCCCTCGGCAACAACGAGATCCAGGCGATCATCTCGGCGTTCGGCACCGGCATCGGCGAGGACTTCGCCGTCGAGAAGGCGCGCTATCACAAGATCGTGCTAATGGCCGATGCCGACGTCGACGGGCAGCACATCACGACGCTGCTCCTGACGCTCCTGTTCCGTTACATGCGCGGGCTCATCGAAGCGGGCTACGTCTACCTCGCGATGCCGCCGCTGTACCGGCTCAAGTGGACCAACGCCGATCACGAGTACGTGTTCAGCGACAAGGAGCGCGACGCGCTCCTGGCCGACGGGCTCGCCAACGGCAAGCGCATCCCGAAGGAGTCGGGCATCCAGCGCTACAAGGGTCTCGGCGAGATGAACCCGAAGGAGCTGTGGGAGACCACGATGGACCACAGCACGCGCACCCTGCGCCAGGTGACGATCGACGACGCGGCTGCCGCCGACGAGATCTTCTCGGTGCTCATGGGCGAGGACGTCGAGTCCCGCCGCACCTTCATCCAGCGCAACGCCAAGGACGTCCGCTTCCTCGACATCTGATCGAGCCGAGCGACATCGAGAAACTGAGAACGTATGTCTGACGAAGAACGTCCCGACCTCACTCCTGCCCACAACCACGGCAACATCGACCAGGTCGACCTCCAGGTCGAGATGCAGCGGAGCTACCTCGACTACGCGATGAGCGTCATCGTGGGACGAGCGCTCCCCCGCGTCGAGGACGGCCTCAAGCCCGTGCACCGACGTGTCATCTACGGCATGTACGACGGCGGATACCGCCCCGACAAGAGCTACTCGAAGTGCGCCCGCGTCGTCGGCGAGGTCATGGGTCAGTACCACCCGCACGGCGACAGCGCGATCTACGACGCGCTCGTCCGCCTCGTGCAGCCGTGGTCGCTGCGCTACCCGCTTGCAGACGGGCAGGGCAACTTCGGGTCGCCGGGCAACCAGGGCGCCGCGGCCCCCCGGTACACCGAGACCAAGATGGCGGCTCTCGCCATGGAGATGGTCCGCGACATCGACGAGGACACCGTCGACTTCGAGGACAACTACGACGGCAAGACGCAGGAGCCTGTCGTCCTGCCCTCGCGCTTCCCGAACCTGCTCGTCAACGGTTCGGTCGGTATCGCCGTCGGCATGGCCACGAACATCCCGCCCCACAACCTGCGCGAGGTCGCCGAGGGCGCGCTGTGGTCGCTCGAGAACCCGGACGCGTCGCGTGAGGAGCTCCTCGAAGCGCTGATGTCGCGGATCCACGGTCCCGACTTCCCCACCGGGGCACAGATCCTCGGCACGAAGGGGATCCGCGAGGCGTACCGGACCGGTCGAGGCTCGATCACGATGCGCGCCGTCATCGAGGTCGAAGAGATCCAGGGTCGCACGTGCCTCGTGATCACCGAGCTGCCGTACCAGGTGAACCCCGACAACGTCGCGCTGAAGATCCGCGACCTCGCGCGTGACGGGAAGATCACCGGCATCGCCGACATCCGCGACGAGACCAGCGACCGCACGGGCCAGCGTCTCGTGGTCGTGCTCAAGCGCGACGCCGTCGCGAAGGTCGTGCTCAACAACCTGTACAAGCACACGCAGCTGCAGGAGAACTTCGGCGCCAACATGCTGGCGATCGTCGACGGCGTGCCCCGCACCCTCCCGCTCGACGGCTTCATCTCCCACTGGATCACCCACCAGATCGAGGTCATCGTCCGTCGCACGCGCTACCGCCTCAACGAGGCCGAGAAGCGCATGCACATCCTGCGCGGATACCTCAAGGCGCTCGACGCACTCGACGAGGTCATCGCGCTCATCCGCCGCTCCCCCACGGTCGAGGAGGCGCGAGAGGGACTGAAGACCCTTCTCGACATCGACGACCTGCAGGCCGACGCGATCCTGTCGATGCAGCTGCGCCGCCTCGCCGCGCTCGAGCGTCAGAAGATCATCGACGAGGCGACCGAGCTCGAGCTGAAGATCGCCGACCTCAACGACATCCTCGCCACCCCCGCACGCCAGCGCTCGATCATCGGCGAGGAGCTGACCGCGATCGTCGACAAGTACGGCGACGAGCGGCGCACGCACATCCTCCACGGGTTCGACGGCGACATGTCGATGGAAGACCTCATCCCCGAAGAGGAGATGGTGGTCACGGTGACACGTGACGGCTACATCAAGCGCACGCGGAGCGACAACTACCGTTCGCAGCACCGCGGCGGCAAGGGCGTCAAGGGTGCCCAGCTGCGCGCGGATGACGTCGTCGAGCACTTCTTCGTCACGACGACGCACCACTGGCTGCTGTTCTTCACGACGAAGGGCCGCGTCTATCGCACCAAGGCGTACGAGCTTCCCGAGGCCGGTCGCGATGCGAAGGGCCAGCATGTCGCGAACCTCCTCGCCCTCCAGCCCGGTGAGGAGATCGCGCAGATCCTCGACATCCGCGACTACGCCGCTGCGCAGTACCTGGTGCTCGCGACCCGTGACGGCAAGGTCAAGAAGACCGCGCTGACCGAGTACGACACCAACCGCCAGGGCGGTGTCATCGCGATCCGCCTGCGCGGTCAGGACGACGAGACCGGCGGCGACGAGCTCGTCAGCGCTCTGCTCGTCGACGAAGGCGACGACATCCTGCTCATCACACGCAAGGGGATGTCGCTGCGCTTCGCGGCCACTGACGACGCGCTGCGTCCAATGGGCCGATCGACCGAGGGTGTGAAGGGCATCTCGTTCCGCGAGGACGACAGCCTGCTGTCGGCATCGGTCGTGCGCGACGAGGGCTACGTGTTCGTCGTCACCGACGGTGGCTATGCCAAGCGCACCTCGGTCGACCAGTACCGCACCCAGAGCCGAGGCGGCCTGGGTATCAAGGTGGCCAAGCTGAACGACGATCGAGGCGTGCTGGCGGGCGGTCTCATCGTGTCGGAGACCGACGAGGTCCTCGTGGTTCTTGCCAGCGGCAAGGTGGTACGCTCCTCCGTGGCCGAGGTCCCGGCCAAGGGTCGCGACACCATGGGCGTCGTCTTCGCCCGGTTCGGTGACGACGACCGCATCCTCGCCATCGCCCGGAACGGCGAGCGTGGACTGACCGAAGACGCGGCATCCGAGGATGCCACCGCCCCGGATGCACCCCCGTCCGCGGATACCGAAGAGAGTGGTTCTGACGCATGAGCACGGTCGCCGACAAACTCGCCAAGAAATCCACGAGCAAGACCAGCGCCAAGCAGGTCCGCCTGCGCCTCGTCTACGTCGATTTCTGGTCTGCCGTGAAGCTGTCGTTCCTGGCGGCCGTGGCCCTGGCGATCGTCACGGTCGTCGCGACCTTCCTCGTCTTCATGGTGCTCAGCACCACCGGTCTCATCGACCGGGTGGACGAGCTCTTCGTGGCGTTCTCGAACGGCGACTTCTCGATCAAGCAGTTCCTGAACCTGCCGCAGGTCATGGCGTTCGCGGCGGTCGTGGCCATCCTCAACCTCATCGTCATCACCGTGCTCGGCGCTGTCGTCGCGGGCATCTACAACGTGATGGTCAAGGTCACCGGCGGCCTGCTCGTCGGCTTCACCTCCAATTAGTAGATTCCCGGATCATCGGGTAAAGTCTTGGAGGTTGCCGGCGCGTGAAGCGCGTCGGTACGGGGCTATAGCTCAGGCGGTTAGAGCGCTTCACTGATAATGAAGAGGTCCCAGGTTCAAGTCCTGGTAGCCCCACCCCGAACCCCCTCGGGGCCTTAGCTCAGCTGGTAGAGCGCCTGCTTTGCAAGCAGGATGTCAGGAGTTCGAATCTCCTAGGCTCCACAGATAAGACGCCGGGTATCCGTTCCAACGGATACCCGGCGTCACTGTTTCGCCGGCGCGTACGTCAGCGCGTGAGCAGCCTCAGACCGTACGCCTGCAGGATCTCGTTCACCGGCTGGAAGTAGGTCGTGCCGCCGGTGCTGCAGTTGCCCGATCCACCGGAGGTGACGCCCTGCGCCTGGTTCCCGGCGAGCAGCGAACCGCCGGAGTCTCCGCGCTCGGCGCAGACCGACGTGCGGATGAGGCCCGAGACGGTGCCCTCCGCGTAGCGGACGCTGCTGTTGTAGGCCTGCACCTGACCGCAGTGCCAGCCGGTCGTGGATCCGGAGCGGCATACGGTCGCGCCGACGGCTGCGGGCGTCGATCCGGCGACGGCGACGGCGCCGCCCGCGTAGTCGGAGACGGTCGCGACGGGGGTGTGCGACGGCGTCGCGACCCAGGCGTAGTCATCGCCCGGGAAGCTCGAGCCGCGGAACGTCCCGTAGTTCGTCGACGCCCCCGCCCGGCCGCAGTGGCCGGCGGTCACGAACCCGCCCTCGACGGCGAAGCCGACCGAGCAGCGCGAGGTGCCGTTGATCGTGTAGGCGATCCCGCCCTGGATGGTCGCGAACGTCTCGGGCGCCTCGGCCGTGGTCTCCACGCGCACCGCGTCCGCGGGGGCTCCGATCTGCGCCGCGACCTCGGATGCCGCCGCATCCCCGAGAGTCTCGACGACCACCTGATTGGTGGTCACGTCGATCCACCACGACGTCACGTCGCCGACGGGTCCGCCTTCTGACAGGCGGGCGGAGATCGCTTCGAGATCGTCGATCGAGTATGTGACCTCGACGGGGACGGCGCCCGCATTCTCGGCTGCCTGCCGCGCGTCAGCGGTCGTCACCGCCGTATAGACGGTGCGGGTCGACTCGTCGAGCCACGAGCCCGCATACGCGGCCCCCGTCTCATCGGCGAGTGTGGCGGTCGTTGCGTTCGCGGTGTCCTGAAACGCGAGGACGTCGAGGGCGCCAGCGGTGTCCGTGCCGAGTTCTTCTGCCATCGCGGAGAGCAGGCCAGGATCGACGCCACCAGAACCATCGTCGGGCCCGGGTGTCTGAGCCGACGCCGGAGCCGTCATGATGCTCGTGAATGCCAGGCCCAGGGCGGCGATGCCCAGAGCCGAACGGGTCGTTGATTTCACGGGATGTCCTTCCATCGGGGGGAATGAATGGTGGGTACCCACTGGCATCAAAGCATCCTGAGAGCGTTTTGCGAAGGGCCTGCTCGGAAACTTGGACGGAATGTAACAACCCGCGCAACAATTGCGGAAAGTCAGGAGTGCGCGTGGTTCTCCGCGCCCGTGCTGATGGCGATCCCGTCCATGACCACGGCCACCACCTCTTCGGCCAGCGTCGGCGTCACCGGCAGGTGCCCGAACAGCATCCGGTAATAGACGGGCGCGGCGAGCGTGTCGAGGATCAGCGGGATGTCGACATCGGGGCGGATGTCGCCGCGCTCGATGCCTCGCCGTAGCGCCGCTTCGCTGGAGGCGCGGCGGGGATGGAACAGCCGGTCGAAGAACTGCGTCTCGAGCTCCGGGTCGTGCGCGAGGTCCGCTACGAGCGCCGGAAGGACCGAGCGACCCATCTCCGCGTCGAAGGACGGGCTGAGAGAGCCGATTCCCTCGATGAGGTCGCACCGGGTGCATCCCGTGTCGGGTGTGGGTGCCGCGCCCAGCCGGTCCAAGAGCGCGCTGACGATGAGGTGCTGTCGCGATCGCCACCGGCGGCGAAGCGCCGGGGTGTTCGTTCCCGCCCGCGCGGCGACGTCTTCGAGCGTCAGGCCGCTGTAACCGCGCTCGGCGAGAACCTCGAGCGTCGCACGCCGGATCGCCTCGTCGATGCGCGGATCTCGAGGCCGGCCGCGGCTGGGGCGGGCGTCGCGAGCATCGGAAGCGGAGGAAGCCACGGTCACACGATAGTCGTTTATATTGTGTTCTGACATCAAACGTAAATCAGGGGAGGGTTTCAGAGATGCCGGAACATCGGGGGAGCGCGTCGTCGCCGTCGTCCACTGCGCGGAGCGGGGTCTTCGATGCCCGCCACCGCGGGCTCACCGCGGGCATCCTGCTCTCCGTGGGAATGGTCGCTTTCGAGTCGCTCGGTGTCGCGACCGTGCTGCCCGTGATCGCCCGCGACCTCGACGGGCTCGGCGCCTACGGGTGGGGGCTGTCGGCGCTGATGCTCGCGAACATCGTGGGAACCGTGACCGCGGGCCACATGGCCGATCGGCGGGGAGCGGCGCGTCCGCTGGCGCTCGGCATGCTGGTCTTCCTCACGGGGTGCATGATCGCCGGTGTCTCGGGCTCGTGGTCGCTCTTCCTGCTCGGGCGGGTGGTCCAGGGAATCGGCGTCGGGGCGGTGATGGCTGCGAGCTACACCGCAATCGGGCGCGCATATCCGGAGTCGCTCCGAGCGCAGATGTTCGCGTTGCTGTCGTCGGCGTGGACCATTCCCTCACTCGTCGGGCCGCTCCTGGCGGGGATAGCCGCCGACCTCGTGGGCTGGCGGTGGGTGTTCGTCGCGATGGTCCCGTTGATCATCGCGGCCATGGCGCTCACCCTCCCGCGACTGCGCCGGGTGGCGGACGCCGGCCCGGCTCACGCGCAGAAGACGACCGCCCGTGGAGCGCGGTGGTGGCGTGGGCCCCTCGCCAGCTCGCTCCTGCTCACCCTCGGAACGGCGCTGCTGCTCCAGGCTCTGCTGCTCGCAGACCTCGTGCTGATGGCGGTCGGTGCGATCCTGGGGCTCGGCGTCGCGCTCGTCGCGTTCCGCCGGGTGACGCCGGAGGGAACGCTGTCCGCCCGCGCCGGTCTCGGAGCCGGCGTGATCGTTCGCCTGCTCCTCAGTGGCGCCTACTTCGGCAGCGAGGCGTTCCTCCCGCTCGCGTTCCAGGAACTGCGCGGGCAGACTCCGGCAGCGGCGGGCCTGGCGCTCTCAGCGGGCGCCCTGACCTGGGTGGCCGGTTCGCTGCTCCAGGCCCGGTGGGACCGTCGCCATCACGGTCGCCGTTCGCGCGCGGTTGCCGGGGGAGCGGCTGTTCTCCTCCTCGGCACAGTCGCTATCGCCGTCACCGCTCTGGTGGAGGCGGTCCCCGGGTGGTGCGCGATCGCTGGCTGGGCCATCGGGGGACTGGGCATGGGCATCGCCTTCAATGCGTCGACCACGGACACGATGGAACAGGCCCCCGACGGACAGCAGGGCCAGGTCAGCAGTGCGCTGCAACTGGCTCAGACGCTCGCCACCGCCGTCATCGCGGGCGTGGGCGGAGCGATCGTCGCGTCAGCGGCCGGCGCGGCCGAGAGCCTTCACTCAGCGATCGCGACCGTCTTCGCCGTGACCGCCGCGCTCGCGGCACTCGCGCTCGCACTGTCGGGGAGACTGCGACCTGCGGCGGGGCGATCCGACACAGTCAGAGCGAACGCTGCTCGGTGATGTCGGCGACAGTCGCGCCGTAGGCGGCGATGAGAGCATCGGCGTCGACGAACAGGCTGTACCCGTGCGCGCCGGCACCCATCGCGATGCGTCGGCCCGCGATGGACGAATCGGCGAAGACCGGCCAGTCGTGAGTGCTGCCGATGGGCACGATCGTGCCGCGTTCGTAACCGGTGGCCGCCAGGGCGAGCTCAGGCTCGGGCAGGCGCAGCTTGTTGACTCCCACGAGCGCCCGGAGCTTCGGCCAGGAGATCACCCGGTCGCCCGGGACGAGCGCGAACAAGTAGGTGTCGTCGCTGCGCTTGACCACGAGAGTCTTCACGATGTCGTCGGGCTCGAGTCCGAGGAGCGCTGCGGCCTCATCGAGGCTGGAAGCGTCCGGACGCGGTCGCACGACGACATCGAGCCCACGCTCGGCCGCAGCGAGGCGGACCCGAGACGTGGGCTCGAGATCGTCGGTCATCCGATTCAGGCGTCGGGAGCGCGCAGCGGGTCGTCGGCAACCCACAGCTCGTCGTCGGCGCGGAGCGTCTGCCATGCGGCGTAGAGCACGCCGGCGGCGGCAGCGACACCGAGGACCAGGGCGATGACGCCACCGGCGCCACGCTTCTTCTTCGGCTCGGGCAGTGCGGCACGCGACTGGAACTTCTTCGTCGCCTTCTTGCCGTACTTGGCGGCCTTCTTCTTGACCGACGTCAGGTCGAGGTCGACGCCGCGGCCGTGGGCGAGGCGCTCACGCGTGTCGTTTGCGGCATCCCACACCGAGAGGGCGCCGCCCACGACGGCACCAGCGGCGGGGATGAGGGCGCCGTTGTACACCTTGCGGGTGGCGCGGACGCTCTTGTCGACGTACGGCGCCGCGTACTGCTCGTAGGTGTTCTGAACGGCGGGCTTGACGTGCTCGCGGTTGTAGTTGCCCAGCTGGTGGCCGGCGTCGCGTGCGACTTTGGCGGCCTCTCCCATCAGGACCTGCTGCGACTCCCACAGGGTGTTCGCCTGCTTCTGGAGCTTGCGGAGTTGCTTCTTGCGCTTGCGGCTGAGGCTCACGTGGGCCCTCCCTGCATCGTGGGACGTTTTCCCTCATCTTGCCAGAGAGCGCTCCAGCCAGCAGGGCATTGACAGGTGCGAGAATGGCACACATGCCTCAGCACACCGCAGTAGCGACGATCCACACCAACCACGGCGACATCGTCGTCAACCTTTTCGGCGACCAGGCCCCCCGTACGGTGAAGAACTTCATCGGCCTCGCCGACGGTTCGCAGGAGTGGACCGACCCCGCCACGGGCAAGCCCGGCGAGGGCGCGCTCTACACCGACGTCATCTTCCACCGCATCATCCCGAACTTCATGATCCAGGGCGGCGACCCGCTCGGCCAGGGCATCGGCGGCCCCGGCTACAACTTCGACGATGAGATCAGCCCCGAGCTGGACTTCCAGAAGCCCTACATCCTCGCCATGGCCAACGCCGGACTGCGCCGCAACGCGATCACCGGCAAGGCCGAGGGCACGAACGGCTCGCAGTTCTTCATCACCACCGACCCGACCCCCTGGCTGCAGGGCAAGCACACCATCTTCGGCGAGGTCGCGGATGACGCGTCGCGTCAGGTCGTCGACACGATCGCCTCGGTGAAGACCGGCGCGCAGGACCGTCCGGTCGACCCGGTGGTCATCTCGTCGATCGACGTCGTCACGGTCTGAGGCGGTACGTGAGCGCGTCCGAGCTGCGGAGCAACCCCGACAACTTCTGTTACCGGCATCCCGATCGACAGAGCTTCGTGCTCTGCCAGCGGTGCCTGCGCACCATCTGCGCGGAATGCCAGACGCAGATGCCCGTCGGTGTGATCTGCCCCGAATGTCTGCGTGATCAGCAGAAGAGCTCGGGCGCGCCGCGTCCCCGCCGTGCACCGCGCATCCTGCGTGCGGTGCGCTCCGACGATTCCCGGCCGTTGGTCACGTACGGGATCATCGGCGTGACGTTCTTCGCCTTCGTCGTGGGACTCATTCCCGGCGCGGGCGCGGCGGTGCAGTCGCTTCTGGCGCTGTACCCGCCGCTGCTCTACCCGCAGTTCAGCGGGACCTTCCAGCCATGGCGGCTGTTCACGGTGCTGTTCGTGCACAGCGGCTTCTGGCACGTCGGGCTCAACATGCTCGCGCTGTGGATGCTGGGGCGCAGCCTCGAACCGATGCTCGGACGCAGTCGTTTCCTGTGGCTCTACGTGCTCAGTGGCCTCGGGGGATCCGTCGCGGTCGTCCTGTTCGGCTTCACGTCCGCGGTCGTCGGAGCATCGGGCGCGATCTTCGGACTCTTCGGCGCCTTGCTCGTGATCGGCCGTCACATCGGCGCGAACATCACAGGCATCGCCGTCGTCCTCGGGATCAACCTCGTCATCACGTTCCTGCCCCTGCTCACGAGCGGGCTCGGCGGCGGGGGCGGCGTCCAGATCTCGTGGCAGGCGCATGTGGGCGGACTGGCCGCGGGCGCTCTGGTCGGACTGATCTACGCGCGCACCCGGACGATCCGGCGCCGGAAGCTCCAGATCTGGTTGCTCGGCGCCACCGCGGCGGCCTTGGTCGCCCTGCTCGCCGTGCCCCTCGCGCTGTACTGACGAAAGTTATCCACAGGTCTATCCCCAGGTGGGGATGGAATCACACCGGTGTGATTCACCCGATGTGGAGAACTGGTCAGCGCCACCGCGTGGTCATGAGGAAGCCCACGAAGGCGATTCCGAAACCGATCACCAGGTTCCAGCCGCCGATGCCGGGAACGGGGAGGGTGGAGTTGCTCAGGTAGAAGACGAGCACCCACACGAGTCCGATGAGCATCAGTCCCAGCATGATCGGCTTGAACCAGACCGGGTTAGGTGCGTCATCTGCGGGGCGTCGCTCCACGGTCGGGTCGTCGTGGTCGCTCGAAGATGCCATGGGAGAATCCTAGCCGTCGGACCTCGAAGCGCCCGGGCTCACCCGTCAGGACTCCCACAGGCCCGCCGTGAGAAAGTAGGGGAGTGCTCCGCCTCGGTGACGGCATGCCGAATCGAGAGGGGCCGATATGCCCGCATGGTGGGAACAGATCGTCCACGCAGTAACCGGTCGCGTCAGCCGGCACGATGACCTGCCGGATCTTCGGCAACTGCCGTCACGGGCGGTGAGACTGGAACGTACCCACTATCTGGTCAACGACCGCGAGCGACAGAGCCGTCATCCGCGTGCCTATGTCCTGCGTACCGAGGTGGACGCATCTCGGGGCAGCGGCAACGTCGCCGCCTTCTCGAACGGCCGTGGCGTCGGATACCTGCCGCAGTCGATCGCGGCCGAAATGCATCCGCTGCTCGATGACCTCGGAGGAGCCGCCGTCGTGAACGGCGCAGGTGCCAGAACCGGCAGCATCCGGCTCTGGATCGACGTGCCGACGCCCGGTTCGGTCCGTGGGCTCGTCGCCACAGTGAGATCTTCCAGGGCCGAGGGATAAACTCTGCGACTGTGCAGAGCACCCGTACGCCGACCCGACGCTCACGTCGGTCGCAGGTGCGTCCGCGGCGACGCGCGAGTGTGATCAGCGTGTTCGGCGAGCTCCTCCTCACCGCGGGTGTCGTGATGCTGCTCTTCGTGAGCTGGCAGATGTGGTTCGGCGACATGATCATCGGATCGCAGAAGCAAGCCGAGGCCGCCGCGCTGGCGCAGCAGTGGCAGACGCAGGCGCAAGAGGCTCCGACGCCCACCGGAGAATCCGGGCCGGCAGACCCTGCGGCGATTCCCGTGATGGCCGAGCCCGAACCGGGCGCCGAGTTCGGCATCATGTATGTCCCGCGCTTCGGTTCCGACTGGCAGTTCACGATCGCCAACGGCACGGGCAAGAAGGCGATCCTCGACCAGGGGCGCATCGGTCACTACGAGGGATCGGCGATGCCGGGCGCCGACGGCAACATGGCGGTCGCCGCGCACCGCTGGACTTCCGGTGCGCCCTTCGACCCGGTCGACCGGCTCGTCGTCGGCGACGCGATCGTCATTCAGACCCAGGACGGCTGGTACACCTACCGCTTCCGGAACGTCGAGTACGTGCAGGACACCGCCATCGAGGTGCTCAACCCGGTTCCGCAGCAGGTGGATGTCAGCGCCAACGGCAAGTACCTCACCCTCACGAGCTGCGCGCCGAAGCTCAACATGCTCGAGCGCATCATCTCGTATGCGGTCTTCGAAGAGTTCACCCCGACCTCGGCGGGACCGCCGGCGTCGCTGACAGAGGGAGTCTCCGCCTGATGTACGGAGCGCTGTGGCGAGTTCTCCCCGGGCCGTGGTGGCTCCGGGTGGTCTTCCTGCTCATCCTCGCGGCCGCGGCCGTCTACGCACTCTTCTTCTGGGTGTTCCCCGCCGTCGCGCCGTTCTTCGCCCCCGGCGAGGAGTCGACGGTAGGGTGACCGCCGTCCTCGTGATCGACAATCACGACAGCTTCATCCACACCCTCGTCGGCTATCTGCGTGAACTCGGCGCCGAGACCGAGATGGTGGAGTCGGATGCCGTCCACGACCCCTCACGCGTCCTGACAGGCTACGACGGCGTCCTCGTGTCGCCCGGGCCCGGGACTCCCGAGGACGCGGGTGCATCGATCGCCGTCGTACGGGCGGCCGCGGCATCCGCGGTTCCCATGCTCGGGGTGTGTCTCGGTCATCAGGCGATCGCCGTCGCCTTCGGTGCCACCGTGGGCGAGGCGCCGGAGCTCATGCACGGGATGACCTCGGACGTGCGGCACGACGGGTCGTTCCTCTTCGACGGACTGCCCGACACCTTCACGGCGGGCAGGTACCACTCCCTCGCCGTCGACCCAGCGACGCTGCCGGCCGAGCTGCGGGTGACCGCGCTGGCCCCGGGCGGCACCGTCATGGCGATCGCCCACCGAGTCGCACCCATCGTCGGCGTCCAGTTCCACCCTGAGTCCGTGCTGACTCAGGGCGGATACCGGATGCTGGGAAACTGGCTGGGCTCGCTCGGGCTGATCACCGCGCGGGAGCGTGGCGCCCGGCTGCATCCGCATCGACGGGATGTCGGCGCTGCCTGATCGGACGAGGCGCTGCTCTCAGCTGCCGGTGCAGACCCGGAGGGTGACCGTCGATCCGATCGGCACCTCGCCCGGTGCAAGCGACTGCGACGAGACCGTGCGTCCGCCGGCATCCGCGGCACAGCCCGGATCCTCGACCACCTCGGGGATCAGCTGACGCGACTCCTGCTGGAGCTCGCGCTCGGCTGCCTCGACGGTGTACCCGGTGAGGTCGACCAGGGTCACGGTGCCGCTCGCGACCACGAGGTTCACCGACGATCCCATCGCGAGCGCTGAGCCCTCGGGAGCGGAGGCCTCGATGACCGTGCCGGCGGGCAGGGTCGGATCGTTGCGGGATCGCACGGTTCCCAGTTGCAGTCCGGCGCGCTGCAGCGCCTCGGTCGCTTCGGTGCGTGAGAGGTTCTGCAGCGTCGGGACGGTGGCCATCTCCTGGCCGGTCGAGACGTAGACGGTGACGCGCTGTCCGGGGGACAGGGTGATACCCGCGGCCGGTTCGGTGCCGATGACGTCGCCTGCCGGCACCGCGTCGTCGCTGCGGTCGGAGCGGACGGGATCGAGCTCCGCCTCTTCGATCAGGTTCTCCGCGAGGTCCCAGGACTTCCCGGAGACCTCGGGGACGGTGCGCGAGGTGCTGGGAACGGTCGTCCCGGTGTCGCGGAAGGCGAGCACCCAGATGAGCACCGCGATCAGCAGCGCCGCCAGTACTGCAACGCCGGCCCAGATCCAGCTCACGGGCGGGCCGGACTGCGTACGGCGCATGGTGTTGTCGGTGCTGAGCTGACGCAGCGACCGCGCCGTCTCGGCCGCGTGACGCGGATCCGGTCCGTACAGCTCGCTCGCAAGAGCGCCCATCTGACGCTTCGTCGGCTGCTTGCCGCCGACCGCCTGGTCGAGCGCGGCCCGGAACTCCGTGGCGTCCTGGAATCGCTGGAACGGACTCTTCGCGAGGGCACGCAGCACGACCGCATCGAGCGCCCGCGGTACCTCGTCGACGATCTCCGACGGCGGCAGCGGCGCCTCGCTGACGTGCTGGTAGGCGACCGCCACCGGCGTCTCGCCCCGGAAGGGCGCGCGGCCGGTGAGCAGCTCGTAGAGCACGACACCCGTCGAGTAGAGGTCGGCGCGCGCGTCGACGGGCTCGCCCTTGGCCTGCTCGGGGGAGAAGTAGGCGGCCGTGCCGATGATCGCGGTCGTCTCGGCAACCGTGGACGACGAGTCCGAAACTGCACGGGCGATGCCGAAGTCCATCACCTTGACGTTCCCGGCGTCGGTGATCATGACGTTCCCGGGCTTGATGTCGCGGTGCACGACCCCGGCGCGGTGCGAGTACTCGAGGGCCTCGAGGATGCCGTCGACGTAGCGCACGGCGTCCTCCTCGGAGAGCGGTCCGGCTTCGACCATGTCCTTGAGCAGGCGGCCCGTCACGAGCTCCATGACGATGTACGGCACGGAGTGCTCGCTGCCGTCTGGGTCGATCTCGGTATCCTCCCCGGCGTCGAACACGCGCACGATCGACGGGTGGGCCATCCGCGATGCCGCCTGGGCCTCCAGACGGAACCGCATGCGGAAACCGGGGTCGTCCGCCAGCTCGCGCTTGAGCACCTTGATGGCCACGTCGCGCCCGAGGGTCACGTCGTATCCCCGAAACACGCTCGCCATTCCGCCGCGCCCGATGGGCTCGTCGATGCGGTAGCGTCCTGACAGCACACGTTGCTCTGCCGACACGTCACTCCCTGCGTTCGACTCGTACTCGGATGTGGGACTCATGGTCGAACCGGGTCAGTCGTCGTTTCCGCCGTTGCCGTTTCCGCCACCGTTGTTGCCGCCGTTGCCGTTCTGGCTGGGGGTCGGAGAAGGCGCCGTTTGAATCGTGGCGGCCGCCTCGGGGGAGGCGGGCGACGTGCGGTCGCCGCTCTCACCCGCACAGGTCACGGTGTAGGTGACGGAGAGCGCGCCGGAGTCTCCGACCGTGACCGGCGCGGGACGCTGGTTCAGGCTGAAGCTCGAGGTGGTCTGGCCGTTGCCGAACGTGCCGCCCGAGACCGTGAAGCGGTACTCCGAAGGCGTGAGACCTGCCGGGCAGGAGTAGCTCGACCACATCACCTGCACGGTGGAGCCGGCGGTGACGCTGGTGGCGGTCTGACCGTTGGACTGGATCGTCGGAGCGGAGGGTGCGCCGAGCGGGCTCTGCTCCGCGTACGAGGTCAGGGTCACCGAATCGGTGGCCTTGACGTTGCCGAGCGGGACGACGTCGTAGACCTGTCCGACCTGGTCCTCGCTCGGAGCGGGGTTCCCGGGTGCGCAGGTGACGTTCTCGAGGCCCGCGCGAGCGGCGACCGCGAGGGCGTCCTCGCACGAACGCCCCGTCAGCCCCAGCCCGTCGACGTTGATCGTCGTTGCCGCGCTCGGACTCGCCGGGGTCGACGGCGTGTTGGCCGGGGTCGAGGGCGCCGACTCGGTCGGCGTCGTGGGAGCGGGCTCGGGGTCGCCGTTGCCGGTCAGCAGGGCGAACAGGGTGCCGCCGAGCACGATGACGAGCAGGGCGATGAGAGCGACGAGGGGCCACGTCCACCGGCTGCGCTTGCGCTTGGGGGTCTCGGTCAGGTTGTCGTCCACGGCGGCCGCTTCGGACGCGGCGCCCGCCGCACCCGCGGCCGCGAGCCCGGCACCGGCCGCGGCGGCCCCGGCCGGGAGCAGCAGCGTCGCGGTGTCGCCTCCTTCGGCGGGGAGCAGCTGCGTCACGTCGCTCGTGCCGGCACCGGCCACGATCGCCGGGACGGCGGCGTGGGCGGCCGCCAGATCGCCGCGGCGGAGAGCGGATGCCGCGCGCGCGACGGCCGACGCGGAGGCCGGACGGTCGTCGGGCTTCTTGGCGATCATCGCGAGGATGAGCCTCTGCACCGGGTCGGAGACGGTGGCGGGAAGCGGCGGGGGCTGCTCGTTGATCTGCGCCATGGCGATCGCGACCTGCGACTCGCCCGTGAACGGGCGCTTGCCCGCGACGGACTCGTACGCGACGATGCCGAGCGAGTAGATGTCGGTCGCCGGGGATGCCGGGTGCCCCGAGGCCTGCTCGGGGGAGAGGTACTGCACCGTGCCCATGACCTGACCGGTCGCAGTCAGCGGCACCTGGTCGGCGATGCGCGCGATGCCGAAGTCGGTGATCTTCACGCGACCGTCGGGCGTGATGAGCAGGTTGCCCGGCTTGATGTCGCGGTGCACGAGGCCCGCCGCGTGAGCGGCCTGCAGGGCCGACGCGGTCTGGGCGACGATGTCGAGCGTCTTGTCCGACGACAGCGAGCCTTCACGCTCGAGGATCGTGGACAGTGCCTCACCGGGAACGAGCTCCATCACGAGGAACGCGCTGCCGTTCTCCTCGCCGTAGTCGAAGACGCTCGCGATGCCCTCGTGGTTCACGAGTGCGGCGTGGCGGGCCTCGGCGCGGAAGCGCTCGAGGAACCCGGGGTCGCCCATGTACTCGTCTTTGAGGATCTTGATCGCGACGGTGCGGCCGATGACGTGGTCAGTGGCTTCCCACACCTCGCCCATACCGCCGATCGCGATCCGCGAATCCAGTTCGTAACGCCCGCCGAAGCTCACGCCTTGCATGGGTCTCATCTGTTCAGCACCGCCTCGATAACCTTCTTCGCAATGGGGGCTGCGATCCCGCTGCTCGTCCCGGCCTGCCCCTGGCCGCCCCCGTTCTCGACCATCACTGTGACGGCCACCTGGGGGTTGTCCGCCGGCGCGAAGCCGGTGAACCACAACGTGTACGGATCGCCTGGACCGTGCTCCGCAGTGCCCGTTTTTCCGGCGACATCGACGCCGTCTATTCTTGCACCGCTCGCCGCACCGTCACGGACATTGGCGACCATGAGCGTGCGCATCTGCTCAGCGACATCCGTGCTGAGAGCGCGTTGGAACTCGCTCGGCTCGAACTTCTCCTGCACGGTCAGATCGGGTGCGACGACGGAGTCGAGCAACTGCGGTTTCATCACCATCCCGCCGTTCGCGATGCCTGCCGAGACCTGGTTGATTTGCAGCGGTGTCGCGGTGACGTCGCCCTGCCCGAAGCCGGAGAGCGCCGTGCGGGCGTCGTTCAGTCCGCGGGGGTACTCGGATGCGGCGGCCGGGAGCGGGATCTCCATCTCGCTGTTGAAGCCGAACTTCTCGGCCTCTTCGCGGATGGCGTCGTCTCCGAGCTCGACGGCGAGCTCGGCCATCGGGATGTTGCAGCTGAGCCGCAGCGCGGTTGCGAGCGTCACGGTCTCGCCCGGACCGCACGTGCCCAGGTCGAAGTTGTGGAGCGTGTTGCTCGTTCCCGGAATGGTCCAGGTCGCGGGATTCGGGAACGTCGACTCGGGCGTGTACTTGCCCGAAGAGAGTGCAGCCGAGGTCACCACCAGCTTGAAGGTCGATCCCGGCGGATTGAGGTCGCCGCCGATCGCGCGGTTGAACAGCGGCTTCAGCGGGTCCGCCGCGAGCTCGTCGTACGCGGCGTTGACGCCGGCCGAGTCGTGCGACGCGAGAAGGTTGGTGTCGAAGCTCGGGCTCGTCACCATCGCGAGGATGCGTCCGGTGGACGGGTCGCTCGCGATGACGGCGCCTTCGTACCCCTGCAGGGCGTCGAACGCGGCCTGCTGGATCTGGGGGTCGATCGTGAGCAGCACGTTCGACCCGCGCGCGGGTGCACCCGAGATGATCTGCTCGAGGCGGGCGAGGAACTGCGTGTCATCGGTGCCCGAGAGCGACTGGTTCATGATCTGCTCAATGCCCGACGAAGACCCCAGGACCGGGTTGATCCATCCCGTGATGGGCGCCCACATGGCGGCATCCGTGTACTGCCGCTGCCATGTGTAGAGGTCGCCGCTCGGCACGGATGCCGCCACGACCGATCCGCCCGCGATGATCGAGCCGCGCTGAACCTCGAACGAGTCGTACAGCGTTCGCCGGTTGCCCGGGTTCTCGTTCAGCGCCTGGGCCTGGATCACCTGGATCCAGCTGGTCGAGATGAACAGCGCGAGGAACATCGCCAGCATCACGAAGCTGAGTCGCCGCAGTTCCTTGGTCATCCGATCACCACCCGGGGTCGAGAGCGAACCGCATCCGAGATGCGGAGGAGGAGGGCCACGATGATCCAGTTGGCCACGAGGGACGAGCCGCCGGCAGCCAGGAACGGCGTGGTCAGGCCCGTGAGGGGGATGACGCGCGTCACACCGCCGACCATGATGAAAACCTGCAGCGCGATCGTGAACGACAGGCCGGTCGCGAGCAGCTTGCCGAAGTCGTCCTGACCGGCCAGGCCGATGCGCACGCCGCGGCTCGTGAAGACCATGTAGAGGCACAGCAGGGCGAAGAGGCCGATGAGGCCCAGCTCCTCACCGAGGCTGGGGAAGATGTAGTCGCTCTGCGAGAGTGGCGTCATCCACGGGCGGCCCTGGCCGAGTCCCGTGCCGATGAAGCCGCCCTTCGCGAGACCGTAGAGGCCGTTGACGAGCTGGAAGCTGCCTCCGGCGGCGTCGATGTTCGCCGGGTCGAACGGGTTCAGCCAGTTCTGGAATCGTCCCTTGACATAGGGGAGCACCTGCGAGGCGATCGCACCGCCGGCAACCACGAGGCTCAGGCCGATCATCACCCAGCTCGTCTTGCCGGTCGCGACGTACAGCATCGCGATGAACATGCCGAAGATCAGGGTTCCGGTACCGAGGTCGCGCTGGAGCACGATGATCCCGAGCGAGATCACCCAGATGACCAGCACCGGGCCGAGCTCGCGGGCGCGTGGCCACGTGATGCCGAGGAAACGGGTGCCGACCGATGTGAGCGATTCGCGCGTGCGCACGAGGTAACCCGCGAAGAAGATCGCCAGGGCGATCTTCGCCAGCTCTCCCGGCTGGAACGAGACGATTCCGCCGATGGACACCCAGACGTCGGCGCCGGCCTCGACACCCAGGCCGGGGATGAACGGCAGGAGCAGCAGGGCGATGCCGGCGAACCCGAAGACGTAGGTGTACCGGAACAGCACCCGGTAGTTGCGCAGGGCGATGACCACGATGAGCGCTGCCACGAGGGCGATCGCGCACCAGACGATCTGACGCACGGCCAGCATGTCCCAGCCTTCGGACGTGCCCTCGAGGTCGATCCGGTAGATCATGGCGATGCCGATGCCCGACAGCAGCGTCGCGATCGGGACGACGAAGGGATCGGCGTCGCGTGCCCGCAGGCGCAGCACCACGTGGATCGCCAGCGCGAGCGCGTCGAGCACGGCGCAGTAGATCAGGAACGAGGAGTCGATCGCGTCGTTCTTGCCGAGCTGCACGAGCGCGAGCGCGGCGGCGTTGATGATGAACGCGAAGAGCAGCAAGCCGAGCTCGCGGTTGCGCTGCGTCTGCGGCATCCGCAGTTTGCGCAGCGCCTTGATGACCGAGGTGTCGGCCGAGACGGCGGTGCCGGTCACGATGATCCTCCGTCCACGCGCAGGTTCTCGACGATGGCTCGCGCCTCGGCGAGCGAGTCGGCCGTGATCGTCTGCTTGACCAGGTCCAACTGGTACGGAGCCAGGTCGGCGAGGGCGATCCCGGTGTCCTCTTCGGGCGAGGAGAGCGAGATCGGTCCGATGCTCGGCGGGATGCCGCGGTAGATCACGACCGTGTCCTCGTCGACGCCCACGAAGAAGCGGGTCTGCGTCCAGCTGTAGGCGCCGAACAGCACGACGCCGATCGCCGCGAGGATGACGATGAAGCCCGCGAACCAGGTGAGCCGGCGCCGGCGTGCGCGGCGGCGGTCCTCCTCGATCAGTTCCTCGAGGAACTCTGCGGCCGGTTCGAAGTGCGTCGGTTCGTTCGCGGCCTGCCGAGCAGGATGCAGCCAGCTGCTGCGCTGCGGGCGAGCGGCGGGCACCTCGATGCCGAGCGGGTGCGACGCCGACCCCACGACCGTCGGCGGTCCGCTGAACAGCGGGTGCTGACCTCCGACGTCGACGATGACGATCGTGACGTTGTCGGGCGCTCCGCCGTCGAGGGCCTGCTTGAGGAGGCTGTCGGCAGTGCGACCGGGGGCCCAGCCCTGCCCGAGCGCCTTCGCGGTGTGCGCGTCGTCGACGACGCCCGACAGTCCGTCGGAGCACAGCAGCCACCGGTCGCCGGGCTGCGTGGGCATGATGAACGTGTCGATCTCGGGATCGGGGTCCATGTCGCCGAGCACGCGCATCAGCACCGAACGGCGCGGGTGATACCGGGCCTCCTCCGGGGTGATGCGACCCGAGTCGACCAGGCGCTGCACGAAGGTGTGGTCCGTCGTGATCTGGGTGAGCGTCCCGTCGCGGAAGAGGTAGAGGCGCGAATCGCCGATGTGGGCGATCACGGCGTACTCGTCGACCATGACGAGCGCGCTGACGGTGGTGCCCATGCCGGCGAGCTCGGGGCGCACCTTGACGGTGCTGATCAGTTCGGCTGCCGTGTCGGCCAGAGCCTCACGGAGAGCAGCTTCTGCCTCGGTGGTCGACGAGAACGCGTGGTCGAGGCTCTCGAGCCGTCGCACCGCCAGGCTCGACGCGACGTCACCGCCCGCGTGCCCGCCCATGCCGTCGGCGACGACGAACAGGTTCGAGCCGCAGAAGCCCGAGTCCTGGTTGTTCGAGCGCACCTTCCCGGTATGCGAGATGGCGGCGCTGGAGCCCTGGAAAACCATGCGTGCGGGCTACTTCCGCAGTTCGAACGTCGTCGCGCCGACCTTGATCGGCGCTCCCACGACGACCGGAACCGGAGAAGCGACGCGCTCGCCGTCGTGCCACGTGCCGTTGGTCGAATCGAGGTCCTGGATCATCCACTGGTTGCCCCACAGCACCAGGCGCGCGTGGTGGCTCGACGTGTAGTCGTCGCGGATGACGAGACCCGACTCGCTCGAGCGGCCGATGGTCAGCGGCTCGGAGCCGAGCGGAAGCTCGAGGCCCGCCTTGGGGCCGCTCGTGATGACGATGCGCGACACGGCGTCGGTCGTCGCCTTTCCGCCCTTGCCCGCCGGCGCGGGCGTGCCGACGGCGCCGACTGCGGCGGTCGCGGCATCCGGAGACGACGTGGGCGGACGGGTGACCGCGGGGCTCGCCGCGGGCGCGGCACCGGCGGCGGCCGGCTCGGGGAGCTTGCGCACCTTGACGCCGAACAGGTCGGCGCGCAGCGAGTACACGACGGCGAAGACGAAGAACCACAGCAGGACCAGGAAGCCGATCTGCAGCAGCAGGAGGGTCAGCGGACTCATCGGACGTCACCTCGGGTGTCGTACATGCGGGTCGCGTCGGCCGCCGACATCCGCGGACGTGCGGGAGCCTGAGCCTGCGGGACGACGCGGAAGACGATGTCGGTGCGACCGATCCGCACGACGCCGTCCGACGGCAGAGCGGCCTCGCTGACGCGCGAGCCGTTGAGCTGGGTGCCGTTGGTGGAACCGAGGTCGCGCACCATGGCGCGCTCGCCGTCCCAGAGGATCTCGACGTGCTTCCGGCTGGTTCCGGCATCCGGGATCGTGATGTCGGCGTCGCTGCCGCGCCCGATGACGGTGCGGGCCGCGACGATCGGATGCCGCGTCCCGTCGATGTCGAGCACGGCCTGCCACGACACGCGGGCGCCCGCGTCAGAGGTGGAGTCGACGCGGACGGTGCCGGTCGACAGCTGCGGGTCAGCCTGGAGCGTCACGGTCACGGCGCCCGAGAACGAGTAGCCCTGCGCCTTCGCGTGCTTCTCGACCATTCCGCGCAGCTCGTCGAGGAGAGCGGGTCCGATCGCGTTCATGCGCTCGGCGTCGTTGTCGGACAGGCGCACCGTGAAGGCGTTCGGAACGAGGATGCGGTCGCGGCTGACGACCGCGGCCTTCTTGTCGAGTTCGCTGCGGAGGGCCGAGGCGATCTCCACCGGCTGGACGCCGCTGCGGAAGGTCTTGGCGAAGGCGCCGTTGACGGCACGCTCGAGACCCTTCTCGAAGCTGTCAAGTAGTCCCACTGGGCTCCTCAGGCAGGCGGATGGTTGCTTCATCGTAGTCAGCGAGGCTGAACGGACCATGCATTGGGCCTCGGATCGCGGCTCAAGAGCCGCCGTCGGCGTGATATCCTCGGGAAGTTGAGTTCGTGGAAACACGTTCTCGCGCGAGTGGCGGAATAGGTAGACGCGCTGGCTTCAGGTGCCAGTGCCCGCAAGGGCGTGGGGGTTCAAGTCCCCCCTCGCGCACACAGTGAGACGAAGGCCTCCGACCGGGAAACCGGCGGAGGCCTTCGGCGTTCGTGGGGGTCTGGCGGGCTTGACCGGACTCGATGTCGATGAGCCCGCTCGATGCGGGGGAGGGCGACCGAGGGCTCGTAGCATCACCCCATGGGCATGCAGAGGACGATCGTCGATCCGCAGACGTGGCTGGAAGTCATCGTGCCCGACTTCGCGACCGATCAGGAAGCTCTCGATCGCTCGCGTCGCCGAGAAGCTGGCGGGGTACCGGCGGTCAAATGGAGCCCGACTACGGCTGTATCTTGTCGCTCTGGCCGGAGAGCAGCGGTGCCGTGGAAGACATCGCTCGTCGCCTCCCCGAGGACGTGGTCCGAGACCTCATGCTTTGGCAGGAACGGTTCGAGGTGGGATACGTATTCCCGACAGCGTGGCGTTCCGACGAGCACCGCAGCGAGTGGCTGGAGCAGGGCGAGCGACTGTTCACAGTCGTAGAGAAGGCCCTCTGGTCAGACTTCGACGTCATCCCGAGCTTTCGGCGAGCGACGGGGGAGAGCGATCGCATATAGGCACGGGTCGTCTGATCCGCATGCCCGGGACTGCGCGCCGTCAGGACGCCGGGGCCTCCAGGCCGACCTTCGGCTTGGCCCACGATCGACCGCGCGTGTCCTTGAGGATGTCGTACTCGACGTCGACGTGCGGCTCGATGGCGCTGTACTTGTCGTTCGGGGCGCCGATCACGAGCTGGAAGCCGAGTCCGCGCCACGCTCCGATCGCACGCTTGGTGAAATGCGCGTCGGCCTTGATGAGGGCCTCGTCCATGAAGACGGGGGCGTAGCGGGGGCGCTCGGCGCTGGCGTCGCCGAGCTGGTAGCGCAGGGCCGCGCCGACGATGAACGCGATGAGCTCCTGCGACTCGCCGCCGGACTTCTCGCCGATGTGGTCGTACAGCGCGACGTGCTTCTTCGTCACGGCATCCACCCGCTCGGCGCTCACGCGAACGTGGTTGCGGACGTCGATGAGGTCGCCGAAGTCGGGTGCCGACCGCCGCATGTGCCCGATGAGGCGCGACATCCGGCGGTAGGCGTGCTCGCGCTCATCATCCGTCGTGGCGTTCTCGATCAGCCCGCGCACCTCGCGCAGCTCGCGCCGGAAGCGCCGGCGAGGCTCGGACTGGTTCTCGCGCGTGGTGATCTGCAGGCGGTGGTCGTCGTCGTAGAACGGGAGGTCCTGCATGATGCGGTTGATCGGGTCGATGCGATCACGGATCTCGCGGATCGACCGGCTGAGCGTCGAGTCGAGGTTCGTGAGGTCGTTGCCCGACAGCTTGAGCAGGCTGTCGCGCCACTCCGCCTCCAGCTCATGCAGCCCACTGGTCTCGAGGGCCTGGAGGGCGCGTTCGAAGTCGTCGATCGAGGTGTCGGGGTCGGGCAGCAGGTTCGGATTCGGCCACCGCTCGAGGAAGCTCGCCATGATGCGTCGCAGGCCCTCACGGCTCTCGTCGAGGGCATCGACGGCCGCCCGCCGGTCCTCTGCGAGGCGCTGCGCAGCCGTCGCGAGGGCGGCGGAGAAGCGGTTCAGCGCCTCGGACGGGCTGGCGTCCGAGGTCGGCCCATCGAGATGGAATCGCTCGTCGAGGAACGCGGACTGTGCGGCGGTGAGAGTGCGCTCCGCCCGCTCGGCGTCGTCGAGCACGGACTGATCCGAATCGACGTCGTCGATCACCTCGGCCCACTGCGCCTCGATCTGATCACGCTCGATCGACACGCGGGCGATCTCGTCGCGCAGGTGTGAGATCCGGTCCTTGATGTCGGAGATCCGTCGCTGCACATCGGCGATCTCGGGGTTGGCGGCCGTGACGTCGCTCTGCACGCCGATCCAGCGATCCCGTTCCGCGGTGACCGCCTCGACGTCGACCTCTTCCCAGGTCAGGTCAGTGATCTTGGCGTACACAGCAAGGCGCGAGTCGACCGTGTCGAGCTCGGTCTCGGCGACCTTCCGCTCCCGCAGGGCGTCGTCGAGACGGCGGCGAGCGTCGTCGATGAGACGCGCCACGTCGTGCCGGCGTCGCTCGTTCGAGAACCCGAGGACGTTCTCGCGACCGTGGCCACCGTGCGCGCCGCGGTTGCCCTGCGCGACCTGACCCGTGATCGTGAGCGCCATGCGATGCTTCGGCAGCTCGGCGCTGGAATCGACGCAGACGTATCCGTGACGGGTCTCGAGCCGCTCCTGCAGCCAACCGGTGAACGGCGAGCTCTGGTAGTCGAGACGCCCGGGCAGGGTCTGCGGGTCGAGGTTGGCGACCGGCTCCATGCCTGCGTGCACGCCCTCGAAGCGCAACCGCACGGGGGTGTGGACCGATTCGATCGCCGCCCGGAAGCGCCCCAGGTGAGCGGTGTCGATCAGCACCGTGGTCGCGAAGCCGCCGAGCGCGAGGTTGAACGCCTCTCGCCACGGCTCGAACTCGGTGCGCACTTCGACGAGCTCGCCGACGAAGGGAAGGTCGGCTGTCGTGAGCCCGGCGGCCTCCGCGAGCCGCTCGCGCGACTCGTGCAGAGCGGGTGGGATGTTGCCGTGGCGAGAGGCCACGCGCTGAGCCTCCGCCTCCAGTTCTGCGACGTCGATCCGCGCGGCTTTCGCCGCCGACGCGGCTTCAGCGAAGGCGGAGCGAGCACGCGCTTTCGCATCGGAGTCGGCGAGTTCGGCCCGCGCGCGGGAGATGAACGCTGTGAACTCGTCGCGGTTCGAGATCTCGACGCCCAGACCGCGGAGGGCGGCGTCGAGCACCTCGCGGTGTCGCCGGACGTCGGTGAGGCGCCGCTCCACCTCGCGCAGTTCGCGCTGCGCCGTGGCCAGCCGATCCCCGCCGGAGAGCCGGAGCACGTCGATCAGGCCATCGCGCTCCGCCTCGGCGCCATCTGCGAGGGCACGCTTCTCGCGCAGCGTGACCTCGGCCGCGGTCTTGCGCTCGCGCAGCTCGGTCTCGACGTCGCGCAGCATCCCGAGGCGTCTGTCCGCTCGCCAGAGCGTGGCGAGCGACCCGGTATCCGAGAAGGAGCCGACCTCGTCGATCAGGTTCACCCGCTCGGCGGCGGCGGCCATCTTGGCGCGCAGCTGCGGGATAGGCGTGAGCGCGGTGACCTGCTGCCGAGCCGTCAGCATGCGCATGCGCGTGCTCTCGAGTCCGTCGAAGTGCGCGACGACGGCGTCGGCGGTCTCCATCGTCTCGGGCTCTTCGAGCACGAGACGCTTGTAGAGGTCGTCGACGGTCGTGATCTGCTGGCCCGCCTGGATGCGCGCGAGCAGGCTCATCGCCTTGGCCCCGGCCCCTGCTGCCCCGATGCCCAGGACGGCGTGCAGGCGGGCCGAGAACTCGCGGTCCGTTCCGACGGGCTCCAGACCGGCGTCGCGCACGGCGGAATCGGAAAGCCGCTGCGCGGCGGCCGGTTCGAGCGAGCGGAGGTCGAAGGCCCGATCGGTCGTCGCCCGCACGCGCACGGTGTCTTCGAGCACGCGCGCGCTGGCCGGGATGTACCAGGCTCGCACCGCTGTGAACTGCGACCCGTCGTGATCGATCCACGTCATCGAGACGGCGGTCCAGGTGTCTTCGCCGTCGCCTCGGAGGACGGTCATCTTCGTGCCGTCCTCGGTGCGCGACTCGTCGATCTTGCCGCGACCGTAGGAGAGGATGTTGCGCTGCTCGGAGCCTCGAGGACGCCCGGTGACGCCACCGTTCGAGGCGCCGTTGAAGGGAGTGGTGTGGGGCATCATGAGCGCGATGTAGGCGTCCATCAGCGTCGACTTGCCCGACCCCGAGCCGCCGCACAGAAGAGTGGCACCGGGGGAGAAGCGCACGCGATGGGCGCCCTCGTAGCCGCCCCAGTTGATGAGCTGAAGGTCTTCGGCGAGCCACTGCTGGCCGCGGGATGCCGCCGGGATGAGCCCGAACAGCGTCTCGAGCATCGTCACAGCTCCTCCTCCTGAGGCTCGTCGTCGCCTTCTTCGTCTTCGTCTTCGCCGGCCGCGATGCCACCCGTGTCGTCCGCCCCCGACCGGTCGCGTAGCCAATCGCGCAGTTCCCGCAGCTTCTCGGCGCTGAGGACGATCTCGACGAGCGGACTGATGCGGAAGCGGCCTGTCGTCTCCTCGTCGACGATGCCGTCGCGGGCGAGCCGGTCCATCGCTTTGCGGATGAGGCGCTGCCGCTTCGCGGTGTCGCCGTCGGCATCCGCGAAGTAGCTCATCACGGTCTGCTCGACGTCTTCGATGTCGACCCGGGCAGCCGGCTCACCGGCCGCCGATTCCCGCTGGTACACCGTGCGCAGGTGCACGAGGACGAGGGTCTCGGAGCGCGTGTATGCAGCATCCCGAAGCAGGATCGGAACATCGAGCTCGTCCGAGCGCACCTGCTGCTTGTACGCGACCCCGCGGTCGTGGTCGATCACGAGCCGCACGAAAAGGTCGTTGAGGCGCGATTCGACGAGCTGCTGATTGTCGAGGAGGGCTGTCCACTCCTCGCGGTTGCGGTCGGCGAGCACGAACCGCCGCTGCAGCAGGTGGACGAGCACGCGGCGCACCGCGGGATCGAGAACTCCGCGATCGCCGGGGAAGAGCTCGCCGAGATCGTCCTCCATCGCGGCGGGCTCGACGAATGCGCCGTCGCCCGGGGCCTCGTCTTGGGCTGCGCCGAGGGTGGCGGTGTCAGTCATCGTCGGACTCCTTCGAGGTGCGGGCGGTCACGGATCCGAAGGCGAAGCGCCGGGTGGTTCCGTCGGGGCGACGCGCCTCGACCACCGAAAGGTCTTCGCCCTCGCGCATGCCGTTGCGGTGGGCGATCTCGAGAAGGCCCACCAGGTCGACCGGGCGGCGGACATCGTCGTCCGCGGCGAGGAAGGCCTCACCCAAGTCGAACTCCTCGCCGAGTCCGGCGACGAGAGCCTCGAGCTCCGCATAGCGCGGACCGCCCCAGGCCCGCGTATCGGCATCCAGCATCTCCGGGTCTTCGTCGGATGCCGTCAGCGGTGCCGGCGCACGCGGCGGGCGGATGTCGGTCGTCGACTGCCGCAGGTGGCGGATGTCGGCCGTCGGCAGGCTGCGGATCATCTCGACGGTTGCCTCGGATGACGTGCTGTGCGTCCAGGCCTGGAGGCCGGCCATGACATCGCGCAGCAGATCGTCGACGTGGCGATCGCGGATGGGGTCGTGCGTGCGCACCTGCGCGGTGATGACCCGCGACGCACGGCGCTGCGCGGTCAGCACCTCTTCGACGCCCAGCTCGACGCGTCGTCCGATCGCATCGAGCTCGGCGCGCTGCTCGGCGTCCATCAGGCGCGCGAAGGGCTGCGCAACCAGGGCGTGCAGCTGATCGGTGAGGCTGTCGATCCGCTCGGGGTCGCCGATCAGCCGCAGCGCGCCGGCGAACGCCCGGCCCTCGGGGGTCGACTGCATGACGTGCTGCCCGCGCTGCAGGTACTCGCGCAGCACCTCTCCGGTGGGCCGAACATCGCGCCGAAGGTCGGCGACGACATCGCGCTGCATGGCCTTGATCGACTCCGCGACGCGCGTGAAGTCGGCGGGCAGCTCACGCGCCAGGTGCAGCACGTTCTCGGCCTCTTCGAGGAGGTGCTCGTCATCGATCGGCTCGGACTCACCGACCTGGAGGCGCGCGATCTCGGCGTCGAGCGCGTCGCGTTCGCGGATGAGGCGCGCGAGGCGCACCTCCGGGTCGGTCTCGGCGTGGTCGGAGAGTCGTTCGACCGCTTCGAGGAGGGTGCGGACACGCGAGTTGGAGACCCGGGTGCGTCCGCCGGTGGTGCGTCCGGTGATCTCCAGCGCGCCCACCGCGTGGGCCGTCAGCCGGTAGACCTCGACGTCGCCGTCGATCTGGGGGACGAGCCATCCCACCCGCACCCAGTAGCGGCAGATCTCACGGGCTGTGCCGGCCGGGAGCGCGCGGTCGTCCTCGTCGTATCCGGCCCCCCGCAGCTCGTCGAGGATCTCGGCGACCTCGGCATGCGCGTCCGAGATCTCGACCGACGGCCGGTCGACGGAGAAGACGAGCGAGAGCGTCGCGACCACGAAGGGCGCATAGCGGCCGTGGAGCAGATCGAGCGTGGGGGTACGGAACGCCGACAACGCACGTAGATATGCGGCCTCAGCCCGAGTACTTCCCATCCATGCAACAGTATCCGGCGCGCCGACACCGAACTGTCGCGTCAGATCCCGTCGAGCGCCGGCGAATCTCGCCATCCGCGCGTTCGGCGACCGGACGCAAAGCACCGGTGGGTGCCCGAGCCTACGTGCCGGCTGGGGCGTTGTCGTATCGGAGTATGTCGCCGGGCTGGCAGCAGAGCGCCTCGCAGAGGAACCCCAGGTAGGCGGGATGTCTCGCCCTGAGGAAACGAGTGATCGCAGAATTCAGATGAGATCAGGGGTGGCGGCGCTCCACCAGTACCGTGTCGCGCCATTTGCCCGACCAGGGGCCGTAGGTCATGTACGCGATGCGTTCGCGGTAGCCGACACGGCGGAAGCCGGCACGCTCGTGGAGGGCCAAGCTGGCGGTGTTCTCGGGGAAGATGCTTGCTTGCACCGTCCAAATGTCAGCGGCGTCAGCTGCGCGTAGGAAGGAGGTGAGAAGTGCCGTGCCGACGCCGCGGCCGTGGGCGCGATCGGCAACATAGACGGAGTGTTCTACCACTCCGCGGTAGACCTCGCGTCCAGAGACGTGGGACGCGGCAACCCAGCCGAGGACTGAGCCGGCGGGATCGGTGGCGACGAGCCGGCCAACCTGGAGCTTTCCTTGGTGGAAGTCGGCCCAGGATGGGGGTTCGCTTTGGAACGTCGCGTTTCCGGCGACGATGCCTTCACGGTAGATCGTTTCAACCTCGAGCCAGTCCCTCTCGGTCAGGGCTCGTACGGCGATGTCGCTCATGCGCGGAGGGCGCGGGATGCGGCGTCGAGAGCGTCGGTGATGACGCGGTAGTAGGCCCATCGGCCGCGCTGCTCGCGGGTGACGAGACCGGCGTCGACGAGCTGCTTCATATGGTGCGACACGGTCGGCTGCGAGAGGCCGACGGGCTCGGTGAGATCGCAGATGCACGCCTCCCCATCGGCGGATGCGGCGATCAGAGACAGCAGGCGCACGCGCGTGGGGTCGCCGAGCGCTTTGAATGTCCGGGCGGTGCGCTCAGCATCTTCGAGCGAGATCACGGCTCCGGTCACCGCAGAGCAGCAGGTTTCGCCTTCCGCCGAGGAGAGAAGCGGGAGCTGTGCAGTCATCATGCAATCCTCTCATGACACATTGACAATCATCGATGTATAGATGATGCTCGATCAATCGATGTTCGTCAATGAATGGATGAGGGTGCTGTGAAGAACGTCTTGCCGGTGGCTGTGATCGGTGCGGGCCCCCAGGGTCTTGCCGCGGCTGCGCACTTGGTCGAGCGAGGGGTGCCTGTTGTGGTGCTCGAGGCTGGCGCTTCTCCGGCGGCTGCGGTCGCGGAGTGGGGGCATGTGCGGCTGTTCTCCGAGTGGCCTGAGCTGATCGACGCGGCGGGCGCTCGTCTCCTCGACGGCTCGGGGTGGCAGGCCCCGACGACGGGGTACCCCACTGGGGTGCAGTGGATCGAGAGATACCTCGCGCCCCTGGCTGCTGTCCTGGGTGATCGCGTTCGCTTCGGTGCTCGGGTGACGGGAGTTTCGCGGCTCGGCCGGGACCGCCTTGTCGATGCTGGCCGCGGGGATCAGCCGTTTACCCTTCACGTCTCGCCTGCTCGAGGGGAGGAGTATCGGATGCAAGCCCGAGCTGTGATTGACGCGTCCGGCACCTGGTCGACCCCCAACCCGGCGGGAGCTGACGGGCTTCCCGCCATCGGCGAGGCGGCGTCCGCGGACCTGCTCTCGTACCGCATCCCCGACTTTCGTGACCGTGCTGGTTTCGCGGGCAAGCACACCGTAGTCATCGGTTCGGGGCACTCCGCCGTGACGGCCGTGCTGGCCCTTGCCCGCATGGCTCGCCGGGACCCGTCGACGACGGTGACCTGGGCGCTGCGCCGAGCGGCCGTCGGGAACACCTTTGGTGGGGGTGACGCTGACGAGCTGCCCGCACGAGGCGCGCTGGGGATTGAAGCGAAAGAGCACGTCGATGCCGGCCTGGTCTCCCTCGTCACAGGGTTCCGGATCGAACATGTGACCCGTGACGGTGAGCGTCCCGTCCTAGTCGCCGAGGATGGTCGCACTCTCACGGCCGACCGGGTGGTGGTGCTCACTGGCTTCCGCCCCGACCTGTCGTTCCTCTCCGAGCTGCGGTTGGAGCTGGACCCGACGTTGCAGGCGCCGGTCCGGATCGCCGCGGAGGTCGATCCGAACGTCCACTCCTGTGGTTCCGTCGGCGCGACCGGAGCCGCCGACCTCGCTCACCCCGAACCTGACTTCTACCTCGTCGGGGCGAAGTCCTACGGCCGTGCGCCGACATTCCTCGCGCTCACCGGGTACGAGCAAGTCCGCAGCGTTGCAGCTGAAATCGCGGGTGACCGCGCAGCCGCCCGCCGCGTCGAGCTCGTCCTCCCGGACACTGGTGTTTGCGGCGGCGCAGGGCTGTTCGATGCGTCCGGGGCTTCGCTAGGAGGGGCGTGCTGCGCGCCTCCGGCATTGCAGATCGGGCGGGCACCGGCATCGGTATGAGAACGCAGGGGGGGCAGGCCGGCGGCCTGCCCCCCTCTGCTGTCAGCTCAGTGGGTAAGGAGAGTCGACTGGATCTTGTTGGACACCGCTTCGCGCAGCGGACGGACAGCGTCGGCATCCCAGGACTCAGGGTTGGGGAACGACCATTCCAGAACCTCCCCGCGCGGAGCGCTGGGCAGCGCCAACCCGGGCTTCATGAGGACCACGACGTCGGCAGCCTCCAAGTCAGCAGGCGTTACCGCGCGGGGCACGCGCCCCATTATGTCCATCCCCAGCTCGGCAACGGTCGCGGCGATAGCAGGGTTCACCGTCTCGGCCGGGGCGAGACCGGCGGATGCTGCGGTGAAGCGCTCCCCTGCGAGGTGCTCGAGGAGAGCGGCGCCGAGCTGAGAGCGGCCGGCGTTGTGCTGACAGATGAACAGGACGGTCGGTTTCATGCGGCTCTCCTCGGTACGTTGTGGTGTCGATGATCAGGATTGCGCCCTACATAGGCGTCTGTCAATATAGATACATGTCGATTCAAGAGGTTGAGCTAGTCATCGTCGGGTCGGGCCCCTCGGGATACACGGCGGCGGTGTACGCGGCGCGGGCCGGGCTCGCCCCCGTTGTCATTGCGGGTTCTGTCACCGCGGGCGGTGCGCTCATGACGACTACGGAGGTGGAGAACTTCCCCGGGTTCGTCGATGGCATCCAGGGCCCTGAGCTGATGGACACGATGCGCCGGCAGGCCGAACGCTTCGGCGCCCGCATCCTCCTCGACGACGCGATCCGCGTCGATCTCGAATCCGACACGAAAGTCATCGAGACCGGCGCCGGGCACACGTTCCACGCCCGCGCGGTGATCCTCACCATGGGGTCGGCGTACCGGAAGCTGGGGCTTCCCGACGAGGAGCGCCTGTCGGGTCATGGCGTGTCGTGGTGTGCGACGTGCGATGGGTTCTTCTTCCGGGACCAGGACATCCTCGTGGTCGGTGGCGGTGACTCGGCCATGGAGGAAGCTCTGTTCCTCACGCGGTTCGCGCGGAAGGTGACCGTTGTTCACCGCCGGGACTCGTTCCGGGCATCGAAGATCATGGCGCAGCGTGTGCTCGAGGACCCGAAGATCGACGTCGCGTGGAACAGCGAGGTCGCAGCCTTGCAGGGCGACGAGAAGGTGCAGGGAGTCCGTCTCCGCGACACCATCACCGGGGCCGAGCGTGACCTTCCTGTGGCGGGCGTGTTCGTTGCGATCGGCCACGATCCCCGTTCCGAGCTGGTCGCTGGACAGGTCGCGACGGACGCCGATGGGTACGTGCTGGTCGAGCACCCCTCCACGCGCACCACGCTCACCGGGGTGTTCGCGGCCGGCGACCTCGTTGACCACACCTACCGGCAGGCGATCACGGCCGCCGGCACTGGATGCGCGGCCGCACAGGACGCACAGCACTACCTCGCCGCGCTCGACATCCCCGCGCTCGCTTCGGCGGAGGCTTTCGCGTGAGCAACGCAGTGCCCGCAACTCGCCGCCTCTCGACCCTCGACCGTTGGTTGCCGCTGTGGATCGGCTTGGCGATGGCCGGCGGCATTCTCCTCGGCCGGTTTGTCCCGGGGCTGTCCGAGCTGCTGTCACATCTCGAGCTCGGCGGGATTTCGATCCCGATCGCCCTCGGGCTGCTGATCATGATGTACCCGGTGCTCGCGAAGGTCCGCTACGACAAGGTCGCCGCCGTCACCGGCGATAAGAAGCTCCTCGTTTCGTCGCTGGCCCTGAACTGGATCGCTGGGCCGGCGTTGATGTTCGCCCTGGCGTGGGTGTTCCTGCCGGACCTGCCCGAGTACCGGACGGGGCTGATCATCGTCGGCCTCGCCCGCTGCATCGCCATGGTCGTGATCTGGAACGACCTCGCCTGCGGCGACCGGGAAGCGGCCGCCCTGCTCGTCGCGATCAACTCGGTGTTCCAGGTCATCGCTTTCTCGATCCTCGGCTGGTTCTACCTCACCGTTCTCCCCGGCTGGCTCGGCCTCGACAGCCAAGGCCTGGACGTGTCCGTGTGGCAGATCGCACTCAACGTGCTGATCTTCCTCGGCGTGCCACTGGTCGCCGGGTTCGCGTCCCGTCTTATCGGGGAACGCCGCAAGGGCCGCGCCTGGTACGAGGGCTCGTTCCTGCCCACGATCGGGCCGTGGGCGCTGTACGGGCTGCTGTTCACAATCGTGCTGCTGTTCGCCCTCCAGGGGGAACAGGTAACCTCCCGGCCGCTCGACGTCGTGCGGATCGCAGTCCCGCTGCTGGTGTACTTCGCCGTCATGTGGTTCGCCGGCCTCATCACCGGAAAGACCCTCGGGCTGGGCTACGCCCGTTCATCGACGCTTGCATTCACTGCGGCGGGCAACAACTTTGAACTCGCCATTGCCGTCGCGATCGGCACCTTCGGTGCCACGTCTGGGCAGGCCCTCGCCGGTGTGGTTGGACCGCTGATCGAGGTTCCTGTGCTCGTCGGCTTGGTCTACGTCTCCCTGTGGGCCGCGCGAGCATGGTTCCACGCCGACCCCTATGCGATTCCCGAACCCGCCCTGGAAAGGACTCGATGATGAGCGCCCCCACGACCGCCACAGACGACACCTGTGCCCCATCCCCAACGCACGCGATCGGAGACGACGCGGCCGCGGCGATCGCCACAACACTGAAGGCGCTGTCCGATCCGCTGCGGTTGCGGATGCTGTCCGCGATCGCGACCGACGCGCGCGGCGAATCGTGTGTGTGTGACCTCGCGGAACTGGCCGAGGTGTCCCAGCCCACCGTGTCGCACCACCTCAAAGTTCTCCGCGACACCGGCGTGCTCACCTCCGAGCGACGTGGCACGTGGGTCTGGTACCGAATCGACCCGGCGCTCCGCCCGGCCGTGACAACACTGCTGGACTCGTTCGCGCCCGCCGCCATCGCCCCCGCCCGCGCAGAGTATGCGGGCCTCGAGAATGTTGACGACGCCCTCACCCACCTGGCCGAAGCGCTCAGTCAGGACTACCCTCAGCTCAACGGCAGCCTGGTGGCAACCATCGTCCGCGAGTCCTACACGGGCCTGGCCAAGAGCGCCCGGGTGAAGAACCATTTGCTATCTCTCACCGAGCGGTTCGCGCGCCAGCGCCTCATCGACATCACCCGTGACCGCGCGCATGGACGGCCGCAAGTGCTGTTCGTCTGCGTCGCAAACGCGGGCCGCTCCCAGCTTGCTGCGGCGCTGGTGAATCAGCGCTCGGGCGGCGCCGTCGTGGCGCGCTCAGCCGGATCGACCCCGGCCGCCGAGATCCACCCCCACGTGCAGCCCCTCATCGATGAGCTGACCGTGGGCTACGACGAGCCGCGGTTCCCGAAACCGCTGACCGATGACGCAGTCCGCGCAGCTGACGTCGTCATCACCATGGGCTGCGGCGATGTCTGCCCCATCATCCCCGGCGTCCGCTACGAGGACTGGACCGTCGGTGACCCCGCCCTCGCCTCCGCGGAAGGCGTCGCCGCTATCCGCGACGACATCGCCCAACGCGTCGACGCCCTGCTTGCCACACTCACCTCCACCCGCTGACCGGAGCCACCATGACCGACACCAAGCCTTCCGTCCTCTTCGTCTGCGTCCACAACGCCGGCCGCTCACAGATGGCCGCCGGATTCCTCCGCGACATCGCCGGCGACCGCATCGAAGTCCGCTCCGCCGGGTCTATGCCAGCCGACCAGATCAACCCCATCGCTGTTCAGGCGATGGCCGAACTTGGCATCGACATCACCGCGGAACAGCCGAAGGTTCTCACCACCGAAGCCGTGCAGGCCTCCGACGTCGTCATCACCATGGGCTGCGGCGACGCGTGCCCCTTCTTCCCCGGCAAGCGTTATGAGGACTGGAAGCTCGACGACCCCGCCGGGCAGGGCATCGACGCTGTCCGCCCCATCCGCGACGACATCCGTGCGCGTATCGAGCAGCTCGTGAGCGAGCTCGTCTGACATGGCAGCACCTCACGCATGACGGAGGCCCGCACGCCTGAGCGTGCGGGCCTCCGAGCGGGGATCAGACGCGCTGGCTGATCGTTCCATCCGGGTTGCGCTTGGCAGTCGACTCGGTCACGAACCGGCCAGATGAGGCCGAACGGTGCACCGTCGTCGAGTTGCTGGTGCCGGAGCCCACCCGCTCGGTGGTGGTCTTATCGGGCCAGCGGGCGGTGGTTGCCTTCGACACGAATCGGCCGGTCTTGGCGGAGCGGTGAACGGTTCCCATGAGAACTCCTTCTTTCGGTGTCAGGTGCCGTGAGGAGGATTGCCGCTGGTTCGCGGCTGCTGACGCCGGTACAGTCAGTGCTCTGGATGAGGCCTGACTCTCAGGGCGCCGGTCAGATCCCGTCGAGCGTGGGCGGGAGGGCGAACACGAGCTCGTCGATCTCCTCGCCGCGGGCGGGGGCGAAGGCGCGCTGCCGCCGGATCTCGCTGAATCCGTTCTTGGTGAGGACGGCGATGGATGCCGCGTTGTCCGCGGCGACCCGCGCGTAGAGCGGACGCTCGGCCTCACGGGCGACAAGCAGGCGCAGGGCGGCGGACGCGACACCGCGGCCCCGCGCGTTTCGGGTGATCCAGAAGGTGACCTCGCGGTCGCCGTCCACCGTGAAGGCCGCGGCGGTGCCGGCGAAGCCGCCGTCGTCGGTCACGACGAACATCGAGACCCGGTCGTCGGCGCGGTGGCGCTCGAGCCAGGCGTCGAACGCTGCCCGGTCGGAGGGGTCGTCGGCGGTGAACGCGGCCCGAGCGACGGCATCCGGGTCGCGCATCATCTCGAAGACGGCATCCGCGTCATCATCGTCGAAGGGGCGGAGATCCACGTGAGTCACACCGGCACGCTACGCGGATGAAATCCGTCTCATTTATGGGTATCGGTGCGCGGCGAAGATCAGTACGCTTATCCCGTCACGCATCGCGTGACGTATCCGGGGGGATCCGTCGACGCCCGGGCGCTGCATTTCTGGCACGCAGCCCGGGCGTCGAATGGGGGAGTGCCCCGACGTTCAGCCGGCAGGGAGCAGCTGCGTACGCAGCTCGTCGATGTCGGCCGCCACGGCGATCGCGCCGTTCGCCTCGTCGGGGGTGCTGAAGCCCCACGACACGAAGATGACGGGCACGTCGTTCGCGGCGCCGCCCTCGACGTCGTGGTGGCGATCTCCGATGAGAATGGGTCGCGACACGTCGATGCCGTCGGCCGCCAGGCGTCGGAGAGCCTCGGCCACGATGTCGGACTTCGAGCTGAGCGTCTTCTCGTCACTCGTGGCCCCGACGATCTCGCGCAGCCGCGGAGCGAGGCCGAAGTGCTCCATGAGCGCCCGCACCTGGATCTCGGGCTTCGAGCTCGCCGTCGACTGCGGCACGCCGGCCTCATCCAGCTCGACCATGAGGTCGGCGACGCCGGGATAGAGGCGAGCACCGGTCGTGTAACCGTCGGCCTTGCCGAGCACGCGGTAGAACGACACCGCCTCGGTCGCCTTCTCGGGCGTCATCCCGAGGTTCGTCTGGAACGACTCGTGCATCGGCGGACCGATCCAGTGGATGAGCTCCTCACGCGTCGGCGCGGGGTGGCCGAAGTGCTCGAGCGTGATGGTGAGGCGGCGGAGGATGCCTTCGGACGCATCGACGACTGTGCCGTCGATGTCCCACAGCACGCAGGAGAACGGCGATCGGGTCATAGGTCCCACCCTATGTGCGCGATGACGCGGAGTACGGCGTGAGGGCGCCGTCGGCCATCTCCAGCACGCGGTCGCAGTGTCTTGCCGACAGACTGTCACCTACGAGGGACAAGTTCACATGCGCCGTGCACGCCCCCATCGAGGACCCCGATGACGCTGGCGATCACGTCGTCGGCGTCGACCCCGTGCTCCACGAGCTGCATGCCGGCGGTGATGACGCCCTGCACGAGGGCCGCGCGGGTTGCGGCATCCGGGATTCCGAGCTCCTCGAGGAGGTGACGCAACGGCGCCGTGAGTGCGTCGTGCATCGCCATGATCGCCTCGACGTTCTTCGGCGAGATGTCGGTCTGCTGGAGCCCCGTTGCGAGCGTGTGCTTGCCGTCGGCCGTCATCCGGATCGTCGCGGTGACGTAGGCGTGCAAGCGATCACGCCCCGGCCCGGCGGCATCCATCGCGGCCTTGAGTTCCGCGCCCCACTCCTCGAACGCCTGCATCGCGATCGCGGCGAGGAGGTCGTCCTTCGACGGGAAGTACTCGTAGAAGCTCGACCGGGACAGGCCCGCCCTTTCGCACACCGAACGCGGAGTGATGGCGGCGACGCCGGCCTCGGCGATGATCGCCTTCGCCGAGGCGAGGAGGGCTCCGTGTTGAGCGACGCGGTGTTCTGCGACGGTCGCAGCGGTGATCTTCGGCACCGCCCCATTATGGGTCTCGCTCATGAGGCTCGGCGGGGTGGCTATGCGGGTGGCGGGAATGTCTCGCGGCTCCCGCGCGCTGACATCCTCATGACGACATCCAGCACGTCCTCAGCCCACGCTTCCGGCACCTTCCGCATCGGCGGCGACCTCGAGGTCAACCGCCTCGGCTACGGCACGATGCAGCTCACCGGCCCCGGCGTCTGGGGTCCGCCGAAGGATCACGACGAGGCGATCCGCGTGCTCAAGCGCGCCGTCGAGCTCGGCGTGAACTTCTTCGACACCGCCGACTCGTACGGCCCCTACGTCGCCGAGGAGCTCCTCAAGGAGGCGCTGCACCCCTACGGCGACGACGTCGTGATCGCGACGAAGGCCGGCCTCACGCGCACTGGGCCCAACGAGTGGCCGCCGGTCGGGCGCCCCGAGTACCTGCGCCAGGAGGCCGAGATGAGCCTCCGCCGCCTCGGTCTCGACCGCATCGACCTCTTCCAGCTGCACCGCATCGACCCGCAGGTTCCCCTCGAGGACCAGGTCGGCGAGCTGAAGAAGCTGCAGGACGAGGGCAAGATCCGCCACATCGGACTCTCCGAGGTCACCGTCGATCAGGTGGAGGCCGCCCAGCAGATCGCCACGATCGTGTCGGTGCAGAACCTCTACAACCTGCAGAAGCGGGATGCCGAGGAGCTGCTCGACTGGTCGACGGAGCAGGGCATCGGCTTCATCCCGTGGTTCCCGCTCGCGACCGGCGGCCTGACCGGTGCCGACTCGCCGCTCAGCGAGCTCGCTGAGCGCAAGCAGGCATCCCCCGCCCAGATCGCCCTCGCGTGGCTGCTCAAGCGCTCGCCGGTCATGCTGCCGATCCCGGGCACCTCGAGCGTCGCGCACCTGGAGGACAACCTCCGCGGCGCCGAGATCGAGCTGACCGACGACGAGTTCGAGGAGCTGTCGAAGCTCGGTTCCTGACGGGTTCGTGGTCGCGGGCGCGCCGCGTCAGAACAGGCGCGGTGCGCCCGACTCGATGCCCTTCATGGCGTCGTAGTCGAGCGTGACACAGCGGATGCCGCGGTCCGTAGCGAGCACTTTCGCCTGCGGCTTGATCTCCTGTGCGGCGAACACACCCGACACGGGCGCGAGGTGCGGGTCACGGCCGAGCAGCTCGAGGTAGCGCGTGAGCTGCTCGACGCCGTCGATGTCGCCGCGGCGCTTGACCTCGACGGCGATCGTGCCGCCCGCGGGATCGCGCAGCAGCAGGTCGACCGGGCCGATCGCGGTCGGGAACTCGCGTCGGACGAGCGTCAGGTCCTCGCCGATGACCTCGACCTGCTCGGCGAGCAGCCGCTGCAGGTCGGCTTCGACGCCGTCCTTGATGAGACCGGGGTCGACGCCGAGCTCGTGCGACGAGTCGTGGATCATCTCGTAGATGCGCACGACGAGGGTGTCGCCCGACTTCGCGTGGGTCACCCGCCACTGCTCGACGACCTGCTCCTCGACATCCGGGTCGTCCTCGGGAGTCTCGACCGTGAGGGTGCACGGCGGGCTCATCCAGTTGAGCGGCTTGTACGATCCGCCGTCGGAGTGCACGAGCAAACTTCCGTCGCCTTTGTGCACCAGCAGCCGAGTAGCCAGCGGAAGGTGAGCATTGAGGCGCCCCGTGTACTGGACGGAGCAGCGGGCGATGACCAGACGCACCCGTCGAGCCTAAGCGCTATCGCTGGGCGGCGTCGGTGTCGGTGTCGGCATCGGCGTCGGTGTCGGCATCGGCGACGGAGAGCTCGTAGATGATCTCCCGGCCGTCCTCGTCATCCCACTGCTCGCCGCGCTCGACGAACCCGTAACCGTCGATGAGCGCTCGTGACGGGACGTTGTCAGGGCTGATCGTCGCGCGCACCGTGCGCACGTCGGGGTGGGTGCGGGCGACGTCCAGCAAGATCTCGAGAGCCTGCCGCGCATATCCGCGGCGTCGCAGCTCGGGGTCTACGCGGTAGCCGACCTCGACCATTCCGCCCTCATCAGGCGGGCCGTGGAAGCCGGCCACGCCGACGGCGGCGTCGCGCTGGGGATCGATGATGAGCCGGGTGATCCACGCAGCGTCACCAGGCGCGTTCCCGACCTGTGCGCTGCGGTGCCGCCAGAGCCAGTCACATTCCGGGCCTGTGAGGAACGGGTTGGCGTAGATCGGGTCGAGGTTCGCCGTGTCACCTGCCCCGAGGGCATGGAGAACCTGCTCGGGGATCATGTCGAGGTGGACGCCGGTGTCGGATGCCGGGAGATGCCAGGGCTGTGTGGAGATCGTCATCGCGGATGATCCTGGCAGAGTGCCGGCGCGGGCGCGCGCCCGCGTGTTCAGCCGATATGCGCGGCGACGGTCGGGATGAGGATGGGTGCGTTCACGGCTGCGTGGAGCACCATGCAGGCGACGAGGTTGCGGCGCCAGAGGTACAGCACGTAGATCGCCACGGTTCCGCTCGCGTGGTAGAGCAGCCACTCGGGTCCGAAGGTGAACAGATGTGGCACGACGAAGAACGGAAGCGTCGTGGCGACCGCGACCCAGCGTCGCCGGGTGAGCTGGGTGAGCCGTTCGAGCGGGTAGCCGCGGAACAGGATCTCTTCGCAGATCGCGGCGCTCAGGATCATCGCGACGACGGTCAGGATCGGGAGCGCCGCGATGGTGGCGGAGCCGGTGTCGGGTGCGTTCTGCGGACGGATGAGCTGCGCGAGCCAGCTCCAGGCCATGGCGCCACCGAAGAGGATGAGCGCCCACTCGAGGTCTTTGCCGGTCGGCCGCACGATGCGCAGAGACGACAGCCCGCGCCGCTCGACACCGAACACCCACGCGAGGACGAGCGCCGTCGCGAGCCAGTTCCAGAAGATCGAGGCCGCCGGTCCCGCGAGCCCGATCGCCGCGAGCGGGGGGCGCGGGTCGGCTCCGACGGCGCGAAGCACCTCCGGTAGCCACATCGGTGACCACGCGAGACCGATGCCCACGAGCGCGGTGACCCACGCGCGTGCCCGGGTGCGCGGGCGCTGCGATTGCGGTGCCGCGACGGGGTTCGATTCAGGTTCCACGAAAGCAGATTAGCTGCTCTAGAGTGGGCACTCTAGTAACGATCGGCGGGTTATCGTGGCTCCCGTGCCACGCCGACGCGATCCAGAACGCTTCGAAGAGCGACGTTCGGCGATCTTGGATGCCGCGGCGGCCGAGTTCGCCGCATCCGGATACGCGGCCGCCACCACTGCGTCGATCCACCGTCGCGCGGGCGTGTCGTCGGGCACGCTGTTCCACTACTTCCCGACGAAGCTCGACCTCCTGGTCGGAGTGCTCGAGGCCGGGCGCTCCGAGACGGAACGGGCGCTGGCCGAGATCACTGAGCGGGCAGCGGGTATGGATGCCGTTCTGGCCTATGCCGCCCACGTCGAGACCGAGCTCGCCGACGAGCTGTACCCCGGTCTCGTCCGGGCGATCGGCGACGTCGAACGGCTCGAGCCCGTCCGCGAAGCGCTCGCCGCCGAGACCGCGGCGATCGACGACTTCCTCACGCAGCACCTCGCGCAGGCTCTCGATGCAGACCCGACGTCGTGCGCCGGCCAGGCTCGCGCGATCCGCTGGGTTCTCGACGGAGCCGCAGCCGACGCGGTCGCAGCGCCGGTCCCGGCCGGATCTCTCGTCGACGCGGTGTACGGCCTGCTGCGCGGCATGGGGGTGCCGCTGCCGCGGTTCTGAGCTACCGCGCCGGCATCTGCCGGTTGTCCCGTCGTCAGGCTCACCTGCCGTTGAAGCCCCGCGGGCCGTCAGCGAGCACGGTTGAGCCTGTTGACCGGACGGGACCGGCTCGGCTCACACGACCCCGACGCGTCCGCCAGGCCATCTGCCCCCGCCCGCTTCACCGCTCCGCCGAGGTCCCAGTTGGGCGGGGAATGGCGGCGGGATACCCCGCCAAACTGGGACCTCGCGGCGCGGTGAAGCGGCGCGGACCTCGCGCGACGGGTCAGTGGCGCCCGGCGCCGACCTTGGCCCCGGGCAGCGGCTTCGCGGCGGACGAGGCGAGACCGGATGCCGCAACGAGCACCACCAGGATGAACAGCGTCGGCAGCAGGCCGATGTGGTCGCTGATGAACCCGAGGATCGGCGGCCCGCACAGGAACGCGACGTAGCCGATCGTCGCGGCGGCACTCACGCGCGCGGCCGCGCGGGCGGGGTCGTCGGCGGCGGCCGACATCCCGAGCGGGAAGCCGAGCGACGCCCCGATGCCCCACAGCGCCGCGCCGACGAAGACGAGCGGCAGGTTCGGGGCGAGGATGAACAGCAGGATGCCGGCTGTCGCGGCGACGGCGAGCACGCGCAGCGTCGCGACGCGGCCGAAGCGGTCGACGAGGGGTCCGCCGAAGACGCGCACCACGGTCATCGACACGCTGAAGACGGTGAGGGCCGCAGCGCCGATGGCGGCGGTTCCGCCCTCGTGCTCGACCACGCCGAGCGCGAGCCAGTCGTTCGCACCGCCTTCGGCGAAGGCCATGCCGAGCATGATGATGCCGAGCGTGTAGGTCCGCGGCTCGCGCCAGGCCGAAAGCGACACGGCGAGGCGCTGACGCCAGCCGGGCGCGGGACCGTCGGCGGGCGCCGTTTCGGGTGCCGCGGAATCGGCGGCGACGGCGTCGGTGACCGCCCGGCGGGGGACGTTCGCGATCGCGACGATCGCAAGCACCACGATGAGGGCGGCGATGGTGACGGCGTGGATCGCGACGCCGATCCGCAGGCCCGCGGCGATGGCGCCGAGCCCCGCGCCGATCACGGTTCCGAAGCTGAAGAAGGCGTGGAACAGGGGCAGGATCGTCTTACCCGACTGCGTCTCGATGGCGGCACCGTCGACGTTCATCATGACGTCGAGGCATCCGTTGCCGAATCCGAACAGCGCGAGCCCGACGATGAGCATCGCGTACGAGTGGAAGAAACCGCTGCCGAGCCCGAGGATCGCGAGGCCGATCGACAGCGTGATCAGCACCCCGAACATGCCGGTGCGGGTGCCGAGCCGGGCGATGATGACGGAGCTCGCGGAGAGCCCGAGGATCGAGGCGATCCCCATCGCGAGCAGCGCCAGTCCGATCTCGCGGTTCTCGATGCCGAGGTCTTCTTTGATCGTGGGAACGCGCGCCGCCCAGGTGGCGATGCTCAGGCCGCTCGCGGCGAAGATCGCGAAGACGGCGTTGCGCCAGCGCAGGTAGACGGAACGGGAGAGCACATCGGTCACCGGGTCAGCGTACCGAATCGATTCGACGTGGCACGACAGCCAGGTACGATCGGGGCGTGAACGCTCGTCGGCCCACCATCTCGGATGTCGCACACGCAGCCGGGGTCTCGCCGTCGACGGCATCCGTCGTCTTCAGTGGCAAGACGCCCGTGAGCGAGGCGACCCGGGCGAAGGTCCTCGCGGCCGCAGCCGAGCTCGGATACCTCGGGCCGGACCCGCGCGCGGCGTCGCTCCGACGCGGACGCAGCGGCATCATCGGCGTCGTCAGCGGAGGGCGACTCGGCAGCGTCTTCGGCGACCCCGTCATGCGCACGACGATGGATGCGCTCGCCGATGCGGTCGCTCCCATCGGTGCGGGCCTGCTGCTGCTGCGCGAAGGCAGCGTCGTCGCGGGCGAACCGACCCTCATGACGGCTCCGATCGACGCCGCCGTGCTGATCGGATGCAGCGCGCTGCTGCGCGATCACCTCGCGAGCGTGCGCGCCCGCGGCATCCCGGTCGTCGTCATCGAGGGCGACGGGGGAGAGGGGGTGCCCCGCATCGCGCTCGACAACCGCGAGGCGCAGCGTCTGGCTGCCGAGCACGTCCGCGATCTCGGGCACGCGAACGTCGTCGCGGTGACGATGCCGGTGCGGTGGGGGTCGGAGTCGGGCTGGCTGTCGCGTGACGACGAGAGCACCACCTCGGTCGACGTGGTGGCCGACCGGCTCGCCGGATTCCGCGACGTGTTCCCGGATGCCGCGGCCTACGCCGCCGTCGACAGCTCGATCGACGCCGGCGCCGCGGTCGGCCGCGCCCTGTTCGCGGGTGGCGGCCCTCGGCCGACCGCGATCGTCGCGCAGAGCGACCTGCTCGCCGTCGGCGTGCTGCGCGCGGCGGAGGAAGCCGGACTGCGGGTGCCCGACGATGTGAGCATCACCGGCTTCGACGGCATCGTCGTCGACGGCCTGGCGCCCTACGAGCTGACCACTCTGGTGCAGCCCGCGTGGCAGAAGGGGCGCGCCGCCGGCGAGGCGGTCGCTGCGCTGCTCGGCGGCGACACTCCCGACTCGCAGTGGTTCACCAGTACGTTCCGCATCGGGAACACGACGGGGCCCGTCGCCGCCGAATCTTAGATCCCGGGGCGCAGGACCGTCATCCTGTCGGTAAGATGGATGACACGACCCCCCACGCCCAGAGGAGGCCTGTTGCTGATCTTCCTCGGTGCGTTCGCGGTTCTTCCGTTGGTTCTGCCGTGGTTGATCAAGCGGATCGGCGCCCGCGCATTCTTCGTCGCAGCCCTGCTGCCCATCGCCGCGTTCGTCGATGCGGCCCGCCGCGCTCCTGAGGTTCTGAGCGGTGGCATTCCGTTCGAGTCATACGCCTGGATCCCCCAGCTCGACATCGCGCTGTCGATGCGGATGGACACCCTCGCGTGGATCATGACGCTCATCGTCACGGGCGTCGGTGCGCTCGTGATGATCTACTGCCGCTGGTACTTCGACGGCAAGAAGGTCGGCGTCGGGCAGTTCGCCGCCGTGCTGCTGGCCTTCGCCGGTGCCATGTACGGCCTCGTCCTGACCGACGACATCGTCGTGCTGGTGATGTTCTGGGAGATCACGAGCGTCCTGTCGTATCTCCTGATCGGGTTCTACAACGCCCGCGGTGCGAGCCGGCGCGCGGCTCTGCAGGCTCTGCTCGTCACGACCCTCGGCGGGCTCGTGATGCTCATCGGCGTCGTCATGCTGGTCGTGCTGTACGGCACGACGAGCCTGAGCACGATCGTCGCGTCACCGGCCCCCGACGGCGCGCTGCTGAACGTCGCCATCGCGCTGACCCTCGTCGGCGCCCTGAGCAAGTCGGCGATCTTCCCCTTCCACTTCTGGCTTCCGGGCGCGATGGCCGCACCCACGCCGGTGAGCGCGTACCTGCACGCGGCCGCGATGGTGAAGGCGGGCATCTACTTGATCGCCCGCCTCGCCCCCGCTTTCGCCCACGAGGATCCGTGGCGCCCGATGGTCATCGGACTCGGCGTCTTCACGATGCTGCTCGGCGGATTGCAGGCGCTGCGCGAATCCGACCTCAAGCGCATCCTCGCCTTCGGCACCGTCAGCCAGCTCGGCATGCTGACGGTCGTGCTGGGCTACGGAGAGCGCAACTCCGCTCTCGCGGGTCTGGCCCTGCTCGTCGGTCACGCGCTCTTCAAGTCGTCGCTCTTCCTCGTGGTCGGCGTCATCGACCGGCAGCTGTCCACTCGCGACATCCGTGAGCTCTCCGGGGTGGGCCGGCAGGCGCCGACGCTCGCGGTCTTCTCGATCATCGCGATCGGTTCGATGGTGGGCCTCGCGCCCACCGTCGGCTTCGTCGCGAAAGAGGCGGCGCTCTCGTCGTTGCTCGAGGGAGGCACCGATCCCGAAGCCCTCGCGCCTCTCATCGGAATCGTGCTCGGGTCGCTCCTGACCACCGCCTACGGCGCCCGCTTCGTGTGGGGGGCGTTCTTCACGAAGAAGGATGCCGCGGGCGAGACTCTGCCCCGTACCGAGTGGCCCGACCCGCCCATCGGTTTCCTCGCGGCCCCGGTGCTGCTGAGCGGCCTGACCATCGTCGGCGGTGTCGCGGCACCCCTGCTCGACGTCGCATTCTCGGGTTACGCCGACACGATGCCCGAGGTGGCCGGCGCCGACGGCTACGAGTACCACCTGGCTCTGTGGCACGGTCTCGAGCCGGCGCTGTTCCTCTCGATCGGCAGCATCCTCGCCGGTCTGGTGCTGTTCTGGTTCGTCGGCCGGCGCGACGGCACGCAGCGTCGCTGGCTTCCCTTCACAGCGGTCGACGCCTACAACGGCACGGTCCGTGCGATCGTGCGGACCTCGGTCTGGACGACGTCGCTGACCCAGCGCGGGTCGCTCCCGGTCTACGTCGGAACGATCTTCGTCGTCTTCGTCGCGGCCGAGGGCACTGCACTCATCGCGCACGGAGGCTGGCAGGCAGACCTGGCCGCGTGGCACTCGCCGATGCAGGTCTTCGTCGCACCGATCATGATCATCGCGGGCATCATCGCGGTGCGCGCGCGGAAGCGTTACACGGGCGTCGTGCTCGTGTCGGTGACCGGGCTCGGCATGGTCGCGCTCTTCGCCTCGGCCGGTGCGCCCGATCTCGCCCTGACGCAGATCCTCGTCGAGACCGTGACGCTCATCGCCTTCGCGCTGGTGCTGCGCCGCATCCCGTCGCGGATGGGCGACCACAATGCCTCGGTCTGGCCGATCGGGCGCGCGCTGCTCGGAATCGGCGTCGGCGCGACGATGGCGCTCGTGGCGATCGTCGCGACCAGCGCCCGCGTCGCCGAGCCGATCTCGACCGCGTTCCCCGACCTCGCCTACGAGATCGGCCACGGCAAGAACGTCGTCAACGTGACCCTCGTCGACCTGCGCGGCTGGGACACGATGGGCGAGCTGTCGGTGCTCATCCTCGCGGCGACGGGCGTGGCCTCGCTCGTCTTCGTCACCCACCGTTCCGACACGCTCTCGCGGGCGATCTCGTCGCTGCCGACCGGCGCGCTCCGCACCCGGCGCCCGCTCGTCGAGACGGCGGAGGGCCCGCGTCCGCGTGCCGGCTCGGGCTCGTCTCGGCAGGCCTGGCTCGTGGGCGGGCAGAAGCTCCGGCCCGAGACGCGCTCGATCATGCTCGAGGTGATCGTCCGCATCCTGTTCCACACGATCATCGTCGTCTCGCTCTACCTGCTGTTCGCCGGCCACAACCTGCCGGGCGGCGGCTTCGCCGGCGGACTCGTCGCGGGCATGGCGCTCGTCATGCGCTACGTCGCGGGCGGCCCGTACGAGCTCGGTGCGGCGGCTCCCGCGGATGCCGGGCGGCTGCTGGGCGTCGGGATGGCGCTCGCCGTCGGCACGGCGGTCGTCCCCCTCTTCTTCGGGGCACCAGCTCTCACCAGCACGTTCTGGGAAGCGGAACTGCCGGTCCTCGGCCATGTCGAGTTCGTCACCTCGACGATCTTCGACGTCGGCGTGTATCTCGTGGTGATCGGTCTCGTCCTCGACGTGCTCCGCTCGCTGGGCGCTGAAGTCGACCGCCAGCGCAAGGAGCGAGAGGAGCTCGCCCGATGAACGTCTCGCTGATCCTCATCATCGTCATGGGTGTCCTGTTCGCCGCCGGCGTCTACGCGATGCTCGAGCGCAGCCTGACGCGCGTGCTCATCGGGTTCCTGCTGCTCGGCAACGCGGCCAACCTGTTCCTCCTCGTCGTCATGGGGGCGCCCGGCGTCGCGCCGTTCTACGGCTCCGCCGACGACCCTTCGGAGTTCAGCGACCCGCTGCCGCAGGCCCTGACGCTCACGGCGATCGTCATCACCTTCGCGGTGTCGGCGTTCCTGCTGGCCCTGATCTACCGTTCCTGGCAGCTCGGTCAGGCCGACACGGTCGAGGACGACGAGGCCGACCTCGCCGTGCGTGATCGTGTCGCCGAAGACGACGAGGCGATGGAGCAGGAGATCACCGACGAGGACGACGACGCCACGACCGACTTCGTCGGCGATCAGACCTCGCCCATCACCGTGCTGCACTCGCGCGACTTCGACGCGCTGCGCGACGACGCGCCCACCGATCGCCCCGGAGGAGACCGATGAGCGCCCTGGTTCCCCTCCTCGTGACGCTGCCCCTGCTGGGGGCCGCGATCGCCCTCATCTTCGGTCGCCGCCGCCGCATCCAGGTCGGGGTCTCGATCGTCACGCTCACCGCGACGCTCGTGATCGCGGCGGTGCTCCTGAACGCCATCAACGCCACCGGCGTGCCGATCGCGGTCTCGGTCGGCGGCTGGCCGATCCCCTTCGGCATCGTGCTCTACGTCGACCGGCTGGCCGCGCTGCTGGTCGTCGTCTCGAGCGTCGTCCTGCTCGCGGTTCTGCTCTTCTCGGTCGGCCAGGGCGCCGCCGACGGTGACGACGAGACGCCGGTCTCGATCTTCCACCCGTCGTACCTCATCCTCTCGGCGGGCATCTTCAACGCCTTCATCGCGGGCGACCTGTTCAACCTGTACGTCGGGTTCGAGATCCTGCTCGTTGCGTCGTACGTGCTCATCACCCTCGGCTCGACCGAGTCGCGCATCCGCACGGGCGTCGTCTACATCGTCGTCTCGCTCGTGTCGTCGATTCTGTTCCTGTCGGCGATCGCGGCGATCTACGGCGCGCTCGGCACCGTCAACATGGTGCAGCTCTCGCAGCGGATGACGGAGCTGCCCCAGGAGACGCAGCTCGTCCTGCACCTGCTGCTGCTGCTCGCGTTCAGCATCAAGGCCGCCGTCTTCCCGCTGTCGTTCTGGCTGCCCGATTCGTATCCGACGGCCCCCGCTCCTGTCACCGCGGTGTTCGCGGGTCTGCTGACGAAGGTCGGCGTGTACGCGATCATCCGCACCGAGACGGAGATCTTCCAGGACAACGATGTCAATACGCTGCTGCTGATCGTGGCGCTGGCGACGATGATCGTCGGGGTGCTCGGCGCCGTGGCGCAGGCCGAGCTCAAACGCATCCTGTCGTTCACGCTGGTGAGTCATATCGGCTACATGATCTTCGGCCTCGCGATCGCGACGCCGGCGGCCGTCGGGGCCACGATCTACTACATCGTCCACCACATCGTCGTTCAGACGACCCTCTTCCTCGCGGTGGGGCTCGTGGAGCGACGCGCGGGGTCGACCTCCATCCTGAAGGTCAAGGGCCTCATGCGGGCCGCACCGCTGCTGGCCGTGCTCTACTTCATCCCGGCGATCAACCTCGGGGGGCTCCCGCCCTTCTCGGGCTTCATCGGCAAATACGCGCTCTTCGACGCGGCCGCCGACGAGGGCACCCCGCTGATGTACGTGCTGATCGTCGCGGGCATCATCACCTCGCTCCTCACCCTCTACGCCCTGATGCGCGCGTGGAACCTCTCGTTCTGGCGGGAGAAGGACGAGGTCGGCGAGGGTGAGAGCGAGACCGACTCGCGCATCGCCTACCTCGGGGATGCCGAGGGGGCCGACGTCCAGACCGAGAAGCGCGTCATCCCGCGCATCATGACGACCGCGACGGCCGGAATGGTCGCGGTGACCGTGGCGCTGACCGTCTTCGCCGGGCCCCTGTACGACCTGTGCGCCGCCATCGGAGAATCGCTCCTGCAGCCGGTCACGATCAGTCAGCTCGAGCAGGAGGTGCAGTGATGATGGGCGAGGCGAAGCGCAATGCCGCGACCGCGCTCTGGCGACAGCTGCCGTTCTTCGTCTGGCTGGTCGCGCTGTGGATGCTGCTGTGGGGTCAGTTCACCGTGCTCGCGGCGCTGACGGGGATCGTGGTGGCCCTCTTCGTGACGCGTGTATTCCGGCTGCCGCCGGTCGAGCTGTCGGGTCGGGTCAACATCTGGTGGGGCGTCGTCTTCTTCCTCGAGTTCCTCCTCTCGCTCGTCAAGGGATCGCTGCTGGTCGCCTGGCAGGTCATCGATCCGCGCCGTCAGCCGGGCGCTGCGATCATCGCTGTGCCGCTGCGTACCGACGACGACCTGATCATGACGCACGTCGCGGTGACGGCATCCCTCATCCCTGGCTCGCTGATCATCGACATCGACCGCGATCGCCGCATCCTGTACGTGCACGCCATCGGCATCCGCACGCAGGAGCAGCTCGAGCACCAGCGGCGCGAGATCCAGCACTGGGAGGAGCGCATCGTGCGTGCAGTCGGCTCGAAGGAGCAGGCGCACCAGCTCGCGGACCTGCGGAGGGAGCGCTCATGACCTGGCTCATCGTCGTCATCTCGGTCGTCTTCGCCGTCTCGGCGCTGCTCACGCTGTGGCGCATCATCGTCGGCCCGTCGATCCTCGACCGCGCCGTCGCCTCCGACGTGCTGCTGACCCTCGTCATCTGCGCGCTCGGCGCCGAGATGGCGATCAACCATCACACCCGCACCTTGCCCGTGCTGCTGATCGTCGCCGCGGTCGGCGTGTTCGGTTCGATCTCGATCGCGCGCTTCGTCGCGCGGAAGGACAACACGGACGCATCATGACCATCACCGACGTCATCGCCCTCGTGCTCGTCCTCATCGGGGCGCTGCTGTGCCTCACGGCGGCGATCGGCTTGCTGCGTTTCCGCGACGTGCCGACCCGCCTTCACGCCGCCACGAAGCCGCAGGTGCTCGGCTTCATCCTGATCTGCATCGCGGTCGGCGTCTCGCTGCACTCGTGGCCGGTCGTCGCCTTCCTCGTCCCCGTCGCGCTCATCCAGCTGGCGACGGCTCCTCTGTCGGCGCACATGGTGGGGCGGCAGGCATACCGGAACAAGACCCTCGACCGCGATTCGCTCTTCGTCGACGAGTTCGCCGACGCTCCGGCGCCGAGCGACACCCGCGACTGAGGCGCGACGACGCGCTACCCGGCGAGCGAGTCGAGGTGGCGCGCGAGCACCTCATCGGCGTTGACGACAGTGTCGATCGACGAGGTCCAGATGAGGTGCAGCGCCAGCCCGTCGAGGAGCGCGTGCAGCCGCTCCGTCTCGAGGACCGGGTCGAGGTGAGACGCGAGCTCTCCCGCGGCCGCGAGCTCCTCCACGGCGGCGGCACAGACCCGATGGACGCCGTCGTGCAGGTCGCGGGCGTGGCCTCGTAAGCCGTCATCGGTGAGTGCGAGCCGGGTCAGTTGGAGCTGAACCAGCAGCTCGGTACGCCGGGAATCGTCGAGCGGCAGCAGCTCACGCATCCAGCGCATCGCGCGTTCGCGGCCCTGGCCGGTCACGGCGAGCAGGCGGGTCGTGACGTCCTGTTGCAGTCGCTCCAAGCAGAATTGGCGCAGCTCATCCTGCGTGGAGAACGCGCGACGAAGGGATGCGGTCGCGATCCCCGCCTCGTCCGCCACCCGCCGTACCGACAGTGCCGCGACCCCGTCGCGGGCGAGCACTCGGAACGCGGCCGCAGCGATCTCGTCGTTGCGGTGGTCGTGGTCGATCAGGCGGGGCATGCCAACATCATCCCGCAGCGACGGGAGCCCGCTTGGGCCAGAGGGAGTAGCTGATCGCCCAGAGCAGGTCGATCCCGACGATCACCCCGAGAATGGGGAAGAACCCGAGCAGCTCCGAGGTGCGGTCCGCGTCGCCGACGACGACGATGAGCCCGCCCAGGATCGAGGCAGCGATCGCCGCCGCGAGCAGTGTGCGCGGGACGTCCTTCCAGCAGGCGACGGCATACGCCGCGCCGTACAGCGCGGGGCGTGGGGCCGCGCCCCGGAAATGTGTGGCGACCTTCGCGTCGGCCCAGGCGATCATCCGGTGCCCGTACGCGACGGAGATGCCGATGTAGAGCGCGGCGAGGCCGTGGTGCCAGGAGGCCGTCCCGCCGCCGATCAGGTCCGCTGCGACGAGCAGGAGCAGGAGCAGGTCGATCAGCGGCGCTGCGAGGAGCAGCATCGCACCGAGTCGGGGGCGGTTGAGGGCGTAGCGGGCGACGAGGCCGGCGACGATCGCGACCCAGAACCCCACCTCGCAGGCGATGATCGCGGCCAGAATCATGATCGAGTCCTCTCGAGTCGACGAATGCGCCGATGTTAGCACGCGTGTGCTATCAAAAGGCATGGCTCCGCGACCCGAAGCGGGCGGGAGTCGTATTGACTGGAGGCATGACGCACGCCCCGCCTGACACCCGGGTCTCCCCGGCGGAGACGACGCCCGTGGTCGTGGCGACAGGACACCGATCATGGGAGAACCTCGCGCGGCAGGCGATCGTCGCCACCGTCGTCGTCGGAGCGGCCATCGCGAGTGCGGCCGTGCCCTGGCTCCCCGTGACGGACGCGACGAGGATGTGGCAGGGAGCCGCTCTCGCGGTGGTGCTGCTGGTCCTGGGCGCTCTGATGGCGCGGTGGCCGGTGCTGCGGCGCGCGGAGCTGATCATCCCGATCGGCGACTTCGTCGCGATCGGCTTGCTGCGCTTCGGCACGGGCGACACGCAGTCCGTGTTCCTTGCGATCGTCGTGCTCCCGGTGATCTGGATCGCCGCCGGGCCCGGGCGCTGGCGCATCCTCGTCCCCCTCGTCGGCGTCTGCGTCACGCTGCTGCTGCCGCTCGTGCTGGCGCCCGGCCAGGTACTCACGGTGAGCGAGTTCGTCCGGCTGATCATCGCTGTGCTCGTCTACGCGGCAGCGGGCGCCGTCGTCAACGAGCTGTCGCGCCGCTCGCTGCAGAAGCTCACGGCGTCGCAATGGCACCGGCGCCTGGCCGAGGCCGAGGTTTCGCAGGCCGCCGTGGTGCAGCGGTCGTTGCAGCCGGTCGACGGCTCGGACCTCCCGCCGCGCTTCCGCGTCGCGGGGGTCTGCGTGCCGGCCCGGACGGTCGGCGGCGATTTCTACGACTGGTACGCCACGCCCGACGGCGGCACAGCCTTCACTCTCGGCGACGTCATGGGCAAGGGTGTCGGCCCCGGGATGATCGCCGCAGCCGTCCGCACGGTCATCCGCAGCAATGTCGACGATCCCGACCCCGCCGCGGCTCTGCGGCGCGCCGCCGTCGGCCTGAACACGGGTCCCACCGACACGATCGGCACCCAGTTCACGACGTGCTTCCACGCGCGGATCAGCCCGGATGGGATGCTGCGCTGGGCCGATGCCGGGCATGGCCTCACGATCGTCCGGAGCGCCGACGGCACGAGCTTCTTCCTGCGTTCGGGTCAGCTCCCCATCGGTGTCGGCACCGGCTGGACCAGTGACGAGGTCGCACTGCGGCCCGGTGACAGTGTCATCAGCGTCAGCGACGGCGTCCTCGACCTCTTCGGCGGATCGCTGGACTCGATCGACCGCTACCGCGACTTCGTCACCGGCCGGGACGACATCGACGCCGTCGTCAGCGAACTCGCCGCTCGTGCCGCACAGAGCGAGCAGGAGGACGACGTCACGGTGATCGCGGTCACCTGGGGCGTCGCCTGAGGTCGCCGACGGCGCTCAGAACGCGCGGTTGCGCACCAGCTCAAGGGCGGCTTTCTCGTACCAGCTGCCCGCGGCGGGCCCGCCGTTGCAGGTCCCGTCGCTCTCTCCGGGACGCTTGACCCAGAGCAGGGCGTCGAGCCCGGAGCCGTCCGTGCCGATGCTCGGCGGGGTACCGAGGCCCACCCCGGTCGGGTTGCACCACGTTCCCTGCCATCCGCGGCCGTTGCGCGAGGTGTCGATGACGTACCGCGGGGCACCGCCCAGAAGGGCGCGCAGGCGCTCGGCGTACCGCTGCTCGTCGGCCGTCGGCGAGAAGTTCGACACGTTGGTGGAGAACCCCCGGCCCTCGAGCACCCCGGCGTCGCGCAACCGCTGGGCCATCGTCTCGGGCGGCACCCAGTTCGCGTTTCCCGCGTCGACGTACGCGGCGACGCCGGCCGCGGTGAGGGCACGGACGGCGTCGCCGATCAGCGTCGCCCGCGGACCCTGGCCCTCGCAGTCGCCGAGCATCGCCAGGGCGTCGGGCTCGACGATGACGGCGGATGCCGTGCCGCGCAGCGTCTGCGCGATGAGCCGTGCCCACGCGCCGTAGCGGTCGACCGGGAGCCCGCCCTGCGAGTAGGCGGAGCAGTCGCGGGCGGGGATCGCGTACATGACGAACGTCGCGACCTTGTTCTGCGCCGCCGCCGCCGCGGTCTCCGCCTGGAGCACCCGTACGAGCTCGGCGTCGCTGTACCACTCCCCGAGCCAGGTCGCGGTGGGTCGGCTCGCGATCACCTCGAAAGCGTCGGCCTCGGCCGTCCGGCCCTGAGCTCGCGCGTCCGACACCGCTTGGGCCGCGGCCGAATACGTCGGCAGCGCGGCTCCGCGCGCGAGTGGGTTCGGGCCGGAGCTCGCGCCGGCCGACGGGCCCGCGCCCCGCCGGGTCTGCTCGTGTGCGCTCGCCGGCGCGGCGTGGGCGATCCCGACGGTCACCGCGAGAGCGAGCACCGCCGTGATGGCCGAGAAGATCCGCAGAACGCTTCGCATGATCGACCACCCTCCAAGAACGATGTCCCGAGACTATCGGGATGCCGCGCGCTCGTCAGCGGCCCCGCGCGACCTCCGCCCGGATGATGTCGGCGAGCTCGCGCGGCCTGCTCCACATCGGCCAGTGGCCCGTGGGCAGGTCGACGACGTCGACGTGCCGAAGCCGCGTGACCTCGGCGAACATGGGATGACCGCTCTCGGCCATCCGAATGACCTGCGCGCCCGAGATCGAGCAGCACACCAGCGTGGTCGGCACGGCATGGCGCGCATCGTTCGTGAGGCGCACCGGTTCGCGCACCACCGGCGCGGGCTCGGCCATGGCGCGGTCGCGGAAGCGGTCGAGGTGGTCGGCGTCGAGCCCTGCGAGGCTCGCCTGCTGCCCGAGTTCGTCGAAGGGGGGCAGGGGAAGTTCGGAGACGGTCTCGGGCAGTCCTGGCGCGAACGCGGAGCCGCTCGCCATCGGGCCGGAATCGACCCATACGATGCGCCGGACGAGTTCGGGATGCCGGTCGACGACGATGCTCACCGGCCCGTTGGCGCCGCTGTGGGCGACGACGACCGCCGGGTCGGCGGGTGACGCACCGAGCGAGTCCAGCGTCTCGAGAATCGCGTCGACCTGGTCTTCGAGTGTGCGCGTCGCGTGCGCGGGGTCGTCGCCGTCGAGGCCCGGCAGGGTGAGCGCCTTCGTTCGAGCATCGGCGGGGGAGAGGTGGGCCAGGACGTCGTCCCAGGCCCATCCGCCCAGCCAGTGGCCGGGGACGAGGAGGAGCGGGGGAGAGGTGAGCTGATCGGTCATGACACCAGCATCCGCCGGGTGTTGGACAGCAGTGTGTCATCATCTATGTCATGAATTCAACGCGGTTCCGACGATGAAGCGCGCGGAGCGCTTGCACGCCCTGTCCGAGACGCTGCGCCGCAGCGGGGCGCGCGGTGTGTCGGCCGAGCGTCTGGCGCAGGAGTTCGAGGTGTCGGCTCGGACGGTCAAGCGTGATCTCGATGCACTCGAACGCAGCGGTGCGCCGATCTGGTCGCGGCCCGGCCCGGGCGGTGGCTACGGGCTCGCCGCCGGATCCTCCCTCCCGCCGATCAGCCTGTCGCCGTCTCAGGCGGTGGCGCTCATGGCCGCGGTCGCGGCCGCGACGGACGCGCCGTACGCCGACCTCGCATCGGCTGCCGTGCGCAAGATCGTGGACGTGCTCGACCCTCGCACCCGGAAGCACGCGGCCGACCTCGCCGGACGGGTCTGGGTCGACGGCGCGCCCGGCGCCTCGCGTGCGGTCAGATCAGCCCTCGAACAGGCGATGGCCGAGCAGCGCGTCGTCCGCATCCGCTACACCGCCGACAGCGGCGCCACCACGACGCGCGACGTCGAGCCGGTGCTTTTCGCGTCGAATGGCGGCCGCTGGTACCTCATCGGATGGTGTCGCCTGCGCGACGGGATACGTTGGTTCGCGATGGATCGCGTCGAGCGGGCGCACGTGACGGCGGCGGAGTGCGAGGGGCACACCGTCGCCGAGGTCGGGCGGCCGCCGGAGCACGCGCGGCCCGTTGGCGGATCACGAACGGAGTGAGTCCGCGGGGTCGCCGAAGTGCGTGCGGATGTGCTCGCTGATGACGCGCCGGCCCTCGTCCTGGTCGCCCGCGCGCAGGGCGTCGAGCAGTGTTCGGTGCTGCGCCCCCACGGCGTGCGGGTCGCTGTAGAACGACGCATCGCGCCGGAAGTACGCGCGTACGCGGGGCTGGATCGTCCGCCAGATCTGCAGGCAGTGCTGCTGGCCGGAGAGGATCACGATGGCCTCGTGGAACCGGGCGTCCTCGTCGGCGAGCCGACCCAGGTCGCCGGCCGACGCCGCATCGTCCATGCGCTCGATGATGGCTGCCAGTCCTGCGGCATCCTCATCCGTGCACGCCTCCATCGCCTTCGCGAAGGCGAAGCGCTCGAGGGCGAGGCGGACGGGAACGAGGACGTTCTCGATCTCCTCCTGCGAGACGCCGAGCACCTCGGTGCCGCGGTACGGGTAGGAGACCACGAGCCCCTCCTGCTCCAGCTGTCGGAGCGCCTCGCGGATCGGCGCACGACTGGTCCCGAGCTGACTCGCGAGCTCGAGCTCGGTGAGCTTGTGTCCGGGTTCGAGGTCCCCGGACGTGATGGCCTCTCGCAGCACGTCGGCGACCTGCTGGCGGCGAGAAGCGGTCGGGATCGGCGGAAGCGGAGAGGAGCTCACTCCGCCACCGTAGCAATCCGGTGGTCGTTGTCGACAATGACCGGAAGAGGCCGGTACGGTTATTGTCGACAATCGACAGCACGGATCCCGTGGTGAGGAAGGCGGATCAGATGAAGATCACCGAGATCAAGACGTGCGGGCTGCGCGGCGCGACCCCGGAGGGCGGATGGACGCACGAGCACGGCCCCGACGACGTCATCCACACCCTGATCGCGGTGCACACCGACGAGGGCGTCATCGGCGTCGGCAGCTGCTACTCGAGCGAGGCGCTCGTCCGCGCCGCGCTCGAGCTCTTGACACCGCTGGTCGTCGGGGCAGACCCGCGCGAGCCCGAGCGGGTGAGTCAGACGCTGGCAGCCCATACCTTCTGGATGGGAAGAGGGGGCGCGGTCGCGCACGCCATCAGCGGGATCGACATCGCCCTGTGGGACATCCTGGGGCAGACGGCGGGACTTTCCGTGGGGATGCTGCTCGGGGGCGTCTACCGGTCGCGTGTACGACCGTATGCGTCGCTGCTGGTCGACGACCCCGCCCCGCTGCGCGACACGCTCCACGAGATCGCGGCCGACGGTTTCCACGCGTTCAAAATCGGGTGGGGCGGTTTCGGACGCCGCGACAGCCGATACGACGAGGATGTCGTCGCCACGGCGCGCGACGCGATCGGGCCGGATGCCCTGCTCGCCGTCGACGCCGGCGGGTCGGATGGATTCTGGGCGGGCCGATCGGCGTGGGCGATCCGCACCTCGGCGATGCTCGCCGACTACGACGTCGCATGGTTCGAGGAGGCGTTGGCGCCCGATGACATCGAGGGCTACACGGCTCTGCGTGCTCGAGCCGGCGTGCCCATCGCCGGCGGCGAGGTGCTGACGCGGCGCCAGGACTTCGCGAGATGCATGCGCGCCGGGGCCTTCGACATCGTGCAGCCCGACACGACGAAGAGCGGCGGGCTCAGCGAATCACGCCGTGTGGCCTGGCTGGCCGAGGAGTTCGGGGTGCAGCTCATCCCGCACGGGTGGAACACGGCGGTCGGGCTGAGCGCGGATCTGCATCTCGCGTCCGCTGTCGCCGGCACCGACCTCGTGGAGTACCGCACGGGCTCGGCCTACATCGACGGGCTGCTGGAGACGCCTCCCGAGCTCGACGCCGACGGCATGCTCGCCGTGCCCGAGGGGCCGGGCCTCGGCATCCGGCTCTCGCAGGAAGCCCTCGACCGATGGGGCACGCGGCCCGATCTGCTTCGGCCGAGCGTGAGCCGGTGAGCGCCGCGGGTCAGTGAACGACCGTGTCGAGGATGAGAGTGCGCATGCCCGCGCGCGAGGCGGCCAGCGCGCCGACGGCGCTGTCTTCGATCGCGAGACACCGGTCGGCTGGAGCCGCGACGAGCGACGCGGCTCGACGGTAGAGGTCGGGGTGAGGCTTGGGGCGGTCGCGTGGCGTCCATCCCACCAGCGTCACTCCCGCCAGCAGGGGCAGCGCGCCGGAGACGGTGTACTGCAGCCGTTCCTGCGCGCTGTTGCTGACGATCGCGACGGGAATGCTCGCGCGGACGAGCTCGCGGGCGAGGCGGTAGGTCGCCTCGATGGGCTGCAGGCTCTCGTCGAAGGCTGTGCGCAGGCGCCGCCAGTACTCGGCATAGACGACCTCGGTCGGGGGAAGCGCGGGATTCGTGGTCCGCAGCGCCTCGAGGCGCTGCTCGAAGCTGAGGCCCTCCGCGTCGGCTCCCGGGGCTGCCACCACGCCCAGGTCGCCGGCGAGAGCGCCCCAGACGCGGTGGCCGATGGGCTCGGAGTCGACGAGGGTGCCGTCGCAGTCGAACATCACCGCGTCGATGTCCTGCCGTCGGACGAGATCGATCACGGCAGTGCCGACGTCGTCGACGCGGGTCCGCTCGGGGGCCATCGGGTCACGTGCTCCGTCGGCGTCCACGTCCACCATTCCGCCACTCCTCGCTCTCGTGTCGATTGTCGACATTCTAGCGGGACTGGCCCGGAGTGAATCAGCCGATGAGGCTCGGCTGCAGGTCGCGCAGCGTGCGACCGTGCGTCATCCGGGCCACGCCGACCGCGGCGAGCACGAGAGCGCCGGCCATCCACGCGAAGAGCACCGCGAGATCGAGACTGACCCGACTGAGGTCGCCCCCGTACATCCACTGGCGCATGCCGTCGACGACGTAACCCATCGGCAGAACATGGTGCAGGGCGGCGAGCGGTGCCGGCAGGGTCTGCCAGGGGAAGGTTCCGCCCGCCGTGACGAGCTGGAGGACCATCAGCACGAGGCCGATGAACTGACCGACCGACCCCAGCCACACGTTGAGCGCGAGGATGATCGCGGCGTACGTGAACGACGCCGTGATCAGCATCCCGAGCGTGCCGACGGGGCTCGAGAAGTTGAACCCGAGCGCGATAGAGAGCACCCCGAAGAGGACGATCATGCCGATCCCGCCCAGCATCGCGGGTGTCAGCCAGCCGGCGAGGGTCACGCGCAGGGGTGAGCGCAGCGCGGTCACGGCGCGGCGCGAGACCGGCTTGACGATGAGGAACAGGGCGTAGATGCCGATCCATCCGGCCAGGGCGGCGAAGAAGGGCGCGAGGCCCGCGCCGTAATCGCCGGCCTTCGCGAGGTTGCCGGAGTCGACAGCCACCGGGTCGGCGATCGTCTGCGCCTGCTGGTCGCGCAGCTCGGGAGTCGAATCGGGCAGCTGGGCCACGCCCGAGCTCAGCCCGTCACGCAGGGTGACGAGCCCGCCGTCGAGGGTTCCGAGACCCGACGCCAGCTGCCGCGCGCCCTCGTCGAGCTGAGCGGCGCCGGTCGCGGCCTCGTCCGTCGCCGACGCGAGCTGGCCGGCACCCGACGACACGGATGCCGCACCGTCGGCGGCCTGTGCGGCGCCGCTCGCGAGCTGGGCGGCACCCGAACTGACCTGAGCGGCCCCCGCGGCGAGACGGTCGATCTGCCCCGTCGCCTCGTCGACGCGCGTCGCGCCCGACTGCAGGCGCTCGCCGATCAGATCGAGGCGCGCGAGGACCGCCGCGATCTGCCCCTCGTCGAGTCCCCCGTCGGCGAGCAGGGCGGCGATGTCCGTCCGCACCTGCGGGAGCTGCCCCGCAGCGTCATCGACGGCCGCGCGAACGCGGTCGGCGTAGCCGGCGAGCTCGGCCGTGCCGTCGGAGACCTGGGCCGCGCCCGACGCCAGATCGGACGAGCCCTGAGCCAGGGTGCGGGTGCCGTCGGCGAGCTGCGACGCACCGCCGGCGAGCTGGTTCGCGCCGTCGCGCAGCTGCACGGCGCCGCTCGAGAGCCGCCCGGTGCCGTCGGCGAGCTGGTTCGCGCCGTCGAGGGCCTGACCGGCACCGTCGACGAGCTGGTTCGCACCGTCGGTGGCGTTCTGCAGCTGCACGCGGATGTCGGCGATGCCGGTGAGCAGACGCGACGCGGCCTCGCGGCCGACGAGCTCGGCGACGGACGAGCGGATGCGTTCGACCGCCTGCGAGCCGATCGATGAAGCGAGGTAGTTGTTCGCGTCGTTGGTGGCGAGGAGCAGCGTCGCCTGCCGGGGCGTGTCGCCGGCGGCGCTCGTCAGAGCGAGCGAGAAGTCCTCGGGAAGGGTGACGGAGAAGTCGACCTCGCCGGTGCGCAGCGCCTCCTGCGCCTCTGCGGCATCCATCTGCTTCCAGCCGAAATCCTTGCCCTCGACGAGCTTGTCGGCGACCTCCGACCCGTAGTTGACCGTGCCGTCGCCCTCGCTCGCGGGCGCACCCGCGTCGAGGTCGACCAGGGCCACCGGGATGTCGGCGAACTTGCCGTACGGGTCCTGGTTGGCCCACAGGTACAGGCCGCCATAGAGGACGGGAACGAGCATGAGCGCGATGAGGGCCACCACCGACATCCGGGTGGCCGTCAGCCGTCGCAGCTCGGCGCTGATCAGGGCGGGGATCTTCATCGGGAGGCCTTCGGACGGGTGCCGCGCAACCGGATGCCGCTGGGCACCAGGCGTCGATGCGGCGCGAGGGGATCGGTTTCAGTGAGGAGCGTCGCGGCGGCCTCGCCGGCGATGACGAGCACCGCGAGGCCACGTCCGGCGAATTCGCGCGCGAGCGTCCACCAGGCATGGGGATCGCCGCCGTGGCGGTCGGGCGAGACGAGCACGATGCCCTCGACGCCCGGGCGCAGGACCGCGAGCTCGAGCAGCATCCGGATGCGATCGGTCGCGGGAACGTCGCCGATGGGAACGCGCGAATACGAGCGCAGGTCGTGCTCGTCGAGCCAGCGCCGAGCGGAGATCGGGTCGGCGAGCCGGCCCGCGAACATCAGCTCCTCGCCGACCATGCCGACCGTGGAGATGTTCGGTGGCGGATCGCTGACGTCGGGAGCGTCGATCAGTGCGGTCTTGTGCCGAAGGGTACGCGCCGCCCGGGCGCCGTCGAGCAGAACGGTGCCGCCGTCGGGCCGCATGCGTCCGCTCGCGATGAGGCCGAGGACCGTCGGGCGCTGCTCGGTCTCGGCGATCGCGAGGGTGGCGCGGCCGGTGCGGAACGACAGGCTCGTGGGCGGCAGAGCGAGATCTTTGCGGCCCTTCGCCACCTCGCGCAGTTCGACGCGCATCAGGACACCGTTCCGACCACGTCGGCGTGTGCGTCGATGATGGCGGCGGCGTCGCGCCACGAGAGCCCCGCGATCGACAGCACCGCTCGGACGACGAGCGAACGCGCCTCGGGCGACGAGGCGTCGAGGCGCACGATGACCGTTCGGGCGGTCTCTTCGATGAGGCGGGCGAGCGTCGGCGCCGCGACGTCCGTGCGGAGCGTGCCCTCGTCCTGACCGCGGCGCACGAGCGCCATCAGCGCTCGACGGAGCGGGGCGAGGGCCGCGGCGGAGTCTTCGACGTGGCGCTCGTCGAGGGCGACGGCCGCCGCGACCTGCACGTGGGACGCCTCGCCCCAGAGCCGGCCCGTCAACCGGGCGAGGGCGACGGGGACGGGCTCGGTGTCGAGTCGCAGCGCGGGGTCGGTCGCGATGGCGTTGAACCGCTGCGCGCCCGAGGCCACGAGCTCGCGCACGAGGGCGTCACGGTCGTCGAAGTGGCCGTAGAGCGCGCGGCGGCTGAGCCCGGCGGCGCGGGCGATCGCGTCGACGGAAGCGCTCGGGTCGAGCGCGAGCGTGCGCGCGGCGGCGGAGAGCAGGCCGGCGCGGTTCGCGGCGGCATCCTTCCGCGGACGACGGGGGGAGACGGTGTCGGTCACCCGTCGATGATACGAACCTGCACATGCGTGTGCAAGTTACCTCGCTGCAGCGCGTGCTGCGGGTCAGTCGGCGCCGAAGTCGAACGACGCGGACTCGCCCGCGGCATCCACTCGCTCGGCGAGATCCTGGTCGGTCGGCTCGACGTTGCCGGTGATCTCGGCCGCACCGCCCCGCTCGAGGTCGCCGACGAGCTCGGCCGTCGGGCCGCCGATGAGGCCGATGCCGGCGTAGTGCTCGAGCCGCGAGCGCGAGTCGGCGATGTCGAGATTGCGCATGGTGAGCTGACCGATGCGGTCGGTCGGACCGAAGGCCGAGTCGCCGACGCGCTCCATCGAGAGCTTCTCGGGCGAGTACGACAGGTTGCGGCTCTCGGTGTTCAGGATCGTATAGTCCTCGCCGCGGCGCAGGCGCAGCGTCACGGTGCCGCTGATGGCGGAGCCCACCCAGCGCTGGATCGACTCGCGCAGCATGAACGACTGCGGCTCGAGCCAACGACCCTCGTACATCAGGCGGCCGAGGCGGCGACCCTGCTCGTGGTAGGTCGCGAGGGTGTCTTCGTTCAGGATGCCGTTCACCAGGCGCTCGTACGCGATGAACAGCAGCGCCATGCCCGGGGCCTCGTAGATGCCGCGGCTCTTGGCCTCGATGATGCGGTTCTCGATCTGGTCGCTCATGCCGAGGCCGTGGCGGCCACCGATCGCGTTCGCCTCCATCACGAGCTGCACGATGTCGGAGTACTCGACGCCGTTGACGGCGACGGGACGGCCGGCCTCGAACGTGACCGAGACGTCCTCGGTCTCGATCTCGACGGCCGGATCCCAGAAGCGCACACCCATGATCGGCTCGACGATCTCGAGCGAGACGTCGAGGTGCTCGAGGGTCTTCGCCTCGTGCGTCGCGCCCCAGATGTTGGCGTCGGTCGAGTAGGCCTTCTCGACCGAGTCGCGGTAGGGGAAGCCGTGCGCGACGAGCCACTCGCTCATCTCGGTTCGGCCGCCCAGCTCGGTGACGAAGTCGGCATCGAGCCACGGCTTGTAGATGCGCAGCGCGGGGTTGGCGAGCAGGCCGTAGCGGTAGAACCGCTCGATGTCGTTGCCCTTGTAGGTGGAGCCGTCGCCCCAGATGTCGACGCCGTCCTCCTTCATGGCGCGCACGAGCATCGTTCCGGTGACGGCGCGGCCGATCGGCGTGGTGTTGAAGTAGGTGCGTCCGGCCGAGCGGATGTGGAAGGCACCGCACGACAGGGCGACGAGGCCCTCCTCGACCATCATCGGCTTGCAGTCGATCAGGCGCGAGCCCTCGGCGCCGTACTGCAGCGCGCGACCGGGGATCGACGCGATGTCATCCTCGTCGTACTGACCGAGGTCGCCGGTGTAGGTGAAGGGGACGGCGCCCTTGTCGCGCATCCACGCGACCGCGACGGAGGTGTCGAGACCCCCCGAGAAGGCGATGCCGACGCGTTCGCCGACGGGCAGGGACTGGAGGACCTTCGACATGGGGACAATCCTACTGAGCAGGCGTCAGTCCTTCGTGACGGGGACGACGAGGCCGCCCCAGGTCTCGTTCTCGAAGTCGGCGACCTCCGGGGAGGTCAGCAGGTCGTAGAGAGCGACGATGCGGGGGTCGTCCTTCAGGTCGGGGCGCGTCGCGAGAACGTTGTAGTACGGGCTGCCCTCGCCCTCGGTGAGGATCGCCTGGTCGGCGGTGAGGCCGGCGGGCAGCGCGAAGCTGATCGTCACGAACGCCGCGTCGACGTCGGGCACGGCCTGCGGCAGCGTCGCGTTCTCGATCTCCTGGAACCGGAAGTCGCGCGGGTTGTCGGTGATGCCGGTGAGGTCGGCGACGTCGTCGGAGACCTCGATCAGGCCCTCCTGCGCGAGCAGCTTCAGTGCTCGTCCCTCGTTCGTCGGGTCGTTCGGGATGGCGATCGTCGCGCCGTCGTCCAGGTCGTCGAGGCTGTCGACCTTGCTCGAGTAGAACGCGGCCGAGGGCAGGTAGGCCTCGCCGACGCTGATGAGGTCCGACCCGGTGTTGGTGTTGAAGTTCTCGAGGAAGGTCGAGTTCTGGAACAGGTTCGCGTCGATCGAGCCGTCGACGAGCGCCGTGTTGGGGGTGTTGTAGTCGGTGAAGGGGACGAACTCGATCGTCAGCCCGAGTTCGGCCGCGCCGTTCTCGGCGATGTGGTTGAGGATGTCGCCGGCCGGGGTCTGCAGGGCGCCGACCTTGAGCGTGCCGAGGCCGTCTCCGTCGGCGTCACCCGACTCGGACGCCGGCGAGCCGGCGCACCCGGCGAGCAGGAGCGCGGCCGAGGCGACGGCGGCGATGAGGAGCGGGGTGCGGGCGGTGCGAGCCGTGCGGGACATGAAGGGTTCCTCTCGGGATGACGGTGCGGTGCGGTGCGGTGCGGTGCGGTGCGGTGCGTGGGGTGCGGGTCGGGGACGGACGGGTGTTCAGGCGGCGCCGCGGGCATCGGCCCGCTGCATCCGTGCGCTCGGGGCGGCGGTGCGGCCGCGGGGCGAGCGGCGGGCGAGGCGCCGGGCGCCCCAGCTCGCGAGGCCTTGCAGCACCATGACGATCGCGAAGATCACGACGATGACGCTGACGATGTGGATCCAGCTGTACTGCTGGTAGCCGTACCGGATCGCGACGTCGCCGAGACCGCCGCCGGCGACGGTGCCGACCATCGCCGAGAAGTTGATGATCGAGGTGACGGTCGTCGAGAGGCCGAGCAGCATCGCGGGCGCGGCCTCGGGCAGCAGCACCTTCGTCACGAGCTGCCAGCGGCTCGCTCCCAGCGATGCGGCGACCTCGAGCAGGCCGTCATCCACTTCCTTGATCGCGATCTCGACCATGCGGGCGAAGAACGGGATGGCGACGACCGACAGGGGCACGATCGCCGCGGTCGGTCCGATGAAGGTGCCGACGATGAGCCGGGTGAAGGGGATCAGCGCGACCATCAGGATGATGAACGGCACCGAGCGGCCGAGGTTGACGATGAAGTCGAGCACGCGGTTGATGACGATGCCGACGCGGCGCGAGCCGAAGGGCGTCGCGAGAAAACGCCCCTGCTCCGTGCCGACGAGCACGACGCCGAGCGGCAGGCCGATGACGATCGTCGCCAGCAACGCGACGCCCACCATGTAGAGCGTCTGGCCCGTGGCGACCAGCAGCAGATTGAGCAGTTGCTCGTTCACGCGGCATCCCCTCCTCGCAGGACATCGACGATGAGACCCTGACTGCGCAGGTCGGCGATGACGGCGGATGCCGCGGACGCGGGCACCTCGAGACGGGTGCGGCCGGCCTGCGTCCCTGCGATCTGCTCGACGAGAGCGCCGAGCAGCGACACGTCGACGTCGTGGTCGCGGGCGATGCGTGCGATGACGGGACGGTCGGCTGTGCCGCCCGCGAACGTGATGTCGATGACCGTCGCGCTCGGATCGGCTCCCGCAGGAATCGGCCCCAGCGGGAAGAGCTGCGACGTGAGGCGCGAACCCGGCGTGCGGATGACGTCGGTCAGGCGCCCGCTCTCGATGACGCGGCCGTGCTCGATGAGCGCCGCCGAGTCGCACGTCGACTTCACGACATCCATCTCGTGCGTGATGAGGAGCACGGTGAGTCCGAGCTCGGCGTTGATGCGCCGGTAGAGGTCGAGGATCGAGGTCGTGGTCTCGGGGTCGAGGGCGCTCGTCGCCTCGTCGGAGAGCAGCACGCTCGGGCCGCTCGCGAGGGCGCGGGCGATGCCGACGCGCTGCTGCTGCCCGCCCGACAGCTCGTGCACGGCGGCGTCGCCGCGGTGACCGAGGCCGACGAGGTCGAGCATCTCCTGCGCGCGGTCGCGCCGCCGGGTCCGGGGGCTGCCGTCGAGTTCGAGGGCGAGCTCGACGTTGCCGCGCACGGAGCGGCTGCCGAGGAGGTTGAACCGCTGGAACACCATGCCGATGCGGCGCCGTGCCGCGCGCAGGCTGTTCGCGTCGAGGGCGGTCAGATCCACCCCGTCGACGACCACTCGGCCTGTATCCGGCCGTTCGATGAGGTTGACCATACGGGCGAGCGTGCTCTTGCCGGCGCCGGACTGGCCGACGATGCCGTAGATCTCCCCGGAGGGGATCTGCAGCGAGACGTCGTCGACGGCGGTCAAGCCGCCGTAGGTCTTCGATACGTGCTCGAGCGCGATCACGGTCGGGCCTTTCGGAGGTGTGCGCCGTCGGGTCGCCGGCGTCACCCCGAGTTTCCCGGTGTTCACGCGCCGCGCCGAATTCTCGTTACCCCAAATGTCGCCGTCGCTTGCCGACGCGCGAGCACGCACCGTCGCCGCGAGCGCGTACCCCGCAGGGTGCGTTCTCGCCGAGAGGGTGCGTTCTCGGCGGATGCCGCGTGCCCGGGCCGCGGCCAGACGGTCGGATGCCGCGGACGTTCGGTCGGGCGCACGTTCGGCCGAGGCGACAACATCGGAAGCATGACCTCGACCGCAGCCATCCCCCTCGCACACGAGAACGCCGCGCCCATGAGATACAGCGGACTCATCGTCGTCATGCTCATGGGGTTCCTCGTGGTCACCGCGGAGTTCCTGCCCAACGGCGTGCTGACCGAGATGGCCGCGGGCCTCGGGGTGACACCCGGTCAGGCGGGCCAGACGGTGACGATCACGGCGCTCGCCGGACTCATCGCGGCCCCGACGATCGGCCTCATCTTCCCGCGCCTCGATCGGCGCGCGCTGCTCGTGGGGGCCGCGGCGGCGGCATCCGTCTCGAGCATCGTCGTCGCGCTCTCACCGCACCTGGTCGCGATCCTCATCGCCCGCTTCTTCCTCGGCGCCTCGATCAGCGCGTTCTGGTCGATGTCGATCACGGTGGCCGCCCGGCTCGCCGGGCCGGAACGCATCGGCCGGGCGATGATGTTCACCTCGGCCGGGGTGTCGCTCGCAACCGTGGCCGGCGTGCCCCTCGGCGTCCTTCTCAGCGAGATGCTCGACTGGCGCATCGCGTTCGCCGTCGTCGGAGCCGCGACCGCTGCCGTCGCGCTCGCCGTGCGCCTCACCCTGCCCACGGTGCCGGCCGCGGCGGCATCCAGTCTGCGGCTGCTCGTCGACTCGCTCCGGCGCACCGGCGTCGCGGCGGGCATGATCGGCCATGTGCTCGTCGTGCTCGGGCACTTCCTCGCGTACACCTACATTCGGCTGGCGCTGGAGCGGGTACCGGATGTCGGGGCCGAGACGATCGTGCTGCTGCTCGCGGTGTTCGGGGCGGGCGGGCTCGTCGGAAACCTCGTCATCGGGCTTCTCGTCGACCGGGCGTTCCGCATCCTCGCCGTCACGGCGCCGGTCGTCATCGCCGCGGCGCTCGCGCTTCTCGTGCTGCTGCCCGGATCGATCCCCGTCGTCGTCCTGGCGGTCTTCGCCTGGGGCTTCTTCTTCGCCTCGTGGCTCATCATCGTCAACACGTGGGTGGGACACCGGATGCCGGACCGGCTCGAGGCCGGTGGAAGCCTGACGGTCGTCGGGTTCCAGCTCGCGATCGTGCTCGCGGCCGGACTCGGCGGGCTGCTGGTCGATCTCGTCGGCGTCGTCGCGATCGACGTCGTCGCCGTTACCCTCCTCGCGGCCGGCGCGGTGCTGTTCGGTTGGGTCGTGCGGACGCACGAGGTCGACCGGATGCCGCGCCCCTGACGAGGCGCCCGGACGACCGCCCCGCCGCCGAGGGCGGCTCTCGGGCGGCGGTACCGTCAGTGCATCGACGGCGCCGCCGCCCGCGCACGCCACAGCGAGGGCGGCATCCCGGTATGGCGGCGGAACGCCCGGCTGAAGCCTTCGTCGGATCCGTAGCCCAGGGTGCGGGAGGTCTCCGAGACGGATGCTCCCGACTCGAGCATGTCCTTGGCGTGCTGCATCCGGATCTCGGTGACGTAGCTCGCGGGCGAACGCCCGTACGCGCGCCGGAAGCGTGCGGCGAAGACCGTCCGCGACATGGCGCTGAGGCTCGCCAGCTGGTCGATGGTCCAGTCGCGACCGGGGTCGGCGGCGACGGCCTCCGCGGCGCGGCTGAGGAAGGGGTCGACGGCCGGCGCGGGCCACGCGGAGGCGCCGGCGGTGTGCGCGGCCCACGCGCGGATGGCCGAGAGCAGCACGGTCTTGACCATCATCTGGCAGATGACCGCGTCTCCCGACCGCCCTGACGCGGTGCCGGTTCCGAGGTGGGAGACGAGGGCGGCGGCCGCGGGCTCGAGCTCGACGAAGCCGTCGACGAAGACGAACGGCGGCAGCGGGGTCACCGCGGCGAGGGAGACGTCGGCGGGGACGACCGTCAGCTCTGCGCCCGACTGCGAGGTCAGGGAGATCGGACGGCATCCCAGGCTCAGGAAGGCGTCACCGGCGAGGAGCGTGCGCGCGCCTGTCGGGGTCGCGGCGTCGCCGGAGGGTCCGACGACCGTGCAGCTGGTGCCGGATGCCGGATCGCCGGTGATCTCGCCCGATCGCACGTACACCAGCGTTGCGTCGCCTGTGCCGAGCGGCAGCGATCCGCCCGGGGCGAGGTCTGCCCGATGGGCCATACGCGGCCGGATCTCGAGGGATGCCAGAGCCTGTTCGAGCGCGATCACGCTGTCCCCAACGCCGCGCCGAGCGGGCTCATTCCGCCGCGCACGCCTACGCCCACGCGAGAACGTACCGTCGGGGCGAGCACGCACCCCGTTCGGTGCGTGCTCGCGGCAAGGGTGCGTTCTCGGCGGGCTCGTCCCAGCCGCGGGCGGCTCAGCCCAGTGAGACGCCGGTGATCGTCACGGGGGTTGCGGGGGCGCCGTCGCCGGCGCCGCCCTCGGCGCCGGCTGCGGCGACCTCGCGCACGACGGCAAGGCCCGCTTCGTCGAGCGTGCCGAAGACGGTGTACTTCGCGGGCAGCGGGGTGTCCTCGTACACGAGGAAGAACTGCGAGCCGTTGGTGTTCGGGCCGGCGTTGGCCATAGCGACCGTTCCGGCCGGGTAGGTCTCGCTGCCGTCGAGCTCGTCGGCGTAGTTGTAGCCGGGGCCGCCGCGTCCGGTGCCCGACGGGTCGCCGCACTGGAGCACGAAGATGCCCGAGGTCGTGAGGCGGTGGCACGGCGAGTCGTTGTAGTAGCCCTGCTCGGCGAGTGAGACGAAGCTTCCCACCGTGCACGGCGTGCCGTCGGCGTCGAGGGTCATCGGAATGTCGCCCGCCGACGTCTGCAGGACGGCCGAGACCTGCCCCGACACCTCGGCCTCAGCGGGAGGCGGCGTCACATCGCGCACGCCGCCGGCTGCCTCGACGTAGGCGCACGAGCCCTCCGGGACGGTCTCCGCCGTCGGCATCGTGTCGGGTTCGGCCGGCGCCGGCGACGACGAGCATCCGGCGAGAGCGAGAGCCGACAGGACGAGGAGGGCGGAACCGAGGCGAGCACGCATGGTCCGAGCCTACGGTCTCGGATGCCGCCTCGCGGGTAGTCCTCGTGACGTCGTTCGGTCTCCGCGGCAGACGACCGGATGTCGGATCTTTCCCGCACGCGGCGCGAGTGGCACGATCGGACCGTGACGCCCGCGCCGCGGGCCGCGGAAGGGGTGGCGATGGCTGACAGCGCGGCGGGCGGGGCCGGGTTCTCCGACGAGGAGAAGGCCGCGATGAAGCAGCGGGCCGAAGAGCTCCGCTCGACGAAAGGTCTCAAGGGCGCCGCGAAGCTCGCGAAGGAGCTCGAGGCCTGCATGGAGGCGATCGACGCGCTCGAGGGGATCGACGGCGAGGTCGCCCGCATGGTCCACCGGATCGTGTCGGAGGAGGCATCCGACCTCGATCCGAAGACGTTCTACGGGTTCCCCGCATACGCGCGGGCGGGCAAGGTCGTCATCTTCGTCCAGCCCAAGTCGAAGTTCGACACCCGCTACCCGACCCTCAACTTCGACGAGACGGCGACGCTCGACGACGGGTCGATGTGGCCGACGTCGTTCGCGATCGTCGAGGTCACTCCCGAGGTCGAGCGTCGCGTGCGGGCTCTGGTCCGCGCGGCGATCGACTGAGCGCCGACGCCGGCGAGACCCCCGCCGACCGCGGTTCTCGCGTCGCGGCGACCGCGATGGCCGTCAGCAGCGCGGGCACGGCGAGACCGAGCAGAGTCCCGGCCGCGACATCGTGCAGGTAGTGCGCACCTTCGAACAGCCGGCCCGACAGCACGATGAGCGCCGCTGCGACCGCCGTCCAGGTCGCCCACGCCCGGTGCACCGCGACGGCGATGACCCAGACCGCGCCCATCGCCAGAACCGAGTGGTTCGAGGGAAAGGAGTAGCCCGTCGCGTCACACGCGGTCAGCGCGGTCCAGCGGGTGCACGGACGGGCCTGCATCAGAGCCACCTTGACCATCTCGCTCGTCGCGTAGGCGATGACCACTCCGCCCGCTGCGGCGATCGAGAGGATGCGGCGCCGCGGGCCGCCGCGGAGCGTGACGGCCAACGCGACGACCGTTCCGACGGCGAGAAGAGACAGGAACACGTCCGACAGGTACGCGGTCGCCGGAAGCGCGAGTCCCGCGTTCATCGCCCGGCGCGTGACCTGGACACTCAGGCTCACGCCCCACCACGGGATGAGCAACGCTGCCGCGGCGATGACCGCGACAGCGGACAGGGGGAGTATCGACGACCGAGGGATGACGGTGCTCACTTCAGCAACGCTAGGAAGCGCGCCGCGGCGCGGCATCCGCTCGCAGGCTGAGTCGCATCGTCCGTGCGGTGTATTCCCGCCTCAGGAGAGCAGCGCCTCCGCACGCAGCGTGAGCGCGGTCGCGACGATCGTCGACAGCAGGCCCGAGGCCAGCAGGAGGCCCGGATGGGCGAGACCGATCACGATCTGCCGGGTGCGCGGCGCCTCGGCCAGGAAATGCTCCGGGATGCGGTGACGCGTGGGCACAGCCGACCAGCCGCGCAAACGCACGAGGTAGCTCGCGTAGCGGATGATCAGCACGCAGTAGAGCAGCACGGTCACCGGAGGCACGATGCGGGCGAAGAGGTCGCCGGCGACGAGCCAGGCGGTCTCGATGTTCGTGCCGCTCTCGTCGGCGAGCTGCACGGCGATCGCTCCGCCGATCACGACCGAGCCCAGCCAGAACACGAAGGCGCTGAAGAGCGCGAGGAACCGCGCGAAGAAGTGGGTCAGGATCGACGGCTCGTACTCCAGGTGCGACCTCGGTGTCTGCGACAGGACGATGAGCGTCGCCACGAGCGGGGGCAGTGCTGCGGTGAGGGTCAGGGTCGCGCGCAGCCAGTGCGGGCCGCCCAGCAGATCGCAGATGACGAGCAGGGCGACCACGGCGACCATCCACAGCAGGCCGAGGGCCGTGGGGTGGGAGGTCACGAACGACGGATGATGCTCCTCCAGGCGGGCCCCGGCTCGTTCGACGAGGCGCCGTCCCCGATCGTTCGTCGTCACGGGGGGATGCTATCGCCGGTGACGGCCGGGCGGGCAGGGAGTAGCCTGGACGCGTGAGTACCGCCCGCCTGCCGATGCCCTCTGGGCGTGAGGGGGTCTCCGGCGCGCTCAGCGCCGGTGGCACAGGCGCGGCATCCTTCGTCCTCCTCGCCGGTTGATCCGGCGCGCGTCGCGTCGACTCTCGTCCGCGATGCGCTCTCCCGGTCCCGGGCGACGGCTCCGTCGTTCCGGGATGATCCGCTCACGATCGTCGGCTCGCTGCCCGTTCCGGGCGTCGACGCGGCGGTGGTGCGCGAACGCGTACTCAGACAGGACCCTTCCATGTTCGCCCTCACGGCCAAAGCTATCCGCTTCTCGTTCATCAACGTCTCGCTCCGCGAGCGCAACTCCCTCGTCGTCCCCGCCGATCTCGGCGATGTCGACTGGTCGACGCGTGACTATTACGGATGGCGCGACCCGAAGACCCCGCTGCTCGGTTTCGTGGTTGCCGAGATCGACGGCGAGGCCGTCGGCCTGCAGCTTCGTCAGGCTGACCAGGCCACGCGTACGCGTCCGCAGTGCTCGTGGTGCTGCGACGTCACCCTCCCCAACGAGGTCGTCTTCTTCGCCGCGAAGCGGGCGGGCAAGGCCGGTCGTGCCGGAAACACCGTCGGGACGCTCCTGTGCTCGGGATTCGAGTGCTCGCGGAACGTCCGGCGGCTCGACCCGCCGCCCTACCTCGGGTTCGACGCCGCAGCGGCGCGCGATCGTCGCATCGCGACGCTCCGGAACAACGTCGACGCCTTCTTCCGCGACCTGCGCGACGGCGCCTGAGCCAACCCCGCCCGTGCGTCCGGCTTCTCCTCGACGAGGCGGGGCCGGACGCCCGGCGGTCACCAATCAGATCGTGGCAGGGGCGGTGTCTGCGAGCAGCGCCTCGGCGGCCAGTGCGTCGAGCGATAGGCCGAGGCTCGCGGCGACGGTGGCGACGGTCGCGAACGACGGGGTCGCCAGCCGCCCCGTCTCGATCTTGCGCAGCGTCTCGGGAGACACCCCCGCGGCTGCCGCGACCTCGGCGATCGACCGGTCGCCGCGCGCTCGCCGGAGGTGGGCGCCCAGGCGCCGGCCGCGCTCGACGGCTTCGGGGGTGAGAGCGCGACGAACCATCATGCGCTCATCGTATCGGTATAGTTTGACCGGTATTTTTATACCGGAGGAGCGCATCATGATCGAGATCTTCACACCGCCCGAGGTCGACCGCGCCCGCGAGACGGGAGCCATCGTCGGCGGCATCCTTCGCGACCTGCGCTCGCGGGTGCAGGTGGGCACGAACCTGCTCGAGATCGACGAGTGGACGCGCGAGCTCATCGCCGACAACGGAGCGACGTCCTGTTACGTCGACTATGCGCCGTCGTTCGGGCGGGGACCCTTCGGGCACTACATCTGCACCGCCGTCAATGACGCGGTGCTGCACGGGATGCCGCATGACTACCGTCTCGCCGATGGCGACCTCCTGACGCTCGATCTCGCGGTCATCAAAGACGGCCTCGCTGCCGACGCCGCGATCAGCTTCATCGTCGGGCGCAAACGTCCCGAGGGGGCGGCGGCCCTCATCGACGCGACCGAGCGCGCCCTGGCGGCGGGCATCGAGGTCGCACGCGCGGGCAACCGGGTGGGCGATATCTCGCGCGCGATCGGCAATGTGCTCTCCGGTGCCGGATACTCCATCAACACCGAGTTCGGTGGTCACAGCATCGGGACGGTGATGCACGGCGACCTCCACATCCCGAATACCGGGCGGCCGGGGCGCGGCTACATCCTGCGGCCGGGGCTCCTCATCGCGATCGAGCCGTGGGTCATGGCCGACACGAACGTCCTCGTGACCGACGCGGACGGGTGGACGCTCCGCAGCTCCACCGGATGCCTCACCGCTCACACCGAGCACACGATCGCCATCACCGACGGAGCGGCCGAGATCCTCACTCTGCCGCGGTGATTTCCGTCGCGGCGGCCTCTGCCTTGGTGGCCTTCGTCGGCACGGCGCGGCCGCGGCGGCGGGTGACCCACACCGCTCCGAAGCCGACGGCGACGAAGCCGATCGCGATGACGACGACGTACGCCGTGACCGACCCCCATCCGCCGGGGCCATTCGGATTCAGGAACGGGTACGGGTACCAGTACGGCTCGCCCGTCGTGGGGTTCGTGACGAGCGGGCCTCGGACGAGCGTGTAGGCCACCCACAGCAGCGGGAACGCGACTACGACCCAGACGACCTGCCAGCGGAGGGCGCGGCGCCGGGTGCCGATCAGCAGGTCGAGCACGAGGAAGATCGGGCCGATCAGGTGCAGCACCTCGTTCGACCACGGCACCGGCTCGGATCCCTGCGGGAGCGTGATCCCGCGCAGGAGTGCGTTGTAGACGATTCCGGTGATGACCATGTACGCCGTGGCGCAGGTGAGCGCGGCGGAGAGCCCGAGTGAGCCGGCGGCTTCGGCGGGCCGCATCAGCGCTCGGGCGCCCGCCGTCGCAAGGACCACCGCCGCGATGACGTTCGAGAGGATCGTGAAGAAGCTGAAGAAGTTCGCGAACACTGTCGCGACGTCGCCGCCGGTCTCGGCGGTTCGGGTCAGTGACACGGTCAGCTGGGTGATGACGGCGGCCAGGATGACGACGGCCATCGCCAGCCGCAGAACGGACCACACCGTCGCCTGCCTCGAGCTCTGCACGAGGGCACACTATCGCTCGCCCGCCGTTCGTGAACGTATGTGGCGGCGGTCCGGGATGTCGCGTCCGGTCACGGCTAGCGTCGCGGTGCGGCATCCGCGGGCATGGATCTGCGCTCCCGTGCGTTGCGTTCCTCGGCGACCGCGACGAAGGCACCACGCGGCGCGCGCGAGAGGACGAATCCGATGACCATCACCACCCCTCCTGCTCTGGGAGTCTCCGACGTCCGCGATAACGCCGCGTGGCACTCGCTGACCGGGGTGCATGCGCACCTCGCCATCGGCGACGACCTCGTCCGCCGGTACCCCGACGACGTGGCCGGCTTCGTGGGCGTGCGCACGTGGGACGACCCCGCGGTGTGGGACTCGCTCGCGACCGTGGTGGGGTCGGGCAACGAGTTCAGCATCAGCACGCCCGACCGTGCGGATGCCGCGGGCGTCGCTGCCTCTGCGCCGGAACTGCCGGAGGGCTGGGTCCGTACGTTCGGCGGCGCAGGCGTGCAGCTCGTCGAGACGGATCGCCTCCGCCCGAGGCCGGACGACGAGGCGGTCGAGCTCGGTGAGGCGGATGTCGCCGACATGCTCGCGCTCGTCGAGCGCAATCGGCCCGGCCCCTTCCGCCCGCGCACCTACCTGCTCGGCCGGTACATCGGCATCCGGCGTGACGGCCGGCTGATCGCGATGGCCGGGGAGCGGCTGCAGCCGGGCGAGTGGACCGAGATCAGCGCTGTCGCTACCGACGAGGCGTACCGGCGGCAGGGGCTGGCGTCTCGGCTGGTGCTGGATGTCGCTTTCCACATCCGGCAGCGGGGCGGCCGCGCGATGATGCACGCCGCGGCGTCGAACGTGAATGCGATCGCCGGGTACGAGAAGCTCGGATTCGAGCTGCGGCAGCGGACGAACTTCACCGGCGTGCGAGTTCCCTGACGAGGGCGTTCGCTGCGCGATTCTCCAGCGGCGATTCCTCCCCAGGGGGCGCGCTCTGACGGGCTTCTTAGTTCGTCGCTATGTTCGATACTAATGTCTGACCCTGCTGCCACAATGGGAACATGGCAGCGAACACGGGTGGTGGCTCGGACGGGGTGGAGGTCTCGCCGCACGCCCACGCGATCGCCGCTTACGGCGAGACGTTGGCGCTGGTGCATTACGCGGAGGTCGCGTCGGTGCGCGCGCTGGCCGAGCTCGGGCGGTCGGCGCTTCGTGAGGCCCAGCGTGATGGGGTTCGCGGGATGGCGTCGGACATGGAGCTGCGGTCGGTCGCGGCCGAAGCGGCGGGCCTGGCCCGGCGGACCGACCGGCGCCTGCAGGCCGACATCGATCATGCGCTGACGGTCGTCGACGAGTACCCGGCCGTGTTCGCGGCGTGGGAGGGGCGGCGGATCACCCGCGACCACGTCGACGTGGTCGTTCAAGCGGGAACCGGGCTGCCCGATGAGGTGCGGGGCGAGTTCGAGGTCGCCGCGATCGCGGTGTGCGAGCGTGACATCGCGACCCGGGTGAAACCGGCCCTGCGGGCCCTGGCTGAGAGGCTGCACGAGCGCACGTTCACCGACCGGCACCGCGACGCCACGGCAGGACGGTGCGTGCGCGTCTCACACGGGGCGGACGGGATGTCGGATCTCATCGCGACGGTCCCGACCGTGATCGCGGTGGGCATGCTCGACCGGCTCACCCAGATGGGGCAGTCCGTGAAGGACGCCCGGGCTGCGGGTGCGGATGCGGGTGCCGGGGCGGATGCCGTCGGGGCGGACGAGCTCGCCGACACGCGGACGATGGACCAACTGCGCGCCGACATCCTCGGCGACCTCGTCCTCGGCGGAGCACCCGTGGTCGACCCCACCTACGGGACCGACCGGGCTGGTGGGCTCGGCGCGATCCGGGCACGGGTGCAAGTCGCCGTCACCGCCGAGACGTTGATGGGGCGTGACGAGAACCCCGCCGAAGCGGTCGGGGGTGCGCTGATCGATGCCGATACGGCGCGCGAGCTCGCCGGGCAGGTGTCCGAGTGGGACCGACTCTTCATCGACCCCGTCACCCGCACGCCGGTCGAGATCGACACCTACCGGCCCACCGTGTCGATGAAGAAACTCCTGATGGCGCGGGATCAGCACTGCCGGTTCCCCGGATGCCGGCGGGCCGCGATCCGCTGCGAACTCGACCACACGATCGATCACGCCCTGGGTGGGCACACCCACATCTTCAACCTCGCCCACCTCTGCCAACGACACCATTCGATGAAGCAGTTCACGAAGTGGGAAGTCCGGCAGGTCGGCGGCGGGGTCTTGGAATGGACCTCACCCCTCGGGCGGGTCTACCGCGAAGACGTACCCATACCGGCCGTGTGCTTCACGATCGACACCGCCGATCCGCCACCGGATGCCGCAACCGGCGGGCCACCGCCGGGTGAAGCAGCACCCTTCTGACGCCAGCCGCGCCAGCCGATCCGGGACCGTCCCGCAGCATGCGGGATGATGTCCCTGCGTGCGTGCAGGCCCACGGGCGCGCCCCAGCCTGCACGAGCGAGCCCCGCGACTTCGTCAGCTCTTCGCGCCCGCGAACGCGAGGGTTCCGCCGAGCCCGATCATCATCACGCCGCCCGCGCCAGCGAGCGTCGCCATGCGGCGCGGCGAGGTCGCGAACCACGCGCGTGCCGTTCCTGCTGCGAGCGCCCAGAGGCTGTCGCTCACCACGGCGAGCACCTGGAAGATCAGGCCGAGCGTGAGGAGCTGCATCCAGATCGGGCCGGCGGCCGGGTCGACGAACTGCGGAAGTGCCGCAACGAAGAACGCGATCGTCTTCGGGTTCGTCACGCCGACGACGAAACCCTGAGCAAGCAGGCGAATGGGCGAGGTACGCGCATCCGACGCCGCGCGAACGGGCGCGCGACGGTGGCGGATCGCCTGCACCCCGAGCCACACGAGATACGCCGCCCCAGCGAGCTTGATGACCGTGAACGCGACGACCGACGACGCGACGATCGCGCCCACCCCGAACGCCACTGCGAGCAGCGCAGGGACGTTCCCGAGCGCGTTACCGAGAACGCTCAACACCCCGGCACGACGCCCGAGGGCGATCGACCGGCCGATGACGAACAGCACGCCCGGCCCCGGAATCACGATGATGACGACGGCCGCGAGGAGGAACGCCAGCAGGTTCTCGAGCGGGATCACGAGCGAACGCTATCGCCCCGACGAGTCGCCCGTATTACGCCATGTCTCCGTGCGTGTCGCCGTGTGAGCGGATGCCGCGACGCCGGCGCCCGCACCGCTCTACTGTCGTGCGATCCGCTGCATCCGCTGCATTCGCAGCATCCACGCCGTTCCGAGGAGATCCGCATGACCGACACCGTCTCGCGCGTCGAGCGCGCCGTCGGCGACCCCACGCCGACCGCGCCGCGCGTCGACCTCGGCGACATCCCCGTCGTCCGCACACGGCACTGGTTCCGCTGGGCGATCGCGGCGATCGTCGTGTTCGTCGTCGCGCAGTTCCTGTGGTCGCTCGTGACGAACGAGAACTACGAGTGGGACTACTTCGCGCAGTACTTCTTCTCCGACCCGGTGCTGCAGGGACTCGGCCTCACCCTCGTCTACACGGCGGTGTCGGCGACGATCGGATTCCTGCTCGGGACGGTGCTCGCGCTGGCTCGGCTCGCCAAGTCGCCGCTGCTCAACGCCGCGGCGTGGGGCTTCATCTGGTTCTTCCGCTCGGTCCCCCTCGTCGTGCAGCTGGTCGTCTGGTACAACCTCGGCTACCTGTATCCGACGCTCGGACTGGGCACCCCCTTCACAACCGACTTCTGGATCGTCGAGTTCCCGACGGTGCAGCTGATCAGCGCGTTCGCGGCCGGCGTGCTCGGCCTGAGCCTGCACCAGGCGGCCTACTCCGCCGAGATCATCCGCGGCGGCCTGCTCTCGGTCGACCAAGGCCAGCTCGAGGCGGCCGCCGCCCTCGGCATCCCGCCGCGTCGGCGGCTCAGCCGCATCGTGCTGCCGCAGGCCATGCGATCGATCATCCCCAACGCCACGAACGAGGTGATCGGGCTCGTCAAGGGCACCTCGGTCCTGTTCGTGATCGCGATCCCCGAGCTGTTCTACGCGGTGCAGGTGATCTACAACCGCAACAGCCGCGTCATCCCGCTCCTGCTCGTCGCGGTGGTCTGGTACACGATCATCACCACGGTGCTCAGCATCCTGCAGTACTACATCGAGCGTCACTACGCGCGGGGATCCGTGCGGGTTCTGCCGCCCACGCCCGTTCAGCGTGCGCGTCACTGGATCGCCGTGCAGTGGGCCCGCCTCGGCGACGACGCGCCGGCACCCCGCCCACTCGCGACCAGCCGCGCCACTTCCGGAGGAGAGTCATGACCCGCGGTCTCGTCGAGATCCACAATGTGCACAAGAGCTACGCCGGGGTCGAGGTGCTCGGCGGTATCGACCTCACAATCGAGCCGGGCGAGGTCGTCGCGATCCTCGGCGCGAGCGGCTCGGGCAAGTCGACGCTGCTGCGCACCATCAACCACCTCGAGACGGTCGATCGCGGATCGGTCACGGTCGACGGCGAGTTCATCGGGTACGAGCAGCGCAACGGCAAGCTCTACGAGCTGCGCGAGAAGGCCGTGCTCGAACGCCGCACCCAGATCGGGATCGTGTTCCAGAACTTCAACCTCTTCCCCCACCTGACCGCCCTCGAGAACGTCACCGAGGCGCCCATCGCGCTCGGGCGCCTCTCGAAGGACGACGCCCGCGAACTCGCCCTCGGGCTGCTCGACCGCGTAGGACTCGGCGACAAGGCCGGTCACTACCCGCGCCAGCTCTCCGGCGGGCAGCAGCAGCGCGTCGCGATCGCGCGAGCGCTGGCTCTGAAGCCCAAGGTGATCCTGTTCGACGAGCCGACGAGCGCGCTCGACCCCGAGCTCGTCGGCGAGGTGCTCGACGTCATCCGCGACCTCGCACAGCTCGGCACGACGCTCATCATCGTCACCCACGAGATCGGCTTCGCCCGCGAGGTCGCCGACCGCGTCGTCTTCCTCGATGGCGGCCGGATCATCGAGCAGGGCCCGCCCGCCGAGGTACTCGTCGCGCCGAAGCACCCCCGCGTGCAGGAGTTCCTCGCGAAGGTCCTCGCCTGACATCCCATCCCACCCCTCCACCCGCACCCCACTTTTCGAGAGAGACCCAACAGCATGGCCATCAGTAAGAAGCAGGGCATCGCCGCCGGACTCGGCGTCGTCGCGGTCGCGGCGATCGTCGGCGGCATCGTCACCGCCGTGAACCTCAACCGGCCTGCCGAGGCCGAGGCCGCCGCGCCCGCACCGACGACGGCGAACGTCGCGACCGACGACATCCACTGGGTGCACCTCGACGAGCCCGTCGCCGAGGCCGTCGCTGCCCTCGAAGCGAGCGGTTTCGAGCCGGTCGAAGAGGGGAAGCTGACCGTCGCCCACTCCGCTTACCTGCCGCCGCTCGGCTACATCCCCGAGGGAGAGACCGAGGCCGCCGGAACCGAGCCCAACATCGGATCGCTCATCGCCGAAGCGCTCGGCCTCGAGTACAACCCCGTGGTCGTCGCATGGGCCGACTGGCCCCTCGGCATCCAGTCGGGCAAGTACGACCTCATCACCTCGAACGTCACGGTCACGGAGGAGCGCAAGGAGCTCTACGACTTCGCGAGCTACCGCGAAGACCTGCTCGGCTTCTACGTCCGCTCCGACAGCGACATCGACACGATCGAGCAGGCCGCCGACATCTCCGGTCTGAAGATCGTCGTCGGCTCGGGCACGAACCAGGAGCAGGTGCTGCTCGCCTGGAACGAGGAGCTCGAGGCCGCCGGCGAGGCTCCCGCCGAGCTGCAGTACTACGACGACAACGCAGCCGCGGTGCTCGCGCTGCAGTCGGGACGCGTCGACGCCACCTTCGGCCCCAACGCCACGGCGGCGTGGTCCGCCCGCGAGACGGGCGACACGAAGCTCGTCGGCCTGGTGCCGGGCGGCTGGCCGCAGACCGCCAACATCGCCGCCGCGACCGCGAAGGGCAACGGCCTGATCGAGCCCGTGTCGATCGCACTGAACGCCATCATCGAGGGCGGTCAGTACGACGAGGTCCTCGAGACCTGGGGCCTCGAGTCGGAGCGCGTCGAGACGAGCGAGATCAACCCGCCCGGACTCCCCGCGTCATGAATGGGCCCGCGTCGCGATCGGGTCTCGGTGAGAGGTAGCGTCACCTCGTGACATCGACCGCGACAGCGCTCACCATCCGGCTCGTCCGCACCGAGGAGTTCGCTCGGGCGGGCGAGCTGACCGCTCGCGCCTACCAGCACAGCTACGGCGAACTCTCGGAGCACTACCTCGCCTCGTTGCGCGACGTCGCCGCGCGCGTCCGGAGCGGAGATGTGTGGGTGGCGGTGGACGCCGGCGGGAGTGAGGATGCCGCTGCCGAGCCCGAGATCCTCGGGACCGTGTGGGTCGCTCGGCCCAACCGCCCGCTCGCCGGGGTCGCGCAGCCCGGCGAGACCGACTTCCGTCAGCTCGCCGTCGCACCCGAGGCGCGGGGGCGGGGCGTCGGCGAGGCGCTCACGCGGCACGTGATCGAGCTGGCCCGCGAGCGCGGTTCGCACCGCGTCGTCATGAACAGCGGACCCGAGATGACCGCGGCGCATGCCCTGTACGCCAAGCTCGGCTTCGCACGTCTGCCCGAGCGCGAGGGTCGGATCGAGGTCGAGCCGGGCCGTTTCATCGACCTGCTCGCGTTCGGATACGACCTCGCGCCCGAGCCTGCCGCCGCAACCCGCGCTCCTGCAGGCGCCTCGGCCACGACGTGGCTGTTCGAGCACATCGACTACGACGACCCGCGTGCCGAGGCCCTGCGCGCCGAGATGGACCGCGAGGTCGGCCCGCGCTACGCCGACCGCTTCGACGAGACCGACCCCGAGGCCGCCGCTCGGTCGGCACGAGCGTTCGCCCTCGATCCCGCGACGATCGTGGCGACGGTGCTCGTGACGGATGCCGCGGGCGAAGCAATCGGCCACGGCGCGCTGCGCGACCTCGAGCACGACGGCATCCGCGATCTCGAGATCAAGCGCGTGTACGTCCACCCTCGGGCCCGCGGTCTCGGCGCGAGCCGGGCACTGCTCGCCGAGCTCGAACGCATCGCCCGCGACCGGGGCGCGGAACGCGTCATCCTGCAGACCGGCGACCGCCAGCACGACGCCGTCGTCCTGTACGAGCGCCTCGGCTACACCCCGATCCCGATCTACGCCCCGTACACCGAGTACGCGTTCTCCCGCTGCTTCGCCAAGCCCCTGTAGCCCCGAGCCCCCTGGCACGATCGCCGAGAACGCACCCTCCCGGCGAAGACGCACGGTGCAGGGTGCGTCCTCGTGATGGCGGTGCGTTCTCGCGGCATCGACACCGCCGAATTTCCATCCGTTGCGGGCTCGGCGACGAAGACACTATGCACGGTAGGAGTGATCTGCCGATCGAGAGGCGACAGCGATGGCGAAATCGACCGCATCCGCGAACGAGGCGAAGACCCGTCGCTGGGTCTGGGGCCTCTGGAGCGCACTCGCCGGCGTCGTCAGCGCGGCCGCCTTCCTCGCGGTCGCCGAGCTGATCGCGCTGCTCGTCGCGCGCGAGAGCAGCCCGATCCTCGCGGTGGGCGCCTTCGTCATCGACATCGTGCCGCAACCCCTCAAGGAGTTCGCGATCGCGACCTTCGGCTCGGCCGACAAGATCGTCCTGCTGGGCAGCCTCGCGCTCGCCGTCGTCATCGCCGCGGCGATCGCCGGCATCCTGCAGTTCTTCGTCCGGCCCTTCGGAGTCATCGTCATCGCCCTCGCCGGGGTGATCTCGACCGCGGCGATCATCACCCGAACCGGCGCCAGTCCTCTCGCGTTCGTGCCGCCCGTGGTCGGGACGCTCGTCGGAGTGCTCGTCCTCGTGTTCCTCATCACGCGCCTCCGGCGCTGGGCGGGCGCCGCGGATGCCGCTGATGCCGACACTCCCGCGGCACCGGCCGCCGAGCAGCGCGGCCTCGGTCGCCGTTCGTTCCTCGTCGCGACGGGAGGCGTCGGCATCGCTGCGGTCATCGTCGGCGTCGGCGCACGTCTGCTCAACGCGACGTCCGCGTCGGTCGACGCCCTGCGCCGCGAGCTGCGCATCCCCGAGCCGCGGTCGACCGTCACGATTCCCGACGGCGCCGAGCTCGAGGTCGAGGGCATCTCGCCGCTCATCACCCCGAACGCCGATTTCTACCGCGTCGACACGGCGCTCACCGTGCCCTCGGTCGACCCCACCACGTGGCGTCTCGTCATCGACGGCATGGTCGACCAACGCGTCGAGCTGAGCTTCGACGACCTCGTCGGCATGGGCCTCGACGAGTACGCCGTGACGCTCACCTGCGTCTCGAACGAGGTCGGTGGCGGGCTGGTGGGTAACGCGATCTGGCAGGGCGTCCCGATCCGCGACATCCTCCGCATGGCCGGCCCGCAGTCCGGCGCCGACATGGTGCTCTCGAAGAGCGTCGACGGCTACACGGCGTCCACCCCGCTCGAAGCTCTGACCGACGATGCGCGCGACGCGATCTTCGCCGTGAAGATGAACGGCGAGCCGCTTCCGCTCGAGCACGGTTTCCCGGTGCGCATGGTCGTTCCCGGGCTGTACGGCTACGTCTCGGCGACGAAGTGGGTCACCGAGCTCAAGGTCACGACGTTCGAGGCCGACGAGGCGTACTGGACTCCGCGCGGATACGCGGCCGAAGCTCCGATCAAGTTCTCCTCCCGCATCGACACTCCGCGCACGGGTACCCCGGTGGCGGCGGGAACCGTCGCGATCGCCGGGATGGCGTGGGCGCAGACCGTCGGCATCGAGCGCGTCGAAGTGCGCATCGACGACGGCGACTGGCAGGCCGCGACGCTCTCGACCCCGATCAATGCCGACACCTGGGTGCAGTGGATGCTCGAGTGGCAGGCCGAAGCGGGCACCCACTACGTCGAGGTGCGCGCGGTCAACAAGAACGGCGACACGCAGATCGAGGAGCGCGCCCCCATCGCCCCCGACGGCTCGAGCGGCTGGCAGCGCGTCCTGGTCACCGTCTCAGCCTGACCCCCGGCCAGGTCTCCCCACCCTGCCGTCGACTCGCCATCAACTGCGGATCCTGGCCCCGCCGCATCCGCAGTTGATGGCGACTCGACGGGGCCTTTCAGGTCGGCGCGGGGCGCGCGTGGGGAAGGGATGCGGAGGAGAGGCATGCGTCCCAGGCCCCCGCCCTCCCACACGCCGTCGACTCGCCAGAAAAGGCGCATGCTGACGCCCCCGCATCCGCAATATGTGGCGACTCGACCCCCGGAATAGGGGGTTAGGGGAGGTGGACCAGGGGTAGCAGTGCCGCGAGCACCGCTCCGGCCGTGCGGTCGGTCTGACGGATCGACAGGGCATTCGAGTTCGGGCGGGTGAACGCGCCGCCCTCGGGAAGCGACGTGAAGGCGCCGAGCGCGAACACGGATGCCGTCGGCGCCCCGTCCGCCGTCAGCACCCGGCCGTCCGCGTCGGTCAGGACCCGCAGTCCGGAGCCCTGCCGTTCCGCGAGTGCGCGGAGAACCGGGTTGTCGCTGACGGCGGCCCCCGGCCCCGGCAACCACGCGTCGACGAGACTGCGAGCGACGACGCTGTCCGGCACCTGCGGGCTCGAGGCGACGAACCCGCGCCCCGGTTCGATGTGCACGTCGACTCCCGGCCCGAGGAACCGCACGACTCCCGCATCCGCGAGGGCCAGGAGCTCGCGGAGGCGATGCGGGGGCGGGCCGCTGGCGACGTAGCTGAAGAAGGTGTGCCACCGCACCGGCAACGCGTCCGTGCGCGACCGCTCGTTCCAGCGCTCGGCGGGGATCTCGGCAAGCGCGAGGAACGACAGCAGCGCAGCGAGGAAGACGCCCTGTGCGGCGCTGCGTTCCGGGGTTGTGCGCAGGTGCAGGTCGGTGGCGATGTGCGCGCGCACCTGCTCGTGCGCGTCGTCGCGGTCGTCGAAGGTCGCGTCGGCGAACGGCCGATCCAGCGATGCGACGTCGAAACGGTCGAGGGGGTCGGGGACCGCCGCCGCGATCGCGGCGAGGAGGGCGGGGTCGTCCCACGCGTGGGACTGCAGCACCGTGCGGAAGGTCGGCCAGTCGCCCACGACACGATCGGGATGCCCGGTGAACAGCTCGCGGTAGTGGCCGTGCAACAGCTCGCCCGCGATGAGCGGCCAGACGTCCGCCTCGAAGTCGACCTCGCCGGGCCGCGCGAGCAGCGCATCGATGGCCTCGGGCGTCAGCACCTCGCGCTGGGGCGCATCGCCGCGCAGCGTCGACGACACCTTGGAGCGGTAGGGCACGCCGCGCCGCGAGCCGAGATGCAGGCGCGGCTCGCTTCCCGACGGCACGTACCGCAGCCCGTCGCCGTCGTCGATGAACTGTCCGCCGCGTCCCTGGGTGAGCAGCACGACGAGGTCGACCGCAGCCAGCCCCATGCCGCGCACGATTACGTCCTCTCCGGGAGCAAGACCCGACAGGTCGGCGTCGGCGGTGAAGGCGGGCGGCACGTACCGCAGCCGCTCGCGCCGCGCTTCGGCGACGAGGCCGGCGGTCGCGGCATCCGGTTCACGTCCGTTGTGACCGACCGCGTAGACGACCGCGTCGGCGTCGAGCTCGAGCCCGTTCGCCAGCGTGACCCGGTTCGTCTCGCTCACCTGCACCACCGTGTCGCGGCGCCAGCGCACCGTGACGCCCGGGGGCGCCTCGGTGACCGTGCGTCGGTAGAACCATTCGAGGTAGTAGCTGTGCAGGCGCCGCGTGGGAAAGCTGTCGCCGCGCAGCCCCCGCGCCTCGGCCGCCACCACCTCGTCGTCGATCTCGATGCCCAGGCCGGCCGCGGCCAGCTCGCCGCTGCGCCAGCGCTCGGCCCAGTCGATGAGCGAGGGCCCCGGGCGGATCGGCCCGTCGATCGTGCAGCTGTCGTCGGTGAAGACCGTCACGTCGCGCGCCATCGAATTGAGCTTCAGCAGCGGCGACTGCGCTCGCCGCCAGATCCGGCCACCGCCCGGCGGATGCGGGTCGATCAGCTCGACGTGCAGGCGCGGAGCGCCGACCGCGCGCGCGTCCACCGTGCCCGCCGCGACGCCGAACTGCGCGATGATCCGCTCGAGGAGCATGATCGCGCGCGGGCCGGCGCCCACGAAGACGAGCCGGTGGACGCTCACGCCGGTACGGATGCGGGGGCCGGAACCGCGGCCGGCAGCCCGAGCAGGTCGCGCAGCGTCGCACTCTCGCCGTACGAGTCGCGGTACGACCCGCGCTCCTGCAGGAGGGGGACGATGCGGGTGGCGAACTCGTCGAGCCCGTTCGGCGTCAGATGGCCGACGACGGTGAAGCCGTCGGTCGCCCGCTCCTGCACGTAGCGGTCGATCTCGCCCGCGATGTGCTCGGGCGTGCCGACGAACGTGTGCTTCGCCGTCAGCCGGATGACGAGCTCGCGCACGCTCAGACCCTCCGCCGCGGACAGGTCGCGCAACGAGGCGATGCGCGCTTGCACGGCCTTGTGGCGGTTGGCCCAGCCGCGTGCCGTCTCCGACCCGGTGTCGGGTTCGACGTCGGGCAGCGGGCCGTCGGGGTCGTAGCCGCTGAGGTCGCGACCCCAGACCTGCTCGAGGTAGGTCAGTGCCTGCTCGGGCCGCACCTGCTGAAGCGCGATCTCGCGCGACCGCTCGCGCGCCTCGGCATCCGTGTCGCCGATGACGAACGTCGCGGCGGGCAGGATCTTCAGCGAGTCCTCGTCACGACCCCAGGCGGCCAGGCGGCCCTTGACGTCGTCGTAGAACACGCGGGCCGCGTCGAAGTCCTGATGCAGCGAGAAGATCACCTCGGCGTGCTCGGCTCCGAAGTCGCGCCCGTCGGCGGAGTCGCCGGCCTGCACGATCACCGGGCGCCCCTGCGGCGAGCGGGGAACATCGAAGAGGGCGTCGACGTCGAACTGCGGACCCGCGTGGCGGATGCGGCGGGGCAGCGCCTCGTCCTCGTCCCATGAGTCCCAGAGCTTTTTCGACAGGGCGGCGAACTCCTTCGCGCGCTCGTAGCGGTCGGCGTGGTCGAGGAACCCGCCGCGGCGGAAGTTCGCGCCGTGGAACGCGTCGGAGCTCGTCACGGCGTTCCACCCGGCGCGGCCGCCGGACAGGTGGTCGAGCGTCGCGAGCTGACGCGCGAGCTCGTACGGCTCGTTGAACGTCGTGCTCAGGGTGCCGACGAGACCCACGTGGTCGGTGACCGCCGTGAGCGCCGCGAGGACGGCGAGGGTGTTGGGGCGGCCGAGCACGTCGAGCTCGTGCACGCGGCCCTTGTGTTCGCGCAGCCGCAGGCCCTCGGCGAGGAACACGTAGTCGAAGAAGCCGCGCTCGGCGGTGCGGGCGAAGTACTCGAAGGCCGCGAAGTCGATCTGGCTGCCCGACGTGGGATCGGTCCAGACGGTCGTGCTGTTCACGCCGGGGAAGTGTGCGGCCAGGTGGATCTGGCGGGGTGAACGGCTCACAGGGCGACCTTCTCTCGTGCCGGCGCGGAGTCTTGCGCGGGAGCGGCGTACCTGCTCGCGGGACGCGGCAGGCCGAGTCGGCCGCGCAGGGTGCCCGCGTCGTCGTCTTGCAGCACGCGAGTCGCGCGCAGCAGCGGGGTGAGCCGCTCGGCGATCGCGACGACGTCGTCGGGCTGACGTGCGGGACGCAGCCGCACGCCGTCGATCCCGGTCTCGGCGAGGGCGCGGATGTGCTCGGCGACCTCGGTCGGCGTTCCGGCGATGATCCGCGCGTCGGAGCGGAACTCGGCTCCGGCGAGGTCGTCGAGCCGCGCGAGCGCTTCGCGTGCGGCGGACGATGTCTCCTCGATCAGCACGATCACGTCGGCGAAGACGCGCAGTCGCTCGGGAGAGCGGCGCAGCTCGGCGGCGGCGCCGTCGAGCTCGGCGAGGATCCCGGTGGCCGCGGCCTCGTCGTGGGGCGTGACGAACACGACATCGGCGTGCTCGGCAGCCAGTCGGAAGGGCACAGTCTGGTGCGCGAGCACCGAGATGATCGGGCGGCCCTGGGGCGAGCGGGGCACGATCGACGCGCCGGTGATCGAGAAGAACTCACCGGCGAAGTCGATGTTGTGGATGCGGTCGGCGTCGACGAATCGGCCGCTCGCGGCATCCCGGATGATCGCGTCGTCCTGCCACGAGTCCCACAGGCGTCCGATCGCGTCGGCGACCTCGCCCGCCTCGCGGAACCCGGTCTCGAGGTCGATCTCGTCGCGGCGCCCGAAGTTCGCCCGCTCGGCTGCCGACCCCCCGACGACGAGGCGGACGCCCGCGCGGCCGCGGCTGGCGAAGTCGAGCGTCTGGATGCCGGTGGCCACATGGAACGGCTCGGTGTGCGTCGTCGTGACCGTCGGGATCAGGCCGATCCGGTGGGTGAGCGGCGCGAGCGCAGCGGCCAGCAGAACCGCATCGACGCGGCCGTGCAGGCGCTGCGGGTCGGGGGCGTCGGCGTTCTCGGAGCGATCGGTCAGGGTGAGCGCGTCTTCGATGGTCGCGAAGGTGACGCCCGCCCGGTCGAGGACGCGTACCTGCTCGGTCCAGTGACGCGGTGTGGTGAGCTCGCGTGGCGAGAGGCCCGCGGCGCGCCACGCGGCGGGGTGCCAGCCGGCCCGCTCGAGAGCGACGGCGAGAAGGATGCGGTGAGACATGAGCCCACTGTCGACCTCACCCTCGGCGCTGCCAAGGGCGCGCGTCATCCGGCGACACCTGTCGTAACCGGAGTTCGCGGCGGGAGCCCGGGTCAGGCGCTGCGGAGCCGATATCGCGTCGCCACGGCCCCGGAGCGGAACGCCGTGCGGTCCACGGGGTCGAGTTCGATCTGCCGGTCCAAGCCGGCGAGCAGGGTCGGTCCGCGCCCCGCGACGACGGGATGCACGAGGAACTCGAACTCGTCGATGAGGCCGAGGTTCGCCAGGGCGGTCGGCAGGGTCACGCCGCCGACCCACAGCCCGGTGCCCGGCTCGGCCTTCAACGCGCGGACGGCTGTCTCGAGGTCGCCCGAGATCAGCTCGGCGTTCCAGTCGGGGTCCGCGAGAGTCGACGACACGACGAACTTCCGCGCGCCGTCGATGGCCTCGGCGAACCTGACCTCGGCGTCATCCATCCAGGCGGGCCACTCGCCCGAAGGCGGCCGCCGCCAGGCCGCCGCCATCATCGCGTACGTCACCCGCCCGAGCAGCAGCGCGTCGACGCCGGCCATCTGCGCTGTCCAGAAATCCATCGATTCCTCGTCGGGCGGCAGGCCCGCCTCGTGGTGGCAGCAGCCGTCGAGCGTCACGTTGATCGAATACCGGAGAGGTCTCATGTCGCATCCCGCCTGCGGCGGATGACGCCGCGACGCCAGTCTGAACCTGCGGGCATCGATATGCGAGGAGTCCAGGCCAAAAGCACGGCGAAGACGACGCGCGTCGCGAGTAGGACCGACCAGATGGCCTCCGCCGAGCCGGAACGCGTGACGGCGAGCAGCGTCAACCCGGGGCCGGCCACCGCCCCGTAAGCGATCCCGAGGGCGGGCAGCCCGGCCGCCGTCGACAGCGCGATCTTCCGGTAGGAGTAGAGAACGCCTGCCCACGGTTCGATGAGCAGCTGCACGGCCATCATCGCTATGAGCAGCCAGCCGAGCTGGTCGAAGACCGGTAGGGCGAGGCGCGAGATCGCGAGCGCCACCGCGATCGCCGCGAGCAGGACGAAGCAGTTCGTCTGGACCGTCGACAGACGCATGGCGTCCTCGCGCTCGCGCCCGCGCTCGGCGATGACGAATCGCGCCCCGACCACGCCGAACTGCTTCAACGGGACGATGACCGAGCGCATCACCGCCACCGAGAGCGCGACGACAGCGCCGTCTGCGGGGGAGTGCGCTGTGGCCACCAGGATCGCCGCGGTGAAGGTGACCAGGAAGACCAACCCGTCGACCGACGCAGCAGCACGCTCGCCGAGCGAGCGGACCACCGCGACGGGGTGCGCGAGAGCGTCTCGCGTCGCCGCCGCGAACATGGGCCACGAGATCATGTCCGCCCGCGCGAGCTGGGATCCTCGTACCAGCGCTCCCAGGATCGACGCGACCGACGTCGTGGCCCCGACCGCCGCGACGGCAGCAAGCGGTGAGACGCCGAGCACGACGACGACCGCCGCGACGGCCGCTTTCACGAGCGTCCCGGTGACCGCGGTGATCAGGTTCGTGCCATCGCGGTGCAGCGCCTGGAACGCGCCGTTGAAGACGAAGCCGATCGGCGTGAGCACCGTCGCCGGGATGGTGGCGATCCAGTACGCGGCGAAGAACCCGCCCGCGTCCGAGCGGGAGAGCACCGGGCTGAGCAAGGCGATCGCGATCGATGCGAGCAGCAGGAGCATCGCTGCCCCGACGGAACCCGTCAGCTCGCCCTGGAGGGAGCGTCCCGCCGTGCGTGCACGAATGGTGGTGACCACGAAACCGGATGCCACGACCGTCACGATCGCGGCGGTCGAGCCGCCCAGCCCGATCGCCGCCTGCACGTCGTCGGAGTAGGCCGTCGCCATGATCAGCAGGATGACGACGCTGCCGATCCCCGGCAGGAACATCGCGGATGCCGCCAGAGCGGCCCGCCCCAGATAGTCGCGCCTCACGAACTCGATACTGTCAGTGACCCGATGGGTTCAGACAGTGGTGGAAGCTGGTCCGCCGATTCCGGCATCTTCTCGCTGTCAGTGGCGCCCGCTAGCGTCAGATGGATGGATCTCCAGCGCGCCGCAGACCTCGCCATCGCCCTCGCACGGGAGGTCGGTGACTTCGCCGTCGCAGAGCGGGCGACCGCCCGCGTCCACGCGAAGGGCGACCGCGCCGACCTGGTGACGCACGTCGATCGCGAGGCCGAGCGCCGGATCGTCGCGGCCCTCCGTCGCGAGTACCCGGACCATGCGATCCTCGGCGAGGAAGGCGGCGAGCAGGGCGCGGAAGGCAGCGAGTGGCGCTGGCTGATCGACCCGCTCGACGGCACGCACAACTACGTGCTGGGACTCGACGTGTACGGCGTCTGCATCACGCTCTGCCACCACGAGCGACCGGTCATGGCTGTCGTGCACGATTCACCGCGCCACCGCACCTTCTGGGCTATCGAGGGCCGCGGGGCGTTCTCCGCCGGCGCTGCACCCGACGCCGGAGCCGCCCCCGACCGCCTCCGCGTCGACGCGGAGGGCGCGCTCGCTCACGCGACCGTCGCGTTCACGCAGGGTTACGGCGTCGGTCATGACGACCCGCGCCGCAACCAGCTGTTCGACCGCCTCGAGCGCCGCACGAAGCGGGTGCTGCGCAGCTGGGCGCCGTCGTCCGACTGGGCGCTGCTCGTGACGGGCGGGCTCGGCGCCCTCGTGGCCTACCGCAACGAGATCTGGGACCTCGTCGGCGGCGCGCTCATCGCGACCGAAGCGGGCGCCGAATCCTGGTCCTCCGCCGACGGCGACCTCGTCGTGGTCGGCCGACCGGATGTCGTCGCGGCGCTGCGCGAGCTCGTCACTCGCTGACCGGCACGACGATCGGCAGTTCGCGGACGAGCACGAGCACGATGTCCTGCACCTTCCAGTCGAGCTCGACGCAGCCTTCGCGGGCAGCCTCCAGCTCGTCGAGGCTCGGCATGCGCCCGTCGCGCGGCACGACGAACGACTCGACGTGGAACACGTGCCCCTCGTCGCGCACCCGGCTGCCCGCGGCCGACACCCAGGGCAGACCTGCGAGGTACGCGTCGATCTCGCCCGCGAGCGGATGGGGCTCGGCCTCGTCGAACGTCGTGGCGCGCGCGTCCATGAGATCGACGATCGCGGCCCGCAGGTTCTTCAGTCCGTCGCGCAGGATGCCCGACGCGATGAACAGCGCCGCCGCCGCGTCGAGCCACCACAACCCGAGCCCGATGCCGGTGACGCCGACGATCGAGCCGACGGCCGTCATCCAGTCGGCTTTGTTCATGTCGGCATCCGCGTAGAGCACCTTGTTGTGCAGCTCACGCGCCAGCTTGAGCTTCGCGCGCCCGAGGAGGACGGGCGGCACGGCGGTCATCGCCATGACGCCGATCATGAGCCACCCGAGCCAGATCGACGCGCCGAACAGCTCGACCGTCCCGATCGTCGGGTGTTCGCCGCTCAGCAGCCCGATCCCCGACTCGACGATCAGGTAGGTGCCCATCGTGGTCAGGGCCACGGCCGCGACCAGGTGGCCGACCCCGACCGAGCGGTGATAGCCGTACGGATGCTGGAGCGTCGGCCGTCGACGGTTGACCCGGATAGCGATGAGGAACGCCAGCGGCGGGATGAACGACAGCAGGTCCTCGATCCACGCCGCCTTCATCGCCTGCGAATTGCCGAGCACGAGGAAGACGAGGGTCACCGTCACCGCGAGGAACCCGATGGTGATCCACTCGAGCCGCACTGCGCGGCGCAGCACCTCGACCTGACGTTCCGGCAGCTCGGTCTGCCCGAACCGCACCTCCGACCGGTTCACAGCTCGCCCGCCTTCGCCCGCTCCGAGAGGAACGTCTCGAGGCGCGAGAGGAACGCGTTCTCGCCGAGCGGCACGAGCATGACGACCATGAGCGTGCTGCCGTCCTTCGCCGTCGCTTCGGCGTAGGGGCGGGTGACCCCCGCCTTGTCGGTCCACGGCGTCTGGTCGGTGATGCCGCCGGCGATGAGGTCGAGCCCGCCGTTCTCGAGCTCGCGCACCAGAGCCTCCTCCGACCCGACGGTCCATTCCACGTCGGCGTCGAGTGACTCGGCGAAGGCTCGGATCGCGTCCGGCTCGCTGCCCCGCGGCTCGTCGCCGTCGACCTGCACCCACTCGCCGTCGGGGGAGACCCCGGCCCGCAATGTGCCGCCCTCGACCGAGGCGAGCGTGCCCGACGGGTCGGTCGGGATCGAAAGCCCGCACCCCGCGAGCGCGAACGACGATGTCAGCAGCAACAGGACCGCGCCGACCGCTGCGGCGAGCCGGTGGTGCATGAGACCCTCCTCCTTGCGTGTCTGATCGATACATCCGATCTGCGCCATCACCCTGGCGCGCGCGCCGCGATCTCCGTAAGGGGGTTGCGTCCGTGTCGATAGGATGGGGTGCAATCCCTCCTCGACAGAAAGGGAGATCCGCATGCCGGGAATCGTCATCGTCGGCGTCCAGTGGGGCGACGAGGGCAAGGGCAAGGCCACCGACCTGTTGGGCGACCGCACCGACTGGGTCGTCAAGTTCAACGGCGGCAACAACGCCGGGCACACCGTCGTCATCGGTGACGAGAAGTACGCCCTGCACCTGCTGCCGAGCGGCATCCTCTCGCCGGGCGTCAACGCCGTCATCGGCAACGGCGTCGTCGTCGACCTCGAGGTGCTGTTCGCCGAGCTCGAGGCGCTGTCGGCGCGCGGGCTCGACATCTCGCGCCTCAAGGTCAGCGCCAACGCGCACCTGATCACGCAGTATCACCGCACGCTCGACAAGGTGACCGAGCGCTTCCTCGGCAAGCGTCAGATCGGCACCACCGGCCGCGGCATCGGGCCGGCCTACGCCGACAAGATCAACCGCGTCGGCATCCGCGTGCAGGACCTCTTCGACGAGAACATCCTGCGGCAGAAGGTCGAGGGCGCCCTCGACCAGAAGAACCACCTGCTGGTCAAGGTCTTCAACCGTCGCGCGATCACCGCCGATGAGATCGTCGAAGACCTGCTCTCGTACGCCGATCGCCTGCGTCCGATGGTCTGCGACACGGGCCTGCTGCTGAGTGAGGCGCTCGACAACGGCGACGTGGTCGTCTTCGAGGGCGGCCAGGCCACCATGCTCGACGTCGACCACGGCACGTACCCCTTCGTCACGTCGTCGTCGGCCACCGCCGGTGGCGCCGCGACCGGGTCGGGCGTCGGCCCCAACCGCCTCGACCGTATCGTCGGCATCGTCAAGGCATACACGACGCGCGTCGGCTCGGGTCCGTTCCCGACCGAGCTGTTCGACGAGAACGGCGACTTCCTCCGCTCGCGCGGGTTCGAGTTCGGCACGACGACCGGCCGTCCCCGCCGGGTCGGCTGGTACGACGCCCCGATCACCCGCTACGCCACGCGGATCAACGGCATCACCGACCTCGTGCTCACCAAGCTCGACATCCTCACGGGGCTCGACCGCATCCCGGTCTGCGTCGCGTACGACGTCGACGGCGAGCGGTTCGACGAGGTTCCGGTCAACCAGTCCGACTTCCACCACGCCAAGCCGATCCTCGAGTACTTCCCCGGCTGGAAGGAGGACATCTCGACGGCGCGCACGTTCGACGACCTCCCCACCGCGGCCCAGGAGTACGTGCTGGCCCTCGAGAAGATGAGCGGCACCCGCATCTCGGTGATCGGTGTCGGGCCCGCCCGCGACGCCGTCATCGTCCGCCACGACCTCGTCGACTGACGTGCGGCTGCTGCTCGGCGGCTACACCGCCGACATGGGCGGCGAAGCCGCCGGCATCGGGCTGCTGCACGCCGGCGATCCCGACGGTGCCACCGCGGACGGTCAGCTCTCGCTGCGGCCCGAGGTCGTCGCCGCGTCGTCGCCGTCGTGGGTGGCCCGCCACCCGCGCCTCGACGTCGTCTACGCGGCTCTCGAGTTCCGTGGCGAGGTGCAGGCCTACCGGCGCACCGGCCTCGACGCGTGGACGCCGCTCGGCCGCCCCGTCGCGGCGGGCGAGGCGGTGTGCCACGTAGCCGTCGCCCCCGACGGAGCATCGCTCGTCGCGAGCTGCTGGAGCGACGGCCGCGTCGTCCGCATGAGCGTCGACGCCGCCGGCATCCCCTCAGCGCCCGTGATCGCGCCCGCCGCCGTCGACCCGTATGGGCCCGACGCACCGGCCGAGCCCACGGTGGACGACATCGACCTGGCCGCCGCTGCGCGGGCGCTCCGAGAGGCGGCCGGTCCTGAGTTCGCCCATCTGGTGCCCGGCTCCGACGCGCCCGCCGCGCCGCATCCCGGTCCCGATCAGGATGCCGAAGCCCCGCGTCCGTCGCGATCTCACCAGGCGCGGTACCTGCCGGGCGGCCTCATCGTCACGACCGACATGGGCCTCGACCTCGTGCGTTTCTGGCGTGACAGCCCGCGCGGGCTCCGGCTCGTCGAGCAGGTCGCCCTGCCGCTGGGCAGCGGGCCGCGCCACACGCTCTGGCACCCGAGCGGCCACCTGTACGTGCTCACGGAACTCTCGCGCGAGGTGTTCGTGCTCGGTGCCGACCGTGAGGGGCGATGGCGGATGCTATCGGCGACCGGCCTTCTCGGCGCTCTCGACGACGACACCGCCGCGGAGATCGCCATGACGCCGGACGGCGAGGCCATCTATGCCGGTGTCCGTGGCAGCAACACCCTCGGTGTGCTGCGCGTGCGCGACGCCGGCGACCGGCTCGAGCAGCTCGCCCTCGTCGATGCGGGCGTCGACTGGCCGCGCCACCACGTCGTCGTGCGCGACACCCTGCTCGTCGCCGGGCAGCTCTCGAGCGAGGTCGTGTCGATGACACGTGACCCCCGGACCGGCGTGCCCGGTCGCGTGCGCCACCGCGTGACAGCGCCGAGCCCGACCTGCATCCTGCCGGTCGCGTGATCGCGTGCCCCGCCGCGGGGCTCAGTGGGGCAGCTTCTTGGCGTCCTGACGCGGGATGACGATCTGGTTGATGATCAGCAGGATCGACGCGGTGACGGGGATCGCGACGAGGGCGCCGAGCAGGCCGAGCAGCGTGCCGCCGACCAGCGCGCCGATGACGACGAGTGAGCCGGGCACCGAGACCGTGCGGTTCATGACCCGCGGCGTCAGGACGTATGCCTCGACCTGCATGTAGAGGAGATACACGGCTGCGAAGATGATCGCCTGCACCGGCGCAGTCGGGTTCGTCAACAGGGTGATGACGGAGGCGCCCACCCAGAAGATCACCGTTCCGACGAGGGGGATCAGGGTGATCGCGAAAGCGAGCACGGCCATGAGGGCCGCGAACGGGACGCCGAGGATGGTGAGCACGATGAAGGCGAACGTCGCGTTCATGAGCGCGAGCACGACCATGCCCGACAGGTAACCGCCGATCGACTCGGTGATCTGGCGGGTCATGTCGGCGACCGTGGCCCGTGACCGGGCCGGCGAGATGCGCACGAGCGCGTTCTTCATGCGGGGCAGCGACGCGAGGAAGTACAGGCTCAGCACGAGCACGATGATCGAGCCCGAGATAGCGGTCACCACGTTGACGCCGACCTGCAGCAGGCCGCCGCCGATCGCGGCGATGTTGGAGGGGTTGGTGACGAAGCTCTGCACCTCATTGATCACGTCGCTCAGGCTGTCGCCGAAGGTGTCTTCGGCCCATCGGACCGTCTCGCTCTTCAGCACATCGTTGACGATGTTAGGCACGTCCTTCGCGAACTGCTCGACCTGGCGCACCACCGGCGGCAGGACGACCCACAGGATGCCGGCGATGATGAGCGCGAGCGCGGCGAACGTGATCACGATGCCCCACGCTCGCGGGATGCCGCGGCGCACGAGGAATCGCACGACCGGGTCGAGCGCGAGGGCGACGAACAGGGCGATCGCGACGTAGATGAGGACCGTCGACAGGCTCGAGATCGCGAGGCCGAGCACGATCGCGGCGAGAGCGCCGAGCGCCAGGAAGAAGCCCGCGGCGAACGGGCGGGAGAGCGCGCCCCAGATGGGCTGGTCGCGTGTGGCCTGCTCGGAGACGGGGACGGTGGGGTCCGCGGGCGCGGGGCCGGTCGAGCGAGGCTTCGTCATGGTCACACTCTAGAGGCGGGGTCGGCGCTCCGTGAGGGGCGGGGCGGAGGCCGTCGAGCAGATAGGGTCGGCGGGGGAGGAGCCACCATGACCGACGCCACGACCGAACTCCATCGCCTGCGCGCGAGCATCGACAACATCGACGCCGCGCTCGTCTTCATGCTGGCCGAACGGTTCCGCTGCACGAAGCAGGTCGGCGAGCTCAAGGCGACGCACGGCATGCCGGCCTCCGATCCTGGTCGGGAGGAGCGGCAGATCGCCCGGCTGCGTCGTCTCGCCGAGGAGGCGGATCTCGACCCCGAGTTCGCTCAGAAGTGGTTCGGGTTCGTGGTCGCCGAGGTGATCCGCCACCATCGCATCGCGGCCGAGGACATCGCCGACTGAGTCTCAGTCGCCGGGAGCCGCGAGCTGCCGGATCGATTGCTCGATCGCCGCGCGCTGAACCGCGTCGAAGTCGAGGAACCCCGTCGCCCGGCTCACCCACAGCCCCAGTGCCGCTGCCACGGCGGTCAGCTGCGCGGGCGTGGCGTCGTCCGGCTGCAGCCAGTGCGCCCGGATGCGATGCCATTCGTCGTGCATCCGCCGCCCGCCGATGGTCTCGACCGCGAGGCGCAGCTCGGCCGGTGTGGCGTCTCCTTCGAGCATGCCGGCCACGAACGCGGCGAATCTGTGCGGGGGATCGTCGGGTTCGTCGGCCGCATGGGATGCCGCCGCCTCGGCCCAGCCGTCGATCAGCCGGCCCGCGACAGCCTCGAGGATCAGCTGCCGCGTCGCGAAGTGATAGACGATGCCGCTCTTGGTGAGACCGGTCTGCGCCGCCAGGTCGTCGTACGTGACCGATTCGGCCCCGGAGGTCGCGAACAGCTCGACGGCCGCGTCGATGATGAGCTCGCGGTTACTCGGCCGCACGGGGTGCTCCACTCGCCGCGGTGTCACCGGCTCGCCACATCGCGAGCGGGCCGGCGCCGTCGGGCCAGGGCAGCCGCGTGAGCGGAACGAAGCCGTGCCGGCGGTACAGCGCGGTCGTGCGGTCGTTCGACGACTCGAGGTAGGAGGGAGAGCCCTGGGTGTCGATCAGCTCGAGCCGAGCTGCCAGCAGGGTTCCCCCGATGCCGCCGCCGACCGCGTCGGGCGCGACGCCGACCGCCTTGAGGTACCAGTGCGGGACGGCGGGCCGGTGGGAGTCGATCGCGTCGGACACGCGGAGGGCGCGCGCGAGGCCCCCGATGCCGATCGCACGGGCGTACTCGGGCAGGGCGGCCGTGCGCATGCCGGTGTCGCCCGGACGCGACCACACGGCCACCCCGATGAGCGTCCCGGTATCGGGATCGCGAACGCCGTCCACGGTGCCGTTCTGCAACGGGCCGCCCAGCAGGATGGCGCGGAACAGGCGGTGGCGCGCTCGCTCGTCGTGCGCGCGCTCCTGCAGCAGCGCGCGCGTGGGGGCATCGTTCGCGAACGCGCGGGTCAGCAGGTCCGCCGCCACGTCGATCTCTCCGCGGGTGACAGGGGTGACGGTGCGGGACGTCGTACGGGTCATGCCGTAACTGTACGTGCACTGCACATACAGTTGTCTGTGAGTCGACTGTCCATTCGGGCGCGTGCGCGCGCGTTTATCCGAATGGCCGGTCAGCGGTCAAATCCTCGGTTCGATTTGCGACCTCCCTGTGAACGTGAAACGTTGGATGAGGCCCTCCGCGGGCCACTACCCGACCAGTCCGCGGTCGCTGGTGGCAATCTCCTGAGGTTCCAGACCGGCGAGCGTATGGTCGGCGGCCTGTGCTCGTGGGTCCGACATCCGCAGCCGAGACGCCGTCGCGAGACGCGCCGAGAGGTCGCCACCCGGGCGTAACCGATGCAGCCTGCACCGGCTGCCGAGGTGACCTGTGACCAGTCCGTCTTCTTCGGGGGAAAAGACGTCCCCCGCTCTCGAAGCCAAGAATCTGTACAAGGTCTTCGGGCGCAACCCGAAGTCCGTCGTCGAGAAGCTGCGGGCCGGCGCCCAGCGCAACGAGATCTCCGACGCCGGGACCGCCGCCGTCATCGACGCCTCCTTCACCGTCCAGCCCGGCGAGATCTTCGTCATCATGGGCCTGTCCGGCTCGGGGAAGTCGACCCTCATCCGCATGCTCAACGGCCTGCACGACGCCACCGCAGGAACGATCACCGTGAAGGGCGACTCGATCACCGATGTCGCGCCCGCCCGGTTGCGCAGCATCCGTCGCGAGCGCATCGCGATGGTCTTCCAGCACTTCGCCCTGCTCCCGCACCGGACCGTCGCCGCCAACGTCGCCTACCCGCTCGAGCTTCGCGGCGTCGGCAAGGTCGAGCGCCTCGCGAAGGCCGAGGAGATCCTCGCCCTCGTCGGGCTCGAAGGCTGGGGCGACAAGCTGCCGTCGGCGCTCTCCGGCGGAATGCAGCAGCGCGTCGGCATCGCCCGCGCGCTCGCCGCCGACAGCGACATCCTGCTCATGGACGAGGCCTTCAGCGCGCTCGACCCGCTCATCCGGCGCGAGATGCAGGAGCAGCTGCTCGAACTGCAGCAGAAGCTGCAGAAGACGATCATCTTCATCACGCACGACCTCAACGAGGCCATGTTCCTCGGCGACCGCATCGCGGTCATGCGCGACGGCCGCATCGTGCAGATCGGCACGCCCGAAGACATCCTCACCGACCCGGCGAACGACTACGTCGAGCAGTTCGTGCAGGACGTCGACCGCGCCCGCGTCCTCACGGCCGCGAACGTCATGGAGCGGCCGCGCCCCGTCGTCGCCGAATCCGCCGGTCCTCGCGTGGCCCTCAAACAGATGCGGGATGCCTTCATGTCGGCGGCCTACGTCGTCGGGCGCGACCGCAAACTGCTCGGTGTCGTCACCGACCGCGACGCCGTCAAGCTCGTCCGCCGCGGCGAGTCGGCGCTGTCTTCGGTCATCAAGCCCGCGCCGCAGACCGTCGGCCAGGACGAGGTGCTCATGAACCTCTTCGTCCCGGCCGTCGAGTCGCCGCTGCCGCTCGCCGTGACCGACGCGGAGGGGCGCCTCGTCGGCGTCATCCCCCGCATCACCCTGCTCGCCGCCCTCGGCCCCGGGCCCGGCGCGACGGAGGAGATCACGATCCCGCTGCAGCCGATGCCGCAGGCCGCGATCGATGAGGTGCTCGCGGAGGCGACCGCCGTCGACGGCGCCGCTCTCCAGAACGGGGAGGTACGCTGATGGATGGGTTCCGCATTCCGCTCGGCCAGTGGGCCGAGGTCGCGGTCGATTGGATCCGCGACAACCTCTCCTGGCTGCTCGGCGCGGTCTCGACCGCGGTCGGCTGGCTGGTCGGCTCGCTCGCCGACCTGCTGCTGAGCGCACCGATCGTCGTCGTCATCGTCATCGCGGCGCTGCTGGGCTGGTTCCTGCGCTCGTGGAAGTTCGCGATCGGCACCGCGATCTCGTTCGCGATCATTCTCGGCGTCGGCCAGTGGGTCACCGCGATGCAGACGCTCGCACTCGTCGTCATCGCGACGCTCATCGCCGTCGTCATCGCCGTTCCGCTCGGCATCCTCGCTGCGCGCAGCGACCGCTTCAGCGCGATCATCAAGCCCGTCCTCGACCTGATGCAGGCGATGCCGGGGTTCGTCTACCTCATCCCCGCGATCGTGTTCTTCAGCATCGGCTTCGTGCCGGGTCTGGTCGCGACCGTCATCTTCGCGCTGCCGCCGGGCGTGCGTCTGACCGAGCTCGGCATCCGCAGCGTCGACTCCGAGACCGTCGAGGCCGGGCACGCGTTCGGCGCGACGCCAGGGCAGATCCTGCGGGGCGTGCAGCTGCCCCTCGCGATGCCGACGATCATGACGGGCGTCAACCAGGTGATCATGCTCGCGCTCTCGATGGCCGTCATCGCCGGTATCGCCGGTGCTCCCGGCCTCGGCAAGGAGATCGTCCAGGCGATGTCGACCGTCAACATCGGCACGGGTGTCGAGGCGGGCCTCAGCGTCGTCATTCTCGCGATCTACCTCGACCGCCTGACCTCGGCCCTCGGTGACATGAAGGGCCAGAAGGGCTCGATCCTCGGCGTGATCGGCCGCCGTCGCACCGCGGCCGCCGCCGCGACCGCCGCGGAGAAGCGCGAGCTCGCCCCGGCTGCGTGAGCCGCGGCATCCCGAACGTATCCTCCCTGCACCACCCATACGGAACGAATGAATCCATACGGAAGGCACACGATGAACAAGCGACACCTCACCGGGATCGTGGCGCTCGGCGCCGCGGCATCCCTGGCCCTCGCCGGCTGCGCGAGCGGTAACCAGGCCGAGGGCGGCTCTGGCGAGAGCGGCGACAGCAAGGGCACCATCACGCTGGGCTACCTGCCCTCGTGGACCGACGGCCTCAGCACGGCGTACCTGCTCGAGAACCAGCTCGAGCAGCTCGGCTACACCGTCGAGATGCAGGAGCTCACCGAGGCGGGCCCGCTCTACGCCGGTCTCGCGCAGGGCGACGTCGACATCTACCCGTCGGCCTGGCCCGAGCTCACCCACGCCTCGTACATGGAGCGCTACGGCGACCAGATCGACGACCTCGGCGCGTACTACGACAACGCCAAGCTCACGATCGCCGTGCCCGAGTACGTCGACATCACCTCGATCGAGGACCTGGCTGCGAACGCCGACCGCTTCGGCGGGCAGATCTACGGCATCGAGCCGGGCGCCGGGCTGACCAAGCAGACCCAGGAGTCGATGATCCCCGAGTACGGCCTCGACGGCACGTACGAGCTCGTCACCTCGTCGACCGCGGCGATGCTCACCGAGCTCGACACCGCGATCGCTGCGCAGCGCGACATCGTCGTGACCTCGTGGCGTCCGTTCTGGGCCAACGAGCGCTACGGTCTCAAGGACCTCGAAGACCCGCGCGGCGCGATGGGCGACACCGAGGCGCTGCACTTCCTCGCGACGTCCGGCTTCGCCGACGAGCACCCCGAGGCCGCCGAGCTGATCGGCAAGATCAAGCTCGACGACGAGCAGTACGCCGCGCTCGAGGACATGGTCGTCAACCAGTACGGCGAGGGCAAGGAAGCCGAGGCGATCACAGCCTGGCTCGAGGAGTACGGCAGCCAGGTCGACGGTCTGCAGACCAGCTGACCTCGTCTGAGTGACGACGAAACCCCCGGGAGCTGCTCCCGGGGGTTTCGTCACTCCGGCCGGTCGCCGCGCGACGGGCGGTCGCGCCGCATCCGGTTCCACATCTCGGTCGACCGGGTGATGGCGCGTTGCGCGTTATCGAGGAGGTCTTGCGCGACCTCGGCCCAATCGGGCGAACGGTCGTCGGGCTCGGGAAGCTCGCGAGGCGTGCCCTGCCGCGCGGCGCGCTCCGCGGCGTCGAAGGCATGGGTAGCGCGCCGGACGGCTTCGCGATAGGCGCTGTAGTCGGCCGGAGCCATGCGAACCTCGCGCGAGGCCGGTCGCAGCCACGACGCCTGCTGGTGCTCGCGCAGGAAGAGGTCCATCGGCGGCCAGCGGGCGTCGAGCATCATCGGGAATCCGATGGCCTTCGCGGCATCGGTCTCGTAGTCCATCCACCGCGCCAGCAGTGCGTCGTGCTCGGCCATCAGCCGGGCCAGCGGCATCCGGTCGACCTCCTTGCGCGACGCGGGCATCATCGCGCGCGCGGCCTGTACGCCTGCGCGCCGCGCCTTCAGCTCGGCGACGGCGGCCCGTGCCTGGCGCTCGGCGATCTGCAGGCGACGACGGGCCTCGGGCACCGCACCCGCGGTCGCCCGGGGAGTCGCCTTCTCGGCCTGCGCGCGCATCAGCTCGGCGCGCGCGACCTTCAGCTGCGCGCGGGCATGGGTGACGCCCTGCTGCGCGCGGCGGAGGTCCAGCTGGGCGGCATCGAGCTCGAGGCGACGCTGCGACGGCCGTCCCCGGCGCAGGCCGGCCCAGCCGAGGGCGCCCGCGCTGGCTCCCGCCGGCGCGATCCACCACCACTCGGCCGCGAGTGCGAGGATCGGATCCACTTCTTCAGCCTACGCACCTCGACGCGCCGCGTCTTCGAGCCAGCTGGGGATACACCTGTCGGACTGGTGGTGCTGGTGTGCGGTCGAACCCGCCGTGAGGCGACACCAGCCCCACGGGTCCTACGGATGTATCAGCCGAAGAGCAGCGCGAAGACCGTCGAGCCGCCGCCCACGAGGATGAGCGAGACGATCGCGACCCACGCGGTCACGCGCAGGCGACGCGAGCGCCCGCGCGCGAAGCCGGCGTACTCGTCGTCCTCGCCCTGCGGCGTCAGGTCGCGCCCGCTCATGCCGCGCTCATGACGTCGGCACCTCGTCGACGATGTCGCCGAAGGCGGAGGGCAGGGTCGCGCGCGACGTGGCGCGGATCTCGGCGACGGGCACCGAGAACAGGCCCTGGATGTCGAGCACCGACTCGACGCCCTCGGCGGCATCCGTCACGCCGATGCGGATGACGGGGTAGTCGCGGCCCTCGCACAGGCCGCGGAACTTCACGTCCTCCTCGCGCGGCACCGAGACGATGACGCGGCCGGTCGACTCGCTGAACAGCGCGGTCGCGACATCGACGCCGTCGCGCTCGACGATCTCGCTGAGCCAGACGCGGGCGCCGACGCCGAAGCGGGTCGTCGCCTCGGCGAGGGCCTGGCCGAGGCCGCCGGTCGACAGGTCGTGCGCGGCCGAGATGAGTCCCTGCTGCGACGCGGCCTGGATGAGGCCGGCCAGACGCTTCTCGGCGGCGAGGTCGACCTTCGGGGGTCGTCCGCCGAGGTGGCCGTGGATCGTGTCGGCCCAGGCCGAGCCGTCGAGCTCCTCGGCGGTCGTGCCGAGCAGGTAGATGTTCTCGCCGGCATCCTGCCAGCCCGACGGGATGCGGCGGGCGACGTCGTCGACGATCCCGAGCACGCCCACGACGGGGGTCGGGAAGATCGGCTGGTCGCCGGTCTGGTTGTAGAACGAGACGTTGCCGCCCGTCACCGGCACGCCGAGCTCGAGGCACGCGTCGGAGAGCCCGTCGACGGCCTGGCCGAACTGCCACATGACCTCGGGGTTCTCGGGGCTTCCGAAGTTGAGGCAGTCGGTCACGGCGGTGGGCACGGCGCCCGTGACGGCGACGTTGCGGTACGCCTCGGCGAGGGCGAGCTGCGCGCCCGCGTACGGGTCGAGCTGGCAGTAGCGGCCGTTGCAGTCCGTCGCGATCGCGAAGCCGAGGCCCGACTCCTCGTCGACGCGGATCATGCCGGCGTCGTCGGGGAAGCTGAGCGCGGTGTTGCCGAGCACGTAGTAGTCGTACTGGTTGGTGATCCAGCTCGTGTCAGCGAGGTTCGGGCTGCCGACGAGCTGCAGGAACTGGTCGCGGAGCTCCTCGCCGTCGGTGGCGCGGGGGAGGGATGCCGCCGAGTCGGCCTGCAGGCCGTCGATCCAGGTCGGGTAGGCGACCGGGCGGTCGTAGACGGGACCGTCGACCGCGACGGTCGAGGGGTCGACGTCGACGATCTTCTCGCCGTGCCAGAAGATCTGCAGGCGGCCGTCGCCGGTCACCTCGCCGAGCACGCTCGTCTCGACATCCCACTTGCCGACGACGGCGAGGAACGCGTCGAGCTTCTCGGGAGCGACGATCGCCATCATGCGCTCCTGGCTCTCGCTCATGAGGATCTCCTCGGGCGTGAGCGAGGGGTCACGCAGCAGCACGTTCTCGAGGTCGACGCGCATGCCCGATCCGCCGTTGGCGGCGAGCTCGCTCGTGGCGCACGAGATGCCGGCCGCGCCAAGGTCCTGGATGGCCTCGACGAGCTCGCCCGCGTACAGCTCGAGGCAGCACTCGATGAGCACCTTCTCGGCGAACGGGTCGCCGACCTGCACGGCGGGGCGCTTGGTGGGTCCGCCGTCGGCGAAGGTGTCGGACGCGAGGATCGACGCGCCACCGATGCCGTCGCCGCCCGTGCGGGCTCCGAACAGCACGACCTTGTTGCCGGCGCCGGTGGCGTTGGCCAGCTTGATGTCCTCGTGGCGCATGACGCCCACCGCGAGGGCGTTGACGAGCGGGTTGCCCTGGTAGACCGAGTCGAAGACCGTCTCGCCGCCGATGTTGGGCAGGCCCAGGCAGTTGCCGTAGAACGAGATGCCGCTGACGACGCCGTGCACGACGCGGGCGGTGTCGGGGTGGTCGATGGCGCCGAAGCGCAGCTGGTCCATGACGGCGACGGGCCGCGCGCCCATCGAGATGATGTCGCGGACGATGCCGCCGACACCGGTCGCGGCGCCCTGGAACGGCTCGATGTAGCTCGGGTGGTTGTGCGACTCGACCTTGAAGGTGACCGCCCAGCCCTCACCGACGTCGACGACGCCCGCGTTCTGGCCCATGCCGACCATGAGGCGGGTCTTCATCTCGTCGGAGACCTTCTGGCCGAACCGGCGCAGGTAGTTCTTGCTCGACTTGTAGGAGCAGTGCTCACTCCACATGACCGAGTACATCGCCAGCTCACCCGAGGTGGGGCGGCGGCCGAGGATCTCGCGGATCTTCGCGTACTCGTCGGGCTTGAGGCCCAGGGCTCCGTAGGGCTGATCACGCTCCGGAGTGGCGGTGGCGTTCTCGACGGTATCTGCGACAGGGGTGCTCACGCGGCTGGACTCCAGGACTCGGGATGCCGGACGCGATCAGTCTAGTTGGCGGGACGAACCGTCGAGTCGCCAGGAAATGCGGATGCGGGCGGTCCGGTACCCGCGCCTCCTGGCGAGTCGACGCTCAGGAGGGCGCGTTGTATGCGCCGAAGAGACCGGTGCCGTGCTCGACGAGGGCGTCGTACGCCTCGCCGTATGTCGCGGGCAGCGTGCTGCCGGGGTCGAAGCGCGACGTCAGGAGCCCGAGCAGTCCGCGAGCGGGCGGGGTGAGCGGACGCTTGTGGTGCTTCTCGTCGGGGGCCTTGGTCGCGCCCTTCTCGGGATTGGGCGGCACGTACAGCGACTGCGGCTGCGGCCAGGTGTAGGGCTGGCGCGGCGTCGTGAGGTTGACGGCGTTGAAGATCGGGTTCGCGGTCTCGTCGCGGACGTTGAGCGGCCGCAGCCCGTGCAGCCGGCAGAGCGTGTTGATCACCGACCCGTGATGCATCTCGTCGTGGATGACCGTCCCGGCCGCGGTGTACGCGCTCACGACGATCGCCGGCACCCGCAGACCGAGGCGGTCGAACGTGAAGCCCATCTCGCCGGGTCCGCTCGCATCCGGCGGCGGCGCGGCCGGCGGCGCGACGTGGTCGAAGGTGCCGCCGTGCTCGTCGAAGGTGATGACGAGCGCCGTGTTCATGGCGTTCGAGCCGGAGGTCGACGCACTCGTGCGGATCGCGTCGTACACGTCCTGCGCGAGTTTGTCGCCGGCGCGGACGTCGCTGTCAGCGCTGTTGGTGATGCGGATGCGACTGCCGTCGGGCAGCTCGAGCTCGCCCTCGCGAGTCGCGCCCCAGGGCGGATGCATGTCGTTGTGATTGAAGACCATGCGCGGCTCGATGAACGCGTAATCGGGCAGCTCGCCGTTCGCGGCATCCTCGTAGAACTGCTCCATGACGCGGAAGTTCGTCTTCCAGTACCGCTCGAGCACGGGCGCGTGGAGCATGCCGGTGAGCGAGACGAGCTGCGTCGCGTCGTAGTAGACGCGCCACGACAGGCCGGCGTCTTCGAGGCGGTTGAAGATCGTGGGTGCTGCGGGTGCGTCGATCCACTTGTCGTAGTTGTCGCCGGTGTGGTTGACGACGTAGCCGTGCGAGGTCGAGGCGTGGAAGAAGCTGCGATTGCAGAAGGTCTGGGACGGCACGCCGGCGAACCAGCGGTCGTAGACGCCGAACTCACGGGCGAGGGTCGAGATCACCGGCAGCATCTCGGGCGAGAAGCCGCCCATCGCCGTGGCGTACTCGTCGGCGGTCGGCTCGCGCTTCTTCGCGAGGCGGTAGTTGACGATGTAGTCGTGCACGAACCCGTCGTTGCGGGGCGCGCTCCCCGCGGCGGGAGCGTTGTAGGGCGGCTGCAGCCCGTTGCGGGCGATGTCGGCGTTGGCGGGCGGGTCGATCGTCCCGAACAGCTGCGTGTTGACGTGCGGGTAGGTCTCGCCGGGGTCGGGCTGCGGCTGCTGCATGATGTGGTCGGTCGCGCCCGTGTAGACGTGCGCGGGCACGACGGTTCCGTCGGGGGCGGTGTTGGCGTAGTCGCCCTGCAGGATGCCGTCGAAGTCGGCCGCGCTCTTCTCGTCGGCCGTGTAGAGGTGGCCGAGCAGGTTGTCGAAGCTGCGGTTCTCGAACATGAGCACCACGACGTGGTCGAACCCGGCGACGCTCCGCGCCGCGAGGGGCGCGAACTCGGGCGGATGCGCGGTCATCGCCGCCGTCACGGCCGCGCCGGCCGAGCCTCCGACCGCGAGGCCTGCGGCTCCGAGGCCCGCGCGGCGCAGGAAGTCGCGGCGCGACGGGCGTCGGCCGGCCCAGGAGGCGTCCGTCTCGTCGCGATCGGCGTCGGTCACGGGTCCCCTCCCTCCCTGGGTGCTCGGCGATCAGGCTACCCTCACACCATGGAGGACGGCCTGCGTTTCGATCGGGGAGCCCGATACGGTGCGGCGATCGTCGCGGCGATGTTCGGCACCTATCTCGCCGTCGCGTCCGACTTCTCCGCAATTGCGCAGGCGCAGATGTACGCCGGCACCATCACGAACGACATGCCGTACGTCGACACGCTCCAGTTCGTGCTCGTCGTGGCGACCCTCGTCGCCGCGTTCGCCGTGCTCCCGACGTCGCCCATGCGCCGCGTGGGAGGTGTGACCCTCGCGTGCGTCGCGCTGTTCCTCTGGGCGACGTTCGGGCTGCTGCGCGGAGCCGGTCATCTCGCCCACCTCGACCCCCTGTGGGAGGTCGTGCTCAATCAGGGCTTCATCGCGTTGCTGGCCGGGGTGGGCGGCTGGGTGGTCGCGCGCGGCCGGCATCCGCTGTCGTGGGTCGTCGTGATCGTCGCGCTCGTCCCGCCGATCGTCGGCCCCCGACTGGTCGAGGCCAACGTCACAAGCGGCGGCTACGCGCTGGCGATGCAGGGCATCGTGATCGTCGGCGGGCTCGCCGCGACGTGGGCCGCCGTCGGGATCGATCGGTTGCTGCGCCGGCGAATCAGTGGTCGGGATGCAGCGACGCGTCGGCCGGCACGCTCCGCCACGACACGAAGCGAACCGTGAGCCCGGCGCGCGTGGGCGCGCAGCAGAACGGCCCGGCTGCCACCTCCGCCTCCGGGTCGAGGGGGGCCACCCGGACGAGCCGCCAGTCCTCGTCGTCGACGCGGGCGCGGATCGTGACGGCGTCGCCCGACCGGCTCGCGCGAACCGTGACGACGCGTCCAGCCCAGTCGGCGACGGGAGAGAGCGACCAGTCCGACATCCCGCGCGTCACCACCGCGCCCAGGCTGTCGGCGCCGTCGCTGTGCTCGATGCCGGCCTTGATCCAGGTCTCGTCGTCGACGCGCAGGAAGACACCCGCCTGATCGAACTGCGCCGAGAAGTCGAGCACGAACGCCACCTCGACCGCGGTGTCGGGTGCCATCGGCGCGAGCAGCGCGTGCTCGTCGTCGTGCACGAACCCGTACGACGTCACGCGCCACGCGTCGCTTCCCTCGCGCGCCGTGACGAGCAGGTCGTGGCCGTCGAGCGCGGTCGCCGCGGGCTCGTTGGTCCACGATCCGGTGGACCAGGCGATGTCGGTCATGTGATTCCTCTCGGGTCAGGCGCGCAGCTGGGCCAGCAGCGCGGCGTGGTCGGTGGTGCCGGCGAACTCGACGATGCGGCCTCCCGCCACGCGCAGGAACCCGAACTCCGCCACGTTGACGTGTCGGCGGGTGGGCCGGATGCCGCGGAACGGGCCGGTGTGCGTGCCGCTCGCGCGCACGTGCGCCGCGATGCGGTCATCCTCGACGACGAGCTGGATGCGGCGCACCTGCCAGTCGGGAAAGGCGTCGAGCACCTCGACGGCGTCGGCCATCCACGCGTCGGCTCCGCCGGGCAGGTGGGCTCGCCGCACGCTCGGGTCGATGAACGAGCGGATGGCGTCGAGGTCATGACGATTGCAGGCGTCGAGGTACTCGGCGTACCAGGCGTGCATCTCCCACGGCTCCATCCGCCCATTATCGGCGGGTGCGACGGGGTACCCCGCCCTCAGCGGGTCGCGGTGGCGTTCTCGTAGGCCCGCATCGCGGCATCCTGTGCGTCCGCGAGCGCTTCCTCGGCGGTCTTGTCGCCGAGAAGTGCCGCCGTCACGGCGTTGTTCAGCTCGTTCTGGATGTCCTGTCCGGCGGGGGAGGAACCGAACGACGTGCCGTAGTCGACCACGTCGTAGTAGGTGGCGACGACCTGGTCGAATCCCTCGTCGCCCGATGGAGTGACCCACTTCTCGCGGATCGCCTGGTCGGGCTGCGGCGATCCCGTGAACAGGCCGGTGTTGGCACCGCCGTCAGCGGCGCGCGTCTCGGCGCGCGCTTCGCCCGCCGCGTTCCACGCCTCGTCGCTGGTCAGAGCCGAGACCCACGCGCAGGCCGCCGCGGGGTTCTTCGCTCCGGCCGGGATGACGAAGGCCTGGCCGCCGGAGACCGAGAACGGTTCGCCGTCGCTGTCGCGGAACGGCACCGCCTCGATGTCGATCTGCTCGAGGTAGGGCGAGAGCACGTTCGGGTACCACTGCGCGTTGACCTGTGCACCGACCTGGTCGGTGACGTACTGATTGGCGTCGCCGAACGTGTCGAAGGCGTCGGTGAAGCTCTTCACCTGCGCGAAACCGCCCTGCGCGTCGTTGATGCGCTGCAGCAGCTCCATGCCGGCGAGGTTGCTCGGGTCGTCGAGGGTCGGCACGCCGTCGTCATCGGTGAGCTGGCCGCCCGCCCCGAGGATCCACAGCGCGGACTGACCGGTCGAGACGGGGTCGAAGCCCAGGCGCGTCGGAACACCGCCGGACTCCTGATACATCTTCTCGACGGCGGCCAGCAGGACGTCGGGCTGCGAGGTGTCGATCTCGTCGGCCGTCACGCCCGCGGCATCCATCACCCGCTTGTTCAGGATGATGGCCGGCGGCTGGTAGAACTGCGGCGCTCCCCACACCTGATCCTCGTAGCGCACATCGTCGACGACCGACTCGTACCACCGGTCGTCCGCGTCGACATCCTGTGCCTCGAAGCAGCTGTCGAGCGGCATGATGAGGCCCTGGGCCGCGTACTGCGTGACGTAGCGCCGGTCCATCTGCACGACGTCGGGCACGTCGCCGCTCGCGATGCGGGTCGTGAACTTCTGCGAGTCGAAGGCCGTGGCATCCAGCTGCACCTCGACATCCGACAGCTGCTCCGCCGCGTAGTCGAGTCGCGCGGTGCCGACGTCGTCGGCGTTCTCGAAGCCCCACGCCGCGAGGGTTCCGGTGGGCGTCGCCGAGAAGTCGACGTCTTCCGCGGTGCCGGCGTCGTTGCTGCATCCCGCCAGCACGATGACGGATGCCGCGGCCACCGCGGTCGTCCCGATCAGTCGATTGCGCATGTGATTCCTCCTGTCGTGGTTCCGCGCGAGCACGCGGGTCATCCCTTACGGCCCTGGGTCGCGACGCCTTCGATGAAGTAGCGCTGTCCGAAGGCGAAGAGGATGAGCATGGGCAGCGTGACGATGAGCGATGCCACCATCACGTACTGGTAGTCGCCCTGGCCGCCGGCCGTCGGGCTGTACTTGGTCATCGCGTAGGCGATGCCGAGAGGTGCGGTGAACTCGTCGACCGACCCGGCGTTGAGGTAGATGAGCGCGGACTGCAGGTTGTTCCAGCTCGCCTGGAACTCGAACAGGAACACGATCACGAACGAGGGCACCGACAGCGGCATCGCGATACGCCAGAAGAGTCCCCAGTAGCTCGCGCCGTCGATGCGCGCCGCCTCGAAGAGCTCGCGCGGCAGGCCGAGGAAGAACTGGCGCTGCAGGAAGATGTAGAACGCCGACCCGAAGAGGTTGGCGCCCCACAGCGGGACCCACGTTCCGAGCAGGCCGGTCTCCTTCCAGATCAAGTAGACGGGGATCATCGTCACGGCGCCGGGCAGCATCATCGTCGCGAGCACCAGTCCGAACAGGAGCTTGCGACCGGGGAACGAGAAGTAGGCGAACCCGAACGCGACGATCGAGCTCGAGATCGACACCGCCGTCGCCGCCAGCAGCGCGATCGCGACGCTGTTGAACATCCAGCTGAGCAGCGGGAGCTGGTTCCACACCTCGGCGTAATTCTCGGGCACGAAGGTCTGCGGGATGAGGCGGTTGTCGAACACCTCGCCGCGGGGCTTGAAGCTCGCCGCGAGCAGCCAGGCGAACGGGTACAGGAACAGCAGGGCGAAGCCCGTCGAGATCGCGGCGAGCGTGACGCGGCCGGCGACGGTCTTCGGGGTGCGGAACCTCGTCGCCATCAGCGGTCGCCCTCGTAGTAGACGAAGCGGTTGCCGAACTTCACCTGGATGACCGTGACGGCCATGATGATGACGAACAGCAGCCAGGCCATCGCGGCGGCGAACCCGAAGTTGAACTGCCGGAACGCCTGCTGGAAGAGATAGATCGCATAGAACAGCGACGCCTCGGGTGATGCGTTGCTCTGATCCCGCCAGAACAGCAGATAGGCCTGGTCGAAGACCTGGAAGGCTGCGATCGACAGCACGATGACGTTGAAGAACATCGCGCCCGAGATCATCGGCAGCGTGATCGAGAAGAACTTCCGCACCGGCCCGGCGCCGTCGAGGGACGCCACCTCGTACAGCTCGACGGGAACGTTCTTCAGCGCGGCGAGGAAGATGACCATCGTGCCGCTGACGGTCCACAGCGCCATGATCACGATGCTGGGCTTCACCCAGGCCGGGTCGACGAGCCACTGCGGACCCTGGATGCCGATGGCCGCGAGCCCCTGGTTGATCGCGCCGGAGTTGCCGTTGAGCAGAAGGAAGAACACCGCCGCCGTCGCCACCGCCGGGGTCATCTTCGGCAGATAGTAGAGCGTGCGGAAGATCCCCGCGCCGCGACCCATCCGGTTCAGCAGCAGCGCCAGCACGAGGGCGAACATGATCTCGAGCGGCACGGCCATGACTGCGTAGAACAGCGTGTTGCCCAGCGACACCGCCACGCGGGGGTCGTCGAAGAGCCGGGCGTAGTTGTCGAAGCCGATGGGCCGCGAGGAGTTCGTCGCGAGGTTGTAGCTGCTGAACGAGATGTACAGGCTGTAGACCATCGCCCCGACGGTGAAGACCAGGAAGCCGATGATCCACGGCGTCAGGAAGAGGTAGCCCGCCAGCGCCTCGCGCTTGTTGTACTTCTGCCGGATGCGGCTCGGCCGTGTGGCGCGGACCGCCGTCGGTCGCGCGCGAGCGGTGATGCTTATGTCGTCCTCCGGATGCCGTCATACCCGCAGGACCTGGTGGATGCCGTCCTGTGAGGCCGAAGCTAGGAGCCGGGAGAACCGCTTCCCCAGTGGCTTGACACGGCGGCATCCCTCGGGCAGTGCTCGCCGGACAGTCCCGATCAGGCTGACGTGGTCACAGCGACGAGGAGATGCCTGCGTGCTGGTTCATCTCCGCGACGAAGCTGGTCCCCGTCGCGACGACCTCGACCTTGAAGCCCGCCGCATTCTCGAGCCAGCCGGCGTAGTGCTGCGGGCCGCCGGCGTGCGGGTACTGCTCCTGGTAGAGCGGCATCCAGCCCGCGGCCGGGGCGTCGGCCATGATCGCATCGACCTCGGCGGGGGAGCCGCCGTGGAAGGCCAGATGATTCAGGCCCGGCCGCCGACGGTCGTGCTCGGCGCCGACCGTGTTCGGTGAGGTGGTGAGCGTCAGGTAGGCCTCGCCCGCCGCCCACGACTCGCCCTGCGCCCACGTGCTCTCGAGGTCGAAGCCGACCCGCCGAAGCAGCCAGCCCCAGTCGGAGCGTGCGCTCTCGATGTCGCTGACCCAGAGCTCGACGTGATGGAAACCTGCCATGGCTCCAGTCTCGCGCGTGGAGTGAGTGCGACCGAAGGATGAGGGGCAACGATCGGATGATTTCCGACCTGCGCTCGCCGATCCGAGACTGGCCAGTCGCGTCGTCGCCCTAGCCTCGCCTCATGACTCGTTTCGCCTCGTGGTCCCTCGCGCCGATTACCGGGCTTATCGCTCTTGCGATCTGGCTCGGCCTCGCAGGGCTCGACCGCCTCGACGTCGTGCCGCTGCGCGACGAGAGCTTCGCGACGTCCGCGTACGGTGTCGCGGTGATGGTGGGGTTCGCCGCCGCCATCGCGCTCGGCCGCGTCCGTCCGGCGTGGGCGATCATGCTGGCGATGGTCCTGCTCGTCGTGCAGCTGTCGTTCTGGCCGGCTCGCTTCAGCCAGCTGAGCTGGACAGGCTACGTCCTGCTGCTGCCGTTGCCCGCGTTCCTCTCGCGCAGCACTCCTCCCGAGCGGCGCCGCCTCATGCTGGCGGCCGTCCTGGCCTGCGGTGTCACCGTGGGCGCGCTACTGACCGTTCCCGCGCTCTCCATCTCCGGCCGGTGGGGCACCCTCAGCGGCAAGGACCTCGCAGGAGGTCTCGACGCCGTCGCTGTGTGCGTGATCATCAGTGTCGCGGCCTCGTGGCTCAGCTGGCGTGCCGGACGACCACGCGTCGTTCCTGTCGATCGGCCCGAGCGCGTCGCACGCTCGACGGCCGAGAACGGGGACGCCGCGCTCGCCGCGCTCTCGCCCCGTGAACGCGAGGTGTTCGATCTCGTCGCCCGAGGCCGATCGAATGCGGAGGTGGCCGCTCACGCGTTCATCAGCGAGGCGACGGTGAAGACGCACGTCGGCAACATCCTGAAGAAGCTCGGACTGTCGTCGCGGAGCGAGCTCATCGCCTTCGCGTGGGGTAACCGGCTCCTCGAGCCCGCCGTCGATGCCGGCGGCCCGGGACGTGATGACCCGAGTCGCCGGCCGCTGGTCAATCCGCGACTGTCATCCGATCGAGGTTGACATAGTTCGCGCCGCCCGCCGCGCTGTCGACGCGCAGGTCCACGCGGTTGTACCCCTCATCGAGCGAAACGGTCACCGTACGCGTCTGCCAGTCACCCCAGCCGGACGTCGCGGGGAACGACAGCGGGGTCGTCGCACCGTTGACGGTCAGAGCCCGTGAGGCGACACCAGCCGCGGCGGCGTAGTGGAACTGCAGCTCGTAGGTGCCGGCGGACGCGACGTTGACGTGGAAGGTCGCCCCGGTGCCGTCGCCGATCCAACCGCCGATGTATCCGCGCCCGCTGTATCCCGACTGCCCGCTCTCGGAGATCACTCCCGAGCGCTCGGTGTTCTCGGCCTCGTAGACCCGGGTTCCCTCGACCGGCCCCGTGTAGCCGTCGGGCGTCGCCTGGCTCATGACGGCAACGCTGGCCGCTGCGGCGAGACTCTGAATGGCGGTCGTGCCGAGCTCGGGTGCCGGGGCGGTCCAGTCGTATGCCCCGATGCCTGCGGAGTTGAGGTGGTTGGCCGCCTGGGTCGCGTTGTCGGTGAGCAGCTGCTCGTACTGCGTCTGCCCGGCCTCGTCGATGAGCGCGCGGATGTTGCGCGTGAGGATGGCCTTGAACCCGCCCGTGTCGTCGACGCCCTCGAAGAGGAAGGTGCCCGATGAGGTCAGGTTCGCCACGGCCCAGTCGACCGCCGCAACCGCGCGCGAAAGCTCAGCGGGATCGCCCGAGTCGAGATACATCTCGAGGGCGGCGCCGGCGTAGTTGCCCTGGTTGTAGGTCCAGTCCCAGTCGACGAACTGGCCGGTGCCCTCGATGTGGTCGCGCAGCTTGCCGCCGACGTAGAAGTTTGCGTCGAGCCAGGAGAAGATGGTCCGCGCCTGGTCGCGGTACGAGACGTCGCCCGTCGCGGCATAGATGCGCATCGCCGTGTAGACGGCCGTCGCGTTCGTGGCGACGTTCTTCTCGTTGCGCTCGCCGTCGCCGATGTCGACGTTCTTCCACCAGATGCCGCCGCCGTAGGTCGTGTCGGCGTACTGGGCGATGAAATCGAACATCTCGATCGCGTCGTCGCGGTACTCGACGTGGCCGGTGAGCTCGTACGCGCGGATGGCGCCGCGGGCCCACCATCCGATGTCGTCGTTCCAGTCGTTGTCGCGGAAGTCGGGATACTGCGTCTGAAAGCCGTCGTAGATGTCATCGATCATCTGGCGGGCGTCGGTGCTGCCGGTGCGCTCGTAGACATCCATGACCGTCTCCCACAGCTGCGCCTCCCACCAGTAGTCCGTGTAGAGGCCGCCCTGGGGGCCGTGCGCGTGTTCGGGGTGGATCTGATGGTCGCTATACGTGAAGAAGTAGTTCGCGGAGTCGTCCCAGAAGACGTCGACGAAGTCGTCGAAGGCCGTCTCGGGCTCGGCCGCGGTCAGCGCGTGCGCCGGTTGCGGGACCAGGAGGGCCGCCGCGAGCAGCGTAGCCCCGAGGATGGGCAGGGATCTCTTCATCGTTCTCTCCTCAGTGAAAAAACATATTGATTGCCGACCGGTCGACGCCGCCTTTCAGTGGCTTCAGCGTCTTGGGCTGCGCGAGACACAGCGTTGCACATATTTATACGTTTTAATAGACGGATTGCTAGATCCGTCCTATACTCGGGCCTACCGTCCACCGCTGGGCGGGTCCGACACCACCCGAGGAGCAACGTGGCTCACGTGCATTCGGCCTTCATCCGTTCCGTCTCCGATCGTGTGCGGGAACGTCTCGACGACGAGGTCGCCGACATCTTCGAGCGCTGCTTCGAGAACACCCTCGGCACGACGCTCACGGCGATGCCCGACGGGACGCTCTTCATGCTCACCGGCGACATCCCCGCCATGTGGCTGCGCGACTCCACAGCGCAGCTCGCGCCCTACCTGCATTTCGCCGCCGAGGATCAGGCGATCTCCGACATGATCGCCGCCGTCTCGCGGAGACAGGTCGCCTTCGTCCTCATCGACGCTTACGCCAACGCCTTCAACGCCGCTCCCGACGGCAAGGGCCACCAGGACGACCTCACCGACGGCTCACCGTGGGTCTGGGAGCGCAAGTACGAGGTCGACTCGCTCTGCTACCCGATCCAGCTCGCCCATGACCTGTGGACGGTGACCGGTCGGACGGATCACCTCGGGCCCGACTTCGGCGAGGCCGCACGTCGGATCATCGCGCTGTGGCGCGTCGAGCAGGATCACGAGGCGTCCTCGCCCTACCGGTTCCAGCGCTTCGACTGCCCCCCGAGCGACACGCTCGTTCGCGACGGCCGTGGTCCCGAGACCGCGCCGACCGGCATGACGTGGTCGGCCTTCCGCCCGAGCGACGACGCGTGCGCATACGGCTACAACGTGCCCGGCAACATGTTCGCCGCCGTCGAGCTCGGCCACATCGCCGACATCGCCGAGACCGTGCTCGGCGATCCCGAGCTCGCCCGCACCGCGCGCGACCTGAGGGACGATATCGAGCGCGGGGTCGCCGAGCACGGTCTCGTCGTCGACTCCGATCACGGCGAGCTGTACGCCTACGAGGTCGACGGTCGCGGCGGTGTCCTGCTCCTCGACGACGCCAACGTGCCGAGTCTGCTCTCCCTGCCGCTCATCGGGTGGTGCGGAACGGACGACGACCGGTACCTCGCGACCCGACGCTTCATCCTCAGCGACGCGAACCCGACCTTCGTCCGTGGCGTTCTGCCGGACGGCGGCGACGTGCGCGGCCTCGGCAGCCCTCACACCCCTGCCGGTCACATCTGGCCCATCGGCCTGTGCATCGAGGGTCTCACGACCTCGGACGAGGACGAGCGGCGCCGCATCCTGCGTCTGCTCCTCGACACCGACGCCGGCACCGGGCTCATGCACGAGTCGTTCCTCGCGACCGACCCCGAGACGTTCACGCGCGAATGGTTCTCGTGGGCGAACGCCATGTTCTGCGAGTTCGTGCTCGACCTCGCGGGCCTCCGCGTGCTCGTCCGCGACGCGGTCACCGAGGCGCGGCCGTCATGAGCGCGTCGACCGTGGTGCGTCCGGGCTCGGCCGAGCAGACGCCGCGTGCGCAGCGGACGCATCGGCCGGGGAACCCCTCGGCCCGGCAGATGACCCGGAGTGCCTGGCTGTTCCTGCTGGTGCCGGGCGTGCTGTTCCTCGTCTTCATGGCGCTACCGATCGCGATCGCGCTCGTGCTGAGCCTGACGGACTACGCCATCGTCGGAGACTTCGACTGGCTCGGGCTGCAGAACTACGCCGAGATCGCCGTCGACCCGTTCTTCTGGATCGCGCTGCGCAACACCGCCTACTACACGGTGCTCTACGTCCCGGCCGGACTCGTCGTCGCGCTCGGCACGGCGCTGCTCCTCAATCGTCGGCAACGGGCCGTCCGTATCTTCCGCACGCTCTTCTACATCCCCGTCGTGGCTTCGACGGTGGCGACGGCGACGATCTGGTTCTGGATGCTGAACCCGCAGAACGGCCTGCTCAACGTCGTGCTGAGCTGGTTCGGCATCGATGGCCCCGCGTGGCTGTACGAATCGCAGTGGGCGATGATCGCGATCGTCATGATGAGCGTCTGGGCCGGCTTCGGCGCCAACATGATCATCTTCCTCGGCGGACTGCAGGGCGTTCCCGGCGAGCTCTACGAGGCCGCTCGTCTCGACGGCGCGAACGCCTGGCAGCAGTTCCGGTACGTCACTCTGCCGTCTCTCACGCGCACGACGTTCCTCGTATCGACGCTGCTGATCATCGGCGCGTTCCAGGTCTTCGACCAGGCCTACGTCCTCACCAAGGGCGGGCCGGGCAACTCCACCGTGACGATGGTCTATTACATCTACAACAAGGGGTTCGGGGCCCTCGAGATGGGCTATGCCTCGGCGCTGTCGTTCATCCTCTTCCTCATCATCCTCGTGTTCTCGCTCGTGAACGCACGACTCACGAATCGCGGAGGCGTCCGATGACGAACACGCTCAACGGCTCCGTGGACGGCGGCAGCGCCGTCCAGACCGCCCTCGCGGCCCGGACGCCGGTCGCGGCGGCTCCGACCGCCCGTCCGCGGACGCCGCGGCAGCGCGCGGGAACGATCGCCTGGTACGTCGGAGTGATCCTCGTCAGCATCGTCACGGTCGCGCCGCTCGTCTGGACGATCTCGACGTCGATCAAGCCGGCCACCGAGATCCTCTCCGGCGCCCTGTCGCTCATCCCCGACAACCCCACGATCGAGAACTACGTCCGGGTGTTCGACGAGGTGCCGTTCGGGCGGTACTTCGTGAACTCGCTCGTGCTCGGCATCGGCGGCGCGGCGACGAACATCTTCTTCGGCGCGCTGGGCGGCTACGCCCTCGCCAAGCTGCGGTTCCGCGGCCGCACGGCGGTGTTCGCGGTCTTCCTGTCGTCGCTCATGATCCCCGGCATCATCACGATGATCCCGTCGTTCCTGATCCTGCGGTCGATCCCGTTCGCGGGCGGCAACGACATTCTGGGGCAGGGCGGCCTCGGCCTGATCAACACCTACTGGGCCGTCATCATCCCGGGCGCCGCCGGTGCATTCGCGGTCTTCTTTATGAAGCAGTTCTTCGAGACTCTGCCCGACGAGCTCGGCGAGGCGGCGCGCATCGACGGCGCCGGCGAGTTCCGCATCTTCGCGCTCATCTACTTCCCGCTCGCGAAGGCCGGGCTCGCCGTGCTCGGCATCATCAGCTTCCAGGCCGGATGGAACAACTTCCTGTGGCCGCTCATCGTCCTGAACAGCCAGGACATGATGACGGTCCAGGTCGGGCTCGCGTCGTTCGTCAACAACTACGAGACGGCATTCGGCCCGCTCATGGCCGGGACCGTGGTCGCGAGCCTCCCCGTGCTGCTCGTGTTCCTCTTCGCCCAGCGATACATCATCGAGGGCGTCGCGCACGTCGGCACCAAGTAGACGACACTCCCACCCGCAACCACACCATCCGATCACAGGAGATTCCGATGAAGAACACCGTGCGCTCGCTCGCCCTGCTGGGCGTCGCGACCCTGACCGTCACCCTCGCCGGCTGCGGCGGCTCCGATGCCGGCAACGGCGGCGACGGACCCGAGCCCGTCGTCATGTGGGGCTCGTGGTCGGGCGATCAGGTCGCCCAGCTCGAGGCTCAGGCCGCCCGCTTCAACGAGGCGCAGGACGACTACGAGGTCAGCTACGTGCCGCAGGAGCTCGTCGAGGAGAAGCTCCTCACGGCCCTCGCCGGGGGCCAGGTGCCGGACATCGTGCTGTGGGACCGCTATCAGACCTCGCTCTACGCCCCGAAGGGAGCGCTCGCTCCGATCGACAACTTCATCGCCGAGGATTCCGTCGACACCAGCGTCTTCTACGAGCCGGCTCTCGGCGAGATGGAGGTCGACGACAAGCTCTACGGCCTTCCCCTGCTCGTCGACAACCGTTCGCTCGTCTACAACCGGGCGCTGCTCGACGAAGCCGGCGTCGCGGCGCCGACGAACTGGGACGAGCTCCAAGCGGCCGCCCAGGCGCTGACCAAGCGCGACGGCAGCAAGCTCGTGCAGTCGGGCTTCGACCTGAGCGACCCCGGCCTGTTCAGCATGTACCTCGCGCAGGCGGGGGGTGAGCTGCTCAACGACGACGAGACGAAGACCGCCTTCAACAGCCCGGAGGGCCTCGAGGTGCTGGAGTTCTGGCAGAGCCTGCTTGATGACGGCGTGTACTCGCAGGGCTTCGGCGACACGGGCGACGCGTTCGCCGAGGGGCGCACCGCGATGAAGCTCGACGGCCCCTGGGCGCTCTCGACGCTCGACAAGGTCGACGGTCTGACCTACGGCGTCGCGCAGCCGCCCGCCGGTCCCGACGGCGACTCCGGCGCGTACATGGGCGGCTTCGGGCTCGTCATCCCCGAGGGCGCCAAGAACGCGGAGGGTGCCTGGGAGTTCATGAAGTGGTGGACGACCGAGGCGGAGAACGGCGTCGCTTTCGGCGAGATCTCCGGCTGGATCCCCGCGAACATCGAGGCCGCGAACGACCCCTACTTCACCGACGACGAGCACTACGCGGCCTTCATCGAGACCATGAACTACGCCGGGGCCCGGCCGAACGTGCAGGGCTTCTCGGACGTCGAGGGCAAGGCGCTGGTGCCCGCTCTCGAGCGATTCATGTCCGGCGAGATCTCCGCCGAGCAGGCGCTCAAGGACGCGCAGGAGCAGGGCGATCAGATCCTCGCGAAGAACCGATGACGCGACCGACCCTCGTCTCGGCCCGCGAGGCCGCCGACCTCCCCATCCAGAGAGAAGAGCACGCATGACCCGTCCCGCAGCGATCGTCTGGTCGTCCCGAGCGGATGTCGCCCAGGAGAGCCTCGACCACTTCTTCGGCGTCCCCGGCATCCAGTTCCTCGCGAACAGCCACCCGCACGACCGCGGCGACACCGCGGTGTTCAACTACTGGTGGCTGGCGCACGTCATCGACGCCCGCATCGACGCGTGGCTGCGGACGGGGGAGGCCCGCTGGCTCGAAGCGGCCGTCGCCGCCCGCGACAACATCGTCGAACGCAACGGCGGCTCGCTGTTCAACGACTACTTCGACGACATGCTCTGGTTCGCGCTCGCACTCGAGCGGCTCCACGCCGCGACCGGCGATCAGCGTCACCTCGACGACGCCCGCGCGATCTGGGACCACGTCGTCGAGCACGGCTGGAACGAGACCCTCGGGTGGAGCCTCGCGTGGCGGAAGCAGCAGCTGGCCTACAAGAACACGCCCGCCAACGGGCCGCTCGTGATCCTCGGCGCGCGGCTGAGCGCGCTCGACGCGTCCGGTGACCACCTCGACTACGCCCATCGGGCGTTCGACTGGCTGACGGCGAACCTCGTCGGACCCGACGGGTTCGTCGAGGACGGTGTCAACCGCAACGATGACGGCGCCGTCGACACGCAGTGGCGCTTCACCTACAACCAGGGGCTCTACGCGGGAGCGGCGGTCGAGCTGTTCCGGCTGACGGGCGACCGCGCGTTCCTCGAGCGTGCCGTGCAGACGGCCGTCACCGCCGTCCGAGAGCTGAGCGACGGTTCGGTGTTCCGCGACGAGGGCGACGGCGGCGACGAGGGCCTGTTCAAGGGCGTCTACTACCGCTACCTGGGCGAGGTGCTCGCGGTCCTCGCCGATGAGCCGGGCTTCGCCGACGAGCGGGCGCTGCTCGAGGCGTTCCTGCGGGCGAGCACCGACGAGCTCTGGCGAACCGGCGTCGTCGACGGTCTGCTGCGTCCCGGCAACGACTGGTCGGAGCCGGCGGGGGAGTGGATCCCGTACTCCACCGCTGTCAGCGCGATCTTCGCGATCGAGCAGCGCGCGCGACGGGAGAGCGCCGAGTCCGCGGGTGAGACGGTGGGCGCGGGTTCCGCCGCGGCAGCCGGTACGGTCGTCGGCGCCTAGGCCGCGCCGCCTCGTTCTGCTCCGCGCACGACGGCGCCTCCTCAGCTGCGAGGTGGCGCCGTCGACGCGCCCGGCATGAGCTCGGTGGGCAGCACGACCTTGTCGACCGTGAGCGGGTGGGCGATCTGCTGCTGCAACGACGCGATGCCACGGCCGCCGAGCTCGGTCTGCGCCTGCCGGATGTGGGTGAAGCGGAACAGGCCCGTGTCGAAGAACGCGTCGGGATGGTCGAAGCAGACGACCGACACGTCGCGCGGGATGCTGAGCCCGAGCCGCGAGCAAGCCTCGCGCAGCATGAGCGCGATGTTGTACTCGGCCGCGACGTAGCCGGTGATGTCGGGATGCTCGCCGACGAACGCGATGAGCCGCTCGATGTCGTCCTCGACGGTGTCGGTGCTGCCGGGCACCGTCGACTCGAGCGTCTGCAGCTCCGCACGGTTCTCCAGGGGCAGGTGGTTCATGGCGTGGGCATGGATGTACCCGTTGCGACGGTCGTCGCTCGATGACACGTGGCTCGACGGTCCCACGAACCCGACGGTGCGGTGCCCGAGCTCGAGCAGGTGCTCGGTCGCCGCGCGTCCTCCGCCGAGGTTGTCGGAGCAGACGGCCGAGACGGGGATGCCGTCGAAGAGGCGGTCGAGGATGACGAGCGGGAACCGGCGCGCGACGAGCTCGAGGGCGGCGGGCGGGATGTACTCCGACGAGCTCGGGAGCAGCACGAGCCCCTCGACGCCGGCGTCGACGAGGGATCGGATGCACGCGTCCTCCTCGGCCAGGTCGCCGCCTGACCGTTTGAAGATGACGTGGGTGTCGGCGCCCGCCGCGGCGAGGATCCCCTCGATGATCTTGTTGCCGAACGTGTCGTCGAAGCTCGTGAGGACGCAGCCCAGCAGGCGGGTCGAGACCTCCGACCCCGCGGCCGGGACGGCCGTCGCGGTCGCGCTCGTCACCACCGTGCCGATGCGTGGACGACGCATGATCATCCCCTCGCTGCGCAGCAGCTCGAGTGCCCGCTTGACCGTGATGGCGCTCACGTCGAACTGCTTGGACAGCTCGGCCTCGGAGGGCAGGCGCTCGCCGACCGGGTAGGTGCCGTTGGTGATCGCCAGACGCAACGATTCGTACACCCGCTTGTACAGCATCCCGATCCTCCTCCGGCTGGAATTCTTATATTTAATCTACAGGGTTGGTGGTCGAAATCCGCCGGTCGTGGCGCGGCTCGCTACGACCGCAGATCCGCGGTCATCTGCACGCGCGGGCCGAGGGCATTGAGTCCCATGCGCTCCTCGGTCTCGACGAGCATGAGCTCGAACTCCGAACGCGGTTCGGTCACCGCGAAGCCGAGGCGCTCGTAGAACGGGGCGTTCCAGGGCACGTCGGCGAAGGTGCGGAGCGACATCCGGTCGTGGCCGCGGTCGCGGGCGAACGTCATCGCCGCCTCGACGAGCTTGCGGCCGTACCCTCGGCGCCCGTGCTCGGGCGACACCGACAGCTGTTCGAGGTGAGCATGACCGTCGAGCTCGAGCACATGGACGAAACCGGCGATCACGCCGGCGCCGACATCGGCGACCAGCAGGAAGCCGGCCTCGTCGGCACGCGACGCGCCGGTCGGCGCCGGCCACCAGGTCGGCGGGTCGAGCCGATCGCGGAGCAGTGCGTCGGCGTCGTTCTCGATGTCTTCGAGAAGGCTCAGCTCGTCAGGCCTCGGCGGTCGGATGTCGATGGGCACGACCAGATCGTAGCGAGCGGCGGTCAGTCGACGATGAGCCGGTACCCCATGCCCGACTCCGTCAGCAGGTGCTCGGGATGCGCGGGATCGGCTTCGAGCTTCTTCCGCAGTTGCGAGACGTAGAGCCGAAGGTACCCCGTGTCGTTGACCTGCTCGGTGCCCCACAGCTCCTTCAGCAGGTCCTGTCGGGTCACGAGCGCCCCGGGGCTCCGCGCGAGGAAGTCGAGCATCCGCCACTCGGTCGGCGTGAGGTGCACGCGCTCGCCGCCGCGCGTGACGGTCTTGGCGGCCCGGTCGATCTCGACATCGGCGAACCGCACGACGGCGACGGATGCCGCACCGCCGGCCCGCCGGGTCAGCGCGCGCAGCCTCGCGAGCAGCTCGTCGATCTGGAACGGCTTGGTGACGTAGTCGTCAGCGCCGGCGTCGAGCGCCGCCACCTTGTCGGCCGACCCGGTGCGCCCCGAGACGACGATGATCGGCACGGCGCTCCATCCCCGCACGGCCTCGATCACGGCGACGCCGTCGAGGCGCGGCATCCCGAGGTCGAGCACGATCACATCGGGGTGCTCGGCCGCGGCCGCGGCGATCGCGGCGGCCCCGTCACCCGCCGCGACGACGTCGTACCCGTGGGCCGCGAGCGTGATGCGCAGCGCCCGCACGAGCTGCGGGTCGTCGTCGGCGAGAAGGACTTTCACCCCTCGATCCTGCCCTCTGGTGCCGCCGACGATGCCAGGGGCAGTTCGATCACCATGGTGAGGCCGCCACCGGGGGTCTGCTCGGGGACGAGCTGACCCTGCATTCCCTCGGTGAAGCCCTTCGACAGCGCGAGCCCCAATCCGAGCCCGGTCGTGTTGTCGGTGTCGCCCAGCCGCTGGAAGGGCGCGAACACGTCGCCGTGGCGTTCGGCCGGGATCCCGGGTCCGTGGTCGATCACGCGGATCTGCGCCCGCTCGCCCAGTGAGCTCGTGCTGATGCGCACCGGCGTTCCGGGCGGCGAGTGGCGGTGGGCGTTGGCGAGCACGTTCACCAGCACGCGCTGCAACAGCACAGGGTCGGCCAGCACGGGCTCGATCGCCTCATCCATCGCCAGCTCGACCGCGCCGGGCCCTAGGCTGAGTTCGTCGACGGCGGCGAGCACGGCCTCGGCGGTGTCGACCGGCCGCAGGGCGACCGCGAGAGCACCCGCCTCGATGCGGCTCACGTCGAGCAGGTCGGTCACGAGCGAGGTCAGCGTGCCGAGGCTCTCGTCGGCGGTCGCGAGCAGCTCGTCGCGGTCGGAGTCGTCGAGCGCGGGTCCCGCAGCCCGCAGCCCGCCGAGCGCTGCGACGGCCGCGGCGAGAGGACGTCGCAGGTCGTGGCTCGCCGCTGAGAGGAGGGCGCTGCGCACCCGGTCGGTCTCGGCGAGCACCGACGCCGAGCTCGCCGCCCGCTGCAGGTCGGCCTGCTCGAGGGCGGCGGCGAGCTGCGCGACGACGACATCCAACAGCCGGCGTTCCGAGCCGTCGAGCTGCTCCGACTCGCTGCCGTGGAGTTCGAGCACAGCCTCGCGTCCGACGTCGACGCGCAGGTGGCGGTCGTCGCGCACGGGCTCGCCGTCGGCGGCGACGACGGTTCCGTCCGACGCGACCAGGCGGGCGCCCGACATCCCGAAGGCCTCGCGCGCCCGCGCGACGAGAGCCGGGATCGAGCCGTCGCCCCGCAGCACGCTGCCCGCGACCGCCGCGAGCAGCTCGGCCTCGGCCGCCGCCCGCCGGGCCGCGCGCGTGCCCCGGGCCGCGCGGTCGACGATGACGCTCACGAGGAGCGCGATGACGACGTACAGGATCAGCGCCCACGCGTGCAGCGGATCGGAGACCGTCACGGTGTACAGCGGCGCCACGAAGAAGAAGTCGAGCGTCACCCCCGACATCACCGCCGCGAAGACCGCCGGCCACAGGCCGCCGACGAGCGCGACCACCACCACGAGCAGCTGATACGCGAGCACATCGCTCGTGATCGACTCGGGGCTCCGCAGTGCGACGAGCAGCCAGGTGAGCAGCGGCCCGCCGGTGAGCGCCACGACGAAACCGAGGATCCGGCGCCGCACGCTGAGCGCTCCGCCGGCGACACGGGGCAGGGTGAAGCGGCCGCCGGCGGCCGCATGCGTCACGACGTGCACGTCGATATCGCCCGACTCGCGGATGACGGTGGCGCCGATGCCCGGGCCGCTGAGGGCCGCAGCGAGCCGGCCGCGACGGCTGACGCCGACGACGAGCTGCGACGCGTTGACCGACCGCGCGAACTCGACGAGGGCGGCGGGGATGTCGTCACCGACGACCTGGTGATAGCTGCCACCGAGAGACTCGACGAGGGCCCGCTGGGCGGCGAGGGCGGCGGGGTCGGCGGTGCGCAGCCCGTCCTGACCCGACACGTGGACGGCCAGGAGCTCGCCGCCGGCCGACCGGTCGACGATGCGGGCCCCGCGGCGGATCAGCGTCTCGCCCTCGGGGCCGCCGGTCAGCGCGACCACGACGCGCTCGCGCGCCTGCCAGGTGCCCCGGATGCCGTGCTCGGCCCGGTAGTCCTGCAGAGCGCTGTCGACCTCGTCGGCGAGCCACAGCAGCGCGAGCTCCCGCAGCGCCGTCAGATTGCCGAGCCGGAAGTAGTTCGACAGGGCGGCGTCGATGCGCTCGGCGGGGTAGACGAGGCCGGCGGCGAGGCGGTCGCGCAGTGACGGCGGCGCGAGGTCGACGAGCTCGATCGGGTCGGCCGAGCGCACGACGGCATCCGGCACCGTCTCGCGCTGCGCGACGCCGGTGATCTGCTCGACGACGTCGCCCAGCGACTCGATGTGCTGGACGTTGACGGTCGTGATGACGTCGATGCCGGCATCCCGGAGCTCCTCGACGTCCTGCCAGCGCTTCTCGTTGCGCGATCCGCCGACGTTGGTGTGGGCGAGCTCATCGACGAGCGCGACGCGCGGGGCCCGGGCGAGCACGGCGTCGAGGTCCATCTCGTCGAGCGTGACGCCCCGGTGCTCGATGCGGCGGCGCGCAACGATCGGCAGGCCCGCGGTCATCGCGGCGGTCGCGGCGCGTCCGTGGGTCTCGACGATCGCGACGACGACGTCGACCCCGGCATCCTGCAGCCTGCGGCCCTCCTCGAGCATCTCGTAGGTCTTGCCCACGCCCGGCGCCGCTCCCAGCAGCACCCGCAGCCGTCCCCGCTTCACGGCATCACCCTAGTTCTCCCCGCGCCCGGCTCGACCCGCTCCTGCGGGCCGCGATGCAAGGGATCCGGCCCGACACCCAGCCGAAGGGCGCTGTTGCCCGGCGCGCCGCCCCGCATCCCTTGCACCCGTGCCCGGGAGGAAGCTCATCGCGCGAGGCCGTCCAGCGCCGCGTTCAGCTCGACGACGTTCACCCGCGGCTCGCCGAGGAACCCGAGATCACGGCCGGCCGTGTGCTCCGCAACGAGGTCGCGCACCTCGGCATCCGACAGCCCGCGCTCGGCCGCGACGCGGGCGACCTGCAGCTCGGCGTACGCCGGCGAGATGTGCGGGTCGAGGCCCGACGCCGAGGCGGTGACGGCATCCGGCGGCACGTCCGAGACGGCCACGCCCTCGCGGTCGGCGATCGCCGTGCGCCGCTCCTCGATGGCTGCGACGAGGTCGGCGTTGTTCGGGCCGAGATTCGAACCGCTCGAGGCGGCCGCGTCGTAGCCGTCGCCGGCCGCCGAGGGGCGCGACTGGAAGTACTGCGGCAGCGCTTCGCCGTCGGCATCCGTGAACGACTGGCCGATGAGCGACGAGCCGACGACCTGGCCCTCGGCGTCGCGCAGCAGCGATCCGTTCGCCTGCGCCGGCAGCGCGAGGCCGATCAGCGAGATGAGCAGGGTGTAGCCGACCCCGAGGACGAGGGTGAGGACGACCATCGCGCGGACGGCGACGGCGGAGGTGCGCAGCGAGGCGCGGGCGGTGGACATGACAGGTCTCCAGGAGGGGGCTCAGAAGCCCGGGATGAGGCTGACGACGAGGTCGATCAGCTTGATGCCGACGAACGGGGCGATGACGCCGCCGAGCCCGTACACGACGAGGTTGCGGCTGAGGATCGACGAGGCGCTGGCCGCGCGGTACTTCACGCCGCGCAGCGCCAGCGGGATGAGCACGATGATGACGATCGCGTTGAACACGATCGCGCTCGTGACGGCGGATGCCGGCGACGACAGCTGCATGATGTTGAGCGCGGCGAGCCCCGGGAACACGCCCATGAACATCGCCGGGATGATCGCGAAGTACTTGGCGATGTCGTTCGCGAGCGAGAACGTCGTGAGGGCGCCGCGCGTGATGAGCAGCTGCTTGCCGATACGGACGATGTCGATGAGCTTCGTCGGATCCGAGTCGAGGTCGACCATGTTGCCGGCCTCCTTCGCCGCCGACGTGCCCGTGTTCATCGCGACTCCGACATCGGCCTGCGCAAGCGCGGGCGCATCGTTCGTGCCGTCGCCGGTCATCGCGACGAGGTGACCGCCCTCCTGCTCCTTGCGGATCAGGGCGAGCTTGTCTTCGGGCGTCGCCTCGGCGAGGAAGTCGTCCACGCCCGCCTCTCTCGCGATCGCGGCGGCGGTCAGCGGGTTGTCGCCCGTGATCATGACGGTGCGGATGCCCATCGAGCGCAGCTCGTCGAAGCGCTCGCGCAGGCCGTCCTTGACGACATCCTTCAGGTGGATGACGCCGAGCAGTGTCCCGGCGCCGGATGGGTCGAGGGTCGCGACGGCGAGCGGCGTGCCGCCGGACTGCGCGATCGCGTCGGCGTGGTGGAGCAGCTCTGCTCGGGCCTCTGCCGTCACCGGCCGCGCCGAGGCGTCGAGCCAGGCGAGCACCGACCCCGACGCGCCCTTGCGCACCTGCGTGCCGCCCGGCAGGTCGACGCCGCTCATGCGCGTCTGCGCCGTGAAGGCCACGGCCACCGCATCGCGCGGCAGCTCGCCCACCACGTGCTGCGAGGCCGCGAGCTCGACCACCGAGGTGCCCTCGGGCGTCGGGTCCGACAGCGACGAGAGGGATGCCGCGCGGGCGAGCTCGGCGCCGTCGACGCCGGTCATCGCGACGAACTCCGATGCGCGACGGTTGCCGTAGGTGATCGTGCCGGTCTTGTCGAGCAGGAGCGTCGTCACATCCCCGGCCGCCTCGACCGCGCGTCCCGACATGGCCAGGACGTTCCGCTGCACGAGGCGGTCCATCCCCGCGATGCCGATGGCCGACAGCAGCGCGCCGATCGTGGTCGGGATCAGGCAGACCAGCAGCGCGACGAGCACCGGGATGCTGACGGGCGAGGCGCTGTACGACGCGATGGGGTTCATCGCCAGCACGACCACGACGAAGACGATCGACAGGCTCGCGAGCAGGATGTTGAGGGCGATCTCGTTCGGTGTGCGCTGCCGCGCGGCGCCCTCGACGAGGGCGATCATCCGGTCGACGAAGGTCTCGCCGGGCTTCGACGTGATGCGCACGACGATGCGGTCGGAGAGCACCCGGGTGCCGCCGGTGACGGCGCTCCGGTCGCCGCCCGACTCGCGGACGACGGGAGCCGATTCGCCGGTGATCGCCGACTCGTCGACCGTCGCGATGCCGTCGACGATGTCGCCGTCGCCCGGGATCAGCTCGCCGGCCTCGACCAGCACGACATCTCCGAGCCGGAGGTCGGCGGAGGGCACCTCCTCGGTCGCAGAGCCGCGGGCCGCGGCATCCGTCCGCTCGTCGTACGAGACGACGCGGCGCGCGGTCGTCGTCGTGCGGGTCTTGCGCAGCGCCTGCGCCTGCGCCTTGCCGCGGCCCTCGGCGACGGACTCCGCCACGTTCGCGAAGAACACGGTGAGCCACAGCCAGACCGCGATCCCCCACGTGAACCCGGCCGGGACGGTCGTACCGCCCGAGGTCTCGGGGCCGCCGAGGAACGGCTCCGCGATCGCGATCGCCGTCGTGAGGGCGGCGCCGACCCAGACGAGGAACATGACGGGGTTCCGCCACTGGGCGGCGGGGTTGAGCTTGCGCAGCGCGCCGGGGAGGGCGGCGCCGACCTGCTCGAGGCTGAACGCGCTGCGGCGGCGCGGTGCCGGGCCGGCGGCCGGGTCGGCGGACGACGGGCCGGATGAGGGCCGGGTTTCGGTCAGAGGGGCAGACATCAGGAGAGTCCTTCGGCGAGGGGGCCCAGGGTGAGGACCGGGAAGTAGGTGAGCGCGGTGATGATGACGACCACGCCCGCGAGCAGGCCCGCGAACTGCGGGCGGTGTGTCGGGAGCGTGCCGGCGCTCGACGGCACCGTGTCTTGTGCGGCGAGCGATCCGGCGAGGGCGAGCACGAGCACGATCGGGATGAACCGGCCGAGCAGCATCGCGACGCCGAGCGCCGTGTTGAGCCACGGGGTGTTGGCGGTGAGGCCGGCGAAGGCCGAGCCGTTGTTGTTCGCCGCGGAGGTGAACGCGTAGAGCACTTCGCTCAGGCCGTGGACGCCCGGGTTCCAGATCGAGGTGCTCTCGACGTCGGCGCGGACGGCCGGGATCGCGAAGCTCAGCGCGGTGCCGGCGAGCACGAGCGTCGGCGTCACGAGGATGTACAGACTCGCGAGCTTGATCTCGCGGGGCCCGATCTTCTTGCCGAGGTATTCGGGCGTGCGTCCGATCAGCAGGCCGCCGACGAAGACGGCGAGGATCGCGAGCACCAGCATCCCGTACAGCCCTGAGCCGACACCGCCGGGGGCGATCTCGCCGAGCATCATGTTGAGCATCGGCATCATGCCGCCGAGCGGTGTGAAGCTGTCGTGCATCGCGTTGACCGCGCCGGTCGAGGTGAGGGTCGACGCGCCGCCGAACAGGGCCGACGCGGCGACGCCGAAACGGGTCTCCTTGCCCTCCATCGCGGCGCCGGCGAGCTGCGTCGCCGTGCCCCCGCCCGACGCCTCCGCCCACGAGCCGAGGGCGATCGAGGCGAGGAAGATCCCGCCCATGACGGCGACGATCGCGTAGCCCTGGCGGTCGTCGCCGACGATGCGGCCGAAGGCGCGCGGCATCGCGAACGGGATGACCAGGAGCAGCAGGATCTCGAACAGGTTCGTCCACGGCGTCGGGTTCTCGAACGGGTGCGCGGAGTTCGCGTTGAAGAACCCGCCGCCGTTCGTGCCGAGCAGCTTGATGGCCTCCTGGCTGGCGACAGGTCCGCCCGGGATCGACTGCGCCCCGCCGGCGATCGTCTGCACGTCGGTGAAGCCGGCGAAGTTCTGGATCACGCCGCCCGCGAGCAGCACGACGGCAGCGACGATCGCCATCGGGAGGAGGATGCGGCCGAGCCCGCGCACGAGGTCGACCCAGAAGTTGCCGATCGTGCCGGAGCGGCGATACGCGAAGCCGCGGACGAGGGCGATGGCCACGGCCATGCCGACCGCAGCCGAGACGAAGTTCTGCACGGCCAGGCCCGCGAACTGCACGGTGTAGCCGAGCGTCGTGTCGGGCGAGTACGACTGCCAGTTCGTGTTGGCCACGAACGAGATGGCGGTGTTGAACGCGAGGTGCTCGCTCGGTGCGGGAAGGCCCAGGCTGAACGGGAGGAGCGGCTGGAGGCGCTGCAGCCCGTAGACGATCACGACGCCGACGAGCGAGAACAGCAGCACACCGCGGGCGTAGGCCGGCCATGTCTGCTCGGCGCGCGGGTCGACGCCGATCAGGCGGTAGATGCCCCGTTCGGCGGCGAGGTCGCGCGGCGAGGTGTAGACGCGGGCGATGTAGTCGCCGACGGGCCGGTACAGCAGGACGAGGATGAGGACGAGGGTCGCGATCTGCAGCGACGCGAACCCGATCTGCGCGGCATCCACGTCAGAACCGTTCGGGCCGCACGAGGGCGACGACGAGGTAGACGATGGCGGCGACGGCCAGCACCGCCGCGAGGAGCGAGAAGACCATCACAGCTTCTCGACCCCCCGGGCGATGAGGCCGGCGACGGCGAAGAGCGCGAGGATCGCGGCGAGATAGATGAGGTCGAGCACGAGATCCGATGCAACACCCCGCCGGATGCCGCTCCCGCGGTCCTCACGGAATCCATACGGCCTCGCGCCCGCTCCTCACGCCGCCCTCACGGCCTGCCTAGCGATACATCCGTCGGATGTCCGGTGCTGGTGTCGCCTCGCACCTGCGCCGAGACGACACCCGCACCACCGGTCCTGCGGATGTATCGCCATGCCCCGCCTCACGGCCGGGTCAGGGGGCGGGGTCAGGGCGCGAGGGGCGAGGACTCGTCGTCGATGACCCCGATGCCGACGGCGTGGTGGCTCGGCTCCTCGTCCTTCTGCTCCGGCGCCTTGGGCTCTTCGCCCGGCTCCTTCGCGACGCTGGGCTCTTCGAGCTCCTCCGTCGAGGGGTTCTCGTCGGGGGCGTGCTGGGCGCCCTCGTCGGCGTGCTCGGCCTCGTTGTCGTGGTGATCGGTCATGTCGTTACTCCCTTCCACCCCCAGCGTGCGCCGATCCGGCCGCCGATGTCACCGGCTTGACGTAGCGACTCGCGTGGCCGAAGCGCACCGGGCGGGCCCCTCGGTAAGGTTCGCGGATGACGTCACGGACCGGCACCCGCGCGCTGAAGCTGTCGTTCGCCTTCGTCGCCGCGGTGCTGTGGGCTGGAGCCCTGCTGGCAGCGATGCTCGCCGGCATCAACGACGGGCCGAGCGGCGCCTGCGCGCACGCCGTGGGCAACCGCCCGGTGTTCGACCTATCCGTGGTGCCCGAATCCGTCGCGGCCCACGACGCCTGGCAGCTCTTCCCCCTCGGCGTCGGATGCCGCTACACGGCCCCCACCGGGGAGTCGGTGTTCGTCGGGCCGAGTTACGGGCCGTCGATCATCGCCCTCCATGCGCTCGCCGTCACCGTCATCCTGGCCGGTGTCGTCGTGAAAGACAGGTGGCGCGAGCCGCGTCGCCGCGACGACCTCCTGCGGGCGTAGGGTCGCGGGATGGACCCGGAAGCGCGGCTGCACGAGCGCAAGCGCGAGCTCACCGTGCAGCTCGACCGGCTCGATGCCGACGACGACAGCCTCCGTCACGACCGCGCCGACGCCACTGCCGACGATGAGCACGACCCCGAGGGCTCGACGCTGTCGGGGGAGTGGCAGCGCGTCGAGGCTCTGCGCCGCGCTGCACGGGCCGAGCTCGCCGAGGTCGAGGCTTCCCTCGCCCGCGTCGCCGCGGGCACCTATGGCGTGTGCGCGAGCTGCGGTCGCGACATCCCGGTCGAGCGCCTCGAGGTGCGCCCTCACGCGACGATGTGCGTCGCCTGTGCTTCGCGCTAGCCGAGCGCGTAGGCGCCACCGCGTCTGCATCCCGCCAAGCGTCGGAGAATGACGCGAGATTCGGAGGGATGCCGCATCCCGGTCCGAGTTCTGCGTCGATCTCCGAAGTCCGTTCCGCAGGGGGCATTGACACCACCCACGCCGAGTCCTAACGTACAACCAAATGGTTGCACGAAACGATCCCCGATCGAGCGAGCGGAGCGAGCTGAGCGATGACGACATCGACCGCCTCTTCCACGCGCTCGCGACGGCGACGCGTCGCGACATCCTCCGCCGCACGATCGAGCACGAGCAGTCGGTGTCGGCGCTCGCTGCCGACTACGACATGTCGTTCGCCGCGGTGCAGAAGCACATCGGCGTCCTCGAGACGGCCGGCCTCATCGTCAAGCGAGCCGAGGGGCGCGAGCGCCTCGTCCGCGCCGACCCCGCCATGATCGCCCGCGCCCGGGCCCTCCTCGCCCGCTACGAAGACCTCTGGCGTGCCCGCGTCGACCGGCTCGACGCGCTGCTCGCCGAGCCCGAAGACTGACCCCGCAGACCGCAAGCCCGCAGCCCGCAGACCGCACCCACCCCACGCGCACCATCCGTTCGAAGGAGAATCCGATGCCCGTCACCGACATCACCACCGATGCCGAGAACCTCACGATGACGCTCGTGGCGGATGTCGCCGCGCCCGTCGACCGCCTCTGGCGCGCGTTCACGCAGCCCGCGCAGCTCGAGCGCTTCTGGGGCCCTCCCGGCTGGCCCGCGACCTTCACGCGGTTCGACTTCACGCCGGGCGGACGCGCGCAGTACGCCATGTCGAGCCCGCAGGGCGAGAAGTCGCGCGGAACCTGGGAGTTCATCGCGATCGACGAGGGCCGCAGCTTCGAGGTGCTCGACGCGTTCGCCGACGAGAACGGCGAGCCGATGGAGCAGTTCCCCGCGATGCGCATGCTGTTCTCGTTCGAGACGACCGAGAACGGCTCGCGCCTGACGAACATCACCTACTTCACCTCGGCCGAGGGCCTCGAGCAGGTCATCGCGATGGGCGCCATCGAGGGCTCGCGCCTCGCCATGGGCCAGCTCGACGCGGTCGTCCAAGACCTCCGCGCGTACGCGCAGGGGCAGGGCACGCGCGTCGAACTGCTCGACGACACGCACGTGCGCATCACGCGGTTCATCGACGGCCCGCGCGAGCTCGTCTGGCGCGCGCACCACGAGACCGAGCTGCTGAAGAAGTGGATGCTGGGTCCCGACGGCTGGACCATGACGGTCGCCGAGCCCGCCACCGACGTGGGCGGGACGTTCCGCTACGCGTGGGAGCAGGAGGGCGCGCCCGAGACGGCGTTCGGTTTCGAGGGCGAGCTGCTGCAGCTCGACGCACCGCGCCGCGAGGTCACGACCGAGCGGATGTCGGGAGTCGAGGGGCCCGGTACCGTCAACGACCTGCAGCTGTACGAGGAGGACGGCGCGACCCTGCTCACGCTCCTCATCGAGTATCCCGACAAGGAGACGCGCGACACGGTGCTCGCCACCGGCATGGCCGACGGCATGGAGGACTCCTACGCCCGCCTCGAGGCGGAGGTGCTGTCAAAATGATGGGGTGACCGAACCCGTGATCGCCCTGCAGAATCATCCCGGCGACGTGGAGTTCCCCGTCCGCCCGCGGCGGCGGTACACGCGGATGCTGGACGCGCGGCGCAAGGCCGACCCCACGGCCATGCGCAAGCGGGCCCTCCCCGTGACGGCGATCGCGGTGCCGATCGGCATCCTGGGCTTCGTGCTGTCGTACGTGTGGGTGGGCAGCGAGGATTTCGGCAACAACCTGTTCGGTCTCTTCCTCGGGATGTGCGCGGGCCTGCTCGTCGCCTCGATCGTCCTCGCGGTGCGCGATGCCCGCGCACCGCGCGACGCGCAGCGGCAGTACCTCGCCCTTGCGGCGCGCAGCCCGCTGACGCCGCGGCAGCAGCAGATCCTGGCGCTCGACGCCGCGAGCGACTTCGCGATGCGCGGCTGGAACTCGTCGCTCGCCTTCACGCCGACCTTCGCGGAGCTGCCGCAGGAGCTGCGCGCCAAGCACCGTGACGGGGTCGACGGATCGCCGTGGTTCGCGATGCCGCTGCCGGGCATGCAGCAGCTCCGCGCGGCTCTCGACGAGCAGTTCAAGATCGTGTCGCGCTCGGACGCCGAGCTTCTCGTCGCCGACACGCTCGCCCGCGGCGTGCTCTCGACACGGTTCGCCGAGGTCGCGCGGAGCGATGCAGCCGAGCACATGATGTCGCGCATCGCGGCCCTCACGGATCTGCCGGTCTTCGACATCCACGACCTCGCGCGTGGCGACGAGGGACGTCCGCCGCGGCTGCTGCTGGCCGCCGACATCGAGCGCGCGATCGGCGGTGTCCGATACGCCTACGTCGCCGGCTACCTGACCGCCGACGAGGCGTGGACGCTGCTCGAGCCCCTCGCGACGCGCGCGTTCACCACGTACCAGGGTCGCGACGACTATTGGCGCGAGGTCGTCATCGCGACGGCGTTCCGCACGGACTCGCTCGAGTCGGTGCAGCGCCAGCGCGAGACGCTCGCCGAGCTGCAGCGGTCGGACTGGCCCGCGGCATCCGTCGCCTGGCCGTCGGCCTGACCCGCGCCCGGCCCGCGGCCTGCCCGGACGGCCGGGGCTCAGGCCCGCCCGAGACCGTCTTCGAGGGCGACCCAGGCGAGCATCGCGCACTTGACGCGCGCCGAGAACTTCGAGACGCCCGACAGGGCCGCGGCGTCGCCGAAGGTCTCCTCGTCGAGGGGGATGCTGCCTCGCGAGCGCAGCGCCTCACGGAAGCGCTCGATGAGGGCGGCCGCGTCGGCGCGCGTCATCCCGTCGCCCTCGACCTCTTCCTCGACCAGCGAGGCGAGCATCGACGCCGAGGCCTGCGAGATCGAGCATCCGGTGCCCTCCCACGAGACCTCGGTGATGCGGTCGCCGTCGACGGCGACGCGCAGCGTGATCTCGTCGCCGCAGACGGGGTTCTTCTGGTGCGAGTCGGCGTGGGCGGCGTCGCCGACGTCGTGCAGCGGGTTGCCGACCGGGTGCTTGGAGTGGTCGAGGATGAGCTCCTGGTACAGCGAGTCGAGCCCGGTCATGCGTGTGCCCCTTCGGCCTGGTCGGTGACGCCGAAGAAGCCGCGGATGCCGCGCACCGCGTCGAGGAACAGGTCGACGTCGTCCTCTGTGTTGTACAGCGCCGTCGAGGCGCGGACGGATGCCGTCATCCCGAACTGCCGGTGCAGCGGAGCTGCGCAGTGGTGTCCGACGCGCACCGCGATGCCCTGTGCGTCGAGGAACTGCCCCGCGTCGTGGGCGTGCACCCCGGCGACGTCGAACGACCACAGGCCGACGCGATCGGCTCCCGGTGCGTCGCCGAGCAGGCGGACGCCGGGGATCTCGCGGAGGCCCGCGCCCATGCGCTCGGCGAGGGCGACCTCGTGCGCGTGGATGTTCGCCGGCCCGACATCCTGCAGGTAGCGGACAGCCGCGGCGAGACCGATCGCCGGTCCGACGGCCTGCGTTCCGGCCTCGAACTTCTGGGGGGCCGGCAGGTACTCGGCGTGGTCGAGCGTCACGGTCGTGATCATCGACCCGCCGGTGAGGAACGGCGGCAGCGCGTCGAGCACGTCGGCGCGGCCGTAGAGTCCGCCGATCGCGTAGGGGCCGAGCATCTTGTGGCCGCTGAAGACGGCGAGGTCGACGCCGAGCGCGGGGAGGTCGAGCGGCAGGTGCGGGGCCGACTGGCACGCGTCGAGCACGGTCGTCGCCCCGACCGCCTGCGCGAGGGCCACGATCTCGGCGACCGGGTTGACGATGCCGAGCACGTTCGAGACGTGGGTGAAGGCGACGATCCGGGTGCGTTCGCCGATGATGGATGCCGCGGCATCCAGGTCGAGCGTGCCGTCCGCACGCGCCGGGATGTGGCGGAGCACGGCGCCGGTGCGGGCGGCGAGCTCCTGCCAGGGGATGAGGTTGGCGTGGTGCTCGATCGCCGTCGTGACGATCTCGTCGCCGGGTGCCAGCGCGTACGGTGCGGATGCGGGCGCGCCGCGGCCGAGCGTGGCGTTGCCGATCGCGTAGGCGACGAGGTTGAGGCCGGCCGTCGCGCCGCTGGTCCAGACGAGCTGCTCGGGCTGGGCGCCGACGAACCCGGCCACGGCGGCACGGGCGTCCTCGAAGAGATCGGTCGCCTCTGCGGCGAGCGTGTGCGCGCCGCGGTGAACGGCGGAGTTGGCGTGCGTGAGGAAGGCGCGTTCGGCGTCGAGGACCGCGGTGGGCTTCTGGCTCGTCGCGGCGGAGTCGAGGTACACGAGCCGGTGCCCGTTGACCTGCTCCGAGAGGATCGGGAAGTCGGCGCGCAACGACACCGCGTCGAGCGGGCTGACGCGCGGCGACGCGGCGGGAACGGCGGAGGAACTCACCCCTCTAGGCTACGCCCGCCCACCGACCCGAGCTCGGGCGCGGGTGGCCGGCTGGCGGCGAGAACGTACCGCCGCCACCAGAACGCGCCGTGCGGGGTACGCGCTCGCCGCGACGGTGCGCACTCGAGCCGGGGCACCGGCAGGGCCGGGGCGCCGGACGGGGAGCGCTGGCACGATGGGGGCATGAGCGACACGACTCCCGACCCGAGCGGACTGCACGACGCGGCGCGCGACCGCACCCGGCGAGACCAGCTGGCCGTGCACGCCGACGCCGCGCGCCGCCTCGTCGAGCAACGCGAGAGCGAGCTCGCCGATCTGCAGCAGAAGCTGCGGGTCGAGACAGCGGACGTCCGTCGACTCGAGCGCTTCTCGCCCGCGCAGGTGTGGGGCCTCCTCCGCGGTGACATCGACGACAAGCTCGCCGTCGAACGCGCGGAGCAGCAGGCGGCCGAGCACGCCGTCGACGGCGCGACCGAGCGACTCGCGCACGCCCGGGCCGACCTCGCCCGCATCGAGGGCGAGATCGCCGCGCTGGGAGACGTGGACGCCGCCTACTCCGCTGCTCTCGGACGGCGTGAGGAAGAGCTGCGCGTGGCCGGCCGGGAGGCCGCGGCCGAGCTCACCCGACTCGACGCCGAGGCCGGCGAGCTCAGCGCCGAGTCGCATGAGATCACCGAGGCGCAGGTCGCTCTCGGCCAGGCGCAGGAGGCGCTCGCCGTCGCCCAGCGCGACCTCGATGCCGCGGGAGGCTGGTCGACCTACGACACGTTCTTCGGCGGCGGCATGATCGCCGACTGGATGAAGCACGACCGGATCGGACGCTCGGCGCGTGCTTTCGCGGCCGTCAACCGCGCCCTCGAGACGCTCGCCACCGAGCTCGCCGACATCGACGCGCCGCCGGTCGCGGGTGTGCAGATCTCGGAGTCGCTCGCCGTCTTCGACGTGCTGTTCGACAACGTGATCTCCGACTTCATGGTGCGTCAGCGCATCGCCGACGCGCAGGCCGCGGCATCCGACCTCGATCTGCGCCTGCGCGGGCTGAACGACTATCTCGCCCAGCGAGCGGATGCCGTATCCGCGCGCACCGCCGATCTCCTCTCCCGCCGCGAGCGCCTCCTCCTCGCCCCCTGACTCCCTGATCCGCCGCGCGAGCGCGTACCGCTGCCGCGAGAAGGCACCGTGAAAGGTGCGCCCTCGCCGAGAGGGCGCGCTCTCGCGCGCGCCGGGCGTCGGGCGCGGGCTCAGCGCTCGTCGGGGGACTCGGTGTGGGCCACCAGGCCGTAGGTCGCGGAGGCGCGGCCGGCGCGGTCGTCGCCGGGCATCGGGCGCGAGCGGCGGCCGTAGACGATCTCCGACGAGTCGAGCAGCCAGGGAACGAGGGTGATCTGCACGCCGTGCACCATCATGAGCTGCTGGGCGATGCGCCGGGCGCGTCGGTTGTGCAGGAAGGTCTCCCACCAGTGCCCGACGATGTACTGCGGCAGGTAGACCGTGACGACGGATGAGCCGTGCTTCTCGCGGTACTTGCGGATGAAGGCGGCGAGCGGGGCCGCGTACTGACGGTAGGGCGACTCGATGATCACCAGCGGCACCGGCATCCCGTGCACTTCCCAGTCGGTCTGGATCTCCTGCGCCGATTCCTTCGACACCGCCACGTGCACGGCGATCGTCTTGTCGTGCTTGGCCGAGAGGGCGTAGTCGACGGCCTTCGCGACCGGCTTCTGCAGGCGGTTCACCAGGACGAGGGCGACGTCGCCGGTCGAGCCGTAATGCACGTCGTCGTCCATCGCGATCTCGTGCTCGACGTCGCGGTAGTAGCGGCTGACGCCGACCATGAGGAACGCCAGGATCGGGATCGCGATGAACACCAGCCAGGCGCCGTGGGTGAACTTCGTCACGGTGACGATGACGAGCACCGCGACGGTGAAGGTCGCGCCGATGCCGTTGATGACCAGTCCCCGGCGGGCCTCCGCGCGGTCGGCCGACGCCGACGGATGCAGCAGCCGCAGCTCGCGTCGCCAGTGCTTGACCATGCCGACCTGGCCCAGCGAGAACGACACGAACACGCCGATGATGTACAGCTGGATGAGCGTCGTGAGGTCGGCCTGGAACACCACGAGCACGAGGATCGCGGCGAGCCCCAGGATGATCATGCCGTTGGAGAAGACGAGCCGGTCGCCGCGGGTGTTCAGCGACTTCGGTGCGTACCCGTCGCGGGCGAGCACGGCGCCCAGCAGCGGGAATCCGTTGAACGCCGTGTTCGCGGCGAGCAGCAGCACGCACGCCGTCGCCGCCTGGATGATGAAGAACGGGATCGACCCCATGCCGAAGGTGGCAGCCGCGATCTGGGCCATGAGGCTCGGCTGCGGCTGGTTGACGCAGTCGAAGCCGACGAGGGCGCAGGGGTCCTCCGCGTAGTGGACGCCGGCGATGAGGCCGAGCGCCGTCAGGCCCGAGAACAGCAGGATGGCGATCGTGCCCATCATGACGAGGGTCTTCTGCGCGTTCGCGATCTTCGGCGCGCGGAAGGCCGGCACTCCGTTCGAGACCGCCTCGACACCGGTCAGGGCCGAGCAGCCGCTCGAGAACGCCCGCAGGATCAGGAGGATGAGCGCGACCTGGCTGAGGCTCTCGGCCTCCATCGCGAACTGCGCGCTCGAGGCGACGGGGGCGTCGCCGAGCAGCGTGCGGATGAGCCCGGTCGCCACCATGACGCCGACCGAGCCGATGAAGATGTACGTCGGCACGGCGAACGCCGACGACGCCTCGCGCACGCCGCGCAGGTTGACGATGATGATGAGGACGACGAACCCGACCGCCAGCTCGACCCGCCAGGGGGCGAGACCGGGCAACGCCGAGATGATGTTGTCGACACCGGATGCCACCGACACCGCGACCGTCAGGATGTAGTCGACCAGCAGCGCGGCCGCAACGACGACTCCGGCCTTCTCGCCGAGGTTCGTGCGCGCGACCTCGTAGTCGCCGCCGCCCGACGGGTATGCCTTGATGAGCTGACGGTAGCTCAGCACGACGACGATGAGCAGGGCCACGACCGCGAGCGCGACCCACGGGCTGAAGGCGAGCATCGCCGTGCCGCCGATCGCCAGGATCATCAGCAGTTCCTGGGGCGCGTAGGCGACCGACGACAGGGCGTCGGAGGCGAAGATCGGAAGCGCCCGGCGCTTGGGCAGGAGCTGGTCGTCGAGCTTCTCGGAATCGAGCGGGTCGCCGATGAGGATGCGCTTCGCGATAGGCGTGGTTTCCTCGCCCGGTTCGCGACTGTCAGTGGTCACGGCGGGCGACATTACGCCTGGCGCGGCATCCTGCGCAATCTCGCCGCGCCGAGCGTCACCAGAGCGTTGTCGAACCGTGTTTCCGCGTTCGATTCAGAGCCCGCTGTAGGGGCGGTACAGGATGTCGGTGACGCCGACGCCTTCGGTCGCGTCCGCGAACACGCTGTACGAAAGATCTCGCACCGCGCCGTCGGGTGAGAGGAAATCAGTTCGGTCGATGTCGAAGACGAAGCGCAGCTCGCCGTCGCCAGGCATCGACCATTCGTCGTCGGGACCGTTCGAGCGCACGGCATCCGCGGCCGAGCCGATGCTGAGCCCGAACTCAGGCGTTATGGGCACTGCCTGAACCTCGTCCGCGCGGATGCTGACCCACGTCGGGATGCCGTACTCATCTCGCGGCTTGTTGCCGTCGACGAAGATCATGTCGTACAGGGTGAAGCCGGCCCAGTCGTAGATCGTGTAGTCGGGGAAGTGGGTGCCGTCTCCGGTCTGGACGCCGAGCTCGGGCTCGGCACCGAAGGCTTCGGTCAGTGCGGCGACGGCGGGCCCGACCTCATCGCGCCAGCGGAACTCGAGGAGAGTCGATGCGTCGTCGGCGAGGATCGTGAAGCCGGTCGCCGCCATGACGATCTCGGCCGCGACGGGAGCCGCATCCGTGGGCGTGGGCGTGGGCGTGGGCGTGGGTGTCGGCGCCGGTACGGCGCTGGTCGGGGCCGGAGAGGACGGTGCCGCCGCGGGCTCGTCGTCACGCTGCGTGAGCAGGAAAACCGCGACCGCCGCCAGGACCAGCAGCACCGCCGCCACGATCGAGAGCACGATGAGGGGCCGCCGCGGTGCCGCTGTGGTCATACCGCCATCCTGGCAGGGGAGTCACCGCCGGCGGCATCGCGAAGCGGTGCGCGGATGCAACGAATCGGTCACGGCGCGCCGGGAACGATGCCGCGCCGCGGCGCGTCGCTGACGATCCGTTGGATCGCGGCACGGGCCCGCCCCGCGGCCGACCCGCGGCAGACTCAGCGGCCGGCGCGGAAGGTGTAGGTGACGGTGACCTTGCTGCCCTCGACCGTGACGGCTGCCCCGAAGCGGCGCTGCCCGTCCTGGTAGAAGGTGTTGCGATCCGAGCCGAACACGAACGATCCGCCCTGACCGGAGTCGGGACCGAGCGCCGCGACCTCGTCGGCCGACATGTCGAGCCCGACGCCGAAGTCGTCGGTCACCGGCACGTCGATGTCCGAGTCGTAGGAGATGAACGTCGGTGCCGGGACCTCGGATCGCGGACGGTTGCTCTCGTTGAGGTAGACGTCGTAGAGCCGGAAGCCCTCCCACGCGTAGATCCGATACGCGTAGTTCTCCGCGTCGCCGTTCTGGAAGTCCTCCGTCGGCGCCGCGCCGAAGAGCTCGGTGAGCGCCGCCACGGCCGGGGCCGCGTCATCCGCCCACGCGTGCGTGAAGACCGTCGAACCGCTCGCGTCGCTGATGGTGAATCCGTCGGCGGTCACCGCGACGCCGGAGGTCGCTGCTGGGGCGCTCGGGCTCTCCGACGGCTGCGGGGTCGCCGACGGCTGCGGGATCGACTGCGTCGCCGGAGCCGTGGGCACCGGGTCGGCCGCGGGCTCCTGGCGCTGGGACTGCTGCGTCAGGTAGATCGCGAACACCACGACGACTGCGACGACCAGCAGTCCGGCGAAGCTGGAGAGGATGACGAGCAGACGACGATCGCCGCCGCCGCCGCCGTCGCTCGGCTCGGCCGGACGCGGCGCGAGGGGCTCGTCGGGCCAGCCCGCCATGACGGAGGGCGTCCCCGCCCCCTTCTCGCGCTTGGGACCGGGCTCGCGCGATGCGCGGGGCTTCTTCGCGCGGGGCTCGCGGGGCTCCCGGGGCTCGCGGGGCTCCCGGGGTGCTTTCTCGCGCTTCGCGCGCTCGGGCTTGGCCGGCGGCTCGTAGGGCTCGAAATCGGCGAACGGGTCGTTGGGGTCGCTCATGCGAGGAACTCCTTGGCTGCCACGACGAGGTTCTCGACGCCGCGCTCGATCGTCGGGTGCATGACCGGCGCGAAGAACGGGGAGTGGTTGGTGGGGATGTCGCGCTCGACGGTGCCCGCCGCGACGGCATCCGCGAACTTCTGCGGGTCGACGCCGCCCCAGAACCAGAACACGAGCGGAACGCCGGCCTCGCGCGCGAACCATGAGACGTCCTCGCTTCCGGTGAACATGCCGGGGTCGACGACGCTGCCCTCGCCGAACGCGCGCTCGAAGGCGGCGGTCAGGCGTGCGGTCGCCGTGTGGTCGTTGATCGTGGGCGGCAGGGTGTGATCGGTCGTGATGGTCGGCTCGGTCTCGGCGCCGGATGCCGCGGCCTCGGCGCGCACGATGCGTTCGACCTTCGCCAGGACGCGCTCGCGGGCCTCGTCGTCGGGGTATCGCAGACTGAGCTCGAGCTTGGCCTCGGCGGGGATGATGTTGTTCTTCAGGCCGGCGTGGATCGAGCCGACCGTCACGACAGCCACGTCGCGGGGGTCGACCTCACGCGAGACGATCGTCTGCAGCCGCATGACGGTCGCCGCCGCCATCACGACCGGGTCGATCGTGGAATGCGGGCGCGAGCCGTGTCCGCCGCGGCCGTGCAGCACGACGGTCAGGCCGTCGGATGCCGCCATCTGCGTGCCGGGTCGCACACCGATGACACCCGCGGGCAGCGGGGTGACGTGCTGGCCCAGCACGATGTCGGGCTTCGGGAAGCGGTCGAGCACGCCGTCGGCGATCATCGCCTGCGAGCCGGCGCCGTACTCCTCGGCGGGCTGGAAGACGGCGACGATGGTTCCCGACCACTCGTCGCGCGTCCCGACGAGCTGCTCGAGGGCGCCGAGCAGTGCCGTGACGTGCATGTCATGGCCGCACGCGTGCATGACGGGCACGTCGTTGCCGGCAGGGTCGACGCCGCGCGCCGTGGAGGCGTATTCGAGGCCGGTCTGCTCGGGAACGGGCAGGCCGTCCATGTCGGCGCGGAGCCACACGACGGGACCGTCTCCGTTGCGGATCGCGGTGACGACACCGGTGCGGCCGACGCCCTCCTCGTACGGGAGACCGAGCTCGCTGAGCCGAGCCGCGATGACAGCGGCCGTTCGCGTCTCCTGGAACGACAGTTCCGGGTGCCGGTGCAGGTCGGTGTAGAGGGCGTCGAGGTCCAAGGCCATGCTTCGAGCCTACGGGAGGCCGCCTGCGCGCCGCCTAGGGGCCGTTGCAGAGCCTGGGGCGATACAGCTGTCGGATGCGCGGTGCTGGTGTCGTGTGCACGCGGCGTCCGGACCCCACCGGCCCCGCGGGTCCGACGAATGTATCGGCACCGGCGCGGCCCCGGCGTGGGCGCGGCCCCGGCCGCCTCGGGCCCCGACTCAGGCGGGTGGGGCCGTGCTCGACCGCTCCACGAGGGCGAAGTCGAGGTCGGCCGGGGGCTCGGACGCCGCCCCGCGCAGGGCGGCGATCATCGCCGAGGCCACGCGCTCGCCCTGCCGCCCCGGGAACTGGTCGACCGTCGTGAGCCCGAAGAACCCGCCGAGGTCGTGGCCGTCGACCCCGATGACCGACACGTCCTCCGGCACGCGCAGCCCGAGCTCGCGCGCCGCGAGCATCGCGCCGATCGCCATCTCGTCCGAGGCCGCGAAGATCGCCGTCGGTCGTGCCTCTGCGTCGCGGAGCAGCCGCGTCGCAGCGTCGTGCCCGCCGGCCATCGTGAAGTCCGCGGCGGCGAAGCGATCGGCCCGCGGTGCGAGACCGGCCTCGGCCAAGGCCGCCTCGAAGCCGCGGCGACGCTGCGACGGGATGTGGAAGTCGCCCTCGAATTGCGGATGCAGACCGATATGGGCGATGTCGCGGTGCCCGAGGCCGAGCAGGTGCTCGGTCGCGGTCCGGGCCACCTCGATCTCGTCGACGGTGAGCGATCGCAGGCCGGCCAGCTGCCCGCCCATCGCGATGACCGGAAGGTCGAGGTCGCCCAGCTGCGCGATCTCGTCGTGTGCGAGCGCCATCGACACGACGATCACCCCGTCGACCCGCTGACGCCGGAGCGACGTCGCGAACACCCGGCGGCGCTCGTCGGCCTCGGCGGTGAGGGCGTACAGCGCGACGTCGTAGCCGTCGCGCTGGAGTGTCGCGGCGACGCCCGTCAGCACGCGCGAGAAGAACCAGCGGTCCAGGATCGGAACGAGCACACCGATGTTGCGCGTGCGTCCGGACGCGAGGCTCGAGGCCGCCGACGAGACGACGTAGCCGAGGTCGGATGCCGCGCGCAGCACGCGCTCGCGCGTCGCGGGCGACACCGGACCACGGCCGCTGAGGGTGCGGGAGACGGTCGCCGTCGAGACCTCGGCGCGTCGCGCGACGTCGTCGATGCCGACCATCCCCCGCTCCTCTCGTCAGCTCGCGCGGATCCAGACCGCCGCGTCGACGGGCAGCTCGGAGCCGCCTTCAGCGCGCTCAGCGAGGCCGGCGACGCTCGAGACCAGGATCTCACCGGCGGGCAGTGCGACCGCATCCGTCCCGGTGTTGGCGACGACGAGCACGTCGCCGTTGCGGAACGCCACGACGTCGTCGCCGAGCTGCAGATCGACCCACTCGAGCGATCCGGTTCCCAGGTCGTGCCGGCGGCGCGCCGCCAGGAGCTCGCGATAGAGCGTCAGAGTCGAGGCGGGGTCGCCGTCCTGCACCGAACGTGCGAGGCCGTGCCACTCCTCGGGCTGCGGCAGCCACGAGGCGCCGGTGGGGCTGAACCCGTAGCCGGGGGCGTCGGCCTCCCACGGGATCGGGACGCGGCATCCGTCGCGGCCGTAGCGCTCGCCGTCGGTGCGGAACCAGGTCGGGTCCTGACGAGCGTCGTCGGGCAGGTGCACGACCTCGGGAAGCCCGAGCTCCTCGCCCTGATACAGGTACGCCGAGCCGGGGAGGGCCAGCATGAGCGTCGTCGCGGCGCGGGCGCGGGCGAGGCCCACGACAGGGTCCGGCTGGCCGGGGGAGTCGGGTCCGAGGCCGTGGCCCTGGGGGTTCTCGGCCGTCAGCGCCAGGCGCGAGGCGTGGCGGACGACGTCGTGGTTCGACAGCACCCAGGTGGCCGGCGCGCCGACGGCGGGGAAGGCGCGCAGCGACTCGGAGATCACCTCGGTGAGGTGGTCGGCATCCCACTCGGTCTGCAGGTACGGGAAGTTGAACGCCTGGTGCATCTCGTCCTGGCGCACCCACAGAGCGGTCTCGTCGACCGTGGGCAGCCACGCCTCGGCGCAGAGGGCCCGGTCGCCCTCGTACTCGGCGAGGATGCGGTTCCATCGGCGGTAGATGTCGTGGACGCCCTCCTGGCCCCAGTAGGGGACATCGAGGCTGTCGCCGCCCATCGATCCGGCGTCTTCGGCGGGCACGAAGTCGGGCAGACCGTCGGACTTGACCAGTCCGTGGGCCACGTCGACGCGGAAACCGTCGACCCCGCGGTCGAGCCAGAAGCGGAGGATGCGCTCGAACTCGTCGCCCACCTCGGGGTTGGACCAATCGAAGTCGGGCTGGGTCGAGTCGAAGAGGTGCAGGTACCACTGGCCCGGCGTGCCGTCGGGGTTCGTCGTGCGGGTCCAGGCGGGGCCGCCGAAGACCGATTCCCAGTTGTTGGGAGCCTCGTCGCCGTTCTCGCCCTTGCCGTCGCGGAAGATGTAGCGCGCGCGCTCGGGGCTGCCGGGTTCGGCGGCGAGGGCCTGCTGGAACCACGCGTGCTGGTCGGACGAGTGGTTGGGGACGAGGTCGACGATGACCCGGATGCCGCTGTCGTGCGCCTCCGCGAGCATGGTGTCGAAGTCGGCGAGCGTGCCGAAGAGTGGGTCGACGTCGCAGTAGTCGGAGACGTCGTACCCGGCATCCTTTTGCGGCGACCGGAAGAAGGGACTGAGCCAGACGGCGTCGACGCCGAGGTCGGCGAGGTCGCCCAGGCGCGAGGTGATGCCGGCGAGGTCGCCGATGCCGTCACCCGACGCGTCGGCGAACGAGCGGGGGTAGATCTGATAGATGACGGCGGTGCGCCACCACTCGGCGCCGGGCCGGGAGATCCCGATCGGGGCGAGGGTCGATGCCGCCGTGTCCACGGAGGAGGAGGTCATGGCGCTCACTCTAGTGCAAGCGCTTGCAGTCGTGTCGTCACCGTCGGAGGCCTCTCAAAACAGGCCTAGGGTGGTTCGGTGACTTCCGACCCCCTCGAGCACGCCGAGTCGCTCATCGCGCTCATCCCGGACTTCCCCGAACCGGGCATCCTCTTCCGCGACATCTCGCCGCTGCTCGCCGACGCGACCGCGTTGCGCACCGTCATCGACGCGATCATCACGCCCTTCGCCCGCGAGTTCGACGTCGTCGCCGGCGTCGAGGCACGCGGATTCCTCATCGCCGGTGCGGTGGCCGCCGCGAGCGGCGTCGGCATGGTGCCGATCCGCAAGGCGGGCAAGCTGCCGCGCCCGGCGGCATCCGTCTCGTACGACCTCGAGTACGGTCAGGCGACGATCGAGATGGCGGACGACCTGCCCCGCGGCACCCGCGTGCTGCTCGTCGACGACGTGCTGGCCACGGGGGGAACCCTGCGTGCCGCCCAGCGCCTGCTCGAAGGCCTCGGCCACCGGACCGTCGGGACGGCCGTGCTGATGGAGCTCACCGAGCTCGGCGGGCAGGACGTCTGCGGTCCGGTGCACACGATCTTCCGCGTCTGACCTCGCTCGCGCCCTCGCGGGCGGGGCGCCGTCAGAGCACGCCGGCCCCCAGGTTGATCGGGCTGCCCGCGATGTTGCCCACGATGCCGCGGATGATGCCGGCCCCGTCGGTGCCGCGCAGGCCCCGATACCAATTCGCGGTGACCTCCGGGTCGGCGCCGTGCGTCTCGGCCGCGCGGGCGCGGGCCCGCAGCACGAGGTCACCGGCCCGCTCGACGCGCGACGCGGCATAGCGCCGCAGCGTGTCTTCGACCGACACGGTGTCGGTCGCGACCGCGATGCCGAGGGCGAAGGCGTCCTCCAGCGCCGAGCATGCGCCCTGTCCGATGTCGGGCGTCGTGTTGTGCGCCGCGTCTCCGAGGATCGCGACGCGTCCGCGGGTCCAGGTGTCGAAGGGGTCGATGTCCCAGATCTCGACGCGGTTCAGCGAGCCCTCGCGTTCGATCGCCTCGATCAGCGCCCGCGTGCCGGGGGCCCAGTGCGCGAACGCCGCATGCAGCTCGGCGAGGGCGTCGCCGTCCTCGCCGGAGGGGCGCGGGATGTCGAACCAGTAGTAGAAGCGGTCGCCGGCGATCGGCATGACGGCCGCCCGCTTGCCCTCGGCGACGTAGGTGGTCCACTGGTCGTCGGGCCCGATGCGTCCGTCGAACGCGACGAGTCCGTTGTAGTTCGTGTACCCGGCGTACGTCCGCTCGATCGGCGGCTCGTCGGCGCCGGTGACGTAGTCGCGCGTGAACGACCGGGCTCCGTCGGCGCCGATGAGCATGTCGGCGGTATCGGTGGTGCCGTCGGCGAACGTCGCGGTGACGGTCGTGCCGTCGTCGTCGATGCCGACGAGCTGCATGCCGAGCCGGATCCGGTCGGTGCCGAACCGCTCCATCAGCAGGTTCTGCAGGTCTGCGCGCGCGACGGGGTACGCGCGCTGCCCGGTCTGCTGTTCGATTGGCGCGAGCGAGAACCGGCACAGCTCCTCGCCCGTGATGCCGTCGCGGTAGGCCATGTGGTCGAGCGCACCGCCGAGCGCCGCGACCTCCGGCCCCACTCCCAGCCAGTTGAGCACCTTCACGCCGTTCGACCAGAGCGACAGCGCCGCGCCGACCGGCCGGTTCTCGCGCATCCGGTCGTAGACGACGACGTCGTGGCCGAGCCGCTGCAGGGCGATGCCGGCGCTCGTACCGCCGACGCCGGCGCCGATCACGATGACCTTCATGCCGCCGCCACCGGCTCGTGCACGAGGTCGGAGATGGTGCGCTTGTACTCGGTGAACGCCGGCGAGAGGATGTCGCGCTGCGGGGGCAGGTCGATCTCGACGATGCGACTGATGTGCCCCGGCACCCCGTGCGACGCGCCACCGGTCATCACGACGACCCGGTCGGCGAGGAAGACGGCCTCCTCGATCGAGTGGGTGATGAAGACGACGGTCGTGCGCGTCTCGAGGTGGATGCGCTTGAGCTCGGCCTGCAGGTCGGAACGCGTCAGCGCGTCGAGGGCGCCGAACGGCTCATCCATGAGCAGCACGCGGGGCTCGTTGGCCAGCACGCGTGCGATCGCGACGCGCTGCTGCATCCCGCCCGACAACTGCCCCGGGTACGTGGCCGCGAACCGGGTCAGCCCGACGGCTGCGAGGAAGCGGTCGACCAGCTCGTTCACCCGCGCACGGGGGAGGCGCCGGCGCCGGGGGCCGTACGCGATGTTCTCGCGCACGGTGAGCCACGGGAACAGCCCGTAGTCCTGGAAGACCACTCCGCGATCCGGCCCGGGACGCGTGACCGGGGCGCCGCCGACCGAGACCGAGCCGCTGCTTGCTTCCTCGAAGCCGGCGAGGATGCGCAGCACCGTGCTCTTGCCGCATCCGGAGGCCCCGACGATCGCGACGAACTCGCCCGAGGCGATGCTCAGGTCGACGCCGGCGACGGCCTGGGTGCCCGCCCATTCGGGACCGTAGCGCTTGCCCAGATCCACGATCTCGACGGAGGCCGAGGTGTCGGCGGCGAGATCCGCCGCGGGGGAGATGATGTCGGTCATCGTCGCTCCAGTCACTTGATGAGGGGTCGGCCGCGCGTCGCGAGACGGAAGACCCCGACGAGGATGCGGTCGGAGAGGAAGCCGGCGGCGCCGATCGTCACCATCCCCACGACGACCATGTCGGTGCGCACGACGTCGCGGGCGAGGATGATGGCCGATCCGAGGCCGACGTTCACCCCCACCGACTCGCCGAGCACGAGCACGACCCAGGCGATGCCGAGGCCGACCCGCAGGCCGTTCATGATCGACGGCGCCGATGCGGGGACGACCACCTGCGTCAGGATCTCGCTGCGCCGGGCGCCCAGCATCCGGCCGGCTTCGACCAGCCGCTGCGGCACCTCCTTCGACCCGCTGATGGCTCCCAGCACGATCGGGAAGAACGCCGAGAGGGCGATGAGGAAGATCGTCGCCTGGTCGCCCCAGCCGATCAGCAGCCCGACCAGCGGGACCCACGCCGTCGCCGGGATGGGGCGGAAGAGGTTGATGAAGGGGTCGAAGAGGCCGTCCATCGTGTACGAGCGGCCCATGACGATCCCGAGGGGGATCGCGATGGCCGCGGCGATCGCGAAGCCGACCAGCACGCGCAGCGCCGACGTGCCGAGGTTGATCCAGAGGTCCCCCGAGAAGGCGTCGTCGTTCACGCCGCCGAACCCGTAGTCCCACAGCGACGTCACGACCTCGGCGGGCGTCGGCAGGAACGCCATCCGGATGCCGATGAGCGGGATCTCCCACTCCTGGTCGCGACCGATCTGCCACAGGACGACGAAGAGGAACGGCACCGGCAGGCCGAGCAGGAACCGGTAGAGAGCTGCCCGCTGGTTGGGTCGGCGTGCCGGCGGGCGGCGCCGGACGGGTGCGCTCGCCGGCGCACCGGCGACGACGGCTGCGTCGTCGGTGCGCCCGGACGGGACGGTGTCGGTCATGGTGCTTCTCCCCGCGGGTCAGTCGGCGAAGCTCGTGTCGACGATCGTGTCGGCGGTCGGCGTCGAGGTGATCAGGCCGATCGAGGCCATGGCTCCGGCGAGGGCCTCGAGCTGGCCGACGTACTCGTCCGAGAGGTCCGACCGCAGCCAGAAGTTCTCGAGCGCCGAGGTGAGAACCTCCTCGTCGCCGCCGAACTCCTCGACCATGCTGGGCAGCCACTCCTCGATGTTGTCGGCCATGTAGGCCGTCGTCGCGGCGTGGGTGTCGACGACTCGCTGCACCAGCTCGGGGTTCTCCTCGATCAGCTCGCCGGTCGTGACGAGTCCGATGTTCACGCGCCCGATGGGGGTGGAGTAGGGGTCGACGACCTCGGTGCCGCCGGCGGCCTTCGCGATCGAGACGCCGATCTCGACTCCCATGAAGGCGTCGATGTCGCCGCTCGCGAAGGCCGAAGCCATCTCGGGGACGGGGATCGGGGTGAGCTCGAAGTCGTCGGGTGTCATGCCGGCCTCGTCGATGAGCAGTCGCAGCGCGACCTCCTGCGCCGAGCCCTGGACGATGCCGATCTGCGAGCCCGCGAGCTCGGCGAGGGAGGTCTCGCCGTTGCCGATGAAGCCCGACCCGCCGTCGGCGGCGCTCGCGACGATGCGCAGGTCGCGGTTCTGCGAGATCGACGAGATGGTCGGGGTGACGCCGGTGATCGCGAAGTCGATGCTGCCCGAGACGAGCGCGTCGGAGAGTGCCGGGGTGGTGTCGAGCGTCACGACCTCGAACTCGACGCCGTCGACGGCGTGGTCGGCGTAGAGGAACGGCTGGTAGAAGTGCGGCTGGCCGCGCAGGGTGCCGACCTTGACGGTCTCGACGCCGTCATCGCCCGCGGCGTCGTCGCCGGCGGAGCTGCAGCCGGCGAGGACGAGGGCGGCGAGGGAGACGGCGGCCAGGAGGACGACGCGGGGTGAACGTGCGCGCATGGGGTTCCGATCGGAGGAGGACGGCGGTGCAGAGGACTGCCGTCATTCAACGGTTTCCGATCGCTCGCGAGGTGAAGGCCGTGTAACGACCTTGTTAAGCCAGCGCTTAAGGTGCGTGAGCGCGGGGTTCAGCTGCCGCGGTAGGTCGAGTACGCGAACGGGCTCAGCAGCAGCGGCACGTGCAGGTGGGGCTCGTCGCCGACGGTGAAGCTGACGGTCGCCGACGGGTAGAAGGTCGCGGTGCCGGCCCGGGCGAAGTGCCCGCCCGTGTCGAACGTCAGCGCGTAGATTCCCGGCTCGAGCCGGTCGGGCCCGAGCGCGAGCCGTCCGTCGGCATCGGTCGAGCCCGTCGCGATGACGGTTCCGCGGGCGTCGGCGAGCTCGATCGCCACGTCGACAGCGGGAGTGCCGGTCGCCGCGTCCAGCACATGAGTGGTCAGGTGGGTCATGCCGGCGCCTCCGTGGTGACGGTCTGCGACAGGCGGAGCAGCGCGATCTCGGCCAGCTGGCCGAGGGCCTCGGCCGTCTCGGTGCGGTCGTCGTTGCCGAGGCGCCGCTCGAGCTCGGCGCGCATCTCGCCCGGGGTCCGGCCGGCCGCCCGGATGAGGAAGACACGGTCGAACCGCTCCTCGTAGCGCCGATTCCCCGCCGCGATCGCGGCGGCGTCGTCATCGGATGCCGACCGCATCGCGGCCTGCTCGGATCGCGACGCGTCGCCCTCGGCACCCGGCTCGTCGACGCGGGCGCCGATGCGCGGATGATGCGCGAGCGCGGCATCGAGGTCGTCTTCGTTCCAGTGCGCCGCCTCGGCCCGCGCCCGGGCGCCCAGCTCCGCGACGTCGCGGTAAGGCCGCCCGGCGACCAGGGTCTCGACCCAGCGGGGGATGGGGGCCCAGACGGCGACGACGCGTCGGGCATCGTCCGCGCTGAGGGCGTGGAACTCGTCGAGGTGCATGCGCGTCACGGTACTGTCACCGCGTTTCTCCCGCGTTACATATCATCGTGCCGTGGAACCGCAGCGCGCCGAGCCCGACCTTCCCGCGTCGATCGGGCGCCGCCTGCGGGCGCTGCGCACCCGGACGGGGCGCTCCCTCGCCTCGGTCGCGCAGGAGATGGGCATCTCGGCGAGCGCCCTGTCGCAGATCGAGACGGGTGCGATGCAGCCGTCGGTTCACCGGCTCGTCGAGCTCGTCGGGGTGCTGGGCGCTCCGGTGTCGGTCATCTTCGACGATCACGCCGTCGCGGTGATCCCCGATGCCGATGCCCCCGGCGAGCTGAACGAGCCCGTCCCCGGCGTCTTCGTCGCCCGCGTCGGCACCGAGACCACGGCGCACCTCGGCGGCGGCGTCACCTACCGACGGCTGACGCCCGTGCCCATCAGTGGCGTGGAGCACTTCGAGTCGACCTACCCGCCGGGCGCGAGCTCGAGCGCCGACGGCGGCCTCCTCGTCCACGCAGGCTACGAGAGCGGGCTCGTCGTGACGGGGACGCTCACCTTCGAGTTCGCCGACGGCGAGGTCGAGCTCGGCCCGGGCGAGTCGCTCTCGTTCGCGGCATCCCGACCGCACCGCGTCGCGAACCGCACCGACAGCGTCGCGGTCGCGACGTGGCTCACGGTCGTCGGGTCGACGGGGCCGGTCGACGGCGCGACGGGGCGCTGAGACCCCGGCGCCTCGCGCGCGCCGGCGTCCGACCGAGCTCACGCGGGCCCGTGGACGATCAGCCAGGTCGCGACGGCGGTCTCGTCGCCGTCGTTGTGGATGCGGTGCGGTCGCGAGCACGGGTAGCTGATCGTGTCGCCGGGACGCAGCACGACCCGCTCATCGGTGAAATCGATCGTCAGCTCGCCCGAGAGCATGGTGCCGACCTCGTACCCGTCGTGCCGGAAGAGGTCGGTGTCGCGGTGGGCCGACGACCCGGGCGGATAGGTCGACTGGAAGTAGTCGATTCCCGGGCTCGGTCCGGGGGACAGGCGGCGGAAGGTCACTCCGTCGCCGAGCTCGACCGTCGTGGCCTGGGCGGCGCGGACCAGCGAGAATCCGTCGATCTCCGCCGCGAGCGCAGCGGCGGGGGCCTCGCCACCGCTCTCGAAGACGGCGGCGAGGGGCACGCCGAGGGCGTCGGTGATGGCGAGCAGCCGCGAGACGCTCGGCTGCAGCACGCCGCGCTCGATCTGCGACACCGCGCTGGGGCTGATGCCCAGCGCGGCGGCGACGGCACGTGCCGACATCCCTCGCTGCCGCCGAAGCTCGCGCAGCCGGACGCCCACCTCGGTCCCGGTCCCCAGTGCGAGCTCTGACATGCCGCCGAGTCTAAACGGGCTGCGGCGGCGACCGAGCGCGACCGCTGTGAAGCTCCAACTTCACACCGTCGTTACATCAGCGAAACCCGCCGGGATCGATTAACCCATAGCTTCACTTTCCAGATCCCCTCCTGGAAGGTTCCGACGCCATGACCGCTCCTCCGAACATCCTGCCCGCCGAGACGACGGTTCCCGATCGGGGCTACGACCCCCGACTGTCGAACGAGGATCTCGCCCCGCTCCGCAAGCAGAGGTGGACCTGGTACAACATCTTCGCCTTCTGGATGTCGGACGTGCACTCGGTCGGCGGCTATGTCACGGCGGGGTCGCTCTTCGCGCTCGGCATCGCCGCGTGGCAGGTGCTCGTGGCTCTCGTCGTCGGCATCGTGATCGTGCAGGTCTTCGCGAACATGGTCGCCAAGCCCAGTCAGAAGACGGGCGTGCCCTATCCCGTGGTGAACCGCGCCATCTTCGGGGTGCGCGGCGCGAACATCCCCGCGATCATCCGGGGCATCATCGCGATCGCCTGGTACGGCGTGCAGACCTTCCTGGCGGCGCAGTCGCTGAACATCATCTTCCTGAAGTTCATCCCCGGCTCCGCGGCGCTGCTCGACGTGGGCTTCCTGGGGCTTTCGGCGCTCGGGTGGATCTCCTTCTCGATCCTCTGGGTCGCCCAGGTCGCGCTGTTCTGGAACGGCATGGAGGTCATCCGCCGCTTCATCGACTGGGCCGGCCCCGCCGTCTACGTCGTGATGATCGTGCTCGCGGTGTACCTCGTGAGCCAGGCCGGCTGGGAGAACATCGACCTGAACCTCTCCGACCCGGCGGCGGTGCCGCACGACCTCTGGGGCACGCTCGGCCTCATGGCCATGGCGGTCGGCATCGTGGTGGCATACTTCGCCGGCCCGATGCTCAACTTCGGCGACTTCGCGCGGTACGGCCGTTCGTTCAGCCAGGTCAAGAAGGGCAACTTCTGGGGCCTTCCGGTGAACTTCCTGTTCTTCTCGATCCTGACCGTGCTCACCGCCGCCGCGACCGTGCCGGTGTTCGGCGAGCTGCTCCTCGACCCCATCCACACCGTCGAGGCGATCGACACCCCCTTCGCGATCCTGCTCGGCGGGCTGACCTTCGTCACCGCGACGGTCGGCATCAACATCGTCGCCAACTTCATCGCGCCCGCCTTCGACTTCTCCAACGTCGCGCCCCAGAAGATCTCGTGGCGCATGGGCGGCATGATCGCCGCGGTCGGATCGGTGTTCCTCACGCCCTGGAACTGGTACTCCGACGCCACCGCCATCCACTACTCCCTCGGCATCCTCGCGGCCCTCATCGGCCCGTTGTTCGGCCTGCTGATCGCGGGGTACTACATCGCGGCCAAGCAGCGGATCCGCACCGATGACATGTTCACGATGAGCGAGAGCGGGGCGTACTGGTACCGCAAGGGGTACAACCCGAACGCGATGAAGACGCTCCTCGTGGCCGGCATCCCGACGATCCTGCTCGCGATCCTGCCCAAGACGTTCGCCGACATGGGGCTGTTCGACGTCTCGTGGATCGGGAACTTCACCTGGTTCATCGGATGCGGCCTCGCGTTCGCCGCGTTCGTGGTGTTCGAGCGGCTCGACCCGCAGGTCCCGACGTTCGCGGGCGAGACCGAGGGCATCTCGGACGGCACCCTGCCCGAGTCCGCGCCGGAGGGCGCCGCGTGAGGATCACGCTGATCAACCCCAACACCTCCCGGGCGATGACGGACAAGATCGCCGTCGCCGCCCGGGAGGTCGCCGGGCCCGGGGTCGAGGTGGTCGCCGCGCATCCGACCGACGGCGCGGCCGCGATCGAGAGCCATCTCGACGAGATCACCGCCGCCCGCTCGGTCGTCGACATCATCGAGGCCGACCTCGCCGTCGGCGGAAGCGACGCGTACGTCATCGCGTGCTTCGGCGACCCGGGACTCGACGCCGCGCGCGAGCTCGTCGACGTTCCCGTCATCGGCATCGCCGAGGCTGCGATGCACGTCGCGACCCTGTCCGGTCGTCGGCTCGCCGTGGTCACGACGCTCGGCCGGACGCTCGGCCGGGCGCGCGATCTGCTCGCCCGCTACGGGATGACGTCGGCTTGCGCCTCGCTGGTCGCCTCCGGCATCCCGGTGCTCGATCTCGAGGACGCCGGGTCGGATGCCTTCGAGCGCATCGCGGCGCTGTGCGCCGCCGAGGTGGCGGGCGGGGCCGACGTCATCGTGCTCGGCTGCGCCGGGATGGCCGATCTCTGCCACGCCCTGACGGAGCGCGTCGGCGTTCCCGTGGTCGACGGGGTCGGCGCGGCGGTCGGGCTCGCGTCGGCGATGGTGCGGATGCGGGTGGGGACGAGCAAGCGCGAGGAGTACGCCGCCCCGCCGCGTCGTCACGAGAGCGTTACATCGGGGTAACCGCCGCGGCTGCGTTAACCCATAGCTTTATATTGACATCGGGCTCTGCTCATCGCGCGCCCGCCGTCGTTCCTCGCCCCCGACCCCGCCCGGAGATCTCGTGACCGCATCGTCCCCGTCCCGCTTCGTCGTGCGCGCCGGCCGCGTCTTCGACGGCACGGCCTTCGTCCCCGCAGCCGTCGTCGTCGAGAACGGCCTCGTCGTCGCGATGCTCGACGAGGACGCCGCCGTCGCCGACGCCGCCGAGGTGCGCGTCGCCGCCGACGCTGTGCTGCTGCCCGGGCTCGTCGACTCGCACGTGCACGTCAACGAGCCCGGACGCACCGAGTGGGAGGGCTTCGGCTCGGCGACGCGGGCCGCGGCGGCGGGCGGTGTCACGACGATCGTCGACATGCCGCTGAACTCCATCCCGCCGACCACGACCGCCGGCGCACTGGAGGTCAAGCGTGCCGCCGCCGCGGCATCCGCGCACGTCGACGTCGGGTTCTGGGGCGGGGCGGTGCCCGAGAACCTGGGGGAGCTCGGCCCCCTGCACGAGGCCGGCGTCTACGGGTTCAAGTGCTTCCTCGCGCCGTCGGGCGTCGACGAGTTCGGACACCTCGACCGTGCTCAGCTGCGCCAGGCCATGGGCGAGATCGCGGCGCTCGGCTCGCGGCTCATCGTGCACGCCGAGGACCCCGAGCTGCTCGGTGCCGACGGCGCGCTCGGCCGCGGATACGACGCCTTTCTCGCGTCGCGCCCGGCGACGAGCGAGGCGTCGGCGATCGACGCCGTCATCGAGGCCGCGCGCGCGACCGGCGGCCGGGCGCACATCCTGCACCTGAGCGACGCCCGGTCACTGCCCGCCATCCGTGCGGCCCGCGCGGACGGAGTCGACCTCACGGTCGAGACCTGCCCGCACTACCTCACGATCATCGCCGAGGAGATCCCCGACGGCGCGTCCGAGTTCAAGTGCTGCCCGCCCATCCGCGAGGCCTCGAACCGCGACCTCCTGTGGGAGGGCATCGTCGACGGCACGATCGACGCGATCGTCAGCGACCACTCGCCCTCGACCGTCGACCTCAAGCGCGCAGGCGACGGCGACTTCGGGCTCGCCTGGGGCGGCATCTCCGGACTGCAGGTCGGGCTGCCGGCGGTCTGGACCGAGGCGCGCGAGCGCGGCATCCCGCTCGAGACGATCCTGCCGCTGTTCACGACAGGACCCGCTGTCGTCGCGGGCCTCGCCGTCGGGCGCATCGCCGTGGGCGCGCCCGCGCACCTCGCCGTCTTCGCCCCCGACGACGTCGTCCGCATCGACGCGCGCGAGCTGCGTCACCGCAACCCGATCTCGGCCTACGACGGCCGCGTGCTGACGGGACGGGTGCGCCGCACCTGGCTCCGAGGCGAGGTCGTGTTCGAGGCCGGCGTGGATGTTGCCGATGCCGTCGGCGTTCCGGCCGGGCGGCTGCTCTCGCGCGGCGGCACTCTCGTCGCCGTCGGCGAGGACGCGTCGTGACCGGTCGCGCCCACGGCGATGCGCCGAACGACGGCGCCCCGGCCGGCGGCATGCCCGCCGATCTCGCGGCGGCGTTCGCCGACTACGAGCGCGCCATCGTCGAGAACGACCTCGCGGCGCTCGACGCCGCGTTCGCCCCCGGACCCGGCACGATGCGGGCGGATGCCGGGGGCCTGCTCGTCGGCCACGATGCGATCAGCGCATTCCGCGGGGCGCGCGGCGGGGTCGCGGCGCGCGAGATTGAACGGATCGAGTACCGGCCGCTCTCCCCTGACGTCGCTCTGCTGATCTCGGTCTCCCGCTACGCCGCAGGTGGCACCGGCCTGCAGACCCAGCTCTGGCAGCGCATCGACGGTCGCTGGCTCATCACCGCCGCACACGTGACCCCGCGGCCGCAGGCGTTCGACCGGTCGATCTGGCGCACGGTGGGCGACCCGCTCTACCAGGGCGCCTGGGAAGGTCCGCTGGCCGGGCTGACCGTCGCCGTCAAAGACCTCTTCGCGATCCGCGGCTACCGCATCGGGGCGGGCAACCCGACGTTCCTCGCCTCGGCCCGCGCCGAGACGACCACGGCGCCCGCGGTCGGCGACCTGTTGCGCGGCGGAGCGTCGCTGCGCGGCATCGCGCGCACCGACGAGTTCGCCTACTCCGTCGCCGGAGACAACACCCACTACGGCACGCCGCCGAACGCCGCGCTGCCCGGAGCGCTCCCGGGCGGCTCGTCGAGCGGGCCGGCATCCGCCGTCGCGGCCGGGCATGCCGATGTCGCCCTCGCCACCGACACCGCCGGATCGGTGCGGGTACCCGCCTCGTACCAGGGGCTCTGGGGCTTGCGGACCACGCACGACCTCGTGCCCCGGCAGGGCATGCTGCCCCTCGCGCAGAGCTTCGACACCGTCGGATGGCTGACCCGCGACGGATCGACGCTCGAGCGCGTCGCCGAGTGGTGCCTCGGGTACGCCGGCTCGGAGTCGACCGAGAGCGTGCACGGCGAGCCGGACGACGAGCTGCCGACGCGCCTCCTCGTGCCCGACGAGATCCTCGCGGCCGCCGAGCCCGCCACCCGGCGCGCGTTCGCCGAGCTGCTCGACCGCGTCACGGCCACGGGAGCCGCGGTCTCGGTCGGCCGCGTGTCGATCGGCGACCTCGACGCCTACCTCGACGCGTTCCGCACCGTGCAGGGCGCGGAGGCCTGGCGCAACAACGGCGACTGGCTCGTGCAGCATCCCGGCGCGGTGGGAGCCGCCGTCGCCGACCGCTTCCGCACCGCCGCCGCCGTGACACCCGACGACGAGAAGCGGGCGCGCGCCGCCCTCGCCCCTCTCGCCGACCGCCTGCGTGCCGTCGTCGACGACGCGGTGCTGCTGCTGCCGACCGTCCCCGGAGCCGCACCTGCGCGCACCGCCGGCGGCGAGGCGCTCGACCTGCTGCGCCGTGACACACTGCGGATGACGACGCCGGCCGCCGTCGCCGGGCTCCCCGCGATCTCGGTGCCCCTGCTCACCGTGCCGTCGCCGCTGGGACCGGCGCCCGTCGGCGTCTGCCTCGTCTCGCGCGCCGGCACCGACCTCGCCCTCGTGCGGCTCGCCCGCCGCCTGTTCTCGCTCCTCGACCCCCGGATGGACACGCCATGACGAACCCGACCGTTCAGATCCCCGGACCCATCGACCCGCCCGCTCGCCTGCTCATGGGCCCCGGGCCGATCTCGGCGTACCCCAGCGTGCTCACCGCGATGTCGGCCGCGCTCGTCGGCCAGTACGACCCGTTCATGACGCGGACGATGACCGAGACGCAGGAGCTCTACCGTGCGGTCTGGAACACGCGCAACGACGCCACGATGCTCGTCGACGGCACGAGCCGCGCCGGCATCGAGGCGGCGATCGTCTCGCTCGTCCGGCCCGGCGACCGTGTGCTCGTGCCGATCTTCGGACGCTTCGGGCACCTGCTCGCCGAGATCGCGGAGCGCGCGCTGGCCGAGGTGCACACGATCGAGACCGAATGGGGGCAGGTCTTCACGCCCGCCGCGATCGAAGAGGCCGTCGTGCGGGTCAAGCCCACGCTGCTCGCGCTCGTGCAGGGCGACACGTCGACGACCATGAACCAGCCGCTCGACGAGATCGGCGCGATCTGCGCGAAGCACGGGGTGCTGTTCTACTCCGACGCGACCGCCTCGCTCGGCGGCAACGAGTTCGACGCCGACGACTGGGGCCTGGATGCCGCCACCGCCGGGCTGCAGAAGTGCCTCGGCGGACCGAGCGGATCGGCGCCCATCACCCTCAGCGAGCGCGCCGTCGAGGTCGTGCGGTCGCGGGCGCGCATCGAAGCCGGCATCCGCGAGCCCGGCGATCCGGACGCGAGCGACTTCGTGCGGTCGAACTACTTCGACCTCGGCATGATCCTCGACTACTGGGGGCCGCGCCGTCTCAACCACCACACCGAGGCGACGTCGATGCTCTACGGGGCGCGCGAATGCGCCCGCGTGCTGCTGCTCGAGGGGCGCGACGAGGTGATCGCGCGCCACCGTCTCGCGGGCGCCGCGATGATCGCCGGCGTGCAGGCGCTCGGCCTCACCGTCTTCGGCGACATCGCGCACAAGATGAACAACGTCGTGGCCGTCGAGATCCCCGACGGAGTGCCCGGCGACGAGGCGCGCGCAGCGCTGCTGACCGACTTCGGCATCGAGATCGGCACGTCGTTCGGTCCGCTTCACGGACGCGTGTGGCGCATCGGGACGATGGGCTACAACGCCCGGCAGGACGCCGTGCTCACCACCCTCTCGGCGCTCGAGGCGGTGCTGCGCCGCTATGGCGCCGCCGTGCCGGTCGCCGGAGGGGTCGAGGCGGCAGCGGACGTCTACCGGGGACATTGAGCCGTGGCATCCGCTCTGCTCCCCGTATCGCCCGAACGCATCGCCGACGCGGCACGACGGGTGATGTCGCGCTGCGACGATCTCGCGCGCATCAGCGCGGCCCCCGACCGGATCGAGCGCGTCTACCTCTCGCCCGAGCACGCCCGTGTCAACCGTCTCGCCGCCGAATGGATGCGGGAGGTCGGCATGACCACGCGCCAGGATGCCGCCGGCAATCAGATCGGCCGACTCGACACCGCCGGCGACGAGCCCGCGCTCATGATCGGCTCGCATCTCGACACGGTGGCCGACGCCGGGCGCTACGACGGCATCGTGGGTGTCCTGATGGGGATCGAGGTCGTGCGGATGCTGCGCGAGCCCGCCGACGACGACGGCTCGTCGTGGCGGTCGCCCCTGCCGTTCGCCCTCGAGGTCGCCGCGTTCTGGGACGAGGAGGGCACGCGGTTCGGCAAGGCGCTGCTCGGGTCGTCGGCCGTCGGCGGCGTCTGGGACGACGGATGGTGGGACCTCGCCGACGCCGAGGGGACGACCCTGGCCCAGGCCTTCCGGGAGTTCGGCCTCGACCCCGGGCGGGTCGGCGAGGCGGCTCGCCGGTCGGACGAGCTCGTCGGCTACCTCGAGGCGCACATCGAGCAGGGTCCGGAACTGCACCGGAGCGGCGAATCGCTCGCCGTCGTCTCGTCGATCGCCTCGGCCCGACGCTTCCTGCTGTCGGTCGAGGGCGAGGCGCGGCACGCCGGAGGCACGCCCTACGACATGCGGCGCGACGCGTTGCTGGGCGCATCCGAGGCGGCTCTCGCGGTCGAGCGGATCTGCCGGGCCGAGCATCACATCATCGGGACGGTCGGCCAGTTCGAGGCGTTCCCGGGCGGCGTGAACATCGTGCCCGGCGAGGTGCAGTTCTCCCTCGACCTGCGGGGCGAGTTCGACGGTGAGCGCGACCGCGTCTGGCAGCGGCTCACCGCCGAGCTCGACGAGATCATGGGCCGTCGCGGACTGCGCTGGCAGCACCGCGAGATCCACAACGCCGCGGCGGTCGCCTGCGCGCCGCTGCTGCAGGACGTCGTCCGCGAGGGCATCCGCGCGGCGGCGGGCGAGGTGACCGAGGAGCCGCCCGCGATCTTCAGCCGGGCGGGGCACGACGGCATGGCTCTCGGCGGTCTCACCGGCATCGGGATGCTGTTCCTGCGCAACCCCGACGGCATCAGCCACCACCCCGACGAGGACGTCTCCACCGCTGACGTCGCCCGCGGCATCCGCGCCCTCGCCGAATCCGTCCTGCACCTCGCCGCCGACCGCCGCGCCGCCGCCTGACCCGGCCGGCGGTCCGCCAGATCCGCACCGCGCGGGCGCAATACCCCTGACCCGAGGGCGAAACATGGGCTCGGTAGCGTGCGGGTATGCGCCTGCTCGTGACCCACGCCCGCCTCATCACGGTGCCCGCCGGCACCGACGACCCCGGCTACATCGAGGAGGGATGGATGCTCGTCGGCGACGACGGGCGCACCGCCGCCATCGGCGCCGGGGATCCGCCCGTGGGCACCACCGCCGACGAGATCCTCGACGCCGGAGGCTCGTTCGTCGCCCCCGGGTTCGTCTCGAGCCACTCGCACCTGTTCACCTCGGGTCTGCGCGGACTCGGGGTCGCCGAGACGCTCTACGGCTGGTGCGACGCGATGCTCGGGACCACCGCCCACATGACCGCCGACGACGTCTACTGGTCGACGCTCCACGGCGCCCTCGACTTCCTCTCGAACGGCGTGACCACCGCCTACAACTTCACCGACCCGCTGCAGTCCTGGGAGTCGATGGTCGACGGCAAGCGCGTGGGCGACGCCCGTATGCGCGAGCTCGAGTACCACACGCGTCAGGCCGACGCGACGCGCGACGCCGGCATCCGGTTCGTCGATTCGATCGGCATGGATGTCACCGTCGGCTCCGACGACGAGATCTTCGCCCGGTTCGCCGCGTCGGTCGCGCACACCCGCGCGATGGACCCCGATTTCGCGCTCGGCGCGTCGATCATGGGCCAGGTGCAGTGGTCGCCGCGTGAGGAGGCCGCCTGGCTCGAGGTCGAGGCGATGCGCCGATACGGCGTGACCAATCAGGCGCACTTCCTGGAATCGCCCGAGGCGGTGGAGCACCAGCGGTCGAAGTTCGCGCAGTATCGGGATGCCGGGGCCCTCGGTCTCGGTCTCGTCTTCGGCCACTTCATCCAGACGACCCCGGAGATCATCGACGAAGCCGTCGCGGGCGGTGCCGCGATGTCATGGCAGCCCGCCTCGAACGGGCGGCTCGCGTCGGGGACCGCGCAGGTTCCCGAGATGCTCGCGAAGGGCATGAAGGTCGGCATCGGACTCGACGACCAGGCGTGCACGGATGTCTCGGATCCCTGGCAGAACATGCGCATGGGCATCTACCAGCAGCGGGCGCGCCTGCAGGATCCGCTCGCGATGATGCCCGAGCAGGTGCTGCGGCTGCACACCCTCGGTGCGGCTGAGATCATGGGCGTCGCCGACCGGGTCGGTTCGCTCGAGGTGGGCAAGCTGGCCGATTTCGTGGTGGTCGACCCCCGGCGTCCCGATGTGGGTCCGCTGTGGCATCCGGTGCGCAGCTACGTGCTCGCGATGAGTCCCCGCAACCTGACGCGCGTTTACGTCGGCGGCGTCCTGGTCGACGATCGCGGCACGTCGTCGAACCCCCTGGCCGCCGAGGCGTCTGCGCGTCTGCACGAGAGCCTCGCCGAGGTCGCGCGTCGCCGCCCCACGCACCCTCACTGACTGACCCTCGGCCCGCCCGTCCCTCCGAACCGCGAGACGACAGCTGCGCGTGTGTCGTCTCGCGGTTCGGTTCGGCAGACCCGTCAGGCCACCGAGGTCGTCATGCCCATGCGGGTGAGGACGAGGGTCTCGGCGATCTGCACGAGGTTGTAGAGCACGAGGGTCAGCAGCGTGATGATCGCCACCGACGCCCACAGGTCGTCGAAGCGGGCGGTCGCGGTGAACTTCACGATCATGCCGCCGATGCCCTGCCCCGTCGACAGCCACTCGGCGAGGAGGGCGCCGGTGACGGCGCCCGGCACCGAGACGCGGGCGGCGGCGAAGAGCGAGGGCAGCGCGCCCGGCACGCTGACCTTGCGCAGCTGCGCGAGGCGTCCGCCGCCGTAGACGTGCACGAGGTCGAGGCTCTCCTTCGTCGCGCGGCTCAGGCCGAACAGGATCGAGGCGAGGGCGGGGAAGAGCACGACGATCGAGCCGATGACGGCGACGGATGCCGCGGTGCCGCGGCCCGTGATCAGGATGATGACCGGCGCGATGGCCACGAGCGGCACCGAGCGCAGCAGCAGCGCGAGCGGCATGACGCCCGCCTCGATCGCCTTCGACAGCGAGAACGCCACGGCGAGCAGGAGCGCGACGAGCATGCCGACGCCGAACCCGAGGGCGGCGTCCTGCACGGTCTGGCCGATGAGCGGCCACAGGCCCATGCGGTTCTCGGCGGCGTCGTCGGCGGTGAACAAGAATTCCCACACTTCGCCGGGGCCCTTGGCGACGTAGGTCGAGATGCCCGTGAGGTTGACGACGGCCCACCACAGCGCGAGCACGATGAGCACGGTCGCGAGGGCGTTGATCAGCGAGCGGCCGACGGAGCGGCGGAGGGCGACGATCATGCGGCCGACCTCCCCGAGACCCACGGCGTGACGAGACGCGCGACGAGGCCGAGGGCCGCGTATCCGATGAGGGCGACGATCGCCGACAGCAGGAACACCGCCCAGACGCGCGGCGAGTCGAGGTCGCCCTGCAGCTTGATGAGGGTGATGCCCACGCCCCGGTCGATCGCGCCCATGTACTCGCCGAGGATGGCACCGAGGAAGGCGCTCGGCACGGCGATCTGCAGCGCGTTGAGGATGGCGGGGGTGGCGGCGATCAGGCGCACTTTGCGCAGCTGCGTCCACCGCGACCCGCCGTAGACGCGCACGACGTCGAGCGACGCCTTGTCGGCCGCCTTGAACCCGAGCAGCGCGCCGACGACCGTGGTGAAGAAGACCGCGAGCGCCGCGAGGAAGATCGCGGTCGCGCTCGGATCGCCCGCGCGCTTGGCCCCGCCCAGCACGACGATCGCGATGCCGCCGACGGCGACGACGGGTAGGCAGTAGCTGACGACGGCGATCTGGGTGACGACGACCTCGAGGCGGGGGAGGAGCAGCACCGTCGACGCGAGGAGGAGCGCGATCGCGTTGCCCCAGACGTAGCCGATCATCGCTTCGCCGATCGTGACCTGGAACACCGTCCAGTACGGCGCCAGACCGTCGCGGACGATGGTCTCGAACACGGTGAACGGCGAGGGGACGGGGGTGAAGGTCGTGCCCTCGGGCGGCGAGAACGCCGTGACCGATAGCAGCCACCACGCCGCGATCAGCACGACGGCCCCGATGACGCCCGCGAGCCAGGTCGGCATTCCGGCGCGGCGCATCACGACTCCGCGTCGGCGCGGCCGTCGCTGCCGAAGAGCAGCTCGGACGCGCGGTCGACCAGCGCGTGGAACTCGGGAGTCCGCATCATCTCGGGAGTCCGCGGGCGCGGCAGGTCGACGTCGATGATCTCGACCACGCGGCCGGGGCGCGGCGACATGACCGCCACGCGGTCGGAGAGGAAGATCGCCTCGGAGATGCCGTGGGTGACGAGCAGCGTCGTCGCGGGCTTCTCGGTCCAGATGCGCAGCAGTTCGAGGTTGAGGTTCTGCCGGGTCATGTCGTCGAGCGCGCCGAACGGCTCGTCGAGCAGCAGCACCGACGGCTTGAGCGCGAGCGCGCGGGCGATCGACACGCGCTGCCGCATCCCGCCGGACAGCTGGGCGGGCTTGGACTTCTCGAAGCCGGTGAGCCCGACGAGCTTGATGAGCTCGTCGATGTACGCCTTGTCGGGCGTGCGACCCGCGATCTCGAAAGGCAGGCGGATGTTGGCCAGCACGCTGCGCCAGGGGAGCAGGGCGTGGTCCTGGAAGGCGATGCCCAGCTCGTGGTCGCGACGCAGCTCGTGGGGGGTCTTGCCGTCGACGCGGACCTCGCCCGCGGTCGGGTTCTCGAGGTCGGCGAGGATGCGCAGGATGGTGGACTTGCCGCACCCCGAGGGGCCGAGCAGGGCGAGGAACGAGCCCTTGTCGGTGTGGAGGTGGGTGTCCTGCAGGGCCGTCACGGTCCGGCCGCGGCCGGTGTGGAAGGTCTTGCTGAGGCCGTCGATCAGGATGCCGGTGCCGCGAGGGGCACCGGCATCCCGGGTGTCGTCGTGTGGCATGTGATGGAGGGAAGCGTCCGAACCTACGGAAGGTAGTCCAGCAGCTCCGGGTTCTCGTCGTAGATCTCGTCGATGATGGTGGTGTCGAACAGGTCGTCGACCGAGACCTTCCAGCCTGCGGCGGCGAGCGAGTCGACCGTCTGCTGCTTCAGGTCGTCCGAGATCGTGAAGAGGCCGTTGGCCTCGGTCTCCTCGGTCGAGATGAGCAGGTTCTGAGCGGCGATGCCGGCGGTCGTCTTCGCGGGGTCGAGGGCGCCGAACACGGCCTCGAGGCCGTCCTCCGACTCCTCCGCGGCCTGGTTGTAGTACTTCTGCACCAGGCTGACGGTGTCGTCGACGGGCTGCTGGAACACCTGGGTCCAGCCCTTGATCTCGGCGATGAGGAACTCCTTGAGGAGCTCCTTGTTCTCGGCGAGGTACTGGTCGGTGACGGTGAACGTCTCGGCCACGTAGGGCACGCCGTTCTCGGCGTACGAGAGGTTGGTGATGTCGTAGCCCGCGAGCTCGACGGTCAGCGCCTCGTTGGTGAGGTAGGCCATGAAGCCGTCGACCTGGCCGTCCATGAGCGGGGTCGGGTCGAAGTCCACGGGAACGACGGTGACCTCGCTCGGGTCGATGCCGTTGGCGTTCAGCAGGGCCGCGAATACTGAGGCGTTGGAGTCCTGGACGCCGATCGTCTTGCCGATGAGGTCCTGCGGGGTCGCGATGTTGCCGCCGTCCGCGAGCGAGAGGATCGTGAACGGATTCTTCTGGAAGGTCGCGCCGATGATCTTCAGCGGCGCATCCTCCTCGGCGACGGCGGCGCCTACCGAGGCGGCGTCCGAGAGCGCGACCTGCACGGTGCCCGACAGCAGCTTCGCCACGCCCGTGTCGGGCCCGGAGATGCCGATGACCTCGTCGAAGCCGGCCTCGTCGTAGTAGCCGTTCTCGTAGGCGTAGAACTCGCCGGCGAACTCCTCGTTCTTGATCCACGAGTACTGCACGCTGATCTCGCCGAATGACGCGGAGTCGTCGGAGCCCGATGCGCCGGGCTCGGCGGAGCTCGACGAGCAGGCCGAGAGGGCGAGGGCGGCGACGGCGGCGGTGGCCAGGGTCGCGACGAGGCGGTGTTTCCGGATGCGCGGTGCGGGCATCGGTTCTCCTTCGGGTGTGCGGGTGCAGGAACGCAGGGCGGGTGCACGGATGCCGCTGCGGGGAGGTGCTGGCTTGAAGCTATTGCTTGAATATTTCGGTCACCGTCGCGCTCGTGTTTCGATGCTGTGACGGCTTCCGACGCGTCGCGGCTCAGCGGGGGTCGTGCTGAGCCAGCCGCCAGATCCGGTCGCGGCTGAAGGGCTGCTCGTAGGGTCGTCGCCCGAGGGCGCGGGCGATCGCGTTGCCGATCGCGGGCGCGACGGGGTTGTAGGGCGACTCGCTCATCGACTTCGCGCCGAACGGTCCGAGCGCGTCGTCGGTCTCGGCGAAGAAGACCTCGGTGTCGGGGATGTCGGCCGACTGCGGCACGCGGTAGGTGCGGAACACCGGGTTCCTCACCCGCCCGCCGTCGTCGATCATCACCTCTTCGTACAGGGCGCTGCCGATGCCCTGCGCGACTCCGCCCTCGACCTGTCCGCGGCACTGGGCCGGGTTGAGCACGACCCCCGCGTCCGCCGACTGGACGGACTGGAGGATGCGCACCGATCCGGTCTCGGGGTCGACCGCGACGCGGACGGCGTGGACGTTGAAGGCGAGCGATCGCTGTTCGCCGAGCTCGCTGCCGTCGGCGGTGAGCCCGTGCTCGTCGCGGTGCGCCGGATCGGCGGCGGCGATCAGCTCAGCGGGGCCGACGAGCCGCACCGGGGTGCGCACCGAGCCGTCGGGCTGCAGCACCGCGTCGGCCGGGGAGGTCTCCGTGAGCGCGGCCGCGGCCTGTCGCATCCGATCGGCCAGGGTGAGGCAGGCGGCGTGCAGGGCCTTCCCGGCGACGGTGATGCCGGCCGAGGCGAACGCGCCCGTGTCGTGATGCACGGCGTCGGTGTCGGCGCTGCGCACCTCGAGGCGGTCGCTGCCCAGCACCGTCGACGCGATCTGGCGGTGCACCGTGCTCGTGCCGTTGCCGAACTCGACGGTGCCGGTGCGCAGGAGGTACGAGCCGTCGGGACGCAGCGTCGCGGTCGTGTGGGCGATGTGGCCGAACGGTGCCATCGTCGCGATCATGGCCGCCGCCATGCCTTCGCCGACGAGCCAGCCGTCGGGTGCGGTGGAGCCGTTGCCGCGTCGCAGCGCGGCCTCGGCGAGGTCGAGGCACTGGTCGAAGCCGTAGCTGCCCCAGACGAGGTCGTGCTCGTGCGTCGCATCCGCCGGTCCGACCGCGTTGCGACGGCGCAGCTCGAACGGGTCGATGCCGAGCTGCTCGGCGAGCATGTCCATCGCCGACTCGACGCCGAGGATGACCTGGCCGAGCCCGTATCCGCGGAAGGCGCCCGAGGGGACGTTGTTCGTGTAGACGACCTCGGCGTCGAGGCGCACGGCATCGCAGCGGTACAGCGCGACCGACTCGGCGAGCGAGTGGAACATGACCCCGCGCGAATGGTTGCCGTAGGCTCCGGTGTCGCTCAGCAGATCCACCGTCATCGCGGTCAGCCGGCCGTCGGTGTCGGCGCCGAGGGTCACCGACACGCGCATCGGATGCCGAAGCGACGCGCGCTGGAACTGCTCCGTCCGCGAGAACTCGTAGGCCACCGGTCGGCCCGTGCGCAGTACCGCCAGCGCGACCAGGTCCTCGGTGAAGATCTCCTGCTTGCCCCCGAAGCCGCCGCCCACGCGCGCCGTGAACACCCGCACCCGGTCGGTGGGCAGGTCGAACAGCCGGGCGATCTCGTCGCGGGCGAGGAACGGCACCTGGGTGGAGGAGCGGATGACGAGGCGTCCCGCGTCGTCGAGCCATCCCACGGAGCCGTGCGTCTCGAGCTGCGCGTGCGAGACGCGCTGCGTCGACCAGGTGCCGCTGACGACGGCGGCGCTCGCCGCGAGAGCGGCCGCGGTGTCGCCCGTCTCGCGGTGGAGTCCCGCGATCACGTTGCGGCCGGCGTCGTCGACGCGGTCGGCGGGCGTGCGGTCGGGATGCAGCAGCGGGGCGCCGGCGCTCCGTGCCTCCTCGGGGTCGAAGACCGCCGGCAGCACCTCGTACTCCACGCGCACGAGACGCCGGGCGGCGTCGGCGGCCTCGGCGGTCTCGGCGACCACCGCGACGACCCGCTGTCCGACGTGGCGCACGACCTCGTCGAGCATGAGGGTGTCGTCGGGGTCGTCCTCGCGGTGCTCGTGCCGGCCCGTCGAATAGCGGATGCGGGGGACGTCGGCCGGGGTGAGCACCGCGACGACGCCGGGCACGGCCCGCGCCGCATCCGTGTCGATCGCGAGGATGCGGGCGTGCGCGTGCGGCGATCCGACCACGCGCAGCACGAGCGGCGGACCGGCCGGGGTGTCGGCGATGTCGAACGTGTACGGCTCACGGCCCTGCACCACGCGTCGCGCGGCCTCGGGCGACACCGAACGGCCGACTCCGCGCGGGGCCGCGGGAGCTCCCTCGGCCGAGGCGGGCGCACCCGTCTCGCGCACGGGGCCGAGCACCGAGGCGCGGACGGCCTCGCGGATCGGGCGGTAGCCGGTGCACCGGCACAGGTTGCCCTTGAGCCGACGGTCGAGGTCGTCGAGGTCGTCGGCGCACAGCGTCGAAGCCGTCACGCTCAGACCCGGCGAGCAGAACCCGCATTGGAAGCCGAAATGCTCGACGAGGGCCTCCTGCACCGGATGCAGCTCGTCGCCGGGTGCGAGACCGGCCGCAGTCGTCACGCTGCGACCGTCGAGCCGCGCCGCCGGGATGAGGCAGGAATGCACCGCCTCGCCGTCGAGCAGCACCGAGCAGGCACCGCAGTCGCCCGCGTCGCAGCCCTTCTTGACCTCGAGGCGGCCCGTCTCGCGGAGCATCGTGCGCAGGCACTGCCCGGCGCGGGGCGCGGCCTCGACCGCCACCCCGTCGACCTCGAACCTGACGGCGTCGGCGGTCATGCGGGCTCCATCCGGTCCCTCTCGCGCCGCAGGTCGGCGGCGGCTCGGCGAGCGAGCACGGAGCTGACTCCGCGGCGCCAGTCCGCGGCACCGAGCGGGTCGCTGTAATAGCCGGGTGCCGCCTCGGCGGCCGCGACCAGCGCCGCGTCGGACGGGATCCCCGAGAAGCGCAGCACGACCGGGCGCCGGACGGCGGCTGTGATCGTGAATGTGGCCGACCCGTCGTCGTCGAGGCGCCCGGTGACGACGGCTCCCGACCGGCCGAGCTCGGCGAGGGCGATCTTGTGGAGCACCGCGCGCGAGCGCAGCGTCGCGGCGGGCAGCTCGATCGCCCGCAGCAGGTCGCCCGGCCCGAGGCAGGTCGCGCCGTCGTCGACGACGAGCTCGGCCACCGGCATCCGCGTCTCCCCGCCGTCGGCGTGCCAGATCACCGCGACGCCGTCGAGCGCAGCGCACAGGCTGATCATGGCCCCCGCGGCGAAGGCGCGGCAGAGGTTGCCGCCGACCGTGGCGGTGTTCCAGATCTTGAAGCTCGCGAGCAGGGCGTTCGCCGCGGCCGGCACGAGGTCGAGCGCGGTCCAGTCGGTGCGGGGGGCCACCTCGAGGCGCCCGGCTGCGAAGGCGACGAGTCGTGCGATGGTGCACGTCGCGGCGATGCGCAGGCCGTTCTCATCGACCTCGAGCTCGGGCCAGCCCATCGTCGTGAGGTCGACGAAGCCGGTCGTCCCCGGCTGCGGCTCCGACATCAGCCAGGTGCCTCCGGCGATGAACCTCTCGCGCGGCGCGAGCACGAGATCGTCGCGTGTCCGGGCGGCGCGGAAGCCGGTGACGGTCGTGATGTCCATGGGGCTCCTCTCGGCTCGGACGTCGCATGAGTGAATCAGCCCCGCATTTCGCTCGTGTTTCACGTCGCCGCAACGAGCCGCAACGAACCGGCAACACGTGAGGCCTAACGTGCGGAGGAGTCCCGTCGCCGCCCCGAGGAGGTCCCATGCGCGAGATCCTCGCCGTCGCCCGCGATGAGCTGGCCGCGGGCCGCGCCGTCGCCGTGGCGACCGTGGTGGCCGCAGCCGGCAGTTCGCCGCGCGAGATCGGCGCCTCGATGCTGGTCGCGGCCGACGGGCGGGCGTTCGGCAACGTGTCGGCGGGATGCGTCGACGGAGCCGTCTACGAGCGGTGCGTCGAGGTGCTCGCCGGAGACGACGCGGTGGTCGACCGCTTCGGCATCGCCGATGACGACGCCGTCGCGGTCGGGCTCTCGTGCGGCGGGACGATCGAGGTGCTGGTGCGCGCGCTCGTACCCGGGTCGCCCGAGGCTGCGACGCTCGCTCTTCTCGCCGCGCGTGACCGCGACGGCGTCGCCACGGTGCTCCGGCTGCGGACGGCCGGCGATGGGATGGGGTCGGCGTCGATCATCGACGCGGGCACGACCCCCACCCCCGCGCCCGCTGGGGGCGTCGATCTGCAGTTCGGCGCGCCGCCGCGGCTCATCGTGGTGGGCGCCGTCGAGGTCGCGGTTGCCCTGGTCGCGCTCGGGACCGCAGCGGGGTTCCACGTCGTCGTCGTCGACCCGCGCGACGTCTTCGCTCGCCCCGACCGCTTCCCGGGCGCGGAGGTCGTGGTCGACCAGCCCGGTCGCTATCTCGCAGCCGCCGGCCTCGACGTGCACACCGCCGTCTGCGTGCTCACCCACGACCCGAAGTTCGACGTTCCCGCGCTCGCCGCCGCGCTCGTGTCGCCGGCCGCGTACGTCGGTGCGATGGGCAGCCGCGCGACGTGCGCGGACCGCGTCCGTCGGCTCGTCGAAGCCGGGGTGCCGACAGCGCTCGTCGACCGGCTGCGTTCGCCGATCGGGCTCGACCTGGGCGGTACGAGCGCCGCCGAGGTGGCGCTGTCGATCCTGGCCGAGGTCGTGGCCGCGCGGCGCGGCGGAACGGGTGCGCCGCTGCGCGCCGGATCGGGCCCGATCCATCGAGACACGGCGTCGGAGGGATGCCGCGTCGACCACCTGGTCACGTGACGGACGACGTCGCGCCGCGTCGCACTCCCCCCGTCGGAATCGTGCTCGCCGCCGGCGCCGGCACGCGCTACGGCATGCCGAAGGCGCTGGCGGTCGCGCCCGGGGGACGCGCCTGGCTGGACGGGGTGGTGGCGGCGCTCGCTGCGGCCGGGTGCGAGCCGATCCTCGTGATGCTCGGTGCCGCGCCGGAGGCGCCTGTCCCCGCGGGGGCACGCGCGCGCGTGGTCGAGGACTGGCGCGAGGGTCTGTCGGCGACCGTGCGCGCGGCGCTCGCGGCGGCATCCGGCACCGATGCCGCCGTCGCGGTCATCGTGCCGGTCGACGTCCCCGAGCTGCCAGCCCGAGCGGTGGCCCGGCTGCTGACCGCCGCCGCCGGTGACGCTCGCGCGCGTCATCGCGCCGTCTTCGGCGGGCGTCCCGGCCATCCCGTCGTCCTCGGGCGAGCGCACTGGGACGCCGCCGCCCGCGCGGTCTCCGGCGATGAGGGGGCGGGTGCCTACCTCAGGCGCATCGGTGCTGTCGGCGTGGAGTGCTCCGACCTGTGGCACGGCCGCGACATCGACCATCCGCTGGATGACGGACGGGCGCCTGACGGCCGGGCACCCGGCGCCTGACGCCGGGCGTCGTCAGGCGTCGACGACGTTGACCGGCTCCTCGGCGGCGGCGAGGCGCTCGATCTGGGTCCGGACGAGCTTCGCGATGCGCGGACGCATGGCGTCGGCCGCCCCGCCCACGTGCGGCACGACGATCACCCCGGGGGCGCGCCACAGCGGGTGGTCCTCCGGCAGCGGCTCGGGGTCGACGACATCGAGCGCGGCGCGCAGACGTTCCGCCTGCAGCTCGGCCACGAGGGCGTCGGTGTCGAGCACGGTGCCGCGCCCGACGTTGACGACGAGTGCGCCGTCGGGAAGCAGCGCCAGCTCGCGGGCGCCGATGAGCCCCTTCGTCGGCTCGCCGCCGGGGAGCGTGATCATGAGGATGTCGGTGTGCGGCAGCAGCTCGTCGAGCTCGTCGATGCCGTGGACGTGGACCCCGTCCTCGTCGCGCGCGCGGGACGCGACCGGGATGATCGTGGTCTCGAAGGGGAGCAGGCGGGATGCCACGGCCTTGCCCACGCCGCCGTAGCCGAGCACCAGCACGGTGCGGTCGGCGACGCTGCGGCTGAACTGCGGGGCCCACCGCGCCGACTCCTGGTTGCGGACGTAATCCGCGAGGTCGCGCTGCGCGGCGATGGTGAGACCGACCGCGATCTCGGCGGTCGCCGTCTCGTGGACACTCGTTGCGTTCGCGAGCCTCGTGCCCTCGGGCAGGTAAGCGCCCATGCCCTCGTACCCGATCGACTGGCTCTGGAGAAGCCCGACCTTCACGTCGCCCAGTGCACTGAGCAGTCGCTTGCCCGACATGTAGGGCGGGACCACCATGTCGAACGCACCGCGGGGCGCCGGAGAGCGGAGGTCCCAGACGACCAGTTCGACTCCGTCGGGAAGAGGGCCGATGTCGGCCGCCAGCTCATCGGTGGGAACGCTGACGATGACGGTGCGGGGGGATTCGCTCATGCCCCCAACGCTACCGACCCGGCGCTCAGACGCGGGCGAGCACCGCGGCGACGGCCGACGTGAAGAACGTGAGTCCGTCGGTGCCCGAGCGCATCGCCTCGGTGGTGTTCGGGCCGAAGCCCGGCTCGACGGCGTGCTCGGGATGCGGCATGAGTCCGACGACGTTCCCGCGCTCGTTCGTGAGGCCGGCGATGTCGTCGAGCGAGCCGTTGGGGTTCACGCCGCGGTAGCGGAAGGCGACGAGACCATCGCCCTCGATCTGCTCGAGCGTCTCGGCCGAGCAGGTGAAGCCGCCGTCGGCGTTCTTCAGCGGGATGACGATCTCCTGGCCGGTCTCGAAGCCGCTCGTCCACGCGGTGTCGGCGTTCTCGACGACCAGGCGCTGGTCGCGGCGGATGAACTGCTGGTGGGCGTTGCGGATCAGGCCGCCGGGCAGCAGGTGCGCCTCGACGAGCATCTGGAATCCGTTGCAGATGCCGAGGATCGGCATGCCCTTGGCGGCGGCATCCTTCACCTCGGCCATGATCGGCGCGTGCGCCGCGATCGCGCCGGCGCGGAGGTAGTCGCCGTAGCTGAAGCCGCCGGGCAGGACGAGCGCGTCGACGCCGTCGAGGTCGTGCGAGCCGTGCCAGAGCGCGACGGGCTCGGCACCGGCGAGCCGGACGGCGCGCTGCGCGTCGCGGTCGTCGAGCGAGCCCGGGAAGGTGATGACACCGATGCGCGCGGTCACTCCACGACCTCGATGTTCACGACGTCCTCGATAACCGAGTTCGAGAGGATCTCGTCGGCGATGCGGCGAGCGGTCTCGAGGGTCGCGTCGTCGGCGCGGTCGACGGTGAGCTCGAAGCGCTTGCCGATGCGGACGTCGGAGAAACCGGCGACGCCGAGGCGGGTGAGGGCCCCCGATACCGCCTTGCCCTGCGGATCCAGCAGCTCGGCCTTGGGCATGACGTCGACGACGATGGTGGGCATTGCTCGCTCCGGAGGTCGCGGGATGGGTGCGCGACCAGTCTACGGGTGGGATGCGCGCCTCGTTCGCCGCATCCGGCCTGTCTCGTGACCGGATCGTGACCATCGTCTTTGGGAGCGCTCTCTTGTGATCCTGGGAGCGCTCCCGTATGGTCATGGTCAATCGGTGAGAGCGCTCCCAAAGTCGGGTGCGAACCGCCGCGCACCAGATACCCGCAATCACGAAGGAGTGACACGTGAATTCACGCGCACTGCGGCGGATCGGCCTCGTGGCCGGCGTCGCAACCACCTCGGCCATCGTCCTCGCCGGATGTTCGGGCGGAGGTGACCAGGCCGCATCCGGTGGCGACTCCGACACCGTGACCCTCGCGACGTTCAACGACTTCGGCTACACCGACGAGCTGCTCGCGGAGTTCACCGAGGAGACCGGCATCAAGGTCGTCCACACCAAGGCGGCGACCTCGAACGACGCCCGCACCAACTTCTTCCAGAAGCTCGGCAAGACCGGCCTCGCCGACGTCGAGGGCGTCGAGGTCGACTGGTTCCCCGAGATGATGCAGTACTCCGACCTGATCGCGCCGGTTCCCGACGAGCTCGCCGGCCGCTGGCTCGACTGGAAGGAGAAGGCGGCGACCGATGCCGAGGGCAACCTCGTCGCCTACGGCACCGACGTGGGACCGCAGGCCATCTGCTACCGCGCCGACCTGTTCGAGGCCGCCGGCCTGCCCACCGACCGCGAAGAGGTCGCGAAGCTCTTCCCGACGTGGGACGCCTTCTTCCAGATCGGCAGCGACTACGTCGCCAAGACCGGCCAGCCCTTCATCGACTCGGCCAATTCCGTCCTGCAGGGGGTCGTGAACCAGCTCGAGGTCGCCTACGAGGAGCCGGACGGCACGGTCATCGCGACCGAGAACCCCGACATCCGCGAGGCCTACGACACCGTCGTCGACAAGGCGATCCCGATCTCCGCCTACCCGGGACAGTGGACCGACGACTGGTACGCCGCCATGGCGAGCGGCAAGTTCGCCGCCATGCTGTGCCCGCCGTGGATGCACGGCATCATCGAGGGCGAAGCGCCCGACATCGCCGGCTGGGACATCGCCAACGCGTTCCCCGAGGGCGGCGGCAACTGGGGCGGTTCGTACCTCGTGGTCCCCGCGAACGGCAAGAACCTCACCAACGCGCAGAAGCTCGCCGACTGGCTGACGTCGCCCGAGACGCAGATCAAGGCCTTCAACAACGCCGGCACCTTCCCGAGCCAGCCCGAGGCGCAGTCGAGCCCCGACCTGACCGGGTTCGTCAGCGAGTACTTCAACAACGCGCCCACGGGTGAGATCGGCATCGACCGCGCCAACGCGATCACCGTGACGACCTTCAAGGGTCCGAAGTACTTCCAGTTCCACGACGCCCTCGGCAACGCCATCACGCGTGTCTTCGACGGCATCGAGGACAAGGAGACCTCCTGGAAGACCTGGGTGAACGAGGTCGGAAGCTTCTGACCCGCCCCGCCGGGGCGCACCGCATCGCCGGTGCGCCCCGGCGTTCCCCGCCCACGCACCCGAAGGACGATCGTGACCACGACACAGCAGCGCCCGGCGACGCGCTCCCCCCGAACCGACGACGGCGGTCGTCCCCCGCGGGTCATCTCTTTCTCGCAGAAGCTCAGCAAGTGGGACATCCGCTTCTCGCCGTACCTCTACATCTCGCCCTTCTTCATCATGTTCGCGATCGTGGGGCTCTTCCCCATCGCGTACACCGCAGTGATCTCGTTCATGGACTGGGACCTCATCCGCGGTGAGGGCGAGTTCATCGGATTCGACCAGTACATCTGGATCCTGACGCAGCCCCACTTCTGGACGGCCCTGCGCAACACCTTCAGCATCTTCCTGCTCTCGAGCGTTCCGCAGCTCGTGCTCGCGATCTTCATCGCGGCCGTGCTCGACCGCAACATCCGCGCCAAGACCTTCTGGCGCATGGCGGTGCTCGTCCCCTACGTCGTCGCTCCCATCGCCGTCGGCCTCATCTTCAACGCGATGTTCGCCGACCAGTCGGGCTTCATCAACGGCATCCTCCAGTCGATCGGCATCGGCGCCATCCCCTGGCACGTCGAGCCGTTCTGGAGCCACATCGCCATCGCGACGATGGTGAACTACCGCTGGATGGGCTACAACACCCTCATCCTGCTCGCAGCCATGCAGGCGGTGAACCGCGACTTCTACGAGGCCGCCACCGTCGACGGCGCGGGCCCCGTGCGCCAGTTCTTCTCGATCACCCTGCCCTCGCTCAAGCCCACGCTCATCTTCGTCATCATCACCGCCACGATCGGCGGTCTGCAGATCTTCGACGAGCCGCGCGTGTTCGATCAGGCGGGCCGCGGTGGCTCGGCCCAGCAGTGGCTGACCATCACGCTCTACCTCTACGACGTCGGCTGGGGACAGTGGAACTTCGGTCGCGCCGCCGCCATGGCGTGGATCCTCTTCCTCATCATCGTGCTGATCGGCCTGGTCAACCTCGTGGTCACCCGGACCCTGGTCCGAGACGAGGGGCTGAGGCGCGAGCTCAGCAAACGGCAGCAGAAGCAGCAGGCCAAGCAGGCGCAGCGCGCGCTGAAGGAGAACCAGGCATGAGCACCATCGGCACTCCCGCCCCTCTCGCCACGGTGGAAGAAGGGATCCCGACCGCTCGCGAGCAGCGTCGCGGAGCCCGCGCCCGCCGCATCCGCGGCAGCCGGCCCGGGGTCTGGACCTACGGCATCCTCGGGGCCGTCTTCCTCTCGGCGGTGTTCCCCCTGTACTGGTCCTTCGTGATCGGTTCGGGCGACTCCACCACCCTCCGCAAGCCCTTCCCGTGGATCCCCGGCGGCAACTTCATCGAGAACGCGCTGTCGGTCATCTCCAACCCGGCGGTCAACTTCTGGCCGGCGCTGTGGAACTCGATCTACAGCTCGTTCCTCATCGCCGCCGCCGTCGTGATCACCTCGACACTCGCCGGCTGGGCCTTCGCGAAGCTGCGCTTCCACGGCGGTCCGGCGCTGCTCGTCTTCGTCATCGCCACGATGGCCGTGCCGCAGCAGCTCGGCGTCGTGCCGCTCTACATCCTGTTCTCCGAGCTCGGGTGGACGGGGCAGATCGGCGCGATCATCATCCCCGCCCTCACGAGCGCCTTCGGGGTGTTCTGGATGACGCAGTACCTGCGCCAGGCGGTGCCCGACGAGCTCATCGAGGCCGCGCGCGTCGACGGCGCGTCGATGATCCGCACGTTCTGGACCGTCGGCATGACCGCGGCGCGTCCGGCCGCGGCGATGCTGTTCCTCTTCACCTTCGTCGGAGCCTGGAACAACTTCTTCTGGCCGTTCATCGTGCTCGACCGGCAGAACCCGACGCTTCCCGTGGCGCTGTCGCTGCTGCAGTCGAACTACTTTGTCGACTACTCGGTCGTGCTCGCGGGCGTCATCCTCGCCACCATCCCGCTGCTGCTGCTGTTCATCTTCGCGGGCAAGCAGCTCGTCAGTGGCATCATGGCCGGGGCGGTGAAGGGATGACCCTGAACCTCGACCGCACTCAGCAGGAGAACATGAACGCTTCGCGCAGCTTCCCGACCGGCTTCCTCTTCGGAGCAGCCACCGCGGCGTACCAGATCGAGGGCGCGGCCTTCGAAGACGGCCGTACCGCGTCGATCTGGGATGCGTTCGCCCGTGTTCCCGGTGCCGTGATCAACGCCGACAACGGCGACGTCGCGTGCGACCACTACCACCGCTACCGTGACGACGTCGCGCTCATGAAGGAGCTCGGCCTCGACACGTACCGGTTCTCGACCTCGTGGTCGCGCGTGCGTCCCGACGGCGGCCCGCTCAACCCGCAGGGCGTCGACTTCTACGAGCGGCTCGTCGACGAACTGCTCGGCGCCGGCATCATCCCGTGGCTGACGCTCTACCACTGGGATCTGCCGCAGGCCATCGAGGAGCGGGGCGGCTGGACCCTGCGCGAGACGGCCGACCGCTTCACGGAGTACGCCCTCGACATGCACGACGCCCTCGGCGACCGTGTGCACCACTGGACGACGCTCAACGAGCCGTGGTGCTCGTCGTTCCTCAGCTACACCGCGGGCATCCACGCTCCCGGACGGTTCGACATCGGCGACGGCATGCTCGCGGCGCACCACCTGCTGCTCGGCCACGGGCAGACCGTCGCCGCGCTGCGCGAGCGGGACGAGTCGCTGTCGCTCGGCATCACGCTGAACCTCACGGTCGCCGAGCCCGCCGACCCGGCCGACGCCGCCGACGTCGACGCCGCGCGACGTATCGACGGACAGTTCAACCGCTGGTTCCTCGACCCGATCTTCCGGGCCGCGTACCCGGGCGACATCGTCGCCGACATCGAGAAGGTGGATGCCGCGGCGGTCGAGCGTTGGCGGAATGCCGTGCGCCCGGGCGACGAGGCGATCATCGCGCAGCCGCTCGACGCCCTCGGAGTGAACTACTACCACGGCGAGTTCGTGGGCGGTCGTCCCGACCCCCACCCGCCGACCCCGGGCGATGCACCGACCGATCGCAAGACCGGGTCGCCCTGGCCCGCCGGTCACGACATCTACTGGCACGAGCGGGGCCTGCCGCGGACGTCGATGCACTGGGAGGTGCAGCCCGCGGGGCTGACCCAGCTGCTCGAGCGCGTGTGGACCGAGTACGCCCAGCCCGTGGGCACGATCCTCTACGTCACCGAGAACGGCGCCGCCTACGACGACGAGCTCGTCGAGGTGGAAGGCGAGAAGACGGTTCCCGACGCCGAGCGCACCGAGTTCCTCCGGGTTCATCTCGGTGCGATCCTCGATGCGCAGGAGGCCGGTGTCGATGTGCGCGGCTACTTCTACTGGTCGCTGCTCGACAACTTCGAATGGGCGTGGGGCTACGAGAAGCGCTTCGGGATCGTGCACGTGGATTACCACACTCAGGAGCGGACGCTGAAGGACAGCGCGAAGGAGTATCGTCGGGTCATCGCAGATCGTGCGATCGACGTTCCCGCCGCGGCGGACGCCGCCCGGACCGCCGTCCCGAGGTAGCCCACCTGTGATCTCCGACCAGAACCGGACGGCCGCGACCATCGAAGAGGTCGCGGCCGTCGCCGGTGTATCGCGCTCGACCGTGTCGCGCGTCGTCAACGGCTCGACCGCCGTCAGCCCGGCCGCGCTCGAGTCGGTGCGCCGTGCGATTGCCGAGCTCAACTACGTTCCCAACCGCGCGGCGCGTTCGCTCGCGAGCCGGTCGACGATGGCGATCGCCCTGGTCGTCCCAGAAGACACCAGCCGCGTGTTCGGCGATCCGTTCTTCGCGTCGGTCGTCTCGGGCATCAACTCGCGCATCAGCCGCAGCGATTACGTGCTGAACCTGATCATGGCCAGTGCCGACCCCGGCGACAAGACCGCTCAGTACGTGCGCAGCGGCGCCGTCGACGGGGCGATCATCGTGTCGCACCACACGAGCGACACGTTCATCGAGCGCATCGCAGCCGCGATCCCCGTGGTCTACGGCGGCCGTCCGGTGCGGTCGCGGGCCGGCGACTATTACATCGACGTCGACAACGTCGCCGGTGCGCGCGATGCCACGGCCTACCTCATCGGCCGCGGATGCCGGCACATCGGCGCGATCACGGGTCCGCCCTCCATGCCCGCCGGCGTCGACCGCGCCGAGGGCTACCGCGTGGCGCTCGCGGAGTCGGGACTCACTCCGGCTCCCGTCGTGCAGGGCGACTTCACGACCGAGTCCGGCGCCGTCGCCATGCGCGCCATCCTCGCGGCGGGTGAGCCGCTCGACGGCCTCTTCGTCGCCAGCGACCTCATGGCGCGCGGCGCGATGCAGGTGCTCGCGGCCGAAGGCATCCGGATCCCCGACGAGGTCGCCGTCGTGGGCTTCGACGATTCGCCCGTCGCACTGACGACCGAGCCCCAGCTGACCACGATGCGGCAGCCGTCGTTCACGCAGGGCGAGTGCATGGCCGACGTCCTGCTCGCCCGGCTCGCGGGGATGTCTCCGCCCGAGGTGACGATCCTCGACACCGAGCTCATCGTCCGCGGCTCGGCCTGACGCGTGGCCTGACGCTCAGGCCAGGGCGGCGTGGAGCGTGTTGTTCCAGGGGTCGTCGAACGCGACCGTCCGCCCGTCGTCGCGCACCGCGATGCCGTGATGACGCAGACGCTCGGTGAGGGCCCCGAGATCGTCGGATGTCGGCAGGGCGAGGTCGACGCGGCCGAGCCCGAGCGCCGGCATGCGCGGCCCCGCCCCTCGGGAGTTCCACACGTTCATCGCCATGTGGTGGTGGTAGCCGCCCGCGCTGACGAAGAGGGCCTGATCGCCGAGCGCCGCGGTCGTGTCGAACCCCAGGGCGTCGACATAGAACGCCCGTGCGGTCGCCACGTCGCCGACCGAGAGGTGCACGTGTCCGACGCGGGCGGGATCAGACGGCGTGAAGGCGGCGCTGCCCGCGCCGTCGAGCGTCGCAGGGTCGAGGTGTTCGCGCAGGAAGGCGTTGGGATCGAGGGAGAGGGTGTCCATCTCGACCTGTCCGTGGGTCCACGACCAGGTGCTGCGGTCTCGGTCCCAGTAGAGCTCGATGCCGTTGCCCTCGGGGTCGGTGAAGTAGAACGCCTGGCTGACGAGGTAATCGGCGCTGCCGCTGAAAGTCGAAGGCGCGTGACGGGCGACGCTGTAGAGCGCGGCCGCGAGGGCTGTCTGCGTCTCGAAGAGGATCGCCGTGTGGAACAGGCCCGCCGACCCTGAAGCCGCGTGGCGCAGCGAGGGCTCGTGGCGCAGGATCACGATCGGTCGACCGGAACGCCCGAGCGTGACGGTGTCGCCCTCGGCGGCAAGCACCTGCAGGGTCACGACGTCGCGGTAGTAACGCGTCATCGCGTCGAGGTCGCCGACCAGCAGGGTGACGGCGCCCATCCTGGCCCGGGTGGTGCTGAGTGCACGGCAAAACGCCGAGTGCACGGCATCCTCGCGTGTGGAAGTCGTCCTTTCGACGGGATGCCGTGCACTCGGGCGCGCTGCGCTTACTGGGGGTCGCCGCCCAGCGGGCCTACCGCGGGGATGGGGCCGCCGTCGTCGGCGCCGGTCTTGCGCCAGCGGGCGATCGCGTTGCCCGCGTGATAGATCACGAGGGCGGCGATGGTGCCGAGGACGATCGCGCCGAACTGCAGCGAGCCGAAGTTCATCGCGAACCCGGCGATCGCGATGACGAACGACACCGCGACGGTGTACTGGTTGACGGGGCGCGAGAAGTCGACGCGGTTGTCGACCCAGATCTTGATGCCGATGACGCCGATCAGGCCGTAGAGGGCCGTCGTGACGCCGCCGAGCACGCCCGCCGGGATGGTGTTGAACACCGCCCCGACCTTGGGCGAGAACGCGAGGAGAATCGCGACGATGCCGGCCACCCAGTACGCGGCGGTCGAGTAGACGCGGGTCGCGGCCATGACGCCGATGTTCTCGCCGTAGGTCGTGGTGCCCGAGCCGCCGAAGCCGCCCGCGAGGGTCGTCGCGACACCGTCGGCGATGAGGGCGCGACCGGTGTGCTTGTTGATCGACGGGTCGTCGGTCATGGTCGCGACGCCGCGCACGTGGCCGACGTTCTCGGCGATCAGCACGAGCACGACCGGCAGGAACATCGGCACGATGGACCAGGCCGCGGCATCCCCGATCGCCACGAGGTGGAAGTCGGGCAGACCGAACCAGGCGGCGGCCTCGACGGCCTCGAACTCGACCTGCCCGGTGACGGCGGCCACGACGTAGCCGACGATCACGCCGAGGAAGATCGAGATGCGGCCGAGGAACCCGCGGAACAGCACGCTGAACAGGATGACGGCGCACAGGGTCACGGTGGCGATCTCGGGCTGCAGCTGGAAGTTGTTCCACGCCGCGGGGGCGAGGTTGAAGCCGATCAGCGCGACGATCGCTCCGGCGACCACGGGAGGCATGAGCTTCTCGATCCAGCCGGTGCCGAAGGCCTGCACGATGAAGCCGACCGCCGCGAGCAGGAGGCCCGCGACGACGACGCCGAGGAGCGCCTGCGTGATCTGCTCGGCGGTCTCGAGGCGGTTGCCGCCGTTGAGTGCCGTGATGGGGGCGATGAACGCGAACGACGAGCCGAGGTAGCTGGGCAGCTTGTTGCGCGTGATGAGCAGGAAGACGAGGGTGCCGAGACCCGAGAAGAGCAGGGTCGTCGAGACCGGGAAGCCGGTGATGATCGGAACGAGGAACGTCGCACCGAACATGGCGACGACGTGCTGCGCGCCGATGGCGATGGTGCCGGGCCAGTTCAGGCGCTCGCCGGGCTTGACGACGGCGCCGCGCGCGACGGTGCGGCCGTCGCCGTGGAGGGACCAGATGGGCATGGGACTCCTCGGGAAGGATGAGGGATTCGGGATGGAGCGCGAGAGCGGCCCCACCCTATCTGTGAGATCCCTGGATGCCCGGTCGGCGCTCCGCGGAGCCGCGCGACCCGCGCCGCCAAGGACGGTACCGGAGTCAGCCGGCGAGTGTCTCGAGCAGCTCGCGGTACTTCGCCGCGGTGCGCTCGACGATGTCGTCGGGGAGAGCCGGGGGAGTGCCGGTCTTGTCCCAGGCGCCCGCGAGCCAGTCGCGCACGATCTGCTTGTCGTAGCTCGCCATGCGCTCGGCGGGCGTCGTGCCGGTGCGCCAGGCCTCGGCATCCCAGTAGCGCGACGAGTCGCTCGTGAGCACCTCGTCGGCGAGGGTCAGCACCCCGTCGGCGTCGAGGCCGAACTCGAACTTCGTGTCGGCGAGGATGAGTCCCTTGCTCTCGGCGAGGGTCGCGGCACGCCGGTAGATCTCGAGCGATGCGTCGCGCAGCGCGGCCGCGGTCTCGGCACCGACGAGCTCGACGGAACGCTCGAACGAGATGTTCTCGTCGTGCTCGCCGAGGGGTGCCTTGTAGGCGGGGGTGTAGATCGGTCCGGGCAGCCGGTCGCCGTTCTGCAGGCCGGCGGGAAGCGGGATGCCGCACACCGTGCCGCTGTCTTGATACTCCGCCCAGCCGGAGCCGGTGAGGTAGCCGCGCACGACGCACTCGATCGGCTGCATGTCGAGTTCGCGCACGACCATCGCCCGGCCCGCGACCTCTGCCGGGGGCTTGAGCCCGAGCACGTGGTTGGGGATCGGGCGTCCGCCGTCGGCGCCCGCGAGCTGCGCGAACCACCACAGGCTGAGGCGCGTCAGCAGTTCGCCCTTGCCCGGGATCCCGGGCTCGAGCACCTGGTCGAACGCGCTGACGCGGTCGCTGGCGACCACCAGCATCCGGTCGGCCGGGCCGTCGGCGGGGCGATAGAGGTCGCGGACCTTGCCGGAGTAGACGTGCTTCCAGCCGGGCAGATCGAGGGCGCTCACCCGGCCATTATCCCGGAGCGGGGAACGCCGCGACGACCCGTGAAAAAGGGCGTATAGTCCACATGGACTAATCGAGAGGGGGGTGCCATGCCGGATGCCGTCGACCGACTCACCCCGCTGGGGCTGATGCTGCTGGCGCTGCTGCACGAGGACGACATGCACGCCTACGAGATGGTCCGTCTGCTGCGCGAGCGCAAGGCCGACCGGCTCGTCGCTCCGACCCACGGCACGATCTATCACACGGTCGCTCGCCTCGAGCGGCAGGGGCTCATCGCCGAGGTCGGTACCGACCGTGACGGCAACCGTCCCGAACGGACGACCTACACGCTCACGGAGGCCGGCGCCGACATGATGATCGCGTGGGTGCGGCGCGAGCTCCCCGCCATCGACCGCCCCGACCGATTCCGCGTCGCGCTGGCCGAGTCGCACAACCTCGACCGTGGCGAAGTCGTCGCGCTTCTCAGCGAGCGGAGGGACGCCCTGGCGGCATCCCTCGGTGCGCACCGTCAGGCGCGCGATCACGCGATCGAGCGCGGCTCGTATCCCCAGTTCTGGATCGAGGTGCACCGCGAGACGGCTCTGCTGTCGGCGGATGTCGCCTGGCTCGACGAAGCGGTCGAGTACATCCGTCGTCCCGACACCGTGTGGGGGGTCACCGACCTCGCCCCGACCGACCGCTACCTGGCACAGAGAGAAGCCGCCCGCGCATGAGCGAGAGAACCAGCACCGTCCGCGCCCCCGAAGGCGCCGCACCCGCCGTCAACCCGTGGCCCGCCCTGTGGGCGATGGTCATCGGATTCTTCATGATCCTCGTCGACACGACGATCGTCTCGGTCGCGAACCCCGCGATCAAGGCCGCGCTCGACCCGTCGACCGGCAACCTCGACAACGTCGTGTGGGTCACCTCGTCGTACCTGCTCGCGTACGCCGTGCCGCTGCTGGTCACCGGCCGCCTGGGCGACCGGTTCGGACCGAAGAACATCTACCTGATCGGGCTCGCGATCTTCACGATCGCCTCGCTCGCCTGCGGGCTCTCGGGCTCGCTCGCCGTGCTCGTGGTCGCGCGAGCCGTGCAGGGTCTCGGCGCCGCGCTCATGACCCCGCAGACGATGGCCGTCATCACTCGCACGTTCCCCGCCGAGCGCCGCGGCGCGGCCATGGGGCTGTGGGGTGCGACCGCCGGTGTCGCGACGCTCGTCGGACCGCTTGCGGGCGGCCTGCTCGTCGACGGCTTCGGGTGGGAGTGGATCTTCTTCGTCAACATCCCCGTCGGCGTAGTGGCGTTCGTGCTGGCGTGGCGCCTGGTGCCGCAGCTCGAGACCCACCCGCACCGCTTCGACGTCGTGGGGGTCGTGCTCAGCGCGATAGGGCTCTTCCTCATCGTCTTCGGTCTGCAGGAGGGCGAGCACTACGAGTGGGCCGCCGGCATCTGGGCGATGATCGCCGCGGGTGTCGTCGTGATGGCGGTGTTCGTCTGGACACAGGGCCGGACCAAGAGCGAGCCCCTCGTTCCGCTCGAGCTCTTCCGCGACCGCAACTTCGCGATCTCGAACCTCGCGATCGCCGCGGTGGGCTTCACGGTGACGAGCATGGCGCTGCCGATGGCGTTCTTCACGCAGCTCGCGCGGGGCCTCACGCCGACGCAGTCGGCGCTGCTGCTCGTCCCGATGGCGGTGCTGTCGGGCGCGCTCGCACCGTTGGCCGGCCGCATCCTCGACCGGGTCGACCCGCGCCTGCTGCTCGTCCCCGGCCTGACGCTGATGGTCGTGGGTCTCGTCGGCTACGCGCTGCTCATGAACACCGAGGCCCCGGTGCTGCTGCTGCTCATCCCTGCCGCGATCATCGGTGTCGCCAACGCCGGCATGTGGGGGCCGCTCGCCACGACCGCGACCCGCAACCTGCCGCCGCGTCAGGCGGGGGCCGGCTCGGGCATCTACAACACGACCCGAACGGTCGGCTCGGTGATCGGCTCGGCGGCCATCGCGGCCTACATGCAGTCGCGGCTGACGGCGAACCTGCCGGGTGCCGGGGATGCCGCGAGCGGCGACTTCGGCGGTGGCGGCGGCGCGATGCCTCCCGCGATCGCCGAGGGCTTCTCCGCCGCGATGGCGCAGGCCATGATCCTGCCGGCGATCGTCATCGGGGTCGCCGTGATCGTCGTGATCTTCCTCAAGCGCCCCGCGCACCTCGCCAAGCGCTGACCCCGTCGCGCTCCGTCGGGCCGCCCGTGCCGTGGATTCAGTCCGCGACGCGGGCGGCGATGTCGGTGCGGTGGTGCGAGCCTTCGAGGCTGATCTCCGCGAGGGCGCGGTAGGCGCGGTCGCGAGCCTCGGTGAAGTCGGCGCCGCGTGCGACGACGTTGAGCACGCGTCCACCCGTGGCGACGAGCCCGTCGACCGACTCGGCGGTCGCAGCGTGCGCGAGGTGCACGCTTTCGACGGATGCCGCGGCGTCGAGCCCCGTCAGCGCCCGGCCGGTCACCGGGTTGTCGGGGTAGCCCTCGCTCGCGAGCACGACGGTGACGGCGGCATCGTCCGAGAACGTCGGATCGGGCTCGGACTCCAGTCGCCCGCTCGCCGCAGCCATCAGCAGCTCCGAGAGCGGCGAGGTCAGCCGCGCGAGCACCACCTGCGTCTCGGGGTCGCCGAACCGCGCGTTGAACTCGATCACCTTGATGCCCGACTCGGTGAGGATGAGGCCCGCGTAGAGCAGGCCGATGAACGGTGTGCCCTCGGCGTCGAGGTGGCGGATGACGGGCTCGGCCACGTCGCGCGTGACCTCGGCGACGAATCCGGCCTCGCTGCCGAACCGGTCGGCGAGCCAGGGGAGCGGCGAGTAGGCGCCCATGCCCCCGGTGTTCGGGCCGGCGTCGCCGTCGTAGGCGCGCTTGTAGTCCTGCGCCGGGCTCAGGGCTCGGACGGTGTCGCCGTCCGAGACGAAGAAGAGCGACACCTCGGGGCCGGCGAGGAACTCCTCGATCAGCACCGGGCCGCTCGAGAGGTAGGTGTCGGCGTGGGCGAGCGCCGCCTCACGGTCGTCGGTGACGATGACGCCCTTGCCGGCGGCGAGGCCGTCGGCTTTGACCACGTGGGGAGCGCCGAGCTCGTCGAGCGCCGTTTCGACCTCGGCACGGCTCCGCGCCCGCACGGCGCGCCCGGTGGGCACGCCGGCCTCGTCCATGACGCGCTTGGCGAACGCCTTCGACCCTTCGAGCTGCGCGGCGACCTTGCCGGGGCCGAAGACGGGGATGCCGCGCTCGCGCAGCGCATCGGCGACACCGGCGATGAGCGGGGCCTCCGGCCCGACGATGACGAGATCGACGTTGGCGCTGCCGGCGAACTCCGTCACGGCGACCGGGTCGTTCTGGTCGAGGCCCGGCACGATCTCGGCATCGCGGGCGATGCCGGCGTTGCCGGGCGCCGCGAGCAGGTCGTGACCTGCGCCTTCCGCGGCGAGAGCGAGGATGATGGCGTGCTCGCGCGCGCCCGAGCCGAGGACCAGGATCTTCACCCGGCCAGCCTACCGACCGGGCTAGCGTGGAACCCATGGCCCGCAGCATCCTCACCGCCGATGGCCGCGCCGCGCTCGCCGCCGTCGCCGCCGCCGATGCGTCCGGCGAGAAGCCCGCTCGAACCGACCTGGCGACCGCCGTGCGCTACCTGTTGCAGCTGCTCGTCGAGAAGGCGCCCGGCAACTCGGTCGAGATGCGCGTGCCGCCGTTCGGTGCCGTCCAGGTCGTCGAGGGGCCGCGGCACACGCGCGGCACCCCGCCGAACGTCGTCGAGACGGATGCCGCGACCTGGATCGCCCTCGCCCTCGGCGACCTCGCCTGGGCGGATGCCGCCGCCGCGGGCCGGCTGCGCGCGTCGGGCACCCGCGCCGATCTCGGGGCGCTGCTGCCACTGCGACCCTGACACCGGCTCCGATAAGGTTAGGCAAGCCTGACCTTATCTCTGGAGTCTGCTGTGCGCTCTTCCCTTCTGTCCCGCGCGCCCCTCGGGGTGCTCTCCGCTGCGTCGATCGTCCTCGGTGTCGCGAGCCCCGCCCTCGCGATCGGCGACGCCGCGCCCGTCGAGCAGCGGACCGCCGCGACCTCGCCGCCCGTCTGCGACATCACCGACGCGACCATCACGTGGGGCTTCAAGGAGTCGTTCCGCTCGTACATCTCCGGCTCCATCGCGAAGGGTGCGTGGGAGCCGTTCGGCGGCGTGGGTTACGAGACGCCCGCGTTCACCTGGACCGGTGGCACGGGCAGCTACGACCCCGCGACCGGCGCCGGCTCGATCGCCTTCCCCGGCGGCATCCGGTTCACCGGGCACGGCGGCCTGCTCGACTCGACGGTGCAGAACGTCACGCTCGAGATCGCGCCGGCGGCGGGGCGTGTTCTCGTCGACCTCGCCGGAGTCTCGATGGAGAGCGCGCTCGCCGGCGACGACACCGTCGTCACGACACCCCAGGTGCCGTTCGTGACCGTCGACCTGGCGGGTCTGGAGAACACGGTCTCGGGAGAAGCCCTCACTCTCGCCGCCGCGGATGCCGCCACCGCGATCACCGAGGAGGGGTTCGCCGCCTTCGGCAACTACGAGACCGGCACCGCCTTCGACCCCCTGTCGTTCACCGCGAGCGGTGTGTGCGCGGCTGCCACCCCGACGGTAGACCCATCGCCCGTCGTCGATGCATCACCCGCCGCGGATGCCGCGGAGGCGGGCGATGACGAGAGCGGATCGAGCGGCGCGCTGCCGGTCGCGCTCTTCGCCGCTATCGGCGGCGCGCTCGTCGCGACGATCGGCGGGTCGACCGCAGCGATCGTCGCCTCGCGTCGCAAGCAGCGGAAGGCGCGTGCCGCCGGTGGGCCCGCCGATCACGCCGACGAAGGGCCGGCCGCGTGAAGATGCGGCGACTCCTCGTCGCGGCGCTCGCCGCTGCTGCCCTGTCGCTCAGCGCCTGCGCTCCGGCTGCGACGTCTCACGGCGAGGCGGCGGGCCAGGTCGTGATCGACCGACCCCCGCTGAGCGAATTGGCGCCGGTGACCGACCCGCGCTCGCTCGAGGGCCCCTCGACCGCCGTCCTCGCCGACGCCGCGGTCGAGCCGGTCGTGACGGATCCCACCCAGAGCCTGCCCGTCACCGTGAGCTCGCACGATCTCACCGGCGACGTCGAGGTGACGGTGACGGACACCTCGCGCATCATCGCGATGGACCTCTCCGGTTCGCTGGCCGCGACCGTCTGGGGCCTGGGCCTCGGCGGCGAGCTCGTCGGCCGCGACGTCTCGACGACGTTCCCCGGCGCGGCCGACCTGCCGGTCGTCACGGGCAGCGGACACACGGTCAACGCCGAGTCGATCATCGGCCTCGCCCCCACCCTCGTCATCACCGACGGCAGCATCGGACCGGTCGACGTCGTGCAGCAGCTGCGGGATGTCGGCATCACGGTGGTCTTCGTCGAGCGCTCCGCCTCGTTCGCGGGCGCCGCCGATCTCGCGCGGTCGGTCGGCGACGTACTCGGCGTACCCGACACGGGCGAGCAGCTCGCCCAGCGCATCGCGAGCGAGGTCGACCAGACGCGTGCCCAGATCGCCGCGCTTGCGCCGGCGGCCGCGGCGGACCGGCTGCGCATGGTCTTCCTCTACCTGCGCGGCACGGCGGGGGTGTACTACCTCTTCGGCTCCGAATCGGGCGCCGACCAGCTCATCGCCGCGCTCGGCGGCGTCGACGTCGCCGGCGAGCTCGGCTGGAACGGCATGCAGCCGCTCACCGACGAAGCCATGGTCGCCGCCGACCCCGACCTCATCCTCGTGATGACCGCCGGGCTCGAATCGGTCGGCGGCGTCGACGGTCTGCTCTCCGACAAGCCCGCGATCGCGCTGACCGCAGCCGGCCAGCATCGCCGCTTCGTCGACATGGCGGACGGGCAGATCCTGTCGTTCGGGCCGCGCAGCGCGGGGGTGCTCGACGCGCTGGCTCGCGCTGTCTACGCGCCCGATCCCGCCTCGTGAGCGGGCGTGCCGCTGGGCGCCGCGGAGTTCTCGTCGCGATCGTGAGCGCGGTGCTGCTCGTGGTGGGCGTCGTGCTCTCGGCCGGGCTCGGTCAGCTGCCGGTCGGTCCCGCCGAGGTCGTGGGCTCCGTCCTCCGTGCCCTCGGCATGCCCGGCTCGTGGGCGCCGACCGAGCCGCTCATCGAGCAGACGCTGTGGCAGATCCGTTTCCCGCGCGTCGCGATGTCGCTTCTGGTCGGTGCGCTGCTCGCGGTCGCCGGTGCCGTCATGCAGGCGATCTTCGCGAACCCGCTCGCCGAGCCGGGCGTCGTCGGCGTCTCGTCGGGCGCGGCCGTCGGCGCTGCCGCAGCGATCACGCTCGGCTTCTCGTTCCTCGGTCCGTGGTCGATCGCGGTCTGCGCCTTCGCGGGCGGTCTCGTCGCGACCTTGGTCGTGTATGCCGCTGCCCGCGCGCAGGGCCGGACCGAGTCGATCACGCTCATCCTGACGGGCATCGCCGTCAATGCGTTCGCGGGGGCCGCGCTGGCGCTCCTGATGTTCGCGGGAGACACGGCGTCGCGCGAGCAGATCGTGTTCTGGCAGCTGGGCTCGATGAACGGCTCGCGCTGGACGGAGGTCGCGGTCGTCGCCCTCGTCGGAGCGCTCGGCACCGCGGCATCCCTCGCTCTCGCGCGCCGCTACGACCTTCTGGCGCTCGGCGATCGCACCGCCGCCCACCTCGGTGTGCGCGTCGAGGCGCTGCGGGTCGGATCGATCGTCCTCGTCGCCCTGCTGACCGGCGTCGCCGTCGCGTTCGTCGGCATCATCGCGTTCGTCGGCCTCGTCGTGCCCCACATCGTCCGCATGCTGGTCGGGCCCGCGCACCGGGGGCTCATCGCCCTCTCGGCGCTCGGCGGCGGCGTCGTGCTCGTCTACGCCGATCTCCTCGCGCGGACCATCGTCGTCTCTGCAGACCTGCCGATCGGCATCCTCACGTCGCTCGTGGGCGGACCGTTCTTCTTCTGGCTCATCCGCCGCACCCGCCGCACCGCCGGGGGCTGGTCGTGACGGGCGTGGCCGTCGAGGTGCGGCACGCGAGCTTGCGGTCGGGTGAGGCGACGATCCTCGACGACGTGGCGACGGATGTCGGGTACGGCCGGCTGCTCGCTCTCGTCGGGCCCAACGGCGCCGGAAAGTCGAGCCTGCTCTCCCTGCTGACAGGCGACCGCGCGCCCACCTCGGGCGCGGTGCATCTCGACGGGCGTCCGGTGGGCGAGTGGTCGGCCCGCGAGCTGTCGCGGCGACGGTCGGTGCTGCTGCAGTCGAACCAGGTCGCCTTCTCGTTCACCGCGGGCCAGGTGGTCGCGATGGGGCGCACTCCTTGGATCGGAACCGAGCGCGCCCGCCTCGACGACGCTCGTATCGCCGAAGCCGTCGAGCGAGCGGATGTCGCACACCTGCTCCATCGCGCCTACCCGTCGCTCTCGGGTGGCGAGAAGGCGCGTGTCTCGCTGGCTCGAGTACTCGCGCAGGACACCCCCGTCGTGCTGCTCGATGAGCCGACCGCAGCCCTCGACCTCCGGCACCAGGAAGAGGTCCTCCGCGTCGCGCGGCGGCTCGCGCGGGATGGGCGCGCGGTGGTCGTGGTGCTGCACGACCTGTCGCTCGCCGCGGCATACGCCGACGAGGTCGCGATGATCGACGGCGGCCGGCTCGTCGCTCGGGGGAACCCGCGCGACGTGTTGACCGCGGACCGGGTCGAGGCCGTCTACGGCACCCCGGTGCGCGTGCTCGACGACCCCGACACCGGCCGTCCGGTCATCCTGCCGCGCCGTCACGCCGAGCGATGACTGTCAGGGACTTCACAAACTTCGATTAGGTAAGGCTAAGCTAACTATCATCGCGTGCCCGACGCGCGAGCTTCACCTGCATCGAGATTCGGAGGGTTCCCATGCTGAGAACCAGGAGGGCGGCGCTGCAGCGTCCGCTCGCGAGCGTGCTGACCGGCGCGCTCGTCGCCATGGCCGCCGTCGTCGGCGTCGCCGCGCCGGCAACGGCCGCCGGCCCCACCCTGACGACGTCGACCACCGTCGTCGCGAACGAGAAGATCACGGTCGCCATCACCGGCACCGGCTTCGAGGTCGCTCCCCAGTACCCGGGTCAGCCGAGCCGGCACGCCTACGTCGCCCTCGTCGAGAAGGGCGACCTGACGGTCGACCAGGCGACCACGCCCAACGCCTCGCTCGACGTCTCCACCGCGGGCGAGATCACCGGAAGCCTCGAGCAGATCGCAAGCGAGCTCGATCGCACGAAAGCCTACGAGGTCATCTCGTGGCCGTCTCGTTCGTTCCCCACCGAGGCGAACCTCCTCGCCCGCGCCGACGTCTCGATCGACTGGGCCGCGCTCTTCCCGGTCGTCGCCGAGTCGACCACGACGACCCTGTCGGCCTCACCCGATGGAACGGCCGTCGAGGGCGCCGACGTCACCCTGACGGCGACGGTCTCGCCGGCGGCATCCGGGGCGGTCTCGTTCACGGCCGGCGACGCGTCGCTCGGCTCGGCTCCGGTCGACGGGGGCGTCGCGAGCATCGTCACCTCGTCGCTCGCCGTCGGCGCGCACAGCATCGCGGCCGCGTTCACCCCGGCCGACGCCACGGCCTATTCCGCCTCGACCGCACCGGCGCTGAGCTACACGGTCACCGCGAAGGCGAGCGAGCCCGAGACTCCGGCGCGGGTGCCCACGCTCACGCTCTCGAAGTCGACGGGGCTCGACCCCGCGGGCGAGGAGATCACCGTCACGGGCACGGGCTACGACCCGGCTCAGCCGATCTACCTCACGACGTGCACCGACCGCCCGCTCGCTGAGGTCGACTTCGCCTTCATCGCGGCGGGATGCACGAGAGGCGCGAAGCTCGTCACCTCGAATCCCACCACGGCGACGATGGTGAAGTTCGCGGAGGACGGATCGTTCGAGACCACGCTGACGGTCGCGCCGAAGGGCGAGACGACGGCGGTCTACACGATCGCCGATCACACCGGCATGACCAACCGCACGCAGGACGCGAAGGCCGTGGTGTCGTTCGCGGCCACGACGCCGACCGAGCCGCTCCCCGCGCCGACGCTCACGGTCACCCCGAACACGGATGTCGACCCGAGCGGTGCCACGCTCACCGTCGAGGGACGCAACTACCGCCAGAGCGAGGTCGGCGCCGGCTTCGCGCTGCGCTTCGGCTGGGTCGCCGAGACCTGGAAGCCCTCCGAGGGCGCCGCGAACTCCGCTCGCCCCTCGGTCTCGTACGTCCGCGTCTCGGGCGAGCCGACCGGCGACGCCAACCTCCCGTGGACCGAGAACGCCGACGGCACGGTCGACTTCACGTGGACAGTCCAGGTCGATGAGAAGTCCGCGAACGAGAAGCGCCCCGGCGACGACTACCGCCTCGGCGTCTTCACCTTCGGCAACAAGGCGTCGCAGGGCCTGCAGCCCGACAACGAGCTCTTCGTGCCTGTGACGTGGGCCGCGGTCGCGCCGCAGCCCGAGCCGACAAAGAGCCCGAGAATCACGGTGACACCGAACGCCGACCTCGACCCGGCCGTGGCCCACACGCTCACGGTCTCGGGCACCGGTTTCGTCGGCGACAGCGCCGCCAACGGCGCGTACGTCCTCTTCGGTGAGAAGTCGGTCTGGGCCGGGGCCGGACCGCTCCCCGCCGAGGGCTGGGTGCAGTTGGCCTGGGTCCGTCCGACGTCGATCGTGGGCGGCGCGTTCACGGTTGAGCTGACGGTTCCCGCGGGCTCGCTCGACCCGACGAAGAGCTACCACGTCGCGACGTCCGCGGCGCACGCGCTGTCGATCACCGACCGGACGCTCGACGCCTTCGCCGACGTCACCGTCGCTCAGCCGACGGCTCCGTTCGTCGCGTTCGCGGGCTCGGCGACCGTCGCTCAGGGCGGCGTGCTCGCGTTCACCGGCGGCGGTTTCGCACCCGGTGACGTCGTGACGGCCGTCGCGCACTCCGAGCCGGTCACCATCGGCACGGCGACGGCGGATGCCGGCGGACGCGTGTCGTTCTCGTGGGCGGTTCCCGCCGGGTTCGCGACGGGCGACCACACGCTCGAGCTCAGCGTCGGCGGCGTCGTCGCGGCATCCGCCCCCTTCCGGGTCACCCCTGCCGCTGTCGCCGCAGCCGTCGAGTCGCCGGCCGCACCGTCGTGCGTCGCCCGGTCGGTCTCGGGAGCGACGATCGAGTGGGGTGTGAAGGAGTCGTACCGCTCGTACATCACGGGCCCGATCGCCAAGGGAGAGATCTCCGGCGGCTGGGGCAGCGGTTCGGGAGCGTACAGCCCCGAGAACGACCGCGGCCGCGTCAGCTTCGGCGGCTCGGTGCACTACACCGGCCACAGCGGTCTGCTCGACATGACCCTGTCGAACCCGCGCGTGCAGATCACCGGCGCGAACACCGCTTCGCTGATCGTGAACGTGCAGTCCAAGGGGTACAACGGCTCGCCCGACGTGAACGCGAACGGCGTCGTCTTCGCGACGCTCTCGCTGCCCGCCGCCACGACGACGGCGAATCGGATCAGCTGGACGGGTGCATCGGCCACGCTGACGGCAGCGGGCGCCGAGGCCTTCGCCGGCTTCTACTCGGCCGGCGAGGCGCTCGATCCCGTGAGCATCACGTTCCCGCTCGGCGCCGAGGTGCCGTGCGACGCCTCGACCGACGCGACCCTCGCCGCGACCAGTGGACAGGCTCCCGTCGACACCCTGTGGCTGGGTGCCGGGATGCTGCTGATCGGCGCGCTCGCCGTGTCGTTCACGCGTCGTCGCCGCAGCGCGCTCTGACGACTCGCTGAGCCCTCTCGTCGCACCGCCCGGGCATTGCTCGGGCGGTGCGACAATGGAGTCATGGCTGAGGAGATCACCGAACGGGTCGAGTCGGCGCGCGTGCGTCGCGTGCCCAAGTACAGCGTGTTCCTCCTGCTCGGAGCCGCGGCGGGCATCATCGTCGCGCTGGCCCTGACGTTCGGCATCCCGGATGAGGGAGTCAGCACCAACACCGGCCTGCAGTACTCTGCGGGTCAGGTGTTCGGGTTCATCGCGCTCGGCGCCATCCCGGTCTGCATGGCGATCGCGGGCGTCATCGCCCTCGTGCTCGACCGCGCCGCACGTCGCCGCACGCGCGAGGTCCGCATCCTCCACGAGCGCGTGCGCGCCGTCGACGACGCCTGACGCGGGCCCGGTTCTCGCGGGTCAGGCGATCTCGGCGATGATCGGTGCGATCGCTGCGTCGAAGGCCACGACGTCGCTGCGCAGTCCGTCGGTGACGGCGATCGTGAGCGCGCCGATCCACCACACGCCGCGCTGACTCAGCGGCAGCACCTGCACGTTCAGCTCGAACGAGTGCGCCCGCCGCCCGATGCGGCGCTCGTGCTGCGCGAGCGCCCCGGCATACGCGCGGTAGGCGACGGCGCCGGCGCCCGACGAGCGCGAGGTGTACCGGGCGTGCACGTCACGCGCGAAAGCCACCGCCTCCGCCGCGTGCGGGCGGATCTCGCGCTCGAGTTGCTCGAACCCCTCGGTGGGCAACGCGACGAGAGTGTCGAAGCCGTCGACGAGATCGAGCGGCACGGGGGAGGGATGCGCGAGCGGCTCGACCGTCATCTCCCAGTACGCGCGCCACTGCCGTTCGAGCTCCGCCTGCGTCTCGGGGTCGCGCTCGACGGGTGTCGGCTCTATCCCACGCAGGTGAGGCAGCTCATCCGGAGTGCGGATGCCGAGCACCTGGCGCAGGTACAGCGCGACGACGACCGAGGGCGCGGCATCCTCCCGCACCACCCACTCGGGAGTCTTCGCCGCGCTCATGGCGCCAGTTTAGAGCGGGGGTGGTGGGGTGCGGCCGGTGCCGAGACGATCGCGCTCGGCACCGGCCGAGGCGTCACTCGAACTCGATCGACGCGTGTTCGTTGTTCAGCACGATGACCGGCGTGATGGGGGAGTAGCCCGCGCCGCGGATGACGCCCGTGTCGATGCGGAGCAACGGATGCCCCGCGTGCACGCCCTCACCCTGCTGGACGAGCGCCTGGAACCCACGGCCCTTGAGGTCGACGGTGTCGATGCCCACGTGGATCAGCAGCTCGGTGCCGTCGTCGAGGGTCATGCCCACGGCGTGACCGGTCGGGAACACCGTGGTCACGGTGCCGTCCGCGGGCGCGACGACCGTGTCTCCGGACGGGTCGATCGCGAGGCCGGGACCCATCGTCCCCTGCGAGAACATCGGGTCGGGAACCTGCGCGAGCGGCACGACCGTGCCGGCGATGGGCTGACGCAGCCGCACCACGGCGGGGGCGGTGGTCGTCACCGTGCCCGCACCCTGCGGTGCCGACGATGCCGCGGGCGGCTCGACCTCGCGGCCCGCGAGCACGTCGTCCATCGCGTCCTTCACGAACTGCACGTTGAGCCCGTAGACCACCTGCACCGACTTGGGCCCGGAGACCATGGTGCCCGCCGCGCCGGCGCGCTTGAGCGCGTCGCTGTCGACACGCGACGTGTCGGCGACCTCGAGCCGCAGGCGGGTGGCGCAGTTGTCGAGCTGAACGATGTTGTCCTTGCCGCCGAGGCCCGCGATCATCTTCTCCGCGGTGGGGCCGTAGCCCGCGTCGCGGTTGATCGCCGGGCCGATGTCGGCTGCGAGCTCGTCGTCGTCTTCACGGCCCGGCGTCTTCAGTCGGAACTTCAGGATGAGGAACCGGAACACCACGAAGTAGACCGCGAACCAGAACACGCCCATGATCGGGATCATCCAGGGGTTCTGAGCCAGCGGGTTCATCCAGCCGAGCACCAGGTCGATGAAGCCCGCCGAGAAACCGAAGCCCATGCGGGTCGGGAGCAGCGCGGCGATGAAGACCGAGATGCCCGTGAAGACGGCGTGGACGAGGTACAGCCACGGCGCGAGGAACATGAAGGTGAACTCGAGCGGTTCGGTGACGCCGACGAAGAACGAGGCGACGGCGGCCGAGAGGAGGATGCCCGACACCATCTTCTTGCGCTTGGTCTTGGCGGTGACGTACATCGCCAGGGCGGCGCCGGGCAGGCCGAACATCATGATCGGGAAGAAACCGGTCATGTACTGACCCGTCACCCCGAAGACGCCTTCGCCGTTGGAGCCGGCGAGGAAGTTGTTGAGGTCGTTGATGCCGGCGACGTCGAACCAGAAGACCGAGTTCAGAGCGTGGTGCAGCCCGAGTGGGATCAGGAGGCGGTTGAAGAAGCCGTAGAGGCCTGCGCCGACGGGGCCGAGGGTCGAGATCCACTCGCCGAAGATGACCAGGCCCGCGTAGACGATGGGCCAGACGAAGAACAGCACCGCGGCGACGACGAGCGAGATCCCGGCCGTGACGATCGCCACGGAGCGCTTGCCCGAGAAGAAGGACAGCGCGTCCGGTAGCCTGACGTCCTTGAACCGGTTGTAGGCCCAGGCGCCGATGAGGCCGCAGATGATGCCGATGAAGACGTTCTGCACCTTGCCGAAGGCGGGGTCGACCTCGGCGACATCCTCGATGCCGAGGAAGCCGGCGACGGTTGCGGGGCTCAGGAGGGTCGTGATCGTGAGCCACGACACGAGCCCGGCCAGCGCTGAGGTCCCGTCAGACTTGTTGGCCATGCCGATCGAGATGCCGATCGCGAACAGCAGGGCCATGTTGTCGATCAGTGCACCGCCTGCGGCGGCGAGGAACGTCGCGATGATGTTGGGGCCTGCGGCAGAGGCGATCCAGTAGCTGATCCCGACGAGGATGGCGGCGACGGGTAGCACGGCGACCGGCAGCATGATCGACCGGCCGAGTCGTTGGAAGAATTTCACGGGTCACTCCGATGTGCGCGGGGGAACGGGGTTCTGGCAGTATTGGTTAAGAACGTTTCCGAATTATTTCTCGGGAACTGTACTCGATCGGGGAACGTATGACTACGACGTCAGCGGAAGGCGCTGCTTCGCCGAGGGCGCGCGGCCGCGGCATCCGTCCCGAGGACGCGCGCAGCAACAACCGTCGCCTCGTCCTGCAGGCGCTCCACCGCGAGGAAGGGCTGTCGCGCGCCGACATCGCGCGTGCGACTGGACTCTCGCGCGTGACGATCTCCGATCTGGTCGGTGAGCTCGTCGACGAGCAGCTCGTCGTCGAGAGCGGCCGCGGACACCGGTCGGGGCCCGGCGCGCCCTCCCGGGCCCTCGCGCTGGCGAGGTCGTCGCGCAACGTGGTCGCCGTGTCGATCTCGAGCGGCGACACGATCGAGGGCGCCGTCGTCGACCTCGGGGGAACCGTCATCGCGCGCGAGGTCGTCGAGCGCGGCGGGTCGACCGGCGCCGAGGCGCTCGCCGTGCTCGGTGACCTCATCGACCGGCTGGTCCGCACGGCTGAGGCCCCGATCCTCGGGATCGGCGTCTCGACACCGGGCGTCGTCGACGGCGCGGGCGTCGTCCGCGAGTCGTCGCATCTGGACTGGCACGACGTCGCGCTCCGCGGCATCCTGTTCGACCGCACCGGTCTGCCGGTCTCGGTCACCAACGGGCTCAACGCCGCGGGCATGGGCGAGCTGAGCTTCGGCAAGGTCGACCACGACCTGTTGCTCGTCCGGATCGGCGCCGGCGTCGGAGCCGCCGCGATCGTGAACGGCGCGGTCGTCCACGGACGCAACTGGGCCGCGGGCGAGATCGGCCACGTCGTCGTGACGGAGGGCGAGGGCCCCGTCTGCGCGTGCGGCCGCACCGGATGCCTCGAGGCCTGGCTCTCGGTGCCGAAGCTCGAGGCTCGGCTCGCAGCGGCGCCCGACGCCGAGGCCGCTCTGCACGTTCGCCGCGAGGCGGGGCGGTGCCTCGGCATCGCGCTGTCACCGCTCGTCGCGACGCTCGGGCTGACGGATGTCGTGCTGAGCGGACCGGCCGAGCTGATCGAGGGGGCGCTCATCGACGCCGCGAGCGAAGCCATCGCAGCTCGCGTGCTGCCGATCCTCTTCGACGACCTGACCGTGCGCCTCGCCGAGACCCACGGCGACCTCCGACTGCGGGGAGCCGCAGCCCTCGTGCTGTCGGAGACCCTCGGGCTCGCCTGAGGCGAGCCCCGGCATCCGCCCTCCCGACCGAACCGAAAGAAGGAAGAGTCATGGCCGAAGTCGTCATCGTCCCCAGCGAGCAGGAGGCGGGCCGTCTCGTCGGCGACGCGATCGTCGACCTCATCCAGCGGCGCCCCGATGCCGTGCTCGGACTGGCGACCGGGTCGACCCCACTCGCGGTCTACCGGCACCTCGCCGAGCGCGTGCGCGGCGAGGACATCGACGTGTCGCGCGTGCGCGGCTTCGCGCTCGACGAGTACGTCGGGCTGCCCGCCGGCCACCCGGAGAGCTACCGCAGCGTCATCGAGCGCGAGGTCGTCGAGCCCGTCGGGTTCGACCCGGCCCGCATCGAGGTGCCGCACGGCGACCTCGACGGAATCGAGACCGCGGGCGAGCAGTACGAGGCCGCGATCCGCGCCGCCGGTGGGGTCGACCTGCAGATCCTCGGCATCGGCCGCACCGGGCACATCGGCTTCAACGAGCCGGGCAGCTCGCTCGCCTCGCTGACGCGGGTCAAGACGCTCACCGAGGAGACGCGGGCCGACAACGCCCGCTTCTTCGACTCGCCCGACGATGTGCCGATGCACTGCGTCACCCAGGGCATCGGCACCATCCTGCGCGCCCGCCACCTCGTGCTGCTGGCGTTCGGCGAAGCCAAGGCGGATGCCGTCGCCGCGGCCGTCGAGGGCCCGGTCAGCACCTCGGCGCCCGGCTCGGCCGTGCAGCTGCATCCGCATGTCACCGTCGTCGTCGACGAGGCCGCCGCAAGCGCCCTGAACCAGACGCCGTACTACCGGCACGCGTGGGCGAACAAGCCCGCCTGGCAGGGCATCTGACCCCGGTCCGTGTCGCGATGGAATCACCACCGATTCGGGCCGCCGAGACACGCCCGGCGCTCGGCCGCTCCACGGGCCGGTACTCTGGATGCCGTGGCCTCGAGTCCCACTGATCCCTATACCCAAGCCGGCGTCGACACCGCGGCGGGAGACCTCGCCGTCGAACTGATGAAGTCGGCGGTCCGGCGAACCCACGGCGACGAAGTCCTCGGGGGTGTCGGCGGCTTCGCCGGCCTCTTCGATGCGAGCGCGCTGCTCGGCTACACGAAGCCGCTGCTGGCGACCTCGACCGACGGCGTCGGCACGAAGGTCGCGATCGCGCAGGCCATCGACAAGCACGACACGATCGGGCAGGACCTGGTCGGCATGGTCGTCGACGACATCGTCGTGGTCGGCGCGAAGCCGCTCTTCATGACCGACTACATCGCGTGCGGCAAGGTCGTGCCCGAGCGCATCGCCGACATCGTCCGCGGCATCGCCGACGGCTGCTCTGCGACGGGCACCGCGCTCGTCGGCGGCGAGACGGCCGAGCACCCCGGTCTTCTGGGCGTGAACGACTACGACGTCGCGGGTGCGGCGACGGGTGTCGTGGAGTCCGAGCAGGTGCTGGGCGCCGACCGGGTGCGGGACGGCGACGTCGTGCTCGCGCTCGCTTCGAGCGGCCCGCATTCCAACGGCTACTCGCTGATCCGCCACATCATCACGGGTGCGGGCATCGGCTACGGCGACCAGGCGGCGGACTTCGGCCGCACCTGGGGTGAGCAGCTGCTCGAGCCCACGCGCCTCTACACCTCGCCGCTGCTGCGCCTGATCGCCGAGCTCGGCGACGGCATCCACTCCCTCAGCCACGTCACGGGCGGCGGTATCGCGGCGAACCTCGCGCGCGTCCTGCCGAAGGACACCTGGGTCGACGTCGATCGTGCGACATGGTCGCCGTCGCCGGTCTTCCGCGTGCTCGCAGACCTCGGGGGCCTCGAGCTCGAGCGCACCGAGGGCACCTGGAACCTCGGCATCGGCTTCTTCGCCGTCGTGTCGCCGGCCGCAGCGGATGCCGCGATCGCGGCGCTTCGCGCGGACGGCATCGATACCTGGCAGGTCGGTGTCGTCTCGACGGGCCCGCGTCCCGCGGGCGACTACGAGCAGGGCGCCAAGGGCGTCGACGGCGGGGCCGTGCGCCTCGTCGGCGGGTACCGCGAAGCAGGAGTTAACTGACCCCCTATGTGCGGAATCGTCGGAATCGTCGGGCAGTCCCCGGCGAACCAGGAGATCTACGACGCCCTGCTGCTGCTGCAGCACCGCGGCCAGGACTCGACGGGCATCGCGACCGCTGAGAACAGCGGCGTCTTCCACATCTTCAAGGCCAACGGGCAGGTGCGCGAGGCGGTCCGCACGCGTGACATGCGGTCGCTGCTCGGCAACATCGGGCTCGGCCACGTCCGCTACGCCACCAAGGGCACCGCGTCGAGCGAAGAAGAGGCGCAGCCCTTCTACGTCAACGCGCCGTACGGCATCGTGCTGGTGCACAACGGCAACCTGACCAACACCCGCGAGCTGACCGACGAGCTGTTCCGCAAGGATCGCCGCCACCTCAACACCAGCTCCGACACCGAGCTTTTGGTCAACGTGCTCGCCAACGAGCTGCAGGCCACCATCTCGGGCCTCGACCTCGACCCCGACCAGGTCTTCCAGGCTGTCGAGCGCGTTCACGAGCGTGTCGAGGGCTCGTACGCCGCGATCGCCCTGATCGCCGGCCACGGCCTGCTGGCCTTCCGCGATCCGTTCGGCATCCGTCCGCTCATCCTCGGCACCCGCCGGGCTGAGAACGGCCGCGACGAGTGGACCGTCGCATCGGAGTCGCTCGTGCTCGAGAACGGCGGCTTCGAGGTCGTGCGCGACGTCGAGCCCGGCGAAGCGGTGTTCATCGACGCCGAGGGCACGCTGCACACGCGTCAGTGCGCGCAGCAGACGCAGCTCGCGCCGTGCTCGTTCGAGTACGTCTACCTCGCCCGCCCCGACTCGATCATGAACGGCATCTCGGTCTACGAGGCTCGCCTGCGCATGGGCGAGCGTCTCGCCGACACGATCGCCAAGTACACCCCTCAGGGTGCGATCGACGTCGTCATGCCGATCCCCGACTCATCGCGTCCGGCGGCGATGCAGGTCGCGCGCAAGCTCGGCATCGAGTACCGCGAGGGCTTCTACAAGAACCGCTACGTCGGCCGGACGTTCATCATGCCGGGCCAGGCCGTGCGCAAGAAGAGCGTGCGCCAGAAGCTCAACGCGATGTCGAGCGAGTTCAAGGGCAAGAACGTCCTGCTCATCGACGACTCGATCGTGCGCGGCACGACGTCGAAGGAGATCATCCAGATGGCCCGGGATGCCGGTGCCAAGAGCGTCACGTTCGCGTCGGCCGCGCCGCCGGTGCGTTACCCGCACGTGTACGGCATCAACATGCCCTCTCGTCACGAGCTGATCGCGCACGACCGGACCATCCCCGAGATCGCCGAGGAGCTCGGCTGCGACTACCTCGTCTATCAGGAGATCGACGACCTGAAAGCGGCGATCGTCGAGGGCACCGACATCGTCGACCTCGACATGAGCTGCTTCGACGGGCGCTACGTCACCGGAACGGTCAGCGAGGAGTATCTGAGCTGGGTCGAGGGCACCCAGCAGTCGTGACTTCGCTCTGGCGGGGACGCGTCCTCGCGTTCCTCGGCGTCATCCTCGTCGCCTTCTCGCTGCGTTCGGCCGTCGCGTCGCTGTCGCCGATCCTCACCGAGATCGACGCGGACCTCGGCGTGCCGTCGTGGGTGGCCGGCCTCATCGGCGCGGCGCCGCCGGTGTGCTTCGCCGTCTTCGGCGTCATCACTCCGATCCTGGAGCGACGGTTCGGGCTACAGCGCCTCGCGGTCGCCGCGATGGTCGTCGCCGGGGCCGCCCTGCTGGGTCGAGCGCTCGCGCCGGATGCCGGCATCCTGCTCATTGCCACGACCGTGCTGTTCGCCGCGATCAGCATCGGCAACGTCGTGCTGCCGCCGCTGATCAAGACGTACTTCCCCGACCGGGTCGGGACGATGACCGCGGTCTACTCGACGATGCTCGCCGTCGCGGCCTTCGTGCCGCCGCTGGTGGCGGTGCCGATCGCCGACACGGCGGGTTGGCGGTTCTCCCTCGGGCTATGGTCGGTGTTCGCCGTGCTCGCGGTGATCCCCTGGCTCGTGACGCTGCGCCGGTCGCGCATCGCGGCAGCGTCGGCGGATGCCGTGATCGCCCCGACTCCGTCGCCGAACGTGCTCAGCCGGCTCGTGCGCCTGCCGATGGCGTGGGCCGTCGCGGTCACCTTCGCGGTGTCGGCATCCAGCGTCTACGCGTCTTTCGCGTGGCTGCCGATCATCCTCGTCGACCTCGCGGGCGTATCGCACGCCGCCGCGGGGTCGCTCCTCGCGCTGTTCGGTGCGATGGGGCTGCCGTGGTCGATCCTCGTGCCGCTGGTCATCACGCGGTGGCAGCGGCTCGGCCCGATCTACGCCGTCGCGGCGTCGGCCGGGCTCGTCGCCGTCGCGGGGCTGCTCATCGCGCCGGGATCAGCGGTCGTGCTGTGGGTCGTGCTGCTGGGCACGCCGCAGATGCTGTTCCCGGCTGCGCTGGTGTTCATCCAGCGCAAGACGAGGACGCACGAGGGCACCGTCGCTCTGAGCGGATTCGCGCAGAGCATCGGCTATGCCGTGGCCGCGGTGTTCCCCATCTCGTTCGCGCTCCTGCACGAAGTGACGGGCGACTGGACGGCCCCGCTCATCATGGTCGGTGTGCTGATGCTCGCTGCGATCCCCGCGGGGATCGTCGTCACGCGTCCCCACACGATCGAGGACGAGTGGGAGCAGCGCCACGGCGCATGGTGATGAGCCCGGTCAGGCCTTCTCGTCCTCGTACTCGTCGGAGTACTGGTCAGCCCACTTGTCGACGTACTGATCGTCGTCGGAATGAGCGAGCTCCTTCTCGAGCGAGGAGAAGTTGACATTGTAGGTGTCGTACTTCAGCTCACGCGCGATCTTGGTGTGCTTCGCCTTTTGACGGCCACGCCCCATGCGAGACCCCCTCATTTCTGAGTCACGGGCTGTTCAGCGGTGCCCGGAGCATTTCACGATCCGGCGCTGCGCCGGGGAAGAGTAGCATCAAGAATAACACGGGGGCCCCGAGCCATCGCCGGTGCCGCCGCTGAGACAGGGGGCGACCATGGCCGATCAGCACTCCGCAGGCGACGAGAGCCGCCTTCCGTCGACGCCCGTCATCGCGGGAGTCATCCCCGGGCAGTCGCCTCGCGTCGTCGTCGAAGCGGCCCGATACGCGTCGATGCTCGGCGTCGGGCTCATCATCGTGCACGTCGACGTCACCCGGTTCGTGACCTACGAAGACCCCGACGGCTACGTCCACACGGCTCCCATCGACCTCGGGGCGGTCTCGAGCGCGGCGCAGCTCGAGCAGATCCGAGCGGCCGCGGCGGAGGCGCTCCGGTCGTCCCCCGTGGAGTGGACCGTGCATCAGCTCGTCGGAGATCCGGCGCTCGCGATCAAGCACCTCGCCGACCGGCTCGACGCCAAGCTGCTCGTGGTCGGTACGCGCCGGCGCGGCATCGGCGAGTCGATCCGCGAGTTCTTCACGGGCTCGGTGGCGGCGCGGCTGGCGCATCGGCAGCGGCGGTCCATCCTCGTCGTACCGCAGGGTGAGACCGCCGCGGACGACGAAGACCTCTGGCCCGAGCCCTGAGCGGCCCGGAGCAGAGGTCATCGGTGCGGCGTGGCACCGCGCGTCGTCAGCCCCGCAGGGTCCGCAGCACCTCTTCGCGGGCCCGGGTGAGTGCAGCGACGAGGTCGTCGACGGTGGAAGCCGTGACGTCGCCGTCGCGCGCGATGTGCGACCGCAGGTCGGCCTTCACGTTCGCCCGGAACTCGGCGATCGCGGCATCCGCTCGCTGCGCCTGCGCGCGGGCTTCGGCGCGCGGGTTCTCGGGTGGTGTCGGACGCGTGGCCGTCTCGTGATCGAGGTTCGCGGCCGCTGCGAGATCGGCCTGGAGGCTCTTCATCGCGGCGCGCACGCTGCCCCGGACCTCGTCGGCGATGAGGCGGATGCTGTCGGCCAGGCCGGCCTGGATGCCGTCGAGGTCATGGCGGCGGGCCGAGAGCTCGTCACGGCCGGCATCTGTGATCTCGTAGATCGTCTTGCGACCGTCGACGGTCTTGGTCACGAGTCCTTCGTCCTCGAGCTTGGCCAACCGCGGATAGATGGTGCCGGCGCTCGGTGAGTACGTGCCGCCGGTGCGCTCCGTCAGGGCCTGCATGAGGTCGTACCCATGACGCGGAGACTCGTCGAGCAGCGACAGCAGGTAGAGGCGCAGATCACCGTGGGAGAAGACGGGCGGCATCGTCAGTGCTCCTCGCGACGGTCGGCGGTGTCCTCGGCCGGGGTGGTGGGTGCCGCTTCGCCCGGGGCGGCGTCGGGTGCTGCCTCGCCGGCGACCTCGGGAGTGCTCGTGCCGGCGACGTCGGTGGCCGCGGGGGCGGAGCGCCGCAGAACGGTCAGGTCGCCCGAGACCGAGTTGGTGCGGACATCGACGAACGATCCGCTGAGTTCACCGGTCGAGCCGGCGAAGCTCGTCAGCGGCCCGGCACCCTGACCGGATCGCACGACCCCGTCGATGAGCACGCGTCCGCTGACGCTTCGCACCTGATAGTTCGCGGGCAGGCTCTCGTCGAGGCGCACCGTCGCGTCGCCGCCCACGGTGTGGAGCGTGATCGACTGGATCGGACCGGACGAGTCGACGAGCATGGCGCCCGACACGGTGTCGATGTCGGCCGCGCGCAGGGTGCCGATCGCCGACACGTCGCCCGACACGGACTTCGCAGTGAGCGCTCCGGTCAGCTCGCGAGCCTGTACGTCGCCCGAGACGGCGTTGGCGTTCACGTCGCCCGTGATCCCGTCGATGATGATGTCGCCCGAGACGGTATTGACCCGCGCATCGGCCGTGAGACCCGACACGAGCGCGCTCGCGCTGACGACGCCGAGCGTGAGGTCGGTGCCTCGCGGGACGGCGACGCTGATCTCGGCCTTCGGCCCGGACGACCCGAAGTTGCGGAAGACCTGCGTGAAGTTGTCCCAGCGCAGCTGCGGGTGGTCGATCTCGACGACGTCGCCGGTCGCTTCGATACGGAGATCCTTGCCCGTGACGGCGTGCACCTCGATGCGGACGCCCGGTTCGTCGTGGGCGACGATGTCGATCTGACCCCCGACCATGCTCACCTTGAGCTTGCGGATGTCATCGACGTCGATCACCCGCGTCTCGTCGGGGTGGACGATCCATTTCTGCAGTGTCATGGCGCTTCCCTCTCTCAGGCGACGGTTGCCGCGAACTATTCGCGATATATCGCGTGTGCTGACGGTAACACGATATATCGCGACTCGTCCAGAGGTCCTCGGAGCAGGTCGCCGCACGGCTCCGGAAATGCAGAACGCCCCCGCCCGGAGGCGGAGGCGTTCGCGCAGCGCGGCGGTCAGACGCGCTTGTTGCCGCTGATCACTCGGAAGAGGAACGCGATGAGCGCGATCACACCGACGATCAGAGCAACCCAGAGCAGCCAGCTCAGGGCGCTGTTCAGGCCACTGACGATCGCGAGCACGATCGCAACGACGATGATGATGATGAGGAAGATGTTCATGGGGGCTCCTTGTCTGTCTCCCAATGTCCGTCCCACTGCGAGACGTTCCGACCCCGTGAAGGGCTGACCGCAACGTTAGAGAATGCCGAGCGTAAGTGCCGAGGCCTTGACGATCGATTCCCCGTGGTGGTAGCCCATCACGCGCCGACCCGACGCGCATGGTCGTGTCGGCGGCGAGGAAGGCACCCTTTGTGTCGGGTCGCGGTCGGGCGGCGGCCGGCGGGCGGCGGGCAGCGGGTGGGGTGGGGTTACGCCCTTGCGCGAATGCCTGTCAAGCACCTGCGACGGCCGTCGTGGCGGTCGTAATCTCGGCCTGACGAAGAGGGGAGACCGCCATGCCACAGGGACGCGGATCGAACAGTCTCAAAGACCCCGAGCTCTACGAGGAGCTGCGCGAGGACGGCGCCTCGAAGGAGAAGGCCGCTCGCATCTCGAACGCCGCCGCCCGTGACGGCCGCAAGAAGGTCGGCAGCCGGGGCGGGCAGTCCGGCGACTACGAGGACTGGACCGTCGACGAGCTGAAGAAGCGCGCCAAGGAACTCGGCATCTCCGGGTACTCCGGCAAGAAGAAGGCGCAGATCATCTCGATGCTGCGCAACCACTGAGGTGGCCCGACTCGTCCGGGTCCGACCCGATGTGGATGCCGGCATCCGGCGCATCCGCTCGGGCAAGGGCTTCCGGTACACGGACGCCGACGGCGGCGTGGTCGGGCGGCGCGATCTCGCCCGCATCCGCACGATCGTCATCCCGCCGGCGTGGCAGGACGTCTGGATCTGCGCGGATCCCCAGGGGCACATCCAGGTCGTCGGAACCGACGATGCGGGCCGCCGACAGTACATCTACCATCCCGACTGGACGCGCAGCCGCGACAAGGGCAAGTACGCGAGGGCGCTGCAGCTCGCCGAGTCCCTGCCGCGCGCCCGGTCCCGGGCGACCGCGTCGTTGCGTCGCGCCGACCTCGACCGCGAACGCGTCCTCGCGGCGGCATTCCGGCTGCTCGACCGCTCGGCGCTGCGCATCGGGTCGCAGCGCTACCTGCTGCAGCACGGCAGCCGGGGGCTGACGACGCTCCGGCGCCGCGACGCCTCGGTGGCCGACGCCGTCGTGAGCCTGGCCTTCTCGGGCAAGAGCGGGCAGCGGCAGGCGCTCGAGATCCCCGACCCCGATCTCGCGACGGCGATCATGCTGCTGATCGAGGGGCGGCCCTCGTCGCCGTTGCTCGCGTGGCAGCGGCAGCGCCGGCGGGTGCCGCTCACCCCGAACGACGTCAACGCGTACGTCCGTGCGCTGACCGGCGGCCCGTTCACCGCGAAGGACTTCCGCACGCTCCGAGGCACCGTCGTCGCGGCGGATGCCCTCGCCCGCATCGGCATCGCCGAGACCGCCCGGGCCGTGCATCAGGCCGAGGTCGAAGCGGTGCGCGCCGCGGCGACGGCGCTGGGCAACACCCCGGCGGTCGCGCGCAGCTCGTACATCGATCCGCGCGTGTTCGAGCGTTATCGCTCGGGGATGCTGCTCGACACGACCGTCTCGCCCGAGTCCGCCATCCGTTCCCTCGTCCTCGGTTGACGCCGACGGCGCAGCGCCCGAGCACTCACCGGGCAGCCTCGGCGCGACGCCGAAACGGCCCGGGCCGCACGAGGCGACACCGGGCCGTTCGAAACGCGCGACGCGTCAGCGGCGCTGGGGCTCTCCCGAGGTCAGGAGGGCGTCGGCCTTCGAGCTGAAGAACCGGGTCGCCCACATCATGACGGCGGCGAGGAACGCGAACAGACCCAGCGACACCACGCCCCAGGCTCCGCTCTCGGTCGGGACGGCCTCGTTGATCCCCGTGCGCATGATCGGGGCGACGAAGCCGCCCAGGTTGCCGAGGGAGTTGATGAGGCCGATGCCGGCCGCGGCCGCGGCCCCCGTGAGGAACGAGGTCGGGAACGACCAGGTGATGGGGCCCGTCGAGAGGAACGCCGCGACCGCGACGGTGATCGCGATGATGCCGAGCAGGCCCTGCCCGTTGGCTCCGGCCCACGCCGACACGAGGATGGCCGAACCCGTCACGAGGAAGAACAGGGCACCCCACACGCGGCGCCGGCGCACGGTGTCGGCGTGCTTGCCGACGTAGTAGCAGGCGAACAGGCCGACGGCCCACGGGATGGCGGACACGAGGCCGACCTGCCAGCCGACCGACTCTCCGATGAGGTTCGACACCTGCTGCGGCAGGTAGAACGTCGTGCCGTAGACGGCGATCTGCAGGCAGAAGTAGATGACGGTGAAGTACCAGACCTTCCAGCTGATGAGCGCCGCGCCGATGCCGCGGGGCCCATCGGATTCCTTCACGGTGTCTTCGTGCTCCATCACAGCCTTCAGCGCGGCCTTCTCGTCGTCATCGAGGAACTTCGCCTTCTGCGGCGAGTCGACGAGGAAGAACAGGGCTGCGATACCGGCGACGACCGCCATCATGCCCTCGACGAAGAACATCACCTGCCAGCCGGCCCACGGGGTGACCTGGTCGCCGATGCTGATCAGGCCGCCCGACAGCGGGGCTCCCAGCATCTGCGAGAAGGGCTGCGCGAGGTAGAACAGCGCGAACATCTGCACGCGGCGCTTGTTGGGGAACCACTGCGCGAGGAACATGATGACGCCGGGGAAGAGGCCGGCCTCCGTGACGCCCAGGAGGAAGCGCAGCACGATGAACATCGTCTCGCCGTTGACGAAGGCGAAGAGCGACGCGACGATTCCCCAGGTGACCGCGATGCGGGCGAGCCAGAAGCGCGCGCCGAACTTGTCGAGCAGCAGGTTCGAGGGGATCTCGAAGAGGGCGTAGCCGATGAAGAAGATGCCGGCACCGAGGGCATAGGCCCCGGCCGAGATGCCCCGGTCGACTTCGAGAGCGGACTCGGCGAACCCGACATTCGTGCGATCGAGGAACGCGACGAAGTACAGGATGATGAGCATCGGCATGAGCCGGTAGGTGGCCTTCTTGATGCCGCTCGCCAGGTGCGGGCTGCTCAGCAGCTCATTCGCGACCGTGACGTTGGCCCGCGTGGCGGGACCGTAGTCCGATGAGGACACAGTGACTCTCCTTCGAGTTCGTGTGGGTGTGACGGAGTGACGAGGCGGCGGTTCAGCCGCCGAGTGAGGGGATGATCAGGACGAGGCCGACGACCACGCAGATCACCCCGATGGCCAGGAACCCGAGGCGTCCGCGGGACCAGTTGCGGTTCACGGGAGCCTCAGTGCATGTAGAGGCCACCGTCGACGTTCAGGGTCTGGCCCGTCACGAATCCGGCGTCCTCGCTGATCAGGTAGGCCACCGCCGCGGCGATGTCGGTGGGAGTGCCGATGCGCGGCAGCACGCCGTCGGCGGCCATCGCCTCCTTGCGCTCCTCCGTCAGCGTCCCGCCCATGATGTCGGTGTCGATCGGGCCGGGGGAGATGACGTTCGCCGTGATGCCGAGCGGACCGAGCTCGCGCGCGACCGAGCGCATCAGGCCGATCACGCCCGCCTTCGCCGCCGAGTAGGGCGTCTTCGAGAAGGTGCCGCCGCCGCGCTGCGCCGACACCGACGAAATGCCCACGAGGCGCCCCACGCCGTTCGCGACGAGCGTGCGGGCGACGCGCTGGGTGACCCAGTGCACGCCGTCGAGGTTGATCGACTCGACGCGGTGCCATTCCTCGGGGGTGACCTCGAGGTAGGGGATCGGGGACGAGACCCCGGCGAAATTCACGAGGGCGACGATCTGGGGCAGCGACGCCTCGAGGGTGTCGATCGCGGCGACGGCCTGCTGGCGGTCGGCCACGTTGGCGCCGACGCCGACGGCCCGCACGCCGTGAGCCTCGGCGACCTCGGCGGCGGTGCGCTCGGCGGCCGCGGCGTCGACGTCGACGATGCCGACATGCCAGCCGCGCTCTGCCAGGTGGAAGGCGGTCGTGCGGCCGATGCCCCGGGGGCTCGCGGCGCCGGTCAGGATGACGGTGCGCTCAGCGGGGAAGACGGATGCCATGGCGTGTTCTCTCAGTCCTGTGCGGGGTGGATGGGGGCGGGGCCGAGCTCGTCGATGAGCTTCTTCATCGCGACGTACGCCTTGTTGCGGTAGGCGATGAGCTCGGGCGTGCGCTCGGCGGGGACGTCGAGGAACCCGGCGCCGGACTTCGTGCCGAGCTTCCCGGCCGAGACGAGCTGGTCGAGGATGGGCGGTGTCGCGAACCGCTCGGGGAACTCCGTCTGCAGCGACGCGTAGCAGAAGGCGTAGACGTCGAGCCCGGCCATGTCGGCGATCGCGAACGGCCCGAAGAACGGCAGACGGAAGCCGAAGGTCGTGCGCACGATGGTGTCGATGTCCTCCGGCGTGGCGACGCCCTCCTCCACCAGCTGCGTCGCCTCGTGGAAGAGCGCGTACTGCAGGCGATTGAGCACGAACCCGGTCGCATCCTTCACCCGGGCGGTCTCCTTGCCCGTCGCGGCGACGATGGCCTCGACGACGGGGAGGACCGCCTCGTCGGTGCCGGCGTGCGGGATCAGCTCGACGCCGGGGATGAAGGGAGCGGGGTTGGAGAAGTGCACGCCGAGAAACCGGCCGGGGTTCGTCACGGCTTCGGCGAGACGGCCGATGAGGATCGTCGAGGTGTTGCTGCCGATGATCGCGTCGGGCGCGGCCGCAGCCGAGATGCGGCGGAGGGTCGCGTGCTTGATCTCGATCTTCTCGGGCACCGCCTCCTCGATGAAGGAGGCGCCGGCGACGGCATCCTCGATCGTCATCGCCGTGATGCGCTCCGCGATGACGGCGCTGGCGTCGGCGGGGAACAGGCCGTCGGCGGTGAACTGCGCGGCCTCGGCGATGAGGCGGTCGCGGTTGCCGCGGGCGACTTCGATGTCGACATCGGCGATGCGCACGTCGGCGCCGGACAGGGCGAGCGACTGCGCGATGCCGCCGCCCATGTAGCCGCTGCCCACCACCGCGTACACGGGGCGTTCGTTCTCGGTCATGACGTTCTCCTCGTCGGTGTCGGTCAGGCTCCGGCGGTCGCCGGAAGCAGGGAGGTCAGGTAGTCGCGGTTGCGGGCGCAGACGCCGAGGCTGTCGCCGCCGTACTGCTCCATGAGGAACGGGCCGCGGAATCCGAGCTCGAGCGCGCGGGCGACCATCGCCCGGTAGTTGATGAGGCCGAGCTCCATGCTCGTCGGCGTCGAGGTCTGCCAGCTGCCGTCGGCCGCCTCGTCGCGCGCGTAGTTCTTCATGTGCCAGTAGTTGGCGTAGGGGAGGGTCTTCTCGTGCATCTCGCGCCAGTCCTCGATGGGGCGGTGCAGGCGCACGAGGTTGCCGATGTCGGGGTTGAGGCCGACGTTGTCGAGCCCGATCTCCTCGACGAGGCGCACCGCGCTGTCGGCGGTGCCGAGGTAGGTGTCCTCGTACATCTCGAGCGACATCGGCAGACCGACGGATGCTGCGTGCTCGCCGAGTTCGCGCAGGCGGCGGACCGCGAGCGCGCGGGTGTCGGCGTCATCGGGGTCGACCGGGCCCGGCGCGGTCCAGAACCACAGGGCCGCGCGCTGCGCCTCGCTGAAGGGCTGGTGGAGGCCGGTCGAGAAGACGCGCATGCCGAGCTCGGCCGCCGCGTCGATGGCGCGGTGCGCGTACGCGAGGTTCTCTTCGCCCTTGCCGGGCTGGATGACGCTCTGGCGCTGCACGTGCACCGAGACGAGCTCGACCCCGTGGCTCGTCGCGACGGACTTCAGCTCGGCGCGACGGGACGCGGTCAGCTCGGACGGACGGATGTGGCTGTCCGCGATCTCGATCGCGGTGAAGCCGAGCCGCTCGACCTGCGCGAACACGTCGTCCCAGGTCTCGGCGGGTGCGTCGTGCAGACGCGTTCCGTCTGCGGCGACCGGGGCGAAGCCGTGCATGCAGACCGCGATCGGGCCGGGCGTGGGGGCGGACGGGTGCGACGGTGCATTCATGGCGACTCCATTGGCGAGCGGGTCCGGCTGAGGACTCCCGTAGATCCTATAGGAAATAGAGAACGCTGCAAGAGGGAGTTCGCGGCGGCGGGCTCAGGCCTGCTCGAGCCCGAGCGATCGCTGGCGCACCTGCTCGAGGTGATGGAGCATCGAGCGCTCGGGAGCGTCGGGGTCGCCCGTGGCGAACGCGTCGACGAGGGCCTCGTGCTCGGCGATCGCCTCGCGCACGTCGGTCACGCCGTGCCGCACCGACTGCCGCATCCGGTGCAGCTGCGCGCCGAGGGTCTCGGACATCTCGGTGAGATACCGGTTGCCGCAGTGGTCGAACACGACGCGGTGGAACGCGGCGTCCGCGACGAAGTATGCGGCGGTCAGCTCCAGGTCGGCGGCCCCCGCGTTGAGGGCCTCGATGACGCGCTTGCCGATGCTGCGGTGCTCCTCCTCCGCCGCGCGGAGCTCGTCGATCATCTCGGGCGAGGCGGGCGTCGCGAGGCGCGTGGCATGCGTCTCGAGCATGATGCGGGCGTCGAAGAGCTCGCGCAGCTGGTCGAGACCGAGGGGTGGGGCTACCCGATAGCCGCGCAGTGCCTCGCGCGTAACGAGCCCGGTGCGTTCGAGCTGCACGAGCGCTTCGCGCACCGGGGTCTGCGATACGTCGAGCTGGCGCGCGATGGTGTCGATCGACAATCGGCGGCCGGGAACCGCCTCGCCGCTGAGAAGCAACTGGAGGATCCGCTCGTAGACGTGATCGCGCAGGCCGCGCCGCTCGATCGTGGCATCGAGTCCCCGCAGGTTGCCGTCCCGTGATGCGGTCATCGTCCCTCTTCCGGTTCGCACGGAGCGCACCTCACCCCGAGAGGGCGTCCACCTCATCGAGGATGTCACGAACTGCGCGCGGGTCGTGCGCGAACCGGCCGAGGAACAGGCCGTCGACGGCGTCGGAGATCGTCGACAGCAGCCCCGGCCCCGCACTGCCGCCGTAGATGATCGAGATCTCGCGATCGACGGCGCCGATCCGGGATCGCAATCCCGAGCAGATCGAGCGGATGTGATCGGATGTCGCGGGTGCCGGCGCACCGATCGCCCACAGCGGTTCGTAGGCGATGACCACCGCGCCGGTCGCGGCCGCCTCGTCGGCTTCGGCGAGGGCGCTGCGCACCTGCTGCGTGCAGGTCGCGATCGCGGCGTCGAGCCCCGCCTCGTCCTCCTCGCCGACGCAGACGACCGGGACGAGGCCGTTCCGCAGCGCGGCGTGGGTCTTCGCCGACACCACGCTCTCGGTCTCGCCGAACAGGCGGCGCCGCTCGGCATGGCCGACCTCGGCGTAGCGGCATCCGACCTCGGCCAGGACCGCGCCCGAGACCTCGCCGGTGTAGGCGCCGGTGTCGTGCACGGCGAGGTCCTGTGCCCCGACCGCGAGCCGCCCCGCGCGCTCGAGCGCGCCGGGGATCGAGGGGAACTGGGGCGCCACGAACGCCGTGACCCGGTCGCGTGCGGGGTGCTCGTCGAGGATCGCCGCCACCTCCGATACCCAGCTCAGCGTGCGGGCGTGCGAGAAGTAGGTCTTCAGGCTCGCGCCGATGATCATCGGGCGGACCTCACCCCTCTTCGTACGCGCAGATCTCGCGCACCTTCTCGGCCGAGGCGCTCGAGGTGTCGAAGGTGTAGGTGAGCCATTCCGCCGCGAGGCGCCGTGCCAGCTCGATCCCCACGACGCGCTGGCCCATGCAGAGCACCTGGGCGTCGTTCGACAGGATCGACCGCTCGACCGAGTACGAGTCGTGCGCCGTGACGGCGCGGATGCCGGTGACCTTGTTCGCCGCGATCGCGACGCCGAGCCCCGTGCCGCAGATGAGGATCGCGCGGTCGGCCTCGCCGTCGCGCACGCGCTCGGCGGCGGCCGTCGCGACCGCGGGGTAGTTGGTGTGGCTGTCGGCGTCGACGCCGACGTCGATGACCTCGGCGACCAGGGGGTTCGCCTCCAGGTCGGCCTTGATGCGTTCCTTGTACTCGTAGCCGGCGTCATCCGAGCCGACGATCAGTCGCAGTGCCATGTCAGGCGTCCTCCTTCAGGACATCGAGAACCGTGCGGGTCACCAGCGCGAACGAGACCGCGCCGGGGTCGGGGGTGCCCAGGCTGCGGTCGCCGTGCGTACGGGCACGACCGAGCCGGGCGGTGAGCTGGGCGGTCGCCTCGGCGGCGGCCTGTGCGGCGTCGGCGGCGGTGGCCCACGCGTCGAGCAGGTCATCTCCCTGGGCGAGTCGGTCGCGGAGCGTGTCGGCGAACGGCACGATCGCGTCGATCATCGTCTTGTCGCCGACCGTGGCCTTGCCGAACGACATCACGGCATCCTTCATGCGCCCGACGCCCGCGGACAGCAGGGCGGCGTCGACCGCATCGTCGTCGCCGAGGGCCGCACCGAGGTCGAGGAGCATCTCTCCCCAGATCGCACCCGACGTGCCCCCGCCCTTGTCGGCCCAGGCGTCGCCGGCGTGCTGCAGCGCCGTCCGTGCGCCCGCGCCGGCCGCGACGGCGCGCGAGGCGGCGGCCGCGGCCGCGCGACTGCCGCGCTGCATGCCGATGCCGTGGTCGCCGTCGCCCGCGATGCGGTCGATGCGCCCGAGCTCCTCGGCCTGCTCGTCGAGCATCGCGGCGACGGCGTCGAGGGCGCGGGCGGCGACGGCGGACGCGCGGCGCGACGCCTCGGATGCAGGCCCGATCGCCTCGGTCTCATCGTCGTCGTCATCGGCGGCAGCGGCCACCGCGACGCGGCCCTCGACCGAGCCGCGACGGAACGCGGGGGTGTCGCATGAGGCATGCCACAGCCGATCGAGCTCGTCGTCGAGCCAGAGGAGGGTGAGCGAGACGCCGGCCAGGTCGAAGCTCGTGCAGAACTCGCCGACCTCGGGCGAGGTGACCTCGACCCCGGCTTCGGTCAGCAGGCGGTCGACCGCCGCGTACACGACGTAGAGCTCCTCGTACTTCACCGAGCCGAGACCGTTGAGGATCGGCACGACGCGACCGGTCGGGGCGGCGCCGTCCGGTCGTTCTTCGAGCAGGCGCTCGACGAGCAGCTTCGCGAGCTCGGCGGCGGTGGGGATGTCGACCTCGTCGATGCCGGGTTCGCCGTGGATGCCGAGACCGACCGCCATGCGTCCCTCGGGCACCGTGAAGAGCGGCTCGGTCGCGCCCGGAAGGGTGCAGCCGCCGAAGGCGACCCCCAGTGAGCGGGTGCGGTCGTTGGCGTGCCGGGCGAGGCGCTCGACGTCGTCGAGATCGAGGCCCTCCTCCGCGGCCGCGCCGGCGATCTTGAAGACGACGAGATCGCCCGCGATGCCCCGGCGCTTCTCGCGCTCGTGCGCGGGTGCGCTGGAGATGTCGTCGGTGACCGTCACAGTGCGGCAGTCGACCCCCGCCTCGCGAAGGCGGTCTTGGGCCTGGGTGAAGTGCAGGACGTCGCCGGCGTAGTTGCCGTAGCTGAGCAGCACGCCGCGGCCCTCATGAGCGGCCTTCGCGACCGAGCGCACCTGGTGGGCCGACGGCGACGCGAACACGTTGCCCATGACCGCGCCGTGCGCCAGACCGGGGCCGACGAGGCCCGCGAACGCGGGGTAGTGGCCGCTGCCGCCCCCCACGACGACAGCGACCGTCGGCTCCGCGCCGCGGGTCGAGCGGACGACGCCTCCCGTGACGGGGCGGACCCATCGGGCGGATGCCGCGACGAAGCCGGCGACGGAATCCTCGACGAACTCGTCGGGGTCGTTGAACAGACGCGTCATTGCGTTCTCCTCTGCGATGGGGGAGCGAACCTTTCGTCGATCCTATAGGAAATGAGTCGAGGTGTGACCCGGAGTGGCGGCATCCGTCGGCGCATGCCGGGGTCTACGGTGGCGACGTGATCGAGCGGGCGCGCATCTCGCCGCTCACGCTGGTCCTCGTCGTGATCGGCGGTGCGGCCGGAGTCGCCGTGCGCGCCGCGATCACCCTGCCGTTCGCGGGATGGGCTCACCCGCTCGCGGTGCCCGCGCTCACGCTCGGCTGCAATCTGCTCGGATCGTTCCTGCTCGGCGTCGTCGTCGGGCGGTGGGCGGTGAGCCGGCCGCGGCTCCGGGCGTTCGCCGGCACCGGCGTGCTCGGCGGCTTCACGACCTACAGTGCCTTCGCCGTGCAGTCGATACAGGTCGCCACGGCCGCCCCCGTCGTCGGTCTGGCCGTCGTCGTGGTGAGCCTCGTGGGAGGACTCGTCGCCGCGGGACTCGGGCTGGCCCTCGGCACCCGTCGCGAGAGGGATGCCGCATGAACGGCGTCAGCGGCGGGATGCTCGTGGCCCTCGTCGTCGCGGGCGGTGCGGGAGCCGGCATCCGCTACGTGCTCGACGTCGTGGTCACGCGGGGGCGGCGCGACGCCTTTCCCGTCGGCATCCTGATCGTCAACGTCACCGGCTCGGGACTCCTGGGGCTGCTGACGGGACTCGGCGCGCTCGTCGCGCCCGACTGGCTGGCCGTGCTCGGGGTCGGGCTGCTCGGCGGATACACGACGTTCAGCACGGTGTCGGTCGAGACGATCCAGCTCGCGCGGCGCGGCCGGCGCGATTGGGCGATCGTGAACCTGGTCGGCACCTTCGCCGTGGCCGTCGTCGCCGCGGCGATCGGCATCGTCATCGGGGGATTGCTCCCAGACTGAGCCCACGCTGCGTCGGCGACCGCGTGGGATACTGAAGTCGATACATCCATGTATCGACGAGCGCATCGCGCCCGCCTGCATCACACCTACAGCGCCGGTCCGGTGCGCCCGAGGAAACCTGTGTCGAAACTCGCCGTCCTGAGCCTGAAGAATCGCGCGCTCATCGCACTCATCACGATCGTCGCCGCGGTGTTCGGAGGCCTCGCGCTCACGAACCTCAAGCAGGAGCTCATCCCCTCGATCGAGCTGCCCCAGCTCTCCGTGGTCACGACCTACCCCGGCGCCTCGCCCGAAGTCGTCAACACGGATGTCTCGACCCCCATCGAGACCGCGATCCAGGGTGTTCCCGGGCTCGAATCGACGACGGCGACCAGCTCGACGAACGCCTCGATCATCCAGGCCTCGTTCACCTACGGCACCGACCTGGCGACGGCCGAGCAGAAGATCCTGCAGGCCATCAACCGGATCGACAGCCAGCTGCCCGACGGGGTCACCCCGAGCGTGCTGAGCTTCTCGCTGGATGACCTGCCCGTGATCCAGTTGGCCGTCACCGGCTACGACGACGCCGAATCGGTGCAGGCCCGGCTCGAGAGCACCGTCATCCCCGATCTCGAAGACGTCGACGGCGTCAACGCGGCCCAGGTCGTCGGCGGCCGCGTCGAGCGCATCACGATCACCCCCGACCAGGCGGCGCTCGCCGAGGCCGGCTTCACGCAGCAGGCCATCCGCGACGCCCTCGACCAGAACGGCGTGCTGTTCCCCGGCGGCGAGATCACCGAGGGCGACCAGTCGCTGACCGTGCAGACCGGCGCGAAGATCGCCTCGGTCGACGAGCTGTCGGCGCTGCCGCTCGTGCCGACGGATGCCGCGCAGCTCGCCGGCGGCACGACGACGATCGGCGATGTCGCGACCGTCGCGCAGGAGCCGTCGCCGATCACCTCGATCTCGCGCGTCGACGGCGAGCCCGCCCTCACCATCGCGGTCACGAAGCTGCCCGCCGCGAACACCGTCGACGTCTCCCGCGGCGTCCTCGACGCGCTGCCCGCGCTCGAGGACGACCTCGGCGGCGACGCGCAGTTCACCGTCGTATTCGATCAGGCGCCGTTCATCGAGCAGTCGATCGAGGCCCTCGCGCAGGAGGGCCTGCTGGGGCTCGTGTTCGCGGTGCTCGTGATCCTCGTGTTCCTGCTGTCGGTGCGCTCGACGATCGTCACCGCGATCTCGATCCCCACGAGCGTGCTCATCACCTTCGTCGGCATCCAGGCATTCGGCTACTCGCTGAACATCCTGACCCTCGGCGCCCTCACGATCGCGATCGGCCGCGTCGTCGACGACTCGATCGTCGTCATCGAGAACATCAAGCGGCACTACGTCGAGGGAGCCGACAAGCTCGCGGCCATCACCCTGGCCGTTCGCGAGGTGGCCGCCGCCATCACGGCGTCGACGATCACGACCGTCGCGGTGTTCCTGCCGATCGCCTTCGTCGGCGACCTGACCGGCGAGCTGTTCCGGCCCTTCGCGCTGACCGTCACCATCGCGATGTCGGCGTCGCTGTTCGTCTCGCTGACGATCGTGCCGGTGCTGGCGTACTGGTTCCTGCGCCCCGGCAAGCCCGTCGTCACCCCCGACGGCCGGCGCATCGACCCCGAAGACCCCGAAGCGCCGCCGTCGCGACTGCAGAAGGCGTACCTGCCGATCCTCCGCTGGACCCTGCGTCACTCGGCCGTCACCCTCGTGCTCGCGGTTCTCGTGCTTGGTGGCACGCTCGCCGCCGTGCCGCTGATGAAGACGAACTTCCTCGGCGACTCCGGTCAGAACACCTTCACGATGACGCAGACGCTCGGGCCCGCGGCATCCCTCGAAGCGGAGGATGCCGCCGCCCAGCGCGTCGAGGACGCGATCACCGGCCTCGAGGGGATCGACGCCGTGCAGGTGTCGATCGGCTCGTCCGGATCTCAGCTGCGCGACGCCTTTTCGGGTGGAGGCGGCGGAGTCACCTACTCCATCACGACCGACAGCTCGGCCGACCAGCTCGACGTCCGCGACCGCGTGCAGCGCGCCGTCGCCGACCTCGAAGGCGTCGGCGACATCCAGATCGCCGCGGGCGGCGGCGGATTCGGCTCGAGCGACATCGAGATCGACGTCACCGCGCCCGACCAGACGGCGCTGCGCGAAGCGACCGACGCGGTCGTCGCCTCGCTGCAGGATGCCGACGGCGTCAGCCAGGTCACATCGAACCTCTCGGCCTCGCTGCCGTACATCGCCGTGACCGTCGACCGCGACGCGGCGGCATCCCGTGGCCTGTCGGAGGTCGCGGTCGGCGGCATCGTCTCGGGCACGATGCAGCCGCAGTCGATCGGCACCGTCGAGATCGACGACACCTCGCTCACCGTCTACCTCGCGGCGTCGCAGGCGCCCGCGTCGATCGACGAGCTGCGTCAGCTGACGATCCCGACGGCCGGCGGTCCCATTCCGCTGCAGGACGTCGCGACCGTCGAGCAGAGCGAGGGACCGACCTCGATCACGACGCAGCGCGGTCAGCGCACCGCGACGGTCACCGTGACCCCCTCGGGCGACGATCTCAACGCGGCATCCGTCATCGTCTCGGACGCGCTCGACACCGTCGAGCTGCCGCAGGGCGCGGACGCCGAGATCGGCGGCGTGCTCACGCAGCAGCAGGACGCCTTCGGACAGCTCGGGCTCGCCGCGCTCGCCGCCATCCTCATCGTCTACATCGTGATGGTCGCGACCTTCAAGTCGCTGCGGCAGCCCCTGCTGCTCCTCATCTCGGTGCCGTTCGCGGCGACGGGGGCGATCCTGCTGCAGATCGCGACGGGCGTGCCGCTCGGCGTCGCCTCGCTCATCGGTGTGCTGATGCTCATCGGCATCGTCGTGACGAACGCGATCGTGCTGATCGACCTCGTGAACCAGTACCGCGAGAAGGGGCTGTCGGCCCACGACGCGACGATCGCGGGAGGGTCGCGGCGTCTGCGACCGATCCTCATGACCGCGCTCGCGACCATCTTCGCGCTGACGCCCATGGGCCTCGGGATCACCGGCCACGGCGGCTTCATCTCGCAGCCGCTGGCGATCGTCGTCATCGGCGGGCTCATCTCGTCGACCCTGCTGACCCTGCTCGTGCTGCCGACCCTCTACAACCTCGTCGAGGGGGCGCGCGAGCGCCGGGCGGCGCGGCGCCGGGGTGATGTCGGTGCGGGTGCTGGTTCTGTTTCGGGTGCTGGTTCGGCGGGGGACGGGGCGTCTGCGGCGCCGATGACCCGGCGCGAGCGGCGCCTCGCGGAGGCGGCGACGGCCGAGCCGACCCACCTCGTCGTTCCGGTCGACGGTTCGCCGGATGCGCCCACGCATCTCGTCATCCCCGTCGCGCCGGATGACCACGACCACGCCGGTGCCGGTGCCGGTGGTGGTGGTGCTGGTGGTGCTGGTGCTGGTGGTGCTGGTGCTGATGGTGCTGGACGGCCGGTGGATTCCGGCGAGCCGGGTGCTGGGTCGTCCCGTCGGCAGGCTCGGCGCATCCCCGGACCGTCTCGCGGACCCCGTCGCCGCCGCCTGGTCTGATCGCGGCACGCTCCGGACTCGCACCGGGCTCGCACCGGGCCGTCGGCTTGCCGGCTTGCCGCGATGCAAGGGATCGCTCGCGGCGCGCCGTGGCCGGGAGCGAGCGCCGGGGTGTTGCGCCGAAACCCTTGCATCGCAGCATCCATTGCCCCGGCCCCCGACCCCGGCCCTTGCTGTCGGCCCCGACGCCGCGGCGGGCGGATTCCCAGGCGGATGCCGTATGGTGGGCGGGTCGGCTCTGGGCAGCGCGTGATCGCGACAGGTTTTGTGAGTCCATGGGGCCGATGGTGAGCGCCGATCGGCGCGCATGACCATCATGTGAATGGCCCCCGGCCGACGGATGTCCGGGTTTGCCCGCGTGCGCGCGGGCGCTGTTCTCGTGCAGAGAACCCAGAAGGACACACCCATGCCCAAGAACAAGAAGCCGGCCGGCGGCCGCGCGCAGAACTTCGAGCCCCGCTACGGCAAGAAGACCTCGTACCAGGACGCGAAGCGTCGCCCCGGCCAGTCGTCGGCCGGAACCCCCGGCAGCAAGAGCCCCGGTCACCGCGGCTACCGTGCCGAGAGCGAAGACACCGGCCGCAAGAACCGCTGGTCTTCACAGGACCGTGCGGGTCGTGACGAAGCCCGCGGCATCCGTTCGCAGGCCCGCGACGACCGCGGCGGACGTGGCGAGCGCTCCTTCCGTGACGACCGGGGCGGTCGCGATGACCGAGCGCCTCGCGAGCAGCGCGGCTACGGAAACGACCGCCGATCGGATGCCGGTGGCCGACGCCCCTACGAAGCGCAGCCTCGCGACGACCGCCGGACCTTCGGCGACGCGCGTCCCTCGTTCCGCGACGACCGTCCGCGTCGTGACTTCGGCGACCGCCCGGCCCGTTCGTTCGATGACCGTCCCCGTCGCGACTTCTCGGACCGTCCGAATCGCGATGACCGTCCGCGTCGTGACTTCGCTGACCGCCCACGCCGCGACGACCGTCCCGCGCGTTCGTTCGATGATCGCCCCCGTCGTGATTTCGGCGACCGCCCGAACCGGGATGACCGTCCGCGTCGTGACTTCGGCGACCGCCCGCGCCGCGACGACCGTCCCGCGCGTTCGTTCGACGACCGTCCGCGTCGTGACGTTGGTGACCGCCCGAACCGGGATGACCGTCCGCGTCGTGACTTCGGCGACCGTCCGCGTCGCGACGACCGACCGGCGCGTTCGTTCGACGACCGTCCGCGTCGTGACTTCTCGGACCGTCCGAACCGTGACGACCGTCCGCGTCGTGACTTCTCGGACCGCCCGCGCCGCGACGACCGCCCCGCGCGTTCGTTCGACGACCGTCCCCGCCGCGACTTCGGCGACCGCCCGAACCGTTCGGACTGGAATGCCGAGACCAAGTCGAAGGCCCACCAGGACCACGTCGACACCGTCCACGAGCGCCTGCAGGCGGAGGCCGTGGATGCGGCATCCGTCGCCCAGTCGTCGTTCGCCGACCTCGGCCTCGGCGACAACATCGTCCGTCAGCTCGAGGCTCTCGGCGCAGCATCCCCGTTCCCGATCCAGGCGGCCACCATTCCGCCGATCCTCGAGGGCAAGGATGTGCTCGCCCGCGGCCGCACCGGCTCGGGCAAGACCATCGCGTTCGGCGCTCCGCTCGTCGAGTCGATCCTGCGCAGCCAGGCCGGCAAGCGCCGCGAGTTCGGGCGTTCGCCGAAGGCCCTGATCCTCGCGCCGACGCGCGAGCTGGCGCTGCAGATCGACCGCACCGTGCAGGCGATCGCGCGCAGCGTCGGCCTGTTCACGACGCAGATCTACGGCGGAGTGCCGCAGGCGCGTCAGGTCGGTGCGCTCAAGAAGGGCGTCGACATCATCATCGGCACCCCGGGGCGCATAGAGGACCTGCAGAACCAGGGCAAGCTCGACCTCTCCGAGGTAGGAATCGTCGTGCTCGACGAGGCTGACCACATGAGCGAGCTCGGCTTCCTCGAGCCCATGCAGCGCATCCTCCGCCTCGTGCAGGACGGCGCGCAGAAACTGCTCTTCTCCGCGACGCTCGACCGCGAGGTCGCGGCGCTGGTCGACGAGTTCCTCGTCGAGCCCGCCGTCTACGAGGTCGCGGGCGAGAGCCAGGACACCTCGACCATCGACCACCGCGTGCTCGTCCTCGACCACCGCGACAAGGCCGAGATCCTCAACTCCCTCGTCGATCGCGACGGTAAGACCCTCGTCTTCGCCCGCACCCGTGCCTACACCGAGATGCTCGCCGAGCAGTTCGAGGATGCCGGGATCGCGGCGGTCGCGCTCCACGGCGACCTCAACCAGGGCAAGCGCACGCGCAACCTGCAGCGTCTGACCGACGGCAAGGTGCGGGTGCTCGTCGCAACGGATGTCGCTGCCCGCGGCATCCACGTCGACGACATCGATCTGGTGATCCAGGCCGACGCTCCCGATGAGTACAAGACGTACCTGCACCGTGCGGGCCGCACCGGCCGTGCCGGTCGCTCGGGCGCGGTCGTCACCCTCATCACGCGTCAGCGCCGCCGCCGCATGACCGAGATGCTCGAGCGTGCCGAGATCGACGCCCCCTTCGACGATGTGCGCCCCGGCGACGACATCCTCGAGGAGGTCTCGGGCCGACAGCTCGCGAACGTCGACGCCTGACCCGACACCCCGCCCTCGCGCGCGTGCGCGGGGGCGGGTGCGCATTAGCGACATTCTCATGAAAGCGCGACCGGGTTCCCCTGCACGGCGGATGCCGCTGGGCTGAGGAGCATGCATCGCACACGAGGACTTTCGATCGGGACCGCCTGCGCTGCCGCGGTTCTGTTGCTGTCGGGATGCACAGTCCCCGGCTCGGAGGTCGCGCCCGCTGCGACCGAGCCGGGCTCGTCGGCGGCGTCTCCCCCCTCGTCGGCCGCGCACTCGTCCCCGACGCCGACCGCGACAGCTGAGCCGCAGCGGACCGGAATACCGGCGCACTTCGCCATCCCGGAGTGCGCGGCTCAGGTCGATGATGCGATCGTCCAGGCCGCCTTCGGCGCCGACGTCGTGCTGATCGCCGACACGACGGACACGTGGAAGCCGGTCGGACCCGCGGCCCAAGACGCGCTCGCCGCGTCCGATGATGCGACGGCCTGCCTGTGGGGTGTGCCCAGATCAGGACGAGCGGTGTCGATAGCGGTCGTCAGCGCTTCGGAGGCGGCTCCCCGCCTGATCGCGGCACTCCGCGACGCGTCCGACACCTTCACGGAGGAACGCTCGGGCACCGCGACCGTCTTCACCGGCGACGCCATCGAGGCGGGTGATGTGAGCACGGCCGTGACCTACGTGTTCGACGGTGCCGCATGGATCACCGTCGGCGGCGGAGAGCTCGCGACGCCCGACACGACCCGCGACGTCGCCCTTGCGGTCCACTCCGCGCTCCCGCGCTGACGGCATCGCCGCCCTCCCGGCCTCAGAAGAGGGTGGGAACGGATGCCGTTGCAGCGGCGCGGCCGCGCGAGGTCGTGACGACCGGTCCCGGCCGGAACCGTCGGGTGCTCGGCTGCGCCTCTTCCTCTTCGAGACCGCCGCGCAGTCGATGCCGCGCGAGCAGGGGTCGAACGCGCGCTGCGAGCATGCGCCGGTAGCCCTGAGGTGCCTGCACCGCGGCCCCGGGGTACAGGCCGCGGTACACCGGCAAGAGGTCGGGGCGTTCACGCGCGAGCCACTGCTGGAACCATGGTTTGACGCCCGGTCGCAGGTGCATCGCGCCGTAGACGACGCGGGCGGCGCCGGCATCTGCGATCCGGCTCAGGGCATCGTCGAGTACCTCGGTCGAATCGGTGAGGTGCGGCACGATCGGCATGAGGAACACCGTCACCCGAAACCCCGCGGCGCTGGCCGCTCGCACCGTGTCGAGGCGCGCGGCGAACGTCGGCGCGCCGGGTTCGAGCAATTGGCGCAACGGCTCGTCGAGCACCGCGATCGACATCGCGAGATCGACCGGCACGGAACGCGCCGCCTCGGCCAACAGCGGCAGATCGCGTCGCAGCAGCGTGCCTTTCGTCAGCACCGAGAACGGCGTGCCGCTGTCGACGAGTGCCGTGATGATGCCGGGCATCAACCGGTAGCGGCCCTCGGCGCGCTGGTAGGGATCGGTGTTCGTGCCGAGGGCGACCTGCTCGCGTGCCCAGCTCGGCTTTGAGAGCTCCCGACGCAGCACGTCGGCGACGTTCAGCTTGACGACGATCTGCGAGTCGAAGTCGGCCCCCGCGTCCATGTCGAGATACTCGTGCGTGCCACGGGCGAAGCAGTAGACGCAGGCATGCGTGCATCCCCGGTACGGATTGACCGTCCAGTCGAACGGCATCGCCGACGGGCCCGGAACCCGGTTGAGCGCCGAGCGTGACATGACCTCGTGGAAGGTCACTCCCGCGAACTCGGGCGTCGTCACCGAGCGCACGAGGCCATTGAGCGTTTCGAGGCCGGGCAGAGCAGCGGCATCCGCCACGCCCACCTGCTGCCCCTGCCATCGCATGAGAAGATTCGAACAGAAATTCGAAGCGATGTCAATCACGAAGGAGGCGTAACCGGCGGCCGGCGGGCTCGCAGGGCAGAATGGGGGTCGTGGCGCACCCGACCGAGCCGGAGACGCGTCGCTCGCGACGCGAGCGGTCGCCGGAGACGCGACCCCTTCCGACGCGCCGTGAGCTGCGCGAGCGCGCCGCCGGTTCCGGGTCTGCCGTGTCGCGTCCGCCGGAGGATGCCGCATCCGCGCCGGCGCGCGAGGGTGGTGGCTCGTCCGAGCCCGGCGTCCTGACGGCGTCCGTCCGTTTGCCGGCATCCGTCTATGTCCGCCGCCGCGCCGTCGCCGGCGCTGCGGCCCTCGCGCTCGTCGGGCTCGTCGTCGCGGGTGCCATCGGCACCACGTCGGCGCTGAGCGGATCGGATGCCGCTGCCGCCGACCCCGTCGCTGCGCTCCTCGGCGACACGGCGGGCAACGCGCCCACCGCGTCGAGCCTCCCGGCGCCCGCGCAGTCCGGCGACGCGGACTCCGCTGCGCAGCCGGTCGACGATGCCGCGACGGATGCCGCCGCCGCGGGCGACATCTGCTCAGCTCCGGGCTTCGCGGAGGCGCTCTCGTCCGGCTCGGACGCCGACGTCATCGCCGCGGCCGGGGGAGCCGAGCCCTTCCGCGCCGCGATCACCGCCGGGGCGGCCCCGTGCATCGACCTGCACGAGGCCGGGCGCACCTGGGTCGTGGTCAACAAGCTCAACGCGCTCGATCCGATCGACTACTGGCCCGAGCCGCAAGCGCGCGCCGAGGGCGTCGAGCGGACCAGCGGGGGGCACATGCGTGCGGACGTCGCAGCAGCCCTCTCGCAGCTCGCGGCAGCCGCGAGCGACGAGGGTGCGGGCACGATCGGGGTCAACAGCGGGTTCCGCTCGTACGACTTCCAGGTGTCGACGTACCGCAACTACGTCGGTCAGCTCGGACAGAGCAACGCCGACCTCACCAGCGCCCGCCCCGGCCACAGCGAGCATCAGACCGGCCTCGCCGTCGATGTCGTCGCGTGCGACGGGGGATGCGGAGCCATCGAGCAGTTCGGCGGCACGGCGCAGTCCGACTGGGTGGCCGCCAACGCGCATCGCTTCGGCTTCATCATCCGTTACCCCGACGGCCGCACTGACACGACCGGCTACGAGTACGAGCCCTGGCACCTGCGCTACATCGGTCCCGAGCTGGCGGCGCTCTACGCAGACGGCGGCTACCGCACCCTCGAAGACTTCTTCGGGATGCCCCCGGCCCCGACCTACGCCGACTGACCTGCCGCGGCGCTCGCCGGGCCGTCGACTCGCCAGGTTCTGCGGATGCTGCACCCCCCGCATCCGCATTTTTCGGCGAGTCGACGGAGGAGGGAAGGGGAAGGGGAAGGGGGAAGAGGGGGTCAGGCGGGCGTCCGGCGGCGGGCTAGGGTCGCGACGCCGGCGGCGCGCAGGCGGTCGCCGATCAGGATGCCGAGCCACGTGGCCACGAGGCAGCTTCCGATGCACAGGGCGATGAACCCGACGAGCACGGGCGTGGCCATGCTCCACAGGTCGAACGACTGCGCCGCGAAGACCGGGTAGGTCGCACCGATGATCGCGGCACCCGCGTAGTGCAGCCACGTGTTCCAGCGCCGGTAGAGCGTCGCGAGGAACGGCAGCTCGGGGAAGAACGACCAGTACAACATCGTCGCAACCGATCCGATCGTGAAGAACGGCGCGAGCACGAGCCCCGAGATCAGCCCCACGAGCAGCCCCGCTCCCGGGCGTTGCAGCAGCCTGAGAGCGATGACGGCGGGGAGAACCCACAGCCCGGCGATCGCCACCGTCGCGAACGGCACCGTGAGGAACAAGGTCGTCGATGCGACCCACGCAGGCGCGAGCAACGCGCTCGCCGCGACGCCGATCGCTGCGCAGGTCAGCAGGTACGCCGTCGAGACGCGTGCGGCGCGAGATCGGGCCGAGGTGCTCATGCCGTTGCCTCCGATTCCGCCGACCTCGGAGCCGCGTCGGAGGGCGCGTGCTGTTCCCTCGCCTGCGACCTCGGAGCCGGCGATCCCGCGCCCTCGCGCCAGTAGCCGACGAAACTGATCTGCTCCTTCGGGATGCCGTGGTCGGCGATGAGCATCCGTCGAGCGGTGGTCGGCAGCGACTGCTCACCGACGACGAAGGCATGGAGCGACTGCGCAGGCACGGCGCCCGGCGCCAACGCGCTCAGCGCTGCAAGGGCGGCTGACCCCGGCTTCGCGTCGGGCGCCCGGACGAGCCACCGGACATCGACCTCCGGAGGCGCTTCGATCTCGAGCACGTCGTCGCTCGACGGGGCCTCGATGAGCGCCATCCCGGATGCCGTTCCCGGCAAAGATGCGCAGATGGAGGCCACGGCCGGTGCACCCGTCTCGTCTGCGACGAGCAGCACCCGGTCGACACCTCGCTCGGGGTTGAAGCGCAGTCCCTCGTCGATGATGACGACGCTCTCTCCCGCGTGGGCCTGCGAGGCCCAGCGCGAGGCGGGGCCGGCGGTCGGTCCCGAGCCGTGCAGCACGAAGTCGACGTCGATCTCGGCGCCGCCCGACGATCCCGACGGCCGGTACGCACGCACCGAGTAGTTGCGCATGACCGGCCGCTCGCCCTCGGGGATACGGAGGTACTTGAGGTACCCGAACAGCTTGTTGGCCTTCGCGGGGATGCGATCGAGGGCCTCATCGCCGCCGAGCGGCAGGAAGAGGCGGAACCACTGGTCGTAGCCGAGCGGCACGAACCGGTCGATGTCGCCGCGGCCGAACGTCACCCGCATCCAGTGCGGAGCGAGCCGCTCGGCGCGCAGCACCTCCAGACGCACCAGGCCGGGCGTCGTGGGCTTGACGAGGTTGCGGGTCATGCGCAGCATCCTTTCCGGGCTCGCCACAATCCGTCGACTCGCCAGCAAATGCGGATGCGGGTGCCCCCGCATCCGCGATACGTGGCGACTCGACGGGGTGTGGCCGGCATCAGGGGGTCCAGGGGAAGAGGGGAATGAGGATCGCGGCCGACGCGATCCAGAAGACCACGATGAAGACGACGTCACGCCGCCGGAACGGTACGAGGTGGCGCTCGGTGCGATCGCGGTGTGCGCCGAAGGCGCGCGAGTCCATCGCGAGCGCGACGCGTTCGGCGTGGCGGATGGCTCCTGCGAGCAGGGGGACGACGTAACCTCCCCACCGCGCGATCGCGGCGAACGGCCCCCGCCCGCCGTGGGCACCGCGCACCCGGTGCGCCTGCCTGATGAGGTCCAGCTCGTAGCCGAAGCGCGGCACGAACCGGAACGCCGCGAGCGCCGTGTAGCCGACGCGGTAGGGCACCCGCAGCTGCTGGACGGTCGCCCGCACGAGGTCCGGCCCCGTCGTGGTGAGTCCGGCGATGAACGCCAGCGCGGCGATCGCTCCGAGCCGCAACCCGGTCGCCATCCCGATCTGCAGCGCCCCGGCGTGCAGGCTCCACGCGCCGAGCTGGAGCAGCACGGGGGTGTCGGCCACCCGCGCAGCGTCGACCCACAGCGACATCCCCGCGCCCACGAGCAGGATGCCGACCGGCACGGCGACCGCGAGCAGCAGAACGGTGCGGAGCGTCCAGCGCGCACCGACGATCAGTACCGCGTAAGCGAGCGCGAGGATCGCGAGCGGCGTCACGAGGTCGCGCGTGAAGATCAGCGCGACCATCGCGGGGACGGGCGCCGCGAGCTTGGCCAGCGGGTTGAGTCGGAACAGCAGCCGACGCGATGCCGGCGCGGCCGCGTAGGGATCGATCGCGGTGGTCGCCGTCGCGCTCATCGCCGGCCTCGCGGGTCTCGAGGGCCTCGCGGCAGATCGCGGAGACGCGCGACGCCCGCCAGCTCCGGGAACACGTCGAGTCCGTGCAGGGCGCGCCGCAGCGGCGGCATCCGAAGCGCCGCGGAACGCAGCAGCTCGTCGTCGCCGAGGATGTCTGCGGTCGGACCGTCGGCGACGATGCGGCCGTCTCCGACGACGACGCAGCGCTCGGCGTACTCGCTCACCAGCTGCATGTCGTGCGTGACGACGAGGATCGTCGTGCCATCGCGGTTGAGGTCGCGCAGCAGGTGCAGCAGCTCATCGGCGCGCGCGCGGTCCTGGCCGAACGTCGGCTCGTCGAGCGCCAGCACGGGAGCGCCGGCGATGAGCGCTGTGCCGACCGAGAGCCGACGCTTCTGACCGCCGGACAGCAGGAACGGATGCCGGCCGGCGTGCGCCTCGAGGCCGAAGCGGCGCAGCATCCGATCGACGCGCTCGCGGATCTCCTCGGCGGGCACCCGCTGGCGCCGCAGGCCGTGGGCGAGCTCGTCGAACACGGTGTGCGTGACGAACTGGTGCTCGGGGTTCTGGAAGACGAACCCGATGCGCTCTGCCACTGCGCGCGGGTCCGCCCGGCTCGGGTCGATACCGCCGACGTCGATGCGCCCGCGCGGTCCCCGGACGACGCCCGCGATCGCCTGGACGAGGCTCGTCTTCCCCGCCCCGTTCGCGCCGACGATCGCGACGAACTCGCCGGTCGCGACCTCGAGGTCCACGTCGTGCAGCACCGTCGTCCGGCCTCGACGCAGCGTCAGACCGCGCACCGAGACGGCGGGTGCGGTCGCGAGCCTCGGAGAGTCGCGCGAAACTCGGAGCGGACCGGGGGATGTCTCCGACGACGGTGCAATCGTCCGATTCTCGCGCCCGGATGCCGCGGCCTCGAGCCCCGCGCGCAGCTCATCGGGCGTCAGGGGGAGCGGGTCGAGCGGGTAGCCGGCCTCGCGCAGGTGCAGGGCCGCGAGGGTCGAGATCGGCAGCCACACGCCGATCTCGTGCAGCTCGGCCGCCCGTTCGCGCAGCACCGCGTCGATCGGGCCGTCGGCGATCGTACGGCCGCCGTGATCGAGGACGACGACGCGGTCGGTGAAGCCGATCGCCGCGTCGAGATTGTGCTCGACGAGCAGGATCGCCCGGTCGCCGGCGGCGGCGATCTCGCCCAGAGCGGCGTAGACGTCTTCCATGCCCTCGGGGTCGAGGTTCGCGGTGGGCTCGTCGAGCACGAGCAGGGGGGAGTCCATCGCCAGTGCGCACGCGATCGCAAGGCGCTGGCGTCCCCCGCCGGAGAGGCGGTCGGGGTTCTCGTGCCGCCGCTCCCAGAGACCCATCCGGCGCAGCGCACGCTCGCTGCGGTCGAGGACGTCGTCGACGGGAAGCCGCAGGTTCTCGGGGCCGAAGGCGACCTCGTCGAGCAGGGTGCCGGTGACCAGCTGCGCGTCGGGGTCCTGGAACACCATGCCGACACGGGTGCTCAGGCGCGGAATCGGGGTGGTCGCGGCATCCTCGCCCGACACGAGCACCCTGCCCTCGGTCGTCGCCGGGATCGACTGGGGGATGAGCCCGTTGAGCGTCAGCGCGACCGTCGACTTGCCCGAACCGCTCGGCCCCAGCAGCAGCACGACCTCGCCGGGAGTGACGGTGAACGACGCGCCGCGCGTCGCCACGGCATCCGATCCCTCGTAGGTCACGGCGAGATCGCGCACGGCGAGCAGCGGCGCGGATGCGGTCGCAGCGACCGGCGTCCCCGCCGTGGCGGCACCGGATGCGGCGGATGTCACGGGCGTCCTCGGATCGGATCGGTTGCGCTTAGCTTAGCCGACCCTAACTTGGGCTCGAAAGGCCGGCAGGGGCTCAGCGCCGGGCGACGCCGGCGCGGCGGAGGCCGACGCCGATCCACAGGCCGATCGCCGTCCAGACGACGGGGCCGAGCACGGCCAGGATCAGGTAGGTGACCTGAGCCCACAGCGGGAGGGCGCTGAGATGAGCGGCGAAGAACACCGCGAGGGCGACGACGACGCCGATGACGAGACCCGAGACGAAGAACCGCCAGGGCGCCCACGAGCGATAGCGGACGAGAGCGGCGACGCCCTCCTGCAGGCCGCCGAAAAGGACGGCGGTCCCCAGGAACTGGAACGTGTAGGGCGGCGCGACGGCCGACGATGCGAGCGCCGCGATCAGGTGCGTGATGAGCGCGACCCAGGGCAGCCGCAGGGTCTCCTGCGCGACGATTCCCGGCAGCACGTGGATGCCGAGGAGGAAGCCGTAGACGATCGGCAGACCCGTGATGACGGGGACGGCGAGCCATCCCTCGATGCCGCCGAGCAGACCTGTGGCGACGCCGATGGCAGCGCAGACGAGCAGAACGCGCGTCGAAAGGCGGGATGCCGGGGCCACCCGCCCAGCCTATGGGACGCGCGCAGGGCGGTTCCCTCGTGAGCCGTGAGAAATGCCTCGGTCGGGGTGGCGCTTCCGTGACCTGAATGAAAGCCGAGGGTTCCTTGTGTCGGAACTGTGAGCTAGGTTGACTTCACCGCGCGCCGCCGACGCCGCGCGGACTGCTCATCCATCCCCCCACTGGAGCGCACATGGTTCGCACCACCCTGCGAACAGTCGCGGCTGTATCCCTGGCTGCACTGTTCACGAGCTCTGCCGCAACGGCATCCTTCGCTGCAACGGGAGAGGGGGTGAACATCCCGGTTCCGATCGAGAGCGAGAGCGGGCGCTACATCGTCCTGCTCGATGAGGCCCCTGTCGCGACCTACGAGGGCGGCGAGGCCGGCCTCGCGCCGACCAAGCCTGACGAGGGCGAGCGTCTCGACGCCCAGTCCCGCGCCGTGACCGACTACTCGGGCTTCCTCGAGCAGCGTCAAGAAGAGGTCGCGAGCGAAGTCGGCGCGACTCCCGACGCGACCTACCAGACCACCCTCAACGGGTTCGCGGCTCAGTTGACGGCCGACCAGGCGGGCAAGCTGGCTGCCAAGAAGGGCGTGCTCGGCGTCTTCCCCGACGAGATCCGCCACGTCGACGCCGTGCCGTCGACCGAGTTCCTCGGGCTCGAAGGCACCGGCGGTGTCTGGGAGAAGGTCGGCGGCATCGATGCGGCGGGCGAGGGCGTCGTCGTCGGCGTCGTCGACACGGGCATCGCGCCCGAGAACCCCGCGTTCGCCGGCGACGCGCTCGGCACCTCGCCGGGCGATCAGCCCTACCGCGACGGTGACGAGGTCGTGTTCACGAAGGCCGACGGCGGCGAGTTCCGCAGCACGATCGTCGATCAGGATGCCGGCACGAAGGATGCCTGGGACCCGTCGCTCCTGAACACCAAGCTCATCGCTGCGCACTACTTCGGCGACGGCGCCGCGGCCAACGGGTTCTCGTTCGCCGACGACCACCTGTCGCCGCGCGACGGCGACGGGCACGGATCGCACACGGCGAGCACCGCCGCGGGCAACAACGGCGTCGAGGCCACCGTCGAGGGAATCGACTTCGGCTCGATCTCCGGCGTCGCACCGGCGGCCAAGGTCGCGTCGTACAAGGCCTGCTACGTCGGTCCCGACCCGCTCGTGACGACCGACGACATCTGCGCCCTGAGCGACCTGCTGGCCGCGATCGACCAGGCCGTCGCCGACGGCGTCGACGTGATCAACTACTCGATCGGCGGCGGCTCGGCCACGACCGTGCTCGCGCCGGAAGACATCTCGTTCTTCAACGCGGCAGCGGCCGGTGTCTTCGTCGCGACGAGCGCCGGCAACTCCGGACCCGACCCGGTCACGGCCGACCACGCGTCGCCGTGGTACGCCACGGTCGCGGCATCCACGATTCCGACCTGGGAGGGCACCGTCCGCCTCGGCGAGGAGGGCGACACGTCCGCCGCGCAGTTCCCCGGCGCGTCGGTGTCGGTCGGATTCGGCGACACGATCTCGGGCCCGTCCGTGTTCGCCGGCGATGCCGGCCTGGCCGGCGCCACGACGCCCGAGCTCTGCCTGCTCGGCTCGCTCGACCCGGCGAAGGTCACCGGCAAGATCGTCGTCTGCGACCGCGGATCGAACGCTCGTGTCGAGAAGTCGCAGGCGGTCGAAGAGGCCGGCGGAATCGGCATGATCCTGACCAACGTCACGCCCGCCTCGCTCGACAACGACTTCCACTCGGTTCCCACCGTGCACGTCGCCGACACCGCCCGCCCGGCTGTGCTCGAGTACGTCCAGGGAGGCACCGACCGCGTCGTCACCCTGATCGGCGAGAACGTCACCGGCACCGAGACCCCGGTTCCCCAGGTGGCGGGCTTCTCGAGCCGCGGACCGATGCTCGCCGACGGCAGCGACGTCATCAAGCCCGACATCACCGCTCCTGGCGTCGCGATCCTCGCGGCCACCGAGAACGGCATCGGCGAGGACCCGACCTTCGGCATCCTCTCCGGCACCTCGATGTCGTCGCCGCACGTCGCCGGACTCGCCGCGCTCTACTTCGGCGAGCACCCGCAGGCGACGCCCGCCGAGGTGAAGTCGGCGATGATGACGACCGCCTACGACACCGTGGACGCAGCCGGCGACGCCGTCACCGACCCGTTCACGCAGGGTGCCGGTCAGACCGACCCGACGAAGTACTTCGAGCCGGGCCTGCTCTACCTGAACGGTCCGGCCGACTGGGCCGCCTACCTGCAGGGCCTGGGGCTGCGAGACTTCGGTGTCGACCCGATCGACCCGAGCGACCTCAACCTGCCCTCCATCGGCGTCGGCGCGCTCGGCGCGCCGCAGACGGTGACCCGTACGATCACGGCCACCGAGGCCGGGACGTACGAGGCGCAGGCATCCGTTCCCGGCATCGACGTGCAGGTCTCGCCGTCGTCGGTGACCCTCGGCGCCGGCGAGTCGGCCACGGTCGAGATCACGCTGTCGCGCGTCGATGCTGCGATGGGCGAGTGGGCCACCGGCTTCCTCACCTGGACGGGCGGGGCGAACGACGTGCGCTCGCCGATCGCGGTGTTCCCGGTGCCGGTCGACGCTCCCGAGTCCGTGTCGGGCGCCGGCACGACCGGCTCGGTCGACGTCACGGTCGCGCCGTCGCTGACGGGTGAGATCGACCTCGGCCTGTCGGGTCTCGTGCCGCAGGAGCTGCGCGTGAACCCGGACTTCCCCGAGGTGCCCGGCCACTCCGGTGACCAGGACTCGTTCTACGACGAGGGCGAGGCCGGCTTCAACACCTACGAGATCGTCGACGTCCCCGAGGGCACCGAGTTCGCGCGCTTCGCCGTCGAGACCGAGGCGACGGAGACGACCGACCTCGACATGACGGTGTACCGCGTGGTCAGTCCCGACGACCTGCGCTACTACGAGCAGTGGTCGTCGGCGACGGCATCGGCCAACGAGGCCGTCTCGCTCACGGCCCCCACCGCGGGCACCTACCTGGTCAAGGTCAACCGGTACTCGTTCAGCGAGCCCTTCACCTACGACCTCACCACTGCGGTCGTGGCGGCGGGAGCGACGGGCGGCGAGTTCACCGCGACCCCCGACCCGCTGCCGACGGTGCAGGGCGAGAAGGCGACCTACACCCTGTCGTGGGCGGGCCTCGAGCCCGAGACGTCGTACCTCGGCGTCGTTCGCTACGGCGACTCCTCGATCCGGACGATCGTCGAGGTCGAGTCGGGCCAGGGTGCGCCGGTCGCGGTCGTCGCTCCCGAGGTGTCGGGGTCGGCGAAGGTCGGCGGCACGCTGAAGGCGACCGCTGGCGAGTGGGACCCCGCAGAGGTCGGCGTCGCGTACCAATGGCTTCGCGGCGGCGAGCCCATCGAGGGTGCCACCTCGGCGTCGTACAAGGTGACGCGCGCCGATGTCGGCACGGCGCTGTCGGTGCGGGTCACCGCGACGGCGGAGGGCAACCCCCAGACCGGAACCGCGGTGTCGAACGAGGTGTTCGTCAAATTCGCCTCGGCGACGACCGTGTCTCTCAACCGTTACGTCGGAACGGCCTCGCAGCCCTACGTCGTCTCGGTGAAGGTCACTCCGACCGGTGGCGCCCCCGCGACGGGCACCGTCGACATCTGGGTGAACTCGACCCGGTACAGCGCGGATGTCGTCGACGGCACGGCGCGGGTCGAACTGCCCCGGCAGTCGCGCGGGCTGAAGGTCGTCGTCGCCACCTACAACGGCAGCGACACGGTCGAGGGATCGCTGGGGCTCAGCGGATTCCTCGTGCTGTGGTGATGACCGGCTGACGCACTTCTGTGCGGATGCGCGGGGCGCTCGGACTTCGGTCCGGGCGCCCCGTCGTCGTGTTTCAGGCGGTGCGGGATGCTGCGAGCGCACGCCCGGCGCTGACGGCATCCCGTTCGGCGTTGGCGCGCAGCTCGGCCGCGGCTTCGGTGAAGGCGTCGAGCGCAGGGTTCACGCCGACGAGCGTGAAGGGACGGTGGACGACCGTGAGGTCGAGGCCCCACACGTCTGCGAACACGCGCCGGAGCCACCCGGTGGAGTGGTCCCAACCCTCCTTCGGGCTGCCGGGCTCGTAGTTGCCGCCCAGCACGGTGACGAGCGTCGCCGGCTTGCCGCGCAGAGCGGTTCCCTGCGGGTCGATGCGCGGGTCGGTGTAGGCCAGGTCGAACCACGTCTTCACGTGCTGCGAGACGCCGTAGTTGTACAGCGGCACGGTGAACAGCAGGGCGTCGGCACCGATCAGCTCGTCGGCCAGCTGCTCGCGCAGGGCGATCGCGTCGCGCTGGCCATCGGTCTGCTGCTCGGCGGGCGTGAATCCGGCCGTCACGGCATCCCGCCATGCGGTCGCGGGGACCGGGTCGGCGGCGATGTCGCGGCGAACGACATCGCTCGAGGGGTGGGCGGCGAGCCATTCGGCCTCGACGAGGTCGCCCAGCTCGCGGCTGGCAGAGGTGGCGGGCAGGATGCTGGCATCAAGGCGGAACAGGGTCATGCGCTTCTCCGATCAGAGGGGCTATGAAAAACAAAGCGACTTCGGGAACGCTAGCACACGTACGATGGAGGCATGACCGATGCCCACGACGCGCGACAGTGCGACGCCGCGGTGTCGCATGCGTTCTCGGTGCTCGGCAAGCGGTGGAACGGCATGATCGTCGACGTGCTCGGGCAGGGCGAGCTCTCGTTCGTCGGCCTGCGTCGCGCCGTCGCCGGTATCAGCGACGCGGTGCTCTCCGACCGGCTCACCGAGCTCTCGGATGTCGGACTCGTCGTCCGGCGGGTCGAGCCGGGACCGCCCGTCGCGGTCACCTACGCGCTGACCGAGGCCGGCTCGCGCCTGGTGCCGATCCTCAGCCAGCTGGGCGAATGGGCCGACGGCAACCTCACGCGGCGCTGAGCGCGTACCGGAGACAGCCCGAGAATAGAGACCGTGATCAACGGCTTGAACCTCCCGGCAACCGTCCGCGCCCGCTCGGCGGATGTCGTCATCCGTCGCGCGACGTCGGATGATCTCGATGCGATCGTGCTACTGCTGTCGGACGACCCGATCAGCGCGGGGCGTGGCGACCTTGCCCGCGACGAGGACCGCGGCGCGTACGCAGACGCGCTCGAACGGATCGTCGCGAACCCCGCCAACGAGCTGCTGGTCGCGGTCGACGAGACGGGGCAGGTCGTGGCGACCCTGCAGCTGACCCTCATCCCCGGGATGGCGCGGCGGGGGAGCACCCGTCTCCTCGTCGAGGCCGTACGCGTCGCGAGCACCGAACGCTCATCCGGCATCGGCACGGCGCTCATGCGGTGGGTGATGGATGCCGCGGCGGTCGAGCTCGGCGCCTCTCTCGTGCAGCTCACATCGGATGCCGCGCGCGTCGACGCGCACCGCTTCTACCGCAGGCTCGGGTTCGCCGACTCGCACGTCGGGTTCAAGTACGCCGTGCCCTCGGCAACGACCAGCGCCCGATGACGGAGATTCGTCACGAGCTCTGTCTGGTGAACGGCCAACTCTGCGCGTGCGTGAAGGGGAGAGCGACCACCTGCACGGGGTCCTCGTAGAGGATCGTTCCCGGATGAGTCGTCCGGACCTCGTGCCAGGGAACGTCGTAGCGGTCGAGCAGGTCGAGGTATCCCGCCGTCAGCGCGAGAATGTCGTGCGCTTCAGTCTTGAACCACGAGCGCCCGCCGGGAGGCGCATACGGGCCATAGGCCTCAGCCGGTGCGTCGTAGAGGCTGTTGGCGCGATCGTTCGCCGCCCGCCACCAGACTTCGTCCTCGGGTTGGAGCATGCCGTCGTGCGCCAGGCCGTTCGCTAGGGCGAAGACGCCGGGAAAGCGTCCGTTCCGGTTGGGAACCGCGCTCTGGAATCGGACGAATCGCTGCACACGGCGACGATATCGGCGTTCGAGATCAGGCCTCTGCCCGCAGGGTCAGCCACACGTCGACGTCGTCCTCGCTGTCGAGGGTGAAGCCGTGCCGCTCGTACAAGCGCCGCGCGGCGCTGCCCTGCAGGACGTTCAGGCGCGTCGGTCCGTCGTGCGGCTGGGAGATCACCGACCGTAGAACGGTGCTGCCGATGCCTCGCCCCTGCACGGAGACGGGTAGGTAGAAGTGCTCGATCCAGCGGGTGGCGCCGTCCGGGCGGGTCGTGATGCAGCCGGCATCCGTTCCCGCGACGACGATGATGCGGGTCCACTCGGGACGGAAGCCCGCGCGCATCCGCTCGCGCACGCGGTGCTCGTCGAAGCGGCCGAGGCGCTCGAGGTCGACGCGCAGCACGTCGGCGCGCAGGTCGACGAGCCACTCGATGTCGGCTCGGACCGCGGGGCGCAGAGTGACGTCCATCCCACCGAGTCTAAAGACCGGCCGGATCCGGATCACTGGGCCTCCTGCGCCGGCGTCCATGCGTAGAACGTCCCGTCGCTCTCCGCCACTGCCCACTCGCCACAGACGGCGACACGGTCGATCGCGTAGACATCGGGAGCCGAGGCGATCTCCATGGTCGGCGCCGAGACCCGCTCGACGTCCTCGCACGCTGCAAGTCCGTCCTCGCTCGAGAACAGGAGTGACTCGGCCTCGGCCCGGGTCGACACGACCCGCGTGATCTCACGCGCGTCGGGCGGCAGCCACGCGGGTGCTTCGCCGCGCGCCTGCGCGAACTCCTGGGCCGTCGCGTAAGAGCTCTCCGCTCGACCGTAGGCGACCGAGTCGATGGCGGCGCAGCCCGACAACGTCAGCAGGATGGCTGCCATGCCGAGGGCGGCGGCGCCGGGTGGGATGTCGTGGGGGAGGCGGGGCTTCGTCATGCCATCGACGCTACGAAGACCCGCTGTCTGCGTCGTCGCTCGTGTGGATGAGCGACATCAGCCTCGCGGATGATGTCGCAGCCGTCCCCGCCGATGTCGACAGATGCCAACCGTTCAGTTGGATTCTGCTAGCGTTAATCCAACCGAACGTTTGGAGTTTTCATGCGACCGCTTCCGCGCCCCCTTCAGGCACTCGTGACGTGGGCGGTGATCCTGCCGCTCTCACTCGGAGTATCGGCTCTCACCGCTCCGATGACCGCTGGCTGGCCCGATGTCGCGAGGACAGCTCTGGTGATCACGGTCGTCGTGCCGCTCGCCGTGTTCTGGGCAGTGCCTCTGCTCGCTCGTGCTGTGCAGCGGATGCGGGGCACGCCGGCTGCGGTCATCGCGGCGTCGTGCCCCGCCCCGGGCCTTGCCGGCAAGCCGTCGACCACGTCGGCCTGCGCGACGAATCCGGACCAGGCCTCCGGTCGCGGCGCCGGTCATCTCCACTCGCCTTCCCAGGTGTAGAGATCGTCGGTGACGGCGTACTCGCGAAGCTGCGCGATCTTGCCGTCGCGCTCGGTTGCGATGGTCGCCCCCAGGAGCGTCCGGTCCTCACCGTCCTGGTGGTACTCGAACCGCCACTCCGCCACGAGCAGATCTCCGGCCCGGGCTTCGTTCGTGATCGTCCAGTCGAGAACGCGCGACCCCTCCTCGTTCCACTTCTCGCACCACTCCCGCACACGCTCCCGGCCGTAGTACACAGGCCCGAAGCTCTCGGTGATCACGACATCCTCCGTGACGGTCTCGACGATCCGCTCGGTGTCGTTCGTCTTCCACGCTGCGATGTAGTCGGTGAGAGCGCTCATCGCACCATTCAACAACCGCGCTTCGCCCGGGCGCACTGGGCGCAGTTTGCGCCCACAGCGAAGGTGACTCCTCCGCGTCAGTCGGTGCCTGTTGACTGGCGGGCATGAGACGGATCCTCGTGCTGGGCGGAACCGGATGGCTGGGGCGCGAGATCGCGCGACGGGCGCACGAGAGCGGAGCCGAGGTGGTCTGCCTGGCGCGCGGCGAGTCGGGACCGGCGCCGGATGGTGTGCGACTCGTGCGCGCCGACCGATCGCTCGCCGGGGCTTACGAGGGTCTCGGGGGTGAATGGGATGATGTTGTCGAGCTCGCCTCCGAGCCGCAGCTCGTCGAGTCCGCTCTGAAGGCGCTCGCGGCCCGAGCGGCGCACTGGACTCTCGTCTCGACCGTGTCGGTATACGCGGACAACAGCACGCCCGGCGCCGACGAAACGGCGCAGCTGGTCGACCCGCAGAACCTCGCCGAGTATCCCGACGCGAAAGTGGCCGCCGAACGGGCCTCCGCGGCGGAGCTCGGTGACCGCTTGCTCATCGCCCGACCCGGTTTGATCGCGGGTCCGGGTGATCCGAGCGACCGCCTCGGCTACTGGCCGGCGCGGCTGCATCGCGGTGGCAACGTGCTCGCTCCGATGATGAGTCAGCGATTCGTCCAGTTCATCGACGTCGAGGACCTCGCGGACTGGATCGTCAGCGCGGGCGCGGCCGGGATCGCCGGCGTCGTCAATGCCGTCGGTGAGGTTCACACCATGGAGGACTTCTTTCGTGCGCACGGTCGGTCGCCGGGTTCGACGGCGAACTCATCACGGTTGACGACGAAGAGCTCCTCGCTCTCGACGTGCATTATTGGGCCGGCCCCCGGTCTCTCCCGTTATGGCTGCCGATCGAGGCCGCGGGCTTTGCCCAGCGAGCGGGAAGCGCCTTCGTTGCCACAGGAGGTCGGTCGCGACCGCTCGCTGACACCCTGACCCGTGTGCTCACGGACGAGATCTCGCGCGGGCTCGACCGGCCCCGGCGCTCCGGGCTGACAAGGGACGAGGAGCAGGAGGTCCTCGCCGCGGTCCGCTAGTCGCCCAGCTCCGCGGCTGCGGGACAGGGATCAGGTCCGACGGGCGATGATCAGCCCGTCCCAGCCTTTCACGCCGACGGTTTGCAGCGCCGTGGCTGTCAGATCGTCTCGTGCGGCGATGGCGTCGACGACGTCTCGCACACCGATCACGCGGGGATCGTCCGAGCCCGCGTCAGCGACGGCACCGTCGCGCACGACGTTGTCGATGATGATGACCGCGCCGGGACCCGTGAGCTCGAGAGCAGCCTGCAAGTACAGAGGGTTGCTGGGCTTATCCGCATCGATGAACACCAGGTCGAATGGTTCGGTGCCTTCACTGATGAGTCGTTCGGCGGAATCCGCGGCCGAGCCCTCGACGAGCTCGATCCGGTCGGCGAGGCCCGCTCGCTCGAAGTTCTCTCGTGCAACCTCCGCGTTGGCCGGCTCGAGCTCGAAGGTGACGACCTTCCCTTCCGGGCCGACAGCACGGGCGAACCAGATCGTCGAGTAGCCAGCGAGGGTGCCGAATTCGAGGACTCGTCGAGCGCCGGAGAGCTGGGTGATGAGCCCGAGGAGCGCGCCCTGGTTGGCGGCGACCTCGGCGTTCGGCATCGTCGTGCGTTCGCCGGATTGGCGTGCGGATGCGAGTGCGTCGTCCTCGCGTACGAGCGCGTCGGTGAAGTAATCGTCTACGGCCCGCCAGGCCGGGGCGGACGCATAGCGGTTGGCGGGCGCTGTGGAATCGACATCGGTGCTCGGCGGGTGCGTCATGCTCTTCATCCTCCCACCGAGGCTGGTCGGTCCTCGCCTCCGTCCGTCGGTCGCCCGAGGAATGAGCCCGGGCTGGAGCATCGACATCGGTAGCCTGCGACGAGAGGCGGATTCGTGTCAGTGTCTCGAGGGTGAGCGGCCGGCGGGTACGGCGGCCAGTGAGGACGATCATGACGAGTGCCTGGGTAGACCGATGGGTCACGGGGTGGTGCAATTCGCGGCAGATGCAACGATGCCGCGATGGCGACAGCTGGCTCGTGGAGGTCGGGGCAGACGGCCGTTCCCAGGAACGCGTCGCGTCGACGGCGTCGCTGACAGAGATCGACCGCCTGGTCGCCGTGACGAGCGAGCCCGATGTGAGGCCGACTCTCATCGGCGAACTCGACGCGTCGATGCATGACGCTGTCGCTGTTCTCGATCCCGCGAACACGAGCGAATGCATGATGAGCGCGCGTATCCAGCCGGGCATCGTGCCGACCGAGGTCGAAATCGAGCAGGACGGGCCGGTGGCTTACGCCCGGATCCATATGGACGGCGAGCTGGCCGCTCACGGGCAGGTCGCCGTGGCTGCCAGCGACGCGGTGTTCGATCGCATCAGGACGATGTCGGCATTTCAACGCCGAGGGCTCGGGCGCCTGATCATGACCGGCCTCGCCGCCTGGGCGGCCGAGCAGCGGGCGACGACGGGAATCCTCGTGGCGAGCGCCGACGGACGCAAGCTTTACGAGAGCCTCGGATGGTCTCAGGTCGCGCCTATCGCGATGTTCCGCGGACGGGGTGATGAGCGAGGCTGACCACGCGGCTCCTTCACGACCTCTCGCTGTCGTGCAACGTTCGGCCGAGGTCCGGCCATGTACGTGGTGAGCACCGAGGAGGACTCCATGGACACATCGATTGATGACCTGTTGCGGGCAAGTGCCCCGCGCCGCGTATCAACGGACGGAATGGTTGCAGCTGAAGTAGATCGCGTCGGGATCGCAGCGCGCGTTCATGCCGTGCGCCGGCGGCGTGTCCGCCGGCTGTCGTGGGTCGCTTTGCCGGTGCTCGCCTTGCCGGGAATCGCACTCGCGTCCACAGCCGGCACCGATCCGCGAATGATTCCCGACTTCGAGATTCCCGTCTCGTACGTCACCGACACCGGTCGTGAGATCTCTTGCTCGATCGAGCTCTTCAACGGCGAACTCGACTACGTCGAAACGAACACCGAGGCCGTCGAGTACATCGCGGCTCAGAACTGGGATGGTGTCGGACAGAAGATCTACGAGAGGGCTTTGGAGCGCGATGCCGCTGGTCTTTTCTCGCCGTGGTTCGGAGCGGCGGACGATGTGATCTTCGCCGGGGTTGACGACTACATCCTTCCGGGCGACGGCGGGCTCGGCCGAGACACCGACTGCACGGGACAGCTGCATTGACGGGCGCATCTGAGCCCGCGCCGACGAACGACCAGCGCGTCGCCCAGCTCGTGAAGGATCACGCCGGTGCGCTCCTGGACTACTTCGTCCGGCGTGTGCCCGATCGCGAAGATGCCGCAGACCTCTTGGGAGAAACCCTCGTCGTCGTGTGGCGTAAGGCGCGGTCGGTCCCCTCCGAGGCCGTCGAAGCCCGGATGTGGATGTTCGGTATCGCTCGCCGCGTTCTTTCTCAAGGCCGGCGGTCGCATGCACGTCGGCATGCGCTCGCGAACAAGCTCGCACGACACCTCGCGGAGTTGCCCCGGACCGAGGAGCAGGATCATGCCGCCGATGTGCGCGCTGCGATCACCCAGCTCCAGGTGATCGATCAGGAGATCATCCGCCTCGTCTACTGGGATGGATTCACGCTGGTGGAGGCCGCGCGGCACCTGGGAATGAATGCCGCCACGGTTCGCAGTCGACACGCGAGAGCGAGGTCGCTGCTGCAGACGCTCCTTCACACCGAACGCGTCTGACGGGCCACGTCGGGTCGGGGGCGTGGCTCGAACCGGGCCACGCCTCCATCAGCGGATGGGTCAGAGCCGGCGGCGGCGGGGCGTCAGCCGCACGTGCGGGAGCGGCGGCGCGGGGATGCGCTCGTCGCCGTGGCCCGTGACGTGGCCGAATCGATCGGATGCCGCTTCCCACTCCTCGCGGGCGGCCTCGATCTCGTCGTGGCTGCGGCCGACGAAGTTCCACCACATGACGATCTCGTCGCCGAAGGGCTCGCCGCCCAGGAGGAAGACCGTCGCATCCTCGTCGCCGGCGGTCAGGCGGGTGCCGCGACGACCGTCACCGAGGTAGAGCAGGGCGCCGGGTGCGACGGCATCCTGCGTCTCGGCGTCCGCGCCTGCCTCGGCCGCCTCATCCGTCCCCTCCACACGAACCGATCCGAAGACCGGCACGACGGCGTACTCCCACGCGGTCTCGAGGGGCAGGTCGACGATCGCCCCGGCGGGCAGTCGGAGCTCCGCGCCGACGATCGGCGTATGCATCGTCGCGGGCGAGACGGCGCCGGCGAGCTCACCCACGACGACGGTCGCCGTGGCCCCGCCGCCGAGGTCGAGCTCGGGCAGGTCGTCGTGACGCTCGAAGTCGGGAGCGCCGTGGCGGCGCTCCTCGGGGAGGGCCACCCACAGCTGCAGCGCGTCGAGCGGGATCGGCTCGTCGCCGACCGAGTACTCGGAGTGGGCGATGCCGGCACCGCTGGTCATGATGTTCAGCGCGCCGCGCTCGATGACGACGTCGCTGCCGAGGGTGTCGCGGTGGTGCACCTCACCGGCGAGCGGCCAGGTGACGGTCTGCAGTCCGATGTGCGGATGCGGCTCGACGCGCATGCGCGTGCGCTGCGGGCCGAACCGGTCGAGAAAGCACCAGGCGCCGACGAGCGGCAGATCGCGCTGCGGCAGGAAGCGGTGCACCGACATCGCGCGCACGCCTCCGAGCGGAACCTCGCGCGCCTCGAGCAGCGCGCGCCGGGGACCCGGCGATCCCGCCCCCGGGTCTTCGTCGACGGGCGCCGTCTCGGCGTCGAAGCGGGTCACGCCGACGGTTCCGCCGGGGCAGCGGCGTCGACGGCATCCTCGTCGCGCCACGCGATCTTCAGGCCGGGAACCTCGTTCTCACGAAGGAACTTCACGATGAACGGGCACTCGGGAACGACGGTCTCGCCACGTCGCGCGACGTCGGCGAGCGCATCGGCGGCCAGCGCCTTGCCGAGGCCGCGCCCGCCGAAGGCCTTGTCGACCTCGGTGTGATCGAACACCAGGCGTCCCTCGTCGTCGCGCCGGAAAGCGGCGAAACCGGCGGCCACGTCGCCGACGTGGAGGTCGTAGCGGTCCTGCTCGTCGTTGCGGATCACGGTGGGGGTCTCGTCGGTCATGGTGATCTCCTCTCGATCACCTCCACGGTAAGGCCGGTCGAGACCATTACGACCGAATACCGGGAATGCCTCGGAGCATCCGCCTAAGCTGGGAAAACGCAATGAAGCGCCTTCCCCCAGGAGAACCGATGCCTCGATCCTCGTCCGACATCGTCACCGATCCGAAACTGCCGCCGGTCGCCGTCTCCGACGAGCAGCACCGCGCCGCCGCGCGCTGGACGCCGTTGAAGGTCGTGATCTGGATCGCGATCGCCCTGCTCGGCGGACTCGCCTGGGTCATGCTCGCCGTCGTCCGCGGCGAGACGGTCAATGCGATCTGGTTCGTGTTCGCCGCCGTCTGCACCTACCTCATCGGGTACCGCTTCTACTCCAAGGTGATCGAGCGCTACCTGCTGCGCCCCGACGACCGGCGCGCGACCCCGGCCGAGGTCAAGCAGGACGGCAAGGACTACGTCCCCACCGACCGCCGTGTGCTCTACGGCCACCACTTCGCGGCCATCGCCGGGGCCGGTCCGCTCGTCGGCCCGGTGCTCGCAGCACAGATGGGGTTCCTCCCCGGGACGATCTGGATCATCGTCGGCGTCGTCGTCGCGGGCGCCGTGCAGGACTACACCGTGCTCTTCTTCTCGATGCGCCGCGGTGGCCGGACGATCGGTCAGATGGCCCGGCAGGAGCTCGGGCGCATCGGCGGCACCGCCGCGATCGTGGCATCCCTGCTCATCATGCTGATCATCGTCGCGATCCTCGCGCTCGTCGTCGTGAACGCGCTCGGCGAGAGCCCGTGGGGCGTCTTCTCGGTGTCGATGACGATCCCGATCGCCCTCTTCATGGGCGTCTATCTGCGCTACCTCCGGCCCGGCAAGGTCACCGAGGTCTCGATCATCGGGTTCGTGCTGCTGATGGGCGCGATCATCGCCGGAGGCTGGGTCGCCGACACGGCCTGGGGTCAGGAGATCTTCCACCTCGACCGCACCGTCATCGCGTGGGGCATCATCATCTACGGCTTCGTCGCCGCGGTGCTGCCGGTGTGGCTGCTGCTCGCTCCCCGCGACTACCTGTCGACCTTCATGAAGATCGGCGTGATCGTCATGCTCGCCGGGGCGATCGTGCTCGTCCGACCCGAGATCTCGGTGCCGGCGGTCACGATCTTCGGTGAGAACGGACTCGGCCCGGTGTTCGCCGGCCCGCTCTTCCCGTTCCTGTTCGTCACGATCGCCTGCGGCGCGCTCTCGGGCTTCCACGCGCTCATCGCTTCGGGTACGACACCGAAGCTCGTCGAGAAGGAGCGCCAGACGCGCTTCATCGGATACGGCGGCATGCTCATGGAGTCGTTCGTCGCGATCATGGCGCTCGTTGCCGCGATCTCGATCGACCAGGGCATCTACTTCGCGATGAACGCGCCCTCGGCGGCGACCGGGGGCACCGTCGAGGGCGCGGTCGCCTTCGTCAACTCGCTCGGTCTCACCGGGGTCGAGATCACGCCCGATCTGCTGATCTCGACCGCGGCCGACGTCGGCGAGGAGTCGATCGTCTCGCGCACCGGCGGCGCGCCGACCCTCGCCCTCGGGCTCGCGCACATCATGCAGCAGGCCCTCGGCGGCCAGGCCATGATGTCGTTCTGGTACCACTTCGCGATCATGTTCGAGGCGCTGTTCATCCTCACCGCGGTGGATGCCGGAACCCGCGTCGCCCGCTTCATGCTGCAGGACTCCATCGGCGCCTGGATCCCGCGATTCCGCGACGTGTCGTGGCGTCCGGGCGTGTGGATCACGACGGCGATCATGGTCGCCGGGTGGGGCGCCATCCTGATCCTCGGCGTCACCGACCCGCTCGGCGGCATCAACACCTTCTTCCCGCTGTTCGGCATCGCCAACCAGCTGCTCGCGGCGATCGCGCTCGCCGTCGTGCTCGCGATCGTCGCGAAGCGCGGACGCTCGTACGTGAAGTGGATCTGGATCATCGCCGTGCCGCTCGCCTTCACCGCGGTCGTGACGATCACCGCTTCGGCGTACAAGATCTTCTCGCCGGTGCCCGCGATCGGCTACTGGGCGAACCACTTCCGCTACCGCGACGCCCTCGCCTCAGGAGACGAGAGCCTGGGGCCGGTGGCGACGGTGGAGGCGGTCATCCGCAACACCGGTGTGCAGGGCACGCTGTCGATCGTCTTCGTGGTCCTCGCGATCATCGTGATCGTCTCGGCCGTCGTCGTCGCCGTCCGGGCGATCGTGCGGGGTGGGGGAGACGAGACCGAGGACCCCGCCGTCCCGTCCCGCCGCTTCGCGCCTGCCGGCTTCATCCCCACCGGCCCCGAGCGCGAGCTCGAGAAGGAGTGGGAGCCGCTGCTCGCCGAGGAGCGGGCCGAGACCGCGCGCCGGGGGCACTGACCGATGGTGCAGAGCGCCGGTCGGGCCGTCCTCCGCGTCGCCCGCGCGGTGCACTGGTACGTCACCTCGCTCATGGGCGACAACGCCTACGCGACGTACCTGGCGCACCAGCGCCGGACGCACCCCGACACCCAACCCCTCACCGAGCGGCAGTTCTGGCGCCAGCGCATGGACGACCAGGACCGCAACCCCGGTGCGCGCTGCTGCTGACCGGGTGACCATGGAAGGGTGACCCGCACTCCCTCCTCCTCGCGCGCCGCCCGTTCTGCGTTCGCCGCCGCCCTGGTCGGGGTGCTGGCGTTCGCCGCCGGCTGCGCCCCCGAGCCCGGACCGGCCGACCCGACGGCGTCCGCCCCGAGCCCGACCGCAACGGGTCCGGCACCCCCGACACCCACAGCCTCGCCTGGCCGGGCGGCGGCCCTCGGGCTGGAGGGCTGCGTCGGGCAGGTGCTCATGGTGGGGACGCCCGTCGACACGGTCTCGTCGGATGCCGCAGCGGCGATCCGCGACCGCGGCGTCGGCGGACTGTTCCTCCATGGCCGCTCGAGCTCGGGCGTCGAGGCCACGGCGGCTCTCGTCGCGCAGTTCCGCGACCTTGCGCCGGAGGGCTCGCCGAAGCTCTGGGTCGCGACCGATCAGGAGGGCGGCGAGGTGCAGGTGCTGAGCGGACCCGGATTCGACGAGATGCCCTACGCCGTCCGGCAGGCCGATCTCGGCCCCGACGCGCTCCGCGCCGCGGCCACCACGTGGGGCGCTCAGCTGGCGGCAGCGGGCATCGATGTCAATCTCGCCCCCGTCGCCGACATCGTCACGAGCGCCGACACCCGATTGGACAACCCGCCCATCGGAGCGCTCGGACGGCAGTACGGCTACGACGAGCAGACCGTCGCCGCGGGCGCCGGGGCATTCGCCGACGGGATGCGCGCATCGGGCGTGCTGCCGACCTTCAAGCACTTCCCGGGGCTCGGGCGGGTGGATGCCAACACCGATTACACCGCCGAGGTTCTCGACACGGTGGTCTCGGCGGAATCGCCGGATGTCGACGTGTACCGGGCGCTCACGGCATCCGGTCCGTCGATCGTGATGGTCGGCACCGCGCGGTACCAGAACATCGATCCCGACCACCCGGCCGCGTTCTCTTCGGCGGTGCTCGACCTGCTGCGCGATCGGGTCGGCTTCGACGGTGTCGTCATCACCGACGATCTGTCGGCCGCGGCCGCCGCGGAGATCGTCGCCCCCGGCGATCGGGCCGTCGAGGCGCTGTCGGCGGGGGTCGACATCGTGCTCGCGTCGGCCGATCCGACGGTGCTCCCCGCGATGTACGACGCGGTGCTCTCGCGGGCCGAGTCCGACGCGGCCTTCGCCGAGCGCGTCGACGAGTCGTGCGGCCGAGTGCTGGCCGCGAAGGATGCCGGCACGGCCGGCTGATGCTGCGGGTGAGGCGGTCGCCCGCCCCACCCGCCTCGGCTCAGTTCCCGGTGAGACGCGCGTGCGACCAGGTGCTCGTCGCCGAGCCTTCGGCCGCCGTCAGCTGGAACGACGCGTCGCCCAGGTCGAAGCCGAGCGTGACCGACGCGTCGGCGGCATCCCACCGCAGCTCACCGCGCGTGTCTCGCAGGTCGTGCGAGAACGTCCCGGCGAAGGCGGGGTGGGTCGCGCGCAGGCGAAGCGCGTCGAGCTGGAGTCCGACGACCGGTCGCGCGAGCGCGGCATCGATCTCGTCGGGGGTGTAGTGGTGCCGGTTGACGTCGCGGCCGACGCCGGTCGCCTTCAGCAGATCCATGTCGTTCTCGCCGGCGAGGAGCCCGACGTAATACACCTGCGGGATGCCCGGGGTCATGATCTGCAGCAGCCGCGCGAGCGCGTAGCGCCGGTCGTCGCGCCCGAGAGCATCGTAGAACGTGCAGTTGACCTGGTACAGATCCAGGTTCGATGCCGCCGCCCCGGTCGCCTGCCGACTGGTGCCGCCGCTCGCGTCGTGGATCGCCTCGACGAGGGCGTCGATCTGCTCGGGCTCGAGCAGGCCGGGTTCGCCGGGGGCGAGGTCGCTCACACCGACGTCGATGATGCCGATGCCGTCGTGGGTGTCGAGGACCGTGATCGAGTTCGCGGGACGGATCTCGAGCCAGCGCGCGAGCGGGCGCGCGTCGTGCGCGTGGAGCGCGTGCAGCACGAGGGGCGGCAGCGCGAAGTCGTAGACGTAGTCGACCGTCCGCGCGATCGCGATCTGCTGCGTGTGGTGGCCGTGGATCTCGAGCAGCACCTGGGCGCCTCGATCGTGGGCGAGCTCGAGGATGCGCTGCGTGTAGCGCTCGGTCGCCGCCGTCATGAAGCAGCTGGTGCCGGCCTCCTTGCCCGTGTAGCCGACGGCGTCGAGCCGGAGCATCGAGGTGCCGCCCGCGACGAGCGCGTCGATGACCGCCGTCAGGTACTCCCAGGCGGCGTCGGTGCGGAGATCGATGTCGATCTGCTCCGACGTGAACGTCGTCCACACCAGCCGCAAGCGGTCGCCGAGGACGATGGCGGTGAAGGGGAGCCCCGGGCGGGGGCGGTAGATGCGGGTGAGGTCGGCCTCGGTGACGCCGTCCGGGAAGACGGAGTCGAGCGTGAGGAACATCGGCGCGAACGGCGATGCGTCGCCGCGTCGGCGGACGTCGGCGAAGGCCGCCGAGTCGGCCGAGACGTGGTTGACGATGAGGTCGCTCATGACCGTGTGGGTCTCGCTCAGCGCGCGGACGTCGTCCCACGTGCCCAGACGCGGATCGATGGAGGCGTGGTCGACCGGATCGAAGCCGGCGTCTGCACCGTCGAACGGGGTGAAGTAGGGCAGCAGGTGCACGCCGCCGAAGGCGCCGGACAGCCGGGTCGCGAGCAGATCGCGGATGCCGGTGACGGTGCCGCCGAGACGGTCGACGTAGGTGATGAGCTGGGGGGAATCGGGGTTCATGGGTTCTGGGGGTTCTTCCGAGGGGTCAGATGCGGTGGAGCAGGCGGCGCAGCCACTCTTCGCGGGCACGTCGGGCGTCGCGCGCGAGGACGGTCCACGGCGCGAGGAAGTCGAACGCGTGCGCTCCGCCGGGCCAGACGTGCAGCTCGGCGTCGCCGCCGTCGGCCCACATCCGTCGCGCGAAGGCGACGCACTCGTCGCGGAACGTCTCTGCCGAGCCGACGTCGATGAAGGTCGGCGGCAGCCCCGCGAGCGAGTCGGCCACGGCCGGCGACGCGTACGGCGGGACGCCGCCCTCGACATCGGCCAGATAGGCGGCCCAGGCGGTCGCGTTGGCGTCGCGGTCCCACGAACCGTGGCCCGCCATCTGCCGTGCCGATTCCGAGTCGGAGCGGTGGTCGAGCATGGGGCACAGCAGCACGAGCCCCGCGATACGCGGACCGCCGTGATCGCGAGCGAACAGGGCCGTCGCCGCGGCGAGGCCGCCCCCGGCGCTGACCCCCGCGACGATGATGCGGTCGCCGTCCAGGGCGGCGGGGGCGTCTGGCCCGGCCAGCCAGCGGAGAGCGGCAGCGGCATCCTCGAGCGCTGCGGGGTACGGGTGCTCGGGGGCGAGCCGGTACTCCACCGAGACGATCGCGCAGCCGGTGCGCTCGGCGAGCTCGGCCGTGGCCGGCATGTCCGAGTCGGCGTTCCCCGCGATCAGCCCGCCTCCGTGCAGGTGCAGGATGACGGGCGCCGGACGGCGCACGACGGCGGGCGTGTAGACGACGACGCCCACCGGCGGGTCGTCCTCACGCCACCCGGGGACGAGCAGCTCGTCGCGCTCGAAGGCGCCGTGCGCGGTGAGCTCGGCGAGCGGAGCCGCGACCCCGGACGCGCGCACGCGCGGGATCTCGTCGCTGCTCATCGACACGACCACGAGGTCGTCGAACTCGGCGAGAGCGCGGGCGACGGCGTCGTCGAAGGGCGGCCGTGCGACATCCGTCATCCCTTCACCGCCCCCTGCAGCAGAGCCGCCACGAACTGACGCTGGAAGATGAGGAACACCAGGAGCGTCGGCAGCAGGATCAGGATCGACCCGGCGCACAGCAGCGGGATGTCGGTGCCCCACTGACCCTGGAACGCGCCGAGCGCGCCGGCCATCGTGCGCTTGGTCGGGTCGTCGACGAGGACGATCGCGAGCAGGAACTGGTTCCAGGTCCACAAGAACAGCAGGATCGCCAGCGATGAGATCGCCGGGCCCGACAGGGGGACGTGGATGCGCCAGAACAGCTGCCACGTCGTGGCGCCGTCGATGCGCGCCGCCTCGGTGAGCTCGTGCGGCATGTTCACGAAGTGCGCCCGCATCCACATCACGGCGAACGGCATGAACAGGCCGATCAGCGGCAGCACGATCGCCAGCTGGGTGTTGAGGAGGCCGTATCCCTTCATCTGGTAGTAGATCGGCACGATGATGCCCTCGAAGGGCAGCGTCAGGCCGAGGACGAACAGCACGAAGATCGCACGGGCGAACGGCACGCGCAGGTGGCCCAGGGCGAACCCGGCCAGCGTCGCGATGACGAGCGAGATCGGCACGACGCCGAGCTCGATGAGGGCGCTCGACCCGAGCATCTTGAGCATGTCGGCCGACTGGAACGCGAGCGCGAAGTTGTCCCAGTGCGGGGTCTCGGGCCACGACAGGCCCTTGGGGTAGGTGCCGGGCTCGTGGAGTGCGGTGACGAAGAGGGTGATGAACGGGATGATCGTGAACGCCATCACCACGATGAGGACGATGCGGCCCGTCCAGGCCTCGACGGCGGAGGTTCTCATGCGTCTTTCTCGCTTCCGCGCGTGATGCGGTTCAGGGGCAGGACGATCACCAGGACGAGCACCGTCAGCACGACGGCGAGGGCCGACGCCTGTCCGACCTCGCGCTGGAAGAACGCGAGGTAGTAGATCTCGAGACCGGGCACGGTGGTCGAGCCGCCGGGACCGCCCTGCGTGGAGATGTAGATGATGTCGAAGCTGCGGAGGGCGTTGATCACCGTGATGAGGATCGCGACGCCGAGCTCCTGGCGCACCGCGGGCAGCGTCACGGTGAAGAACTCGCGGATCGGACCCGCACCGTCGATGCGGACGGCTTCGTAGAGCGCCGGGTCGATCTTGGTCATGCCCGACAGCATGAGAAGCATGCAGAGCCCGAGCGAGACCCACGCTCCGATGACGCCGACGGCGGGGAGGGCGGTGTCGAAGTCGCCGAGCCACGCGCGCGTGACGCCGCCCAATCCCACCAGGCGCAGGGCCTGGTTGACCAGGCCGTCGGCGGCGAGCAGCCAGGTCCACATGATGCCGGCCGCGACGAGGGGGATCACCTGCGGCAGGAACAGGACGGTGCGCGAGATGCCGGCCAGACGGCTGCCGCCGAGCCTGCGGATCAGGGCGGCCGAGACGAGTCCGAGAATGACCGGCACGATCGAGAAGTACAGGATGAGCTTCAGCGCGTTGACGATCGGCACGAGCAGCGTCGAATCGGTGAAGATCCGGATGTAGTTGTCGAAGCCCGCCCACGTCGCGGTGGTGATGCCGTCCCAGTCGTAGAACGAGTACTGGACGGTCGAGCCGAGGGGGATGAGTACGAACATCGCGTAGGCGATGAGCGCGGGGGCGATCAGGGCGAGACCGATCGACCTCTCGCGCAGACGCCGCGTGGTGACGCGGCGCCTGCGCGGCCGAGAGGCCGACGAGTCCCGGTTTGCCCGGCGATCGCCGAGCTGTCCGGTGACGGTCATCGGGACGGCCTACTCCTTCTTCTGGCTGAGGTAGTCGGACTGCACCTTGGTCAGCAGGCCGTCGGCGGTCTGCTTCCCGGCGAACAGCTCCTGGAGGTTCGGCGTCAGCGTCTTGGCGTAGATCGACCCGGTCGCGTTGGCGATGAAGTCCATCGAGCCGTTGTTCGCCGAGAGGTCGGCGCCGGCGGCGAGGGTCTCGGCGGTGACGCTGCCCTCGGCGATCTCGGGCATGAAGGCGTCGGCCGGGCCCATGGGGTGCGAACCGCCGGACTCGACGGCGATGGTGCGTGCCGTCTCGTTGGTCGCGACCCAGTCGAAGAAGAAAGCCGCGCAGTCGGGCTCGTCGGCGTAGGCCGAGACGCCGTACGTCGTCGGCGCCGACATCGCGCCGACCTGGCCGCCGGCCTCGACCGGGGGCATGAGGAAGAAGCCGACGTTGTCGGGCATCTGCGCGTCGAGGTTGCCCGACTCCCAGTCGCCGTTGAAGATGAAGACGCTCTCGCCGCCGATGAAGCGGCTCATCATCTGCGAGTAGTCCATCGAGTTGATGTCGGGAGCGAAGTAGCCGGCGTCGATCCAGCCTTTCAGGTGCTCGGCCGCCTCGAGGTTCTCGGGGGTGTCGATCGTGGCGTCGTCCTTGAGGAAGATCCAGTCGTTGATCTTGCTGGGCTCACCGTACGAGGCCATGAGCGCCTGCAGCGGGAAGGCGAGGCCGCCGGTCGCGCCGCCGTTGAACTGCGCGACGGGCGTGAGCCCGGCATCCTTGGCCGCCTGCAGGTAGCCGTCGAGCTCGGCGAGGGTCGCGGGCGGCTCGGTCATGCCGGCCTGCGCAGCGAGGGTCTTGTTGTAGAAGACACCCGTCACCGAGTAGTTGATGCCCATGCCGTACAGCGGCCCGTCGCCGCGCTGTCCGTTCTCGTCGACGCGCAGCTGCTCGAGCTGCGAGGAGGGCCACTGGTCCCAGCCGTAGGCCTCGGCGTAGGGATCGAGGTCGTAGAGCAGGTCGCTGTCGACCAGGTCGACGATCGTGGGGAGACGCATGATGTCCGGCGGGGAGTCGACCAGCACACGGGGCGCGTTCTGTGTGATGACGGCGAACTGGTCTTCGCGCAGGTTCACCGTGACGTTCGGGAACTGCTTCTCGAACTCGGTGGCGAGGTCGCTGAAGACCGGGAAGCCCGTCTCGACGTAAGCGTCGAGGGTGACGTCCTCCGTTCCGCAGGTCGTCTGGATCGGACCGCCGGATGCCGCGCCTTCGCCGGCGGGGGCGGCGCTCGGCGGAGCACAGGCCGAAAGGGTGACCGCGACGGCGAAGCCGGTCGCCGCGGTGGTGAGAACACGTCGTCGCATTCGTGTCGACATCATCGTCTACCTTCTGTGGGTGGTGGAGGGGCAGGTGCTGCTAACACGAAATAGCACCTGGGCTAAAACGTACTAGCCAGTGGCGGTTCTTCGCAATCGCGGCATACTGAAGCTGCACCGGAGCGAGAGGGGGAGAGATGAACCGCAAGCGCGTCACGCTGGCACAGGTCGCCGCGGAGGCCGGGGTCGCGGCATCGACGGCATCCCTCGTCCTCGCCGGACGCGGCAGCGAGCTGCGCCTCTCGCAGGCGCTCCAGGAGCGGGTGCGAGAGGCCGCCGAGCGGCTGGGGTACCGTCCCAACGCCGTCTCGGTCGGGCTCCGCACGGGCAGCACCCGCACCCTCGCCTTCATCTCCGACTCGGTCGCCTCGTCGCGACTGGCCGGAGAGATGATCAAGGGCGCCATCGACGCCGCCCGTGCCCGCGGTTTCCTCGTGTTCGTCGGCGAGACCGGCGGCGACGTCCAGCTCGAGCGGCAGCTGCTCAACGCCATGTTCGACCGGCAGGTCGACGGCCTGGTCCTGGCTTCGATGATCACCCACCGCCGGGCGCTGCCTCCCGAGGCGACACGCACTCCCGCCGTTCTGCTCAACCTCGAGGTCGACGGCGCGACGGATGTTCCGCGGGTGCTTCCCGACGAGTACGCCGCCGGTCGCGAGGCGGTCGGTCACCTGCTCGAGCGCGGGCTCCGCGACATCCACCTGATCGGTGCCGGGCCGACAGAAGACGACGCGCCGCCGTTCTCCCTCGGCGCGCAGCAGCGACTGCACGGCATCCTCGACGCGCTGCGGGATGCCGGACTCGAGCCGGCATCCGGAAGTCCCGTCATCCAGTGGCTGCCGCCCGAGGGCTTCCGGCTGACCTCGCAGCTGCTCGACGGGGGAGTCGTGCCGCAGGCGCTGATCTGCTTCAACGACCGCCTGGCGATGGGCGCGTATCAGGCGCTCGGCGAGCGAGGCCTCGCGGTGCCCGACGACGTGTCGGTCGTCTCGTTCGACGACGTCTCGTTCGCCCAGTGGCTGCGTCCGGGGCTCACGACCTTCGCGCTGCCCCACCGTGCGATGGGCAAGCGAGCCGTCGAGCTTCTCATCGACCGGGTCGAGGCGGCGAAGGATGACACCGGTGCGGGCGACGCGGCGGTCGCGCCGTCGCTTCTGCCGATGCCGCTGCGTGTCCGGGCATCCGTGCGAGAGGTCGACGCGGCGGCCGCCGTTCCGCGGGCGTAGGGCAGACTCGAGGGATGACCTCCGCGCCGCTGCTCGACCTCATCGGCCCGGATCCCTCCGACGACGCGATCTACGACGCCTTCACCTCCTGGGCGGAGGGACGTGGGCTCACGCTCTATCCGGCACAGGACGAGGCGGTCATCGAGCTCGTCTCGGGGGCCAACGTGGTGCTGGCCACGCCCACCGGCACGGGCAAGTCGCTCGTCGCGGTGGCCGCGCACGCGGCATCCGTCTCCCGCGGCGGGCGCACGTACTACACGGCTCCGATCAAGGCGCTCGTGAGCGAGAAGTTCTTCGCCCTCGTCGAGATCTTCGGGGCCGAGCGAGTCGGCATGGTGACGGGCGACTCGTCGGTCAACCCCGAGGCGCCGATCATCTGCTGCACGGCCGAGATCCTCGCCAACCTCGCGTTGCGCGAGGGCGCCGACGCCGACGTCGACCAGGTGGTCATGGACGAGTTCCACTTCTACGGCGACCCCGATCGCGGCTGGGCGTGGCAGGTGCCGCTGCTGACCCTGCCGCGCGCGCAGTTCCTGCTCATGTCGGCCACGCTCGGCGACGTCACCGACCTCGCCGACGACCTCTCGCGTCGCACGGGCCGGCGGACGGCCCTGGTCACCGGTGTCGAGCGTCCGGTGCCGCTGCACTTCTCGTACGAGCGGCGCCCCGTGCACGACGTGCTCGAGCGGCTGCTGGAGGAGCGCGAGACCCCGGTCTACATCGTGCACTTCTCGCAGGCCGCCGCGCTCGAGCGCGCGCAGGCGCTGTCGAGCGTGAAGATCACGACGCGCGAGCAGCGGGATGCCATCGCCGAGGCGATCGGCGGATTCCGCTTCACGACCGGCTTCGGCAAGACCCTGTCGCGCCTCGTGCGGGCGGGCATCGGCGTGCACCACGCCGGGATGCTGCCGCGGTACCGGCGTCTCGTCGAGACGCTCGCCCAGCGCGGGCTGCTCAAGGTCATCTGCGGCACCGACACGCTCGGGGTGGGCATCAACGTCCCGATCCGCACCGTCGTGATCACGGCGCTGTCGAAGTACGACGGGACCCGGATGCGGCAGCTCACCGCCCGCGAGTTCCATCAGGTCGCGGGGCGTGCGGGACGCGCCGGCTTCGACCCGCACGGGAACGTCGTCGTCATGGCGCCGGAGTGGGAAATCGAGAACGCCGTCGCCCTCGCGAAGGCCGGAGACGACCCCGCCAAGCGCAAGAAGATCGTGCGCAAGAAGGCTCCGACCGGCGTCGTCAACTGGGGCGAGGGCTCGTTCGAGCGGCTCGTCGAGGCGCTGCCCGAGCCGCTCACGCCGCAGCTGCAGCTGTCGGCCGCGATGCTGCTCAACGTCATCGGTCGCGGGGGCGACGTGTTCGGCAACGTCCGCTCGCTCGTCTTCGACAACCACGAACCCCGCGCCCGGCAGTACGCCCTGGCCCGCCGGGCCCTGGCGATCTTCCGCACCCTGGTGGCCGCCGGCATCGTCGAGGTCGTGCGCCCCGCGTCGGTGGCTCTTGCCGTCGACTCGCCACAGAATGCGGATGCGAGGCGTGCGGCATCCGCGGTTTCTGGCGAGTCGACAATCAGACTCACGGTCGATCTACAGCCCAACTTCGCGCTCAACCAGCCGCTGTCGCCGTTCGCGCTCGCGGCGATCGAGCTGCTGTCCCCGGATGACGCCGAGACCGGCACCGGCCACTATGCGCTCGATGTCGTGAGCGTGATCGAGGCGACGCTCGACGACCCGCGCGCGATCCTGTCACAGCAGGAGTACAAGGCGCGCGGCGAGGCGGTCGGCGCGATGAAGCGCGACGGCATCGAGTACGACGAGCGGATGGCGCTGCTCGAGGAGATCACCTGGCCCAAGCCCCTCGCCGACCTCCTCGCCCAGGCGTTCGAGACCTTCGCGTCGAGCCAGCCGTGGGTGCGCGACTTCGAGCTGTCGCCGAAGTCGGTCGTGCGCGACATGTTCGAGCGGGCGATGTCGTTCGGCGAGTTCGTGTCGTTCTACCAACTGGGGCGCAGCGAGGGCCTCGTGCTGCGCTACCTCAGCGACGCGTACCGCGCGATCCGCCAGACCGTGCCGGCCGAGGCGCGGACCGACGACCTGATGGACCTCATCGAGTGGCTGGGGGAGCTCGTGCGGCAGGTCGACTCCAGCCTCGTCGACGAGTGGGAGTCGCTCGCGCACCCGACCGACGACCCCGACGCTCCCGTCGTGCCGCCCGCGCCGCCCTCGGTGCTGACGAACCGGCGCGCGTTCACGGTGCTGGTGCGCAACGAGATGTTCCGCCGGGTTCAGCTCGCCGCGCTGCAGGACGATGAAGCGCTCGAAGCCCTCGACGCCGAAGTCGACTGGCCGGAGGTGCTCGACCGGTACTACGACGAGCACGACGAGATCCTCACCGGTGGTGCCGCGCGCTCGCCGTCGCTCTGCGTCATCGACGAGTCCGCGGCCCGCGACGGCATCTGGCGCGTCGAGCAGATCATCGACGACCCCGCCGGAGACCACGATTGGCGCATCCGGGCCGAGGTCGACCTCGAGCAGTCCGTCGAAGCCGGCACGGCCGTCGTGCGCGTGGCCGAGGTCATCCGCCTCTGAGCTCGGCCCGGCCGCGCCGTGACCGGATGTCGCAGGCCCCGGGCATGATGAGGGCGTGGCCACACATCTCGGGTTCCTGCGGGCGATCAACCTCGGCGCGACGCGCGTCTTCCCGAAGGACGACATCCGCCGGGTCACCGAGGCCGCCGGCTTCGAGAAGGTCGTCACGCACATCAACACCGGCAACATCCGCTTCGACACGCGCATGCGATCCCGCGCGAAGCTCGAGCAGACCCTCGAGCGGGCTTACGCGGCCGATCGGGGCTTCGACGTCCCGACGATCACGTTCCGAGCCGACGAGTTCGCCGCGCTCGCCGCCGAGGCGCTCGCCGTGAGCGAGGCGAACCCGGGCCTGGCCCGCCATTACGTGTACCTGCTCAAGGACGAGCTCGACCCCGACACCGCCGCCCGGGTCGCGTCCCTCGCGACTGCCGCCGGGCGCATGCTCGTGCGCGGCCGCGCCGTCCACGCGCTGCTCGAGCCCGGATACCAGGACGGCACCGTCGATCCGCTCGGCGCGGCGAAACTCCTCGGCGTCGCGACCAACCGCAACCTCAACGTCGTCGCGACACTCGCCGAACGATGGTGCTGACGACAGACGCGACGACTCCGCCTGTGAACGCGCGGAGCAGGATGTCGGATGCCGCGGCTATCGTGAATCGGGTGAGTCGAGAGCAGCAGTCCTGGGATGCCGATCCCTACGCCGACCTCGACTGGAACCCCGACGAGTTCGCTCCGCCCGAGGATTTCGACGCACCGCCGCCGCCCGAGTTCGACGGTTACGGCGCTGCCGTCGCCCGCGCCACCCGCGACCGCGCCGCCGCCCCGGCGTCGAGCGCCTTCGCGACCTCGGCCCGCAGCACCGTGAGCCCGGCCCGCACCGCAGCCGCGCCTCCGACGGCGGCCCCCGCCGCCGTCCTCTCCCTCGCGCGCCGCGACTTCGCCGGCGCCGACCCCCGCGCCGTGCTCAAGGAGGTCTTCGGCTACGACGACTTCCGCGGCGACCAGGGCGACATCGTCTCGCACGTCACCGGCGGCGGGGATGCCGTCGTGCTCATGCCCACCGGCGGCGGCAAGTCGATCACCTACCAGGTTCCCGCGCTCGTGCGTCCCGGAACCGGACTCGTCGTCAGCCCGCTCATCGCGCTCATGCACGATCAGGTCGATGCCCTGATCGCCAACGGCGTGCGGGCGGCCTATCTGAACTCCACGCAGTCTCCGGGCGAGCGCGCGGGCGTCGAGCAGGCCTATCTCGCGGGCGAGCTCGACCTGCTCTACGTCGCCCCCGAGCGGCTGAGCGTGCCGCAGACGACGCAGCTGCTCCAGCGAGGCGCCCTGAGCGTCATCGCGATCGACGAAGCGCACTGCGTCTCGCAGTGGGGCCATGACTTCCGCCCCGACTACCTCGCCCTCGGCGACCTCGACGAGCGGTTCCCCGGGGTGCCGCGGATGGCGCTCACCGCCACCGCGACCCGCGCGACCCACCAGGAACTCACCGAGCGGCTGCGCCTGCCGCAGGCGCGTCACTTCGTCGCGAGCTTCGACCGGCCCAACATCCAGTACCGCATCGAGCCGAAGGTCGACCCGCGGCGGCAGCTCGTCACGTTCATCCGCTCGATGCCCGAGGGGTCGGCCGGCATCGTGTACGCGCTCAGCCGCAAGTCGGTCGAGCAGACCGCCGACTACCTCGCCGCGCAGGGGCTCGACGCGCTGCCGTATCACGCCGGGCTGCCGGCCGAGATGCGGGCGAAGCACCAGTCGCGGTTCCTCCGCGAAGACGGTGTCGTCATGGTCGCGACGATCGCTTTCGGGATGGGCATCGACAAGCCCGACGTGCGATTCGTCGCCCATATCGATCTGCCGAAGTCCGTCGAGGGCTACTACCAGGAGACCGGACGCGCGGGACGCGACGGCGAAGCGTCGATCGCCTGGATGGCCTACGGCCTGGGGGATGTCGTGCAGCAGCGGCGCCTCATCGATCAGAGCCCCGGCGACCGCACGTTCAAGATGCGCATGGGGCAGCACCTCGACGCGATGCTCGCCCTGTGCGAGACGGTCGCCTGCCGCCGCCAGAACCTGCTCGGCTACTTCGGCCAGGACTCCGAGCCGTGCGGCAACTGCGACACCTGCCTCACCCCGCCCGACACCTGGGACGGACTGATCCCGGCGCAGAAACTGCTCTCGACGATCGTGCGGCTGCAGCGCGAGCGCAACCAGTCGTTCGGCGCCGGCCACCTCGTCGACATCCTGCGCGGGGCCTCCACCGAGCGCATCCGCCAGCAGCGTCATGACGAGCTGGCGACGTACGGCCTCGGGGCCGACCTGTCCGACCAGGACTGGCGCAGCGTCATCCGGCAGCTGCTCGCCCGCGGGATCCTCGTCGCCCGCGGTGAGTACGGCGTGCTCGCGGTCGGCGACGCCGGCGCACCGGTGCTCAAGGGCGAGGTCGGCGTTCCCCTTCGGCGCGACGTGCTCGGACGGGGGCAGAACAGCGGCGGCTCTCGCGTCCGCAAGGCGGCCGCGGCCGAGCAGGTCGCCGAGGGCGACCGCGACCTCTTCGAGGCCCTGCGGGCGTGGCGGGCCGAGCAGGCTCGCGAGCAGGGCGTGCCGGCATACATCGTGTTCGGCGACGCGACGTTGCGCGCTCTCGCCGATCGCCGCCCCCGCACGTCGGCCGACCTCGAGGGCATCACCGGCATCGGGGCGAAGAAGCGCGAGGCCTACGGCGACGCGGTGCTCGCCGTCGTGGCATCGCACTGACGCACATCCCACCGACGACCGGATGTCGCGGTCGCACAATGCGGGTCGCCGACGTACCGGCATCCCGTTGTGGTGATCGACCAACCCGCTTGGTGAGGTGTTGTGGAAGTCCTACCGTGAGTATCGACTCCGATCCTTCCGACGTCGAAAGGCACGCGATGACCGACGCCGCTGTTCGTCCCCACAAGCCCGCAACCGCCGACCGCACCCCGGCCGGGGGCGCCCCGACCGCGCCCCACACCGCGGCGGAGGCGCATGAGCCCCGCATCGACATCGACGCGGTCACCGACATGCTGCTCGGAACGTGGGCGGCGACGCGTCGCGAGGCGCGCGAGATGATCAAGGACCCGGTGTTCTGGCAGATCCCGGGCGAGCCGATGGCCGAGCACCGTGAACGCGTGCTCAAGCAGCTCCACCTGCTCGTCGAGCGCGGCGCCTCAGGCCGTGGCTACCCGAAGGAGTACGGCGGCGACGGCGACAACGGCGCGAACCTCGCCGGTTTCCAGGAGCTCGTCCTGGCCGACCCCAGCCTGCAGATCAAGTCGGGTGTCCAGTGGGGTCTCTTCGGCTCCGCCATCCACCAGCTGGGCACGAAGCCGCATCACGACGCGTGGCTGCGCGATGCGATGGAGATGCGCCTGCCGGGCGCGTTCGCGATGACCGAGACCGGGCACGGATCGGATGTCGCGGCCATCGGCACGACGGCCACGTACGACCCCGAGACCGAGGAGTTCGTGATCCACACGCCGTTCCGCGGCGCGTGGAAGGACTACCTGGGCAACGCCGCCGTCCACGGCAAGGCGGCGACCCTGTTCGCTCAGCTCATCACGGGTGGCGTGAACTACGGCGTCCACTGCTTCTTCGTGCCGCTCCGCGACGACGAGGGCAACTTCCTGCCCGGGGTCGGTGGTGAGGACGACGGCGTCAAGGGCGGGCTCAACGGCATCGACAACGGCCGGCTGCACTTCGACCACGTGCGCATCCCGCGCACGAACCTGCTCAATCGCTACGGCGACGTCGCGCCCGACGGCACCTACAGCTCCGACATCCCCAGCCCCGGCCGCCGGTTCTTCACAATGCTCGGGGCACTCGTGCAGGGTCGCGTGTCGCTCGACGGCTCCGCCACGACGGCCTCGGCACTGGCGGAGTACATCGCCGTGACGTACGCGAACCAGCGCCGGCAGTTCGACTCGGGTGCCGGCACCGAAGAGGTCACCCTGCTCGATTACGGCCGGCACCAGCGGCGCCTGCTGCCGCGGATCGCGCAGACCTACGCGCAGTACTTCTCGCACGACGAGCTGCTGCAGGCATTTGACGGCGTGTTCTCGGGCCGCACCGACACCCCGGAGGGGCGCGAGAACCTCGAGACCCTCGCCGCGGCGCTCAAGCCGCTGTCGACGTGGAACGCTCTGGACACGATCCAGGAATGCCGCGAGGCATGCGGCGGTCAAGGGTTCCTCGCCGAGAACCGCATGGTCGACCTGCACCACGACCTCGATGTCTTCGCCACCTTCGAGGGCGACAACAACGTGCTCCTCCAGCTGGTGGGCAAGCGCCTGCTCAGCGACTACGCGAAGCAGTTCAAGGGAGCCGACGCGAAGGCCCTCGCCAAGTTCGCCGCGGTCTCGACCGCCGAGCGCGTCTTCCACGGCGCCGGCCTCCGGCGACTCGGTCAGTCGGTCGCCGACTTCGGTCAGACAGCGCGATCGGTCGAGCTCGGGCTGCGGGCCGAACAGCAGCACGAGCTGCTGACGGGCCGCGTCGAGCAGATGATCGCCGATATCGCGGCCGCCCTCCGGCCCGCGTCGAAGATGTCGCAGCAGGATGCCGCCGCCGTCTTCAACCAGCACCAGTCGGAGCTGATCGAGGCGGCTCGTGCCCACGGCGAGCTGCTGCAGTGGGAGGCCTTCGCGCAGGGTGTCGAGCGGGTCGACGACGAGGGCACGCGCCAGGTGCTCGTGTGGCTGCGCGACCTCTTCGGCCTGACCCTAATCGAGCGGCACCTCGCCTGGTACCTCATCCACGGTCGCCTCTCGACCCAGCGCGCGGCCGCCGTGACGAGCTACATCGACCGGCTGTGCGCTCGGCTCCGCCCGCACGCCCAAGACCTCGTCGACGCCTTCGGGTTCGCCCCCGAGCACGTCCGGGCGCCCATCGCATCGGGCGCCGAGGCCGAGCGGCAGCGTGAAGCGCGCGAGTACTTCGCAGAGCTCGCCGCGTCGGGCAGCGCCCCGGTCTCGGAGAAGACGCTCGCGAAGTCTGCCAAGCGAGGGTCCTGATCGGATGCCGCCCCGCCGATCGCCCGAGGGATGTCGGCGGGGCTCGCTAGCCTGACGGGATGGTGCACGACCTCATCACCGGACCCGACGGCCTCGCTCGCTGCGGCTGGGTGGGGGATGACGCCGAGTACCGGCGCTACCACGACGAGGAGTGGGGGCGCCCGCTCCACGGCGATCGCGCACTGTTCGAGAAGCTGAGCCTCGAGGGGTTCCAAGCGGGACTGAGCTGGATCACGATCCTCCGCAAACGCCCCCGTTTCCGCGAGGTGTTCGCGGGGTTCGAGCCGGCGCGGGTCGCCGCATTCGGATCGACCGAGATCGCAGCGCTGATGGCGGATGCCGGCATCATCCGCAATAGGGCGAAGATCGAGGCCACCATCTCGAACGCGAGGCTGCTGCTCGACGTCGCCGACGGCGAGTTCGACGAGCTGATGTGGTCTTTCGCGCCCGCCGTGCCGCGGCCCCGTCCGGCGACACTCGCCGAGGTGCCGGCGGTGACGGCCGAGTCGGAGGCGATGAGCAAGGCCCTGCGCCGCCGCGGCTTCCGATTCGTCGGGCCGACGACGATGTACGCGCTCATGCAGTCGGCCGGCATGGTCGACGACCACGTCGTCGGATGCCATCGAGCTCTCGCCTCGCACGCCGTCGAGCCCCACAATGGGGAGGTCCGCACCGAGAGGATGTCCGATGGCCGCCGCATCCGCTGAGAACGCCGCCGATTCGCACGAGGTCATCCGCGTGCGCGGCGCCCGCGAGAACAACCTGGACGGCGTCGATGTCGACGTCCCGAAGCGACGCCTCACCGTCTTCACCGGGGTGAGCGGCTCGGGCAAGTCGTCGCTCGTGTTCGGCACGATCGCCGCCGAGTCCCGGCGGCTGATCAACGAGACCTATCCGACGTTCGTCCAGCAGTTCATGGCGCAGATCGCACGGCCCGAGGTCGACGCGCTCGAGAACATCAGCCCCGCGATCATCGTCGACCAGGAGCGGATGGGAGCGAACGCCCGCTCGACCGTGGGCACGGCGACCGACGTGCACGCCATGCTGCGCGTGCTGTTCAGCCGCATCGGCGAACCGTTCGTCGGCTCACCGCAGGCCTTCTCGTTCAATGTCCCGTCGGTGTCGGGGGCGGGCGAGATCACGGTCGCGGTCGGAGGCGACGCGGGCCGGGCGGAACGACGCTCCTTTCAGGTGACGGGCGGCATGTGTCCCGACTGCGAGGGCCTCGGCGAGGTCAGCGACATCGACATCGACGAACTGGTCGACCGGTCGAAGTCGCTCAACGAAGGGGCCATCCGCGTTCCCGGATACAGCGCCGACGGCTGGATGGTGCGCGGGTACAGCGAGTCGGGGCTGCTCGACCCCGACAAGCCCGTCGCCGACTACACGGATGCCGAACTCGCGGACTTCCTCTACAAAGAGCCGACCAAGATCAAGATCCAGAGCATCAACATGACCTACGAGGGGCTCGTGCCCCGCGTCACGAAGTCGATGCTGCAGAAGGATCGCGACGCGTTGCAGCCGCATGTGCGGGCCTTCGTCGAGCGCGCGGTGAAGTTCATGCCCTGTCCGGCATGCGATGGAACGAGGCTCAACGCCGGCGCGCGGTCGGCGAAGATCGCCGGGGCGAGCATCGCCGACGCCGCGGCCATGCAGATCACCGACCTCGCCGCGTGGCTCGCATCGATCGACGCGCCGGGTGTCGAGCCGCTGCTCGCGGGGTTGCGCGGCACCGTGCAGTCCTTCATCGACATCGGGCTGGGATACCTCTCGCTCGATCGGTCGTCGGGCACCCTGTCGGGCGGCGAGGCTCAACGGACGAAGATGATCCGGCATCTCGGATCGAGCCTGACCGACGTCACCTACGTCTTCGACGAGCCCACGGCAGGACTGCACCCGCACGACATCCAGCGGATGAACGACCTGCTGCGCGGCCTGCGCGACAAAGGCAACACGGTGCTCGTCGTCGAGCACAAGCCGGAGGTCATCGAGATCGCCGATCACGTCATCGACCTCGGGCCGGGCGCGGGTCGCCACGGCGGGCGGGTCCAGTTCACGGGAACGGTCGCCGAGCTGCGGGCCTCCGACACGCTGACCGGCCGGCACCTCGATCACCGGGCGCAGCTGAAGCCAGCGGTGCGCTCGGCCTCCGGCGTCCTCGAGATCCGAGGCGCGACCGCCAACAACCTCAGGTCGGTCGACGTCGACATCCCCCTCGGGGCCCTCACCGTCGTCACCGGGGTGGCCGGCTCGGGCAAGTCGTCGCTCATCCACGGCAGCCTCGCGGGGCGGGAGGGGGTCGTCGTCGTCGATCAGTCGCCCATTCGCGGCAATCGCCGCAGCAGCCCGGCGACCTACACGGGACTGCTCGATCCGATCCGCTCGGCGTTCGCGAAGGCGAACGGGGTCAAGCCGGCTCTCTTCAGCGCCAACTCGCAGGGTGCGTGCCCGGCCTGCAAGGGACTCGGCGTCATCGTGACGAAGCTCGGGATCACCGCGTCCGTCGAGACGGAGTGCGACGTCTGCCGGGGATCGGGGTTCAGCCCCGAGGTGCTTCGGTACACCCTCGACGGGCGCACCATCGCGGACATGCTCGCGCTGAGCGCGGCGGAGGCCGCGGAGGCGTTGCCGGCGCGCGTGGCGGGCGGCATCCTCTCGCGTCTCATCGACGTGGGCCTCGGGTACATCACGCTGGGGCAGGCGCTCAGCACGCTCTCCGGCGGCGAGCGGCAGCGGTTGAAGCTCGCCATCTCGATGGCGACGTCCGGCTCGGTCTACATCCTCGACGAGCCCACGACGGGCCTGCACCTGGCAGACGTCGACAACCTTCTCGCGCTGCTCGACCGCCTCGTCGACGCCGGGAACTCCGTCATCGTCATCGAGCACCACCAGGCGCTCATGGCGCACGCCGATCACATCATCGACATCGGTCCCGGCGCCGGGCGGGACGGCGGGCGGATCGTGTTCGAGGGGTCGCCCGCCGACCTCGTCGCCGGTGGCGACACCCTCACGGCCGACCATCTGCGCCGGTACGTCGGGACGGGCGCGGGGTCGGACCGATGATGCACACCTTCGAGACGGTTGACATGGGGAGAACTCCCCATGTCAACCGACAAATCCCGCATCCCTCCTGACATAGGGTGGTTCCGCAGTTCAACCAGTGCGAGCCCGGACGCCGGGCCCATCACCGTCGCCCCGGGGGGAGCCGAGCCCAATGACGTCGACCTCGTGGCTGCGCGCACGCCCGCGGACGTTCCTCTCCGCCGGTATCGTCACCGTCGCGGCGCTGACGATCGGAACCCTCGCCGTCGCGTACGAGGGCGAGCCCACGACCGAGGTCGACCTCCACGACGGCGGCGTGTGGGTGACCAAGCAGTCGAGCCTGCTCGTGGGGCACTACAACAATGAGTCCCGCGTGCTCGACGGCAGCCTGCGCACGACCTCCGCCGAGTACGACGTGCTCCAGTCGGGCCCCCGAGTCGTCGTGGTCGACGCCGACGGGTCGGCGATGTCGGCCGTGGATCCCGCGAAGGTCGTGCTGTCGGGCACCGCCGAGGTGCAGCCGGGAGCGCAGATCGCCCTCGGCTCCGACACCGTCTCGGTGCTCGACGCGGCCGGAGACCTGCGCACCGTGCAGTTCGCGGGTGTGAACGGCTTCAGCTTCGAGGGCAACGAGCCGATCGCCGAGCTCGGTGAGAACGCCACGGCGACCGTCGGCACCGATGGCACGATCTACGCGGCGTCCGCGGCGGGCGCCTCGCTCTACGCGTACGCGCCGATCGGCGACGGCACTGTCGCGCAGACCGCCGAGCGGAGCCTCGAGGGCATCGCCGAGGATCACGAACTCGCGATCACGTCGCTTGGGCAGACCCCGTTCGTCCTCGACCGGGAGACGAACGTGCTCTATGGCGGTGACGGATCGCAGACCGATCTTCCCGCCGATGCGCTGCTGCAGCGTCCGTCCAACTCCGCCGAGACCCTCACCGTCAGCACGCGCAGCGCGTTGCTCCGGGTGCAGCCCGGCGGTCAGACGACGACGATCGAGGCCGGCGCCGAGGGCACGCCCGCCGAACCGGTGTACGTCGGGGGCTGCGCTTACGGCGCATGGTCGGGGTCGGGCGTCTTCGTCCGCGATTGCGCGAACGACGCCGACGATGTGGTGCAGGAGATCGAGGGCATCGATCCCGCCGCGAAACTGGAGTTCCGCGTCAACCGGGATGTCGTCGTGCTCAATGACGTGTTCGGCGGCGCGGCCTGGCTCGCGAGCGAGAACATGCAGCGCGTCGACAACTGGACCGACATCACCCCGCCCGAAGGCACCGGTGACGAGGAGCAGGAGACGACCGAGGAGACGGTCGAGACCGCCCTGCCCGAGCGCACCGACGAGAACACGCCGCCGATCGCCGTCGACGACTCGTTCGGTGTGCGCCCCGGTCGCACGACCGTTCTCCCCGTCCTCTTCAACGACACCGATGCCGACGGCGACGTGCTCGTCGCCGAGGCCACGAGCGATCCCGCGTTCGGTGAGATCTCGCAGATTCAGAACGGCGGCGCCCTCCAGATCGCCGTGCCCGACGACGCGTCGGGGTCGACGTCGTTCACCTACACCGCCGATGACGGCCGGGGCGGCGAGGCCTCGGCCACCGTCCGGCTCTCGGTGCGCGGTGACGACGAGAACTCCCCGCCCGTCCAGCAGCGCGTCACGCCGGTGACCGTCGAAGCCGGCGGCACGACGTCGTACAACGTGCTGAGCGAGTGGATCGACCCGGACGGCGACGACATCTTCCTCAAGTCGGTCCAGCCCGACGGCGGCGACGAGGCCGACTTCACGTCCGACGGTCAGATCACCTACCGCGCCATCGGCGCCGTGCAGGGCCGCAAGGACGTGCCCATCATCGTGTCCGACGGAACGGACGACGGCGCCGGAGTGCTCCGGATCGACGTCCGCCCTCCCGGGACGACGGTCCCTGTGACCAACGCCGACCACGTCGTGACCCGGGTCGGCCAGTCGGTCACGGTGTCGCCGCTCACCAACGACACGAGCGCCGGCCGCGAGCCGCTGCGTCTGACGCGCGTCGACGAGGTCGAGGGGGCGACGATCCAGCCCGACTTCGCCGAGCAGACCTTCACCTTCACCTCCGACGCCGTCAACACCTACTACGTCGACTACCTCGTGTCGGCAGGCCCGAACAGCGTCCCCGGGCTCGTGCGGGTCGATGTTCTGCCGGCGGCGGACACCAACCTCCCGCCCGTCGCCGTGCGAGACGTCGCGCTGCTGCCGACCGGCGGCGACGTGCTCGTCAACGTCCTCGGCAACGACACCGACCCGGCCGGCGGCATCCTCGTCGTCCAGTCGGTGACGGCCGACCCCGACGGCGGCGTCACGGCAGCGGTGCTCGGCCACGAGACCGTCCGCATCACCGATCAGGGCTCGCTCAGCGAGCAGACCCGGGTGTCGTACACGATCTCCAACGGCGATCAGTCCGCCACGGGTGAGATCGTCGTCATCCCGATCCCCGCGCCCGACCGGCTGCGGCCACCGGTCGCGAACAACGACACGGCGGTCGTTCGTGTCGGCGACGTCGTCACGATCGACGTGCTCGCCAACGACACCCACCCCAACGGCGACACTCTGCACGTGTCTCCCGAGCTCGTGCCGCCGCTCGTCGACGAGGCCGACGGCCAGGTGTTCGTCTCGGAGGACAAGCTCCGGTTCCGCGCCGGCGACGAGCCCAAGACCGTCAACGCCACGTACGAAGCGGTCGACAGCTCGGGTCAGCGTGCCGGCGCGTACGTGACGATCCAGATCCTGCCGCGGCAGGATGACGCGAACGCCGCCCCGCGTCCCCGCGACCTCACCGCACGCACGCTCAGCGGATCGGAGGTCACGATCCCGGTGCCGCTCGACGGCATCGACGAGGACGGCGACTCGGTCGAATTGCTCGGCATCGCGAGCTCGCCCAGCAAGGGCCGCATCGTCGAGACCGGCTCCAACACGTTCGTCTACGAGGCGTTCGACACGAGCGTCGGCTCGGACTCGTTCACCTACCGAGTGCGTGACCGCCTCGGCAAGGAGGGGACCGCCCGCATCCAGGTCGGCATCGCCCCTCCCGAGACGACCAATCAGGCGCCGTACGCCGTGAAGGATGCCGTGATCATGCGGCCCGGGCGTCAGGTGGCGGTCTCGGTCCTCGAGAACGACTCCGATCCCGACGGCGACCAGTTCGGCTTCGCCGCCGACGCTCTCGAGGTGCCGGACGTCGACGGTCTCTCGGCCGAGGTGTCGGGCGAGCAGATCGTCATCACTGCGCCCGACGCGCCGATCAACACCAGCATCCAGTACACGATCGAGGACGCTCGCGGGCTGACCGCGACGGCCCCCGTGCAGATCACCGTCGACCCCGACGTGCCGCTGCAGCGCCCCATCGCCCGCGACGACCGCGTGCGCGCCGAGGACGTCGACGAGAACGGCGTGGCCGAGGTCGCGGTGCTCGACAACGACGACGACCCCGACGGCACGCGCAGCGCCTTGCGCGTGACGCTCGGAGCCGGCGGCGAGAACGCCACCGTGCGCCCGAACGGCACGGTGTCGGTGCCGCTGACCGACGAGCGCCAGCTCATCACCTACTTCATCACCGACGAGGACGAGCTCACCGCGGCCGCCTTCATCCACGTGCCCTCGCTCGCCGAGCTTCCGCCGAGCCTGATCTCGACCGAGGCGCTCGTCGTCCAGAGCGGTGAGACCGTCGACCTGCCGCTGTCGGAGTACGTGCGCGCCTCGGGCGGGCGCGACGTCGTCATCACCGAGGCCGAGAAGGTCACGGCGGCCCATTCGAACGGTGCATCCCTCGTCAAGGACGAGCGGACTCTCCAGTACACCTCCGCCGCCGACTACTTCGGTCAGGACGCCCTGACCTTCGAGGTCACCGACGGCTCGGGGCCCGACGATCCCGAGGGCCGCAAGGCGACCCTGATGATCCCCATCACCGTCACGCCTCCCGACAACCGGCCGCCGAGCATGATCGGCGCGCAGATGGAGGTCGCGCAGGGCGAGGACGCCCGGACCCTCGATCTCGCCGCGCTGGCGACCGACCCCGATCCGGGCGACGCCGAGAAGCTGCGATTCGCGGTCGTCGGCAGTGCGCCCGACGGGCTCACGGCGCGCGTCGACGGGTCCGTGCTGTCGGTCGAGGCGAGCACCGACGTCGCCAAGGGGACGTCGCTCCCCGTGCAGGTGAGCGTCACCGACGGCGAGTCCGACCCGGTGACGGCGACGATCACGGTCACTGTGACCGCCTCGACGCGCCCCCTCGCCACGGCGAACGCCGACGTCATCGAGCAGGCCGACCAGGGCGAGACCATCTCGGTTGCCGTGCTCGACAACGACGTGAACCCCTTCCCCGGCACGCCGCTGAAAGTGGTCGGCGCGTTCACCGAGACCTCGGGAGCCTCGGCGACCGTCGCCGGCGACCGCGTCGAGGTCACCAGCCGCGCCGACTTCGTGGGAACCCTCGTCGTGCGCTACCGGATTCAGGATGCGACCGGCGACCCCGACCGCGAGGTCGAGGGCCAGATCCGCATCACGGTGCAGGGTCGTCCGGATGCTCCCGGCAAGCCGACAGTGACGAGCGTCGAGAGCCGCACGGTCGTGATGTCGTGGTCGCCGCCCGTCGACAACGGCGCCTCGATCACGGGCTACACCGTCCGCTCGACCGCCGGCTCGTACACCCGCGAATGCCGTTCGACGACGTGCACGCTCGACGGACTGACGAACAACGTCGAGTACAACTTCGTCGTCACCGCGACCAACCGCGTCGGCGAGTCCGACCCGTCGCTGCCGTCCGAGACCGCGCGTCCCGACCAGCGGCCCGACACCCCGAACCCGCCGAGCCTCGCCTTCGGCGATCGCAGTCTGGACGTGTCGTGGACGGTCCCTCGCACGGAGGGCTCGCCCGTCGAGAGCTACAGCCTGCAGATCTCGCCGGCACCGCCCTCCGGTGTCGCCGAGAAGACCGGCGTGACCGGAACCCGGATCACGTGGGACGGCCTGCAGAACGGTGTGCAGTACCAGGTGCGCGTCCGTGCCCACAACCGCGCGCCCGAGCCGTCGAGCTGGAGCGTCTGGTCGCAGGCGATGGTGCCCGCCGGCAAGCCGGATGCTCCCGGCGCGCCGTCGACCCAGCGCCTCAACCCGGTGGGCAACCGCTCGCAGATGCAGGTGAGCTGGAACCAGCCGGCGAACAACGGCGACGCGATCGCGGGGTACCAGCTGCAAGTCCGCCGCGGCGGCGCGACCGTCGACACCATCAGCGTGCCCGCCGGCCAGACGAGCCAGGCGGTCACCGTCGACACCTCGACGACCGACTACACCTTCGTCGTCCGCGCCCAGAACAAGGCGGGCTGGGGCGAATGGAGCGCGGCATCCGCACCTCGACGCGCCTTCACACCTCCCGGTGCCCCGACCGGAATCAGCGCGAGCGAAGGCGACAACCGCGTCACCGTGTCGTGGACGGCCGGGCCGCTCAACGGCGCGAACCCGGGTGAGGTCAGCTACCAGTACTCCGTCAACAACGGCGGCTGGCGCAACGACTGGATCGGCGGCGGCAACGGCGGATCGGGCACGATCGGCAACGGTCAGGTCAACAACAACGCCACCTACACCGTGCGCGTTCGCGCCGTGGCCACCGCCGACGGATCGCGGTACGAGGGCGAGCCCTCGGCGGCCTCCAACCAGGTCGCACCCTACGGCCAGATCGGCAACCCGTCGGCGAACGCCAGCCGCGACGGCAACCGCGTCACGCTGTCGTGGTCGTCGCCCGCACGCAACGGACGCGACATCACGACGGAGATCAGCGTGAACGGCGGCGGCTGGCAGCGTGTCGACGCGAGCGGGTCGCGCCAGCAGGGCGACGTCGGCTACAGCAGCACGCAGACCATCCGGGTGCGCGTGAGCGCCGCCGGCAGCGAGGCACGCGAGGCCTCGGCGAGCGTGACGACACCCAACCCGCCGCCCCCGCCGCAGCCACGCGCGTCGGTCGAGAAGGGCTCACCGGTCGGCGGCTGCGTCAACGGCTGCTTCCACCTGAAGGTGAACACGCAGGACTTCCCCGCGGGCAACTACCGCATCGACTGCTACGACGGCAACCGGAAGTTCAACACCTACCCGTCGTCGTACGACGTACCGGCCAACGGCTCGATCCAGCTCGACTGCTGGATCGGCGCCGACGGCCGCGACATCTCCGCCGAGATCATCGGTTGGGGTCGAACCAGTACGACGCGCTGGTAGCGCCCGCATCCGCCCCCGGCATCCACTCATCACGAGGAACGAGAACGAACGAATGAGCATGACACCCGAGCAGGCAGCGTGGTTCCGCGACACCTTCGCGCGCCTGATCGACAACGTCGACGCCGCCCTCCTCGGCAAGCGCGAGGTCGTCGCCCTCGTGCTGTCGGCGATGATCGCCGAGGGGCACGTGCTGCTGGAGGATGCACCGGGTACGGGCAAGACGAGTCTGGCCAAGGCGATCGCGGCGAGTGTGCAGGGCACCTCGACGCGCATCCAGTTCACGCCCGACCTGCTGCCCTCCGACGTCACCGGTGTGACGATCTACGACCAGGCGAACAAGCGCTTCGAGTTCCACCGCGGACCCGTCTTCGCCTCGATCGTCCTGGCCGACGAGATCAACCGTGCCTCGCCGAAGACGCAGTCGGCGCTGCTCGAGGTGATGGAGGAGTCGCGGGTGACCGTCGACGGCGTCGCGCACGAGGTCGGGCGCCCGTTCCTCGTCATCGCGACGCAGAACCCGATCGAGCAGGCGGGTACGTACAAGCTGCCGGAGGCCCAGCTCGACCGCTTCATGATCAAGACGTCGATCGGCTACCCGACCCTGGCGGTCTCGGAGCGCATCCTCGTCGGCGCCGTCGACCGCAACCCGTCGGCCAGCCTCAAGCCTGTCATCACCACGCGCGCAGTGGGCGAGATGGCCGACCTCGCCGCGACCGTCCACATCGACCCGGTCGTCGCACGGTACGCCGCGCAGATCGTCGAGGCCACGCGCGAAGCGTCGGCGACGCGCCTCGGCGTCTCGGTGCGCGGCGCCATCGCGATGATCCGTATCGCCAAGGTGTACGCGGCCGCGCAGGGGCGCCACTACGTCGTGCCCGACGACATCAAGCTGCTCGCGCTGCCGGTGTGGGCCCACCGTCTCGTGCTCGACCCCGAGGCGGAGTTCACCGGCACGACCGCCGAGACCGTCATGAACAACGCCCTCGCCGACGTCGAGGCCCCCCTCGCGCGGGCGGACGCTTGATGGCCACACCCCCTGCCGCCTCGACCCCGACGCGCCGACCGCGCCGGGGCCGAGGCGCTGGCAGCGGTGAGAGCGCGGCCGACCTCACGTCGGGTGGCGCCGCGGACTCCCGCACCGTCGGCGACACGACCCGAGACGCCGACGCGACCCTGCGGGTGGGCACGACGACCCTGTCGGCCGACGCCGCCCCCGTCAACGCGGAGACGCCGTCGCGGCTGGTCCTCTGGCTGGAGCGTCTCGAGTCGTGGTGGGCGGTCGCGCGGCGCGGTATCCGTCTGGTCACCCGCACCGTCCGCCCGCTGGGCTGGGTGCTGCTGTTCGCGACCGTGCTGCTGTGGGTCGTCGCACTCAGCTTCGGCTGGCAGGAGATGGTCATCGCCGCCGTCATCCTCACCGCCATCGTCGTCATCAGCGTGCCGTTCCTCTTCGGCGGCACGGCGTACGACGTCGACCTCGATCTCACGCGCACCCACGTGGTCGTGGGCGAGCGCGCGATCGGTGGACTGACCCTCGTCAACGGCACGTCGCGCTCGATCCTGCCGTCGCGGGTCGTCCTGCCCGTCGGGTCGGGGCGCGGCGAGTTCGACGTGCCGCGGCTCGCGCCCCAGGCCGCCCACGAAGAGCTGTTCGCGATCCCCACCACCGCCCGCGGGGTGCTCGCGGTCGGCCCGGTCAGCGTGCTCCGCGGCGACCCGCTCGGACTCTTCGAGCGCAGCAGCGACCGCCGCCAAGCCGTCGACCTCTACGTGCACCCGCGCACCGTCCCCCTCGAGGGGCTCTCGCTCGGGCGCCTGCGCGACCTCGAAGGGCTGCCCTCGACGCAGCTGGCTCCCGACGACGTGTCGTTCCACGCCTTGCGCGAGTACCAGCCCGGTGACGACCTGCGTCACGTGCACTGGAAGTCCACCGCACGCGTCGGCAATCTGATGATGCGTCAGTACGAAGAGACGCGCCGGTCGCACTTCGTGCTGGGCCTCTCGACGTACGCGGGCGACTACGCCGACCCCGACGAGTTCGAGCTCGCGATCTCCGCGGCCGGCTCGATCGGACTGCGCGCGCTGCGCGATTCCCGCATGCTCGAGGCGCGCACGCAGCGCGGTCCGCTTCGCACAGAGGGGCCGCGTCGCCTGCTCGACAACCTGTCGGCTCTCGAGCATTCTCGTCAGCGTGACGGGGGCATCGTGGCCCTCGCCGGGACGATCGCGATGAACTCCCACGGCATCGCCATCGTCGTCCTCTTCTGCGGCTCGGGTGCCGACCCCGCCGAGCTCAAGCTCGCCTGCTCGCGACTGCCCCAGGGCGTCCGGGTTCTCGCCGTCGTCGCCGACCGCTCGGCCGACGTGCCGCTGCTGCGTCGCGTCGGCGACGCCGATGTCATCTCCATCAGCGCGCTCGACCAGCTCGCGCCCGCGATGCGGAAGGTGCTCTCGTGATGTCGCCCGTCCGCCGCCGGCTCGTGCTCGACCTCGTCGCCGTCGCGCTGCTGCTGTCCGTGGCGATCGTCGGCTTCGGGCCGACGTTCGACGGGGGCGCGTACCTCGTCGCGGGATTCGGCGCGCTGGTCATCGGCGTCGGCATCGCGTGGCTGTGTGCGCGACGCCGCTGGGGCGTGCTGCCCACGGCGGGCCTGACCGTCGCGGCCTACTTCATCTTCGGCGGGGCTCTCGCGCTGCCGCACACCGCGCTGTTCGGCGTCATCCCGACCCTCGATACGTGGACGCAGCTCGCCCTCGGCTCGGTGCAGTCGTGGAAGCGCCTGCTCACGACGGTGGCTCCCGTGGCGCCGTACGACGGGCACCTGATCGTTCCGTTCCTGCTCACTCTCGTCGCGACCGTCCTCACGGCCTCTCTCGCGCTGCGCCTGCGCCAGGCGGCGTGGGCCCTGATCCCCGTGACCGCGTTCCTGGTCGCGCAGATCCTGCTCGGGATGACCGAACCCGCCGTCCCGGTCCTCCAGGGCGTCGTCTTCGCCGTGGTCGCCTCGGTGTGGCTCGCGCTGCGGCAGGCCTGGGACCCCGACAACGCCGCCGTCCGCATCGAGCCGACGGCGACCTCGGATGCCGCGACCCTCCGGCACACGCGCCTGCGTCGCCTGATCTCGGGAACCGCCGTCGTCGCCGTCGCCGTGGGTGCCGGCGTCGCGACCGCCGCCGTGGCAAGTCCGCCGTCGACGCGGTACGTGCTGCGCGACATCGTCATCCCGCCCTTCGACGTCAAGCAGTACCCGAGCCCGCTGCAGGGCTTCCGCGGTCTCGTGCGCGATGACGCGGACACGCCGCTGTTCACGGTGCAGGGTCTTCCCGACGACGGCCGTATCCGCCTGGCGACGATGGACGCCTACAACGGCATCGTCTTCAACGTCTCGGACGAGGGCGCCGGATCGTCGAGCTCGTTCACGCCGCTCCGCTCGAACATGTCGCCCGACGCCGAGGGCGTGCCCGGTCAGCTGCAGTTCGAGATCGACGAGCTGCGCGGCGTGTGGCTGCCCGACGCCGGTGCCGTGCGGTCGATCGAGTTCGAGGGCGAACGCGCCGACGAACTGCGCCGCACCGCCCACTACAACGACGCCACGGGGACGGCGGCCGTCACCGCGGGGCTCGCTCCGGGCACGACCTACACGGTCGACACGGTGTTCCCCGTGCTGCCGACGGACGAGGCGCTCGCCGACGTCGCGTTCGCGCCCGTGAAGATGCCGAAGCAGGAGGGCATCCCCGACGGGCTGTCGCAGATCGCCACGGATGCCGTCGGCGACGCCGATACGCCGATCAAGCAGGTCCGCGCGCTGACGGACTGGCTCTCGACCGACGGCTACTTCAGTCACGGGCTCGAAGACGACCCGTACTCGCCCTCCGGTCACGGCGCAGCGCGCATCACCAGCTTCTTCGGCGGCGACGAGATCATCGGCGACGACGAGCAGTACGCCGTCGCGATGGCCCTGCTGTCGGCTCAGCTGGGCATTCCGGCGCGCGTCGTCATGGGGTGGCACCCCGACGAGGGCGACACCGCCGCAGAGTTCACCGCGACCGGCGACAACGTCCACGCGTGGGTCGAGGTCGCGTTCGAGGGGTACGGGTGGATCCCCTTCGACCCGACGCCCGACGAGGACAACGAGCCGAACGAGCAGACGACGACTCCGCGGGCCAACCCCAAGCCGCAGGTGCTGCAGCCGCCGCCTCCCGCCCAGGAGCCGGCCGAGCTGCCGCCCGCGATCGCCAACGATCGTGACCAGGAGGAGGAGGACGACCCCGGCTTCGACTGGATCGGCGCGATCCTCGCCCCGGTCGGCATCGGCATCGGCGTCCTGGCGATCATCTTCGCGCCGTTCGTGATCATGGGCGCCGTCAAGACCGCCCGGCGCACGAAGCGGCGAAACGCCGACAAGCCCGCCGACCGCATCTCCGGCGGCTGGGACGAGCTGATCGACCGTGCGGTCGACCTCAATGCGCCGGTCGCCTCGGGTGCGACGCGCACCGAGAGCGCACGGGTCGTCGCCGCCACCATGGACCAGCCCGACGTGACCACCCTCGCGACGTCGGCCGATGCGCGCGTGTTCGGACCGGGCGAGCCCTCCGCCGAAGACGTCGACGCCTTCTGGCGCGAGGTCGACGCGATCGTCGTCGGCATGAGCGGTCGCGTGTCGGTGTGGCGCCGGTTGCGCGCTCGCCTCAGCCTGCGGTCGTTGCTGCGGGGCCGGACGCGGCGCGCCCGGGGAGGCAGCGCATGAGCGCGATGATCTTCGACACCGAGCCGCTCGCGGGGGTTCCCGACATCCGGAGCGGCGCGCGTGCGCTGCTGACGTGGGATGACGGCACCCGCACCGCCGTGTACGGCCGAACGGTCTTCGGCCGCGACCCTCATCGCGGCACCGGGGCCGATGCGATCGTGCTCCGCGACGAGACGCTGACGTTGTCGCGAACCCACTTCGAACTCGTTCCCCTCGAGCCCGGCGGTCTCGCCGTCATCGATCGCGCGTCGACGAACGGGGTGGTCGTCACCCGCGGAAGCGACGGCGTTCCCGTGGTGCCGGGCACGCAGACGGTGCTCCGCAGCGGTGACCGGCTCGACCTCGGTGATCGGTGGCTCGTCGTCCAGGTCGTGCGGTGACTCCCATGTCGGTACGGGTCGGACACGGTGCCGCGACGCACGCCGGGCTGCGGGGGCGCGCGAACGAGGACTCCTACCTCGCGGCAGCGCCCGTCTTCGTCGTCGCCGACGGCATGGGCGGGCACGAGGCCGGTGCGCGCGCGAGCGCGGCTGCGGTGGCCGAGTTCGAGCCTCTGGTGGGCGTCGCCGTGGTGACGAACCAGGACGTGCGGGCGGCCATCGAGCGGGCGCGGGCGAACATCGACGCCCTCGCCACCGGCCAGCGCGCGGCCGGGACGACCTTGACCGGGGTCGTGCTGACCCGTGTCGGAGACGCCGGCTACTGGCTGACGCTGAACATCGGCGACTCGCGCACGTACCGGTGGGCGCGCGGCCGCCTCGAGCAGATCAGCGTCGACCACTCCGTCGTTCAGGAACTGGTCGACTCGGGGCAGATGGACGCCGAAACCGCCGCGCGCCACGCACGGCGCAACGAGATCACCCGAGCGCTCGGGGCCGGCAGCGTCGGGCAGGCGGATTTCTGGATGCTGCCCGCGGAGAGCGGCGACCGCATCCTCGTCTGTTCGGACGGTCTGTCGACCGAGCTGGACGACGAGCGGATCGCCCGTATCCTCGACGAGGAGACGGAACCGCAGGATGCCGCGCAGCGACTGGTCCACGAAGCGTTGCTGCACGGTGGTCGCGACAACGTCACGGTCATCGTCATCGACGCGCTGGGCGACGGCGGTGACGATGTGTACGACACCGTGCCGTCCGCTCAGCCGGATGACGCAGACATAGACACCCGGCCGCGCGCAGCGGCCGCAGGGGGGAGAGCCTGATGGTCGAGGTCCGCTACGTTCCGGCGACGGGCGCGGAGCACTGGCGCGTCGCACTCGCGCCCGCGGCGGCCGTCGCCCTGCCCGCGAACGTGTCGATCCCGACGGTCGAGGCCGTGTGGCGTCGACTCGCGGAACGTGGCATCGGCGCCGTCATCGAGGCCCTCACCGGCGCGTTCGGCACCTCGCTGGCGGCTATCCCCGACTTCATCCTGGCCATCGTCGAGGGCGACGGGCTCCGCGTCGCGGTGCGCGGGCCGGTCGAGCTCGTCGTCGAGACCGAGTCCGGGCCGCTGTCCGTCTCGGGCCAGGGAGTCTCGACGTGGGTCGAACGTCACATCCCGGGTGTCCGGCGCGCGTCGGCTCTCTTCGCCGAGGCGGCCGACGAGGCCGCGTCGCTGCCCTTCGTCGAGGGCGTCGTCGCGGCAGACTCCGTCACCGTCGACCTGACGGATGCCCGGCCGGGCGTCCGCTCCGCGAGCCCCTTCGTCGCAGCGCCGACCGCGCCGGCGCCGCCCGCGGCAGAGTCCCCCGCGTCAGCGTCGCCTCCGGTGTCCACGCCGGTACCGGTCGCTGCGCCGGCATCCGCCGCCGAGCCGCAGCCCGAGCCGCCTATCGTCGCCGAGCCCGAGCCCGAGCCCGAGCCAGAGGCCGAGGCAGGGCCGGTGGACGATGACATCCCGTTCGACGAGTCGCCCGGGGCGCAGACGTTCGTCCCGCTCGGCGACACGGCCGCCGCCGACGAGCACGCGATGATCTGGGGAGAGACGGTGGTCCGGCCGACGCTGCCCTCCGAGCAGCCCGACGCGGCCGACGCGCCCCTTCCCGCCGACGACGCCACCGTCGTGTCCTCTCCCGCCGGCCCGGCCGGCGACCACGACGGCGAGACCGTCGCCGTCGCCGACATCCGCGGCGCGCGACGGGGCGAGCCGGCGGTCTACGAGTCGACCGAGATCGTCCCGGCTCGTCGCCTCGCGCGGGGCCGCATCCGTGTCTCGGACGGGCAGGTCGTCGAGCTCGACAACACCGTCATCGTCGGACGGCGCCCGCGGTCGTCGCGATCCACGGGCGACATGCTCCCCACGCTCGTCGCCGTCGAGAGCCCCGAGCAGGACATCTCGCGCAATCACGTGGAGATCCGGGCGGAGGGCGAGCACGTTCTCGTGGTCGACCTCGACACGACGAACGGCTCAGTGCTGCTGCGCGGCGGCAATGACCCGGTGCGGCTGCATCCGAACGAGCCGACGATGGTCGTCTCGGGTGACGTGCTCGACATCGGTGACGGCGTCACGATCGCCTTCGAGGACCTGCCGTGAGCGCGAAGCGGCCCCCGGCGCCGCCGCCCGAGCTGCCCGGGTTCACCTACCTCGAGCTGCTCGGTTCGGGCGGCTTCGCCGACGTCTACCTGTACGAGCAGCACCTGCCTCGGCGCAAGGTCGCGGTGAAGGTGCTGCTGCCGGAGCGGATGGCGGGCGGCTCGGTCGAGCAGTTCACCGCCGAGGCGAACGTCATGGCGATGCTGTCGACGCATCCCGCGATCGTGACGATCTACCAGGCCGGTCTCGCCGACGACCAGCGGCCGTATCTCGTGATGGAGAACTGCCCGCGGCCGAACCTGCAGGTGCGCTACCGCACCGCGGCGTTCTCGGTGGCCGAGGCGCTGCGCGTGGGCATCCAGGTCGCGGCGGCGGTCGAGACGGCGCACCGTGCCGGCATCCTGCATCGCGACATCAAGCCGGCCAACATCCTCGTGACGGAGTACAACCGCCCCGCGCTGACCGACTTCGGCATCGCGACGACGACCGACAGCGCCGATGAGACCGCGGGCATGTCGATCCCCTGGTCGCCGCCCGAGGCGTTCGGCGAGGGCACGGACTCGGGCGTGCGCTCGGACGTCTACGCACTCGGCGCCACGATCTACACGCTGCTGGCGGGCCGTTCACCCTTCGAGCAGCCCGGCGGACGCAACGGCGCCGCCGATCTCATCCAGCGCATCGAGACCGCACCGCTCGAACCGCTCGACCGCGCCGACGTGCCGCCGTCGCTGCAGCAGGCGCTCGCTCGTGCGATGGCGAAGAGTCCCGCGGCGCGCTTCGACAGCGCGGTGGCGTTCGCCCGTGCGCTGCAGCGCGTTCAGATCGAGCTCGCCCATTCGGTGACGCCGATCGACATCCTCGACGATTCCCCCGACGCCGAGGAAGAAGAGGATGCCGACGGCGAGCTGACGCGCGTTCGCGGCATCGTGAGCATCGAGCCGACGACGGCGCCTCCCGCCGGGTCCACGCGACGCAAGGACGGGGCGGCCGCGACGTCGCCGTTCGCCCCGGCCGCCTCGGGATCGCCCTTCGCGCCGGCGGCCCCCGACGAGACCGTGCTGCGCCCCTCTGCGCGTGCCGGGCAGGATGCCACCGTCCGCCGTCCCCGCACGGTCGAGCCGGCCGCCGATCACACGGTGCAGCGCGGGGCGACGGCGTCCGCGGCGGCCGCGAGCGTGACGAGCCCGGACGCCGTCGCCGCCGCGCCGGGGGAGGGAACTCCCGCCGGGACGGCCGAGGATGTCGCACCGGGGCGCTCGCGCTCCTGGCTGTGGATCGCCCTCGGCGGCGTCGCCGCGGCGCTGGTCGTCGCCCTCGTCGTGGTGGCGAGCATGCTCCAGCCGTCCGCCCCTGCCGAGCCGCAGGCGAGCGAGTCGCCCTCCAGCGCCCCGCAGGACCCGCTCGCCGGTTTCGTGCCGCGTGTGGGCGACCTCGCGGGTGCTGCGGCGGGTGCCGACGTCACGTTCACGTGGACCAACCCGAACCCCGCCGAGGGCGACTCGTACCTCTGGTACCCGGTCACGCTCGACGGCGCGAGCGCACCGCAGCGCGTCGAGGACGAGACCGTCACCGTGCCGGCCGACCCGTCGGGCCGGACCTGCATCGAGGTGCAGCTCGTGCGCGCGAACGGCGGAGCGGGCGATGCCGTGCGGGGATGCACGCCCTGACGCCGCGTCAGCCGCGGCCGGGCTTGTCCTGATCGCGCTTGCTCTCCCGCTCCTCGGCCTTCTTCTGCTCGTCGGCGTCCTTCTTCGCCTCCTGCTCGGCCTTCTTCGCCTCCTGCTCGGCCTTCTTCGCCGCTTCCTCGGCGGCCTTCCGGTCGGCCTCCGACCCCGGTCCTGGGCCGGTGGTGTCCTCCACCGGCGCGGCGGGCTGCTCACCGGACTGGTCCGATTGATCGGTCACGACGGTGGCGGGCTCGGTGTCCTCGGTGGGCGCCGGCTCCGGGACGGGAGACTCCTCGGTGTCGGCGGGAGTGGTCGGCGGGGTCTCGGGCGCCGCGCCCGCGAGCCCGAGGCCTGTGATCGCGGCCGCCGCGAGAGCGGCTGCGGCGAGCCCGCCGATGAGGCCGAGCCGCGCTCGCGAGGGGCGACGACGCGCTGACGGGGCCGGATCGGCTGCAGCGTCGGGAAGGATCCGCGTCGGGCTGGTCCCAGCCGTGACAGCCGTCGCCGGGACCGTAGCCGCCGCGACCGCGGCAGGGACGACGGGACGCGCCGGCGTCGCGGGTGCGCGGGCCAGATCGGACGCCGCCACGAAGACCTCGGCCGCGCTGGGGCGGTCCTCCGGCCGCATAGCGGTCATGCGGCGCAGCAGGGCGACCCACGCGGGGTCGAGCGTGTCGGGAATCTCGGGTGCGACGGTGAGCCGTGCGAGTGCTTCGCCGAATCCCTCGGCGCGCGGAAAAGCGCGCTGGCCGGTCAGCGCTTCGAGCATGACCAGGCCGAGCGCGTAGATGTCGGCGGGCGGAGCGGGCGGCGCCCCGGTGAGCTGTTCCGGGGAGAGGTATGCGGCCGTTCCGATGACCGTTCCCGGCTGGGTGAGCCGAGCGGCATCCACGAGAACCGAGATCCCGAAGTCGGCGAGCTTCGCGCCCGATCGGCTGCCGAGGGGCGGCACCGGCGCCAAGAGGACGTTCGACGGCTTGATGTCGCGGTGCACGATGCCCGCGTCGTGCACGACGTGGAGCGCCTCGGCGAGGTCGGCCGCGAGAGCCGCCGCGTCACCGGCCGGGAGAGGCCCCTCGGCGATGCGCGCGGCGAGGGTCGGGCCCTCGACGAACTCCATGACGAGGTACTCGGCCCGCCCCGGCGCCAGCTGCGCGTCGTAGAGCGTCACGAGAGCGGGGTGGTTGAGCGAGGCGAGCACGGTCATCTCGCCGCGCGCGCGGGACGAGGTGCTCGCTCCCTCCATCTCGGGTCGCAGCAGCTTGATCGCCACGGTGCGTCCGAGGAGGACATCCTCGGCCCGGTGGACCCGGGCCATGCCGCCGTGGCCGACGCATTCGCCCAGCAGGTATCGACCGTCGAGCATCGCCTCCGTGGGCGGAGGTTCGTTCGTGACCATGGCGTCTCCCTGCGACCGCATCCCCGGGTCGGATCGGCCACGCTCAACGGTAGAGTCCGTCCGGCCGCATGCCAGGGTCTTGACACCGGACGGCGGAGCGGGGCGGATGCCGCGTCTCAGCGCACGAGCGTCGTGAGCGCCCGATCGATGCGGGTGACGACCGCGTCCGGTGCTGAGACGGCGGCGAGCTCGTCGCGCAACCGGCTGCCCGGGACCCACCGGATGTAGGCGTCGAACTCCGTCGCCATCTCGGGGGAGTGCTCGGCGATCGACCGGGACACCAGGGCACAGGCATCCGGGGTGTCCGCGATCGCGGTGAGGTCGGAGTCGACGCCGATCGCGGTGGGGGCCCGGACGCCCGCGGTCGCGTTCCAGGTGTGGATCCCGGCGCCCGCCTCGAAGGGCGCGCGGTCGCCGAGGTCGACGAGCGCCGTCACCCCGTGCGGGATGCGCGCGTGGACGCGTACCCGCTCGCGGTGGGCGGCATCCCGCTCCCACGCCACCGAGGCGCGCCCCCGCGGGGTGTCGTGCGTGACGCTCGCGTGCTCCAGTGACGAGACGAACCACGGCTGGATTCGCAGCCGCCCCCAGCCGGGTTCGGCGCACGCGAGCCCCCCGATGCGTCGGTGCAGCACATCGCCGACGGATCCGAGCGCGTAGTGGTTGAGCGAGGTCATGCCGGAGGGATGCAGCGAGCCGTCGGGGCGGACGGCATCCCATCGCTCCCACACCGTCGTCGCATCCTGCGATAGCGGATAGAGCCAGGAGGGGCACATGGTCTGGAGCAGCAGCCGTTCGGCGGCCCAGGCCTGCCCCTCCGACAGCAGGGCGTCGAGGACCAGCGGCGTCCCGAGGAATCCCGTCGCCGTGCGGTAGCCGCCGGCGCGGAGAAGGAAGGCGAGACGCTCCGCCGCCGCGCGGCGCAACGCGGCCGGGAGCAGCTCGAACTCGAGCGCGAGGGCGTACGCCGTCGGGGCGTCGGAGGCGAGGCGGCCGCGCGGCGTGACATACGCCGCGACGAACGCATCGCGCACGTCGTCGGCGAGGGCGGCGTAGCGGGCAGACGTCTCCGCTTCGCCCGAGAGGGTCAATGCGTCGGCGGTCAGCCGCGCAGAACGTGCAAAGTAGGCCGTGGCGACGAGCCCGGGGTCGGTCTTCGCCTTGTCGGGGCGGGCGGAGGTGGGATCGAGCCAGTCGCCGTACTGGAACCCGCGCTCCCACAGCCGGCCCGGCCCGGCGGCATCCGCGACGGTGTCGACCCACGCCCGCATCGGACCCGTCATGCGTTCGAGCAGAGACCGGTCGCCGAACCGCTCGTGCAGCACGGTCGGGATGACAGTGACGGCGTCGCCCCAGCCGGCGGCCATCGTCTCGCCGAGCCGCCCGAGCGTCTGCGGGACGACCGTCGGCACCCGCCCGTCCCGCGCGCGCTGCTCGGCCGCGACGTCGTCGAGCCACGACGCGAAGAACGCGTCCGCGTCGAAGAGGGATGCCGCGGTCGGGGCGAACACCTGGGCGTCGCCCGTCCAGCCGAGTCGCTCGTCGCGCTGCGGGCAGTCGGTCGGCAGCGAGAGGGCGTTTCCCGCGAAGCTCCGCACGATGTTCTCGTGCAGGCGGGTGAGGCGCTCGTCGGAGCACGAGAACCATCCCGTCCGCGTCATGTCGGTGTGGAGCACGACGGCGGTGACGTCTACCGGGTCGAGCGCGCCCGGGTAGCCGGTGACTTCGACGTAGCGGAACCCGTGGAAGGTGAAGCGCGGCTCGCAGACGGTGTCGGCGGCGCCGTCGAGGATGAACGTGTCGGTCGCCGCGGCGGCGCGGAGCGGCCGGGTGCTCAGCCGCCCGCCCTCGAGCACCTCGGCGTGCCGCAGCGTGATCCGGGTGCCGGCCGGGCCCGAGACGCGCAGCCGCACGCGTCCGACGATGTTCTGGCCGAAATCGAGCAGGATGCGATCCGCATCGGCGCTCTCGGGCATCGCAACGACGGGCAGGGAGCGGATGCGGCGCACGGGCTCGACGTCGATCACCTCGGGCTGCCGGTCGGGTTCGGACAGTGCGGGTGTCGCCCACGAGGCATCGTCGAATGCGGCGGCATCCCACCCGCGCGGATGCCGCCGCAGGTCGATCTCGTCGCCGGCGTAGATGCCGCTCGAGACGAGGTCGCCGTCGCCGGTCAGCCGCCAACGCGCGTCGGCCCGGATCTCCTCGACCCGGCCGTCGCGGTGGCGGAGCCGCAGCAGGGGTGCGACGGCGGCCTGATCGCCGTAGAAGCGCTCCACCGTCTCGCCGAACCCGTACGACTCGGTGTACCAGCCGCCCGCGACCTCCATCGCGAGGACGTTCGCCACGCCGGGGCGGACGAGGGAGGTGACATCGGTCAGGTGCAGGGGGAGGCGGTGCTGGTACGCCGTCCAGCCGGGGCTCAGCACGGCGTCGTCGACGTCGGCGCCGTTGACGCGCGCGTGGTACACGCCGTGCGCCGCCACCTGGAGCTCGGCGGCGGCGACCGTCTCGGCGACCGTGAACTCGCGCCGGGCGAGGAACGGCTGGGCGGCACGGCCGGGGTCGGCGAGGCGCAGGAAGGGGGCGGACCAGGCTCCGGCGGGAAACCCGGCACGGACCTCGCAGGGTTCCGACCACGGGCTCGCCATGCCATCGGCACCGACGACGCGCGCCTCGAGGGCGTGCGTGCCACCGGCGCGGAGCGGGGCGAAGGGCCAGTCCTCGAGGATGCCGTAGGGCGACGCGACCGCGACGGCGGCGCCGTCGAGCCGGAGCTCGGCACGGACCGCCACCCACTCGGCGGGTGCTTCGACCAGCCACGACACGGGCGGTCGCGGCGAGGCGGCGACGGAGATGTCCCGTCGCCGCCCCACGCGCAGGGCGACGACGCGCGGCTCGCGCGCGACGCTCACGACCGGGGAGCCCGGCGACGTGTCAGCAGGAGCGCGATCCCGCCCGCCCCGGCGGCCACTGCGGCGCCGAGCCACGCGAGCGGTGCCGCCCCGCCCGTGCTCGCCAGCGCGCGGGCTCCGTTGGCCCCGGCGGTGGTTGCGTTCCCGCCGGTGGCACCGGGCGCCGCCGAGCCGCCGTCGCCCGGTGCCGCTGGCTGCCCCGGTTCGACGGGCGGTTCGACCACCGGGGCCGGCGCGAGCAGCCGCACGGCGGTGAACTCGCCCGAGTCCTTCTCGCCCGCGATGCCGCCGCCCCAGGAGAGGAAGCCGGCGCGCCCGGCTCCGTCTGCCTCGTTGACGATCGCGGCGCTGCTCAGCAGGGATGTCGCCCTGTCGACGCCGCGCAGCAGACGCCACGGGATCGCGGTCTCGTACACGGTGCGCCCGGCGGCGTCATCGCGCGAGATGGCCACGGGAGCCCCCGGGACGGGGCCGGCGCCCGCGTCGACGGAGAGCCAGCGGTACAGCTGCGGGCCGGCGCTCGTGAGCGCCATGCCGAACTCGTGCCAGGTCGTCGCGGCACCCGGAGCGCCGCCGGCGACGGTGAACTGGATGGAATCGCCCTGCCAGATGTTCGCGCCCTGCGCGGGCTGGTCGTGCACGTCGTCCGTGACATCGGCCGAGAAGTACAGATACTCCTCGTCCCACGTGAGCCAGGCGACGGCGGACTGGTCGAAATCGTCGTCGGCCTCCGGGTTGGCGGTGAAGGCGATCGGCGTGACGCCGTCGAGGTCGTCGAGCGTGCCGTCGACGGTGATCGTGCGATGAGCGGCCGGCAGAGCGGATGCCGCATCGACGGGGGCGACGCGCCCCGAGGCCGTCAGCGTCACCCCGTCGACGACCGCCGTCGCCGTGAAGGCGGCGGGTCCGGCCAGCGTGTCGAGCGGGATGTCGACGACGACATCCGAGCCGGCATCGACGATCGCCGGAGCCTCCGGCTGCCCACTGGCATCGCCGAGCGTGTACGACACCGAGTCGAGGGCGCGGACGGTGGCGGACGCGTTGATGACACGGAGGCGGAGCACCGAGGCGCCCTCCGCCGTGACGGCCTGCGCGGCCTGCAGCGACACGGGTTCGCTCACCGCCGCGGCGGCGCGGAGCGTGCCGGCGTAGCGGTCGCCCTCGTAGACGCGCGCGCTCGTCTCGTACGTCCCCACGGTCGCGGGAGCCGGGAACGAGACCGTCGTGCTGACGGTCGCGCCGGGGGCGGTGGTCTGCGTCGCCTCGGTCCCGTCCGGCAGCACGAGACGCCAGGACGACGCGGCATCCGCACGGCCCGCCACGGTCCACGAGCCCGTCACGGGGGCTCCGACGACACCCGCATCGAGCGTCAGGCCGGCATCGGTCTGCGCGATGGCGGTGACGTCACCGCGGACGTACAGCGGTTCGGTGCCGGTCGGTGCCAGCACCGGGGCGCCGGCGCCGCCGGTGACGGTCTCGGTGTCGCCGAACATCGTCGTCAGGTCGGCGGACCCGGCGACCTCGAGCGACACCGTCTGCGGCGCGTCGGACCACAGCACGTGCAGGGGCCCGTCGGCGGTGTCGAATCGCACGTGGCGCAGGCCCGGCAGCGGTTCGTCGCGCTCGGCGAACGTCGCCGTCGCGAGGGCGTCGGCGGCCACGGAGTAGGCGGCGAACGAGGGCTTCGGCGTGAAAGCGCCCAGAGCGTCGTCGGGGTGGTGCAGGAGCCCGAAGTTCTCTTCCGTCTCGGCGTCGTCGACACCGTCGTTGACGAGGTCGTACACGTAGTACCGGGCGGCATCATGGGCTGCCGCGATCACAGCCGACTTCGCGATGTCGGCCGCCTGCTGACGCTCGGACACGGCCCGCGCGTTGGTTCCGGTGGGCCAGCCGTGCTCGGTGATCCACAGCGGCTTCGACTCGCCGCCGTTGTAGCGGCGCACCAGGGCGTCGATGCGCGTCAGGGTCTCATCGAGGGCGTCGGCTCCGACGGGGTAGCTGTAGGGGTGCAGGACGATGCCGTCGAGGTGATCGAGCGCGCCGAGCTGGAACGTCCGCTCGAGCCAGTCGGTGTTGAGGTTGGCCACGGCGGGGCCGATGACCGGCAGATCGGGGGCCGCCGTCTTGATCGCGGGAGCCGCGGCGGAGAGCAGGGCGACGTAGTCCTCGGGTGAGACGTTGGTGTTGCCGCCGAGCCCGAGATCCCACTCGTTCCACACCTCGATGCCGGTGGACATGTCGCCGAACTCCGCGGCCATCGCCGTGGCATAGGCGGCGTAGGCGGCGACCGCGTCGGGGCTGACAGGGCCGTTTCCCGCGTCGTAGAGCGGATTTCCGTACCCGGCGAGCAGCAGCGGGCGGATCCCCTGCTCGCGGGCGGGGTCGAGGAACTCGGCGCGGGCGCGCGACCAGTCGTACACGCCCGGCTGGGTCTCGACCTCGCTCCAGTAGACCTCGTCGCGCAGCTGGGCGAAGCCGCCCGCGGTCAGCGCCTGCATCGACGCCGGGTCCCAGGACTGCCCGTAATGGGTGGCGGCGCCGAACCGGCCGGTCGCCGAGGCGGCGGCATCGGTGTCGGGGAGGATCGCGAACGTCGTCGCGGCGCTCGTCGATCCGTCGCCGGCCGCGGTCACCTCGAGGCGGTACCAGCCGCGCTCGGTGACAGCGGGGGCCAGGACGCCGTCGGCGGGCTCCGTGCCGTCGTCGATGACCTCGCCCCAGCCGTCCACGACGCGCCAGGCGATCGTCGGAGCGGTCGTGTCGTATCCGAACGACACGGCGTCGCCGGCGTGGAAGAGATTGCCCCAGGCATCGGGCCGGATCGACACCGCGGGCGCGTCTGCGGAGGCCGGCGCGGCGAACGCGACGCCCGCGGTGGCGGCGAGCGCGAGTGCGGCGGTTGCGGCGACGAGCCGCGGGACGGGATGGGGGGAAGGATGCTTCGGCACGCGGTGCTCCTCATCGAGTGTTCGCGGATGGTGGACCGGTAGGAAAATCGTTTGTCCAGCGGGCAGTTTGGCCGGGAGGCGTGCACTCTGTCAACACTCTGCTCGACACGAAGCCCGATTCTTAGGGCGAGCACGCGTCGGGATATTTTTGTTTTGACGTGTCGGGGCCAGAGGTGCTAGACATCGGAGAGCAATCGTTTTTCCTGCTTACCACTCACACCTAGGAGTTTCAATGACGAAACGTTTCCGTTCCGTCGCGGCCGCGATCGCCATCGGCGGACTGTCCGTCGCCGCCCTCGCCGGCTGCAGCAGCGACGCGGCCGCGCCCGCCGACGGCACCGTTACGATCGAGATCGGCGACCGCCCGACCGCCGACCGGCCGGAGGACCGCGCCTACTTCGACGAACGCGTCGCCGCGTTCGAGAAGGCGAACCCCGACATCGACCTGCAGCCGGTCGAGACGGGCTACGACGCCTCGACGTTCCAGGCGCTCGCCGCCGGCGGCAGCCTGCCCGACGTCATGAGCGTGCCGCTCACCGAGCCGCAGGGGCTCATCAAGCGCAACCAGGCAGCCGACATCACCGACGCGCTCGAGAGCGAGGGGCTGCTCGACTCGCTGAACCCGACCATCCTCGCCCTCACGAAGAACAGCGAAGACCGTGTATTCGCGATCCCGACGAACGCGTACTCGTTCGGACTCGTCTACAACCGCGATCTCTTCGCCCAGGCGGGTCTCGACCCCGAGAACCCGCCGAAGACCTGGGACGAGGTCCGCGAGGCGGCGAAGAAGATCACCGACGCGACCGACGCCGCCGGCTTCTCCGTGCTGACGACCGCGAACACCGGCGGGTGGCAGTTCACCGGCATGACCTACTCGTTCGGGGGGACGGTCGAGAACAAGGACGGCTCGAAGGCCACCTTCGACGACGCCCCGTCGACCGACGCCCTCGAGCTGCTCCAGACGATGCGCTGGGACGACGGCACGCTGCCGGAGAACACCCTCTACGACGTGCAGTCGCAGGGACAGGACTTCGCCGCCGGCAAGATCGGCATGATCCTCGGCGCCAGCGACTCGTACTACAACGTCGTGCAGAACCTGAAGCTGCCCGCCGAGCAGTTCGGCATCGGCGGCATGCCGCAGTCCGGCGGCACGCAGGGGACGCTGAGCGGCGGCACGGTGCAGATCGTCAACCCGAACGCGAGCGACGCCGAGAAGACCGCGGCCGTGAAGTGGGTGGAGTTCTTCTACCTGCAGCGCTTCCTCGACGAGGACACGGCCGTCGAAGACGCCCGCGCGTCGAGCGAGGCCGGCTCGGTCACGGGTCTCCCGGGTCTGCCGGTCGTCAACGCCGATCAGTACTCCGAGTACTTCACCTGGATCGCCGACTACATCAACGTCCCGAGCGCGAACTTCACGCCCTACCTCGAGGCGTCGGCCGACATCCCGATCGTGCCCGAGCCCGTGAACAACGCGCAGGAGGTGTATGGCGCACTCGACACCGTCGTCCAGACGGTGCTCACCGACAAGGGCGCCGACATCCCCGCTCTTCTCTCCACCGCTCAGAGCGACGTCCAGTCCCGCCTGAGCCGCTGACCCGACGGGGCGGGCCGATGACCTCGGCCCGCCCCCGACCGGAGGACCCCCCATGACCGACGTGAGACCGCGGACCCGGATGGCGACATCCTCGTCCGCATCCCCTGAGCCCGCGCCGTCGCGGCGCCGCCGGCGGTGGCGTCCCAGCCTGACGGCGCTCGCCATCGCGGCGCCCGCGATCCTCGTCTTCCTGTACTTCTCGTGGGGACCGATCGTCAGCTCGCTCGCCATGAGCGTGCAGCGCGTCGTTATCGGCGGCGAGAGCAGCTTCGTCGGGTGGGAGAACTTCGCCTACGTGCTGTCCGACCCCGGACTTCCGCAGGCGACCCTGAACACGATCTACTACACGGTCCTCGCCGTGCTGTTCGGCTTCCCGGTGCCGCTGGCCCTGGCGGTCTTCATCTCCGAGATGCGCTCGCGCAGCTGGTACTTCAGCGCGCTGGCGTACCTGCCGGTGATGGTGCCGCCGGTCGTCGCGATCCTGCTGTGGAAGTTCTTCTACGCCCCCGACGCCGACGGCCTCTTCAACACCGTGCTCGGGTGGGTCGGCATCGGCCCCCTTCCCTGGCTCAACTCGACGGCGACCGCGATGCCCTCGATCGTCCTCGAGACGACGTGGGCCGGCGCGGGCACGGCGATCATCATCTACATCGCGGCCCTCACGAGCATCCCCTCCGAGCTCTACGAAGCCGCCGAGCTCGACGGCGCCGGCATCTGGCGTCGCGTCTGGCACGTCACTCTGCCGCAGATGCGCGGCATCATCGCGACGATGCTGCTGCTGCAGGTCATCGGCACGATGCAGATCTTCACCGAGCCGTTCCTCTTCACCGGCGGCGGGCCGCAGGGCGCCACCAAGACGCTGCTCATGACGATCTACGACTACGCCTTCGTGCGCGTCGACTACGGCGCAGCGACCGCGCTGAGCGTGCTGCTCGCCGCATCGCTCGGCCTGCTGTCGCTCCTCTACTTCCGACTGACCCGACGCTGGAGCCGAGCATGAGCGCCCTTCTTCCCACCCGGCGGCTCGCCCGGCGTCGCGACGTCGCACCGGACCCGCTGTCGCGCACGAACATCTCCGACAGCGACCGCCGGCGACCCTCGGTGCGCGTGTGGCTCGGCATCGGGCAGGCCGTCGTGCTGGCGGGGCTGCTGATCGCCGGACTCGGCCCGCTCATCTGGCTCGCGCTCGCCGCGGTCTCGCCGACGCAGGACCTCATCCGCGGTCCGTTCTCGTTCTTCTCCAGCGGCACCGTGCAGTGGGAGAACCTCGCGATCGCGTGGGAGCGCGGCCGCATCGGCCATTACCTCACCAACACCGCGATCCTCGCGGCGGGCTCGGTCGTTGTCACGCTCGTCGTCTCGACGACGGCCGCCTTCGTCATCACCGTGCTCCGCCCGCGCTGGGGCAAGCTGCTCTCCGGAGCGATCCTCGCGACCCTGTTCATCCCCTCGATCGTCTCGCTCGTGCCGCTGTACCTCACGGTGCGCGAGCTGCCGCTGCTGGGCGTCTCGCTCATCAACACCTGGTGGGCCGTGTGGCTGCCCGCGGGAGCCGCCGCGTTCAACGTGCTCATCATCGCCCGGTTCCTCGAGGCGATCCCCGCCGACCTCTACGAGGCGGCCCGCATCGACGGCGCCGGCCCGCTCCGCATCCTGTGGAGCATCGTGCTTCCGCTGTCGCGACCGATCCTCGGGGTCGTGGGCCTCCTGACGGTCGTGGCGTCGTGGAAGGACTACCTGTGGCCCCTCCTCGTGCTGCCCGACCCCGACAAACAGCCCGTGTCGGTGGCGCTGCCCCGCCTCGCCGACCAGACCGAGCTGAGCGTGCAGATGGCCGCCCTGTTCCTCTCGCTGATCATCCCGGTGGCGCTGTTCCTGATCTTCCAGCGGCAGTTCCTGCGCGGTGCGAGCATGGCGGGCGGGGTGAAGGGATGAGCCGCATCCTCGTCACCGGCGCCGACGGCGAGATCGGTCGCGCGGTCAGCGACCACCTCGTCGCGAGCGGCCACCAGGTCACCGCGTTGTCGCTCGCGTTCAGCGGAGACCACCCCGCCGACCGCCAAATCACCGGCGACGCGACCTCGCGGGCCGACGTCGAGGAGGCGATGCGCGACGCCGACGCGGTCGCGCACTTCGCCGCCATCCCGCATCCGAGCCTCGGCACCCCGTACGACGTCTTCCGCGTCAACACGTCGGCGACGTTCAACGTGCTCACGCGCGCCGCCGAGGCGGGTGTGCGCCGGGCGGTCATCGCCAGCAGCATCAACGCCATCGGATACCCGAACAATCCGCACGACACGTTCCCGCCGGCGTTTCCGCTGGATGCCGAGACGCCGCCCGACATCGCCGACGCCTACTCGCTGTCGAAGCTCGCCGACGAGGCCACGGCCCGGTACGCGCACCGGCGCTACGGCATCGACGTCGTCGCGCTGCGGTTCCCGCTGGTGAAGTGGCCGCACGTCCTGCACGAGGTCGCCGACGAGGTGCGGGCCGACCCCGCGCGCATGGCCCGCGAGGGCTGGGCGTACCTGACGATGTCCGACGCCGTGCGCGCGATCGAGCGGGCGCTGCGGGCTGATGTCGCGGGCGCCGTGGTCGTGCCGCTCAGCGCTCGCGACACCCTGCTCGACGTCCCGACCGCCGAGCTGCTGCGTCGTTACGTACCGGGTGCCCGGCCGCCCGCGCGCATCTCGGGTCGCGAGGCGCTCGTCGACCTGACGACGGCGCGGACGGTGCTCGGCTTCGAGCCCCGCGAGTCGATCCACGACGGCACCGCCACCCCCTACCCGGCACTCGTGAGGAGCGACCGATGACGACAGAGCCCACGACGTTCGATCAGCCCTGGATGCCGCGCGAGAACGTCCGCATCACGGATGTGCGGGCGATCGTGACGGCGCCCGAGGGCATCCCGCTGGTGGTCGTGCGCATCGACACCGACCAGGACGGACTGTGGGGATACGGCTGCGCGACCTTCACGCAGCGCTGGCAGGCCGTCGTGGCCTTCCTCGACCACCTGCGTCCCCTGCTCGTCGGGCGCTACCCCGGCGACATCGAAGACCTGCTGCGCCTGGTGCGGTTCACCGGCTACTGGCGCGAGGGGCCGGTCGGCAACAACGCGCTCTCGGGCATCGACATGGCGTTGTGGGACATCGCCGGCAAGCGCGCCGGGATGCCGGTGTACGAGCTGTTCGGCGGGCGGGTTCGCGCTGCGGCCGACACCTACCTGCACGCCGAGGGCGCCGATCTCGACGAGACCACGGCGCACGCGCGCGAGCTCATGGCCGCCGGCCAGCGCCACGTGCGCATCCAGACCGGCCAGCAGGGCGTCGGACATTACGGCGCCCCGCCCGTCGCGGGGTCCTTCGCGTGGGCGAAGAACCCCGCGGGCTGGCGGGTCGAGGACTATCTCGTCCGCACGCCGGAGCTCTTCGCCCACGTGCGCGAGGCCCTCGGCGACGGCGTCGAGCTGCTGCACGACGTCCACTCGCGGCTCACTCCCGCGACCGCGATCGCCCTCGCCCGTTCGCTCGAGCCGTACCGGCCCTTCTTCCTCGAAGACGTGCTCGCCCCCGAGCACTGGCACCGCCTCGCCGAGGTGCGGGCCGCGTCACCGGTGCCGATCGCGGTCGGCGAGCTCGCGACATCCTTCACCGACGCCGCCCGTCTCATCCGCGAGCATCACGTGGACTACATCCGCAGTCACCTCTCGGATGTCGGGGGTGTCAGCGCCGCGCGCCGGCTCGCCGTCCTCGCCGACATCGAGGGGGTGAGGACGGCCTGGCACTCGCCCGGCGACGCCTCGCCGTTCGCCGTCGCCGCGGCGGTCGCACTCGACGTGACCTCGCCGGCGTTCGGCATCCAGGAGGGGCACGTCTACAACGACGAGACCCACGAGGTCTTCCCCGGCATGATCGACATCGTCGACGGCTGGCTGACGCCCAACGACGCCCCCGGCTGGGGCATCGAGATGGACGAGGCCGCCGCCGCACGGTTCCCCGCCGGCCTCTCGGGCCACGACGCGTGGGCGGCGGGCGTTCGCGCCCCCGACGGCGCCCTCATCGCGCCCTGATCGCCGCTGCTCGCACTCCCGAATCCCGAACTCCGCATTCCTCCAACCCGAAAGAGATCCATGACCACGTGGTCGATCGCGCCCTCGGGGCGCTGGCTGCTGCATCGCGGCGAACCGACGTTCCTCCTGGCCGACACCGTCTGGGCGGCCTTCGGCGGGCCCACCGAGAACGAATGGCTCGACCATCTCGAGCTCCGGCGGCGCCAGGGTTTCAACGCGCTGCTGATCAGCGTCCTGCCCATCGAGCACGACCGGTCGACGGGAACGCGTTCGCCGTACGCCCTGCGCGACGGCGCCGTCGACTTCGCGGCCGGCGATCCCGACTACTGGACTGTCGCGGAGCGCATGCTCGAGCAGGCTCGCGAGCGCGGCTTCACGCCGATGCTCGTCCTGCTGTGGAACAACTTCGTGCCGGGCACGTGGGGCTCGCGCCTCACTCCGGATCACGTCCTGAGCGCCGAGCAGACCGACACCTACGTCCGCGAGACGGTCGCGCGGTTCCGCCGCTTCGATCCGATCTGGATCGTGTCGGGCGACGACGACCTCGACGACGATGTCGCGCTGGAGCGGTACAGCTCGGTCGCGGCGCTGCTGCGCGAGGTGGCACCCGGCCAGCTCGTCACGTGGCACGACACCCCCACGGCGCGGATGCCGCAGCCGCTGGCCGACAGCGGACTGGTCGACTTCCACGCCCTGCAGTCGGGGCACAACGAGGCGTGGGAGACCCTGCCCGCCGACCTCACCCACTACTACCGGGCGCTCGACGTCGCACGACCGATCATCAACCTCGAGCCCTGCTATGAGGGACTCGGACGCTTCCGCGGCGCCGCGCGGCACTCGGCCGCCGACGTCCGTCGCGCGAGCTGGACGGGCGTCGTCTCCGGCGCGGCCGCAGGCCTCGGGTACGGCGCGCACGGCGTGTGGTCGTGGCATCGTCGCGGCGAGGGCTTCTCGGCCGAAGACGTGCACGGCGCGCCCTTCCCGTTCTCCGTCGCCGCCGCGTTCCCGGGTGCCGACGACGTCGCCTACCTCCGCCGGGTCGTCGACGCGGAACAGCTGTGGGGCCTCGACGCGGCCCCCGATCTGCTCGTCGCCGAGCCCTCCGGGGCCGTCGCCGGACGCACTTCCGACGGCACGATCGCCGTCTACGCGCCCACGCCCTTCGCGCTCACCCTCGCGCTCGACGACGCCGAGGCTGCCGGCCTCGAGGTTTCCGTCCATGATCTGGCCGCACGGCGGCCGGACGCCGCGCGGTGGACGGCGGTGGACGGCGGCATCCGGCTCGAGCAGCCCGAGTTCACCGGCGACGCACTGTTCGTGCTGCGCCCCGCTCGCAGCGGGGCCGAACGATGAGCGGCCGGATCGTGACGTTCGGCGAAGCGCTCGCCACCGCCACCGTCGACGCGGCGGGAACCCTGACGCCGGCGACCGTTGCGGGCGCAGAGCTGAACACCGCGGTCGGCCTCGCCCGTCTCGGGCACGATGTCGCGTGGGCCTCACGGCTCGGCGACGACGTCTTCGCCGGGCTCGTGCGCGAGACCCTGCGCGCCGAGGGCATCGACGATCGGTTCGTCGTGGCGGCTCCGGGGGAGCAGACGGGGCTGATCGTCAAGCAGCGCCTGGGCGACGGCGACATCCGTTCGGAGCACTATCGCGCGACGAGCGCCGCGAGCCGGCTGCGCTCGGACGATCTGCCGGCGGCTGCGCTCGACGGAGCCGACTGGCTGCACGCGACCTGCATCACCCCCGCCCTCGGCACCGGCCCGAAGGGGCTGTTCGAGAACGTCCTGCACGAGGCGTCGATGCGCGGCATCCCGATCTCGCTCGACGCCAACCACCGGCGGCAGCTGATGACGGAGGACGAGCTCCGAGCGGTCGTCGACGATTGGCTCGACGTCGTCGACACCTTCTTCTGCAACGAGGACGAGGCGCGCATCCTCACCGGGACGACGTCGACGGATGCCGCGGTCGACGCGCTCGCTCGGCGCGGTCCCCGCGTCGTCGTGGTCAAGCTCGGCGGTCGCGGTGCGATGGCCGGAGACGCCGAGGGCCGCCGCTTCACGCCCGCCTCGGCGGTCGCTGCGCCGACGCATCCCGTGGGAGCGGGCGACGCCTTCGCGGCAGCGTGGATCTCGTGCACCCTGCGGGGCTACACCGTCGACGCGGCGCTGCCGGTCGCGGCGTGGTGCGCGGCCCGGGTGGTCGCCGATCCCGGAGATCATGACGGTTTCCCGCGTCGCGCCGAGCTCGACGCGTTCGAAGCGGCGCAGCGCGAGGTGGCGGAGGCGGGACGATGACCGCGAACGTGCGCGCTGCTCTCGCCGCCGCCGCCGTCGTCGCCGTGCTGCGGGCTCCGTCGGAGGCCGAGCTGCGTCGGCAGATCGACTTCGCCGTCGAAGCGGAGCTGCCGGTGCTCGAGATCACGGCCACGACCCCGGGGTGGGACCGCGTGCTGGCGGAGATCGCCGGCGACACCGTGTTCGATCGCATCCTGCTCGGTGCGGGAACCGTCACGACGGCGGCCCAGGCCGAGGCGGCGCGGGATGCCGGAGCACGCTTCCTTGTGTCGCCCACGGTCGTCGGGGATGCCGTGCGCACGGCGGCCGGCGAGGCGGCCTTCATCGCCGGCGGATTCACCCCGACCGAGCTGCGCGCGGCAGCCGGGACGAGCGGCATGGCGAAGCTGTTCCCCGCCGCGAGCGGGGGTCTCGCGCACCTGCGCGCCGTGCGCGACGTCCTCCCCGACGTCGCCATCATGCCGACCGGCGGCATCGGCATCGACGACGCCGCCGACTGGATCGCTGCGGGCGCGATCGCCGTGGGCATCGGCGGCGGGCTCTTCCGCGAGCCGGTCGATCGCGTGCGCGGGCTGGTCGCATCGCTCCGGCGGACGCCATGACCCGCGTGCGCATGGGGTCGGACGACCTCGTCGCGGTCGTCGAGTCGGACGGGGCCCGCATCTCGTCACTGCGCCACCTGCCCACCGGCCGTGAGCTGCTGGCCTCGACGCCTTGGGCCGACGACCCCGCCGATGCCTTCGTCATGGCCGACTCCAGCGCGCAGTGGCATCGCGCCTACCGCGGCGGGTGGCACCTGCTGCTGCCGCGCGCGGGCGACAGCCCCGCCACGGCTTCTCCGCCGCAGCCGTTCCACGGCGAGGCCGCGTGGCGCACCTGGCGGCTCACGGGCAGCCGGAACGCCTGTCGTGCTTCGGTCGTCCTGCGGACCCTCCCGCTCGCGATCGACCGCTGGATGTCGGTCCGCGCGAACATGCTCGTGATCGAGACCGCGGTCCGCAACGTGGGGAGCGAGCCGGTGAACCACGGGTGGGCCGAGCACCCGGCGTTCGCGGGCGACCTGTTCGGCCCGGCATCCACGGTGCGCACGGGTGATCGCGTCGTGCGGCTCGACCCGGCTCCCGCGGCCTCCTTCGCCGACCTCGCCGCACCCGCCGGCGACGTGACGATCACCGCGCCCGAGGCCGGGGTCGAGGTCGCGCTGAGCTGGGACGCGTCGCTGCTGCCGCGGCTCTACGTCTGGCAGGAGCAGCGGGGGAGCGCCGGTTTCCCGTGGTGGGGTGCGATGGACGCCGTCGGGCTCGAGCCGGCCGCCGACCCCTACGGCACGCCTCTCGACGCGCTCGGCTCCCTGAGTCTCGCTCCCGGCGAGACCCGGGAGTCCGTCATCTCGGTGCGCGTCGATCAATTGGGCGATGTGGCGTCGGAGGCGACGTCATAGACTCGGAGCGAGATGGCGAGAAAAGCGATTTCCCTCCGTGACGTTGCGGCTGTCGCCGGCGTCTCGGTGTCGACCGTGTCGAAGGTCCTGCGGGGCCAGGGCAAGGCGTCGGATGCCACGCGCGAGCGCATCTTCGAGGCCGCCGAGCGACTCGACTTCCAGCCCAACGCGCTGGGTCAGTTCCTCGTCCAGGGGCGCAGCGCCACCGTGGGCGTGCTCACCATGAACGCCCCGGGCGCCTTCACGATGCCCGTTCTCACCGGCGCGACGACGACCCTCGGCACGCGCGACCTGTCGGTCCTCGTGACCGACTCGCACCTCGACCGCACGGTGCTGGCGGCGACGGTCCGCAAGCTCCGCGCCCGCAGCATCGACGGGCTGCTCGTCGTCGGCGACGGATCCGGGTCGGAGATCCGCTCGGTCACCGCGGGGTTCCCGGCGCCGGTGGTCTACGTCTACGGCATCTCCGACGACGCCGCCGACGCCTCGTTCGTCCACGACGGCTACGCCGCCGGGAAGCGCGCCGGCGAGCACCTCCTGGCGTCGGGGCGCCGCCGCATCGCGCACATCACCGCGTCGGCCGACGACCACTCGGCGCGCGAGCGCGCGGACGGCCTCGCCGCCGCCCTCGCGGCCGCCGGCACCGACCTCGCACCCGAGCTCGTGCTGCGCGGCGACTGGTCGCGGGGCTGGGGTCGCGAGGCCGCCGAGCGACTGATCGCGTCGGGTGAGAGGTTCGACGCCGTCTGCTGCGGCAACGACACGATCGCCCGCGCCGTGATCGCCGCGTTCGCCGAGGCCGGTGTCCGCGTGCCGGAGGATGTCGCCATCACCGGGATGGACAACATCTCGGGCCTCACGGGCCAGGACGACGAGAGCCTGACGACGATTGACTTCCGCCTCGCCGACCTGGGCGCCCGGGCGGCCGCGCATCTGGCCGACGTCATCGACGGTCAGCCGTACGAGCCGGGCCTGCACCGGATCGCCGGCGACCTCGTCGCGGGCGAGTCGACGGCGGCGCCGAGCGTCTGACCGGCCTCAGGCCTGGCGCGAGCCGAGCACCTTCACGATGACGGAGCGGCGGCGCAGCTCGGCGATCGTCCGGGTCTCCTCGTCGGCGTCGCGGCCGAGCGCGTGCACGTCCGAGACCACGACGACGTCACCCGCCGTCAGGTGACCGAACAGTCGCGACAGGCGCTCCTGCCAGCTCTCGCCCGTCTCGGGGGCCGGATGCCGGAAGCCCTCGATAGGGACGCCGAACTGGGCGAGCGCATCGCGCTGAGCCACGATGCTCGGCATGTCGTCGCGCGAGACGACGAGGCCGACGAGGCGAGCTCCCGCGGGGCGGGCGGCCCACCACTCCGGACTCGGCTGCAGGGCCGCGAAGCTGTCGGGCAGCTCGTCGACGGGGGAATCGGGCAGCGCGATCGTACGCGTCTCGGCGTAGTCCGCCGCCGGGCGCGTGGTCCGGTCGTCGTCGGTCGGGGTGCTCACCCTCTCATTGTCGCTGACGCGAGAACGGTTTTCACCACGAGTTCGCGTCAGACGTCGTTCTGACGCATCTCGAGGCTCACCTGCTGCGCGTCGAGCCGCCGCTGCGACTCGCGCAGCACCTCGGACGAGAACGCACCCTCTCGCGACAGCTCGAGCAATCGCGAGCGCATCGCGCCGATGAGCAGCAGCTGCAGCTCGCGGGCGAGGGCACCGGCATCCTCGTCGGCCGCGTGCTCGAGTCGGCGGCGCGCGATCGTCAGGGTGCGGGCATCCCATCTGCCGCCCTCCTCGACGGCGAGCGTCGGGTCGGCCAGGCGGTCGATCGCCGCCGTGCGCAGTTCGGCGTCGAGCGCTTCCTCCTCTTCGCGCAGCAGTGAGGTGTCGGCGGCCGTGCTCGGGATGCGCAGCGCCCGAACCAGTGCCGGCAGCGTGAGGCCCTGGAGGAGCAGGCTGATGACGGCGACCAGGAACGCCGTGAGGATGAGCAGCTCGCGTTCCGGCGTTTCACGGGGAAGGGTCTGCGCCGCAGCGAGGGTCACGACCCCGCGCATCCCGGCCCACACGATGATCGTGCCGTGCTTCCAGCCCAGCGGCGACGCCTCGTAGTAGTCGAGGTCGTTGAACGCCCGGGTCACCCGGCTGCGCATGCTCTCCAGACGCCGGCGCGTGGCCCCGGGATTGCGGCCGCGCCCGGCGAAATCGGGCGGCAGGCTGTCGAGGCGCTCCGAGATCTGCTCGAGGCGGTCGCGCTGGCGCAGGCGCGCGCGACGTCCCTGGAAGAAGATGAGCCCCGCGACGTAGACGGCGCGGATGGCGAGCAGGATCGCGAGCGAGCCGAGGGCGAGCAGGATCGCCTTTCCGGGACCGCTCTGCTGCCGGAAGTTGTCGTCGAGGATGCCGCGCAGCTCGAGCCCCATCACGAGGAACACCCCGCCCTCGAGGACGAGCTCGACCGTGCGCCAGTTGATCTCGTCCGAGACCCGCTGCTCGGCGGTGAAGCGCCGTGCGGCACCTTGACCCGTGGTGATGCCCGCCGCGACGGCGGCGACGAGCCCCGAGCCGCCGAGGTGCTCGGTCGGCAGGTACGCCACGAAGGGCACGATGAACCCGAGGGCGGTGGCGGCGACCGTGTTCATGCGCGCGCGGACGCGCAGGTTCAGTCCGCCGACGACGACCCCCACGATCACGGCGGCCACGATGCCCCAGACGAAGGTCCCGACCGTGTCGGCGAAGGCGAACCCGCCCGCGACCGCCGCGATCGCGCTGCGCAGCAGAACGAGGGCGGTGGCGTCGTTGATGAGGCTCTCGCCCTCGAGGATCGTCACGACCCGCGGCGATATGCCGAGCCTCTTGACGATCGAGGTCGCGACGGCGTCGCTCGGGCTCAGCACCGCTCCGAGCGCCACGGCCAGCGGAAACCCGAGCTGGGGCAGGACGAGGGTGAGGAAGCCGCCGATCGCGAGCGCGCTGATGACGACCAGCGCGACGGCGAGGCCCGAGATCGACGGCAGGTCGCGCCGGAACTCGACGGCGGGCAGGCGCACCGCCGCCGCATAGAGGAGGGGAGGCAGCACGCCGACCAGGATCAGCTCGGGGTCGACCTCGAAGTCGTCGAGGATCGGCAGCCACGACGCGGCGAGGCCGACCGCGACGAGGATGAGCGGACCCGCGACCCCGAGGCGCTTCGACAGGGATGTCGAGAGCGCGATCGCGACGACACCGAGGATGAGTCCGGGCAGCAGTTCCACGCGTCCGGGTGCCCGTCAGAGGATGCCGAGGGCCCGGACGGCGTCGCGCTCGTCGATGAGTTCGGCGACCGAGGCGTCGAGCCGCGTACGGCCGCGTTCGCCGAGCTCGAGCCCGGTGACCACGCGATAACCCGAGCCGTCGCTCGTGACGGGGAAGGAGCACACCAGGCCCTCGGGTACGCCGTACTCGCCGCGCGAGACGACGGCGGCCGAGGTGCGCCGGCCGTCCGTGCCGAGCACGTCGTCGCGGACGTGGCGCAGCGCTGCGTTGGCGGCCGATGCGGCCGAAGACGCCCCGCGCACCGAGATGATCTCGGCGCCGCGCTTCGCGACGCGGGGCACGAACTCGTCGTCGAGCCAGGCCCGTGCGGCATCCGTTCCGCCCAGCCGGTCGGCGAGTGCGTCCATCGCGGGGCGCCCGGCGACGGTCGCGGAGGCGATGTCGGGGAACTGCGTCGCGGAGTGGTTGCCCCAGATGACGACGCCCTCGATGTCGTGGACGGGCACCTCGAGCCGCGCGGCGAGCTGAGCGACGGCGCGTTCGTGATCGAGCCGGGTCATGGCGCTGAAGCGCTCGGCCGGAACGCCCTCGGCAGCCGATGCCGCGATCAGCGCGTTCGTGTTGGCGGGATTGCCCACCACCAGCACGCGGACGTCGGATGCCGCGGATGCGGCGATGGCCGCGCCCTGCGGACCGAAGATGCCCGCGTTGGCGGCGAGCAGGTCGCCGCGCTCCATGCCGGCCGTCCGGGGACGGGCGCCCACGAGCATCGCGATGTTGGCGCCCGCGAATCCGGTGCGCGCATCATCCGTGACCTCGACCGAGCGCAGCAGCGGGAAGGCGCAGTCCTGCAGCTCGAGCGCCGTCCCTTCCGCGGCTCGGACGCCGTCGGGGATCTCGAGCAGGCGGAGGTTCACGGGCCGGTCGGGGCCGAGCATCTCGCCGGCGGCGATGCGGAACAGCAGGGCGTAGCCGATCTGACCGGCCGCGCCGGTGACGGTGACGGTGGTGGCGTCCATGTGCCGAGCCTATTCCTGCCGTCGCGGGGTGCGCGTGGTGGAGCGCGCGATCGCCGATGCAAGGGATTCGGGCCGACACCCCGTGATGGATGCCGCAGGGCCGGGGTGTCGGGTCCGATCCCTTGCATCGCGGCGTGCCGGGCGGCGTGCCGGTCGGGGTGGTGACCCGGGCGGGCGTCCGGCCCTGGTCAGGCCTTCCGCTTCGCCTGGTGCCGCGCCACGCGGTTGCGGTTGCCGCACCCGGCGGCGGTGCACCAGATGCGATTGCGTCGCGGCGAGCGGTCGAGGTAGACCCACCCGCAGGCGTCGTCGGCGCACTGCCGCGCGGTGGTGAGATCGGATGTCAGCAGGTCGTGGGCGCTCATGGCGATCGCCGCACGCGGTCCGGAGAGATCGGCAGGCGGCACCCACACCCACGCCGAGGCGGGCTCGTCGAAGCCCAGCGACGAGCGGGCGAGGGCGTCGACGTGCTCGCGGGCGATGAGATCGGCTGCTGCGGAGGATTGCTGGAACACCGCCTCGTAGACCGCCTCGCGCAGCGCGACGACGGCGCGGTGCTCCCGAGCTGCCGTGACCGCATCCGCGGCAGAGAGCGCAGCCCTCGTCGACGGGGGTGTGGCGCCGACATCCATCTGGTGGCACCACGACACGACGTCGTCGAAGTCGCGGAGGGTGTCGATCGCGCGTTGCGGGTCGAGCCGCCAGTGCACCGTGTCGACCAGATCGAGAGCGGGGTGCCCCGCGACCCGGGGGAACGCCACTGCGTCGGACTGCGCCACGAATGAATGCTAACGCTCGTCATCCGCTTGTGCCATTAGTTCGGGGCTGACAGGGTGTAACGCATGAAAGCGAGTGCACCCATTAGGCGCTCCTCGAGTGGACTCGGCGCGGACTTCCGTCGTCTCTGGGGCGCGCAGGGGGCCTCATCCGTCGGGGCGCAGGTCGGCGACCTCGCTCTCCCGCTGCTCGCCGTCGTGGTGCTCGGGGCGAGCGCCGGCGAGGTGGGGCTGCTGGGAGCGGCGAAATGGGTGCCGTTCCTGCTCCTCGCGCTGCCGCTCGGCGTGCTCGTCGATCGGTCCCGTCGCCGCCGCATCCTGATCGTCGCGGACCTCGCCCGAGCTCTCCTGACGGTCGTGATCGTCGGCCTCGCCGTCGCCGGGGTGCTGACGTTGCCCGCCCTCGTCGGGCTGGTCCTGCTCTTGGGCGCCTTCACCGTGGCGTTCGACGTGAGCTACCAGTCCTATCTGCCCACCGTCGCGGGCCGGTCTCACCTCGAGCGGGCGAACGGCCGCCTGCAGGCGACGGCCGCCGTAGCTCAGATCGGCGGGCCCGGGATGGCGGGGCTGCTCGTCCAGACGCTGACCGCCGCCTGGGCCCTCATCGCTCCCGCGGCCACGTACCTCGTCTCGGCACTCGCCCTGACGAGCATCTCCACCCGGGAACACCGCCCCGTCCCCAGCGGCCGCGGTGCGCTGCCGGAGCTGCGCGAGGGCTTGCGTTTCGTGCGGCGAGATCGCTTCCTGGTCGCCCTCGTCGGGTTCGCCGCCATCTACAACCTGTTCGCCCAGGCGATCACGGTGCTGTTCACGGTGCACGCCGTCCGCGAGCTCGGGCTGGATGCGGGGCAGCTCGGGTTGATCTTCGGGCTCGGTGCCGTCGGTGCCGTGGCCGCCGCGGCGAGTGCCCCGGTGGCGGTGCGCCGCTTCGGGGCGGGGGCGGTCTTGATCGCGTGCGCAGTCGCGGAGAGCATCGCGCTGTCGATGCTGCCGCTCGTGCCCGCATCGTGGTCCTCCGCGGTGCTGGTGGCGGTGCTGGCCGCGGCGTTCGCGCTGAACGGAGCCGGCACGTCGCTGTCGAGCGTCGTCGCCGTGACGTTGCGTCAGCTGCGGACGCCGGACGAGGTCCTCGGGCGCGTGAACGCGACGATGCGCTGGGTCTCGTACGGGGTGGTCGCGATCGGCGCGGCGCTCGGCGGCGGGCTCGGCGAGCTGGTGGGCACCCGCGCCGGGATGGCCATCGCGGGTGCGGGCGTCATGCTCACGGTCGTCTGGGTCGTGCTGTCGCCGCTGCGGTCGATCCGCGATCCCCGCGAGCTGGTCGACGCGAGCGGCGTCTCGGGCGGAGGGCCTGAGGCGGCGCATCCCGGCTCGTCTCCGTGCGGCGACGCGGTGGGCGACGCGCCGCAGGTACGGTAAAGCGCATGAACGAACGCGACCGCGGAGCCGCACGGTGAGCGTGTCGGCCGCCCTGGCCGGCATCCTGTATCCCGAGATCGAGCCCTACGAGACGGGCTTCCTGCTCGCCGGCGACGGCCAGCGCGTCTATTGGGAGCAGTCGGGCAATCCCGAGGGCAAGCCGGTCGTGTTCCTGCACGGCGGCCCCGGCGGCGGAACCTCGCCGTGGCACCGCCGCTTCTTCGACCCCGAGGCCTACCGCATCATCCTGTTCGACCAGCGCGGCTGCGGGAAGTCGACGCCCCACGCGAGCGATCCGGCCGCCGACCTGCGCTACAACACCACGTGGCACCTCGTCGCCGACATCGAGCTGCTGCGGCGCAACCTCGGCATCGATCGGTGGCAGGTCTTCGGCGGCTCGTGGGGCTCGACGCTCGCGCTCGCCTACGCGCAGTCGCACCCGGATGCCGTCTCCGAGCTGGTGCTGCGCGGGATCTTCACGCTGCGGCGCCACGAGCTCGAGTGGTTCTACGAGGGCGGGGCGGCGGCGCTGTTCCCCGACCTGTGGGAGGACTACCTCGCCCCGGTGCCCGTCATCGAGCGGAGCCGACTGATCGAGGCGTACCACCGGCTGCTGACCGACCCCGATCCGGCGGTGCACGTTCCCGCCGCCCAGGCCTGGACGCGCTGGGAGGCCTCGACCGTGACCCTTCGTCCCGACCCGGAGCTGGTGGCCGGGATGACCGAGGCGGAGTCGGCGACCGCGTTCGCGCGGATCGAGAACCACTACTTCCTCCACGGCGGATGGCTGCGCGAGGGGCAGTTGATCGAGGATGCCGCGTCGGGCCGCCTTCGCGGCATCCCGGGCGTCATCGTCCAGGGTCGCTACGACGCGTGCACGCCCCCGATGACCGCATGGGACCTGCACCGGGCCTGGCCCGAGGCCGAGTTCGTCATGGTCGACGACGCGGGCCACTCGGCGGGCGAGCCCGGCATCGCCGCGGCCCTCGTCGCCGCGACCGACCGCTTCGCCCACTGACGCGCCGCCCGCCGGCACCGCCGGCGCCGAGAACGCACCGCCGCCGCGAGAACGTACCGAGAAGGGTGCGTTATCGCGACGAGAGTGCGTTCTCGGCGGGGTGGGCCGGGGGCCAGTGCACCGACACGCCGAGCCGTCGGCGGGTGGGGGCGGCCGGTGGCGCGGCGAGCATCGGGATGAGCGCGGCCATCGCCTCGCGGCCCAGCTCGTCACCGTCGACGTCGATCGCGGGCACGTCGTCGGCCCCGATCGCCTCGGCCACCAGGCGTTCCGCGCTGACGACGATCTCGCCGGGCGAGGCGACGCCGCGGGCGCGAAGCGCGAAGACGAGACCGAGGCCGATGGATGTCGCATAAGGCACCACAGCGGTCGCGCCCGAGTCGATGACCGCGTCGGCGGTCGCGACACCCGCCGCGAACGTCGCCGGGAAGGGGCCGAGCGCAGTCAGCTCGACGCGCTCGCCGACCGCCGCCTCGATCGCGGCCGAGCGCTGCCGGTCCTGCCACGAGCCGTCCGGACCGCCGAGGTACACGATCCCGCGGTGACCGGCGCCGGCCAGGCGCGTCGCGAGCTCGGCGAAGGCGCTCGCGGTGTCGGCCACGATCGAGGTCATGCCCTCGATCTCGCGGTCGACGAGGACCGTCGGTCCGAAGGCGCCGGCGGCGCGGACGATGTCGTCGGGACCGCGCGGGGCGACGAGGATGCAGCCGTCGACCTGCCGGGCGAGGCGTTCGAATCCGTCGAGCCCGTCGACGTCGTCGAGCCGGTGCACCGCGACCGTGAGCTGCAGGTCCGACTCGCGGGCGCGCTCCTGGGCCCCGGCGATGATCGGCGTGAAGAAGGCGTTGTCGAGGGTCGGGACGACGAGCGCGACGATGCCGCTGCGTCCTCGGGCGAGGTGGCTCGCCGCTCGATTGGGGATGAAGCCGAGCGTCTGGGCCGCGGCGCGCACCCGCGCGACCGTCTCGGGCGCGACGAGGTCGGGGCGACTGAGCGCCCGGGATGCCGTCGACTTCGACACACCCGCGTGCGCGGCGACATCGGCGAGTGTCGTCACCGCGCCCCCTTCGTCCCGCCGCCGCAGGGAGCGACGGTCCGCTCATCCTACTGAGCGGAAGCAACCGGTTGCGTCGCCGCCGAACCGCGGTTTTACACGGTGTTAACACGAATGGTCGCGACGCGCCCCGCTCGGGCTCTACGGTAGGAGCAACCGGTTGCGCAACCGGTTGCGCCCGCACCCTTCGCACGAACGGAGTTCGCTCGTGGTTTCACGCCGCACCGGACTGCTGGCCCTCCCCGGGCTGGCGCTCCTGCTGGCGGGGTTCCTCATCCCGTCGATCGCGATGCTGTTCGCCCCGCCCGGCGTCAGCCCCGTCGACATCCTCGAGCGTCTCGGCAGGATGCTGACCGACCCGTTCGATCTCGCGATCATTGGGCGCACCGTCGGGCTCGGCCTCATCGTCACGGTGATCTGCATCGTGCTGGGGTTCCCGATCGCCTATCTGCTCGCCCGCTCGACCTCGCGCTGGTCGGGTGTGCTGCTCGCCCTCGCGATCTTCCCGCTGCTGCTGAGCAACGTCGTCCGCACCTTCGGCTGGCTCGTGCTGCTGGGCTCCAACGGGGCGATCGGGCAGCTCCTCACCGGACTCGGGCTCGTCGACCGGGCGCCGCAGCTGCTCTACACCGAGCTCGCGATCGTACTGGGCCTCACCCAGCTCTTCCTGCCGCTCGCCATCATCTCCTGCTACTCCGCCGTCGCGCAGGTCGATCCCGGACTCGACGACGCAGCGCGCGGTCTCGGCGCGAGCCGCACCCGCACGTTCTGGGGCATCGTCGTGCCGCTCTCGGCGCCGGGCATGGTCGTCGCGTCGACCCTCGTCTTCGCGGGCAGCGTCACGGCCTACACGACCCCCTACCTGCTCGGCGGATCGAGCCAGCGGATGCTGTCGACCCAGCTCTACTCGTACTCGAGCGTGACGATCGACTGGGCGGCGGCCAGCGCGACGGCCATCATCATGACGGTCCTCGTCTTCGCCGTGTCGGGCTTGTCGGCCGTCGCCGGACGACGGGGGGCCACCGCGTGAAGACGAGTCGTCCCGTCGCGGCATCCCTCGCCGTCGCCGGCTACATCATCATGATCGTGCCGATCCTGTTCGTGGTCGCCACGGCGTTCACGGGCGGACGCACCCTGCGCTTCCCGCCCGAGGGCTTCTCGCTGCAGTGGTTCGAGGCGGCGCTGAACTACGACCCGTTCATCAGCGCGCTGCTGTCGAGCCTCCAGCTCGCCCTCATCGCGACCGTGCTCGCGCTGCTCATCGGCGTTCCGGTGACGCTGGCGATCCACCGCGGCCGGCTGCCCGGCAAGGGACTCGTCGAGGGCCTGTTCCTCTCGCCGCTCATCGTCCCCGAGCTCGTCGTCGGACTCGCCCTCTACCAGCAGCTGATGATCGGCCTGCGGCTCGACAACTTCCCGGTGCTGCTCATCGGCCACACCGTGCTGATGCTGCCCTATGCGGTGCGCGTCACCGGGGCGTCGCTCGCGCTCGCCGACCCGGGCATCGAGGAGGCTGCTCGCGGCCTCGGCGCCTCGCCGCTGCGCGCGTTCTTCTCCGTGACCCTGCCGCTGCTGCGACCCGGCATCTTCTCGGCGGGGCTGCTGAGCTTCGTCACCTCGTTCAACAACGTGCCGCTGTCGCTGCTGCTGCAGAGCCGTGACTTCCGCACGCTCCCCGTCACCATGCTCGACTACGTCCAGCAGAGCTACGACCCGATGGTCGCGGCCACGAGCACCATCATCCTCGCGGGCACCGTCGTCATCGCCGTCATCGCCGAGCGCACTGTCGGCTTCGCCCGCATCTTCGGAGGGATCAACCGATGACCACCGCAGCAGAGTTCGTCGGGGTGACCCAGCGCTTCGGCGACTTCACCGCCGTAGACGACATCGACCTCGCCATCCCCTCGGGGCAGCTCACGACGCTGCTCGGGCCGAGCGGATGCGGCAAGACCACCTCGTTGCGGATGCTCGCGGGCTACACGCAGCCCACCTCGGGCCGCATCATGATCGCGGGCGCCGATGCGACCCGCACCCCGCCCGAGCGGCGCGGGCTCGGCATGGTGTTCCAGTCGTACGCCCTGTTCCCGCACATGAGCGTGGCCGAGAACGTCGGATACGGTCTGAAGCTGCGCAAGGTCCCGGCGGCGGAGCGCCGTCGCCGGGTCGAGGAGTCGCTCGACCTCGTCGGCCTCGGCCACCTCGCGGCCAGCCGGCCCAAGAAGCTCTCGGGCGGGCAGCAGCAGCGCGTGGCTCTCGCCCGCGCCATCGCCATCCGCCCGACCCTGCTGCTGCTCGACGAGCCGCTGTCGAACCTCGACGCGCGCCTGCGCGTGCAGATGCGCGCCGAGATCCGCCGCATCCAGTCCGAGACCGGCCTGACCGTCGTGCTCGTCACGCACGACCAGGACGAGGCTCTGGAGATGTCGGACCGCATGGTCCTCATGCGCGATGGCCGCATCATGCAGGAGGGCGCACCGTCGGAGGTGTTCACCGCCCCCGCGAACCGTTTCGTCGCGGAGTTCCTCGGCTACGAGAACTTCCTCGCCGCGGCGGACGGGACGCTCATGACCGTGCGCCCCGAGCATCTCGCTCTCGGACTCCCCGCCGACGGCACCGGGCTCGCGCTCGACGGAGTCGTGCTCGACGTCGCCTACCGCGGGGTCGACCGTCTCGTCACGGTCGAGACCGCCGACGCCACCGGCGCGGCCGTGCGTCTCATCGCCGACGTTCGCGACGAGGCCGTTGCCGCCCGCCCGGGCGACCGGGTCACCGTCACCGCTCCCACCGCCCGTCTCATCCGTCTCGCGGCCTGACCTCCGCAGACATCCCGCTCCACACGTTCCACCCGCACCCGCACCAGCACCAGCACCCGCGCCCCTGCGGCCCGCCCGCAGAGCTCCGAGAGGAACCCGCATGATCCGCACCCGCACCAGCCGCGTCCTCGCGGCATCCGCCGCCGTCGCCGCCACGGCCCTCGTCGTCACCGGCTGCTCCGGCGGCTCGGGAGACTCCGGTGACGACGCCTCGGGCGACTCGATCGTCGTCAGCGCGTTCCCGTTCGGGGTCGAGCAGTTCCAGGAGGCGATCGTCGACCCCTTCACCGAGAAGACGGGCATCACGGTCGAGATCGAGACCGGCTCGAACGCCGACCGCCTGTCGCAGCTGCAGCTCGCCGGTGGTGACGCCGGCATCGACGTCATGCTGATCTCCGACACGTTCGCGGCATCCGGTCAGGAGCAGGACCTGTTCCAGGACTTCGACGAATCCGACGTCCCCAACCTCGCGAAGATCGCCGACTTCGCCGTCGAGGAGGGCTACGACGGGCCGGCCTACAGCTACCAGCTCAACGGCACGCTCTACAACACCGATGAACTGGATGCCGCGCAGGCGGCGGACTGGTCGCTCTACGCCGACTCCGCCTACAGCGGCCGCCTCGCCTTCCCCGACATCGCGGTGACGGCCGGACAGCTCGCGGTCTCGGGCGTCGCCTCGACCTTCGGCGACGGCCCCTACGACATCGACACCGCCTACACGACGATCGGCGGATGGGCTCCGAACATCCTGCAGTTCTACTCGTCGTCGACCGAGGTCACCAACCTCCTCACGCAGGGCGAGATCGTCGCGGCCGACGCCCTCAGCGGCTTCGCCACGACGCTCATCGCATCCGGCGAGCCCGTCGCGTGGACCGCGCCCGCCGAGGGCCGTTACATGGCGACCAACCGCGCCATGATCCCCAGCGGCGCGAAGAACCTCGAGGGCGCGTACGCCTTCATCGACTACCTGCTCTCGGTCGAGGCGCAGACGGCATCGGCCGAGATCGTCGGCGACCTGCCCGTCGCCCTCGACGCGACGATCCCCGCCGAGATCACCGCCGTCGTCGGCGACATCGCCGCCGACCCGATCGCGGCGGGCTACGCCACGCTCGACCCGGCCGAGATCGTCCCGAACCGTGCGCAGTGGGTCGAGCGGTTCGCGCGCGAGGTCGCCTCGCGCTGATCCAGACCGCCCGGCCGTCGAGCACCCCCCATCCTCGGCGGCCGGGCTTCTTCCCGCGGTTCTCCGACCGCATCGCTTCACGACGCACGAACGGCACCATGACCTCCGCAGCATCCCTCCCCGCCGAGTACCTTCAGCGCCTGCCGAAGGCCGACCTGCACTGCCACCTCATCGGCACCGTGCGCGCGTCGACGTTCGCGGAGCTCGCCCGCCGGGAGTCGCTCGAGCTGCCCGCCGACCCCGAGCGCATCTTCGCCGACATCAACTCGCTGCCGCCCGACCCGGCGCTGTACCGCGACACGCGCATCCCGGTTCCGCAGCAGCGCGCCGCCGACGAGCCCGAGGTGTCGTACTCGCTCTTCCAGGTGTCGAACTGGGTGGTCGAGGTGCTCCGGGATGCCGGCGACCTGACCCGCATCGTGTACGAGGCCTTCGAGGACGCCCACCGTCGCAGCGGCACCCGTCACCTCGAGCTCTTCTTCGACGCGCTGCCGCCGCACCTCGAGTCGCTCGGATATCTCGGGGCCGTCGAGGCGTACGCCGAGGGCATCCGGATGGCCGAGCGCGACTTCGGCATGACCGGGCTGATGATCCAGGGCATCGACCGCAGCCGCAGCGGCGAGGAGGCGCTCGCGGTCGTCCGGCGCGTCGTCGACAACCCGCATCCGTACGTCGCGGGCATCGGCCTCGACAACCTCGAGACCGCCGGTCCGCCCGAGCGTTTCGTCGACGCCTATCGCCTCGCCGGCGAGGCCGGGCTCGGCCGTACCGCGCACTCGTCGGAGCACGCCCCGACCGCCGTCAACACGATCACGTGCCTCGACCTGCTCGGCTGCGACCGTATCGACCACGGCTACTACGTGCTCGAAGACGACGCCGTCGTCGAGCGGATGCGCGAGGACCAGGTCGCGTTCACTGTGGCCTCGACCACGTCGCGTCGCTCGTGGCGGCCCTGGCGTCGGGCGTCGATCGCCGCGATGCTGGAGGCCGGACTCAACGTCATCCCGTGCTCCGACGACCCGGGCATGTTCCCCACGACTCTCGCCGCCGAGTACGGGATCGTCGCGGACCAGATCGGCGCCACCCACGAGCAGGTCCGCCGCATGGCGATCTCGTCGTTCGAGGCATCCTGGCTCCCCGCCGAGCAGCGCGCCCGTCGCGTCGCCGAGATCACCCGCGAGATCGACGCCCTCGACGCCGAGTTCGCGCTCTCGGTCTGAGCCGCGCGCGGCGCCCGCCGCGCCCGCCGAGAACGCACCGCCGCCGCGAGAACGCATGGTCAAGGGTGCGTTCTCGCGGCGAGCGTGCGTTCTCGGCGGGATGGCCCGCGCCGGGCGGTGTGCACCGTCGCGTCGCCGAGGTCACCGCCGAGATCGATGCGCACGACGCTGAGTTCGGGCTCTGTGCGCGCCGAGAACGCACCGTCGCCGCGAGAAAGCACGGTCAAGGGTGCGTTCTCGCGGCGAGCGTGCGTTCTCGGCGGCCGGACCGGGCCGGGTCAGCGCCGGATGCCGGGGTGAGCCGGATGCTGCGGGTCAGCGACCGCCGCGGCGGCCGGCGCTGTTCTGGCGCACGACCGAGCCGACCATGAGCTTGCCGCCCGCGGCGCCGCCGTTCGACGAGGCGCGACGGCCGGTGCGGCGCGGGTTGCCCGCGGGAGCGGCATCGCGCGTCTCGCGGGGTGCGCGGTCGGCGGTCTGGCCGCCGCGCGCGGACTGCTGTCCACCACGGCTCTGCTGCGCGTCGCGCTGACCGCCCGAGCGTGCGCCCTGGCCGTCGCGACCACCGGCAGCGCCCTGACCCTGCCCGCGTCCGCCGCGACCGCGGCCACCGGCGGAGCGACCACCGCCGTTCGACGAACCGCCCTCGCGAGCATCGCGTGCGGCGCGCTTGCGCTGGGCGTTGGCGCCCTGGCTCGTGCCGCGGGGTGCGACCTCGACGGGGGCCGGAGCCACGTACGGCGCGACCTTTCCGACGAGGGCGACGACCTCGGGCGACTCGGCCGTGACCGTGACCGGGGTGACGGCGATGGCGGCCTTGCGGAGCAGATCCTTGACGTCGCGCTCCTGGCCCGGCATCACGAGGGTGACGACGGCGCCCTCGGCGCCCGCGCGGGCGGTGCGACCCGAGCGGTGCAGGTACGCCTTGTGCTCCATGGGCGGGTCGACGTGGACGACCAGCTCGACGTCGTCGACGTGCACACCGCGCGCGGCGACATCCGTCGCGACGAGCACCTTCGCGGTGCCCGACGAGAACGCCGCGAGGTTGCGGTCGCGCTGCGGCTGCGAGAGGTTGCCGTGCAGGTCGACCGAGGGGATTCCCTGCGAGGTCAGCTGCTTGGCGAGCTTCTTCGCCGCGTGCTTGGTGCGGGTGAAGAGGATTCGGCGGCCCATGCCCGAGGCGAGCGCCTTGACGACATCCTTCTTCTCCTCGGCCCCGGCGAGGTGGAACACGTGGTGGGTCATCGCCGCGACGGGCGAGTGCGCCTCGTCGACGGAGTGCAGCACCTCGTTCTGCAGGAATCGCTTGACGAGCTTGTCCACGCCGTTGTCCAGCGTCGCGCTGAACAGCATCCGCTGCCCGTCGCGCGGCGTCTTGTCGAGGATGCGGGTGACGGCGGGGAGGAAGCCGAGGTCGGCCATGTGGTCGGCCTCGTCGATCACCGTGATCTCGACCGAGTCGAGGGTCAGGTGGCGCTGCTGCAGCAGGTCTTCGAGGCGGCCCGGGCAGGCGACGACGATGTCGACGCCGGCGTTGAGCGCCTGCACCTGACGGTTCTGGTTGACGCCGCCGAAGATGGTGGTCGTCTTCATGCCGTAGGCCGCCGCGAGTGGCTCGAGGGTCGCGTTGATCTGCGTCGCGAGCTCGCGGGTGGGGGCGAGGACGAGGCCCAGGATGCGGGTCGCCCGGCGGCTGCCGCCGGCCAGCTCGCCGCCGAGGCGCGCGGCCATCGGGATCGAGAAGGCGAGCGTCTTGCCCGAGCCGGTCTTGCCGCGACCGAGCACGTCGCGTCCGGCGAGCGTGTCGGGCAGGGTGTCGACCTGGATCGGGAAGGCGGTGGTCTTGCCGTCCTTCGCGAGGGCTTCGACGAGGGGAGCGGGCACGCCGAGCGTGCGGAAAGTGGTGTCAGTCATGAGGGAGCGTTTCTCCGGGCGCACGTCGTCGCCCTGATCGGTGGCCCGGATGCGGGTGCGCATGCGGGGTCGCCGTACGAAAGAGTCCGCGGGGTGCCGGTCGTGACCCGGTGGGGCGGAAGGCGTTCTACGACGCGTGCGGCGCGAGCGCGCCGCAAGAACCCTCAGCCTATCAGTGCTCGCCTGTCCGTCGGCCCGGCCCGGCCCCGGCCCCGGGCTGAGGCCCGCGTGCCGCGATGCAAGGGATTCGGCCCGACACCCCGGCCGAACGGCATCCGCCGCGGGGTGTCGGCCCGGATGTCTTGCATCCGCGCCCGGCGCAGAGAGCGCAGAGCGCGCGGGTCAGATGAGCGAGAGCTCGCGCAGCTTGGCTGCGACGTCGTCGTTGCTCGGCTCGACGTGGTGCGTCGCGTCGGGGTAGACCACCACGGGGATCTGCGTGCGGCCCGAGATCTCACGCGCGACATCGGCTGCGGCGGGCTCCGCCTCGAGGTCGATGTAGGTGTAGTCGACACCGAGCTCGTCGAGCTGAGCCTTCGTGCGGCGGCAGTCGCGGCACCAGTCGGCGCCGAACATCGTGATCGTGTCGGTGGAAGCGGTCATGCCTCCAGGGTACGTCCGCTCAGTACTCGGCGGCGCGGGCGCGCTCGGGGGCGGCCTCGAGCACTGCCGGCACCCGCTGGCTCTTGGGCGCGTAGACGACGAGCGCATGGAACACGAAGCGCACGACGAACGCCGCGATCAGGGTCAGTCCGGCGGCGATGACGCTCGGGATGTGCGCGTTCTCGACGAGCACCCACAGCACCGGGATCCGGATGATCGCCTCGGCGTTGTTGAACGCGAACGATTTCACGAACCGCTGCGTCATACTGCCCGATTCCGAGCGCATGTCGGAGAAGACGAGGTATTCCAGCAGCAGGAAGTTGCCGATGATCGTGATCTCACTGGCGATGATGGATGCCGGCAGATAGTCCATCCCCAGTCGGATGAGACCCCACATGATCACGAGGTTCGCGATCGCGCCGACACCGCCGACGAGGGCGAACGCCGACATCCGTCCGAAGCGGAGCATGAGCAGCTGCGTGAGGAACCGGATGCCCTGCGTGAAGGTCGCCTTGGACGAGCCGGCGTATCGCGGCGCGAAGGCGAACGGCACTTCGGCGACGCGCATGTGGCGGCGCGCGAGGATCTCGAGCAGGATCTTGAAGCCTCGCGGACGCAGCGCGTCGATGTCGATCGTGTCGCGGTCGACGAGGAAGAACCCGGTCATCGGGTCGCTGCACTCACCGAGCTTCCGCGGGAACATCGCCTTGGTCAGCAGCGTCGACGCGCGCGAGACGGTCGTTCGCGTGGCGTCGGCGAGTCCCTTGGAGTCACCGCCGGCGATGTAGCGCGAGGCCACGACGATGTCCACGTCGCCGCGGTCGGCTCGTGCGAGCAGCCGCGGGATGTCCTCGGGCGGATGCTGCAGGTCGCCGTCCATCACAAGACACCAGGACGAGTTCGCGGTGCGGATGCCTTCGACCACGGCCCCGCCGAGTCCCGCGACCGGCTCGTCGCGGTGGACCAGGCGCACCGGGAAGTCGGCGGTCTTCGCCGCCCGCTCGATGATCGCGGGGGTGTCGTCGGTCGAGTCGTCGACGAAGACGACCTCGATCATCCGGTCATCGACCGCGTCACCGATCCGTCGCAGCAGCTCCACGACGTTCGGACCCTCGTTGAAGGTCGGGACGACGATCGTCAGATCCATGGAGCGCTCGCAAGTCGAAACGGACGGGGGAATTCACACAGTACTGAGGATTCATATGCGTACAAGCGGTTGACTCTTTGGATATCGCCTGAGATTCACCCGATGGCCTTCTTGATGTCATCCACGGTCATCCCGTAGTTGACCCGCACCACAGGCAGGGCCAGCTTGTCGGTTCCGATCGAGACGTAGCCGGGCTCGATGGTGCGAGCCATCTCGAAGCCCGCGTCGGCGACCGCTTGCTTGGCGGCGTCGTTGTAGTGGCCGAACGGGTAGGCGACGACTTCCTTCGTTCCGCCCAGCACGCTCGCCGAGGTGTCGAGGTCGGCGACGATCTCGTCATGCGTCCAGGTGACGATGCGTCCCTTGCCGTCGGCGCCTGCGGCGTGCATGTCGTGGGTGTGCGAGCGCTTGAGCACGTACGGCGTGAGCTCGGGGCCGGACCCGTTGCCGGTGATCACGAAGGATGTCGTCATCACGCGGTACTTCTCCACCAGCGGCACGGCGAGCTCGAGCCACGACGGATCGGCGTCGTCGTCGGTGACGATCACCGAGTGGTCGGGCAGGAAGAGCCTGCCGTCGATGAAAGCGCTCAGCTCCGGCCACGTCGGCAGGTAGAACTGCTGCTCGGAGATGTAGCGCAGGTGGGCTTCCCAGTCGCCGACGTAGGCGTAGTTGCCCCGCAGCCAGCCGGATTCGCCCTCGGGCTTGGTGGTGAACTGGTGGTACATCAGGATCGGGATGCGCGTCTTCGCGGCGGTGTTGTCGGCGGCGCTCATCCACGCGGCGTGCACCGTGCGCTGCTGGGCGTCGCAGGCGACGACATCCGCACCGTTGAGCCGGCCGGGGATGGACAGCGCCGCGGCATCCTCGGCGGTGTCGTACCAGCCGGCGAACACCATGCCCTCGCGCGAGGGGATCGGAAGCGAGGCGTACGGCTTTCCCTGCGTCTCGAGCACCGGGGCGATGTCGATCGCGTCGCCGGTGAATGAGAGGGCGCACGCGTTCGGGTCGTTCGCGTCGGCGACGAGCTGTTCCGCCGGTGACAGAGGTTCGGGCGTCGGCGTCTCGGGCCCGGGGGTGGGGGTGCCCGCGGATGCCGCCGGGTCGGGGTCCGTGCTCGTCCGATGCATCGCGGCGACGGTGAACCAGCCGCCGACCGCTGCGACGAGGAGGACTCCGGTGAGAGCCGCGCTGATGCCGACGACCCGGCGCCTGCGCTGTCGCCGCGCGTTCGAACGTCGCGTTGCGGCCATCGTTACTCCCCCTGTGGTGCCCGGTGCGTCCGTCGAATCCTAGGGTGCGCGGCTGAGGACGCCGGCCCGCGTTCCCGGCTGCCGCGCGGCGGGCAACCCCCTTCCGCGTCCGGCCGGCGCGGCGAAGACTGCCGGATCATGAACGCGTACGCAGCTCCCGCCGCCCCGGGTCGGGTGCGCGTCGGCATCTCCGGGTGGCGGTACGCCGGGTGGCGCGGCGACTTCTACCCGACGGGACTCGCGCAGCGGCGCGAGCTCGAATACGTGGGCGAGCGGATGTCGACGGCCGAGCTGAACGGGTCGTTCTATTCGTTGCAGCGCCCGTCGAGCTACCAGCGCTGGCGGAGCGAGGTGCCCGCGTCGTTCGTCTTCGCGGTGAAGGGCTCGCGCTATGTCACGCACATGCTGCGCCTGCGCGGTGTCGAGACGGCGCTGGCGAACTTCTTCGCCTCGGGAGTGCTCGCGCTCGGGCGGCAGCTCGGACCTGTGCTCTGGCAGCTGCCCGAACGCGAGGAGTTCGACGCCGACGTGCTCGCAGAGTTCTTGGCGCTTCTACCGCGGACGACCGGCGAGGCGCTCGCGCTCGCCGAGCGGCACGACGAGCGCCTCGACGGGCGGGCGTGGCTCGAGATCGAGGACGACCGTCCGATCCATCACGCTCTCGAGCCTCGGTCGGCCGGGTTCGGATCGGATGCCGCGCTCGCGCTGCTGCGTTCGCACGACATCGCTCTCGTGGTGGCCGACACCGCCGGACGCTTTCCGCGGTTCGAGGAGGTCACGACAGCGGGGCACGTGTACGTCCGGCTGCACGGCGCGACCGATTTGTACGCCAGCGGGTACACCGATGCCGAGCTCGACGAGTGGGCGGACCGCATCCGAGGATGGGCCGACGGGTCGGCGGCATCCGACGGTCGGCCGCGCGACGTGTGGGTGTATTTCGACAACGACGCGCGGGGGAGGGCGCCGCACGATGCCGTCGCACTCGCCCGGCGGTGCGATGCGGCGTTTAGGCTCGGCGGGTGACCGATCGGGATGGCGCGTGAGCGCGCAGCCGGCACCGTGGGTCTGCCCGACCTGCGGCGATCCGCTGCGCTTCGAGATCCTCGACGACGAGGCGTTTCTCGTGGCGTGGTCGTGCCTGAACTGCGGACTCGTCCGGGTTACCGAGCCGGCCTGAGCCCGGTGTGCCTCCGTACCTCGGCCAAGGTGCAGAGGTATCTGCTCGACGCCGTCCGCCCCGGGTCCTAGGGTCGCTGATATGTGCGGGCGATTCGCGAACGACGCCAAGACGGACGAGCTGATCCGGGAGTACGTCGCCGAGGGCGGCGACCCCGAGGACTGGGTGAGATCGTGGGCTGGCGCCTACTCGATCGCGCCGACCGAGGATGCTCCGATCGTCCGCGACCGGGGCGAAGGGCGGGTGCTGGAGCTCGTCCGCTGGGACTGGCAGAAGCCGGCGAATCGCCCGCGGGGCGGTCCGATCATCAACGCGCGGATGGAGAAGCTCGGCCAGGGATTCTGGGCGCCGGCGTTCAGCGCGGCTCGGTGCATCGTTCCGATGCGGGGCTACTTCGAGTGGACCGGCGACAAGACCCCGAAGACCCCGCACTTCCTCCACGGCGACGGCTTGCTCTCGGCTGCCGGGCTCACCTGGTCGATGGAACTCCCGACCGGCGAGAAGACGCGCTGCTTCGTCGTCATCACCCGCGAGGCGCGCGATGCGAGCGGACAGGTGCACGACCGGATGCCGGCGTTCCTGACGCCGGACACGTGGGATGCCTGGCTGACGCCCGAGAAGCTCACCGGCGACCGCAAGGCGGAGACGCTCGCGATGCTCGAGCACACCTCCGGTCGGGTCGCCTCGACGATCCGCGAGCACGTCGTCGACCGCAAGGTCAGCAACTCCCGCACGGTCGATCCCGCCGACCCGACGCTGCTCGACCCGGTGGCCTAGTGAAGGGCGCCCGGCTCTTCACCGTGGGTACCTTGCCTCGCAGCTTTGCGGCGCTCGCCGTCGTTGTCGGCGGGCTGTCGGCGGTCTTCAGTTCTGGCGCGACGCTCCCTCTGTTTCGCGACACCCTCCACTACAACTGCTCGTGGGGCGCCGGCGGGGCGTTGGCAGACAGTGGCGAATGGGTCTGCGGCGACGGCCTCGGGTACTTCGGTGTCGCGGTGGGGCTCGGCGGCATGTCGGCATTGCTGCTGCTCGTCGGCCTCGTCGTCGCGGCAGGAGGGCCGTCGCGACGTCGCGCGGTCACGCTCATCGTGTTCGCATCGGGGTCGGTCGCGTGGATCAGCTGGTGCGGGTTTCATTCCGCCACGGTCTACACCGGGGCTCGCCCTGCCGGCGAGACGGGACTCGGATCATGGGCCGAGGTGCTGGTCCCGGGCCTGAGTCTTTGTGCCATCGGTTTGGTGGTCGGCGCTGCCGGGGTCGCGGTCGGGCGGCGATGGTCGCTCGTAGCGGTCACAGTCGGGGCCTGTCTCATGGTCCTCGGCACGACGTTGCAGCTCGGAATCGGGGTCTCGACGCTCGCGGCCGCCGGATTGCTCCTCGCGGCAGGCATCCAGCGGTTCGCATCAGTGTCGGCGGAGCAGTCGTCGTCACTCGAAGCCGTGGTGGCCGCGCCCCCGTTGCGCCGGTGACCGCGCGCCGGTCCGCCTCAGTCGTGTATTCGCGGGTGTGACTGATCACCGTCTCCCGCTGGCTCCTGGCGGTAGTCGTACGCCGGGTCTGACCGCTGCCACAGGAGATACCCGTTGAGCCCCGTCGCGAGGCCGACGAAGTGCAGCGCCGGGTAAATCAGTGCAGGTGCGGCCGGAAGCACGCCCGCGAAGACGATCGACGCGATGAACGCGGCGGCACTGAGCGCCGCTGACGCCAAGGCCCAGCGGCGGAGGCGCTTCGTCCGTGGGCTCTGCGGCGGCCGCGACGCATTCATGCCTCGACGATAGGTCCTCGCCCGGGCGGCCGGCGCGACGCGCGGCGACACCGGGGCAAAGCAAAACCCCCGCCATGTAGAAGCTAGGCGAGGGTTTCTGGGGCCGTTGTAATGACGGTCCGTGTGGCTCCGACGGGCGTCGATCCCGTGACCTCACGATTTTCAGTCGTGCGCTCTACCAACTGAGCTACAGAGCCGCATGGCGTCAGAGATGCCATGTCCTAGACGAAAGGCCCTCTGGAAACCAAAGGGCCCGTCGCTTTAGAGCGACCCTGACGGGACTTGAACCCGCGACCTCCGCCGTGACAGGGCGGCACGCTAACCAACTGCGCTACAGGGCCATGCTTATTAAGTTGTGGGAGTGACCCCAACGGGATTCGAACCCGTGCTACCGCCGTGAAAGGGCGGCGTCCTAGGCCGCTAAACGATGGGGCCGAGCGAACCCAGACCCGGGAGTCAAACGTTCACGCTTACCGAGGGACAAGCATATGCGATCCGGCGCCGATGTGCGAATCGGGGGCGTGGCGTCCGCCGCCCGGGCGTGTCTGCGGGGCACAATGGCCCGGTTCGCGCGCGCCGGACGCAGCCCCCGACGCTTTCGGCGATGTGACGGGTGTTGCTACTGTGAACGAAGTTGCCCACGCGATATGGAGGATCACCCGCGTGCGATACGAGAGCCTCGACTCCCCGGAAGACTGCGGCTGCGCCCCGACGCCCGCAGAGAGCAAGAAGCTCTCGCAGCTGATCTCGCGCCGCGGCGCCCTCGGTCTCGGCGCCGTCGGCTTCGTCGCAGCGACGGCGTTCCTCGCCCCCGGCATCCCGTCCGCCTTCGGTATCGAGGGCTACCCGTCGTGGGATGACGTGCAGCGCGCCAAGGGCAACGAGTCCGCGAAAGCCGCCGAGATCGCGCGCATCGAGAAGCTGATCGCCGACCTCACCGCCGACGTCGCCTACAAGCAGGCCGAGGCCGAACGGCTGGGGGCCGAGTACGCCAAGGCGCAGGCCGACTTCGAGGATGCCGCGTACCGCGCGACCTCGCTTCAGGAGCAGGCTGACGCCCAGTCGGCAGCCGCCCTCGAGGCGGCCCGCCGAGCCGGAAAGCTCGCGGCGCAGCTCTACCGCAACGGCGGCGACGACACGAGCCTCAAGCTCTTCTTCTCCGACTCCGCTGCGAGCGCCGATGACCTGCTCGCCCGACTCGGCACGATGGACAAGCTGCTGCAGGCGAACCGCGGCATCTACACGGATGCCGTCGCCGCCCGCGAGACCGCGCAGAGCCTGAGCGATCAGGCCGGCGTCGCCCGCGATGAGCGCGACCGCCTGCAGAAGGAGGCCGAGCAGAAGCTCGCCGCCGCTCAGGAAGCAGCAGCGGTCGCCCAGGCCGCCCTCGAAGAGCAGACCGCCAACATGGCGACCCTCCAGGCTCAGCTCGCGGCGCTCAAGGACGAGACGGCGGCCACGGTCGCCGGCTACCAGGCGGGCGTCGAGGAGGAGCGTCGCCGCGAAGAGGCCCGCAAGCAGCGCGAGCGCGAAGAAGCAGCCCGCCGTGCCGCGGAGGAAGAGCGTCGTCGTCAGGAAGCTGCAGCGGCGGCCGCTGCGGCAGGCAACAGCGGTGGTGGCGGCGGCGGCGGAGGCGGCGGTAACAGCGGTGGCGGAGGCGGTGGCGCCGGTCAGGTTCAGCCCTCCGGATGGGTGCGCCCCGGCCCCGGTTACATCAGCTCGTGGTTCGGCAACCGCGGCACGATCTGCTCGAACGGGTACTGCACCACGGGTCACCGCGGCATCGACTTCGCCGGCGGTTGCGGCGCGCCGATCTACGCCGCCGCATCCGGGACGGTCGTCCACGCCTCCTACACCGGCGACTGGGGCAACTACATCAAGATCGACCACGGCGGCGGCATCATCTCGGGGTACGCGCACATCCAGAACGGCGGCTACAACGTCGGATACGGACAGCGCGTCTCGGCCGGACAGGTCATCGCCTACGCCGGCAACACCGGCATCTCACAGGGCTGCCACCTGCACTTCGAGATCTACCAGGGCGGCGTCCGCATCGACCCGGCGCCGTTCCTGCGCAACCGCGGCATCTCGGTCTGAGCCTCAACGCTCACGAGCCCGGAACGACGAAGGAGGGGCGGATGCCGCAGCATCCGCCCCTCCTTCGTCGTTCCGGGTGAGACTCAGAGCGAGTTGGGCGCTTCGCCCTCACCCTGCGTCTTGGTCTGGCCCTCGTGCTCCTCGAAGCGCTCGAACGCCTCGGCGACGAGACGCTCGGCCTCGGCGGCGTTGGCCCACTCGTCGACCTTGACCCACTTGTTGGGCTCGAGGTCCTTGTAGTGCTCGAAGAAGTGGCCGATCTCGTTCTTGGTCCAGTCGTCGATGTCGTCGACATCCTGGATGTGGGCCCAGCGCGGGTCCTTCGCCAGCACGGCCACGACCTTGTCGTCGCCGCCGGCCTCGTCGCTCATCTTCAGCACGGCGACGGGGCGGACCTTCGCCAGCACGCCGGGGTAGATGTCGCGGTCGAGCAGCACGAGCACGTCGAGCGGGTCGCCGTCTTCACCGAGGGTGTTCTCGAAGAAGCCGTAGTTGCTGGGGTATCCCATCGGCGTGAACAGCACGCGGTCGAGGAAGACCCGGCCGGTGCCGTGGTCGACTTCGTACTTCACGCGGCTGCCGCGGGGGATCTCGATGACGGCGTCGTACGCGCCCATACGTGTGCTCCTTCGATAAGACGGTGGGATGCCGCCGTCCAGCCTACTTCGCGCCGCTCGCCGTGCCGCATACAGGCTCAGCCCGAGTTTCCCGCCCGAGGCTGCGCCTGCCGAGGCTTCTCAGCCCGCCGACGGCACGGGCCCGGTTACCGTAGGGGCGTGCCGTCGCTGAACCCCGCCCTCGCCGAGGTCCGTCGCGCCGTCCGCGCGTCGCTGTCGGCACTGCCCGCGGGCAGCACCGTGATCGTCGCGCTCTCGGGCGGCCCCGACTCGCTGGCCCTCGCCGCTGCGACCGCCTTCGAGGCCCCGAAGCTCGGCCTGCGCGCCGCGTCGGTGACGGTCGACCACGGATTGCAGCCGGGCTCCGACGAGGTCGCGCTCGCCGCCGCCCGCACCGCCGCGGAGCTCGGTCTCGACCCGCTGGTCGTGAGCGTCGAGGTCGGCACCGCGGGCGGCCCCGAGGCCGCGGCCCGTGAGGCGCGCTACGGCGTGCTGAGCGATGCCGCGCGCGACGCGAACGCCGCCGCCGTGCTGCTGGGCCACACGCTCGACGACCAGGCCGAGACGGTGCTGCTCGGGCTCGCTCGAGGTGCCGGCGCGACGAGCCTCGCGGGCATGGCCCCCGACCGCACTGATGATGATTCGGGCGTGCGCTGGCTTCGCCCGCTGCTCGCGGTCCGCCGAGCGACCACGGTCGCGGCGTGCGCGGCGGCCGGACTCGACCCCTGGCTCGACCCGCACAACCGCGACGACCGCTTCCGGCGGGTGCGGGTCCGCGAGCGTGTGCTGCCCCTCCTCGAGTCCGAGCTCGGTCCGGGCGTGGCCGAGGCGCTGGCCCGCACCGCCGAGCAGCTGCGCGAGGATGCGCAGGCCTTCGACGACATGATCGCCGAGACGATCGAAGACATCGTCGAGCCGGCCGAGGCGGGCATCGCGATCTCTGTCGCGGCGCTCGCGGCGAACCCGCCGGCGCTGCGCCACCGCATCATCCGTCACGTCGTGCAGAGCGAGTTCCACGAGAGCCTGTCGCGCAGCCAGACCCTCGAGGTCGCCCGGCTCGTGACCGACTACTCCGGCCAGGGACCGATCGACCTTCCCGGATGCCGCGCCCGCCGCGTCGGCCGACTCGTCGAGTTCTCGGCGGCCGGGAGCGGCGCCTAAACTCGTCGCATGCGTGCCGCCGAGATCGCCGACCAGCTCACCGACGTCCTCGTCACGGAGGAGGAGATCCAGGCCAAGCTGGCCGAGCTCGCCGCCCGGGTCGAGGCCGACTACGAGGGCAAGGAGCTCATCCTCGTCGGCGTCCTCAAGGGCGCGGTGATGGTCATGGCCGACTTCGCCCGCGCGCTCAAGCGCGACATCACGATGGACTGGATGGCGGTGTCGTCCTACGGCGCGAGCACGAAGTCGAGCGGTGTCGTCCAGATCCGCAAGGACCTCGACGCCGACCTGCACGGCAAGCACGTCCTGATCGTCGAGGACATCATCGACTCGGGCCTCACCCTCAGCTGGCTGCTCGAGAACTTCCAGTCGCGCGGTGCCGAGTCGCTCGAAGTTCTCGCCCTCCTGCGCAAGCCCGAGGCGGCGAAGGTCGAGATCGACTGCCGGTACGTCGGCTTCGACATCCCGAACGACTTCGTCGTGGGCTACGGCCTCGACTACGCGGAGAAGTACCGCAACCTGCGGGATGTCGCCATCCTCGCGCCCCACGTCTACAGCTGAGCGGGCGTCGATCCCTCGTCGGGCGAGCCGGCTCCCGGTACGCCCAAAACGAACGCACAGAGCCCGCATAGTCGTCGCGGGGTAGCCTGATCGCACCATGGACGTCAAGAAAGTCACGCGCAACCCGCTGATGTACGTGTTGCTCATCGGCGCGCTGCTGCTGATCGGCTTCATGCTGATCTCCAGCCTCACCGGTGCGAAGCAGATCACGACCCAGCAGGGCTTCGAGCTGCTCAAGGGCGACACCGTCACGAAGGTGCAGACCACGGACGGCGATCAGCGCGTGGATCTGACGCTCTCGGAGGATTTCGAGGGCTCGAAGCAGGTGCAGTTCTACTACACCTCCGCGCGTGCCGACGAGGTCGTCGCGGCCGTCGACGCGGCGAACCCCGCCGACGGGTACAACGACGTCGTGCCGCGGGCCACGTGGTTCGACGGCTTCCTCTCGCTCATGCTGCCGCTCGTGCTGCTGGGCCTGCTCTTCTGGTTCCTGATGTCGAGCGCGCAGGGCGGCGGCAGCCGCGTCATGCAGTTCGGCAAGTCGAAGGCCAAGCTCGTCACGAAGGAGACCCCGACGGTCACCTTCGGCGACGTGGCCGGCTCTGACGAGGCCATCGAGGAGATGCAGGAGATCAAGGACTTCCTGAAGGACCCGACCAAGTTCCAGGCCGTCGGCGCTCGCATCCCGAAGGGCGTGCTGCTGTACGGCCCTCCCGGAACCGGTAAGACACTCCTCGCACGCGCTGTCGCGGGCGAGGCCGGCGTCCCGTTCTACTCGATCTCGGGCTCGGACTTCGTCGAGATGTTCGTCGGCGTCGGCGCGAGCCGCGTTCGCGACCTCTTCAAGGAGGCGAAGGAGAACTCGCCCGCCATCATCTTCATCGACGAGATCGACGCCGTCGGCCGCCACCGCGGCGCCGGCATGGGCGGCGGTCACGACGAGCGCGAGCAGACGCTCAACCAGATGCTGGTGGAGATGGACGGCTTCGATCCGAAGGTCTCGGTGCTCGTCATCGCGGCGACGAACCGTCCCGACATCCTCGACCCGGCGCTGCTGCGTCCGGGCCGCTTCGACCGGCAGATCGGCGTCGACGCCCCCGATCTGAAGGGCCGTCAGAAGATCCTCGAGGTGCACGGACGCGGCAAGCCGCTCTCGCCCTCGGTCGACCTCGCCGTCATCGCTCGCAAGACCCCGGGCTTCACCGGTGCCGACCTGGCGAACGTGCTGAACGAGGCCGCGCTGCTGACCGCGCGCTCCAACGCGCAGCTGATCGACATGCGCGCGCTCGACGAGGCGATCGACCGCGTGATCGCCGGTCCGCAGCGCCGCACCCGCGTCATGAAGGACAAGGAGAAGCTCATCACGGCGTACCACGAGGGCGGCCACGCCCTCGCCGCTGCCGCGATGAACCACTCCGACCCGGTCACGAAGGTCACGATCCTCCCGCGCGGCAAGGCGCTCGGGTACACGATGGTGCTGCCGCTCGAAGACAAGTACTCCGTCACGCGCAACGAGCTCCAGGACCAGCTCACCTACGCGATGGGCGGACGCGTCGCCGAGGAGGTCGTGTTCCACGACCCGACGACCGGCGCCTCCAACGACATCGAGAAGGCCACCGGCATCGCCCGCAAGATGGTCACCGAGTACGGGATGACGACCGAGGTCGGCCCCGTGAAGCTCGGGTCGTCGTCGGGCGAGGTGTTCATGGGCCGCGACATGGGTCACGGCCGCGACTTCTCCGAGCGCATCGCCGAGCGCGTCGACGCCGAGGTCCGGCTGCTGATCGAGCAGGCCCACAACGAGGCGTACGAGGTCATCAACGCCAACCGCGACATCCTCGACAAGCTCGCGCTCGCGCTGCTCGAAGAGGAGACCCTCGACCACCTGCAGCTCGCCGAGATCTTCAAGGACATCAAGAAGCTCCCGCCGCGCCCGCAGTGGCTCTCGAGCCAGGACCGCCCGGTGTCGTCCCTGCCCCCGATCGACGTCCCCAAGCGTCGCGAAGAGGCCGGGCTGGCGGCATCCACCGTCGCCGAGACCGAAGCCGAGACCGCCGCCGAGCGGGCTCCGCACCGTCGCCCCTCGGGGCAGGCGCGACCCGCGACCGCGTAGGCTCGGGGCGTGGCCGTCGATCGCGAACGCGTCGCCGCCCTCGTGCGCGACCTGCTCGAGGCGATCGGGGAGGACCCCGACCGTCCCGGGCTGAAGCAGACCCCGCAGCGGGTCGCCGACGCGTACGCCGAGTTCTTCTCGGGAGTCGGTGCCGACGCCGCCGAACCGCTCGCGCACACGATCTCGGTGGCGCGGGGTCCGGCGCCCGACACGCTGCCGTCGGGCGCGGTCATGGTGCGCGGCATCCGGTTCCGTTCGTTCTGCGAGCACCATCTGCTGCCCTTCGCGGGGCACGCCCACATCGCGTACCTGCCGGGCGAGCAGGTCGTCGGGCTCGGCGCGCTGCCGCGCGTGGTCGACACCCTCGCGGCGCGGCCGCAGGTGCAGGAGCGTCTGGGCGAGCAGATCGCCGACACGATCTCGGGTGCGCTCGACGCGCGCGGCGTGCTGGTCGTGCTCGATGCCGCCCATGAGTGCGTCACGATGCGCGGCGGACGTCAGGCGGATGCCTCGACAGTGACCGTCGCCGCCCGCGGCGTCTACACCGAGCCGGCCGAGCGGGCCGAGCTGATCGCCCTGATCTCAGGCGGCGCGGCATGACGACGATCATGGGCATCCTCAACATCACGCCCGACTCGTTCAGCGACGGCGGGCGGTACCTCGATCTCGACGCCGCGATCGGCCACGCTGAGACGCTGCGACGAGCCGGCGCGCACATCGTCGACGTCGGTGGCGAGTCGACCCGCCCGGGTGCCGAGCGCGTCGACCCCGACCTCGAGCGCGGTCGTGTCGTCCCGGTGATCGAGGCCCTCGCAGCGCGGGGGATCGTCGCGAGCGTCGACACCATGAACGCCGGCACCGCTGCAGCCGCCGTCTCCGCCGGAGCCCGGATCGTCAACGACGTCTCGGGAGGCCTGGCCGATCCCGACATGTTCGCCGCGGTCGCGGCATCCGACGCGGACGTCGTCATCGGACACTGGCGCGGACACTCGACCGATATGTATGCCACCGCCCGCTACGACGACGTCGTCGCGGAAGTGGTCGCCGAGCTCCAGGAGCGCGTGAGCGCGGCAGCCGCGGCCGGTATCGCCCCCTCGCGCATCATCCTCGACCCGGGCATCGGCTTCGGTAAACGCGGCGAACAGAACTGGGCGGTGCTGCACCGCCTCGACCGCATCGTCGGACTCGGGAGGCGTGTGCTCGTCGGCACGAGCCGCAAGGGCTTCCTGCGCGAGGCGATCGGAGACGCCCCCGGCGCGGACACCCCCGGCGCGGACGGCACCGACATCGGCCGTCGCGACCTCGCGACCGCCGTGACGAGCGCGCTGGCCGCCGACGCGGGAGCGTGGGGCGTGCGGGTGCACGACGTCGCGACGACCCGAGACGCGCTGGCGGTGCGCTCGCGGTGGCGGGAGGGCTCATGAGCGATCGGATCACGCTGCGCGGCATCCGGGCCGTCGGGTATCACGGCGTCTACGAGCACGAGCGGCGCGAGGGTCAGGAGTTCATCGCCGACGTCGAGCTCGACCTGTCGCTGGCCGATGCCGCCGCGAGCGACGACGTCGCCGACACCGTCCACTACGGGGAGCTGGCCGAACAGGTCGCCGCGATCCTGTCGGGAGAGCCGGCGAACCTCGTCGAGACGGTCGCCGACCGCATCGCCCGTGCGGCTCTCGCCTTCGACCGTGTGGATGCCGTCGCCGTGACCGTGCACAAGCCGCAGGCGCCCATCGCGGTGCCGTTCGGCGATGTCAGCGTGACCCTCAGCCGACGACGGGAGAACCGATGAGCCGCCGCCTCGCCCAGGAATCGCCCGAGCCCCGTGCGGCCGAGAACCCCGCCGCGCGCCGAGCCGTCATCGCGATCGGTGCGAACCTCGGCGACCGGGCCGAGACCGTCGCACGCGCGATCGCGGACCTCGACCGGCTGCCGCTGACGCAGGTGGTGCGCGCCGCCGAGCCGATCGAGACGGTCGCGCTGACCCTCGACGGCCCGGATGCCGCGGCCCCCGCCTATCTCAACTCCGTGGCCCTCGTCGAGACCAGGCTCGCCCCCAGCGTGCTCCTCGGCTACCTGCACGCGATCGAGGAGCGTCACGGCCGGGCCCCGCGCTCGGCCGATCAGGCCCGGTGGCAGGATCGCACGCTCGATCTCGACCTCATCGCGCACGGCGACGTCGTGTGCGAGACCCCGACGCTCGTCCTGCCGCATCCGCGTGCGCACGAGCGCGATTTCGTGCTCCGGCCGTGGCTCGCGGTCGACCCCGACGCCGTGCTCCCCGGACGCGGGCGCGTCGACGCGCTGCTGGCGGCTCTGCCCGGGAGCACGCTGTGAGACGAACCTCTCCCGCGACCCTCATCGTGTCGGCGGTGCTCGGCATCGCCGCGGGGTTCGTCATCGACCAGGTGCTCACGGGCGCGGGCCGCGCGACCTTCACCCCGTCGGTCATGCTCCCCGTCCTGTTCGTGCTGCTGGGAGTCTCGGTCATCGCCCTCGCGCTGCCGATCCGCCGGGCGACCCGGGGCCAGGCTCCGCGGGTCGACCCGTTCCGGGCGGTGCGCGTGGCGATGCTCGCGAAGGCGTCGAGCATCGTCGGGGCGCTCGTCGGCGGTGTCGGCGTCGGCCTCCTGCTCTTCCTTCTCACACGGCCGGTGCCGCCGTCAGTAGGCTCGACGGGAGCGGTCGTCGCCGCGATCGTCGGAGCCGTGGTGCTCGTGGCGGCCGGTGTGATCGCAGAACAGCTCTGCACCATTCGGAAGGACGACGATGACGACCAGCCCGGACCACCCGAGCCCGACGCCACTCCCTCCCACCACTGACGCTGCGGAGCCGGGTGCGATCGACGCCACCCTCGACGCCGGCACCTACGACCGCATCCGCGAGCCGCGCGGTGCCGGGAGGCTCGCCCTCGAGCACGGCGTCTGGCACCAGATCTCGCGCAAGTACCTCGCCGTCCAGCTCATCAGCAACGGGTTCATCCTGGCGATCATCGTCGCCGTGATGCTCGTGCTGCTCCTGGTGGCCGATCAGTCGTGGGCGCTCATCCCGGGCGTCATCCTCATCGTGCTCACCGTCGCGGGCATGGCGATCCTGCCGCGCCAGGTGCGCTCGATCGGCTACCAGCTCCGCGAGGACGACCTCGTCTTCCGTCGCGGCATCCTGTGGCAGCGCATGGTGGCCGTGCCGTACGGGCGGATGCAGCTCGTCGACATCACGCACGGGCCCCTCGACCGCGGATTCGGCATCGCGCAGCTGAAGTTCGTCACCGCCGCTGCAGCGACGGGCGTCGTGATCCCGGGCCTCACGCAGCAGGCCGCCGAGGCGCTGCGCGACCACCTCATGTCGGTGGCGGAATCGCGGCGGACCGGGCTGTGAGCGACTCCGTTCCGAGCCCGCCCCCGGCCGACGCGACCGTCTCCGCGCCGCCGTCCGAGCTCGTCCGCTCGCCGCTGAGCGACGGCGAGTGGCATCGGCTGCATCCGCTGACGCCGCTGCTGCGCGGCGGCCTGGCGCTGCTCGTGGTGCTCGGCATCGTCGTCGCGAACATGCGCGACCGGCTCATCAGCATCTTCGTGCCGGCGCTCGCGCCCGATGCGCCCATCGACGAGTGGGAGGAGTACGAGGCCGCCGGCGACCCCATCGGGTGGGTGCTGGCGAACAACCTCCTGCTGATCGCCCTGCTCGTCACCGTCGGCCTGCTCGCGCTCATCATCGGGGCGTTCTATCTGTCGTGGCGCTTCCACACGTTCCGCATCACCGACGACGACGTCGAGGTGCGCAGCGGCATCCTCTCGCGCACGCAGCGCCGCGCACCGCTCGACCGGGTGCAGGGCGTCAACCTCACCCGCCCCGCGGTCGCGCGGCTTCTGGGGGCGGCGAAGCTCGAGATCGTGGGTGCGGGCGCCGACGCGAACGTCAAGCTCGAGTACCTCTCGACCGGTAACGCCGAGACGATCCGCGCCGACATCCTGCGGCTCGCCTCGGGACAGCGCCTCGCCGAGCAGCGGGCTGCCGCGGCAGCCGCCGGCGGAGCGCGCATCGCGGTGGCCGACACCGTCGCACGCGGCATCACCGGTCTCATCGAAGGCGACGATGCGGATGCCGCCGAGCCCGAGTCCGTCGTGCGCATCCCGCCCGGGCGACTCATCGGGTCGCAGCTCGCCAGCTGGGGCACCGTCGTGATCCTCGCGGGCGCCACCGCGCTCGCGATCGCCCTGTCGCAGGGCGTGTTCTGGGTGCTCTTCGCCTACTTCCCGGCACTGCTCGGTTTCGGGGCGTACTGGGTGCGGACGATCGTGAAGTCGTTGCGCTACTCCATCGCGCCGACGCGTGACGGCGTGCGCGTGACGTTCGGCCTGCTCACGACCGTGTCGGAGATTCTGCCTCCCGGACGCATCCACGCCGTGGAGATCACGCAGTCCATCCTCTGGCGCGGGTTCGGGTGGTGGACGGTTCGGATCAACCGCATGACCGGCCGAAGCGCCTCCGACACGACGACCGACCAGTTCACCACGGTCCTTCCCGTCGGCACGCTCGCCGACGTCGAGCGGGTGCTCGGCCTCATCCTGCCGTCGGCCAGCGAGGAGGAGCGCGCGGCGATCATCCGCGACGGTGTGCTCGGCGGCTCGTCCGCCGGGGGATACGTCACGACGCCGCGGCGCGCACGCATCGTGCGTCTGCTGTCGTGGCGCCGGAACGGTCTTGCCATCAACGGCGACCTGCTGATGCTGCGACGCGGGCTCATCTGGCGCATGCTCGCGGTGCTGCCGCTCGCGCGGCTGCAGTCGGTCGCGCTGCACCAGGGGCCGGTCTCACGCGCGCTGCGGGTCGCGACGCTGCGCGCTCACACCGTCTCGGGGCCGGTGCTCACCGCGGTCGCGGGCATCGATCGCGACGACGCGATCGCGGCGTTCGAGCGCGTCGCCCGGGTGGCCGTCGCCGCGGCGGCATCCGACCGCTCGCACCGCTGGGCGGAGACGACCGATGCCGACGGACCGACGGATGCCGACGCGCTGGCGGATGCCGACGCGCTGATGGATGCCGTCGAGCCGGTGCCGCCCGTTCCGGCCACGCCTGTTCCGGCGCCCAGCCCGAGTGCCGGCCCGAGCCCCGTGCCGCCCCCGCCGAGCGCGACGGAGCTTCCGCCGGGCACTGTGCCGCCCCCGCCCTATGCGCCTCCGTTCGTGCCTCCCGTGGAGCAGACGCCTCCCGTGGAGCAGACGCCTCCCGCGGAGCAGACGCCGCCGGCGGGGCAGACGCCTCCGGAGGGTGGACGATGACCGCGAACTCGCGCCTGGGCGTCGGCATCATCGGCGCCGGCCGGGTGGGGCCTGTTATCGGCGCGGCGCTCGCGGGTGCCGGTCATGCGCTGACCGGCGTCACCGCGGGTTCCGATCGGGAACGCGTCGACGCGGTCATCCCGGGGGTGCCGGTGCTCGACGCCGACGAGGTCGTGCGCCGCAGCGAGCTCGTCGTCATCGCGGTGCCGCACGACGAGCTCGGCCCGCTGGTCAGCGGCCTCGCCGAGCTCGGTGCCTGGCAGGTCGGGCAGCTCGTGCTGCACACCGATCCCGGGCACGGGCTCGACGTGCTGGCGCCCGCGGCCGCGCGAGGCGCCATCCCGCTCGCGGTGCACCCGGCGATCGCGTTCACCGGGTCGACCCTCGACCTCCGCCAGCTCACGGGCGCCTACGCCGCGGTGACCGCGCCGGCAGCCGTCCTGCCGATCGGGCAGGCGCTCGCCGTCGAGCTGGGCTGCGAGCCCGTCGTCGTCGCCGACGCCGACCGTCCGGCCTACGGCGAGGCGATCGCGACCGCGACGCAGTTCGCCGCCTCGATCGTCCAGCAATCGGCCGCGTTGCTCGAAGACGCCGGAGTCGACGCCCCGGGGCGCTTCCTCTCGACGCTCGTGCACTCGACGGTCGACCGTGCGCTCACCGCCGCGGGCCGGGGCGCGGACCCCGACGACGAACTGCTGTGAGCGACGTCGAGCTCGCCCGCATCCCGGCCGGAGAGCTGCCTGTCGCCGGCGCGGGGCGGGGACCGCGGGTCGCCTCCTTCGAGATCGGCGTCTATCCCGTGACCGAAGAGCAGCTCGGGGAGGTGCTCGGGATCACCGCCGCGCATCCCCGTCGCCCGGCCGTCGCGGTGTCGTGGCTTCGGGCCGTGCGCTTCTGCAACGCGCTGTCGGAGTGGGAGGGGCTCGATTCCGCCTACGCCGTCGACGGCGACGAGGTGCACTGGTACGACGACGCCGACGGGTACCGGCTGCCGACGGAGCGCGAGTGGGAGTACGCCTGCCGTGCGGGTTCGGCGGCGGCGCACTACGGCCCGCTCGCCGAGATCGCCTGGACCGCGGCCGACAACCTCTCGTCGCCGCAGAACGTGGGCGGGCGGCATCCGAACCTCTTCGGCCTGTTCGACATGCTCGGAAACGTCTCGGAGTGGTGCTGGGACCTCTTCTCCCCCCACACCGGGTCGCGCGACCGGGTGTTCCGGGGCGGTGGGTTCGCCGACGCCGCGACATCCGTGCGGGCCGGCACGCGCCGCGGGGCCCGCCCCGACAGCGCGCACGACGACATCGGCCTGCGCGTCGCCCGCGGTCCCGTCGCGTAGCCGGCCGGCTCGGCGCTGCCGGCGGCGTGCTGGGTGCACATTCGTCGGACCGGCGGTGCTGGAGTCGTGCCGCGGCGCCGCCGAGGCGACACCAGCACCGCCGGTCCGACGGGTGTATCGCCGAGCACGGGTGTATCGCCGAGCAGCCGTGGCGCGCTCGGTAGACTGGCACGTCGAATCCCGAGGAGTTTTTCTGCCATGAGCGACGCGCCCGTGCCCCCCGTCGACGACGCCGACGACGTCATCGAGCAGAAGGCCGTGCGCCTCGCCAAGCGCGAGCGGCTGCTGAGCGAACGAGCGGATGCCGCGGGCGGCGCCTATCCCGTCGCCGTGGCCGTCACCGACACCATCCCGGCGCTGCGCGAGCGCTTCGCCGACCTCGAGGCGGGCGCCGAGACCGGCGTGACCGCGTCGGTCGCGGGACGCGTCGTGTTCAGCCGCAACACCGGCAAGCTCTGCTTCGCGTCGCTGCAGTCGGGCGACGGCAGCCGCATCCAGGCCATGGTCTCGCTCGCCGAGGTCGGCGACGAGCCGCTGCAGGCGTGGAAGGAGCTCGTCGACCTGGGCGACCACGTCTCGGTCACGGGCCAGGTCATCTCCAGCCGCCGCGGCGAGCTGTCGATCATGGTGTCCGCGTGGCAGATCGCGTCGAAGGCGCTGCTGCCGCTGCCGAACCTGCACTCCGAGCTGAGCGAGGAGAGCCGCGTGCGCTCGCGCTTCCTCGACCTCATCGTGCGCGACACCGCGCGCGAGACGGTCGTGGCCCGAGCGAAGGTCAACGCTTCGCTGCGTCGCACGTTCGACGAGCACGGCTTCCTCGAAGTCGAGACCCCGATGCTGCAGGTGCAGCACGGTGGTGCCGCCGCGCGCCCGTTCATCACGCACTCGAACGCCTTCGACACGGAGCTGTACCTGCGCATCGCGCCCGAGCTGTTCCTCAAGCGCGCCGTCGTGGGCGGGATCGACCGCGTGTTCGAGATCAACCGGAACTTCCGCAACGAGGGCGCCGACTCGACCCACAGCCCCGAGTTCGCGATGCTCGAGGCCTACCAGGCGTACAGCGATTACAACGGCATCGCCGATCTGACGCAGGAGCTCATCCAGAACGCGGCGATCGCCGTCGCGGGATCGACGACCGTCACGTGGGCCGACGGCACCGAGTTCGATCTCGGCGGCGAATGGGACCGCATCTCGATGTACGACTCGCTCTCGGCCGCCGCGGGGCGCGAGATCACGCCCGCCACCTCGCTCGAGGAGCTCCAGACGCTCGCCGCCGAGGTGGGCGTCGTCGTGCCCGAGAAGGTCGCGACGCACGGCAAGCTCGTCGAGGAGCTCTGGGAGCACTTCGTCAAGGGCGGGCTCGAGCGCCCCACCTTCGTGATGGACTTCCCTGTCGACACGTCGCCGCTCGTCCGTGAGCACCGCACGATCGCGGGCGTCGTGGAGAAGTGGGACCTCTACGTCCGCGGCTTCGAGCTGGCGACCGGCTACTCCGAGCTCGTCGACCCGGTCATCCAGCGCGAGCGTTTCGTCGAGCAGGCCAAGCTCGCCGCTCGCGGCGACGACGAGGCGATGCGCGTCGACGAGGAGTTCTTGCGGGCGCTCGAGCACGGGATGCCGCCCACCGGCGGCATGGGCATGGGCATCGACCGCCTGCTCATGGCGATCACGGGCCTCGGCATCCGCGAGACGATCCTCTTCCCGCTGGTCAAGTAACCGCCGATTCCTGCGAGGCCGCGAGGTCCGTCCGGGTTTCCACATCCCGTCCCGCTCGCGCTCTGCACCGCCTCGCCCGGCGCCAGCCTGGTCTGCATGACCACGACTGTTCGCGCCGCGGATGCCGCGCACTTTCTCTCCCTCGTTCCTCATCTGCTCGGCTTCGTCCCGAGCCGAAGCCTCATCGTGGTGCCTTTCGCGGGGTCGCGGAGCCTCGGCGCGATGCGCGTCGACCTGCCGACCGGCGCGCTCGGCGACCTCGACAGTGCCGCTGCGACGATCGTCGGGATGGTGTGCCGCATTCCGGACGCCGATGCCCTGACAGCGATCGCGTACGTCCCGGAGTCGGCGGCTGACGGGCTGCCGGGGGTGCCCGTCCTGACGGCGGTCAGCCGGGCGGCCGACGTCTGCGGTGTGCGGGTCGTCGACCTGCTGACCGTCGCGACCGACGGCTGGGGGTCGCACCTCGATTCGTCGTGCCCGACGGGCGGCCGGTCTCTCGACGAGATCGAGCGGGCCGCTGCGCGGCACCCCGGTCCGGGCCCCGATCCCGCGATCGACAGCGATCACGCATCGGGCGCCGTTCTGCCGCGTCGTAGCGCCGCAGAACGGCGCGCGGTGGGCGGCGCGCTCCGCTCGCTCGAGACGGCGCTCGCGGTGGTGTGCGGCATCCCCCGGGTGGGCGGTGGCCGCCGGCATACGCGCGAGTCGGGGGCGGAGGGCGGCGGTGTCGACCCCGCCGCACTCGAGGCGGCGTGCGAGCTCGACGCCCCGCCGCGACTGTTCGAGCGGGTGCTCGGGGGCGATCCCGCCGAGCTCGACCCTCTCGTCGTGGCGCTGCTGGTCTGGTGCCTGTCACGACCGTCGCTGCGCGATGTCGCCCTCGTGCAGTGGGCGACGGATGCCGACCGCGGCGAGGACGCCCTCGAAGCCCAGCGACGGTGGGAGCGAGGTGAGGAGTATCCCGAACGGCTCGGGCGCATCATGTGGGGCGACGGCGACAGACCCGACCCCGACCGCCTGCTCGCCGCGCTCGCGGTGGTGCGCGAGGTAGCCGCGCTGGCCCCGCGTCGATTGCGGCCGGGACCGCTCGCGCTGTGCGCGTGGCTCGCCTGGGCGCTGGGGCGATCCACGCATGCCGCGTCGTACGCCGAGCGGGCGCTCGAGATCGACCCCGACCACGGGCTCGCCGAGATCCTGGCGTCGTTCGCGCAGATCGGCCACCTGCCCGACTGGGCCTTTCATCAGCGGGGACACGTACGATAGGGGGCATGGACGAATACGTGAGCGCGGTCATCTGGTCGCTGCTGCCGACCCTCGTGGTCTCGGTGCTCTTCGTCTTCGTCCTCCGCGGCATCTTGCGCATGGATCGCACCGAGCGCCGGGCGTACGCGAAGATCGAGGCCGAGGAGCGTGCGGCCCGTGGGCTCGCCGCTCCCGCGCCCGACAGCTCGGCCCCCTGAACCCGTGGGATGAGCGGTCGCGCCCGATACGCTGATTCCGAGGAGATCGGAGGGGCGGCGTGACGATCGAGTTCACCGCGTTCGAGTTCCCCGGTTGGTGGCTCGTCCTGGTCTTCATCGCCGACCTCGTCATCCGCGTCACGGCGATCATCGTCGTGCCCCGCAATCGGCGCCCCACGGCCGCGATGGCGTGGCTGCTCGCGATCTACTTCATCCCGTTCGTCGGCGTGCTGCTGTTCCTTCTGATCGGCAATCCCCGTCTGCCGCGAAAGCGGCGCCGGATGCAGCGCGAGATCAACCAGTACATCCGCGAGACCAGTCAGGGGCTCGACTTCGGCACTCTGCGTCCCGACGCCCCCGCGTGGTTCACCTCGGTCGTCACGCTCAACCGCAACCTCGGCGCGATGCCGCTCGCGGGCGACAACGGCGCCGAGATCATCTCCGACTACGAGGAGAGCATCCGCCGCATGGCGGAGGAGGTCCGCAAAGCCGAGCGGTACGTGCACGTGGAGTTCTACATCCTCCAGTCCGACGAGACGACCGACGTCTTCTTCGCCGCGCTCGAAGAGGTCGCCGCGCGCGGTGTGACCGTGCGCGTGCTCCTGGACTACTGGGCCAACCGCGGCAAGCCGAACTATCGCGCCACGGTGAAGCGCCTCACGGCGATGGGCGCGGACTGGCACCACATGCTCCCGGTGCAGCCGCTGCGCGGCAAATACCAGCGGCCCGACCTGCGCAACCACCGCAAGCTCATCGTCGTGGACGGGCGGGTGGCGTTCACCGGGTCGCAGAACATGACCGACTCGACCTACAACCTGAAGAAGAACATCAAGCGCGGCCTGCACTGGGTCGACCTGATGGTGCGGGTGCAGGGTCCCGTGGTGGCGAGCATCGACGCGGTGTTCCTCTCGGACTGGTACAGCGAGACCGGCTCGGCGCCCTCCGAAGACGTGGGTCTGTTCGAGCTCGAGAGCGGGCCGGGCGACCTGGACTGCCAGATCGTCCCGTCCGGGCCCGGGTTCGAGTTCCAGAACAACCTCAAGCTGTTCACCGCCCTGCTGTTCGCGGCGCAGAAGCGCGTCATCATCGTGAGCCCGTACTTCGTGCCCGACGAGGGGCTGCTGCTGGCGGTGCAGACGGCCTGCCAGCGCGGCCTGCAGGTCGAGCTGTTCGTCTCGGAAGAGGGCGACCAGGCGATGGTCTACCACGCCCAGCGCAGCTACTACGAGGCGCTGCTGCGGGCGGGCGTGAAGATCTGGATGTATCGCAAGCCCTACATCCTGCATACGAAGAGCCTGACGATCGACGACGATGTGGCCATCATCGGCTCGAGCAACATGGACATGCGGTCGTTCGGTCTGAACCTCGAGATCTCCATGCTCGTGCGCGGCGAGGAGTTCATCGCCCAGCTGCGTCAGGTCGAAGACCAGTACCGGTCGCTCTCGCGTGAGCTCACCCTCGAGGAGTGGATGAAGCAGCCGCTCCGGTCGACGGTGCTCGACAACCTCGCGCGCTTGACCTCCGCGCTGCAGTGATCGGGTTCTGAGACGATGCGCGGCGACGCGACACTTTCGGGATGACGGAAGGATGAGACCATGACGACGACACGCACGACCGCGGCATCCGCTCTGCTGCTCCTCTCGGCGCTCGCGCTCGCAGGCTGCGCCACGACCCCCGGCGGGGCCGCGCCCGGCGACACGGGTGCCAGCGGGTCGGATACCGGCTCGGCGGCGCCGTCGCAGGACGCCGATGTCGAGGCGGCGTGGCTCGACGGCGGCCGTGCTGTCGGCCTCGTGACTTACGGCAGCTCCTCGTGTCAGCCCGTCGTCGGCGAGGTGACGGCGTCGGGACAGACGGTCACCGTCGCGCTCACCGACCCCGAGGGCGCGGCCTGCACGCGCGACTACGTTCCGCGCGCGTCGTACGTCGGGCTGCCGGCGGGCGTCGACCCCACCCAGGACGTCGACATCGTCGTGACCGGCGGATACACCGGCGACGCCGATCTGGACGGAGTCGCCGGGCTCGAGGGGCCGACGGGCGAGGTGACCGGCGACATGGTGCCGAGCGCCGGCTGGTTCGATGACGCGGGACTCGTGCTGCTCACCTGGGGTTCGTCGAGCTGCCCGCCCGTGTTCGAGACCGTGGCGCTCGACGGTGACGCGGTGCGCGCCACCGAGGCCGCCGGAGCGGCCGATCAGGTCTGCACGATGGACTACGCCCCCCGGCTGAGCGTGCTCGGGGTCGACGGCGTCTCGGACGACGCTCGTCCGGGCGAGATCGTGCTGGTGTCGCCCGCGGGCGACGAGCAGCGCATCGCCGTCATCGGCTGACGCTGAGTTCGGGGCGCGGGTCTCAGTAGTCGGCGAACCCGGCTACTGAGGGATGCCGAGGATGAATCCCGGTGTACTGGTCTCGGCACGGAAGCCTCTCGGACCTGCACATTCCGCGGCTACAGTCCTCAGGATCTGAACCGTCCGCGTCGCGCCCGAGGAGCCCCGCCCATGACATCCGCACCCGCATCAGCAGAACCATCCCGGGCGGATGCGTCCCCCGACCCGCAGCGCCGCCGGCGGATGGCGCTGGCGCTCGCCGCGGGCGGCCTGGTCCTCGGGGTCGGTGCGATCGTCACGCTCGCTGTCTGGAACGACTCGGAGTTCGCCACGGGAACGTTCGGCGCCGGGTCGTTCGACCTCCAGGGCAGCACCGACGGGACGACGTTCACGAGCGATGCCGCCGCACCGGGTAAGACCCTCACCTTCACGCTCGACGCCGACGCCCTCGCCCCCGATGACGTGGTCTACGCGCCGTTCGCCGTGCAGCTGTCGGGCACCTCGACGAACGAGGCCGCCGTCTCTGTCGAGAACGTCATCGGCGGAGCCATCGGCGACGACCTCACGTACTCGCTTTTCGTCGAGGACGACTTCGGCGTGACGTGTTCGGCAGCCACCCCGCCCACGGGCACGGAGGTCGTCGCAGACCGTGCCGCCGACGCGACCGGAACCGTCGACGTCTTCGACCTCACCGCCGCCGGGACCCCGGTGAACCTCTGCTTCGTGGTCACTGCCGGTGCGATCGAGCAGGGCGAAGCCGGGACGATCACGTGGGAGTTCGCGGGTACCTCGGGCGACACGCTGCCCTGATTCCGCGGATGCAGACGAGAGGGGATGCGCGACGCCGGTGGCGGCGCCGACGCGTCCTGGCGGTCCTCGCGGCGGGAAGCGTGCTCGGGGTGGGCACGGCATCGACGATCGCCGCCTGGACCGACAGCGAGGTGGCCACCGGGTCGTTCGTCGCGAGCGTCTTCGACACGCAGTCGCAGACGGCTGGCTCTCCAACCTATGCGAGTCACGCGACGGCGCCGAATGCGGCGACCCTGACCTTCTCGGGTGGTGCGCTCTCACCGGGTGCCCTCGCTCAGGCCTGGATCAACGTGCGCACGTCGCCCGCCTCGACCGTCGGGGGCACGATCTCGCTGACATCCGCGACCGCGACCGGCGGGCTGGCGCCGGCACTCGAGTACCGCGCAGTCCGGCTGAGTGCCGCAGTCCCCACCGCGACCTGCAATGCCGCAGCGTTCACGTCGGGCACCCCCGTCTTCGTCGCGGGCAGCGCCTCGACCTACATCCCGGTGACCACGGTTCCCGGCACCATCGTCGCGAACCCGATCGACGCCGCGGGGGCGCAGCTCGGTTTCTGCGTCGAAGTGCGCATCCAGCCCGGTGCGGCCAACTCCTTCCAGGGAACCTCCGGAACGGTGACGTGGACGTTCACGGGAACATCGGCGAGCTGAGATCCGTATGACCTCGCCGACCACGGTGACGAAGCTGACGAAGCCGGCGACCCGCGCCGAAGCCCGGACGGCGCGGGTCGTGACCCCACGACGGCGGCCCCTCTCGCGCGTCGGTGACGCGATGCTCGTGCTCGCTGCGGCGACAGGAGCGCTCTGCATCGCGCTGACGATCGCGGCGGCCGTGTTCGACGTCCGGGTGACGCTGTTCAGCACCGGCTCGATGTCGCCGACGATCCCCGCCGGTGCGGCGGCCGTCGCTCGCGGCATCCCGGCGTCCGAGGTCCGCGTGCGTGACGTCGTGACCGTCGAGCGCGCGGGCAAGCTGCCGATCACGCACCGGGTGACGAGTGTCGTCGCGGTTCCGGACGGTGACCCCGAGGCGCGTCGGATCACGATGCGCGGCGACGCGAATGTCGTCGAGGATCCGTTCCCCTACGACGTGGAGCGCGTTCGGATCGTGATGTTCTCGGTTCCGGGCATCGCGCCGCTCATCGCTGGCGTGGGGACGCCGCCCGTCATGGCCGGGGTGACCGGGGCTGCGACGGTGCTCGTCGTGGCGATCTTCTGGCCGCGGCGAGACCGGGGAGACCGGTCGCGGCGGCGTAGGCCGAGGGGGCGCGCGTGAGCTCCCCGCGGCCTCGGAGCCGTTCGTGGTTCGTCGCCGCGGGGCTCGCGCTCGCCGGGTGCGTCGCCGTCGGGCTGATCGCACCGGTGGAGACGGATGCGGCCTGGGTCGACGCCGAGGTCGCCGCCTCGACGAGCCTCTCGGCCGTGACCGTGACATCGCCCGGTGCGGTGCGGTGCGTGCAATCCGGGCTGCTCGTTCCCGCGGTCGTCGGGTGGAACACGGCACCGGTGGGCGGCAATATCACCGGGTACCGGTGGACGCTCGTGGGCTCTTCCAACCGCTCCGGCACGCTTCCGGCCACGGCCACGTCGGTATCGCTCGCGCCAAGCCTCGTCGAGCTCGGCTCGTCGGTCTTCACCCTGTACGCCGTCGGCCCCGGCGGGTGGGAGCGTGCCGCCACCAACACCGCGACGATCGGCTTCCTCTCCGTCGCGCTCGGCCTCACGTCGTCCTGCGCGACGTGATGAGGCCCCATCGCGTCGATCAAGCCATCGTGTCGAGGATGCCGGTCAGGTCGTCGTACGTCGTGCGGGGGTTGAGGATCGCGAACCGGGCGTTCGTCCGCCCCGTGTGACTGCTCGGGGTGACGAACGCGTGCTGACGCTCCAGCAGATCCGACGACCAGCGCGCATAGTCGGACCGCTCCCACCCGACCCGCTCGAAGACGACGACACCGAGCTGAGGTCGGCGCACCAGTGTGAGCTCCGGGCGGCGTTCGATCTCGGCGGCGATGCGCTCGGCGAGCTCGATCGACCGCGTGATCGCGTCGCGGTACACGTCGGTGCCATAGGTCGCGAGCGAGAACCACAGCGGAAGGCCGCGCGGCCGGCGCGTGAGGTGCACGGCGTAGTCGGACGGGCTCCAGTCGGAGGTCTCGGTCAGCGTGTCGAGGTACTCGGCGTGCTGCGTGTGCGCCCGTCGCCCGAGCTCGGGGTCGCGGTAGATCAGCGCGCACGCGTCGAACGGCGCGAACAGCCACTTGTGGGGGTCGACGATGACCGAGTCGGCGTTCTCCACACCGGCGAAGCGGTGGCGCGCGATCGGGGAGAGCATCGCCGCGAGGCCGTAAGCGCCGTCGACGTGCAGCCACACGCCGTGCTCGCGCGTGACAGCCGATACGGAGGCGATGTCGTCGACGATGCCGAAGTTCGTCGACCCGGCGGTCGCGACGACGGCGAAGACGCTCTCGCCGTGCTCCGCGAGTGCGGCGCGCACCGCCTCGCCCCGCAGCACGCCGTCATCGGCCACGGGTACCGCGACGACGTCGACGTCCATGACGCGGGCCGCCGACGCGATCGAGGAATGCGCCTCGGCGCTGCAGACCACACGCCAGCGGTCGGGACGGATGCCGCGCCCGCGGGCGGACTCGCGAGCGGCGACGAGCGCCGAGAGGTTGCCGAGCGTGCCGCCCTGCACGAAGACACCACCGGCGCTCGCGGGCAGCCCGAACTCGTCGGCGAGCCAGCGCAGCACCTCGTTCTCGGCGTGCACCGCTCCGGCGCCCTCGAGCCACGACCCGCCGTAGAGCGCGCTCGCCGAGACGACGAGATCGAACGCCGCGGCGGCCTTCGACGGGGCGCTCGGGATGAAGGAAAGGTAGCGGGGGTCGTCGGTCGAGATGCACGACGGCGCGAGGATGTGCTCGAAGACGCCGATGGCCTTGCGTGCGCCGATACCGCCCGCGTCGATCGTCCGCCCGGCCAGGCGCCGCAGTTCGGAGGGTGGCAGGGGCTTGTCGAGCGGGGTGTCCTCGGCGAGGAGCCGGCCGCGCGAATACTCCAGCACGAGATCGACGATCGCGCGCGTCTCATCGGTGACGTCGTGCATGCGGGCGGGGAAGCGCTCGGTCATGGGTCCTCCTTGCGTCGAGGGTAGTTCCGTCGGGGCGGTGCGGGACAGGTCGGTGCCCGGCGGATGGATCAGGTCAGCGGCGGAGTCCGCGGCGGTGCGACCCGCCGCGGAGCGATCGCCTCGACGGCCGTCCCGAGCCGCAGCAGCGCGCTGTCGTCGTACGCGCGCCCGGCGATCGTCAGGCCGACCGGCATCCCGATGTCGGGGAGGAGTCCCATCGGAACCGTCACCGTCGGGATGCCCAGGTGGCGGATGGCGAGATTGCCGTTGGCGATCCACGTGCCGTTGCGCCAGCCGAGATCGGCCGACGCGGAGTTGACGTCCATGTCGGCGGGTGCGACATCGGCGACGGCGGGGAAGGCGACGGCGTCGAGGCCCGCGACATCCATCCACTCCTCGAAGTCGACCGCCCGGGTCTCTTCGAGCCCGCGGAGCCCGGCCTCGAGATGCGGGATGTCGGTGAGCGCGACGCGCGGGTGCGCGCGGACCCAGTCGGGATACCCGGCGATGTCGTCGTCGAATCCGTCGTAGCGGTCGGGCAGGGCGCCGTCGGGATGCGGGAAGATCCGTGCTCCGTCGACGCGCGCGAGGCCGGGGAAGGCGGGGTCGCCGTTGGCCCGGAGGAAGTCGTCCCAGGCCCAGGCCGACAGATCGACGATCTCGCGGCGCAGGTACTCGGGGCTCACGCGACCGTTCGTCGCGATGGACCCCGCGCCGGGCCGGTCGTTCTCGTAGCGCGACACGACGGGGAAGTCGGTCTCGACGACCTCGGCTCCGGCTGCCTCGAGCTCAGCGCGAAGCGACCGCCACAGCGCGATCACGCTTGGCCGCGTCTCGATGCGTCGCCCGGTCGGCCCGCCGATGCCGGGGGAGTCGGCGGTGCCGGCATCCGGATCGGCGCCGATGTACATGCGCGGAATACCGATGCGTCGGCCGGCCAGCACCGCGCGGGCGTCGGCGGGGCCCGTGACCGCGAGGTCGCGGTAGGTCTGCGGGCGGACGGCCGAGGCGGCCGGGATCTCGACCCAGGGCTGCACCCGCCAGAAGTCGCCGTGAGGGTCGGGATCGTCGGCGACGACGACATCGAGCACGGCGAGCAGATCGGCCATCGTCCGGGTGTGGGGGACGACGACATCCATCGTCGGGACGAGCGGCCAGTTGCCGCGCACCGAGATCACGCCGCGCGACGGGGTGTAGGCGCAGAGGGCGTTGTGCGAGGCCGGTCCGCGCCCACTCGACCACGTCTCCTCGCCGAGCCCGAACGCGGCGAAGCTCGCTGCGGTGGCCGTCCCCGAGCCGTTCGACGATCCCGACGCGAACGGGGCGGTCAGATAGTCGGCGTTGTACGGGCTCTCGGCCCGCCCGTAGAGACCGCGCTGCATGCCGCCGTTGGCCATCGGGGGCATGTTGGTCAGCCCGAGGCAGATGGCGCCGGCATCCCGCAGCCGCTCGATCGTGAAGGCGTCGCGCTGGGCGACGAGGTCGGCGAACGCGGGGCTTCCGGCGGCCGCGGTCAGGCCGCGCACGAGGTAGCTGTCCTTCGCGGTGTAGGGGATGCCGTCGAGCGGGCCGCGGCTCTCGCCGCGCGCGCGACGCTCATCGGATGCGCGGGCTTCGGCGAGGGCATCGGGGTTTCGGACCACGATCGCGTTGAGCGCGGTGGCGGTGTCCGGGCCGTCGTAAGCGTCGATGCGCGCGAGGTACGCCTCGACGAGCCCGACCGCGGTGGTCTCGCCGCGCGCGAGCGCCGCCCCCAGCTCGCTGATGGAGGCCTCCCAGACCTCGATCACCGGTCTGTCCCCGTCGCGCCCACCGACGAGTCGCCAGGAAGTGCGGATCCGGCGGGGGCGGCATCCGCAGAGTGTGGCGAGTCGACGGGGGAAGGGGAGGGGGCGGGGGCGGGCTGTTGCTGGGTGATGCAGTGGATGCCGCCGCCGCGGGCGAAGAGCGGGCGCGCGTCGACCGTCACGACGCGGCGGCCGGGGTAGGCGTCGGCGAGGATGCCGCGGGCGCGGTCGTCGGCCGCGGGGTCGCCGAAGCCGCAGGCGATGACCCCGCCGTTGACGACGAGGTGGTTGACGTAGCTGAAGTCGACGAAGCCCTCGTCGTCGCGCAGCTGCGCGGGGCCCGGCAGGTCGATGATCTCGAGGCGCCGGCCCGCGGCATCCGTCGCCGCCTCGAGGGCGGCGCGGATCTCGGGCATGAGGGCGTGGTCGGGGTGCGCGGGGTCGGGTTGCGCGTGCAGGAGCACCCGTCCGGGCGCGGCGAAGGTCGCGACGATGTCGACGTGGCCGTTCGTGCCGAACTCGTCGTAGTCGCGCGTGAGTCCGCGCGGCAGCCAGATGGCCGTGTCGGCGCCGATCGTGCGGAGCATCTCGGCCTCGACGCGCGTCCGATCGGCGAAGGGATTGCGGCGGGGGTCGAGCTGGACGGTCTGGGTCAGCAGCACGGTGCCCGCACCGTCGACGTGGATGCCGCCGCCCTCGTTGACCAGCATCGAGCTGACGAGCTCCGCCCCGACGTGGGCCGCGATGATGCGGGCGTGCTCGGCGGAGAGGCGCCAGTCCGCCCAGTCGGGGGCGCCCCACCCGTTGAAGATCCAGTCGACGGCCCCGAGGACGCCGGGCCGCTCGTCGTCGACGACGAAGGTCGGGCCGTGGTCGCGCATCCAGAACTCGTCGACCGGCGTCTCGTGCTGGTCGATCCCGCTGCCGAGAAGGTCGCGCGCCCGCGCGGTCTCGGTCGGGTCGACGAGCATCGAGACCGGCTCGAACTCGGCCACGGCGCGGGCGACGGCCGTCCAGGCGGCGTACCCCTCGGCGCGATCCGCCTCGGTGTCGCCGAGAGTGAACCCGACGCGCGGGAAGGCCATCCAGGTGCGCTCGTGCGGCGCGGTCTCGGCCGGCATCCTCCAGGGCATCGCGTTCCTCCGGATCCAGTTGATCGGTTGATCAATTTCTGGGAAGCGTACAGACTGGCGGGCATGGCGTCAAAGGATTCCGCGGGGCGAGCGCGGCTGAGCGGAGAACAGCGCCGCGCGCAGATCGCCGCCGCCGCCGAGCGCATCGCCCGCGAGCAGGGACTGAGCGCGGTGACCCTGCGTGCCGTCGCGGCGTCGGTCGGCGTCGGGTCGGCGCTCGTCGCGCATCATGCCCCGAGCATGGACGACGTCGTGGCCGGCGCGTTCGACACGATCGTCGCGGCCGAGCTGAGCGACCTCGAGCGCCTGCGAGAGAGGAGTCCCGACAGCGTGCTGCTGGTGCGCGAGCTGCTGCGCACGCTCCTCGACGGCACCCGTTCCGATGTCACCCTCGTGTGGGTGCAGTCGTGGGCGCTCGGTCGCCGCAACGAAGCGCTCGCCGAGCGCGTGCGCGCGCAGATGGATGCCTGGACGGCTTTCCTCGAGGGCATCATCCGCGACGGCGTGAACGCAGGCACGTTCCGGGTCGACGACCCCGTCGCCGTCGCGGCCCAGGTGCTCGGGATGATCGATGGGCTCAACGCCCACGCTCTCGTGTCGTGGCGTGACGCCGATGCCCGCATCCGCCTCATGTCCACCGCCGTCGAGGCTCTCCTCGGGCTCCGGCCGGGTGAGCTCACGGCGCCCTGACCGCGCGGTGTCACAGGCGGCGTCGATTCTCAACCCGTCGGCGGGAGGGGCGCGGGGCCCCTACGGTGGGAGCACAGACGCGAGGGGGACACCGCCATGGCACATCGAGCACTCGTCCTGACCGGATCGGGGCGGTACGCCGACCCGTGGCACCCCTTCGCGGAAGTCGGGGCCGAGGTCGCCGACATCCTCCGTCACCGCGACTGGGATGTCGCCGTGTCGGACGACGTCGATCAGGGCATGGCGAACCTCGACGGGTACGACCTCGTCGCGGTCTGCGCGGGCGATCCCTGGCGCGGCGGTAGCAGCCTGACGCGCGGCGCTCCGCCGTCGTCGGTCGCGGGCTTCGCCGCTGCGCTCGAGCGCGGCATCGGCGTGCTCGCGGTGCACTCGGCGGTCTCGTCGCTGCGCGATTACCCGGAGTGGGCGCCCGCGCTGGGCGCCATCTGGCTGCCCGAGCTCTCGTTCCACCCCGAGGCGGGCGAGATGACGGTCCAGGTCGAACCGGATGCCGTGCCCGTCGAGGTTCCCACGACCTTCCACACCCACGACGAGCGCTACTGCGCGCTGCAGCGGCTCGGGCAGCGCACCGTCGTGGCATGGCACGAGGGAGACGGTGCGAAGGAGGCCGCGGCGTGGGTGCGGGAGTACGGCGGCGGCCGCATCGCGGTCGACGTGCTCGGGCACGACGCACGCGCCTTCGAGGCCTCCGGCCACCGCACGCTCGTCGCCGCCCTCGCGGCCTGGGCGGTCGCCGGCAGCTGATCTCGGTGCGGCGCAGCACTGTGCTGTGCGGCAGAGTAGCGGTGTGCTCGCCGTCTCCGCCCTGTACCGCTACCCCGTCAAGGGATTCACCCCCGAAGCGCGCGACGAGCTCGTCGTCCAGCCCGACGGTCGGATCGCCGGCGACCGGGTGCTCGCTTTCCGGTTCGCCGACGCGGTGGAGCCCGAGGATGCCGACGGCCTCGAGTCGTGGCCGAAGAGCCGTGGCCTCGCGCTCATGGACTTCCCGGCGCTCGCCCGCGTGGCTCTGTTGTTCGACGCCGACGCCCAGCGGCTGCGGCTGAGCGCCGATGGCGCGGTGCTCGCCGAAGCGGGGCTCGATGACGCCGGCCGGCGCGAGCTCGAGGAAGCCGTGACCGCGTTCGTGCAGGCCTCGCCGGATGCCCGACGGCTCGAGAAGGAGGGCGTGCTGCCGCTGCGGCTCGTCGGCGACGGTGTCACCGCCCGGTTCCAGGACCGGGCCCGCGGCTATGTCTCGCTGCACGGCGCCGCGTCGGTCGACGACGTGGACGCCGCCGTGGCCGCGCCCGTCGACAGCCGGCGGTTCCGCTCGAACATCGTGGTTTCGGGTGCCGGGGCATGGGACGAGCTCGGCTGGAGCGGCCGCATCCGCATCGGAGAGGTCGCGTTCGAGGTGCAGCGCCCCATCGGCCGGTGCGCCGCGATCATGGCCAATCCCGACACGGGCGAGCGCGACGCCCGGCTGCTGCGCGTGCTGACGACCGAGTTCGATCAGGCCGAGCCGACCCTCGGCATCCTGCTCCTCCCCGCCGACGGCGGCGGTGTCGTGCGGGTCGGCGACGAGGTCATCATCGAGCGCTGAGCCGGCGAGCCGGCATCCGCCCGCCTGGATCGGGATGCAAGGGATCCGACACGACACCCCGGGACGGATGCCGCTGAGCGGGGTGTCGGGCACGGAGCATTGCATCGCGGCTCGCGGGTCGGTTCCGGCGGCAACCATGCGAATGCCCCGACGCGCGGCCGGTGGCCGCCCGTCGGGGCAGTGGAGGGGCTGACGGGAATCGAACCCGCGCTATCTGCTTGGGAAGCAGATGTTCTGCCATTGAACTACAGCCCCACGCACCCGGAGGTGCTCGGTCAGCTTACCCCACAGGGCTCGGACCGCCGGAAGCCGGACCGCCGGAAGCCGGACCGCCCGGTGCGCCGGGAGCAGCTGGCCCACCCGGAGCACCCGGAGCACCGTGGCCTCCCGGCGCGGGCGGAGCCTGCGGGTACGGCGGCGCCGCCGGACGCGGACCGGCACCATAACCCCCGACACCCCCGACACCGGCCCCGCCCCCACCCGGGAACTGCCCGCCGCTCTCGCGCATCGCGAGCAGCATCCCGTTCTTCACCGCCGTGCGCATCAGCAGGTAGCTCACCCACAGGATGAGCGCGATCGTCCCGAGGTAGATCGCGATCCCGAGCACGATGAAGCCGATGCCGAAGGCCGCCGCGGGCCCTGCGTAGTCGTTGTACATGGCCCGCACACTATCGCTCGATCCCGCCGCGCACGACCCCCGGTCACCGCTCGATCGAGACCTCTACGATGCGCCGGTCGGATGCCGTCACGCGGTGCACCGCGCCGACGATCTGTGTCGCCGCCTCGGTCTCGCGTTCCGCGCACGACGGTCCGACCCACAGCTCGATGTCGCCAGGCTCGACGATGCGCACGCCCTCGCGTCCCGTGAACGCCAGCCGCGCGGTCGGGACATCGAACGAGACGGTCGCCTCGGCGCCGGCAGCCAGCTCCACCCGGGCGAACCCGAGCAGCTGCGCGACGGGACGCGTCACGCTTCCGTGGACGTCGCGGGCGTAGAGCTGCACGAGGTCGGTGCCGGCGCGCTCGCCCGTGTTCCGCACGCGCACGCTCGCCGTGAACGCGTCTCCGGCCGAGACCGTCTCCGTCACCGACAGACCGGTCCGCTCGAACGTCGTGTAGCCGAGCCCGTGTCCGAAGGGGAGCGCGGGGGTGCTGTCGGCGCTCGTGATCTCGTTGGGTCCGCCGAGGATCGGGTGCAGGTAGCTGTAGGGCTGCGAGCCGGACGACCGGGGGAGCGAGACGGGCAGGTGGCCCGAGGGTGAGACCTCGCCGCTGAGGATCGCGGCGATCGCGGCACCCCCCTCTTCGCCGGGGAAGAAGGTCTGCAGCGCCGCCGCGACGGCCCCCTCGCCCGAGAGCGCCCAGTCGATCGCGTACGGCCGGCCCGACAGGACGACGAGCACGACCGGGGTGCCCGTCGCGACGAGACGCTCGACGAGCTCGCGCTGCACGCCGGGCAGCTCGAGCGAGTCGGTGTCGTTCCCCTCGCCGACGGTGCCCCGGCCGAACAGGCCGGCCCGGTCGCCGACGGCGACGATCGCCACGTCGGCCGCGCGCGCGGCATCCTCCGCCTCGGCGAAGCCCGACCGGTCGTCGCCCTCGGCCTCGCAGCCGCGCACGACGGTGACGTCGGCGTCGGGCAGGGCATCGACGATGGATGCCGCGAGCGTCGGGATCTCGAATCCCATCGGCACGCCCGGGTGGTGGGCGAGCACGTGGTTCGCGAACGAGTAGCAGCCCATGAGGGCGTCGGAGCTGTCGCCGTTCGGCCCGATCACGGCGACGCGACGGGGCGATGCGAGGGGAAGGGTGCCGTCGTTGGTCAGGAGCACGACCGATTCCTCGGCGAGGCGACGGGCGACCGCGCGGTGGGCGGGCGAGTCGAGGTCGATGCTCGTCGGCGGCTCCTCGAAGGTCTCGTCGAGGAGCCCCAGCTCCTCCTTCTGGATGAGCACGCGACGCACGGCGCGATCGATGAGGGCCTCGTCGACCTGGCCCGCCCGAACGCGCTCGGCGAGGGGGCCGACGTAGGCGTCGCCCGTCGGTAGCTCGACGTCGATGCCGGCCTCGAGGGCGAGCTGCGCGGCCTCGCCGCGGTCGCGGGCGACGGCGTGCATCGTCTGGAGGAAGGCGACGGAGAAGTAGTCCGACACGACGGTGCCGTCGAAGCCCCACGTCTCGCGCAGGAGGTCGGTGAGGTAGGCGGGCGTCGCCGCCACCGGCATCCCGTCGATCTCGGCGTACGAGTTCATGACCGAGCGCACGCCGCCGTCGCGGACGGCCATCTCGAACGGCGGCAGGAACACGTCGGCGATCTCGCGCGGTCCCGCGTGGACCGGCGCGTGGTTCCGGCCCGCCTGCGAGCCCGAGTACCCGACGAAGTGCTTCAGCGTCGCGTGGACCCCCGTGCTCTGAAGACCCCGCACATACGCGGTGCCGATCACGCCCACCACGTACGGATCCTCCGCGATGCACTCGTCGACGCGTCCCCAGCGGGGATCGCGGATGACGTCGAGCACCGGGGCGAGACCCTGGTGGACGCCGAGCTCGCGCATCGACTCGCCGATAAGCGCCCCCATCTCCTCGACGAGCTCGGGGTCGAACGCCGCGCCCCACGCGAGAGGTGTGGGGAAGGTCGCCGCCTGCCACGCCGCCAGACCCGTCAGGCACTCCTCGTGCACGAGCGCGGGGATGCCCAGACGCGTCTCGCGGACCAGGCGGCGCTGCTCGTTCCACAACCACGCCGCCCGCTCGATCGGGTCGACGGGCCGCGTGCCGTAGACGCGGGTCAGCTGCCCGAGTCCGTGGACGGTCGCGTCGGCGTAGGCGGTCGACGACGCCATCTCGCCCGCCATCGGGGCGACGACCTCATCGCCCTGGTCGACCCAGAAGCCGACCAGCTGGGCCAGCTTCTCGTCGAGGGTCATGCGCGCGATCAGGTCGGAGACGCGCGTCGAGACGGAGATATCGGTGAGGGTCACGGTTCGTGCTTTCTCTACGGGGGATCAGCCCTTGACGGCGCCGGTCAGGCCACCGACGATGCGGCGCTCGAACAGGCTGAAGAACGCCAGGGCGGGAAGCATCGACAGCGAGGTGAAGGCGAGAACCTTCGCGGTGTCGACCGAGTACTGCGACGAGAACGCCTGCACGCCGAGCGGCAGGGTGAAGGTCGCCTCGTTGTTGAGGATGAACAGCGGAAGCAGGTAGCTGTTCCAGCTGCCGATGAAGGCCAGGATGCCGACCGTGATGACGCCGGGCACCGACAGGGGCAGCACCATCCGCCAGAAGAACGACAGGCGCCCGCATCCGTCGATGAACGCGGCCTCCTGGATCTCGTCGGGAATGGCCCGCAGGAACGGCACCAGGATGATGATGGTCATCGGCAGCGCGAAGGCGATCTGCGGCAGGATGATGCCCGCGAGAGAGTTCATCAGGCCCAGGTCGCGGATGACTATGTACAGCGGCGTGATCGCGACGGTGATGGGGAACATGAGGCCCGAGGCGAAGACGGCGTACAGCACCCCGCGGCCGCGGAACCGGTACCGGGCGAGGATGTAGCTGGCCATGAGCCCGAGCAGCACGGCGCCGATCGTCGTCGCGCCGGCGGCGATGGTCGAATTGAGCACCTGCTGCCAGAACTGCGAGCCGGTGAGCACCGCCAGATAGTTCTCGATGTTCCACGGCGACGGCCACCCGGCGGGGTCGACGGTGATCTGGGCGTTGCTGCGGAAGCCGCCGATGATGATGTACAGCACCGGCGCGAGCATGAGTGCGATCACCACGAGGGCGACGAAGTACACGACGGGGCTGCCCCAGGGCAGGCGTTCCTTGCGGCGTCCGCGACGCCCGGTCGGTGCGGGCGCGACGATCGCGCGCGTGGCGGGGGAGGTGAGGGCGGTCATCGCTCCTGCTTCCCTTCGGTGATGGCCCCCGCGGTGTCGCGACGCAGCACGTAGCGCTGGTAGACGATCGCGACGACGAGGGAGATGAGGAAGATCACGACGGCGACGGCGTTTCCGAAGCCGTAGCTGCCGGCGTTGCGGCCGTTGACGACCATGTAGGTGGCCATCGTCGAGGTGCCGGCGGTCGACGCGACGTACTGACCCCAGATGATGTAGACGAGGTCGAACAGCTGCAGTGCGCCGATGATCGACAGGAACGCCCAGATGCGCAGGGTGGGGGCGAGCAGGGGCAGGGTGATCCGCCAGTGCATCTGCCAGTAGCCCGCGCCGTCGAGGGCGGCGGCCTCGTAGAGCTCGTCGGGAATGCCCTGGAGGCCCGCGAGGAAGAGGATGACGGCGAAGCCGACGTACTTCCAGGTCAGGATGGCCATGAGCGTCCAGATCGCGATCGATGGATCGGCGATCCAGTCCCGCGTGAGCGCCCCGAGGCCGAGCTGATCGAGGGCCCCGTTGAGGGCGCCCTGGGTCTGCAGCATGAGTCCGAAGCCCGTGCCGACGACGACCTCGGCGATGACGTAGGGCACGAAGATCAGCACGCGGATGAGCGACTGTCCTCGCATGCGACGGTTGAGCAGCAGGGCGAGGAGGACCGCGACGGGACCCTGGAGGACGAGGGACGCCACGACGATGATCGCGTTGTGGCTGAGGGCCTCGACGAAGGTGGGGTCGGTGAGGATCGTGATGTAGTTCTGCAGGCCGACGAACTCGGTGGGCGGCCCGTAGCCCTGCCAGCGGAAGAAGCCGTAGTAGGCCGCCATCACCACGGGGAAGATGACGAACCCGACGAACATCACCAGGGCGGGGCCGACGAGCACCGCGATCTCGAGGCGACCCGACCAGCCCAGGCCTCGGCGGCGCCGGGAGGGCGAGGGCGTCGTGGAGACGCCCTCGCCCCGGGCCGCGAGATCCACGCCGTCGGCGGTGCCCGCCACGGCTGTCTCGCTGAGCGACATGATGCGGATCAGCCCTTCTTCGCTGCGTCGGAGACCGACTGGATCATCTGCTCGGGCGTGCTCTTGCCCGCCAGCAGGTCGACGACGGCGACGTTGAGCGCGTTGCCGACGTTCTGTCCGAGGACGGTGTCGAGCCACTGCGAGACGAAGGGCGCCTTGTTGTACGCGGCGAGGACCTCCTGGAGGTACTCCTCCTCGACCGCCTCCTGCGCGACCGAGTTCACCGGGGGAGCGTTGAAGGCCTTGTAGTAGGCCTCCTGCTGCTCGGCGCTGGCGAGGAAGTTCAGGAAGTCGGCGCACTCCTTCGGGGCCTTGGCCGAGCAGGAGTAGCCGTCGACGCCGCCCATGATCGAGCCGGGCTCACCGGCGCCGCCCGACAGCTCGGGGAAGGGGAACCATGCCAGGTCGGGGAGAGGCTGCTCGTCCGGCGTGAGCGAGGCGATGACGCCCGGGTTCCAGGCGCCCATGAGCTCCATGCCCGCCTGGTGGTTGGCGATGAGGCCCGCGCTGCTGCCGGCGCCCTGCTGAGCCGAGGTCGTGAGGTAGCCCTCGTTGAACGGCTGCAGCTGGGCGAAGTCGGCGAGGTCCTCGGCCGACTTCAGCCAGCACTCATCGCTGAAGTCCTTCGAGTCGCCGGTCTCCTCGATCGTCTCCGGGCTGCACTCGCGCAGGGCGAAGTTGTAGAACCAGTGCGCCGCCGGCCAAGCATCCTTCGCCCCGAGGGCGATGGGGGCGATTCCGGCATCCTTGAGCTGCCCGACCACGGTCTCGAGATCGTCGATCGTCGCGGGGGCCTCGGTGACTCCGGCCTGCGTGAACAGGTCGGAGCTGTACCAGAAGCCGCTGGGGAGCACCGCGAGCGGCATCGCCCATACCTTGTCCTGGTAGGTCTCGGCCTTGAACGAGCCCTCGGAGATCTCTTCCTTGGCGGTGTCGCCGATGAGGTCGGTGAGGTCCATGAGCTGTCCGGCCTGCACCATGGCGGCCATCTTGCCGCCACCGCGCTGCAGGAAGATGTCGGGCGGGTCGCCCGCGTTGAGTGCGGTCTGGAGCTTGCCGTCCATGTCCTCGTTCTGCACGGACTGCATCGAGATCTTGACGTTCTCGTTCTCCGCCTCGAATGCGGCGATGGCATCCTTCCAGAACTGCTGGCCGGGGCCGGTCGTCGAGTTCTGCCAGAGCGTCATCTCGACGGTGCCGTCAGCGCTGCCTCCGTCGCCGTTGCCGCTGCAGGAGGTGAGGGCGAGGGCTCCCACCGCCAGGACGGCTGCCGTGACGGCCGCCTTGCGGCGAGCCGTGATGGTGCGTGCCATGTGATTCCTTCTCTCTTCGTTGAGTGGACATCTGCCGATGAGCGCGCCGCGGCCGGGCCCGGGCTGGGCTGCTCGAACCGCCGAGCGGCGATGCTCGGTGTCGTCGGACATTCGCTGGTGCTGTCGGACACCGAAAGTTTGCGCGGGCAACAAAGAGGTGTCAAACGTTTTCGAAAACGGTTTCCATTTCGGGCTAGCATGCGGTCATGGACCGACGACGACCCACCATCCACGACGTCGCGGAGCGTGCCGGCGTCTCGGTGTCGACCGTGTCGAAGGCTGTCAACGGCCGTTACGGGGTTGCGACGGCGACCGTGGATGCTGTGATGGCGGCCGTCGCGGAGCTCGGCTACGAGTCGAGCCTGATCGCCAGCAGCATGCGGTCGCGCTCGACCGGTGTGATCGGCGTGCTCGTCGCCGACTTCGAACCGTTCAGCGCCGAGATCCTCAAGGGGGTGGGCGAGGCGCTCCGCGACACGAGCTACGACCTGCTCGCCTACTCGGGGTCGCGCGGCGACGAAGAGGGGTGGGAGCGCCGGTCGCTGTCCCGCCTGAGCGGAACGCTGATCGACGGGGCGATCATGGTCACCCCGACCGTCGTCAAGGCGAGCGCCGACGTGCCGCTGGTCGCGATCGACCCGCACACCGGTCCGGCCGACGTCCCCATCGTCGAGAGCGACAGCTACGGAGGCGCCCGCGAGGCGACGGCCTACCTCATCGGCATGGGGCACACGCGCATCGGCTACATCGCCGGGCGCGCCGACCTGCGCTCGTCGATCGCACGTGACGCGGGGTATCGTCGGGCGCTCGCCGACGCCGGCATCCCGTTCGATGCGACCTACGTCGGTGCGGGGCGCTATCGCGAGGCGACGGTGCGCGAGGTCGCGATCGAGATGCTGTCGACGCCGAACCGGCCCACCGCGGTCTTCGCGGCGAACGACGTGTCGGCCATCGCGATCCTGCAGGTCGCCGCCGAGCTCGGGCTCGAGGTTCCCCGCGACCTGTCGATCGTCGGATTCGACGACATCCCCGAGGCGACGCGGCTTCCGGTCCCCCTCACGACGGTGCGGCAGCCGATGGGGCGGCTGGGCGCGGCCGCCGTCCAGATGCTGCTGGCCCTCATGCGCGGTGAGACTCCGCCGGCCACGCACCTGCGCCTCCCGACGAAGCTCGTCGCCCGGCAGACGACCGCGCCGCCGGTGCGGCAACGGGCCGGATGACGGCGGCGCACCGCGACGCGCTCTAGGCTGTGTGCGTGCTGCTGAGTGATCGCGACATCCGTGCCGGAATCGATCAGGGCCGCATCGGCCTCGACCCTTGGGATGCCTCGATGGTGCAGCCCTCGAGTGTCGATGTGCGCCTCGACCGGTACTTCCGGCTGTTCGACAACCACAAGTACCCCTTCATCGATCCGGCGCAGGACCAGCCCGAGCTGACCCGGCTGATCGAGGTCGAGCCCGACCAGCCGTTCATCCTGCACCCCGGCGAGTTCGCGCTGGGATCGACCTTCGAACAGGTGCGCCTCGGCGACGACGTCGCCGCGCGCCTGGAGGGGAAGTCGTCGCTCGGCCGCCTCGGCCTCATCACCCACTCGACGGCCGGCTTCATCGACCCAGGGTTCTCCGGCCACGTGACGCTCGAGCTCGCCAACGTCGCGACCCTGCCGATCAAGCTCTGGCCCGGCATGAAGATCGGCCAGCTCTGCTTCTTCCAGCTCAGCTCGCCGAGTGAGAACTCCTACGGATCGGGCCCCTACGGCAATCGCTACCAGGGGCAGCGCGGGCCGACGGCATCCCGCTCGTTCCAGAACTTCCACCGCACCGACGTCGGCACGATCGACGCCGGGTCGCGCGGCGCCTGACGCCGCGTGCGGCATGCATGACGGCCCCGAGGCTCGCGCCTCGGGGCCGTCGCAGGCGATGCCGCGGATCAGGCGGCGTCGCGTCCCGCCGCGAAGCCCGCGGTGAAGCCGCGCTCGAAGGCGTGCTCGCCGCGGTGCGCGTGCTCGCCGCGGTGCGGGTGCTCGCCGAAGCGCGGGCCGCAGCCGTGGCCGCGACCGAAGCCGTGCCCGAAGCCGTGCCGACCGCGAGGGCCGAATCGGCGCGGCGAGGTCTCGTCCCAGCCGAGCCCGCGGGCGATCGCCTCGAGTGAGGCGACGGTGGTGGCGTAGTCCTCCTCGCTGACGGTGCTGCGCACGCGGTCGCGCACGCCGCTCACGAGCGCGTGGATGCGGTCGCGTTCGCGCCGGCCGTCGTCGGTGATGATCCAGGCTCCGTCGCGCTCGGCGGCCCAGCCGCGAGCGGCGAGCGACCGGACGCGCTTGCCGCCCCGCTGCACGCGCTCGGCGAGCTCGGGGATGTCGCGCTCGCCGGCCAGGACGTTGAGCACCGCCCAGTCGCGGCGGTCGAGCCCTTCGGCCGACAGCGTCCGATGCATCTCGGACGACAGGGCCGTCTCGGCGGCGCGCATCCAGAAGGTCAGGGGCCGCGTACGCGGGTGGGGAGTCTCGGAGGTGTTGTCGTGGGTGTCCATGGTGTTCCCTTCGTGGGCCGGTGCGTTCGACCCAAGATGTATGTCATTTGTCATGTACATGCACTATGACATGTAGATCAGGTGCATGTCAAGTCGCATGTATTCTCGAAGCATGACGGCCGCCGACGACCCGCAGATCGATGCCATCGCCGATGCCCTCGGTCGCCTCCGCGGACTGCGGCGGCCCGGGCCGGGCATCGAGCGCGGACCGCACACGCACGGGGGGTTCGGCGCCCACGCCGGGCATGGTCCGCATGGACATCGCGGCGGCCCGTTCGCCGAGGGGCGCGGCCGGATGGCGGGGCTTGCGCGCCTGCGGATGCTCGAGGTGCTCGTCGCGGCATCCCATCCGCTCACCGTCAGCGAGATCGGCGAGGCGATCGGTGTCGACCAGCCGCGTGCCTCGCGGCTCGTCCAGCAGGCGGTCGACCTCGGCCTGGTGCGTCGGGAGGCCGACCCCGACGATGCCCGCCGCACCCGCATCGCGCTGACCGACGAGGGGCGCCGATTCGCGCAGAGCGTGCGGGGTGAGCGTCGCGCTGCCCTCGGCAGCGCGTTGGACGGGTTCACCGACGACGAGCGCTCCGAGCTGGCCCGACTGCTCACCAAACTCGCCGACGCCTGGCCGCGCCCCTGACGCATAGCCGCTGTCGCCGCCGCGGGCAACTGGCCTTCCCCGCTTTGCGTCGCGCCGGTATCCTGTCACCCTGGTTCGGTGAGCACCGACAATCAGCCCTCTCCCGCAGAACGCATAGCCGCGGTGTCCACCCCGGGCACGATCGCCCGCTGGGTGTTCTGGCCCGCCGCGGTGGTGATCGTCGGGTTCAGTGCCTTCGCGATCATCTTCCCCACCACGGCCGAGTCGTTCTTCGGCGCCATCCAGACCTCGATCGTCGACTCGTTCAACTGGTACTACGTCCTCATCGCCGCCTTCTTCGTCGGCTTCGCGATCTTCGTGGGCTTCAGTCGCTTCGGCGACATCAAGCTCGGACGCGATGACGACGAACCCGAGTTCTCGACGGCATCGTGGTTCTCGCTCCTCTTCGCCGCGGGCATGGGCATCGGCCTCGTCTTCTACGGCGTGAGCGAACCGCTCAGTCACTTCGTGAACCCGCGGCCCGGTGTCACCGGCACCGAGCAGCAGCTGGCCCAGGGAGCCCTCACGCAGACGTATCTCCACTGGGGCGTGCACGCCTGGGCGATGTACGTCGTCGTCGGACTCGCGCTCGCTTACGCGATCCACCGTAGGCGTCGGCCCATCTCGATCCGGTGGGCGCTCGAGCCCCTGCTCGGCAACCGCGTGCGTGGGGTGGCGGGGAACGTGATCGACGTCGTCGCCCTCGTCGGAACCCTGTTCGGTGTCGCGACCTCGCTCGGCCTCGGCGTGATGCAGATGGGTTCGGGTCTCGAGTTCATCGGTCTTCCCCCCATGAACGACGCGATGCTCATCGGTCTCATCGCCATCGTCTCGGTCTTCGTGCTTCTGTCGGTGATCTCCGGCGTGACGAAGGGCATGAAGTGGCTCTCGAACTTCAACCTCATCGTTGCCGGTCTCCTGCTGCTGTTCCTGCTCTTCGTCGGCCCGACGCAGTTCCTCCTGCGTGAATGGGTGCAGTCGATCGGCGCCTACATCCAGAACTTCGTCGGGCTCTCGTTCACGGTCAGCGCGTTTCAGGGCACTGAGGGTGAGGCCTGGCAGGCGCAGTGGACGTCGTTCTACTGGGGCTGGTGGATCTCGTGGGCGCCCTTCGTCGGCATCTTCATCGCGCGCGTCAGCAAGGGGCGCACGGTGCGCCAGTTCGTGGCGGGCGTGCTGCTCGTCCCGACGCTGATCGGCATCCTGTGGTTCGCCGTCCTCGGCGGCTCGGCGCTGTACCGCGAGCTCGAGCAGCCCGGATCGATGCTCGCGGCCGACGGCAGCGTGAACCTCCAGGGTGCCCTCTTCCAGGTGCTGGAGAGCGTGCCGGCAGGCGGCGTGCTCACAGTGGGCGCCATCATCCTGATCGCGGTGTTCTTCGTCACCTCGGCTGACTCGGGTGCGCTCGTCATGGGCATGATCGCGACGGGCGGTAATCCCGAGCCGCCCCGCTGGGTGCGCGTGTTCTTCGTCATCACGACCGCCGCCCTCGCGAGCGCGCTTCTGCTGGCCGGAGGTCTGGAGGCGTTGCAGACGGCGGCAATCCTCATCGCCCTGCCGTTCTCGGTCGTGATGCTGCTGATGTGCTGGTCGACGGTGCTCGCCTTCCAGCGCGAACGGCGCGCCTACGCCCGCGCGGAGCGGGCTCAGTTCATCGAGCGGATCGGCGACCACTACGGGCTCGAGGTCGAAGAGCCGAACGAGCGGGGGGTGCGCTTCCCCTGGATCGGCGGCAGGCGCGGCTGACACGGCTGCCGCGAGTCGTCAGTGAACCGCCTCGAAGGCGCCGGGCACGACCGCTCGGCGCCTTCGTCGTACGCTGGGCGGATGCTCCCGGTGTCTTCCGCCCGTCTGACAGATGTCCCCGCCGAGACGCTCTACCGCCTGCTCTGGCTGCGCGTCAGCGTCTTCGTCGTCGAGCAGGCCGCCGCCTATCCGGAGCTGGACGGCCGCGACCTCGAGCCCGACACCGAGCTCTTCTGGATCGAAGACGACGGGCGGGTGCTGGCGACGCTCCGGTTGCTTCGCGATGCCTCGGGAAACGCCCGCATCGGCCGAGTGGCGACCGCAGCCGACGCGCGCGGCCGTGGTCTGTCTGCGCAGCTCATGCGCGCGGCGGTCGAGCGCGCCGGGGAGCGGTGGCCCGGTGCCGCGATCGACCTCGATGCGCAGAAGCACCTCGCCGACTGGTACGGGAGGTTCGGGTTCGCGATCAGCGGGGCGGAGTTCTCCGAGGACGACATCCCGCACGTGCCCATGCGCCGCCCCGCCTGAACCCGGTCAGCGGATGCCGGCCTGCTTCGGCAGCCGCACGAACAGCAGCAGCACGAGTCCGAGGAGCAGCACCACCGCGATGCCCAGGACGCCCCAGATGATGCTGCCGAACCAGGCGATGAACAGCGCCCACATCGCGGGGGAGAGGAAGCTCGCGACGCGTCCGGTCGTGGCGTAGAGGCCGAAGATCTCACCCTGCATCCCCGGGGGCGTCACCCGGGCCAGCAGCGAACGGCTGGCGGCCTGCGCCGGGCCCACGCACCCCGAGAGGATCAGTCCGGCGATCCAGAACACGATCGATCCGGCATCCTGCAGGACGAACAGCAGCACGGCCACAGCGATGAGGCCCGACAGGGTCGCGACGATCACGGCGCGTGCCCCGAACCGGTCGTCGAATCGTCCGGCGACGATGGTGGACGCGCCGGCGACGAGGTTCGCGGCGATGCCGAACATCATGACCTCCGTCGCCGAGAACCCGAACGCGCGTGCCGCCAGGACGCCGCCGAAGGCGAAGACGCCCGCCAGGCCGTCGCGGTACACCGCGCTCGCCAGGAGGAACCAGAACGTCGGGCGTTCCGTGCGGTACAGGCGGACGATGTCGGCCACCAGGTGCGCGTACGCCGCGAAGAAGCCGACCTTCTCCGTGGTGTGGGGCGCGGAGCGCTCGGGCACGTTCAGCATCAGCGGGATGGCGAAGACGATCGTCCACACGCCGCAGCCCACGGCGATGAGCCGGTAGGCGAGACCGTTGCTGGTGTCCATCCCGAACCAGTCGGCGAAGGTGAGGACGACCACGAGGGCCAGGGCGATGATGCCGCCGATGTAGCCGAGCCCCCAGCCCAGGCCGCTGACCCGTCCGATCGTGCGGGGGGTCGAGACCTCGACGAGCATGGCGTTGTAGTTGACGCCCGCGATCTCCGAGACGACGGCGCCGAGAGAGAGCACGATCGCGCCGTACCAGAAGAAGGCCGGGTCGGCGAAGGTGAAGAACAGGGCGAACTGCAGCAGCGCGAGGACGACGGTGAACACCCCGAGCCATCGCTTCTTCCGCCCCGACCGGTCGGCGGTCTGTCCCAGCACGGGGGCGAGCAGCAGGATCAGGATGCCGGCGGCGGTCGAGGCGACGCCGTAGCCGCTCGCCAATTCGGCCAGCGCTGCCTCCTTCACCGGGTCGGTGTCGGGCAGCGCTGCGATGTCGGCGGGGAGGAACGAATCCGAGACGAGGAACAGCGACGCGAAGACGAATGTGAGGATGACGGAGTTGAAGGGCTGCGTCGCCCAGTCCCAGAGCGCCCACGACACGACGGCCTTGCGGGGGATCGGCTGCTCGTCGACGTCGCGGGTCCGCATGGCGGCGATGCGCCCGAGGGCCTGCGTGTCGGCGGCCGTCGGAGGCGCCGGCACGCCGGGATCGGATGCCTGCGGGGAGCGGCCCGCGCCGGGTGGGTCGGTCTCGGGTGACATGCCGGGCACGCTACGACCTCTCCGTGAACACTCGGTGCCGCCGGTCGGCGGCGCGTCGCGTCATCGCGACGGGGTCAGCGTATCCGTTGCCGGGCGGGGAGCGTGCTTTTCAGTCGCGACGCGCGAACCGGTAGCCGATGCCGCGCACCGTCTCGATCCAGCGGCCCGTACGGCCGTCGTCGCCGAGCTTGCGCCGCAGGTTCATCAGGTGGACCTCGACCGCGTGGAGATCATGTCCGCTGACGTGTTCGCCGTGGGCGCCGCTCTGCCGGCGCAGCATGAGCGCGATCCACGCCTTCTCGATGACGTCGCCGGGGCGCTGCATGAGCGCCTGCAGGACGTCGAACTCGGAGCGTGTGAGATCCAGCGACCGGCCGTCGAGCTCGACGCGGCGCGAGCCGGGGCTCAGCCGCAGCCCGCCGGCTTCGAGCCACGCCCCCGGCGCCGCCTCGCCGGGCTGGAGGGCGCGGGGGCGGCGCATCAGGGCGTCGATCCGGGCGCGCAGCTCGTAGGGGCGCCAGGGTTTGATGACGTAGTCGTCGGCACCGCTGCGGAACCCCTCGACCGTCGCGGTCTCGTCGTCGACGGCGCTGATGATCAGCACGTACCCGTCGTGGAACGCCCGGATGCGGCGGACGGCCTCGAACCCGTCGATCCCGTCGAGCTTGACGTCGACGGTCGTGAGGTCGGGGCGCAGCAAGCGCACCGCGTCGACGCCGGCCGGGCCGTCGGGGAAAGCATGCACGGCGAAGCCGTGCTGTTCGAGGGTCTGGGTCAGCAGGTGACGGAGGTCGTCGTCATCCTCGATGACGACAGCGCTGCGAGTCATGAGCGCCTCCGTGCGCGCGGGAACGCTCGGCGACCGCCCATCGCGGGCTCTATGTCGACGAGAGGCGAGTTCGGGTTCACGCTTCTTGTCATGGGTGGACTCAACATATAGCGCCCCCCTGGGAGGATTCGATGATGCCGCCTCAGGGTTACTCAGCTTTTCCTCAGGCCATTGTCATGCGGCTGACGCTGCTTATCGCCGAACTTGATACGACCAGACTCAAGTTCTCTTGACAGGGTTTTCCGGCGCGAGTACAGTTGAGTCATCGCGGCTCAGGTTGGGCCGCCGCAGACTTCCGATCCATTCGAACCGCAAGTAAGGAGACAACTCATGGCACGTGCAGTGGGTATCGACCTGGGCACGACGAACTCCGTCGTGGCCGTCCTCGAGGGCGGCGAGCCCAAGGTCATCGCCAACGCCGAAGGGCTCCGTACGACCCCCTCGGTCGTCGCGTTCACCAAGGACGGCGAGGTCCTCGTCGGTGAGACCGCCAAGCGGCAGGCCGTTACCAACGTCGACCGCACGCTGACCTCGGTCAAGCGCCACATGGGCACCGACTGGAAGACCCAGTCGATCGACGGCAAGGCGTACACGCCGCAGGAGATCTCGGCCCGTATCCTCCAGAAGCTCAAGCGCGACGCCGAGCAGTACCTGGGCGACACGGTGACGGACGCCGTCATCACCGTCCCTGCGTACTTCAACGACGCCGAGCGCCAGGCCACCAAGGAGGCCGGCGAGATCGCGGGTCTCAACGTCCTGCGCATCATCAACGAGCCGACGGCCGCCGCGCTCGCCTACGGTCTCGACAAGGGCAAGGAGGACGAGCTCATCCTCGTCTTCGACCTCGGTGGTGGAACCTTCGACGTCTCGCTGCTCGAGGTGGGCAAGGACGACGACTTCTCGACCATCCAGGTGCGCGCCACCGCCGGTGACAACCGCCTCGGTGGTGACGACTGGGACCAGCGCATCGTCGAGTACCTGATCAAGCAGTTCAAGGACACGACCGGCGTCGACGTCTCCGGCGACAAGATCGCGCTGCAGCGCCTCAAGGAGGCCGCTGAGCAGGCGAAGAAGGAGCTCTCGAGCTCGCAGTCGACCTCGATCAACCTGCCCTACCTCTCGCTCACCGACTCGGGCCCCGTCTCGCTGTCCGAGACGCTGTCGCGCGCGAAGTTCGAGGACCTCACCAAGGACCTGCTCGACCGCACGAAGAAGCCGTTCGAGGACGTCATCCGCGAGGCCGGCATCAAGGTCGGCGACATCGACCACGTCGTGCTCGTGGGTGGTTCCACCCGCATGCCCGCCGTGTCGGAGCTGGTGAAGAAGGAAGCCGGCAAGGAGCCCAACAAGGGTGTGAACCCGGACGAGGTCGTCGCCGTCGGCGCCGCCCTGCAGGCCGGCGTCCTCAAGGGCGAGCGCAAGGACGTCCTCCTCATCGACGTGACCCCCCTGAGCCTCGGCATCGAGACCAAGGGCGGCATCATGACGAAGCTCATCGAGCGCAACACCGCCATCCCCACCAAGCGCAGCGAGACCTTCACGACCGCCGACGACAACCAGCCGTCGGTCGCCATCCAGGTCTTCCAGGGCGAGCGCGACTTCACCCGCGACAACAAGCCGCTCGGCACGTTCGAGCTCACGGGCATCGCACCGGCGCCCCGCGGCATCCCGCAGGTCGAGGTCACCTTCGACATCGACGCGAACGGCATCGTTCACGTCTCGGCGAAGGACAAGGGCACCGGCAAGGAGCAGTCGATGACGATCACCGGCGGCTCGTCGCTGCCGAAGGACGACATCGAGCGCATGGTGCGCGAGGCCGAGGAGCACGCGGCAGAGGACAAGAAGCGCCGCGAGGCCGCCGAGGTCCGCAACCAGGCCGAGACCCTGTCGTACTCGATCGAGAAGCTGATCGCCGACAACGCCGACAAGCTCCCCGAGGACGTCAAGACCGAGGTCCAGGGCGACGTCGACGCGCTGAAGACCGCGCTCGCTGGCGACGACGACGAGGCCGTGAAGACCGCGTTCGAGAAGCTCAACGCATCGCAGGGCAAGCTTGGCGAGGCCATCTACGCGCAGGGTCAGGCCGACCAGGCGCCGGGAGCCCCGACCGACGCTCCGACCGGTGACACCGGTGCGGCGGCATCCGATGAGGACGTCGTCGACGCCGAAGTCGTCGAAGACGAGGACGAGAAGAAGTAATCATGACCGACAAGGACTTCGAAGAGCCGCACGGCGATGACGAGGTCCTCGGCGAGGAGGGGTCGGACGCCCAGGCGTCCGGCCCCGACGCGCACGAGGCCTCCGGAGCATCGGATGCCGCCGACGCCGCGGCTGCGGACGACGAACTGACCATCGACGACATCCTCGGAGCGACGCAGTCCGACGAGGCGGCCGTCGCCGAGGCGCCGGCCGAGGAGCACGACCTGCTACTCGACCTCAAGCGCGTGCAGGCCGAGTACGCCAACTACCGTCGGCGTACCGAGGACCAGCGCGAGGCCGAGATCGAGCGCGCCAAGGGGTCGGTCGCCAAGGGGCTGCTGCCCGTGCTCGACGACCTCGACCGTGCCGACAAACACGGTGACCTCGTCGAGGGATCGCCGCTCGCGGTGATCGCGGACAAGCTCCGCGGGGTCGTGGCGCGCTTGGGTGTCGAGTCCTACGGCGCCGCCGGCGACGCCTTCGACCCGCAGCAGCACGAGGCGATCTTCCAGGCGCCCACCCCGGGCACGGCCGAGCCGACGATCCTCGAGGTCGTCGAGGTCGGCTACCGCCTCGGCAGCATCGAGCTGCGTCCGGCGAAGGTCGTCGTCGCCGTGCCGGCCGAATAGGAGGCAACGACATGGCCAGTCAGGACTGGTTCGACAAGGACTTCTACAAGGTGCTGGGCGTCTCCAAAGACGTCTCCGACAGCGACTTGAAGAAGACCTACCGCAAGCTCGCGCGCAAGTACCACCCCGACTCGACGCAGGGCGACCCCGCGGCCGAGGCGAAGTTCAAGGAGATCAGCGAGGCGTACTCCGTGCTCTCCGACAAGGAGCAGCGTGCCGAGTACGACCAGATCCGGGCGATGGGGTCGGGCAGCGCCCGCTTCACCGCGGGTGGCCAGGGCGCCGGTGGCTTCGAGGACGTCTTCAGCGCCTTCAACCAGGGTGCGCGGGGCGGCGCCGGAGCGCGCGGCGCCGACTTCGACGACATCTTCGCGATGTTCAACCAGCAGACCGGGCGGTCCAGTCGCTTCGGGTCGGGCGGCTTCGGCCGCTCGACCGGAGGATTCCAGGGCTTCGGCGGCCCGCAGCGCGGCGCCGACGTCACGGCGCGGACGACGCTTGACTTCGCCACGGCGGTTCGCGGCGACACCGTCACGCTCCAGGGCGAGGACGGCAAGCCGTTCAAGGTGAAGATCCCGGCCGGAGTCAAGGACGGGCAGAAGATCCGGCTGCGCGGTCGCGGGCGTCCCTCGCCCGATGGCGGAGAGCCGGGCGACATCGTCGTGAGCGTGACCGTCCGGCCGCATCCGGTGTTCACGCGCGACGGACTCAACCTCCGTGTCGTGGTGCCGGTGACCTTCACCGAGGCGGCCCTCGGCGCCACGATCGAGGTACCGACACTGGGCGGCGACCCCGTCAAGCTGCGGGTCGCGCCCGGCACCCCGTCGGGTCGCGTCCTGCGGGTCAAGGGGCGCGGCGTGAGCACGTCCAAAGGCACGGGCGACCTCCTGGCGGAGGTTCAAATCGCCGTTCCCGCCCATCTCGACGAGGAGGCCCGAGCGGCCCTCGAACGTTTCGCGGAGGTCGAGCCCCGCGAGAACCCCCGCGCCGACCTGATGAACAAGGCGCGCGGCTGATCCACCCGCTGCCCGCTCGCCGTCCCCGATCCCACGGAACGGGGGCGGCGGGCTGGACGGCGACACCCGCGACGCCCAGGAGGTGACCAACCATGGCTGAAGACGACATCGACGAGGACGCCCCGATCTTCGCGATCGCGGCCGCGGCGGAGCTCGCCGCCATGCACGCGCAGACCCTCCGGCAGTACGACCGGCTGGGCCTGGTGGTGCCGGGCCGCACGCAGGGCGGGTCGCGACGCTACTCCCTGCGGCACATCCGTCAGCTGCGGGAGGTGGCGCGGATGTCTGCGGAGGGCATCAGCCTCCCCGCCATCGCGCGCATCCTGGAGCTCGAGAACGAGGTCGCTGGGCTCCGCCGCGAGGTGCGCGACCTCGAGCAACGACTGCGCGACGAGATGCAGCAGCGTCCCGGTGCGCGGGTCTTCGCGGCCGGCGCCACCGGCGCGGTCGTGACCCTGCGTCACGGCGCGCGCGTGCGCCGGGCGACCGAGGTCGTGCTCTACCGCCGCCCCTCCGACCCGCCCGCGTCCCCGCAGTCGTAGCGACCCGACGCAAAGGGGCGTTATCCGGCGCGCGAACCGACCATTCGGGTCGGTTCGCGCGTGTGGCGGGGATGTGAGCAGGGGTCCTGCACAGGCGGGGCGACGGAGATCGGATGTCGAACGGGCTGGGGAGATCTCGGGGTGGGGTGCGGAGGGCCGCCAGCCTGGACGGGTGGCACGCACTCCTGCTGAGCTTCCCGAGGCGCTGCCGGGTGCCTTCACGGTCGGGACGGCGCGCGCGACCGGGGTGACGCGCGGCAGACTCCGTTCGGCCGACCTGGCCGCGCCCTTCCACGGCCTCCGCTCGCGTGCGCCCGTGACGGATGTGCGCGCGCTGGTGACCGCCTATCTGCCGAAACTGCGCCCGGGCGAGCACATCAGTCATGCCACGGCAGTGGCTCTCGTCGGCGGCTGGATCCCAGAGCGGCTGCGCGCGCAGGTGGATGTCGCGGCGCCGCGACCGCTCGGGCGTGCCCGTGGTGCCGGGGTGCGCGGGCACGAAGCCGCGGCGGCGAGTCCGTGGCGATTCGGACCCGTTCCGATCGCGCACCCGGCCGTCGCCTGGTGCCAATCGGCCGAGCTCATGGGCGAACGCGAGCTCGTCATCGCGGCAGACTCTCTCATGCGCAGGCATGATCCTGTCTTGTCGATCGAGCAGCTCCGTGGAGCGGTGGCGGGGTGGTCCGGTCGGCGCGGCGTACGCGCGCTCCGACTCGCGTACGAACGTTGTCGGGAACGCACCGACTCCGTTGCGGAGACGGAGCTGCGTCTCGACGCCGAAGACCTCGGATTGACCACGTTCGAGGTCAACGCGGTCATCTGCGATGAGGCCGGGCGCTTCGTGGCCTATGGCGACCTCGTCGACGTCGAGCGGCGCGTGCTGTTGGAGTACGACGGTCAGCAGCACCGGCTCGACGACGCGCAGTACGGCCGCGACGTCGACCGCCTCGACGACCTCGCTCGCCTCGGCTGGCGCGTCATCCGGGTGAACAGGACCCACCGCGGCGCGCGGCGGCGCGCCATTCTCCTCCGCGCACGCGAGGCGCTGGCCCGCTGACCCCGGCCCTCCGCGACTCTGCGCCCAACCGACGCGAAAGGTCGCTCCGGCCGGTGATCGACGACGCTTTGCGTCGGGTCGGCGATCAGGCGGGTGGGAGGCGGAGGGTGTTGGCCGACTCGTCGAGGGTCAGGTCGTCGACGACGCGGAGCGAGCGGGCGAGGTGATCGAGCTCGTCCAGAACCGTTCCCACGCGCTCGCGGTCGCTGCACACAGCCGAGAGCGTCACGAGATGCGTCCCGGTGTCCCACGTGTACGAGACGAACGGCGGCGTCCGCGGGTCGGGCGGCAGCGTCATCACGAGCTTCTCGCCCGCCCCGAGGTAGGGGGAGCGGAAGTCCTCGGTGTCGTCGTACTCCATCGGCATCATCGCCCGCGCGGTGCGTACCTGCGGCGTCGCTTCCTGCATCTGCGCGAGCACGACGACCAGCTCGGGGTCGGCCTTCCACATCCAGGCCCGTACGCGCCCGTTCGCGCGGCGCATGAGCATCGGCACGGCCTGGCTCGCAGCCCACGCCGCGAAGCGCCCGCCCGGGCGCGGCGCGGCGCCGATCGCGGCGTTCGCCTGGCTCAGCAGCATCCCGATGGCGCGCTTGCGGGCGCGGCGTCCGGAGAATCCGAATGATTCGGTGACGGGTACCCAGCGGGCGGGATCGGCATCGGCTTCGAGTCGGGCCATGACCACAGCCTAGGGATGCCGCCTGGGTGCTCGCCCCCGTCTGCCGCGCAGCCCGCGGCGCGGGCCCGTGCCGCCCGGTTTTCCCCAACGCCGCACCGCCTCCCGGAAGCCCCAAGACCGCTCGGGTAAGCTCAGGCCCGCCGCGTCGGCCACAGCCGGCGGCACTCCGCCGTACAGATTGGGCCTGACCCGTGACCGAATCCACGACGACCGAGGGTGTTCCCGCCGACAGTACGCGCGCGCCCCTGACCATCGTGATGGGCGCCGACACCTTCGCCCCCGACGTCAATGGCGCCGCCCGTTTCGCCGAGCGGCTCTCCGCCGGCCTGGCCGCCCGCGGTCACGACGTGCACGTCGTGACGCCGAGCGTGAAGCACTCGCAGTCGGGCATCTTCACCGAGAACATCGAGGGCGCCGACCTCACCGTCCACCGCCTGCCCGGGTGGCGCTGGTACCCGCACGACTGGCTGCGCTTCGTGCTGCCCTGGCGCTCGAAGCACTACGCACGGCGCGTGCTCGACTCGGTCAAGCCCGACGTGGTCCACAGCCAGTCGCACATCGTCATCGGGCGCGGACTCACGCGCGAGGCGCGCAAGCGCGGCATCCCCGTCGTCGCGACCAACCACGTCATGGCCGAGAACGTCATCGACTTCACGACGCTCCCGCCGTTCCTCGACAAGATCATCATCAAGCTCTGCTGGGACGACGCCAAGCGCACGTTCCTGATGTCGCGTGCCGTGACCACGCCGACGCGCAAGGCCGCGGAGTTCCTCGAGGACACGATCGACATCTCGGGCGTCATCCCGATCAGCTGCGGCATCGACAAGCGCAACTACACCCCCGACCTCACCCCGCGCGAGCACCGCCGCATCCTGTTCGTCGGGCGCCTCACGACCGAGAAGCACGTCGAGGTCACCCTGAAGGCCGTCGCCAAGCTCGCCCCCGAGCTCGACGTCCACTTCGACATCGTCGGCGGCGGCGACCAGCGCCGGAACCTCGAGCAGACCGCGCAGCAGCTCGGCATCAGCGACCGCGTCACGTTCTATGGGCGTACCGACGAGGCCGACCTGCGGGCGGCATACACGCGGGCCGACGTCTTCGCGATCGCGTCGATCGCCGAGCTGCAGTCCATCGCGACGATGGAAGCCATGGCCTCGGGGCTGCCCGTCGTCGCGGCGGATGCCGTCGCCCTGCCTCACCTCGTCCAGTCCGGTGTGAACGGCTACCTCTTCGAGCCCGGCAACGTCGACGATCTCGCCGACAAGCTGCGCCGGGTGCTCACCGCCTCTCCCGAGGAGTACCTGCGGATGCAGCAGGCCTCGCTCGACGGTGTCGAGATCCACGACATCGAGCGCACCCTCGACACCTTCGAGAAGCTCTACCGCGGCGAGCCGCTCGACGCGTGACGATGCGGCTCTACTTCGACGCGCGCTACATCCGCACCGACTTCCACGACGGCATCAGCCGCTTCTCGCACGAGCTCGCGCACGCCGTCTTCGTGGCGGCCCCCGCCGAGGACGTCGAGGTCACGTTCATCGTGCACGACCCCGCGCAGGTTCCCTTCCTGCCGGATGGGGCACCGCACGTCATGCTGCACGCCCCCACGTCGATGCTCGAGCCGTTCGCGGCCCTGCGGCTGAACCGGCATCGGCCCGACGTGGTCTACTCACCCATGCAGACGATCGGCGCGCTCGGCCGGCGGTTCGCCCTCATCCTGACGCTTCACGACACGATCTACTACCGTCACCGCACGCCGCCCCGCGATCTGCCGTGGTTCGTGCGCCTGGGCTGGCGGCTCTTCCACCTCTCGTACGCGCCCCAGCGCGCCACGCTCAACGCCGCGGACCTCGTCGCGACCGTCAGCGAGACGAGCAAGCGGCAGTTCGCCGACGTGAAGCTGACCAAGCGCGAGGTGGTCGTCCTCCCCAACGCTCCGCAGCGTCTGGCGGATCTCGCGCCGTCGACGGCGATGCCGGGAGCCGCCAAGCCGCGCAACATCGTCTACATGGGCTCGTTCATGCCCTACAAGAACGTCGAGACGCTCGTCCGCGCGATGCAGTGGCTGCCCGGTCGTACGCTGCACCTGCTGAGCCGGATCTCCGACAGCCGGCGCGCCGAACTCGAGAAGCTCGCGCCCGCCGACGCCCGTATCGTCTTCCACGGCGGGGTGACGGATGCCGAGTACGCGGCCCTCCTGGCCGATGCGGGCATGCTCGCGACGCTGAGTCTGGACGAGGGGTACGGGCTGCCGATCGCCGAGGCGCTCGCGTTGGGGGTGCCGGCGGTGGTCAGCGACATGGAAATCTTCCACGAGGTCGGTGGTGACGGTGCGCTCTACGTGCCGCCCCGCGACCCGCGCGCGTTCGCGGCGGCCGTCGAGTCGCTCGACGACGATGCCGCTCGTGCGGCGCTGGTCGCGGCGGGTCGTGCACACATCGCCCGGTTCACCTGGGCGGAATCGGCGTCGCGACTGCTCGCGGCATCGCGTCGCGCCCGCGCGCTCCGCGCCCGCTGACCTCGGCTGATCCCTCGACGCGGCGCCGGCTGGCGCTGGGGCGCGTCGGGGCGGCCTCGTCCCGCGGCGGCACGCGCGTCGCGTCGGTGGGCACTCGGCGGTAGCCGTCGCGCGCGACGACTGCGAGGGTGCCCGTCACCGCGGCGATGACGACGAGGGCGACGGCGAAAAGAAGCATGTCGGAATCCATGGCAGAAAAGCTACGATAGGCGTCATCCTGCCGATACTGGCGGAGATGACGGTATTCGGAGGATTCCTGCCATGCACACGGTCGCCTGCGTCGTCCAGCCCGGATTCGCACCGTTCGAGTTCGGCCTCGCCTGCGAGGCGTTCGGTCTCGATCGCAGCGACGAGGGGATTCCGAACTTCGACTTCCGGGTCGTGGCGCCCGACCCCGGCGTGGTTCCGGCCAACCTCGCGTTCTCGCTGAACGTCGACGCGGGACTCGAGTTCGCCGACGAGGCCGACCTGGTGATCATCACGCCTATCCCGCGCGAGAGCTGGGATGCCGTCGACGAGCGAGTCACGGCGGTGGTTCGCCGCGCGGTCGAACGCGGGGCGTGGGTGCTCACGGTCTGCAGCGGCGCGTTCGTCGTGGCGGCGGCGGGTGTGCTCGACGGCAAGCGCGCCACGACGCACTGGCGCTACGCCGAGACCATGGCGCGCATGTATCCGCTCATCGAGGTCGACCCCGACGTGCTCTACGTGCAGTCCGACCGGATCATCACATCGGCTGGCACCGCGGCCGGGCTCGACGCCTGCCTGCATCTGCTGCGGATCGAGCTCGGTGCCGAGGCGGCGAACACGATCGCCCGGCGGATGGTCGTCCCGCCTCTCCGCGACGGCGGTCAAGCCCAGTTCATCGCCCGTCCTCTTCCCGCGGCGGCGTCGCTCTCGCTTGCGCCTATCACCGACTGGATGATCGCGAACCTCGACCTCGACCTCTCCGTCGACCTCCTCGCATCGCGCGCTCACATGTCGCCCCGGACCTTCGCGCGGCGGTTCAAGGCCGACTACGGCACGACGCCGGCGGCGTGGCTCGGGCGGCAGCGGATCCTGCGGGCCCAGCGCCTGCTCGAGCGCACCGACCTCGGGCTCGACCAGATCGCGGCCGACAGCGGATTCGGGTCGGCATCCGTCCTGCGCCAGAACTTCGCCCGGGCCCTGGGGCTCAGCCCGAGTGCGTATCGGGCGCGGTTCGCGTGCACACCCGAGGCGGCGTCGGTGTCCGGCGTCGCGCCGGAGGCCGTAGCGCCCTGAGCCTCGCGGTGATAAACTTGAGTCAGACAGGCTCAAGTTTGAGCCGAGAGATTTCAGGAGAGACATGAACGCCACGCAACAGCCCGGACAGGAGGAGGCGCAGAGCGCCCTCGAGCAGTTCGGCATCAACCTCACCGACCGTGCCCGCCAGGGGAAGCTCGACCCGGTCATCGGGCGTGACAGCGAGATCCGCCGCGTCAGCCAGGTGCTCACGCGGCGCACGAAGAACAACCCCGTCCTCATCGGCGAGCCCGGCGTCGGCAAGACGGCCGTCGTCGAGGGCCTCGCGCAGCGCATCGTCGCGGGAGACGTCGCCGAGAGCCTCAAGAACAAGGAGCTCGTCTCGCTCGACATCTCCGCGCTCGTCGCCGGCGCGATGTACCGCGGCCAGTTCGAGGAGCGGCTGAAGAGCGTGCTCAAGGAGATCACCGAGTCGGACGGCCGGATCATCACCTTCATCGACGAGCTGCACGTGCTGATGGGCGCGGGTGGCGGCGAAGGATCGGTCGCGGCATCCAACATGCTCAAGCCCATGCTCGCCCGCGGTGAGCTCCGCCTCATCGGCGCGACCACCCTCGACGAATACCGCGAGTTCATCGAGAAGGATGCCGCCCTCGAACGCCGCTTCCAGCAGGTCTACGTCGGCGAGCCGAGCGTCGAGGACACGATCGCGATCCTCCGCGGGCTCAAGGAGCGCTACGAGGCGCACCACAAGGTGGCCATCGCCGACGGCGCACTCGTCGCCGCGGCATCCCTCTCGAACCGCTACATCCCGGCACGTCAGCTGCCCGACAAGGCGATCGACCTGATCGACGAGGCCGCCTCGCGCCTGCGCATGGAGATCGACTCGGCGCCGCTCGAGATCGACGAGCTGCGCCGGCACGTCGACCGGCTGAAGCTCGAAGAGCTCGCGCTCAAGAAGGAGAAGGATGCCGCGTCCCGCGAGCGTCTCGAGGCCCTGCGCGCGACGCTGAAGGACGAGCAGCAGAAGCTCGACGACCTGCAGGCGCGATGGGAGCGCGAGCGTGCCTCGCTGAACCGCGTCGGCGACCTCAAGACGCGACTCGACGCGGCTCGGGTCGAAGCCGAGCGGGCCCAGCGCGAGGGCAACCTCGAGAAGGCGTCGCGCCTGCTGTACGCCGAGATCCCGGCGCTCGAGCGCGAGGTCATCGAGGCGGAGCGGGCCGAGACCGCCGTCGACGGTCCTGAGCGGATGGTCAACGAGCAGGTCACCGACGAGGACATCGCCGCCGTGATCGCCGCGTGGACCGGCATCCCGGTCGGACGTCTGCTGCAGGGCGAGACCGAGAAGCTCGTGCGGCTGGAGGCCGAGCTCGGCAAGCGCCTCATCGGGCAGAAGACCGCCGTCAAGGCCGTCGCCGACGCCGTGCGCCGCTCACGCGCGGGCATCAGCGACCCCAACCGCCCGACGGGCTCGTTCCTCTTCCTCGGTCCGACCGGTGTCGGCAAGACCGAGCTCGCCAAGGCGCTCGCCGAGTTCCTCTTCGACGACGAGCACGCCATGGTGCGCATCGACATGTCGGAGTACGGCGAGAAGCACTCCGTGTCGCGGCTCGTCGGTGCCCCTCCCGGGTACATCGGCTACGAGCAGGGCGGCCAGCTCACCGAGGCCGTTCGGCGCCGTCCGTACTCGGTCGTGCTGCTCGACGAGGTCGAGAAGGCGCACCCCGAGGTCTTCGACGTGCTGCTGCAGGTCATGGACGACGGCCGCCTCACCGACGGTCAGGGCCGCACGGTCGACTTCCGCAACGTCATCCTGATCCTGACGTCGAACCTCGGATCGCCGATCCTCATCGACCCGACGCTGAGCCTCGAGCAGAAGCGCGAGCAGGTGCAGATCCTGCTGCGGCAGGCCTTCCGCCCCGAGTTCCTCAACCGCCTCGACGACACCGTCATGTTCGAGGCTCTCAGCCAGGACGACCTCGCGCAGATCGTCGAGCTCTCGGTCGACGCGCTCCAGCGGCGCCTGAAGGACCGGCGTCTCTCGCTCGCCGTCACGCCCGACGCGCGTGCCTGGCTGGCCGAGCGCGGCTACGACCCCGTGTTCGGCGCGCGCCCGCTGCGACGCCTCATCCAGTCGGAGATCCAGGACCGCCTCGCGATGGCGATCCTGTCGGGCGGGGTGCGCGACGGCGACATCGTGCGGGTCGATGTCGCCGCCGACGGCTCGGCGCTCGTCCTCACGAGTGCCGGTCCCGCGGCGGAGCCCGGCGGTGCCGGGTCTGCCGGTGCCGGCGGAGACGAGGACGTGATCGAGGCTGAGCTCCTCGACGACTGATCGGCTGCTCGTCCGCGGTGTCGCGTGGGTTTCGGGGTGCTCGACGTGCTGTCGACAGGCTCAGCGGCGCGAGCCCGGTACGGCGAAGCGCGGGCCACGAGCACACCATGAGGGCACCTACGCGGCGCGTCGGTGCCCTCATGTCGGGCACGGGTGCACTCAGTTCGGCCGCAGTCGCGTAAGAGCGCTATGTGTGACGTACAGACTCGGAACGACCAGACGACCCGCATGGGTCGTGCCGCCCTCGAGCATGGGAACCTCTCGTGTACCTGTTCTTCCGGATGCTGATCGCTCTCACACTGGCCTCGGTGCTGACCGTGGGCTCGTTCCTGCAGGCACCCGCGTCGGCTCACGCCGTCATAGTGGCGACTGAGGCCGGACACGCGGGGCAGGCCGACGCCGAGGACACGGAAGAGCATGCCGCGGGCGCCGCTGCGAGCGAGACTGATCTCGCGGAGGGCGAAGGAAGTGGTCCCGAACAACCCGAGGGACAGAAGGCGGCTAGCCCAGCGGCTGGCGTGCCAGCGCGAGGCGGCTCCGGCGCGGCGCCGGGCCTCGCTGACCTCGCTCGTGAAGGTGGGTGGGGCGTGCGTCCGGAGTGGGCTACCCACCCGCGGGACGTGTCACTCGTTGAGCGCAATGGCCGGCCCTCCCGGCCCGACTTCACGGCGAATGTGAGGCCGATGGCCGTCAGGGATCTCACGGGTAACTGGCAGGCGAGCATCAACGGGGGGCTCACCTGGGGCGATATCGCAGGTACGGAGACGACAATGAACGGCTCCACGTCCAGGGTGACGCTGTCGTACGACTTGCCCGACGTCTGGTGGCACATGAATGGCTACATGTATCGGGCGAAGGTCGCCGCGCCGACAGGAGTCGTCATTTACAGCGACCCCGCCACCCTCACCGTTCTCCCCGGGCAGATCGCCGTCAACGCCAGCCCGCAGGGCCAGACTCTCGCGGAGGGCGCGACAGCGGTGTTCACCGCCCGTCATGGCGGGGCCTCCGCCCCGGCCGAGGTCCGCTGGCAGGAGTCGCGCGACCAGTCCTCGTGGACCGACATCGACGGGTCCCGTGTCCCGATCGGATTCAACGCAGAGGCGCGGTTCGAGGTCGAGGCGGACTTCGCTCTCGACGGCATGTCCTACCGGGCGGTGTTCTCCAACGCGCGGACCGAGGCCGCGACGAATCCGGCCAGGCTCACCGTTATCCCGGCTCTGGCGGTCGTCTCCGAGTCGCCCGTCTCCCGTTCCGTCTCGGAGGGCGGCTCGGCTACGTTCACCAGTCGGTATACCGGTACGGCTGCGCCGACGAGCGCCACCTGGGAGCACTCGGTCGACGGGGGCGCGAGCTGGGCAGACGTACCGGATGCCGCCGCTGACCCCACACTCACCTTCGAGCGGGTGACGCTCGACATGGACGGTCGCCAGTACCGCGTCCGCTACAGCAACGCCTCAGGGTCGGTGTGGTCCGACGCGGCGACGCTGACGGTGAATCCGGTGCGTCCGGTGGTGACGGAGCATCCAGGGCCGGCGGGGGTGCCGGCGGGGTCTGCGGCGGAGTTCTCGGCGGCGTTCGGTGGGACGGATGCTGAGACGACGGTGCAGTGGCAGTTCTCGACGGATGGTGGGGCGACGTTCAGCTATGTGCCTGCGGGGGTGGGGCCGAACGGGGCGCAGTCGATCCCGCTGATCGTCGACACGGTGACGCCGGAGATGGACGGCTGGCTGTATCGGGTGCGGTTCACGAACGCGGCCGGGTCGGTGTGGTCGGATGCCGCGACGCTATCGGTCGCCTCGGTGTGGCCGGATGCGGCTGGACAGGCGGTCCGCGGGGGTGAGGTTGAGTTGCGGATCTACAGCAGCGACGCGCCTCGTTTCGGCGTGATGGAGATCACTGCACCAGAGGGGACCCGCATCACGAGTGCCCGCACGAACGGGGCGAATCTCTCCTTCCTGGTGGACGATGAGGGCCGGACCGCGGTGAGTTCCCGCGCGGCGCGCCCCTGGGGAGGGCCGGGACCCAGTGCGTGGGTGACGCTGCAGGTCGATCCCGGCACGGCTCCAGGAACGTGGGCGGAGGGCGGTGTGGCCCGTATCGTCGACGATGGACTCCTCACCGCGGTGACGTCGATCGCGGTGGAGGTGTTGGGTGCTCCCGAGATCACGCAGCATCCGCAGGCCGTGAGCGTCGTCGAGGGGCAGGGCGCGGTGCTGAGTGCTGCGGCGACGGGGCATCCTGCGCCGACCGTGCAGTGGCAGGCGTCCGCGGATGCCGGGGCGTCGTGGGTCGATGTCGATGGCGCGACCGGTGTCGACCTCGCGATCGACGACGTGCGGCTGTCGATGGGCGGGACGTTGTATCGGGCTGTGTTCTCGAACAGTGTGGGGGCGACGGTAACTGAGGCGGCGGCGCTGACGGTGAGGCCCGTGCGTCCGGTGGTGACGGAGCATCCAGGGCCGGCGGGGGTGCCGGCGGGGTCTGCGGCGGAGTTCTCGGCGGCGTTCGGTGGGACGGATGCTGAGACGACGGTGCAGTGGCAGTTCTCGACGGATGGTGGGGCGACGTTCAGCTATGTGCCTGCGGGGGTGGGCCCGAACGGGGCGCAGTCGATTCCCTTGATCATCGACACGGTGACGCCGGAGATGGACGGCTGGCTGTATCGGGTGCGGTTCACGAACGCTGCGGGGTCGGCGTGGTCGGACGCGGCGCGGTTGACGGTGGCGGCGGTGTGGCCGGATGTGGTCGGTCAGGCGGTTGCCGGCGGTGAGGTCGAGGTACAGATCTACAGCATCGACGAGCCTCGTGCCGGCGTCATGGAGGTCACTGCTCCGGAAGGCACTCGCATCACGAGTGCCCGGTCCAACGGTGTCAACATCACATTCCTGATCTCCGAGGACGGTCGGACGGCGGTGAGCTCTCGGCTGGTGAACCCGTGGGGTGGCTCCTTCCCGAGCGCGTGGGTGACGCTGCAGGTCGATCCCGATGCGCCCGCCGGGGCGATCCTCGACGGCGGGCAGGCCCGGGCCATGAGCAGTGCCGGCGTGCCCAACATGGTGATGTCGATCGCGGTGGAAGTGATCGCCGCTCCCGAGATCACGCAGCATCCGCAGGCCGTGAGCATCGTCGAGGGGCAGGGCGCGGTGCTGAGTGCTGCGGCGACGGGGCATCCTGCGCCGACCGTGCAGTGGCAGGCGTCCGCGGATGCCGGGGCGTCGTGGGCCGACATCGACGGCGCGACCGGCGCGGAGTTCACCATCGACGACGCGCGACTGGCAATGGACGGCACGCTCTACCGGGCGGTCTTCACCAACAGCGCGGGCACCGCCGTCACGGAATCCGCGCGCCTGAGCGTGCGGGAGGTGCGCTACCTGAACCTCTCGGTGCGCCCGATCGTCCGGCTCGTCGACACCCTCTGAGCCCGTGGCCTGAGCCCCTGGCCTGTTCGCGGCTCCCATGGGCGTGAGAGTGTGGGGGAATGCGCACGGTCCGGGCCCTGTGGGGCGCCTCACATCCCGGGCCCTCCGTCGTGGTGACGGCCCTCTCCCTCGCCCTCGGCCTCGCGGCAGGGCTGGAGACCTGGCGGCTGGTGGTGCTCGTGGCATCCGTGCTGTTCGGTCAGCTCTCGATCGGCATCTCCAACGACGCGATCGACCGCGAGCGCGACCGCGCCGTCGGCCGTACCGACAAGCCGCTCGTCCGCGGCGAAGTCTCGAATCGTGCGGCGTGGATCGCGGCCGGAGCGTCCGTCGTCATCGCGCTCGGCCTCTCGGCGGTGCTCGGATGGGGGATGCTGCTCGCCCACGCCGTGACGATCGCGTCGGCCTGGTCGTACAACCTGGGGCTGAAGTCGACGCCGGTGTCGGTCGTTCCGTTCCTCGTGAGCTTCGGGCTCTTCCCCTCGCTCGCGACGCTCTCGTCGCCCGACCCCGCGCTCACGGCCCCGTTCGCCGCCGTGGCGGGGGCGGCCCTCGGCGCAGCGGTGCACCTGACGAACGTCCTGCCCGATCTCGACGACGACCGCGACACCGGCGTTCGCGGGCTGCCGCATCGTCTCGGAGCGCCCGCCTCGGTGTTCGTCGCGGTGGCCGGAATCGTCGTCGCCGCGATCGCGGTCCTGATCGGAGGAGGCAGTCAGGGCGTGCTCGCCTGGCTGTTCTTCGGCGCGGTGCTCGCGCTCGCGGTCGCCGTCGTCGTGCGGATGCGGCTGCGGGGTCCCGACCGCACCGGGTTCCGCCTCGTCATGGCCGCGGCTCTCGTGCTCGCGGCCCAACTGGTCGTGGCCGCCGGATCGCTGCGCTGACCCGCGCATCAGCGGGCGGCGGCGTCGAGACCCATCGCGTAGGCGTTCGGCACGAGCGAGCCCGTCGCGGTGAGCGCATGCCCCAGCATGCGGGTGCGCACCGCGTGCGTAGCGGCGCTGACGGGCCGGCCGAGCCGCATGTTCACCGCGGCCAGTCGGCCCGCGGTCCGGGCCGAGCGCAGGCGGTCGCGCTCCCACGCCGCGAGGGCGGCGACGGGCTCGGTTCCGGTGCGGATCCAATCGGCGAGCAGGGGAGCCAGGGTCGCGGCGTCGAGCAGGCCGAGGTTCATGCCCTGTCCGCCGATCGGGCTGATCTCGTGCGCGGTGTCGCCGATGACCGTGACCCGGCCGCGGCGCAGAGCAGACGCGAGCACGCGCCGCACGCGGAAGCCGGTGGCGCCGGTGAGCGCATCGGCGGCATCCGATTCGCCGCGATCGCGCATCGCTGCGCGCAGGCGCTGCAGGCGCGCCTCGGGCTCGTCGAACGCGGTGTCATCCCGCCCGGGCGGTGCGTCCCACGCCACGAAGCGACGGCGGTCCTCGGGCAGCGGGAAGGACTCGAGCACGCCGGATGCCGCGAGGTGCACGACGGCGACGTCGGCGTCGGGTCGTCCGGGTACGTGCGCGTCGCTCATGAGGTACTGATCCGGATAGCCGGTGCGTCGCACGGCGCTCGGCCGGAACACGAGGTCGCGCGCGCCGACGCCACCGGCGACCACCACCAGCGGCGCCGACAGCTCGCCGCCTCCGTGAGCGCCGGATGTCTCGAGCCGCACGTCGGCGGGTCCGGGCGCCACCCGCGTCACGGTGACCCCGCGCACGGCCGACGGTGCACCGAACGCCAGAGCGCGCTCGGTGAGGGCCTGCGGGAGGGTGGCGACATACGGATGCCGGACGGACAGGCGGTCGAAGCGGACGACGCCGAGCAGCGCGCCGTCACTGCGGGCCTCGCCGCGCGAGACGCGTACCGCGTCTGCGAGGATCCGGTCGGTCGCGCCGCCCTCCTCGAGCGCGGCGAGGACGGGCGCATGGAGCCCGATCGCGCGCGAGCCGTCGCCGGTGCGGTCGCGTCGTTCGAGCACGGTGACGTCGACGCCCCGCCGCGTGAGCTCGGCGGCGAGCAGCATCCCGACGGGACCGGCGCCGACGACGATGACGTCAGGCACGCCCCGCTCCCACAGCGAGCACGCGGAACGGTGCCGGTCGGACGACGTGCCACTCGCCGCGACCGGCCAGCGTCGTCCGGAGCTCCCGAGCACGGTAGCTGCGCCGGATCGACCGCAGGCCGTCGGTGCGCAGGAACGTCCCGTGCTGGAGCGGCAGGATCCCGGCTGCGTAGAGCGCGTACGCCGCGCGCCCCCGCTCGATGTCGGCGTGCAGGACGACACCCCGCGACAGAGCGAGCGAGTCGGCGATGAACGCCTCGAGCTCGGGTTCGCCGAGGTGGTGCAGCACGTGATTCGAGATGACGGCGTCGAAGCGCTCGCCGCTTGCGCGCAGTGCGGTCGAGTCGGTGCTGCGGAACTCGAGATCGGGTCGGCCGCGCTCACGTGCGACGGCGAGGGCGCGCGGGTCCGGGTCGATGCCGACCCAGCCGACGTCGAGGCCGTCGCGTTGCGCCAGCCTTGCCAGCCGGGCGGTGACGTCGCCACCGCCCGATCCGATGTCGAGGACCCGTGCGGGACGATCCAGGCGAGCGAGGGCGGGGCGCAGATGCCGGCGCCACACGGTTCCCCAGCCGCTCACGGCTCGGTTGACGACGTCGAAACGGCGCAGGGTCTGCGCGAGGGCGACCGGATCGCAGTCCGGGTCGTCCATGAGCTCGCGCAGGTCGACGTCGCGGCGCCTCAGGTCCATGACGCGACGGGTTCCGCCCGCACGGCATCCGTCGGAACGGTCTCGGCGTCCTCGGTGTCGGCTCCGGCGGCGACCCCCGCCGTGAGGAGTGCGGCCTCCATCGTGAGCCCGGGGCCGAAGGCGAGGGTCGCGATCGTCTCGCCGTCGCGCAGACCATCGCCCGCGAGCAGCGCGCGGAGGATGAACAGGATCGTCGCGCTCGACATGTTCCCGTAGTCGCGCAGCACCGCCCGCGACGCGGCGAGGGCCTCGGGCGGCAGCTCCAACCCCGACTCGACGCGGTCGAGGACGGCTCGGCCACCGGGGTGCACGGCCCACGTGTCGACCCGGGCGTCGCCGATGACGTCGGCCACCGCGGCGCGGATCTCGCGACCGATGATGCGCGGCACCTCGGCCGTCAGCACCATGTCGAAGCCGGCGTCGCCGATCGTCCAGGTCATGTCGCGCTCGCCGTCGTCGGTCACCGCGGTCGCGAACCGGTCGAGGTCGAGCCATCGCTCTCCGCGTCGCGCCGGGTCGGCGCTGACGACGGCCGCTGCGGCACCGTCGGCGAACAGCGAGGCCGCGAGGATCTGATCGGGGTCGTCGGCGATGCGGAAGTGCAGCGTGCACAGCTCGGCGCAGACCACGAGCACGACGGCGTCGGGCTGGGCTGCGCACATCCGTGCCGCGGCTCGCAGCGCGGGGACGGCGGCCGCGCAGCCGATGAACCCCAGGTGGTAGCGCTCGACGGTCGTGGGAAGGCCGAGGTCGCGCACCAGCCGGTAGTCGGGACCGGGGGCGTACATGCCGGTGCACGAGACGGTGACCACGTGCGTGATCTCGGACGGCGCGACGGATGCCGCAGATAGCGCCTCTCGCGCCGCGCGCGCCGAGAGCTCGGGGGCGAGGGCGATGTAGGTGTCGTTGCGCGTGCCCGTCGAGGGTGAGAGCAGCGATCCGTCGCCGGAGATCACGGGAAGGGATGCCGGGTCGCCGGGAGCCGGGGCCAGGGCCGCGGCATCCGATCGCGCGCCTTCGGGCTCGAGCGCGTCGGCGAGATCGGTCAGCACGGTGTGCCGGGTCTCGATGGCCGAGGCGTCGAACGCCGCACGGACCAGACGCTGCGACAGTCGGCCGATGCCGGGCTGCGCGGCGAAGAGGTCGCGCACGGCGTTCTGGTGGAGCACGGCCGGCGGCACGGCGGTGCCGATCGACAGGATGCGGGCGGTCATGCTTGACGATAACCGGCCGACGGCCCCGGGGGCGCGGGGGTGTCGCACCTCACAGCCCTCGTCTATGGTGCGAGCGCCCCCCGCGCGATGCCTGCGGGCAGCTCAGTCGTCGATGACGACCGATTCGGCCACGGGCCGGCGGGTGCGGGGCGAGAGCTCGCGCTCGCGGACGGCGGCGGGGGCGGCATCGACGTCGCCGAGCTCACCGACGGCCATGACGGTGACGGGGATGAACGGGGCCTCGATGCCGAGCTCCACCGCGAGTGCGTCGGCGTCGAAACCGGTCATCTGGTGGGTGTAGAGGCCGTCGGCGTGGGCCTGCACGGTGAAGTGCGCGGCGGCCTGGCCGAGGTCGTAGAGCGCGGTGGGCACGGGCTTGCCGTTGTTCTCGGTCTGCGCGATGAAGACGATGAGCGCGCCCGCGGGGCCGGCCCAGGCCTGGTTGAACTCGACGAGCGTCGAGACGACCTTCTCGTGGGTCTGGGTGCCGCGTCGTGCGACGACGAAGCGCCAGGGCTGCGCGTTGAAGGCCGACGGGGCCCAGCGTGCCGCCTCCAGGGCGCTCGCGAGGGCGTCCTCGTCGACGGGGGAGACCTCGTCGTACAGGCGCGTGCTCCAGCGGGCGGCGAGGATGTCGAGGACGGGGGCGTCGGTCTCGGCGACGCGCTCTTCGATGAGGGACATGGGATTCTCCCGGATTCGTGCGGACAGCGTCGGACTCCATCGTCCCGTCACGTGCGAACCACGGCGCGTCCCTCGACATTCCCCGTCACGAGAAACCTCTTGCGCCGGCATCCGGTCGGGGCGAATCTGTCGGCATGAGCGAATTCACCCCCGACGGGGCCTTCAGCGGGTTCAGCGTCGACGACATCGACGCGGCCCGATCGTTCTACACCGACACCCTCGGTCTCGATGTCGAGACCAACGCCATGGGCTTCCTCGAGATCCGGCTGGCGTCGGGCGGCAGCATCCTCGTCTACGCCAAACCCGACCACACGCCCGCGAGCTTCACGATCCTGAACTTCCCGGTCGACGACATCGACGCCGCCGTCGACGAGCTCCGCGAACGCGGCGTCGACACGAAGATCTACCCCGACGAGGTGTTCCCCTCCGATGAGCGGGGCATCGTGCGCGGCGGTGGCGGCGGGCCCGACATCGCCTGGTTCCGCGACCCCGCCGGAAACGTCATCGCCGTCCTCCAGGCGTGAACCGGGAGGACGGCGATGAGGGGGGAGGGTGGGTGGCCCGCCGGTGTGCGGCTCAGCGGCGCAGGGCCTCGCTGAGCTTGACGCGGGCGCCCATGCGCAGGAGCGAGTTCTCGTAGATCTTCGCTCCCACGAGGATCGCGCCGACGCAGGTCAGGAGCAGGATCGCGAGCGAGAGCAGCGGCTCCCACCACAGCGCGTCGCCGAGGAACAGGCGCATCGGCATGCCGACCGGTGCCGAGAAGGGCACGTACGACATGATCCCGAGGATCAGGGGGTTGTTCCAGGCGAAGATGACGAGGAAGTACGGCGCCATGACGAGCAGGATGAGCGGTGTCGTGGTCGCCCCGATGTCCTCCTGGCGGGAGACCATCGCGGCGGCCGCGGCGAACAGGGCGGCCAGCAGCACGAAGCCGAACAGGAAGAACACTGCGAACCAGGCGATGGGCGCGCCGATGCCCGTGAGCAGTGCGGTCTGATCCGTGACCGTCAGCCCGATCACCGCCACGGCGGCGAGGATGAGGATCTGCCCCATCGCCAGCACCGTGTTGCCGATCACCTTGCCCGCCAGCAGTGCCCGGACGGGCACGGCCGAGATCAGCAGCTCGACGACGCGGGTCTGCTTCTCCTCGACGACCGACTGCGCGATCGTCGCACCGAAGGTCTGCGCCGAGATGAAGAAGATCGCGCCGAACCCGATCGCCACGATGTAGCCGAGGAATCCGGCGTCGCCGGAGGGGTCGAGCAGCTCGACCTTCGGCAGCTGCGCGAGCGACATGAGGATGGTGTTCGACACCGACGTGTCGCCGATGACGACGTATCCGCTGGGTGCGGACGCGTCGGCGACGACCGCGGCGTCGACGTCGCCGTCGCGCACGGCGCTCTCGGCGGCCGCCCGGTCGGCGACGTCCTTCACGTCGAGGCCGGGGGCGTTCTGGACGTACGAGGCGGCGTCCGGGGTCACCGCGACGGGTGAGCCGCTGTCGTCCCCCGCCGAGAAACCGCCCCAGATCACGAGCGCGAGCGCGCCGAGGAAGAGGATGGCGAACGAGATGACGAAAGACTTGCTGCGCAGCTTCGAGCCGATCTCGCGCTCGGCGACGAGCCAGGTGCTCTGGGCGAATGAGGGGGATGCGGCGCTCACGGGGCGACCTCCTGGATGACTTCGGTGAAGATCTGGGCGAGGGACGGATGCCGCGGCGTGAAGCTCGCGACGTCGCCGTGCTCGACGGCGCGGCGCAGCACGCGCTGAGCCGTCTCGTCGGCATCGACGTCGAACAGGGCGTAGCCGCCGTCGAACTCGACGACCTCGACGCCCGGCTCGGTGCGGATCCAGCCGGCGTCCCCCGTCGAGACGAGCTCGTAGCGGTGCCCCTGGTGCTCGCGGCGGAGCCCCTCACGGGTGCCGGCGGCGCGGATGGTGCCGCCGGCGATGATGACGAGGTCGTCGCAGAGACGCTCGACGACGTCGAGCTGGTGCGACGAGAACAGCACGCCGACGCCCTGGGCGGCCCGGGTCTGCAGGACACCGGCCACGACATCGACGGCGAGGGGGTCGAGACCCGAGAACGGCTCGTCGAGGATCAGGACCTCGGGGTCGTGCACGAGAGCGGCGGCGATCTGCGCGCGCTGCTGGTTGCCGAGCGACAGCGTCTCGATGTTGTCGTTCAGGCGCTCGCCGAGGCCGAGCTCCTCGAGCAGGGCCCGGGCACGCGACGTGGCCTGCGGCTTGGAGAAGCCGTGCAGCCGGGCCAGGTACACGATCTGCTCGAGAACCTTCATCTTGGGGTACAGGCCCCGCTCTTCGGGCATGTACCCGAAGCGGCGGCGGTCGGCAGCGGTCACCGGCGACCCGTCGAGGGTGACCTCGCCCCGGTCGCGGGAGAGCACGCCGAGCATGATGCGCATCGTCGTGGTCTTGCCCGCTCCGTTGCCGCCGACGAAACCGGTCAGCCGTCCGTCGGGCACTCGGAACCCCACGTCGTCGAGCACGCGGTGCGTGCCGTAGTTCTTGGTGATGCCGCTCAGTTCGAGCATTCCGCCTCCTTAGCCGATGACTCCACGCTAGGGAGCGAGCGGGGGCGGGCGGATCCCCCGTACGGCGGATCGTGGGCCGTGCGGCCCCGCCCGGCGGGGGAGCCGCACGGGGGAGTGGGGCAGGCGACGACCGGGTCAGCGGCGCAGGAAGGTGATGACGGGATGCCCGTCCCGTGGGTCAGCGGTGACCTCGGCGGCCACCCCGTAGACGTCGGCGATGAGCTCGGCGGTCAGCACATCGGCGGGGGCTCCGGCGGCGACCACCCGGCCCGACCGCAGCACCATCACGGCATCGCAGTACATCGCGGCGAGGTTCAGGTCGTGGATCGCGACGATGCACGTCACGGGCAGGTCGCAGACGAGCTCGAGGAGGTCGAGCTGATGCCGGATGTCGAGGTGGTTCGTGGGCTCGTCGAGCAGCAGCTCGCGCGGCTCCTGAGCGAGAGCGCGGGCGATCTGCGCGCGCTGACGCTCGCCGCCCGAGAGGGTGTGCCAGAGCCGATCGGCTCGATCGGTGAGGGCGACGTGCTCCAGAGCACGGTCGATCGCGGCCTCGTCCGCCGCAGGGTCGCCGCCGAACGCGGTGCGGTGCGGGATGCGGCCGAGGCGCACGACCTCACGCACAGTGATGTCGACCTCGGTGTCGGCGTGCTGCGTCACCGCGGCGACGGCACGCGCGACGCGCCGCCGGCCGAGGGTGGCGAGGTCCTCGTCGTCGAGGGTCACGAGACCGGCATCCGGCCGGACGAGCCCGTGCAGCAGGCGCAGCAGCGACGACTTGCCCGATCCGTTGGGGCCGAGCAGGCCGAGCGTCCGCCCCGGCTCGGGGTGCACGCTCACGCCGTCGACGACGAGCGTTCCCGAGCGCGTCCACGACAGGTCGCGTGCGGCGAGGGTCATGCGCGGTTCCTCCGGCGGGCGAGCAGGGCGATGAAGACGGGCACGCCGACCAGCGCGGTGCCGACGCCGACGGGAAGGGGGGTCGGTGAGAACGCGACGCGCGAGCCGGCATCCACCCACACCATGAAGACCGCTCCGGCGACGACCGTGGTGGGGATGAGTCGGCCGTGGCGCGACCCGACGAGCAGGCGCGCCATGTGCGGCAGGACGAGGCCGACGAACCCGATCGCGCCGGCGACGCTGACGAGGGTGGCCGTGATCAGCGCCGTCGTCACCAGCAGGATGCCGCGCGTGCGTGCGATGTGGATGCCGAGGGAAGCCGCGACCTCGTCACCGAAGACGAAGGCGTCGAGGGCCGAGGCGTAGCGCAGGCACAGCAGGGAGCCCAGCCCGACGACGACGGCGCACAGCACCACGTCGTCCCAGCGGATGCCCTCGAGCGAGCCGAGAAGCCAGAACATCACGCCGCGGGTCTCGTCGGCGTCGGCGAACGCGAAGATCACGAGCGAGGTGAGCGCCGAGAACAGCTGCGTGCTCGCGACACCGGCCAGGACGACGCGGTCGTTGCCGCCGCCGGCGAGGCGTGAGAGCAGCAGCACCACCGCGAAGGCGACGAGCGCGCCGATGAACGCGCCCCCGGACAGGCCGAGTGCGGCGCCGCCGATGCCGAGCACGCCGATCGCGACGGCGCCGGTCGAGGCGCCGGACGAGATGCCGAGGATGAAGGGTTCCGCCAGGGGGTTTCGCAGGAGCGACTGCATGATGACGCCGCAGAGCCCGAGCCCGGCGCCGCACGTCGCGGCGACGAGGGCGCGCGGCAGCCGCTCCTCCCAGACGATCGCGTCCTTCGCGGCCCGGACGGGGATGTCGGTCAGACCGAGGTGGTTGGTGATGATGTCGCGCACGTTGACGAGCAGGATGTCCGCCGGGCCGAGGGTGATCGCGACGCCGACCGAGACGACGAGCAGCAGGATGCCGCCGCCGAGCAGCGCGGCCGTGGCGAGGGGGCCGCGGGTGCGGGCGCTCAGAGCTCGTCCCGGTGCTCGGCCATCCAGCTCTCGATCTTCTCGAGCCCGTCGACGAAGCGGATCGAGGGGTTCAGCTCGGCGCCGTGCAGCGCGATGTACCGCTGATTGCGCACCGCATCGATCGTGCGCGTGAGCGGATCCGACTCGAGGAAGGCGACCTTGTCGTCGAGCCGGTCGCCGGGGAACCGGTCGCGCTGCAGGTCTCCGAGGACGAGCACCTGCGGGTCGCGGTCGACGAGGTCCTCCCAGGTCGTGGCTGGCCAGTCGTCGTCGAGGTCGGCGTAGACGTTGGTGAACCCGGTCGTCGAAGCGAGCAGCGCCGCCGATCCGAGACCGCCGGCGACGTACGGCGTCTTGGTGTCGGCGAACCAGAAGGCGACGGTGGCGCCGGAGGCGTCGATGCCCGCCGTCGCCGCCGCAGCGCGCGAGCGCAGGTCGTCGACGAGCTTGTCAGCGCGGTCGGACACGTCGAAGATCCGACCCATCTCGGTGATCTCCTGGTAGAGCGCGTCGACGGTGAGGGCTGTGGTGCGGGTGCCGCCGCCGTTGATGCTGACGCCGTTGTCGCAGTCGGTCGGCGAGAGGTAGCTGCCGATCCCGGTCTCGTCGAACCGGTCGCGCGTCGCGACGCCGCCCTGCGTGAAGTGCCGTCCGAACGAGGCGGTGACGAAGTCCGGGTCGGCACCGAGCACGACCTCGTAGGTGGGCGCGTTGTCGGCCAGGCGGGGCACCTTCTCGTTCGCCTCGGCGAGGGCGGGCAGGATCGGGTCGGTCCACGAAGCCGTGCCCACGATCCGGTCCTCGAGCCCGAGCGAGAGCAGGATCTCGGTCGAGTTCTGATCGAGCGAGACGATGCGCTGGGGTGCGGCATCCACCGTGACGGTGCGGCCGCAGTTCTCGATCGTCAGGGGGTAGGACGTCTCGCCGTTGCCGGCCGGGGTGGCCGCGCCGGCCGGGACGACCTCCGATGCGCCGCACCCCGTGAGAGCGAGAGCGACGAGCGGAACGATGGTGAGGCTGACCAGGTGACGAAGACGCACCGGAGAAGGATAGCCTCGCCTAATAAGCGTCCGCGAATCGTCGTGTTGGCGGATCCGGCCCGCGGGCGCGATGATGCGAGGATGCCCGCACCGATCGAGCGCTACGCCCTCCTCAGCAACTGCCGCAGCGCGGCGCTCGTGTCCGACCGGGGCGACCTCGACTGGCTGTGCCTTCCCCGCTACGACTCGGGATCGATCTTCGGGGCGCTGCTCGGCGACCACTCGCACGGATGCTGGAGCGTGCGGCCCCGCGACCCGGACGCAACCGCGACGCGGAGCTACGACGGTGACACGTTCGTGCTCGTGACGCGGTGGGAGTGCGCCGGCGGCGTCGCCGAGGTGCACGAGTTCATGCCGGTCCTCGACGGGGTCGATGCGGTCGTCCGGCGCGTCGTCGGCGTCGCGGGCGAGGTCGACTTCGTGAGCGAGGTGCGGTTGCGGTTCGATTACGCGCGGGCCGTTCCCTGGGTGCGGCAGATCGGCGCGGGGGACACCTCCGATGCGCTGCCGATGGGCGTCCTGCTCGCGGTGGCGGGGCCCGATGCCGTCACGCTGCGCGGCCCGCGGCTCGTCGCCCAGGACACGATGCACCGGGGTGAGTTCCGTGTCGAGGCGGGCCGCACCGTCGACTCGGTGCTGCGCTGGGAGGCCTCGTACCGCGACGTTCCGCAGCCGTTCGACGTCGACGACGCCCTCGACCGCACGCGCGGGTGGTGGACGACCTGGGCGCGGCGCATCCGCGACGGCGGGCGGTGGGGCGACCGGGTGCTGCGCTCCATGCTCGTGCTGCGGGCGCTCACCCACGCCGAGACGGGCGGCATCGTCGCCGCCGCGACGACCTCGCTGCCGGAGGACTTCGGTGGTTCGCGCAACTGGGACTACCGGTACGTGTGGCTGCGTGACGCCGCTCTCACCCTCGAGGCCTACATCTCGCACGGCTATCTCGAGGCCGCGGCGCGCTGGCGCGACTGGCTGCTGCGGGCGGTGGCCGGCGACCCGGCCGACGTGCAGATCATGTACGGCATCGCGGGGGAGCGCGACCTGCCCGAGCGCGAGCTGGAGAGCCTTCCCGGCTATGCAGGGTCGTCGCCGGTGCGCGTCGGCAACGGCGCGGTCGACCAGTACCAGGCCGACGTCATCGGCGAGGTGATGGTCGCTCTCGAAGCCGCCCGGATCGCCGGCGTCACCGAGACGTCGTTCTCGTGGGCGCTGCAGCGCGCGCTGCTCGATCAGGCCGTCGCCTGGCTCGACCGACCCGATCACGGCATCTGGGAGATCCGCGGCGAACCGCAGATGTTCACCCATTCGCGCGCGATGATCTGGGCCGCGCTCGATCGGGGCGTCCGGGCCGTGGAGGAGCACGGGCTCGACGGCGATCCCGCCAGGTGGCGGGGTCTGCGCGACCGCGTGCGCGCCGAGATCGACGCGCACGGTGTGGATGCCGCCGGCGGCCACTTCACGCAGCACTTCCGCACCGACGAGGTCGACGCATCGCTGCTGCTGCTCCCGGCCGTCGGGTTCTGCGCCCCCGACGATCCGCGCATGCTCGCGACCGTCGCCCGCATCGAGAGCACGCTGCTGCGCGAGGGCCTCGTGATGCGCTACCGCACCGAGGCCGGCGTCGACGGGCTGGCCGGCACGGAGCATCCCTTCCTCGCCTGCTCGTTCTGGCTCGTCGAGCAGTACGCGGCGACCGGACGCATCGACGACGCCACCGCGCTCATGGACCGCTTGTGCGGGCTCGCGAACGACGTCGGACTGCTGTCGGAGGAGTACGACGTCACTGGAGGAAGACAGGCGGGCAACACCCCTCAGGCGCTGTCTCATCTCGCGCTCGTGGGCGCGGCCGATGCGCTGGCGGGCCACGGCGGACGCGCGGCGCACCGCCGATGAGCCGATCCGGGCCGCCGGCCGGCGCCGCCCGGGCGTTCATCGTGCAGATATGCGCGGGGCCTATGATGCCCGGGTGACGTCTCTTCCGGCATCCCCCCGCCGCTCGACGCGCCGCCAACGGTTGGCGGCGTTCGGCCGAACCCGTCGAGGTCTCGTCACTGGACTCGTGGCCTTCCACGCCGCCTACATCCTCGCCCTCCTGCCCCTCATCATCGCGGGCGGCACGGAGGGCGATCTGCCGCTGTACCGGCAGTGGGCGCAGGATGCCGTGCAGGGGACCTGGCCCATCATCGACTTCGAGTGGGTGTACCCGGCGGGCGCGCTGCTGCCGATCGTCGCGCCGATCGCGCTCGGCCCCTACCTGTATCAGCTCGTCTGGCTGCTCATGCTCGCCGGTGCCAACTGGCTCGCACTCGCCGCGATCGCGGGCGCGCGGCTGCAGCGGCGCTCGGCTTACCCGGCCGCCTGGTACTGGCTGCTCAGCATTCTGCTTCTCGCCCCCGTGTCGATGCTGCGCCTGGAGGGGGTCGCCGCGCCGCTCGCCATCGCCGGGCTCGTCTGGGTCTCGCGGCGGCCCGTCGTGGCCGGAGCGCTCATCGCCCTGGCGACCTGGATCAAGGTCTGGCCCGCCGCCATCGCGGCCGCCGTGGTCGCTGTGTGCCGCAGCCGCTGGTGGGTCGCCCTGGGCGGCATCGCGGCGAGCGTCGTCATCATGGTCGCCATCGTCCTCGCGGGTGGTGCCTCGAACCTCTTCAGCTTCCTGACGATTCAGGGAACGCGTGCGCCGCAGCTCGAAGCGCCCGTTGCGACCCCCTGGGTCTGGGCGACGATCTGGGAGATGCCCGGAGCGCGGATCCAGCAGAACGACGAGCTCGCGACCCGCGAGGTGGTCGGATACGGGGCGATGGCCGCCGGAGAGATCGTGGGGTGGCTGATGATCGTCGCATTCGCGGGGATCGCCGTGCTCCTGGTGCGTGCGCGGATGACCTGGGTCGCCGGCGCGCCGCGCACCGAGCTCGCGGAGGGACGCCTCGTCGTGCTCGGGGCCTTCGCTCTCACCGCGGCGCTCATCGTCTTCAACAAGGTCGGCTCGCCGCAGTACATGCTGTGGATCGCCCCGATCGTCGTGGTCGGTCTCCTCGTCGATCCCGACCGGTGGCGGACACCGGCGAAGTGGATGGCGGTGACGAGCTTCCTCACGACCCTCGTCTTCCCGATCTTCTACATGCCTCTCGTCCGAGCCGATCCCTTCGCGGCGAGCCTGCTTCTCGCCCGGAACGTGCTGCTGGTCGGACTGTTCATCTGGAGCATCCGGGCGCTCTGGCGCGTCGCGATGCCGCGCGCGGTCCGGCCCCTCTCGATGCCGCTGCCGCGCCCCTCGCGCTCGCCCGTCTCAGACCCGGCCTGAACCGTCAGGCCCAGCCGTTGCGGTGGGCCAGGACGACGGCGGCCACGCGGTCGCGGGCGCCGAGCTTGATGAGGATGTTCGACACGTGCGTCTTCACCGTGGCGTCGCCGATGAAGAGCTCGCGCGCGATCTCGGCGTTGCTGAGCGCCCGCGCGAGGAGGCGCAGCACCTCCGCCTCGCGCTCGGTGAGGCCGTGATCGGCAGGAGTCGACGTCGGCGGCGCGGCGGGTGCTTCGACGGCCGAGGCGGTCGCGTCGGGCGGGCCGCCCGCGAAGCGCTCGATGACCCGTCGGGTGACCTCCGGAGCGAGGAGGGCGTCACCGGCGGCGGCCACCCGCACGGCGGCGGCGAGCTCCTCGGGCCCGGCGTTCTTCAGCAGGAAGCCGCTGGCCCCGGCCTGCAACGCCTGAAAGAGGTAGTCGTCGCGGTCGAAGGTCGTCACGACGACGACTGCGCTGGAGTTGCGCGGGTCGGCGACGATGCGGCGGGTCGCTTCGAGCCCGTCGAGGACGGGCATCTGAACGTCCATGAAGACGACGTCCGGCTGCAGGCGCGCGACCGTCTCGACGGCCTCGGCGCCGTCGCCGGCCTCGCCCACGACGGCGATGTCGCCGCTCGCTTCGAGGATCATGCGGAATCCGGCCCGCATGACGGCATGGTCGTCGACGAGCACCACCGACGTGGGCGTGGCGGTGGAGCTCACGCGAGAACCTCCTCGGCGCTCGGCTGGGACGACCGCGCACTCGCGGGAACACGGGCCCGGACGAGGAATCCCCCACGCGGACGCGGTGCCGCCTCGAGCCATCCGCCCGACGCAGCCGCGCGCTCGCGCATGCCCACGAGGCCGAGGCCCGGTGTCGATCCGAACCGCACGCGCCCGTCGTTGGCGACCTCGAGCTCGATCTCGTCGCCGTCGAACCGCAGGCGCACGTCGGCGCGCGCGTCGGGCCCGCCGTGGCGGCGGGCGTTCGTCAGCGCCTCCTGCGCGATGCGGTAGAGGTTCACCTGCGCGACCTCGGATGCCGCGACCGGCTCGCCCACGACAGCGAAGGTGGTCGGCATACCGTTCTCCTCGGAGTACCGTACGAGCTCCTCGATCGCGTCGAGCCGCAGCGTCGAGTCATGCGGGGCCGTGGCATCCGGGGTCCGCAGCGTCTCGAGCAGCTGCCGCAGCTCCGTCAGCGACGCCCGTGCCGACTCCTCGACCACGGTGAGCGCGCGCCGCGCCGCGTCGGGGTCGCGGTCGAGCACCGTGCGTGCGGCGCCGGCCTGCACGCCCATCGCCGAGACGTGGTGCGCGACGACGTCGTGCAGCTCGCGGGCGATGCGGACGCGGTCGAGCGCGACCGCTTGGGCCGCGGTGATCTCGCGCTCGTGCTCGAGCTCGCGGGTGCGCTGTTCGAGCTCCTCTCGGCTGAGCGCGCCCGCGTAGGCCCGCTCGCCGAAGGCGAAGGCACCCGCGAAGAAGACGACGTTGAAGAGGAACTGCAGCATCATCATCGCTGCGACGGGGGAGAACAGCGAGAACTCCGCGGCGCTGTCGCTGCCCTGCTCGCTCGCCGCCTGGAACATCGCCGCCAGCAGCCAGAAGAACATGCCGATGATGACCACGACGCGGACGATCATCGCTCGGCGCCGGTCGACGACCCAGGCGCCGACCGAGTACATCGCGATGAACAGGGCGATGCTGCCGACGTACATCTCGGGGACGTGCACCGACATGCCGACGAAGTAGACGACCGCGACGGCGATGAGCGACACCTCCGGGATGCGGCGACGCAACGCGAGCGGCGCCGTCAGTGCGACGCAGTAGAGCAGGCCCCAGCCGAGGTGCGGGGAATCGTCTCCCCAGACCTGGGCGACGCTTCCGAGCCAGGTGCTGAGGATCGCACTCACGAGCAGCGCGGCGGCGAGCCACAGATCGTTGCGCAGTTGCTCGGGGGTCGGGGCGAGGCGCTCGTCGGGAACGGGGGTGGCCACGGACATGCCTTCCACGCTACGGGGCGCGCCGGGGCGCGGCATCCCCCGTGCGGGGGAGCCGGACGGTCGGCACGACGGTCAGAAGATCATCGGGCGATCGTCGTCGTCGTCACCGTCGAGGTCGAGGTCGACGACGACGGGGACGTGATCGCTGGGCGCCTCGCCCTTGCGCTGGTCACGGTGGATGGCGGCGCCCGTGACGGCGTCGGCGAAGGCCGGCGAGCCGAGGATGAAGTCGATGCGCAGGCCCTCGTTGCGGGGGAAGCGCAGCTGCTTGTAGTCCCAATAGGTGAACCCGGTCGGGACCAGCGGCCGCACCGTGTCGGCGAGCCCGGCGTCGAGCAGCGCCTGGAAGGCGGCGCGCTCGGCCGGGGACACGTGGGTCGTGACGCCCTCGATGAGGCTGGGGTCGCCGACATCCTCGGGCGTGGGGCAGATGTTGAAGTCGCCGGTGAGCGCCAGGGCGAGGTCGGGCGATGCTGCGAGGGTGTCGCGCGTGTACTGCTCGAGCGCCTGCAGCCAGTGCAGCTTGTAGACGTAGTGCGGGTCGTCGAGCGACCGGCCGTTCGGGACGTACAGGCTCCACACCCGGACGCCGCCGACCGTCGCGGCGATGGCCCGCGCCTCCTGCGGCGCGTCGGGTCCCTCGTGCCCCTTGAGGAAGCCCGGCATCCCGGGAAAACCGATCTGCACGTCGGTCATCGGCTCGCGGCTGGCGATCGCGACGCCGTTCCACTGGTTCAGGCCGTGCAGCTCGACGTGGTAGCCCGCGGCCTCGAACTGCTCCATCGGGAACTGCTCGGGCTTGCACTTAATCTCCTGCATCGCCAGGACGTCGATGTCTTCGTTCACGGCGAAGCCGACGATGCGGTCGACGCGAGCGCGGATCGAGTTGACGTTCCAGGTGGCGATGCGCATGCCTCCAGCCTATTCGGAGCATCGGACGTCGCCCGCTGCGCGGCATCCGGATACCGTCGGGGGATGGCCACGCGACTGCTGCTCATCGCCGACACCCATGTTCCCGGGCGGGCGCGGGGGCTGCCGGATGCCGTGCTCGCCGCAGCGGATGCGGCGGACCTCATCGTCCACGCGGGCGACTGGGTCGCGGCATCCGTCCTCGACGAGCTCGAGGAGCAGGGCGAGGTGCTGGGCGTGTGGGGCAACAACGACGGAGCCGACCTGCGCGCTCGGCTGCCCGAGGTCGCGCGTCGCACGATCGAGGGAGTCCGGTTCGCGGTCGTGCACGAGACGGGGGCGGCGACGGGGCGCGAGCGACGGATGGATGTCGCGTACCCCGACGACGACGTGCTCGTGTTCGGGCACAGCCACATCCCCTGGGACACGACGACCCCGCGCGGGCTCCGGCTGCTCAACCCGGGCTCGCCCACCGACCGGCGCCGCCAGCCGCACAAGACCTTCCTCACGCTCACGGTCGAGGCGGGCGAGCTCCGTGATGTCGAGCTCGTCGTGGTCTGAGCGGCGCGAGGCGCGCGCGCTCCGCTCGTAGAATCGGGGTCATGACCGTCGCAGGCACGCCCGAGCTCGAAGCCGACCGCCAGGACCTCATCCGGCTGATTCAGGACGAGGCGGTGTTCCACGGCGACTTCACCCTCTCGAGCGGCAAGAAGGCGACGTACTACGTCGACATGCGGCGCCTGACCCTCGACCACCGGGCCGCGCCCGCGATCGGCCGCATCATGCTCGACCTCATCTCGGACATCGACGGCGTCGTCGCCGTCGGCGGTCTCACTCTCGGCGCCGACCCGATCGCGAACGCCGTCATGCACGAGTCGGTGCGTGCCGGTCGCCCCCTCGACGCGTTCGTCGTGCGCAAGGAGCCCAAGGACCACGGCCGCGGTCGCCAGATCGAGGGCGCGGATGTCGCGGGCAAGCGCGTCGTCGTCGTCGAGGACACCTCGACCACCGGCCAGTCCGCGCTCAAGGCCGTCGAGGCGCTGCGGCGCGAGGGCGCTGAGCCCGTCGCGGTGGCCGTCATCGTCGACCGCAAGACCGGCGCGCAGGCGGCGGTCGAGGAGGCCGGGCTGCAGTGGCTCGCCGCGATCGACCTCGACGACCTGGGCCTCGCGCCGCAGTAAGGTGCTTCACCTGGCAGCATCCGCCGCTTCCGGCCGGACGAGGGGGCGTGAAGTGCCAAGCGAACCGCCCTGCGGAGGAATAGCGCGCAGGGTGGGGGTGGTTGCGCTCGGGTATGAGCCTGTACGAGCCCGCCGTCTTCGGCGCCCTGAACCTGTCGAACCGCGTCGTCATGGCGCCGCTGACCCGCACCCGCGCGGGCGAGGACGGCGTCCCCACCGACGTGATGGTCGAGTACTACCGCCAGCGTGCGGGGCAGGGGCTCATCGTCACCGAGGGCACGTGGCCGGTCGTCGAGGGCAAGTCGTACCCCGGGCAGCCCGGCATCCAGACCGACGAGCAGATCGCGGGCTGGCGGCGCATCGCCGACGCCGTCCATGAGGCCGGCGGCACCATCGTCATGCAGCTGATGCACGGCGGACGCGTGTCGCACCCCGACATCACCGGTGCCGATCGGGTCGTCGCGCCGAGCGCCCTGGCTGCGCCCGGGCAGACCCGGACCCCGAAGGGCAAGGCCGACATGCCGATCGCCCACGCGCTCACCGCGGCGGAGATCCCGCTCGTCGTGGAACAGTTCGCACAGGCGGCGCGCAACGCCCTCGCGGCCGGGCTCGACGGCGTCGAGGTCCACGGCGCCAACGGGTACCTCGTGCACGAGTTCCTCTCGCCGGTGTCGAACGTGCGCGATGACGAGTACGGCGCGTCGCCCGAGAACCGTGCCCGCTTCGCGGTCGAGGTCACGCGGGCCGTCGCCGCAGCCGTGGGAGCCGACCGCACCGGCATCCGCCTGTCGCCGCAGCACAACATCCAGGGTGTGCTCGAGCACGACGACGCCGACGCCCTCGCCACCTACACGGCTATCGCGGAGGGGCTCGCCCCGCTCGGGCTCGCGTTCGTCGACGTGCTGAGCGCCGACCCCACGGGAGACCTCGTGCAGCACATCCGCCGCGTGGCCGGCGCCCCGTTCATCCTCAACTCGGGCTTCGGCTCGCCCACGACCCGCGAAGAGGCCGAGACGCTCGTGACGTCGGACTGGGCGGATGCCGTCGCCGTCGGCCGTCCTGTCATCGCCAACCCCGACCTGGCGGTGCGGTGGCAGCAGCGCGCCGAGCTCAACGAGGCGCGCCCCGAGCTCTTCTACGGCTCGACCGCCGAGGGATACATCGACTATCCCTTCCTCGCCGAGGTGCGCGCCGGCACGGTCTGATCGACCTAGGCCCCGATCCCGGGCGTTCCGTCCATCTCATCGTCGAAGCGCCGACGTGCGTCCTCGATGCGGGGCATGTGCTCGTGCGCCCAGGCGAGGATGACGTCGACGGGCGGACGCAGCGTCTTGCCGAGCGGCGTGATCCGGTACTCCACGGCGACGGGCCGGGTGCTGAGGACCACGCGCTCGACGATCCCGTTGCGCTCGAGGCGCCGGAGGGTCGCGGTGAGCGACTTCTGCGTCACGGCGGGGATCGCCCGCCTGAGGGTGCTGAACCGGGCGGGTGCGTCGCACAGCTCGTTCAGCACCGCGAGCGACCACCGGTCGAGCACCTGGTCGAGCAGCTCGCGATGCGGGGCGGTGATCTCGAATCGGTCTGTGGCAGTGGGGGCGGTATCGGTCACGCTACCCAGTCTCGTTGAAGTGACCTCCGCGCACCAGGTATCCATGAGATACCCGCGTTGATGCAAGGAGATACACATGACCGTCCACCTGTCGTCACCCGCCTCGCTGATGCAGCCCGTCCCGTACCACCATGTCGCCGTGGCCACGGGAACCCGCCACGTCACCGTCGCCGGCCAGATCGCCCGCACCGCCGACGGCAGGCCCGTCGCCCCGGGCGATCTCACCGGTCAGGTCGCTCACGCCCTCCGCAACACCCACGCCGGGCTGGTCAGCGCGGGCGCGGGGCTCGGCGATGTCGTCCGCTTGACGTTCTACGTCACGGGGTGGTCCCCCGACCGCATCGCCGACTTCATGGCGGGTGTCCAGGAGGTGGCCGAGGAGATCGGGCTGCCCACGCCGATGCCGCCGGCATCGCTCATCGGGGTCGACTACCTCTTCGAGCCCGATGTCCTCGTCGAGGTCGAGGCGACCGCGATCCTCGACTGACGCCCCGCGGCGGGCCCCCGGAACCTCAGCCCCGGAAGACGGGCAGCTGCGAGGCGAGGCCGAGCAGCAGGCCGAAGAACATGAGCAGGATGATGCCGCGCCGCGTCGACCCGCGATTGGTGCCGTCGGTGCCGATCTGCTGGTTGCGCACGAAGATGATGAGGGCGACCAGCAGCACCGCCAGTCCGGTGAGCGCCAGGACGATCGACATCAGTCGTCGTCACCGTCCCGACGCCGCCGCACCATCTGCACGACGACGACCACGAGGGTGGTCGTGAGCATGAGGGCGACGCTGATCAGCAGCAGGTTCTGCTCGAACTCGTTCACAGGATGCCCGGATCCTCGGTCTCGTACGGCTCGGCCTCGAGCAGGTCGGCGACCGAGTCGAGGATCTCGTCGGGGCGGAAGGGGTAGCGCTCGATCTCGGCGTCGTCCGAGATGCCGGTGCGCACGAGCACGGTGTGCAGGCCCGCCTCGATGCCCGCCACGACGTCGGTGTCCATGCGGTCGCCGATCATGCCGGTGTTCTCGGAGTGCGCTCCGATGCGGTTCATCGCGGAGCGGAACATCATGGGGTTCGGCTTGCCGACGACGTACGGGCTCTTGCCGGTCGCGTGCGAGATGAGCGCCGCGAACGAGCCGGTGGCGGGGACCACGCCCTCGGGGGTCGGGCCCGTGGCATCCGGGTTCGTGATGATGAAGCGTGCGCCGGCGTTGATGAACCGGATCGCCTTCGTGATGGCATCGAAGGAGTAGTTGCGGGTCTCACCCACGACGACGTAGTCGGGGTCGGTCTCGGTCATGATGTAGCCCGCCTCGTGCAGGGCCGTGGTGAGGCCGGCCTCGCCGATGACGAACGCCGAGCCGCCGGGATGCTGCGACCGCAGGAAGTCGGCCGTCGCGAGCGCCGACGTCCAGATGCGGTCCTCCGGGACCTCGAGCCCCGACCGCGCGAGACGCGCGCTGAGGTCGCGCGGCGTGAAGAAGGGGTTGTTGGTCAGCACGAGGAACGGCGTGCCCGTCTCGCGCCACTGCGCGAGCAGTTCCGCCGCACCCGGGATGGGGTGGTTCTCGTGGACGAGGACGCCGTCCATGTCCGTGAGCCAGCACTCGATATCGGCGCGTGTCCGCATGGCCCCAGCCTAGCCGTGGCGATCCGGCCGTAGTCTTCACTCGTGGCCCACGACGACTGGAATCCCCGCAAGCTGCCCGACCTGTCGGGCAAGCGGTACCTCGTCACGGGTTCCAACGCGGGACTCGGCTACTTCGCGACGCTCCAGCTCGCCTCCGCCGGGGCCCACGTCATCATGACCGGTCGCAGCCCGCAGCGCCTCGCGACCGCGCGCGCATCGGTCACGAAGGCCCTTCCCGAGGGGGTGGGCTCGATCGAGACGCTGCTGCTCGACACCAGCAACCTCGGTTCGGTCCGTGCGGCGGCGGCGACCGCGCGCGGGCGCAAGCCCCTGCACGGCCTGCTTCTGAACGCCGGGATCGTGCACCCGCCTCGGCAGCGCCGCACGACCCCCGACGGCCATGAGCTGGTGTTCGCCACCAACGTCCTCGGCCACTACGCGCTCGCCGGTGAGCTGCTCATCGCGCTCGCCGCGGGCCGCGGGCGCATGGTGTGGGTCGGCTCGGTGTCGACCTCGATCTGGAAGTACGACCCGACCGACATCGAGCTCGAGAGCGACTACTCGCCCTGGCGCGCGTACGTCCAGTCGAAGGTCGCCACGACCTCGCTCGGCCTCGAGGCCGACCAGCGGCTGCGGGCGGCGAGCGTGCCCGTCTCGAGCCTGGTCGCCCACCCCGGGTACTCCACGAGCGGGCGCACCCGCGGCATCGCGGGGATCAACGAGCCCACGCGCATGACGCGCTTCACCGACAACCTCCAGGTCGCCGTGACCCAGTCGAAGGAGCGCGGGGCCTGGCCGCTCGTGCGCGCGCTCGTCGATCCGGATGCCGCGGGCGGCGAGTTCTACGGACCCTCCGGTGTGGTGCGGGGCGCGCCGCGCGTCGCGACGCCCGCGGCGATCACGCGCGATCCCGAGATCGCGGCGCGCCTGTGGTCGTACTGCGAGCACACGACCCGCACTCCGTGGCCGTATCTGAAGGCGAGCCGGACGCGCGCGAAGAGCTGATCGCGCTCAGGCGGTGATCCAGATGGCCGCGGCGGCGCCGGGCGGCAGCACGGCGGAACCACCGCCGTCGAGCTGAACGCTGTCGCGTCCGCTGACGATCAGGGTGTGACCGACGTCGATGCCGCGTTCCTCGAGCGCCCGCAGGAGCGCCGGGTCGCGGTCGCTCACGCGGAGGATGCGGCCCTCGTGGCCGATCGCGGCCTCGGCGAGCAGCACGAACGGCTCGCGATGGACCTCGCCGTCGGCGTCGGGGATCGCGTCGCCGTGCGGATCGAATCGCGGATCGCCCAGCCGCTCCGCGATGCCCGCGAGCAGACGGTCGCTGATGGTGTGCTCGAGCACCTCGGCCTCGTCGTGCACCTCGTCCCAGGCGTACCCGAACTCGCGCACGAGCCACGTCTCGATGAGCCGGTGACGCCGGATGATGGATGCCGCCCGCCGGCGGCCCGTCTCGGTCAGCGTCACCGGTCCGTAGGGGCGATGCGACACGAGGTCCTGTGCGGCGAGCTTGCGCACCATCTCGGTGACCGTCGACGGTGCGAGCCCGAGCATGGCCGCGAGCTGCGACGGGGTGATCGGCGCCGACTGCCACTCGGTGTGGTGGTAGATCGTCTTCAAGTAGTCGTCGACGGCGGGGGAGGGCACACTCCAGATTATCCGCGGCGGCGGGATAGCCTGTCCCGGTGACCCGCCCCGACCCCGCCGACGCGCCCGCCGACGCGCCCGCAGGCGCGCCCGGCGACGGCCGTGACGACGTCGACGCGGAGCCGCAGCTGCCGGTGGGCGTGGGACCGTGGCCGGGCGGCCCGGACGCATGGCCCGACGAGCCCCGCTACGACCCGCAGCTGCTCGCCGACGGCGACCGGCGCAATGTCGTGGACCGGTACCGCTACTGGCGGCTCGAGGCGATCGTGGCCGATCTCGACGAGCATCGGCATCCTTTCCACGTCGCGATCGAGAACTGGCAGCACGACATGAACATCGGCTCGATCGTTCGCAGCGCCAACGCGTTCGGTGCGGCGGAGGTGCATATCGTCGGACGCCGGCGCTGGAACCGCCGCGGCGCGATGGTCACCGACCGCTACCAGCACGTCCGCCACCACGAGGATGTCGCCTCCTTCGCCACGTGGGCGCGCGAGAACGACCTCCCGATCGTCGCGGTGGACAACGTCCCGGGGTCGGTTCCGGTCGACCGGGCCGACCTGCCCCAGCGTGCCGTGCTGATGTTCGGACAGGAAGGCCCGGGGCTTTCGGCCGACGCCGTGGCCGCGGCATCCGTCGTCGTCGAGATCACGCAGTACGGCTCGACGCGATCGATCAACGCCTCGGCGGCGGGTGCCGTCGTCATGTACGAGTGGTGCCGGCGCTGGGCTCGGTGAGCCCGCATCGACCGGAGATCACCGCTCGGGGTGACGGTCGGGCGTGACGGCGTAGACGAACAGCCCCGTCGCCGAGGCGCTGAGCTCGACCGTGGCGTCGGCGGGCACGTCGCGGATGCTGTGCGCCTCGGCGTTCTCGTCGACCGCCGCACAGGTCGCCTCACCGCTGTCGAGCGTCTCGCCGTTCGCCGTCACGGTGTAGGTCAGCTGACTGCCGGAGCCGGTGACGCAGGCGATCGTCACGATGGCGGGAGCCTCGCCCGCCGTGACCGCGATGATCGGCTCTCCGCCCGGATCGAGGACACCCGCCTCGCGCTGAGTCCACGAGGCTCCGCCGAGCGCGTTCTCGGGGATGACGGTGTCGGCCCAGCGCTGGGCGTCATCCGCGGTGGGTCGGGGAAGCGTGCGCGCGTCATCGGACGGGGTCGCGACCTCGACCGGCGGAGTCCGTTCCGCGCAGCCGCAAGCGAGCATCCCGACCGCGAGCACGGCGATGCCGGCGGCGGAAACAGAGGTGAGCTTCGGCATGGGGCCACGGTACGGGCCGAGGCTGAGGTTCGCACGTGAGCGAGGTTTCGACCCGATCACAGTTTCGCCCGGGCCGCCGTTCAGACGGCGATGCGCAACCATGCGCCCCGGCGTACGCGCCAGCCGAGGGTGAGCAGCCGAGCGATCATGTACACACCGAAGAACGCCGCCGCGAGCCACGCGAGGCCCGCCGCGCCGTCCGGATGCAGCGCACCGATGATCAGGAGGGCGGGGATGAAGGGCACGAGGTTGAGCCCGCCGGCGATGGCGAGGTAGCGCGCATCTCCGGCGCCCATCAGAACGCCGTCGAGGACGAAGACGACGCCGCACACGGGCTGGGCGATCGCGAGGACGAGCAGAGCCGGCTGCACGAGCGCGGCGACCGCGGGATCGCCGGTGAACAGCAGCCCGATGACTCCCGACGTCGCCGCGATCAGCCCGCCCACGAGCACTCCGAACCACGCGCCCCAGGCGACCGTCCGCCCGAGCACGCGCTTGACGAACGTCTCGTCGCCGGCACCGAGCCCGCGTCCGATCAGGGCCTGCGCGGCGATCGCGAGGGCGTCGAGCGCGAAGGCCGCGGTCGAGAAGATCGTGAAGGCGACCTGCCATCCGGCGAGTTCGTTCGTTCCCAGTCCCGTCGCGACCGCGACGGTCGCGAGCAGCGCGGCCCGCAGCGACACCGTGCGCAGGAACAGCCAGCCGCCCAGACGCGCCGACCCGCGCATGCCGTCGGCGCGGGGCCGGAGCGACGCCGAATGCCGGCGGGCGAGACGGCCGATCACGACGGCGTAGGCACCGACCATGCCCCACTGGGCGATGACGGTGCCCATGGCCGATCCGGCGATTCCCCATCCGAAGCCGTAGATGAACAGGACGTTCAGCAGAGCGTTCGCGCCGAACCCGAGGCCGGCGATCCACAGCGGGGTGACGGTGTCCTGCATCCCGCGCAGCAGCCCGGTCGCCGCGAAGACGACGAGCATCGCCGGAAGCCCCCACATCGACAGCCGCAGGTAGGTCTCGGCATCCGTCGAGACGGCCTCCCCGGCGCCGAACAGACCCACCAGCAGCGGGGTCGCGAGCGAGCCGGCCGCCGCGAGCACGGCGCCGAGGCCGAGCGCGAGCCACAGACCGTCGATCCCCGCGCTCACGGCGCTCGTGGAGTCGCCCGCCCCGAAGCGGCGCGCCACCGCCGGCGTCGTCGCATACGCGAGGAACACCATCAGGCCCACGATCGTCTGCAGCACCGCACCCGCGATGCCCAGGGCCGCGAGCGGCACGACGCCGAGGTGGCCGATGAGGGCGGCGTCGACGATGAGGAACATCGGCTCCGCGATGAGGGCCCCGAGCGCGGGAACGGCCAGCCGCAGGATCTCGCGGTTGAGCGTGGGCGCCATGAGACGAGCCTAGGGGCGGACCGCCGCCGGGCCGGCCTTGCACGCGGGCCCGGTCGCTGTCGAGCGCGCGGAGCAGCACCGCATCCCCGACTAGCGTTGATCATCGACCGGAGGGGAAGGACGGGGATGCGGCTGCTCAAACGCCTGGCGATCGCGCGCCTGCACGCGCGGCTGCCGACGTGGGTCCGCGTCGTCGTCGCCGCGGCGGCCGTCGTGCTCGGCGTCGTCATCGTCATCCGGCCCACGACCGCTCTCGACGTCCTCGCCTGGCTGATCGGCGGCGGCATGGCCCTGACGGGACTGCTCGAGCTCACCGGACGCGAGGGGGAGGCGCATCGGCCGCGCTGGCGCACGGCGACCGGCGTCGCCTGGCTGGTCGGCGGCGCGATCGTCCTCCTCGCGCCGGGACTGACGGTCCGCGTGGTCGCGATCGTCGTCGGCATCCTTCTTCTCGGCGGCGGCGTCCTCGGCGTCATCGCCGCGTTCGGACGCGGGCGCACGTGGGACGCGCGCATCGCCGATGCGGCATTCGGCGCATCGGGGGTCATCTTCGGCGCGCTCGCACTGTTCTGGCCCGACATCACCCTGCTCGTGACCGCCGTCGTCTTCGGCGCACGGTTGATCATGAGCGGCGTCGTCGACCTCTGGACGCGGTTGCGCCGTCGCCGCGACGACCGGGCGGCCGAACGGCTGGGGGCCGACGGGCGCCCGCGCCGGCGATGGGGTCGCACCGTGGTCGCGATCGCCTCCGTCGCGCTCGCCGTCACCACGACGATCGTGACCGCGCCGCTGCGCGACGGTTCGACCGTCGTCGACGACTTCTACGCGGCACCGCGCGACCTGCCCGACGAGCCTGGACGACTCGTACGCGCCGAGCCGTTCGAGGCGGGCATCCCGGCGAGCGCCCAGGGATGGCGCATCCTCTACACCACGACGGGAGTCGAGGGGGAGGTCCGCGTCGCGAGCGCCATCGTGGCGGTGCCGCGCGAGGGAGACGGGCAGTGGCCGGTGATCGACTGGAATCACGGCACCACCGGGTTCGCTCAGCACTGCGCCCCGTCGCTGCAGCCGCGCGGACTGTGGGCGGGGGCGTTCTACATGCTGCCGCGAGCCATCAAAGAGGGATGGGCCGTCGTCGGCACCGACTACATCGGGCTCGGGACCGAGGGTCCGCACCCGTACCTCGTCGGCCTGCCGAGCGCGCACGCGTCGCTCGACGCCGTGCGCGCGGCTCGCGAGCTCGAGGAGGCCGATCTCGGGGCGCGGACCGTCGTCTGGGGGCACTCGCAGGGCGGTGCTGCCGCGCTGTGGACGGGCGCCGTCGCCCGGGAGTACGCCCCCGAGGTCTGGGTGCGGGGCGTCGCCGCCCTCGCCCCGGCGAGCGACCCGGCGGCTCTCGTGCAGGGCATCTCCAGCGTCACCGGCGGGAGCATCTTCGCCTCCTACGCCTTCGCCTCGTTCTCGGCGATCTACCCCGAGATCGAGTATCGCGACTATGTGCGTCCCGGCGCCGAGACGGTGCTGCGGCAGATGTCGGAGCGGTGCCTGTCCGACCCGACGATCGTGCTGTCGGTGGCCGCGGCGCTCGGGATGAGCCGGGATCCCGCGCTGTTCTCGCGGTCGCCGGCATCCGGGGTGCTCGGTCGCCATCTGCGCGAGAACACGGCTCCGCTTCGTTCCACCGCGCCCGTGCTGCTGGCGCACGGCGGAGCCGACAGCGTCATCCCCGTGCAGACCCAGGCCGCCTTCGTCGACCGGATGTGCGCGGCGGGCCAGGACGTCGATTTCCGCACGTACGCGGGGTTCGAGCATGCGGGCGTCGTCGAGCGCCCGTCGCCCCTCATCGACGAGCTGTTCGACTGGACCAGGGACCGTTTCGCCGGCATCCCGGTTGCCGAGGGATGTACCACCACAGAACGCTGAACGCCCTCGGAAGTTCGTGTCGTCCGGTCGGCCTAGCATGGGTGCCATGACCGACCCCGTCCTCCCCTCCGGAATCGACATCGCCGAGCTGAGCCCCGAGATCCGACCGCAGGACGATCTGTTCCGGCACGTCAACGGCAGCTGGCTCGAGCGCACCGAGATCCCCGACGACAAGGCGCGGTGGGGCTCGTTCCACGTCATCGCCGAACAGGCCGAGAGCGACGTCCGCGCGATCATCGACGACGCGACGTCGGCCGAGCCGGGCACGGTGCAGCGCAAGATCGGCGACCTGTTCACGAGCTTCATGGACACGGCCCGTATCGACGAGCTCGGCGCCGAGCCGCTGCGCCCGCAGCTGGCGCGGGTCGACGCGGTCGACTCGATCACGGCGCTGCTGAGCACCGTCGGTGAGCTCGAGCGCGAGGGCATCGGCGGCATGATCGGCACGTTCATCGAGCCCGACCCGGGCAACCCCGAGCGCTATGTCGTCTTCTTCGTCCAGGGCGGGCTGTCGCTTCCCGACGAGAGCTACTACCGCCTCGACGGCTTCGACGCCACGCGCACCGCGTTCCGCGGCTACGCCGAGCGCATGCTCGAGCTCGCCGGCGTCGGCGATGCCGCGGACCAGGCCGACCGCATCGTGCGGCTCGAGACCGAGCTCGCCACGCACCACTGGGACAACGTCCGCAACCGCGACGCGGTGGCGACCTACAACCTGCACACGTGGGACGAGGTGCGAACCCTCGCGGGCGTCGACCTCGACCCGTGGCTCGAGGGCCTCGCGCCCCGGCACCGCGACGGCTTCGCCGAGATCAACGTCAACCAGCCGAGCTTCCTCTCCGGTCTGGGCACGCTGCTGACCGACGAGCACCTCGACGATTGGAAGGCCTGGCTGCGGCTGCAGGTCGTCCGTGCGTCGGCGCCGTTCCTGCCCGACGCGTTCGTCGCCGAGAACTTCGCCTTCTACGGCACCCAGCTCACCGGCGTGCCCGTGAACCGCGAGCGCTGGAAGCGGGGGGTCAGCATCGTGCAGGCGGCTCTCGGTGAAGCGGTCGGCGAGATCTACGTCGAGCGGCATTTCCCGCCCCAGGCCAAGGTCGAGATGGACGCCCTGGTCGACAACCTCATCGAGGCCTACCGGCAGTCGATCACGGGCCTCGAGTGGATGACGCCGGCCACGCGTGAGCGTGCGCTCGAGAAGCTCGCGGCCTTCACACCGAAGATCGGCTACCCCGACCGCTGGAAGGACTACTCCGCGCTCGAGATCGATCCCACCGACCTCCTGGGGAACGTCCTGCGCTCGACCGAGTGGGAGTACGAGCGTCAGCTCGCCAAGCTCGGCCAGCCGATCGACCGTGACGAGTGGCACATGACGCCGCAGACGGTCAACGCCTACTACAACCCGCTGATGAACGAGATCGTCTTCCCCGCGGCCATCCTGCAGCTGCCGTTCTTCTCGTCCGAGCGCGACGCCGCGGCGAACTACGGCGGCATCGGCGCGGTCATCGGCCACGAGATCGGGCACGGATTCGACGACCAGGGCAGCGCCTACGACGGCACCGGCGCGCTCAACGACTGGTGGACCGACGCCGACCGCGCCGCCTTCGAGGAGCGCACGGGGGCACTGATCGACCAGTACAACGCGCTCGTGCCGCGGGGACTCGGCGAGGAGCACACCGTCAACGGCGCGCTCACCATCGGCGAGAACATCGGCGACCTGGGCGGCCTCGGCATCGCGCTGAAGGCGTACCGGCTGCACCTCGCCGCCACGATGTCGCCGGAAGAGCTGGCCGAGGCGCCCGACGGCCCCGTGGTCGACGGCTTCACGGGTGTGCAGCGGCTGCTGCTCAGCTGGGGACAGATCTGGCAGCAGAAGGGGCGCGACGCCGAGACGATCCGGCTGCTCACGATCGACCCGCACGCCCCGAACGAATTCCGATGCAACCAGATCGTCCGTAACATCGATGCGTTCTACGACGCATTCGGCGTGACCGAGGGAGACGATCTGTGGCTCGCGCCCGAGCGCCGCGTAACGATCTGGTGATCACTCGAACCGAATCGCTCGAACTGACTCCGACGGAGACGAGAACATGACGGTGGATGGATCCGAATCCTCCCCCGGGACCGCCCGCTCGCGCGCGGAGCGGCGCACCGGCGCGCGCCCGCGCCGTCGCTCCGGCGTGCCGCGGCGAGGGTTCGCGTCGACCGAGAAGGCGCTCGACGCCCTGGCGGCATCCGGGGCGCGGGTGTCGGTGCGGGTCAGCGACCTCGACCGCGGTACGCCCGTGCTCGCGGGCGACGACTTCGTCACGCTGCCGGTGGCGGGCTTGGGCATCGTCCCGTTGCTGATCGAAGTGGCGACCCGCTTCGAGGCCGGGACTCTCGACCCGCTCGAGATCGTCGATCGGTCGACCGTCGGCGACGTCGCGGTCGCGGGGCTCTGGCGCCATCTCGCGGCGCCCGCCCTGCCGCTCGGCGATCTCGCGGTGCTGGCCGCCTCGACCGGCGACGCGCTCGCCGCCAACGCCCTGCTCGAGCGGGTCGGCCTCGATGCCGTGCGCGCGCGGATCGGAAGCCTCGGGATGCCGCGCACGGCGCTGCTCGACCGGTTCCGCGACACCCGCGGGCCCGACGATGCGCCGCACTACGCTCTCGGCACGGCGCGCGAGCTCGCCGCCATGTTCGCGGCACTGGTCAACACCGACGTCGTCTCGCCCGGGGTGAGCGCCCAGGTGTCCGAGTGGCTGAGTCTGAACCACGACCTGTCGCTCGTCGGCTCGGTGACAGGACTCGATCCCTTCGCGCACGACGACGACAAGCACGAGCTGCTGTTCGTCAACAAGACCGGTCGGGCCGACGGCATCCGCGCCGAGGCCGGCGTGCTCGCCGGCCCCCGCGCCGGGGTGGCCTACGCGTTGCTGGTCGGGTTCGACGACCTGTCGATGAGCGATCGTCTGCGCGCTCACGAGGCGTTCCGCGCGTTCGGGTTCGACCTCATGGAGTACGTCTTCTGATGTGATCCGGCCGTGCGCTTGACTCTCACACCGTGTCAGGCTGTCGAGTGGGATCACCATGTTGAGTATCGGAGAGTTCGCCCGGCTGGCCGGCGTATCGGTGCGGATGCTGCGCCATTACGACCAGCTCGGCCTGCTGCGTCCGCATCGCGTCGATCCGGCCTCGAGCTACCGCTCCTACGCCGCGTCGCAGCTCGATCGGGCCAACCGGCTGATCGCGCTGAAGGACCTCGGTTTCACCCTCGAACAGGTCGGCCGACTGCTCGACGACGGTGTGTCGTCGGCATCCGTGGCCGCGCTCCTGCGGGAGCGGAGGGCTGAGCTGAGCGGCCAGATCGCAGCGGACGTACAGCGGCTGCACGAGGTCGAGGCGAGGCTCCGATCGATCGAGAAGGAGATACCCGTGTCCACATTCATCGAGACCGCACTGCCCGAGCTGACTCTGACCCAGCTGTCGGTCCGCATCGACGAGATGGCGCAGATCGAAGACGAGATCAGCGTCATGTTCCAGCGCGTGAACGACCGTATCGAGTCCGCCGGTGCGCAGCGGGTCGGACCCGGCGTCGCCGTCTACACGACGACAGGCGACGGCATGGTCGTCGCCGCGGCCGAGCAGATCGGCGAGGCGCCGGTGCCCGACGGCCTCGAGCGCGCGGTCGTCGCGGCCGAACCGCGGGCGCTCACCCTTCGCTACGAGGCGCCCGATCTGGCCGGCATCCAGAGCGCGTGGCAGGCGCTGGTCGCCGAGTCGGAGCGGCGCGGGCTGCGATCCGACGGCGCGTGCCGCGAGGTGTATCTGCAGACGCCCTATGACGGCGACCGATGGGTCATCGACCTGCAGCAGCCCGTGTCCTGAGCCCCGGCGCGGGGAGCGTTAGCCTGGGGGAGTGAGTTTGCTGGACCCCCGAGAAGCTGCACGTCGTGAGCAAGCCAAGTATCGGGGGACCACCTCCGCGCTGGTCGCGAGCCTGATCTGGGGAATCCTGTCCGTCGCCGCCGCGGGTGTCGTCGGGTTCGCGATCGGCGGCATCTTCGAGCAGCTCCGGGCCGTGAACATCAACAGCGTCTTCGGTACGTGGGACACCGGCATCCCGGTTGCCGTCCGCGGATGGGGCCTGCCCGTCGGCATCCTTCTGCTTCTCGTCTGCATCGGACAGTACGGCAAGTGGAACCACCGGTTCAGCGCACGCGAGAAGGGCTATGCGGCGATCGGCCCGCTCACGATCATCCTGGCCGGGCTGGCCATCGGCACGTGGGTGGCGACGACGATGTGGATCGCGCCCGACGCGGTCGGCGTCGCCGTCGACCCGACCTTCGGACAGAACGAGCCGTGGGGTGTCGGCGAGTGGATTCTGTACGCCGGACAGTGGTGGCTCCCCGGTCTTCTCGCGCTTCTCGCGGTGCTCAGCTACATCGCGCGGGTGCGCGCCCTCGCGACGCGTCGCCGCGACAACGCGGTCATCTCGCGTCTTCTGGCCTCGGGCTCGCGCGTCGAGGCGGAGATCGTCGAGGCGCCCCTGCCCGCGCACGACGCGTCGCGGATGGCCGCATCGCTGGTGGCGAAGTTCACCGACGCCGTCGGCACGGATCGCTGGGTCACGACCATGGTGCTCATCGCGCCACGCGAGGTGCCGGCGGTCGGCGACACGCGTCCGCTGGTGTTCGACCCCGCCGACCCCGGTGACACGACGCGCATCTTCCTGTCGCCGACGGGGAAGACGAGCGTCGACGACTTCGAGCCGGTGCAGCCCGCGAGCTGAGGCTCCGTCCGGGAGCTGAGACCCCGCCCGCGGGTTGAGACCCCGCCCGCGGTCAGAAGACGATCGTGTGGTTGCCGTGTCGGATGACGCGGTCCTGCGCGTGCCACAGCACCGCGCGCGAGAGCACCTGGCGCTCGACGTCAGCGCCGCGGCGGGCGAGCTCGGCCGCGGTGTCGGCGTGGGTAACGCGGATCGTGTCCTGCTCGATGATCGGCCCCTCGTCGAGGTCGGTCGTGACGTAGTGGCTCGTCGCCCCGATGAGCTTGACGCCGCGTTCCTTGGCCTTCTTGTAGGGTTCGGCGCCGATGAAGGCGGGGAGGAACGAGTGGTGGATGTTGATGACGGGCACGCCCAGCTTCTCGAGGAAGTCCGACGACAGGATCTGCATGTAGCGGGCGAGGACGACGAAGTCGACGTTGCCGACGAGCAGCTTCAGGATCTCGGCTTCGGACGCCGACTTGTCGGGGCCGGGCGTCGAGGGGACGTGGAAGAAGGGGACGTTGAACGAGCGGACGTCCTCGGCCGACGTGGTGTGGTTGGACACGACCATCGGCACCGTCACGGGGAGATCGCCGCGGCGGTGGCGCCACAGCAGATCGAGCAGGCAGTGGTCCTGCTTCGACGACAGGATCGCCATGCGCTTGGGCACCGACTGGTCGGTCAGCGACCACTGCAGATCGAACCCGGCGAGCGTCTCGCCGATCTCGGCTTCGATCGACGGACGGTCGACCGCGAAGTTCGGCCGGTGGAACACGACGCGGCAGAAGTAGGCGCCGCCGGTCGGGTCATCGGAGTACTGGTCGAACGCGACGATGTTGCCACCCACGCGGGTGACCATCGCCGACAGGGCGGCGATGATGCCCGGCTGGTCCTGCCCGTGCACGATGAGGCAGGCGTGGGCGGGGTGGAGCGCAGAGTCGATCATCCTTCGATTCTGCCCTGTCCGACGGGCCCTCTCGGCACGTCACTCCCGTCGACTCGCCGGATTCTGCGGGTCCGCGGGGTGCGGCATCCGCGTTTCTTGGCGAGTCGACGGGGGAGACGGGGAAGGGGGGGGTCAGTCGACGTCGAGGTAGTCCTCGATGACGAACGCGGCCTCGCCGGCGTGGGTCGCCGGGAAGAGGTGCCCGCCGCCTTCGAGGGTCACGAGGCTGACGAGGCCGGGAGCGGCGGCCTGGAGGCGCTCGCCGTTCGCGGGCGGCAGCACGTCGTCGTCGGCGCCCTGGATGAGCATGACGGGGACCGTCGGGGCGAGCGCGCGCCATTCGTCCAGCGACACGGCCGCCGCGGCTGCCGCCTGCAGGGGCTCGAGGTCGGTGCGGGGTTCGTCGCCCTCCGCGCCGAGCAGCAGCACGCCGTCAACGCGGTCGGTGTGGTCGGTCGACACGGTGCGTGCGACGGCGCCGCCGAAGGCGTGTCCGCCGACCCAGGCATCGCCGAGTCCGACGTGGTCCATGACGTCGACGACATCCTGTGCCAGGTCGTGCAGCGTGACGCCCTCGGTCTGCGCCGTGCGGTAGCCCACGCGCAGGATGCGGAAGTCCTCCTCGGCCAGCACGTGCGCGAGGGTGCCGAGGGCGGCGACGTTGCTGTACCCGGGGATCAGCACCAGGACCGGCTCGCTGCCGGCATCCTCGACGTAGGGGATGGCGCGGCCCTCGGGCTCGAAGATCTGCGGCTGTGTGTCGGTCATGGCTCCCTCTCGCGGTGTCCTGCGATCTTTCACGGTAGTCGAATCGGCTGAGCACCCGCGGTCCCGGATGCAATGGATCGTGATCGACACCCCGCTGGCGGATGCCGCTCCCCGGGATGTCGTCGATGATCCCTTGCATCGCGGAACGGCCGCCCGCGGCGAGGAAGAGTCAGACGCGCGATGCGGCGATCCGGGCGCCCTCGCCGAGGGAGGCGAGCTTCGCCCACGCGATGTCGGGATGGATGCGGCCGCCGAGGCCGCAGTCGGTCGAGGCGATCACGCGGTCGGCTCCGACGATGCTCGCGAAGCGCTCGATGCGCTGCGCGACGAGCTCGGGGTGCTCGACGACGTTGGTCGCGTGGCTGACGACGCCGGGCACGAGCACGAGGTCGTCGGGCACCGACGTCTGCGCCCACACGCCCGACTCGTGCTCGTGGCGGACGTTGCCGGCCTCGAACGAGATCGATCCGACGTTCGCCTCGAGCACGACGGGCAGGATGTCGGCGAGAGCGACGTCGGTCGTGTGCGGCCCGTGCCACGAGCCCCAGCAGACGTGCAGCCGCACGAGCTCCTTCGGCAGCCCGGCGATCGCGTGGTTGATGGCCTCGACGCGGATGCGGGTGAACGCCTGGTAGTCGGCGATCGCGGGTTCCGGGTTGATCTGGTCGAAGTTCTCGGCGAGCGAGGGGTCGTCGAGCTGGACGATGAGACCCGCGTCGGTGATCGCCTTGTACTCCTCGCGCAGGGCGTCGGCCCACGCGAAGATGTGCTCCTCGTCGGTGGCGTAGTACTCGTTGCGCACGCGTGAGGCCGAGCCGGGGGCGATCGCGGTGAGGAAGCCCTGCTCGCCGTCGCGCAGCGTCGCCTTCAGATTGGCGATGTCGGATGCCACGGCCGCGTGCCCGCGGTAGGCGATCGGCCCGGTCGTCGTGGGGAACGCCGTCGCCGTCGCTCCCGCTTCGACGGCGTCGGCGTAGACGGCGGGGAAGAGCTGCCGGTCGCGGCGATCGAGGAACGAGGTGAGGCGGATGCGGCCCGGCTCGGAGCGCACGGGCGGCTCGTTGAACGCGTTGACCTCGGTCAGCGACAGGCCGCTCGCCCGCTGGAACGAGTACGACCACCACGCGCCGTAGTCGACCGCGTTCGACATCGCCTTGCCGAACTCGCCGTCGCCGACCTGGGTCACGCCCGCCTCGCGCTGGCGTGCGACCACGTCGGCCACCGCCTGCGCGGTCAGCTCGGTGAACTCGGGGCTGGACTGCAGGGTGAAACCGTCGTCGGCGAAGGTGCGCGCGCGGTTCGCGTCGATGAGGGCCTGCGTGCGGGGGAGGCTGCCGGCGGTGGTCGTGGTGATCTCGGTCATGAGCGTCGCTTTCTCATCGGGTGCGCCGCGACTCTAGCGCCGGGTCCGCGATGGCCCGGCATCCGGCCGTCATCGTGTGACGATGCCGCCCGCGCGGGCGTTCACCAGACGATGCCGCCGCCGACCGAGATCCCGCCCCACGTGAGCAGCACGAAGATGCCGGCGAAGACGACCGGGGCGATGCCCGACCCGCTGCGGGCGAGGCCCTTCAGAAGCGCGATCACGACGAGCACAGCGGCCACGAGCGAGAGGCCCCCGCCGAGGACGAAGCCGATGAACAGCGGGATCGGCATGAGGATGAGCCCGAGGAGGCCGACCCAGAAGGCGGCCCAGGCGGTGGGGTTCGAGCGGCGCACGGCGGAGGAGGACATGCCTCCATTCTCCCGCGTGTGTCAGCGCACGTCGCGCATGAGCGCGAGCACGGGCTTTCGGGCCGCGGCGAGGGCGAGGCCGAGGACGATCGCGATGGCGGCGAGGATCGAGAAGTAGGGCACCTCGTTCTCGGGGTCGTAGAAAGGCGCGAGCAGTCCCGAGATCGCCGTTCCCAGCGAGACCGAGAGGAAGAACAGCGCGACCATCTGCGTCTGGAACCTGGCCGGTGCGAGCTTCGTCGCAGCCGACAGACCGACGGGCGAGATCAGCAGCTCGGCGACGGTGAACACGAACAGGATGCCGACGATGGCGAGCAGCGGTGTCGCCGAGGGGCCGTCCGAGGCGAACGGCAGGAAGAGCAGGAACGCCAGTCCCATGACGATGACGCCCGCGGCGAACTTGATCGGTGTCGAGGGCTGACGCCTTCCGAGCTTCGTCCACAGAGCCGCGAAGACCCCCGAGAGGATGATGATGAAAACGGGGTTGATGGAGTTGACCCAGTCCGGCGGCATCTCCCACCCGAAGATGTTGCGGTCCAGCCGCTTCTCGGCGTAGATCGGGATGACGGTGAACTGCTGCTGGTACAGCGACCAGAAGGCGACGCTGACGATGAACAGCGGGATGAAGCCGTACACGCGCGACCGCTCGGTCGAGGTGATCCGCGAGCTCGAGATGATCACGGTGAAGTAGGCGATCGTCGCGGCGATGACGACGATGACGACGACGAGCGACAGATTGTCGGCCCGGATGACTCCGAGGGCGATCAGGAGCGCGATGGCCGCGATCGCCGCCACGGCGATGCCGATGACCAGCGGGTAACGCGACCGGGGGAGCGGGTTGGGAACGCGACGCGCGGCCTCGGGCAGCGACCGGCGTCCGATGGCGTACTGGATCAGGCCGATGGTCATGCCGACCGCCGCGGCGCCGAACGCCCAGTGGAACCCGAGGCTCGTGCGCAGGAAGCCCGTCAGGAGCGGCCCCGCGAAGGCGCCGAGGTTGATGCCGAGGTAGAACAGCGAGAATCCGGCGTCGCGGCGGGGGTCGTGCTCGGAGTAGAGGGATCCGACGACCGCCGTGGCGTTCGCCTTCAACCCGCCCGAGCCGAGGGCTACGAGCACGAGCCCGACCGCGACCGAGAGCAGCCCCGGGAGCACCGCGAGCGCGACGTGGCCCGCGACGATGATGATCGCGCTGAAGAAGAGCACGCGCTCGGAGCCCAGCAGGCGATCGGCGATCCATGCTCCGAGGATCGTCGAGAGATAGACCGCTCCGCCGTAGGCGCCGACGATGCCGACGGCCGTGGCCTCGGGCAATCCCGCCCCGCCGTCCGAGACCGAGAAGTAGAGGTAGTAGACCAGGACGATCTGCATGCCGTAGAAACTGAACCGCTCCCACAGCTCGACGCCGAAGATGTGCGTGAGCGCCCACGGCTGCCCGAAGAAGCGGCGGTCGTTCCTGCTGTCGTCGGAGGAATGATCGCGGGATGCGGTGGTGGCTGCGTCCTCGTGGCTCATGGATGCCGACGATACGCCGCTCAGGGCAAGGAGGGGTGTGCCTCGTGCGGATCGCGGCGTTGCGGTATGCACAGCGCGACGGCGAGGGCGATCACGGCGGCGCCCAGGCCGAGGGCGAACGACACCTGGAATGCCGCAGGTGTCGGCACGGCCACGCCGTCGCGCTCGAGGGAGAACGCGGCGAGCACGGCGCCGATCAGTGCCGCGGCGGTGCTCGTCCCGAGCGAGCGGAACAGGGCGTTGAGCCCGTTCGATGCGCCGGTCTCGGTCGGAGGCACCGAGCGCATGATGAGCATCGGCATGCCGGCGTAGCCGAAGCCGATGCCCACGCCGATGAGGAGATTCGCCACGAGCAGATGCCAGACCTCCGAGGCCCACACGAGGGAGAAGCCGTAGGCGAGGATCAGGGCGATCGAGCCGAGGACGAGCAGCAGGCGGGGACCGACGGTGCGCGCCAGGCGCCCCGAGAACGGCGAGAGCACCATCATCACCAGGCCCGCCGGCATGACGATGAGGCTCGCCTGCAGCAGCGTCAGCCCGAAGCCGCCGACCGCTTCGGGAAGCTCGAGCATCTGCGGATACGACACGTTCGAGGCGAAGAGCGAGAAGCCGATGGCGATCGAGGCGAGGTTCGTCAGCAGCACCGCGGGCCGGGCGGCGACGCGCAGGTCGAGCAGCGGGTCGGCGATGCGCAGCTCGAACCACCCCCACACCAGCAGCACGAGGATGCCGCCGAGGCCGCAGGCGAGGGTCGCCGCCGACGCCCAGCCCCACGTGTTCCCGCGCGAGACGGCGAGGAGCACGCCGGTCAGGCCGATCGCGAGGCCGATCGCCCCGATGAGGTCGAATCGGCCGGGGGTTCGCAGCACGCTCGGCGGAACGATGAGCACGACAAGCACGAGGACGACCGCGCCCAGGCCCGCCGACATCCAGAACAGCACGTGCCAGTCGCTCGTCTCGGTGATGAGCGCGCTCACGGGCATGCCGACGGCACCGCCGACGCCGAGGGTCGCCGACATCAGCGCGATCGCCGCGTCGACGCGGTTCTCGTGCAGCACGTCGCGCATGATCGAGATCCCGAGCGGCACGACGCCCGTCACCGCGCCCTGCAGGGCACGCCCGACGATGACGCCGACGATGTCGGTCGACAGCGCCGCGATGATCGACCCGACGATGAGCAGGACGAGCAGCACGAGCACGATGCGGCGCTTGCCGTACATGTCGCCGAGCCGCCCCGCGATCGGGGTGAAGACCGCCGCGGCGAGCAGCGTGGCGGTGACGACCCACGCTGTGTCCTCGCGGCTCGCGTCGAGCAGCTCCGGCAGCTTCGACTGGATCGGGACGACGAGCGTGAACATGAACGAGGAGGCCAGTCCCGCGATGGCCAGCACGGCGACGATCGCGCCCTGCCGCGGCATCCGGGTGAGTCTTCGTCGTTGGTCGTCGCCCGATGCCATCCCTTCAGGCTATCCGCGGCGGCGTAGGGTGGGCTCATGAGCGAGAGCGTTCCCCCGATCCCAGCCGACGTGCCCGCGGGGATCGACATCCGCCCCCTCGAGACCGTCGCCGACATCTTCGCCGGCGCCGCGGTGCTGCGCGAGGTGTGGGGCGGCGACCGCGATTCGGTGCCCACGAACCTCATGCGCGCGCTGGCCTACTCGGGCAACTACGTGGTCGGCCTCTTCGACGGCGACCGGGTCGTCGGCGCGTCGGTGGCGTTCTTCGCCGAGCCCGGAGCGCGGTCGATGCACTCGCACGTGACCGGTGTGCTGCCGGAGTACCAGCAGCAGGGGCTCGGACGCGTGCTCAAGCAGCATCAGCGGGCGTGGGCCTTCGCCCGCGAGGTCGGCACGATCACGTGGACCTTCGACCCGCTGTTCGCGCGCAACGCGCACTTCAACCTCCAGGTGCTCGGAGCCCGCATCAGCGACTACCTCGTCGACCAGTACGGCCTCATGGACGACGGCATCAACCGCGGCGAGGTCACCGACCGCCTCATGGTGACGTGGCCGCTCGCGGCGCCGCCGCAGGAGCGTCCGTCCGACGACCGGATCGTCGCGACGATCGAGGTGCCCGACGACATCCATGCCATCCGCGCCGCGTCCCCGGCCGAAGCCGACGCCTGGCGCGACCGCGTGCGCCTGCAGTTCCTCGAGCACTTCGCGGCCGGGCTCTCCGTCGGCGGCTTCGACGACCAGCGCGGCTACCTCCTCGTCCGGCCCTGACCTGACCTGCGCCTGCATCCGCAATCGCAGCCGCAGCCGCAACCGAGCGAGGTCCCACTCGGGCCGGGTATCAGCTCTGAGTAACCGGCCCAAGTGGGACCTCGGGGTGTGCGTCGGGGTGGCGCGGGCTACTCGGCGCCGGCGTCGCGCCAGTCGTCGGACTCCATGTGCGAGCCGGCCTGCGGGCCCATCTGCAGCATCCCGCCGTCGACGACCCACGTTGCGCCGGTGACGTACGACGAGGCCGGCGAGGCGAGGAAGGCCACCACGGCTGCGATCTCCTCGGGCTTGCCGGGGCGCGGGATCGGGATGCCGGGACGGTGGGTCTTCTCGGCCTCGTCGCCCTCCATGTCGTTGATGGGCGTCGCGATCTCGCCCGGGGCGACGGAGTTGACGGTGATGTCACGGGGGCCGAGCTCCTGCGCCATCGTCTTCACGAGGCCCTCGAGCCCGTGCTTCGAGGCGACGTAGGCGGCCGAGCCCACGCGCGGCTGCGAGCCGTGGACGCTCGTCACCGCGATGATGCGGCCGCCGTCGCCGGCATCCGCCATGAGCTTCGCGGCGGTCTGCATCCCGAGGAAGGCGCCGTCGAGGTTGAGCGCGACGACCGTGCGCCAGCCGTCGAGGTCGAGGTCGAGCACGGGCCCCCCGGTGCCCCCGCCGGCGTTGTTGACGAAGACGTCGAGGCCGCCGAGGTCTGCGGCGAGCTGCTCGATGACACCGGGGACCTTCTCGAACTCGGTCGCGTCGAACTGCGCGACGACGGCCTTGCGGCCCCGGGCCCGGACACCCTCGGCGGTCTCGTTCGCGCCCTCCTCATCGGAGTGCCAGGTGACCCCGACGTCCATTCCGGCGTCGGCGAGGGCGAGGGCGGTCGCGCGGCCGATCCCCGAATCGGAAGCGGTCACGATGGCACGGCGAGGAGTGAAGGTCATGTCCTGACGCTACGAACGGACGGCGTGGCGGCGCACCCGGTTGACAAGGGCGCGCGGTAACTCCTCGGATCCGGGCGCCCGAGACCGACGGCGCCCCGTCATCACACGGGAGGTGAGACGGGGCGTCGTCGGATCTGAGGAGTCAGCGCGGGGTCACTCCGCCGGGGCCGCAGCCGGAGCAGCCGCGGCGGCGTCGTCCTCCCGCAGACCCTGGGCGACACCGCGGCCGGTTGCCTGGCCCTGGATGATCTGGCGCAGATCGATGCCGGTCGTCGCCTGCACCGCGTCGAAGGTGGCACGCATGCTCGACGCGCTCTCGGAGGCGATGTGGCTCGACGCGCCGTCGCCGCCGAGCACCGTGATGGAACCGACCTTGTCGAAGCCGCGGGCGAACTCGGTCATCAGCGGCACGAGGGCCTCGATCGCACGCTGCGCGAGCAGGGCCTCCTGGTTCTGAGCGATGGCGGCGGCCTCGGCCTCGATCGCCTCGGCGCGGGCCTCACCCGCCAGGCGCACGGCGTCGGCCTCGGCCTGAGCACGCAGACGCGTGGCCTCGGCCTCCTGGGCGGCGATCTGGGCGCGGGCCTCGGCGGCCTTGACCTCGGCGTACGCGTCGGCGTCGGCCTTGCGCTGGCGCTCGTAGAGCGAGGCGTCGGCGACCTTCTTGATGTCGGCGTCGAGCTGGGCCTGCCGGTTCTCGGCGGCCTGCAGCAGCACGTCCTGCTCGCGCTGTGCCCGGGCGAGGGCCTCGGCCTGCTCCGCCTCGGCACGGGCGCGACCGACCTCGGCGGAGGCGGCGGCGGAGTTCTTGTCGTACGCGGTCTGCTCGATCAGGTTCGCCTCGTCGGTGGCGAGCTGACGCGCCTTGACCTCGCGGGCCGCGTTGATGCGGGCGACCTCGGCCTCGCGGCGCACGCGCTCGACCTCGGTCGCGCCGAGGGCGTCGATGTAGCCGTTCTTGTCGGTGATGCCCTGGATCTGGAACGAGTCGAGGATGAGGCCCTGGGCCAGCAGGTCGCTCTTGATGCCCTCGGCGATCTGGTCCGACAGCTTCTGGCGGTCCTTCATCAGCTGCTCGACGGTCAGCGTCGCGACGACGCCGCGGAGCGCGCCCTCGAGCTGCTCGGTCGTGAACTGCTCGATCGCGCCGTCCTGCGACAGGAAGCGCTCGGCGGCGCGACGGACGAACTCCGGGTCCGAGCCGATCTTCACGAGCGCGACGCCCGCGACCATGACGGTGACGCCGTTGGATGCCTGAGCCGTGGGCTCCATCTTGATCTGACGTGCACGCAGCGAGATCATCTCGGCGCGCTGGGTCAGCGGGTTGACGAGGGCGCCGCCTCCAGTGATGACCGAGATGCGCGAGGAGTCTCCCGCCGCGTTCTTCTGGTTGCGACCGACGACGACGAGCGCCTGGTCGGCCTTGGCGACCTTGTACCAGGCCCGCACCATGACCAGCAGGAAGATGAGAAGGATGATGACGGCGATCACGGCGATGCCGCCGATCACGAGCGCGCCTCCGGCGAATAGAGCTTCCATGCTGACCTTTCCCGTGCGTAACGATGTGTGCTTCGACCGTATCGGGGTCGGCCTGCGCGGCGCGACTAGAATCGAGGATGCCGTTGTCTGCGGCATCCGCGCCGCTGGCGCATCCCGAAAACGACCATGAGGAGCCACCTGTGGCCGAGCAGTCCCGCCTCGACAAAGTCATCGCCCTCGCCCGTCACCGCGGGTTCGTCTTCCAGGCGGGGGAGATCTACGGCGGTTCGCGCTCCGCGTGGGACTACGGCCCCCTCGGCACCGAACTCAAGGAGAACATCCGCCGTCAGTGGTGGCAGACGTTCGTCCGCGGTCGCGGCGACATGGTCGGCCTGGACTCATCGATCATCCTGCCCAAGCGCGTCTGGGAGGCCTCCGGCCACGTCGCGACCTTCACCGACCCCCTGGTCGAGTGCCTGCAGTGCCACAAGCGCTTCCGCGAGGACACCCTCATCGAGGACTTCGAGGCGCGCAAGGGCCGCACGGCCGAGAACGGTCTGGCCGATGTCCCGTGCCCGAACTGCGGCACGAAGGGTCAGTACACCGAGCCCAAGTCGTTCTCGGGCCTGGTGAAGACCTACCTCGGCGTCGTCGACGACGAGACCGGCCTGTACTTCCTGCGCCCCGAGACCGCTCAGGGCATCTTCGTGAACTTCTCGAACGTGCTGACCGCGAGCCGCAAGAAGCCGCCGTTCGGCATCGGCCAGGTCGGCAAGGCGTTCCGCAACGAGATCACGCCGGGCAACTTCATCTTCCGCACGCGCGAGTTCGAGCAGATGGAGATCGAGTTCTTCACGCCGCCCGTCGAGGCGCAGCAGTGGTTCGAGCACTGGGTCGAGGCGTGCTGGAACTGGTTCATCGAGCTCGGCATCGACGCCGACAACATGCGGCGCTTCGACGTTCCCGAGGACGACCGCGCCCACTACTCCGCCGGCACGATCGACGTCGAGTACCGCTTCGGATTCCCGGGCAAGGAGTGGGGCGAGCTCATGGGCGTCGCGAACCGCACCGACTACGACCTGGGCAGCCACTCCGAGGCATCCGGTCAGTCGCTGACCTACTTCGACCAGGCCTCCGGCGAGAAGTACACGCCGTACGTCATCGAGCCCTCGTTCGGTCTGACGCGCGCGATGATGGCCTTCCTCGTCGACGCCTACGACGAGGAAGAGGTGCCGAACGCGAAGGGCGGCGTCGACACCCGCACCGTGCTGCGCCTCGACCCGCGCCTGGCTCCCGTGAAGGTGGCGGTGCTGCCGCTCAGCCGCAACGAGCGCCTGTCGCCGCTGGCGCGCGAGGTCGCCGACACCCTCCGGGGCCGCGGCTGGAACATCGACTTCGACGACGCCGGCGCGATCGGGCGCCGCTACCGCCGTCAGGACGAGGTCGGCACGCCGTTCTGCGTCACCGTCGACTTCGACTCGCTCGATGACCGCGCCGTCACGGTGCGCGACCGCGACTCGATGGCCCAGGAGCGCATCGCCCTCGACGCGCTCGAGGGCTACCTCGCCGAGCGCCTGCGCGGCGCCTGACGCACCTGCGGGCGGAGAACGTCGCGAACCTCGGAGCCATCCTGTGATGGACTCCGAGGTTCGCGCTTTTCTCCGACGTTCGTGCCCGAGGTCGAGACCGCGGGTCAGGGGGTCCGGCGACGACGGAGCGCGAGGAACAGGCCGCCGGCGGTCAGGAGGACCGCGGCCGCGAGTGCTGCGCCCCACGGCAGTTCGCCGCCGGTCGCGCTGAGGCTGCTGCCCGCACTGGCCGTGCCGCCCGCGCCGCCGCTGCCGCCCGCGCCGCCGCTGCCGGCCGCGCTCACGACCGTCACGGCCACACGGATGTCGTCCAACCCTGGTGAGGTGATCACGAGCGTGTGCTCGCCGAGCTCGAGGTCGCGGGGGATGTCGACGGTGAAGCGCACCTCGCCCGACGCGTCGGCCGCGGGGATGCCGCTGACGACGATCGGATCGCTGTAGAGCGTGGCGCCGATCTGTTGTTGCGGCTCGAGGCCCGAGACCCGCACGGGCAGCGATCCGCCCTGGGCGACACGGCCGTCGCCGACGTCGATCGTCGCCCACGCGGCGGGTTCGCCCGGTTCGCCGGGCGTGGTCACCGACTCGACGAGGTGCAGGACGCCCCACCGCGAGGTGGTCTGGTAGCCCGTTCCGGTCGGCTCGGCCCACGTGTGCACGGCGAAGCGCGACCCGCCGCGGGCGTCGTTCACCTGCGCGTCGAAGCCCTGGAAGGTGCCGGCGCCGCCGAGCGGAACGTCGCTCTGCCCGCCGGACTGGCCGACGAGGTCGATCGCCGCCTCGACGATGTACCCGTCGGCGGTGCGGGCGGTCGCGCTCTCGAGCAGTCGTGATCGCTGGAGCGCCTCGTTGCCGGTGCCGAAGGTGACGTCGCCGTCCACGGTGATGCGGATCTGCGTGTCGTTGGGACCGTACGCGCCGTTCTTCGTGTTTCCGAGGTCGAGGAAGATCTCGACGCCGTCGCGGTTCCAGGGGTCGCTGTTCGCGGTGTCGATCTCGGGGTCGACGACCTCGAACAGCGCGTAGAGCACGTTGTCGCGCCAGAGCGTGCGGACCGTCGCTCTCGCCCCGGCGGCGTCGCCCTCGACGCGCTTGGCGGTCTCGATCCGCGGCGCGGCAGCCCACGCGTCGTCCACGACCGCGTCGACCGTGATCGCCTCGGCGCGGGGGATCTCGAGGTACGACAGCTCCTCGTAGAAGGTCAGCTGACCCGTCGCGCCCGCGGAGTTCCATGATCCGGCGAGGCCGTCCGCACTGAAGACGCGCACATCGAACGCGGCTGTCGCGCCCACGGTGGGCGCCTCGTGCGGCAGCCGGACGACGGAGTAGAACGCGCCCTCGGCCTCGACGGTCCGGCCAGCGAGCGTGCCGCCGGCGCCGAAGACGGCCTGGTCGTCGCCGTAGGTGAACTCGATCCGCTCGGGCCGCGCGTTCGAGCGGACCAGCACTGTGAGATGGTCGTCGCTCCAGCGCGTCTGGAAGCCGCCGGCGTCGCCGGTGAGCGGATGCTCGGGCAGGTTGCGCCACGCGGGGGAGTCGACGATCGCCCCGTCGAGGTCGACGTCGCCGCGGAACACATCCGCGGTCGTCACGAGCGGCGGCAGGCCGTCGTCCTGGCCGATCGCGCCGTAGAACGCCGACTTCGCGCTCAGGTCGCCCGCGAACAGCAGCGGCGCCTGCTCCGAGCGCCACGAACGCGCGTCGGTGAGACCCCAGACGGTGACCGAGTAGAGCCCCTCGGATGCCGGTGCCCCGGCGTGGTAGTCGCGGAACACGTCGAACGCGTCGCGGTAGTAGTACCCCTGGCGCGCGAGGTTCGCGGCGGTGGCGGGGTTGACCGTGACGTCGAGCTCGGTGACGGCCTGCATGAGGCCGAGACCGGCGAACCGGTCGAGCGTGCTCTCGAGAGCGCTGACGGGGGTGTTGATCGAGACGTGGAACTGGTGGCCCACCCCGTCGAGCGGCGTCCCGGCATCCAGCATCCGCCGGATGAGGGCCTCGTACTGCGTGCCCTTGGCGTCCTGCTCGGTGTTGTAGTCGTTGATGAACAGCTTCACGGGGCGGTCCGAGCCCGGGGCGGCGTAGTCGACGTTGAACGCCTGGTCGGCGAGCCGGAAGGCGAGGTGGATGAACTCCTCGCCGAGGACGTCGTGCCACCGGCTGGTCCGCAGGCCGTCGGGCGTCGCCTGATCGGAGATGACCTCGTTGACGACGTCCCACGCGACGAGGGGATTGGTCTCGGATCCGAAGAGGCCGTAGTCGTCGGCGATCGATCGGGCGACGTCGTCGATGTGGGTCGCGAGCCGGTCGCGCAGCAGCTGCTTGTCGGCTTCCGAGTCGGCGAGCTCGCGCCCCGACGCATCCTGGAAGAACCAGTCGGGGGTCTGCGCGTGCCACAGCAGGACATGTCCGTAGAGGCGCAGGTCGTTCGCGGCCGCGTAGTCGAGCAGCGCGGTGGCCTGCGGGTGGCGCTGGAACCGCTGCTGGTCGTCGTACCAGGCCTCGACCTTCATGTGGTTCTCGGGCGTGATCTGGTCGAAGTGGTGCCGGAGCAGGTCGGATGCCGCACCGCCGGTCTCGCGCTGATCGATCGCGACGCCGACGGGGAAGTCGGTCGTGTTCTTCAGCGGCGTGAGATCGAGGTCGCCCTCGCCGGCCTCGGGCACCGTGACCCGGACCTGATCGACGAGGAACGGCGAGGTGTTGCCGGAGTTGTAGCGGGCCTCGATGTAGAGCTCGGCGGCCGCGTCGTAACCGGGCACGGTGATGTCGCCGGCGACGGTCGTCCATCCGGTCGCCGAGACGCTCTCGGCCTGCAGGAGGTTGGTGTAGGTGACCGTGCCGCCGTCGTCGGTGCGCATCGAGACGGTGAGACCCTGCCCGGGGTCCGCGCCGGGCGCGAAGCGGAGGGCCGCCGAGAATGCGTAGGTCTGCCCCGCGAGGAGGGTGTCGGTGACGTCCAGCAGGATGCCGTCGCCCTCGTGCGTCCGGTCGCTGACGAGTGCCGCGTGCGACGATTCGTCGGCTCCGCCCGGCACGACCTCGACGGTCGGGCCCGCGCCGCTCGACCCGACCCGGGGCTGCCAGGCGCCGAGGGCGCCGTCGTCGAACGCGCTCTCGATCAGAACGGTGCCGGGGGTCTGCGGGACGGTTCCGGGATCCGTGCCCGGATCGCCGGACGTCGCCGTGACGGTGACGTCGTCGACGAGGTAGGTGTACGCGGCCGTCCCGGCGATGTCGCCCGTGCCGAGGTACAGCCGCACGTCCTCGGTGGTGGCCGGCGACGTCCAGGTCCCCGTGACGGTCGTCCAGTCGTCGGCCGTGATGGTCGTGTTGCCGATCCAGGTGTATCCGGGGACGCCGACCCAGCGCGCCTGCGTGTCGGGCGTGCCGGCGGCGAGACGCAGGCGCGCGCTGACGGTGTATTCGGTCTCGGGCTCGAGGACGCCCGCCGCGGTCTGGATGCCGACGTAGTCGGCGTCGCGGTCGTGTACGACGAGGGCTCCGTCGGCGTAGCCGAGGGTCGAGCCGTCACCGCCGCTCTGCGTCAGCCCGTCGCCGAGTGAGGGGGTCGAGAAATCGTTGGCGATGACGGGGGCGGCGGCCGTGGGGGCCGCGGCGGCTCCCGTCGCGGCGAGCAGCGGTGCGGCGAGGGCCGCGGTCGCCGCGACTGCCAGTATTCGGGGTCGACGAATTCGCATGGTTCGAGCGCTCCTTTGCGCAGACCGGGGGAACGGATTGTCGACTACTCAAACATATCCGCCGCGTTCCGCCAGCCTTTTCGAAAACCCCCGATGATCAGGAGCTCGCTGCCTCCTTCGCAGCGGCTTTCGCCGCGCGCTTGTACTCGCGCACCTTCGTCAGCGACTCGGGCGAGACGATGTCGGCCACCGAGCGGAAGGAGCCCTCGTCGCCGTAGGAGCCCGCCGCCTCGCGCCATCCGCTGCCCGCGAAGCCGTACTGCTTGCCCAGGAGCGCGAGGAAGATCTTCGCCTTCTGCTCGCCGAAGCCGGGAAGCGCCTTGAGCCGCTTCAGGACGGTGGGTCCATCCGGGTCGCCGGAGGTCCAGATCGCCGAGGCGTCGCCACCCCAGTCGTCCACGATCGTCTGGCAGAGCGTCTGCACGCGGCCTGCCATCGACCCGGGGAACCGGTGCACGGCGGGCGTCTGGCGGAAGACCTCGACGAACTCCTCGGGGTCGTATCCCGCGATCGTCGCCGCGTCGACCGACCCCGCGCGCTCGCGGATCTTCAGCGGGCCCGTGAACGCCGTCTCCATGGCGATCTGCTGGTCGAGCAGCATCCCGATCAGCAGCGCGAGCGGGTTCTCGGTCAGCAGCTGATCGGCGGCGTCGTCGTCGGTGATGTGCAGGCTCATGCTCCCCATGTTCTCATCGGCGAGACGGCAGGATGGGGGGATGACGGATCTCGTGACGCACGCCCACGACACCCGGGTCGTCGTGGTCGGCGGCGGAATGGCGGGTGTCGTTGCGGCTCTGGAGTGCGCGCGACTCGGCCTGCGGGTCACGCTGATCGAGGCCGGGCCGCATCTCGGCGGCTCGCTCGACCGCGCGGCGCTGGGCGACCTGACGGTGGATGCCGCGGCCGACGGCCTGCCGGCGTCGGCGAAGACCCTCGCGACCCTGATCGACGAGGTCGGGCTGACCGGCGACCTCGAGACCGCCCGCGACGACGAGCTCTGGCTCGGTGCCGGCCCGAACGGGCCCGCGCCGGCACCTGCCGAGACCGTGCTCGGCATCCCCGCCAATCCGTGGGCGGAGGACGTGCGGCGGCACATCGAGACCCGGGGTGCCTGGCGGGCCTATCTCGACCGCGTTCGCCCGCCCCTGACCGTCGGGCGTCGCCGCAGCCTGGGCGAGCTCGTGTCGTCGCGCATGGGCGAGCGCGTGCGCGACCGCCTCGTGGCGCCCTACGTGCTCGCCGTACACGGCGTCGCACCCGAGTTCATCGACGTCGACGCCGCCGCACCGTCGCTCAACCCCGCGCTCACCCGGACCGGCTCGCTCAGCGGCGCGGTCGCGCAGACCCTGCGCGCCGGTTCACCCCGTCGTCAGGCTCCGCGCGGCGGGCTATTCCGCCTGATCGATGCCCTCGACGCTCGCCTGCGGGACTTCGACGTCGACATCCGCACCGGCGCGGCCGTGACGGAGATCCGTCGCGAGCGCGCCACCTGGCTCGTGCGTGCCGAAGGCGTCGAAGAGCCCGTGCCTGCCGACCTGCTGATCGTCGCGGCAGACGAAGACACCGCTCGACGGCTGCTCGCCCCGCACGTCGAGCTTCCCGAGAGCGCCGAGCCGCGCCCGCAGCCGTTGGATGTCGTGCTGCTGCGCATCGCCGGAGTCGACCTGCCCGGTCGCGGGTCACTCGTCATCGGCCCCGGGGCAGAGCCGGTCACCGTGCGTCCGATCTCGCGGACGTGGCCCTGGATCGGCGCGGCGCTGCCCGAGGGCGAGCACATCCTCCGGGTGACCGTTCCCTACACCGAAGCGCCCGATGCGGATGTCGTCGAGACCGCGCGCATCGCGGCATCCGAGCTGAGCGGAGCAGCGATCCCGGCGGATGCCGTCCGCGCCTCGGCGCGCATCACCTACTCCCGCGCGGCACCGGCGTCGTTGCTCGGTCATGACGAGGCGGTCCAGAGCATCCGGTCCCGCGCGCGCTCGGTTCCGGGGCTCGCGCTCGTGGGCGGGTGGCTGTCGGGGAACAGTCTCGAGCGGGTCGCCGCCGACGCGATCGCCGAGGCCGACGCGGCGCGCCACGCGGTGCTGTGGCGCGGGGTCGATCCGGCATGATAGTCGGCTCCGCCCGGTTACGGGAGTGGATACCTGAGGCGGCATACGGCGATAGCCTGGGACCACGCAGCAACGTCGAACGTGAGGAGACCCCATGAGGGGCAAGATTGGCATCGCCGTCGGACTCGCCGCGGGCTACGTGCTCGGGGCACGCGCCGGGCGTCAGCGCTACGAGCAGATCAAAGAGAAGGCCCAGCAGGTCTGGGAGCTCGATCCCGTGCAGAAGCAGGTGGGCAAGGTCACCGAGCTCGGCAAGTCAGCCGCCCTCGCCGTGCCCAGCGTCGTCTGGGACAGCGCGAAGAAGGTCGTGAAGGCCGCGAGCAAGAGCGGCACTCCCGGCGAGAAGCTCGACGCGGCCGTCTCCGAGGGCGAGAAGGCCGCCGGTGACGTGCGCAAGGCCGCTGAACGCGACGCACGCAAGGTCGCCGACGCGAGCGCCGTGGCGGACAGCTGAGATGAGCACGCCCCGCGGATTCCGCGACCGCGCCGACGACAGCCTGTTCACCCTGATCGGCGAGATCCCCGAGCTGGTCCGCAACCTCGTCGTCGCCGAGATCGACTCGGCGAAGGCCTGGGCCAAGAAGACGGGAAAGGATGCCGGCCTCGGCGGCGTCTGGTTCATCGTCGCGCTGTTCTTCCTCTTCTGGACGATCCCCGCCATCGGCGCCTTCGCGATCATCGGACTGTCGTCGTGGCTGCCCGCCTGGGCGGCGTCGCTCATCGTGATCGGGATCCTGCTCGTGATCGCCGCCGTGTTCGCGGTGCTGGGCCTCCTGCGCTTCAAGCGCCTGAGCTCGCGCCAGAACCCCGCCCAGGCGATCTCCACCGACGCCAAGATCGTGAAGGAAGTGGCCGATGAGTTCTGAGCTCCCCGACACCGCCGTACCGCTGGGCATCACCGATCCGGTCGAGAAGGCGCGCGCCGAGCTGAAGGCCGCGCTCGCCGCGATCGAGCACAAGGCGAACCTCCCCAAGCGCGCCGTCATCGCCACCGACCGAGCCAGCCGCGAGGCGCGCGCATACGCGCAGCGCAACCCCGCCGGGGCGACCGCGGCAGCGGTCGGCGTCGCCGTCGCGGTGGGCGCCGTGGTCTGGGGCATCGCCCGACTGATCGCGCGCTGACGCCGTCGGGTCCGCCCAGCGGGCGGGAGGCGAGCCGTTCTCGGCCAACCGAGTCCGGATCGATACCTCCCGCCGCCGCCTCGCGTCCGCAGCGGAGTATGCTCGGACAACGAGGCAGCGGCGATGGAGCGAATGCTGCCGATGTTGCGCATCCGGGCCTGCACCGCCCGGAGAAGGAACGTGCGTCGGCCGCTCTTCCGGGGGCGGTGGCGCCTCATGAGAGCCACCATATGCATGTCGAGCCCGGCCCCGAGCCGCAGAAGCCCCTTCGGGGGTGGCGCGTGCTCGTGCCGCGCGGAGGCCCGTGGGGCGACCAGGTCGCGGCTCTCCTGCGTTCGCAGGGCGCTACGCCGGTCATCGCGCCGCTCGTCAACTTCGCGCCCACGACCGATGTCGCCGATCTCGAGGGGGCACTCGCCGAGCTCGCGGCGGGAGCCTTCGACTGGATCACTCTGACCAGCGCGACGACCGTCGACGTGCTCTACGCCTACCGGGCGGAGATCCCGGCGCACACCCGCGTCGCCGCCGTGGGCGAGACCACGGCGGCCGCGCTGACCGCCGTCGGGTACCGCGTCGATCTCGTGCCGGACGAAGACGATTCGGCGGCGGGGCTGGCCGAGCAGATCCTCGCCATCGAGGCCGAGCCCACGCGCGTCCTCGCGCTGCGCAGCGAGGTGGCCAAACCCGTCCTCACCCGGATGCTCGTCGAAGCTGGTCACGATGTCCGCAGCGTCGTGGCCTACCGGACCGTCGGCGTCCCGGTGACCGAGCGCATCGCCGCCGATGTCGCGAGCGGGCGCATCAACGCCGTGCTCGTGACCAGCGGCTCCGTCGCCGAGCAGGTCAGCGAGCAGTTCCCCGACCTTCCCGCCTCGACCCTGATCGCGGCGATCGGTCCCCGAACCGCGCGAGACGCGCGCAAGCTCGGTCTCGCCGTCGACGTGGTCGCGGCCGAGACGACGATCTCGTCGCTCATCGATGCGATCGCACGCCAGCCGTCGCCGGCATCCGACGCTCCCGCGTCGTGACGTGATCGTGGCGGCGATCGTTGCCGGTCTGTGAGCATCTCGTGAGCGTCCGACTGGCAGACTGAGATGCATGGTGACGCTTCTGCTCGACTCCGCTCAGCTCGAAGTCGTGCTGTCGGCGACCGAGCGTGCCGCGGCATTCCGTCAGCGGAATGTCCTGGTGTCACGGGAGAACATCGCGCGCGTCCAGCTGACGGATGACGCGTGGTCGTGGCTGCGCGGCGTGCCGCGCCCGGGGCTTCTGGTGCCCGCGGTCATCGCGGCAGGTTCCTTCGAGTCGGCCGGCGGCACCGACTTCGTGCTCGTCCGGCGTCGCCGGCCGTCGGTCGTGGTCGATCTCGAGGGCGACGACGAGTTCCAGCGGCTGATCCTGACGACCCGGCACGGGGTCGCGCTCGTGCGTGCCCTGCGCCTCGAGGTGGAGAACGAGCCCGCAGACGTCGCGGACCTGGTCGATCAGGCGACGTCGCGCCGCCACGACACGGCGTAGCCGATCACAGCGAACACGACCGCGTAGGCCGCGAGCACGAGCCCGCCCGCCCACCACTCCAGCGGCTGACCGGCGCTGCCGCCCATTGCCGCGTAGATGCTGTCGCCCGCGAGCGCATCCGAGGCGGCGCCCGGAAGGAAGCGCACGACGTCGGCCAGCCCGTCGACCATGCTCGCTCCCACGCGGGCGATCGGCTCGACGAACTGGGTGAAGGCGAGGATGCCCACGACGGCGGCGATCTGGTTGCGGATGAGGGTGCCGAGCGCGATGCCCACGAGCACCCAGAGCACGAGGGCGAGCAGCATCCGTCCGAGGAACGCCCAGGTCTCGGGGCGTCCGAGCTGCGGGTCGACGCCGAACAGCGCCAGCATCCCGCCGCCGGCGGCGACCGTCGACCCGACGGCGGCGACGCCGAACACGAGACCCATCACGACGCCGGCGATCATCTTGGCGGCCAGCGCGACGCCGCGCCGGGGCGTGGCCAGGAAGGTCGGTGTCAGGGTCTTGTGGCGGTACTCGCCGGTCACCAGCAGCGAGCCCACGACGAGCGGGAAGACGTATCCCATGGCGGTCGCGAGCCCGTAGATGAGGCTCGGCAGTCGGTCGCCGAGCCCGGTCGGCAACGACGTGGTGCCGGGGAGGGAACCGTTCTCGCCGGCCGCGAAGACGGCGGCCATGCCCCCGGCCGTTCCGCCGATGTACAGGATGAGCACGATCAGGAGCACCCACCAGACCGAGGTGGAGAACTGCTTCGTCAGTTCCGATCGGGTCGCGTTCACGAGGTTCATCGCGTCTCCTCCCCGGTGGCGGCCGACGGGTGCACGCGCGCGCCGCTCACCAGTTCGAGGAAGACCTCTTCGAACGCCGGACCCTTTCGTTGCAGCGCGGTCAGGGCGATGCCGGCGTCGGCGGCGATGCGTCCGACCGTCGGGGCGTCGGCTCCGCGCACGGCGAGGCCGGTGCGACGCTCGTCGCTTTCGAAGCCGGCGGCCGAGATGGCGCGGCGGAGCGCCTCGCGGTCTTCGGCGTCGACGACGGTCGCGATCTCGTCCTGCGGCACGACGTGCTCGATGCCGCCCTGGTAGACGAGGCGGCCGCGCGTGATGATCATGAGCGAATCGACCGACTGCTGCACCTCCGCGAGCAGGTGCGACGAGACCAGAACGGTGCGTCCCTCGGCGGCGAGGTCTCGGAGGAAGCGGCGGATCCAGCGGATGCCCTCGGGGTCGAGTCCGTTCGTCGGCTCGTCGAGGACCAGGACGCCGGGGTCGCCCAGCAGTGCGTAGGCGAGGCCGAGGCGCTGCCGCATCCCGAGCGAGAACCCGCCGACCTTCCGCCCGGCGACGTCGCCGAGACCGACGATGCCGAGGGCGTCATCGACGCGGGACGCGGGGATCCCGGCGGCGTGCGCGTAGACCCGCAGGTGCGCCGCCGCCGATCGGCCGGGGTGGAAGCTCGACGACTCGAGAACGGCGCCGACGGTCTGCAGCGGGTGCTTCAGATCGCGGTAGCGCTGCCCGCCGATCGTCGCCGAGCCCGACGTCGGGGCGATGAGGCCCAGGAGCATACGCAGCGTCGTGGTCTTGCCGGCGCCGTTGGGCCCGAGGAAGCCGGTGACCGCGCCGGGTTCGACCCGCGCCGTCAGACCGTCGACCGCCGCGACGGGGCCGAAACGTTTGGCCACGTCGGTGAACTCCAGCACCTGTCCGTCCGCCATCGCGCCCCCTCTCGCCGGGTGGTTCGGCTCCCATCCTGCCCGACACGCCGCGTTCACCGCGAACTCCGGGCGGTAGCGTGGCGAGGGTGACCGACGCCGCAGCATCCGATTCGCGTGTCCGGGCCCGTGTCGATCGTGCGCTGGGACACCTCACGCTCGACCGCCCGCGAGCCATCAACGCCCTCGATCTCGGCATGATCGAGAACCTCGCCGCCGCGCTCGACGCGTGGGAGCACGACCCGAGTGTGGATGCCGTGCTGCTCGACGGTGCAGGGGAGCGCGGGCTGTGCGCAGGCGGCGACGTCCGCGGCCTGTACGACCAGATCGTCGCGGGCGATATGGCCGAGACGGCCCACTTCTTCCGTGCCGAGTATGCGCTCAACGCGCGCATCGCCGCGTATCCGAAGCCCGTTGTCGTCTTCGCCGACGGCGTGACGATGGGAGGCGGCATCGGGCTCGCCGGCCATGCGGCGGTGCGCGTGGTGACCGAACGGTCGCGCCTCGCGATGCCCGAAGTCCGCATCGGGTTCACCCCCGACGTCGGCGGGAGCCTGCTGCTCGCCCGCGCGCCGGGTCGTGTGGGGGAGTTCCTCGCCCTGACCGGCGAGTCGTTGGACGCCGCCGACGCGATCTACGCCGGTTTCGCCGACCACCTCGTTCCCTCCGAGCGGCTCGACGATCTGCGCGACGCTCTCGTCAGCCGCGCCGATCCGCAGACCGCGACCGAGCTCGTCCTCCTGTTCGACGAGACCGCCGGGCCCGCTCGCCTCGAGGCCGCCCGGCCCTGGATCGACGACGCCTTCGCCGCCGATTCGGTCGCCGAGATCATCGGACGGTTGCGGGATCGGGCCGAGCCGGACGCGCGAGCGACGGCGGAGCTGCTCGAGACCCTTCCGCCGACCGCTCTCGCCGTGACGCTCGCGGCCGTCCGCGCAGCGCGCGAGCGGAACGAGCTCCGGGCCGTCCTGGCGCAGGAGTACGGTCTCGTGCTCTGGTTCGCCACGACGCAGCCCGACCTCGTCGAGGGCATTCGCGCTCGCCTCGTCGACAAGGACGGGGCTCCCTCGTGGTCACCGGCATCCCGCGACGATCTCGCCCCGGATGTCGTGACGCAGGCGTTCGCATTCGAGCCGGCACTCGCCCTATGGACTGACTGAGTTCGCGCGTCCGTCCGGGCCGCACCTCCGGGCGAGGTAATAGTCTCGGGATGCTGTGCGTCCGCGCCGTCCCGGGGCAGCGCCGCACGAGGGAGGGTTCGTGTTCGACAGTCCGCTGTCCGCCTCTGCGTACGACGTGCTCGGGGTCGCGCCCGACGTCGACGACGAGGAGCTCCGCCGCGCCTACCGCCTCCGGCTGCGGCAGACGCACCCCGACACCGGCGGCGACGCCGTGACGTTCGTGCAGGTGCAGCGCGCATGGGACCTCGTCGGCACGGCCGCTGCCCGGGCCGCCTACGACCGCGGTCACGGTTTCGCGGACGCACCGACGTTCTCGCCCGATGCGCCGACGTGGCGGCCGCCGCAGCGACCCGCCGACACGCGCCCGCGGGCGCGGTCGTTCGGTCAGCCCGGCGGCTGGCGTCGCGAGCGCTACCTGACCCTCATCCGGGAGTGGGTGGGACGCGGCGCACCGGTCGAGGACCCCTATGACCCCGCCCTCGTCCGCACCGCGCCGCACGAGATCAGGCGGCTGCTGGCCGACGCGCTCGCCGAGGAGGCGACCGCCCGGGTCGTCGCCGACCTCGGCATGGGATACACGGTCTGGCACGACGTCGCCGCCGATCCGCGGGATCCCGAGGCGAAGCTCGACCACGTCGTGCTCGGGCCCTCGGGGCTCTACGCCGTGCTGTCCGAGGACTTCGGCACCCCCGTGCGCACCCGGCGGGGCGAGCTGATCGGCGAGGGCGTCGACTCGCCGATCGCGACGCTCGTGCATCGGGCGCGCGCGCTCAGCCGCGCGGCTCGCGTGAAGTTCAGCGGCGCGATCGTCGTCCTGCCCGACGACGACGTCGTGCAGGCCATCGAGGAGCTCGGACGTGTGCGCGGGCTCGCGATCGCCGTGGTCGGCCGCTCCGCGCTCGCCACCGTGCTGCGCCGGGGCGTCGCCGGGGCGCGCGAGATCGGCGGCAACGAGCTCTTCGACGTCCGCACCCGCCTGCAGCAGACCGTCCGCTTCGTGTGACGCGTGCTCGCGCGTCGCGAGGTCAGTCCGCGAGGCCCCACAGCTGCAGCGGGTGGCTGAGGCGCCACCAGACGTCCGGGTCGGGGATGTCCGTGGTCAGGCGCAGGGCCGTGGTCGCCGTGCCCAGCGGACCGGTGAGCGTCAGCTCGCCGGCCTCGTCGCCGGCGCCGCGCGAATCGCCGAGCTCGACGTTCGCGGCGGCCTGAGACGACTGCGTGTTCCACAGTGCGACACGGATGTCGGACTCGGTGACGATCTCGGAGGTTGCGCCCCACGCGGTCGTCGCGGTTCCCGCGACGGTTCCCGCGGGGAGAGCCGGTGAGGCCGCGATCTCGCTGATCGTGCGATCGAGCAGCGCGGCCGTCGCGGAGTGGCGGGTCTCGTCGTCGGGCTGATCGAGGGCGGTCGCGTAGACGCGGACGTTGACGCCGTCGACGTCGGTGTCCTTCGCGGCGACGAGGTTGTACGAGCCGAACAGGCTGCCCGTCTTGACTCCGACGACCGCGGGGTCGGCGAGCAGAGCGTTGGTGTTCTCCACGAATCCGGCGCCCGGGAGCTCGGCGGAGCGCTGCCCGACGATGCCCGAGATGACGGGGTTCGACATCGCGGTTTCGGCGAGGGTGATCACGGATGCCGGTGCCGCCGTGTTCTCCGGGTCGATACCGCTCGAATCGACGACGGTGACGCCGCCCAGGCCATGCGCCTGCAACCAGGCGTTCGCCGCTTCGACGTAGGCGTCCTCGTCGGGCCAGAGCTCGGACACGAGCCGGTCGGCGTAGTTGTTCGCCGACCCGATCAGCACTCCCTGGAGCAGCTGGTACTGCGTGAGGACACCGTCGACGGGAACGTCGAGCGCCGACTGGTCGTCGGCGAGGTAGGCGCGGTACTCCCGGCGGTCGGCGGAGGTGAACGCGAATTCCGGGCCCTGCTCGCCGTCGGCGAGCGGCATCCGATCGAGCACGACGAGGGCGGTGACGAGTTTCGTGATGCTCGCGATCGACTCCGGCTCGCCGGATGATGCCGACACCGCTGCGAAGCCGCCGACGGCCGTGGCGCCGGCGCCCTCGGCCGGCCACGCGGGCTGCGCGAGGGGCGCGGCGGGCGCCGAGAGGGCGGCCGGCAGGATGTCGGGCGCGACGGCGTCGAGCGGCCACAGCAGCGTCGCCGCCGTGTATCCGCCCACGGTGAGCGCGGCGACCCCCAGCGTCGAGAGCACGGCCGGTGCGGCCGAGCGTCGAGGGGGCTCGGTGAGCAGCTCGGCGTGCGCGAGCGTGTACGGTCCCGCTGAAGCGACGGCGTCACGACGGTCGTTCCCGCTGGCGACGGCATCGTCGTCGAGCCACGCGAGGGCGACGCGCGGGGCGGGAGAGGTCACCCGCCCAACGTACAACGCGCGTGCGCCGATATACTTCATCGACAACCACGGGAGTCCGGTGAGCCGGGCTGAGAGGAAGCGATCCACGCTTCGACCGTCGAACCTGATCCGGATCATGCCGGCGCAGGGAGGAGAGAGAATGCACGCTGCTGCGTCCACCACCGAGTCCGATCGTCGTACCGGGCGCACGCCCGGCCGCTTCCGCTGGCGCGTCGTCGACATCGTCATCGCGAGCGTCATCGGCGTCGCCTGCGCCGCGGTGTTCCTGCTGTGGAACGTCGCCTATCAGGGACCGTCCGCCGCGCTGACGCCGTTGCTCCCCGGCCTGCAGGGGCTGCTCGCGGGACCCTGGCTCATCGCCGGAGTGCTCGGCGGCCTCATCATCCGCAAACCCGGTGCGGCGCTGTACACCGAGCTGCTCGCGGCGGTGATCTCGGCGCTCGTCGGCAACCAGTGGGGTCCGCTCACGATCGTCTCCGGCCTCGTGCAGGGACTCGGCGCAGAACTGATCTTCCTCGTCTTCCTCTACGCGTCGTGGCGTCTTCCGGTCGCGCTCCTCGCGGGCGCCGGGGCGGGCCTCGCCGGCGGCATCAACGACCGCGTCCTCTGGTACCCCGGTGCTGACACGCTGTTCACGTCGGTCTACATCGCCTCGACGACGGTCTCGGGCGCGGTCATCGCCGGCCTCGGCGGGTGGCTCATCACGCGTGCCCTGGCGCGGACGGGAGCCCTGAGCAGGTTCGCGGCCGGGCGCGAAGCCACCGCCCGCGTCTGACGGTGGGCGAAGACGCCGGCGCGGCGCGACCCGCGACCCTCGAAGCCCGCGGCTGGGGGTGGCGCTACGCCACACGTCGCGCGTGGGCCGCGCGCGAGACGACGTTCCGCATCGGGGCCGGCGAGCGGGTGCTGCTGCTCGGAGCATCGGGATCGGGCAAGTCGACGCTGCTGCAGGGTCTCGCCGGTGTGCTCGGGGGAGCGGACGAGGGCGAACAGGAGGGTGGGCTCCTCGTCGACGGTCAGCCGGCGGCGGACGCCCGGGGTCGGGTGGGGCTGGTCCTCCAAGACCCCGACAGTCAGACGATCCTCGCGCGGGTGGGCGACGACGTCGCCTTCGGATGCGAGAACCTCGCCGTGCCGCGCGACGAGATCTGGCGCCGGGTGCGCGCTGCTCTGGATGCCGTGGGGCTCGACGTCCCGCTCGACCGGTCGACCGCCGCGCTATCGGGAGGGCAGAAGCAGCGCCTCGCGCTCGCGGGCGTCGTCGCGATGCAGCCGGGCGCGGTGCTGCTCGACGAGCCCACGGCGAACCTCGATCCGGCGGGTGTGATCGATGTGCGGGACGCCGTCGCCCGCGCGCTCGATGCCACGGGAGCCACCCTCGTCGTGATCGAGCATCGGATCGACGCGTGGCTCCCGCTCGTCGACCGGGTCATCGTCCTCGCACCCGGCGGCGGCGTCGTCGCGGACGGCGACCCGCGGACGGTGCTGACCGAACGCGGCGCGGAGCTGGCGGCCTCGGGGGTGTGGGTGCCCGGCATCCGTCCGGTCGTCCCCCCGCGGCCGGCCTCTCCGCCCGGCGACGTGCTGCTGTCGGCCGACGGCCTCGTCGTCGGGCGCACGACGGACGTGCCGGTCGCGGGCCCCCTCGACCTCGACCTGCGCGCCGGCGAGGTGCTCGGCGTCGTGGGCCCCAACGGCACCGGCAAGTCGACCCTCGGCCTCACGCTCGCGGGGCTGCTCCCCGGGCAGGGCGGCGCCGTGCGCGCGGCCGACGATCTGGCGGCGGGAGCGGCGCTCCTGCGCCGTTCCCGGCGACGCGACCGCGCCGACCGCGCCGACCCCGCGGCATGGACCTCGACGGCGCTGCTGACCAGGATCGGCACCGTGCTGCAGGAGCCGGAGCACCAGATCCTGCGCTCGTCGGTCCGCGCCGAGCTCGAGGTCGGGCCGCGCGCTCTCGGGCTCGAAGAAACCGAGATGACAGCGCGCGTCGACGAGCTGCTGGAGCGGCTCCGGCTCGCCCCGCTCGCCGCGGCGAACCCCTACACGCTGTCAGGCGGCGAGAAGCGCCGCCTGACCGTCGCCGCGATGCTGGCGGCGCGTCCCCGGGTCGTGGTCCTCGACGAGCCGACCTACGGCCAGGACGCGCGCACGTGGTCGGAGCTGGTCGCGATCATCGCCGCCCTCCGCGACGGAGTCGACGATCGCGGCCCGCGCGGGGTGATCGCGATCACGCACGACGACGCGGTGCTCGACGCCCTCTCGGCACGCCGGTTCGCTCTGGACGCGCCCGCCGGAGTCGGCGCATGACGGCCATCGCACCGTCCCCTGTCCGACGTGGCGTCGCGACGCTCAACCCCGTGGCGAAGCTGCTGGCCGCACTGCTCATCGCGCTGCCGCTGGTCATCACGATCGACCCGGTCTCGGCCGGGGTGGCCCTGCTCCTCGAGCTGCCGCTCCTGCTCGCCTCGGGTGTCGGCTGGCGCCGATTCTGGATGCGGACGCTGCCGCTGTGGATCGCCGCGCCGGCGGCCGCGGTGACCATCTCGCTCTACGGGGAACGCAGCGGAGCGGAGGTCTTCTCCTGGGCGTTCGTCCACGTCAGCGAGGGGTCTCTCGCGCTCGGACTGGCAGCCGCGCTCCGCGTCCTGGCGATCGGTCTCCCGGCCGTCGTGCTGTTCGTCACGGTCGACCCGACCGACCTCGCCGACGGGCTGGCGCAGATCCTGCGTCTTCCCGCCCGATTCGTCATCGGGGGCCTCGCGGGGATGCGGATGCTCGGTCTGCTGACCGAGGACTGGCGCGCGCTCGCGCTCGCGCGGCGGGCCCGCGGTGTTGCCGACGCGGGGCGGCTGCGGCGCGCCTTGGGCATGGCGTTCGCGCTGCTCGTGCTGGCCATCCGGCGCGGCTCCGCCCTCGCGACGGCGATGGAGGCGCGGGCTTTCGGCGCACCCGGACGTCGAACGTGGGCACGGGAGTCGCGGCTGGCGGCATCCGATGTCGCGGTCATGGCGGGCGGGCTCGTGATCTCGGCCACGGCGGTCGCGGTGTCGGTCGCGGTGGGAGCCTTCCACCCGATCTTCGGCCCGTCCTGAGGTCGCGTCCCGAGTTCGGGCCTCAGGCCGCTCCGACCGTGGTCTCCGCCAGCCGCCGGGCGAGCGCTTCCTCGACGACGAGCTCGGTGATCAGTCCCGCCGCGAGCGCGCCGCGCAGCGCGTCGAGCTTGGTCAGGCTCGACACCGCGCACAGGCGACGGGGGATGCGGCGGATCGCTTCGAGCGACGGGCCGCTCGAGCGGGCGTTGAGCTCGATGCCGGTCGCCGAGCCGTCGATGCGGTAGAACACGGTCGCGCAGTCGCCGACGACGCCGTCGCGCAGCAGCGAGCGCAGGTCCTCACCGGTGAGGTAGCCGCCGGCGTAGACATGGGAGGGGACGTCGGCGTGAGGCGAGCCGAGCCCGAAGACGAACACCTGAACGCGCGACTGCGCGTCGAGGACGCGCCGGATCGACCGTTCGCGCCACAGCAGCTGCTTGGTCAGCGGGTCGTCGAACAAGGCGGGCACCGGGAACTGCTGCACGTCGGTGCCGAACGCCTGCCCGAACCGCTCGAGGATCGCGCCCGAGTACGAGATCCCCGACGTCGACTCGTTGGCCGCACCGTTCATCTGCACGATCTGCGAGTCGTGCAGCCGCTTGGTCGGCAGATGGCGGGCGATCGCCGACACCGTGGCTCCCCACGCGATGCCGATGCTGGCGTCGGGGTCGAGGGTCGACGACAGGACGTGGGCCGCCGTGCGCGCCGTGCGCTCGAGTCGTTCGGCGTCGTTCGTGCGCGGGGGTGTGCTGACGACGTGAACCGAGATGCCGAAGCGCTCGGACAGGCGCCGGGCGACCACGGAGTTCGCCTCGTGCGGCGAGTGCACCGTGATCTCGACGAGTCCGATGTCGCGCGCGTGAGCGAGCAGGCGCGACACGGAGGAGCGCGAGAGCGTCATCTCGGCCGCGATCTGATCCATCGTGCGGTCCTGCACGTAGTACAGCTGCGCCGCGCGCAGCGCGTCCCGTGTGCGTGCCTCGGCCTCGGCGTCCGCGCTCATCGTCATCCGTCCTGCACGTTCGTGCATCGCCGCAGCGCCGGTGCACGTTCGTGCATGACCGTTGCGCATTCGTGCGGTGGACCCCAGTGTAGATCGGGACAGCCGTGGAAAAGGATGCAGTATGACCGAGTCGACGCCGACCACCCGCGCGAACATCCGAGCCCTGCGCGAGCGCCCCCATGCCGAGGTCCTCGTCATCGGCGGAGGCATCAACGGGATCGCGACGTTCCGCGACCTCGCCCTCCAGGGGGTCGACGTGGCACTCGTCGAACGCGGCGACTACGTCAGCGGCGCATCGTCCGCGTCGAGCCACATGATCCACGGCGGTGTGCGCTACCTCGAGAACGGCGAGTTCCGTCTCGTGAAGGAGTCGGTGACCGAGCGCAACCGCCTCGTGCGCAACGCGCCCCACTTCGTCAAGCCGCTGCCGACGACGATCCCGATCCATCGCACCTTCTCGGGCATCCTCGCCGCCCCGTTCCGCCTGCTCGTGACGCACGGTCGTGGCAAGCCGCGCGAGCGCGGGGCGCTGCTGATCAAGGTCGGTCTGATCATGTACGACACCTTCTCGCGCGACGGCGGGTCGGTGCCTCGTCACCGGTTCCGCGGCCGCCGCAGCTCGCGGACGCAGTTCCCCGAGCTCGACGAGCGGTTCCGCTACACCGCGACCTACTACGACGCCTCGATGCACGATCCCGAGCGCCTCGCGCTCGACGTGCTGCGCGACGGCGCACGCGAGGACTCCGCCCGCGCGGCGAACTACGCTCCGGTCGTGGGCGCCGACGGGTCGTCGGTGATCATCCGCGACGACGTCACGGGAGAGGAGTTCCCGTTCACGGCCGACGTCGTCGTGAACACCAGCGGCCCCTGGACCGATCTGACCAACAGCGCGCTCGGCACCCCGACCCGTTTCATGGGCGGCACGAAGGGGTCGCACATCGTCCTCGACAACACCTCGCTGCTCGAGGCGACCGGCGGCAACGAGATCTTCTTCGAGGCCGCGGACGGCCGTATCGTCCTCATCTACCCGCTCAAGGGCCGGGTCATGGTCGGGACGACCGACATCGACGCCGACCCGAGCCGCCCCACGGTCTGCACCGACGACGAGATCGACTACTTCTTCGATCTGATCGGCCAGGTCTTCCCCGACATCGCCGTCGACCGCTCGCAGATCGTCTACACGTTCTCGGGCATCCGTCCCCTCCCGCGGCACGACGACCTCGCTCCGGGCTTCGTCTCCCGCGACTACCGCATCGAGAAGGACCGTCTCGGCGACGTGCCCGTCCTCAGCCTCGTCGGCGGGAAGTGGACGACCTTCCGCGCTCTCGCCGAGCACCTCGCCACCGACGTCCTCGAGCTGATGCGGCGCCCGCGCCGCGTCGCGACCACCGACCTCGCGATCGGCGGCGGTGCCGGCTACCCCCGCAGCGTCGCTCAGCGTCGGCGCTGGATCGAGGCCCACCGCGGTGCGCACTCCGCCGAGTTCGCCGATCGCATGCTCGAGCGCTACGGCACCTACGCGCAGGAGGTGCTCGCCGCGCTCCCGGTCGCTCAGCAGGAGCTCGGGCACGCGCCCGGCTACTCCGTCGAGGAGATCGCCTTCCTCGCCGAGCGCGAAGAGGTGGTCACGCTCATGGACCTGCTGCTGCGCCGCACCTCGATCGCCTTCGTCGGCGGTGTCTCGATGGAGACCCTCACCGAGGTCGCCGAAGCGGCCGCTCCGGTGCTCGGCTGGGACGCGGAGACCGTCCGCGCTCAGGTCGAGGAGGCCGCGCAGGCACTCGAAGAGGCCCACCGCATCGACGTCCGCACGTCGCGCCTCGCGCCTCTCCCCGCCTGACGCGCTCACAGACCCGGCGAGGCCCGACGCCGGATCACCCTCGGGCCGCCCTCTCGCACGGCGACGCCGCCGCGCGATGATTCTGCAGAAAGGTCGACGCTGACATGCACGACATCAATCTCGGGCTCTACTTCGTGTCGGAGCTCGTGGGAACGGCGATGCTGCTCCTGCTCGGCGGTGGCGTGGTCGCCAACGTCATCCTCGCCAAGTCGAAGGGTCTCGGCGGCGGGACGCTCATGATCAACTGGGGCTGGGGCCTGGCGGTGTTCGCCGGTGTGCTCGTGTCGTCGTACTCGGGCGCTCAGCTGAACCCGGCGGTCTCGATCGGGCTTCTGGTGGGCGGGAAGATCGAGTTCGTCCAGTTCCTCGTCGCGATCGCCGCCCAGTTCGTCGGCGCCTTCCTCGGCGCCGTGCTCTGCTGGCTGGCCTACCACGACCACTTCGACGCCGAGCCCGACCCGGCCAACAAGCTCGGCGTCTTCTCGACCGGCCCCGGCATCCGCGCCTACGGCTGGAACCTCGCCACCGAGATCATCGCGACCTTCGTGCTCGTGTTCGTCATCTTCGGGTTCGCCGACTACGGCGACATCGAGATCGGCACGCCGGGCTCGCTCGGGCCCCTCACCGCGGTGCCGGTCGCCCTCCTCGTGGTCGGCATCGGCGCGTCGCTCGGCGGTCCCACCGGGTACGCGATCAACCCCGCCCGCGACCTCGGCCCGCGCATCGCGCACGCCGTGCTCCCGATCAAGGGCAAGGGATCGAGCGACTGGTCGTACGCGTGGGTTCCCGTCGTCGGACCCCTCATCGGCGGTACGCTCGCGGCACTCGCTGCCGGCGCCCTGCTCGGCCTCGCCTGACCCTCTCCACCGAACCGACAACGCGAACAGACAAGGACGTCACATCATGACCGACTACATCATCGCCCTCGACCAGGGCACGACCTCGAGCCGCGCGATCATCTTCGACAAGAAGGGCTCGATCATCTCCGTCGGGCAGAAGGAGCATGAGCAGATCATGCCGCGGGCGGGCTGGGTCGAGCACGACCCGATCGAGATCCGCGACAACATGCGCGAGGTCATCGGCATCGCGCTCGGTCGCGCCAACCTCACCCGCCACGACATCGCCGCGATCGGCATCACCAACCAGCGCGAGACCGCCGTCGTCTGGGACAAGAACACCGGCATCCCCGTCTACAACGCCATCGTCTGGCAGGACACGCGTACGCAGCCGATCGTCAACCGGCTCGCCGGTGACAAGGGTGTCGAGCGGTACAAGGACATCGTGGGTCTGCCGCTGGCGACCTACTTCTCGGGCACCAAGATCGTCTGGATCCTCGAGAACGTCGAGGGTGCGCGCGAGAAGGCCGAGGCCGGCGATCTCATCTTCGGCACGACCGACACCTGGGTGCTGTGGAACCTCACCGGTGGCCCCTCGGGCGGCATCCACGCGACCGACGTCACGAACGCGTCGCGCACGCTCTTCATGGACCTCGAGACCCTCGAATGGCGCGACGACATCCTGGCCGACTTCGGGGTGCCGCGCTCGATGATGCCCGAGATCCGCTCCTCCAGCGAGGTCTACGGCGAGGCTCGCGACACGTCGCTGCTGCGCGAGACGCCGGTGGCCGGCATCCTCGGCGACCAGCAGGCTGCGACCTTCGGGCAGGCGGCCTTCGATGCCGGCGAGAGCAAGAACACCTACGGCACCGGCAACTTCCTGATCTTCCAGACCGGAACCGAGATCGTGCGGTCCGAGAACGGTCTGCTCACGACGATCGGCTACAAGCTCGGCGACGGCCCCACCCACTACGCGCTCGAAGGATCGATCGCCGTCACGGGGTCGCTCATCCAGTGGCTGCGCGATCAGCTCGGAATCATCGCCACGGCGCCCGAGGTCGAGAAGCTCGCGCTGTCGGTCGAGGACAACGGCGGCGTCTACTTCGTGCCCGCGTTCTCGGGCCTGTACGCCCCGTACTGGCGGCCCGATGCCCGCGGCGCGATCGTGGGGCTCACGCGCTACGCGAACCGCGGGCACCTCTCGCGGGCGGCGCTCGAGGCGACGGCCTTCCAGACGCGTGAGGTCCTGGATGCCGTCAACGCCGACTCCGGCGTCGACCTGGCCGAGCTGAAGGTCGACGGCGGCATGATCGCCAACGACACGCTGATGCAGTTCCAGGCTGACATCCTGGGCGTTCCCGTCGTGCGACCGGTCGTCGCCGAGACCACCGCGCTCGGTGCCGCCTACGCCGCGGGTCTCGCCGTCGGGTTCTGGAACGACCTCGACGAGCTGCGGGCCAACTGGCAGGAGGACAAGCGCTGGACGCCGAACGACGACGCCCCGGAGCGCGAACGCCAGCTGCGGCTGTGGAAGAAGGCCGTGACGAAGTCGATGGACTGGGTCGACGACGACGTCCGCTGAGGCCGCGGTCAGAGCGCGAGCGCGAAGCAGACCGAGCGAGGCATCGTCTCGGCATAGGGCTCGTAGACCGGGATGCGGCTGAAGCCCATCGAGGAGTAGAGCGCGAGGGACTCGGGCTGCTGGAGCCCGGTCTGGAGGATCACGCGTTCCGCACCGTCTGCTCGGGCGGCATCGAGCGCGGCCGACATGAGGGCGCGCGCGATGCCGAGCCCGCGGAACGCGGGTGCCACGATGAGCCGCTTGATCTCCCATTCGTCGCCGAGCCGGCGCAGGATGACGTGCCCCGCGGGGGCCTCGTCCGCGCCGGCTTCGGCGACGAGGGCGATCAGCGTCGTGACGATCTCGTCAGGGTGCGTCGCGAGCGCGCGGGCGCGGGCGCGGCGGCGCTCGTCTGGCTCGTCGCCGTGGAAGCCGTCGTACCGGGCGCCGAGGTCGTCGTCGAGCTGTCGGCGCAGGTCACGGGCGCGGGGATCGTCGTAGGCGACGTCGACGATGCGCCAGGTCAGGTCTCGTTCCACAGCGACCGATAGTAGGCCAGGCGCTCGGGGTCGGGGGTGACGCCGTAGGCGGCGCTGAGCGCGTCCTCCCAGCCGGGGCCGTAGTTCCACTCGGTGCTCATCGCCGCGACGGCGATGTCGGCCCACCGGTCGGCGACGCCGAGGGCCCCCAGGTCGACGTGCGCGAGCCACCGCCCGTCGTCGTCGACGAGGGTGTTCGGGCAGCAGGCGTCGCCGTGGCAGACGACGAGAAGATCGGGCTCGGGCGCCGCGTGGAGGGATGCCGGTACGTCGAGGCCGCGGGCCGCTGCGGTGCGCAGCCGATGCTCGACACCCCAGTCGAACGGGCAGCCGGCGACCGGCAGGGCGTCGTGGAGGGCGCGCAGTCCCTCGCCGACCGCGCGCACGGCGGTGGCGGGCTCCTCGACCCAGCGGGGATCGACAGCCGACCGGCCGGGCAGTGCGCGGGTCACGAGCCACTCGGCGTCGCCATCCTCACCGGTCTCGATCACCTCGGGAACCGGCGTGTACCGCGCGGCCCATCGCAGGCGCTCCGACTCGGCGCGCATGGACGTCTCGAGGTTCCGCGGACCGATCTTGACGACGCGGCCGTCGTCGGTGCGGAATGTCACACCCCCGATGGTGTTGCGCCACAGCGGCGTCGCGCCCGCACCGCCCGCGAGCCGTCGCAGCCGAGCCGAGAAGTCCGGCGGGATGGGGGCATCCGGCGGCAGCAGTGTCACAGCCTCATCATGCCTGCCCCACCCCAATGTCTCACCCGCTCCGGCCTCACCCCCGCCTCCCTGCATCCCGCCCCCGAGATCCGCTGCAGGACCGGATCCCGGTGCCGTGCGCAGGCTGACCGGCCTATATAGCCGTGGCGCGGCGGTGGCGTAGCCGCCCAGCCTGCTCGCGGCACGCGCTCCGACAGCGCCCGTCCTTACCCGCGCCCGTCCTTACCCGCGCCCGCTCCCGTCGCGCCCGTGCACAGTGCATCAGCTGGCGTGCGGCCGGGCGTCGGTGCCGTCCGCAGGCTGGGGGGCTGGTCTGGGCGCCGCCCGGCGGCAAGACAGCGGCTCAGCCTGTCGACGTTCTAGGGTGGAGGGGCGAGTTCGAAGGAGAACACATGCAGATCGCGGGAGTCTCCGCCCTCATCACGGGCGGCGCCAGCGGCCTGGGTGCGGCCACGGCGCGGCGCCTCGCCGCCGCCGGCGCCCACGTCACGATCGTCGACCTCCCGGGGTCATCCGGGCCCGAGGTCGCAGCCGAGATCGGCGGCCGGTTCGCGCCGGCCGACGTCACCGATCCGGGCGAGGTCGCCGCGGCCGTCGAGACAGCCGGCGACACCGCGCCTCTGCGGGTCGTCGTCAACTGCGCCGGGATCGCGCCGCCCGCCAAGGTGCTCGACCGAGAAGGGCACCCCACGCCGCTGCCGGACTTCGAGCGCGTCATCCGCATCAACCTCGTCGGCACCTACAACGTCGTGGCCCAGGCTTCGGCGGCGATCGCCCGGACCCAGCCGACCGAGACCGGCGCCCGCGGCGTCATCGTCAACACGGCCTCCGTCGCCGCCTTCGAGGGCCAGATCGGGCAGCCGGCCTACGCCGCGTCGAAGGGGGCGGTGCACGCGATGACCCTGCCGATCGCCCGGGAGCTCGCGCGCTACGGCATCCGCGTCTGCACCATCGCCCCCGGGATCATGCAGACCCCCATGATGGCCGGGCTGCCGGATGCCGCGCAGCGCTCGCTCGGCGAGCAGGTGCCGTACCCGCAGCGGCTGGGAGCGCCCGAGGAGTTCGCCGCGCTCGCCGCCCACATCGTCGACAACGACTACCTCAACGGCGAGACGATCCGTCTCGACGGCGCGATCAGAATGGCACCACGATGACCGACACTGCATCCGACACCGCATCCGACACCGTCCTGCTGCGGCGCGAGGGCGCGCTCGCGCGCATCACCCTGAACCGTCCGGCCTCCCTCAACGCGGTCGACGCCGAGATGGCCGTCCGCTGGTGCGAGGTCGCCGCCGAGGTCGCGGCCGACGCGTCGATCGGGGCCGTCATCCTCGATGCGGCGGGCCGCGCCTTCTGCGCCGGCGGCGACGTCGTGTCGATGTCGACCTCCGGGATGGGCGGCGCGGCGGTCACCGAGACGGCCCGCGTCATCCACGACGGCATCACGTCGCTGACCACTGCGGCGGTGCCGATCGTCGCCGCCGTGCAGGGTGCGGTCGCCGGGGGAGGGCTCGGCATCATGCTGGTCGCCGACTACATCGTCGCATCGCCGTCGGCGGTCTTCGTCAGCAAGTACGCGAACATCGGGCTCACTCCCGACCTCGGCGTGTCGACCCTGCTCCCGGCCGCGATCGGCCAGCGGCGGGCCTTGCAGCTGCTGCTCCACGACACGGCGCTCGACGCCGCGACCGCGCTCGACTGGGGGCTCATCGCCGAGGTCGTCGATGATCCGGCAGCTCGCGCCCAGGCGCTCGCCGCAGCCTGGCTGGACGGCGCGACGACTGCGTTCGGGCAGGCCAAGCGCCTCGTCCGAGAAGGCGCCGGGCGCACTCTCGCCGAGAACCTCGACGACGAGGCGCGGACGATCGGAACGCGCTTCGACACCCCCGAGGCGCGCGTTCGCATCGACGCGTTCGCCGCCGCATCCGCTCGCCGCACCCGAACCGAGGAGAACCGATGACCGACGCGAAGCCCTTGGCGGGCAAGACGCTGCTGATGTCGGGCGGAAGCCGCGGCATCGGCTTGGCCATCGCGCTCCGAGCCGCGCGCGACGGCGCGAACATCGCGCTGCTCGCCAAGACGGACCAGCCGCATCCGAAGCTCGAGGGCACGGTGCACACCGCCGCGGCCGAGATCGTCGCGGCGGGGGGTCAGGCGCTGCCGATCGTCGGCGACGTGCGCGACGAGGACTCCATCACTGAGGCCGTGCTGAAGACGCAGGGCGAGTTCGGCGGCATCGACATCGTGGTGAACAACGCCTCGGCCATCGACCTCTCGGGCACCCTGGAGCTCGGCACGAAGCGCTTCGATCTGATGCATGCTGTCAACGTGCGCGGGACGTTCCTGCTGTCGCGGGCCGCGATCCCCGTGCTGCGCGACGCCGCGAATCCGCACATCCTGTCGCTGTCGCCCCCGCTCAACCTCTCGCCGAAGTGGCTCGGCGCGCACACCGGCTACACGCTCGCGAAGTACGGCATGACGATGGCGACCCTCGGCATCGCGGCGGAGTTCGCCGGCGACGGGATCGCCGCGAACACGCTCTGGCCCCGGACGACGATCGCGACGGCGGCGGTGCAGTACTCTCTCGGCGGTGACCGGATGATGGCCGCGAGCCGCACGCCGGAGATCTACGCGGATGCCGCCTACGAGGTGCTCGTCCGGCCCGCGCGCGAGTACACGGGCCGGACGCTCATCGTCGAGGATGTGCTCGAGGCGTCGGGCGTGACCGATTTCTCGGGCTATGCGGCGGTTCCCGGCACGCCGGACAGCGAGCTGTTCCCCGACGTGTTCCTCGACTGAGACCGCTCCGACCGGCCGGGTTCAGGCGTTGAGGTCGACGCGCGTCCCGATGCCGCGCTCGTGCGCAGCGTCGAGCAGGACGGCCGCCACGGCGACATCCTGTGCGCCGATGCCGACTGAGTCGAAGAGGGTGATCTCGTCGTGGCCGGCGCGGCCGCGCACCCGACCCGTGAGCACCTCGCCGAGCGTCCCCACGACGTCGTCGAGGGTGAGGGCTCCCTCGGCGACGGCGAGGAGGAGGTCGCCCGATTTGGTCTCGGCCGTCGCGCGGTCGTCGACCCACACGGAGGATCGGGCGAGGGCAGCCCCGTCGACCTCGCGCTCGTCGGCACGCGGCCGTGCCCCGACGACGTTGAGGTGCTGACCCGGCCGCAGCCACGCGCCGGAGAGGATCGGCTCCACCGACGGGGTCAGCGTGCATACGACGTCGGAGGCGTCGACGACCTCGCGCGGCGAGGATGCCGCGACGATCTCACCGTCCCAGTCGCCCGAGCGTTCGACGTCGGCGGCGAAGCGCGCGACGGTGGCGGCCGAGCGCGACCAGACGGTGAGGCGTTCGAACGGTCGCACGGTCCGCAGCGCGCGGACATGCTCGCGGGCGAGCGCCCCCGCCCCCAGCAGGCCCAGGGACCGGCTGTCGTCGCGGGCGAGGGCTCTGGTGGCGACGGCGCTCGCGGCCGCGGTGCGCACGCGCGTCGGGACGCGGCCGTGCAGCAGCGCGACCGGGGCGCCGTCGGCGCGGTCGACGATCAGGATCATCGACCGCTGCGTCGGCAGGTCGCGCTCGGCGTTGTCGGGGACGTCGGCGAGCAGCTTGACCCCCGCGAGGCCCGCCGCATCGGAGACCGCTGCCATGAGGATGAACCGTCCCGTGTCGCCGGGCGTCGCCATCGAGGTGGGGCCGGGCTGGTGCGCCCCGCCGTCCGCGATCTCCGCGAACGCCCGCGCCACCGCTTCGAGGGCGGCGTCACGGTCGACGAGGGACTCCAGCTCGGACGCCCCGAGAAGCAGGGTCACGCGGTCACCCCTCCGGTGAGCTCGAGCCCGTCGGCGACGACGACGCCGCGGTAGAGCACGGTGCGATCGGGGGACCGGTCCATGACCGCCGCAGTGACCGTGTCGCCCGACACGAGCACGAGGTCGGCCGGATCTCCCTCGGCGAGCCCCGGGCGGTCGGCCGCACCGTTCAGGCCCGGCGCCAGCCCCATGACGGAGCGGCCGCCGACCGTGGCGATCGCGACACAGTGCTCGATGTCCTCGTCGCGGCGGAAGCCGTTGGTGAAGGCGAGCTGCCACGTGCGGTCGAGCATGTCGGTGTTGCCGTAGGGCGACCAGTAGTCGCGCTGACCGTCCTGGCCGAGTCCGAGCCGGATGCCGTACTCGGCCAGCATCAGCGTCGGGAGCGCCGTCGGCGGGGCGATCGTCGCCATCGAGATGTCGAGCTCCCGCATCTCGTCGAGGAGCGGCCGCAGCTGCGCTTCGGGCAGACGGCCGAGGCCGTACCCGTGCGAGATGGTGACCCGCCCCTGCATCCCCGTCGCGCGGGTGCGCTCGATGATCAGCTCGGCCGAGAACTTCGCCAGCTGCTCGGGCTCGTGCAGGTGGATGTCGATCGGGGCGCCGTGCTTCTCGGCGATGCCGAAGACGATGTCGAGGTGGCGCACCGGATCGCGGTCGAGCGCACAGGGGTCGATGCCGCCCACGACGTCGGCGCCGCGTGCCATGGCCTCATCGAGCACGTCGGCCGATCCCGCCTCGCGCAGCAGGCCCGCCTGCGGGAACGCGATGATCTCGACGTCGCAGCGCCCGGCATTGGCCTCGCGCGCGGCGACGACCGCGTCGAGGCGTTCGTGGCCGGCGTCGACGTCGACCTGCGCGTATGTCCGGACGGCGGTCGTGCCGCGGGCGATCGCCCGCTCGAGGGTCGTCGCGACCCGCTCCTCGATCGAGACCTCGGCCTCGCGCCAGTTGCGGCGGTCGTTGAGCATCATGTTCCAGACGCCGGGCGAACCGGTGTGGGGGCGGAACGGCAGGCCGACGCGCGTGGAGTCCAGGTGCACGTGGACGTCGGCGAACGAGGGGATCAGGATCCGGCCCCGTCCGTCGACGACGTCCGCGGCGGTGGTGTCCGCGGTGCCGGGGGCGGCGGTGCCGATGATGACACCGCCGTCCACGATCACATCGGTGGTCGCGCCGCCCCAGGGACGGACGCGGGAGAGGATGGTGCGGGTCATTCGAAGCTCGTCTCGGTGAAGTCGTACAGGCCGTCGGCGCGCGGGGTCCACTGCAGCGACGATCCGGCGGCGAAGTTGTTGGCGGGGACGTACAGCGGCACGAAGTAGACCTGCTCGTTGCTGTAGCCGAGCAGCTCGGCGAAGACGTCTTCGCGCGCGGCGCCCTCGACGCCGCGCTGGCGCTCGGCGAGCTCGGTGGTCGCGGGGTCGAGTGCGTAGTTGTTGTTGCCCGCCGGCTCGTAGAAGTCGGTCAGGGGCAGGTCGCCGTCGAGGGTGGAGGGAGCCCACGTGTTCAGGTAGATGCCCTGCATCTCCTTGCCGCGGACCTTGAGCGTGTGGCTCTGCTGGTCGGCGCCGCGCATGTCGACGGCGATGCCGACGGTCTCGAGGTAGCCCTGGATGCTCTGGGCCACTTCGCTCGAGAGCGGGATGCGGCCATCGGTGGCGTAGTCGAAGGGGATCGGGGTGCCGTCGTACCCGGCCTCCGCGAGCAGCGCGCGCGCCGCCTCCGGGTCGTAGCCGATCGCCTCGACGTCGTCGGAGTAGCCCTCGACGGCGGGGGCGAGCATCGCCTTCGCCGGCTCGGCGAGTCCGGCCAGCAGCGAGTTGACGATCGCCTCCGTGTCGATCGCATGGCCGATGGCCTCCCGGACGCGGACGTCCTGGAGCGGGCCGGCCGTCGAGTTGGCGCCGAGGAAGACCACGCCGTTCGACAGGGCCGAGAACACCTGCGCGTTGCCGGCCGACTCGATGCTCGAGACCTGGGTCGGACCGATCTGGGCCACGTCGAGGTCGCCCGAGAGCACGCCGCTCGCACGCGACTCGGCGGACGAGACCGGCTGCAGCGAGATGGTCTCGATGGCGGGGGCCTCGCCCCAGTAGTCCTCGTTGCGGACGAGGTCGTACGAGACGCCCGGGGTGATGGAGTCGAAGACGTAGGGGCCCGATCCGATCGGCTCGCGGGCGTAGGCGTCGGGACCCATCTCCTGATAGGTGTCGGACGGGACGATCGAGATGAGCGAGGTGTTGCGGGGGAACGCCGAGAAGGGCTGCTTCAGGACGAAGCGCACCGTCAGGTCGTCGACCTTCTCGACGCGGTCGACCGACGAGAGGTAGGCGTAGTTCTCGCCCGTCGGGTCGCCGAGGATCGTCTCGTACGAGAACACGACGTCGTCGGCGGTGATCTCCTCGCCGTTGCTCGCCGTGACGTCGGGCTGGAGGGTGAACTCCCACTCGGTCAGGTCGGCGTTCGCGGTCCAGTCGGTCGCGAGCTTGGGCACCATCTCGCCGTCGGCGGTGATCTTCACGAGCTGGTCGTGCGTGTGGAAGAACACCGACAGCACCACGAGAGCGCCCGAGCGGATGGGATCCATCGACGTCGGGTCGGTGGGCAGGGCGGCGGTGATGGATGTCTGGGCCGACCCCGAGGCGGAGCCGCCGGACGGGGAGTCGAACCCGCCGGCGCAGCCGGCGAGCACGAGGGCGCCGAGGGTGAGGAGGGATCCGCCGGCGAGGGCGCGCCGGGAGGTGTGTCGGGTCATGTGAGTGCCTTTCGAGCGGTGAGACGGGGAATGGCGTCGAGGAGGGTGCGGGTGTAGGGATGCTGCGGGTCGGTGAAGACGTCTTCGGTGGGGCCGTGCTCGACGATGCGGCCGCCCTCCATCACGACGACCCGGTCGGCGATGCCGCGCACCACGCCCAGGTCGTGCGAGACGAAGAGGTAGGCGAGCCGGTGCTCGCGCTGCAGGTCGCGGAGGAGGTCGAGCACTTGCGCCTGGATCGACACGTCCAGCGCCGAGACCGGCTCGTCGAGGAGCACGAGCGCCGGGTCGAGCGCGAGAGCGCGGGCGATCCCGACGCGCTGACGCTGCCCGCCGGAGAGACGTCGGGGCAGCCGGTCGTCGAACGACGGGTCGAGGCCGACGCCCGCGAGCAGCTCGCGGACGCGGTCCGGGCTGTACGCGTGCCGCACGCGCAGCGGCTCCGCCACGGAGCCGGCGACGCTGACCCGGGGGTCGAGGGCCGACGAGGGGTCCTGGAAGACGATCTGCGCCCGGGCGCGCTCCGCGGCGGAGCGTCCGGCGATGGCGGGGGCCGCGGCCGTGCCCGCGATCGTCACGCGGCCCGAAGCGGCCGGGGTGAGCCCGAGGATCGCGCGCAGCAGCGAGGACTTGCCGCATCCGGACTCGCCGACCACGGCGAGGGTCTCGCCCGCGCGGATTCGCAGCGAGACGCCGTCGACCGCGCGCACGGTGCCACCGCGACGGCCGGGGTACTCGACGACGAGGTCGCTCACCTCCAGCGCGATCTCTGCCGCGTCGACGACCGCCCCGGTCGCCGCGCGGGCGGGCGGCTCGTGCGCCGAGGGGACCGCGGCGAGTAGCATCCGGGTGTACTCCTCGCGCGGGGCGGCGAGCACGTCGGCGGTCGCACCCCGTTCGACGATGCTCCCGGCGCGCATGACCGCGATGTCGTCGGTGTGCTCGCCCACGAGACCGAGGTCGTGCGTGATGAGCGCGAGCGCCGAGCCGGTGCGCTCGCGCACCTCGTCGAGCAGTGCCATGACCTGCGCCTGCACCGTCACGTCGAGCGCCGTGGTCGGCTCGTCGGCGATGAGCAGCAGGGGGTCGTGGGCGATCGCCATCGCGATCATCGCGCGCTGCCGCATCCCGCCCGACCACTGGTGCGGCCGGGCTGCGGCGCGCTCGGCGGCGTTGCGGACCCCGACCGACTCGAGGAGCTCCACCGCGCGCCGCCGGGCGGCGCCGCGTCCGAGGCCGGGCGCGTGGACCCGCACGGCGCTGGCCACCTGCGCGCCGACCGCGCGCAGCGGGTTGAGCGACGACATCGGGTCCTGGAAGATCATGGCCGCGACGCGGCCCCGGCTCGACCGCAGCTCGCGGTCCGTGAGCGCCGTGACGTCGCGTCCATCGAGGAGGATCCGGCCGGACGTCACGCGAACGCCCTCGGGCAGCAGTCCCATCGTCGCGAGCATGGTGAGGCTCTTGCCCGACCCCGACTCGCCGACGATCCCGAGCGCGCGGCCGCGCCCGACGTCGAGCGATACGCCGGCCACGAGCGGCCGCGGGCCGGTGGCGGTGACGGCCTCGAGGGACAGATCCTCGATGGTCAGGACGGATGCGGTCATCGCCGGCCTCCCTTGCGCAGCAGGGCGCCGCGCGCCTCCGCGGTGAACTGCTGACTGACGAACTGGGCTCCCGCGACGGCAAGGAACATGACGAGTCCGGGCAGGATGACCAGCCAGGGGTCGGTCGACAGGTACTTCTGACCGTCGAAGATCATCGCGCCCCAGCTCGGCGTGGGCGGCTGGACGCCGAGCCCGAGGTACTCCAGCGACGCCTCGATGAGGACGATGGTGGCGATGTCCGTGGCGGCGATGATGAGGGTGTGCGGCCAGACGTTGGGCACCACGTGGCGCGTGATGGTCCAGAAGGTGTCGGCACCCTGCGTCAGCGGGGCGACGACGAAGTCCTGCCGTCGCAGCGCCGCCGTGATGTTCCGCGTCACGCGGGCGTAGCCGACCCACCAGGTGCAGCCGACGACGAGGATCGTCAGGCCCGCGCTCGGTGAGACGACGGCGCAGATGGCGATGAGCAGCAGCACCACGGGCATCGCCAGCACCGTGTTCGACAGCACCGAGAGGCCGGCTTCGACCTTGCCCCCGAAGTAGCCGGACACGATCCCGACGGTCGTCCCGATGAGGGCGTTGAGGGCCACGATCGCGAGGGTGATCCCCAGGGTGACCGACGACGCCAGGGCCACCCGGCTGAACAGGTCGCGGCCGAGCGGGTCGGTCCCGAGGGGGTGGGCGGGGTCCGTCAACGGCGGCAGCAGAGCCCGCGAGAGGTCCTGCCCCATCGGATCGAACCCCGGCAGCACCGGGCGGAGCGCGGAGAGGGCGATGACGAGCCCGATCATGGTGAACCCGACGACGGCCGAGGGGCGCAGGCGCAGACGCGGTGGACGCGGGGCGGTCGCGGGTGACGCGGTGACGGGCGCGGGAGCGACGGGCGTGAGGGTCATGAGTGAGCCGTCCGGGTGTCGATGCGGGAGACGAGGGTGTCGACCAGGGTGTTCACGAGCACGAACATCAGGGCCACGAACAGCAGGCCGGCCTGGACGATGGGGAAGTCGCGCTGGCTGACGGCGTCGGTCAGGAGGCTGCCGAGGCCGGGCCAGGCGAACACCACCTCGACGACGACCGTGCCGCCCAGGAGCCCGCCGAGGTTCAGGCCCGCCATGCCGAGCACGGGCGCGAGCGCGTTGGGAAGCATCTGGGTGAGCAGGATGCTCGCCCGGCTGTGCCCCTGGGCGAACGCGGTGCGGACGTAGTCCTGTTCGGCCTGTTCGCTCAGCGCGGCGTCGAGGAGGCGCAGGTACATGACGAACTGGCCCGTGGCGAGCGTGATGACGGGAAGCACCAGGCTGGCGGGGCTCGTCCGGCCCAGCGAGGGCAGGACGCCCAGCAGGACCGAGAAGACCAGCACGAGCAGGAGAGCGAAGAAGAAATCGGGGACCGACTGCCGCACGGCACCGCTCCAGCCGACGATCGCTCGCAGCAGGCGGCTGCCGGTGAGCTGGATGGCGAGGGCGGCGATCAGCGCGAGGGCGAAGCCCGCGATGAAGGCCCAGAAGGCGAGTTCGACGGTCGCCGGGACGCGCTCGAGGACGAGGCCGAGGGCCGACTCGTGCCGGCGGTACGAATCACCGAAGTCGCCGACGAACAGACCGCCGAGGAAGTCGAGGTACTGCACGATGACGGGCCGGTCGAAACCGAGGCGCGCGTTGAGCGCGTCGACGTCGGCGGTCGAGGCGTTGTCGGGTAGGAGCAGCGCCCCGGGCGCGCCGGTGAGGCGCCCGAGGACGAAGCCGACGGTCACCACCAGGAAGATCGTGGCGACGGCGAGGCCGAGGCGGCGGAGGAGAAAGGGGAGCACGAGCAGGACGCTATGGCACGGCGGCTCGCGGACCGGGCCGCGTAACGAACACGCAACACAACTCTTACGCTCGTGACACTTTGGCGTACCGAATCGCGCCTTGGAGCCGCTTTCAAGGCTTCAAATGGCCATTCGGGATACCAGATGGGGATTCCCGCTCCGGCTGCCCGACCTGCCAGGATGGTCGGGTGGATGACGAGACGGATGCCGCCGGGCGGCGCATCGCACATGCCCTGCGGGAGCGGATCATCACCGGCGACATCGCGATGGGCGACAAGCTCGGCGAGCGTGACGTCGCCCTGCAGCTCGGAGTCTCGCGGGTGCCCGTCCGCGAGGCGCTGCAGCTGCTCGAGTCCGAGGGCTTCGTCTCGTCGTCGCACCGGCGGGCCGCGATCGTTCACACGTTCACGCTCGACGACGCCGTCGAGCTGTTCGACATGCGCATGCAGCTCGAGCCCTTCGCTGCATCCCTCGCCGCCCGCAACGCCGCGGCAGGCGCCGACACGACCCACCTGGTCGCCGCCCTCGAGGTCGCTCACGTCGCGCACGACGAGGATGCGCCGGCGTCGACCCGCAACTCCGATCTGCACGAGGAGATCTTCGCGCTCGCCGGACACCGCCTTCTGCTGCGGATGAGCGGCCAGCTCACGGGCCGCACACGCTGGCTCTTCCGCCTCACCCCGGAGCGCGACACGGAGCGCCGATGGGACGAGCACGACGAGATCGTCGAGGCCATCCTCGGTGGGCACGCGGATCTCGCGTTCGCGCTCGCAGCGGCCCACGTCGAGCGCGGGCGGGTCGAGTCGATGCCCCGTCTGGCCGAACGGCTGCCCGCCGAGCCCGTGCGACGTCGCCGTCGCGGCGCATCGAAGGGCTGACCGCGCGTCCGGCGCAGCCGATCAGTCGAGTGGCTTGCGCAGGAATATCTGGAAGGTGCCGTCGCCCTGCGGCACGCGCTCGGACTCGGCATACCCTTCGCGCTCGTAGAGGCGGAGGTTGGCTTCGCTGAGCGAGCCCGTGAACAGTTCGGCTTCGCGCGCACCGGCCTGCCGTCCGCGTTCCTCGACCGCGGCGAGCAGCGCGGTGCCGAGACCGGATCCCTGCTGGTCGGGGGCGATCGCGATGCGGCCGATGAGCAGCAGCTCGCCGTCGAGACGGGCGCGTGCCGCTCCGACGATGCGTCCGTCGTCGAGGGCGACGCAGCCGAGGTTCTCGTGCAGCTCGGCCCGGAGCTCGTCGAGGGTCTGGGTCAGGGGCGGCATGTCGGCCGCGTCGTAGATGAGGGCTTCGGACACGAACGCCGCGCGCTGCAGGGTCAGCACTTCACCCGCGTCGGCGGGGTCGATGGGGCGGATGTCGTGCTCGCGGGCCTCGGGGGCCATCAGGCGGCCGTCTCAGGGTCGATGATGCCGTGGCGGACGAAGGCGTTCCAGATGCCGTCGTCGAGGACGCCGGTGGTGACCTCGCCGGCGATGCGCTGGAGGTGCGGGTCGGCTTCGGCCATCGCGATCGCGGTGCCGCAGACCTCGAACATCTCGACGTCGTTCCAGCTGTCGCCGATTCCGATGGCGTCGGCGGCGTCGCGGCCGAGATGGCTCAGCATCGCCTGGATGCCGGTCCCCTTGTTCGTGCCGCGCATACCGACCTCGCCGTTCGACCCGGTCGGCAGCGGCATGCTGCCCGGTATCACGTGGAACTCGTCGCCGAGGGCTCGCTGGGTCTTCTCGACGGCGTCGGGGTCGGAGCTGACGAACACCGCTTTGGCGATGTGGTCGAGATCGGCCTCCTCGACCGGGGCGAAGCGCGGCGCGGCCACGACGTCCTCGGCGAGGGCCACGGTGGAGACGTCTTCAGCGTGACGGCGCCGGCGTTCGCTGATGAAGTCGGCGATGAAGGAGCGCACGCCCTCGCTCGCGTAGACCCCGGCGTGCGACTGGATGAAGTACCGCGTGCCCTGCTCGTCGAAGTAGGCCATGACGCGCTCGACGGCGGCGCGTGGCATCAGCTCGGCGAGCACCGTCTCGTCGCCGGAGACCGCGAGGGCCCCGCCGTTGGAGATGGCGCCGTCGAAGCCGATGTCGAGCACGCGGGGGTTGATGTCGCCGGCGGCGCGTCCTGTGCAGAGGTAGACGAGGTGCCCGCGTTCACGCGCGGCGCGAACCGCTGCGATCGTCGAGGGGGCGATCGACTCGCCGTGCGCGAGGATGGTGCCGTCGACGTCGAGGAAGATGATGCGAGATTGCGACGTCACCCCTCCAGCGTAATGGGGCGATCTAGAGTGACGACATGTCCGACGTCGCGACCGCTCTGTCCCACCGGCCGCTGTTGCTGGACGGCGGTCTGGGGACGACCCTCGAGGCAGGAGGACACGACCTCTCCGGTGAGCTGTGGTCGGCGCGCGTGCTGTCGGAGGCTCCGGCGGACGTCCGCGCGGCGCACGCCCGTTTCGCCGCTGCCGGCGCCGACATCCTCACCACGGCGTCGTACCAGATCGGGTTCGACAACCTGGCCGCGGCGGGCTTCGACGCCGCTCGCACCCGCCGGCTGCTGGACCTGTCGGTGCGGGTCGCCCGCGAGGGCGGGGCTGAGGCGGGGCGGGAGGTGAGGGTGGCCGCATCCGTCGGGCCGTTCGGTGCGACGCGGGCGGACGGCAGCGAATACACCGGCGACTACGGCCTCACCGCCGCCCAGCTCGAGCGCTGGCATCGTCGCCGTCTCGATGCGCTCGTCGCCGCCGAGCCCGACCTGCTGGCGGTCGAGACCATCGCCTCCCCGGCCGAGGCTGAGGCGGTCGCGCGTGCGGTCGAGGGCATCGGCATCCCGACATGGGTCGCGCTGTCGGCGGCGAGCACGGCGTTCGACGAGGCGTCGCTGCGCGAGACCCTCGTCGCGATCTCGCGGGTGCCGGGCGTCGTCGCCGTCGGGGTCAACTGCTGCCCGCCGGCCGCCGTGGCATCGGCCCTGACGTCGGCCGCAGCCGTGCCGTTCGTCGTCTACCCGAACAGCGGCGAGTCGTGGGATGCCGATTCGCGCGTCTGGACCGGCGAACCGGGCCACGCGCTGGCCGAGGCCGAAGACTGGATCCGGGCCGGCGCGCGCATCGTGGGCGGATGCTGCCGCACCACGCCCGACGATATCGCCGCTCTTGCTCGCCGGCTCAGATGAGGCCGTGGCGGACGAAGGCGTTGTGGATCCCGTCGTCGTCGATCGCCGTCGTCACCTCGTCGGCGAGGGCCTGCACCTCCGGCGCGGCGTTGCCCATCGCGATCGCGGTGCCGCACACCTCGAACATCTCGGCGTCGTTCCAGTTGTCTCCGATGCCGATCGCGTCGGCGGGATCGACGCCCAGGTGGGCGAGCACCTCCAGGATCGCGGCGCCTTTGTTCACGCCGCGCGGCGCCACTTCGCCCGAACTGCCCTCCGGCAGCGGGATCGTGCCCGAGACGACGGCGAAGTCGGGGGCGAGCTCGGCGAGCAGGTCGGCGACCGCGTCCGCGTCGTGCCCGAGGATGACGGCCTTGGCGACCTCGGCATCCGAGAAGTGGACCTCGTCGTCGAAGGTCTTCATGCCGACGCTGAAGAATTCGAGCTCGTCGGGGTCGACCCCCGCGGCCCGGGCGTCGTCGGCGTGGCGGGCGCGGTCGCGCTCGAGCCGGTCCGCGAGCAGGTCCGGCAGACCGGGGCTCGCGAACATACGGTCGAAGGACTGGTAGTACCAGTGGATGCCGCGTGCCTCGAACGCGGCGCTGAGGCGCGCGACCTCGGCGGCGGTCATGAGTCGCGAGACGATCAGCTCGTCGCCCACGCCGGCGAACGCGCCGCCGTTCGTGACGGCGCCGTCGAAGCCGATGTCGAGGATGCGGCCGCGCAGCTCGGCCATGCCGCGGCCCGTGCTCAACAGCACGAGGTGGCCGTTCTCGCGCGCGCGGCGGACGGCGGCGACGGCGGACTCGGGCAGGTGGGTGCCGTCCTGCAGGAGCGTGCCGTCGACATCGAGGAAGACGGCGCGGCGGCGGAAGTCGGACGAAGTCATGCGATCCCCTCTCGGATGCGGAGAAGGGCGCGGTCGCGGGCCAGAAGGAGGGCCCCGCGACCGCGCCCGGTCGGGTCGGCGTCTCAGCGGGTGAGCGAGGCGCCGTTGGTGCGGATGACCTCGGCGTACCAGCCGAACGACTTCTTCTCGTAGCGCTCGAGCGTGCCCGAGCCGTCGTCGTTGCGGTCGACGTAGATGAAGCCGTACCGCTTGCTCAGCTGCGCGGTCGAGGCGCTGACCAGGTCGATGCAGCCCCACGAGGTGTAGCCGAGCACCTCGACGCCGTCGGCGATCGCTTCGCCGACCTGCACGAGGTGGTCGTTGAGGTAGGCGATGCGGTAGTCGTCGATGACCGTCTTGACGCCGTCGACCTCGACGAGCTGGTCTTTCGCGCCCAGACCGTTCTCGACGATGAACAGCGGCTTCTGCCAGCGGTCCCAGAACTGGTTGAGCACGAGGCGCAGGCCCACGGGGTCGATCTGCCAGCCCCACTCGCTCGCCTCGAGGGTCGGGTTCGGAACGCCGCCCATGATGTTGCCCTCGCCGGTGACCTTCTTCGCGGGGTCGGCGGTCGCGGCGACCGACATGTAGTAGCTGAACGACACGAAGTCGACCGTGTTGGTCAGGTCGTCGCGGTCCTCGTCGGTGATGTCGAGCTCGATGCCCTTCTCCGCGAGGGTGCGCAGGAAGTACCCGGGGTAGGCGCCGCGGGTGTGCACGTCGCCGTAGACGAGGTTCGAGTGGTCGAACGACATGACCTCCAGCGCGTCTGCGGGCGACGGCGAGAGCGGGTACACGGGCATCGACAGCACCATGCAGCCGATCTGCGCGTTCGGGGCGACCTCGCGTGCGATGCGCGTCGCGCGGGCCGAGGCCACGAGCTCGTGGTGCATCGCCTGGTAGAGCTGCTGCTCGGTCAGCTCGTCCTTCGGGGTGTTGATGCCGCCCGACATGAAGGGGGCGTGGAGGAGGGAGTTGATCTCGTTGAAGGTCAGCCAGTACTTCACCCGGGCGCCGTAGCGCTCGAAGAGGGTGCGCGCGTAGTTCTCGTAGAAGGCGATGAGGCGGCGGTCGGTCCACCCGTCGTAGGTCTCGGCGAGGTGGAGCGGCGTCTCGTAGTGCGAGATGGTGACGAGCGGCTCGATGCCGTGCTTCTCGAGCTCGTCGAGGACGCGGTCGTAGAAGGCGAGGCCCTCTTCGTTGGGCTCGGTCTCGTCGCCCTTCGGGAAGATGCGGCTCCACGCGATGGAGAAGCGGAAGGTCTTGAAGCCCATCTTGGCGAAGAGGGCGATGTCTTCTGCGTAGCGGTGGTAGAAGTCGATGCCGACGAGCTTGAGGTTGTCGGGGGTCGGCTCGTCGGTGCGGGCGCCGACGATGCCGCGGGGCATGACGTCCTGCACCGAGAGCCCCTTGCCGCCTTCGTCGTAGGCGCCCTCCAGCTGGTTCGCGGCGGTCGCTCCGCCCCAGAGGAATCCGTCGGGGAAGGTGGTGGTGCTCATGGCTCTCTCGTTTCGTATCGCTTGGCCCGCAGGTGGCGGGACTGTGTATCGCTGGTCCCGCGGCTGGCGGGACGGGTGGGGGAGGGGGCGCGGTCCGGTTCCGCGCCCCCTCCGCGCGGGGTGTCGGTCAGTTCGCGAGCGCGGACTCGACCGAGACCGCCGTGAACAGCGGCTCGCCGTGCGCGATCGGGCCGGACGCCTGGCCGGCCAGAGCGGGGTACAGCTCGCCGTTGGTGACGATGACGGGCGTCGTCAGGTCGTAGCCCGCACGCTCGATCGCGTCGCCGTCGAACTCGACGAGCAGGTCGCCGGCCTTGACTTCCTGGCCGGTGGTGACCTTGACGTCGAAGTGCGCGCCCGCGAGCTTCACCGTGTCGATGCCGATGTGGATGAGCACCTCGGCGCCGTCGGCGTGACGGAGGCCGATCGCGTGACCGGTCGGGAACGCGGCTGCGACGGTTGCGTCGAACGGGGCGTACACGGCGCCCGAACGCGGCTTGATCGCGACGCCGTCTCCGAGGCTGCCCTCGGCGAAGGCGGCGTCGGGAGTCTCGCTCAGCGGCACGACCGTGCCGTCGACGGGGCTCAGCACGACGACGTCGTTGCCGGATGCCGCGGGGGCCGCGGCCGGTGCGGCATCCTCTTCCGGCTCCGTGAATCCGACGATCGCGGTGAGCAGGAACGGGATGACGATCGCGGCGGCGAGTCCGATGATCAGCATGACCATGTTGCCGTTGCCGAACAGGGCCGGGAGGGCCAGCCCGGAGGGCACGACGAACGCCGTCGAGAACACGCCGCCCATCGCGATGATGGCGCCACCGATCACACCGCCGACGATGCCGAAGGCGAAGGGGCGCTTGAGCGGCAGGTTGATGCCGTAGATGGCGGGCTCGGTGATGCCGGCGAGGAAGCCCGAGAGCGTTGCGGGGGCGGCGAGCGACTTGAGGTTCTTGTTGCGGGCGCGCACCCACACACCGGCGACGGCAGCGGCCTGCGCGAGGACGGCCGCGAACACGGGGCCGATGAGCAGGATCTGACCGGTGGTCTGGTACTCCAGCGTGAACAGCGGCACGAGGCCCCAGTGCAGACCGAAGATGACGAAGACCTGCCAGAAGCCGCCCATGATGGCGCCGCCGGCCCACGGCGCGTTCTCGAAGACCCAGCCGATGCCGTTGCCGAGCGCGCCGCTGAGGATCGCGGAGATCGGACCGATGACGACGAAGACGATCGGGACGGCGATGAGCACGACGATCATCGGGGTGACGAAGCGGCGCACCGCGCCCGGGAGCTTCGCGTAGAGGAACTTCTCGGCGTGGCTCTGCAGCCAGACGATCACGATGATCGGGATGACGCTCGAGACGTAGGTGACCATCGTGAAGGGGATGCCGAAGAAGGTCAGGCCCTCGACCCCGACCAACGGGGTGATCGTCGGGTAGAGCAGCGCTGCCGCGATCGCGAAGGCGGTGAACTCGTTGGCCTTGAAGTACCGCGCCGCGGTGAAGGCGAGCGCCATCGGCAGGAAGTTGATGAGGCCGTCCGACAGGGCGTTGAGCACCGCGTAGGTCGAGTTGTCGGTGGTGATCCACCCGAAGGTGACCGCGGCTGCGAGGAACGCCTTGAGCAGACCGGTACCCGCCAGGGCCCACAGCAACGGCGTGAAGATCGCCGAGATCATCGAGATGAAGCGGTTGAAGAGGTTGCCCTTGGGGCCCTCGGATGCCGCGGCGTCGGAGCCGGCGCCGAACTTCGAGATCTTGCCGATCTCGGCGAACACGTCGGGGACGTCGTTGCCGATGACGACCTGGTACTGGCCGCCGGCCTGGGCGACGGTGACGACGCCGGGCACGGCCTTGACGGCGGCGGTGTTCGCCTTCGACTCGTCCTTCAGCACGAAACGCAGACGCGTCGCGCAGTGGACGAGGGAGTTCACGTTCTCCTCGCCGCCGACGCCCTCCAGGACGCCGGCCGCGGTCTTCGAGTAATCCATCGGGACTGCTCGCTTTCTGCCGCAGCATCGCGGCACTCGGGTGGAGGAAGCCGCCGCATCCCGTTTCCGGGCAACAAAAAAACCTGAACTCGTTCACCGCCGATCAAAGCGATGTGAGTTCAGGTTTTGCCCGCTGCCGCGGTAACAATCCGGAGACTTCCGCAGGGCAGCGACGCCCTGCGAGGGTCACGGTACCACGCGTGTGGTGTCTTCGCCAGTGCCGTTCGCCCCGACCTGCGTCGCGAGGCGCTCGACGTGGACGATGACGTAGAGCAGCTCCTCGTCGGTCAGCTCCGACTCGGTCGCGGCGCGGACGTAGGCCTTGACCTCCTCCGCGATCGCGTACGACCGGGGATAGCTGTGCTTGGCGAACTCGAAGAACGAGGTGTCGGCGCTGCGCAGCATCGTCTTGGAGACGAGGCGCTGCAGCAGGAATTGGATGTGCAGGATGAAGCGCGCGTAGTCGGGGCTGTCGGTGTCGAGTTTGACGCCGAGGCCGTTCTCGACCGTCATGACGACGTGCTGCAGACGGCGGAAGAGAAGGGCCGCCGTGCCGTTGGGTTCGTCACGGGTCGCGTTGAGCAGGTGCATCGTGAGGAACACGGCCTCTTCGTCGGGCAGCTCGCGATCGAGCGACTCGGAGATCGCGGTGGCCATCCGCTGCGCCGCGGAGAACTCGTGCGGGTGCAGCACGCGCAGTTCGGGCATGTTGGTCGCGGGGATCCGGATGCCGTTGTCGAGCCGTTCGAGCACGAACTGGATGTGATCGATGACCGCCATCGTGAAGAACCGGTCGAGGTGGTGGCCGAGGCGGCGCTCGGCCTCGTCGACGGCGCGAGTGACGGCTTCGACGACCGGATAGGGAACGTCGGTCAGCAGCTGCCGCTCGCGGTCACCGGCATCCCCCGCATCGAGGATGAAGGTCTTCTCGACCTTGTCGGGGTCGAGGGTGTCGGAGGGCTTCAGCTGGAATCCGAGTCCGCGCCCCATGAGCACGCGCTCGCGGCCGTGCTCGTCGAGGGTGATGACGACGTTGTTGTTCAGCACCTTGTGCACGACGGTGCCGCGCGGGGGCGGAGCGACGTCGTCGAGGTTCATGGCTGAAGTCTAGGGCGGGAGGGGTCGGGGGCCGCCGGGCGCGGCGAATGCCGGCGGCCAGCCTTCGCGCAGCCGGCGCCGGTACCCTGGATCATATGACCGATTCTGATCCCGTGCGCGAGACCGCGTCGTCCGTGCGCGAGACCGCGTCGCGCGTGCGCTCCACCAAGCCGCGCCAGGTGCGCCCCGCGACCGAGGGGTGGTCGCAGCAGAAGGACGAGTCCGGTCGCCCCCTCCTCCAGTTCGCGAGCCCGAAGCGCGGCAAGCCGCCCGTCCACCTCGCCGACCTCACCCCCGAGCAGCGCGTCGAGAAGGTCAAGGAGCTCGGCATGCCGGGCTTCCGGGCCAAGCAGCTCGAGAAGCACTACTTCCGTCACTTCACCTCGGATGCCGCGGAGATGACCGACCTGCCCGCCGCGGGGCGCGACGAGCTCGTCGCGGGTCTGCTGCCGCCGCTGCTGACCGAGGTGCGCCGACTCGAGACCGACCGCGGCGACACGATCAAGTTCCTGTGGAAGCTCCACGACGGCGCCCTCGTCGAGTCGGTGCTGATGCGCTACACCGGCCGCATCACGCTGTGCGTGTCGAGCCAGGCCGGATGCGGCATGAACTGCCCGTTCTGCGCGACGGGCCAGGCGGGCCTGACCCGCAACATGTCGGCCGCCGAGATCATCGAGCAGGTGGTCCGGGCGAACCGTCTCATCGCGGACGGCGGCCTCGGCGATCCCCGCAAGGTCGGGCACGAGGGCGAGCGCGTCACGAACATCGTCTTCATGGGCATGGGCGAGCCGCTGGCGAACTACGCCCGCGTCATGCAGGCGGTGCGCACGATGGTCGACAAGGATCACGGCATCGGCATGAGCGCCCGCGGCATCACGGTGTCGACGGTGGGCCTCGTGCCCGCGATCCAGAAGCTGACGAAGGAGGACATCCCCGTCACCTTCGCTCTCTCGCTGCACGCCCCCGACGACCAGCTGCGCGACGAGCTCATCCCCGTCAACTCACGCTGGAAGGTCGACGAGGCGCTCGACGCCGCGAAGGCCTACTTCGATGAGACGGGCCGGCGGGTGTCGATCGAGTACGCCCTCATCAAGGACATGAACGACCACGCGTGGCGCGCCGACCTCCTCGCCGAGAAGCTCAACGCCCGCGGTCGGGGGTGGGTGCACGTGAACCCGATCCCGTTGAACCCCACGCCGGGCTCGATCTGGACCTCGTCCGAGCCCGAGGTGCAGGACGAGTTCGTGCGACGGCTCAACGAGGCCGGCATCCCGACGACTCTCCGCGACACGCGCGGCAAGGAGATCGACGGCGCATGCGGTCAGCTCGTGGCGACCGAGGACGACCAGCGCGCGGCCGACACCGTTCCTGCGGGTTGAGGTCATAAGACGCAACTCCGGCCCGTCCGGACCCACCGGGAGGTAGCGTTTTCCCATGGTTGAGTATCGCTACCTCGGCAACAGTGGATTCAAGGTCTCGGAGATCACGTACGGAAACTGGGTGACGCATGCGTCGCAGGTGGAGAACGACGCGGCCATCGCGACCGTCCACAAGGCGCTGGACCTCGGCATCACCTCGTTCGACACCGCGGACGCTTACGCGAACACGGCAGCGGAGGTCGTCCTCGGCGATGCGCTGAAGGGCCAGCCCCGCGAGACGCTCGAGATCTTCACCAAGGTGTACTGGCCGACCGGCCGCAAGGGCCCGAACGATCAGGGGCTTTCGCGCAAGCACATCTTCGACAGCATCAACGGATCGCTCCGCCGTCTCGGCGTCGACTACGTCGACCTCTACCAGGCGCACCGGTACGACTACGAGACGCCGCTGGAAGAGACGATGCAGGCCTTCGCCGACATCGTCCGCCAGGGCAAGGCGCTCTACATTGGCGTCAGCGAGTGGACCGCCGAGCAGCTGCGCGAGGGGCACGCCCTGGCGAAGCAGCTCGGTTTCCAGCTCGTGTCGAACCAGCCGCAGTACTCGGCGCTGTGGCGCGTCATCGAGGGCAAGGTCATCCCCACCTCCCAGGAGCTCGGCATCTCGCAGATCGTCTGGTCGCCGCTCGCGCAGGGCGTCCTGACCGGCAAGTACCAGCCCGGTCAGCCCGTGCCCGAGGGGTCGCGCGCGACCGACGAGAAGAGCGGCGCGAACTTCATCAAGCGCTTCTTGAACGACGAGGTGCTCACGGCCGTCCAGAAGCTGAAGCCGATCGCCGACGAGGCGGGCCTCACCGTCGCGCAGCTCTCGCTCGCCTGGGTGCTCCACAACGAGAACATCGCGGCGGCGCTCGTCGGCGCCTCGCGCCCGGAGCAGCTCGAGGACACCGTCAAGGCCTCGGGCGTCAAGCTCGAGCAGTCGGCGTACGACGCGATCAACGACGCCCTCGCCGGCGTCGCGGTGACCGACCCGGCCGAGACCGACAACGTCTCGCCGAAGACGCGCCCGGCCTGATCCGGGCTGATCGTGGTCACGACGAGCGCCGGCATCCTGCCCTACCGCATTGCTGCGGACGGCACGGTGTCGGCGCTCGTCGCACACATGGGCGGGCCGTTCTGGTCGGCCAAGGATGCCGGAGCCTGGTCGATCGTCAAGGGCGAGTACGACCCCGACCGCGAGGCGGCGCTGGACGCGGCCCGCCGCGAGTTCCGCGAAGAGCTCGGGCTCGAACCGCCCGAGGGCGAGTACGCCGAGCTGGGCACCTTCTCGTACTCGTCGGGCAAGCGCATCACGGTGTTCGTCGTCGACGGCGCCGATCTCGACGTCTCGGATGCGGTTTTCGGGGAGTTCGAGATGGAGTGGCCGCAGCGGTCAGGGCGTACGGCATCCTTTCCGGAGGTCGACCGCGTCGAGTGGGTCGACCTCGGCCGCGCCCGCGAGCTGCTCGTGAAGGGTCAGCGACCGGCCCTCGACCGGCTCGACCAACTCCTGGATGGGGAGAACTCCCCATCGCCGTGACCGCCCGAGTGTTCCTATGCTGTTCCACGACAACCTGGGGGGACCGCAATGGCCGACGGCGTAGACATTCCGCTCGACTCGATGCAGGCGCTCAGCGATGCGCTGAGCGACATCATCGCCGAGTTCGAGGACGCCGGCTCGCGCACCGGTGACCTGGTGGGTGCGATCGGCAACCCCCAGGGCGACAGTCGTCTCGCCCGTGCCGCCGAGGACTTCGAGTCCGAGTGGGACGACAAGCGCGAGACCCAGCGTCGCAACCTCGAAGAGATGAAGAAGCGCCTCGACGACGCCCGCGAGGGCTGGGAGCAGGCCGATCTGGAACTCGCGCAGAGCATGGAGTCCGCCGAATGACCGAGAACTCGTTCATCTACTCCCGCGAGGAGATGCCGTCGACGCCGGGTCGTCGGCGGGTGCGCAAGATCGAGGGTGATCCCGGTGCGATCAGCGCACGGGCGGCCGACATCGAGTCGCTCGGCGACAAGATGGCTCGTGCGGCGGCGACCCTTGAGCGGTTCGCCGACGGCACCGTGGGCCGCGGAGAGTCGTTCGAGGCGGTCCGCGAGCAGGCGAAGGAGGTCTACGAAGACCTGCAGACGGCGGCTCGCCGGTACCGCCCCAGTGGCACCGCGCTGGCGGCGTATGCGACCGCGCTCAGCACCGTCCAGGCCGACAGCGACTGGCGGGTCGACGGAGCGAACCGGACGTGGCCCGAGGTCAACGAGGCATCGCGCGCCCTGAGCGGTGCGGAGTCCGACCAGCACGAGTTCGACACCCAGGAACGCCTGCATCCCGACGTCGAGCAGACCGGCACGCGGCCCAGCACCGCCGGCGCGCAGGCAGCGTTCGATGCCGCGGTGTCGTCGTGGGAGGCCTACTGGGGAACCTACGACGCGCCTGTCGAGACATGGGAGTCGGCCTACGACACGGCCGTCAACAGCCTCGAGCGCACGAACGCCGACGGCGTGTCCGACAGCTTCTGGGACAACTCGATGCCGTTCGTCGAGGCCATGCTCGACGTTCTGCTCGTCGTCGGCGTGATCTTGCTCGTGGTCGCTTTCCTCGTGACCGGCCCACTTGCATTGCTTGCCGGTGTGCTGGCCGCAGTGGCTGGAGTGCTGAGCCTTCTCGGCGAGATCGCCAAGCTGAACGCCGGGCGCGGTGACTGGCAGAGCGTCGCACTCGCCGCCGTCGGCATCATCCCCTTCGGCAAGCTCGCCAAGCTGGGGGACCTCGCTCAATTCGCGGGGGCAGGCGCCCGGTTCCCGCGGCTCAGCGGTGCATTTCGTCTCGGCGGGAGCGAGTTCGCCGACCTCCATACGTCACTGAACCAGTTCCTCACCAGACGCATCCCCGATCTATTCACCGTGCACGGCCTGAACTCGCAGAATCTCATGCGGGTCGTGAACATGCCCGCCTACCTCGCGCAGGGCAATCGCTGGGTCGGCGGGTGGAGGGCTGGGTGGAACGCCCTCGCTGGCAACCCGACAAACCTGCCGGAGGCTCTCGGCGGCTCTATCGACGTGATGCTCGACGTCATCGGGATCGCCAAGGATGGTAGCGAACGTCTCACCTCGCTCGCGCGATAAGCTCGGCAGCTGTACCGCGTTCGGTCGTCCGCCGGGGGAGGCTGACATGTCATCGCATGTTTCCGAGATAGTCCTGCGCGCTGACCCCGCGATCTGGAGTCCCGTGCCCCACGCTCACGCGGAGGTAAACAATTGGATCGCCGCCCGGGTGGCCAGCGCCCCGGCAGATACTGCTAGACATGTCGAGGACGCCGCCCGGCTTGCGCTCTATGCAACGCTCGGCAGCGAGCTCAGCCTCGCGCTGCTGCTCACCGTGCCATCGTCGGGGATCTACGGAATGCTGGGGGTGCTCGGGGTCGCCGGTGCCCCCGCGCCCTCGAATGCGGAGGAAGCGCGCGATGTCGCCGAAGCGCTGCTCCCTTCGCCTTGGGGCGCGGAGATGTTAGCGGTGGATCTCGGCACCGCCCGTGGGTGGCGTGCGACCGTGCTGGACCCGGTTCAGCGCGACGACGATGGCGTCGCCCTGCCGCAGACCGTGTCGACGGCATACGTCTTGGACGTCGATGGTCGCTGTGTCGTCGCTGCACTCTCGCCGCTCGCACCCCTTGCGGCGGCTGCGGCTCAGGTGCTGGCGCAGCGCGCGCTCTCGACTATCGACGTATCCGAAAGGTCTGAGGTATGACAGATACGCAGCTGATGGCGCAGCTCGCCGCCGTGCGCGCGGAGATCGCGCCGGCACTGCCCCGGAACGTGGAACCGCACATCGTCGAACTCGCGGCTTTCAGCGCCGTTGGCGAGCGCGAGCTCGCGCTAAGAGTGTGGCACGAAGCTCGCGAGGCGGCGGAGGAGGCTCGTCGCGCGATGCGACGTCGTCTGCGCGAACGGCACGGCGCGAGACACCCGGGCGGGTGGCCGCTCACGGTGCTGTTCGTCGGTGCGCTGTGCGCGGCGGTGGCGGCCGCCCTCGCCAGCGGCGTCCGGTTCGACCCGGAAGACACGGCGACCGTCACCGTCGTGCTCGCAGGTGTCGCGGCCGCGACCTGCGTCGTCGTCATGGTCGCGGCCCGCGGGCGCGCCCTCAACCGCGCAGTCATCCGCATACATGGTGTTGTCACAGTCGGCCTCCTCGCAACAGCGGCTTTCGCGATGAGCCGGGACTCCGGTCCGCTGACGCCGGCTGTGCTCATCGCTGCTTTCGTCGGGGTCGTTGGATTCGTCATCGTGCTCGTTGCCCGGGCGCGCAACGCCGCAGACACCGAGGCTGTCGACACCGCGGCGAACGTTGGGCTTGCCGAGACGCTGCCCGAGGTGGAGGCGGTATCGCTGCGGCTGCGCTCCGAGGTCTCGGCCGCCCTGCCGCCCGAGCGTGCACGCCGAATCGTGGAGCTGCGGACCGCGACGCTCGAGGGGCTCTCGGCGCAAGGCATCCTGATCGAGCCCGTCGATTCCCGGACTCCCGCGGGCGGAGTGATCATCGATGCCATGCTCGCCGCCTGGGTTCCGGACGTCATGAATGACGAGATCTGACTGCGCTGACGTGAACGCGGTGTCGGACGAGCAGGTCGAGACGCTGGTCGCGCGCGCCAAGCCCCGCGTCGAGTCGGCCATGGCCCTCCCGCAGTTCACACCCGGCATGGCCGAGGTCAACGTGTTCGATGTCGCCGGCCAACGGGCCGTGGCCGATTGCGCGTCGGACGCGGTTCGCGACCTCGGCTCCGAAGCGGTGCGGCGGGCCAAGAGCGGACTCGTCCGCGATTTCGGCGCGCGTAATCCCGAGCGCGGCTGGATCGGTTTCGCGATGTTCCTCTCCGTCGTGGCGAGCGTGCTGGCGGCCGCCTTCGCGTCGGGCATCCGGTCCGATCCGGCTGACGTGGCGATCGTGGCCACCATCCTCGCCGTGGTCGGCGCCCTCGCGAACGCGATCTCACTCGCGGCCTCGAGGCTGCGACCGCTGAACCGGTTCGTCCTGCGCATGCAGCTCGTGACCTGCGTCGCCCTGGCGGCCGCGGTGGCGCTGAGCTTCTCCCATGGGCTCGTCTGGCCGGCTACGGCGCAACTCGTGTGCCTGATCGTCACGGTCATCGTGGGCCTCGTCATCGTCGCCGTGCGCCGGCGCGACGCCGAGGCGACCGAAGAGATCGACCTCTGCGTCGAGCGCGCCTATCTGAGCGCCATCGACGAGGTGGAGGCGGGGGCGCGCGAAGCGCAGCAACGGCTGAATGCCGAACTCGATCCAGGCGCCGCTGCCGTGATCCTGCGCGTCCGCACGGCGCTGTTCGCCGACCTCGGCAAGCGCAATGCCGCTCTTGCCGCATTCGACCCGTCCGCCCCGGTCGGTTCGGCGCTCATCGCCGCAAAGACCGACCCCGATCGCTGGCTTCCGGCTGCGCTCGCCAAGACGCGGAAGCGGCCGGCCCGCTAGTCCTCACCGGTGCCCGCCACGGTGCGAGGCACCCGGGCGGGTGGCCGCTCGCCGTGCTGTTCGTGGGAGCGCTGTGCGCGGCCGTGGCCGCCGCTCTCGGCCGCGGTGCGCGCTTCGAACCCGACGACATGGCGACGGCGACCGTCGGGCTTCTCGTGGCGGCCGGCTTCACGATGAGCCGGGATGCCGGACACTCGACGTCGGTGGTGATCGTCGCGGCTGTCGTCGGGGTCGTCGGGTTCGTCGTCGCGCTCGGGCCCGAGCGTGCGCGCCGCATCGTCGAGCTGCGTACCGCGACGCTCGCTGCACTCGCCGCGGAGGGCATCGCGCTCGAGCCCATCGATCCGCACGTGCCGGCCGGCGGCGTGATCATCGACGCTCTGCTGGCCTCGTGGATCCCCGAGGTGATGCGCGATGCGATCTGACACAGCCGGCTCGATAGGCTGGCACCCCCGACGGAAGGAAACCCCATGTCGCTGCGCGCGGAGCTGATCGGTGAGACCGTGAGCGAGCCGTCGTTCGCGGTGCTCCTGCCCACCGGCTGGGAGGCTCACACGCCCGACTTCGCATCGGTGGATGAGCGTGTCGACGCTGCCGTCGCGGCGCTCCCGGTCGCTTCCCGAGGTGCGGTGCTGGCGGCGCTGCGCGAGACGGTGGCTTCGGCCCGTGCCGAGGCGACGCGTGCCGATGTCATCCGGGTCTTCTCGCCGTCGCAGGCCGGCGAGGACGACGCGATCCCGGTCTCGCTCGTCGCCTCGTGGCTCATCGCACCCGCGGGTGCAACGGCATCCGATCTGGGGGCGACGATGGTGCAGCGCTACCGGGCACGGCCGCTCGACGAGCGCGGGACGATCCTGAAGTGGTCTGCGGCGAAGACCTCCACGATCGAGGGTGCGGAGGTGCGCACTGCAGGTCACGGCTATCTCATCCGCGTGCCCGACGAGCAGAAGCGAGCGCTCGTCTTCCGATCGACGATCCTCCAGCGTGTGGACGGCACCGAGATCCCCGACGACGGCATCGATGCGATGGAGCTCGTCTGCGACGCGATCGTTGCGAGCGTGCGCTGGAGGAAGCGCGCCTGACGGTGACGGACGAAGAGTCGATCAGAGTCGCATCCGAAGCCGCGCGTCGCAACGTACGCGGAAGCCTCGGTTCGCGGTCATTCCACCCGCGCGACGCGGAGATGCTGGTATTCGACGCCGCCGGTCAGCGGGCGCACGCTGTGGAGATCTGGCACGCCGCTCGCGCGATCGGCGAGGAAGGCAACAAGTCGGCCCGCGCCGAGCTGCGCCGCCGCTACGGCGGTCGGGCGCCGGGCGTCGGGTGGATCGGGTGGGTGCTGGTGTTGGCTGCGATCTGCGCCGCCCTGGCGCTCGTCATGTCCACGGGCTTCCGTGTTCCCGCGGAGAACCTGGAGGGGGTCGTCGTCGCGGTGAGTGTCGCCGCTGCCGTCCTGGTTGCGATGACACTCGTCGGCGCGGCAGCGCTCACGCTCGGTCGCGGCGCCGTCGTCGCGGCGCCATCGTCGCGTCGGCGGCGCTCGTCGCTCTGGCCGCGCTGGCCACGGTGCAGGACCGAGCGGCCGACCTCCAGCGGCAGACCGCCGACCGGCTGGGCCCTGAGCTTGCGGCCGCGATCGTGCGGATCCGCACTGCGGCGTTCGCCGAGGCGCCCGTCTCGCCCCACGGTCTCGATCTGGCGCGCTACGACGATGCGGTTCCCGCCGGTGGCGTGATCATCAGCGACTTCGCGGACCCCCGGGTCTGGCTGCCCCGCGCCCTCGCCGACAAGCTGTGACTCAGGGTCAGCGCTTCTTCTTCGGCGCCTCCGAGACGTCCAGCTTCTCGTGCAGCCCGCCGAGCGATGACCAGGCACTGGCGGTGCCCTTCGCAGCGTGCTCGGCGCCGCGCACGGCTCGCTCGTCGGCCCACTCGTTCAGGACGTGGCCGCGGTGTCCCCGGACGTGCTCGAGGATGACGTCGGGCAGGCCGCGCGCACGGCGGGCGTCGCGGGCGGCGATGAGCTGCTCGAGGATGTCGCGGTTCTTCGTCGGCGCGCCGGTCGAGGTCTTCCAGCCACGGCGGCGATGGCCGTCCATCCACGATGCGTACGTGTCGATCGCGTACTTGGAATCGGCCTGGACGACGAGCTCGCGGACGTCGGGGTGGTCCTCGATCGCCTTGAGCAGACCGAGGAGTTCGCCGATGTTGTTCGTGCCCTGCGGGATGGCTCCGGCGGCCCAGTGGCCGTCCTCGCCGACCCAGGCCCAGCCGGTCGGTCCGGGATTGCCCTTGCAGGCGCCGTCGGTGGCCACGGTGTATCGGTCGGAACTCACTCGGGCAAGGGTACCCGGGGCCCGGCCTGATGCGATTTCTGTATACGTTCACGTTGGATTCCGGTGATATGGGCCCGTTTGCGTGCTCTTGTGTATACAATCGCCGCATGGCGGCCGAGGGTGGAGCACGAGCGGGAGAGCGCGCGTACGCCGCTCTGCTGACCGAGATCCAGAACGGCGACCTCGCGCCCGGCGCGGTGCTCGGCGAGGTGGAGCAGGCGACCCGGCTGGGCGTCAGCCGCACGCCGCTGCGCGAGGCCCTGCGGCGGCTCGCGGCCGACGGCCTCGTGCGTCAGGCCTCGCCGCGGGTGACGGTCGTCGCCGACATCGATCGCGACGACATCCGATCGCTCTTCGAGGTGCGGCGTGCGCTGGAAGAGACCGCCGCACGGCTCGCGGCATCCCGGGGCGACGCCGCGCTGTTCGCCGAACTCGCCGCGGCGTTCGAGCGCACGGCGCAGCCTGAGGCGCCAGCCGCGGGCGACCCGGACGCGTACTACGCGCTCATCGCACGCTTCGACGCCGCCCTCGACGACGCGGCCGGCAATGCCTACCTGACGTCGGCGCTCACGAAGGTTCGCGCTCACCTCGTGCGGGTCCGGCGCCTCGCGCGCGACAACCCCGCGCGGCTCGCCGCGTCGATCGGGGAGCACCGGCTCATCGCGAGCGCGATCGCCGCCCGCGACGCCGACCTCGCGGCCCACGCGACCCATGTCCACCTGCACAACGCCCTGACCAGCATCCTCGACTCCCTGGAGGCATCCGCATGACCGTCAGCCATCACGTCCGCGTCCACCGCAGCGACGAGGAGCTCGCACGCGAGGACCAGCTCGCCTGGAAGATCGCGGAGGTCGCCGTCGACCCCGTCGAGGTCGAGCCCGAGGTCGTCGACATGATCGTGAACCGCATCATCGACAACGCCGCCGTGGCAGCGGCATCCCTCACCCGGGCGCCCGTCAGCTCGGCCCGCGCGCAGGCGCTCGACCACCCGGTCTCGCGGGGCGGCGCGGGGGCGAGCGTGTTCGGCGTGACCGACCGCACGAGCCCCGAGTGGGCCGCGTGGGGGAACGGCGTCGCGGTGCGCGAGCTCGATTACCACGACACCTTCCTCGCCGCCGACTACTCGCACCCCGGCGACAACATCCCGCCGATCCTCGCGGTCGCTCAGCACGTCGGTGCCGGCGGCGCGGCGCTCGTGCGGGGCCTCGCGACCGGGTACGAGATCCAGATCGACCTCGTGCGGGCCATCTGCCTGCACAAGCACAAGATCGACCACGTCGCCCACCTCGGGCCTTCGGCCGCCGCCGGCATCGGCACGCTGCTCGGGCTCGACACCCCGACGATCTACCAGGCGGTCGGCCAGGCGCTGCACACGACGACGGCGACCCGCCAGTCGCGCAAGGGCGAGATCTCGACCTGGAAGGCGCACGCGCCCGCGTTCGCCGGCAAGCTCGCGGTCGAGGCCGTCGACCGCGCGATGCGCGGCGAGACGAGCCCGAACCCGATCTACGAGGGCGAGGACGGCGTCATCGCGTGGCTGCTCGACGGACCGGACGCCGCCTACACCGTGCCGCTGCCGGCGCCGGGGGAGGCCAAGCGCGGCATCCTCGACTCGTACACGAAGGAGCACTCGGCCGAGTACCAGGCGCAGGCGTGGATCGACCTCGCCCGCAAGCTCCACGGCGAGCACCCCGAGCTGCGCGACCCGACGAACGTCGAGAGCATCGTCCTGCACACGAGCCACCACACGCACTACGTCATCGGCTCGGGCGCGAACGACCCGCAGAAGTACGACCCGACCGCGTCGCGCGAGACGCTCGACCACTCCATCCCGTACATCTTCGCGGTCGCGCTGCAGGACGGCGGGTGGCACCACGTCGACTCGTATACGCCCGAGCGCGCGGCCCGCCCCGACACGATCGCCCTGTGGCGGCGGATCACGACGGCCGAGGATGCCGAGTGGACCCGGCGCTACCACTCGGAGGATCCGGCCGAGAAGGCCTTCGGCGGGCGCGTCGAGATCCGGATGGCCGACGGCTCGACGATCGTCGACGAGATCGCCGTCGCCGACGCCCACCCGCTCGGGGCCCGGCCGTTCGCCCGCGAGGACTACATCCGCAAGTTCCGGATCCTCGCCGAGCCCGTGCTCGAACCGGCCGAGATCGAGCGCTTCCTCGACCTCGCCCAGCGCCTGCCCGAGCTCACGGCTGACGAGGTGCGCGAACTGAACATCGTCGCGCGCGAGGGAGTCATCGCGTCGGCACCGAACCCGCGGGGGCTGTTCTGATGCTGTATTCGCAAACCACGGCGGCCGACAAGCGCCGCGCGCTGCGGGAACGACTCGTGAGCGGTGAGACGCTGCGCTTCCCGGGAGCATTCAACCCGCTCTCGGCCCGGCTCATCGAGCAGCACGGCTTCGACGGCGTGTACGTCTCGGGCGCGGTCATCGCGGCAGACCTCGGGCTCCCCGACGTCGGTCTCACCACGCTCAGCGAGGTCGCCGGACGCGGACAGCAGATCGCGCGGATGACCGAGCTTCCGGCGATCATCGACGCCGACACGGGGTTCGGCGAGCCGATGAACGTCGCCCGTACGATTCAGACGCTCGAGGATGCCGGGCTCGCGGGATGCCACATCGAGGACCAGGTCAACCCCAAGCGATGCGGGCATCTCGACGGGAAGAGCGTCGTCGACGAGAACACGGCGGTGGGCCGCATCCGGGCTGCCGTCGATGCCCGGCGCGACGCGAACTTCCTCATCATGGCGCGCACCGACGTGCGGGCGATCGAGGGGATGGATGCGGCTGTCGACCGCGCCCGCGCGCTCGTCGACGCCGGGGCCGACGCGATCTTCCCCGAGGCGATGCGCGACCTCGCGGAGTTCGAGGCGATGGCGTCGGCCGTCGACGTGCCGATCCTCGCGAATATGACCGAGTTCGGGAAGTCGGAGCTGTTCACGGTGGACCAGCTGCGCGACGCGGGCGTGCGGATCGTCATCTGGCCGGTCTCGCTGCTGCGCATCGCGATGGGTGCGGCGGGCCGCGCGCTCGACGAGCTCACGACGGCCGGGAACCTGACCGCGAAGCTCGGCGAGATGCAGCACCGCGCCGACCTGTACGACCTCGTCGACTACGAGGGCTACACGCGATTCGACTCGTCGGTCTTCGACTTCACCCTGTCCACTCGCCAGAATGAGTCGATCGACCGGGGCTGAGACCCGCAGATTCTGGCTACTCGACGGAGAGGGAACAGAACATGACCGAGCAAGACATCCGCAAGGGGCTCGTGGGGGTCGTCGCCGATGTGACGGCGATCTCGAAGGTGAATCCGGAGACGAACTCGCTGCTCTACCGGGGGTACCCGGTGCAGGAGCTCGCGGCGACCCAGCCGGTCGATGCCGTGGCGCATCTGCTGTGGCACGGCGAGCTGCCGACCGGCGACCAGCTCGCCGAGCAGCGCCGACGGGCTCGGCCGCACCGTGCGCTGCCGCCGGAGCTGCGTGAGGCGATCGACCGGATGCCGGTGGACGCGCACCCGATGGACGAGGTGCGGACCGCCGTGAGCGTCCTCGGCGCTCTCGACACCGCCGGCGCGGCATCCGTTCTCGAGGCGGTGGGGACGCCCGAGCGCAACCGCGAGCGAAGCCTGCGCCTGTTCGCGGTGCTGCCCGCGGTCGTCGCCTACGGGCAGCGTCGCCGTCGGGGGCTCGACATCGTCGAGCCGCGCGACGACCTCGACGACGCGGCGAACTTCCTGTGGATGACCTTCGGTGAGGAGCCCGATCCGGTCGTGGTCGACGCGTTCAACCGGTCGCTGATCCTCTATGCCGAGCACTCATTCAACGCCTCGACCTTCACGGCGCGGGTCATCGCGTCGACGCTCAGCGACCTGTACTCCGCGGTGGTGGGCGCGATCGGGGCGCTGAAGGGGCCGCTGCACGGCGGCGCCAACGAGGCCGTGATGCACGTCTTCGACGAGATCGGGGATGCCGCCGCCGTCGAGGCCTGGCTCGACCGGGCGCTCGCCGAGAAGCGCAAGATCATGGGGTTCGGTCACCGCGTCTACAAGCGCGGCGATTCGCGGGTGCCGACGATGAAAGCGGCGCTGGACGCGCTGGTCGCCCACTACGACCGCCCGGATGTCGCGGAGCTCTACGACGCCCTCGAGCGCGAGTTCACCGGCCGCAAGGGCATCTACCCGAACCTCGACTACCCGTCGGGGCCGGCGTACAACCTCATGGGGTTCGACACCGTCACCTTCACGCCGCTGTTCGTCGCGGCCCGGGTGGTCGGCTGGACGGCGCACATCATGGAGCAGTACGCCGCCAACGCGCTCATCCGCCCGCTGTCGGCGTACGACGGCCCCGCCGAGCGGCACGTCGACGGATACGTCGCGGACGAGGCCGAGGTCGAGGCAGCAGAGCGCCCCGAGGAAGCCGCCGGCTGACGACTTCCTCGGGGCTGGCCCGGGCCTATTCGGGCCGGTCAGGCGGCTCGGCGGCGACGCGCGGCGACCAGCAGGCCACCGAGCGCGAGGGCGAGGACGCCCGCCACCGCGAACCCGATCGGGGCGGTCCCGCCGGTGACGGCGATCGTGCCCGCAGGCGCGGCGGCCGTCACCGTCACGCCGACCTCGATCGGCGCGAGCGAGCCCGACGTCACGACGAGGCGGTGCGCGCCGACCTCGAAGTCCCGCGGGATCGCGATCGAGAACGCCGTGCGGCCGGAGGCGTCGGCTGCGGGGATGCCGCTGACGACGATCGGCTCGCTGAACAGCGTCGCGGCGACCCGCTGCCCCGGCTCGAGGCCCGTCACCGTCACCGCGAGCGTGCCGCCCTGCGCGACGGTGCCGCTGCCGAGCTCGACGGTCGCCCACGGCTGTGCGGGCTCGGCGGGCTCGGTGGGCTCGCCGGGCTCGCCCGGTTCGCCGCCGGGGGCACCGGGGCCGGGGAAGCCGGGCTGCTCGACCGGCGGCTGCTCGCCGGCGAGGTAGGCACGGTTCGCCGGCGCCGGTGAGACCGGGCCCACGGCGGCGAAGAACTCCACGGTCGCCTGCAGGTCGACCTGGCCCGAATCCGCCGTGCCGGTGCCCGTCGCGAAGGTGCCGAAGTTGTCGCCGCCGCCCGCGAGGAACGAGTTGGTGACGACGCGGATCTTCGTGGTGGCGTCGTCGAGCGCGAGCTGCTCACCGTTCAGCTGCATCGAGCGGATGTGCGAGCCACGCGTCGCCTCGGGGTCGTATTCGAACGTGAAGCCCTTCGACACGCCCATCGCGAGCTTGGGGCGCGACGCTCCTGCCGGCTGCCACTGCTCCTCGAGCACCTGCTTGATCTGTGCCGGGGTGAGCTCGAGCGTGACCAGGGTGTTCGCGAACGGCTGGACGTTGGCGACCTCGCGGTATGACACAGCGCCGTTGTCGTCGCCGAACATCAGGTCGGCGCGCAGGCCGCCCGGGTTCATGAACGCCACCTCGGCGTCGCGCCCGCCGTAGGCGGGGTTCTGCGACGTGGCCCACAGGTAGACGTCGGCGACGGTGTTGCCGAGCGTCGAGTGCACGCCGCGGTCCTCCGAGCCCGACGCGGTCTTGCCGCGCAGGATGTCGGCGGTGATCGAGCCGACCTGCACGCGGCCCTTCTCGTCCGCGATGCGCACCGCGTTCGCGACGACCTGGGCCGTCTCGGTGTCGGGGTAGGCGATGTACTGGCCGACGGTCGTGTCGTACAGCGACACGGTACCGGGGGTGATCGACGCGAGGTCGCCGGCATCCGTGAGCTCGATGTCGAGCGAGCCCAGCGTCGTGCCGTACTGGTGAGCCTGGATCACCGGGCGGCCGCCGATCTCGCACGCGTACCTCTGGTGCGTGTGAGCGGAGACGATCGCGTCGATGTCGTCGGACGCGCCGCGGACGAGGTCGCCGAAGTCGCCGGTCTCGGTCGCGATCGCGGCGCAGTCCGAGCCGGCGGATCCCTCGTGAGCGAGGAGAACCACGACATCGGCGCCGTCGTCGACCGCCGCGGACGCGGCATCGTTGGCCGATGCGACCTGGTCGCGGAACTCGATGCCCGCGATGCCCTGCGGGCTCACCATGCCCGCGGTCTGCTCGGTCACGGTGCCGACGAAGGCGACCTTCGTGCCGTCGACCTCCCTGATCGTGTAGGGCTTGAGGGCGTGCTCATCGGTGCCCTTCACGAAGACGTTCGCGCCGAGTGCGAGGTCGCTGAACGCGTCGGCATCCGCGTCGCCCTCGTAGCGGGGGATGACGCGGTCGGTGAGGTCGGCGAACCCGCGGTCGAACTCGTGATTGCCCACCGCGCTCGCGTCGAGTCCCGCGGTGCGCAGGGCGTCGATCGTCGGGCTATCGGCGTCGATGAACGATTCGAATGCCGATGCGCCGATGTTGTCGCCCGCCGAGACGAACAGCGTGTTCGGGTTCTGCCGACGGAACGACTCCACGGCCCCCGCCAGCACCGCGGCGCCCGCCACGCCGTTCGACTCCGGCACGAGACGGCCGTGGAAGTCGTTGATCGTCAGGATGCGGATGTCGGGCTGCGTCACCGGCGCGCCGCCGACGAGCTGCTCGATGCCGTAGACCGTCGTGCTGCCCGACACCTCGTTGCCGACGACGAGGAGAGCCTGTCCCGAGGGTGAGCGGTGCGCCGGGATGAACTGGATGCCCTCCGGGCCGAGGTCGCCCGCAGCCGGCGCGTCGGCGGCGGCGCTGAAGTCGCGGTTGTTGACGTACGTGACGTAGGCCGGTGCCTTCGGGTCCGTGATGTCGTAGACGATGACGCCGCCGACGCGCTCGAAGCCGATGAAGGCGTACGTGCGGCCGCCGACCGTGCCGATCGACAGGTTCTCGGGCTCGGGGCCCTTGTCGTCGCTGCGTCCCTCGAGGTTGGCCTCGGTGTGGTTCGAGTTGACGTACTCGGGCACGACGCGCGCGAGGATCTGCTCGAACTGGTCGCCGGAGTCGAACACCAGCGAGCCGTCGGTGCCCCAGATCGAGAACGAGCGACCGCCGAAGGAGTGCAGCTCGTCGTAGCAGCTGCCGTCCGCGCGCAGACCGTTCTCGATCGTGACGTTCAGGCGTCCGAGGGCCGCATCGCCGAGCTGCGCCGCGAGGGGGGAATCGGCGCAGACGGCCGGGAGCCCCTTCTTGCCGAGGTCCTTCACGCGGACGGCCTCCGCGTAGTCGCCCCACTCGCGGGCGTCACCCTCGTTGGCGGTGACGAGGTAGGTCGTGGCCTTGCCGCCCGCCGTGGCCGAGTACGACTGGATGCCGTCGGGCATGTAGACGCCCTTCAGGCCGGCGTAGGTGGCGATGTTGATCGCGCCGTCCTTGTCGCTCGCGTCGAGCCCGTTGCCGGTCGCGCCGTGATCCTTGAACCCGAGCGGGACGACCTTGGTGACCTCGGCCTTGGCGAGGTCGACGACGGCGATCGCGTTCGCCTCCTGAAGCGCCGCGTAAGCGGTCGTGCCGTCGACGGTGATGTACTCGGGCTCGAGGTTGCGGCTGACACGGTTGGCGTCGAGGGGCTTGTCTCCCTGGTCCGGTGCCGCGACGTCCGGTCCGAACACGCGCACGCCGGCCGGAAGCGTCTTCGAGCCGCCGGGCTCGAACGCGCCGAAGCCCGCGATGCGCACGGCCGCCTGCGCGGGAGCCGAGACGGTCTTGGGAAGCGCGACGACACCGACGGATCCTTCCGGGTCGACCGAGAAGTCGTCGGCGGGCTCGCCCTCGTTCGCGACGACCGCGTACGCGCCGTCCTTCGAGATCGTGACCATATCGGGCAGGGCGCCGACGGTGACTGAGCCGAGGCGAGCGGATGCCGCGTCGCCGGCGTTCGCGTCGAAGAAGACCAGTGACCCGTTCGCGGTCTTGTCCTCGGCCTCGAAGGCCACGACGCCGAGACCGTCGTCGCGGATCGCGAGGGAGTTCGCCGTGCCGGCATCGGCGATGGTGAACAGCTCGACCGGCGTGGTCGGGTCGCTGTTGTCGAGAACCGTCACCGAGCCGGCCTGCGCGTTGACGACGTAGAGGCGGTCGCGGTACGACTGCACGATCTCGGCGGCCGACTCGTCGAAGACGCCGGTCTCGTGCGTGCCGATCGGCGTCAGTGCGAGTGCGGCACCGGGAGCGGAGTCGGTGATCGGTTCGCTGACGATCGCGGCGGATGCCGTGGTGAGCGGCGTCAGCGCCAGCGTGCAGGTGAGTGCGGCCGTCGCGACGACGGCGAGCGTGCGGGGAACCGTGCGGCTCCGGGCAGGCGAAGGCATAGGTGTCCTCTGGTCGGGTGAACGGGTGCAGGTCGTGAGTACTCTTCGCACGTGTCCGGCATGTGAATGCCCGGCAACCGATCGGAGACGCGCGGAGAGGCGCGTGGCACGATGAGGGGATGAGCGACTACACGACCATCGTCAGCGAGACGCGAGGGCGCGTCGGCTGGCTGACCCTGAACCGACCGGAGGCGTTGAACGCCCTGAACTCGACGCTCGTCGCCGAACTCGCCGACGCGGCCATGGCGTTCGACCGCGACGAGGCGATCGGCGCGATCGTCGTGACCGGCTCGGAGCGGGCGTTCGCGGCGGGTGCGGACATCAAGGAGATGGCGGGCAAGAGCGCCCGCGACATGTCCATGGAGAACCCTTTCGCGGCGCTGGAGGACTTCGCGCGGGTGCGTACCCCTGTCGTCGCGGCGGTTGCCGGGTTCGCGCTCGGCGGCGGGTGCGAGCTGGCGATGATGTGCGACATCGTGCTGGCCGCCGACACCGCGGTGTTCGGGCAGCCCGAGATAGATCTCGGCGTCATTCCGGGCATCGGCGGGACGCAGCGGCTGACGCGCGCCGTCGGCTACTACAAGGCCGCGGAGCTCGTGCTGACCGGACGTCGGATGCCGGCGGAGGAGGCGGAGCGCGCCGGACTCGTATCTCGTGTGGTTCCGGCGGCGCAGCTGCTCGAGGAAGCCGGTGCCGTCGCCGAACGGATCGCATCGCGCTCGCTTCCCGTCGCCTATGCCGCCAAGCAGGCGTTGCGCGCCTCGCAGGAGACGACCGCGGCCGAGGGCCTCCGCCTCGAGCGCACGCTCTTCGCGTCGTTGTTCGCGCTCGACGACCAGAAGGAAGGCATGGCCGCCTTCGCCGAGAAGCGCGCCCCCGAGTTCCGCCACCGCTGACCCGCCGCGGTGTTGGTCGAACGCGGGGCCGCCGCACGCCGGCGGGTGACGGTGATCATGGCCGCCGGCGTCGCACTGGTGCTCGCGGCCGCGGGAGCCGTCGCGTTCGCCCGCTGGGCGCTGAGCCTCGATGCGATGCGTGGGTTCGTCGAGCGGTACCCGGGCGCATACCCGCTGCCGGCGGGGGCGCCGGTCGGGATTCCGCCGTGGCTCGCCTGGCAGCACTTCTTCAACGCCTTCCTGATGGTGCTGATCATCCGCACGGGTCTGCAGGCGCGGAAGGAGAAACGTCCGAGGGTGTTCTGGTCGCCGCGGGGCAGGCCGAAGCGCCGGACGAGCCTCACGATCTGGTTCCACCAGGCGCTCGACGTCATCTGGATCGGCAACGGCATCGTGTTCGTCGTCCTGCTCTTCGCGACCGGACAGTGGATGCGCATCGTGCCGACGAGCTGGGAGGTCGTGCCGAACGCGGTGTCGGCGGCGTTGCAATACGTGTCGCTCGATTGGCCGACGGAGAACGGCTGGGTCAACTACAACAGCCTGCAGCAGCTCGCCTACGCCACGACGGTGTTCGTCGCTGCTCCGCTCGCGGTCGCCACCGGTGCGCGCCTCAGCACCGTCTGGCCGCGTGGTGACGGGAGGCTCAACCGTCTGTATCCGATCGAGTGGGCGCGACGCCTGCACGTGCTCGTGATGCTCTTCTTCGTCGTCTTCATCGTGACCCATGTCGCTCTCGTCCTGGCCACGGGAGCGCTTCGCAACCTCAATCACATGTATGCCGCGCAAGGGTCGGCCGACCCGGCGGCGTACGCCGACAACTGGACCGGGTTCTGGCTCTTCGTGCTGTCGCTCGGCGTCATCGTCGGCGCGTGCGTCGCCGCTCGCCCCGCTGTCCTCGTACCGATCGCACGATTGTTCGGCACGACCATCACCCGTTGACGCGCGCGGATGCCGCGCGGTGTCGCAGCCCTGACCGTCTCGGCCGCCGTCAGAAGGGAGCCGCGTCATCCTGCGGTGGTCCGCCGGTTCCGGCATCCGGTGGCGGATCGGCGGTGTCGATCGTGAAGCACACCGCCGGTATGGGGACGTCTTCGCGGTACAACCGACCGAGGGGTGAGGTCCATTCCAGGACTCCACCGCCGACCTGCCTGACCTCCCACTTCGTGAACTGCTTCATCGAATGATGCCGCTGGCAGAGGTGGGCGAGGTTGAAGATGTGGGTGTGCCCGCCCAGGGCGTGATCGATGGTGTGATCCAGTTCGCACCGGATCGCGGCACGGCGGCATCCCGGGAAACGGCAGTGCTGGTCACGGGCCATGAGGAGTTTCTTCATCGACGCGGTGGGCCGGTACGTGTCGATCTCGACCGGGGTGCGGGTGACGGGGTCGATGAAGAGTCGGTCCCACTCCGACACCCGCCCGGCGAGCTCACGCGCCGTGCCGGCATCGACAAGCCCCGCGCCCACGGCTTCGGCGGGGTTCTCGTCCTTGCCCATCAGCGTCTCCGCCGTGACGGCGACTTGCACGCGTGCGCGGATCGCCCCGAGCCCACCGGCCCGGTCGGTCCCATAAGTGGGGTCGACGACGGGCGCGCCGCCGAGGACGAGGTCTCCGAGGATGTCGGCCCGCAGCTGATCCATCGTCCGCGTATCGGCGGGCTCCTCCGCCCCGGCAACATCCTCGCGACCCGCCCCGGCGCCACCAGCGCCCGCCGACCGGGCGTCCTTGACGGACTGCCCCATCTGCGTGAGCCGGTCGAGCATCCCCGCGGCGATGACCGTCGGAAGGTTCGCGACGAGGTTCGACATCCCGTCCGTCCCGTGGAACACCCGCACGCACCGCTCCGCTGCCGCGGTCTTGTGGCGTTCGGTGAACGCCTGCGGGTGAAGCCGGGCCGCGAGAGCTTCCAGCGTGCCTCGCACCCGCGACGGCACATCCCGCTCACACACAGCGATCGCGGCCTCCGCGTACGCCGACCGCACCTCGTCCGGCACCCCCGCGCCGACCCGCACGACCACATCGACGTGGCCGCGTTCGATCCGCCGCTGCACCCACGCGTCGAACACCGCGGGGTAGTCATCGATGGCCGTCATCGCGTGGTCGATCTCACCCTGCAGGCGACGATCCGTCAGCCGCGCCATCCCCGCTGCTTCGGCTGCGACCGAGCGCAGCTCCATGTCCGACGCCATCCCACGAACCCCATCACGGCGCGCGTCGTGCAGCGCGGCGTGGCCCAGATCGGCCAGCGCTCGGGTGCGGGCGACGTCGGCGGCGTGGGAGAGCTCGAGCGCCTCGGCATACCGCGAGAAAGCGAGCGCCTGCGATGGCACGGGGGTTTCGCGTCCCACTTCGCCACCCAGGCCATTCGCTGTCATGTTCCCATCATGACAGTGGGGTACGACATTCGAATCGAACGTAAGTTCGAATGTTGGTAACTCGCTACTGAGCTCGACGGGGGAGGAGGGGCGCCGGTCACGCCGAACAGCCGACGCCGAGCAGCCGAGGCCGCTAGCCGAGGCCGAATAGCCAGTCGAGGCGAGTCAGCTCGCCGAAGCCTCGCGACCTAGCCGAGCGGGGCGAACTCCGACTCAGCGGACGAAACGGACCTCGGTCAGCGTTTCGCCGAGGAACGGCTCGGTGTGCGTCTGCCCGTCGAGCGTGAAGCCGTTGCGCTCGTAGAAGCGGTGCGCGCGGGGGTTGTCCTCCGCGACCCACAGGTAGACGCCCTCGTCCTTCTCGACGGCGGCGTCGAAGAGGCGCTGGCCGATGCCGGTGCCGTGCCACGCGTCGAGGAGGTAGATGAAGTAGAGCTCGCGCATCCGAGGGGCGTCGCGATCGCGAGCCGGGCCCGACCCCACGAAACCGACGATCTCGCCGCGGACGAGCGCGGCGTGCATCCGGAAGTCCTCTCCCTGTGCGGCCCAGTGTGTCCACAGCTCGGCGAGACGTCGCGGCGACACGCTCTGGAGCGCGGCGGTGCTGATGAGGTGGTCGTACGTCTCGTGCCAGCAGGTGGCGTGCACGCGCCCGAGGGCTTCGGCGTCGACATCCCGCACCGGACGGACGACGATGTCGGTCTGCAGTTCGGCTTCCATGGCCAGACTCTACGCGCGGCCGGCGGTGGCGTGAAATCGAGGAACGGGGGTTGCGGACGGGGTCATCGGGCCCCGGCCCCGGCCCCGTCGCCGACCGCAGCCGCGGCCTCGTCGCTCGCCGCTGCCTCGATCGACACCAGGTTGACCTCTCCCGGCGTCCACCCGGCAGCGATCAGGCGGTCGTGGAGCGCCTCCTCGACGGCAGCCTGGTCGTCGTCGATGCGCACGCGCGTTCCCGTCCGCGTCGCGTCGACGACCGCATCCGGATCGAGCGTCCGTGCCGCGGCGATCAAGTCGTCTTTCATCCGATCCGCGCGGGCGGGGCCGAGCGCGGCGCGCACGATGCCGAACGAACTCAGGCCGACCGACCATGTCGGGCCGAGCTCGAGGTCGAGCCTCCCGGCGGCGCGCTCGCGCTGCGTGGCCAGCGCCGCGCTCCGGTCCGACAGGATCATCAGCAGCGCGATCCCGCTGAGGAGCACGAGCGCAGCGCCGGCGACAGTCGTGGGCACGACCGACAGCGCCGAGCGGTAGAGGGGCGAATCCCACCCGGCGGTGAGCCCGACGACGGCGCGGCACAGGGAGAAGACCCCGTACGCGGCCATGGTCACCGCGAGCAGCCGGGACCCGCGTCTCGCGGCGATGGCCGGCTGCATCGCCGCGGCGCTGGTCAGCCCGCAGGCGGCAGCCACGACCACGACCTTCACCGCGAGGGACGCCGGCATCCCGACCGTCGTGGACACGACTCCGACCACGGCGGCGAGCGAAAGGGCGACCCCGGCACGGGCGAGAACCCCGCCGCTCAATGAGCCCAGCCCGGCGAAGACCAGACCGGGGGCCAGAACCATGGCGATGTCGCTGATGACGAGGGTCGCGGCGTCGCCGGTCTTCGTGTGCACGAGGTACAGCAGGCTCGCCGCCGTCGCCGACAGCGCGCCCACGATGCCGAAGCGCAGCAGTCCACCGCGGCGTCGCCAGCTCGGCCGCAGGGCGAGCACCCCGACGAGTCCGGCGATGGTCGCCAGACACGCGCAGACCAGTGCGACGCCTGCTGTCAGCACGGCCCCACCCCCTCGCGCGCCGGCCCGTGAAGCGCGCTCACTCGCAACCTACGCGCTTCGGGGACCGGGAGAAAAGCATCGCGGTCCAGAGGGTGCAAACCGGCCTGCTATGGTCGTGTCCCGACACGGGGTGCCCGCGACCGCGAGCTGAGATCAGACCCGTCGAACCTGCTCCAGTGCAATGCTGGCGAAGGGATGTCGAAATGCGCGATGTCGTGCCCACCGTCCGAGGACCGGAAGCGGCGCTCCGAGCGCTGCGGGATGCCGTTCCGCTCACCCACTGCGTGACCAACGCCGTCGTCACCGGGTTCACCGCGAATGCGCTGCTCGCGCTCGGGGCGAGTCCTGCCATGGTCGACATCGCCGGTGAAGCGGGGATCTTCGCCGGAATCGCCGACGGTGTGCTGATCAACCTCGGCACCCCTAATCCCCAGCAGCAGGCCAGCGCCCGTGAGATCGTGGCGGCGACGCGGCGCTGGGTGCTGGACCCTGTCGCGGTCGGGATGCTGCCGATCCGCACCGCTCTCGCGGCGGAGCTCGTCGCCGCTCGACCCGCGATCATCCGGGGCAATGCCTCGGAGGTCGCGGCGGTCGCCGGCGGCGGTTCCGGCGGACGGGGCGTCGACAGCGTCGACGACCCGGACTCGGTGCACGCGGCGGCTGTCGACCTCGCGCGCCGGACCGGGACGGTGGTCGCGGTGTCGGGAGAGGTCGATCTCATCACCGACGGCGAGCGGGTCGCGCGGGTGCGCGGGGGAGATCCCCTGCTGACCCGGGTCACCGGCGGGGGCTGTTCGCTGGGCGCGACGATGGCGGCCTTCCTCGGCGTCGTCGAGCCGTTCTCGGCGGCGATCGCCGCGTCGGTCGTGCACAAGCACGCGGCCGAGGCCGCGGCATCCGTCTCGTCCGGCCTCGGTTCGTTCGCCGTCGCGTTCCTCGACGCGCTCGCGGCGCTGAGCCCCGAGGACCTCGACGGGTCCCGGGTCGAGGCGCACCTCGCGAGCGCGGAGGCGACGCGGTGACCCGCCGGGTCGACCTCGCTCTGCACCTCGTCACCGATGACCGGCTCGATGCCGACGCGCTGCCGTCGATCGTCGACGCCGCGATCGACGGGGGCGTGACCGTCGTGCAGCTGCGCGACAAGAGAGTGAGCGCGGCGGAGCTCGTCCGCCGCGCTCGGGTGCTGTCGGAGGTGATCGCCGGACGGGTCCCCCTGCTCATCGACGACCGGGTCGACGTCGCCCTCGCCGCCATCGATGCGGGTGCCCGCGTGGACGGCGTGCATCTCGGTCAGAACGACATCCCACCCACGACCGCGCGCAGGCTGCTCGGGACGGGCGCCGTCATCGGGTGGACGGCGAACACGGCGGCGCATCTGCAAGCCGCCCACGCGATGCCGCACGGAACCCTCGATTATCTCGGTGTCGGTGTGATCCGGCCGACCTCCACGAAGGCCGATCACCCGCCGGCCCTCGGCATCGACGGATTCGCCGAACGCGCCGCGGCCACGCCGCTCGCGTGCGTCGCGATCGGCGGCGTCGTCGCCGAGGACGTCGTTCCGCTTCGCCGCGCGGGCGCGGCCGGGGTCGCCGTCGTGTCGGCGATCTGTGGCGCCGCAGATCCCGCCGCCGCGGCCCGTGCCTTCGCCCGCGGGGGCGACCGGTGACCGCGGGGGTACCGGCGCCCCGGGTGCCGCGGGTGCTGAGCATCGCCGGCACCGACCCCTCGGGCGGCGCCGGCATCCAGGCCGACCTGAAGTCGATCGCCGCGATGGGCGGCTACGGGATGGCCGTCGTGACGGCGCTCGTGGCGCAGAACACCCGCGGCGTGCGGGCGGTGCACGTGCCTCCGGCTGAGTTCCTGCGCGCGCAGCTCGACGCCGTGGGCGACGACGTCGAGATCGATGCCATCAAGATCGGGATGCTGCACTCCGCGCCGCTCATCGCGGTCGTCGACGACTGGCTCGCTCGCCGCGGCCACGACCTCGTCGTGCTGGACCCCGTCATGGTCGCCACGAGCGGCGATCGCCTGCTCGACCCCGCCGCGGAGGCTGCGATCCGCGACCTCTGCCGGCGCGCCGCCCTCGTGACGCCCAACCTCCCCGAGCTGGCCGTCCTGACGGAGGAGCCGGTCGCGCGGTCGTGGCGGGATGCGCTCGCGCAGGCGTTGCGCTTCGCCCGCGCCTCGGGCTCGATCGTGCTGGTCAAGGGCGGACATCTCGCCGGCGAGGACTGCCCCGACGCGATCGTGACGCCGGACGGCGTCGCCGCAGAGGTGGCCCGGCGGCGCATCGCCTCGACCAACACGCACGGCACCGGATGCTCGCTGTCGTCGGCGATGGCGACCCTCGGCGCGAGCGGCGTCGACTGGACCGACGCCCTCCCGCGCGCCACGGCGTGGCTGGCCGGTGCGATCGCGGCCGGCGCGGCGCTCGGCGTCGGTCGCGGCAACGGGCCCGTCGACCACCTGCACGAACTGCGCCCGCACCTCCCGTCGCCGGTGTCGCCTGTCTCGTCGGTGTCGTGGACAGCGCGCGTATGGGCCGAGGCGGCTCCGCTGCGCGCAGCCGTCAACGCGTGCGGCTTCGTCGACGGGCTGCGCACGGGGTCGCTCGATGAGCCCGTGTTCGCCTGGTACCTCGAACAGGACGCGCTGTACCTCTCGGAGTACGCCCGCGTGCTCGCCCGCGCCAGCGCTCTCGCGCCGCGGAGCGATGAACAGGTGTTCTGGGCGGAAGCCGCCGCCTCGGCGATCGCAGTCGAGTCGGAGCTGCATCGCTCGCGCGTCGACGCAGATACCGCGGAACCGGCGCCCACGACGCTCGCGTATACCGATCACCTGCATGCGGCGTCGGCCCGCGGCTCGTACGGCGAACTGGTCGCCGCCCTCCTGCCGTGCTTCTGGCTCTACTCCGATGTGGGCGAGCGGTTCGCAGCGGCATCCCACGCGCGGCATCCGTATCGGGACTGGCTCTCGACCTATGCCGACCCCGCGTTCGCCGCGTCGACTCGTGCCGCGATCGAGATCGCCGACCGGGCCGCCGCAGGTGCATCGGCGTTCGAGCGCGAGCGGATGAGCGTCGCGTTCGAACGATCGATGCGCCACGAGCTCGCCTTCTTCGAGGCCCCCGTCGCAGCGCTGGTCGGCGCAGCACGGGCGGGAGGGGCTATGCGCGGGGCCTAGTCTGTGCTCATGCCGAAGGGAAGAGCCGGCCGAGCCACCATGAAGGATGTGGCGGCGCTCGCCGGAGTCTCGGCGAAGACGGTCTCCAACGTGCTGACGGGCACCGCGGTCGTCCGTCCCGAGACGCAGCAGCGCGTGGAGTCGGCCATGCGCGAGCTCGACTTCGTGCCCAACCTCAGCGCCCGCGGGCTGCGGAACGGCCGCTCCGGTGTCATCGCCATCGCGCTGCCGGACCTCGCGACGGCGTACTCCGCCGAGATGCTGCATCACCTCGTCGATGCGGCGCATCAGCGCGGCTATGCGGTGCAGATCGAGGAGACGGCGCTCGAGCCCGAGCGCGAGCGAGACCTCGTCTCACGGGCGCGACAGCACCTCGTCGACGGTGTCGTCCTGAATCCGATCCGCATCGAGGACAGCGTGGTCGACCGTGATGAGCGGCTGCCGCCCGTCGTGCTGATCGGAGAGGTCGAGCAGCACGTCACCGACCGGGTTCTCGTCGACAGTCGCGCCGGGGCGCGCGACGCCGTCGCGCACCTGGTGTCCCGCGGCGCGCGACGCATCGCCGCGATCGGCGGCGATGAGCAGGCCGGCCTCGCGACGGCGACGAGCCGCCTGCGCCTCGCCGGGGTACGCGACGCGCTCGACGAAGCGGGTCTCGCGCACGATCGTCGCCGTGAGATCAACGCCCTGCCGTGGAACATGGAGGCTGGCGCGATCGGCGTCCGGACGCTGCTGGAGCGCGGGGTCGACGTCGACGCCGTCCTCTGCTTCACCGACTCGATCGCGGTGGGTGCGCTGCACGAGCTGGCGCGTGCGGGCATCCGGGTGCCGGACGACGTGCTCGTGTGCGGCTTCGACGACATCGAGCAGTCGCGATACACCACGCCCGAGCTGACGACCGTGTCGTTCGACCGGGTCGAGTTCGCGCGCGCGACCATGGCGCTCCTGGAGGAGCGCATCGCGGCGCGCGACATCCCGGTGCGCGCCGTCGCGATCGCGCATCGCGTCGTCGCCCGCGCCAGCACGGATGGCGCGCCCCGCGGCATCTCCGCGCGACGGTGACGCACCGATGGCGTCGCGGAACGCCATCGGTGGCAGCATCCGGATTTTCCTTGCGCATTGATTACATCGATGTAAAAGTATGAGGGTCCCTGGTTGTCACGATGTCGTGCCGTCACAAAGGAGTGACCGATGGCCCCACCCATAGAACTCAGCAGACGGCGGTTCCTCACGGGAGCCGCAGCCCTCGCCGGAACCGCCTTCCTCGCCTCGTGCGCCGGTCTCCCCGGCGGTACGGGCGCCCGCACCCTTCAGTTCTGGCACCTGCTCTCCGGTGCCGACGGCGTGACGATGTCCGGGCTCATCGACGGCGTCAACGCCGCGCAGTCCGACTACCGCGTGCGCCCGACCGTGCTCGCCTGGGGCGAGCCGTACTACACGAAGCTCGCGATGGCGGCCGCGGGCGGGCGGGCGCCCGACGTCTCGGTCATGCACGCCTCGCGCGTCGTCGGCTATGCGCCCGGCGGGCTGCTCGACACGTGGGACACCGCGCGCCTGGCCGACCTCGGCGTCGACGCGAGCACCTTCACCGACGCGATCTGGCGCAAGGGCTTCATCGGCGACGACCTCTACAGCGTCGCGCTCGACGCGCACCCGTTCATCCTGATGTACAACACCGACATCTGCGCCGAGGCGGGTGTGCTCGACAGCGACGGCAAGCTGCCGCCGATCACCTCGCCCGACGACTTCCTCGAGCTCGGACGGGCGGTGGCCGCGGTCTCGGAGTCGCACGGGCTGTCGTTCGGCTACCTCGGCGACGGCGCGCAGATGTGGCGCCTCTTCTACACGCTCTACACGCAGCACGGGCTCGAGATCGAGCTTCCCGAGGGCGGCAAGGCGCAGATCGACGAGGATGCCGCGGTCGCGGCGCTCAGCTTCATGCAGCAGCTCCTCGACGACGAGATCGCCTCGCGCAGCGCCGACTACCAGAGCGCGATCGCGGAGTTCGCCACCGGTCGCAGCGGACTGTTCCTCACCGGCGTCTGGGAACTGCGCTCGATGCAGCAGCAGAACCTGCCGATCGACGCCGCGATCATCCCGGCCGTGTTCGGCACCCCGTCGGTCTACGCCGACTCGCACTCGTTCACGCTGCCGCACCAGAGCGCACCCGACGAGGAGACCCGCGACCTCGTCTACCGTTTCGTCGCCGACATCCTGAAGGGCTCGTTCGACTGGGCAGGGGCAGGACACATCCCCGCCTACCTCCCGGTCACGCAGTCGGCCGCCTATGCCGACCTGCTGCCGCAGGCGCACTACGCCGAGGCCGCCGAGCTCGTCCGGTACGACCCGCCGGCGTGGTTCACCGGCTCGGGCTCGCGCTTCCAGGCCGACTTCGGCGCCGCCGTGCAGAACGTCCTGCTCCAGGGCGCCGACCCGGCTCAGGCGATCGCCCGCTTCCGCGCGGGTGTCGACCTGCGCCTGCAGACGCCGAACCCCGCCGCACCGGAAGGAGCCCGCGCATGACCCTCGACACCGGATCCGGCCGCGCCGGTCTCGCCGACACGGCCGCGACGCGGACGATCGTCACCGGCGACCGCACGCGGCGGCACCGTCACGTCGGCGACCGCGGAGAGCAGCGCATCGCCTGGACCTTCCTCGCGCCCTTCCTCGCCGCCTTCCTCCTCTTCCTCGTGTGGCCGCTGCTGCACGGGCTCTATCTGAGCTTCACCGACCAGTCGCTGACGGGCGCCGGCGGATCGTTCATCGGCATCGCGAACTACGTCGAAGCGCTCGGCGACCCCGTCATGTGGCGCTCGCTCGGCAACACCGCCTGGTTCACGGTTCTGTCGACCGTGCCGCTCGTCGTCCTCGCCCTGGTCATGGCGCTGCTCGTGCAGCGCGGCCTGCCCGGGCAGTGGCTCTGGCGGCTGTCGTTCTTCATGCCGTACCTGCTCGCCTCCACGGTCATCTCGCAGATCTGGGTGTGGATCTTCAACCCGCAGATCGGCGCGGCCAACGGCATCCTCGAGGCGTTCGGGCTCGAGCCGATCGCCTGGCTGCAGAATCCCGACACCAACATGCTCGCGATCGTCGTCGCGACGGTGTGGTGGACGATCGGCTTCAACTTCCTGCTCTACCTCGCGGCCCTCCAGAACATCCCCGAGACCCAGTACGAAGCCGCATCCATCGACGGCGCGGGGGAGTGGCGCAAGCTCTTCTCGATCACGATCCCGCAGCTCGGGCAGGTCACCGTGCTCATCGTCATCCTGCAGGTGCTGGCTTCGCTGAAGCTGTTCGACCAGGCGTACCAGATGCTCGGAGGCATCGCGAGCGAGACGACCCGCTCGATCGTGCAGTACATCTACGAGTCCGGGTTCGTCGGGTACCGCTTCGGCTACTCGGCGGCGATCTCGTACGTCTTCTTCGCCGTGATCGTCCTGATCGGCGTCATCCAGGCCCTCGCCACCCGTCGCCGGAAGGAGCACTCATGAGCGCCGTCACCGCCAGCTCCACGGCCACGCGCGCCGTCGTCGCCCCGGGGGTCGCCCCCGATCCGCGAAGCCGCAAGCCCGGCCAGCGCCGGTTCAGCGCGATCAACGTCGTCGCCTTCATCGCCCTCGCCCTCATGGCGATCGGCTGGCTGCTGCCGTTCCTGTGGGCGGTCGCGACCGCCTTCAAGACCGAGACGGATGCCGCATCGGGCGCCGGCGGATGGGTGGGCGAGAGCGGGCCCACGACCGAGGCGTTCACCTCGATCCTCTCGCAGGGCAACGTCTGGGTCTGGGCCGGCAACAGCCTCTGGACCTCCGCCGTGATCACCCTCCTCACCGTCGCGATCTCGGCCGTGGCCGCCTATGCGTTCTCGCGGCTGGAGTTCCGCGGCAAGAAGTTCCTCTACGGCGCGGTGATCGCCTCGATCGTCATCCCGCCGCAGGTGCTGATCATCCCGCTCTTCTACGAGATGCTCGCCTTCAACCTCGTCGACACCCCGTGGGGCCTGATCCTGCCGCAGGTCGTCGCGCCGGCGATGGTGTTCATCCTCAAGAAGTTCTTCGACCAGGTGCCGATCGAGCTCGAGGATGCCGCGCGGGTCGACGGCGCCGGACGCTTCCGGGTGTTCTGGTCGATCGTGCTGCCGCTGTCGCGGCCGATCCTCGGCGCCGTCGCGATTTTCGTGTTCATCGGCGCGTGGAACAACTTCCTCTGGCCGTTCCTCATCATCAACGACACGACCCTCATGACCCTGCCGGTCGGACTCCAGACCGTCATCAGCGCTTACGGCGTGCAGTACGCGCAGGTCATGGCACAGGCCGTCCTCGCCTCGGTGCCGCTGATCATCGTCTTCCTGGTGTTCCAGAAGCAGATCGTCCGCGGCGTCGCCACGACCGGTTTCGGCGGTCAGTGACCGGCGTCGCCCGTCACGCGTCGTCCGCATCCCCTCACCCCGAAAGAACAGGAGCATCATGCCCCGCGCCCGCATCGTCCTCGATCGCGACTTCACCGTGGCCGACGTGCCGCGCCGCCTCTTCGGCTCGTTCGTCGAGCACATGGGCCGTTGCGTCTACACCGGCATCTACGAGCCCGGTCACCCGCAGGCCGACGAACGCGGCTTCCGGCGCGACGTCCTCTCGCTCGTGAAGGAGCTGGGCGCCACCGTGATCCGCTATCCCGGCGGCAACTTCGTCTCGGGCTACAACTGGGAGGACGGCGTCGGTCCCGTGGCCGAGCGTCCGCACCGGCTCGACGGAGCATGGCACACCGTCGAGACCAACGCGTTCGGACTCCACGAGTTCGTCGACTGGGCGCGCGAGGCCGAGGTCGAGGTCATGGAGGCGGTCAACCTCGGCACGCGCGGTGTCGACGAGGCCCGCGCGCTCGTCGAGTACGCCAACCACGCCGGCGGCACGTACTGGTCCGACCTGCGTCGCCGCAACGGCGCAGCCGCTCCGTTCGACATCCGGCTCTGGTGCCTGGGCAACGAGCTCGACGGCCCGTGGCAGATCGGTCACAAGACCGCGCACGAGTACGGCCGGCTCGCACAGGAGACGGCGAAGGCGATGCGCCTGGTCGACCCCGACATCGAGCTCGTCGCGGTGGGGTCGTCGAACCGGCAGATGCCGACCTTCGGCTCGTGGGAGCACACGGTCCTCACGCACGCGTACGACGAGGTGGACTACATCTCGATGCACGCCTACTACCAAGAGGACGGCGGGGATGCGGCATCCTTCCTCGCCGAGGCCGTCGACATGGACGCCTTCATCGACGGCGTCGTCTCGACGATCGACGCGGTCAAGGCTGCGGGCAAGCACCGCAAGCAGGTCGACATCTCGTTCGACGAGTGGAACGTCTGGTACCAGCGGGGCCTCGACACCGAGGACCAGCCGCACATCGTCTCGGCGTCGAAGGAGTGGCGCGCCCACCCGCGCCTCATCGAGGACACCTACAACGTCACCGACGCCGTCGTGGTCGGGACGTTCCTGCACAGCCTGCTGCGCCACGGCGACCGCGTGCGCATCGCCAACCAGGCGCAGCTGGTCAACGTGATCGCCCCGATCCGTTCCGAGGAGGGCGGACCGGCCTGGCGGCAGTCGATCTTCTGGCCGTTCGCCCGCATGTCGCAGCTCGCCCAGGGGCGGGTGCTCCGGCTCGCGGTCGACTCCGACCAGACGCCGACGACGAAGTTCGGCGATGTGGATGTCGTCGACGCGGCCGCCACGTGGGACGAGGCGACCGGCCGCGTCGCCCTGTTCGTGGCGAACCGCTCGCTCGACTCCGAGACCGAGGTGTCGCTCGAGCTGCGCGGGCTCGGGGCCTCGGGCGTCGTGTCGGCCGAGGTGCTGACGGTTCCCGAGGGCGGCGACCGGCGGTCGGCCAACACGGAACACGACCAGGATTCCGTCGGCCTCGTGCCCCTGCGCGGCGTCGGTCTCGACGAGGGCACGCTGCGGGCGACCCTGCCCCCGCTGTCGTGGGCGGTGATCGTGCTCGACACCGCGCGCGCCTGACCCGCGCGTCGCGCGTACGTCGGAGAATCGCGCGTACCTCGGACCGATCCCGCGAGATCCTCCGATGTTCGCGCGATTCTCCGTTCTTGCGCGCGGGTCGGCGGGGCCGGGGTTGTGGAAGGGGCACAACGGATGCGGGTGGGGGCATGGGGCATCCGATAGCGTCGGCCCTCGTGAACGTGTGGCTCCGGACCCTGCTGACGATCTGGCGAGCGAAGCGACAGCTGCGCAGGAACGGCCCGCGGCCGCTCATGGCGGTCGGCCGGGTGAAGCTGCGAACGCTGCCGACCGACATCGACCTGCTCGGGCACATGAACAACGGGCGCTACGCCTCGCTGTTCGACCTCGGCCGGTTCGACCTGCTGGTGCGCAACGGCATCTGGGACACGTTCCAGGAGAAGGGCTGGTACGGCGTCGTCGCGAGCAGCACGATCACCTTCCGGAAGTCGCTCAACCTCTGGCAGCGCTTCACGATCGAGACGCGCCTGCACGGGCACGACGACAAGTCGGTGTACATGGTGCACCGCGCGGTCGTCCGCGGCGAGGTGTACGCCGAGATGGTCGTGCGGTCGCGGTTCCTCCGCCGCACGGGTGGCATCGTGCCGCTCGACGAGCTGTTCGACGTTCTCGGCCGACGCGACGACCTGCCCCCGCTCGAGCCGTGGATGACCGAATGGGCTGCCGCTACCGCGCTTCCGTCGACCCGTGCCGAGGCGCCCAGCATCTGGGAGTGATCGCCCGGGCGAGGCGCCACCCCGGGAGAGCTGCCGCGACATAGGCTGACGGCATGTCCGACACCGTTTCGTCCGGCACCACCCCGCCGGGCTTCCCCGCCGACGACAACCTCGCCCAACAGGCGGTGGACCTGGCCCAGAAATGGGTGCACTCGTCGGCCGATTTCCCCGCGGATGCCGCAGCGCAGCGCCTCGCCGGAGTCCTGCGCGACCCGAACGGGCTGCCGTTCACGATCGGCTTCGTCGACGGGGTGATGCGCCCCGAGAGCGTGACCGCCGCAGCGACCCGGCTGCACCACGTCGCCCCGCTCGTCCCCGAGTTCCTGCCGTGGTACCTCCGCGGGGCCGTGCGCGTCGGCGGCGCCGTCGCCCCGATGCTGCCGACCCCGGTCGTGCCGATCGCCCGCACGGCGCTGCGCGAGATGGTCGGACACCTGGTCGTCGACGCTCGACCCCACAAGCTCGGCCCGGCGATCGCCCGGATCCGCGAGTCCGGCGCCCGACTGAACCTCAACCTCCTGGGCGAGGCCGTGCTCGGCGAGGACGAAGCCCGCCGCCGGCTCGCAGGCATCCACGAGCTGATCCGCCGCGACGACGTCGACTACGTCTCGGTCAAGGTCTCGGCGATCGTCAGCCGCATCTCGATGTGGGCGTTCGACGAGGTCGTCGCCGACGTGGTCGAACGTCTGCTGCCGTTGTACCTCAGCGCCGCCGAGGACGGCACCTTCATCAACCTCGACATGGAGGAGTACCGCGACCTCGACCTGACGATCGCCGTCTTCACCCGCCTGCTCGAAGACGAGCGACTCCGGGGCCTCGAGGCGGGAATCGTGCTGCAGGCGTACCTCCCCGACGCCGCCGACGCGCTCGACGAGCTGACGGCGTGGGCGCAGGCCCGCGTCGCCGCCGGCGGAAGCCGGATCAAGGTGCGCCTGGTCAAGGGGGCGAACCTCGCGATGGAGCGCGTGGACGCGACGATCCACGGCTGGCCGCTCGCGACCCACGCCAGCAAGCTCGACGCCGACGCGATGTACCTCCGCTGCCTCGACCGGGCCCTGCGTCCCGAGCGCAGCGCGGCGGTGCGGCTCGGCGTCGCCGGCCACAACCTCTTCGACATCGCCTACGCCTGGCTGCTCGCCGGCGAGCGCGGCGTGAGCGACGACATCGAGATCGAGATGCTGCTCGGCATGGCCCAGGGCCAGGTCGCGGCGGTGACGGCCGATGTCGGCCACGTCCTGCTGTACGTGCCGGTCGTGCGGCCCGACGAGTTCGATGTCGCGATCAGCTACCTCGTCCGCCGGCTGGAGGAGAACGCCTCGAGCGAGAACTTCCTCTCCGCCGCGTTCGACCTCGCGACCGATGCGAGTCTGTTCGAGCGCGAGCGCGACCGATTCCTCGCCTCGCTCGAGCGCGCGGCCGACCCGGCGCTGCCCAGTTCGCCCAACCGTACGCAGGACCGCACGCTCTCGCTCCGGCCCATCGCGCCGCAGCGCATCACGCGCGACCCCGCCGGCGGCGACGACGGCCTCACGCAGGCGGTGCTCGGGATCGCCGACGCCGCGGGCCGCTCGGACGACACCACGGCGCTGGGCCAGCACGACGACATCCTGTTCGGCGGTGAGCGTTTCGTCGAGACGGCGGTGTACGCGCCCCGCGAGACGCGCCGCGCACCGGCACTCGGGGCACCTGGTTTCGCCAACACCCCCGACTCCGACCCCGCGCTCGCGGTCAATCGGGAGTGGGCGCGCGGCATCCTCTCGCGGATCGCCGGCAGCACGGCCGGTGACGAGACGATCGCGGCGGCGCGGGTCGACGACGCCGGAACGCTCGACGAGATCGTGGCGCGCGTCGGCTCGGCGGCATCCGCCTGGGGCGCGATGGCGGCAGCCGACCGCAGCGCCGTGCTGCTCGCGGCCTCGCGTGCGCTCGAGTCGCGCCGGGCCGAGCTCATCGAGGTCGCCGCGTCCGAGACGGGCAAGGTGCTGGCCGAGGCCGACGTCGAGGTCAGCGAGGCGGTCGATTTCGCCGCCTACTATGCGGCGACGGCGCGCGAGCTCGACCGGGTGAGCGGTGCCGTCTTCCAGCCGGCCTCGGTCACGGTGGTCACCCCGCCGTGGAACTTCCCGCTCGCCATCCCCGCCGGCGGCGTGCTCGCGGCCCTCGCTGCCGGCTCGGGCGTCGTCTTCAAGCCCGCGCCGCAGGCCCGGCGCTGCGCGGCGGTCGTCGCCGAGGCGCTGTGGGACGCCGGTGTGCCCCGCGACCTGCTCGCGCTGGTCGACATCGACGAGGGCGATCTCGGCCGACGCCTCATCACCCACCCGTCGGTCGACCGCGTCATCCTCACCGGCTCGTGGGAGACGGCGGCGCTGTTCCGGTCGTGGCGGCCCGAGCTGCCGCTGCTGGCCGAGACGAGCGGCAAGAACGCGATCATCGTCATGCCCTCGGCAGACCTCGATCTGGCGGCATCCGACCTCATCAAGAGCGCGTTCGGGCACGCCGGTCAGAAGTGCTCCGCCGCGTCGCTCGCGATCCTCGTCGGGCCGGTCGGCCGGTCGAAGCGGTTCGCGCGCCAGCTCGTCGACGCCACCCGTTCGCTGCGGGTGGGTCCGCCGACCGATCCGCGCAGCGAGGTCGGACCCGTGATCGAGCCGCCCCAGGGCAAGCTCGAGTGGGCGCTCACCTCGCTCGAGGACGGTGAGCGCTGGCTCGTCGAGCCGCGTCGTCTCGACCTCGGCGACGACACCGCGGGCCGGTTCTGGTCCCCGGGCGTCAAGGTCGGGGTGAGCCCGGGGTCGCGCACGCATCTCGAGGAGTTCTTCGGTCCGGTGCTCGGCATCATGCACGCCCGCACGCTCGAGGAGGCGATCGAGCTGCAGAACGCGGTCGCCTACGGCTTGACCGCGGGCCTGCACACCCAGGATGCCGCCGACCTCGCGACGTGGCTCGACCGGGTCGAGGCCGGCAACCTGTACGTCAACCGCGGTATCACGGGTGCCATCGTGCAGCGTCAGCCCTTCGGCGGCTGGAAGCGGTCGTCGGTGGGCGCGGGCACGAAGGCCGGGGGGCCGAACTACCTCGTCGGTCTCGGTTCGTGGCGCGCCTCGAGCGGGTCGGCGTCCAGCACACTGCACCTGCGCGGTCTCGACTCGCGCATCACGACCATCATCGAGTCGGCGCAGCCCACGCTCGACTACGAGTCGTTCGAGTGGCTGCGGCGCGGCGCTCTCTCGGATGCCGTCGCGTGGGACCGAGAGTTCGGGCAGGTGCGCGACGTGTCCGGCCTCGGCGTCGAGCGGAACCTGTTCCGGTACCGCCCGGTCGACGTCGCCGTGCGCGCGTCGTCGGACGCCACCTGGCAGGCGGTGCTCCGCGTGATCGTCGCGGGTGTGCGGGCCGGGTCGGGCGTGACGCTCAGCTCGCCGGTGGGCCTGCCGGCCGAGGTGCGGCGGGCGCTCGGCGAGGTCGACATCTCGGTGTCGGTCGAGACGGATGGTGAATGGCTGCAGCGCATCGCCGCGGCGGATCGGCGCCCCGGCCGCATCCGCCTGGTCGGGTCGCGAGACGCGGTGGCCGAGCTGCGAACCGCGATCGCGGGGGCGACCGGCGGCGACCCGGATGTCGCCGTCTACGCCGACGAGGTCACCACGGCCGGCCGCATCGAGGTGCTGCCGTTCGTGCACGAGCAGTCGATCACGATCACGGCGCACCGCTTCGGCAACCCCGACGACTGGTCCGAGGCGGTCATCTGACGTGCGACTGCGGAGCCGCCTCGGTAGCGTGGCGGGATGACGGATGACGCAGCCGCCGCGCCCACGCTGATCCTGGCCCGCCTGTCGATCGAACGCGAGTCGCTCGTCGGGGCCTTGTTCATCGGGCTCGGGGCGGTGGGACTCGCGATCGCCGTCATCGGGCTGGCGTTCTCGCCGTCTCTCAGCCTGCCGGTGCTCGTGGGTGTCGGTGCGGGGGCGGTGCTGCTCGTCCACGGCATCCTGCGCCGTTCGGCCGCCGCGCGTGCCGCCGCCACGCTCGACCGGCTCGGGTCCGCCCCGGCCTCCGCCTCTCGCTGAGCTGAGCCCGGCGCTGCGCGCGACCTCTAGGCGATGGCGTCGAGCACGGCGGTGACGTGGGCATCCAGTGCCGTGGGCGTCGGCTCGGGGTCGAGGCCCAGGAGTCGTCGACGGTGCGGCTCGCCCAGCAGTGCCCCGAAGAGATGCTCGGCGCGGCGCTCGTCGCCGTTCAGGTGGGCGGCGAGGTAACGCTGCGCCGCGAGCGGACCGGCGTCGTAGAACGCGCGCGAGATCGCGGGGTCGTCGAGCGCGACCGCCACGGCTGCGCGGTGCAGGCCGACGGCGCGGTCGGCGAACAGCGCCGCCGCGATCAGGGTGCAGGCGTGCCGGAGGTCGCGCGCTTCGACCTCGAGGTAGTCGTGCACATCGGTCACCGCGGCGCGAAGGAGTGCCGGCTTGTCGCCGATCCGGTCGTAGATCGTGCGCTTGGTCACGCCCGCCTCCTGCGCGATCGCATCGAGCGAGGCGGCGTGGAAGCCGACCGCGACGAACAGCCGCGCGGCCACCGCGACGATGCGGGCGTCGCGTGCGGCCTGCTCGTGGACGGGTGGCCGTCCGCGGCGGCGGTCTGCGGTCGAGGGCATGCCGACAGGTTAGCAGAATGATACGGTGGCGTTTCATTAAGGAGGCGCCATGGACGAGATCGTCTGTCACATCGCGATCGCCGACGACTGGGGCATGAGCCGGAAGTTCGGCGAGTACGAGGTCGCGACACGGGGCATGCCGTGGGAGCCGGGCGGCCACATCCGGGCCTGCGATCCCGCGGACGTGGCCGACGTCGTCGCCACGGTCTACGCCGACGTGCGGCTGCCGCTGCTGCGGATCGACTGCAGCGTCGAGGGTCTCGCGCGCAACGGCGTCGAGGTGGCGCGGGTCGATGGGCAGCCCCGCATCCTCGGCCCCATCCCGATGAACCCGGATGTCGTCGTCGGCGAGCATCCCCTCACCGCCTGAGGCGGCCGGGCCGGACGCGCGACGGCCCGCCCCGGCCGGAGTCGGGGGCGGGCCGTCGTGATCGGTCTGCGCCGGATCAGGCGTCGATGCCGACCGAGTGCGACAGGCGTGCGCGCTCGTCGCCGGAGAGCTCGAGGTCGACCGCCTTCGCGCTGTCGACGATCGACTCGGCGCGACGCGCTCCCGGAATCGGGATGACGGTGTCGCCGAGTCCCAGCTCCCAGGCCAGCACGACCTGCTGCGGGCTCACGTCGTGGGCGCGGGCGACCTCGCCGAACACGGCGAAGCGATCACCGATCGAGCGTGCGCCACCGCCCGTGCCGCCCAGGGGGCTCCAGGGCAGGAACGCGATGCCACGGTCGACGCAGTAGCGCAGCTCGTCGTAGCTTCCCGGGTGCCGCGGCGAGAACTCGTTCTGGACGCTCGTGAGGTTGCCGGCGCCGAGCACCTGCTCGGCGATCTCGATCTCTTCGACGCTCGCGTTCGAGATGCCGACCGCCCGGATCTTGCCCTCCTGCTGCAGGGTCTTGAGATTCTCCATGACCTCGCCGTAGACCATCCAGCGGTCGGGGCGGTGGTACTGGTACAGGTCGATCACGTCGACGCGGAGCGCGCGGAGCGAGGCCTCGACGGCCTTCCGCAGGTAGTCGAGCGAGCCGTCGCGGCCCCACTTCTCGCCCTCGCTGCGGGTGATGCCGCCCTTCGTGGCCACCACGATCTGCGAGCGGTCGCCGCTCCACGTGGCCAGGGCCTCGGCCATGATCTCCTCGTTGTGCCCCATCGTGTCCCAGCTCGGGGCGTAGATGTCGGCGGTGTCGAGCAGGGTGACGCCCGCGTCGAGTGCGGCGTGGACCGTGGCGACGGCATCCTTCCGGTCGGGGATCTGCTTGTCGTTGTTCATCGAGACGGGCATCCCGCCCAGGCCGATGGCCGAGACGGTGAACGGTCCGAGGGTGCGCTGCTGCATGGGTCTCCTTCGACGATGAGCGGTGGTGTGGCTCCAGCCTGTCAGGCGCGACCGCGAACGGGCAGGACCTTGCGCAATCGGACCGCGATGTCTCTCAGCGGAGCCCGAAGGGGCCGGGGGAGAATGGATGCCGGCCGCCCGGCGACCCGCCGCCGCGTGCGCGACCGCCGAAGCCAGGAGCCCGAATGACGATCGCCGACCCCCCTGCCGCCCCCGATGCGAATGAAAGCGGCAGCTCGACGCGCGCCCTCGCGGGACCCGCGCCGCTGCTGCCGGTCATGGCCGCGACGGCCGAGGGCGCGTGGGTGACCGACGTCGAGGGGCGCCGGTACCTCGATCTGACCGCCGATCCCGCGCTCGCCTTCGGGCACCGCCATCCCGCCCTGCTCGCCGTCGCCACCGAACAGCTGGGTCGGTTGACCGCGACGAGCGCCGTCGTCGCCGACGACCGTGCCGACGGCTTCGCCGACGCACTGGCCGCTCTTCTCGGCGCTGAGGCGGTGCTGCCCGTCGGCACCGGCGACGATGCGCTGCAAGTCGCGGTCGACGTCGTGCTCGGTGCGGGGGAGCGGACGACCGTCGTCGTCGCGGCCGGCTCGCACCCCGAGCTCGTCGCATCGGGAGCCGTCGCCGTGCCTTTCGGTGAGGTGGACGCGCTCGTCGCGGCGCTCGACGCCACCGTCGCGGCCGTCGTCCTCGAGCCCGTGCAGGCCCGCGCGGGCGTCGTCGGCGCGCCGGAGGGATACCTCGAAGCCGTGCGGCAGGCGACCGCCGATCGCGGGATCGCCCTGATCCTCGACGAGACCCGCAGCGGCCTGGGCCGGCTCGGCGACACCGTCGCCCTCGCCGGGGGAGGGATGGTCCCCGATCTCCGCGTGCTCGGCCCGGCGCTGGGCGGCGCGATCGTCCCCATCGCCGCCGTCGTCGGGAGCCGTGCGCTGCTCGGCGGTGTCGTGGCGCCGGTATCCGTGTCTTCGCTTGGGAGCGCCATCGCCCACCGCGTGGTCGAGATGCTCGAGGCGGGCGAGCTGCAGAACCGGGCCCGTGCTCTCGCCGAGCACCTCGCCGGACGCGTGGAGGCCCTCGTCGGAGCGGGTGCCGTGGCCGTCCGCACCGCGGGGGTGTGGGCGGGGGTCGACGTCGACCCGGCGGTCGTCACCGCCCCCGAGGTCGCCCGGCGCCTCGTCGCACGCGGTGTGCTCGTCGACGTGGTCGGCGAGTCGACGATCGTGCTCGCCCCGCCGTTGATCATCCGGGCGACCGAGCTCGACTGGGCGATCGAGCAGCTGCGCGTCGTGCTCGCGGCCTGATCCCGCCTCGTCGCGATACAGCCCCACCGGTCCGACGGATGTATCGCCGAGCCCGCAGAATCCGTCGTTGACACGGTCGCCGCCGAGCCGCTACCGTGCTGGTCATACGTAGAAGCACACCGTCGTTCTTCTACGGATCGGCGCTCATACGTATGACCGTCGGAACCGCACGCCACGTCACAGGAGACCGGAATGCGCACTTCCCGAATCGCCGCCACCGCCGCCCTCGCGACCGCGGCGCTCGCCCTGGCCGCCTGCACACCGGGTGCCGCCACGAACACCGCCGCCCGAGCCGACACCCTGATCTACGGCAAGTCCGACGGCGGTACCACCTACGTCCGCAACTACAACGTCCTGGGTCCCGCGACCGAGAAGGCGCCCAACGCCGAGCTGATCTACGAGCCGCTCGCGCGCATCGACTACGCCAACGGCGCGGTGGTCGAACCCTGGCTCGCGCAGTCGCTGCAGTTCGACGAGGCCGGCACCGCGCTCACGATCGAGCTGCGCTCCGATGTCACATTCTCGGACGGCGAGGCGATGGATGCCGACGATGTCGTCTACTCGCTCTCGCTGCCGCTCGAGCGCCCCGAGCTCAACCTCGCCGGCGTCACCTACGAGGCGGTGAGCAAGATCGACGACGACACGGTCCAGGTCGACTTCGCCGAGCCCTCGTTCGCCGCTCTCAACCAGTTCGCGTCGAGCTCGCTGCCGGTCGTCCCCGAGCACATCTGGCGCGACCAGGACCTCATGAGCTGGACGAACCCCGACCCCGTGGGCACGGGTCCCTTCACGGTCGACGCGTTCGCGGCCCAGCAGGTGACGCTCAAGGCGCGCGACGACTACTGGGGCGGGCAGATGCCCATGACCTACCTCAAGGTGCTCGCGACCAACGCGGAGGCGGTCAAGGCGCAGCTGCTCCGCGGCGACGTCGACTGGGCCCCGGCCTCGTGGGCGGGCGCGGAGGAGGAGTTCGTCGCGCAGAACCCCGAGACGAACCTGTACCAGCTCTACGCCACCGGCGGCGCGTACTCGATGATGTACAACACCGCGCAGCCGCCCTTCGACAACGCCGACCTGCGGCGCGCGCTCGCGCTGTCGATCCCGCGCTCGGACATCACCGCGACGCTCAACCGGCCGGGCACCGAGGCGGGCCCCACGGGCCTCGTCGACCAGATCTACGCCGACTGGATCGCGCCGGAGTATCGCGGCGTCGTGCAGGAGGTGGATGCGGCTGCGGCGCAGGCCGCCCTCGCGGCATCCGGTTTCACGGTCGTCGACGGCGCCCTCGAGAAGGACGGGCAGCGGTATTCGCCGCGCCTGTCGTTCAACCAGGACTTCGGGTGGAACGCGTACGCCGACATCATGATCAACAGCTGGAAGTCGGTGCTGGGCATCTCGGTCGCCCCGGCTGGGGCCCCGGGGGCGACTCTCTACGACCAGCAGAAGACGGGCGACTTCGACCTGACCATCGCCACGACCGGCGGTGCGGGGGTCTACGGCGTCTACGGGTTCCTCGACAGCCGGTACGTCGAGCCGCTCGGCACCGCCGCCGCGACGAACATCGGGCGCTGGAACGACCCCGAGACCGACCGCATCCTGTCGGACATGACCCGCGCGGCCGACGAAGACACGCTGCGCTCGCTGGGGCAGGAGATGCAGCGGATCGTCGTCGACGAGGTGCCCTTCAGCCCGCTGTACAACTCGTACTGGTTCGTCGACGTCAACGCGACGTATTGGACCGGCTGGCCGACGCCCGACGACTTCGATGCGGTGCCCTTCCCGAGCCTCGGGCCCGACACCGTCCGCACGCTGCTCTCGCTGAAGCCCGCGTCATGACCGCGCTCGGTGGGGCTCCCACGCCCACGACGACGACGGCCCTGGCCGAGGTCTCGGCGCGCCGGAAGCCCCGCCGGCGCAGCGGAGCCTTCCTCCTCAAGCGCCTCGGGTTCTATCTGGTGGCCGCATGGTCGGCGATCACGCTGAACTTCGTCATCCCGCGCCTCATGCCCGGCGATCCGTCGGCGGCGATCATCGACCAGCTCGAACGGGTGAGCGGTCAGGCGCTCGCGCCGGAGGCGCTCGTGTCGATCCGCGGGCTCTTCGGCAACCCCGATCAGAACCTGTTGGAGCAGTACGGCGCCTACCTCGCCCAGCTGGCGAGGTTCGACCTCGGCGTGTCGATCTCGAACTTCCCGGTGCCGGTCGCCGATCTCGTCGGCGCCGGCCTGCCGTGGACGCTGCTGCTGGTGGGGACGACGACCGTCATCTCGTTCGTCCTCGGCACGATGCTCGGAGTCGCCGTCGGATGGCGGGCCGGGTCGAGGTTCGACTCGATCATGACGCCGCTCATCACCTTCGTCTCGTCGGTGCCCTACTTCTGGATCGCGCTGCTGGCCCTGTGGCTGTTCGGCTTCGTCGTCGGCTGGTTCCCGCTCTCGGGCGGGTACGACCCGAACTTGCCGATCTCGCTCGAGCCGGCGTTCCTGCTGAGCGTCATGCAGTACGGGGCGCTGCCCGCCCTGACGATCATCTTCTCGGCGTTTGGCGGGTGGATGCTGGGCATGCGCAACATGACCGTCACGACGGTGCGCGAGGACTACGTGCTCCTCGCGCAGGCCAAGGGCCTTTCTCCCGCGCGCGTGCGCTGGCGTTATGCGGCGCGCAACGCGATGCTCCCGCAGTTCACCGGCTTCGCGATGGCGCTCGGCGGCGTGGTCGGCGGGGCGCTGCTGACCGAGATCGTCTTCAGCTACCCGGGCATCGGATACCTGCTGTTCTCGGCGCTGCAGAAGCGCGACTATCCGGTCATGCAGGGCGTGTTCCTGCTCGTGACCCTCACCGTCCTGCTGGCCAACCTCATCGCCGACTCGCTCTACGTGTGGCTCGATCCCCGCGTCCGAGAGGAGAGCTGACATGCGTGCCTCCCTGCTCCGCAACGGCAAGGTGCTCTTCGGAGTCGTCGTGCTGGCGTTCTTCGTGCTGCTCGCGCTGCTGGGGCCCGTGCTGCTGTCGGCGCTCGGCCTCGACGCCCGCGCCAACGACATCTCGGCGATCGCCGCCCCGCCGAGCGCGGCGCATCCGCTGGGTACGACCCAGTTCGGTCAGGACGTGCTCGCGCAGGTCATCGAAGGCGCTCGGGGCTCGATGTTCGTGGGCTTCCTCGGGGCGGCCATCGGCACCGCGATCGCGATCGTCGTCGGTGTGCCGGCGGGCTACTTCGGCGGCACGACGGGCAACCTGCTGAACTTCCTCACCAACATCTTCCTCGTCATGCCGGTGCTGCCGCTGATCTTCGTCGTGGCCGGCTACCTGCAGGGCACGGGCCTGGTCATGATCGCGATCATCATCGGCGTGTTCGGCTGGGCCGGCGGGGCGCGGACGCTCCGTGCACAGGCCATGAGCGTGCGCAACCGCGACTTCGTCCAGGCCATGCGGATGCTGGGCGAGCCCCACCGCCGCCTCATCTTCGTCGAGGTGCTGCCGCACCTCTACGGCTGGATCGCGTCGATGTTCCTCGGCGGCCTCATCGGCGCCGTCATGGCCGAGGCCGGGCTCGCCTTCCTCGGGGTCTCGGACTCGTCGGCGATCAGCTGGGGCACCATGATCCAGGCCGCGCAGCAGCAGAGCGCGGTGCTGCGCGGGCTCTGGTGGTGGTTCGTGCCGCCGGGCCTGTGCATCGCTCTGGTCGGCACGGCCGCCGCGCTCATCAACTTCGGCGTGGACGAGCTCGCCAACCCCAAGCTGCGGGCGGCGAGCCGGCGCGTCGCGAAGCGCACCGCCTCGGTGCGTCGTGAGGCCGCCGTGCTCGAGACGACCGGTGCAGAGAGGGCATGACATGACGATGATCCAGGAGAGACGACCGAAGGCGCCCTCGGATGCCGCGGGCTCGGACGTGCTACTCGAAGTGCGGGGGCTCACGGTCGAGTACGCCGGAGCGACGGGCGCGGTGCGCGCGTGCGCCGATGTCACCTTCGACCTGCAGCGCGGCGAGATCCTCGGTGTCGTGGGGGAGTCGGGATCGGGCAAGTCGACGCTCATCACGGCGCTCACGCGGTTGCAGCGGCCGCCGGCTGTCACGACGGCGGGAAGCGTGGTCTACCACCCTCGCGAAGGCGGAGCGGGGATCGATCTCGTCCAGCTCAGCCCGCGGCGGCTGCGGGGGCTCCGCTGGACGCGCCTGTCGATCGTGCTGCAGAGCGCGATGGACGCGCTCAACCCGGTCACCCGAGTCGGCGAGCAGTTCGTCGACGTGCTGCGCACCCACGACCGCTCGATGAGCCGGGCCGCGGCGTGGGAGGAGGCGCGGCGGCTGCTCGGGCTCGTCGGCATCTCGGCCGACCGTGCGCGGAGCTTCCCGCACGAGCTGTCGGGCGGGATGCGGCAGCGTGCGACCATCGCGCTGGCCCTCGCGTGCCGACCCGAGCTCGTCGTCATGGATGAGCCGACGACGGCGGTCGATGTCGTGATGCAGCGGCAGATCCTCGCCCAGGTGCTGCGGTTGCGGCGCGAGCTCGGGTTCGCCGTCGTGTTCGTCACGCACGACCTGTCGCTGCTGCTCGAGCTCGCCGACCGCATCGCCGTCATGTACGCCGGCCGCATCGTCGAGCTCGCGGCGTCGCGCGAGATCTACCGCTCGCCGCTGCATCCGTACACGCAGGGGCTGCGTGATTCGTTCCCGCCGTTGCACGCGCCGATCCAACGGCTCGAGGGCATCCCGGGAACGCCGCCCGATCTGCGTCTGCTCCCCGCGGGCTGCCCGTTCGCGCCCCGGTGCCCCCACGCGTTCGACCGCTGCCGGTCGGAACTGCCGCAGCTCACCCCGCACGGCGAACGGTCCGTCGCCTGCCACCTGCGCGAACCCGAGGAGGTCGGCTCATGAATGAGACCACGACGATCGAGCCCCCGATCGCGCCCGCGCCCGTGCTCGAGGCCGTCGGCGTCACCAAGCACTTCACCGTCACCTCGGGGCTCGGCGCCAAGGCGACCGTGCACGCGGTCGAGGACATCACGCTCCGGCTCGTCCCCGGCCGGGTCACGGCCGTCGTCGGCGAGAGCGGGAGCGGCAAGACGACGCTCGCGCGGCTGCTCGCGCGCTTCTACGAACCCACCTCGGGCACCGTCCGCCTCGAGGGGCGACCCGTCGAGCGGCCGACCGGTCAGGAAGAGCTCGCCTACCGGAAGGCGGTGCAGCTGATCTTCCAAGACCCCTTCGGGTCGCTCAACCCGCTGCACCGCGTACGGCACAACATCGACCGGGCGATCCGCCTGCACCACCGCGGGCTCTCGCGCGCACAGCGACTCGGCCGCGCGCGCGAGCTGCTGGAACGCGTCGCGCTGACCCCGGCCGACGACTACCTCGAGAAGTTCCCGCACGAGCTGTCGGGCGGTCAGCGCCAGCGCGTGGTGATCGCGCGGGCGCTCGCCGTCGAGCCTCGTGTCCTCCTCGGCGACGAACCGATCTCGATGCTCGACGTCTCGATCCGGCTGGAGATGCTGAATCTGCTCGACCGGCTTCGTCGCGAGGACGGTCTCGCCCTGCTGTACATCACCCACGACATCGCGAGCGCCCGCTACCTCTGCGATGACATCGTGGTGATGTACGCGGGCCGCATCGTCGAGATGGGGCCGAAGGAGGCGGTGATCGCCGATCCGCAGCATCCGTATACGAAGCTGCTCATCGAGTCGTCGCCCGACCCGCAGGGCGACCCCGACCGCGATCGTGACGCCGTCTTCGGATCGGCCGACGACCTGGGCGAGCCCCCGAGCCTGATCGACCCGCCGAGCGGATGCCGCTTCCACCGGCGGTGCCCGTTCGCGATGGAGCAGTGCCGGACGACGCGTCCGCCCAGGATCGCCGTGGGGCCCGACCATGGCGCAGACTGCTGGCTGCACGACGTCGGTCGCGGGCACGAGCTCGCCGGTTCATCGATGACGCAGCTCGTCTCCCGCACCCTGACCGAGGAGGTCCCGTGACCACGCCCGCCGCGCGCCCGCGCTCCATCCGCCAGTCCGACGTGGCCCGCCTCGCCGGGGTGTCGCAGTCGGCGGTGTCACGCGTGATCAGCGGCGACGCCGCGCGTATCCCTGACGAGACCCGGCGGCGCATCCACGAGGCGATCGCCGAGCTCGGCTACGTGCCCAACCCGGTCGCCCGCAACCTCCGCGGCTCGCGCACGCAGCTGCTGGGGGTGCACACGTTCGAGCCGCTCTTCCCGAACGCCCGCGAGGGCTTCTACGTCGAGTTCCTCCTCGGCATCGAGCAGCGCGCCGAGGAGACGGGTCACGACCTCGTGCTGTTCAGCTCGACCGGTGACGGCGCCGGAGGACGCCGGATCTACCGCGACGAGACGAACCGGTTGCGCATCGCCGACGGCAGCGTGCTGCTGGGCGTGTCGCCCGACCGCGACGAGCTCGCCAAGCTCTGGCGCGAGGGATACCCCTTCATCCACATCGGCCGGCGTGATGTGCCGGGCGCCGACATCCCGTGCATCATCCCCGATTACCGCGCAGCGGCATCCGAGATCGTCGGACGCCTGCACGAGCTCGGGCATCGCGACCTCGTCTATCTGCGCGATTCCATCGACGTCGAACCCTACGAGGACCGCCGCGCCGGGTACGCCGAGGCGGTCACTCGTCTCGGCATCGCCGACGCATCGCCCGGGTACCGCGAGGGCCGGGCGGGTGTGCCCGACGAGGTCGTCGACGCTCTCGCGGGTGGCCTGTGCACCGCCGCCGTCGCCGAGAGCGAGCGCGTCGCCGCCGAGCTGCGCACCCGGCTGACGGAGCGCGGCGTCGACATCCCCAGCGACGTCTCGGTCGCCGTCCTCGAGGACACCAGCGCCGGGGACGTGCGATGGGACGACCTCCGCATCCCGCGCCAGGAGATCGGGCGCATCGCCGTCGACCGCCTCATCGAGATGGTGGACGATCCGGATGCCGCCCGCGAGAGCACGTTCGTCGCGTGCGAGGTGGTCGCCGGCGCCACGGTCGCCCGCGTTAAGGAGGAACGAGGATGACCGAGCCGATCGACCTGCTGATCATCGGAGGCGGCGTCGGCGGGGTGGCCGCGGCCATCACCGCGACCCGCCTCGGCCTGCGGGTCGTGATGACCGAGGAATCGGGCAGACTCGGCGGGCAGCTGACCTCCCAGGCCGTGCCGCCCGACGAGCACGCCTGGATCGAGCAGCCGACGACGTCGCCGAGCTACGCCGAGTTCCGGAGGCGTGTGCGCGACTACTATCGCCGCAACTACCCCGTGACCGCGGAGGCGGCGGCCGAGCAGGTCTTCAACCCGGGACGCGGCATCGTCAGCCGGCTCTGCCACGAGCCTCGTGTGGCCGACGCGGTCATCGACGAGATGCTCGCGCCGTGGCTCGCGACCGGGAGACTGCGGATCCTGCGAGACCACGAGCCGGTCGCCGTCGAGGTCGTGGGCGACCGGATCGAGGCTGTCGTCGTCCGCGGCAGCACGGGGGAGGAGATCGTGCTGACGGCCCCGATCGTCGTGGATGCCACCGAGCTCGGCGACCTGCTCGAGCTGGCGCGAGTCGAACACGTCATCGGAGCCGAGGGGGCCGACGACACCGGCGAGCTGCACGCCCCGGCCGTCGCCGATCCGATGGACCAGCAGGCGGTGTCGTGGTGCTTCGCGATCGAGCACCGCGAGGGCGAGGACCACGTCGGCGACCGACCCGCGCGCTACGAGCACTGGCGGACGCACGTCGATGCGTTCTGGCCGGGGCCGCAGCTGTCGTGGACCGACATCGAACCGATCGGCCTGCACGAACGCACACGGCCGCTCTTCCAGGAGATCGACACCCCCGAGGTGCCCTTCGATCTGTGGCGGTACCGTCGTGTGCTCGCCGCCGCGAACTTCACCGGCGGGATCTCCGACGTCACGCTCGTGAACTGGCCGCAGATCGACTACTGGGAGGCACCGCTCCTCGGGGTCGACGCCGTAGCGGCCGATCGGGCCCGCGCGGCGAGCCGCGAGCTGTCGGAGTCGTTCCTCTACTGGATGCAGACCGAGGCGCCCCGTCACGACGGCGGCACCGGATATCCGGGTCTCCGCCTGCGCGGCGACGTCACCGGCACCGCCGACGGGTACGCCGACCGCGTCTACATCCGCGAGGCGCGCCGCGCGGTGACCGAGTTCCGCGTGCTCGAGCAGCACGTCGGGGTGCAGGCCCGCGGTGCAGGGGTGGGGAGCGCCGTGTTCGACGACAGCGTCGGGCTCGGGCACTACCGCATCGACCTGCATCCCTCGACGGCGGGTCGCACGTACGTCGACATCGAGTCGTACCCGTTCCAGATCCCGCTGGGCGCGCTGCTGCCGGTGCGCGTGGACAATCTGCTGCCGGCCGCGAAGAACATCGGCTCGACCCACATCACCAACGGCTGCTACCGGCTGCATCCGGTCGAGTGGAGCATCGGCGAGGCCGTCGCCGCACTCGCCGCCGTCGCGCTCGCCGAACGCGTGCCGCCGCGCGCCGTTCGGGCGCAGCCGCGACTGCTCGACGACCTGCGCCGGGTGCTGACGGGCCGGCTCGGCATCACGCTGCGCTGGCCGGAAGAGGTGCGCACGCACCACTGGAAGCCGCGGGAACGAACCCGCCACATCGTCCCGTCGCGCTGACGCGTCGGGATCGTGCGCCGGCGACGAGGCCGGCGCACGTGTCAGGAAGGACGGATCCATGCCCCCTCTCTCCCACCCGCCCCATCCCGCCGCGCGCCGGCGCGGACGCCTGCGGCGACGTTTCGGCGCCGCCGTCTCGGCGGTCGCGCTCATCGCCGGCCTCGCGTGGGCCGCACCCACCGCGGCCGTCGCCGACGGGTCGCTCCCGGCGCTGTCGACCCAGGGCAACCGCGTCGTCGACGCCACCGGCGCCGATGTCGCCCTGCGCGGGGTGTCGGTGCTCGCCCCCGAGCAGAACGACCTCTGCGACTACTGCGATTCGCGTCCGACCTCCGAGATGATCGATCTCGCGGCGGCCTGGGGATCGAAGGTGGTGCGCCTGCCGGTCACCGAGATCTCGGCGACCACCGACCTCGCCGCCTACGACGCCGAGTACATCGCGCCGTACGTGCAGCAGGCCGTCGACCTCGGCATCTACCTGATCATCGACCTGCACCTCGTCCGCGACTACGGCGACGGGGCGGGTGCGGTGCCGCGCTCGACGGTCGAGCGCTTCTGGGACTACGTCGCCCCGCAGTACGGCGATGTGACCAACGTCGTCTTCGAGGTCTTCAACGAGCCCATCAACCCCGCGAGCTGGTCGACGTGGAAGGCCTACATCCAGCCCGTCGTCGACGGCATCCGGGAGACCGCGCCCGACACCCTGCTGCTGATGGGCTCGCCCCAGTGGAGCACGTTCGTCAACGGCGCGGTGACCGACCCGATCGCCGGCGGCAACATCGCCTACGTGTTCCACATCTACCCCAACCAGGGGGCACCGACGACGGCGCTGCTCGACAGCAAGTTCGGCAACGCCGCACAGCAGATTCCCGTCGTCATCACCGAGTTCGGGTGGAATCCGCCCGGGGAGTTCTCCGACAGCATCACGGCGGGGACCACGACGAACTGGGGCGTGCCGTTCCGCACCTACCTCGACGCGCGCCCGTGGATCGGGTGGCAGGCATGGATCCTCGACAACTTCTGGAAGCCGCAGATGTTCGACTACGACTGGAACATCCTCGGCGGCGAGCACCAGGGGCAGTTCGTCAAGGACTGGCTGGGCGGCCTGCCCAACGTCTCGCCGTGCGCCTCGCACGACGGCCTCGGGGCCGCGGTCACGGTGTCATCGACGTACTCCGCGGCGTTCCCCGGCTCGCGCCTCGTCGACGGCGACTGCACCGACGCCGGCCGGTGGCTCTCGGCGGTGGGCGATGCGACGCCGACGGCGACGATCGAGCTGGCCGCGCCGCAGCGGGTGAGCTCGCTCGGCGTCTACAGCGGGTTCGGCGGCGGGGCCGGAACCGGCGTCGTGCTGGTCGACTTCACGGTCGAGGTCCGCACCGCAGCGGGATGGCAGCAGGTCGCCGCCATCACCGGCAACACGCAGGCGGCGCGCGAGGTCGCGATCGGGGTCGACGGCGTCGAAGCGGTGCGCCTGGTGGTCACGAACCCCTCGGCTTCGACCACCGAGGCCAAGATCGCGCGCGTCTACGAGCTCGCCGTGCGCGGCTGATCTCGCCTCGTCGCGATACAGCTGCAGGACCGGTGGGGCTGGTGTCAACGCCCGCCGACGGCGGGACGACACCAGCCCCACCGGTCCGACGGATGTATCGCCGAACCTGCGCGCCGGATGTCAACCCGGCGAGCGAAACGAACCGGGAAATACTGACGCAACACAGCCCGGATTAGGCTCGCAACCATGGGTGACCTCTTCGACGGATACGGCTCGACGCTGACGCCGCGCAAGACCGTGACGGGGGTGCCGCCGTACGACGAGATGTTCGAGGTCTCGGGCACTCTGCCCGCTCCGGGCAGCTCGCGTGCGGCATACCGCGAGCTCTACCAGGCGCTCGCGCAGATGACCCAGGAGGAGCTCCGGGGACGCACCGAGTCGCTCGCGAGCTCGTACCTCGCGCAGGGCGTCACGTTCGACTTCGCGGGAGAGGAGCGGCCCTTCCCGCTGGATGCCGTTCCCCGCGTCATCGACTACGACGAGTGGTCGCACGTCGAGTCGGGCGTGAAGCAGCGCGTGCGCGCCCTCGAGGCCTTCCTCGACGACGCGTACGGCCACCAGTTCTGCGTCCGCGACGGTGTGCTGCCGGCGAAGCTCATCGCCTCCTCGCAGTACTACTACCGTCAGGCGGCCGGTATCCGCTCCGCCAACGGCGTGCGCATCCAGGTCTCCGGCATCGACCTCATCCGCGACGAGCACGGCGAGATGCGGGTTCTCGAAGACAACGTGCGCGTGCCCTCGGGGGTCAGCTACGTCATCTCGAACCGCCGGGTGATGGCCCAGACCCTGCCGGAGCTGTTCGTCTCGATGCGGGTGCGCCCCGTGGGCGACTACCCGAACAAGCTGCTGCAGGCGCTGCGCGCCTCGGCCCCTCCCGGAGTCGACGACCCCAACGTCGTCGTGCTCACCCCGGGCGTCTACAACTCCGCGTACTTCGAGCACACGCTGCTCGCGCGTCTCATGGGCGTCGAGCTCGTCGAGGGCCGCGACCTGGTCTGCTCGGGCGGCAAGGTGTTCATGCGCACGACGCGCGGCCCGCAGCGCGTCGACGTCATCTACCGTCGGGTCGACGACGACTTCCTCGACCCGCTGCAGTTCCGTGCCGACTCGATGCTCGGCGCTCCGGGGCTCATGCTCGCGGCGCGCCTGGGCAACGTCACGATCGCCAACGCGGTGGGCAACGGCGTCGCGGACGACAAGCTGCTGTACACCTACGTCCCCGACCTCATCCGGTACTACCTCGCGGAGGAGCCCATCCTCAAGAACGTCGACACCTGGCGCCTCGAAGACCCGGGCGCGCTCGAGGAGGTGCTCGACCGCCTCGACGAGCTCGTCGTGAAGCCGGTCGACGGCTCGGGCGGCAAGGGGCTCGTGGTGGGGCCCGACGCCTCACCCGCCGAACTCGAGAAGCTCCGCAAGAAGCTGCTCGCCGACCCGCGCGGCTGGATCGCGCAGCCCGTCGTCATGCTCTCGACGATCCCGACGCTCGTCGAGGACGGCATGCGTCCCCGCCACGCCGACCTCCGCCCGTTCGCGGTCAACAACGGCGAGGAGGTGTGGGTGCTGCCGGGCGGCCTCACCCGCGTCGCGCTGCCGGAGGGCCAGCTCGTCGTCAACTCCAGCCAGGGCGGCGGATCGAAGGACACGTGGGTCGTCGGAGGCGATGCGCCCCGGACGGCCGAGTACAGCCAGGGCAACCTCGCCGGGCTCGTGGCCGACCAGGCGTCGACGCAGGCGATCCCGATCATCTACGACGAGCAGGACGAGCCGGCCCATTCTCCGCAGGACCATCCCGGCGGCCTGAGCGAGCAGCAGGAGCAGCAGCAGCAGACCGGGGGTGCGACGTGCTGAGCCGCATCGCCGAGAGCCTCTTCTGGATCGGACGCTACATCGAGCGGAGCGACGGCACTGCCCGCATCCTCGATGTGCACCTGCAGCTGCTGCTCGAGGACCCGTGGATCGACGAGGACACCGCCTGCCGGTCGCTCCTGTCGGTCATGGGGTCGTTCCCGCCCGAGGGCCTCGATACAGTGACCCGTCAGGACGTGCTGACCCGGCTCGCGGTCGACCGCACCAACCCGTCCAGCATCGCCTACTCGCTGCAGTCGGCTCGCGAGAACGCCCGCCGCGCGCGAGAGATCGTCTCGACCGAGCTGTGGGAGACCCTCAACACGACCTACTCCCGGATGCCGCGGCGGCTCAACGCCGAGAAGGTGCACGAGTTCTTCCACTGGGTGCGCGAGCGCGCGGCGCTCGCCGTCGGCGTCACCGACTCGTCGACGAGCCGCGACGAGGCCTGGCAGTTCTTCACGCTGGGACGCTCGATCGAGCGCACCGACATGACGGCGCGGCTGCTCGCGACCCGGTCGCTGACCGAGGAGTCCGGCCCGTCGTGGACGACGATCCTCCGCTCCTGCGGCGCGTACGAGGCGTACCTGCGCACCTACCGCGGCATGCCGAGCGCGCGCAACGCCGCGGAGTTCCTGCTGCTCGATCGGCTCTTCCCGCGCTCGATCATCCACTCGATCCAGCGCGCCGAGGAATGCATGAGTGCGATCGACCCGGTCGCCGACCGCGTGGGCCACTCCAATGCGGTGCTCCGCGCGCTCGGCCGCATCCGCAACGACCTCGAGTACCGGCCGCTGGGCGAGATCCTGTCGGAGCTGCCCGAGCACATGGACAACGTGCAGAAGGTGACCCGCGAGGCCTCCGAGGCGATCCGGAGCCGTTTCTTCCCCACCGCGGCGGAACCGAACTGGATCGGAGAGACCTCGTGAAGCGTCTGCGCATCGAGCACACGACCGGGTTCACCTACCCCGGCGACGTCGCCGCGTCGTACAACGAGGCGCGGATGCTGCCGAGCTCGACCGACAGCCAGTTCGTGCTGAGCTCGCAGCTCGACATCGACCCGACGACGGCGGTCAACCACTACGTCGACTACTTCGGCACCCGGGTCGCGGCGTTCGACGTGCTGGCCGCCCACCGTTCGCTCGCGATCACGGCCCGCTCGCTCGTCGAGGTGCGGCCGCGCCCCATCGAGCACCGCCAGATCTCGTGGGAGGAGCTGGCCGCCGAGACCGAGCGCTCGATCCACACGGTCGAGCAGCTGGGGCAGACCGCCCGCACCGCGCCGCATCCGGAGGTCGTGCAGCTCGCCCGCGAGATCGCGGCGTCTCACGACGAGCCGGGGCCGGCGGCGCACGCGATCGCGATCGCGATCGGGGACGCCGTGGAGTACATGACCGGCGTCACGGGAGTGCACTCGACGGCGGCGGAGTCGTGGCCCGAGCGCAAGGGTGTGTGCCAGGACATCGCGCACATCACCCTCGGGGCGCTGCGCAGCGTCGGCATCCCCGCCCGCTACGTCTCGGGATACCTGCATCCCGATCCCGACGCGCAGGTCGGTGCGCCGGTGACGGGTGAGTCGCACGCCTGGATCGAGTGGTTCGCCGGCGACTGGCAGGGTTTCGATCCGACGAACAACGTCGAGATCAGCGACCGGCACGTGCTGGTCGGGCGCGGGCGCGACTACAACGACGTCCCGCCGCTGCGCGGGGTGTTCGCGGGGCCGTACAAGAGCGCCCTGCACGTCACGGTGACGATCACCCGCGAGGCGTGACCTCGGCGGCATCCGCTTCATCCGCCTCGCGGCGGGTGCCCCGGCCGAGGGATGCCGTCGCGGCGAGGCCCAGCACGAGGAATCCGGCCGCGGCGAAGCTCGCGGCGCGCGTGCCGTCGGAGAGGGCGGCTTTCGCGTCGGTCGCGATCTCGGCGGTCTGCGGTGAGGCCTCGAGGCCCGCGATCGCACCGCCCGCGCTCTCGACGACGGCGCTGACGACCTCATCGCGCTGCTCGGGCGGGATGCCCCGATCGTCGAGTCGCGTCGCGAGGGCGCCGGAGGTCGTCGAGAACAGGATGGTTCCGAGGATCGCGATGCCGAGCGCGGCGCCGAGCTGACGGGCGGTCGACTGCGTGCCGGACGCCTGTCCTCCCTCGGCGACGGGGACGTCGGCGAGCACGACACCGGTCAGCTGCGCCGTGGCGAGGCCCACGCCGATGCCGTAGATGAACAGCGCGGGGATGAGCGGACCCCAGGTGGCATCCGGCCCGATGACGAGGGCGACGCCGGCGACGCCGACGATCTCGGCCGCGAGGCCCGCGCGCACCACCCACACCGGCGCGACCTTGCCCGACAGGGCGCCGGCCAGCCCGCTCGCGACGAACGAGCCCGCGGCGAGGGCGAGCAGCACGAGGCCCGTCTGGACCGCCTCGAAACCGAGCGCGAACTGCAGCCACAGGGGGAGGGCGAGGATGATGCCGAACTCGCCGAGCGCGACGACGAGAGCGGCGAGGTTTCCGTTGCGGAACGACGGGATGCCGAAGAGCCCGAACGCCAGCAGAGTGGGCTGGCCGGCACGGCGACGGTGCAGGCCCCAGGCGATGAAGGCCGCGATCGCGAGGGCCGAGACCGCGAACGCGATCGGGACGGGCGAGAGGTCGCCGGGCCACGACGCGCCGAAGAGCTCGGGACGCTGGTCGACGGTCCACCAGCCGTAGGTACGTCCCTCGATGAGGCCGAAGACGAGGGTTCCCATGGCGATGACCGACAGGACGGCTCCGACGACGTCGATCCGCGTCGCGCCGCCGCGCGACTCGTCGACCGTGAGCAGGACGCCCACGACGATGAGGATGCCGAGCGGGATGTTGATGCCGAAGGCCCAGTGCCACGAGAACGTCGTCGTCAGCCAGCCGCCGAGCAGCGGTCCGACCGCGGCCATGCCGCCGATGGTCGAACCCCAGACGGCGAAGGCGATGCCGCGCTCGCGGCCGCGGAAGGTCGCGTTCAGCAGCGACAGCGTGGTCGGCAGGATCATCGCGCCGCCGACGCCCTGCACGAAACGGGCGAGGATGAGCAGGTCGCCGGTCGACGCGAGCACCGCGCCCACGGAGGCGAGCGCGAAGACGACGACGCCGGTCAGCAGCATCCTGCGGCGGCCGACCCGATCGGCGATGCTGCCGAAGACGAGCAGCAGTGAGGCGAATACGAGGGTGTACGCCTCCTGCACCCACTGCACCTGGGTCGAGGTGATGCCGAGGTCGTCGACGATCGAGGGGACGGCGACGTTGACGATCGTCGAGTCCACGATGATGAGTGCGACGGCGATGCTGATGAAGACGAGTCCTGCCCACCGGCGGCGTGCCGAAGTTTCCATGATTGCTAGAATAGCTAGCAAAATTGCGGGCACAAGGCGTGGTTCGCGCAACGCGAAAACGGCCGGTCCCGCGGGGAACCGGCCGTCTCGATCGACCCCGTGGATCAGGCGGGCGGGTCGCCCGGGTCGAGCGTCTTCAGCATGTCCTCCTCGGCGGCGTTGTCGGCCGTGAGCTCGTCCTCGGTGGTCTCATCGCCACCGCGGGGTGCGTCGTCGGTGATCGACTGCTCGGCGCTGGGATCGTCGAGGTGACGGTCGCCTGTGGGCTCTTCGGACGGGATCGCGCTGTCTCCGGCGCCGCCGGCCGGGTTGTCGTGGCTGCTCATGGGCGCGACGTTACGCTCGCCGTCGCCGCGCGCGGCACCCCTTGACACGCGATCCGGCCGTGGTGCCGATACACCCGTCGGATCGGCGTGACGGGAGTGGTGACGGCCTCCGCTTGAGGCCACTCCCGCACCGCCGGTCCGACGAATGTATCGCCGCCAGGCGCTGGGGCTAGGCGCGAGGCTCGTAGCGACGCGGTGCGTGCGTGCGGGCGACGAGATCGCGGAGCGCCTCGAGCGAGCCCGACACGAACCCCGCGGCGCGGGCCTGCACCAGCACGTTGCCGAGCGTCGTCGCCTCGACCGGGCCGGCGAGAACCGGCATTCCGGCGCGATCGGCCGTGCGCTGGCACAGCAGCTCGTTGAGCGCTCCGCCTCCGACGATGTGGATCGTCCGGACGTTGACGCGGCCGAGGCGAGCGGCGTCGGCCACGGCATCGGCGAACGCCTGCGCAAGCGACTCGACGATCGACCGGGTGTACTCGGCGCGCGTGCGCGGCGGTGCGACATCGTGCTCGGCGCACCACGCGTCGATGCGGGAGGTCATCTCGCCGGGGGCGAGGAAACGCGGGTCGTTGACGTCGAAGACGACGCCATCCGCTTCGCGTGCGGCGTCGAGCAGCGTCGGCAGGTCGATCCGGTGCCCCTCGTGCCGTTCCCACTGACGGACGGCCTCGCTCAGCACCCACAGGCCCATGACGTTGTGCAGCAGGCGGATGCGGCCGTCGACGCCGCCCTCGTTCGTGAAGTTCGCCTCGAGCGCGGCGCGGCTGAGCACGAGGTGGTCGACCTCGACGCCGACGAGGCCCCACGTGCCGCAGGAGATGTAGGCCGCGGCATCCGGCTGCATCGGCACGGCGACGACGGCCGAGGCGGTGTCGTGCGAGCCGACAGCGGTGACGGGCGTGCCCTCGGGTGCTCCGATCGACGCCGCGACGTGCGCCCGCAGCGGGCCGAGTCGATCACCCGGTGCGATGAGCGGGGGGAGGATGCCGCGGGGGATGCCGAGCGCCGAGACGAGGGCGCCGTCCCATGAGGCCTGCAGCACCCGCAGGAGTCCGGTCGTCGACGCGTTGGTCTGCTCGGCGCGGGCCTCGCCGGTCAGCCAGTACCCGACGAGGTCGGGTACGAGGAGGGCGGTGTCGGCGAACGCGAGCACCTCCGGGTCTTCGGCGGCGAGCTGGTACAGCGTGTTGAACGGCAGGAACTGCAGGCCGTTGCGCTCGAAGAGCTCGGCGTGCGGAAAGCGGGCGTGCACGCTCTCGACCCCGCGCGCGGTGCGCTCGTCGCGGTAGTGGAACGGTTCGCCCAGCATCCGCCCGCCGCGCAGCAGCCCGTAGTCGACAGCCCACGAGTCGACGCCGATCGAGGCGAGGCCGGGGGTCGTGCGGAACGCGTCGCGCAGCCCTCCCAGCACCGCGCCGTACATGCCCACGAGGTTCCAGTGCAGGCCGTCGCCCGCGTGCACCGGGTCGTTGGCGAATCGCGCGACCGTCTCGGTCTCGAGCGTGTCTGCCCCCACATGCCCCACGATGACCCGCCCACTGGTGGCCCCGAGATCCACCGCCGCCACATTCCCCGACACGCTCACGCGCGGCATCCTTCCCTCGGGTGCACGGCCTGCCGCCGAGTGCACGACTTCGGAGCGTGCGGATGCCGTGCACTCGGCGCGAAGCCGTGCACTCGAGTGCCCGCGTTCATCGGAGGAACGCGGCGGCGACGCCGGAGTCCACGGGGATGTGCAGGCCGGTCGTGCGCGAGAGCTCGGGGCCGGTGAGGACGTAGACCGCGTCGGCGACGTTCTCGGGCACCACCTCGCGCTTGAGGATCGTGCGGTTGGCGTAGAACTGGCCGAGGTCCTCCTCGTTGACGCCGTAGGTGGCGGCGCGGTTGGCGCCCCAGCCGGAGGCGAAGATGCCCGAGCCGCGCACGACACCGTCGGGGTTGATGCCGTTCACACGCACGCCGTGCTCGCCGAGCTCGACCGCGAGCAGCCGCACCTGGTGGGCCTGGTCGGCCTTCGTCGCCGAGTACGCGATGTTGTTGGGACCTGCGAAGACGGAGTTCTTCGACGAGATGTAGATGACGTCGCCGCCCATCCTCTGCTCGATGAGTGCCTTCGCTGCCGCCTTGGAGACGAGGAACGACCCCTTCGCCATGACGTCGTGCTGCAGGTCCCAGTCCTTCTCGGTGGTCTCCAGCAGCGGCTTCGACAGCGACAGCCCGGCGTTGTTGACGACGAGGTCGATGCCCCCGAACGCCAGCAGCGTCGCGTCGATCGCGGCCTGCACCCCGTCGGCGTCCGCGACGTTGGCCGCGACGCCGATCGCGACGTCGGTGCCGCCGAGCTCGGCGGCGGCAGCCTTCGCCTTCTCGAGGTCGAGGTCGGCGACGACGATGCACGCGCCCTCGGCCGCGAGCCGGGTGGCGATGGCCTTGCCGATGCCGGATGCCGCACCCGTGACGAACGCGATGCGCCCCTGGTGGGTCTTGGGCTTGGGCATCCGCTGGAGCTTGGCCTCTTCGAGGGCCCAGTACTCGATGCGGAACTTCTCGGCGTCCGAGATCGGCGCGTACGTCGAGAGGGCCTCGGCGCCGCGCATGACGTTGATCGCGTTGACGTAGAACTCACCGGCGACGCGCGCGGTCTGCTTGTTCGCGCCGTACGAGAACATCCCCACACCCGGAACCAGCACGATGAGCGGGTCGGCGCCGCGGATCGCCGGCGAGTCCGCGTCGGCGTGGGCGTCGTAGTACGCCTGGTAGTCGGCGCGGTACTCGGCGTGCAGCTCGTGCAGACGGGCGATCTGCTCCTCGGCCGTTGCCGTCGCGGGAACGTCGAGGATGAGGGGCTTGACCTTCGTGCGCAGGAAGTGGTCGGGGCAGCTCGTGCCCAGAGCGGCGAGAGCGGGCGCCTTCTCGGATGCCAGGAAGTCGAGCACGACGTCGGCGTCGGTGTAGTGGCCGACCATCGGCTTGTCGGTCGAGGCGATGCCGCGGATCGTGGGGGCGAGGGCGGCGGCGCGGGCGCGGCGCTCGGTCTCGGGCAGCGCCTGGAACCCGGCGCGCACGCCGCCGAAGGGCTCTGCCGCGCCGTGCTCGTCGATGTAGGCCTGCGCGGTCTCGATGATCCAGAGGCTGTTCGCCTCGGCCTCATCCGAGGTGTCGCCCCACGCCGTGATGCCGTGCCCGCCGAGGATGCACCCGATCGCCTGCGGGTTCTGCTTCTTGATCTCGGCGATGTCGAGGCCGAGCTGGAAGCCGGGCCGCCGCCACGGCACCCAGACCACCTTCTCGCCGAAGATCTTCGCGGTGAGCGCCTCGCCGTCGGCGGCGGTCGCGATGGCGATGCCGGCGTCGGGATGCAGGTGGTCGACGTGTGCGGCATCCACCAGTCCGTGCATCGCCGTGTCGATCGAGGGAGCTGCGCCGCCCTTGCCGTGCAGGCAGTAGTCGAAGGCGGCGACCATCTCGTCCTCGCGCTCGACCCCGGGGTAGACGTTCACCAGCGCGCGCATCCGGTCGAGGCGCAGCACCGCGAGCCCCGACTCGGTCAGGGTGCCGAGGTCGCCGCCGGAGCCCTTGACCCAGAGCAGCTCGACGGGCTCGCCGGTGACGGGGTCGATGTCGGTGCCCTTGGCGGAGGTGTTGCCGCCGGCGTAGTTGGTGTTCTTCGGGTCGGAGCCCAGGCGGTTGCTGCGCGCGATGAGGTCGGCGGCTGCGGCGGAGGTCATGGCTTTCCTTCGGGGGTAGGGAGGGGAGGTCAGGATGCGGCGAGGCCGGCGAATCGCCGCGCGATGCGTGCCATCGAGGCGGCGAAGCCCGGGTGCTCGGGCCGGTTGAGGTGGCCGTGGTCGGTGCCCGGCTCGACGACGACTTCCACGTCGCCACCGGCCTCTCGCAGGGTCGCGGCGAACACGTCGCCCGAGACGCTCAGCTCGTCGATCTCGCTGTTGATCATGAGCGTCGGGGGGAACCCCCGCAGCTCGGTCGCCGACGCGAGGCCCGGGACAGCGGCGATCGGCGCGCCGATCACCGAACCGCCGAGGTAGTTCTCGTACATGTCACGGACGACGTCGGCTCCGAACCGGTCGTGCTCGGGGTGAGCGGCGAGGGCGGCACGCAGCGCCGGGCCGGGGGCCGGCTGCACGGCGAGCAGCGTGGGGTAGGCCAGCACGACGAGGCGGGGCAGGATGCCGTCCGCGCCGAGCAGGCGCAGGGTCGCGCCCGTCGCGAGGTTCGCGCCGGCGCTTGCCCCGCCGATCGCGAGACGCGTCACGCCGAGCTCCTCGGCGTGTGCCGTCGCCCACTCCCAGGCGCGCAGAACGTCGTCGGATGCCGCCGGGTAGCGGTTGCCGCTGCGGTCGTCCGTCTGCTCATCGGCGCCGTCCCAGGTCGGCGGGACCGGGGCGAGGCGGTAGTCGACGGAGAAGACCGTCGTCCCGGCCGCGGCGAGCCCGCGGGCCACGGCATCCGCTTCCGGCATGTCGAGGTCGCCGAACGCGAACCCGCCGCCGTGCATCCACACCAGTCCGGTTCCGTCGGGCTCGGTCGCGCGGTAGAGCCGGATGAGCCCGTCCGCCTCGGAGGTGGGGGAGGACGCGGCCGGGGCGGCGGCGCTCACCGGGCCACCCGCTCTTCCGCCGGCGTCGGGACGTGCCGGCCGTAGCGCTCGAGCTCGATGTCCTCGAGCGACTTGCCCTCGGTGTCCGGTGCCCAGATCGTGCCGATGAGCAGCGCCGCGACGAGCAGGCCGAGGATGATCACGCCCAGTCCGCCGAGGCCGAGTCCCGACAGCAGGACGGGGAAGACGAGGCTCAGGAGGCCGACCATGACGCGGGCGAGCATGAAGAGCACGCCCTGGGCGCTCGCGCGGTAACGGGTGGCGAACAGCTCGGCCGTCCACAGGCCGTAGAACGCCTGTGCCCCGACGCCGGCGGAGACACCCCATGCGACGGCGAAGAACAGCAGCGAGAACAGGCCCGGGGGAGCGTAGATCAGCACGGCCCACGCCACGACGCCGAGCGCCGCACCAGCGAGGTAGAGCCACTTGCGGCGCACCCGGTCGCCGAAGCGCATGAAGCCGAAGAAGGTCGCCGCGGCGGTGAGGCTCCAGACGAGTACCTGCAGCAGGTTCTGCTGCATCGGGTCGTGCAGGCCCGCGGCGTCGTAGACCCGCGGCTGGAAGATGCCGGCCTGGCCGGCGACGGTGTTCCAGAGGCCGTAGACGCCGATGAGGAAGGCGAGAGCGCCCCAGTTCTTCGGCTCTTTGAGCAGGCCGACGATGCCGGAGAAGAACGACGGGCGCTCGCCCGCGACGAGCGCGGCCTCGCGCTGGCTCTTCCACCGGCGCGACTCGGGGAGTCCGCGGCGCACCCACCACGTCACCGCGGCGATGACGAAGAGGTGGAAGAAGATCAGGCGCGAGCCGAGCAGGCCGAGCGGGCCGACGATGACGGCGAGGAGGAACCCGACCGCGGGGCCGATCGACCAGGCGAGCTGCGCCGTGCCCACGTGTGCAGCGCGGTGCTCGTTGGGCGCCTCCTCGGCGATGTAGGTCCACGACGCCGGAACGCCCGCGCCGACCGCGATGCCCATGAGGATGACGCCGACGAGCAGAACCGCGAGGTTCGGCGCGAACGTCACGGCGAGAGCCCCGAGCATGAACACGATCAGGTCGTAGGTGTAGATGAACTTCCGGCCCAGCCGGTCGCACAGCGGGCCGCCGATCGCGGCGCCGATCGCCGCGCCGAAGGCGTTGGCCGACAGGGCGGCGACGATGCCGACGACGCCGTCGTCGAAGCCGAAGGCCTCCTGCCACAGCGTCAGGCTCGTGGCGAGCGCGATGATCGCGCCGGCCTCGATGTAATTCGACATGGCGACGGCGATGGTCGCCTTCCACGCGCTCAGGGGGCGCCGGGTGCGGGTCGTGCTCATGCGCCCCACCCCGCCTGGGTGCCGCCGACGCGGTCGGCTTCGATCTTCTCCTGATAGCCGGATGCCGCGTACGCGGCCATCGGGTCGGCGGGAAGCCCCCGCGACTCGCGCCACTCGGCCAGGGCCGGACGCACGTCGGTGTAGAAGGCGTCCATGAACACCGCCTGCGCCCCGAGCACGTCGTTCGCGGTGCGGGCGGCGGCGAGGGCGTCGGCGTCGATGAGCAATGCGCGGGCGGTCATCTCCTGCACGTTGAGCACCGAGCGGATCTGCCCGGGGATCTTCGCCTCGATGTTGTGGCACTGGTCGAGCATGAAGACCACGTCGGGGTTGTCGAAGCCGCCGCCGCGCAGCACCTCGACGAGGATGCGGAACAGCTGGAACGGGTCGGCCGCGCCCACGATGAGGTCGTCGTCGGCGTAGAAGCGCGAGTTGAAGTCGAACGAGCCGAGCTTGCCGAGGCGCAGCAGCTGCATGACGATGAACTCGATGTTCGTGCCGGGGGCGTGGTGCCCGGTGTCGAGGCACACCATCGCGCGCTCGCCGAGGGCCGCCACCTGCACGTAGCTCGTCCCCCAGTCGGGGACGTCGGTGTGGTAGAACGACGGCTCGAAGAACTTGTACTCCAGCACGAGGCGCTGCTCGCCCGTGAGACGGTCGTAGATCCGCTGCAGCGAGTCGGCCAGGCGGTCCTGGCGTGCGCGCATGTCGTTCTGCCCGGGGTAGTTCGACCCCTCGGCCAGCCAGATCTTCAGGTCGCGCGAGCCCGTGGCATCCATCACGTCGATGCACTCGAGATGGTGGTCGATGGCCTTGCGGCGGATCGCGTCGTCCTCGTGGGTGAGGGCGCCGAACTTGTAGTCCTCGTCCTGGAACGTGTTGGAGTTGATCGTGCCGAGCGAGACACCGAGGTCTTCGGCGTGTCGGCGCAGGGCGCCGAAGTCGTCGACCTTGTCCCACGGGATGTGCAGGGCGACGGCGGGAGCGAGGCCCGTCAGGCGGTTGACCTCGGCGGCATCCGCGATCTTCTCGAATGGATCGCGGGGCGTGCCGGCGGTGGGGAAGACCCGGAACCGGGTGCCGGAGTTGCCGAACGCCCAGCTGGGCAGCTCGATGCCCTGGCGCTCGAGCAGGGCGAAATGGTCGGGGGAGAGGGTGCTCACGATGCGTCGTCGCTTTCGTCGGGGTTTTCGGTGGATGTCGTGGCGGCCGTGTCGGTGACGGCCGCGGCGGTGGTCGCCGCCGCGAGTTGGTCGTGCAGGTTGAAGACCTCGGTCAGGGGTGTGGCGGCCTGGTCGGGGCGGCCCTCGAGCCCGACGAAGAAGCGCGCCATCTCGGCCTCCCAGCGGGCGGCGACGGGCGACGCGGCGAGGTAGGCCTGAGCCGCGGCATCGTCGTCGACCTCGTAGTAGCCGATGAGTCGTCCGCCCTCGCCGAGGAACAGCGAGTAGTTGCGACGGCCGGATGCCGCGATCTCCGCCAGCATCTCGGGCCAGACAGGGGTATGCCGGGCGATGTACTCATCGAGCAGGTCCGGACGGATCTGCAACGAGAAGCAGACCCGGTGGGCAGATGCACTCGTCATCGAGGCTCCTTGGTGAGCGGTTGTGAATCGTTTCACGAGCGTAGCGGGTTGTTCGCGGGAGCACAAACGGCAAGCGCTTACCCACATCCTGCCGTTGCCGTCGTGCTCGCGCTACGGTGGTGTGCATGGCAGTGAGCGTGCGGGATGTCGCGGTCGCGGCATCCGTTTCGGTGGGGACCGTCTCGAACGTCCTCAACAACCCGACGCGCGTGTCGCCCGAGATGGTCGCGCGCGTGCAGCAGGCCATCGCCGATCTGGGATTCGTCCGCAACGATGCGGCGCGGCAGCTGCGGGCCGGGCGGAGCCGATCGATCGGTCTCGTGGTGCTCGACATCGGCAACCCGTTCTTCGCCGAGGTCGCACGGGGCGCGGAGGAGCGTGCGGCCGAGAGCGGCATGGCTGTGCTGCTCAGCACGAGCGACGAGAAGCCCGAGCGCGAGTCGGCGTACCTCGACCTCTTCCGCGAGCAGCGTGTCAACGGCGTGCTCGTGACTCCCGCGAGCGATGACCTCGAACGGCTGCGCGGGCTGCAGGCGGCGGGTGTCCCCGTCGTCCTCGTCGACCGCGAGGTACCCGACGACGTCTTCGCCTCGGTCTCGGTCGACGACGTCGAGGGCGGCTACCTCGCCGTGTCGCACCTCTTGGCGCGCGGGCGCCGGCATATCGCTTTCGTCCGCGGGCCGGTGTCGATCCGTCAGGTCGCCGATCGTCTCGAGGGTGCGCGGCGTGCGGTGGCCGAGGTCGCCGACGCACGGCTGGAGGAGATCGCCGTGCCCGCCCTGTCGGTGCTGCACGGCCGCGCCGCCGGGGAGCAGCTGCGCGAGCGCCGCGGAGAGGACCGCGTCGATGCCGTGTTCGCCGCGAACGATCTGCTCGCCGTCGGCGTGCTGCAGGCCTTCGCGGTCCTCGGGCGCCTGAGGGTGCCCGAGGAGGTCGCCCTGATCGGCTACGACGACATCGACTTCGCGTCGGCCACCGTCGTGCCGCTCAGCTCGATCCGCCAGCCCGCGCACGAGATCGGATACCGCGCCGTCGACCTCCTGTTGCGCGGCCTCGACGATCCCGGCGGCGAGCACGAGCGCCGCGTGCGCTTCCGTCCCGAGCTCGTCGTCCGCGACTCGACCGGCTGAACGGACGCGGCCTCGCGCGGCGAGGGTGCGGGGATGCACGGTGCAGACCCGCTCTGACCGTGCGGGTGCGCGTCCTCGCGCGGCGCTTCAGCCCGGGCGGGCCTACGGGCGTGTGGCCTCTTCGAGCAGCTCCAGGATGTGGCGGTACGAAGATCCGGTCGCGCGCGTCATCCCGAGCTCGCACGTGCGGTTGCACGACGCGTGCGCATCGGCCCCGATCGCGCGAACCTCTGCGGACTCCGCGGCCGTGGCCGCGGCGGTGAGCTCGGGGACCAGCATCCCGCGGTCACCGGCGAAGGCGCAGCATCCCCACGCGTGCGGCACGACGACGTCATCTGCGACCGCCTCGCCGAGCATGCGCAAGGCCGGGTCGAGCCCGAGTTGTGTCGATGAACAGGTCGGGTGCAGGACGAGAGAGCGGATGCCGGGAGCGGGCACCGCGAGCCGAGGCAGCAGCTCGCGCACCGCGAACGCGACGACATCCTCGACCTGCACCGCGATCCCTGCGTCGGCGAGCGCGTGGGTGAAGCCCTCCGTGCAGCTCGACGCGTCGGTGACGATGGTCAGTTCGCCGTCGCGGGTAACGTCGCGCAAGCAGGTGGCGAGACGCTCGAGCATGACGTCACGCCCGCCCGTGAGACCTTTCGAGGTCCAGGGGGTGCTGCAGCAGAGACTGTCGACCCCCGGCGGCACGATCATGCGGATGCCGGCCCTCTCGGCGAGCCGACGGACCGCCTCGGTCACGCCGATTCCCGAGCCGCCCGAGCCGCCGTCGGAGGGGCCGAACATCGTGTTGACGCAGGCGGGAAGGTAGACCGCGGCGGGGTCGCCCGTCGATGCGCCGACCGCGGATCCGAGCCGCGCGCGCGACCGCCCGCCCCCGGGGAGGTCCGGGGTGTAGCGCGGAACCGTCTCACGGCCGAGGATCGCGCGTCCGGCGTCGGTGGCGGCACGCAGCGGAGCCGTCGGCAGGGCGTGAGCGGCGGTCAGGGCGAGCGAAGCGCCCCGCGTCACCGGCCCCCAGGCGCGAGCGGCCACCGACCACGCCGCTTCGACGACGGGGCGATGCCGATTTCCGCGCAGGCGTTTGACGAGGTCGCCGGTATTGATGAGGACGGGGCAGGCGGTCTGACACATGCCGTCGGCGGCGCACGTGTCGACGCCGTCGTAGTCGAAGGCGCGCTCGAGATCGGCGACGAGCTGACTGTCGCCGGCCGCGTCGGCTCGCGCGATCGCCCGCCGCGTCACGATGCGCTGACGCGGCGTGAGCGTGAGGTCCTTGCTGGGGCAGACGGGCTCGCAGTACCCGCACTCCACGCACCGGTCGACCTCGGTCTCGATCGTCTCGGCCAGTTTGATGTCGCGCAGGTGCGCGCGCGGGTCGTCGTCGATGATGACGCCGGGGTTCAGGATGCCGGCGGGGTCGCACGACCGCTTCAGCTGAACCATGACGTCGTAGAGCTCATCGCCGTACTGCCGCCGGACGAAGGGAGCCATGACGCGACCGGTGCCGTGCTCGGCCTTAAGGTTGCCGCCGACGCCCAGGACGAGGTCCACGAGGTCGTCGGTGAAACCCGCGTAGCGTGCGAGCTGGTCATCCGTCTCGAAGCGGTCGGTCAGCATGAAGTGGATGTTGCCGTCCTTCGCGTGGCCGAAGATCACGCTGTCGCGATAGGCGTAGCGATCGAACAGCTCGTGCAGTGTCGCGCACGTCGCGGCGAGTTCGGGCACGGGCACGACGATGTCCTCGAGCAGCGCGGTCGTACCGCTCGGTCGCGCTCCGGCCACGGAAGCGTAGAGGCCCTTGCGGAGCCTCCACGCGGAGGCGCGGGCGGTGGCATCGCGCGAGAGTCGAGCCGGAGTCACGAGGCGGGAATCGCTCAGCGCGCGCGAGCCGGCCGACACGAGGGCGTCGAGTGCGTCTGCCTCCGACGCCTGGTACTCCACGAGGAGGGCGGCATGCTCGGCGACCTCGAAGCCGGTGATCGCCGCAGGTGCGTCGGCGACTCCCTGCCCGACGCGGATGCTCGTGGCATCCATCAGCTCGAGGGTCGCGGCTCCCGTGGCGACGAGCGCGGGGAGTGCTCCCGTGGCGGCGGCAAGGCTCGGGAAGACGGCGAGGGTCGTTGCTGCGTGGGCTCGGACGGGTACCGTGCGGAAGGTCGCCTCGGCGACGAAGGCGAGGGTGCCTTCACTGCCGATCACGAGTCGCGAGAGGAGCTCCGCGGGAGATGCGTGATCGAGGAATGCATTGACGCCGTAGCCCATCGTGTTCTTCATCGCGAACATCTTCTGGATGCGGCGCACGCTCTCGGGATCGCCCGTGACTCGCCGGCGCAGACCCCGGAGGGCGGCGACGAGATCCGGTTCCGCAGCGGCGAGAGCTGCATCGGCGTCGGGGGCGGCGGTGTCGACAATGGTTCCCGACGGAAGCACCAGCACCATGCTCTCCAGAGTGCGGTAGGTGTTCTCGCTCGTGCCGCAGGCCATTCCGCTCGAGTTGTTGCTGACGACGCCGCCGATCGTGCAGGCGGCCTCGCTCGCGGGATCGGGTCCGAGCCGGCGGCCGAACCGGGCGAGTCGAGCGTTGACCTGACGGACGGTCGCGCCGGGCTGGCACCGTACGCGCCGGCCGTCGTCGAGCACGTCGACCCGGCGGAATCCGCGGCGCACATCGAGCAGCAGCCCGTCACCCGATGCCTGGCCCGACAGGCTCGTGCCGCCGGAGCGGAAGGTGACCGGCGTGCGCATCCGGGTCGCGACTTGAAGCAGGCGGGCGACCGAAGGGGCGTCGATGGCCGCGGCGACGGCGCGCGGCGTCACGAGCACATGCGACGCGTCAGCTGCCAGAGCAACCCGGTCGATCGGGCGCGTAGAGACCCCGCCGTCGACTGATGGGCCCGCGAGGGCGGCGGCGAGCTCGGCGACGACGCCGTCGTCGAAGGCGGGTGCGAGCGAGGTGGTCGCCATTCTGAGCCTCTTTCGATAGCCTGACATCACATTCACAACAGAATGGATATTCATTATGCGACAGCGTACTCTCGGCCGTACCGGCATCCCCGTGGACGCCGTCACTGTCGGCACCTCGTCACTGGGCCGGGGAACGATCGCCGGGTCGGCGGGGGAGACTGCCGCGGTGGCGACCGCGCTCGCATTCCTCGCCGGCCCGTTCGCCGTCATCGATACGGCCAACGAGTACGCAGGCGGGCGGAGCGAGACGGTTCTCGGTCTCGCGCGGGCGGCAGCGGCGTCGGAACCGGTCGCGCGCGTCTTCACGAAAGTCGATCGAGACCCCGAGACCGGCCGATTCGACCGCGACAGGGTCATGCGCTCGTTCGAGGAGAGCTGCGAGCGGCTCGGCGTCGATACGGTCGACGTCCTGCACCTGCACGACCCGTACAGCGTCACGTTCTCGGACGCCATGTCTGCGGGCGGCGCGGTCGAGGCGCTTCGCGAACTGCGCGACGCCGGACGGGCGTCCGCGATCGGGATCGCGGCCGGGCCGATCCCGCTCATGACCGCGTACGCCGACACGGGGGCGTTCGATGTGCTTCTCTCTCACAACCGCTTCACGCTGGTCGACCGATCGGCGCAGCCCCTGTTCGAGCTGGCGCGCGCCCGCGGCATGGGGGTGTTCAACGCCGCGCCCTTCGGTGCCGGCGTCCTCGCGACGGGCGCTCGCCCCGGCGCCTCCTACGGCTACCGCCCCGCCGGCGCCGAACTCATCGCGTGGGTCGGCCGCGTCGAGCGGATCTGCGCCGACTTCGGCGTCTCGCTGCAGGCCACGGCGCTGCAGTTCTCGCTCCGTTCGCCGCTCGTGGACTCCACGGTGGTGGGGGTGTCCTCGGCGCACCGGCTCGACGAGCTCGTCGAGCTCGCCCGCACCCCCGTGCCTGACGAGGTCTGGCCCCGGATCGAGGAAGAGGGTCCGGCCCCGACGACGATCGACGATGGCGAGGCAACCGCATGAGGTACTGGGAGAGCACCCGACCCGGCGCAGGACGGCGCTCGCCGCGGGCGCACGCCATCAGCGACGCCCGTGTTCTGAATCTCTCGGGAACGTGGCGCTTCCGGCTCGCGCCCACCGCGGCCGGAACGGGCGAGGCCTTCATCGAGGCCGATTTCGATGCGTCGGGCTGGGACGAGATCAGCGTGCCCTCCCACTGGGTTCTCGAGAACGTGACACCGCTGGCCGGTGGACCGGCGCGATCGCTCCTCGGCACCGACGAGGGACCGCTCTACACGAACACCGCGTACCCCATCCCGCTCGACCCGCCGCGTGTGAGCACGGAGAACCCGACCGGGGATTATCGACTCGAGTTCGATGTTCCGGCCGGTTTCGGGGCAGCCGCCCTGCGATTCCAGGGCGTCGACTCGTGCGCGAAGGTGTGGCTGAACGGGCGCGAGCTCGGCTGGTCGACCGGCAGCCGCCTCCCCTTCGAGTTCGACGCACCGGTGACGGCGGGGCGCAACGTGCTCGCGGTTCGCGTGCACCGGTGGTCGAGCGGCACCTACCTCGAGGATCAGGACATGTGGTGGCTGCCCGGGATCTTCCGCGAGGTCGAGCTGATTGCGCGGCCGGTCGGCGCGATCGACGATCACACCGTCTCTGCCGACTACGACGCGACAACGGGCATGGGCACACTCCGTGTCGCCGCATCGGTGCCCGCGACGGTCGAGATACCGGAACTGGGGATCCGGATGCCCGCGGGCGAGACGGCGACGGTCGCGGTGGCGCCGTGGAGCGCCGACAGTCCGCGGCTGTACCGCGGCACGCTCAGCACGGCAGGGGAGAAGGTGGAGCTGGCGATCGGGTTCCGGACGGTCGCGATCGTCGACGGCGTCTTCACGGTCAACGGTCGCGCGGTCACCTTCCGCGGTGTCAACCGGCACGAGCACCACCCGCGCACCGGCCGGACGCTCGACCGCGAGACGATGCTGCGCGACATCCTGATGATGAAGCAGGCCAACGTCGATGCCGTCCGCACGAGCCACTACCCGCCGCATCCGGATTTCCTGCGTCTGTGCGACGAGTACGGTCTCTGGGTCGTGGCGGAGTGCGATCTCGAGACCCACGGTTTCATCTACGCCGGCTGGGATGGCAACCCGCCCGCCGACCCGGCGTGGCGCGAGGCGCTGATGGACCGGCTGCGTCGAACGGTCGAACGCGACAAGAATCATCCGAGCATCGTGGTCTGGTCGCTCGCGAATGAAAGCTGGGTGGGCGAGACGTTCGGTGAGATGCGGCGATGGCTCGACGAACGAGACTCGTCACGAGCCGTGCTCTACGAGCGCGATCCGAGCTACCGCGACTCCGACTTCTACGCGCTGATGTATCCCTCTCTCGATCTGCTCGAGCAGATCGGCCGGCGCGAAGAGCCCCGCGGCGGCCGGCTCGGAATGCACGGGATCGTCTTCGACGGGTCTGCCCCGCCTGACCCGGTCCCGACGGGATCAGCGCCGGGGACGGTGAGCGACGCCGATGACGAACGCCGCCGCGGCCTGCCGTTCCTGCTCGTGGAGTATGCCCACGCGCAGGGCAACGGCCCGGGCTCGCTGTCGGACTACTGGCGGATCATCCGGGCGCACGAGCGTCTGTGCGGGGCGTTCGTGTGGGAGTGGATCGACCACGGGTTCGCCCTCGTCGCCGGCGACGGTTCCGAGCAGATCATGCACGGCGACGACGTCGCCTACGAGCCGCGCGGCGGACGCTTCGGGCTGCACGGCCTGGTCTTCAGCGACCGGAAGCCGACTCCGGGGCTGGTCGAGCTCGCCAAGGCGCACGAGCCGTTCCTGATCACGATCGACGACGATGGCGTAGAGATCGCGAACCGACGACACAGCGCAGACACGTCCGACGTCCGCTGGCGATGGACCCTTGCGGAAGACGGCGTCACGGTGGCCTGGTCGGACGTCGACGTGGCGCCGATCCGTGCCGGCGAGCGCGCACGGTTCTCGCTTCCGGCCGGGGCGCGAGCGGACGGTCGCGGCCCCACGGGGCAGCGGCGCGTACTGACCGTCGAGGCGGTCCTCGCCGCCGACGCACCGTGGGCGCTCGCGGGGCACGTCCTCGCCTGGTCGCAGTCGGAGGTGGACGCGGGGTGCATGGCAGCGGGGGTGGCATCGGCACCCCGTACCGAGCGACCGGCCCCGGCCCCCGCGCCACCGGTCGGGGTCTCGGAGAGCATCCTCCGGCTCGGCCCCGGCGAGTTCGACGCCGACACCGGGCGGTTGCGGCGTCTGGGCTCGCTCGAGCTCGCCGGGCCGATGCTCGACCTGCATCGCGCGCCGACCGAGAACGATCACGGGCAGGGAGAGATGAACAACATCGCTGCGGTGTGGGCAAAGACGGGAATGGACCGGATGCTGCACCGTATCGACTCGGTGGACGTCACTGACGCGGTGATCTCGGTGACGGGTCGTACGGCGCCGGCGGCGCACCCGCACGCTGCGCGATGGACCATGTCGTGGCGTCACGACGGCCACGATGCGAGTGCTCTGCGGCTCGACGTCGTCGTCGACTTCGAAGGTCCGTGGGCGGACACGCCGTACCAGCACCGCGACATCTGGGTGCCGCGGGTGGGTCTGCTCTTCGCCCTCCCGGGGGACGCCCACCGGGTGGAGTGGTTCGGACGGGGGCCCGGTGAGACCTACCGCGACTCGTTCGAAGGGTCGCGGATCGGTCGGTGGCAGTCGACCGTCGACGCCCTGCAGACCCCGTATCCGGTTCCGCAGGAGAACGGCAATCACGTGGAGACCCGCTGGTTGCGGGTGTCGGGGGATCGCATGCCGGATCTCCGCGTCGACGGCCTCCCGGAATTCGACTTCACCGCTCGGCGGTGGACCTCACTCGACCTGCAGCACGCGCAGAAGCCGCACGAGCTGCAGGACAGCGGTCGGGTGTGGCTGAACCTCGATGCCGGTCAGCAGGGCATCGGATCGGCCTCCGTCGGGCCGGCGCTGCCCGAGCGTTACCGGATGCCGCGGGAGCGGACGCGGTGGTCGCTGCGGCTGTCCGCGGACTGAGCCGCCGCGGCCACGGGTCAGTCGGCGAGCGCCCGGACACGCTCGAAGAGATCGTCGTCTCCCACTTGGCCGCCCTTGAGCAGCAACTCCAACCCGTCGACCGTCGGATCGTCGGCGTGGGCGCGCAACAGCACGATGTTGCTCCACGGGTTCGCGGCGAGCGACAGTGAACGCGCGCCCAGGAGACCGGTGACGCGGCTCGATGTGTCGCCGCCGCACACGACGACCCGCCGTGTCGCACCAGACCGTGCCGCGCGGAGCACGACGGATGCCGAGGCCGCTGCGATCGCCTCGAGCAGGGCATCCCCGGTGCCCGTGCCGAAGGATGACGCGTCTGCACCGACGGCGTCGTCCGAGGTCAGCACGACGCTCCGGCCCGATGCGAGCGCCGAGAGCACGTCGTCGATCGTGTCGGTCGCCCCGAGGCCGAGTGGCCGTACCAGCCATCCCGCGGTGGCGGCCGCGTCGGCCTGGCGCCGAGTAGCAGGTGATCTGCTGCCCGAGACGACGAGCACCGGGCCGGTCTCGCTCGATGTCGTCGGAATCGGTCGAGCGGCGTGCCGTCCCGCGGCGCTCAGCCCCCAGCTGAGGCCTCCCGACCCGATTGCGAACACCGGGCCGTCGGCCGATGCCGCGAGCTGCGCGATCGCCGCCCCGACGACCTCGAGGTGGGCGGAGTCGAGCGCGTCGAGGACGAGGGCGGCTGCCCGGCTACCGGCGATGGCCGCCGCCAGGTCTCGGGACGAGGTGTACGAGGGGAACGCGAGCGAGGCGATCGGCAGGTCGGTCTGCCGCCCGAGGTGAAGCGCGAGGTCCGATTCCGACATGGGCGTCGCGGGGTGGGCCGACATCGTCGGCTGGCGGTCGAGCCGGTAGACGATGCCGCGCTCGGCTGCGAAGTGATGGCCGAACGCGGTGTACCGACCGAAGTCCGGCTGGGCGAACAGCATCGGGATCGGCAGAGGTGCGCCGGCGGCACCCGTGACGATCGAGCGCCCGACCTCGATCACCCGGCCGAGGCTGCCGATCTCCGGCGACGAGTCCGCGGTCGAGCAGGCTTTGTACTGCAGGAGGGCGGGGCGCAATGACGCCAGTCGCGTGAGCGCCGGACGCAACTCGGTCTCGAGTTCGTCCGGGGGTAGCGATCGCGCTATGCCGGCGATGCCGACGACCTCGCTCGCGGCTGCGGCGTCTGCGAGGTCGGCGAGCGGGGGCGTGCCGACGAACAGTCGGCCGGTCCGCCCGTTGCGCGCGTACTGCAGCAGGGCGTCGACGCTGCCGGTGAAATCGTCGCCGTAGAACGCAGCGGCGATCGGTGCGGGGGCCGGTGGGGGGAGAGTGTCAGACACGAACGGGGCCGAACCTCTCTGCTGCTCTCCGGAGGGCCGGCGACGAGGCGAACGCGGCATCAACCGACTCGCCGCGCTCGGCCGAGGCCCACGCTTCTCGCATGCTCGCGACCCCCGCGGCTGCGCCGTCGGGGTGGCCGTGGATTCCTCCACCGGACAGTACCAGGAGGTCGGTCGTGCCTACCGCCGCGTAGGTCGCGTGCGCCAGACCCGCCCACTGCCCGGAGGAGAGCACGGGGACCGTCGGGGTGAGACCGAGGAGCGGCGTGCGTACCGCCGCGATGGCGTCGAGCACCTCGGCGTCGGTCTCGTAGAACTTGTTGCTGATGCCGTTGGTGTGCAGGTGGTCCGCGCCCGAGAGGCGCGCGAGCTGCTGCCACGCCCGGAAGGCGATTCCGATCTGATCACTGCGCGCGATCGCCCCGAGCATCGCACGGTGGCCGTGGATCGGCACCTCCGCATGGGTGCGCAGAAACTCCAGTCCCGCAAGACCGACCATGTTGATGCACGCCATCACGCACGTGCCGCCGTGGCTGACGACGAGGTCGTGGTTGGCCTCGAGCCGGCCGATGTCGTCGGTGATGTTGAAGGCGTACATCGGCTTGCGCCCGGTGCGGTCGGCGTAGCGCTCGAGAACCGGCATGACCGCCTTCACGCGGGCTTCGAGAGGCGTATAGGGGTTGTTCCCCTGCAGTTCGTCGTCCTTGATGAAGTCGATGCCTGCCTCCGCGAGCTCGCCCACGACCTCGGCGAGCTCGCCGAGGGGGAGGCCGATGCTCGGCTTGATGATCGTCCCGATCATCGCCCCCGAGGGGCGGCCGACGAGCGCGCGCGTGCCGGTCACCCCGAACTGCGGTCCGGCGTAGCGCACGGCGAAGGCGGGCGGCAGGTCGAGGTCGACGAGCCGGATGGTCGCCAGCTCCTTCAACTCGAACAGGTTCCCGGCCACAGCGGCGAGGAGGTTCGGCAACGACGGTCCGAAGTTGTCGAGGGGGAAGCGCAGCCGCAACCGCGCCCGGCGCCGCGTAGCGGGATCGCCGATGGTGCCCGGGAGGGCGCCGGAGCCGACGAGGGAAAGCTCTTCGAGACTCTCGACCTGCGCGGCGAAACGGGCCCGTACGTCGTTGGATTCGCGTTCCACGCGCACGAACGTGCCCGTCGACTGTTCACCCGCGAGCACCTCGGCCGCGCGTTCGAGGGGGAGAGAGGTCTCGATGATGTACGTCGCGATGACGGATGCCGTGGTCATCGCCGCATCACCAGATCACCGGGAGCCACACCGACATCTCGCCGGCTCCCCGATTGCCCCAGGCGAAGTACGGGATGAGGCGCGCGGGCGCGCGTCGCAGGGGCGCATCGTCGACGTCGGCGTACAGCTCATCTCCGGCGTCGACGGGGAGGACGGCGATCTCCGTCTCGAGCGCGACGACGCGCACATCGTCGATCTCGGTCTGGACGGGATGAAGCGCGGCGCCACGCTCGAGCGCCGCCTGCTCGAGCCGAACCTCGCGCGGCAGATCCGCGCTCTCGAGGCAGTACACGAGCGGGCCGCGTTGCACGGCCACCTGGTTCGTCAGCTCTTCGGCGAGCCGGTGGCCCCGCAGCATGCGCACCGGCAGCGGCAGGACGAGCTCGACGACCTCGCCCATCCGCCACTCCCGGTCGATGCGGGTGTAGGTGCCGGGCGCCGACACCGGCACCGGTTCGCCGGCGACGGTGAGGGTGGCGCCGGACGACCAGCCGGGGATGCGGAGATGGAGAGGCAGGGTGCCCGTCGCTGCGGTCACCGTGAAGACGATGGTGCCGTCCCATGGGTAGTCGCTCGTCTCGCTCAGCGCGAGCGCGTTGCCGTCGTCGTCGGCGACATCGATGTCGCTGCCGCCGTAGAGGTGGACGTACAGACCGTTGGACGAGAGCGACGCGGTGCGCTGGTGAAAGCTCGCGAGCGTACGTGCGATGTTCGGGGGGCAGCAGAAGCACGAGAGGTAGCGCTGGCGGAGGCGTTCGTCGGACGGCGGCGGTGCGGGCACGTCGACCTGGCCGGTGTCGCCCGGGCGCCGGAGCGCGTACGGCAGACCCCTCACCTGGCGGAGCGCGTTGGTGTAGAAGTACTCCGACCCGCGGAGGCTGATGCTCCCGAGCAGGCTGTTGTAGGCGACCTGCTCGATGATGTCGGCATAGCGGGCGTCTGGGTCGAGCGCGAGCATCCGCTCGCTCCAGAGGATCATGCCGATGTTCGCGCACGACTCCGCGTGCGCCGTGGCATGGGGCAGCTGGTAGGCGCGACCGTAAGCCTGGTGCACCCGGCTGATCTCGCTCTGCAGCGGATTGCCGTCGGGGGATGCCCCGTCGTACAGGGCGCCGCAACCCCCGGTGATGTAGAGCTTCGTGTCGACCACGTCGCGCCACAGACGCTCCAGCACGCCGCGCAGTTCCTCGTCGCCCGTCTCGGCGACGAGGTCGGCGAGCCCGGCGTACAGGTAGTTCGCCCGTACCGCATGACCGGCTACGACGGTCTGCTCGCGCACGGGCAGGCGGTCCTGATTGTCGTCGCCGCCCTCGTCGAACTCGTCTCGCACCCGGACGAACGACTCGGCCAGCCGCAGCCAGCGTTCGTCGGATGTCGCGCGGTAGAGATCGATCACGGCCATGTAGTGCGACGGGCAGATCGCGCTGCGGGCGAGTTCGACGGGCTTGTGCGTCGCGAGCGACTCGAGGAAGCCCGCGGCCTTCTGCGCGGCATCCAGCAGCGTCGTGCTGCCGGTCACGTGCCAGTGCCGCACACCCGCTGTGATGAGGTGGCCGAGGTTGTAGGTCTCGAAGTTGAACCGGTCCGCCAGCGCGCGGACGTCTTCGCCGCCGCGTTCGCCGATGAAGGTCGGCGTGTGAAGGTAGCCGTCGTCGCGCTGTATCGAGGCGATCAACTCGGCGATGTGCTGCAGCCGCGACGCGAGCTCGGGGTCGGGATCGGTCTCGAGACGGTCGACTGCGGCCTCGAACCACTTGTAGAAGTCGCCGTCCATGAAAGGCGGACCGACGTGAGAGCCGTTCTCGAGCCCCGCGGCGAGGCGGAAGTTCGTCAAGCCGGGGCTCACGTCGGGGTCGCTCAGCGACTCCCAGATGCCGGGGACGGTGACATCGCGAGTACGTTCTCGCAGCTCTCCCCAGAAGCCGCGGGACCAACGGCTCTGCTCGGCGTCGAGCGGCCGCAGGGGGGCGTGCGCGCGGGGCGCGGTGTTGGCGGGCATGGGGCGGGTCCTCTCGGAGTGCGGCTCAGTCTCGCGCCGGATCCGGGGACCGGCAAGCGATGCTCACCCGATTGAGCCACAAAGTGAATAGAATTTCAACCCCGACTGTGTTGACACATCCAGGGATCGACCCTACTGTCATCGATATACCCGCAGTCGGTGGCCGTTGCCCGTACAACGCCCACGCTCGTCGTCAAGGAGGACGCTATGAACATCCGCACCCCGCGGCGCAGCATGATCGTGACCGGTCTCGCGCTCGCATCCGTCGTCTCGCTGGCCGCATGCGCCGGTGGGACCGAGCCGGGGTCGTCCGGTGATGCCGCAGGCGGCGACTTCCCGGGTTCCGACCCCGAGAGCTTCACCGTCCTGACGGCGAACGAGAATCCCACGCTCGAAGCGCAGCTCGATGCGCTCGCCGCCGACCAGTGCAAGGCCGAGAACGAGGCGCTGCCGCTCGTTCACGAGAAGACGGCGCAGGCCGACACCGTGCAGAAGGTGACGCTGCTCGCGAGTCAGGATGCTCTGCCGGCGCATTTCATCGCCGGCACCGCGATGGTCCGTCCCGACGGCGATCTCGGCGTCGCCGACCTCGTTCTGAACTACGAGGACCTGCTCACGCAGACCGGCGCCTGGGACAACATCCTCCCCGCCGCCGCATCGACGGTGAACAACGTCTACGGTCAGATGGTCTCGCTGCCCTACCAGTACAACCTCGAGGGCATCTGGTACAACAAGACCGCTTTCGCCGAAGCCGGTCTCGCCGAGCCGAAGACGTTCGACGAGCTGACGGCGGCGAGCGAGAAGCTGGCTGCCGCGGGATATCAGCCGTTCGCGCAGGCCGGCTCGCAGGGCTGGCCGTTGACGCGCCTCATGGGCATGTACATCTTCCGCAACGTCGGTCCCGAGGCCATGACCGACATCCGCGACGGTGAAGCCAAACTCACCGACTCGGACTACGTCGCCGGCGCTCAGGCGCTGCAGGACATGGCCGAGGAGGGTTTCTTCGGCGACGGCTTCACCTCTCTCGAGCCCGACGCCGCGACTGCGGCGTTCCTGACCGGCAAAGCCGCGATGAAGTACGACGGCACCTGGCTGCTGAGTAACATCAACGACGCCTCGCAGAACCAGATCGGCGCCGAGAACGTCGGCTTCATGCCCTTCCCTGCGGTCACGGGGGGCAAGGGGTCGATCGACCAATGGCCGGCGAACGCCGGAACCGCGATGGCGGCGAACCCGAAGCTCGCCGGCCCCAAGGTCGCCGACTGGTTCTCCTGCATCGCCGAGAACTACGGCCAGCAGGCACTCCAGGATGCCGGCGTGCTGTCCGGCTTCAAGGTCAACGGCGAGGTGACCGACATCCCGGAAACGACAGCCGTCGTGCAGGAGAAGATCTCGGAGATCACCGAGACCGTGCTGTGGTTCGAGGCTCTGCTCGACTCGAAGTCGAACTCGCTCGCCTCGTCCAACGTCGCTTTGCTCACGACGGGGCAGATGACCCCCGAGCAGTACATGGCCGACCTGCAGGCGAGCGTCGACGCGAACCGCTGACCCCCTCTGTCCGGCGCCCGTCCTCGGCGGGCGCCGGACTCCTCACGACCGCGGAAGGACGCCGATGAACCGCGTCTTCGGGGATCGCAAGACGATCCTCATCCTCCTCATCCCGCCGCTGGCGATCTACGTCCTGCTCAAGGTCGTGCCGGTCCTGTGGTCGCTGGGACTCGCCTTCTTCGAAGGCAACACCCTGCGGGGGTTCGAGTTCGTCGGCATCGATAACTTCACGACGTTCGTGACCGACGGGGCCGCGCTGCAATCGCTCTGGGTGACGATCGGCTTCGCGATCGCGGCGACCGTCTCGCAGGTGACCCTCGGCTATCTGCTGGCGTTGCTCTACGTCTTCGTCCTCCGCAAGGGGTCGGCTTTCGTCCGCACGGCGGTGTTCTTCCCGATGGTGCTGCCCACCGTCGCGGTGGCGTTGCTGTTCCGCAGCTTCGTGGCGGTCGGCGACAACCAGGGGCCGGTCAACGACCTCATCAACTTCTTCGGCGGCGACAGTGTGGAGTTCATGGCCTCGACGGCCGGCACGATGGCCACGGCCATCGTGATGACGCTCTGGAGCTCGATGGGTTTCTATGCCGTCCTGCTCTACACCGGGCTACTGGACATCCCCGACGAGATCATCGAGTCCTCGCGGCTGGATGGCGCCGGCGGCCTGCGGCTCGTGCGCCACATCATCGTTCCGCTGTCGGCTCCCATCCTCCTGTCGTCGATCATTTTCAGCCTCAACTCCACTCTCAAGGTCTTCGACAGCCTGCTGGCCCTCAACAAGGGCGGGCCCGGCACGTCGACCTCACCGCTCACCCTGTACATGTACCGCACCGCGTTCGAGTACGCCGAGTACGGCTACGGCAGCACGATCGCCCTCGTGCTGACCCTGCTCTGCCTCGTGTTCACGCTGACCGTGTTCCGTTCCTCGAGCAAACGCGTGGAGGACTGAGATGACCGCCACCCAGACCCTCACCCAGGCCCGCCCGCAGTCGCGCAAGGTCGACCAGCCGCGTCGCCGCCGCAGGCTCCGGCATTACGTGCGGCGCATCCCGGTGTGGCTCGTCGTCACCGTGCTGCTCGTCGTCGTCCTCTACCCGCAGCTGTGGATGATCCTCGGTTCCTTCAAGACGCAGACCGAGTTCTTCGAGAATCCGACGTGGGCTCTGCCGGAGACCTGGACCTTCGACAACTATGTCTCGGCCCTCACCCGCGGCAACGTCGCCATCAACTACCGCAACAGCCTCCTGGTGACGCTCCCGTCGGTCGGACTCATCATCATCTTGGGCGTCGCAGCCGGGTACGTGCTCGAGGTCATGATCTGGAGAGGGCGCCGCAAGGTTCTCCTGTTCATCCTCGCGGGCATCATGGTGCCCGGCCAGATGATCCTCGTGCCGCTGTTCACCGTCTACTTCCGGCTCGGCCTCACCAACTCGCTGTGGCCGCTGATCCTGACGTACACGGCTATGGGGATTCCGCTGACGACCTTCCTCATGGCGGCCTACTTCCGGTCGGTTCCTCGCGAGATCTTCGAAGCGGCGACGATGGACGGCGCGAGTCCGCTTCGATCGTTCTTCGTCATCGCCCTCCCGCTGATGAAGAACTCCATGCTGACGATCGGGCTCGTCCAGTTCTTCAGCGTGTTCAACGATCTGCTCATCGCACTGACGTTCACGACCAAACCCGACCTCGCCACCATCCAGGTGGGCTTGCTCAGCCTGTCGGATGAGTACGGTTCTACTCAGTACGGACCGCTATTCGCGGCGATCAGCATCAACATCGTGGTTCTGCTCATCGTGTTCGTGTTCCTGAACAAGAAGATCATGGCCGGCCTCGCTGCCGGCTCTCTGAAGGGATGACAATGACGCGCGTCGCGTTCCTCCACACCGGGGCGGTCAACATCGCCCCGTTCGGCGAGCTGGCGGCCGAGCTGCTGCCGGGCGCCGTGGTCGTGAACTATCTGGACGACCGGATCGTGGCCGATCTGACAGACCCGGCGCGAGCCGCATCGGTGCCGGGCCGGGTCGAGGCACTCGTACGAGCCGCCGCGGCCGGTGGCGCCGACGCCGTCATGTTCACCTGCTCGTCGATCTCGGAGCTCGCCGCCCCCGCCTCCGTCGCGGCGGGTATCCCGATACTGCGCGTCGACGAGGCCATGGCGGATGCCGCCGTGGCCTCGGGTCGCCGCATCCGGGTGCTCGCGACGCTCGCCACAACGAGCCGGCCCACGACCGCACTTCTCCGCGAGAGAGCACGGGTCGCCGGCCTTCACCCCGAGATCAGCGACGAGGTCGTCGACGGGGCGTTCGAGGCCGTGGTGGCGGGAGACCGGGCGACCCACGACCATCTCGTGGGCGCCGCCATCTCGCGTGCGGCCGCCGACGCCGACGTGATCGTGCTCGCTCAGGCTTCTATGGCCGGCGCGGCCCGGTCGGTCGACGTCGGGGTGCCGGTGCTCACGAGCCCGCGCTCGGGCGTCGAACGCCTCGCGGCGTCACTGGCCTGAGGGCTGCTCGTCCGTCGCGAGCGACTCCGCTGTGCGGAGATCGGTGATCAGCGTCGTCACCCACCCGCCGGCCACGGCTCCTCGGATCGCGTCGAGCTTGCGAGGTCCGCCGGCGACTCCGACGCGCCGCGGAATGCGACGCAGATCGTCGACGGGGATCGCGATGATCCGGTCGTCGATGTCGCCGCGCACGAGCGAACCGTCGGCGCGGAAGATGCGGTGGCAGATGTCTCCGACCGCACCCGCCGCGAGCAGAGGGGCTCGCTCATCGGGCGTGAACGCGTTTCCGCTCGTGGCGAGCACATCTGAGGGCTCCACGCTGCCGATCCCCATGATCGCCATCGTCAGTTCGCGCCAGCGGTGCGTGACGTCTTGCATGGACGCGTCGGCGAGGAGGCTGTCGCGGATGTCGGGTCCGGCCACGAGCCCCGGCGCTGGCACGTAGACCGGTTCGGCGCCCAGCGTGCTGGCGAGCTCGCCGAGGATGCGGTGCGAGTGGCTCTGGGCCTCGGCCGCGCCCATCCCGCCCAGCAACTGCACGATCTCCGTGGCGCCCCGTGTCGGGAACGGCCGCATGCGATCCACCATTGCGAGGATGGTCTGGCTCCACGACGAGACGCCGATGCGGTCGGAGCCCGAGAGAGTCGCCTCGAGGTAGGCCGCCGCGCCCGCGCCGATCGAGGCGAGCGTCTCGTTCTCGTCGGCGTCGGGGTCGACGTCCACGACGACCACCTCGGTGAGTCCGTAGTGCTTCTCGAGCTGCTCCTCGAGCTCGGTATAGACACCAGGGGCGACCGTGACGATGGTGCGGACGATCCCGAGAGCCTCGGCGCGCTTGAGCAGCCGAGAGACCTTGGCCTGCGAGATGCTGAGCGCCTGTGCGATATCGGCCTGTCGCGTTCCGCGCTCGTGGTACATGCGTGCGATCTTTGTCATCAGGCGCACCTGCCCGTCTTGCGGACGGGTGAAGCGGCTCATCGACACGCGTGCTCCGATCATGAGGATTCCGTGGTGGGGGCGAGGAGTCCCTCTAACACCCGATGGTGGGCGCCGGCGTCGAGAGTCTCGGGTTCGCGCCCGGAGATATCCAGGATGCCATGCGCCCCCGCCGGCACGATGAGGTTCAGCGTCAGATCGTCGCCGGACCGCTGCCACGAGATCGCTGCCTCGCCGTAGGGGGTGAGGTGGCGCGCTCTCGCCCAGCTCAGTCGCGACGTCGGCCTCGGCGCGAACCGGATGCTCCGATAGCCGGGCTCCGCGGCCGAGAGGCCGGCGACGGTGCCATGTAGCCAGTCGGCGACCGCGCCCAGTGCGTAGTGGTTGAAGGAGGTCATGGTTCCCGGGTTCACGGTGCCGTCGGGGAGCATCGAGTCCCAGCGCTCCCAGATGGTCGTTGCACCCATATCGACCTGATAGAGCCAGGACGGGCACGATCGTTCCAGGACGAGGTCGTAAGCCCGCTCGACATGGCCCGCGGCGCTGAGCGCGCCGGTGATGAGCGGTGTGCCCACGAAGCCGGTGGCGATGCGGGAACCGGCCTCGGCGACGAGCGCAGCGAGACGGTCGGCAGCGAAGCGGCGACGTGCGGCATCCGGGACGAGGTCGAATGCCAGGGCGAGCGCGTAGGCGGTCTGGGCGTCGCTGGTCATGCGTCCCTCAGCGTCGATGTAGGCCGCCGCGAATGCCGCGCGCACCTCGTCGGCCAGGCGGGAGTAGTGTTCGGCGTCGTCGCTTTCCCCGATCTCGCTCGCGATGCGTGCCAGCGTCCGAGCCGAGTGCGCAAAGTAGGCGGTGGCCACCAGATAGCGATCGGTCCGCGCGTCGGCGGGATCCTGCGGCGGGGCGGCCGGATCGAGCCAATCGCCGAGCTGGAACCCGGTGTTCCACAGTCGTTCCGGTCCCGCCAACCGTGTCACGAGGTCGACCCAGCGGCGAGCGCTGTCGTACTGCGCCGCCAACACCCCGCGATCGCCGAAGCGCTCGAACAGAGTCCACGGCAGGAGGGTCGCGACGTCGCCCCAGGCCGCCCCGGGACGAATCGGCGTCCACATGTGGTGGGCGGGGATGACCGGGACGTACCACGGCACTGTGCCGTCGGGCAGCTGCTCGATCGCGAGGTCGCGCAGCCACCCGGCGAGCATTCCGGAGACGTCGAAGAGGAAGGATGCCGTCGGTCCGAACACCTGGATGTCGCCCGTCCAGCCGACCCGCTCATCGCGCTGCGGACAATCGGAAGGAATGTCGACGATGTTCCCGCGCATGCTCCAGACGACGTTCTCGTGCAGGCGGTTGAGCGACGGATCCGACGAGTCGAACCACCCCGTGCGCTCGACGTCGCTGTGGATGACGCGCGCGACGAGATCGCCCGATGCTGAAGCCGCGTCGATGTCGCCGGGCCAGCCGGTGACCTCGACGTACCGGAACCCGTGGAAGGTGAACCGCGGCTCCCATTCCTCTCCGTCCGGTCGTCCCGCGAGCGTGTAGCTGTCGCTCGAGCGCGCGCCGCGAAGCGGGCGGGTGTAGATCTCGCCGTCCTGAAGGATTTCCGCGGTGCGCATCGTCACGGTCCGGCCCGCCTCGCCGCGAACGCGGATGCGTACGCGGCCGACGAGGTTCTGGCCGAAATCGAGGATGCGCTCGCCGGTGGGTGAGGTGAGTACGGCGACGGGAGCGATCTCCTCCGTGCAGCGCACCGGCGGCGAGGTCGGAGCGACGAAGGTCGCCGGGTCGCGGTGACGCGCCTGGACCGGCTGCCAGTCGGAGGCGTCGAACTCGGCGGTGCTCCAGCCCGCGAGTTCCGTCCGGGCGTCGTAGTCCTCGCCGTCGTAGATGCCGGAGCGGAGGATCGGTGACGGGGCGGCACGCCAGGTGGGGTCGGTGCAGACGAGCTCGCGCGAGCCGTCCTCGTAGGTGAGCTCGAGCTGGGCGATGAACGACAGGTCGTTCCCGTAGATGTTGCGGAAGGCCGCACGCCATCCGAGTCTGCCGCGGTACCACCCGTCGCCGAGCCATGCGCCGATGGCGTTCTGTCCCGTCCGGACCATCCCGGTGACGTCGAAGGTGCGGTAGCGCAGCCGCCTGCCGTACACGGTCCACCCCGGGGCGAGGATGTCGTCGCCGACCCGCTGGCCGTTGAGCTCGGCCTCGTAGACGCCATGCGCGGAGGCGTAGAGGCGGGCGCGAGCCAGGCCGGGCCCGACCTGGAACGAGCGTCGCACGAGAGCCGGGCGGCGGTCGTCGGCGTCGGGGTCTTCGTTCCAGATGGCTCCGACCGGATGCGCGCGCCAGTCCGCGGCCTCGAGCAGCCCGGCCTCCAGCTCCGTCTCGTCCGACGCGATCCAGGCGCCGGACTCGTCGGCGACCGCGACGCTCACGCTCACGCGCTCTCGGGAGGCGAGGGGCGCGAACGGCCAGGGGACGAGCACCTGCTCAGGGGACGTCTGCTCGTGCGCTTCGATGCGCCCATCGCCACGGCGGGCCCGGACGCGGTATGCCCTCTGACGCCAGCGGGGGGCGTCCGAGACGGTCCACGACAGCCGAGGTTCGCGTTCTCCGATGCCCAGGGGGTCGCGATGGTGTTCGATGCGCGGGGCGCTGATGATCCCCATCCGACCTCCTGGGTAAACAATTTGCACTATAGAATGATTATGCAACGATGCGGGAGGAGATGCGAGCGATGACGCACACGATCGGTGTCACCGGCAGCGGGGGCAAGCTCGGGCGCGCGACGGTGGAGCGCCTGCGGGCCCGAGGCGACGACGTCGTGGGCTTCGACATCGTCGGCACGCCGGGTGCGGGGTTCACACGCGTCGACCTTGCCGACTACGGCCAGACGCTCGACGCGTTCCTCGGCGTTACCGCCCGTCATCGCGGGCTCGACGCGGTCGTGCACCTCGCCGCGATCCCCGTGAACGGCCTCGTGCCCGACGCCGCGACATTCCATGCGAATGTCGCGGCGACCTTCAACGTGCTCTTCGCCGCGCACCGTGCCGGCATCCGCCGCATCGTGCTCGCGTCGAGCATCACCGCGGCCGGTTTCCCGTTCGCCGACGCGCCGTGCGCTCTGCCCGTCGACGAGACGGTCTCGTCCGCGAACAACACCTACGCACTGGGCAAGGTCGTCGAGGAGTCGATGGCTGCGCAGTTGGTGCGCTGGGAGGAGGGGGCCTCGATCACAGCCCTCCGTTTCACCAACGTCGTCGCCCCCGACGAGTACGCCACGTTCGCCCGCGCGAGCGACCCCGACTATCGCCGGGACCTCCTGGGCACCTGGGTCGACGCCCGTGACGGCGCGCTCGCGATCGAGCTCGCCCTGGATGCGGCGCGGCCGGGCTTCGAGGTGTACAACGTGGCAGCGCCCTCGTCGGGCATGGCCGCGCCCTCGCGTGAGGTCGCGGCGCGCTGGTTCCCGACGGCGACGGTGGCCGCGGACCTCGGCGAGTTCGAGTCGCTTCTCTCGACGCGCAAGATCCAGCGCGACCTCGGCTTCCGCGCTCAGCACGACTGGCGTGCATCGTGACCTCGGCGGACACGGCGACGTCGGTGGGCACGACGATCGAGCTCGCCTTCGAGGGCCCGGCTGTGCCCATCCCCGCCACGCGGACACCGCTGACCGTCACCGCGCGGTGCGGAGACCGGGAGCTCGACGTTCCCGGCTTCTGGGATGGCGGGCGGAGTTACCGGGCGCGCTTCCTGCCGGATCGGCCGGGTGAATGGAACTGGCGCAGCTCGAGCCCTGCTCCGGAGCTGGACGGGCGCAGCGGTTCGGTGGCCGTCCTGCCCGGGGATGCGCTCGGTCCCGTCCGCGTCGCGCACCGCTTCCATTTCGCCCACGCCGACGGCAGACCCCATCGCCCGCTCGGCGCGACGGTATACAACTGGCTCCACCAGGATGACGCCGTCCTGAAGCAGACTGCGGACGACCTGGCGCAGGCGGGGTTCAACCGTCTGCGGTTCCTCGTCTTCCCGCAGACCGGCGGCTACGTGACTCACTATCCGACGCTGGTGCCGTTCGAGCGCGACGGCACCGGTCGCTGGGATGTCTCGCGACCGGTCCCGGCGTTCTTCCAGCGTCTCGATCGGGCGGTGCGGCTGCTCGATGCGCGCGGCATCCAAGCCGACGTGCTCGTCCTCAACGCGTACGACGACGGCACGTTCGGTCTCGGAGAGCTGACGGAGGACGAGGATGCCGCTTACGCTCGCTATCTCGTCGCGCGCCTCAGCGGCTACGCGAACATCTGGTGGTCGCTCTGCAACGAACACGACATCCTCGACCGACCCGCCGATCGCTGGGACCGCCTCGGAGGTGTGATCGCCGCCGCGGACCCGCACGACCACCTGCGCTCGATTCACAACCTCACCGAGCTGTTCGACCACAATCGTCCTTGGGTGACGCACGCGTCGATCCAGAACGGCCACGCCGTCGCCGAGCTCGGCCGGGCCGTCCTGTACCGAGATGCCTACGCCAAGCCGGTCGTGTTCGACGAGGTGAAGTACGAGGGCGACATCCCGTTGCGCTGGGGGCAGCTGTCAGCGGAGGAGCTCGTGCATCGATTCTGGGTGGCGACCGTCTCGGGCTGCTACGCCTCGCACGGGGAGAGCTTCGAACGCGACGACGGGAGCCTGCACATGGTGGCGGGCGGCAGGCTGCAAGGACGCTCGCCCGCACGACTTCGGTTTCTTCGCGGCATCCTCGAGTCGATCGACGGCCCCGGCCTCGATCCGATCGACAAGTGGGACGATCCGCAGTTCGTCGCGGGCATACCGGGTCGGGTGTACGTCACCTACCTCGGTCGCTCAGCGCCTCCGGCATGGGAGTTCCGTCTGCCGCAGGCGACGGATACCGGCGCGCCTCTGCGTCCCGGCGACGCCTTCGACGTGGAGATCATCGATACGTGGGCCATGACGATCGAGCCCGTCGGGTGCCGATTCGTGCTCGACGACGTGGGCCGGAACGAGGCGTTCGCGCGTGCCGCAGAGGCCATCGACCTCCCCGCCGGCCGGCCCGTCGCGCTGCGCATCGCACGGACCGCGGCCTCGGAGCGCGAGAGTGCGTACATGCACGGTTCCGACCCGCTCTAACCGTGCGGATGCGCGTCCTCGGCGCGAGGCGAGGCGAGGCGAGGCGAGGCGAGACGGGAGGCGGGGGGAGCGTCAGGGGCGGGACCAGGTGCCGGGGGAGAGGGTGAGGGAGATGGGGGTGGGGGTGGTCACCGTGAGCGTGCGGGGGCGGGTGTCGAGGTTGGCCGCCAGCACCGTGATCTCGCCCCGACGCTCGGCGCCGACGGCCCAGACGAGACCGTCGGGGCTCGAGCCCGAGAGCAGCTCGCCGCCCGCGAGCCCGGCGAGGGCTGCGATCGCCTCGGCGACCGGCAGCGCCGTGCCATCGGAGTCGAGGATGCCGCGCGGCCCCCACGACTCGAAGAACGTCAGGCTCGCGACGCCGGGCACGGCGAGGGCCGCGGCACTCGCGATCGTCCAGGCCGCGAGCTCGGCCGCGTGCTGGCGCGGGTCGTCGGCGTCGGTCAGGTGCGTGCCGTAGCCGGCCGACAGATCGGATGCCGCGGGGCGCGGCGGCGCCGTCGTGGCGACGTCGTTGAAGTGCGGCCGCAGGGTCACCGGGCCGACGTGCACCGGCACCCCGCCGCCGATCTCGACCGCCTGCGTCGCGACCAGGCGCTGCATCGCGAGCGACTCGACGAGCTGCTCGGTGTCGCGGCTGTGGAAGAGCGGCGTGACGCTGAACGTCAGTCCCGCGAGACCCCGCGGCAGGCGGTGCTGCTCGCGGTTGAGCTCGGTGAAGTGCGATCGCACGCCGCCGACGACCGGCACGGTGCGGCGCGAACGCTCCAGCGCCCCGCGGAGCATCGCGGCGGCCGCCTCATCCGCGACGTGACGGGCCGCTCCCGTGGGCTGGAACGCCGCCACGCGCGAGACATCGCGATCCGCGAGTGCGGCGACTGCGTCGGAAAGCGCCGCGGTGATCGCAGCATCCGCGTCGCCCGACACCCCCGCCTCGGCGGGCAGCACGAACCGGACGTCGAGGGGAGGGCCCTCGGATGCCGCGCGCTCGAGCGCCGCCGGCCACCCCGGCCATGCCAGGTCGAGCTCGACGAGCGTCGTCGCCGCGGCGACGGACCCGATGCCTGCGGGCGCCGGGTCGGGGGCGGTCGACGCGCTCAGCCCGATCGCGGGGAAGGTTCCGGCGCGCCGCAGCTCGATCACGGCATCCCCGATCACATCGCTCTCGGCGGCGGAGTCCTCGGTCGGCGCGGCACCCCGCGTCGGCGCGGCCTCAGCCGTGACGGTGATCTGCTGCCGCACGCGCTCGCCCGCCGCGACCGGGTAGGGGAACGGCAGTGCGAGCGGCCGGCTGTAGACCTTGAACGAGGCGTCGGTCCAGTTGCGCTGGTCCTCCATCTCGAACACATCGCCGTCGAACGCGAGCCCGACATCGACGCCGCCGTCACGCCACCGCAGACCCGCGATGTCGAGCACCGGCTGGTGGGGGCTGATGGCGACCGGAAGCGCCGTCTGCGACACCCCGCCCGTGCTGTGGGTCACCGACAATCCGGCCCCGGCCGCCGAGGGCGGGATGAGGGCGACGAGGCCCGTGCGGTTCGTCTCGATGGGCGTCGCCGCCTCGAGGTCGCACAGCACCCGCAGGCTCTCGCCGCGGACCTCGGCGCGGACGACGCCGCTCAGCGGCATCCGCTCGTCGCCGGTCCGCACGTGCATCGTGAGGCTGGTCTCGCCGGCGGTGACCCGGTCGACGACGAGGTCGAGCGTGTTCCAGTCGCGGTCGCGCACGACGGCCCGGATGCTGCGCAGCACGCGCCGGCCATCCCGTCGGATGTCGGCGAACTCGTCGACGCGCAGCTCGAACTCCCATGCCCCGATCCGTCGCCGATCCGCGGCGTCGCGCCCCCACATCTCCGGCATCCTCAGAGGGTCGTCATGCCGCCGTCGACCGAGAAGGTCGCCCCCGTCGCGAACGAGCCCTCATCGCTCGCGAGGTAGACCATGATGCCGGTGACGTCGGCGGGGGTGCCGGCGCGGCCCACGGGGATGCGCGAGACGATCGCCGCCCGCGACTCCGGGTCGTCGCTGATGGCCGACACGAGCGGCGTCTCGGTGTACGCGGGCTGGACGGTGTTCACCCGGATGCCGCGATCGGCGTATGCCGCGGCGACCGTGCGGCCGAGCCCGTGCACGCCGGCCTTCGACGCGCTGTAGGCGGTGAACGCCCACCCCTCGCCGTTGACGGCGGTCGGGCTCCCGGTCAGGATGATCGACCCGCCGCCGCGCGACAGCAGCGCGCGGACGGCGTACTTCACGGTGAGGAACGTCCCGGTGAGGTTGATGTCGATCGTCCGCCGCCACACGTCGAGGTCGAGGTCGGCGGCGGGTGCGTCCTGTCCGAAGAGCTGCACGCCGGCGTTCGCGACGACGACGTCGGGCGTCCACCCCGCCGACTCGACCTCGGCGAAGGCCGCCGCGACGGCGGTCTCGTCGGAGATGTCCATCGTCACGGCGCGCGCGAGCGGCCCGAGCGAGGCCGCCGCGTCGCCGACGGCCGGCCCGTTGCGGTCGGCGAGAACGACGCGCGCGCCCTCGGCGACGAAGCGCTCGGCGACGGCGTGTCCGATGCCCATCGCAGCGCCGGTCACGAGCGCCGTCTTGCCCTGCAGTCTCGTCATCGTCGTCGTCCTCAGCGCTCGATGTGATCCAGGTGCAGCATCCGGGCGAGGTTCTTGTCGAGCTCGTCGTCGCGGAAGATCTTCTTCCAGTCGTCCTTGATGATGCTCTCGCGACCGTAGTCCATCGCGATCAGGCACGCATCGCTGAACGGGTTGTCGCCGCGCAGGCCGTTCGCGAGGGCGACCTGCGTGTGGCCGTACAGGATGCTGCGGGCCGCGGCCTCGGGCACGCCCATCGTGTGGATCGCCTCGTGGAGTGCCTCGTTCAGGAGCGACCCGATCATGCAGGCGACGGTCTCGACGAGGGTCGGCTCGAGCTGCGCGAGCTGCTTGATCGTCACCCAGTGCACGTCGATGACCGGTGCGTAGATCGCGCGAACGGTCTCTTCGACGATGCGCTGCTTCTCGGGGTCGTCCGACTCGATCGCGGCGATCGCGTCCTGCGGGGCCGCGATGCCGCCGAACGTGTCGGCCCACTCCTCCTTCGTGGTCCGCTCGAGGAAGACCGACGGGTGGCACGGGTGCGCGACGGCCTGGATGACGTCGTCGCGCGTCGTGAGCAGGCCCGCGTAGGCGGCGGCCGGGTCGAGCGTCAGCACGATGGCGCCCGGCTTGAGCTGGGGGACGAGATCGGCGGTCACCGGTCCCAGCGCGAGGTCGGGCACGGCGAGCACGACGATGTCGGCGTCGGCGACCGCGGCGGCGGCATCCGTCAGCTCGCGCCCGGCGGCGATCGTGCGCTCGCGCCCGGCCGGGGAGTTCTCGACGTAGAAGACGGTGTGATCGGTCTTGACGAGGTTGTTGGACACGCGCGTGCCCATCTTCCCGCCCGCTCCGACGACGGCGATCGTGTGGCTCATCAGGTGCTCCTCAGGTATTCCAGGGTGGCGCGGGTCCAGTCCCGCTCGGTTCGGACAGTGGTCTCGGCATCGCCCTGCCAGGGCAGCCAGTGCTCGACGATCTCGTTGACCTCGCGCTCGTCGACCCCGCGCTCGCGCGGCCTCACGGTCTCGAGCAGATGGGGGTAGTCGTGCAGGCCCTCGCCCATGCGGGCACCGGTGAACGTGAAACCGACCCAGCCGGGCTGCCGGGCGAAGGCGAAGTCCTTCACGTGGATGTTCGTGACGTAGGGCGCGGCGAGCTCGACGGTCTCGCGCGGCAGCTCCAGGCGCGCGACGACGTTGGCCGGGTCGAGGCACACCCCGAGGGCGGGGCTGTCGACGGCCGCGATGAGCCGCGTGAGATCTGCGGTCGACACCTGCTCGTAGGTCTCCAGAGCGAGGGAGACCCCGGCTGCCTCGTACGCGGGCAGGATGCCGCGCAGCCACGCCTCGGCCTCGGCCAGCGTCGGGCGGGAGTCGGGGGCGTAGATCATGCTGCGCACGAGCCGCGCGTCGAAGACCGCGGCGAGCTCGAGGAAGCGGGTCAGACGCTCGGGGGCGACCCCCTTCGTGCCGACCTCGATCGTCAGGCCGAGGTCACGGGCCGCAGCGGCCGCATCGCGCAGCTCGATGCCGTCCATGAGCTCCAGCGGCGCGTAGTCGCAGATCTGGAACAGGTCGACGCCGAGCTCGCGGGTGCGCTCGAACGCGCCGACGAGCGAGAGGGGCTGGGATGCACGCTCGGAGTGCTCCCACAGGAAGGCATAGGTGCCGAGGCCGATCACGACGTCGCTCCGTCCTGCGTGCTGCGGGCTGCCGCGAGCTCGGCGGCTTCATCGATGACGCGGCCGAAGGCGGCGGCGTCGTGCGCGAAGCGCCCGAGGAAGAGGCCGTCGACGGCGCCCTCGAGCCGCGCGAGCAGACCGGGGCCGGCCGAGCCGCCGTAGATGACGCTCGATCCGGCGCGCTCCGGATCGGCGTCGAGCGCTGCCCGCAGCGCGCGGCTCACGGTGACGATGTGCGCTGTGGGTGCGGGCTCGGGGGCGCCGATCGCCCACACCGGCTCGTACGCCACGACGACCCGGCCGGCGGGAGCCCCCGTGAGATCCGCGTGCAGCTGTGCGACGGCCGTGCGTGCCGCGGACTCGGCATCCGTCCGTTCCGGCTCTCCGATGCAGAGCACGGGGGTGACGCCGTGTCGCAGGGCCGCCGCTGCCTTGGCCGCCGTGATCTCGTCGGTCTCGCCGAACAGGCGCCGGCGTTCGGCGTGGCCGATCTCGGCGAACGCGCCGCCCGACTCCGCGACCTCCGCCGCGGTGATCTCGCCGGTGTAGGCGCCGGGTTCGTACGCCGAGACGTCCTGCACCCCCACGCGGACGCCGGCGGGCGCGAGGTAGTCGCGCGCATCGTCGAACTGCAGGTAGGTGGGGATGACGAAGACCTCCACGGCGCCGCTGCGCACGGCCTCGCGCTCGCTCACGGCGGCGGCGACCTCGCCGAACCACACGCGGGCGGCGCGTCGGCCGAAGTACGCCTTGAGGCTCACCCCGACGGTCACGGGCGTCATCAGCAGGATCCGGTGCTCTCGTACCGGTCGATGACGGCCACCTTCTCGGCCGAGGCGGAGGACGTGTCGAAGCGGTAGGTCAGCCACTCGCGGACGAGGCGGCGCGCGAGCTCGATACCCACGACCCGCTGGCCCATCGTCAGCACCTGCGCGTTGTTGGAGAGCACCCCGCGCTCGACCGAGAACGAGTCGTGCGCCGTGACGGCACGGATGCCGGCGACCTTGTTGGCTGCGATCGCGACACCGAGCCCGGTGCCGCAGATGAGCAGGGCGCGGTCGGCCTCGCCGCGTGCGACCCGCTCGGCGGCCTCGATCGCGACGGTCGGGTAGGGGGTGTGGCCGTCGGCGCCGACGCCCACGTCGATGACCGACGCGACGCCGGCGCTGGCCTCGAGGTCGCGCTTGAGCACCTCTTTGTAGTCGAAGCCGGCGTCGTCGCAGCCGATGACGATGCGGAGCGGTTCGGTCATGACGGGGTCCTCTCGTGGTGGGTGAGCACGTCGCCGACGGCGGTGACGATGAGCGCGAGGGAGTGCGCGCCCGGGTCGGGGGTGCCGACGCTGTGCTGGCCGTGGGTGCGCGCCCGGCCCATGCGGGGGAGCAGCGCGGCGGTCGCGGCAGCGGCGGCCGACGCGGCGGATGCCGCCGAGCGCCAGGCCTCGGCCAGCGTCGCGCCGCCCGCGACCGCGGTCGTGAGCTGCGCGCTGAAGGGAACGAGGGCGTCGACCATCGTCTTGTCGCCGAGCTCCGCCTTGCCGTACGACATCACCCCGCGGGTGGCTGCGGCGACACCTGCGGCCACCCCGGCGGCATCCGGCCGTCCCGTGTCGCCGAGCGTGCTCGCGACCGAGGTGAGGATGACGCCCCACAGGGCCCCGGACGTGCCGCCGGCGCGGTCGGACCAGGCATCGGCGGCGCGGGCGAGCGTCGTGGCGGCGCCGGCCCCGGCGGCCGCGCTCTCGTGGGCGGCCGCGCGGGCGGCGTGCGAGCCTCGCTGCATCCCGATGCCGTGGTCGCCGTCGCCCGCGATCGCATCCATCCGTCCCAGCTCGTCGACGTGGGTGTCGACCGTGCGGGCGACCGTGTCGACCACCTCGACGACCACGCGGGCGACGGACTGCGAGTCGGTGTCGCCGGGGACGATGGCGGTGGCGGTGTCGGCTGCGCCGGCGTCCTCGGGCTGGGCCGCGCGGCCCGCGGCCTCGGGCGCGACGGAACCGCGGCGATAGGCCGGGGTGTCGACGGGGGTCTCCCACAGTTCGGCGAGCTCGTCGTCGAGCCAGAACAGCGTGAGCGAGGTGCCCGCCATGTCGAAGCTCGTGCAGTATTCGCCCACGTGCGGGTCGATGACCTCGAGGCCCGCGTCGGCGAGCAGTTGGGCGATGCGCCGGTAGACGACGAACATCTCCTCGTGCTTGAGCGACCCCAGGCCGTTGAGGATGGGCACGACGCGTCCGTCCGCGCCGTCGGGGCGTTCGGCGAGCAGCCGCGACACGAGCAGCTCGGCCAGCCCGTCGGCGGTCGGCACCTCGGCCTCGTCGATGCCCGGCTCGCCGTGGATGCCCAGTCCGATCGCCATGCGCCCCTCGGCAACGCTGAACAGAGGTGCGGGGGCGCCCGGAAGCGTGCATCCCGAGAACGCGACGCCGAACGAGCGCGTCCGGTCGTTCGCGAGGCGAGCCACGCGCGCGACGTCCGCGAGGTCGTAACCGGCGGATGCCGCGCCCGCGGCGGAACGGAAGACCGTGAGGTCTCCCGCGATCCCGCGCCGCCGGTGGATCTCGTCAGCCGATGCGCTGGCGATGTCGTCGGTGACGGCGACCGTCTCGCACGCGATGCCTTCGGCGCGCAGCCGCTCCTGCGCCGCGTCGAAGTTCAGCACGTCGCCGGCGTAGTTGCCGTACGAGAACAGCACCCCGCCGCCGCCGTGAGCTGCGCGGGCGACGGCGTGGATCTGCTGCGTCGAGGGGGAGGCGAAGAGGTTGCCCATCGCGGCGCCGTCGGCCAGGCCTGCCCCGACGAGCCCGCCGAAGGCCGGGTAGTGGCCCGATCCGCCGCCGACGACGACGGCCACCCGGCCCGCGGGCGCGGGCGTGGTGCGGACCACGCCTCCCGAGACGCGTCGGACGTAGCGCGCGTTGGCCGCGACGAAGCCGTCGATCATCTCGTCGGCGAAGTCGGCCGGGTCGTTCCACAGGCGGGTCATCGTGTCGCGGGCCCGTTCTGCGTCGCGGCGGCCGTCTGGCCTGTTCGCGGGACGGCCGCGGGAGCCATCCGGTCGCCGCGCGCGAGCAGCGCCATCAGCACGGCCGAGACGAGCATCATCACGCCGACGATGACCATCGGCACCTCGTAGCCCCCGGTCCAGTCGCGGACGGCGCCGGTGATGTAGGGCGCGCTGAAGCCGGCGAGGTTTCCGACGGTGTTGATCAGGGCGACACCGGCGGCGGCCGCGGCTCCCGTGAGGAAGCGGGTGGGCAGGGTCCAGAAGTTCGGCAGGGCGGCGAAGATCGCGCACGCGGTGACCGTGATGACGGCGATCGTCGCGGCGGGCGAGCCGGCGAAGAGCGCGAGCGGGATCGATACGGCGCCGGCCACGGCGGGCACCGCGATGTGCCAGGTCTTCATGCCGCGGCGGTGGGCGTCGCGCGACCACAGGACCATGACGATCGCCGCGGGCAGGTACGGGATCGCGGTGATCAGGCCCTTCTGGAAGACGTCGAAGGTCTGGCCCGTCTGCTGCTGGAAGCCCTCGATGATCGTCGGGAGGAAGAACGCCAGCGCGTAGAGGCCGTAGATGAAGCCGAAGTAGATGAACGACAGCGCCCACACGCGTCCGCTGCCGAAGGCGAACCGTGCCGAGACGTGCTTCTCGCGTGCCTCGGTCGCCGACCGCTCGGCCGCGAGGGCTCCGGTGAGCCAGGTCTTCTCGTCGGTCGTCAGCCACGCGGCATCCGCGGGGGAATCCTTCAGGTAGAACCACGCCACGACGCCGACGACGACGGCGGGGATCGCGACGCCGAGGAACATGAACCGCCATCCCTCGAGCCCGAAGAAGACGCCGTGCTGCTGGATCAGGGCTCCGGCCAGCGGCGCTCCGATCACGGTGGTGAGGGGCTGGGCCAGGTAGAAGAGCATGAGGATGCGGCCGCGGTAGCGCGAGGGCACCCAGAGGCTCAGGAACAGGATCGCGCCGGGGAAGAACCCGGCCTCGGCGACACCGAGCAGGAAGCGCAGGACGACGAGCTGCTCGAAGTTCTGCACCCAGGTGAACAGCACGGCGACGATGCCCCAGCTGACCATGATGCGCGCGAGCCACTTGCGGGCGCCGAAGCGGTGCAGGGCGAGGTTGGAGGGCACCTCGAGCAGGATGTAGCCGATGAAGAACACCCCCGAGGCGAACCCGAACTGCGCGGCGCTCAGGGCGAGGTCGTCGTTCATGCCGTTCGGGGCGGCGAAGCCGATCGCGGTGCGGTCGAGGTAGTTGATGAAGAACATCAAAGCCACGAAGGGCACCAGGCGGATCGCGACCTTGCGGATCGCGGAGCGGGCTACGGGGGATTCCGTTTCGGAAGAGGTGTCCACGCTGACTTCCCATCGTCGGTTGCGCGATGGGTTGCCTCATCGCTCGGCTAGTTTGGCAAACCGGTTGACCAATTGCAACCCGAGGGGCGCCGGGTAGGTTTGTCGTCATGCCCGCCTATCGCTCCGACGGATCGCCCGACCTCGCGGCATCCCTCGCGGCGCTCCCGGCGCGCACCCCCGTCTCGGAGGTGGCTCGGCGCCTGCTCGACCTGTTCACGTCGGGCGAGGTCGCCCCGGGAACGCGGCTGCCTCCGGAGCGACAGCTCGCCGCGACGCTCGAAGTCGGCCGATCGGCCGTGCGCGAGGCGCTCGCCGCCCTCGAGATCCTCGGCATCGTCGACGTGCGCCCCGGCTCGGGCACGTACCTGCGCGGTGCGGCGAGCGAGCTGCTGCCGCAGACGCTGCGGTGGGGGCTGCTCATCGGAGAGCGAAACACGCACGAGCTGATCGAGCTGCGATCGGGACTGGAGATTTACGTCGCCCGCCTCGCCGCCGCGGCGGACGGTTCGGGCGACCTCGAGGCTCACGTCGAGCGGATGCGGTCGACGCTCGGCGACCTCGGCGCGTTCGCCCGCGCCGACCTGGCGTTCCACCACGAGCTGGCCCGCATCGCCGGCAACGCGATGCTGATCGATCTGCTCCACGTCGTGCGGTCGCTGCTGCAGGTCTACGCCGACCGTGCGGTGCACGACGACGAGCAGGCCCGCCGCGCGCTCGCCGAGCACGAGGAGATCGCCCGTGCCGTCGCCGCCGGCGACGAGGATGCCGCGGCCTCGGCCATGGCCACCCACATGGCCACCGCCGCCCGCCGCATCGCCCCCTGACCGGCCGCTCACAGAACCGCGAGGTCCCACTTCGGCCGGTTATCCGGGTCCCATACCCGGCCGAACGGGGACCTCGCGGTCGGTGCCCGCGCGGGGGGTGGGGTCAGTCGGAGAGACGGGTGAGGCGGATGGCCATGTAGGGGCGGCCGGGAAGCTCGACGCGCAGCTGGCCGCGATGCTCGCCCGGCACCGGCTCGACGGTCATGTTCCAGGTGTCGACGACCTCGACCCGCCAGGCGCCCTCCTCGAGGATGACGTTGCGGAACCGTGGGCGGTTGAATCCGAAGTAACCGATCTTCACGGCTCCCGCGACCCCGCCCCACGGCACGTCCCAGTCGCTCGGCAGGGGGTCCCACACCCCGGTCGGCGACTCGGACTGGAGGCGCTCCAGGAACGCGATGCGCTCGGGGGACGACCCGTGCAGCTCGCCGCCCTTCGACCACCAGAGGACCTCGTCGTCGCGGCCGTGCGCGGGCGGGTAGTAGGTCTCGCCGTGGCCGACGTAGCCGCCGCGCACCGCGCCCTCCCAGAATCGCCGCGTCATCTCCTCGCCGGTGATGTTGCCCCAGCCCTGGTCGATGTCGCCCTCGTAGGCGCACTCATCGATGACGACGGGCTTTCCCCACTGCTCGCGCCACTGATCGGTGTTCTCGGCCGTGCGGTAGACGTCGACCCGCTGGATGCTGACGTGCGTGATCCAGGGCTTGTCGTAGTCGTAGACCGGTCGGCAGTTGTGGATCGAGTTGAGGTGACCGAACGCGTCCTCCTCGCCGACAACGGCGGCGAGCCGCTCCCAGTCGTCGAGGTCCTTCGACCACAGCAGGTCGTACTCGTTGGCCATCGACCACCACACGTTCGCATAGCCCGACAGGCGTCGCACGACGTAACGCAGGTAGCGCTCGTCGACGGCCGGTCCGAGGTCGGCGAAACCCCATCGGTCGTAGGCGTGGAAGAGGATGACGTCGGCCTCGATGCCGAGCTCGCCGAGCTGGGCGATCCGCCTCTCGAGGCGGCGGAAGTGCGCGGGGTCGAAGCGCTCGAGGTCGAAACCGTCCGCGAGGCTGCCGACGAAGGGGAAGTCGGCCGGCTCGTCGCTGTTGTACAGGTACGACTTCGGGAAGACGCACATGCGGAGCTTCGCGAAGGATGCCGCAGCGAGGGTCGACAGCGTCTGCTCCTGCAGCTCGTCGGGCTGGTGCGTCCAGGCGTACGCCGTCGTCCCGAGCGGACGGTGTCTCGTGCCGTCGGCGTGCCGGAAGTGGAAGCCGTCGACGCGAACCGGTCCGTGCGAGCCCGCGCGTGCCGTGACGACCTCGAGAGCGCCGGTGATGCCGTCGAGCGACCGCGCCGTCGACCGGGTGCGGAAGGTCCAGGCGCCGAGAGCGTCGGCGAGGGCGCGGATGACGTAGACGCCGTCGCCGTCGTAGAAGCCGCCGACCCGCACCTCGGCGCCGTCCCTCTCAAAGATCGCGTCGAGCTCGACGTCGACGAAGGGGTTGCCGTGGGCGGGGCCGGTGATGCGGATCTCGATCGGGTCCCACAGGGCTGCGCTCGCCGGTACGTCGAGCGCAGCCGACCCGCGCGCGATGTCGTCGCCCTCGTATGCGGGATCGGGCTCGAGCGCCGGCGCGTACGGCGGTCGGGGCGCGCCGCTGCCGACCTCGGCGAGAGCCGCGAAGAAGCGCTCGCGCTCGGCGAGGTCCTCGAGCGCTGGCACGATCGCGACGAGCTGGCCGAGACGACCGCCCCGGAACTGGGTCGCCATCGGCGAGGCGGCGATCCCGGGCATGTACCGCTCGAGGATGGCGCGCGCGGCGGGGTCGTCGAGGGCTTCGCCGAAGGTCGTGGCGCGGTCGAACATTCATGCCTCCTGGGCGGGAACGGGATCGGGAGGGTCGGGCGGGTCGGGCCAGGTCGGGGTCGGGGCGTGGCGCTGCTCAGCGCGCGGTGGCCTCGCGGATGGCGGAGTCGACCGCCGTGAGGAGGTCGGGCGGGCTGAACATGAGGACCGAGCTCACCGTGCGGCCGGCGCCCCAGCGGGTCTCGTCGCGGACGGCCGGCACCCGGTCGGGGGCGTGCTGCTCGAGCGCGCCGAGCAGCGCGCCGTACGCCCGCGGGTCGTCGATCACGTCGGCGAGCGAAGCGCTCAGGCCGTCGAGCGGCGGGAGCGCCGGCGCGCTCTCAGCTGCGAAACGCCACTCGTGCGTTCCCGAACCGACCTCGGCGCTCAGGCTGCGCAGCCCCGGCAGGTCGACGTCGGCGCGGGTGCTCGGCGGCACGGTCGCCGTCACGACGATCTCCCCGCCGTCGCGGCGCCAGGCCACGCTCGCCTCGCCGTACGGCGTGAGGTGGCGCGCCGAGGCGTGGTCGAGCGAGCGCAGCGGGCGGGGAGCGACTCGGATCCGCCGATAGCCCGGGGCTGCCGGGGCGAGCCCCGCGACCGTGCGGTGCAGCCAGTCGGCGACCGCGCCGAGGGCGTAGTGGTTGAACGACGTCATCTCGCCCGGGTTCACGCCTCCGTCGGGCAGCAGTGAGTCCCAGCGTTCCCAGACGGTCGTCGCGCCCTGCGTGACCGGGTACAGCCACGACGGGCACTCCGTCTGCGTGAGGAGGCGCTCCGCGGCATCCAGCCGTCCTCCCTCGGCGAGGGCGTCCGCCACCAGCGGCGTGCCGACGAATCCGGTGCCGATGCGGTAGCCGCCCTCGCGGACGAGGTCGGCCAGCCGGGAGGCGAGGGCCGCGCGCACCGGCGGGTCGACGACGAGGTCGAACTCGAGCGCCAGGGCGTAGGCGGTCGGGGCATCGCTGACCATCCGGCCGGCGGGGGTGACGTACTCCGCGACGAAGGCCTTCCGGCTGCGCTCCGCGAGCGCTCCGTAGTGAGCGGCGTCCGCGTCGAACCCGAGCAGCCCGGCGGCGTCGGCGACCTGCCGCAGCGAGCGGGCGAAGTACGCGCTCGCGACGATGTCGGAGTCGACCTTCGCCTGGCCCGGCTTGTCGGGGGGAGCGGCGGGGTCGAGCCAGTCGCCCAGCTGCATGCGTCCGGCCCACAGCCCGTTGTCGCCCGCGTCGGCGGCCACCGCGTCGACCCACGAGCGCATGCTCGCGTACTGCGCGGCGACGACGTCGCGATCGCCGAAGCGCTCGTGCATCACGGTGGGCACGACCGTCGCGGCGTCGCCCCACGCGGCGGGGCTCACCCCGAACGCCCCGAAGCCCGTGAGGGCAGCGGGGACGACGACGGGCACCGAGCCGCCGCTGCGGCGCTGCTCGTGAGCGAGGTCGCGCAGCCACGACGTCAGGAAGCCGGCGCAGTCGTAGAGGAAGGATGCCGTCGGCGCGAAGACCTGCAGGTCGCCGGTCCAGCCCAGACGCTCATCGCGCTGCGGACAGTCGGTGGGGATCGAGAGGAAGTTTCCCCGCATGCCCCACACGACGTTCTCGTGCAGCCGGTCGATCAGCGGGTCGGACGAGGCGAACCATCCGGTGCGGGTCATGTCGGTGTGCAGGACGACGGCTTCGATGTCGGCGGGGTCGACGTCGGCACCGGTGATCTCGGCGTACCGGAACCCGTAGAAGGTGAAGCGCGACTCGAGGACGTCGTCGCCGCCCGAGAGGTCGAACGTCGCCGTCGCCGCTGCGTTGCGCAACGGACGCAGCGCGAGCTCGCCGTCCTCGAGCACCTCGGCGTGGCGGATGACGACGCGCTGACCGGCCCGGCCGCGCACGCGCAGCCGCAGCCGCCCGACGAGGTTCTGGCCGAAGTCGAGGATGCGCCCGCCCGACGGCGTGGTGAGCACCTCGGACACCGCAAGCGCCTGAGTGCGGCGAACGGGCGGGGCGATGCGAGCCTCCGGCGTCGGCACGTTCTCGTAACCGGGACGTGCCGACGCGCCGACCCGCGCCGGCGAGAACGCGGTCGCCGTGCGTGCGAGATCCTGGTGCTCGCCCGCGTAGATGCCGGAGTCGACGACGGGTCCGTCGCCCGCGGCCTCCCATCCCGCGCCGGTCGCGGCGAGGGTCTCGGCGGAGCCGTCGTCATAGGTCACCCGCAGCTGCGCGAGGAACGACGGCTGGTCGCCGTACAGCCGATCGGCGAATGCGAAGAAGCCGTACTTCTCGGTGTACCAGGCGCCCGCGAGGGTCGCGGTCAGCTCGTTCTCGCCGTCGCGGACGAGATCGGTGACATCGACGGTCTCGTGCACGAGACGATCGCGGTAGGCGGTCCAGCCCGGGGCGAGCACCTCGTCCGAGACGGCGACGCCGTTGATCTCGGGCTCTGCCGACCCGAGCGCCGTCCAGAAGAGGATCGCGCGGGCGACGGGCCGGGGCGGCCGGAACCGGGTGCGGACGACGGTGGGCTGGGCGGGACGCTGCGGGGCGGCCAACCCGACGGGCTCGGCGACCCACTCGTCGTCGGCGAGGAAGGCCGCGGTGACGACGAGGTCGTCGCTCCAGGGGGTCATCGTGCCCGAGGCGCCCTCGACGCGGATGCGCACGCGCCTCGCCTCCCCGGGCGCGAGCGGGGCGAACGGCCACGTCACGAGCGCGCTCTCGTCGTGCTCGAGGGCGACCGCACCCGAACCGTCGTCGATCTCGGCGCGTCGCTGCATCCAGTCGGACTCGTCCGTCCGGACGGTCCAGCTCAGCCGCGGTGTCGGGGTGGCGACGAAAGCGGTGTCGTCGCGCAGCTCGGCACGCAGCGTCGCGATCGCGGCGGTCATGCGTCGCCCAGGATGCGGCCGAGCCGAGCGGCCAGCGCCACGGCGCGCGGATCGGCGCCGCCGGGCCAGGGGCCGCGGGCGATCGTCCAGGCGAAGGCGAGCCCCGTCTCGGGGTCCACGCACGCGAGCGCGCCGGCGGCTCCGTCGTGCCCGAACGCGCGCGGGCCGCCGAACGCGAGCTGCTGCGAGGGTTTCTGGAAGACGATGGCGTGTGCGCGGTCGTGCTGGTGGAGCACTTCGTCGTAGCCGCGGACCTGCTGCTGGCCGATCGCGGCGACCGTGTCGGCGCCGAGCATCGGTGCGGCACCGTCGACCCCGGTGACCATGGCCGCGAACAGGCGCGCCAGCCCGCGGGCCGACCCGGTACCGCTGCCGGCCGGATGCCCGTAGCGCCAGCTGCGCGGGGAGTTGGCGAGGTCGAGGCCGCCCGCCGGGGGCGCGAACACCCGTGGCCCGAGCGCGGACGAGGGTCGTTCGGCCGTGTCGGAGACGGGCCGGATCATCGGCAGAACATCGACGCGGCGGTGCTCGAGGTCGGCGGGGAGCCCGAGATGGAAGTCGATCGCGTGCGGCGCGCGGATCTCGGTCTCGTAGAACTCGTGGAGCGTGCGGCCGGTCACGCGGTACACGAGCTCGTCGCCGAGGCTGCCGATCGTGATGGCGTGGTAGCCGAAGGCGCTGCCGGGGTGCCAGAACGGCGTCGCGTCGGCCAGCCGCGCGGCGGCGGCGTGGTGGTCGAGCAGCTCGTCCCACGTGAGGGGATCGTCGGTCTGGGGGAGGCCGGCCTGATGTGACAGCAGCTGACGGACGGTCACGGCCCCCTTGCCCTTCGCGGCGAACTCGGGCCAGTAGTGCGCGACGCGCTCATCGAGGTCGATCTCGCCGCGTTCGACGAGCAGGCCGACGGAGAGCCCGATCGTGTTCTTGGTGACCGAGTACGGCACGATGACGGACTCGCCGTTCAGGTGCGGACCGCCCCACGCGTCGAGCACCGTGCGGCCGCGGTGGATCGCCGCGACCTGGAACGACAGGTCGGGATCGGCGGTGAGCAGCCCCTCGAGCTCGGTCACCACCTCGGTCAGGCGATCGTCGGCCCGCCCGTGCAGGACGCCGGTCAGCTCGGTCGTCGGCTCAGTGGTCATGCGGGAACCTCCCACTCGGCGGTGAGCGGGAGCTCGGCCACCGATGCTCCCGTGTGCAGGGTATAGGCGCCGGGCTCGACGACCCAGGCGCCGTCCCAGTGCGCGAGGCGACGCGGGTCGACCGCGATGTCGACCGACACCGTCTGTCCGGCCTCGGCGCGCACGACGGCGAATCCGACGAGCCACCGCACCGGGCGGTCGACGGCGGAGCCGGGCCGCTCGGCGTAGACCTGCACGACCTGCTTGCCGGCGCGATCACCGGTGTTGGTGAGCGTCACCGTGAGCGTGTCGCCGTGGCGCTGCGCGGCATCCCATCGCCAGGTCGTATAGCCGAGCCCGTGTCCGAAGACGAAAGCGGGCTCGACGTCGTCTCGCAGCCAGGCCCGGTAGCCGACGTGGATGCCCTCGGCGTAGCGCAGCACGCCGTCCGAGGGGGTCACCTCGGTGACCGGGACGTCGGCCAGTGCGGCGGGCCAGGTCGTGGGGAGGCGGCCGCCGGGCTCCGCGGCGCCGGTGAGGATGTCGGCGAGGGCGTGGCCGAACTCCTGGCCGCCGAAGTAGCCCTGCAGCACCGCGGCGACGTCGCCGGCCCACGGCAGCACGACAGGGGATCCCGCGTTGACGATGACGATCGTCGGGGTTCCCGTCGCGGCGACGGCCCGCACGAGGTCGTCCTGGCGGCCGGGGAGGTCGAGGTCTGTCCGGTCGTAGCCCTCGGACTCGACCTTGGAGTTCGTGCCCACGACGACGACCGCGATCTCGGCCGCGGCGGCGGCGTCGACCGCGCGGGCGATCAGCTCGTCGGGATCGGTGCGCTCGGGGGCGATGCCGAGGGTGGCGGAGAACGCGCCGGCGATCGCGCCGTCCCCCGCCCGCGCGAACTCCACCCGGATGTCGACGGGCGTACCGGCCGTCACGGTCACCGGCGCGGTGAGCGAAGGCGGGTTGAGGAACGCGGCGCCGAGGTCGGTGCCCGTCAGCACGGGGGCGTCGTCGAGACGCAGCTCGCCGTCGACGAAGAGGCGGCCCGGGTTCGCCCCGGCGAAGCCGAGCTCGATCTCGTCGGACTCGGCCGGGGTGAGCCGTGTCTCGTAGACGATCGTCGCGCTCTCGCCGATGGGGGCGTCGCCTCCGAACCACACGAGGGCGGTCGAGCGGCGGTCCTCGGCGAAGATCTCGCCGCCGGCGGCGTCGAGGAAGCTCACGCGCATGCCGGGCTCTCCGGTCACGGGGTTCGTCAGCTGCGACAGCGGCAGCTCGGCGACGCCCTCCTGCACGACGGCGCCGATCTCGAAGCGCACCTCGGCACCGGGCAGGGCTTCGCGCAGAGCGTCGAGCGGCGACACCACCCGCGCGGGCACGACCGTCGCCGACCCGCCACCCTGCGTCCGGGCGTCGCGCGCGTTCTGACCGACGACCGCGACGCGGCGAAGCGGCGTGGCGTCGAGGGGCAGGAGGCCGTCGTTGCGCAGCAGCACGGTTCCGGCGACCGCCGCCTCCCGCGCGAACGCGACGCCGTCGACCGGGGCCGTCTCGCTCGGCGCGCTGTCGCCCAGGGCACCGACCCGCTCGGCGAGCAGCAGGATGCGCAGCACCTTGCGGTCGAGGTCGGTCTCGTCGACGCGCCCGTCGCGCACGGCGGCGACGAGGTCGGCGTACGCCGGCGCCGGTCCCGGCATGGCGAGGTCCTGTGCCGCGGGCACGGCGCCGAGGGATCGCACCGCGGTCCAGTCGCTGATGACGACGCCGTCGAAGCCCCACTCGGTGTTCAGCGGCGTCTCGAGGAGGGCGTTCTCGGTCATCGTGACGCCGTCGACGGAGTTGTACGAGCTCATGAGGGCCCAGGCGCCGGCATCCGTGACCGTCCGTTCGAAGGGGGCGAGGTAGAGCTCGCGCAGGGCGCGCTCGTCCACCTGCACGTCGACGGTGAAGCGGTCGGTCTCGGAGTCGTTGGCGACGTAGTGCTTGGGCGTCGCGGCGACCCCGTTGTCCTGCAGGCCGCGCACGTAGGCGGCGCCGAGTTCGCCGGTGAGCTCGGGGTCCTCCGACAGGCACTCGAAGTGCCGTCCGCCGAGCGGGGTGCGGTGCAGGTTGATGGTGGGTCCGAGCACGACGTCGACGCCCTTGCGGCGGGCCTCGGATGCCGAGGCGGCGCCGTAGCGGTAGGCGAGGTCGGCGTCCCACGATGCCGCCAGCGCGGAGCCCGAGGGCAGGTTCAGCGAGGGATCGCGTTCGTCCCAGCGGGGGCCGCGCACACCCGCGGGTCCGTCCGAGAGGGTCATCGCCCGCAGCCCGATCGCCGGCAGCGGCACCGTCGTCCAGAAGTCGGCGCCCTGGACGAGGGCGGCCTTGTCCTCGAGGGTGAGCTGGTCGAGCAGGGGACGGAGGTGGTCGGTGGACGCGGTCACGGGAACTCCAAGCGAGAGGGGGTGAGGGGGTGGATGCCGGGGCGCCGGAACGGGAGCCCCGGCATCCGTTCAGGCTGCGCCGCGCGCTGCCTCGGACGCGAGGAACGCGCGTCGGGCGGCGCGGCGCTCCTCCTGCCGGTCGGGGTCGGGCACGGGGGCCGCCATGAACAGGCGCTGCGTGTACGGGTGCTCCGGCCGGGAGGTGACCTGGTCGGCGTCGCCCGACTCGACGATCTCGCCGCGGTACATCACCGCGACGCGGTGGCTGACATGGCGGACGACGGCCAGGTCGTGCGTGACGAACAGGTAGGCCACGCCGGTGCGCTCCTGGATCTCGATGAACAGGTCGAGCACGCGCGCCTGCGTCGACAGGTCGAGGGCCGAGACCGGCTCGTCGCACACGATCAGGCGCGGACGCAGCGCGAGCGCGCGCGCGATCGCGACGCGCTGACGCTGGCCCCCCGAGAACTCGCGGGGGAGGCGACTGCGCGCATCGCCGGGCAGGCCGACCTGGTCGAGCAGCTCGCGCACCCGGTCGCGGGCCTCACGAGCGCCGACACCGGCCGCGGTGAGGGGCTCGGTCAGGATCTGCTCGATCGTCATCGACGGGTTCAGCGACGAGTACGGATCTTGGAAGACGACCTGGATGTCGGCGCTGAGGGGGCGCCGTTCGCGCCGGGTCAGGTGCGAGATGTCGCGGCCGTCGAAGATGATCGAGCCCTCGGTGACGGGTGCCAGGCCGAGCGCCGCGCGCCCGAGCGTGGTCTTGCCCGAGCCGGATTCGCCCACGAGACCCACGGTCTCGCCCGGCAGGATGTCGAGCGAGACCCCCTTGAGGGCGCGGAACGGCTCGGCGCGGAATCCCTTGCCGGGGTACTCGACGACGAGATCGGAGACCTCGAGCAGCGGAGCGGTCATGCGCTCGCTCCCTTCGTGACCAGCGCCGGGCGGGCGGGACCCTCGTCGAGGATCGCGTCCAGCAGCGCTCGGGTGTACGGATGACGTGCGTCGCGGAAGATCGAGCGCACGGGGCCCTGCTCGACGAAGCGGCCGTTCTGCATCACGGTGACGCGGTCGCACAGGTCTGCGACGACGCCGAAGTTGTGCGTCACGAGCAGCATCGCCATGTGACGCTCGGCCTGGAGATCGCGGAGCAGATCGAGCACCTCGGCCTGCACGGTGACGTCGAGGGCGGTCGTCGGCTCGTCGGCGACGATGAGGTCGGGATCGGTCGAGACCGCGCCGGCGATCAGCACGCGCTGCGCCATGCCGCCCGAGACCTCGAACGGGTAGGCATCGAACGTCCGCTTCGGCTGCGGGATCCCCACGCGGGCGAGCAGGTCGAGCGATCGCTCGGTCGCCTCCTTCTTCGACAGCCCGAGCGTCGCGCGCAGCGGCTCGACGAGCTGGCTTCCGATCGTGAAGGCGGGGTCGAGGTTGCTCATCGGCTCCTGCGGGATGTAGCCGATGCGCTTGCCGCGCACTCCCGCGTACACCCGGTCCGAGGCGTCGGCGAGCTCGGTGCCCTCGTAGGTGATCGAGCCGCCGGTCACCCGGCCGCCGCGGGGGAGGAGGCCCAGCACGCCGAAGGCGGTCTGCGTCTTGCCCGAGCCGGATTCGCCGATCAGTCCGTGCACCTCGCCCCGGCGGATGTCGAGCGAGACGCCGTGCACCACCTCGATGTGCGAGCCGTCGGGCTGGTCGTAGCCGACGCGCAGGTCGCGGATCTGCAGCACGCGCTCGGTCGCCTTGCTGCGTGCGTCCTCGGGATGGACGATGACGTCGGAGCCCTCCACGACGGGCAGCTCGTCGAGGTCCTCGATGGGCTCACCGCCGCCGGTCGACACCGAGGTGGTGACGGCGGCGACCGAGCCGGTGGCGGTGGTCACCGCACGGCGGCGCTTGCGCCGGACGGTGACGGTGCGCTCGAGCTCGTCGCGCATGACGTTGGCCAGGAGAGTGAGAGCGATGCAGGTCAGGGCGATCGCGAGCGAGGGCCAGATCATCAGGACGGGCGTCTTGTAGATGTTCTTGAAGCCGTCGGTCAGCATCGATCCCCACGTCGGGACGTTGACGTCGCCGAGGCCGAGGAACTCCAGGCCCGACTGGATGGCCAGGGCGATGCCGGAGATGATCGCTCCCTGGATGATGATCGGCGCCCGCACCACCGCGAGCACGTGGCGTCCGATGATGCGGCCGTCGCCGAGCCCCGAGACCCGGGCGGCATCCACGTACAGCTCGCCGCGCACCGCGGTGACGGCGGCGTACACGAGTCGGAAGAACGCCGGGGCGAGCAGGATGCCGAAGATCAGCATCGAGATCCACACCGACGGGCCGAGCACGGCGCGTGCCGCGAGCAGCACCACGATGCCGGGCAGGGCCATGTTCAGCTCGGTCACCCAGGTGGCGACGGTGTTGAACCAGCCCTGGTAGTAACCGGCGATGAGTCCGCTGACGACGCCGAGCACGACGGCCACGACGACCGCGATGAGAGCGGCGGCGACGCTCGTCTGGGTGGCTGCGAGCAGGCGCGACAGCACGTCGCGGCCGCTCCCGTCGGTGCCGAGGAGGTGCGCGGCGCTCGGCGGGGCGAGGATGCTGCGGATGTCGGCGAAGTTCGGGTCCTGCGGCGCGATCACCGGGCCGATGACCGCGACGACGGCGACTAGCAGCAGGAACAGCGCCGAGACGACTCCGAGGGGCTTCTTCAGCAGCCGGCGGAACAGACTCACCCGCACGGGGGCGATGGGGACGGCGGGAGGGACGTCGACGGCGGTCATGACAGTCTCACCTTCGGGTTCAGAGCGGCCTGGGCGAGGTCGATCAGGAGGTTCACGATGACGACGATGATCGCGAACGCGATCACGAGGCCCATGACGACGGGGACGTCGCCGAGGGTGGTGGAGCGGACGCTCAGCTGGCCCATGCCGGGGATGGCGAAGATCTGCTCGACGACGACCGCGCCGCCGAGAAGACCGACGAACTGCACGGCCAGGACGGCCAGCGCCGGGCCGCCCGCGTTGCGCAGGACGTGCTTGTAGATGACCGAGCGCATGCCGAGGCCCCGCGAGCGGAGGGTGCGGACGTAGTCGCGCGACATCGCGTCGATGACCGAGCCGCGCACCTGAGCGGCGACCGTCGCGATCGCCCCCAGCGAGAGGGCGACCACGGGCAGGGTCACCGAGGCGAGCCAGCCCGTCGGTGACGTGGTGATGGGCACGTAACCGGTCGCCTTGAACCATCCGAGGTTGATGGCGAAGACGAGCACGAGGAGCAGGGCGATGAGGAAGCCCGGCACGGCGAAGCCGACGAGCGAGAGGAACTGCACGGCCCCGTCGACGATGCCGCCGCGGCGTGCCGCGAGAACGCCGAGGACGACGGCGAGGACGGCGGAGACGATCGTCGCGCCCAGCACCAGCGAGAGGGTGACGGCGAGGCGCCCGCTGACGCTCACCGAGACGAGTTCGCCGGTGAACCAGCTGCGTCCGAGGTTGCCGGTCAGTGCGGAGGCGACCCAGTCGCCGTACTGGACGAGCAGCGGGCGGTTCAGACCGAGCTCCTCGGTCTTCTTCGCGACGGTCTCGGCGGTCGCGTTCTCGCCGAGGATGCGGCGGGCGATGTCGCCGCCGCCGGCGTACAGCAGGACGAACGCGAGGAACGAGATCACCGCGATCAGCACGACGCCCGAGAGCAGGCGGCGCAGGATGAATGTGAGCATGATGCCTTCCCGAAGGTGGAACCCTCGGACCGGGCGCTGGAGAGTCGCCCGGTCCGAGGGAGTCTGATCAGTTCTTCGGCGAGAAGTCGAAGATCGACGGGTAGGCGTTGGTGGGCCAGAACTCGAGGTTCGTGTTCGCGTCGGTCGCGAACGTGCCCTGCACCCGGAAGAACGGCGCGAACCACGCCTGGTCGACGAGGTACTTGTTCAGGTCCTTGAGAGCCTGGTCCGACTCGTCCGGGGTGCCGAACTGCACGGTCTCGATGTAGCCGTCGACCGTCGGGTCCTGGTACTTGAAGGGGTTGAACGTCGCGTCGGGGCCGACCATGAAGTTGATCAGCTGCCAGTCGGGGTTCTGCTCCAGCGCCATCCAGGTCGCGGGGTACTTCGGCGCCAGCATGTCGGTGATGAAGTTGCCGGTGCCGGGGTCGGTGTAGTTGACGGTGATCCCGATGTCGGACAGCTGCTGGGCGACGAGGTCGAAGGTGGTCTGGAAGGCCGGGGTCGACATCATGTTGAGCGTGAACCCGTCGGGGTAGCCCGCCTCGGCGAGGAGGTCCTTCGCGGCATCCGGGTCGTACGGGTAGGTGCTGTCGAGCGCGGCGTCGTACGCGACGGAGGTCTCGGGGAACACCTGCTCGGTGACGGTGCCGTATCCGCTCTGCAGCGACGCCAGCAGCGCCTCGCGGTCGAAGGCCATGTTGATCGCCTGGCGGACCTTGACGTCGGCGAGCTCGGGGGCCATCGTGCCGGCGCGGTCCAGCAGCAGCAGACCCTGGAAGTCGAGCTCGTTCGACTCGATCGTCCAGCCGGCGCCTTCGACCTCGGAGATCGTGTTGTTGTCGGCGATCTTCGCGCCGTTCGCCTCGCCCGCGCGGATCGCGTTGACGGTGGCGGTGACGTCCTCGAGGACGTTGATCGTGAGGTTGTCGTACTTGACGGCGTCCGCGTTCCAGTAGTCGGGGTTCGCGGTGTAGTTGTACGTGGTCCCGGTGACCGACGAGGCGGTGTCGAGGATGTACGCGCCCGAGCCGATGGGGTCGGTCGCGGAGTCGGGGTCGTCGAACGTCGACGGGGCCTGGATCAGGCCCGGGGCGATCGAGAGCAGGTTGATCAGCGAGGGGTCGGGCGCCTGCTGCGTGATCGTCACCGTCGTCGCGTCGACGGCGGCGAACTCCTTGCCGGCGAGGGTCGCAGCCTGCGGGGCGGTGCCGTCGCGGAAGTGCTCGAGGCTCGCGACGACCGCCGCGGCGTCGAGGTCGGTGCCGTCGGTGAACTTCACGCCCTCGCGGAGCGTCAGGGTCAGCACCGTGTTGTCGTCGTTGTACGACCACTCGGTGGCGAGCCAGGGCTGCGTCTCACCGGAGGAGTCCTTCGACAGGAGGGTGTCGAACACGGCCTGGAAGAAGGGGCTGCGGTTGCCCCATTCCGCGCCCTGGCCGATGTCGTAACTCGTGGGAGCGGCGATCGCCGTGAGGGTGAGCCGGTCGGCGCGACCGCTGTCACCGCCGGATCCGTCGTCGGTCCCCGCGCACCCCGCCAGGGCGAGTGCGGCGACGACCGTGAGGGCTGCTGTGGCCTTCCATCGGAACATCTTTGGTCCTTTTTCTCGGGAGAGGCGATACCCCGGTGGATCGCCCTGGCGCTGGACGCTAGCACCAAATCCGAGCGGTGACTAGATTTTTGAGCCGAATTTCTATCGATCGCTAGGTTTTCGTTATCCGAGCGGGCAGACTGGCCTCCGTTCGCCGACGAGGGCGACGACGGACAGATGGACGATGATGACGACGACCGACACGACGGCGCCCGAGCGCCGTCGACGGCGAGGCACGTACGCGAAGACCGAGGCCACCCGCCAGGCGATCCTGGATGCCGCTCTCGAGGTGTTCTCGCAGTCCGGCTACCGTGCGGGATCGCTCCGTGACATCGCGACGCGCGTGGGCATGAGCGAGGCCGGGCTGCTGCACCACTTCCGCAACAAGAGCGCCCTGCTCGAGGCCGTGCTCGAGGAGCGCGACGCCCGCGCCCGCGCACTGGTGCCCATCGAGTCGGAGGACGGCACCGATGTCCTCCGCGGGCTCATCGAACTCGCCTCGCACAACGCCTCGACGCCTGGCGTCGTCGAGCTCTACACAACGCTGTCGGCCGAGGCGACGGCGTCCGATCATCCGGCGCACGGCTACTTCGTCCGTCGGTACGAGTACACCCGCGGCAACATCGAGCGGTCGTTCCGGGTCCTGCGCGACGAGGGGCGCCTCCGGCACGGGATGACGCCTCGTCGCGCGGCGATCATGGCCGTGGCCCTCATGGACGGCCTGCAGGTGCAGTGGCTGCTCGACCGCGACGCGCTGGACATGGCCGCGGAGCTGCAGGCCATGTTCGCGAGCTTCGTCGACATCGAGTGGTCGCCCCGAACCCGAGAAGAGCCGTCGTCGTGATCCGCGTCCCGCTGCACGACGGGTGGACGGTCGGCCCCAAGCTCGGTCCGTTCGAGACCCCGGCCGACGGGCGGGGTCCCGTCGCCGTGACCCTGCCGCACGATGCGCTGCGCGATCTGCCACGCTCGCCCGACGAACCGCAGGGCGTGCACACCGGATACACCCCGGGCGGCGTCTTCGAGTACGCGCGGTTGCTCGACGTGCCCGGCGACTGGCGTTCGCGCACCGTCGTCCTCGAGTTCGAGGGCGTCTACCGCGACGCCGTCGTGTTCGTGAACGGCGCGTTCGCCGCGCATCAGGCGGGCGGCTACGCCGGGTTCTCGGTCGTGCTCGACCCCTTCCTCGAGTTCGGCGCCGTCAACCGCATCAGCGTCGAGGCGCGGGCGCATCGCGATTCGCGCTGGTACTCCGGGGCGGGGATCTACCGCCCGGTGCATCTCGTCGTGGCCGATCCCGTGCACATCCCGCTCGACGGCGTGCGGGTCGAGACACCCGACATCGACGACGAGCGCGCGGTCGTCGCCGTCGCGACGGAGGTCGCGAACACGACGCGGCACACCGTGACGACCCGGGTGAGCTGGCAGGTCGCGGCGCCCGACGGAACGGTGGTCGCGAGTGCGCATTCGCCCGTCACGGTCCTGCCGGGCGAGCGCGCCGTGGCCCGGGCGCGGGTGACGGTCGAGGCGCCGATGCGCTGGGATGTCGAGACGCCCGACCTGTACCGGGTGCGCAGCACGCTCGCCTCCGCCGACGGCGCGCTGCTCGACGAGGATGTCACCGACTTCGGCATCCGCTCGCTCCAGCTCGATCCGCGCCACGGCCTGCGTCTGAACGGGCGCTCGATCGACCTGCGCGGCGCCTGCGTTCACCACGACAACGGCATGCTCGGAGCGGCCACCGAGCCCGCCGCCGAGGACCGGCGCGTCCGGCTGCTCAAGCGGGCGGGTTTCACCGCGCTGCGCAGCGCACACAATCCGATGAGTCGCGCGATGCTCGCGGCATGCGACCGGCACGGGATGCTCGTCATGGACGAGCTGACCGACGCCTGGACGCGCCCGAAGGCCCCGTTCGACGCGACGATCACGTTCGCCGAGCACTGGCGCGACGACATCGCCTCGCTCGTCGCGAAGGACCGCAACCACCCGAGCGTCGTGATGTACTCGATCGGCAACGAGATCCTCGAGCTCGCCACGCCGCTGGGCGCGACCTGGAGCCGGCGGCTCGCCGAGCAGGTGCGAGAGCTCGACCCGACGCGATTCGTCACGAACGGGATCAACGGCATCATCGCGAACCTCGACCGCATGGCCGAAGCCCGCGAGCAGATGCCCGACGCCAACACGATGATGGCGGGGATGGGTGAGCAGATGGGGCTCATGAACGCCTCGCCGCTCGTGAGCGCGTCGATCGAGGAGTCGGCAGCGGTCCTCGACGTGGTCGGGTTCAACTACGCCGACTCGCGCTACCGGCAGGACGCCCTCGACCATCCGAATCGCATCATCGTCGGTTCCGAGACCTTCCCCGAGCGCATCGACGTGATGTGGGAGCTCGTGCGCGAGCTGCCGCACGTCATCGGCGACTTCACGTGGACGGGCTGGGACTACCTCGGCGAGGCCGGCATCGGTCGCGTCGACTACACCGACGAGCCCGGCTACACGCCCACCGGCACCGCCGGTCCCTATCCCTACCGGCTGGCCGGCTGCGGCGACCTCGACATCACCGGGTTCCGCCGGCCGATCTCGTACTACCGCGAGATCGTCTACGGGCTGCGCCGCGACCCCTACATCGCCGTGCACCGCCCGCAGCATCACGGGCGGCCGACGGCGACGACGCCGTGGTCGTGGACCGACACGGTGTCGTCGTGGTCGTGGGATGCGGCATCCGGTGCCCCCGTGACCGTGGACGTCTACGCGGATGCCGACGAGGTGGAGCTGTTCGTCGACGACGAGAGCGTGGGCGCCGAGCCGGTCGGCCGCGAGAAGGCGTTCCTCGCTCGCTTCGAGACCCGGTACCGCCCGGGCCGCCTCGTCGCCGTGGCTCGCCGCGGCGGTGCCGAGATCGGGCGGCACGCTCTCGTCAGCGCGGGCCCAGCCTCGCTGGTCGCACGTCTGGAAGACGCCGCCGTGCACCACGACGGTCTCGCATTCGTCGCGGTGACGCTCGAGGACGACGACGGAGTCGTGGTCTGCGACCGCGACGTTCCGGTGACGGTCGGGGTGGCCGGCGCCGGAGTGCTGGCGGGCATCGGGTCGGGGCGTACCGACAGCGAGGAGTCGTTCGCCGGTCCCGTCTTCACGACGTTCGACGGCCGGCTGCTCGCGGTGGTGAAGCCCTCCGGTACCGGCACGGTCGCCGTCACGGCCTCCGCCCCCGGCTACGCCCCCGCATCCCTGGTGTTCGAGGTGGTGCCCGCCGCGTTGTGAGCCGCGAGGGTGCGGGGGTGCACGGTGCCGGCGGGTCCAAACCGTGCAGATGCGCACCCTCGAGTGCGGAGCGGGGGATGCGAAAATCAGGGGGGGGATGAGAGAGAACTCATCGGGGCGAGGAGCGTCGTCGCCTAGGCTCGTCGGAATCCAGGAAAGCGTATTCCGATGGGATCCATTCGATGAAGAACAGACTCCGCTCCACGCTGCTCGCGGGCCTCACCGCGGGAACGCTCGCCGCCGCGACCCTCACCGCCGGAGGCGTCGCGACGCTCCCGGCCGCGGGCGCGCAGGAGCCACCGGCCGCCCCCGTGCCCCGGCTCGAGACCCTCGACCGGGGCCTCGTCGCGGTGCCGACGAGCGAGGGCGTCTTCCTCAGCTGGCGCCTCCTCGCGGGCGAGGCCAGCGGTGCCGGCGAGACCGGCCTCACCGGCACCGACTTCGTCGTCTACCGCGATGACGCGCCGATCGCCACCGTCACCGACAGCACGAACTACCGCGACGACGCCGGCACGGCGGCATCCGTCTACCGCGTGGCGCCGGTCACGGCGGGCGTCGAGACGGCGGCGAGCGACGCCGCGATCCCGATGCAAGACGGCTTCCTCGACATCGCGCTGCAGCGGCCCGAAGGCGGGGTGACTCCGGCAGGCGAGGAGTACACCTACTCGGCGAACGACGTCTCGGTCGGCGACGTCGACGGCGACGGGCGCTACGAATTCGTCGTGAAGTGGGACCCCTCGAACTCCAAAGACGTCTCGCAGGTCGGGTACACCGGCGGGGTCTACATCGACACCTACAGCCTCGAGGGACGCCTGCTGAACCGGCTCGACCTCGGTCCCAACATCCGTGCCGGCGCGCATTACACGCAGTTCCTCGTCTACGACTTCGACGGCGACGGACGGTCGGAGACGATGCTCAAGACCGCGCCGGGGACGAAGTCGATCACCTACGCCGACGACGGCTCGGTGGCGTCGGAGCAGTACATCACGATGCCGGGCGAGGATGTCGCCGCGGGCTACGCCCACACCGATGACTACCGCATGAGCGCCGCCGACTACGCCGATCACCTCGTCGAGGTGTTCCGCGGGTGGTCCACGCGCGACGAGGTCGTGTCGGGCCGGTGGCCGGCCACGCTCGAGGAGGCCTTCGGCATCGAGCCGCGCTACGACTACCCGCTGTCGGATGCCGACGCCCGCGCCCTCGTCGATCACTTCATCGACGTGTACGCGCCGAGCCGAAGCGCCCGCAACGCCCTGCGGAACTTCGAGGGCTTCATCCTCGAGGGGCCCGAGTACCTCACCGTCTTCGACGGCGAGAGCGGAGCCGAGCTGCAGACCGTGCGCTACGAGCCGGACCGCGGCGACGACGGCCTGCTGTGGGGCGACTACGCGATGTCGCGCATCGAGCCCGGAAACCGGGTCGACCGGTTCCTGGCGGGCGTCGCCTACCTCGACGGCGAACGTCCGTCGGCGGTCTTCGCCCGCGGCTACTACACGCGCACGACGATCGCGACCTACGACTGGGACGGCGAGAACCTCGTCAAGCGCTGGTTCGTCGACAGCGGGCACGCGCCGATGACCAACCCGTTCAACGACGGCCCGCACGGGGTCGACGGCACCGACCCCGTGTACGGCACGATCACGACGCAGGGCTTCCACAGCCTCTCGGCGGCGGATGTCGACGGCGATGGCCGCCACGAGATCGTCTACGGATCGGCGACGCTGGATGACGACGGAAGCCTCCTCTACAGCTCGTTCGCCGAGATGCCCGAGGGATCGGCGACTCCGGGCGAGATGGCGCGTCTCGGTCACGGCGACGCGATGCACGTCGCCGACATCGACCCGTCGCGCCCGGGCCTCGAGATCTTCACCGTGCACGAGGGCGGAGCGTATGCGCCGTACGGCACGGCGCTGCGGGATGCGGCCACCGGCGAGGTCGTCTTCGGCGCCTACTCGGGTCGCGACACCGGGCGCGGGATGATCGGCGACGTCCGCCCCGACGTCCCCGGCATGGAGGTCTGGTCGAGCATGCCCGGCGGGACGGATGCCTCGGGCCTGCTGACCGCCCAGGGCGAGGTGCTCTCGGCGGCGACGCCCGGCACGAACGCCTCGATCCGCTGGGCCGGCGACCTCACGACGCAGATCGTGAACGGCAGCGGCGACGTCGCCCCGACGATCGACGACTGGGCGCGCGGCACCGTGCTGACGGCATCCGGAACCCTCGCCAACAACGGCACGAAGGGAAACCCCGGCCTCGTCGCCGACGTGCTGGGCGACTGGCGCGAAGAGCTGGTCGTACGGACGGCGGACTCGTCGGCGCTGCGGCTGTACGTCTCGACCGAGGTGACCGAGCACAAGCTGTATACGCTCATGCACGATCCGCAGTACCGCGCCGAGGTCGCCCGTCAGCAGACGACCTACAACCAGCCGAGCTACACCGGGTTCCACCTCGCCTCCGGCATGGACTTCGCCGGTGTGCCGCTGCGGCCCGCCCCCGCGCCCGTGGCGGTTCCCGGCATCGGGGTCGACTCGGCCGGCGTCAACGTCACGTGGGCGACGACGGATGCCGGCGCCCCGGCCACCGGCTTCGCCGTCACGCTCCGCTCGGCGGCGGGTGAGACCGTCGCCCAGCAGGTCGGGGCCGAGGCTCGCTCCGCGCGGTTCGCGGCGGTGCCGCCGGGGGAGTGGACCGCGACCGTCACCCCCGCGGGAACCTTCGGCCAGGCGGCACCGTCACAGCCGTCGGCGACGGCTACGGTGCGAGCGGGGCAGCCGGTGCCGCTGCGCGTGAGCGCGCGGTCGCAGTGCGTGAACGGGGCGGTGCACGTCGCGGTCCACGCCGCGAACGAGGCTGAGGGTGCGATCGACGTGCGGCTGGCCGCGGTCGGCGGTGAGCACGCGCAGCAGAAGGTCGCCGCGGGCGACGCGGCGTACCGGCTCTTCGACGCGGGCCGTGACTCGCTCGTGCCCGGATCGGCGACCGTGACGGCGTATCAGTGGCTCGACGGAGTCGGCTACCACGCCACCTACGACGTGCCCTACTTCGCCCGGATGTGCTGAGGCGGCCCGCTCAGACGTGATGCCCTGATACATCTGCAGGACCGGAGTGACGGGTGGGGCCGGTGACGCGGCGCGAACGCTCACCAGCCCCACCCGTCCGACGGATGTATCGGGTTCGGGCGCGGGTCGGCGCCGGCGGGGGCCTCAGCGCGTGCGGCGGGGGCGCTCGGTGGCCGCGTCGGGCAGCGGGATGGGCGTCGTTCCGGCGACCTCGTCGCTGAACTCCTCGGGCGCGACGACCGAGATCGGGCGCGTCTCGTCGAGCGAGAGCGCGAACCGGCGCGAGCTCGAGCGGTGGACGCGTCCGGAGACGAGCATCCATGTCACCCCGACGCCGAACGCGACCAGGGCGGCGACGGCACCGAGACCGATGGCCGCGCGCGGCCCGAACTGGTCGGCGACCCATCCGACGATCGGGGCGCCGATGGGGGTGCCGCCCATGAGGATCGCCATGTACAGCGCGAGCACACGGCCGCGCAGGGCCGGGTCGGTCGTCGTCTGCACGTAGCCGTTGGCCGTGGTCAGGGTGGTCACGACCGCGAAGCCCGTGAACATCAGCGTCACCGCGTACAGCCAGTAATCCGGCATGAAGGCCGACACCGCGGCGGCCACGGCGAAGAGTCCGGCGCCGAGGATCACGACGCGGATGCGCGCCCGCTCACGACGGGCCGCCATCAGGGCGCCGGCGAGGGACCCGATCGCCAGGATCGAGCTGAGGAGGCCGTACCCGTCGGCGTCGCGTCCGAACTCGATCGCCATCGTCGACGCGAAGATCGGGAAGTTCATGCCGAAGGCGCCGAGGAGGAACACCATCGCGAAAGTGACCATGAGGTCGGGGCGCCCGCGAACGTACCGGAAGCCGTCGGCGAGGCGAGCCGCGCCCGGCGAGGTCACGCGCGGGATGAGCTCGCCCGGCCGGATGAGGAAGAGCGCGACGATCATCGCGAGGAACGTCGCCGCGTTGATGAAGAAGACCCAGCCGGTGCCGACCGCGACGATGACGATGCCCGCAGCTGCAGGGCCGATCATGCGCGCACCGTTGAAGGATGCCGCGTTGAGCGCGACGGCGTTGGCCGCGATCTCGCGCGCGACGATGTCGGAGACGAACGCCTGACGTGCCGGATTGTCGAAGGCCGAGATCATGCCGAGCGTGAACGCGAAGACGTACATGAGCGGAAGCGTCATGACACCCGTGAGCAGGAGCGTGCCGATGATCAGCCCGACGAGCATGAGCGAGCTCTGCGTGACCACGAGCAGACGGCGCCGGTCGAAACGGTCGGCGACCCACCCGGTGACGCCGACGAGCAGGAGCGGCGGCGCGAACTGCAGCGCCATCGTGACGCCCATCGCTCCCGCGTCGTTGTCGGTGAGGCCGGTGAGGACGACCCAGCTGAGCGCCGTGGCCTGCATCCACGCGCCGACGTTCGACACGAGGGCGCCGAAGAACCACACCCGGTAGTTGAACACCGAGAAGGAGCGGAACATCGCAGAGCTCATCGGTCGGCCACCGCCCGCATGATGACGGCGGCGGCGGCCAGAGTCTCACGGTCGGCCGGTTCGAGCTCTTCCAGCGCGTGCTCGAGCCAGGAGTCGCGACGGCGGGTCGTCTCGATCACGACGGTGCGGCCCTCGTCGGTGAGGGCGATGTTGACCTTGCGACGGTCGCCGTCGTCGGGCGTCCGTGTCAGGTAGCCGAGCTCTTCGAGGTGGTTGACGGTGCGGTTCATCGACGGCGCCGATACGCGCTCGCGGTCCGCCAGCTCGCCGAGCGTGTGCGGACCGTGCACGTGCAGGTTCGCGAGCACGGCGTACTGCCCGTCGCTCATCGAATCGACGGCGCGCTGCGCGCGGAGTCGCCGTGCGAGGCGGAAGGTCGCCATGCGGAGGTCGGTCGCGTCGTGCGCGAGATCGATGGCGGACGGCGGGGCGGAGGCGGGGGAGGAGGTGCTCATCTGTGATGTTTAGCTTAGCTCATTAGTCTTGCTAACGGTCTGTGGTGTCCGGAATGCGACGGCCGAAAACGTAGACTCGCCGCATGCCCGAGTTCACCGACGCGCACGGGGTCGCGATCGTCTACGACATCCATCCCGCGCAGGGTGCGCAGCGGGCGGTCGTGCAGCTGCTGCACGGCGTCGGCGAGCACGCGGGCCGTTACGCCGAGCTGGCCGAGGTGCTCACCGCCGCCGGCTTCACCGTCTACGCCGACGACCACCGCGGCCATGGACGCACCGGCATCCGGCAGCACGGTGACCCGAGCAAGCTCGGCAAGCTCGGCCGGGGCGGACTGCACGCCGCGCGCGACGCGTGCGCCGAGCTGACCCGCATCATCGAGCGCGACCATCCCGGGGCGCCCATCGTGCTCCTCGGCCACTCGTGGGGATCGTTCCTCGCGCAGATGCTCTTCGACGACCGGCCGGACGCCTACGCCGGACTCGTGCTCTCGGGGTCGGCGCTGCGCTGGCCCGGATCGCTCAACTCCGGCGACCTGAACGCGCCGTGGAAGGCGCCCGGCGCGAACGGCGTCGAGTGGCTGAGCACGGATGTCGCCGTGCAGCAGAGCTTCCTCGACGACCCACTGACCACGACGACAGCGCTGCCCCGACTGTTCGGCCCCGTCGAGACGCTCAAGCTCATCGGCCGGCCGCGTCGCGACCTCGGGGTCGACGTCCCGGTCCTGCTCATGGTCGGGCGCGACGACACCGTCGGCGGCCCGCGGAGCGTCCACCGTCTCGCCGACGCATACCGCACGCGTTCGGGTCTGACGGACGTGACCACACTCGTGTACCCGGGTGCCCGCCACGAGATCTTCAACGAGGCGGTGCGGGGCGACGTGCAGGCCGATCTGCTCGCGTGGCTCGACGCTCGCTTCCCGCGGGGCTGAGCCGGGGAAGCGAGCGTCGGGGTCACCGGGCGGGGCCGCGCCGGATCGCCGTGACGAGCGGGCGTGACGCGAGGAGCGCCAGCGCGACCGCGCCGAAGCCCGCGACGAAGGTCGCCGCGATGACGGCCATCGTGAGCGGCGCCACGACCAGGCTGATCCCCACGATCGGGAGGGCCAGCGCCACCCCGACGACGGCCCCGCCGGCGGCCGCCCAGCGCAGGGGCAGCATCACGGTGATGCGACGTGCCCGGGCGAGCTCGGCGGGTTCCATACCGAGACGGTCGAGGCCCACGATGAGCTCGCGGTCGTCGAGCACCGACGCCGCCTGACTGACGCCCACCGAAGCGGCGAGCAGGATGAAGCCCGCGCCCAGCGTGACGAGGACGCCGGTGCGGATGTCGGCGAACAGCGTCATCCCGGGCTCGTCGCCGGCGATCTCGGTCAGCGCCATTCCGCTGCCGCCGACGACCGCGATGAACGAGATCATCGCGATGCTCGACACGCGGCGCCACGCGGTGGGGGCGTGTGCAGCGAGCTCGCGGCCGGCGATGAGCTGAGCAGCCGTCCGGGCGCGCCGCGCCATCGACCGTCCGCGCGCCGCGACGATCGGAGTCCCGATGAGGTTGACCAGCGCGAGGGCGCCGGCGAACAGGGCCAGCAGCACCACGATCGACGCAGCGGGGGCCAGGACTGCGCTGACGCTGCTGAACTGGGCCACGATGGTGCCGACGGCGACGATCGCGATCGCGGAGATCACGAGGGTCCGGGTGCGTCGCGGCGGCGCCTCGGTGCGGCGGCGCACGCCGAGAGGGGTCAGCCGCACGCGACGCAGGCTCGCCGCCGCGCTCACGGTGGCGATGAGACCGACCCCGATGACGACGACGAGGACGATCGGCCACCCCGCCCACACCGCGGCGGCGCCGACGGGCCCGCCGAAGAAGGGGAGCAGCCCGACCAGGGGCAACGCGACGCCGTAGGCGGCGGCGCCGACGACGGCACCGGCGAACGCGACGACGGATGCCTCGCCCACCGCCATCGCTCCGACCTCCGTGTTCGTGGCCCCGAGGAGCCGCAGCGTCGAGAGGCGGTCGTTGCGGCGGCGGCTCGACAGGCGGGCGGCGGCAGCCCCGAGGGTCGCCGTCGGGACGGCGAGGAGGATGAGCGCCAGGACGCTGAGCACGCCGTAGAGGAAGGCCATCTCGCCCGCACGCGGGTCGGTGAGGAACATGCGCGTGCCGCCCGCGACGATCAGCATGAGCATCGTCGTCACGGCGAACGCCGTCAGCGGCAGGACGATCGCCGCCGACCCCTGCCGCGCCGGCCGGGCGAGCAGGATCGTCAGAGCTGCGACGCGGCCGATGCCGCCCGGCGCCTCGGAGGCGTGCGCGAGCGGAGCGGGAGGCTGCGGGAGCGAACCGGTCGCGACGACGGCGCTCATCGGGTCGCCCCGGTGGCGGCCGCGCCCGCACGCGCGGGGCCGGCAGACGAGTCGACGATGCGCCCGTCGCGCATCCGGAGGACGCGGTCGCAGCGGCGCGCGACCTCCGCGTCGTGCGTGACGACCACGAGGCTGCGTCCCTGACCGGTCGTGGCGTGCAGCAGCGCGTCGAGCACCTCCGCCGAGGTGGTGGAGTCGAGGGCTCCGGTCGGCTCGTCGGCGAACACGACGGGAGCGCCGGTCACCTGAGCCCGGGCGATGGCGACGCGCTGCGCCTGTCCGCCCGAGAGCTCGCCGATGCGACGGTTCTCCATGCCCGCGAGTCCCAGCGCGCCCAGCCACGCCGCGGCGTGGGCCTCGGCGGCCGCGCGGGCCGTGCCCACGAGAAGCAGCGGCAGCGCGGCGTTCTCGACGGCGGTGAGCTCGGGAAGCAGCAGGTGGTCCTGGAAGACGAAGCCGAGGCTGCTGCGCCGGACCGCGGACCGGTCGGCATCGGGCATCCCGACGAGCTCGCGCGGCGCCGTACCGGGAGCGGTGAGGCGGACGGAGCCGGCATCGGGCGCGATGATCGCGGCGAGGCAGTGCAGGAGCGTCGTCTTTCCCGACCCCGATGCGCCCATGATCGCGACGGCCTCGCCGGCGCGGACGGTCAGGTCGACGCGGTCGAGCGCGGTGAGCGGCCCGTAGCGCTTCACGAGCCCGCGGGCTTCGAGGACGGGGGCGGAGTCGATGGTGGGGTTCATGTCATCCACTCTTCCGAGCGGGGCCCGCGCCGTCGTCCGTCGCGAGGTGTAACGGCATCCATCGGGCGACCGATCCTCCGCCCGGTCCTAGGCTGGACGCATGCACGGCGAATACAAGGTCCCCGGAGGAAAGCTGGTCGTCGTCGACCTCGAGGTGCGCGATGGCCGCATCGCCGATTTCCACCTGGCGGGCGACTTCTTCCTCGAGCCCGACGACGCGCTCGCCGACATCGATGCGGCCGTGACGGGCCTGCCCGAGGAGTCGGATGTTGCCACCATCGCGGCCGCCGTCCGTTCGGCGCTGCCCGACGGCGCGCAACTGCTCGGCTTCACTCCCGAGTCGGTCGGCACCGCGGTTCGCCGCGCGATGATCACCGCCCCGGGCTGGCGCGAGTTCGACTGGGAGGTCGTCCACGACCGCGCCGTGTCGCCGAGCATGAATCTCGCGCTCGACGAGGTCCTCACCACCCGCGTCGGCGACGGGCGCCGCAACCCCACCCTGCGCATCTGGGAGTGGAACGAATCGGCCGTCGTTATCGGGTCGTTCCAGTCGTACCGCAACGAGGTCGACCCCGAGGGCGCCGCGAAGCACGGCTTCGACGTCGTGCGCCGCATCTCCGGCGGCGGCGCGATGATGATGGCGGCGAACTCGATCGTGACGTACTCGCTGTACGTGCCGGCATCCCTCGTCGCCGGGCTGACCTTCGCCGACTCGTACGCCTTCCTCGACGACTGGGTGCTCGAGGCCCTCCGCTCGCTCGGCATCGAGGCGACGTACCAGCCGCTCAACGACATCGCCTCGCCTTCGGGCAAGATCGGCGGCGCCGCGCAGAAGCGTCTCGCCAACGGCGGGGTGCTCCACCACGCCACGCTGTCGTACGACATGGACGGGCAGGTGCTCACCGAGGTGCTGCGCATCGGCCGCGAGAAGCTCAGCGACAAGGGCACCGTCTCGGCCGCCAAGCGCGTCGATCCGCTGCGGAGCCAGACGGGTCTGCCGCGCGACGCGATCATCGAGCGGTTCATCGAGGTGTTCTCGAAGCGCTACGGCGCGGTTCCCGGCACGATCTCGGACGAGGAGTACGCCGAGGCCGAAGCGCTCGTCGAGTCGAAGTTCGCGACGGACGCCTGGCTCAAGCGCGTTCCCTGACCCGCGGCGTCGTCAGCGGCGCGTCTGCGACAAAGCCCAGTGGGCTCGGGCGAGACCGCCGAGCGGCGCCCGCGTCAGGGTGGCGGCATCCGATTCGCTCAGGATGCCGCCGTCGACCGCCACGCGCAATGCGGTGGCGATGTCTTCCCGTGCCTGTTCCTGTCGTGAGCCCGGCAGTGCGCCGACGGCGGCGCGCAGGGCTTCGACTCCCGTCCGCGGAGCCGAAGACCCCCCGGCGCGACGCCCGGCTCGGACGATGGCGGCGACGGTGACGGCGGACGCGATGCCCTGCACGGCGAAGGCGCCGATGATGAGGCCGGGGGCGCCGGTGTCATCGGAGCGCAGCGCGACGATGATGATCGCGAACGCGGCGAAGAGCACCGAGACGGCATTGATGGACAATTGGGAACCGCTCGCCTCGGCGCGCCCGCTCGCCAACTGTCGCCACAGCATCGGACGCGATGCCGCCGCCACGATCGCCAGCGCACCGGCGACGAGGGTCGGCACGGTCAGGTCGGATGCCGTTCGGGCGGGGATCACGACGACCCCGGCGGCGATGATCGGTAGGAACTCCAGCAGTGCGACGCCCAGTGAGCGGAACATCGACCGGCGGCCGACGGGCCGGCGGCGCTCTTCGTCCGACGCATCCAGCAGTTCCTGGACCGCCGGTTCGTCGGCGAAGGCGGCGCGCTCGATCAGCGCGGCGTCGAATCCGCGCCCGGACTCCACGAGTTCGCGGGCCGCGGAGGCGGCGGAGCTCTCAGGCATCGTCTTCTGCTCTCACCCGCACCCCGTCAACCGACGAGCGCTCGCACCGATGCGTAACCGTCGGCCACGACCGTCGGCACCGACGGCGCGGCGCCGAACATCCGCGTCGTCCGCTCGTCCGGCGTCCATCGCGGCCAGCCCGGACCGCCGGTCCGGACGAACGACACGGCGGCGCCGTGCATCGCGTCGGCCAGCTCCTGCGGCGGCTGTGGCCCCGCAAGCTTCGCGACGCCGTCGGCGCCCAAGGCGTCCCACCAGAACGGCACATCGAGGCAGTGCAGCGCCCAGCGCTTGGTCGGCGAGGGCCAGCTGAATCGGTAGGCCCACGTCGAAGAACCGCCACGGGTCCGGGCGACGAGGGGCACGGTGTCGCGGAAGATGCGGTCGGTGGCGTAGCGGCCGAGGAATGCGGCGGTGCCGAGTCGTCGCTGCGTACGGTTGTCGCGGATGTAGCGCCAGCGCATCGCATGGCCGACCCCGAGTGCGGCAAGCGCCAGCGCCGGCGGGACGAGACGCAGCGGGCCGGCGACCCCGTCGGTGATCATCGTGAACTCGTCGTCCGTCGTGCCGAGCACGAGCGACTTGTCCGCGCCGACGCCGGCAGCGAGCGCATCGAGGGTCGGGCGCGGGATGAGCTCGCCGTCGACGACCGGTCCCCACGTGAGCCCGTCGGCGAGCCGCGAGCGCACCGAGGCGATGATGCTGCCGTGCCGCTCCGATTCCAGCGCTTGCTGCGCCCCGAGCACCGTGAGCTCGTCCACGCCGGCGAACGCCTCGCGGGTCGGGGCGATCCCGAGGCGCGCCGCGAGCCGGCCGGTCGCCGTCGCCGCCCGGGCGGGCGGCACGTTCGTCAGGGCCGCAGAGATGGACAGCACGCGATGGAACAAGTGCTGGGCATCGGGCATCCCGAGCAGAGTGAGCACCGCGCCGCCGCCGGCGGACTGACCGGCGATCGTCACGTCATCGGGGTTTCCTCCGAACACGGCGACGTTCGCCCGCACCCATTCGAGGGCAGCGATCCAGTCGCGCACGGCGCGGTTGGTCGGGGCGCCGGGGAGGAGGCCGAAGCCGTCGAAGCCGAGGCGGTACGAGACCGTGACCACGACGATGCCCGCCCGCGCGAACGAGCCGCCGTCGTACCAGGGGCTCGCGGGGGAGCCCTGCACGAAACCGCCGCCGTGGATGTAGACGAGAACGGGATGCCGTGCGACGGTGCCCGCCTCGCCGGACGAGTCCGGCGCGAACACGTTGACCGACAGGGTGTCGTCGCCGGGGATCGACGGCTCGGGGATGAGGGTGTCGCCGTGGTCACCGCGCTGCGGCGTCGGTCCGTAGGCGGTCGCGTCGCGGACGCCGTCCCACGGCTCGACGGGCACGGGCTCGCCGAAGCGCCGTGCGCCGGTCGGCGGCTGCGCGTACGGGACGCCGAGGAAGACGAGGGTTCCGTCGTGGCGACGCGTGCCGCGCACGCGGCCCGCCGCGGTGGCGCGAACGAGGTTCCCGCCACCGCTTTCCCCCGCTGCGGCGCTCATCGCGTCCTCCGGGCGCGACGCATCAGCCGGGGGCGGGTTCGGGCGCCGAGCTCCTGCCGGCCGGCGGGGATGAGATACGCCAAGCGGACGATGAGGATGACAGCTGTCAGGACGACCCATGCGGTGTCGCGCCCGGTCAGCGCCTGCAGTGGCGCGGCGGCGACCGGGGCCGCGGCTGTGACCACCGCGAGCGCGTAGAACACGATGTTGCGTCGGTACCGGCCGCTGATCGAGAACGGTGACACCTCGTACGCGAGGACGAGGACGGCGACGACGATCGCGGTCGCGAGGGAGAGCCCGGCGTTGTCGGAGGCGTCGGCGAACACGGCCGGCAGCACCAGGACGAGGGGATAGACCCCGCCGAACTCGAGCAGAAGATTGCCCCACTTCATATGCAGGCCGAACTGATCGTCCTGCAGGCGCGACAACGAGCCCGACGCGTTCGCGTAGACCTGCGTGGCTCCCAGAGTCAGGATCGTGGCGACCAGCAGGAAGATCCGCAGCGCTTCGGAGAAGTCGGTGATCGTCAGCGAGAAGCCGAGCAGGAAGGTGAGTGCCGCCAGGACGGCGCCCGCCTCACCCGTGCTGACGGACGTCTCGTCGGCGCGCAGGCCGGGTCGGTCCTCGACCTCGAAGGTCGAGACCTCGAAGAACGTCCCCTGCACGCTCTTGATGACGCTGGTCACGGCGTTCGCGTCGGCGCTCAGCAGATCGAACAGGTGATCGGTCGCCGCCACCGGGACGAGGACGCGGTCGTCGGGATCGGCGACCAGCTGCCGGCTCTTCAGCTGGAAGTAGAGACGGTCCTTGCTCGGACCGAAGTAGGCGTGGATGCCGCGCGATCCGACGAAGCCGCTCCGGGTCAGCAGGTCGATCATCGCGACGTTCCTGGGGCTGGTCACCGTCGTGGCCGAGGGCCGCGGCGACATCCCCTTCACCGTGTCGGAGAAGTGCCGGACGAGCCGCGCTCCGATCCCGGCGCGCTGGTGGTCGGGATGAACGGCCAACGCGGCGAGGTAGACGTGCTCGGGGCCGAGTCGTTCGGTCTGCAGCATCCCCACCACGGAGTCGCCGATGACGGCGAGCGTGATCTGTTCACCCGCCAAGGCGCTCTCGAGCTCGCCCGGGTGAGCGGGCTCGACGTCGTCGCGCCCGGGCGGGAAACACAGCCTGTCGAGTTCCCGGACAGCGGGAAGATCATCGGGACCCGCGGGGCGGAGAGAGACGGAGACGGTCGCAGACACAGTCCGAAGCTAGCGGACTCCGCGGCGCCTCGGTGAGGCAACCGCGGGTCAGGCGATGCGGCGGACCTGCACCGTGATTCGGTCGGCCGTCGGATGCTGCGCGCACAGTTCGTCGGCGACGGCGCGGGCCACCTCGGGGGTGCGTGCGGATGCGGCGACGGAGATGGCAGCGGCAGCGGTCACCACCTCGCCATCGGCCGTGACGAGGACGCCGTTCATCGGTGCCGCCGTCTCTCGGTGGAGCGCGGATGCCGCTGCTCCCAGCACGCGGGTCAGCGGCGGGCGGGGGTCGTGCACGGCACTGACCCCGGGCACCTCGACGAGGGGGCGCGGAGCCGACGGGTCGACGATGGAGACGGGCTCGATCATGCGGTGTCCTTGGGCGGGAAGGGACGGTGGAGGTCTTCGACGGTGACGTCGACGGCGGTGACGTTCAGCTCGGTGTGGTGGGCGAGCGCGTCGGACACCGCCCGGCGGACCGCTCCGGCGGCGGTCGGCAGCGACTCGCCCCACGCGACCGACGCGGTGATGTCGACGGCGATCGGCGCATCGGGCACCTCGACGTCGCCGATGATGCGCGAATGGCCGATGAAGACGCCGTCGATCGCGTCGCCGCTGGCGCGGATGAGAGCTTGCACGGCTCCCTCGGTGACGGTCATCGAGACCCGGGGATCGGGATGCGAGAGCGGGATCGAGCGCCCGGCCCGCAGCTCGGCCCGCACCGCGTTCATCACGCCGTGGAACCAGTTCTCCGAGGGCTCGGGCATCTCCGCGGCATCCGCCGCGATGAGCTCGCGTGACAACCGCCCCGCGCGCTCGAGCGCGTCGAGGGCGTTCAGACAGTCGGGACAGGTCTCGATCTCGGGGTCGTACGGCGAGCGACCGCTGTCGAGGTAGTCGCTGATCTCGTCGATCGTCTTGCCGCACTCGAGAGTCATGCCATCGGCATCCATCAGCGCCACCCCGCCATCTGGATCGTGATGCTGGCGCGGGCGCGGGACAGGTTTCCTCGAACGGTGCTGAGAGGGAGGTTCATCTCTTCTGCGATCTCGGTATAGCTGAGCGACCCGACTTCTCGGAGCAGCCAGCAGCGGCGTTGGGCTTCCGGCAGCGCATCGAGTGCAAGAGAGAGCGCTTGCAACTGTGCGTTGCGGATGGCAGCGGCCTCGGGGAGGAGACCCGCCTCCGCGGCTCTGTCGAATCCGTCCAGTGTGTCATGGTCGGGGCGCTTCCTGAGATGCGCATACGCCTCGCGGCTCGCGATCTTCATCAGCCACGCCTTCACGGCGTTCGGGTCGCGCAAGGTGGACAGCTGCCGCCACGCGGTGAGGAAGGCCTCCTGCACGACGTCGTCGGTCTCCGAGAGGGTACCGACGATGCGGTACACGTAGGCGCGGACGATGCGGGTGTGCCGATGAAGGAGGACGTCGAAGGCATCGGCGTCTCCGGAGGCGGCTCGGGCCGCCAGGATGCCGTCGGGCGCGGCCTGCAGGTCGGGGTTCGACCCGCTGTCTTCGGCTCGCATCGTTCCCCCAGAAAACTTCTCGAACTTTTTTGTGACGAATCCGGATGAGCCGCCCTCTTATCTGTAGAGCGAACGTAACGCTCACCGAATGACGAGCCGAGAGCTTGCATCGGACAACGCAGACAGATAAGGAAACGTCATGGCTGAGGACCAGAAGAACACCGCCCCCGCTGCTGAGACCACGAAGTCGCAGGCCGCCGCGCCGCAGGCTTCGCGCGTCGACCGCACGTTCTCGTCGTCGCGTGTCCCGGCCGACACCGATGCCGCGGGCAAGACCACGATCGCCGACGGCGTCGTGGCGAAGGTCGCCGGCATCGCAGCCCGTGAGGTCGCCGGCGTCTACGCCCTCGGTGGCGGCGGAGCCCGCGCCTTCGGTGCGATCCGCGACGCCATCAACGCCACCGACCTGTCGCAGGGCGTCAAGGTCGAGGTCGGCGAGACCCAGGCCGCAGCCGACCTCACGATCGTCGTCGAGTACCCCGCGCCGATCCAGGAGGTCGCTGACAACGTCCGTGCCGCCGTCGCCGGTGCCATCAGCCGACTCGTGGGCCTCGAGGTCGTCGAGGTCAACGTCGAGGTCAACGACGTGCACATCGCCGGCGCTGACGACGACGACGAGTCCGAGTCGCGCGTCGCATGAGCGCCACCGTCTCGGGTGCGCTCATCGGCGCCATCCTCGCCGCCGCCGCCCTGCTGTTCGGCTTCTGGGGATTCCTCCTCGTCGCCCTCTTCATGGCGATCGGTGCCGCGGTCGGCCGCATCGCGTCCGGCAAGCTCGACGTCCGCGGGCTGGCCGACGTGCTGACCGGGCGGCGCACCTCGTCATGACCGTCGCAGAGGCCATCCGTCCCGGTGGCGGCGTCACGGCCGCCACCGGCGGGGCGTCCGGTCTCGCCGGACGGGTCGATGTGCGCGAGCGCGTGGTGCGGAAGGTCTCGGAGCAGATCGCATCCCAGGTCATCGGCGTGGACGTCGACCGTGTGTCGGTCACGGCATCCGATCACCGGGGTGGGGTGGCCGTCCGCATCCAGGCGCCGTTCCCCGTCCCGTCGCTCGACGACACCGAAGCGGTGCGAGCCGCCGGAGCCGTCGTCGACATCGCCCGTGAGGCCCAGCGCCGCGTGCAGGAAGAGCTCGGCCGCGTGCTGGGGAAGCCCGTCACGCGCGTCGACATCACCGTCATCGGCGCCACGACACCCGCAAGGAGGAGAGTCCGATGAGCAGTCCCGTGCTGCGCCGCGTCGTGCGGCGTGAGACGCACTCGCCGCGCACCGTCGCGATGATCGTCGCCGTCGTCCTCGTCATCCTCGCGCTCGTCTACGTCGGTACGGAGATCGTGCTGAACCTCGCCGGTCAGCCGGCCCTTCTCCTCGGTCCCGCCGCCGCCTTCGGGTGGGTCGTCGGACTCCCGACGGAGGTACCGGTCGGCGTCAGCGTCGCCATCGGCGCGGTCATCGCGGTGCTCGGCGTCATCCTCGTGGCGCTCGCCGTCGCCCCGGGCCGCCTGTCGAAGCACCAGCTCGTCGTCGGTGAGAGCGCCGTCGTCGCCGACAACGGCGTGATCGCCTCGGCGATCGCGCAGCGGGTCAGCGACGAGAGCGGACTGCCCCGCGACCAGGTGCGGGTCGGTGTCGGCCACCGCTCGGTCGATGTGACCCTCACCCCCGCGGTGGGAGTCCCCGTCGACGAGACGCAGGTCCGCGCCCTGGCGGACGCGGAGCTGGAGTCGTATCGGCTCGCGTCGAAGCTGCGCACCGCGGTGCGGGTCGAGCGGCCCCGCGAACAGGAGGAGAACGCATGAACAACACCAATCGCGCGGTCAACCGCACGATCCTCCTGATCCTGGGACTGGTGCTCGTCGTCGTCGGCGGCGGAATCATCGCCGGCGCGGTGTGGCCGGCAGCCGCCGACACCTGGACCTCGGTCGGGTCCGGGGCCGAGGACTGGGCGAAGCAGGCGTGGGATGCCACCGTCATCGCGGGCACGAGCCTCACCTGGCTCGCCGTCGGCGTGCTCGCCGCGCTCGCGCTGCTGGTCGTGCTGCTGATCGTTCTGGTCGTGCGCAGCATCCACGGCCGCCGCCGGACCGCACTCCGGGCGACGGGTGCGGAGAGCGACCTCGGCCGCATCACGGTCACCGAGGGATTCGCGGCGGACGCGCTGAAGAACGCGCTCGCCGACCGCGACGAGATCCTCAGCGCCCGTGTCACCGCGAACGACATCAAGAAGCAGCCGGTGCTGCACGTCAGCGTCACTCCGCGGCAGAACACCTCGCCGCTGCACGTGGCCGAGACCGTCGAGCGTCTCGTCGGCAACCTCGGCACTCTGACGGGTCAGCAGCTCACGACCTACATCTCCATCCACACGGGGCTGCGCGCGAAGCTGGCGCACGACCAGCGCCGCCTGTCCTGACCGCACACGTCCACAGCCCCGCCCGGGGCGTCACCACCGAAGGAGAGGAGCCCATCATGGGTCTCGACGACAAGATCAAGAACGCCGCCCAGGACATCGCCGGCAAGGCGAAGGAGGCCATCGGCAAGGCGACCGACAACGACAAGCTCGAAGCCGAAGGCAAGGCCGACCAGGTCAAGGCCGAGGCGAAGAAGACGGGCGAAGACGTCAAGGACGCCTTCAAGTAAGTCGCGTGAACGCAGAGGGGGGTGCCGGGCCGGCATCCCCCTCTCGTCGTGCGTGCGTGGTTGTCGGGCGCGGTATCAGCCGTCGCGGCGCGCGCCCGCCGACGGGCTGACCGAGAAGATCGTCGGAGCCGCGTAGCCGGCATCCGCGAATGCCTTCTCGACGGCGCCGGCCACCGCGTCGACGGCACCGGTCTCGACGAGCGCGATCGCCGCGCCGCCGAAGCCGCCGCCGGTCATCCGGGCCCCGATGGCGCCCGCGCCGCGCGCCGTCTCGACGGCGAGGTCGAGCTCGGGCACGGAGATCTCGAAGTCGTCGCGCATCGAGACGTGCGAGGCGTCCAGCAGCGATCCGATCGCCCGCGGCCCCTGCTCGCGCAGGGTGCGAACGGTGTCGAGAACGCGCTGGTTCTCGGTCACGATGTGGCGGACGCGGCGGAAGGTGACGTCGTCGAGGATGCCGGCGGCGCGGTCGAGGTCGTCGACCGACAGGTCGCGCAGCATCGGGACGCCCATGAGCTGCGCGCCCTTCTCGCACGAGGCACGGCGCTCGCCGTAGCCACCCGTGGAGTGCGCGTGCTTGACGTTGGTGTCCATCACGAGCAGCGTCAGCCCCGCGGCGGCGAAGCCGAGCTCGACCTCGTCGGTCTCGAGCGAACGGCAGTCGAGGAACGTCGCGGCATCCGGCTCACCGAGCATCGAGGCCATCTGGTCCATGATGCCCGTGGGCGCTCCGACGGCCTCGTTCTCGGCGCGACGGCCGACCTGGGCGAGCGCGACGCGGTCGAGTCCGAGGCTCCACAGCTCGTTGAGCGCCGAGGCGGTGGCGCCTTCGATCGCGGCGGACGACGACAGGCCCGCGCCGACCGGCACGTTCGACGCGAACGCGAGATCGGCGCCGGTCAGCGTGGTCGGGTCTGCGCCGGCGGCCTGGATCAGTGCCCAGGCGACGCCCAGCGGGTACGCGGACCACTCGGGCACGGCGTGCTCGCCACCTGTGGTCGGGAAGATCGCGTCGAGGTCGGCGATCGCGACCTCGACCGGCACGGTGTCGAACGTCGAGATGACCCGCAAGCGCCCGTCCGTGCGGGGGGCGAGCGCGACGTGCGTGCGGTGGGGAGTGGCGAACGGGAACACGAAGCCGTCGTTGTAGTCGGTGTGCTCGCCGATGAGATTGACGCGGCCCGGGGCCGACCATTCGCTCGTCGCGGTCGCGCCGAGGGAGGCCAGCAGGTCGCGCGCGTCGGTGCGCGGATCGGTGTCGGTCACAGGGTCACTCCTTCTACAGCCTCGCGAATACGCGCAGCCGCGGTCTCGGGCGGGATGTCGCCGATCCAGGCGCCCATGGCGGCCTCGGACCCGGCGAGGAACTTGAGCTTGTCGGCTGCGCGGCGCGGGCTCGTCAGCTGCAGGTGCAGGCGGGCGGTGTCGCGGGCGTGGCGGACCGGTGCCTGGTGCCATGCCGCGATGTACGGCGTCGGGGTCTCGTACAGTGCGTCGATCCCGCGCAGCAATCGCAGGTAGAGCGGGGCGAGCTCGTCGCGCTCGGCCTCGTTCGTCTCGGCGAAGTCGGCGACGTGCCGGTGGGGCAGGAGGTGCACCTCGATCGGCCAGCGCGCGGCGAACGGGACGAACGCCGTCCAGTGCTCGCCGCGGAGCACGACCCGGGGACCCGCCTGCTCGAACTCGAGGATGCGCTGGAACAGATCGGGAGCCGTGCGGTCGATCGAGTCGAGCAGGCGCGTCGTGCGCGGTGTGATGTACGGGTAGGCGTAGATCTGCCCGTGCGGGTGCGGCAGGGTGACGCCGATCGCCTCGCCGCGGTTCTCGAACGGGAACACCTGCTCGATGCCGGGGAGCGCGGACAGCGCGGCCGTGCGATCGGCCCACGCCTCGATGACGGTACGGGCGCGGGTGACCGTCTGGGTTCCGAAGGATCCGGCGTGCTCGGGGGAGAAGCACACGACCTCGGTGCGTCCGACGCTCGTGCGGGTGCGGCCGAGGCCCAGGTGCGCGAGGTCATCGATGCCGCGGGGCGGGTCGGATGCCGCGGGTGCGCCGCCGAACGCCTCGGCGAGGGCGGGGCCGAACGACGGCGACTTGTTCTCGAAGACGGCGACGTCGTAGCGCGACGGGATCTCGGAGGGGTTGGTCGGCGTCTGCGGGGCGAGCGGGTCGAGCTCGGCCGGGGGCAGGAAGGCGCGGTTCTGGCGCGATGCCGCGATCGAGATCCAGTCGCCCGTCAGGATGTCCTGCCGCATCGTCGCGGTCTCCGGGCGGGGGTCGAGGGTGCGGGCGTCGACGGCGCGCTCGGGGCCGAGCGTCGTGTCGGGGTCGTCGTAGTAGAGAAGCTCGCGGCCGTCGTCGAGGCGCGTGGAGCGTTTGACGACGCCCGCGCCGAGCGGCACGGCGGGAGGGGCGCTGATGTTCACGATAACACGCTACATTCCGGCCGTGATATCGTCAACACACCCCGACGAGAGGACCGGCATGCGCGTCTCGATGGCCCAGGTGGCGGCTCACGCGGGCGTCTCGGCGCAGACCGTCTCGCGTGTGGCCAACGGCAGCCCGCGCGTCGATCCCGCGACGCGTGCCCGGGTCGAGGCGTCCATGGCGACGCTCGGCTACCGCATGCATCGCGCCGCCCGGGCGCTGCGCACCGGCCAGACCCGCACGATCGGCCTCGTCGTCTCGACCCTCGCCTCGGTCGGCAACTCCCGCATGCTGCAGGCCATCGCCGACGCGGCGGCTGAGCGCGACTACGCCCTGGCCGTGGTGACGGTCGCCGGTGCGCGCGACATCGCGGAGGCGTTCGCCCAGCTGCGCGACCAGGGCGTCGACGGAGCGATCGTGCTCAACGAGGCGACGCGGCTCGCTCGCGACACCGCACCGCCCGCCGACCTCCGCCTCGTCGTCGTCGACTCGCCCCCCGACGACCGCTTCGCCATCGTGCAGACCGACCACGCGGGAGGCGCCCGACAGGCGACGCAGCACCTGCTCGAGCTGGGGCACACGACGGTGCACCACCTCGCGGGGCCCGCAGCCTCGTTCGCGGCTCAAGAACGCGAGCGCGGGTGGCGCGAGGCGTTGATCGACGCGGATGCGGCGGTACCCGAGGTCGTCCGCGGCGACTGGACCTCACGCGGCGGTCACGCGGCCGGTGCGGCGCTCGTGGATGCCACCGCGGTGTTCGCCGCGAACGACCAGATGGCGCTCGGCCTGCTCCGTGCCTTCAGCGACGCCGGTCGCGCGGTGCCGGACGACGTCGCGGTCGTCGGATTCGACGACGTGGTGGATGCCGCGGAGTACCGGCCGCCGCTGACGACCGTCCGCCAGGACTTCGACGCCCTCGGCGCACGTGCCGTCGAGGCGCTCGTGGAGGTCATCGAGTCGGGCTCGACGGCCCCGGCGCACACCATGCCCACCGAGCTCGTCGTCCGCGCGAGCTCTGCGCTGAGGTGAAGCGCCCGCGTGAGCTCAGCTCAGCATGTGGGTCCGGTCAGACGGATGCCGCCCGGCGCGCCTCCCAGCCGGTGCGCACCATCTCGTCGACCGAGTAGCGGTTGGCCCACTCGAGGTCGCGGGCGGCGAGCTCGCCGGTGGCGACGATGCGGTCGGGGTCGCCGGGGCGACGCGGGCCGATCCTCGGGGTGAAGTCGATGCCCGTGACGCGGGCCATCGCGTCCATGATCTCGCGGACCGACAGGCCGTTCTGCGACCCGAGGTTGTAGGCCGGCTCGACGTTCTCTCCGGCCGCGAGGCGCTGGGCCGCGACGACGTGGGCGGCGGCGATGTCGGCGACGTGGACGTAATCGCGCACGTTCGTGCCGTCTTCGGTGTCGTAGTCGTCGCCGTTGATCTGCGGGGTCTCGCCGGCGATCAGCTTCTCGAAGACGATGGGGAAGAGGTTGTGCGGGCTCGTGTCGTACACGGACGGGTCGCCCGAACCCACGACGTTGAAGTAGCGCAGCGAGGTGTGGCGCAGGGGTGCGGGGGAGCCCGCCGTCGCGACCGCCTGATCGCGCAGCAGCCACTCGCCGATGAGCTTCGACTCGCCGTAGGGCGATGCGGGGCGCTTGGGCAGGTCCTCCGTGACGAGCGGAACGTCGGGAGTGCCGTAGACGGCGGCGCTGGAGGAGAACACGATCTTGTCGACGCCCGCGGTCTCCATCGCCTCGAGCACGATCCGCGTGCCCTCGACGTTCTGCGCGTAGGTGTGCAGCGGGCGCGTCACCGAGACGCCGGCGTACTTGTAGCCGGCGACGTGGATGACGCCCTCGACGCCGTGCTCGCGCAGGGCGCCCTCGACGAGCGGGCGGTCGAGGATCGAGCCGCGGACGAACGGCACGCCCTCGGGGACGAACCCGGCGTGACCGCTCGACAGGTCGTCGAGGACGACGGGGTCGAGACCCGCCGCGGCGAGGGCGCGCACGACATGCGCGCCGATGTATCCAGCACCACCGGTGACCATCCAGCTCATGACATCCATCCTGCCCGATCGCGGCGGGGCTTCCTCGCGCTCACTCCTCGCGGTGGCCGAGGTCGGGCGCGGCGACGAACGCGGCGACGGGATCGATGACGTGCTCGAGCTCGACGACGACGATCTCGTTCGCCCCGGCACGCGTCGCGGGAGCGGGCACGTACAGGGTGCGCTGCGGGCCGTTGCGCCAGTACCGCCCGAGGAAGAAGCCGTTGACGAATGCGAAGCCCTTGCTCCAGGCATCCGTGTCGAGGAAGAGGTCGGCGGGCGCGTCGAGGTCGAACGTGCCCGCGAGACCGGTGCGTCCCGCCGTCGTCTGCTCCGAAGCAGCGGGGATGCCGGCGGCGACGGCCGCGAGGCCGACGGGCTGCGCCGACCAGCCGGTCAGCTCGCGTCCGCCGAGGGCGACGGGGCCGACGAGGCCCTTGTTCTCGCCGAGACGGACGTCGTAGTTGACGCGCCCCTGATCCTCGACGAGCACGGTCAGCCGCGACCCGCGCGGGATCGGCAGCGAGCGTTCGTGCAGCGCGCGCTGCAGGCGGCCGACGGGTGCGCCGTCGACGGCGATCCAGGCGAGGTCGCGGACCTCGGCGACGGCGAGCACGGCGCTGTCTGAATCTCCGAACGCCTCGGCGGGCAGCGCGATGTCGTAGCGCACGAGGGGGCCGAGTTGTCCGAGTTCCTCGAACGTCGGGGGAGTGACCGCCGCGCCCGCGCCGGAACCCGCCGCGGGGAGCCAGTCGCCCGTCGCCCGCAGCGGAACCGACAGCACGGGGGCCGCGGGCCGCGCGGGCGGCACCTCGTCGGGCACCGGGGCGTAGCGGGCGATGACCTCGCGGAACGCGTGGTACTTCTCGGTCGGGTGGCCCGATTCGTCGAGCGGTGCGTCGTAGTCGTACGAGGTGACGATGGGGGCGTAGCGGCCCTTGTCGTTGGCGCCGTTCGTGGTGCCGAAGTTCGTGCCGCCGTGGAGCATGTAGATGTTCACCGAGGCTCCCGCGGCGAGCAGGGCGTCGAGCTCGGATGCCGAGGCGGCGGCATCCGTGGTGTGGTGCACCCCGCCCCACCAGTCGAACCAGCCGTCCCAGAACTCCGAGCACATCAGGGGCCCGGTCGGCTGGTGCTCCCGCAGCGTCGCGAGGCGCTCGGTGGCGCGCGAGCCGAACGATCCGGTCGTGTGCAGGTCGGGGAGCGTGCCGGCGGCGAGCATGTGCGGCTCGGGCTGGTCGACCGTGGTCAGCGGCACCGTGATGTCGCAGGCTCGGGTGAGCTCGGTGAGCGTGCGGAGGTAGTCGTGGTCGGAGCCGTAGGCGCCGTACTCGTTCTCGATCTGCACGAGCACGACGTTGCCGCCGCGGTCGATCTGGCGGGGCGCCACGATCTCGTAGACGCGCCGCAGGTAGGTGCTGACCGCCTCGACGTACTGCGGCTCGGAGCGGCGCAGGCCGATTCCGGGCGTGCTCGTGAGCCACACGGGAAGTCCGCCGTTGTGCCACTCGGCGCAGATGTACGGGCCGGGGCGCACGATCGCGTGCATGCCCTCCGCCGCGATGAGGTCGAGGAAGCGCCCCAGGTCGTTCCAGCCCGTGGCATCCCATTCGCCGCGCACCGGCTCGTGGGCGTTCCAGGCGACGTAGGTCTCGATCGTGTTGAGCCCCATGAGCCGTGCCTTGCGGATGCGGTCGGCCCAGTGGTCGGGGTGGATGCGGAAGTAGTGCAGAGCTCCCGCGATGACGCGGTGCGGGCGCCCGTCGAGGAGGAAGTCGGTCTCGCCGATGCTGAAGGTCGTCACGCGGTCACTCGATTCGTTCCGGGGTTCAGGCGCACGCTCACGCGCGCCCAGGAGAGCGGGGGAAGGGTCAGGGTCACAGCGCTGTCGCTGACCTCGACGGCGAGGGATGCCGGGGCGACGGGCTGCGACGATGCGGTGTTGACGGTGTGCCGGTCGCCGCCCGCGGGGACGGTCAGCACGAGCGCCTCGGCGCGCGCGGCCGAGCGGTCGAGGTCGATCGTGACCGGCGTCTCGGCGTCGAGTCCCCGATGCGCGAGGAAGATCGACAGCTCGTCGCCCGCGATCGTCGCGACCGCGTCGACGGCGCCCACGTCGCCGTAGCGCGCGGTCGGGATGACGCCGGTGTCGATGACCGGGACCACGACATGGCCGGATGCCGCGGCCGCGGTCAGCTGGAACGGGAAGAAGGTGGTCTGCCGCCAGGCGCCGCCGCCCGGCTCGGTGCGGATCGGCGCGATGACGTTGACGAGCTGCGCGAGGTTCGCCATCGAGACGCGGTCGGCGCGGCGAAGCATCGTGATCAGGAGGGACCCGACGACGACGGCATCCGTCACGGTGTAGTCGTCCTCGATGAGGCGCGGAGCGACGGGCCAGTCGCCGGTGAACACCTCGGGCTTGTCCACTTCGTTCCACCGGGTCTGGTTCCAGACGTTCCACTCGTCGACGCTGATGCCGATGGGGGTCGTGATGCCGCGCTCGGCGCGCACCTCGTCGATGATGTCGGCGACCTCGCCGATGTAGGCGTCGAGGGCGGCGCCGGAAGCGAGGAAGCTCGCGGGGTCGCCCGGGGTCTCTTCGTAGTAGGCGTGCACGGAGATGTGGTCGACGAGTCCCGCGGTGTGGCGGAGCACGGTGCGCTCCCACTCGCCGAAGGTCGGCATCTCGTGGTTCGAGCTGCCCGCGGCGACGAGCTCGACGTCGGGATCGATGAACCGCATGAGCCGGGCGCTCTCGGCAGCGAGGCGGCCGTATTCCTCGGCGGTCTTGTGGCCGATCTGCCAGGGGCCGTCCATCTCGTTGCCCAGGCACCAGAGCCGGATGCCGAAGGGCTCGGCGCGCCCGTTCTCGCGGCGGCGCTCCGACAGCGCGGTGCCGCCCGGGTGGTTGGCGTACTCGAGCAGATCGGCGGCCTCGGCGACGCCGCGCGTGCCGAGGTTCACGGCCTCCATGAGCTCGAGCCCGGCCTGCTCGGCCCACGCGGCGAACTCGTGCAGCCCGACCTGATTGGTCTCGGTGCTGTGCCACGCGGCATCCAGGCGCACGGGGCGCTGGTCGCGCGGGCCGACGCCGTCCTCCCACCGGTAGCCCGAGACGAAGTTGCCCCCGGGGTAGCGCACGACCGTCGCGCCCAGCTCGCGCACGAGCTCGAGGACGTCGCCGCGGAAGCCGGCGTCGTCGGCCGTGGCGTGACCCGGCTCGAAGATGCCGTCGTACACGCAGCGTCCCATGTGCTCGACGAAGGTGCCGAAGAGTCGCCGGGGTACGACAGGGCCCGGGGCGGACGTGTCGAGCGAGATGCGGGTGGGGGAGGTCATTGCTCTTCTCCTGGGGGGACATGGCGAGGGGCGGGCCGGACCGAAGCTCGATGCGACCCGCCCCTCGTCGGGCGTCACTTGTTGACGGTGAAGCCCTGGTCGTTGCCGTACTGCACGAGCTGGTCCTGCCACGTGGCGAGGCCCTCGTTCAGGTCGGACTTTGAGGCGTAGGACTGCCCGACGGTGTCGCTGAAGATGCTGTTCGCGTACACCTGGAAGGGCAGGTACTGCCAGCCCGGACGCACGTCCTTGGCCGCCTGCACGAGCACCTCGTTGATCTTCTGGCCGCCGAAGTACTCGGGCGCCTTGTTCAGGAACTCGTCCGACTCGAGCTGCGCCGTCGTCGAGGGGAAGCCGCCGCTCTCGGCGAAGATCGTCAGGCTCTCCTCGTCGTTGTTCAGCCACTTGAGGAACGCGGCGGCGAGGGCCGGGTTCTCGCTCTGCTTCGTGACCGCCTGGCCGCCGCCGCCGTTCTCGGCCGAGACCGGGGTGCCGTCGTAGGTCGGCATGGGGGCCACGCGCCAGTCGCCGGAGGCGTCGGCGACCGACGACTCGAGGTTGCCCGGCATCCAGGCCCCGATGACGAGCGTCGCGATCGAGCCGTCGCCGAGGCCCTTGAACCACTCGTCGCTCCAGCTCGGGGTGCTGGCGATCAGGTCGTCCTCGACGAGCGTGTTCCAGGTGTCGGCCCACTTCTTCGAGCCCTCGTCGGCGACGTTGATCGTCACGTCGGTGCCGTCGGCCGAGAAGGGCTGCCCGCCCGCCTGCCAGATCATGCTGGTGGCGAAGCCGGCGTCACCGGTGTCGTTCGTGATCTTCTTCGTCGGGTCGGCGGCGGTGAGCTGACGCGCGGTGGCGATGTACTCGTCCCACGTCGTCGGGACCGTCAGGCCGTACTGGTCGAAGACCGCCTTGTTGTAGAACAGCGCCATGGGGCCGGAGTCCTGCGGCAGGCCGTAGATCTTGCCGTCGAAGTCGACGGAGTTCCACGTCGAGGCGGTGTAGTCGCTCTCGAGATCGCCGAAGCCGTAGGGCGCGAGGTCGAGCAGCCCGTCGGTGAGGGCGAACTGCGGGAAGGCGTAGTACTCGATCTGCACGACGTCGGGGGCGCCCGAGCCGGCCTTGATCGCGTTCTGGAGCTTGGTGTACTCCTCGGTGTTGGTGCCCGCGTTGACGACGTTGACCTTGACCTCGGGGTACTTCTTCATGAACGCCTCGGCCTGCGCCTCGGCGGACGGGGTCCACGACCAGTAGGTGATCTCGCCGCCGGCCTTCAGGGCCGCGTCGAGGTCGTCGGGGTTGCCGCTGCCCGCGGCGGGGCCGGAGGACGAGCAGGCGGCCAGCACGAGGCCGGCGGCTGCGGTCAGGGCCACGACGGATGCGGCGCGACGCAGCGCCGATCCCTTGCGCATGGGTGTCATGGGAGTTCCTTCACTTCGTTGTTGTGGATTCGGGTCGTTGTTGATTCAGGTGGTGCGGAATACGGGGTCTGGGGGTGCGCTCACTGCTTGACGCTGCCGGCGCTCAGGCCGGACTGCCAGAAGCGCTGCAGCAGGAGGAAGGCGACGACGATGGGGATGATCGACAGCAGCGATCCGGTGATCACGAGGTTGTAGATCGGCTGGGCCGCGGCTCCCGTGGCCTGGGCGTTCCACTGATTGAGCCCGACGGTGAGCGGGTACCAGGCGGGGTCGCTGAGCATGATGAGCGGGAGGAAGTAGTTGTTCCAGGTCGCGACGACCGCGAACAGCAGCACCGTGACGATGCCGGGCATGAGCAGCTTCGTCGAGATGGTGAAGAACGTGCGCATCTCGCTGGCGCCGTCCATGCGGGCCGCCTCGAGCAGCTCGGTGGGGACGGCGTCGCTCGCGAACACCCACATCAGGTACAGGCCGAAGGGGCTGATGAGCGAGGGGATGATGATCGCCCACGGGGTGTTGGTCAGGCCCAGCTGGCTGAACATGAGGAACGTGGGGACCGCGAGGGCGGTGCCGGGAACGGCCACGGCGCCGATGACGACGGCGAAGACCGCCTTGCGGCCGCGGAAGTTGTACTTCGCCAGGCCGTAGCCGGCCATCGTCGCGAGAACCGTCGCACCGCCCGCGCCGACGACCACGTAGAGGAGCGTGTTGCCGAGCCACCGCAGGAAGATGCCGTCGCGGTAGGTGAACGTGTCGACGATGTTGTTCCACAGGTTGAAGCTGTCGCCGAACCAGAGGCCGAAGGTCGTGAACAGGTCGCCCTGGGTCTTGGTCGCGTTGATGACCAGCCAGAACAGCGGCAGCAGCGTGTAGAGGATGAACAGGCTCATCACGACGGTGAGCACGACGGACTTCCGCCGGGCGAACGGCGTGCTGCGGGCGAGGGCGGGAGCGGTCATCGCATCTCCTGACGGGATCCGCGCAACTGGACGACGTAGGCGATGACCGCCGTGATGACGCCCATGATGATCGCGACGGTGGCGGCGTAGTTGTACTGCTGGCCGGCGAACGAGAGGTTGTACGCGTACATGTTCGGCGTGAAGAACGTCGTGATCGTGTTCGGGGCCAGGGGCTTGAGGATGTTCGGCTCGTTGAAGAGCTGGAAGCTGCCGATGATCGAGAAGATCGTGGCGATGACGATCGAGCCGCGCAGTGCCGGGATCTTGATCGAGAGGATCGTGCGCCAGGCACCGGCGCCGTCGAGGGATGCCGCCTCGTACAGCTCGCCGGGAATCGTCTTGAGCGACGAGTAGAAGATCAGCATGTTGTAGCCGACGAACTGCCAGGTGACGATGTTGCCGATCGAGACCATCATCCACTCGGGCAGGAAGGGTCGCAGGACCTGTGCGCCGAGGAGGTCGTTGATGTTGCCGGCGAGACCGAACTGGTCGCCGTAGATGTAGCCCCACATGAGGACCGCGACGACGGCGGGGACGGCGTAGGGCAGGAAGATGATGATCCGGTAGAAGCCCGATGCGTGCAGGCGCGCGCTGTCGATCGCGAGGGCGGCGGCCAGCGCGAGCACGAGCATGATCGGCACCTGGATGAGCAGGAACAGCAGCACGCGGAGGAAGCCGTCCCACAGCTTGGGGTCGGCGAAAGCCGTCAGATAGTTCTCGAAACCGACGAATGCGTTGCCGCCCACGATCTGCTCGCGGAAGAAGCTGAGGTAGAGGGCGTAGGCGAGGGGCGCGAGGAAGACGAGCGCGAAGACGACGGCGAACGGGCCGACGAAGAGCCATCCGCGTTGTTCGACGCTGACGCGCCGCCGCTTCCGTGCGGTGCGCACGGCCGGAGGGGGTGCCGTAGTGGTCGTCATCGTCCGTGCCTCTTCTGTGATGCAGGCGCTCGCCGATTGAGCGCGGATGTTGACGTAAACATAACTCGGGCACGCTAGCATGTCAACGTCAACATCGAGGAGGATCCGGGCATGGGTGAAGCACGAGCAGCCGCAGGCCCGGACGTGCGGCCACGGCGCCGCGAGGTGTCGATGGCCGACGTGGCCGCGATGGCCGGCGTGTCGGGGCAGACGGTGTCGCGCGTCGCGAACGGTCGCGAGAACGTCGACCCCGAGACCCGGGCTCGCGTCCAGGATGCGATGGCGCGGCTGGGGTACCGGCCCAACAGTGCGGCCCGCGCCCTGCGCTCGGGGCGCTTCCGCAGCATCGGCGTGATCATGTTCTCGCTCGCGAGCTACGGCAACACGCGCACGCTCGATGCCGTGGCATCCGTCGCCGCGGAGGCGGGGTACTCGCTCACTGTCATCACCGTGCAGTCGGCCACGCAGTCCGATGTGTCGGGCGCATTCGTGCGCTTGGCCGAGCACGCCGTCGACGGCGTCATCATCCTGATCGAGACGCACCGGCTGGGCGAGCGCGAGCTCGCGCTGCCCACGGGCCTCCCCGTCGTGGTGGTCGACTCGAGTGCCGATTATCCGTATCCCGTGGTCGACAACGACCAGGCGCTGGGTGCGCGTCTCGCGACGGAGCATCTGCTCGACCTCGGGCACCAGACGGTCAACCACATCTCCGGGCCGAGGGAGTCGTTCGCCGCGGAGCGCCGGCGGGTCGCCTGGCACGACACGCTCGTCGCGCGCGGAGCCCGGGTGCCCGAGGCGCACGTAGGGGATTGGACCGCCGAGTCGGGGTACGAGATCGGGCGGTCGCTCGCCGCCGACGACGCCGTCACGGCGGTGTTCGCCGCCAATGACCGCATGGCTCTCGGGCTGCTCCGGGCGCTGCACGAGGCCGATCGGCCCGTGCCTGCGAGCGTCAGCGTGGTCGGTTACGACGACGCCCCCGAGTCGGCGAACTTCTGGCCGCCGCTGACGACCGTGCGCCAGCACTTCGACCGCATCGGCGCGGCCGCCGTCCGCTCGCTGCTCACCGAGATCGACGGGGGAGAGGCGCCGGCCGAGCGCACGCTCGTGCCGACCGAGCTCGTCGTGCGCGCGAGCTCAGGCCCCCGCGCTTAGCCCGGGCCGGACTGCCCGGCTCGCGGGCTCGGAGAATCGCGCGTTCCTCGGGCCGTTCGCGACATTTGCTCCGACTTTCGCGTGATCGTCCGAGTTTCGTCGTGAGGAACGCGCCATTGCACCCGCGCACAGGAGTCCCTTAGGCTCGGTGTTGACGTCAACATGTTGACGTCAACATCACCCCCCCCCCCCCGAGGTCGCATCGGAGCGACCGGATAGGAATGACGATGAAGTCAGCTCGACTGTTGTCGATGACCTGTGCCGTGGCGCTCGCGGCCGGTGGTCTCACCGCCGCTGCCGCTGCGGCGCCCCCGCCGGCGCAGGCGGCCGAGCCCGCCGCCGTGCGGATCGCCCCGAATCCCGCTACCGCCTCGGAGAAGCCGTTCGAGGGATGGGGCACCAGCCTGGTCTGGTTCGCCAACGCGACCGGGAACTACCCCGCCGACGTTCGGCAGAAGCTCTTCGACGCCGTGTTCGGCAACGAGGGCCTCAACCTCAACATCGCGCGCTACAACATCGGCGGCGGCAACGCCACCGACGTCCCGCCGTACCTGCGGCCCGGCGGCGCGGTTCCCGGCTTCTGGAACCCCGACCTGCAGGCCACGGACGACGAAGGCGCGATCACCTCGACCTTCGCCGACCGAGACCGCTACCGGGATGCCTGGGACCCCGACGATCCCGATGCCTACGACTTCTCGCGGGACTCCGCGCAGCGCTGGTGGCTCGACGCCCTCAAAGACAAGGTCACGCACTGGGAGGCGTTCAGCAACTCGCCGCCCTACTTCCTCACGCAGAGCGGCTACGTCTCGGGCGGGATCAACAACGCCACGAGCGAGCAACTCGCCCCGGCCGACATGGACAAGTTCGCCGGCTACCTGGTGAACGTCGTCGACGAGCTCGAGCGGGTTCACGGCATCTCGTTCGACACGATCGACCCGTTCAACGAGCCCAACACGAACTACTGGTCCACGCAGATCCCCGACGGCGCGACCTGGCCCACCGGCGGACGCCAGGAGGGCGCGCACATCGGGCCCGAGGCGCAGGATGCGATGATCGCCGCCCTCGCCGAGCGCCTCGCGCAGCCGGGGACGAGCACGGATGCCGTCATCTCCGCGATGGACGAGACCAACCCCGGCATTTTCGCCACCAACTGGAACACGTGGTCTGCGGAGGCGAAGGACCTCGTCGACCAGCTCAACGTGCACACGTACGGCACCGGCGGGCGCCAGGTCGTGCGCGACATCGCGAAGGCCGCCGACAAGCCGCTGTGGATGAGCGAGGTCGAGGGCAACTGGACCGACCGCAGCAAGGGCTTCGTCACCGACGACATCGAGAACGGCCTGGGCATGGCCCAGCACATCGTCGGCGACCTGCGTGAGCTCGAGCCGGACGCGTGGGTGTTCTGGCAGCCGGTCGAAGACCTCTACAACATGGAGAAGGTCGAGAAGCTCAACTGGGGCAGCGTCTTCATCGACTTCGACTGCAACGCCGACGGCAAGTCCGAGCGTCGGCTCCGCGACGGCGACGCCGACCCCTCGTGCCAGGTGCTGACGAACGAGAAGTTCAACACCGTCCGCAACTTCACGCACTACATCACCCCCGGCGACCGGTTGATCGCGACCGACAACGCGCAGTCGACCGCGGCGATCGACGCCGACGGCGAGGGGGCCACGATCGTGCACGTCAACGCCGAGGCTGCCGACCGCACCGTCGAGATCGACCTGAGCGACTTCGGCACCGTGGCCCCCGGGGCGACCGTGACCCCCGTCGTCACGACCCAGTCGACCGCGGCGGAGCCCACCGTCAACGCGCTCCAGCAGGGGCAGCCGGTCGCCGTGGACGCGGCATCCCGCACCGCCACGCTGACGGTGCCCGCGAAGTCGGTCGTGACCTTCGTCATCGACGGCGTCTCGGGCGTCTCGCCGGATGCCGCCGCCTTCCGCGACGGCGAGACGGTGCAGCTCACGGGCCTTCAGAGCGGGCTCGCCCTCGACGGCGGCTCGACGCTCGCGGTCCGCTCTCTCGCCACCACCCCCGACGCCGCCCGCGGACAGGCGTGGACGGTCCGCACGATCGCGGGGGCGGGCACCAACCGCCACCGCTTCACGCTGCAGAACGGGTCGGGCCAGTTCCTCGCATCGAGCGGCACGGCCACGGCGCTCGTGGACGCGGATCCAGCGGCAGCAGCGACCGATCCCGCACTGCAGTGGATGGCCTCCACGACGGACGGCGCGTACTACTCGGTGCTGAACGTCGCTGCTGAGCGCGTCCTCGACGTGGGCGGCGGCAGCACGACCCCCGGCGCGTCGGTGGGACTGTGGACCTCGAACGGCGGCGGGAACCAGCAGTGGCGTATCGCGAGCACGACCGTCGCGGGCACGGAGCCCGTGACGGTCGCCACCGCGGTCGGCGTGGTACCCGCACTGCCCGCGAGTGTCGCTGTGCGCTACACCGGAGGGACCGTGCGGCAGGCTCCGGTGACCTGGCAGCTCGATGGCGTCGACTTCTCGCGCACCGGTTCGGTCGAGGTTCGCGGCACGGGCACCGAGCTGTTCGGCGGCTCGTTCGAAGCCACCGCCACGGTCGAGATCGGCGCGTACACCGCGGCGCGCCCGGCATCCGTCACCGTTCCCGCCGGAAGTGCCCTCGACGCCGTCAGGAGCCAGGCCGACAGCGCGGTGCAGGCCGAGCTGCGTCCCTCGGGCGCAGGCTTCTCCGTTCCGGTCGAATGGACGTGGGACGGCATCGCCGATGACGCGTTCGCGAACCCCGGCACGGTCTCGGTGCCCGGCGTCGCGACCGGTCCGAGCGGCGAGAAGCTCGATGCCCGTCTGACGGTGATCGTCACGGCGGCGTCGGAACGCAACGTCGCCCCCGAGAGCGCTCCGAGCGCGACCTTCACCGAGAGCACGCAGTACGACGTGAGCAACACGATCAACGGCAGCTCGACGGACAAGGGCTGGTCGAACTGGCGCTCTGGGGCGAAGAACACGCAGGACACCCTGAGCTACGTCCTGGCGCAGCGCGAGACCCTCACGCGTGTCGCCGTGCAGTTCTACCGTGACGGCAGTTCGCTGAGCTGGCCCGCGACCATGCGCGTCGACCACCGCGAGAGCGGCGGCGAGTGGGTCGAGGGCGAGCTCGTCACCGTGCCGGAGCCCGCGACGGGCGCGCCGCGCGTCGAGGTGCCGGTCTCCGGCGCCGCCGACGAGGTCCGGGTCGTGATGAACGCGCGCCCCGACACGCACATGATCGTCTCGGAGGTCGAGATCTTCGCGGCCGCAGCCGCCCCGGCAGGCGTCGCCGATCTGGCGCGGCTCACCGTCGGCGATGAGCCCGTCGACGGGTTCGCGCCGGACACGCTGGAGTACACCGTCACGACGACGGGGTCGGCGTGGCCCACGCTCCACGCGCTCGCGGTCGACGACGACGCCACTGTCGTCGTGACGCAGCCCGGCGACGACCAGGCCGGTGACGCGCAGCGGATGGCGGCGGATGCCGCGGCCGCGGCGGATGACGTGATCACCAGCGTCGGGACCGTGACGGTCACGGCTCCCGATGGCGCCTCGCAGACGTACACGGTCACGGTCAGCCGGGCGGTCGGCGTCGAGACGCCCGTCGTGTCGGGGGAGCCGCGCGTCGGCTCGACCGTTCGCGCGGTGGCGGTCACCGACCCGGCGGACGCGACGCCCGCGTTCGTCTGGCTGCGTGACGGGGCCGCGATCGACGGCGCCACGGCCGACAGCTACGCGCTGACCGCTGCTGACGAAGGCCGGGAGATCTCGGTCGAGGTGACCGCGGCAGCGGCCGGCTTCATCGGTGGCAGCGCTCGCTCGGCGGCGATCGTCCCGACCGCCGCGGTCGTCGACCCGGGAACGGGCGGTGGCACCGACGGTGGCGCCGATGGCGGCGCGGGAACGCCGGGCTCGGGCTCGGGTTCGGGCGGTGCGTCGACGGACGCGGGTGCGAACGGCGCGGCCGGCTCGACCGATGCGCGCGACCTGGCACGCACGGGAGGGGATGCCGGCGGCATCGCCGCGACGCTGTTCGGCGCGCTGGCGCTGCTCGTGCTCGGCGCCGGAGCGGTCGTCGTGCGCCGACGCCGCGTCGGAGCCCGGGACGCCTGACGACGGAGCCCCTGACGGCGGAGTCCCCGACGACGAAGGCCGTGCCGATCGATGAAACGATCGGCACGGCCTTCGTGCTGTGTCGGACGGCGGTCAGCGCACGACGACGGTGATCGGCGCGGAGCGGGTGGCCCCGGCGTCGTTGGCGAACTCGGCGACGTACTCGTAGGTGCCGGGGCTGCGACCGGCGATCGAGGTCACGGCGCGCTGCGCTACGGGGGAGGCGACCGTCAGCTGCTGCCGGTCGATCTCCACGCCGTTCTCGAACAGCGTGTACTCCGACCCGTTCGTGCCCCACCACAGGTTCGTGGTCAGGGTGAACGCGCCGTCGCCGTCGCCGTTGTCGTGCGAGACGACGGGACGAGCCGGCGCGGCATCCGTCACCACGACGGTCGTGGGCGTCGTGGCCGTGACGCCGGCGGCGTTGACCAGCTCTCCGGTGTAGACGTATGTGCCGTTCGACCGGCCCGCGACCGCGACCGACGCGACCTGCGCCATGGGCGTGTTCGGGGCGAGCAGGCGCGTGGCGATGAGCTCGCCGTTCTCGTAGAGGCGGTACGCGCCGCCGTTCGTTCCCCACCAGAGGTTCATCGTCACGGTGAACGATCCGTCGTGCCGGCCGTCTCTCCAGCCGCTGTCGGTGTGAAGCGATGCTCGGGCGGGCGGCGCCGAGGCACCGTCGTCGCTGAACACGACGAGCCGCACCTCGGCGGTCGCCACGAGACCGTCGTGGTTGACGGCGCGCACCGTGAGGACGCGTTCGCCCGACATCCCCGCGAGCGGTATCGCGGCGTCGGGGGCGACCGGCGTGCCGTCGAGCGCGACATCGAGGGTGCGGACACCGCTCTCCGGGTCGTCGGCTGCGACCGTGAGCTGCAGTTCGCCGGTGTCGGGCAGCAGCGCGCCGTCCTCGGGCAGCCCCGAGACGACCGGGGCCGTCTCGTCCGTCGCCCCCGAGGGGTCGCCGGTCACCGCGATCGAGGGCATCGGCGCGGGAGCCATCCCATCTCCGATGAAGAAGCTCGGGTGCGGCGGCTGGTTGTACCCGGTGTTCTGCCAGGCCACGGCGACCCGGTACTGCATGTCGTGCATGAGGGTCGGGATGCGCAGCTCGGTCTCGTCCGTGGTCGAGTAGATGCGCAGCTCCGACGAACCGGCCGAGCGCCAGACGATCTCTTCGCGCCAGTCGCCGAACAGATCGGCCTGCAGGTTCGGCGTGCCCTTCGTGCCGTTGTTCGACCGGGCGCCGGTGTCGCTGAGGATGACATTCTCGGTCTCGTTCTCGAAGTCCCACTTCGACACCGTGGGGGTGCCCTGCGATGTCGCGGCGTCCCAGGTGTGGTCGACGATCTCGCGCAGCGGGTCGCCGTCGAACCAGGCGAGGAAGTTCGCCGCGGGGATCGTCTCGCCGATGCGCTCGCCGGCCGCCGTCATGAGGTGGCCCGTAGGCGAGTTCCAGGCCGCGTCGCCGCCCACGGCCCAGCTCTCCGCCCCCGGATGCCGCGGATCGATGTCACCGGATGCCGCGCGGCCGGTGTCGACGGTTGCGGGGACGTCCCACAGGATCTCGCCGGTGCGGGCATCGCGGAAGGTCGCACCGCGGTTGCCCGACGCGGCCATGTTCTCGTGCGCGGCGAACACCTCGAGCCCCGGCCGGGAGGGGTCGAGATCCGAGACGTGCAGCGCGTCGCCGTGTCCGAGCCCCGTGGAGTAGAGCACGGCGCCGTCATCGTCGATCGTGGCCGATCCGAAGACGATCTCGTCCTTGCTGTCGCCGTCGACGTCGGCGACGGACATCGAGTGGTAGCCCTGGCCGTAGATCGACTCCGCGCCCTCGTCGTTCGAGTCGAGCACCCAGCGCGTCGTCAGGTGCTCGCCGTCGAAGTCGAACGCTCCGATCACCGCGCGGGTGTAGTACCCGCGGCTGAAGATCGCGCTCGGTCGCTCGCCGTCGAGGTAGGCGACCGACGCGAGGAACCGGTCGACACGGTTGCCGTAGGTGTCGCCCCACGATCCGACGTCGCCGCGCTGCGGCACGTAGTCGATCGTGTCGACGGCGGCTCCCGTGAATCCGTCGAAGACGGTCAGGAACTCGGGGCCCTGCAGCACGTAGCCCGAGCTGTTGCGATGATCGGCCCCGGCGGTGCCGATGGGCCTTCCGGCTCCGTCGATCGTGCCGTCGGCGGTACGGGTGATGAGCTCCGCCCGACCGTCGCCGTCGAAGTCGTACACCATGAGGTCGGTGTAGTGCGCGCCGGCTCGGATGTTCACGCCGAGGTCGATGCGCCACAGGCGCTCTCCGCTCATCCGGTAGGCGTCGACGTAGACGTTTCCGGTATAGCCCGACTGCGAGTTGTCCTTCGCGTTCGAGGGGTACCACTTGACGATGAGCTCGTACTCGCCGTCGCCGTCCACGTCGCCGACGGTCGTGTCGTTCGCCGAGTACGAGTACGGCTGGCCGTCTCGGGTGTAGGCATCGGCGGGACGCTGCAGCGGGACCGACCGGTACGCCGCGGTCTGCACGGAGACCGGCTCCGATTCGGTGGTCTCGGTCGATCCGTCGGCGCTCAGTCTCGTGACGAAGTAGGTCGATCCCGTCGAGCCGGTCGTGTCGACGAGGTTCGTCGTCGCGGTGATCGGCTCGTCGGTGATGCGCTCGCCGTCGCGGTACACGTGGAACGCGGCGTCCGCCGGATCGGTTCCGAGCAGCCGCCACGACACGAGCACCCCGTCGTCGGTCGCGACGGCCGCGACGCCGCGGCCGAGGTACTCGGCCTGACGCTGCAGCACGGTCGGGGCGGGCGTCTCGAGCTGTTCGGACCCGGCACCCGGACCGCCCGCGCCGAGGCCCACCACGGTGTAGAAGTAGGGCACGGTCGTCAGCACGTCGGTGTCGACGAACCGCGAGACATCGACGATGCCCACGAGGTCGCCGCGCTCGCCGGCGGTCTGCGACCGGAACACGAGCGCCGAGACGGCGTCATCCGGTGCCGACCACGACAGTTCGATCTCGCGTTTGTCGACGCGCTCGGCGGTGAGCGCGGTCGGTGCCGACGGCGGTGCCGCCTCGGGATCGACCAGGCTCGTGCCGACCGTGGCGGAGGGGACCGACTCGAGACCCGTCTGGTCGACGGCGGTCACGTGGTAGCTGTAGTCGAGACCCAGGCGGGCGGTGCGGTCGGTGTAGCCCGGCTCATCCGCCGTGCCGACGAGCGCCGGCGCGCCCTCGAACTCGGAGGCGCGGTAGATGTTCCAGCGCATTCCGGGCTCGGCATCCCACGCGAGGTCGATTCGCGGGGCCGCGGGATCGGCATCGACTCCCGTCACGCTCAAGCCCACGGGGCCGAGCAGGATCGGCGTGATCTCCAGCCCGTTCAGCCGGGTGCCGGCGGCCGCGCCGTAGGCCTCGATGTTGAGCTGTCCGTCGGTGACCAGGAAGGGGCCGCGCAGGACCGCCGCGACCGACGCGCGTCCCGCGTTGCCCGACCCGGCGTCCTTGCCCTCGACCCGGAAGCTCGTCCGCGACGAGCCGATCCAGTCACCGGAGTAGGTCTTGACCGAATAGGTGCCGTTCGGCACGTCGAGGGCGAAGGTCGAGCTGTCGCCCGGCAGCACGAAATCGCGCGAGAGGTCGTCGGCGCCGTCGGCTGCGCCGCGGTCGCGACCGGCGTTGGCCGGCAGGACGTTGGTGAAGCCGTAGCCGCGCTCGGCGGTGTAGCCCATCGCCGGGGTGACCTCGGTGTACCCCGCGGCGAGCGGGTTGCCGGGCAGCTGGAAGTCGAACCGGTACTGCGCCTGCTTGGTCGTGAACTCCACGGATGCCGACGGCTCGGACTCGCCGCGTCCGTTGACGGCCACGACGCGGTAGCGGAACGTCGCGCCCTCCTCGAGGCCCTGGACGATGGTGGTCGGCTGCGTGACGGTCCCGACGAGCGTCCAGGTGTCGGCGGGGTCTGCGGCTCGCTGGCGGAGCACCTTGTAGATGTCGGCGGTGGGCACGGCATCCCAGCGCAGCGTCGCCCCGGCGTTGCTGATGCCTCCCGCGACGAGGTTCTGCGGGGCGGCGGGTAGCTCACCGGGCTGCTCGACGTCGACGACCTTCGCGGCGAGCGGGTCGTCGAGCGCCGCGATGCCCTGCGCGACGAGACGAGCCATCTGGATGGCTCCGTACTCCTGGAAGTGGGTGTCGTCGACGGTGCCTGCGGGGCGGTTGGGGAAGACACCGGGGTCGACGTGCAGGAACACCGCCTTCGCGGCATCCGGTCCGATCTGGTCGAGGTAGGCCCGGCTCGACGCCGACAGGTCGACCAGAGCGACATCCTCCTCGTCGGCCAGCTCGATCATCTTCTCGACGTACGCGGGGAAGCTCACGCGGAACAGCCCCGTCGCGGGGTCGAAGTCACGGCGTGAGACCGGCGTCACGAGAACCGGCGTGGCTCCGCGCTGGCGCGCCCCCTCGACGTAGACGCGAAGGTACTCCTTGTAGTCGGCGGGCGACGCGTAGCGGTCGTCGACGCCTTGCGTCGCGTCGTTGTGGCCGAACTGCACGAACAGGTAGTCGCCCGGACGGATGCCGAGGAGGACCTCGTCGAGACGCCCCTGCGTGATGAAGTTCTTCGACGAGCGTCCGCCGATGGCCCGGTTGGTCACAGCGACGTCGTCGGCGAGGAAGCGGTCGAGCATCTGACCCCACCCGGCCTGCGGTGCGTAGGCGGTGGCGTCGTAGGTCTGCACCGTCGAGTCGCCGGTCAGGTAGGTCGTCGGGATCGCGCCGGCGGGACGTTCCGCCAGCCGGGTGACGGTGAGACCCGCGAGGGATGCCGCGGTGCCGCCGACCTGCACGGTGAGCCTGCCGTCGACGAGGGCGATCGGGAACGACATCTCCAGGTACTCGCCGGCCGGCTTCGCCGTGGGCTGCACCTTCACGATGCCCTCGACGGTCAGCGAGATATCGGTCGCTGCGGCGGTGTCACCCGCGACGAGGGCGACCGAATAGTCGCCGGCGCCGAGTTCGATCTCGAACGTGCCGCCGTGAGCGGCGACGAAGTCGGAGCGCAACGGGTCGTCGCCGCCGCGATCGACGTTCGCCGGATCGGCGGTGGGAGTCGTCGAGAAGCCGTAACCCGCGGCCGTGTCGAAGGCGGTCTCGGCCGTCACTCCGATGGCACCCGGCGCGATGGCTCCCGGGCCGAAGTCGAACGTGACGCTCTCGCCGGGATCGAGGGGGCGGAGGGCGGTGTTGTCGGCGACGGCGGGTGCCGCGCCGAGGAGAGTGACCACGAGGGCTGCAGCGGATACCGCGGCGCCGGCGCGGACCGGTCGGTGGTGGGCGGGGACGGGGGGACGGCTCGGAGCCACGGTTCCTCCTGGACAGCATCGGCGAGAAGGGCACGCCGCGCAGCCTCTCCGCCGGAGCGGGAGGATGAACGGCATCCGGGGGCGTACGGACTCGACCACGGCGCGAGGGGGCGCGCCTCCGTCATTGGAAAGCGCATTCCGCCTTGCGTGAAACGATCTAAACACGGCGGTCCCGAAGAAGCAACGGTCAGTTCCGGCGCGGGGGCCGGTCTGATGGACGCGGGTTGTGGGGCGTGCGATATCCGCGCTACGGTGACGCGGAAAGCGCATTCCGTTTCGATGGGCTTTCCCCGTCGCCGCCGCGATTACGGACCGTGGCGGCGACGGTCCCGATCCGGTCGTCGCGACTTTCGGAGAATCTCACGCTTCTCGGAGCTTCAGCCCGCGCGGCATCCGGTTTTCGCGCCATTCTCCGAGTTTCGCCACCGGCGCGGGCCGCTCAGGCGAGGCGCTGCCAGGGGCCGCGCAGCCGGAGCGACGCGCGGAGGGATGTCGCCGCGGCCTCGGCTCGCCGTGACTCGGCGCGGGCCGCGAGCGCGATCGTCGAGGCGGGTGACAGCGCCAGCACCTCGACGGCGATCTCGCTGGTCTCGGTGGCGCCGGCATCCCGCAGCGAGAGCGACCAGCGCGTGCCGTCCCAGAAGCGGTCGTCGACGACGCGGCCGTCGACGATGACGCGTCCGACGTCGCCCGCCCAGTCGAGGTCGAGCAGGGCATCCGCCTCGGGCTCGAGCGAGGTCGCGGGAAGGTGCACCCGGTAGTGGGCGGCCCGGTCGGCGAACGTCTCGCTCGACGGCGCGCGGTGGCGCGGCCCGCCGAAGCCGTAATCCATCGCCGGTGCGGCGGGCGGACGGACGAGCTCGACGTGCGTCGCCTCGCTCTCCATGGCGAGACCGCGACCCGCGGCATCCGCCACGGCTCTCGCGACCGACCAATCGCGCGTGTGCGGGTCGTATCGGCGGGCGGCCGAGGCGCCCCGGAGGAGCGCGCCGTCGGCATCCCAGGTCAGCTCGCCGTCGGTCAGCCACAGCTCCGGATGCGGGCCCGGCCGAACCCAGAGACGGTCGGCATCGACGGCGGGCAGCACCAGGACGTCGAGGTCACCGAGCTGGAGCGGCACATGCCCCGGTACGACATCCCGCGGTACGGAGTCGCCGACCGTGATCTCGGCGGGGACGCCGCGGTCCTCGACGAGCACGAGCGTTCGGCGAGCGGCGCCCGTAAGCACCGTGATGAGGGATGCCGTCGCCCAGGCGATGCGCGTCCGTCCCACGGTGAGCCCGACGGGCCATCGAGCGAGCGTCCCCGCGGGCACGGTGATCGGGCGCGATGGGAACACGGTCTCCGCGTGGCCCTGCACGATGCGCAGCCGGACCCCGGCGACGTCCTCGACCTGCTCGAACGGCTGATGGTGCGAGATCACGACGACGCCCTCATCGCCCGTCGACCGCAGCGCCCACCGGAGGGTGGTGCGGTCATCGAGCGACGTGGCGCGGATCTCGGGCAGCGACGACGACATGCCGGACAGGCGGTCGCCGAAGGCGGCCAGGAAGGCGTGCTGTGCGCGCAGCAGTGGGGCCGAATCCGCGAGGTCGCCCGATTGTCCGATCGGCGCGTGGAAGTCGTACCCGAACTCGGGCAGGTCGTTCGGATAGCCCGTGCCGATGGTCTCCTGCAGTCCGGGCCCGGGGTTCCCGCCGCCGACGAACATGTAGTACCCCTGCCAGGCCGACCCGTTGCCGATCTTGACGTGCGCGAGCGCGGCGACGTCGCGCCCGGCCAGGACCGGGCGCCGGTGGTACGCCGTGGCCATGCCCCCGCCGAGCTCGCAGGTAGCCGGCGGGAAGCCGTGCAGGTCGGCGGCAGCGCTCGCCGCCGCGAACCCCTGGCTCGCACGCACGTCCGCGCCGACCCCCGGATCGTCCCAGTCGTGCGAGGGGAAGTGATGCGCGCGGAAGGTCGGATCCCACGGGGCTGCGGGGTCGACCCAGAAGCCGTCGGCATAGCCGCCGAACACCGGCATCACCTCGCCGTCGGGGAGCATCGCCCCGCCCCAGGCCGTCGCCGTCCACAGGGGCGCCGCCAGTCCCGCCTCGCGCGCGAGGCGCTTGAGGGTGACGAGGTGCTCGGGGCGATCGTAGAGCTCGTTCTCGAGTTGGATGCCGATGACCGGACCGCCCGGTCTCGCGCGGCCGTCGAGCGCCGCGGCGAGCTGGCCGAACCACTCGCGCACGAGCTCGAGGTAGGCGGGGTCGTCGCTCCGGTGGGCGACCGGCAGCTCCTGCACCCAGTCGGGGAAGCCGCCGTTGCGCGACTCGCCGTGCGCCCACGGTCCGATCCGCAGCATGACGTCGAGTCCCGCCGCGGCCGCTTCGTCGATGAAGGCCCCGATGTCGAGGTTGTCGTCGAAACGCGGATGCCCGCGCTCGGCGACGTGGTGGTTCCAGAAGGAGTAGGTCGAGGCGACCGAGACGCCGGCGGCGCGCAGCTGCCGCATCCGCTCGGTCCAGCGCTCGCGCGGCAGCCGGCTGTAGTGCACCTCGCCCGATACCGGCACCCAGCCCTCGCCGTGCCGGTAGAGGGCGCGGTCGGTGACCGAGATGCCGCGGGCGCGTTCGTGGGGAGCCGGAAGCGGCGCGGGCCGTTCGGGTCTCGGCCATGCGGAATGGTCGACGCGGACCAGCTCGCTCACAGCGCCCCGACGATCGCGTTGTCGAGCTCGTCGATGTCGACGCCCGGACGCAGGGCGCGGTTGGTCAGGAGCACCCACGCGATGCCGGCGCTCGGGTGGACCCAGAACTCCGTTCCCGCCCAGCCGCCGTGGCCGTAGACGTCGCGGTCGATCAGGCCCGGCGCGCGGGTGCGCAGGTTCCAAGCGAGGCCCCAGTCCTGTCCGCGCTCGGCGGGGTAGGGCTCGAGCCGCGGGATGTCGCCGGTGAGGGGCCGCAGCATCATCGCGAGCGTTGCGGGCGAGAGGATGCCGTCGCGGGCACCGTCGTGGATCCGCAGCAGCTCGGTTCCGAGGGCGAGCAGGTCGCGCGCCCGGCCGGCGAGGCCCGCGCCGGGATTGCGCTGCGCGGCGAAGGCCGCCATGTCGGCGCCCGCGGCGGCGGCATCCGCGATCGGCGCCGCACCGTCGAGGTCGACCGACAGGCCGTTGGCGCCGATGCTCGACGCCCAGCCGGCGACGTCGTCGTGCCAGGGGCGGCCGCTCGCGTCCTCGACGAGGGCGGCGACGCCTTCGAACGCGAGCGTGGAGTAGCGCGAGACGGTCCCGGCGGCGAAGTCGCGGCCGCGCGTGAGGAGCTCGGTGCGCAGCGGCACGCGGGTGTCGAGCGGCGGCTCGCTGATCCCGCTCGTGTGGCTCACGAGGTGACAGAGCCGCACGATGTCGTCGCGATCGCGGCCGAACTCGGGCAGGGCGCGGCTCAGCGGAGTCTGCAGGGTGAGCTCGCCGCGCTGGATGGCACGGGCGGCGGAGATGCCGAGCAGCGGCTTCGTGATCGAGAAGAGCGCGTATCGGTCGTCGACGTCCGCAGCGACGGCGTCGAGGGCGAGGATGCCGCGCGAGTCGGCGACACCGACGACCGCGGACGGCAGGCGGCCGTCCGCCACGTGCCGACGGGCCCAATCGAACGCGGCGGTGAAACTCGAGGTCATGGCGCCAGCCTACGGGAAGCGCTTTCCTGTCGCTCCGGGAAGCGCAGGCCCAGGCCGACGTGATCGGTCTCGCGCAGCCGTCCGTCGCGGATCACGACGGGAGACGGATCGCGGAGGGCGCCGAGCTCGGCTAAGCCGGCATCCTCGACGTCTTCGACCCAGGGCTCGGCGGCGCCGCCGGGCAGGGTCAGCGCGATCTGGCCCGACAGCTCCGGCAGCAGGTGCGGATGCAGCTCGGCCCTGGCGTCCTCGGCCACGGTGGCGATGCGCTGCAGCGGCGTGATCCCGCCGACGCGGATGATGTTGGGTTGCACGATCTGCGCGGCGCCGCGGCGCAGCATCTCGGCGAAGCGGTACGCGGTGTGCAGGTTCTCGCCGACGGCGATCGGAATGCGCGGCCCGCCGCCGAGGCGCCGTGCGAGCTCGGCGTGTCCGTCGATGTCGTCGGCGCGCAGGGGCTCCTCGATCCAGCCGGGTCGGACCTCGGCGAGGACGTCGAGCGACCGCGTGGCGCGGTCGAGGTCCCAGCGCTGATTGGCGTCGATCATCAGGCCGCGGTCGGGCCCCAGGACCGCGCGCACGGCGCGCAGCCGGTCGAGGTCCTCGGCGATGTCCGCCTTGCCGACCTTGACCTTCACCGCGCCGAACCCGCGATCGACCCATCGCTCGACCTGAGCGACGAGCTCGTCGATCGAGTAGTGGAGGTTCACGCCGCTGCCGTACACGCGGACGCTCTCGCGCCGTCGTCCGATCAGGGTCGAGACCGATGAACCTGCGGCGCGCGCCGCGGCATCCCACAGCGCCAGGTCGAGGCCCGCGAGCGCGATCGTCGTGACACCGCCGCCGCCCGCCTCGTGCACGTGCTCCCACAAGCCCTGCCAGGCGTCGCCCGGGGCGGCGGAACGCCCCACCGCGGCGGGCGCGATGTCGTGGCGCAGGAGGGCGAGCACCGCCTCGGCTCCGATCTGAGGCGTCCAGGCGAAGCCCCAGCCTTCGGCCCCGTCGCTGCGGCGCAGGTGCGTCGCGATGACGCCGACCGAGGTGACGTCCGCGGCCCACGGGCGGGTGAGCGGCACCCGGGTCAGGTGCGCGTCGAGTGCGGCGACCGTCGTCACAGCAGGGCGCGCCCGGCGTCGAGGATCGCCGCGAGGCGGCGCTCCTGATCGGCCGTGGGGTCGACGAGCGGGGCGCGCACGCCGCCGACGGCCTGCCCGCTCAGGCGCAGGCCCGCCTTGATGAGCGAGACGCCGAACCCGGGCGTCTCGTCGCGCAGGGCGACCAGCGGCGTGTAGAACGCGTCGAGCAGCGCGAGACGGCGCTCCTCGTCGTGTTCGACGTAGGCCCGGTAGTACGCGTTGGCGACCTCGGGGACCATCGCGAAGGCTGCGGACGAGTACAGCGGCACGCCGATGCCGCGATACGCGGCCTGAGTGAGCTCGGCGGTGAGCAGCCCGTTGAAGAACGCGAAGTCTTCGCGGCCGGCCTCGGCGATCGTTCGGACGATGAGCTGAGTCGCGCCGATGTCGCCGACGCCGTCCTTGAACCCGATGATCCGCGGGTTGTCGGCGAGACGGCGCATCGACTCGGGCGTGAACCGCGCGTTGGCGCGGTGGTAGACGATGACCGGCAGGTCGGATGCTGCGGCGACCTCCTCGACGTAGGCGACGAGCCCCGCCTGCGGTCCGCCGACGAGGTACGGCGGAAGCACGAGGAGCGCGTCGGCCCCGGCATCCGCGGCGGCGCGCGCCGTCTCGCGGGCATGGCCGAGCGGGCCGCCGGTGCCGGCGACGACGGGAACGGCGCCCGCGACGCTTGCGACCGCGGTACGGACGACGGCACCCGCCTCGGCGGTCGACAGCGCGTGGAACTCGCCCGTGCCGCACGCGGGGAACACGCCCCCGGCGCCCTGTTCGACGCCTCGGCCGACGTGCGATGCGAGCAGTTCGTGGTCGACCGAGCCGGAGGAGTCGAACGGGGTGACGGGGAAGAAGAGGATGCCGTCGAAGTTCATGCCGGCACGTCCTTTCGGGTGTCGGAGAGGGAGTGTTCTTCGGTCAGGGCATCGCGCCAGGAATGACGCGGCGCCCAGTCGAGCAGGCGCCGTGCCTTCTCGTTGGAGAAGGCGGGGGTCGTGCCGGTGAGGACGGCGGCGACCTCCTCGGTCCCGGGGTGGAAGCGGGGGATGAGCTCGGCGAGCGGGCGGCGTGCGAGGGCGTCGTCGGCCCCGACGAAGAACGTCTCGGCGTTCGGGATCGTGGGCAGGGCGGCGAGCAGCGCATCGGCGAAGGAGGCGACGTCGCGCGCGTCGACGTAGTTGAACAGCGCGGGCGCGGCGAGGCTCGGATCGTCGAGGCGTTCGCGGACGGTGTGGCCCTGCTGCGTCGGCGCCCCGCGCCATTCCTCGGGTGCGATGACGTAGCAGGGGCGGAACACGGCGAAGCGCACGGCGTCGCCGGTCTGGCGGTGCAGCATCCGCATCGTCTGCTCGATCACGAGCTTCGACAGAGCGTAGGCGTTCCACGGCTGCGGCGGCGTGCGCTCGTCGAGGGGGAGACGGTCGGGAACCCAGCCGTGCGGTGCGCCGTAACCGAGCACGGTCGGGCTCGAGGCCGCGACGACCTGCGGAACGCCCGCGGCGACAGCCCCGCCCAGCACCGATATCGCCAGCGCCGTATTCGTGCGCATGATGACGTCTTCGGGGGCGCTGAAGGGGACGGCGATCGCGGCCAGGTGGATGACGGCGCTCGCCCGCTGCGCGCGGAACGCCGTGACGGTGGCCTCGGCGTCGAGCAGGTCGATGGCGAGCTGATCGGCGCCCCGCAGCTCGGGGGCGTCCGACACCGCGCGGTCGAAGGACACGACGCGGTGGCCGGCCGCGACGAGCCCGCCGACGAGGCTCCGGCCGAGGCGGCCCGCGCCTCCGGTGACGACGACCCGGCTCATCGCCGGCCGTCGAGCAGTCGGATGCCGAGCTCGGATGTGCGCACGGGAAGACCCGACGCCAGCGACAGGTTGCCCGCGATGCCCACCGCGATCGACTGCACGCCGTCCGCCCAGCCGGCGGGTCGAGCCAGCGGGTCGTCGCCGGGCCCGACGAAGACATCGGCGAGCAGCAACTCGTCGCCGCCGCCGTGGCCGCCCTCGCCCGACTCGATCGGGATCTCGACGGCGTCCTCCCAATGGCGCTGGACGATCAGGCGTTCGCCCTGCGGGCGGAGCGAGGCCGGCCCCGCGGCCTCGACCGCCGAGGGATCGAGCACGGGGTGCAGGCCCTCGTTCTCGAGGACGGCGCCGCGCTCGACCACCTCGAGCTCGGCGCGGCCCTCCGTGCCGTTGACGGCGACGCGGTATCCCTCCCACGGGGCGTGGGCGTTCAGCGAGTACGACATCGTGGCGCCACCGGCGTAGTCGACGATGAGCGCGAGGTTGTCCTCGATGGTGATGCCCTCGCCGAACACATCGCGATCGCGCAGGTACCCGTCATGGCTCTCGGCCTCGAGGTACAGGGCGCGGAGGCGATCGTCGTCGCGGAGGTCGAGCTCGAACGGGTCGTGGGCGCCGTCGTGCGTCCCGCGGAGCGGGCGCTCGCCGAGCTCGCGGGCCCGGGCGTTCTCGGCTCCGTAGAAGCGCAGGCCACCGGAGGCGAAGACGCGGCGGGGCTCGTCGCGGATCCACCAGTTGACGAGGTCGAAGTGGTGGCTGGCCTTGTGGACGAGCAGGCCGCCGGAGTGCTCCTTCTCGCGGTGCCAGCGGCGGAAGTAGTCGGCCCCGTGCTTCGTGTCGAGCATCCACGAGAAGTCGATCGAGGTCACCCGCCCGATGCGGCCGTCCTGGATCACGCGGCGCAGGGCGCTGTTGCGGGGTGAGTACCGGTAGTTGAACGTCAGCACGACCGAGCGACCGGTGCGCTCGACAGCATCCTCGATCGCCGCGGCGCTCTGCGCATCGATCGTGAGCGGCTTCTCGACGACGACGTCGGCGCCGGCGTCGAGCGAGCGGACGATGAGGGATGCGTGCAGGTCGTCGCGCGCGGTGATGATGACGCGCCCGGCGTGAGAGTCACGAATCATCCGCTCGAGCTCGTCCGGCACCCACAGGGTCGGGGCGGGGAGGCCGCGCTCGACTACCTGATCGCGGTAGTGCTCGGCCCGCACCGGGTTGGGCTCGCAGATCGCGACGAGCTCTGCCCGGTCGGCGTGCGTCCCGGTGATGGCATCGACGTACATCTGCGCGCGGTGTCCCGCGCCCACGAGCGCGTAGCGCGTGCGGGTCATGGCTCTCCTTCGTGCCCGAAGCTGAGGCGCCCTCGGGGGAAAGCGCTCTCAGGAAACGTTTTCCGAGATTAACACGGGCGGTCTGACGGGCGCGAGGTGCGGCGGTCAGTCGGCCGGAGCGCCGGTGCTGCCGCGCACGATCACCTCGGGCGAGACCGTGACGGTGGGCAGGGGTGTGCGGCCGTTCATCAGGTCGTGCAGCGCCGTCCATGCTCGCGCGCCGAGCTCGCCCATCGGCACGGCGGCGGTCGTGAGCGCGGGGGAGGTGTAGCGGGTGAAGGGGATGTCATCGAACCCCGCGATCGAGAGCCGGCCCGGCACCGGGATGCCGCGCTCGGTCGCCGCGCTCAGCAGGCCCATCGCCGACAGGTCGTTGAACGCCAGCGCCGCCGTCGCCCCGGAGGACAGCACGTCGTCGAGGGCTCCCGCCCCGCTCGCGAAGTCGACACCGGCGGCGATCTCGATGATCTCGCAGCCGGTCAGCTCGCGTCGCGCGTCGGCGAGCGCGGAGAGGCGCTGGCCGCTCGACGCGCTTCGCGCCGCACCGGCCAGATAGGCGAACCGTCGGTGGCCCTGCGCGTAGAGATGATCGATGATCGCCCGCAGCGGCGTGCGATAGTCGGCTGCGACGCTCGGAGCGTCGCCCGTTCGATTGACCAGGACGACGGGGGCGACGTGAGCGACGACCTCCGCGAGTTGCTCATCGCTCATGCGCGGGGCGCACAGGATCAGTCCGTCCGAACGCCGCCGCGACTCGAGGGCGAGCAGGCGTTCCTCGTCGACGTGCTCGTCGGAGTCGGCGATGAGCACGTGGTAGGCGTCGGCGGCCGCGGCTCGGCTGAGGCCCCGCAGCATGCCCTGGAACGTGGGGTTCGACAGGTCGGGAACGACCACCGAGATGGTCTGCGTGCGGCCGAGCACGAGGCTGCGGGCGAGCGGGTTCGCCGCGTACCCGAGCTGCGCGGCCGAGGCCCGCACCCGCTCGGCGAGGGCCGGGTCGACGGTGGCATTGCCGTTCATGACGCGCGAGACCGTGGCGAGCGAGACGCCCGCGTGCGCGGCGACGTCTGTGATCGTCGTCTGCTTCGCCCCGGCCATCGTTCCCTGCCCTCTCCGATCCGGCCATCCTATGGCGAGGAAACGTTTTACGACGAGAGGCGACGGACGCCGCGAGCGCGACCGCGGACGCCGCTCTGCCATGATGGCGGGGAACGCGACGTCGCGTCGTCGTGATGCGCCGCGTTCGCCCGACATACCCGAAAGGCCCGCATGTCCGACAACGCCGTCGTCCCGAACCGTCGCATCAGCTGGGTCAGCACCGACCGCGAGCGCGCGTGGGTCGAGATGCCGGCGCCGCGGTTCGCGCCGCTGGTAGGGATGCCCAATGTGCTGCTGCGCACGGACCGTCGGCACCAGACCGTCGAGGGGTTCGGGGTCTGCTTCAACGAGCTCGGTTGGCGTGCTCTGACGCGTCTGCGTGAGACCGATCGCGCCGAGATCTTCGACGAGTTGTTCGCCCCGGGGCGAGGCACGGGATTCTCGGTCTGTCGGATGCCGCTCGGCGCGAACGACTTCTCGACCGACTGGTACTCGTATGACGAGGTCGCGGGCGATCTCCAGCTCGATCACTTCTCTATCGAGCACGATCGCGCGACCCTCATCCCGTACATCCGCGAGGCCCTGCGGCGGCGGCCGGACCTGAAGCTGTGGGCATCGCCGTGGAGCCCGCCGTCGTGGATGAAGACGAACGGTCACTACGCCGCAGCTCTGCCGTGGCGCGGGAACGACATCGACAACGGTCTGCGGCCCGACCAGGTCGGTGTCGAGGGCACTGACATGATGATCCAGGAGCCGCGGTATCTGATCGCCTACGCGGAGTACTTCGCGCGGTTCGTCGAGGCGTACCGCGCGGAGGGCATCGACATCTCGATGGTCATGCCGCAGAACGAGTTCAACTCGCCCCAGGTGTTCCCGAGCTGCACGTGGACGCCCGAGGGGCTGGCCCGCTTCATCGCCGTCCTCGGCCCGCGGATGCGCGACCTGGGTGTGGAGGTGTTCTTCGGGACGCAGGAGCGCCCGGCGCCGGAGCACCTCGCGGCCGTGCTCGCCGATCCGGAAGCCGCACCCTTCATCTCGGGTGCGGGATTCCAGTGGGCCGGGAAGGGCGCGATCGCCGAAGCGCACCGGGTCGCGCCGCATCTGTCGCTCTATCAAACGGAGCAGGAGTGCGGTGATGGTCGGAACGACTGGCGCTTCGCGCGGTACACCTGGTCTCTCATGAAGCGCTTCTTCGAGGCCGGTGCGAACGCGTACACCTACTGGAACCTCGCGCTCGACGAGGGCGGCATCAGCCGCTGGGGGTGGGCTCAGAACTCGCTCGTGGTCGTCGATCCCGAGACCAACGGATTCCGATACACCCACGAGTTCTTCGTGATGAAGCACCTCGCGCGCCACGTGCAGACCGGCGCGACGCGCATCGACGCGTTCAGCTGGACGGGTCACGAGAACCAGCTCGCCTTCGAGAACCCCGACGGTTCGATCGTCGTGGTCATGCAGAACGATCTCGCCGACGAGCTGCCGGTGACGATCGCTCTCGACGGCGCGGCGTTCGACGTCGTCCTTCCCGCGGACTCGTTCAGCACGTTCCATATCGCCGCGGCCTGAGGCGCTCTGCATCGTGCGCGGCGCCGGAGCGGCCCGAGGCTCGCGTTAGAACGGGGGCGGTGCATCCCAGCCTCCCGATGGTGCAGGTGAAGGGTTGTCACCGCCGGGTGGCGCTGCGACGGCGAAGGCGACGAGGGGTGGTGGTGCGTCTTCGCGGTAGATCCGTCCGGTGGGGGAGGTCCAGACGAGCCTTCCGCCGGGGAGTTGTCGGACGTGCCATCGGGTGTGGTGTTTGACGTCGTGGTGTCGTTTGCAGAGGTTGGCGAGGTTGCACACGTGCGTTGGGCCGCCGTCGGAGGCGGCGATGGTGTGGTCGAGTTCGCATCGGATGGCGGGTTGCCGGCATCCGGGGAACCGGCAGTGCCGGTCACGGGCCCGCAGCAGCCGCGCCATGGCGGCGGTGGGTCGGTAGGTGTCGCATTCGAGGACGGTTCCGGTGACCGGGTGGGTGAGCAACCGGTCCCAGGAGGTGGCGTTGCCGGCGAGTTCGCGTGCAGTCTTCGCGTCGATGGGGGAGCGGCCGGCGAGGTCGGCGGGCCCGTCGTCCTGGCCGATGAGGGTGAGCGCGGAGACGGCGACCTGCACGTGCGCCCGGATCGCTCCGAGTGTTCCGTCGCCGTCACCGGTGCCGGTGGGGTCGAGGGCGGGTGTGCCGGCGAGGAGGAGGTCACTGAGCACGTCGGCGCGGACCTGGTCGATCGTTCGGGCATCGTCGACGAACGACGACCCGTCGCAAATCGTCGCATCGGCATCGCGACCGCCACCGTTGGCGTCGGCTCGCGCGTCGGCTCGAGCGCCAAACGCGTCGGCTCGAGCATCAGCCCCGCTGGTGTCAACGCCCGCGGCGTCAGCCTGCGCCCGCGCGTTGATGATCTCGCGGGCCTGACGGGTCAGCCGGTCCACGATCCCGTCGGCGATCACCGTCGGCAGGGTCGCGATCAGGTCCGACATCCCATCCGCGCCTGCCTGCACCCGCACGCACCGCCCCGCGGCGGCCTCCTCGTGCCGCTCCGTGAAACTCCGCGGGTGCATTCGCTCCGCCAGCATCCGCAACGCGTCGCGCACCCGGTTGGGTGTCTCGCCCTCGCACCGATTGACCGCGACCCGTTCGAACTCTGCCCGCTCCTCCGCAGGCACCAGGCATCCCGTCTCTTGAATGACCCGCACGTGACCCCGGACGATGCGCCCGGCCTCCCACGCCGCCATCGTCACCGGATAGTTCTCGACCAGATCGCGCGCCTCATCGATGCGGCGCTGCAGGGTCCGGTCGGTCGCCACGAACACCCCGGCGAGCTCGGCGGCGATCCCCCGCAACGCCATCTCTCGCGCCTCGACGTTCTCCGACGCGCCGGCGGCCTGCTTCTCCGCGAGAACCCCGGCGGCGGCGAGCACCCGAACCTCACGAATCTGCACCGCCCGCGCAGCATCCGAGACGCCCTCGGCATCCGCGACCAGTCGAGCGAGCGCAGCGACGTCACCGTCGCTGCCGATCCCGCCACCTAAGCCGCCATTCGAATGCATGTTCGAATGATGTCACGGACCTCCGACATCGCGTTTCGACTGTCCACACCCCGTCTCAGGTCGCGCAGGAGCGGGGTTCGAGGCCGCCGCCGAGTTGGCGCCCCCGCTGGCGCGACGTGCCTTGCCGCGCAGCTCAGGCGAGGAGCGCTGCGACCTCGGCATCGGTCAGGCGGCCGTCGGCGACGAGCAGTCGGTACGCGCGTCGGACCGGGGAATCGGGGGATGCCGCGACCGCGCGGTCCCAGGCGAGGGCCGCGCCGATGCCGGGGTACCCCGCCACCCGGACGAACCACGGATCGGCGGCCGAGGCGTCGTCGGCGGGGGCCAGCGCGACGGTCGCCTCTACCGGCCGGCCATCGGTCGGATCGGCGAAGGCCGCCGACCACGCGAGCCACGGCGCGACCGTCCCGTGCACCGCCTCCTCGCCGCGGGCCGAGGGGGTCCGCACGTCGACGTCGTCGCAGGCCGGCAGGCGCCAGATCAGCCCCCCGTAGCCGCCGCCCGCACGCCCGTTGCTGCCGGGTCCCCCGAGCATCACGGTGCGATCATCCGCGGGCGAGAGCGCGAACGACATCTCGATGAGGGCGGCCCGCTCGTCGTGGTGCGTCACCCGCAGCTCGCGGCGCTCGCGCAGCACGATGCTCCCGTCGGGGCCCGTCCAGCGCAGGTCGAGAACCGCGCCCTCGGCGATCCGCTCGACGCGAACGATCTCGATGCGGCCGTGGTCGTCTCGCCAGATGTAGTCCTCACCCGGCGTGTAGGTGCGGCCGCCCCAGAAGTTGGTGCCGTCGACATCCTGCAGCGCGACGCTGACGCCGAGGTGCCAGTCGTGATCGGCGGGGTGGTGATCGGTGACGACCACGCCACCCGGGGTGCGGATCGGATGCAGGTAGGGTCGCGGGCTCGACGAGCGTGCGGTACCTGCGCCGTCGACGAGCTCGGCCAGCGGCGATCCGGTGCCGGGCAGGGCGAGGACGACCTCGTGAACCGTGCGCCGCGCCCAGGGGAGGTGCAACTCTGCGAAGGTCGCCTCGGCGTCGACGGCGCGGACGACCGCGTCCTCGATGCCGTCGACGACGAGCCGCCGGGCCGGGCCCTCGCCGCGTGGGCTGACGAACGCGGGGTCGATCTCGTGCGGCGCGGTGCGCCCGACGGCGTCGATGACCGCGACGAACGCGCCGGACGCCGCCAGGGGCGACAGCAGCGCGACGCCCTCGTCTCGATGATCGAGGAGGTTCTCGAACAGGTCGTCGCGCTCGAAGCGCTCACTGCGGCCATCGATCTCGACGACGTCCTCCGTGTAGAAGAAGCGTGCGGAGCGGCGGCGCCCGTGCACCTCGACATAGGGGTCGACCTGCTCGTCCGCGCACAGCGTGAGCCCGGCGGTGACACGGATGCCGCGGGTCGTCGACACGCGCAGCAGGCTCGTGTCATCGCCCTCGATGGCATTGGCACGGTAGAGGTCTGCGGTGACCTGTGTGATGTCGGCGACAGCTGTCGTTCCGGCGATCGCGAGGGCGGTGGCGGTCGCGTGGGCGAGCGGGTTGGTCGTGACCCCGTCGACGACGGCGACGCCGTCGAGCTCGCGGCGCCCGGCCCACCGGCTGCGCTCCCAGTACGCGCGGTCGCGTGCCCAGAGCCCGACCGCCCCGATCGCCCGGATGGGCCCGAGGTCGAAGCGGTCCTCGGCGAAGGCTCGAAGCGCACGCGATCCGAGGCTCTGGAAGCCCACCTGCACCCGCGCGCCCGAGGTTGCGGCGGCCTCCTGGAGCACGCGGAGGTCGGCGAGCGTCAGCACCGGCGGCTTCTCGAGGTAGAGGTCGATGCCGCGGCCCACGACCGTGCGCGCGAGCTCGAGGTGGGTGTGGAGCGGGGTCGCCACGATGACGACGTCGATGTCGTCGGTCGCGGCGAGCAGGGCCGGCAGGTCTGCGAAGACGCGCGTGTGCTCGGGCAGGGCGCCCGGTGCCGGCGGGCGGGGGTCGGCTGCCGCGACGAGCCGCACGCGATCGCCCAGGCGGCGGAGGTTGTCGAGGTGCACGGTTCCGTAGCCGTGGACGCCGACGAGGGCGATGGTGGTGGTGCGTGGCATCCGTTTCTCCTGACGTCGCTCCCATCATGCCAGCAAGCGCTTTCCCGCATGTCTCCCGGATAACGCAGGGGTCTCACGGAGGATGCGGTGGCGCGACACCCTACGGTAGGGCGCGCGGGGCGTCGATGGGGAGTGCTGTCCGCGACGGGCGGGCGTGGCGCGCGTTAGCGTCGAGGCACACCGATCCGAGGAGAACCGCCATGGCATCACCCGCATCCCGTCTTCCGCGCACGCGGCTGCACGCCGGCCTCGTCGTCGCGGCCCTCGGACTCGCCGCGCTGACGGGCTGCTCGCCGGCGGGGGATCAGAGCGGAGCGGCCTCGAGCGCCGCGCCCGAGACCACCGCGGCCTCACCGTCACCGTCGACGTCGGCGCCCGCTGCGGCATCCGGTTCCCTCGACCGGGCCGAGCTCGCCGACCTGTTCAGCGGCATCCAGTTCCGCCCGGCCCAGTACGACACGATCGCCGCGATGCTCGAGTCGATCTACCCCGGGCTGACGGTCTCGGATGCCGCGTGTCTCGCTCCCTTCGGTGCCGGGTGGGAATCGGCGGGCGATGCCGTCGAATGGGGCACGAGCAACGATCGATCGATGACGGCGGTCGTGGCGTCAGCGGCCGACGAGGCGGCTGCCGAGGCGCTCGTGGCCCAGGCCGACGACGCGATCGCGCGCTGCGCAGACGGTCAGGAGCTGTTCGCCATGCAGGGGGTGCCGGTCACGACAGCGGTCGAGCCGTTCGATCTGGCCGTGACGGGAGCGGATGACGTGCAGGGGTGGCGGGTGACCGGAGACGTCGGCGGGTCGCCCTTCGCCCTCGTCGGCGCGACGGTGCGCACCGGGCAGAACGTTCTCGCCCTCGTGGGCTGGGATCCCGAGACGAGCGCGGACTACGTGCCGCAGGCGACGCAGCTGTTCGTCGACCGGATCGCGCAGGCGGCCGGCTGATCCGCGCCGAGGGGTTTGCGGCAGCGCGACCTGCGCCTAACATGGACGCGTGGCTCGGAAACCGCTTTCCCGTCCCGCGGACCTGATCGACGGCGCTCGTCCGGCACGATCCGTCCTGCGGCTGCTCGCGCGGCGTCCTGGGCGCATGGGCGTCGCGATCGGCGCCTTCGCGTTGAAAGAGATCCCGATGTGGTTCCTGCCGGTCATCACGGCGGCGATCATCGACATCGTCGCGAGCGGGGGAGAGGTCAGCGCGGTCATCGGGTGGTTCCTGCTCGCCGCGGCCCTGCTGCTGCAGAACTACCCGAACCACATCCTCTACACGCGCAGCTTCATGACCGTCGTGCGCGACACCGGCGCCGACCTGCGCAACGCGCTCGCCGCGCGGCTGCAGAGCCTGTCGATCGGATATCACTCCCGCGTCAGCTCGTCGATCGTGCAGACCAAGGTCGTGCGCGATGTCGAGAACGTCGAGCTCATGCTGCAGCAGGTCACGCACCCGCTGCTCTCGGCGACGATGGTCATGATCGGCGCCCTCACGATGACCGCGATCGCGGTGCCCCAGTTCCTGCCGGTCTACGCCCTCGCGGTGCCGATCGCGATCGGCATCCGGTACGGCATGCGAAACCGGTCGCGCGAGCGCAACGCCGTCTTCCGGCGCGAGGTCGAGGTGTTCTCGGCACGGGTGGGCGAGATGGCCTCGCTCATCCCGGTCACGCGTGCGCACGGCCTCGAGGAGACGGCCGTCACCCGCGTCTCGCGCGGCGCCGAGGGGGTGAGGCGCGCGGGGCTGCACCTCGACATGCTGAACGGCCACGTCGCCTCGATCTCGTGGGTGGCGATGCAGCTGCTCGGCGTCGGATGCCTCGTGCTCGCCGCGGTGTTCTCGCTCACCGGCATCCTGCCGATCTCTCCCGGAGAGGTCGTGCTGCTCTCGACATACTTCACGCTGCTCACGCAGGGGCTCACGCAGCTGCTCATGCTCATCCCGGTCGGGGCGCGCGGACTCGAATCGGTGCGCTCGATCGCCGAGGTGCTGCAGGAGCCCGACCTCGAGCAGAACGAGGGCAAGCGCCGCGTGGATCGTGTCGTCGGCGACATCCGCCTCGAGCGAGCCGGCCACCGCTACGCGGGGGCGAGCGACGACGCGCTGCACGAGATCGACCTGCACATCCCCGCGGGCCGCACCTACGCATTCGTCGGCTCGTCGGGGTCGGGGAAGTCCACGCTGCTCAACCTCGTGCTCGGGTTCGTGCGTGCGACGAGCGGGCGCCTGACGATCGACGGGTCCGATGTGCAGGAACTCGACCTGCGCTCGGTGCGCCGCGCCGTGTCGGTCGTGCCGCAGGAGTCGGTGCTCTTCGAGGGCACGATCCGCGAGAACGTCGCCTACGGGCTGCCGGACGTCAGCGACGAGCGCATCGAGCGGGCGCTGCGCGACGCCAACGCGTGGGAGTTCGTCAGCGACCAGCCGGACGGCTGGGACACCGTGGTCGGCGAGCGGGGAGCGCGCTTGTCGGGCGGGCAGCGGCAGCGGCTCGCGATCGCGCGTGCGCTCGTCCGCGACCCCCGCATCCTGCTGCTGGATGAGGCGACCTCGGCGCTGGATCCCGAGTCGGAGGAGCTCGTGAAAGAAGCTCTCGCGCGGCTCATGACCGGCCGCACGACCCTCGTCGTCGCTCACCGTCTCTCGACGATCCGTCAGGCCGACCGCATCGTCGTCCTCGAGCGCGGGCGCATCGTCGAGCAGGGCTCGCATGACGACCTGCTGGCCGCCGCAGGCCGCTACGCCCACCTCCACGCGACCCAGTCCTGACCCCCCCACCCCTCCGTCGACTCGCCAGGACATGCGGATGCCGGCGCCCCCGCATCCGCAGTTCGTGGCGAGTCGACGGGTTCACGACAGGAGAACTCATGCTCAGGGAGATCTACCGCGACCCGGTGTACGACGGGGCGACCGATCCGGTCGTCGTCATCGAGCCGGGCGGCGGCTGGTGGATGTTCTACACGCAGCGACGGGCGACGCATCCCGACCCCGGGCCGGGCGTCTCGTGGGTGCATGGCTCGCGCATCGGCGTCGCTCGATCGCGCGACGGGGTCGATTGGCACTACGCGGGCACGCTCGAACCGGATGGCGGCGGGCTCGGACTGACCGCCGGGCCGCCCCCGGCAGACGTCGACCGCACGCACTGGGCTCCCGAGGTCGTCTTCGACGGCACCGGATGGCGGATGTACCTGACCGAGATCGACGGCGTGCCCGACCGCTGGCCGGGGCACGCCCGCACGATCGTCGCGTACCGCTCGTCCGACCTGGTGTCGTGGCACCGGCTCGGACCACTCGATCTCGCGAGCGACCGCGTCATCGACGCCGGCGTCGCCCGCGGCCCCGACGCGAGATGGCGGCTCTGGTACAAGGACGAGGCTTCCGAGTCGATCACCCGCGTCGCCGTGTCGGACGATCTCGAGTCGTGGAGCGACGGCGGCATCGCGATCGACGGACGTCCGCACGAGGGCCCCAGCGCCTTCGAGCTCGACGGGAGATGGTGGATGATCGTCGACGAGTGGCGGGGGATGGGCGTCTTCGTCTCGGACGACACTGTCCACTGGGTGCGACAGGGCGGCCCCGACGACGTCGTGCTCGGTGCCGGCGCGGTGCCTGGCCGGGGCTTCGGGCACCACGGCGCCCCGGTCCGCGACGGTGACACGCTCTGGTACTACTTCTTCGCGCAGCCGGCCACCACTCCGGATGCCGGTGGCGACGGGGCTGCGGCGACCGACGTCGAAGCCCGCCGGTGCGCCGTCTACCGTGTGCGGCTGCGTGTCGACGCGGGCCGCCTGGTGTGCGAGGCTGAGTCGTCGCACTGAGACCGGTAACAGTCGCGGGATCACGGGTCGGAATCGGTTCCCCCGAGTTTCTTGCGAAACGTTTCATCGCGTAGTACCGTTGCCGGCAAGCGCTTTCCCGAACGCGGGGCAGCGCACCTGCACACACGGACAATGGACGTTCGCGCGCACCGAGACGACGACGTTCGGCAGAGAGGACAATGATGTTCAGCAGAAAGCGGGCACTGGCAACGGTCGCCATCGCGACGGGCGCAGCGCTCACCCTGGCGGGCTGCGCCGGCGGCGCCACGCCGGCCGCCGACGCGACTTTCGACCCCGACGAGAAAGTCACCCTGAACCTGGCGTTCTGGGGCAACGACGTTCGCGCGCAGCTCTACAACGAGGCCATCGAGGCGTTCAACGAGGAATACCCGAACATCACGGTCAACGCGACCTTCCTGACCTTCCCGGAGTTCTGGGAGAAGCGTCAGACCGAGGCCGCGGGCGGTGGGCTTCCGGATGTCATGCAGTTCGACTACTCGTACCTGCGCCAGTACTCCGAGAACAACCTCCTGCTCGACCTCGAGCCCTATCTCGGTGACATCATCGAGACCGACGCGCTCCCGCAGAACATCCTCGACATCGGCGTCGTCGGCGACACGACCTACGGCATCGCGACCTCGACGAACGCCTGGGGCATGTTCACCAACCCGAAGCTGCTCGAGCAGGCGGGCGTGGCGGACTTCGCCGGCGGGTCGTGGGACGACTACTCCGAGTGGATCGCGAGCGTCACCGACGCGTCGGGCGGTGCGTACTGGGGCGGCACGGACTACACCGGCCGCATCCAGAACTTCGAGCTGCAGCTGCGCTCCGAGGGCTCGCAGCTGTTCGACGAGGACGGCGAGCCCGGCTTCGACAAAGAGCGACTCACCGAGTTCTGGGAGGACGGCGCCGAGCTCCGCGAGAGCGGTGCTGTCATCGGGCAGCAGCGCCTCGAAGAGGCCCTGCCGCTCTCGGGCTTCGACGCCGCGCTGACGGCGAGCGAGCTGACGTGGGACAACTTCGGCGGCGGGTACCTCGGCAACCTCGGCGAGGGCTACACCGAGCTCGGCCTCGTCGCCCCGCCGGTCACGAAGGAGGGTGCGAAGGACCTGTACCTCAAGCCCTCGATGCTCCACACGATCTCGGCGAAGACCGAGCACCCCGCCGCCGCGGCGACGCTCGTGAACTTCCTCGTCAACTCGCCCCAGTCGGGTGAGATCTTCGGCACGAACCGCGGGCTCCCCGCCTCGCAGACCGCGCTCGACGCGGCCGACCTCGACCCGCTGAGCCAGCAGGTCAAGGACTACGAGGAATCGATCGCCGACCGCCTGGGCGACGCCCCGCCGGTGCCGATCGTCGGCTACGGCACGATCGAGGAGGAGTTCCGCAAGCTCGGCACCGAGCTGGCCTTCGGCACCATCACCGTCGACGACGCCGTCGACCGCTTCTTCTCGCAGATGGACATCACCCTCAACGGATGACCCGTTGCCGCGGGCCGGTGCGCAGCGCCGGCCCGCGGGCCCGCATCCTCCCCGCATCCTCAGGAGCATCGTGACCACTACCGCCACACGGGTGATCGTCACCAAGGAGTCGCCGCGCCGCGGCCTCGTCCGGAAGCAGCGCCCCGAACACCTCGATCGCCCCGGCGCCCGCAAGCGCGCGGCCCGCGAGACCATCGCGGGGTACGGCTTCCTCCTGCCGTGGCTCGTCGGGTTCTTCGGGCTCACGCTCGTGCCGATGGCGTACTCGCTGTACCTGTCGTTCACGAGCTACAACATCTTCGCGCCGCCCAAGTGGATCGGCCTCGACAACTACATCCGGCTCTTCACCAACGACCCGAGCTTCATGCAGTCGGCGCAGATCACCTTGATCTACGTGCTGGTCGGCACGCCGATCTCGCTCATCGCGGCGCTGCTGATCGCCCTGCTGCTGAACTACCGCGACAAGGGTGCCGCCTTCTTCCGCTCGGCCTTCTACGCTCCCTCGCTCATCGGCGCCTCGGTCTCGGTCGCGATCGTGTGGCGCGCCATGTTCGCCACGAACGGTCCCGTCGACAACGGCCTGAACGTCTTCGGCATCGACCTCGGCGGCTGGATCGGAAACCCCGGCCTCATCCTGCCCATGATGATCCTCCTGGCCGTCTGGCAGTTCGGCGCCACGATGGTCATCTTCCTCGCCGGCCTCAAGCAGATCCCGAAGGAGCTGTACGAGGCGGCCGAGATGGACGGCGCCAACGCCCTGCGCCGCTTCCGCGCCGTGACGGTGCCGATGCTCTCGCCCGTCATCTTCTTCAACCTGCTGCTCGGCCTCATCGGAGCGTTCCAGGTCTTCGGGTCGGCCTACATCATCTCCAACGGCACCGGCGGCCCCGCCGGGATGACGAACTTCATCACGGTCTACCTCTACAAGACCGGTTTCGCCGACGGCCGCATGGGCTACGCCGCTGCGATCGCGTGGGTCCTGCTCGTCGTCGTCGCCATCATCGCCCTCATCCTCTTCCGCACCCAGAAGTCGTGGGTGCACTACTCGGGAGACAACCGATGACCACGTCACCCACCTCACCGCTCACGAGCGAGGCCATCTTCGCCGAGCAGCAGACCACGCCGATGCCGCCCGCCCGCCGCCGCGTGAAGCGCAAGACCTGGCAGACGATCGTCTGGTTCGCCGTCCTCATCGTCATCACCGCGGTCGTGCTCTACCCGCTGGTCTGGCTGCTGCTGTCGACCTTCAAGCCCAACAGCGAATTCGGCCAGAACATGGGCCTGCTGCCGAACGCGCCGACGATCGACAACTACATCAAGGTCGCCGAGGGCATCGCCGGCGTCCCGATGTGGCGGTTCTTCGCCAACTCGCTGCTGATCGCCGGCGTCTCGGTCATCGGAACGGTGCTCTCGTCGGCGCTCGCGGCCTACGCCTTCGCCCGCCTGCAGTTCAAGGGCCTCGGCATCCTGTTCGCCGCCATGATCGGCACGCTGCTGCTGCCGTTCCACGTCGTGATCATCCCGCAGTACATCATCTTCAACAATCTCGGGATGGTCGACACCTACTGGCCGCTGCTGCTGCCAAAGTTCCTCGCGACCGAGGCGTTCTTCGTCTTCCTCCTGGTGCAGTTCATCCGGCAGATGCCGCGCGACATGGACGAGGCCGCGAAGATCGACGGCGCGGGGCACCTCCGCATCTTCTGGTCGATCATCCTCCCGCTCATCAAGCCGGCGCTCATCACGTGCGCGATCTTCAGCTTCATCTGGGCGTGGAACGACTTCCTCGGGCCGCTGCTGTACCTCACGAGCCCCGAGAACTACCCGCTGCCGATCGCGCTCCGCCTCTACAACGACCAGACCTCGTCGAGCGACTACGGGGCGACGGTGACGGCTTCGTTCATCGCGCTGGTGCCGATCCTGCTGTTCTTCATCGTCTTCCAGAAGTTCCTGGTCGACGGCGTGGCCACGCAGGGTCTGAAGGGCTAGCGATGTCGACCGACGAGCGTCCGCGCACGCGGCGCGAACAGCGCGCAGCGGTGAGGGCCGACCGTTCCGGCAGCGGTCCGACTCTCGACGCGCGCCCGCAGCTGCGGCATCCGGGTGCTGCCGGGGCGTTCGCCCTGCTCGGCGAGGTGCTGCTGATCGGGCTCCTCATCGGCGTCGTCTCGCTCGCCGTCGTCACCCTTCCGATCGCGCTCGCGGCCGGAGTGCGGCACCTGCGACGCTATGTCGCCGCTGACGACTCGAGGCTCGCCCTGTTCTGGGCGGACGTGCGTGCCGGTCTGTTGCCGGGCGCGGTCGCCGGGCTCGTGACCGTCGTCGCGGCGCTCATCCTGCTGCTCGACATCGACCTGGCCCGATCGGGCTTCCTCCCGGGCGGTGCCGTCGTCGAGGCGGTCGGCTGGGCGGGACTCGCGGCGCTCGCCGTCGCGCTGCTCCTCGCCGCCGGGGCCTGGAGCCCCGCACTCGGCTGGCGGGGCGCGATCCGATCGATCCCGGATGCCGCCCGCGGCGACGTCGTCGGGACCCTGTACCTCCTCGCCACGGCCGCCTTCGTCGTCGTGGTCACCTGGGCGCTGCCGCCCCTGTTCGTCGCCGGCATCGGCTGCGCCGCGCTCGCGGTCGTGGCGATCCCCGCCCGGCCCCGCCACACCTGAGACCCGTCCCCCCGGGCCCGCTCCCGATGAAAGGACTCCCATGAAGGCCACCCGCCTGCTCGCAACCGTCGGCATCGTCGCCGCCGGTGCGCTGGCACTGACCGGATGCGGCGGCGCGCAGACGCCTCCCGCAGCCGCATTCGACCCCGACGAGAAGGTCACGCTGACCTACGCGTTCTGGGGCAACGACGATCGGGCGAAGCGCTATGACGAGCTGATCGCGGCGTTCAACGAGGAATACCCGAACATCACCGTCAACGTCAGCTTCACCGACTTCCCGAGCTACTGGGAGAAGCGGCAGACCGAGGCCGCGGGCGGGGGGCTGCCCGATGTCTTCCAGTTCTCCGACAGCTACCTGCGCCAGTACGGCGAGTCGGGCAACCTGCTCGATCTCGCGCAGGTCGCCGATCAGATCGACATGTCCACGTTCGACGAGGGGCTGCTCGGCACCGGAGCGCTGGGCGGCACCCAGTACTCGCTGCCGACCGGATACAGCCTGTGGGCGAACTTCGTCAACGACGACCTCGTCGCGCGGGCCGGCGTCGCCGCGCCCGAAGGCGGCACCGATTTCGCCGAGTTCGACGAGTGGATGGCCGAGGTCACCGAGAAGACCGGCGGCGCCGTCTACGGCGGCACGGACTACACCCAGCGCATCCAGGCGTTCGAGCTGGTGCTCCGGGCAGACGGCGGCAACCTGTACACCGACGACGGCGAGCTCGGGTTCACGAAGGACCAGCTGCGCGAGTTCTGGGAGAGCGGCGCGGGCCTGCGCGACGGTGTCGCGGTGCCGCAGCAGCGACTCGAGGAGCTCTCGCCCAAGTCGGGCTTCGGGGCCGCGCTGACCGCCAGTGAGATGAGCTGGAGCAACTTCCTCGGCGGCTATCTCGCCGACTCGGGCGCCTCGTCGATCTCGATCGTCGCGCCGCCGACGGCGAAGGAGGGCTCGAAGGACCTCTATCGCCAGGCCGGCCTGCAGGTCGCGATCTCTGCCAAGACCGAGCACCCGCAGGCAGCCGCACTGTTCCTCGACTTCGTCGTGAACTCCGAGGCGGCGGGTCAGATCTTCGGCACGACGCTCGGCTTCCCGGCATCGAGCTCGAAGCTCGCGGGCGCGACGCTCGAGGGCGCCGACAAGCAGGTCGCCGACTACATCGAGTCGGCCGCCGATCGCATCGGGGATGCCCCGCCCGTGCCCGTCGCCGGATACGGCTCGCTCGAGCAGACGTTCTGGGAGCTCGGCAAGTCGCTCGGGCTCGGAACCACGTCGGTGGACCAGGCTGTTGACCAGTTCTTCTCCGAAGCCGAGGTCGTGCTCGGCTGAGGAAGACCGCCACGTCGGGGATGTCGCGCGCGGAAGCGCGGCATCCCCGCTGACCCAAGGAATGACATGACGCCGACGAACGCCGCCATCGACCCCCGTTTCGAGATCTCCCGCATCGATCGCCGCATCTTCGGCGGCTTCGTCGAGCATCTCGGCCGTCACATCTACGACGGCATCCACGAACCGGGTCATCCGTCCGCGGATGCCGACGGTTTCCGGTCGGATGTCGTCGAGCTCGTCCGCGAGCTCGGGGTGTCGACCATCCGCTATCCCGGCGGCAACTTCGTCTCGGGATACCGGTGGGAGGACGGTGTCGGGCCGCGCGAGGAGCGGCCGCGACGTCTCGACCTCGCGTGGCACTCCACGGAGACCAACGAGGTGGGCCTGCACGAGTTCGCGCGCTGGCTCGAGCTCGTGGGCAGCGATCTCATGCTCGCCGTCAACCTCGGAACGCGGGGCACGCAGGAGGCGATCGACCTGCTCGAGTACGTCAACGCGGACGCCGACACCGCGTGGACCCGACAGCGCGTCGCGAACGGGCGGCGCGACCCGTTCGGCGTGCGGATGTGGTGTCTCGGCAACGAGATGGACGGCCCCTGGCAGCTGGGTCACCGCAACGCCGACGACTACGGCAAGCTCGCCTCGCGCACGGCCAAGGCGATGCGGATGCTCGATCCCGACGTCGAGCTCGTGGTCTGCGGCTCGTCGGGCAGCGGCATGCCGACGTTCGGGTCGTGGGAGCGCACGGTGCTCGAGCACACGTTCGACGACGTCGATTTCATCTCGTGCCACTCCTACTACCAGGAGCGCTTCGGCGACGCGCAGGAGTTCCTCGCGTCGGGCGTCGACATGTCGCGCTTCATCGAGTCGGTGGTCGCCATCGCCGACGCGGTCGCGGCGACGAAGAAGAGCGACAAGCGCATCATGATCTCCTTCGACGAGTGGAACGTCTGGTACCTCCACAACGACGAGGGAGGTCAGGACGACAAGCCGCGCGAGCCCGGCTGGCCCGTCGCGCCGCGCTTGCTGGAAGACCAGTACCACGCACTGGATGCGGTCGTGTTCGGCGACCTGCTCATCACGCTGCTCCAGCACAGCGACCGCGTGCGATCGGCCTCGCTCGCGCAGCTCGTGAACGTCATCGCCCCGGTCATGACCGAGCCCGGGGGTCCGGCATGGCGCCAGACGACGTTCTATCCGTTCTCGCTCACCTCGCGTCTTGCGGGGGAGCGAGCGGTGTCGGTGCCCGTCACGTCGGGTTCGTTCGAGAGCGAGCGCTTCGGCACCGTTTCGAACGTCAACGCGGTGGCCACCGTGGATGAGGGCGGCACGTCGCTGTTCGTCGTGAACCGATCGACGGTCGACGCGGAGGACCTGCGCATCGACGTGTCGGCACTCGGGGCCGCGCGGGATGCAGCGGTGTCGATCGTCGAATCGCACCTGCTGCACGACGACGACCGTTATGCCGCGAACACCCTCGACGACCCCGACCGGGTCGGCGTGGTGCCGGTGCCGGGAATTGCGGTCGAGGACGGCATCCTCTCGCTGTCCCTGCCCCCGATCTCGTGGGCGGCCATCCGGCTCGGCTGACCCGACGCAGCGTCCGCGCGCGCAGGCTTGCGCCCGCGGACGGCCGCCCTCTACAGTATGGGAAAGCGCTTACCACCTCATCGGTGAGCGGACGAAGCAAAGGAACGCCCGTGTCAGAGACGACCACCCTCAGCCCCGCGCCGGAGACGGCGACCGCCCCGCAGGTCCGCGAGATCGGCATCATCATGAACGGCGTCTCGGGCCGGATGGGCTACCGTCAGCACCTCGTCCGCTCGATCCTCGCGATCCGCGACCAGGGCGGCATCGAGCTTCCGGACGGGACCAAGGTCACCGTCAAGCCGCTCCTCGTCGGACGCAGCGAGGCGAAGCTCGCCGACCTCGCCGCCAAGCACGGCATCGAGGACTACACGACCGACCTCGACGCCGCCCTCGCCGATCCGCGCTGGGAGATCTACGCCGACTTCCTCGTCACGAAGGCCCGCGCGTCGGCGCTGCGCAAGGCGATCGCCGCCGGCAAGACGATCTACACCGAGAAGCCCACCGCCGAGTCGGTCGACGAGGCGCTCGAGCTCGCGAAGCTCGCCGCCGAGGCGGGGGTGAAGACCGGTGTTGTGCACGACAAGCTCTACCTCCCGGGCCTGCAGAAGCTGAAGCGCCTCATCGACTCGGGCTTCTTCGGCCGCATCCTCTCGGTGCGCGGCGAGTTCGGCTACTGGGTGTTCGAGGGCGACTGGCAGCCCGCGCAGCGCCCGAGCTGGAACTACCGTGCCGAAGACGGCGGTGGCATCATCGTCGACATGTTCCCGCACTGGAACTACGTGCTCGAGAACCTCTTCGGCGACGTCAAGACTGTCTACGCCCAGGCGGCCGTGCACATCGCCGACCGCTGGGACGAGAACGGCGAGCACTACACCGCCACGGCGGAGGATGCCGCCTACGGCGTCTTCGAGCTCGAGGGCGGCATCGTCGCGCAGATCAACTCGTCGTGGACGGTGCGCGTCAACCGCGACGAGCTCGTCGAGTTCCACGTCGACGGGACGCACGGCTCCGCCGTCGTGGGTCTGTTCGGCGCGAAGATCCAGCCGCGCAACGCGACCCCGAAGCCCGTGTGGAACCCCGACCTCGAAGACACGCACGATTACGACGCCGACTGGCAGAACGTGCCCACCAATGACGTCTTCCTCAACGGCTTCCGTCAGCAGTGGGAGGAGTTCCTCACCTCGTACGTGACCGAGACTCCCTACGAGTTCGACCTCCTCGCCGGTGCCCGCGGAGTGCAGCTCGCCGAAGCCGGCCTGCAGTCGAGCCGCGAGGGCCGCAAGGTCGAGCTGCCGGCTCTGAGCATCTGAGCGCCGCACGATGACCGACCTCACCCTCCTCGGCGCCGACGGCGCCGTCACCTCCGTTCCGTTGAACGATGCGCCCGGGTTCGCCCGGCCGGAGACGCCGCTGCGCAGCCGGGTCGCGTACGCGGCGGCCCACGTGGTTCCCGTCGTCTCGGCCGACAACACCCCGGGCCAGCCGGCGCAGATCGACTGGGACGCCACGCTCGGCTTCCGCCGCGCCGTCTACTCCTGGGGTCTCGGCGTGGCCGACGCGATGGACACCGCGCAGCGGAACATGGGGCTCGACGCCGCCGCGACGCGCGAGCTCATCGCCCGATCGGCCGAGGTCGCGCGCGAGGAGGGCGGCTCGGTCGTCGTCGGCGTCAACACCGATCACGTCGACGACGAGCACATCTCGCTCGATCAGGTCATCGACGCCTACAAGAGCCAGCTCGCGTTCACGGAGGACCAGGGTGCAGGTCCGGTGCTCATGGCGTCGCGGCACCTCGCCCGCGCGGCGTCGTCGGCCGACGACTACCGCCGGGTGTACCGCGAGGTGCTGGCCGCGGCATCCGGTCCGGTGGTCCTGCACTGGCTCGGCACCGCCTTCGACCCGATCCTCGCGGGCTACTTCGGCTCGCCCGATTGGCGCGCGGCATCCGACGTCCTCGTCGAGGTCATCGAAGAGAACGCCGACAGGGTCGCGGGCGTGAAGATGAGCCTGCTCGACGCCGCGTCCGAGGTGTCGGTGCGCGAGCGGCTGCCCGAGGGCGTGCGCATGTTCACCGGCGACGACTTCAACTACGTCGGCCTCATCGGCGGCGCAGACGTGCCCCAGGCGACCCAGCCCGAGCGCGACCCCGCCTCGGCGCGGCAGCACTCCGACGCGCTGCTCGGCGCCTTCGCGGCGATCACTCCGGTCGCCTCCGCCGCCATTCAGGCGCTGGACGCGGGCGACGCCGACCGCTACCTCGCGATCCTGGGGCCGACGGAAGAGCTCAGCCGGCAGGTCTTCGCGGCCCCGACGTTCTACTACAAGACCGGCGTGGCCTTCCTGTCGTGGCTCAACGGCCATCAGGCTGCGTTCCAGATGGTCGGCGGACTGCACTCGGCGCGCAGCCTGCCGCACCTCTCGCGGATCGTCGAGCTCGCGAACGCGTCGCACGCTCTCGAACAGCCGGAACTGGCCGCGGATCGCTGGCACGCGATGCTGCGTCTGAACGGAGTCGAGGCATGAGCGTCGACCCGCGCCTGTCGATCAACCAGGCCACGATCAAGTACGCCGACCTCGCGACCGCGCTGCGGGTCACCGCGGATGCCGGGATCGAGGCGATCGGCCTGTGGCGCGAGCCCGTGCAGGAGGTCGGTCTGGCCACGGCCGCCGCCATGCTGACGGATTCGGGCCTGCGGTTCACCACACACTGCCGGGCGGGCTTCTTCACGATGCCGGAGGGTCCCGCCCGGCGCTCCTCGATCGACGACAACCGGGTCGCGATCGACGAGGCCGCCGCGCTCGCCGTCGCCGGTGCCCCCGGCTCGACGGCGATCCTCGTGCTGGTCGCGGGCGGCCTTCCCGAGGGGTCACGCGACATCGTCGGCGCCCGGGAGCGGGTACGCGATGCGATCGGCGAGCTCGCCCCCCACGCGAAAGCGGCGGGGGTGACGCTGGCGATCGAGCCGCTGCATCCGATGTTCGCCTCCGACCGCTGCGTCGTCTCCACGCTCGGCCAGGCGCTCGACATCGCCGCCGATTTCGAGCCCGAGGTCGTCGGCGCCACCGTCGACACGTTCCACATCTTCTGGGACCCCGACGTCCTGCCCGCCATCGAGCGGGCCGGGCGCGAGGGTCGCATCGCGACGTACCAGGTGTGCGACTGGCGAACGCCGCTGCCCGAGGATGTCCTGCTCAGCCGCCACTACCCGGGCGACGGGGTCATCGACTTCGCATCGCTGACCCGGGCCGTCGAGGCGACGGGATACGACCGCGACATCGAGGTCGAGATCTTCAACGCCGACATCTGGGCCGCGGATCCCGCCGAGGTCGTGCGCCGCACCGCCGAGGCCTTCGGTGGGGCCGTGACGCCGCACCTCTCGGGCCCGCGGACCCCCACCGCATAGACTCGGCTCGTGGGACAGACGGGGATGTCGCCGCGTGGCTCGGCCACGCTGCACGATGTGGCGAGAGAAGCCGGGGTGTCGCTCGCGACCGCCTCACGGGCGCTGAACGGCTCGACCCGCAAGGTCGCCGATGCGTACCGCGAACGCGTCGAGCAGGCCGCGGCCCGTCTCGGCTACACGGCCAACCTGTCGGCCCAGGCGACCGCTCGCGGCACGTCGGCGATCGTCGCGCTGCTCGTGGCCGACATCGCCGACCCGTACTTCGGACAGCTCGCGGCGGGCGTCGCGCGCGGCGCCGATGAAGCCGGCCTCGTCGTCACCGTCGCCATCACCGAGCGCGATCCGGCGCGCGAGCTGCGGCTCGTGCGCGCGCTGCGCGGTCAGCGTCCCCGCGGCATCATCCTCGCCGCCTCGCGCACCTCGCGCGAGATGTCGGACGAGCTGAGAACCGAGCTCGACCTCATCGCCGCGAGCGGCGGCACCGTCGTCGCGCTGGGTCCCGGTGCCCCCGGCATCCGCAGCGTCGCGATCGACAACCGCGGCGGTGCCCGCGAGCTCGGCGCCGCGCTCGCCGCGCGCGGCTACCGCTCGGCCATCGTGCTCGCCGCCGCCGAGGGCGTCGTGACGAGCGACGACCGCCTCGCCGGCTTCGCCGACGGCTTCACGAGCGGCGGGGGAGCGGAGCCCCGCGTGTACCGCGGCGGCTTCAGCCGTGAGTCGGGTGCCGAGGCGATGGCAGCGGCCCTCGCCGACGGCGTCGAGCCGGGAACGGTCGTGTTCGGCATCAGCGACGTCGTGGCCATCGGAGCCCTCACCGCGGTGCGTGCGGCGGGACGCGAGCCGGGCGCCGACATCGCGCTCGCCGGCTTCGACGACATCCCGACGGGGCGCGACGTCACGCCGCCTCTGACGACCGTCCGCGTACCTCTCCCCGACGTCGGGTACACCGCGCTCCGCGCAGCCGTCGACGCCGAGGCCGACGAGGACGCGCCCGCGCTGCCGCTCGAGGTGCTCGTGCGCGAGAGCACGCCCCCGCGGAGCTCGTGACGTGACGCGCGTCGTCGTCGCGATCGACAGCTTCAAGGGATCCATCGCCGCCGCTGCGGCGGCCCGTGAGCTCGCCGCGGGGTGGGTCTCGGCCGATGCCGGTGCCGTTGTCGAACTGCGCCCGATGGCCGACGGCGGCGAGGGCACGCTCGACGCGTTCGCCGCCGCGATCCCCGGGGCGCGGCGCATGCCCGTCACCGTCACGGGCCCCGCGGGGACACCCGTCGACACGTCCTGGCTGCTGCTTCCCCCGACCCCCGGCGACCGGCCGGTGGCGTCGGATCGCGGCTCGGTCGGTGTCGTCGAGCTCGCGTCGACGTCAGGCATCGAATTGCTGGGCGAGGAGCGACGCGGCCTCGACGCCGACACCACCGGATTCGGCGAGGCGATCGTCGCCGCGCTCGACGCCGGCGTCGACCGCCTCGTGCTCGGCATCGGATCGAGCTCGTCGACCGACGGCGGGGCCGGGATGCTGCGCGCCCTCGGCGCCCGGTTCACGGATGCCGTCGGACGTGACGTCGACGCCGGTGCGCGAGGCCTCGCCGACATCGCGCACGCCGACCTGTCGGGGCTGCGGCCGCTTCCCGCGGGCGGCGTCGACGTGCTGAGCGACGTGTCGAACCCGCTGTTCGGTGCGCAGGGTGCGGCCGCCGTGTTCGGGCCGCAGAAGGGGCTCGACGCGGCTCAGGTCGCCGCGGCCGACGCGGCGCTGAGCCGGCTCGCCGACCTCGTGCCGGATGGGGCGTCGCTCGCTGCCACGCCGGGAGCCGGAGCCGCCGGCGGCACCGGGTTCGGGCTGCTCGCGTGGGGCGCGCGCCTGAGCCCCGGCGCTCGTGAGGTCGCGGCGCTCATCGACCTCGCCGACGCCATCGCCCGCGCCGACCTCGTCATCACGGGCGAAGGGTCGTTCGACGGGCAGTCCGCGGCCGGCAAGGTACCCGCGTTCGTCGCCGAGCTCGCCGCAGGGGCCGGGGTGCCGGCCGCCCTCGTCGCCGGGCGGATCGCCGCTGACGCCGACACCGCGGCGTTCGCGTCATCCGTCTCGCTGACCGGCCTCGCAGGATCGGCCGAAGCCTCGCTGGCCGAACCCGCCCGCTGGCTCCGCGCGGCGGGCGCAGCGCTCGCCCGTTGACTCGCCCGAGTGAACGGCTTCGCCGCGAGCGCACGGCTTGCTCACGCAGGAAGGTCGTTCACTCGGCGCTTGGCCGTGCATTGAGTGAGAGATGCGAGGATGCCGCGGGCTCGGGACGGTGGACGCCGCGCGGGCGATAACCGAGAGCGTCCGAGACTCCGAGCAGGTCGGCGAGGTACCAGGCGATGGCGAGCCACATCTCGGTGCCCTGCAGCCCCGGCTCCGTCTCGGTGAGCCGGAAGCTCATTCCCGCTCCCGGCTGCCAGCCTCCGAGCACCTGGTCGAGCAGGCGCGTCGCGAGGTCCTCGACCTCGGCCCGGCGGTAGCCGGCTGCCCGCGTGAGCCAGAGCGGATGCGCGACGTCCAGCACATTGCAGGCGTCGAGTCGTGACGGGGCGAACCACCGCTCGTCGCGGGCGTGTCGCAGCACCGTGTCGATGACGGCTTCGGGATGGGGAACCGGGATGCCGTGTTGCGCGAAGGTTCCGCGCGTCGCCCGGTAGAAGCCGTTGACGACGAGCAGCAGGCCGCGGTCGGCGGAAGGCCGGCCCCACATGCCGCTCGCGGCATCCGCCTGCGTCACGAGCCATCCGAAGAGGGACTCGGCCACGCCCGGCGCGATCCGGTCGCCCCGGCGCCGGGCCCACAGCAGAGCGGTGCCGATCGCATCGACCTGGTGTCCGGCGTTCCAGGGATCGGTGTCCCAAGGGAGCGCGTCGAGTCGGGCGATCAGGGACTCGGCCGTCGCTCGGGTGACGAGCCCGACAGGGTGGGCGAACTCGGACCCCAACAGGTCGAGCGCGTACCCGACGGAGAGTACGTGGTAGGCCGTGTCGCCGTCGTCCCAGCCGGCGATGTCGACCGAGCCGAGCGGGGGAACGGCGCCCGTCGCCGGGTCCTGCCAGCCGCGCAGCCGATCGATCAGCTCGGACGGATCGCTGCCCGGCGGCGTCGACCCCAGCAGCAGGTCGGCGATCTCGACGGCGTCGCCCTGCGCGCGCACTGTCGGGGGAGCGCCTACCCGGTCGGCGTACAGCCCGGAGGCCGGGTCGACACAGCGGGCGAGCAGGGCGGTCGCATCGGAGCGGGCCGTTCCGGCGAATGCGGACACGCGGGCGTGCAGCCGGTTCGACTCGGGAGGCGACTCGACGGGCGGCACCCGCCAGCGCAGCAGCCGAGCGGGGTTGCCGCCGACGATCGCGCCCGCGGGCACGTCCTTCGTGACGACGGCTCCCGCGGCGAGCACAGCCGACGCGCCCACGGTGACCCCGTCGAGGACGACGACGTGCGAGCCGATCCAGACGTCGTCGCCGATGCGGATGCCGCGGCTGGTGAGCGGTTGCCGGAAGACGGGCGTCCCGGGCTCCATCGAGTGGTTGAAGCCGAGCACGGAGCTGTGCGCGCCCATCCGCACGCCGTCGCCGAAGACGACGTCGCCGCGGACGACGGTCGAGGGGTTCAGGGAGCAGTCCGCGCCGATGCGCAGGGTGCCGGTCAGGTACGCCCCCGCCGCGATGTACGAGCGGTCGCCCAGGGCGAGGCTCTCGGTGTCGAGCGCCGCGAGCTCCGAGATGAAGCACTCGTCGCCGAACGACCAGTCCGCGTGATCGTCCGCCAGCGCTGCCTGATGCTCGCGCTGACGCCGCCGGCTCTCCTCGGATGCCGTGGACCAGAAGTCCCACGGCGAGTAGTCGTGGCGGTCGATCACGCCGGGTTTTTCGCGCGCGGGACGACGGTCGACTCGCGCACGACGAGAGTCGGGTTGAGCATCACCCGACGGGTGGGGCGACCGGGGTCGGCCATCCGGGAGACCAGCAGCTCCACCGCCGTCTCGCCGACACTGACGCGCGGTGGGGCGACGGCGGTCAGGGCGGGCGTGAAGAGTTCGGCGACCTCGTCGTCGTAGGCGATGATCGACAGGTCTTCGGGCACCGAGATTCCGCGGTTGAGCGCCAGATCGACGAACGCCATCGCCTCGGGGTCCGAATGCACCAGCAGGGCGGTCACCCCGCTCCCGAGCGCGCGATCCAGCGTCGTGTCGACCGCAGCGGAGAACTCCGCGCTCGCGCGGTCGGGAAGCGTCGTCTCGATGTGCTGGGCGGGTGTGAGCCCGAGCTCTTCGCACGCGGCCTGCCATCCGGCGGCGATCTTGCGCGAGGTGGGGGAATTGCGAGAGAGCACCAGCCCGACCTTGCGGTGCCCGAGCGCCGCGAGGTGGCGCGCCGCGAGAACGGCGCCGAGGGCGTGGTCGGTCGTCACGGCCTCGACCGGAACGCCGGCGGGCTGGACGATGGCGTCGCGCTCGACCAGGACGCTCGGGGTGCCGCACTCGGCGAGCCACTGCACGACATCCTGCGAATGCGGGGTGTCGGTGTTCGGCGCGACGATCAGGCCGCGGATGTCGCCGCTCGCGACGAGACGCTCGAGGACGGGGCGCTCATCCTGCAGCTCGTACGAGGCTCCCCGCAGGTGGACTTTCAAACGGTGACGACGTGCGGCGGCCTCCATGCCCCGCACGACCCCGGGCCAGTAGAAGTTCAGCGAGGGCACGAGCACCGCGATCGACCCCGTCGAGGTCTCCGCGCCCGACGAGCCCGCCGGTGAATGGGCGTGCTGCCCGGTCGCGGGGATGGCGCCGCCGTGCACGCGCTGAAGCAGTCCCTCCTGCTCCATCTGCGCCAGATCGCGTCGCAGGGTCACGGTGGCGGCGCCGAGCTCCTCGGTCAGCTGCGAGATGCGGACGGCGCCCTCGCGCTCCATCGTCGCCAGGATGTGCGCGCGGCGTTCGGCGGCCAGCAGCGCCGGTGTGGGGTCGGTCATGGTCGCTCGTCCTCGTTCCGTTCCTGTTCTACCGTGACACGCAGCTCGGTACGACCGTCGACGTCGACGGCGAGCCGGCTGAGGCGGTCGCCCCAGACGTCGGTCAGCATCGGATCGTCGAGCTCGCGAACGACGAGGGTGTGCGGTGCGCCGGCGGGCCACGTGATCCGCACCGGGGTTGCGCCGTCGAGGGGTCTCACGCGAGCCCATCCGTCGCCGGTCGTCACCGAGCCCGCGAGGAGCAGGCGCACCTGCGTATCCGGTCCGGCGGCTTCCCAGCTGTCGTCGATCGTGACGTGTCCCGAGCGGTGGTGCGCAGCCCGGCGTCGCCACGAGCGTACCGAGCCGGCGGGGTAGGCGCCGCCGATCTCGAGATCCAGCGCGGTCATATCATCCGTTCGGACGAGAACCGGATCGGATGCCGCGAAGGCTGTGCCGTGCGGCTGTGCCGCGCCCGAGATGCGGGGCACGTTGTGCCAGTCGCTCTGCATCGTCCAGATGTCGTATCGGTCCGGGCCGAAGGTCTGCGCCGTGTAGGTCGGGCGGCCGGCATCGACGATCACGGGGACGCCGTCGGAGGCGACGATGATCGAGCCGACGTCGTTGTGGTTGTGGTTCTCGTCGTTGTGGCCGCCCTTCATCACGATGGTGAGTCCGGCGGCGCTGCCCGCGTGGCCACGGGCGAGCCAGACCTGGGTGGACGGCAGCCAGACCTCGGCGGGCAGGGGGCTGGAACCGCGCGTCTCGGTCAGCCACGCGTCGTCCGTCAGGGCGCGCAGCAGGCGACCGAGCCCGGCTTCCTCGGTGGCGGGGAGATCGTTGCGGTGCTGCGCGACGGCGTGGCGGCGGGCCTCGTCGTCTCCGACGGCGCGAGCCGCCCGGTGCAGGGCGTGCCAGGGCTGATCGGCCGGGGGACGGGCCGGGCCGTCGGCGAGGTTGACGTACCACGGGCCGCCGAGGTGCGAGCGATGGGGGAACGCGACCGTCTCGCGCAGGGGCTCCACCTCGGGCACCGGATCCCACGCCCCATCGGTGGCGTAGGCGAGCAGGTCGAGAGCCTCGAGCGCCCGGCACGCACCGTTCCACCAGTACGCGTATCCCTCGTCGATCGCGCCGTCTGCCGGCAGCGCGGCGACGTAGCGGTCCAGGCCCTGTGCCACCAGGGCGACGAGCTGATCGCGTTCAACGCCCTCCTCGCACAGGACGAGCCCGGCGACCAGTACGTTCCCGTGAATCCAGGGATTCCAGTTGTGGACGTGCCCGTCGAGTCCGAGCCAGTGCCAGTCGCGTCGCGAGAGGAACGGCTCGATGACGCGCGTGCGGGCCTCGTGCCGGATGCGCTGCCGCAGCCCGGGGTATCGCTCGTCGAGCCGGCGCCCGAGCACGTGATCGGTCCACGCGAGCTGTCCGACCACCTCTCCCGCGCCGAGATCGAGGAAGGGATCGGTGACGGTCGCGAGAACCGACCCACGCCTCGCATAGGTGTCATCGTGGGCGGGCCAGCACCACGTCGACTGCTCGCAGAGCAGCCAGACGCCGTCGGCGACCTCGTCGAGATATCTCGGATCGTCGTCCGACAGCGCCGCGACCACGGCCCGGCTCAGTCGTCGCTGGCGAGCGAAGACCTGTTGCTCGTATCCGTCTCGGTCGCCATCTCGATGCACGCGCGCGGCGGCACTTGCGCGGGGCTGCGGCCACGGCGCGTCGAGGTCGGCACGCGCGCGGTCGACGAGGCGGCGACCGACGTCAGGCGAGACCCGCGCAGCCCAGCGCTCCGCCGCGGGCACGGGAAGCGCTTCGGCGGGCGGCCGGAGGCGCGCCGGGGTGCCGCCGCACGTGGCGGCGAGGGGACCGGCGAACCCAACGATGTTCCACTGCACGGGGCTCCTTTGCAGAAAGTGATCAGAAACGATCATAAGGAAACGAAGAGAATCTTGCAATGATCGAAACGGGTTGCTAATCTCCGAATCGGTCGCAATCAACGATGACGACCGAGAAGCCCTTCGAAGGAGAACCGGTGACTTCCGAGCACCCGAACCCGCCCCACGGCGAGACGGTCCGAGACGCCTGGGTCGCCCGAGCCGATGCTCTGCTCGACGCCGCCCGCCGTCACGCGACGCCCGGTGCCGGCCGCATCCACTTCCCGGGTGCCGAAGGCGGCTACGGACACGCCGTCGACGGGCTCGAGGGTTTCGCACGCACCTTCCTCCTCGCCGGCTTCCGCATCGCGGGGGCACGGGGCGAGGGAGTCGACCAGATCATCGCGCACTACTCGCGCGGCATCGTCTCGGGCGTCGATCCCGAGGCGCCCGACCGGTGGGTCCGGATGGAGGAGCACGCGCAGGCCAAGGTCGAGGCGGCATCCATCGCCCTCGTCCTCGACCTCACCCGTCCCTGGATCTGGGACCGCCTCGACGCCCTCACGCAGCAGCGCGTCGTCGACTACCTCGCTCCCGTCGTCGGAGACGACACCTACCCGCAGACCAACTGGGTCTGGTTCCGCATCGTCGTGCAGACGTTCCTGCGGTCGGTCGGCGGGCCGTGGTCGGCCGACGACATCGCCGCCGACCTCGCCCGTCACGACTCGTTCGTGCGCGAGGGCGGCTGGCTCTCCGACGGCGACGAGCGCTCGTACGACCATTACGTCGGTTGGGCGTTGCACGTCTATCCGATCCTGTGGGCGCGGATGACGGGCGCCGCCGGCCTCGCCGGCGACCGGAATGACGCCGACGTCGCCCGCCTCGACGCGTTCCTCCACGACGCACTCGCTCTGGTCGGCGGTGACGGCTCGCCCCTCATCCAGGGCCGCAGCCTCATTTACCGTTTCGCTGCGGCCGCCCCGTTCTGGGCCGGCGTCATCGCGGACGTTCCCTCGCACAGCCCGGGACGCCTGCGCCACGCGGCCGATCGGATCGTGACGCATTTCGCCGAGCGCGGCGCCCCCGACGCCGACGGCATCCTCACGATGGGCTGGCACGGCGCGTGGCGTGAGCTCGCGCAGTCGTACTCGGGCCCGGGCTCTCCCTACTGGGCGGTCAAGGGGTTCCTCGGGCTCCTGCTGCCCGCCGACCACCCGGTCTGGACCGCTCCGGCCGAGCCGTTGCCGATCGAGCAGGGCGACGTGCTGCGCGCGATCGTCTCGCCCGGCTGGATCGTGTCGGGCACCACCGCCGACGGCATCGTGCGCGTCGTCAACCACGGCACCGACCACGCGCTCCCGGGGGCCCGCACGACCGACTCGCCGCTCTACGCGCGCCTGGGCTACTCCACAGCCACCTCGCCGATCACCGACGAGCGCGGCTGGCTCGAACCCCTCGAGCAGTCGGTCGCCCTCGTCGATCGCTACGGGCGTGCGACGCATCGCACGGCGATGACCCTGCGAGACGTACGCGTCCCGGGCGGCGCGGAGGGGCACGTCGGCATCGCCGCATCGACGTGGGACGCGCATCTCGTCGACCCGGCCCCCACCGCGCACCGTCATGGATCGGGATTGGCCGGAGAGACCCTATCCGTCGGCACCATCACGACCACCTCGATCGTCCGCGCATCGTCGGAGGTCCGGATCGTCGTCGTCGATGCGCTCGCGCCGGGGCAGGATGCCGCAACGCTGCGCCTGCGCCTCGGGGGCTGGCCGCTCTCGGGAGACGAGGTCGTCGGTGGTACCGACGACACCGGAGCCTGGGTGTCGTCGCGGGGCCGCAGCAGCGGCATCCGGGCACTCCTCCCGGCCGGCGTCGCGGGGCTGGTGTCGCGCGCCGACGCGGATCCGCTCGGCGTCCGCACCCTCGTACCCGTCATCGAGCACGAGGTGCGCGTCGGCGAGCCCGTCGCCGCCCTGCTCGACCTCGCCGGGGGAGAGCACAGCGCACCGCACGCAGCCGTCGACATCGACGGCGCCACGGTCACGGTCACCTGGCCCGATGGGGCCCGCACCGTCAGCCGTCTCATCGACTCCGAACCGCCTGCCCCGGCGCTTCGGCACCACGAGGTCCGACGTGGGATCTCGCACGCAATCGCAAAGGAGCAGCACGCATGAAGCGCAAGTTCGCAGCCGCGGCGGGAATGGCGGTCGTCGCCACCCTGTCGCTCGCCGCCTGCGGCGGGGGATCCGAGCCCGCCCAGACCGCCGACGGCCCCGTCACCCTGACCCTGTCGGGGTGGAGCCTCGACACCACTCCCGAGTTCCAGGTGCTCGCCGACGCCTTCCACGAGAAGAACCCGGACGTCACGATCGAGCTCAAGCAGTACGACGCGGCCGAATACAACACGCTGGTCACCGCCGACCTGGCGGCCGGCGTCGGACCCGACATCATCACCCAGAAAGAGGTGAAGTTCGTCACGACCTTCCAGGAGGGCGGCCAGCTCATGGACGTCTCCGACGTCGAGCTGCCCGACGGCGTCGGCGGCGCCTCGTCGTACGAGGTCGACGGCACCGCCTACGGCGTGCCCTACCGCCAGGACCGCTGGGTGCTGTTCTACAACAAGGCGCTCTTCGACGCAGCGGGGCAGGAGTATCCCGACGGCTCGTGGACGTGGGAGGACTACGACGCGGCCGCCGAGGCGATCACCACCGCGGGCGTCGCGAAGGGCGCCTACCAGCACCGCTGGCAGTCGACCGTGCAGGGCTTCGCCTCGGCGCAGGAGGACACCGACGTGCTCTCGGGCGACTACGGCTACTTCGCCGACTACTACGACCGCGTCCTCGCCCTGCAGGACGCCGGTGCGCAGGTCGACTTCAACACCTCGACGGCCAACCAGCTCACCTATCAGGGCGAGTTCGGCACGCAGAAGGCCGCGATGCTCCCGATGGGCACCTGGTACGTCGCGACCCTGATCTCGCAACAGGCCTCGGGTGAGGCCAACGACTTCGAGTGGGGCATCGCGCCGATCCCGCAGCTCGACGCGTCGACCACGGGCATGGACAACACGCCCGTGACATTCGGCGACCCGACCGGCTTCTCGATCAACGCCAACATCGACGGCGCCAAGGTGCAGGCCGCGAAGGACTTCCTGGCCTACGCCGCAAGCCTGGAAGCCGCCGAGGAGCTGGCGAAGATCGGCATCACGCCGGCCGCGTCGAACGACGCCGTGACCGAGGCGTACTTCGCCGTCGACGGCGCACCGACGGACGAGTTGTCGACGTTCGCGTGGTCGACGGGTGACGTCCACCCCGAGAACCCGACGTCGAACAAGACGGCGGCGATCCAGAACATCCTCAACGACATGCACAGCGCGATCCTGTCGGGCTCGACCCCGGTCGAGCAGGCCATCAGCGAGGCCGAGGACCGTGTCGCCAACGAGGTCGGTCTCGACTGATCCCGTGCGCCGTCGCCCCACCGACGGCGCCCCGCGGCCGGCGCGGCATCCCCGCGCCGGCCGCATCCCCCGCCGTCCTCCCCAGGAGACACCATGACCACCACCGCCGCCTCCCCGAAGGCGCGCCGCCCCGAGCCGGCGCAGCGCCGCAGGAGATCGAAGCTGACCCTGCGCAACACGCTGCTGGGCTGGAGCTTCATCCTGCCGAACTTCGTCGGATTCGCCCTGCTGACGCTCGTGCCGGTCGTCACGCTCTTCTACATGTCGCTGACGAACTGGAACATCTTCGGCACGGCGAACTGGGTGGGACTCGACAATTTCGAGCGGCTGCTCGGCGACGGGAGCTTCCGCATCTCGTTCGTCAACACCCTCTACTACGCGGCCCTGCACATCCCGCTGACGATCATCGCGTCGCTCGGTCTCGCGCTGCTGCTGAACAACAAGCTGCGGGGAGTGGCGTTCTTCCGCACCGCCGCGTTCTTCCCCTACATCACCTCGATCGTCGCGATCGCCGTGGTGTGGAACCTGCTCTTCAGCCCCGAGTACGGACCGATCAACGAGATCCTCCGCGCGATCGGCATCGCCAACCCGCCCGGGTGGCTCACCTCGTCGGAGTGGGCGATGCCCGCCGTCGTCATCGTCAGCACATGGCGCGACATGGGCTACTACATGATCCTGTTCCTCGCGGGCCTGCAGACCGTGCCGCGCGAGCTCTACGAGGCTGCTCGCATGGACGGCGCGAACGCGTGGGAGCGCTTCGTCAACGTCACGCTCCCGTGCCTGCGGCCGACGATGTTCTTCGTCACCGTGATGCTCACGATCAACTCGTTCAAGATCTTCGACCTGATCCTCGTCATGACCGAGGGTGGGCCGGGTCAGTCGACGCTCGTGATCTCGCAGTTCATCTACCGCAAGGGGTTCGAGGAGAACCAGTTCGGCTACGCCTCCGCGGCCGCCGTGGCGCTCTTCTTCCTCTGCATCCTCGTGACCATCCTCCAGTTCATCTGGAACAAGCGGAGGAACGTCTGATGACGAATCTTCTCGTACCCCAGGACGACCGCCGTGCGCTCCGCAAGATCGCCGCCGACGGCCTGCCCGAGGGCCACCGCCCCGACACCGTCTCGCCGTTGCGCCGCATCGGACGCATCGCCGGCTACATCGCGCTGATCATCGCCGCGGCGGCGCTGCTGCTGCCGTTCTTCTGGATGATCATGAGCTCGCTCAAGACGGCCAACGAGGTCTTCTCGGTGCCGATCCAGTGGATCCCCGAGGTGTTCGTCTGGCAGAACTACGTCGACATCTGGAACCAGTCGGGGATGCTGACCTGGATCCGCAACACGCTCGTGCTCGCCGTCGTCGTCACCTTCCTGCAGGTGCTGACCGGCTCGTTCGCGGCCTACGGCTTCGCCCGCATCCGCTTCCCCGGACGCGACGTGCTGTTCCTGGCCTACATCGGCACGATCGCGGTGCCGTGGCAGTCGTACATGATCCCGCAGTTCATCCTGCTGTCGAACGTCAAGGTGTCGAACACGCTGTGGGCCATCATTCTCATCCAGGCATTCGGCGCCTTCGGGGTGTTCCTCATGAAGCAGTTCTACGAGACCATCCCCGAGGAGCTGTCCGAAGCCGCGCGCCTCGACGGCCTGAGCGAGTACGGCATCTGGCGCCGCATCATGCTGCCCCTGTCGGTGCCGGCGCTCGCGAGCCTCACGCTCCTGACGTTCGTGAACACCTGGAACGACTACCTCGGTCCGCTCATCTACCTGCGCAACCCCGACCTGTGGACCATCCAGCTCGGGCTGAAGAGCTTCGTGAGCAACCTGTACGACACCAACTACGCCCTGCTGTTCGCGGGGCTGGTCATCTCGGTGGTGCCGATCGCGATCATCTTCCTGCTCGGGCAGAAGTACTTCGTCGAGGGCATCGCGACGAGCGGGATGAAGGGCTGACGCCGTGAAGCGCATCTCGCACAACACGTACGCGACCGTCTTCGGTGTCGTCTACCTCGGGCTCATGACCAACCTGCTGCTGCTCGCGTCGTGCCTGCCGCTCGTCGTGCTGCTCGTGATCACCGACCCGGCGCTGTCGTGGCCGATGCTCGCCGTCGTCGCGCCGCTGTGCGCACCGGGCATCACGGCGGCGTTCGCGACTTTCCGCGCCCACGGCGAGGGCGAGAACCAGGTCGTGCGGACGTTCATCCGCAGCTGGAAGCGCTCGTGGCGCAAGGCCCTCGCGCTGGGAACGGTCGTCGTGGCCGCCCTCGTCGTCGTGCTCGTCGACGTCCGCTTCTTCGCGCCGCTGCAGGCGGGCGTCGCCGTCGTTCCCGTGCTCGGAGTGCTCACGGTGCTCCTCCTCGCGGCGGGCCTCGTCGCCTTCGCAGCCCTCGCCGAGGAGCCCGATGCGTCGCTGCGCTCAATCGCCCGGGCCGCGGTCTTTCTGAGCGTGCGTCGCTGGTGGCTGAGTCTCGTGTCGCTCGCGGTCCTTGCGCTGCAGGCCGGCCTGTTCGTCGCGATGCCGGCCATCGCGATCGGCCTCACCTCGGCACCGGCCCTCTATCTCGCCTGGGCCAACGCCCGCTACATCCTCCGTCCGGTGCTCGGCGACCCCGAACCCCAGACCGTCTGAATCCCGAAGGAACCCCTCGACATGACATCCCTCCCCGGAACCGATCTCGGCGCGCCCGCGGGCACGGCGCCCGCCGCACTCGAAGCGGCGATCGCCGATGCCCTGAGCACGCTGCGTCGCAACATCGAGACCTTCGGTGAGACGTACCCCGACGACACGACGCGCGACGACCGCTACCCGATCCGCCCTGCGGCAGGCGGGTTCCCCGCGGGGGCCAACCGCGGGTGGACGACGAGCTTCTGGCCGGGGATGATGTGGATCGCGTGGGAGATCACCGGCGACACCTTCTTCCGCGATGCCGGGCTCGCGCACGCGGCGGACTTCGCGCGGCGCCTCCGCGACGAGGACGACCTCGACACCCACGACCTGGGGTTCCTCTACAGCCTCGCCTCCGTCGCGCCCTACCGGCTCCTCGGCGACGAAGCCGCCCGTGAAACCGCCCTGGCGGCCGCCGATCACCTGATGCGCCGGTTCCTCGAACCCGCGGGCATCATCCAGGCGTGGGGCGACCTCTCCGACCCCGCGCAGCGCGGGCGCACGATCGTCGACAGCCTCATGAACATGCCGCTGCTCACGTGGGCGGGTGAGCAGACCGGCGAGAAGCGCTTCGCCGATGCCGTGCGGCGCCACACGACGCAGCTGCGCACCCACATCCTGCGCGACGACGACACCACCTTCCACACGTTCTACTGGGACCCCGAGACCGGCGAGCCTCTGCGCGGCGCGACCGAGCAGGGCGCGTTCGACGACTCGTGCTGGGCGCGCGGTCAGGCGTGGGGCATCTACGGCTTCGCGATGAACCACCGTGCGACCGGCGACCCCGCCCTGCTCGACGCGTCGCGTCGCTGCGCCGAACGCTTCCTCTCGCACCTCCCGAGCGACCGGGTCCCCTTCTGGGACATGGTCTACACCGACGGTGCGGATGCGCCCCGCGACAGCTCGTCCGCGGCGATCGCGGTGTCGGGGCTGTTCGAGCTCGCCGGCGTGCTCGAGGACGACCCGGATGCCGACCCGGATGCCGCCGCGCGCTACCGGACGGCGGCCCACGAGATCCTCGCGTCGCTCATCGAGAATTACACGCCCGAAAGCCCCGAGGCCGCCGATGCGGTGCTCCTGCACAGCGTCTACGACCTGCCGAAGTCGGTCGGCGTCGACGAGGGCACCCTGTGGGGCGACTACTTCTACCTCGAGGCCCTCGTGCGCGCGGCGCGCCCCGACTGGAAGCCGTACTGGTGAGGCTCGTCCGTTACCGCGCGGCCCGCGCGGTCGATACCGAGGGTGCCGTCCGGTCGGGCGCCATCGTCGCGGTGGACGGTGTCGACCGCGTCGTCGACCTCGGCCCGGCCACACTGACCGACCTGCTCGCCGCTGACCGCGACGCGCTCGACCGCGCGGCGGCGCGTGCGGATCTCGCCGATCCCGCGCTGTCGTCGGTGCGACTGGAGGCGCCCGTGCGTCCGGGAAAGATCCTCTGCCTCGGTTACAACTACCGCGGGCATGTGCCCGACGGCGTCGACCCGACCGCCGATGATCCCGCGTTCCCCGACGTCTTCGTGAAGACCCCCAACACCCTCGGCGGGCCGACAGACCCCGTGATCGTGCCTGCGGTCGCGGACGACGTCGACTACGAAGGCGAGGTCGCCGTGGTCATCGGGCGGCGGGCCAAGGATGTCGACGAGGCTGCCGCCCTCGCGCATGTCGCCGGCTACACGATCCTCAACGACGTCTCCGACCGCTCATGGCAGCGGCGGCAGAGCCAGTGGGCGATGGGGAAGTGCTTCGACGGCTTCGCGCCGCTCGGGCCGTGGCTCGTCACGTCTGACGAGGCGGGCGACCCGCAGGACATGCTCGTCGAGGTCGTCCGCGACGGCATCGTGACCGTCTCGCAGTCCACCGCCACCACGATCTTCTCGGTCGCGCGCGTCGTGTCGTATCTCAGCAGCGTCATGACGCTCGAACCCGGCGACGTCATCTCGACCGGCACCCCGCAGAAGCTGCCCGACGCGCAGGCCGCCCATCGCCCGCTGCGTCCCGGCGACGCGGTCACCGTGCGCATCGAGCGCCTCGGCGAACTGACCACCACCTTCATCGGAGGCCCCGCATGATCCTCGACTCCTTCCGGCTGGACGGCCGCGTCGCCCTCGTCACCGGTTCCACCCGCGGCCTCGGCCAGGGCGCCGCCGTCGCGCTCGCCGAGGCCGGCGCGGACGTCGCGCTGCTCGACCGTGGTGACGCCGCCGAGACGGCGGAGGCGATCGCCGCCACCGGACGCCGCGCCCACCGCATGCGCCTCGACCTCGGCACCGCGACGCCCGAGCAGCTCGCCGACGCGGTCGCCGAGACGGTCGCCGAGCTCGGCGGCATCGACATCCTCGTCAACAACGCCGGCATCATCCGCCGCGCCGCCGCCGCCGAGCACCCGGCCACCGACTGGGACGACGTCCTCGCCGTCAACCTCGACGCCGTCTTCCACCTGTCGCAGGCCGCCGGACGCCGCATGATCACGCAGGGGTCGGGACGCATCATCAACGTCGCCTCGATGCTGTCGTTCCAGGGCGGCATCCTCGTGCCCGGCTACGCCGCCTCGAAGCACGCCGTCGCGGGACTGACCAAGGCGCTCGCGAACGAGTGGGCCGCGTCGGGCGTGACCGTCAACGCGGTCGCGCCCGGGTACATGGCGACCGACAACACCGCGCCGATCCGGGCCGACGCGGACCGCGAGGCATCGATCCTCGCCCGCATCCCCGCGGGCCGCTGGGGTACGCCCGGCGACCTGCAGGGCGCGTTCGTCTTCCTCGCCTCGGATGCCGCGGCCTACGTCACCGGCGCGATCGTGCCCGTCGACGGAGGCTGGCTCGTCCGCTGAGCCGATCTCCGGCCGTCACCGCTCCACCACCGGCATCCCGCCGACTCCGCCCCAGAAGGGAACCCCATGCAGCAGCGTTACGCGACCAACCCCGCGCAGATCCCCGGCATGAGCACCGCCGACCTGCGCGAACACTACCTCGTGCCCGAGGTGTTCGTGCCCGGTGAGATCACGGTCGTCTATACCCACCATGACCGCATCGTCCTCGGCGGCGCCGTGCCGGCCGGCCGCGAGCTGGTGCTTCCGGGCTACCCGGAGATCCGCAGCGACTACTTCCTCGAGCACCGCGAGGTGGGCATCATCAACGTCGGTGGCACCGGTACCGTGACCGCCGACGGCGAGGTCCACACGCTCGTGACGGGGGCGTGCCTGTACCTCGGCCGCGGCATCCGCGACGTCGTGTTCGCCGACGCGGGCGAGCGCGAGGAGGGCGGCGCCTCGACCGGGGCGCAGTTCTACCTGTTCTCGGCGCCCGCGCACACCGCCTACCCGGCAGCCCTCGTGTCACCGGGCGAGGGGACGGTGCGCGAGCTCGGCGACCAGGTGACGAGCAACCGCCGCACGCTCAATCAGTACATCCACGAGAACGGCGTGAAGAGCTGTCAGATCGTCATGGGCGTGACGACGCTGCACGAGGGCTCGATGTGGAACACGATGCCCGCCCACACCCACGACCGTCGCACCGAGTGCTACCTGTACTTCGACGTGCCCGAGGACGCCCGCGTCATCCACCTGCTCGGTGAGCGCGAGGAGACCCGGCACCTCGTCGTCGCCGACCGGCAGGCGATCATCTCGCCGAGCTGGTCGTTGCACTCCGGCGTGGGCACCGCGGCGTACTCGTTCGTCTGGGCGATGGCCGGCGAGAACCAGGCGTTCGACGACATGGATGCCGCACCCGTCACGACCCTGAAGTGAGCAGGCCCGTGCGTGGGGTGCCGCATGGGGCGCTGCTGACGGCGGGCGAGACCATGGCGATGGTCGCGCCCGCGGCGGCGGAGCGCCTCGAGCACGCCGAGGTGTTCCGCATCGACGCCGGGGGAGCGGAGTCGAACGTCGCCGCGCACGCGGCCGCGCTCGGTCAGCCCGCCGCGTGGTTCTCCCGCGTCGGCGACGACGCCCTCGGCCGGCGCGTCGTGTCGCGGGTCGGTGCGCGCGGAGTCGACGTCTCGCGGGTCGTCATCGACGCCGATCACCCGACCGGCCTTTACCTGAAGGACCCCGGTCACGGCGTCGCGTACTACCGGGCGGGGTCGGCGGCCGCCCACCTCTCGGAGGCCGACGCCGACGCTCTGTCGTGGGACGGCGTCGCGCTGCTGCACGTCTCGGGCATCACGGCCGCGCTCGGCGGCACGGCGCCGGCGTTCCTGCGTCGGATCGTCGATCGCGCGCGCCGGGCGGGCGTCCCCGTGAGCGTCGACGTCAATCACCGGGCCCCGCTGTGGGCCGTCGCGGCGGCTGCCGGCCCGCTGCTCGAGCTGGCGCGGTCAGCCGACATCGTGTTCGTCGGCCGCGACGAGGCCGAGACGCTCTGGGGCGCCGCGGATGCGGATGCGGTGCGTGCCCTGCTACCGGACGCCCCGCAGCTCATCGTCAAGGACGGTGCCGTCGGTGCCACGCTATTCGCGCACGACAGCGTGGTCTTCGAGCCTGCTCTCGTCGTCGACGTCGTCGAGCCCGTGGGGGCCGGCGACGCCTTCGCCGGGGGCTACCTCGCCGCGCTGCTGGCCGGCGTCTCGCCGCGGCAGCGCCTGCGGTCCGCGCACGAGCGCGCGGCGCTCACGATGGCCACGACCGGGGATTTCCCCGACGATGCGGCGGGGTCACCCGTCGCCGACATCCCCTTCGAAAGGACCTCCCCATGACCACGTCGCCCGTCGACCATGCGACCACCGACCAGGCCGCCGCTCTCGATGCCGTCTTCGCGGGCGCACCGCTGATGGCGATCCTCCGGGGCATGGGACTCGAGCGCTCGGTGCGCCTCGCGACGACCGCCTGGGATCTCGGCATCGACTCCGTCGAGGTTCCGCTGCAGACCGCGGAGGACGAGCGGGCGCTGCGCGAGGTCGCGCGTCTCGGCGCCGAGCGGGGCAAGGCCGTGGGCGCCGGCACGATCCTGACGCCGGCGCAGGTCGCCGTGGCCGCCGACGCCGGCGCGGCGTACGTCGTGTCGCCGGGCCTCGACCCCGACGTCGTCCGGGCCGCCCAGGAGCGCGGCATCCCGATCCTGCCCGGCGTCGCCACGCCGAGCGAGGTGCAGCAGGCGGTCGCCCTCGGGCTGACGTGGCTGAAGGCCTTTCCCGCGCAGTGGCTCGGCGCGGACTGGTTCCGGCACATCCGCGGTCCGTTCCCCGGCGTGAGGTTCGTCGCGACCGGCGGCATGGACGCCGCCAACGCCGCCGACTTCCTCGATGCCGGGGTGCGTGTCGTCGCGGTCGGCTCCGCCCTGGAAGACGAGTCGCAGCTGCCGCGCCTGGCCGAGCTGCTCGCGCGCTGACTCGCGCGAGCGCACGGCCCCGAGCGTACGGCTTCGCCGCGAGCGCACGGCCTGCTCGCGCTCGAAGGCCGTGCACTCGGCGCTCGGCCGTGCATTGGGTGTGACGCGGGGCGGGAGCTGGGTCTGGCTCAGGGGAGGACGATGACCTTGCCCGCGATGCCCCTCTCGGCCGCCTCGGCGTGCAGCGCGGGCAGCTCGGCGAGCGGGATGCGCCGCGTGACCTCGACGGTGAGCGCGCCCTCGTCGACGAGGCGAACCAGCTCGGCGAGACGGTCGCGATCGCGGCGGACGAACACCGTCGCGGCGCGGACGCCGCGCGCCTCGTCGCCCGGGGTGGACATGAACGCCGTCGTGCTGACGACCGCCCCGCCGTCGGCGACGGCCCCGACGTAGGTCTCGAACAGCTCGGGCTCGATCGGGGCGAGGTTCAGCAGCACGTCGACCGGTCCGTCGACGGCGCCCAGCACGTCGGTCGCGGTGTGGTCGATGATCTGGTCGGCTCCGGCCGCGCGGACGGCGTCGATGCTGCGGGGGCTTGCGGTGGCGATGACGTGGATGCCGGCGCGCTTGGCGAGCTGGACGGCGTACTTTCCGACGACACCGCCGGCGCCGACGATCAGCACCCGCCGGCCCGACTCGAGGCGACCGTCGTCGAAGAGGGCCTGCCACGCGGTCAGCGCGACGGAGGGCAGCGCGGCCGCATCGGCGAGGGGAATGCTCGTCGGCGCGGCGGCCACGGCGTCGGCGGGGGCCAGCACGAACTCCGCCGCGCCGCCGTCGTGCTCCATCGGGAGGAACGCGATCACCGCATCGCCCACCGCGAGGCCGGTCACGCCCGGGCCGACCGCGTCGACGTGCCCGGAGATGTCGTACCCGGGCACGTGGGGCAGCTCGATCGGGATGGGGAGGAAGCCCGCGCGCATCCCGCCGTCCGCCGCGTTGTACGCCGACGCGGCGACGCGGATGCGCACCTGGCCCGCCGCCGGCTCGGGGCGGTCGATGTCGACGATCTCGAGGACCTCGGGGCCACCGGTCTGAGAGAACTGCACTGCATTCATGATCTGATCCTTCGCGGTCAAGTGCTTCGAATTCGAAGCGATACGAGGAACGTAACACTACTTCGAATGTGAAGCAACAGGTAGGATCGAGCCCATGACGAACGCGCCACGCTCCCTGACGTCGACGCAGCTGGAGGCCTACCTCGCCTTCACCGAGGTGGGCAGCCTGCTTCGCCCCGCCGTCGAGACGCAGCTGAAGGATGCCGGCGGCCTGAGCTACGTCCAGTTCCAGCTGCTGGCGCGGCTGAACGACGCCCCGGGTGGCACTCTGCGCATGACCGACCTCGCCGACGGCGTCGTGTACAGCCGCAGCGGGCTGACCTACCAGGCCACGCTGCTCGAGCAGCGCGGATACGTCACGCGGTCACCGTCCGTCGAGGACGAGCGCAGCACGGTGGTCGCCCTGACGGGTGCGGGGCGCGAGGTGCTCGCCGCCGTGTTCCCCGGCCACATCGAGACGGTGCACCGGCTGCTGTTCGCGCCGCTGTCCGACGCGGATGCCGCGGACCTCGCGCGCATCCTCGGCAGCGTGACGACGCACCTGCGCTCGGCGCCGCCGCGTTCGGCATCCCGGCGCCGTCAGACCTGACCACCGCACTCGCCCGAGTGAACGACTTCGCCGCGAGCGTACCGCCTGCCCGCGCTTGAAAGCCGTGCACACGGCGCTCGGCCGTGCATTGGGTGTGATGCGGGGATGCCGGTCAGGCGCCGAGCGCGGCCGAGACCACGGCGCGGGCCTCGGCCTGCACCTCGGCGAGGTGCTCGGGTCCGCGCAGGCTCTCGGCGTAGAGCTTGTAGACGTCCTCGGTGCCCGAGGGGCGCGCGGCGAACCACGCGTGCTCGGTCTGCACCTTGAGGCCGCCGATCGCTGCACCGTTGCCGGGCGCGTGCGAGAGCTTCGCCGTGATGGGCTCGCCCGCCAGCTCGGTGGCCGACACGGCGTCGCCCGACAGCTTGCCGAGGGCGGCCTTCTGCTCGGGCGTGGCCGCGGCATCCACCCGCTGGTAGGCCGACGACCCGAACTCGGCCTCGAGCTCGGCATAGCGCTGCGAGGGGGTCTTGCCGGTGACGGCGAGGATCTCGGCGGCGAGCAGGCACAGCAGGATGCCGTCCTTGTCGGTGGTCCACACGCTGCCGTCCTTGCGCAGGAACGAGGCCCCCGCCGACTCCTCGCCGCCGAAGGCGACGGAGCCGTCGAGCAGGCCCGGAACGAACCACTTGAAGCCCACGGGAACCTCGAGCAGCTCGCGTCCGAGCGACGCGGCGACGCGGTCGATGATCATCGACGAGACGAGGGTCTTGCCGACCGCGGCATCCGCCGGCCAGCCGGGGCGGTTCGCGAAGAGGTAGTCGATCGCGACGGCGAGGTAGTGGTTGGGGTTCATCAGGCCCGCGTCGGGCGTCACGATGCCGTGGCGGTCGGCGTCGGCGTCGTTGCCGGTGAGGATGTCGTACTCCTCGCGGCGCGCCACGAGCGCGGCCATCGCCGAGGGCGACGACGGATCCATGCGGATCTTCTCGTCCCAGTCGAGCGTCATGAACTTCCAGGTCGGGTCGACCTCGGGGTTCACGACCGTCAGGTCGAGGCCGTAGACCTCGGCGATGAGCGCCCAGTACTCCACCGAGGCGCCGCCCAGCGGGTCGGCCCCGATGCGCACGCCCGATGCCTTGATCGCGTCGACGTCGATGATCGTGGCGAGGTCGCGCACATAGGCGTCGCGGAAGTCGTACTGGCCGAGCGCGTCGAGGTCGATGTCGGCGTGACGGGTGCGGTGCACGCCCACCAGGCCTGCGGCGATGAGCTCGTTCGCGCGGTCGGCGATCCACGAGGTCGCGTCGGTGTCGGCAGGTCCCCCGTGCGGCGGGTTGTACTTGAAGCCGCCGTCACGCGGCGGGTTGTGCGAGGGCGTTACGACGATGCCGTCGGCGCGACCCGCATCGTCGAGCGCGCGACCTCGGTTGTAGGTCAGGATCGCGTGGCTGAGCGCGGGCGTCGGCACCCACGAGTCGCGGGAGTCGACGCGCACGTCGACGCCGTTCGCGACGAGCACCTCGATGGCGCTGCGCTCGGCGGGAAGCGACAGTCCGTGCGTGTCGCGACCGAGGAAGAGGGGGCCTTCGATGCCCTGAGCCCGCCGGTAGTCGACGATCGCCTGCGTCGTGGCGAGGATGTGATCCTCGTTGAAGCTCGTCGACAGCGACGAACCGCGGTGGCCGCTCGTGCCGAACGCGACGCGCTGCCCGGGGACCGCGGCATCCGGCTTCCGGTCGTAGTAGGCGGCGATCAGCTCATCGATGTCGATGAGGTCGGATGCTTCTGCGGGCGCTCCTGCACGGCTCATGGTGCTTAGTCTGCCCGCTTCTGGCCGCGGCGGTGACGGATTGACACGGCACTCACGGCCGATCCTGCGCGTTCGCGGTGGCGAGCAGCGCAGCGAGGACTGCACGCAGCGCGGGGGAGTCGGCCTGCGAGCGCCGGTGGACCGCGGCGATGTCGCGCGTCGACGCGGGAGCCGCGGTCGGCACCGCGACGAGGTCGGGCCCGAGGTCGCCGCGTCCCAGGCGCGGCACGAGCGCGACGACGGCTCCGGTGCGAGCGAGCGCGATGTGATTCTCGAACTCCATTGACTCGTACAGCACGCGGGGTGCGCCGCCGATGCCGTCGAACAGCCGGCGCAGCCACTGGCGGCAGATGGTCGTGTCGAATGTGGCGACCCACTGCTCGCGCGCGAGGTCGGCCGGATGCAGCACGTCGCGATCGGCGAGCGGATGGTCGCGTCGAAGGATGACGTCGGCGACATCCGTGAACAGCGGAGTGACGACGAGATTCTCGGGAATCGCCAGCGCGACGCCGCCCCACTGGTGGACGATGCCGAGGTCGCGCTGGCCCGAGGCGACGAGTGCCACCGTCTCCCACGGCTCGCTCTCGCGCACGGGCAGACGCAGGTCGGGGTGGGCGTCCCCCAGCTCCACGAGCACAGGAGCCAGCAGCCCGCGCACGACGGTCGAGAAGGCGGCGAGGCGCAGCTCGCCGGTGACTCGGCCGTCGTCGTCCGCTCCGACGCCCGCGTGCAGGTCGGCGCGCAGTCGCTCGAGGTCGGCGAGGATCGGCGTTGACCCGACCACGAGCTGCGTGCCGGCAGCCGTCAGGGCGACGCCGCGGCCGACGCGTTCGAGCAGTGCGACACCGGTCTCGCGCTCGAGGCGCTTGATCTGCTGCGACACCGCCGAGGGTGTGAATCCCAGAGCGGATGCCGCGCCCGCGACGCTGCCCTCCCGCGCGACGGTCCGCAGCGAGTGCACGGCATCCAGATCAATCATGAAGAAATGCTACCGATTCAGGTGGAGAAAGCATCGCTTGTCGTTGATCGTCCCGAGCGGTGGACTGAGCCTCGTGACTCGACGCGACATGATCCTGGCGGCTACGGTGGCGACGCTCTGGGGATTCAACTTCCTCGTCATCGACTGGGGGATGGCCGGCATCCCGCCCCTGCTCTTCGTGGCCATCCGATTCGCCGCCGTCGCCGTCTTCGCGTTCGTGGTTCCGCGGCCCCGCGCTCGCTGGGGATCGGTGATCGGGGTCGGGCTGTTCATGAGCCTCGGCCAGTTCGCGCTGCTGTACCTGTCTCTCGGGCTCGGACTGCAACCGGGGCTCGCCGCCCTGCTGATGCAGGCGCAGGCGGTGTTCACCGTCGTCATCGCGGCCGGGGCGCTGCGGGAACGCCCCACACCGGGGCAGGTGATCGGCGTCGGTCTTGGGATCGCCGGGCTCGCGACCGTCGCCGCCGGCCGTGGGGGAGACGCTCCCGCGCTCGCCGTCGTCCTCGCGCTCGGCGCCGCGCTGTCGTGGGCCGTCGGCAACGTGATCGCCCGTCGCGCGGGCGTCGTCACCGGACGCGGGCCGCTCGGGGCCCTCTCGCTCACCGTGTGGTCCGCCCTCGTCGTGCCGGTGCCCGCGCTCGTGCTGGCGATGACCTTCGAGGGGCCCGGAGCGATCGGCGCGGGGCTCGCCGGGTTCGGCATCCGGGCCCTGGTCTCGACCGTCTACACCGCGGGTCTGTGCACCCTCGTCGGCTACGCGATCTTCAACGGACTGCTGGCACGCAACCCCTCCGCGGCTGTCGTGCCGTGGGTGCTGCTGGCGCCCGTCGTGGCGATGGCGGCGGCCGCAGCGCTGCTCGGACAGATCCCCGCGGCCGCGGAGATCGTCGGCGGAGCGGTGCTCGTGCTCGGCGTGCTCGTGACCAACGTGCGCGTGCGGTGGGTGCGCCGGTCTAGGCTCGTTGCGTGACGCCCGAGCACGACGACCAGCCCGCCCGCCGCACCTACAGCTATCTCGGGCCGGCGGGGACCTTCACCGAGGCCGCCCTCGCCCAGGTGCCCGAGGCGCGCGACCAGATCTGGCGGTCGGTGCGCAACGTCGGCGAAGCGCTCGCGGATGTCGTGGACGGACGCTCGGATGCCGCGATGATCGCGATCGAGAACTCTGTCGACGGCGGTGTCTCGACGGCTCAGGACGCGCTGGCCACGATGCCGGGTCTGCGGATCGTCGGCGAGTACCTCGTGCCCGTGAACTTCGTGCTCGTGGCGCGGCCCGGCACGCGCATCGAGGACGTGTCGCTTATCGCCGCGCATCCGGTCGCCTATGCGCAGTGCCTGCAGTGGCTGCTGAAGACGCTGCCGGAGCATGCGCACCTGCCCGCCGCGAGCAACGTCGCCGCAGCGGTCGGCCTCATCGACGGAGTCAGCGACGCCGACGCGGCGATCGCCCCGCCCGGCATCCTCGAGCACCACGACCTCGAGCTGCTGGCATCCGACATCGGCGACAACGAGCACGCGGTCACTCGATTCGTCCTCGTGAGTCGCACCGTCGCGCCGCCGTCGCCGACGGGCGCCGACAAGACCTCGCTCATCGCGGAGCTGCCCGACGACCACCCCGGTGCACTGCTCGAGCTGCTCGAGCAGTTCTCGACCCGGGGCATCAACCTGTCGCTGATCGAGTCGCGGCCGATCGGCGATGCCCTCGGACGATACCGGTTCGTCATCGATGCCGACGGCCACGTCGCCGACGAGCGCATGGCGGATGCCCTCATGGGCGTGCGGCGCTTCAGCCCGAAGGTGCTGTTCCTCGGGTCATACCCGCGCGCCGACCGCGCCATCGTCCGCTATCCCGAGCGGTACTCCGACGACGTCTTCGTCGAGGCGCGCGACTGGTTGCGGGCCCTGATCTCCGGCGAGCCCGAGGCCTGACCCGCCCGGCTTCCCACGCCCTGCCCGTTCCGTCGAGTCGCCACACAATGCGGATGTCGGGCCCCCCGGATCCGCCGTTTGCGGCGAGTCGACGGTGTGAGGATGCCGAGGAGGCCGGACCAGCAGTTCGTGGCGCGTCGACCGGCCGGGGCGGCGCCGGGACCGGGCGGGGTCAGGCGGCCAGGAGCTCCAGGGTGCGGATGCGGGCGGGAGCGGCATCCGGCTGCTCGCCGTCGTGCGCGGCCGACACCGGCGAGACCATGACCTCGTCGACGCCGTGCTGCGCGGCGAACGCGGCGAGGGCGGCCTGGGCCTCGGGGCCGGTGCCGACGAACCAGCGCGAGCGGAGCGCGTCGAGCAGGGGCGCGGCGAGGTGGTCCGAGGCCTCGGCGGCCGCGGCCTCCTCGACGGTCTCGAGCGCGATGAGCGGTCGGTTCCCACGCAGGCGTGCCATCATGCGGGCCTGCGGGAGCATGAGGGCTTCGGCCTCGGCCTCGCTGTCGGCGACGACGGCATTCGCCGTGAGGAACGTCCGCGGTGCGTCGAGGGTCTCGGACGGCCGGAACTGGTCGCGGTAGAGCCCCAGCGCGCGGTCGAGGCCCTCGCCCGAGAAGTGGTTCGCGAAGACGTAGGGCAGGCCGAGGGCGGCGGCGAGCTGCGCCGAGTAGTCGCTTGATCCGAGCAGCCAGACGTCGGGGGTCGTCGTGGCGGCGGGCGTCGCGTGGACGTCGTACGTCCCGCCCGACGTGAACCGCACCGTCGCGCCGTCGCCGGTCACGAGGGCCAGGATGTCGCGGACGTTGTCAGGGAACCGGTCGACGTCGCTCGTCGTGCCCGACTGACGCAGCAGCTGGGTGATGACAGGATCGCTGCCCGGCGCGCGGCCGATCCCGAGGTCGACGCGTCCGGGGGCGATCGCCTCGAGCGCCGCGAACTGCTCGGCGACGACGAGGGGCGAGTGGTTGGGGAGCATGACGCCGCCGGAGCCCACCCGGATGCGGGAGGTGCGTGCTGCCGCGGCGGCGATGAGCACCGGCGGGGTCGTCGAGGCGACGGCCGGCATGTTGTGGTGCTCGGCGAACCAGTAGCGGCGGTAGCCGAGCTCGTCCGCCCGCTGCGCGACGGTCAGCGACGCCGCGATCGCCTGCGCGCTGGTCTGTCCCGTGCGCACGGGCACGAGGTCGAGCACGGACAGGGCGGGGCGGGATGCATCATTCATATCCCCTCTGTCAACCGTGCGGCCTCCGCCGGCATTCCCGAGCCCGCGTCACCGCGCCCGCTTCACCGCCTCGTACGCCTGCAGCGCCGCCTTGCGGGTCGCGGCGAGGTCGACGATCGGCTCGCGGCCTGCGCTGTCGGGCGCCCATTGCCCGATGTACAGCCCTTTCGGGTCGAACTTCTCGGCCTGCCGCTCGGGGTTGAAGATGCGGAAATAGGGCGACGCGTCGGCCCCTGACCCCGCGACCCACTGCCAGTTGAAGGCGTTGCTGGCGCCGTCGGCGTCGACGAGGGTGTCCCAGAACCACTGCTCGCCGAGTCGCCAGTCGATGAGCAGGTTCTTCGTGAGGAAGGATGCCGTGACCATCCGCACCCGGTTGTGCATGTAGCCGGTGTGCCAGAGCTCGCGCATCCCGGCGTCCACCATCGGCACGCCGGTCTCGCCCTTCTCCCACGCCGTCAGGTGCGCCGGGTCGAGGGCCGGCCAGGGGAAGGCGTCGAAGCCCTTCCGCCAGTTCTTCGTCGCCAGGTCGGGGAAGTGGTACAGCGTGTGCCAGGCGAACTCGCGCCAGCCGAGCTCGGAGAGGAAACGCGAGGCGGAGGTCGCATGGGCGCCTGTCCCGCCCCCGGTCTCCACCCCGGCGTGCCAGACCGTGTGCGGGCTCAGCTCGCCCCAGCGCAGGCGCGGCGAGAGCAGCGAGGTCGCGCCCGCGCTCGGCTCGTCGCGGGCGGCGTCGTACGAGCCGAGGTCGTGGTCGAGGAACTCACGGAGGCGTGCGCGCGCCGCGGCCTCGCCGGGCTGCCAGCGCTCGCGCAGACCGCCCGCCCAGTCGGGCCGGGTGGGCAGCAGCTTCCAATCGTCGAGGTCGTCGCCCGCGGGTGCCGACCGCAGGCCGGGGATCTCGCGGGGCCGGGGGAGCGGCTCGCGCGGGGCGGGCAGGTTGCGTGCCGCGTTCCAGAACGGGGTGAAGACCGAGAACGGGGTGCCGCTGCCGGTCTTGACCGTCCAGGGCTCGAACAGCACGTTGGCGGCGAACGACTCGACCTCGACGCCGTCCGAGCGGAGGCCGTCCTTCAGCTCGGTGTCGATCGCGCGCTCGGGTCCGCCGTAGCGGCGGTTCCAGTAGACGGCGCCTGCTCCGATGTCGTCGACGAGTGACCGGACGACGGATGCCGCGGCCCCGCGGCGCAGCACGAGATGCGACCCGCGAGCGCGCAGATCATCGGCGAGCGATGCGAGCGAGTGGTGCAGCCACCACCGTGCTGCGCCGCCGAGCGGTCGGATGCCCTCGGACTCCTCGTCGAGCACGTACAGCCCGACGACGGGCTCGCCGCGGTCGATCGCAGCGCGGAGCGCGGGGTGGTCGGCCAGGCGCAGGTCGTCGCGGAACCAGACGATCGAAGGCGAGCTCATCCCGTCATCCTGTCGGGCGACCCGGGCGACGGCGAGCGGTTGACAGGGGCGGACGGGGGCTCAGTCGCCGGGCAGCGTGTGACCGGCGGGCACGGCAACGATGAGGCCCCGCGGGTCGATGCGGGTCTGCACGTGCTTCGCCTCGCCGAACTCGTCGCCGTCGAGCTGCACCGGGTGCGGCTCCTGCGGGGCGAGCGCCACGCCGCGGCCGCGCGAGTAGACGACCGCGTTGTCCTTCGTCCGCAGCGCGAGCACGCGACGACCGGCGCGGAACTTCCGCAGGAAGCTGTTGTCCCACGCGACGCGGCGCCACACGAGCAGCCAGCCCCAGAAGCCCTTCGGCTGCATGATCACGACATCGAGCTGGCCGTCGGTGATCGAGGCCTCGGGGATGAGGGCGATGCCGGCCTGCAGCGACCCGCAGTTCGCGAAGAGCACGCTCTGCACACGAGCGGCGTGCATGCGGTGTCCGTCGAGCTGATAGACGACGCGGAACGGCTTGGCGTTGACGAGCGACCGCGTCGCGCCGTCGACGTATGCGACCCAGCCGACCGACTTCTTCAGCTGCGGGTTGGTGTTGGCGATCATGGCCGCGTCGAGCCCCATGCCGCCCATGACGACGAACGCGTGCTTCTCGACCTCGCCGCTCTCGCGGGTGATCCGCGCCCAGCCGACGTCGATCGCGGTCCGGTCGCCGTTGAAGGCCGCCTCGATCATGGTCTCGGGCTCGGTGAGGGGCAGACCGAGGTTGCGCGCGAGCAGGTTGCCCGTGCCGCTCGGGACGATCGCGAGCGGGATGCCGCTGCCGCTCATCTCTCCCGACACGGCACGGACCGTACCGTCGCCGCCCGCCACGAGCACGACGTTGACGCCGGACTCGAGCGCCTGACGCGTGACGTCGTCGCCGAGGTCGTCGACCGTCGTCTCGTAGAAGAGCGGCTCCTCCCACCCGGCGGCCTCGGCGGCGCGGAGCACCTGCTCGCGCAGGGCGTCGCCGTCGACCTTGATGGGGTTGTAGACGAGGGCCGCCTTGGGATTGGGCTTCTCCGAGCCGCCCGACATCGGCTCCGTCTCGCCCTCGGGGCCCACGCGGCGTGCCTCGCCGGTCTCGCCGTCGGTCGTGTCGGGCGCGACGTCCTCGGGCTCGCGGATGACGTCGTCGGGAGCCGCCGCCTGTTCGGGGTCGGGGGTCTGTGAGGTGGGATCGTCGGAGCGCTCCCGCGGGGAGGTGTCGTCGGAGTCGGTCGCCATGGCTACACCCTAGGGGTGGCCGCCCGTGGCGGATTGCCCCTTGCGCCGGACGGCCGCGGCGGTACGGGGTGCGCTGATCCGGCTGCGCGGATGCGGGCGACCCTAGACTTGACGCGTGATCGACCTCGCATTGCTCCGTGAACAGCCCGACCTGGTGAAACTCTCGCAGGTGAAGCGCGGGAACTCGTCGGAGAGCGTGGATGACGCCATCGCCGCCGATCGCGAGCGCCGCGAGGCCATCACGACGTTCGAGCGGCTCCGTGCCGAGCAGAACGCCCACGGCAAGAAGGTCGCGCAGGCGCCGAAGGACGAGAAGGCCGCGCTCGTCGCCGAGGCCAAGCAGCTCAGCGAACGGGTCAAGCAGGCCCAGCAGGCCGTCACCGCCGCCGAGGAGGCCGCCGACGCCGCGCTCGCCCGCATCGAGAACATCGTCATCGACGACGTGCCCGCGGGCGGCGAGGCCGACTTCGTCACGCTCCGCACGCACGGCGAGCCGCCGTCGTTCGACTTCGAGCCGCTCGACCACCTCGCCCTCGGCGAGAAGCTTGGTGCGATCGACATGGAACGCGGCACGAAGGTCGCCGGCAGCCGGTTCTACTTCCTCAGCGGTATCGGCGCGCGTCTCGAGATCGCCCTCATGATGCTGGGTCTCGACCGTGCGCTCGCCGCCGGGTTCACGCCGCTGATCCCGCCGACGCTCGTGCGCCCCGAGGTCATGCGGGGCACCGGGTTCCTCGGCGAGCATGCGGCGGAGGTCTACCACCTCGAGGAAGACGACGCCTACCTCGTCGGCACGAGCGAGGTCCCGCTCGCCGGGTACCACATGGACGAGATCCTCGACCTCGAGCGCGGCGCCAAGCGCTACGCCGGATGGTCGACCTGTTACCGGCGCGAGGCCGGCTCGTACGGCAAGGACACGCGCGGCATCATCCGGGTGCACCAGTTCAACAAGCTGGAGATGTTCGTCTACACGACGCCCGCCGACGCGGCGGCCGAGCACCTGCGGCTCGTCGAGATGCAGGAGCGGATGCTGCAGGACCTCGGCCTGTCGTACCGCGTCATCGACGTCGCGGCCGGCGACCTCGGCTCGAGCGCCGCGCGCAAGTACGACATCGAGGCGTGGGTGCCCACGCAGGGGGCGTACCGCGAGCTCACCTCGACCTCGAACTGCACGACGTATCAGGCGCGTCGCCTCGACATCCGTCACCGTCCCGACGGCGGCAAGACCGAGCCGGTGGCGACCCTCAACGGCACGCTCGCGACGACCCGGTGGATCGTCGCGCTCCTTGAGACCCACCAGCGAGAGGACGGCTCGGTCGTGATCCCCGAGGTGCTGCGGCCTTATCTCGGCGGCCTCGAGGTCGCGGAGCCGATCGCATGACCGGCGCCGACGGCGGGATGACGCAGGCCCCCGACGCGCTTCCCGACGAGGGCGGCATCGAGGTCGTCGCGCCGCGCGATGCTGCCGAGATCGTCGAGGACGTCGCCGAGGTCATGCCGGCGGTCGCCGGCGCCTCGCGCCTGATGATCGTGCTCGACATCGACGGCACCGTGCTGCTCGAGGACGAGACGCTCAGTCCCGGTGTGGTGGAGGCGGTGGCCGACGCGCACGCGGCCGGTCACGAGGTGATGCTCGCGACCGGACGCTCGTGGGAGGGAACGCACGGCATCCTCGGCTCGCTCGCGCTGAACCCCGACTACGTCGTGTGCTCGAACGGCGCCGTCATCCTCAAGCGGATCGACGACGACTTCGCCGACGTGCTCGCGTACGAGCGCTTCTTCATCGAGACGTTCGACCCGAGCGAGGTGCTCGGCCTGCTGCGTCAGCACCTGCCGCACGCCCGCTACATGGTCGAGCTGCCCGACGGGCGCCGCCTCTACACCGAGGAGCTCCACGACTGGAACCTCCACGACGCCGACAAGGTCGCCTTCGCGGAGCTGTCGGAGCAGGAGGTGTGCCGCGTCGTCGTGGTCTCTCCCGACGAGACCGACTCCGACTTCGTCGAGCTGGTCGACCGCATCGGCCTGAACAAGGTGTCGTATGCGGTGGGCTGGTCGGCGTGGCTCGACATCGCGCCGCAGGGCGTCGACAAGTCCACGGCGCTGGAGCGGGTCCGCACCTGGCTCGACATCGAGCCGGCCGACGTCCTCGTCATGGGGGACGGCCGCAACGACATCGGGATGTTCCGCTGGGCGCGCGAGCGCGGCGGGCGGGCGATCGCGATGGCGCAGGGCGCGACCGAGCTGCTGGCCGAGGCATCCGAGACGACCGTGTCGGTTCAAGAGGGCGGCGTCGCGGCCATCCTCCGCTCGCTCTGACCGGCGTCGTGGGCGGCTAGGATCGAAGCTCAGCGGTTCGCGCCGCTGGGAGGGTTGTCCGAGCGGCCGAAGGATCCAGTCTTGAAAACTGGTGGGCAGCAATGTCCCGTGGGTTCGAATCCCACACCCTCCGCCAGAACCGCTTTCGCCTGCCCGGCCGCGCGCTCCGCGGTCTACAGCAGCCCGCGGGCGGCGAGTTCGGCGCGCAGCGCGGGCACGATGTGCTCGGCGTAGGCGACGGTCAGGTGCGTGCGGTCGTAGCGCGTGGGGATGTCGCCCGCGAAGGCGGGGCACACGAGCTCCCAGCAGGCGAACGGCAGCGAGCTCACCGCGTGATTCCCGGACGCTGCCGCCACCTGCTCGGCTGCCGACTCCATCTGACCCCACGTGCTCGAGACGCCCGCGGCGCAGCCGTACGGCGAGGCGGCGGGAGAGTAGCAGCGTCCGAGATCGGCGCCCTCCGGCGGCGGCGCCAGGTGGACGATGCGACCCGGCATCCCATAGCTGTCGGCTTCGGCCTCCTGAGCGGCGAGCAGCGCATCGGCCGACAGGTCGGCCCCGTCGGGGGTGTGCCCGAGCGTGTAGGCGTTCGACATCACGACGAGGGTCGGCGCGTCGGCGAGGATCATGGCGCGGACATCGGCCTTCCGCTGCGGGCATGCCGCCATCACGCCGGCGCCGTCGTTCTGCACGGCGACGTCGGTGAAACGGCATCCGTAGAGGCCGACCGTCGTCACGCGGATGCCGCCGTCACTGTCATCGGCGAGCTTGCGGAACGCCGGAGCGTAGGCCATCGCGGTCGAATCGCCGACGAGATAGATGTGGACGGGGGCGTCGGAGCTGCCCGTGGAGCAGCCCGTGGCGGTCGGCGAGACATCGGGTGAGAAGCAGTCGCGCGCCGGGTTGCTCGCCGACGACCGGGTCATGACCTCGTCGAGCGAGGGATGCAGCTCGGGCCATTCCGTCGCGGTCGCGGCCGCGGCGAGCTCGGCCTGCAGGGCGGCGATCGGGTCGCCGGGGTCTGCGTCGGCCGCGTCGCTCGCGGCGTCGGCGGCACCCGCGGGCGGGAAGGCGACGAGCGATGCCGTGAGGCCGCCGAACACGTTCTGAACGACGAGCACGACGGCCAGCGCGGCGATGCCGAGCCCGGATGCCGCAAGCAGCGCCGGCGGCCCGAAGCGGGCGCGCCACGCGGCCCAGGGCGCAGATGCGTCGGACGTCGGTTCTGCGGTCGTCGTTGTCGCTGTCGCTGTCCCTGTCCCTGTCCCTGTCGCGTGTGCGAGCGCCGGTGCGGCTATCGGTGCGGGCACATCGTGAGGAGCAAGGTCCGCTGAGTCAGGACGGGGCATACCCGGGTAGTAGCGCGTCCCGGGAGTCCAGCCCGCGGGGCGGGTGCTGAGCGCGCGCGGCGCCGGGGCCGGCGCGGCATCCGGAACCGGCGTCGCAGCGCGCTCCGCAGCGGACACCGGCGCGGCGGCGGCATCCTCTCGCGCCGTCTCCGTCGTTTCGCCGCCGACCGGCCGTCCGTACGGCGCGAATCGGAAGGGCCGCTCGACGAGGTGGTACGAGGCGACGGCGAGGACGGCCGTGATCGCGAGCACGAGCACCGTCGTGGCCTCCCGGGCGGGCAGCAGAACGGCGGCGAACACGATGACCGGGAAGTGCCAGAGGTACAGCGAGTACGACACGTCGCCCGCGAAGACGCTCACCGGGTTCGTCAGCGGGAAGAGGTGCCGATGCCGCGGGTCGCCGGGCACGCCGCCCGCGAGCACGAGTGCCGTGGCGACCACGGGCAGGGCGGCCCACGGAGCCGGGAACCCGCCCGCCGCGGGATCGATGACGGCGAACGCCACGACGAGGCTTCCGACACCGACCCACGACGCGAGTCCGCCGAGGACGGGCGGGATGCGGCGCAGCAGCGGCACCATCGCGGCGATGAGCGCCCCGATCGCCAGCTCCCACGCGCGGGTGAAGGTGGAGAAGTAGGCCGCGACGGCGGCATCCGCGCTCTGCAGCATCGCCCACGCGAACGAGGTGGCGACGACGGCTGCCGCGAGCGTCGCCGCGGCCGCGGCCGCCGCGGCGCCGCGTCGACGGGCGGCGGGCAGAAGCGAGACCGCCAGCAGGAGCAGCAGCGGCCACGCGAGGTAGAACTGCTCCTCGACCGCGAGCGACCAGAAGTGCTGGAGCGGTGAGACGGCGTCGTCGGCGTGGAAGTAGTCGGTGCCGACCGCGGTGAATCGCCAGTTGGCGGCGAAGCCCGCCGACCACAGCGCGTCGACGAGCGTCTGCTCGGCGCGGGGACGATTGAAGACGACGAAGGCGCTCGCCGCCGTGGCGAGGAGCACGACGACCGCGAGAGGCAGGATGCGGCGGGCGCGCCGACCGGCGAAGGCGGCGAGGCGGATGCCGCCCGTGAGCTGCACCTCGCGCAGCAGAGCCCCGGTGATGAGGAAGCCGGAGACGACGAAGAACACGTCGACCCCGACGAACCCGCCGCGTGGCCAGCCGACGGCGTGCGCGCCGATGACCGCGAGGACGGCGAGAGCCCGAAGGCCCTGGATGTCGCGTCGCGGCGTCGGGTGGGGGAGCATCGGGCTGTTCACATGGCGTCCGGAAGGGCGCCACCGAGTGTAGTGGGAGCGGTCTCACTGCGGCGATAGCGCATCGAGATCTCAGCGCAACCCCTGTGCGCAAGCAGCAGGGAACCCGCTTCGCTGGCGCGATGAGAGCTCTTCCTCGTGCGCCTTTCGCCCGCGTGGCCGGGACGCTGCTCCGCGGATTCTTCGGCGCTCTGCTGGTTCTGCGCCGGCCGCGCCCGATCCACGTCCGCGGGACGATGCTCAGCGGCACGATCCGCTGGGTCGGCCCGGATCGTCGGTCCGGGGTCTCGTGGATAGACGATCCGCCGGTCGCCGGTGAGACGCCCGTGGTCGCTCGCCTGTCGCGATCACTCGGACTCCCGGACGCTCTGCCCGACATCTTCGGGCTCGCGCTCCGCATCCCCGGTGACCCCGAGTCTCCGGGGGACGGCGCGGCCGACATCGAGTTCGCCTCGACCGGGCGGGGCGTGCCGCTGCGCTACGCGCTGCTGCCCCTGCGCCGGCCCGACCGCGCGCGTTTCGGCATCCTGCTGCCCTACCGCGGACGCCGGGGCCCGGTGCTGCTCTCGGCGACGACCGTGGACGGCGGCCCGGATGCCGCGGACTGGCGTCTCGTGCTGTCGTTCGCCTCGCCGTTCGGCCCCTGGCGCCCGTTCGCGCTCGTGCGGCTGCGCCGTGCCGCGTGGCCGGATGGTCAGCCCCGATTCGACGCCGGACGACGGGTGCTGCCCGGCGCGCGCGTCTACCCCTGGGTGCGTGCGTTGCGCCAGCCGTCGTACGACCGCGTCCAGCGTCGCGGGCTGCAGCCCGCTGACGACGCGCCTTCCACACCGAGGGCGCCGGCGCAAGCGGCGTGCACGGTCGCGGCGGGCGCGATGGACTGAGCCGGTGCAGCCCGACGAGATCGCCCGTGTCGCCCGAGAGTCCTTCGGCATCGAGGAGCTGCGCCCGCAGCAGCTCGACGCCATCGAGGCGGCCGTCGCCGGGCGAGACGTGCTGGTCGTCTGGGCGACGGGGGCCGGGAAGTCGGCCGTCTACCAGGTCGCCGCGGCCCTCCGGCCCGGACTGACCGCGATCGTCTCGCCCCTCATCGCGCTGCAGGAGGATCAGCTCGCGCGCATCGAGGAGGCGCCCGATGCGCCCGACGGCGTCGCCCTGAACTCGAGCCGGGGCGTGCGCGCTCAGCGCGAGGCCTGGGACGCGATCCGTTCGGGAGAGGCCTCGTACGTCCTGCTCGCGCCCGAACAGCTCGCGAAGGACGACGTCGTCGCCGAGCTCGCCGAGGCGGGGGTGTCGCTGCTGGTCGTGGACGAGGCGCACTGCATCGCAGCCTGGGGGCACGACTTCCGCCCGGACTACCTGATGCTCGGCGAGGTCTCCGAGCGTCTGGGGCGACCGCCGATCCTTGCGATGACGGCGACGGCCACCAGCCCCGTCCGCACCGAGATCATCGAGCGGCTCGGCATGGACGACCCGGCCATCCTCGTGGGCGACGTCGACCGGCCGAACATCGAGCTGAACGTCCGCCGTCACTCCGAGAAGTCGGGCAAGCGCGACGCCGTGATCGACGAGGTAGTGGAGCTGCCCAAGCCGGGGCTGCTGTACACCGCCACCCGGCGCGGCACCGAGGAGTACGCCGAGGCGCTGCAGGAACGAGGGATCAACGCCGTCGCGTACCACGCCGGCCTGTCAGCGAAGGAGCGGCACGGGGTGCACGAGGCGTTCCACGACGGCGAGGTCGAGGTCGTGGTCGCCACCTCCGCGTTCGGGATGGGGATCGACAAGGCCGACGTGCGCTTCGTCGTCCACGCCGACATCCCCGACTCCATCGACGCCTACTACCAGGAGCTCGGTCGCGCCGGCCGCGACGGCGAGCCCGCGACGGCGACGCTCCACTATCGGCCCGAAGACCTGTCGCTGCGACGTTTCTTCGCGGCGTCGGCGCCGAAGCGCGGCGAGCTCAAGCGCCTCGTCGACGCCATCTCCGGCGCGACGCGGTCGCGCGCCGAGATCGCCGCGGCCGGCGGACTGTCGGCCCGTCGCGTGACCGCGCTGCTGACGGTTCTCGTCGATGCGGGCGCGGTGCGGACGAGTCGCGCCGGGGTCGCGCTGCGGCGGGGGATGACCGTGGAGCGCGCCGTCGACGCTGCGTTGGAGAGGTCGGCCGAGCGGGAACGCATCGATGCCTCCCGCATCGAGATGCTCCGCAGCTATGCCGAGACCCGTCGGTGCCGACGGGCGACGCTGCTCGGGTACTTCGGGCAGGACTACGTCGAGCCGTGCGAGAACTGCGACACGTGCGCGGCATCCGCGAACGACCGTGCGGCGCGCGAGGACACCTCGGAGGAACGGGGTGATCACGCCGACGGTCCCTTCCGCGTCGACGACGTCGTCCGTCACCACGAGTGGGGGGAGGGAACCGTGATGGCCGTCGAGGACGACCGTGTCACCGTGTTCTTCGAATCGCAGGGGTACAAGGTGCTCGCCACGGAATTAGTCGCCGAGCGCGGTCTGCTCGAACCCGCCTGATCCCGGGCCGCGACGTCGCCCCTGGGAGCGGCTACCAGTCTCGTCCCGTTCCGGCCGATTCCCCGCTCGCGGCTGGTTAGCGTTCAGGTGAGCACGGCGACATGTGAGGCGGTGGCGGCTGAATGGGGGGCGTCACCGCCTCGCATGTCCGGGGCGCTCACGGACTTTCCAGACATCCGTCCCTATGATGAGTCGGTCACCGGGAGTGCCTGCGCGACGCGAAGAGCGTGCACCCGAACGCACTCCTCGCCGGCTCGTCGAGAGGACACCCGTGAGCGCACGTTCCGATGCGAAGGCGTCGCGGCGCCGTCGTCGTCCCGTCGCCCGGCACGGCCAGCTGCGGTCGCCGAACCCGCTGACCCAGATCCTGGCGGTGCTCGGCGTCATGGTCGCCGTCGTGGTCGTGAGCGGTGTCGCCATCGGCGGCTTCTACGTGTGGAACGCCACGCAGGTCGTGGCCGACGCCGGCGTCTCGATCGGCGACGACGACTCGCAGCTCCCCCCGACGATCGGCGAGATCGAGGGTGGCGTGAACATGCTCGTCGTCGGCACCGACTCGTGCGAGGGCGCGAACGCTGAACTGTCCGGCGCCTGCCAGGAGAAGACCACCGAGGGCGAGCGCAACGATGTGACGATGCTCGTCCACATCAGTGACGAGCCGCGACGCGTGACGGTCATCTCGTTCCCACGCGACATGATCGTTCCCATCCCCGCCTGCACCGGCGAGGACGGCACCCAGTACTCGGCGATGAGCGCGCAGATGCTCAACGTCTCGTACATGTACGGCGGTCTCGCGTGCACCGTCAGCACGATCGAAGAGCTGACGGGCATCGACATCCAGTTCGCCGCGGCGACCCGCTGGACCGGCGTCATCAACATGTCCGACGCGATCGGCGGCGTGGACGTCTGCGTGTCGGCTGACATCAACGACCGCTACACGGGGCTGAGTCTCGCTCAGGGCAACCACACGCTGCAGGGCACCGACGCGCTCCAGTTCCTCCGCACACGGTACGGAATCGGCGACGGATCCGACCTCGGCCGGATCTCGAACCAGCAGCAGTTCATGAGCTCGATGGTGCGCAAGCTGCAGTCCGACGGGGTGCTCGGAAACCCCGCGGCGCTGCTCAATCTCGCCACCACCGCCGTCGACCAGGTCGCCAGCGGGCAGATCAAGCTGAGCTCGTCGCTGTCGAGCCCGCAGCGGATGGTGCAGATCGCCCTCGCCATGCGCAGCGTGCCCTACGAGGACATCGTGTTCGTGCAGTACCCCACGGCCTACGTCAACGGCGGATCACGTGTGCAACCGGTCGAGAGCGCCGCCAAGGTGCTCTTCGACGCGCTCGCCGCGAACCAGCCCGTCCAGCTGAGCGGATCGACGAGCGACGGCTACAGCACCGAGGTCGTCGGCGAGGCGGCGCCTCCCGCACCCGCCCCGACCGATTCCGCGGCTCCCGCCGACCCGGCGGCGACGCCGGACGCGCCCGCGACGGACGCGCCCGAGGCCGGCGGACCGGTCGTGCTGCCGGAGTCGGTCACGGGTCAAACCGCGGCGCAGGTGACCTGTACCGTGGGCAAGGGCTGACATGGCTCCGTGCGGCCCTCGATTCGGAGCCTGGGGAAGTCCGGGCTATGATTGCCGGGTGCATCCGCGCCGTCTCGCGTCGGATGCCGTGGAGACGTCGCATAGTCAGGCCTAGTGCACCACCCTGCTAAGGTGGAGTCCCCGTAAGGGGACCGAGGGTTCAAATCCCTCCGTCTCCGCCACGACGAAAGCCCCCCGAACCGCGGAGATGTGCGGCTTGTGGGGGCTTCGTCGTAGGCGTCAGGCCCGTCGTGGCAACGAGGTGGCAAGATCTCGCGTGCCGATCGCCTGATCGAGGCGATCTGCAAGGGCTTCGAGGTCGTCGTCGAAGAGGTCCGCGCAGACGTCGAGTGTCATCGCCACGGCGGCGTGGCCTAGCATCCGCTGAATCGCCTTCACGTTCGCGGCCGACGAGACCGCGAGAGACCATGTTCAACTACGAGATCATCGTCATCGATAAGACCACGAATCAGCTCAAACGCACGACGCTCGAGCACCTTAGGGCCGAGCTCGACGCACTCTCAGAGGCCAGCGCGATGAGGGTCGCGGTGGAGTCCGAAGGCCGCCGCGTCGCCGACATGCCCGGGGACATGCCGGGGCGGGACGCGCTGATCAAACAGTACGGCGCCGACTACCGCGTGCTCCCCCCCCCCCCGCCCGACTTCCCCGACTCAGACGATGAGGTGGTCGAGTACGACGGACGCGAGTTCGCCCTGGTCCATGAGCCCGCGCGCGACGGCCACCCGGTCGCCGGGAATGTCGGTGATGCCTGACAAAGGCCCCGTAACGACGCTCGAACGCCGCCCTCACCTACCGGTGGGGACGTTCGGCTATCAGCGAGGCGCACAGCACTAGTCAGGGCCACATCGCGCTCGGGAGTTGGGCCGTGTCGGACTTTGCCCCTACGATCAGGATTCATGGACGAGCTGGGGGGCCCGCGCTACAAGCGCATCCGACTCACCGGCGAACGGTTCGAGGGCGGCCGACTCCCCATCGACTCGCTCGTTGAGCTGCAGCGGTACCAAGAAGTCGTGCGCAAGCTGGCCGAGTTTGAGTGGCGCCGCGAACACCCCGAGGACGAGTTGCCCTCCGACTTCGCCGATGGCGTGGGTCTGACGATCGAGAAAATCAACGATGGAAGCGCAGACGTGCTTCTCGCGTTCGAGCAACACGAGACCTACGTCCACTACCAGGCGGAAGCGCGGGATGCAGCGGATGCCACGATTGCCGCTGCGTACGCGCATTTGCCACTCCCGGAGCTCCCGCACGTTCCGCCCGCGCTGGTTGCGGAGGTTCGCGAGGAACTGGCGGATATCGGGGGCTCCCTGCTTGACGGCCAGTCGATCGAGTTCTACGCCGACCCGAGTGACACGACGCCCACGATCATCACCGTCGAGGGGCGTCGCGAGGCGCGAGCGGACCTCATCCTGACCGACTTCTTCACGGAGCCTGAGGCGCCATCAATAGCACCGCTGGTCCAGAAGAAGGACGAGAGCCTCGTCGGGCGCGTGACTGCCGTAGACGCCGACTCCACCAAGTTCGAGCTCGTCACATCACAAGGACGCGTTCATGGTTGGTACCGGGAAAACACCGAGCTACTCGCGGATCTCAAAGCCGTTCTCAACACCGCCGAAGAAGGTCCGCTTACTCGGATCACCGGGGAGCTACGGACCAAGAACGGGGTACCGAACAGATTCTGGACTACCCACACTGTTGAGCTAGTCGCCTTCGATGACTCCGTATCAGGCCGGCGCCTAACGGAATTCGCGGCCCTGCCGAGCGGGTGGGAGGACGGCGAAGGCCTGCAGATCTCGTTCTCGGCGCTGGAAGCCGCGCAAGAGATCATCCGTGGCCTCGACGCGAGGGCCGACGTGCCCGGTCTGTTCCCGACTCCAGAGGGCGGCGTGCTCGTCGAGTGGGCGAGTGCGGCCGGCGTTCGGAGCATCGAGGTACTCGCGGACGGTACGTTCGAGCTGTTTACGATGACGCCCGCGAATCGCGTCGGGGAACACTCAGAGACGAAGAATCTATCCGAAGCGATCGACTTTGCCCGCCGGGGGGTGGCATGACCGACGTAGACCTCGAGCTCCTGCAAGGCGAGAGCATCATGAGCGCGGTGGAGGAACGGATCTACCGTCAGATCACGGATCTCATGATGGACGGGGACAAGATCGCGACCACCGCCTTCGGCCCGGCAACCATTGACCGCGACATGCCATCCTTCGCGAGGGCCTCGCTGACCTCAGCGCAGCAAGCTCGAGACTGGCACACGAACAACGCCAGCCGCCCATCTCTAGCGGTCTACGCCGTCACGGTCGGTGAAGTCATCGAGGGGGGGCGCCACGTGATCGACGATTCCGCCGCACCCCTCGAAGACGGTGAACTCCGTGCTCCCGCTCACTGCTTCGTCGACTACCGCGGACTCACGAGGCCCGCGCGAAAGGCTCTGCGCGCGCACCTGTGGCTGCAAGCCACGGAACGGGGAGAGATCCCCACCGACCCGACCTTGCCGGACGGGCAGCTCATCGCCTGAGCAAACTTCGAGCAGTTTCGGGGGTCGCCTTCGTGACCTCGGGAGTCCAGTGGCTGCCTGACCCAGGCTGCTACCGTCGGCGCATGACCCGCGATATCTCGATCGGCCTGATCCTGTCAGGCTATGCAGGCGGCGACCGGAAAGTCGCTATCAAGGGAGCGCCGGACGCCGACGCGATCGCGGCGCTCGAAGACGCGGTTTCTGAAGCTCTCGGCCATCGTCTACACCGAGACTCGAGCGAGCCCGACAAGTCCATGTTCCTCTTCGAGGAGATCGACCACGACGATGCCGTGCCGCTCGGGTGGGACATTTTTCCCATACCTGCAGTGCTCACCTTCGCCGACCTGCGATTGCTCGCCGGCCCCCATGACAGCACCACCCGAGTACGGCTTCGGGGCTCCGGTGGTGATGGGATGTTCGGCCTCACGCTGTGGGAGCTCGCGGATCTGTTGGACTTCGGCAGGGATGCCCTCGAGGTCTATGGGGCGATGGAACTGGCCCATCGAGCGGGGAGGATGTTGCGGCGACGCACTCGCCGCAACATGCGACGGCTAGCGAACGCATGGTTTCACGACGGGGGGCCAGTGCCTTCGACCTTGAGGGATGCCGTGGAGCAGCGGGACGCATGGAGCGACGACGCGCTCGCCACCTTTCTCGAGCTTGACCGCGCAGAAGGCCGCCAACTCATGGAGGCGTGCGGATACGTGTGGTCGACGGACCGCGGGCGGTACTACGGGCCACGTGACTCCGACGCCGTGAATTGAGGCTCACGCCAATCAAGCGTTACCGTGAGCCGAGAGGGGGCCGACGTTCTGAGTGACGTACATGCCACTCAGAACGTCGGCCATGTCCGGTCTCGATGTTCATGTCGGCGGCCTCGAGCACCCGACGCCGCCGACATAAACCGTTTCCGAGCGCCCGCAATCACCGTCCGCCTTACTCCTCGCCCCTCGGGATCCCAGCCACGATCTCTCTCGCGCGCGCGATTCGCGCGTCGACGAAACTGCGGTACGCCGCGAGTTCATCCGCTCGCTGCCTGATCAGGCGAGATTCCTCCGAATACAAGGCGGTGACGTACTCATCGATGAGCCCCGACGCCTCTTTGCAGTCGACGTCACGCAGGGCGCGTGATACGCTCGGGCCATCAATGCGGCTCGTTTCGTTCTGACTCTCGGGCATCTCGACCTCGAATCCGTCCGCAGCCATACACTCACGCCATGCGGACAACGAGCGCTGAACTGCACCGGATTCCAAAGTAGCCCTTTGGGCCTCGGTGGCGATTTCGCCCAGGATATCGAGTGTGGGCGCCTCGCCCTCCGGAGAGAGGGCAGCGGTCGCGGATTGCATGCAACCCCAGTTCGCTGGATCACTGACATCGGCGCCACGATCAGGTGAAGGACCGAGAAAAGCTTCCAGAAATCCTGGATCATCTACCCCCAAGACCGCTGACGGGCCACGCTTCCGAGCCGCATCCTCAACCGATACAGCCGCACCAGGAGCGAGGGCCGGTAGGCGGTAGGCATACTCCTCGGCTACTTCCCTGTCGTAGAGACCGATGAAAGACTCCCAGAGGGCGCCGCTTGGCCGGTACTCACTCGTCGGCCAGTTGTAATCCTGAAGAAAGCCTCGATCGATCATGCACGCCTTGGCGAGGACAGAGGTCCCCTCATCGAGGACCGCAAGCTCATCTGCGGAGAGCTCATAAGGTGATAGCGGAGAGTCAGGGACACGATCCGGTGACCACTCCGTCGCGGTCGGTATCGGTAATGGCGACGGAGTGGTCGAGCAACTTGCCGTTGTCCCCGCCAGCCCAACGAGCGTCAGTGCCGCAAGCAACCGTAAGCTGCCGGTGCAGAAATTCCGAGACAAGTTGCACTCCGCGTCCGTCAGCTCGTCAGTAGGTAGATCCAAACATATCCAGTGACGCCGGTTGCTTGGTTGGTCTGGTAAATCCACTTGTTCGACGTCCGCGTTCCGTAGACGCTACTGTACGCCGTAAGGTTCTGGCCCGTGACCACCCAGTGATCCGTGACCTGCTGCCCACTGTACCCAACTCCATTGATCGAAGATGCGGTAGTCGCCGCGCTGCGGATGTTTACCCCGTTCGCCTCCGTATAGGTTACGCGGGCATTGGCGGCGGCGGAGGTTCCCCCGACGAGGCCGATCGCGAGCCCTGCAGCAACTAGGCCCTTAACAACTTTCGAGTATCGTCGCATGTTTCGATTCCTTTCCAGACGGCAGCCCCACCTTCGGAGCGCTGATTTTGTCACTCTGACGCAATTCATAGGCTCTGGTCAACTCAAGTGAACCTCGATTGCCCTTATTTCTCGTGACCTGCGCCAGAGTGATGCTTCAATGGCTTGGTCGCGCCGAACGCACATTGCGGGATAAGCCCGCTCGTCCTACGTCCGGTCGCTTTGTAGACTCTCCGCGATCGACGCGCTAGCTCTGGGGCGCGGGGCGGGCGCCGTGTGGGGTCGGGCCCTCTCAGGTGGAATATCTCATGCTGCTCCATGCCGGATGAGCTCGACATTGCCTCGCCTTCTTCCGCGCCCGCTGATCTGACCACGTTCGCTCGTAACGACATGCTCGATCTCTCCGCTGTCGGACAGCACCCCGCTGCGGGCCGCGGGCTCACCGGGCGACGGTTGCTGAGCCGGACCCGTGGTGTCAGCGGTGCGGCGCGGAAGGTCGGTTACGCGACACGCTCGTTCGTCGTTCCGCGCGCGAGCCACCCGGGCACGGCCCGCGACGCCGCTCGCGGCGATGCGATCGTGCTGGAGGTGAGCGCCGCGGGCCGGCGCATCTGAGAGTCCGACGGTTGTCAGTCCCGGAGGAGTGGCGGCGCGGGGTACTGCCGGTGGACGGCGGGCCATTGAAGTTTGGCCCCGGCGCCGGCGCGCCCTGGGAGGATAGGGGCATGACTGCTCGACGTACGCTCCTGGTCGGATCCGGCAAGGTCGCCACTCGCCTCGGCGAGAGCCTGGTCGAGGCCGGACAGGAGGTCGTCGCGATCCGGCGGAGCGCCGGCGGCATCCGGCCTGCGTTCACGCCGATCGTCGCCGATCTGGCAGCGCCCCTCGACACGACGCTGCCCGCGGTCGACGCGATGGTCGTCACGCTTCCGCCGGGGGATGACCCCGGCTTCTACCGCGCCGCGCTTCAGAGGATCGCGCAGGCCCTCCCGAAGCAGCCCGAGCGCACCGTCTTCGTGTCGTCGACGCGGGTCTTCGAGGGGTGGGGCCCGGAACGCGCTCTCGACGAGGATGACGAGCCCCGGCCCACGAGTATGCGGGGCGAACAGCTCGTCGACGGCGAGCGTGCGGCGCGCGAACTGTTCGACGCGATCATCGTGCGGCCGGCGGGGATCTACGGGCCCGGGCGCGAGCGGCTGATCCGGCAGGTTCTCGCGGGCGAGCCGGTCGACTACGACCGCCGCACCAACCGCATCCACGAGGTCGACCTCGTCCGCGCGATCGCGCAGCTGCTCGACGCGGACGCGCCGCCCGCGCTCCTGCACGGCGTCGACCGGCGACCCGCCGCCCTCGGCGAGGTGGTCGAGTTCATCGCGGATCGCCTCGGGGTCGCCGCACCGCCGCGCGCGGAGGTCATGCCCGACGCCGACCGCGGCAAGGTGCTCGACGGCTCGCGCCTCGCCGCGATGATCGACTTCACGTTCCCGACATTCGTCGAGGGCTACGGGCGCATGATCGCCGATCGAGGCTGATCGCCGAGTCCAGCGGGGGCGATTCTGCCGTCGGAGCCGATACAGCCGTCGGACCGGTGGTGCTGGTGTCGCCAGTAGCGGGGTCCGAGACCACACCGGCCCCGGCAGTCCGACGAATGTATCGGCTCGAGCGCGGCGCGCTCAGGCGCGGCGTGCTCAGCGGCGAGGGCGCAGCAGGCCGGTGAGCAGCAGGCGCATCGCGGCGACGGGATCGGTGTCGTCGGTCAGCCAGCGGATCTGGATGCCCTCCCAGCCGCTGATCACGAGGTCGGCGAGGGCTCGCGGGTCGTCGTCGGCCTCGAGTCGGCCGCGGGCGCGGTCGTCGGCGATGGCCGCGGCGTAGGTCTCGGTGACCGCTCGGTAGCGCTCGAGCAGCCAGGCGTGCGCCTCGTGCTCGGGGTGCGTCGCCTCGGCCGACACGATCGAGAACATGCGGACGAGCTCGCGCCGCGCGAGGTTGCGCTCGACGATGGCGAGCACGCTCGGGATGAACCCGTCGCGGGCCGCGCGCGCGGGGAAGTCGGTGTCGGCGGCATCCTCCTGCTCGAGGACGGCCGCCAGCAGCGAGACCTTCGTGGGGAAGTGGTGCATCACGGTGGTGAGACTCAGATCGAGCTGCTTGGCGATCTGGCGGAGCGACCCGCCGCGGTAGCCGTGGGTGCCGAACACGACGGTCGCCGACGCCACGATCTCCGCACGCCGGGCCGCGCTCTTCGCGTACGGCCCGCGGGGGTGAGCGGCATCGGAGGGCATGACCCGAGCGTAGAACACCTCAATCCCGTGCATCTGCACGTGTTTCGGTCTAGGCTGATCGCATGGCAACGGATGACACGACCTACCGCTGGGTGAAGGACGGGGCGCTCGGCCCGGGACGGATGCGCTACGGCGCCGACTACAACCCGGAGCAGTGGCCGCGCGAGGTGTGGGACGAGGACGTCCGGCTCATGCGCGAGGCCGGGGTCAACATCGTCTCGCTCGGGATCTTCTCGTGGGCGCTGCTCGAGCCGCGTCCCGGCGAATGGGACTTCGGATGGCTCGACGAGGTCATCGATCTGCTCCACGCCAACGGCATCGACGTCGACCTCGCCACGGCGACCGCGTCGCCGCCGCCGTGGCTCGCGAAGCGGCATCCCGAGATCCTGCCGCAGACGATCGACGGAACGACCCTCTGGCCGGGGTCGCGCCAGCACTGGCGGCCGACGTCGCCGGTCTTCCGCGAGTACGCGCTGCGGCTGACCCGCGCCCTGGCCGAGCGCTACGCCGACCACCCCGCCCTCGTCGCCTGGCACATCTCGAACGAGCTCGGCTGCCACAACCTGTACGACTTCTCGGATGACGCCGCCCGGGCCTTCCGGGTGTGGCTGCAGGAGCGCTACACGACCCTCGACGCGCTCAACGAGGCCTGGGGCACGGCGTTCTGGTCGCAGCACTACGAGGAATGGGACGAGATCCTGCCGCCGCGCGCCGCGCCGACGCAGCGCAACCCCGGGCAGCAGCTCGACTTCGAGCGCTTCTCGTCGGATGCCGTTCGCGACCACCTGCGTGCCGAGAACGCGGTGCTGGCCGAAGTGACCCCCGGCGTCCCGCGCACGACGAACTTCATGGTCGCCCAGAACGTCCGCGACATCGACTACCCCTCGTGGGTCGGCGACGTCGACTTCGTCTCGAACGACCACTACCTGCGCCCGGGCGAGCTCGGGCGCGACGACCTGTCGTTCTGGTCGAACCTCACCGGCAACATCGCCGGCGGCCGGCCGTGGTTCCTCATGGAGCACGCGCCGAGCGCGGTGAACTGGCGCGCCGTGAATCCGCCCAAGCGCCCCGGCGAGCTCGTCCGCGACGCCCTCACCCATGTCGGGCACGGGGCCGACGCGGTCTGCTACTTCCAGTGGCGGCAGTCCCGTGCCGGGGGCGAGCGCTACCACTCCGGCATGGTTCCGCACGCCGGCGCCGACAGTCGGGTGTTCCGTGATGTCGTCGACCTCGGTTCGCAGCTGCGCGACCTCGCACCCGTCACCGGCAGTCGGCGCGAGCGGGCTCGTGTGGCGCTGGTGTTCGATTACGAGTCGTGGTGGGTCAGCGGCCGCGACTCGCACCCCGCCGAGTCGCCCGCCTACGACGACGAGACACTGCTGTGGTACCGGGCGCTCCTCGACCTCGGCGTCCGCGTCGACGTCGTGCCCGTCGCCGCCGACCTCGCCGACTACGAGGTCGTCGTCGCGCCGATGCTCCACGTCGTCCCGGCGGCGCTGCGCGAGCGCCTGACCGCCTTCGTCGGCGGCGGTGGTCACCTCGTGACGACCTACTTCTCGGGCGTGGTCGACGAGAACGACCGGGTGTGGCTCGGCGGTTACCCGGGCGCGCTGCGCGACCTGCTCGGCATCACGATCGAGGAGTTCGTGCCGATGCTGCCGGGGGAGACGGCATCCCTCGCATCCGGCACGGTCGTCCGCGACTGGAGCGAGCGCATCGCTCGCGTCGAACCGGATGTCGAGGTGCTCGACTTTTACGCGGGCGGCGATCTCGACGGCGCCCCGGCCATCACTCGGCGCCGCAGCGCCCACGACAGCGGCGGCAGCGCGACGTACGTGTCGGCTGCGATCGGTCGGCCCGGTGCGGCGGACGTCATGCGGCGCCTGGCCGGCGACATCCCGGCGCTCGCGGCAGACGCCCTCGCGGCCGACGGCGACGTCGACGTGATCGTCCGTCGCCACGAGGGCGGACGTTACGTGTTCCTCGCGAACCGCACCGACGACGAGGTGGTCGTGGCCGCAGCGGGTGACCTGCTCGCGGGCGCCGCCGAGCGCGGTTCCGCGGATGCCGTGACGATCGCTCCCCGCGGGGTCGCCGTGCTCGCGCAGGAGGGCTGACCCGCGCGACAATGACCGCATGACCGACACGGACGGCACGCTGGCGTGGCTTCTGGACACCGACCCGTCGCTGCGCTGGCAGGTGGAGCGCGACCTCGCCGGCGCTCCGCCGTCGGTGTGGCAGGCCACGCGCGCCCGCGTCGCGACCGAGGGCAACGGGGCGCGCCTCCTGCGGGAGCAGGGCGACGACGGCCAGTGGGAGGGCGGAGCCTACTTCCCCGCGGGGTTCTTCGACAGCCCGGAGGCCCGCGCGCCGGGTCAGCCCTGGACGGCGACCACCTGGACCCTGAAGGATCTGCGCGAGTGGGGTCTGGATGCCGCCGTCCTCGGCGACACCGCGGAACGGCTCCGGCGCAACAGCCGGTGGGAGTACGACGACCTGCCGTACTGGGACGGCGAGATCGACGTGTGCATCAACTCGTACACGCTCGCGACGGGCGCCTGGCTCGGCGTCGACGTGAGCGGCCTGGCGCGGTGGTTCCGCGAGCATCAGCTGGCCGACGGCGGGTGGAACTGCGAGGCGGAGGAGGGGCGGTCGACCCGCGGGTCGTTCCACTCGACGCTCAACGCCCTGCGCGGCATGCTCGCGTGGGAGCAGATCACCGGCGACACGGCCCTCCGTGAGAGCCGCCACCGCGGTGAGGAGTACCTGCTGTCGCGGCGGCTGGCCTTCCGCGCCTCGACCGGCGAGCCCGTGGGTGACTTCGTGACGGAGTTCGTCTATCCCAACCGCCACCGCTACAGCGTCCTCGCAGCCCTCGACCACTTCCGCGCCGCCGCGCTCCTCGAGGGCGTCGCGCCCGACCCGCGGCTGGCGCAGGCCGTCGACATGGTTCGGAATGCTCGCTCCGCCGACGGCACATGGCATCAGGGGACGCCGCTGGCGGGACGCGTCTGGTTCGACATCGATGTCGCCCGGGGTGAGCCGTCGCCCTGGCTGACGATGATCGCCCTGCGCGTGCTGCGGTGGTGGGATGCCGCCGTTCCGGCCTGACGCGGTCCTGTCAACGGCCTGTCGTCCGTCATGGATCGTCGCCGACGATGGCGGCAGACGAAAGGACTCGCCATGACGACAGACTCGCCCGCTTCCGACGCCCCGCTTCGCGTCGTCGCCCTCAACTGCACCCTGAAGCCCGCACCCGCTGAGTCGAGCACGCAGCTCATGCTGCAGCAGGTGCTCGACGCCCTCGCCGAGCATGGCGCCGCGGGTACGCAGGTGCGCATCGCCGACCTGAACATCGCGCCCGGCGTCGAGACCGACATGGGGGAGGGCGACGAGTGGCCCTCCGTTCGTGAGCAGATCCTCGCCGCAGACATCCTGGTCGTCGGGACGCCCATCTGGATGGGGCACGCCTCGAGTCTCGCGCAGCGCGTCCTCGAGCGCCTGGACGCCGAACTCTCCGAGACGGACGATGCCGGTCGGCCGATCCTCTTCGACCGCGTCGCCGTGGTGGCCGTGGTCGGCAACGAGGACGGCGCGCACAAGGCCACCGCAGACCTGTTCCAGGGGTTGAACGATGTCGGGTTCACGATTCCCGCCCAGGGCGGTACGTACTGGAACGGCGAGGCGATGCAGACGGTCGATTTCACGGATCTCGAGAAGACCCCCGACCCGGTCGCCTCGACGACGGCGACACTCGCCCGCAACGCGGCGCACCTCGCCCGCGTGCTGCGCGCGGCCCGCTACCCAGCGGAGTGAGCGCCGGTCATCCCCAGCCGCCGAGGTAGGCGGCGAGGTCCGGCTCGTCGGTGACGACGCGGATCGCCGCTGTCGTCACCGACGCCGTCGGGAAGAGATCGTCGCGGTGCCAGCGCTCGCTCCGGGTGCGGGCGCGCGTCGACGTCATCCGCACCAGTGGCTCGCCGTCAGGGGAGCGCAGCGTCACCTCGCCGAGCGCCTCGTCGCCCATCCGCGCCAGCGACGCGGCGAGGACGTCGGCGTCGGCGTCGACGCGAACCGGGCGCAGCAGCTCGACGACGACCCGGACCCGGTCGAAGGCGGCATCCGGCTCGGAGTCCTCGGCGAGGACTGCGGCGCGGTTCGAGGCGGGGCCGAGCGCCGCGAGGGTGCTGTCGAGGGCGAGGAACCGCTGCCCGGCGCTCGCGTGCGGCGGCGCGATGATCGCGATATCGGGGTGGGTGGGCCGCAGGCCCCGGCCCGCGGATCCGGCGACGGGGATGAGGTCGCTCAGCCGGATGGCCTCGGCATTGCGGCGTGCGACAGCGCCTTCGTCGCGTCCGGCGGCATCCGGGCCGTCGTGCCAGGCGACGGCCGCGGGCACGTGGGCGAGCAGCGCGCCGCGCAGCCACGCGCGATAGGTCCACTCCCAGTCCTCCCCGCCGTACGACGTGAACGACTCGTCGAATCCGCCCGTCGCATCGAACAGCATCCGCGAGCACGCGATGACGGCCCCGATGACGTACCGGTAGCTGCGGTCGTCGGCGTGGAGGAGGTTCGCGGTCCGGCGATACTCCGCCGCGAGCCAGTCCGGCTCGGGCAGAGCCCTGGGCGCCGCCTCCTCGGCGAGCCGGGTGGCGTCGACGCCGCGCAGGTCGGCGTGCCGGCGGCGCCCGACCGTGACGCAGTCTGGCGCGAGTGCGGGCAGCCGGGTCAGCTCACGGATGAAGGCGGGTTCGGGTGCCGTATCGGCGTCGAGGAACACGAGCACGTCGCCGCGTGCCGCAGCCACTCCGAGATTGCGGACGGCCGCGAGCCGGAAGCCCCGGTCCTCGTGGCGGACGAGCTCGACCCCGTCCGGAACGGAGGGCGGCTCGGGCGAGCCGTCGTCGGCGACGATGATCTGCAGCAGCTCGGCCGGGTGATCCTGCGACCGCAGCGCGGCGAGCGTGCGCGCGAGCTGTTCGGGCTGGCGGTAGTGGGCGACGATGACCGACACGAGCGGCGGTTGTTCGGGCCACCGCCCGTCGAGGAGATCCCACCGGTTCGCCGGGAGCGGCATGCCGGCGGGGCTGTCTGCCGTCATCGCGGCATCCCGCGCCACCACGCGAGGTACGACCCGGCCGCGTCGGCGAGATCCGGATGCAGCGGGTGCCCCGGCACGAGGCGCGTCGAGGCCGGATCTTCCCAGGCGGCGGCGAGCATGTCGGTCAGCTCCGCCGGGTCGAACAGGGTCGCGGTGCCGGGTCGCAGACGGTCCATCTCGTCGCTGTAGCGCGAGCGGACGACCAGCGGGCGGCGGCCCGCCTCGATCCAGTCGAGCATCGACCGCGACGCCGACACGTGCTCGTGGGCGGCGACCGGGATGCCGGGTTCGCGCAGCCGCCGGGCGAACTCCTCGTCGCCGAGGAACCCGGTGATCTCGAAGCGACCGCCGAGATCGGCCGCCAGGCGTTCGAGTGCGGCGACATCGCCGTCATGGCCCGGCGACGCGGCGCCCAGCGCGCGGACGACCGCTTCGCCGACCGGCCGTCCCGACGCCCGCAGGGCGTCCACGGCGGCGGTCGCGGCGCGCACGGCGGGCTCGTGCCCCTTTCCGGGGTAGACGAAGCCGGCGATGAGCACGACGAGATCTGCCGAGGTGGTGGGTTCGCCGGTCTCGGGGGCGGCGGCGACGCGGGTTCCCAGCGGGATCACCCGGGGGCGCAGGTCGTCGCCCAGGTGCTCGGACACCAGCAGCCGTTCGTGATCGCTGTTGACGGCCACGGCGTCGGCCGCGGCGAAGAAGCGGCGGTACGCGGCGACCCGGCGGTCGTACTTCGTGCCGTCGGAAGGCTGCGGCAGGTCATGCAGCGTGAGCGTCAGCCGGCAGGCGCCGGCGAGCGTCTCGACCGCGTCTGCGGCGGCTTCGAGGCTCGTTCCGAGCAGGCGGTCCGTCGCGTGCAGGTGCACGCGCTCGCCGGGGGCGATCGCCGCCAGCGCGGCACCGAGGTCGGTCACCTCGACGGTGCGGAGGGCCGGGGCGAGCCGGTGGGCGGCCCGGGCGATGTCGGCACCGTAGTCGGTCACGCCGTGTCCGGCGGGTCCCCAGACCAGGCACAGGGGAGGGGGATCGGCGGGCATCCGGTCATCGTTACCGGTCGCCTGTGGTTCGCGCAAGTGCGAGGCGCCGGCGTGTCCGCTCGGCTAGCGTCCGACTCGGGTCGCCCCTTCTCGGCGGCTCCAGCAAGGAGATTCGTGACCATGGTGACCGCGAGCGTGCCCCGGGACGAGATGTCCGGTGCACCCGACGTGCGCGTCGTGGCAGTGCCTGCGGGGCATCCGTACGTGCGGCGTGTGACGGATGCCGCGGGCATCGAGGTTCTGCCCGACCCGCCCGTGCCGGGCGCGGCCGAGGGCGTCTGGTGGCCTCCCGTGGCGCTCGACCCCGACTGGATCCGCCGCAACGCCGACGACGCCGACATCCTGCACGTCCATTTCGGCACCGAGTCTTTCCCCGCCGGTCACCTGACGGCGTGCGTCGAGGCAGCACACGCGGCGGGATGGGCCGTCGTCTTCACCGTGCACGACCTGACGCATCCGCAGCTGACCGACCAGAGCCCCTATGCCGCGCAGCTCGACGAGCTCGTACCGCGGGCCGATGCTCTCGTGACTCTGTCCCCGGGAGCAGCCGCCGAGGTACGCGAGCGCTGGGGACGGGATGCGGCCGTGCTGCCGCACCCCGCAATCCTGCACGAGGGCGAGAGCCCGTCCATCGTGGTGGTGAGCGAGGACCTCCGGATCGGGATGCACCTGAAGGACCTGCGCCCCGGCACCGACGGGCCCACGAGCGCGCGGACGCTCATCGCCGCGGTCGAGCGGCTCCGCGACGAAGGCCATCACGCCGTCGCCGAGATCCGGATGCACCGGTCGGTCCGCGATCAGGGCGCCCGCGACGAGGTCCGTGCGGCCGTGGCCGGACACCCGTACGCGGTCCTCGTCGAGCAGGGCCGGTTGCCCGACGCCGCGCTGAACACCGCGCTGGGCGGGCTCGACGTGTGCGTGCTGCCCTACCGGTTCGGCAGCCACTCGGGGTGGCTCGAGCTGTGCTGGGACCTGGGGGTGCCCGTCGCCGTCCCCGACGTCGGCCACTTCGCCGATCAGCACGACGACGCCTCGACAGCGAGCTTCCGCCCGGGCGACGTCGAGACGCTCACAGCGGCACTGCGCTCACTGCTGTCGTGCGACGACGCGGCACGGCCCGGGTCGATCGCGCGAGCCGAGCTGATGGAGCGGCGCCGCGCCCGTCGCCGGGAGCAGGATGCCGCGACGGCGGAGGCGCACGCCGCGCTGTACCGCCGGCTCCGCAGCGAGCGTGTCTCGTGACGGGGCGTTCGCTGCGCATCGCGGTGATCGCGCCGCTTCGGTTCCCGATCCGCAGGCCTCACGCCGGCGGGCTCGAAGCCGCCGTGTGGTCGGAGATCGAGGCTCTGCGCGCGCGAGGCCACGAGGTGACCGTCGTCGCGGTGACCGGGTCGGACCACGTCGAGCCCGGCAGCGTCTGGGAGATGCCCGAACTGGGCTGGGATGCCGACGCGGTGCGCACGGACAAGACGTACCCGCCCGCGTACGAGACGCTCAGCGTGCCGATGCTCCGGCGCGCGCTCGAGACCATCGGCGCGCGGGCCGCCGACTTCGACGTGATCTCGAACCATTGCCTGCACGCCCTCCCGCTGCAGCTCGCGCCGCAGCTGGGCGTGCCGATGGTCACGACCCTGCACACGCCCGTGGACGACGACTTCGTGCGCGCGCACCGCGCCGCCGCTGGCCGCGGCAGCGCGTTCCTCTCGGTCAGCGAGCACACCCGCCGCGAATGGCAGCACGCGGGGGTCGCCTCGACCCTGCTGGCCAACGGCGTGGACCCGCGCGTCTGGACCGGCGGCCCGGGCGGCGACGACCTCGTCTGGTTCGGCCGCATCGTCCCCGAGAAGGCTCCGCACCTTGCGGTGGCCGTCGCGCGGGCGCTGGGGCGACGCCTCACGATCGCGGGTCGCGTCGGCGATCGCGCGTACGCCGACGAGGTGCTCGGCCCGCTGCTCGGTGACGGCGTGACCGTCGTCGGTGAGCTGACGCCTCTCGAGCTCGCCGACCTCGTCGGCCGATCGGCGGTCGCGCTGGCCACTCCGGCGTGGGCGGAGCCGTTCGGACTCGTCGGGCCCGAGGCCCTCATGTGCGGGACCTCCGTGGTCGGCTTCGCCGTGGGCGGGGTGCCCGAGATCGCCGCGGCCAGCATCGGGATGCGGCTCGTGACCGCGGGGGACGTCGTCGCGATGGCGGATGCGGTCGAGGAGATGTGGGAGCAGGCTCGCGATCCGCGCTTCCGCCGCGCGGTCCGCGCCCGCGCGGTCGAACGCTTCTCGCTCGATGCGCGCACGACGGCTCTCGAGGAGATCTTCGCGTCGCTGAGCACGGAGGCCGCCCCCGCCGAGCTGCCGGCATGACCGGGCGCATCGGCTGGTACGTGCATCACCACGGCCAGGGGCACCTGACCCGGATGCGGGCGATCGCCCCCCACCTCGATGCCGACGTCGTCTGCTTCAGCTCGCTGCCCGTTCCCGCCGATCTGCCCGCGAACGTCTCCTGGGTCGAGCTCGCGCGCGACGATCAGCCCGCGCCCGCCATCCCCGCCGACGACCCGACGGCCGGCGGGATGCTGCACTGGGCCCCGCTGCGCCACGCCGGCCACCGCTCCCGGCTCGCGGTCATCGCGGCGGCGGTCGCGGCCGGCGACATCGAGGCGTTCGTCGTCGACGTCTCGGCCGAGGTCACGCTCTTCCTCCGGCTCCTCGGTGTGCCCGTGGTGATCATCACGCAGCCCGGTGACCGCGTCGACGAGCCCCACCGGCTGGCCTTCCTGGCCGCGCGGCGGATCATCGCGCCGTGGCCGGAGGAGATCTACGCGCCGGAGCACCTGACCGCCCTCGGCGATCGCGTCGCATTCGTCGGCGGGATCTCGCGGTTCGCCGGTCGTGACCGGCCCGCGCAGCCGCGCGGTGACGAGGTCGTCCTCCTCGGCGGTGGCGGCGGGGCCGACGTCTCCGCCGCCGAGATCGCCGCCGCCGAGCGCGCGTCGAGACGCCCCTGGCGCGTGCTCGGCGCCGGTTCCGGAGCGTGGACCACCGATCCCTGGGACGCGGTCACGACGGCATCCGTCGTCGTGTCGTGGTGCGGCCAGAACGCCGTCGCCGATCTCGCCGCCGCCGGTGCCCCGGCTGTCGTCATCCCGCAGGAGCGTCCCTTCGCCGAGCAGCGTGCGACGGCGTCGGCACTGGGGCGATCCGGGCTCGCCGTCGCCCTGACAGCCTGGCCGGAGCCCGAGCGCTGGCCCGAGCTGCTCGCACGCGCATCGGCGCGCGGCGGTGACGGGTGGGAGGCATGGCGCACCGATGGCGCCGTCCAGCGGGCAGCGGCCGTCATCCGCGCCGAGGCGGTCACAGGAGGACGAGCATGAGCGACATCGCGATCGTGACGCTGTGCTCGGCGCCGCGCCTGGCTCACCTGCGCAACCAGCTGCGCGCGACGGCCGGCACCCCACGGGTGGTCGTCTGGATCGGCGACGACGACGCTCCCGCGCTCGACGCCGAGTCCGTCGTGCATGTTCCGCCGGGGCCCGCCGGTCTGCGGCTCGCAGCGGCGCGAAACGCGGGCGCGCGTGCGGCGGAGGCGCTGGGGGCACGCTTGCTCGTCTTCCTCGACGCCGACTGCATCCCGGGTCCCGAGCTCGTCGAACGGTACCGCGACGCGGCGGCGCAGCACCCCGATGCGGTCCTGTGCGGACCGGTGACGTACCTCCCCGCGGGGGCCGCGCTCGATGCGGCATCCCTTCGCGCGGCCACCGCGCCCCACCCGGCGCGCCCGGCCCCGCCCCCGGGTGTCCTGCAGCGCGCCGCGGCGGAGGAGTATCCGCTGTTCTGGTCGCTGTCGTTCGCGACCACGCCGGCCGTGTGGCGGGCCATCGGCGGCTTCGACGAGCAGTACGAGGGATACGGGGGCGAAGACACCGACTTCGCGTTCTCACTTCGCCGCGCGTCGGTCCCGATGATCTGGGTGGGCGGCGCCGATGCCTATCACCAGCATCATGAGACGTCGTCACCGCCCTGGCAGCACCTCGACGACATCTTGCGCAACGGCCGCCGATTCGCGCGGAAGTGGGGCGAGTGGCCCATGACGGGGTGGCTCGAGGCCTTCGAGCGAGCCGGGGCCGTCGTCAGAGAGGACGACGGCTGGCGTCGAGCCTCGGCCTGACCGCACCGGCGAGGAGCTCGGTTGCGGCGGCGAGCAGGTCGCGGGCGACGGGATCGGGGGCGAAGTCCGCCACCTGTGCGCGGGCGTGCTCGGCGAGCGTCCGAGCCCACGCCGGATGCCGCACCGCGACGGTGATGGCTGCGGCGAGACGTTCCGGGTCGGCGGGCGGTACGGACTGGCAGTCCTGCCCGTCGGTGCAGAACTCGTCGAATCCGCTCCCGGAGGTGACCACCAGGGGAGTGCCGATCGTCTTGACCTCGAGGGCGACGTTGCCGAACCCCTCCCAGCGCGAGGGGCAGATGACGACGTCCGCGCGGGCGGTGGCTCCGTAGATCTCGTCGCCCGGCACGTGCCCGAGCCAGATCACCCGGTCGCGCGCCGACGGAGGCAGCATCTCGAGGAGCGCGGAACGCGTCGGCTCGTAGCGGGCGTCGCCGCCGGCGCCGGCGAGCACGAGCCACGCACGCGGGACATCCTGGTGCACCCGTCCGAAGGCCGCGAACGCGTCCTCGACTCCCTTGCGGCGCTCGGACCGGCCGAGGAAGAGGACGATCGGTGCGTCGTCCTGGGGCCAGCCCGTCGGCACCTCGGGCCGCGCTGCCGCCGCGGCGACGGCATCGACGTCGATGCAGTTGCGCACGATGCGGGCCGGGGGCAGCCCGGGGTAGAGGTCGCTCGTGCGGTCGAGCATCGCGCGGGAGATGGCGATGAGGCCGGTCGACCGGTACAGCTGACGTCGCTCGGCGGCAGCCTGCCGTGCGCGCACGATCCGCTGCCCGATGGGCAGGTCGGCCGCCGCGAACCCGGAGACCTGGTCGGCGAGCCGGATGCCGGTCGCGAGGTTCGTCAGCAGCGGTGCCGTGCGGGGAAGCGCCGCGGCCAGTCCGCCCCATTCGGGGGCGAAGACGACGTCATGACGGTGGGCGCGGTATGCGCGTCGGACGCCGCCGTCGACCAGCCGGACGCCGGGGCCCGGGTCGTCGGACACGAGCTCCGCGCCCGTCTCGATCGCGAGGTCGACGGCGACCCCCTGGCGGGCGAGGGCCGGAAGGAGAGCGGCGTAGTGGCGGCCGATCCCGCCGGTGTACCCGGTGACTCCGGCGTACTCGGACGTCCCCACAAGCCAGCGGGTCTCGGCCTGCGACGTGAGCACCCTGGTCATGACGCCTCGACAGGAAGGGTGCCGAGCGAGAGGCCGGTGATCGCGGCGGCCTCGGTGAGCATGGCCCGCACGCGCCGCGGATCCGTGCTGACCGGGTGCGACGACGCGAAGTCGAAACGCAGGGGGATCGAGCGCTCGAGCCACAGCGTGCTCCGCCCCTGTCCGTCGCCGTGCCTCCAGCTCACCGTGAACCCCTCACCTGCGCCGAGCTTCGCCGCGATCACGAGCTGAAGGTGCGCGAGCACGTCGTCGGGCATGGGGATGGCGATCAGGTCCGATCCGTATCGCAGCAGTCCCATCGCGGCCCTCGCCTCCCTCGTGCCACGACAGGGTGCATCACCCGTTCGCCGTTGTGAGTGGCCCTTGACGAGCTGGTGGAGCGCGAGCTAACGGCGGGGGTCAACCGTGCTTCGGTCGCAGGCGGCGTCGCAGGCCCCCGGCCAGGCGGCGCGCGGCGGCCGACAAGCGGCGCTGCCCGATGAGGATGCGCCGCCGGCGCCGCGCCGTCCGCAGGACGCTCGCCCAGCGGTGCCGGATACGGGCGTCGCTGTAGGCGGATGCCGTCGCGCGTGCGTTCCGCCGCATCGCGGCTCGCCGGGCGGGGTCGGCTTCTGCCGCGGCACGCACGGCACGGGCGAGCGCCTCGACGTCGCCGTCGGGGACGAGCCAGCCGTTCTCGCCGTCGCGGATGAGCTCGGCCGGTCCGTAGGCGATGTCGTACGCGATGGGGAGGCAGCCCGCGGCCATCGCTTCGAGCAGGACGAGCCCGAACGCCTCGGATCTGCTCGTGAGCAGAAGGACGCTCGCGGCGGCCATCGCCGTGGTCGGGTCGTCGGTGTGGCCGTGGAACCGGATCGCGTCGTCGTCCACGGCCAGGGCGGCGAGCTCGTCGGCACGAGATCCCGTGCCGTAGACGTCGAGCCGGACCTCGGGGCCGTCGCTGTCGTCGTCGTGGCCGTGGACGAGGCGCATCGCGGCGACGGCATCCTCCACGCGCTTGATGGGCTCCAGGCGCGCGATGACGACGGCTCCGGTGCGGTCGGACTCCGGCGGCAGAGCGGATGCGTCGACGGCGGAGACCGGGTGGGCGATGCTCGCGAGGAACGGGCGGGGGCCCACGATGTCGCGGACGTCGGCGGCCTGGGCCTCGGTCGCGAAGGCGACGGCGTCGAAGTCGGCGAGCCGGGAGAACACCGCCTGGCGCGACGCCCGGACCGAGCCGGGCGTCGGGCCGCGGTGCGAGCCGTGCACGACGTGGACGGTGGTCACACGACGACGGCGGTAGCCCGCGGCGAAGGGAGCGACGGTCTTGCTGTCGACGATCAGGAACGCCTCGTCGTCTCCCACGAGGTGGTCGAGCCAGTCGGCGTAGAAGTCGTAGCGCCGGCGCCAGGCCCGGATCGGCCGGCCGTCGGCGTCGCGCGCGAGGAGGATGCGGCCGCGGGTTCCCACGCGCCGCTCCGAGAGCGCGATCGTGCCGTCGAGCCGGAGGTGGTCGATGTCGACCGGCTTGCCGTTCGCGCCCAGCCGGAGCCGGCGGAGGACCACGCCGCCGGCTCCGTCGGAGATGACGCCGTCGTCCTCGGGGTCGAGCGGAGCCGGAGCGTCGGGCAGCCCCGAGCGGGCGGGGACCTCGTTCGAGCGCGGCCAGTCGTAGAGGTTGCGGATGGTCACCGAGGTGCCGGCGCCGACTCCAGGGATCGGCGGCAGCGGGAGAGCGCGGTCGTCGAGGGTGAGGACGTCGACCGGTGTCCCCGCGTCGGCGAAGAGGCGGCTGCGGTCGAGCAGGGCCGTCGTCATGCCCCCGTAAGGGACGGCGATGCCCCAGGTCAGTGCGAGGTGTCGCCCGGGAGGGAGGTCGGAACCGGCCACGTCGTCGTCACCGCGGGCCGGGGCGCACGGATACGTCGGGGACGAGGGCGTCGCGCGGAAGGTCGAGCGCCGCGAGCGCGGTCGTCGCGACCGACTCCGGGTCGATGAAGGCCGCGGGGTCGTAGTCGCGCCCCTCCTGGCGGTGGACCTCCGCCTGCATCGGTGTGGCCGTCCGGCCCGGGTAGACCGTCGTCACGCGGACGCCGTTGGCGGATTCCTCGCCGCGGAGGGCGTCGGCGAGGGCCTTGAGCCCGTGCTTCGACGCGGCGTACGCGCTCCAGGAGGGGTGCGCGGTGAGGCCGGCGCCGGAGTTGACGAAGAGGATCTGACCGCGCGCGGTCCGCACCGCGGGCAGCGCGAGACGGGTGAGCTCCGCGGCGGCGATCAGGTTGACGGTCAGCTGATCGGTCCACGCGGCGACGGACAGGTCGGATACCGGGCCCAGCTCGACGACGCCCGCCCCGTGGATGACGGTGTCGATCGCCTCCGGCAGGCGATCCGCGAGCGCGCCGGCCAGCTCCGCGGGCTCGCGCAGGTCTGCAGCGACGCCGACGGCATTCGGGAAGAGGTCCGCGAGCTCGGCGGCGCGGGCGTCGCTGCGGCCCAGGAGCACGAGCCGGTCACCGCGGTCGGCGAGCCGGCGCGCGATCGCGAGTCCGATGCCCGAGCCCGCGCCCGTGATGAGATGCGTCTGCGTCATGCTCCCATCGTCGCATCCGCGACCGTGCCCGTTGCGTCCGTTTGCACCCCGCAGCCGAACGTGCGACGATCTTCTCGGACATGTGACTGGTCATGCAGGCAGGATCCGAACGTACGTGCATCGCACGGCGGTCGGGTCCTTTTTTTATTGCCTCCGGCCGGGTCCGGAGCGGAGCCGCTCCGGCGGCACGGTCCGGGATTCCACAGGAGGAAAACGAAGATGACCACCACGAAGGACGCCGCCGGCGCGATCCTCGAGCACGTCGGCGGACCCGAGAACATCGCCGCCCTGCAGCACTGCTCGACGCGACTCCGCTTCAATCTCGTCGACGACGCCCGCGCCGACGAGGCGGCTCTCAAGGCGGTGCCCGGCGTCATCGGCGTCGTGCGCGGTCCGCAGACCCAGATCATCGTCGGGTCGAAGGTGGGCGACTACTTCGCCGAGATCGAGAAGCTGCGCGGCGGACGTGCGGCGGCTCGCGCCGCGGGCACGCCCCGGCAGAAGCTCACCTGGAAGCGCGCGGGCTCGGCGATCATGGACTTCGTCGTGGCGGTGTTCACCCCGATCATCCCGGCGATCGCCGGCGCGGGCATCTTCAAGTCGTTCCTGATCCTCGCTTCGGCGCTCGGGTGGATGCAGACCACCGATCCCAGCTACCAGGTGCTCTCCGCGATCCCCGATGCGGTGTTCTTCTTCCTGCCGCTGCTGGTGACCTACACCGCCGCGAAGAAACTCGGCGTCAACATCCCGCTGGCCCTCGGCATCGTCGGGCTCCTGGTGTTCCCGACGTTCTCGGGCCTGTTGACTCAGGAGGGCGGTGTCGCGCTGTTCGGGCTGCCAATCCCGGCGATCGCCTACAACGCGCAGGTGTTCCCGCCGATCCTCACGGTGCTGCTGCTGTGGCCCGTCGAGAAGCTCGCGACGAAGATCACCCCCGGGCCCATCCGCACGTTCTTCGTGCCGTTGCTGTGCTTCATCGTGGTCTCGCCGATCATGATCTTCGCTCTCGGGCCCCTCGGATACGGGCTCGGGTCGCTGCTGACCGGCGGGATGCTGTGGCTGTACGGCACGCTCGGCTGGGTCGCGATCGCGCTGCTGGCCGCCGTGCTCCCCTTCATCATCTCGGTGGGCATGCACAAGGCGTTCATCCCGCCCACGATCGCCACCGTCGCACAGCAGGGGCGTGACCCCTTCTACCTCGTGGCCTCGCTCGCCCACAACATCGCCGAGTCGGGCTCGAGCCTGGCCGTGGCCATCCGCACCCGCAACAAGACGCTGCGTGGCACGGCGATCTCGTCGGGCATCTCCGCGTTCTTCGGCATCACCGAGCCCGCGCTCTACGGTGTGACGCTCCAGAACCGCCGCGCGCTGTTCGCGGTGATCGCCGGCTCACTGACCGGCGGCGTCTACCTCGGCATCGCCGCCGTCGGCGCCTTCGCCCTCGTCAGCCCGGGGGCTGCGAGCATCTCGATGTTCATCGACGTGCTCAACCCGTGGAACCTCATCCATGCCGTCATCGGGGCGCTCGTCGCCTTCGCGACCGCTTTCGTCGTCTCGCTCGTCATCTGGAAGGACTCCGACTCGGGCACGATCCGCGCGCTCGACGCCCAGGCCGGCACGGCGGGTGACATCGCGGCCGAGCCCGTCGCCGACGGCCGGCTCGTCGCTCCCGTCGCCGGCGAGGTCGTCCCCCTCGACCGCGTCGACGATCCGGTGTTCGGCGGCGGCATCCTCGGCGACGGCGTCGCGATCCGCCCCAGCACCGGCGCCGTGTACGCACCGCTGTCGGGAGTCGTGTCGAGCCTGCTGCCGTCGAAGCACGCCTTCGGCATCACCGGCGACGACGGCGTCGAGATCCTCGTCCACGTGGGGCTCGACACCGTCAAGCTCGACGGTGCGCCCTTCGTCGCCCACGTCGCGCAGGGCGATCGCGTCGAACGCGGGCAGCTCGTTCTCGAGGCCGACCTCGAAGCGATCCACCTCGCCGGATTCGACACGATCACCCCCGTCGTCGTCCTCAACGGCGACGCGTTCGACGTCGTCGAAGCCCTCACTGGGCCCGTCGAGGCGGGCACGGGAATCTTCACCGCACGCACCAAGGAGGCCGCTCATGGCACTGTCTGATTCGTTCCTGTGGGGCGGCGCGCTCGCCGCCAATCAAGCCGAGGGCGCGTGGCGCGAGGGCGGCCGAGGTCCGGCCGTCTCGGACATCGCGAAGTACCGTCCGAACGTCGACCCGCGCGAATACGCGATCCATCACGCGCACACGGTCGAGAGCATCACGGCCGCCATGGCCGATGACGACGAGACGTATTACCCCAAGCGCCGCGGCATCGACTTCTACCACCGGTATCCCGAGGATCTCGCGCTGTTCGCCGAGATGGGCTTCACGGTGCTGCGCGTGTCGATCGCGTGGACGCGGCTGTACCCGACGGGCGAGGAGACCGAGCCCAACGAGGAGGGCATCGCGTTCTACGAGGGGCTGTTCACCGAGATGCGGCGTCTCCGCATCGAACCGCTCGTCACGCTCTCGCACTACGACCCCCCTCTCGCCCTCGCCCTGAAGAACAACTGCTGGGTCGACCGCGGCACGATCGCCCTGTTCGAGCGGTTCGCCCGCACGTGCTTCGAGCGCTTCGGGCACCTCGTGAAGCTGTGGCTGTCGTTCAACGAGATCGACGGCATCGTGCGGCATCCGCTCACCTCGGGCGGCATCATCGAGGAGACCGTCGAGGGCAGCATCCTGCAGGCCTGCTACACCGCCCTCCACCACCAGTTCGTGGCCTCGGCCTCGGTGACGCGGATGCTGCACGAGATGTGGCCCGAGTCGCAGATGGGCTGCATGCTGACGATGCTGAAGACCTACCCGCTGACCTGTCACCCCGATGACATCGCCGCGACCCAGGCGAAGGACCGGCTGCTCTACCTGTGTACGGACGTCCAGGCCGGCGGCGCCTACCCCCGCCTGGCCCTCAACGCCCTCGCGCGACAGGGCGTCGAGATCCCGTTCGCCGAGGGGGATGCCGAGCTGCTGCGCGAGCACCCCGTCGACTTCATCTCGCTGTCGTACTACATGACCCTCGCCGAATCCGTCGACCCGGATGCCGAGCGGACGCCCGGCAACACGGTGCTCGGTGTCAAGAACCCCTACCTCGAGTCCAGTGAGTGGGGCTGGCAGATCGACCCGGTCGGGCTGCGGATCTCGCTCATCGATCTGTACGACCGCTACGGCAAGCCGCTGTTCATCGTCGAGAACGGGCTGGGCATGCGCGATGAGCTCACCCCCGACGGCCGCATCCACGACCCCTACCGCATCGACTACTTCCGGGCGCACTTCCGCGAGATGATCCGGGCGGTCGACGAGGGCGTAGAGCTGATGGGCTACACCAGCTGGGCACCGATCGACATCATCAGCGCGTCGTCGTCGCAGATCTCGAAGCGATACGGTTTCATTCACGTCGACCTCGACGACCTCGGTCGGGGCAGCGGTGAGCGTCGACGCAAGGATTCGTTCTGGTGGTACCAGCGGGTTATCGCCACGAACGGCGCAGATCTCGGGTGACCCTCCTGCTCCATGAGCGTGAGGCCGGGTCGATGAGGACGGGCATGCAGACCATCAAGAAGGTGCTCAACTCGAGCGTCGTGCTCGTCGACGACGAGCGCGGGGTCGAGCGGGTGCTGCTGGGCAAGGGCATCGGATTCGGAGCCAAGCCCGGCGACGTCGTCGACGAAGGGGCGACCGACCGGGTGTTCGTCGCGCTCGACGATGCGGATCAGCGGAACCTCGTCGAGCTGCTCGCGCAGATCCCGGGTGAGTTCGTCGAACTGACCCGGGAGATCGTGCGAGACGCCGTGGCCTCGGGGCTCGATCTGGACCCGCATATCTACCTCACGCTCACCGACCATCTCCACTTCGCCGTCGAGCGGCATCGTCGCGGCCTCGTCGTGGTGAACCGGCTCGCCTGGGAACTGCGCACGGTCTACCCCGACGAGTACGCCGTGGGCGCGCGGGGCGTGGAGCTGCTGCGAGCACGGATGCGCGTGGATGTGCCGGACGAGGAGGCCGCGAACATCGCGTTCCATCTCGCCAACGCCGCCAACGGGCGGGCCGGTGCCGACACGATGCACGTCGTACGGCTCATCTCCGCGGCGACGACGATCGTCTCGAACACCACGGGGATCGCGTTCGGCGACGACCTGCACTCGTCGCGCTTCCTCGTGCACCTGCAGTTCTTCGCCGAGCGGGTGTTCTCCGGGCGCATGCTCGACAGCGACGACGGCTTCCTCTTCGAGAGTATGAGCCGGCGGCATCCGCGCGCCACGGCGACGGCCGAACGGGTGCGTGCCCTCGTGCGGACGCAGCACGACATCGAGATCTCCGACGAGGAGGTCGCCTACCTCGCCCTGCACATCGCGCGGGCCGTTCCGGGGTGATCCCGCGTCAGTATCCGGAGCGGGTCGTGCGGTCGGCCTCGGGCACCCACGCCGTCGCGAGCGCTTCCGAGCCGCGGGCCAGGAGTGCCACGTCGGCTCCGACGAGCAGGAAGTCCGCTCCGGCGTCGGCGTAGTCGCGGGCGAGCGCGGGGTCGAAGGCGTTCACGCCCACCGGTGCGCCTGCGGAGCGGGCCTCGGTGAAGACGCGACGGACGGCGGCCACGACGTCGGGGTGCGTCTGCTGTCCGAGCAGCCCCATCGACGCGGCGAGATCGCTCGGGCCGACGAACACGCCGTCGACACCGTCGACCGCAGCGATGGCCGCGGCGGCGTCGACGCCCGCGGCGGTCTCGATCTGCACGACGAGCGACACGTGCTGCTCGGCGTCGGCCAGGTAGTCGTCGACGCGGTTCCAGCGGGCCGAACGGGCGAGGGCGGAACCCACGCCGCGGATGCCGCGCGGCGGATAGTGCACCGCGCGCACGACCGCTTCTGCTTCGGCGGCCGACGACACCATCGGCACGAGCAGGTTCTGCGCTCCGAGGTCGAGCACCTGCTTGATGACGACCGGATCGGCGGTCGGGACCCGCACCATCGTCGTCACCGGCGCCGCTGCGGCAGCCTGCAGCTGCGCGAGGACCGATTCGATACCGTTGGGCGAGTGCTCCATATCGATGAGGAGCCAGTCGAGTCCCGCACCGGCGCAGATCTCGGCGACCAGCGGCGACCCGGAGCAGACCCACATGCCCGCGAGCGGGCGGTCGGCGCGCGCGAGGGCGTCGCGGAAGGTCGGTGTCAGACGAAACGGCATGCGATCACTCCCATCGGGCCATAGTCGCAGCGGACCGCGTCGCCGCGCGACACCCACATCGGCCGGGTGAACGACCCGGCGAGGATCAGCTCGCCCGCCTCCAGACGCGCGCCGTGCTGCGACACCTTGTTGGCGAGCCAGGCGACGCCCGTGGCGGGGTGTCCGAGAACACCGGCCGCCACCCCCGTCTCCTCGATCTCGCCGTTGCGCGAGAGCAGCGCCGGCACCCACCGCAGGTCGATCTCATCGGGGCGTCGCCGCTCGGTGCCGAGCACCATCGCACCGTAGGCGGCGTTGTCGGCGATCGTGTCGACGATCGTGCGCCCCTCGAGCTCGATGTGCGAGTTGAGGATCTCGAGCGCCGGGACGGCGTAGTCGATCGCGTCGAGCGCGTCGTCGAGCGTGCAGTCCGGTCCGGCGAGCGGACGGGCGAGCGCGAACGCGAGCTCGACCTCGACGCGCACATTCGAGAACCGCTCGGTCGCGATCTCGGCGCCGGAGGCGAAGACCGTGTCGTCGAACATGACGCCGTAGTCGGGCTCGGTGATCCCGGTCGCCTGCTGCATCGCCTTGGATGTCAGGCCGATCTTGCGCCCCACGAGCCGGCGGCCCGACGCGATCATCCGATCGCGCCAGACGCCCTGGATGGCATACGAGTCCTCGACGGTGGCGCCGGGATAGCGGGCCGTGATCCGCGGGATGACGCCGTGCGTGCGATCGGCCTCGGCCAGTTCGTCCGCGATGGCGGCGATGTCGTCGGGGGAGAGCATGAGCGTCCTCTCAGAGCTGGTTGGAGATCAGAGCTGGTTGCCGAGCTTGTACTCGCCCTGCTTGTACTCGGGCAGCCCGTCATCGCCCGGGCGGGTGTACGAGAACCCGTCCGCGCCGATCGTGACGGCCATCTCGGAGTCATCGGTGCGGGCGCGGAGCGGCTGGGGATTCCCGTCGAGGTCGAGGACGAGCGAGGCCTCGGTGTACCAGGAGGGAACGACGGGGTTGCCCCACCAGTCGCGGCGCTGGTTGTCGTGCACGTCCCACGTGACGACGGGATTGTCGGGGTCGCCGGTGTAGTAGTCCTGCGTGTAGATCTCGACCCGGTGTCCGTCGGGGTCGCGCAGGTAGAGGTAGAACGCGTTCGAGACGCCGTGGCGCCCCGGCCCCCGCTCGATCGCGTCGGAGCGGCGCAGGGCGCCGAGCTTGTCGCAGATCGCGAGGATGTTGTGCTTCTCGTGCGTCGCGAAGGCGACGTGGTGCATGCGGGGGCCGTCGCCGCCGGTCATCGCGGTGTCGTGGACGGTCGGCTTCCGCCGCATCCACGCCGCGTACACCGTGCCGGCGTCATCCTGGATGTCCTCGGTCACCCGGAACCCGAGCGACTGCATGAACTGCACGGCGCGCGGGACGTCCGGGGTCACCTGGTTGAAGTGATCCAGGCGCACGAGCTCGCCGGGCGTGTGCAGGTCGTAGCGCCACGAGAGGCGCTCGACGTGCTCGGTCTGGAAGAAGAACTCGTAGGGGAAGCCGAGGGGATCCTCGACGCGAACCGAGTCGCCGATGCCTCGCACGAAGCCCTCCGGGCGCCGCTCGACCCGGCACCCGAGCTCGGTGTAGAACTCCACGGCGCGGTCGAGGTCGTCGGCCGACCGGACGCGGTACGAGAACGCCGCGACGGCGGCGACCGGCCCCTGGCGCAGGATCAGGTTGTGGTGGATGAACTCCTCGGTCGAACGGAGGTAGATCGCCTCGTCGTCCTCCTCGGTGACGTAGAGCCCGAGCACGTCGACGTAGAACTCGCGCGAGGCGGCGAGGTCGGTGACGACCAGCTCCATGTACGCGCAGCGGAGGATGTCGGGAGCCGGCGCGGTCGGCGTCGGGATCGGGTCGTCGCAGGTGATCGGCGCCTCTTGGCTGACGAAGTAGCCCGAGGAGGTCCGGGTCATCTGGTCGCGGTGGGTCATGACAGCGTCCTTGCTCTCGTTGTCGGGGTGCAGTCGGGGTGCCGGGCGGCGATTCAGCTCTTGCCGAAGGTCGGGTTGTGGACCGCGCCGAGGGTGATGTGCACCGCCTGCTGGTGCGTGTAGAAGTCGATCGACCGGTAGCCGCCCTCGTGGCCGAGGCCGGACGCCTTGACACCGCCGAACGGGGTGCGGAGGTCGCGCACGTTGTTGGAGTTGAGCCACACCATTCCCGCCTCCACGGCCTGCGAGAAGTTGTGCGCCCGCTTCAGGTCGTTGGTCCAGACGTAGGCGGCGAGCCCGTACTTCGTGTCGTTGGCGAGGTCCAGGGCCTCGGCATCCGTGTCGAAGGGGGTGATCGCGACGACCGGGCCGAAGATCTCCTCCTGGAAGATCCGCGCGGTCGGGGGGACGTCGGCGAAGACGGTCGGGGCGACGAAGGTGCCGGTCTCGAACCCCTCGGGGCGACCGCCGCCGGCGACGAGCCGGCCCTCGCTCTTACCGAGCTCGACGTACGACATGACCTTCTCGAAGTGCTCGGGGTGCACGAGCGCGCCGACCTCGGTGGCGGGGTCGTGGGGGTAGCCGACGCGCACCCGCTCGGCCTGCGCGGCGTATCGCTCGACGAACTCGTCGTACACCGAGCGCTCGACCAGGATGCGGCTGCCTGCCGTGCAGCGCTCGCCGTTGAGCGAGAACACCCCGAAGATCGTGGCGTCGATCGCGGCGTCGAGGTCGGCGTCGGCGAAGACGATCGCCGGGCTCTTGCCGCCCAGCTCCATCGAGAGCCCCTTGAGGTGCGGTGCGGCGTTGGCGAAGATCAGCTGCCCCGTCGAGCTCTCACCCGTGAACGAGATGAGGGGCACGTCGGGGTGCTTCACGAGCGCGTCGCCCGCGTCCTCGCCGAGGCCGTTGACGAGGTTGAACACCCCCGGCGGCAGTCCCGCCTCTTCGAAGATGCCCGCCCACAGCGACGCGGACAGGGGAGTGAACTCGGCGGGCTTCAGCACGACGGTGTTGCCGGTGGCGAGTGCCGGGGCGAGCTTCCACGACTCGAGCATGAACGGGGTGTTCCACGGCGTGATGAGCCCCGCGACTCCGATGGGCTTGCGGTTGACGTAGTTGATCTGACGGCCGGGCACTTTGTACGTGTCGTCGGCCTGCGCGACGATCAGGTCGGCGAAGAACCGGAAGTTCTCCGCCGCGCGCCGGGCCTGCCCGAGCGCCTGGGTGATGGGGAGACCGGAGTCGAACGACTCGAGCTCGGCGAGGCGGGCGTCGCGCGACTCGACGAGGTCGGCGATGCGGTGAAGCACGCGTGAGCGCTCGCGCGGCAGCATCCGCGGCCACGGCCCGTCGGCGAAGGCTCGGCGGGCAGCGGCGACGGCCGCGTCGACGTCGGCCTTCTTGCCGGCCGCGGCCTGCAGATACACGCGTCCGGTGACGGGGTCGAGCACGTCGAACGTCGCGCCGTCGAGCGAGTCGACGAGCGACCCGTCGATGTAGTGCCGGATGGCGCCGGGGAGGTCCGCGGGTGTGTGAGGGGCGGTGAGCGTCGTGTCGGTCATCTCGTGCGTCCTTGCAACAGGGGGGCGGTCAGAAGTTGGGCAGGCCGAGCGCCTGGTCGGGGTGCTCGTGCGTCATGTAGGCGTCGAGCGTGGCCGAGCGGTGGCGCCGCGCGGCGTGCTCGATCTCGGTGAGGGGCGCCCCTCGCTCGATCAGCGCGAGGATGTGCTCGTGCTCCCGCACCGACTCCTGGGCGCGGCCCGGGACGAAGCTGAAGGTCGAGTCACGCAGGTGGCCGAGTCGCGCCCATTCGGCCTGCACGAGCTCGAGCATCCGCGGGTTCGCGCACTGCTCGAACAGCGTCGCGTGGAACTCCTGGTTCAACCGGGTGAACGAGCGGGGGTCGAAGTGATCGAGCGACTCGGTCATCAGCGCGTTGATCTCGCGCGCGCGTCGGATGTCGTCGACGCTCAGCGCACGCGCGGCGAGCGCGGTCGCGGCGCCCTCGAGGATCGACAGCGCCTGCATGCTGAAGCGGTACTGCGAGTCGTCGACCATCGCCACGCGGGCGCCGATGTTGCGCTCGAAGGTCACGAGGCCCTCGGCCTCGAGCTGGCGGATCGCCTCGCGCACCGGCACGACGCTCATGTCGAGCTCGCCGGCGATCGTCCCGAGCACGAGCCGGTATCCGGGGGTGAACTCCTGCTCGGCGATGCGCTCGCGGATCCAGTGATACGCGCGCTGCGACTTGCTCTGCGTCTCGGGCAGGGGAGGCGTCGGCGACATCATGCGCCGCGCTCGCCGTCGTACCGGGCGCGCCAGGCCGCGTTCATCGGGAACAGGCCGTCGACCGAAGCGCCCTCCGCGACGCGCGCGGCGATCCAGGCGTCCTCGTCCTCCTGCGCGAGGGCCGCATCGACGACCTCCGCCACGAGTGCCGGCGGGATGACGATGACGCCGTCGGCGTCGCCGACGATGATGTCTCCGGGCTGGACGGTAGCGCCGCCGCAGGCGATGGTCCCGCCCGCCTCCCACGGGACGTGCTTGCGTCCGAGGACGGCCGGATGGGCGCCTGCGGTGTAGACGGGGAGCCCGATCTCGGCGACGGCGGCGTAGTCGCGCACGCCGCCGTCGGTCACGACGCCGGCCGCTCCCCGGGTCCGGGCGCGGAGGGCCAGGATGTCGCCGAGGGTGCCCGATCCGGTCTCGCCGCGCGCTTCGATGACGATGACCTCGCCGGGCAAGACCGTGTCGAACGCCTGCTTCTGCGCGTTGAACCCGCCGCCGTGCTGAGCGAAGAGGTCGGGGCGGAACGGCACGAACCGCAGCGTGGCGGCGGTTCCGACGAGCTTGCTGCCGGGGTGCATCGGCCGCACGCCGTCGATCGTCACGTCGTCGAGCCCGCGCTTGCGCAGCTGCTGCGACAGCGCCGCGACGGGCACGCGCTCGAGCTTGACGCGGAGGTCGGCGGTGAGGCCGGATGCCGGCTCGTCCGGCAGCCCGGCCGCGGCGGCGGATCCCCGTGCCTCCTCGCGCTGGACGTCGTCGATCGCGGGAAGGGAGCCGAGCGCGGGGTCGAGGGCAGGGCTCGTGTCGGCGCCGACCGTCGTCACGAGACGTCCGGACGTGGCGCCGGTGTCGAGCGCGTCGACCTCGACCTCGACGACGTCTCCCGGAACGATGACCGACGATCCGGCCGGCGTGCCGGTCAGGATGACGTCGCCGGTCTCGAGGGTCACGTGCTGCGAGAGGTCGGCGACGATCTGCGCCAGGGGGAACAGCAGGCCGGCGGTCGTGTCGTCCTGGACGAGGTCGCCGTTGACCCAGGTGCGCACGCGGAGCCGGTGGGGGTCGACGGTGCGGGCGTCGATGAGGTCGGGGCCGAGGGGAGTGAAGCCGTCGCGGCTTTTCGAGCGCAGGTTCGACCCCTTGTCGGCGGAGCGCAGGTCGTAGACGCCGAGGTCGTTGGCCGCGGTGACGGCGGCGACGTGGTCCCAGGCCTCGGCGAGGGTGACATGGCGCGCTTCTCGTCCGATGACGAGCGCGATCTCGCCCTCGAACGCGAGCAGCTCGGTGCCCGGCGGGCGTTCGACCGTGCCGCCGGTCCCGGCGATCGAGCTCGACGCCTTCAGGAAGTACGAGGGGGCGGCGGGCGTGCGCCCGCGCTGGGCCGCCCGGGATGCATAGCTCAGGTGGACCGCGATGATCTTGCCCGGTCGACCGGAGCTTCCTCGCTCTTGTCTCATATTCGAAATCGTATATGATCATCGCCAGCAGAACAACGTCTGCAGACAACGTCGTCGACACCTCGGGAGCACGAAGATGAGCACCCCCACATCCACCCCCGGTCCGGCCGCTCGCAGCGGCTTCACCCCGACCGGGACCATCGCCACCGCCGCCGACCGCCGCCGCGTGGTCTTCGCCACCGTCGTCGGGACGACGGTGGAGTGGTACGACTTCTTCATCTACGCCACGGCGGTCGGGCTGGTCTTCGGTCAGCTCTTCTTCGCTCCGCTGGGTGCCAACAGCGCGTTGATCGGTTTCGCCACCGTCGGGGTGAGCTTCCTCTTCCGGCCGCTCGGCGCCTTCCTCGCCGGCCACCTCGGCGACCGGCTGGGACGCAAGCTCGTGCTGATGTGGACGCTCATCCTCATGGGCGTCGCGACGGCACTGATCGGCCTCCTGCCGACCTACGAGACCATCGGTCTCGCGGCGCCGGTCATCCTCGTGCTGCTGCGCATCGTCCAGGGCATCTCGGCCGGCGGCGAATGGGGTGGCGCCGTGCTCATGGCCGTCGAGCACGCGCCGAAGACGCGCCGTGGCGCGTTCGGCGCATCGCCGCAGATCGGCGTGCCGCTCGGGCTTCTCCTCGCGTCGGGCGTCATGGCGCTCATGGCGATGATCGCCCCCGGCGAGGCGTTCCTGGCCTGGGGTTGGCGAGTCCCGTTCCTCCTGAGCGTCGTGCTCATCCTCGTCGGCTGGTACGTGCGTCGCCGCGTCGAGGAGAGCCCCGTGTTCACCGAGCTCGCCGAGCGGCGCGAGAAGGCGCACATGCCGATCGTGCAGCTCTTCCGCAAGCACGCCGCCCTGGTCATCATCGCCGCCTTCGTCTTCGCGGGGAACAACGCCGTGGGCTACATGACCACGGGCGGCTACATCCAGAACTACGCCACCAACCCCGATGGGCCGCTCGGCTTCGACCGCGAACCGGTCCTGTGGGCCGTCGCCGGCTCGGCCGTCACCTGGCTCGTCACCACGCTCATCGCCGGATTCCTCTCCGACCGCATCGGGCGTCGCACGACCTACATCGCCGGCTGGATCCTCCAGCTCGCGGGCGTGTTCGCCCTCTTCCCTCTCGTGAACACCGGAAGCATCGGCCTCCTCTTCGCCGGGCTGGCGATCCTGACGATCGGCCTGGGCCTCACTTACGGCCCGCAGGCCGCCCTGTACGCCGAGCTCTTCCCCGCATCCATCCGGTTCTCGGGCGTCTCGATCTCGTACGCCATCGGCGCCATCCTCGGCGGGGCGTTCGCTCCGACGATCGCCACCGCGCTCGTGCAGGCGACGGGATCGACCATGTCGGTGACCTGGTACCTGGCCGGGATGACGGTGCTCGGGCTCGTCGCGACGCTGCTGCTGCGCGACCGCAGCGGAATCCCCCTCGATCCCGACCACGAGGCCGAGCAGTCGGTGAGCCCGATCGTCGGCACCGGCCGGCGCTGAACGCGGTGGCCAGGAGGACACGATGCAGTTCCATCATCACGGCTACGTCTCGGGAGATCCGCGTGTGCAGCCCGCGGCCGGTCGCGGGCTGCATCGCCCCGCCGAGCTGCCCGACCAGACCGACGTCCTCATCGTCGGCTCGGGGCCTGCGGGGATGCTGCTGGCCGCGCAGCTGTCGCAGTTCCCCGATGTCGACGTGCGGCTGATCGAACGCCGCGAGGGGCGACTCGAACTGGGTCAGGCCGACGGCATCCAGCCGCGCAGCGTCGAGACCTTCCAGGCGTTCGGGTTCGCCGAGCGGATCATCGCCGAGGCCTACAACATCGGCTGGATGAACTTCTGGGCGCCCGACCCCGACGATCCGGCGCGCATCGTGCGCACCATGCGCACGGAGGACTACGCGCTGCGGATGAGCGAGTTCCCGCACCTGATCGTCAACCAGGCGCGCGTGCTCGACTACTTCGCCGAGGCCGCGGCGCACGGGCCGGGGCGCGTCGTCCCCGACTACGGCATCGAGTTCCTCGGGCTGACCGTCGGTGACGAGGGGGACTTCCCCGTCGAGGTGCGCGTGCGTCACATCGCGGGCGCTCGGGCGGGGGAGGAGCGCACGATCCGCGCCAAGTACGTCGCGGGGTGCGACGGCGCGCGCAGCCGCGTGCGCGACGCGATCGGCCGGGTCCACGTCGGGGCGGCCTCGGCGCACGCCTGGGGTGTCATGGACGTGCTGGTCAACACCGACTTCCCCGACTGGCGCATCAAGTGCGCGATCAACTCGGCGGTGGGCAACATCCTGCACATCCCGCGCGAGGGCGGCTACCTCAGCCGCATGTACATCGATCTCGGCGAGGTCGCCCCCGACGACGATCACCGCGTGCGGCAGACGCCGATCGACGAGATCATCCGGCGTGCCAACGCGATCCTGCATCCCTACTCGATCGATGTGAAGGAAGTCGCCTGGCACAGCGTCTACGAGGTCGGGCACCGCGTCACCGACGGCTTCGACGATGTCCCGGCGGGCGCCCCGCGTGCGCCGCGCGTGTTCCTCACCGGCGACGCCTGCCATACCCACAGCGCGAAAGCCGGGCAGGGGATGAACGTCTCGATGCAGGACGGGTTCAATCTCGGGTGGAAGCTCGGTCACGTCCTGACGGGTCTGGCGGCGCCCTCGCTGCTGTCGACCTACGGAGCCGAGCGCCGGCCCGTCGCGCAGCAGCTGATCGACTTCGACCGGGAGTGGTCGGCCCTCATGGCGCGCAAGCCCGAGGAGATCACCGATCCGCAGGATCTCGCGACCCATTACCTGGCGACGGCGGAGTTCCCCTCCGGCTTCCGCACCCGGTACGCCCCGTCGGCGATCGTCGCCGACGCCACGCACCAGGACCTCGCTTCCGGCTTTCCGATCGGCATGCGATTCGCGTCCGTCGAAGTCGCTCGCGTCGCCGACGGCAACGCCGTGCACCTCGGTCACCATGCCCGGGCGGACGGGCGGTGGCGTGTCTACGCGTTCGCCGATGCCCCGCTGCCGGGCGCCCCGTCCGCCCTCGGCGACTTCGCGCGGTGGCTCGCGTCGCCCGCGTCGCCGGTGTCCGTGCACACCCCGGCGGGCGCGGACGTGGACGCGGTGTTCGACGTCAAGGTCGTGTACCAGCAGCGGTACGACGACGTCGAGCTGCCGCTCGTGCCTGACATCTTCCGCCCCCGTACCGGTCCGCTCGGTCTGACGGACTGGGAGAAGGTGTACGCCGCGGCACCGAGCGCGTGGCATGATTCCGACATCTTCGAGGAGCGGGGACTCTCCCGCGACGGCGTCGTCGTGGTCGTCCGCCCCGATCAGTACGTCGCTGCCGTGCTGCCCCTGACGGCGACGGACGAGCTCGCGGCCTTCTTCGCGGGAGCCCTCCTGCCGCGCTAGGAGGCCGCGCTAGGAGTTCACACGCAGGATCTCCTCCTGGTACGGGGCGCGGATCTGCGCCGACACCCGCAGGTCGAGCAGGAGGAACGGACGCTCATCTGCGGGCCGGTCGCGCCACCGGGCGAGGGCTTCGAGGTCGTCGATTGTTCGCACGACGACGCCCTCGCCGCCCACAGCGCGGCACAGCGCGGCGAAGTCGACCTCGGGAATGAGCATGGGTGCGGGCGCGAGGCCCTGTGCGCCGTAGAGGTGGACCTCGGCGCCGTACGCGCGATCGTTCCAGACGACCGCGAGGCCGTGGCCTCCCGCCACCCGCACGGCGGACTCCAGGTCGCTGACGGCCATGAGGCCGCCGCCGTCGCCCGTCGTCAGCACGATCGTCGCGTCGGGGCGGGCGCGTGCCGCACCGGGCACGGAGGGGAAGCCGAGACCGATCGACTGGTAAGCGGTGCCGACCATCATCATCCGGTCGGGCGACGACACGGGCCAGTACATGTTGGCCCAGCCGATGAAGTGGCCGCCGTCCGATACGACGACGCGGTCCGCGGGCAGCAGCTCCCCGATCCGCCGCGCGGCCGATCGCGGATCGAGGCGCCCGTCGGGGGCGAGTGCATCGCCGGGGTGGTGGTCGCGCAGGGCGACGATGTCGACCGACTCGCGCCATCCGCTGGCCGCAGCGCCGATCGCGGTGAGCTCGTCGGCGATCGCCCGGGTGGCGAGCGCCGCGTCGGCGCGCAGATAGAGCCCGACGTGCGGATGCGTCGCCGTGGGGGCCGTGTCGATCTGCGCGACCGTCGTCCCGGGGGCGAACAGGGCTCCGAATCGCATCGTGAACTGGTTCAGCGACGCGCCGACGACGACCACGACATCCGCTTCGCGGATGAGCGACATCGCATTCTCGGCGCCGAAACCGCCGGTGACCCCGAGGTCGAACTCCTCCCGCGGGAAGAGCCCGCGCCCGAGCGCGGTGGTCGCGGTCACCGCTGAGGTGGCGTCGGCGAGAGCGCCGAGCGCGGGCCCCGCTCCGGCGAGCCAGGCGCCTCGGCCGGCGAGGAGGAGGGGGCGCTGCGCGCTGGCGAGCGCGCGCGCGATCTGACTGACGGTTCCGGTCGCGAACGGCGTGGCGGGAGCGAGCTCGGGGGCGCGTCGCGGCTCGGGCGTCTCGGTGAGGGGGCCGGCGTCGGCCTTCGCGACGTCGTAGGGGATCGCGAGGACGACGGGGGAGGAGTAGGCCAGGGCGTGCTCGATCGCGATGACGGTGGTGGCGGCGGCATCCGTCCGTCCCACCGTGTAGGTGCGGACCCCGACGGCCGACGCGAGGGCGATCTGGTCGACGTCCCACGGGCGCGGTCCCGACGTGGGTGCATCGCCGACGACCAGGACCAGCGGGGTGCGGGCCTGGGCCGCTTCGGCCAGTGGTGTCAGCGTGTTCGTGAACCCCGCGCCGTACGTCGCGGTGGCGGCCGCGAGACCTCCGCCGGCGCGGTAGTGGGCGTCGGCGGCGACCACGCCGCCCGCCTCATGCCGGAGGGCGGTGAAGGCGACCCCGGGTGAGCGCTCCAGTGCGTCGAGCAGGTGGGCGTTGCCGTTTCCCATCACCCCGAAGACGTGCGAGACGTGTCGGGAGAGGGCAGCGGAGACGTGCGCGGAGACGGAGGGCATGGCGATGCCTTTCGAGACGGAACGGTGATCGAGGCCGTATGTGTCTCACGCGCGGGTGCCGCTTCGTGCCCATTTTTCGAGCACCGACGGCAACGCCGCCGCCGGACGTTCCGATTATAGGAACGACCGACGACGGCGTGAAGTGTTCGGTCCGGGTTACGCCGGGACCTTCAGTCGCGGCACCCCGGCGGTGACCGGGCGCAGCTCGCGCTGCGGGGCCTCGGGGATCTCCTGGTCGAGGGCGACCATCAGGCCGGCCGACGAGGTCGCGGCATTGGCGAGGTCGCGGACGGCAGCGGGGTTCAGGATCTCCATGTCCGCGCTCTCGAAGACGAAGCGCAGGGGGATGGACGGCTGCAGCCAGATCGATGAACGGCCCTCGTCGGACGTCCACGACATCATGAAGCTCTCGTTGCGCCGGAGCTTCGTCGCGATGACGACCTTCAGGTGCGCGAGCAGGCGATCCGGGATCTCGATTCGGGTGTCGGAGTTTCCGTAGTGGAGCTGTCCCATGCTGTCCTCCTGAGATCGTCGATGAGCGAGGGAAGTGTTGGTTCCCTCATTAAGTATCTAGCCAGACAAGACACTTCCTGTCAATTCTTAGATCCTATGTATCTCACCATCTGTGAAAGACAGAATCTGTCAAGCCGGGCTAGTGTTCTAGGATGCTGTCGGAGGAGGTGGCAACCCGATGCCTCGAAACGTCGTCCTGCACGAAGGACTCCATCTCTACGCGGACCAACCTCGCGAAGAGGTCGGCCGTCGCCTGAGCGACGCCGTGCTGCGCCTGCGACGCGCCGAGCAGGTGCAGGCCGGGCTCGCCGTCCGGGCATCCGAGCTGTCGGCGATCGACCTGACCGCCTTGCGATACCTCGTCCAGGGCCACCGCGACGGCCGCGATCTGGGCCCGAAGGACCTCATCGTCATGCTCGCCACCTCGAGCGCCACCGTGACCAACGTCGTCGAGCGTCTGGCCTCGAAGGGGCTGGTCGAGCGCGTTCAGCACCCCACCGACCGACGCGCGCACTACCTCGTTCCGACCCCGGAGGCGGTCGAGCGAGTGGATGCCGCCTTCGCCGCCCATCACCAGGCGATCGTGACCGTCATCGACGAGCTCGACGCGGAGCGTGCCGCCATCGCGGCCGAGGTCGTGGACCTCCTCGCGTCCGCTCTCGACGATGTCGCGGAACGCAGCGCCTGATCTCGAACGACGCTCCGGGCGCACGACGACGGAGGGGCCGGCTCGCATCAGGTGCGACGCCGGCCCCTCCGTCGTGGTGTCAGCTGTCTTCGCCCTCGGCCTGCGAGGGGTGTCCCGTCGCCTCTTCCGGGGCTTCGCCCGTGTCGGGGTGTTCGGGGTCGGCACCTTCGGCCTGACTGGGCTTCGCGTCGTCTCGTGACATCGGCGGTCTCCTTCCGGGATGGGCTTGTCGTCTCTGGCTACCACGCTTGTCCGGCCCTCGCCATCCCCTCGCTCCGGCCGGGCGGACGTGCTTACGGTCGCCCCATGTCCGACGCATCCGAATCCCTGACCGACGAAGACGCCCGCCGCGAGGAACTGCTGCGAGCCGGCGGATCGACCGAGGCCGACGCCGCGCCGCGGATCGAGACGAGCGAGCACGACGGCGTCACGCGCATCGACATCGCCGACACCGCCGCCGTGCGGCCCGGGCCCGGCCCCGGCACGCCCGAAGCCGACGGCGACGACCCGGAGGAGACACGATGAAGGCTCTCACCTGGCAGGGACGCCGGAAGGTCTCCGTCGAGACCGTGCCCGACCCCGAGATCCTCGAGCCCACCGACGCGATCGTGCGGATCACCTCGACGGCCATCTGCGGGTCCGACCTGCACCTCTACGAGATCTTCGGGCCGTTCATCGACAGCGGTGACGTACTCGGCCACGAACCGATGGGTGTCGTCGTCGAGGTCGGGTCTGCCGTGACGAACCTCGCCGTCGGCGACCGCATCGTCGTGCCGTTCAACATCTCGTGCGGGCACTGCTTCATGTGCCGTCGTGGCCTCCAGTCGCAGTGCGAGACGACGCAGGTCACCGAATACGGCAGCGGCGCCTCGCTGTTCGGCTACACGAAGCTGTACGGACAGGTCCCGGGAGGGCAGGCCGAGTACCTGCGGGTCCCGCTCGCGGACTACAACCACATCCGCGTCGGCTCCGACCTTCCCGACGACCGCTACCTCTTCCTCAGCGACATCCTGCCGACGGCGTGGCAGGGCGTGGCGTACGCCGACGTTCCCGAGGGCGGCACTCTCGCGGTCATGGGCCTCGGCCCCGTCGGGCAGTTCGTCGCGCGCGTCGGCGTGCATCGCGGCTATCGCGTGCTCGCGGTCGATCCGGTCGCCGAGCGCCGAGCGATGGCCGAGCGGCACGGTGCCGACGTCTTCGACCTCACCGATTCGGTCGCCGAGGAGCTCCGCGACCTCACCGACGGGCGCGGCGTGGATGCGGTCGTGGATGCCGTCGGCATGGAGGCCCACGGCAACCCCGCCGTCTCGACGGTGCACAAGGCGGTGGGACTGCTGCCCGACGCCCTGGCCCAGAAGGTCATGGAGACCGGCGGGCTCGACCGGCTGGCCGCACTGCACTCGTCGATCGACGTCGTCCGCCGCGGCGGCACCGTGTCGATCAGCGGCGTGTACGCCGGCGAGGCCGACATGATGCCGATGAAGACGATGTTCGACAAGCAGCTGAGCCTGCGGATGGGGCAATGCAACGTCAAGCGGTGGATCGATGATCTGCTGCCTCTCGTCGAAGACCCCGCCGACCCGCTCGGCGTCATGGATCTGACCACCCACCGCGCGCCGCTGACCGACGCGCCGGGCCTCTACGAGACTTTTCAGAAGAAGGAGGACGGCTGCATCAAGGTGGTGCTGCAGCCGTGACTCCGCCCCGGAGAGGAGACGGCCATGTCGCGTAACGTCCGGCTCATGCACTGCGCCCCCGAGGACGTCTTCGCGGTCCTGAACGACGGCTGGCTCTTCCCGGCCTGGGTCGTCGGTGCTTCGCGCATGCGCGACGTCAGTCCGGCTTGGCCTCAGACGGGGTCGCGCCTGCACCATTCGTTCGGGGTCTGGCCCTTCGTCATCGACGACAGCACATCGGTGCTCGAATTCGATCCGCCGCACCGCATGGTGATGCAAGCGCGCGGCTGGCCGATCGGCGAGGCCCACATCACCATCGACGTCAAGCCCCGCGGCGACGATTGCGTCGTGCGCATTCAGGAGGTGGCCGCGGAGGGGCCGGGATCATTCATCCCGCAACCACTGCTCGACCTGCCGCTGCACGTCCGCAACGCCGAGACCCTGCGGAGGCTCGCGCACCTCGCGGAGGGCGGCGCGGGACGGTGACGGCGGAGTACGACGCCGTCGTCGTCGGCTCCGGGCCGAACGGGCTGGCGGCGGCCGTCACCCTGGCGCGCTCCGGGCTCTCGGTCGCGGTGTTCGAAGCGGAGGACCACTTCGGCGGTGGGGCGGCGACGGGCGAGATCACGCTTCCGGGCTACCGGCACGACCTCTGCTCGGCGGTGCACCCGCTCGCTTTCGAATCCGCCTTCTTCCGCGAGTTCGGACTGCGCCGCCGCGTCGAGTTCGTCGTGCCCGAGGTGTCGTATGCGCACCCTCTCGACGGTGGCGCAGCGCTGGCTTACCGCGATCTCGATCGCACGGCCGAGGGGCTCGGAGCCGACGGCCGCGCGTACACCCGGCTGATGGCGCCGCTCGTCGAGCGCGTGCGCGGCATCGCGGACCTCACCGGTGGCTCGCTGCTGCGCGTCCCCGGCGATCCGATCGCCGCGGCCTGGTTCGGACTGCGCACACTCGAGCAGGGGAGCGCCGCGTGGAACCTGCGGTTCCGCGAGCAGGCCGCCCCGGCTCTGGTGTCCGGTGTCGCGGCTCACACGATCCTGGGCCTTCCGAGTCTCGCAGCCGCCGGTGGCGGGCTGACCCTCGCCACCTACGGTCATGCGCGCGGGTGGCCGATCCCCATCGGCGGCAGCGGCGCCATCGTCCAGGCGATGGTCGACGACATCCGCGCCCACGGGGGCGAGCTGTTCGCGGGGCGCCGCATCCGCTCCCTCGACGAGCTCCCCACCGCCCGCGCCGTCCTGCTCGACGTCACTCCGCGTGCCCTCATCGGGATGGCGGGGGAGCGGATGCCGGCCCGGTACCGCCGCCGACTCGAGCGCTTCCGCTACGGCGACGCCGTCGCGAAGGTCGACTTCGCTCTGTCGGCGCCCGTGCCCTGGCGCGATCCGGCGATCGCGCGCAGCGGCACCGTGCACATCGGCGGCACGCGGGCGGAGATCGCCGCGTCCGAGAACGCGGTTCGGGAGGGGCGTCTGCCCGACGCGCCCTACGTCCTGGTCGCCCAGCCGTCGCTGTTCGACGAGACCCGTGCCCCGGCGGGACACCACACGCTGTGGGCGTACACGCACGTCCCCGCCGGCAGCGAGGTCGACCGCACCGAGGCGATCGTCCGGCAGATCGAGCGCTTCGCGCCGGGCTTTCGGGAGACGATCCTCGCCACTCACTCCGAGACGGCGCGGCAGGTCGCCGCTCGCAATCTGAACTATCCCGACGGCGACATCTCCGCCGGGGTGCCCTCGCTCGATCAGCTGATCGCGCGTCCCGTGCTCGCGCGAGACCCGTGGCGAACCCCTATGGACGGCGTCTACCTGTGCTCCTCGTCGACCAGCCCCGGACCGGGCGTTCACGGGCTGGGCGGCTGGTGGGCGGCCCTGAGCGCGCTGCGGCACGAGTTCGGGGTGCGGACGCGTCCCGACCTCTCGCCGCGTCTCTGAGGGGGCACTACGGGCCCCGGGCGGCGGAGTCAAGCCGCAGATCGCCGATTCTCGGCGCTTCTACAGTGGAGGCATCATCGACGTCTGCGGGAGGTTCCATGGTGTCCGGTGCGTCCGAGCCCGAATCCGTCGCACGCGCGGTCGAACGGCTGCGACTGGCCGAGGCCAGCCTGGCGCGGCGACGCCAGAGCGACTGCGGTCCGAGCGAGACCGCGCGTGCGGCGATGCGCGTCGTGTACGACAGCGCGGATGCCGGCAAGCGCGTCACACCGACCGACATTGCCGCGACGCTCGGCATCTCGACGCCGACGGCCACCACGATGCTCAAGCGCCTGCACGACGGGGGACTGGTCGCCTTCCAGCGCAATCCCGACGACGGCCGGAGCAAGTACGTCGTTCCGACGGACCGCAATGCCGATGTCGAAGGCGTCGACCCGCTCACGCTCCGCGTCCGCGACATCGCGCGCGGGCTCGACGAGGACACCGCGGCGAAGCTGGCGACGCTTCTCGACGCGATCGCGGACGCGGTCGATGAGGAGTGCCGCTGAGGCAGGCGACGCCGTCAGGCGTCGGCGGTCGCCGGCTCCGGGATCACCCGCAGGCCGTTCGTTCCGCCGGCCTCGAGCATGAGGGCCTCGACCCAGTGCCGATTGATCGTCGGCGGCCGGCTGCCGCTGAAGAGGAACACCATCGGAACGGCCGGGTGCACCCAGACGCTGAACAGCCCGCTGTCGGTCGAGCGGTGGAACATGAACGGCTCGTTGCGACGCAGCTTGTTCATGAAGACCACCCGCAGGTGAGCGAGCAGACGGTCCTCGACGTCGAACGTCCGCCCCTGGCTTCCGTAAACGAGTGTTCCCACGGACGCGAGGGTAGTGGCGCGGTTCGGCCTAACTAATTCCGGTTAGTTAGGCGAACTAGGTAGGTCGTGTTGACGCCGTGTAAACCCCGTGTGAACTTCTGTCAAGCCGGTAGGTGCAGTGGGTCCGGGGCGGGACACTCGATGCAGAGCGACGGGAGTGGTCATGGTCTTGGATATGTCACCGATCGCCCGCAAGCCCAGCGCGGTGAGGCTGGCCACGTCGGGCGCTCTGCGTCAGTTGCCCACCCGGCGGCCCGAGGCCCCCAGCGCCGAGGCGGACGTGCGGTGGGAGCTCGTCGACGTCGATCGCTACGAGGTGCGCGAGGGCGAGGTCATCCTCGGGTACATCGACGTCGTGGGCGCCGTGTTCGTGGCGCTCGGCGGCCCCTGGTACTCCGCCGCCGTCGAACTCCGTCAGACGCTGCGATTCGACGAGGCGGTGCAGACGCTGCGCTCGACCCGGCGCCACTGACGCAGCCCGAGGCCCCGGTCACCTCCTCCTAGGCTGGAGGGCATGATCCGGATCGCGACCGTCGGCACGAGCGTCATCACCGACGCCTTCATCGGTGCGGCATCCCGCACGCCCGGTATCGAGGTGGTGGCTGTGTCATCGCGCGATGGCGCGAGGGCGCGCGCGTATGCCGATCGTCTCGGCGTCGAGGGAGCGTTCGGCAGCGTAGAGGCCGCTCTCGCCGATCCCGGCGTCGATGCGGTCTACATCGGCTCGCCGAACTCCGCGCACGGCCCACAGGTCGCGGCGGCGATCGCGGCGGGCAAGCACGTGCTCGTCGAGAAGCCGGCGGTCGGCTCCGCCGCCGAATGGGACGATCTCGTCGGCCGCTCCCGGCGGGCGGGGGTGGTGCTGATCGAGGCGATGCGCACGGCCTACGACCCGGGCATCGTCGCCGTCCGCGACCGCGTCCCGTCGCTCGGCAGCCTCCGCCGAGCCTCGTTCCACTACGCCAAGCGCTCCTCGCGTTACGACGCCGTGCTCGCCGGTGAGACCCCCAACATCTTCGATCCCGCGATGGGCGGCGGCGCGCTCGCAGACCTCGGCGTCTACGGTGTGCACGCCGCCGTCCTCCTGTTCGGCGAGCCCGTGGGGGTGTCCGCGTCGGCGGTGACCATCGCCACCGGTGCCGACGGGGCGGGCCTCGCGGTGCTGGAGTACCCCGGGCTGATCGTCGATGTCGGCTACTCGAAGATCACGACGGCGGCCAGGCCGAGCGAGATCCAGGGCGAGAGCGCGACGCTCCTGATCGATCATCTGGCCAGCCCGCGTCGGATCACGCGCATCGACGCGTCCGGTGCGTCGTCGGAATGGACCTCGGACGCCGCGGTCGACACCCTCGACGGGGAGGTCGCGCGCTTCGTGGAGCTCGTCGGCGGTGCGGCGGCACCCGACGAGGATCAGGCCCGCACGTCGGCGACGCTGCGCACGCTCGAACGGATCCGTCGCGCCGCGGCCGGCTGACGCATCCGCGGATCGTGCTGTCAAGGCCCTGGGGTTCCGCCGGGGCCGTGACGCAGGCTCGGATCATGCAACACACGGGACTGCGCTGGGACGAGATCGCCGAGGATGCCTGGCGGGTATGCGATCCCGCTCGCCCGTCCTCCGATGCCGCCGCCGTCGTCGCCTACGTCGAGCGACGCCGCGACGGCGTGTACGAGGTGGTGTGGCTGTGCGGCACCGCGGGAACCGAGACGTTCGCCGCGATCGGCGAGGCGGCGTTCGCCATCTCCGAGCGGCACGCGGCGTCGCGCCGCACCGGGTCGCCGCTTGCGACCAAGCCGATCCCCATCGCGCACCGGCCGCCGCTGTCGACGGCCTGATCGGCGAGCGCCCTCAGCGTCGCATCCGATCGATGAGCAGTCCGAGGGCCGCGTTGACGCTGCCGTCGATGACCTGCTCGGGCTCGCCGTCGAGTTCGAGCAGCACGTGCCCGGTGTCGTCGCCGTCACTCCACCCGAGGTAGACGGTGCCCGGCTCGTGCCCGTCGTGGGGCTCGGGGCCCCCGACGCCGGTCGCCGATACCGCGAGGTCGGCTCCCGTGAGGTCGCGCACCGCCCGGGCCAGCTGCTCGGCGCACTCCGGCGAGCAGGGATCGATGCCCTCGGCCAGGTCCAGGACCCGGTGCTTCGTCTCGAGCCGGTAAGCCACGACCCCGCCGGCGAACCAGTCGCCCGCGCCCTCCGCGGCCCCGATCGTCGCGGCGAGGTTGCCCGAGGTGAGTGATTCCGCGACGGCGATCACGGTGCCCGTCTCCTGTGCGCGTCGTGCGAGTTCCTCGATGTCGCTCATATCTCCTCCTGGCGCGACCCTAAGCAGCGGCGTGTACTCCGGGCGCGGGGATTGTCCCCGGTCCGACGCGGTGATACGCGCGGGCGACCCTGCGGGCGGATCGGGACTTTGGTCCCTATTCATGACGCCGGGAACGCGAGATAGTTATGTGGTCAGACCACATACAACGAAGGAGACAGAAATGACCACGCACGCGGTCCACGCAGCCATCCCGCGCACGGAGGCTCGGACCCGCACTCAGGCGATCGCCCGCCAGGACGAGATCGTGACCTCGCTCACCGGACGCCGCACCCTCGCTGCGCTGCGCTATGCGACCGGCTTCATCTTCCTCTGGGCGTTCCTCGACAAGCTGCTCGGCCTCGGTTTCTCGACGCCGTTCGAGCGGGCGTGGATCAACGGCGGTACCCCGGCGCAGGGCTTCCTCAACAGCCCCGCCGTGACCGGACCGCTCCAGCCCTGGTTCCAGAGCATGGCGAGCCCGCTCGCCGACGTCCTGTTCATGGCGGGCATGCTGGCCATCGGAGTCGCCGTCATGTCGGGCATCGGTCTCCGCGTCGCCGCGGTCGCCGGAAGCCTCGTCATGCTGCTGATGTACCTGGCCGAGTGGCCGTTCGCCTGGGGCGCGGCATCCACCAACCCCCTCGTCGACTACCACATCGTCTACGCGCTCGCGCTTATCGTGATCGCCGTGCTCCACGCCGGCGACACGTGGGGCCTCGGCGCCATGTGGAAGAAGCTGCCTCTCGTGCAGCGCTTCCGGTGGCTCGTCTGACACCGAGTCGCCCCGCCGAAGGCGCGGATCCCACCGGGGTCCGCGCCTTCGCTCATTCGTGCTCGGGTTGCGCCGCGCGCAGCGCGGCCTGCGTACGGCTCGTGACGCCGAGCGTGCGCATGATCCCCGTCAGGTGGTTCTTCACCGTCTTCTCGGCGACACCGAGCTCGATCGCGATGGCGCGGTTCGACAGCCCCCGCGCGACCAGGGCGAGCACCTCCCGCTGCCGGCGGGGGAGGGCCTCCGGCGGCGACGTCGGGGGTGAGGCGGGTCGCAGGGTCGCGCTCAGCGGGTGCCCCGACCCGACCCGGCGCACGGCCTCGACGAGCTCGCCCGCCGCGACGTCTTCGAGAAGGAAGGCCGCGGCGCCCGCGGCGGCGCTCGCGGTGCGGGCCGTGTCGTCGTCCGCGGCGCTGAGGACGATGCACTGCAGGTGAGGGTCCAGCGCGCGCAGGGCGCGGCACACCTGTGGGCCGTCGCCGTCGGCGAGCCGGTATCCGATGATCGCGACGTCCGGCCGTGTCACCTCTGCGCGCGCCGCCGCCTGACGGGCGGTGGCCGCCTCGGCGACGACCTGCAGTCCCGTCGCCGCGTCGATCAGGTCGGCGACGCCGCGGCGGACCAGGTCGTGGTCGGCCAGGACGAGCACGGCGAGCATGGGCTCCACCGTAGCGTCCGGCTCGTTACGGTGGAGGGATGGACGAGCACCGGGCCGGTCCGCGGCGCAGCGAACAGGCTCGGCTGGCGGTACTGACGGCCGCGGCCGAGCTCATCGCGCAGAGCGGCTACGAGAACCTCACGATCGAGGCGATCGCCCGGCACGCCGCCGTCGGCAAGCAGACGATCTATCGGTGGTGGCCGTCTCGCGCCGCGATCCTCACCGAAGCGCTGCTCGAGGGGATGATCTTCCGGCATCAGCTCGCGGTGCGAGACACGGGGGACCTCCGCCGCGACCTGACCGAGTGGATGTCGCGGGTGTGGACCGTCCTCGACGCTCCGCAGGGACGTCTGCTGCTGCGGTCGCTCGTCGCCGCCGCGACCGAGCATGCCGCGATCGGTGAGCTCATGCGCGACCGGCTGAGCGCCGACGGCGGCATCCGGGCGCGCGTGGTCGCACACGGCGATCCTGCTCTCGCAGCGGTCGAGATCGGCGATGCGGTCGCGGGCTGGATGATGATGCAGGCGCTCCTGGGCGCCGCCCCGACGCCCGACAGCATCCGGGCGATCGTGCACGTCCTGGTCCCGGGTTAGGGTTGACGAGACGTCGCGTCTCGTCAAGGCGTCCGCATCCCGAAGGAGTCGCCGATGGCCGAGCTGCTGTACCGCCTGAGCAAGGGGGCCGCGCGTCGCGCTTGGCTCGTCGTCGTCGCCTGGGTCGCCGTGCTGGGAATCGCCGGCGGCGCCTTCGCGCTCGGCTTCGGCGGGCTGTCATCGAGCTTCGACATCCCGGGGACCGCGTCATCGAAGGTCACCGACCAGCTCGCCGACGAGCTGCCCGACTTCGCCGGCGCGGCAGGCACCGTCGTGTTCCACGCCGAGGACGGCGCTCTCAGCGACGACCAGCGGGCGGCGATCTCCGATCTCGTCGCCTCCGCCACCGATCTGCCCGACGTCGCGACGGTCAACGACCCGTTCGAGGCCGAGGCGCAGCGAGCCGCGCAGGCCCAGCAGCTGGCCGACGGCCAGACTCAGATCTCGTCCGCGCGCGACCAGCTCGACGCCGGACAGGCGCAGCTCGACCAGGGCACGGCGCAGCTCGAGGCGGGCCAGGCCCAGCTCGACGCCGCGCGGGCTCAGCTCGAGGCTGCCGGCGCCCCCGCCCAGCAGCTCGCGGCGCTCGATGCCCAGCAGGCCCAGCTCGACGCCGGGCGCGCCGAGCTGGAGCAGCAGCAGGCGACCCTCGACGCCGGCCGGACCGAGCTCGAGGCGCAGGCCGAGACCGCCGAGCTCGGCGGGCGCCTGCTCGACCTCGCCGACGGCATCGCGCTGGTCTCGCCGGACGGCTCGACCGCGACCGTGAACGTCGCCTTCACCCTGCCGCGCCTCGAGCTGCCGCAGGAAGCGAAGGACGCCGTCGTCGAGCACTTCACCGCCGAGCCGATCGATGGCGTCGAGGTGGGCTTCTCGACCGAGATCTCGCAGGGCGTGCCGAAGATCCTCGGCGTCGGCGAGGCCGTCGGCGTCGCGGTCGCCGCCGTGGTGCTCCTCGTCATGCTCGGCAGCCTCATCGCCGCCGCCCTCCCGCTCGTCACCGCGATCGTGGGCGTGGGTGTGGGCGTGCTCGGGGTGCTCGCGCTGTCGGGGGTCGTGCAGATGGCGTCGGTGACGCCCGTGCTCGGTGTGATGCTCGGGCTCGCGGTCGGCATCGACTACGCCCTGTTCGTGCTCAACCGCCACCGCAAGCAGCTGCTGCGCGGGATCGACCTCCACGAGTCCATCGGCCTCGCCGGCGGCACCGCCGGCAACGCCGTCGTGTTCGCCGGGTCGACGGTCGTCGTCGCCCTGCTCGCCCTCAACATCACCGGCATCCCGTTCCTCGGCCTCATGGGAACCGCGGGAGCCGTCTGCGTGGCCATCGCGGTGCTGATCGCCATCACGCTGCTGCCGGCGCTCCTCGGTCTGCTGGGGATGCGCGTGCTCGGTCGCCGTGCCCGCGCCCGCGTCGGAGCCCCCGACGCCGTGACGACCCCGACGCGCGCGATGCCGACCTGGCGCGCGATCACCACCGCCGTCGTTTCGGTGGGGCTCCTGCTCGCCCTCGCGGTTCCGGCGCTGTCGATGCGGGTGGGACTTCCCGACGGCGCATCCGAGCCGGAGGGGTCGTACGGCCAGCGTGCGTTCGAGCTCACCGAGGACGCGTTCGGTCCCGGCGCGAACTCGCCGCTGCTCGTGACCGCGAGCCTGCCGGAGGGCCTCGACGATGCCGGGCGTCTGCGCGCGCAGGTCGCGGTGGCCGAAGCGATCGCCGGGCGCGAGCACGTGAGCGCCGTGGCCCCGATCGCCGTCTCCGACAGCGGTTCGATCGCCGCGTTCCAGGTGATCCCGACCGAGGGGCCGAGCAGCGTCGCGACCGAGGACCTGGTGCGCGACCTGCGCTCGCTGCCTCCCGTCGACGGCGAGTACGCGCTCGGCGTCGCCGGGCAGGCCGCCATCAACATCGACATCTCCGAGGGCCTCGTCGGCATCCTGCCGATCTACCTCGCGGTCGTCGTGGGGCTCTCGCTCGTGATCATGATCGTCGTCTTCCGCTCGCTCGTGGTGCCCCTCATCGCGACGGGAGGATTCATCCTGTCGCTGTTCGCCACCTACGGCGCCGTCGTCGCGGTCTTCCAATGGGGGTGGGGCGCCGAGCTCATCGGCCTGCACACCACCGGCCCGATCCTGAACTTCCTCCCGGTGATCCTCGTGGGCATCCTCTTCGGACTCGCGATGGACTACCAGCTGTTCCTCGCGTCGGGGATGCGCGAAGCCTTCGTGCACGGCTCCGAGGCGCGCCTCGCGGTCATGCAGGGCTTCCGTGCCGGGCGGTCTGTCGTCATCGCGGCTGCGCTCATCATGGTGTCGGTGTTCGGCGGCTTCATCTTCGCCGAGGCGACGATCATCCGCTCGATGGGCTTCGGCCTCGCCTTCGGCATCCTCGTCGACGCGCTCGTGGTGCGGATGCTGCTCATGCCGGCACTCATGCACCTCATCGGGCGCGGCGCGTGGTGGCTGCCCCGGTGGCTCGACCGCATCCTGCCGGATGTCGACGTCGAGGGCGCCAAGCTCGAACGCACCCACCCGCACGTCTGAGCGCGCCGGTCGGGGTCAGAACGCGTCGAGGTCGGCGCGCAGGCCCCGACCGGTGTGCTCGGTGCGCAGGATGCCGCGGCGCCGCAGCACCGGCACGAGCTCGTCGAGTGCGCGGTGGAGGGTCACGGGGTGGAAGTCGCCCGAGAAGATCAGGCCGTCGTTGTCGGCATCGTCGCCCAGCGCCTGGATGACGTCGGCGATCTCCTCCGCGGTTCCTACCGTCCCTCCCGCACCGTCGGTCACGCGTCCGAGCCGCGCCTTGCCGGTGAGGATGTCGCGAAGCGGTGCTTCCGAGAAGTCGGAGTAGCGCCCGAGCAGGCCCCGGATGGTGCCCTTCGAGACGTGATCGCCGAAGATCGCAGGATCGAGCGGGCGGTCGAGGTCGAGCGACGTGAGGTCGGTCTCGAGGTCGCTCGACCACGCTTCTGCGACCTCGCGGAGGGCCGCCTCGTCGGGATGACGCGACGCCTCGACGATGCGGTCTGCCTCGTCGACCGAGCTCGCGACGATGGGCTTGACGACGAAGAGAGTCTTGATCGCGTCGGCATCGCGCCCGGCGGCGATCGCCGCCTCGCGCACCCGGGCGCGGTAGGCCCGGATGCTCGCGGGATCGAGGTTCGACAGGGCGAGCTGGATCTCGGAGTTCGTGCCGGCGAAGCCGATGCCGCGCGGCGAGCCGCCGGGGGAGGCGACGATCGGGTCGCCCGCGGGCAGGGGCTCGGCGTTGAGGGGACCGTCGAATGAGAAGTACTCGCCGCGGTGCTGGACGGCGCGGATCTTCGAGCCGTCGGCGTAGATCTGCGTGTCGGGGTCGGCGATCAGCGCGTCGTCGTCCCAGCTGTGCCACAGCAGGCGCAGCGCATCGAGCCACTCCTGGGCGCGGTCGTATGCGGCGTCGTGCCCGAGGCGCTCGGTGCCGAAATGATGCGCCGATCCGACGTCGGTGACGACGTTCAGCCCCAGCCGGCTGCCGCTCAGGTGCTGCAGCGACGCGAACTGACGGGCGGCGAGGTACGGCGGCCACGCGGCGGGGTTGACCGTGGGGATCACGCCGAGGTGCTGCGTCGCGGCGAACAGGTACGGCGCGAGCGTCCACGGGTCGTGCTTGGGACCGCCGTACGCCTTGCGCACCCGCAGGTTCAGCGTCTCGGGCGTGATGCCGACCGAGAGCGCATCTTCGATGAGGACGAAGTCGAAGCCCGCCTGCTCGAGCTCGCGGGCCGAGTGCTGGTAGAGGTCGGGCTTCTGCCACGGCCAGTTCCACCGCTGGTACGGCCGCGCCCAGCCGTGGGGCCCGAACCCGCGCGAGAGGAACCAGCCGAAGTGCTGTGCGCGCGTCATGCCGACACCGTTTCCGGCAGGTCTTCCGGCAGGTCTTCCGGCACGACGCCGGTCGCCGCGCGGGCGGCGTCGAGTCCGCGCGCGAGGTCGGCGATGAGGTCGCCGGCATCCTCCAGCCCGACCGAGATGCGCAGCAGCCCCGGACCGACGCCGATGCGCTCGAGGTCGGCATCGTCGCGACTCGCGTGGGTGGTGGTCGCCGGATGCAGCACGAGCGAGCGCACATCGCCGAGGTGGGTCATCGGGGTGAACAGCCGCACGCTGCGCGTGAACGCCTCCGCGGCCGGCCGCCCGCCCGCGAGGGTGAAGGAGAACAGCGCGCCCTGTCCCGCCGGAAGGAGGCGCACGGCGAGATCATGGTCGGGATGCGAGGGGAGTCCGCTGTAGTCGACGCCGGCGACCTCGGGACGCGTCTCGAGCCAGGCCGCGAGAGCCGCCGCGGTCTGCGACTGGCGCTCGACCCGCAGCGACAGGGTCTCGATGCCCTGCAGCAGCAGGAAGGCGTTCAGAGGCGAGGGGGAGGGGCCGAAGCGCATCGCGACGCGGCGTGCGGTGTCGAGGAAGGCGCGCTCGCCGGAGCGTTCGACGAACGTCCGCCCGTCGGGCCCGGTCTCGGCCGCGATCTGGCGGAACCGGCCCGGGACGGCGTCCCAGGCGAAGCGTCCGCCGTCGATGATGACGCCGCCCAGGCCCGTTCCGTGGCCCGACAGGAACTTCGACGCGGAGTGGATGACGATGTCGGCGCCGAGTTCGAGCGGGCGCAGCAGGTACGGGGTCGCGAGGGTCGAGTCGACGACGAGCGGGATGCCGTGCCGGTGTGCGACCTCGGCGACGGTGGGGATGTCGAGCACGCCGCCGCGCGGATTCGCGATGGTCTCGGCGACGAGCGCGCGCGTGCGCGGGCCGATCGCCGCCTCCCAGGCGGCGGGGTCGCGCGGATCGTCGACGAAGTCGGTCGTGATGCCGAGGCGGCCGAATTCGGAGCGCAGCAGTTCGCGCGTGCCCTCGTAGATCGCGGAGGCCGCGACGATGTGGTCTCCGGACTCGAGGATCGTCAGCAGCGCCGTCGTCGTCGCGGCCTGGCCGCTGCCGACGAGCAGGGCGCCGACGCCGCCCTCGAGGTCGGCGATGCGCCGCTCAGCCGCCGCGGCGGTCGGATTGCCGACGCGCGTGTAGCTGAAACCCGTCGTGGGGTCGGCGAAGCGGCCCTCGCCGTCGGCGATGTCGTCGAACTCGAAGCCGGCGGTCAGGTAGATCGGGGTCGCGCGCGAGCCGTATGCGTCGAAGCCGCGGGCGCCCGCGTGCAGCTGACGCGTCGCGAAGGCGAGGGATTCGGGGTGGTTCTCGAGACCGGGCATGGGGGGAAGAGTACGGGCGGCGGACGCGGCGGCGCTTCCCCGCCGTCATGCGAGGTCACGCGGAGGCGCCCGTGGGTCGGCGTGTGTCGCTCTGTGTTCTCCCGTTTCCGACTGTTTCGATCGCGAGCGCACGGGGAACGCGGGCTGGGGAGCATGGGGGCATGTCCCCCCTGGTGAGCGTCGACGACCTCGCCGCCGAACTCGCTGCGGACGCTCCCGTGCGTCTGCTGGATGTCCGGTGGCGCCTGGACCGGGCCGAAGGACGCCCCGACTATCTGCTGGGTCATCTGCCCGGCGCCGTCTACGTCGATCTGGAACGTGAGCTCGCGCGCCCCGGGGTTCCGGAGCAGGGACGGCATCCGCTGCCCGACCGCGCCGACCTCGAGGCCGCGGCCCGTCGCTGGGGTGTGAGGGCCGGAGACCGGCTCGTCGCTTACGACGACAACGACGGTGTCGCCGCCGCGCGTGCGTGGTGGCTGCTGCGCCGTCACGGCCTCGACGTCCGGGTGCTCGACGGCGGCTTCCGCGCCTGGGTCGCGTCGGGGCGTCGCCTGGAGCACAGCGACCGCGCCGCCGCGGCGGGCGATGTGTCGCTCCCCGAGGGCAGCGGCGGTCTCGCCACCATCGACGAGGCGGCCGTCGCTCCCGCGCGCGGAGTGCTGCTCGACGTGCGCGCGCCCCAGCACTACCGGGGTCAGGTGGCAGGGGCCGACCCCGTCAGCGGCCACATCCCCGGGGCCCTGAATCTTCCGACGGTGGCCCACATCGCGCCGGACGGTCTCCTGCGCGGTCCGGACGAGGTCCGCACGTCGCTCGCGGCAGTGGGGATCGGCGCCGACACGGATGTCGTCATCACCTGCAGCTCGGGTATCGCCTCGGCGCACACCGCCCTGGCCTTCGCGGTGGCCGGATACGGCCGGGCGCGCGTGTTCGCGGGGTCGTGGAGCCAGTGGTCTCGTGACCCCGGCCGGCCCGTCGCGACGGGGGCGAGCCCGGCGGCGGCGATCGGCGTCGTCTGAGGGGATCAGCCGCGGATGGCGGAATCTTCGCTGAGGCGGTGCCAGGTGCGGTTGTGGTAGACCAGCGCATCGCCGTGACCGCCGGGCTCGACGTCGCGCTCGACGTGCGACTGGAGGGCGTGGCCGGCGATGACGATGGAGCCGCCGGCATCCATCCGCGACACGACCGCGCAGCGGACCCACGCCCGCACGCCGCGGTACACGGGTTCTCCCGTCGTCAGCCGCGACCAGGCCGAGGTGTCGGCGAAGCGATCGATGCCGCTCGTGGCGCCGAGCTTCGCCAGCGGCAGATCGTCGGCGTCGAGCAGGTGCACCACGACGGTCTCGGCAGTGGACAGGACGGCCGACGCGGACGACTGAGCCGACACCGAGAACACCAGGAGCGGCGGGTCGGCGCTCACCGACGACACGGAGGTCGCCGTGAGCGCGACCGGGCCGTCACCCGCGTCGGCGGTGATGACGGCGACCCCGCCGGGGTGCCCGCGGAAGAGCGTCTTGAACTCATCGGCGGACAGCGAGCCGCCCAGATGACGGGAGGGGTGCTCCGCGGACGGGTCGATGTTCGGCTGCGACATGATCACGACGTTAGTAACCACGACGACCCATCACATGTTCCGTGAACGTCGGAGACGATCGATGACGCCGTGTAACGTTCCCCGCGTGACGACGGAATCACGCGACGGCTGGTCTGGGCGGTACGGCTCTGCCGCGCCCGAGGGCCTCCCGCGCAACGATGTGCTGGACCTCCTCTACCGCCATCGCTCCGTGCGGCGATTCGCACCCGGCGAGATCGACGACGCGACGCTGACCGCGATCATCGCGGCTGCACAGTCGGCCTCGACGAGCTCGAACCTGCAGGCGTGGTCGGTGATCGAGGTGCGCGACCCCGACCGGCGCGACGCGCTCGCCCGACTCGCGGGCGACCAGGACTTCATCCGCCGGGGCGGCGTCTTCCTCGTCTTCGTCGCCGACTGGGCTCGTGCGCGCGAGCTCGCGCATCGCGCGGGGGAGCCGTCGGATGCCGTCGAGTACATGGAGAGCACGATCGTCGGCTTCATCGATGCGGCGCTCGCCGCCCAGAACGCCGTGATCGCCGCCGAGTCGCTGGGCCTGGGCGCGGTCTACGTCGGGGCGGTCCGGAACCATCCCGAGCAGATCGCCGATCTGCTCGAACTCCCCGCGGGAGCCTTTCCGGCGTTCGGCGTCGTGCTCGGCCGCCCCGACCCGGACGACCGGGCGGGGGTGAAGCCACGGCTGCCGCAGCGGGTCGTCCGCCACCGCGAGACCTATCGCCTGCCCGACGACGCCGAGATCGCCGCGTACGAGGAGGCGGTCACGGCGTACTACCGCACGCAGGGCGAGCCGCGGGGCTGGCTGCGCGCCGCGATCGCCCGGGTGCGGGGTGCCGCGAGCCTGCACGGGCGCCACACGATGCGTCGCTCCCTCGAACGCCGCGGTCTGTCGTCGCGCTGACCCGGGGGGGCGAATCCGCTCGACAGCGGCCGGGCCCTGGCTTAGGGTGGACGCGTGCAGACCTGTCGTTGTTGTCGCTGAGCGCCGCCGCGCTCACCTCAGACGACCCCGACAGCACCCGCGCCTCTGAGCGCGCGGACACCGTGAGGACACCCTCGTGCGCTACGCAGAGAACATCGCCGAACTCGTCGGCAACACCCCGCTGGTTCGCCTGAACCACGTCGCGTCCTCGACGCGGGCGACCGTGCTCGCCAAGATCGAGTACTTCAACCCGGGCAGCTCGGCCAAGGATCGCATCGCTGCGAGGATCATCGAGGCCGCCGAGCGCGACGGGCTGCTCCGGCCGGGCGGAACGATCGTCGAGCCCACGAGCGGCAACACCGGTGTCGGCCTCGCCCTCGTCGCGCAGCAGCGCGGCTACCGGATGGTCTTCGTCGTTCCCGACAAGTTCGCGGGCGAGAAGGTCGCCGTCCTGAAGGCGTATGGCGCCGAGGTCGTGATGACCCCCACGAGCGTGCCGCCGGAGCATCCGGATTCGTATTACAGCGTCTCGGACCGGCTCGCGCGGGAGATCCCCGGCGCCTTCAAACCCAACCAGTTCGCCAACGCCGCCGGGCCGCGCGCCCACTACGAGACGACCGGACCCGAGATCTGGCGCGACACCGCGGGGAGCGTGACGCACTTCGTCGCCGGTGTCGGCACCGGCGGCACGATCACGGGCACGGGACGGTACCTGCGCGAGGTCTCCGGCGGGGCCGTGACGATCGTCGGCGCCGACCCCGAGGGGTCCATTTACAGCGGCGACATCGGCCGGTACCTCGTCGAGGGCGTCGGCGAGGACTTCTGGCCCGAGACCTTCGATCCGTCCGTCGTCGACCGCTACGAGCGGGTGGGCGACCGCGAGTCGTTCGCGATGACCCGCCGCCTCGCGCGCGAGGAAGGCCTGCTCGTCGGCGGTTCGTCGGGCATGGCCGTGGTGGCCGCGCTTCGGACGGCACGCGAGCTCGGGCCCGACGACGTCGTCGTCGTGCTGCTGCCCGACCACGGCCGCGGGTACCTCTCGAAGATCTACGACGACGACTGGATGCGTGCCCACGGGTTCGCCGACCTCGTCGTCGAACCCGACCACGGCATCCCCGATCACCGCACGACCCACGACACCAGGAGCGACGCATGAGCACGCACGATTCCGCCCGCGGCCTCGCGAGCCTCGCCGTTCACGCCGGCCAGGAGTTCGACCCCACCACCGGAGCGGTCATCCCGCCCGTCCACTTCTCGACGACGTTCGCGCAGGACGGCATCGGCGGCCTCCGCGGCGGCTACGAGTACGGTCGCTCGGGAAACCCGACCCGCACGGCGCTCCAGGTGCAGCTCGCCGCGCTCGAGGGCGGGGCGCACGGCTTCTCGTTCGCCTCGGGGCTGGCCGCCGAGGACGTGCTGCTGCGCGCCGCGCTGACGCCCGGTGACGAGGTGCTTCTCGGCAACGACGTCTACGGGGGAACGCACCGTCTCATCGCCCGTGTCCTGGCTCCGTGGGGTGTGAAGCTGCGGGTCGTCGACATGAGCGACCTCCCCGCCGTGCGGGCTGCGGTCGCCGAGCGCGCGCCGCGCGTGCTGTGGGTGGAGACACCGTCGAACCCGTTGCTGCGCATCACCGACATCGCGGGCCTGGCGGCCATCGGACACGATGCCGGCTCGCTCGTCGTCGTCGACAACACCTTCGCGACCCCGGCGCTCCAGCGGCCCCTCGAGCTCGGCGCCGATGTCGTCGTGCACTCCACGACGAAGTACCTCGGCGGACACTCGGATGTCGTCGGCGGCGCGCTCGTGCTCGACGACGATGCGTTCGCCGAGAAGATCGGCTTCCTGCAGTACGCCGCGGGAGCGGTGTCGGGACCGATGGATGCCTGGCTCACGACGCGCGGGATCAAGACGCTCGATGTCCGCATGCAGCGCCACAGCGAGAACGCCGGGGCCATCGCCGCGTTCCTGGAGCGACACGATCGCGTCGCCCGCGTGTTCTACCCCGGGCTCGCCTCGCACCCCGGGCACGAGCTGGCCGCGTCGCAGATGACCCGCTTCGGGGGCATGCTCTCGCTCGCGCTCGAGTCCGGCGAGGCGGCGCGTCGCTTCGCCGAGTCGACGCGCCTGTTCCAGCTCGCCGAATCGCTCGGCGGCGTGGAGTCGCTGGTGAACTATCCCGATGCGATGACGCACGCTTCGGTCCGCGGCACAGAGGCCGCCGTGCCGGTCGAGGTGGTGCGGCTCTCCGTGGGCATCGAGTCGGTGGACGATCTGCTGGCCGACGTGGAGCAGGCGCTGCGCTGACCTCGTCTCGCCGGCGGGCCGCTCAGCGTCGGAACAGCCGCCGGCGGCGTCGCGGTTCGGCCGGCGGGGCTGCGGATGCCGCCGCCGCGGCATCCGCGCGACGCTGACGCCAGGCGGCGACCTCGGCCTCGACGTCGTGCGTCGGTGTGACCACGGGCGGCCCGCCCTGCAGCTGCCGGCGGGCCTCGACGACGCGCCGGTTGAAGTCGGCGACGTACTCGCGCACATCGTCCTCGCGGTTGAGAGCGTCGACACGGGCGTCGAACTCGGCGTGCTCGATCCGCAGGGTCAGCGCCGGCGGGCCGAGCCCGGTGAGCTGCTCCTCGCGGATCTTCCGCTTGATCCACCAGTCGGGATCGTGGTTCGGGCCGAGATCGGCGATGGGCTTGCCCGCTCCCGGCAGATCGTCGAAGTCGCCGCGGCGGATGGCCTGCTGAATCGCCGTCTCGATGTAGGCCGCGCGTTCACGAGGGCCGGGCACCGGCGTCTGGGGCGTCGAGGATGCGGGGGAATCGTCGCTCATGTCGTTCTCCGCCTCCAGAGTACGTGCCGGCGCGCAGACGTCGGCGTTCTCGCGGGACAATGGAGTAATGCCGCTCTCGCTCGAACCGCCCCCCGACAGTTCCGGCCGGTGGCGGCGTGAGGCGGGGGAGCTGGGGCGCAGCCTGACGCGATTCGGGCCGTCGCCGGGACCGCGATGGCACCTCGGGCTGCAGGCTGCGCTCGCGATGGCGCTGCCCGTGGTCGTCCTCTCCGCGCTGGGGCTCGAGAACATCGCGCTGCTCGCCGCGACCGGAGCGTTCGCGACGCTGTACGGTGGCCGTCTCTCACCGCGCGAGCGCCTGCGCTTCGTCCCCATCGTCGCGGCGGTGCTGTGGTCGTGTGCGGCGCTCGGGGTCGCGGCGGCTGCCGTCGGCGCTGTCGCGGTGGCCATCGGCCTCATCGTGGTCGCCGTCGCGGCATCCGTTCTGGTCTTCGGCCGCTCGGTCGGTCCGCCGGGCCCGCTGTTCGCCGTGCTCATCTACGGCCTGTCGGCGCACGTCACGGCGCCGCAGTCGTCGCACGCGGTGAACCCGGCGCTGTATCTCGGTGTCCTCGCGGCGTCGCTGCTGTTCGCATGGCTGGTCACGGCGGCACCTCTCGTGCGGCGCTCGCACCGCGGCGCGAAGCCTCGGTCGATGCGCTCGCTCTTCCCCGCGGCCGGGGGCGAGGCGACGACGCGGACCCTCGTCGTGCGAACGGCGACGGTCGCGGTCGTCGGCACGGCGATCGCGCTGCTCGTCGATCCCGAGCGCGCCTACTGGATCGTCGGGGCGGGGATCGCCGTCCTCGGAGTCAGCGCGAGTCGCCGCGTCGCGCTGTCGCGCGGCATCCACCGCGCGCTCGGCACCGCGGCGGGGGCGGCCGTGTTCCTCGCCATCAGCGTCGTGCCGCTCGGCGGCGTCGTGCTCGGTCTCGTGCTCGGGGCGCTGCAGTTCATCATCGAGCTCGTCGTCGTCCGCCACTACGCGCTCGCGCTCGTCTTCATCACCCCGCTGGTGCTCCTCATCCTGAGCGCGGCGGGAGCCGGCGGCCCGGAGCTGGCGGTCGAGCGCGTCGTCGACACCGCGGTGGGTGTCGGACTCGGCATCCTCAGCAGCGTGATCGTGATGGGCCCGCGGCGGTAGTCCCCTCGATACCCGGTATGCATATACTCGCAAACTACATACCCGGTATGCGAAAGGACGACCGTGTCGGTTCGACTCAGCCTTCTGGCGATCCTCGATCAGGGCCCCTGCTATGGCTATCAGCTGCGGGCGGAGTTCGACCGTCGGACCGGGTCGACGTGGCCCCTGAACGTGGGCCAGATCTACAACACCCTCGACCGGCTCGAGCGGGACGGTCTCGTCGAGAAGGGGTCGGTCGACGGGCAGGGCCACGTCTACTGGCAGATCACGGATGCCGGGCGCGCCGAGGTCGCGTCATGGTTGGGCTCGCCCGTCGAACGGCCGGCGGGCACACGGGATGAGCTCGCGATCAAGCTCGCGGTGGCCGCGACCCTGCCGGGGATCGATGTGAACGAGGTCATCCAGGCGCAGCGGCGCGCCTCGCTCGCGCAACTGCAGGAGCTCCGCAGCGGCGAGTACGCCGGAGCGAACCCCGACGGTCCCGAGGAGCTCGCCTGGTCGCTCGTGGTCGACTCGATGATCTTCGCGGCCGAGGCCGAGGTGCGCTGGCTCGATCACACCGAGCAGCGCCTCGCGCAGCATCCCGGCCGCGCGATGGCGATCGAGCTGTCGACGGAGAAGCCCAAGCGCGGGCGGCCGGTCAAAGCCTGAGCTCAGCCGAGCACTTGCCCGGTAGCCCAGAAATCGGGGCGGACCTCCGCGATGGGGGCGAGCTCGTCGCGCAGGCGGCGCCAGATCGCCAGGCCGGTCTCGAACGAGTCGGCGGGGACCGGGCCGTCGGGTCCCGCGTCCTGGATCGCGCCGTCCCAGGCGAGGAGATCCCGGGTCAGGTCATCGCTCATCCCGAGACTGCGCGGGTCGACGACGTACTCGTCCGTGAAGCTCTCCCACAGCGGGCTCGAGGCCCATCCCGAGAACATGCGGATGACGCGCCGTCCGTCGGGGAGCACGAGCGGCTCGCCGCGACGGGAACGCGCCATCAGGTAGCGATCCTGCATCTCGCGACGACGTTGCCATTCGACGCCGTCGGTCGGGGTGTCGTCGTAGTCGTACCCCGACAGCCAGACCAGACCCCGTTGCGCTCCCTCCCCGCGGACCAGAGCGACCGACCAGAGGTGGCGGTCGTCGTCGGAGAAGATGCGCATCTCGCGGAAGACGGTGTCGATCGAGACGTCGACGATGTCGATGATCCGCGTGTCTTTCGCGTCGCCGGGGTAGACGAACACCCGGAATCTCGGTCCGAGATCCTCCCAGGTCGTGTCACGGCGATCGGCGAGCTCTGCACGCATGACGCAGAGCCTACGCGGGCCGGATGCCGCGCTCTCAGGCGACTGCCAGGAAACCGCCGCGATCCGCATGAGGGCGCGGATCGCAGGCGGCCCGAACGGGGGCGGATGCACGGTTTTCGCTCGAGGTCTCCAATCCGCATCCGGGGGTCGTCCCGGATAGCCCCACGTGCCGCAATCCAGCGCACGTGACGGAAGGAAGAGACATGCGTACGAACCTGAAGCGAGCAGCAATCTTCGGCACGGCGGGCCTGGGTGCCGCCGCGATCGCCACCGCCGGATTCGCCCTGCCCGCGTCGGCTGACGACACCACCGCAGTCGACTCGTCCACCACCGACACGACCACCACCACGGACGTCGCATCGTCGTTCGACGCGCTGTCGACGTGGATCGACGGCGTCCTCGAGGCCAACGGCAACGGCGTGGGCGAGAACGCCAACGTCGGCAACCTCGGGCTCGAGGGCGGCCTCATCAACGGACCGCTGATCAGCGATGTGGGCAACGGCGCGCTGCTGTCGGGCAACGACACCCCGATCGCCTCGGGCAACGACACTGCCGTGGACGCCCCGGTCGACGCCCCCATCGTCTCGGGCAACGAGACCGGTAACGGCAACGAGACCGGCAACGGCAACGAGGTCGGCAACGGCAACCAGACCGACACCGACCTCGGCAACGGCACGGACGTCGGCACGGGTGACGTCGGCACGAGCGACGTCGGCACGGGCGAGGTCAGCACGGGCGACGTCACGAGCGGAATCGGCAGCACCGTCGACAACCTCGTCGGCGGCATCACCTCGGACGTGACCTCCGACGTCGACGACCTCGTGGGCGGCATCCTCGGCGACCGCTGATCCCGGATCGCATCCGACCGAGAGTTCTCGAAGGGCGGCACGCGGCCTCGGCCGGTGCCGCCCTTCGGCGTGCCCGCTAGCCTGGCGCAGTGAGCGAAGCGATGCCCGGGCGGGCGCGAGTGGGCGTGCGGGATGTCGCGGCCGCCGCGGGCGTGTCGACGCAGACGGTCTCGCGCGTCATCAACGACCACCCTCACATCCGGCCCGAGACGCGGGAACGCGTGGTCGCGGCGATGGCCGAGCTCGGCTATCGCGTCAACAATGCGGCGCGTGCGCTCGGCACCGCGACGACGCGGACGATCGGGGTGGTCGCCTCCGACACCGATCTGTACGGGCCCGCCGCGGGCATCGGGGCTCTCGAACGCGCGGCGCGGTCGGCCGGCCGGTGGATCGCCACGGCCTACGCCGACGGCGCGGATGCCGCCAGCGTCACGGCCGCCGCCGACCATCTTCTCGCCCAGGGGGTGGACGGGATCGTCGTCGTGGCGCCCCATACGGCGGCGCTCGAAGCGCTGGCGGCGGCATCCCCCGGGGTCCCGGTGGTGCCGCTGCACTCGCGGGTCGGGGGAGCCGGCACGCCGGCTGACGGCGACCGCGGCGCCGAGGGAGCGGCGCTCGCCGTCGATCATCTGCTGGACGCCGGGCACCGCCGCATCGCTCAGCTGTCGGGCCCGGCCGCCTGGCTCGAGGCCGTCGCTCGCGACACCGGTGCCGAGTCTGCGCTCGCGCGACGGGGACTGCAGCTCGCCGGTCGCTGGCGCGGCGACTGGTCCGCGGCATCGGGGGCGGCGCTGGCCCCCGAGATCGCCGCCGCGGTCGGCGAGGCGGGCGGGCCGACCGCGATCGTCGTCGCGAACGATCAGATGGCGCTCGGCCTGGTCTCCGGACTCGCTTCACGGGGTGTGGACGTTCCCGCGGACGTCAGCGTGGTCGGCTTCGACGACCACCCGGATGCGGCCTTCTACCGGCCCGCCCTCACTACGGTCCGTCTCGATATCGCGGGCGAGGCGCAGCGGTGCGTCCGGATCCTGCTGGGCGCGGACTCTGCCACCTGTCCGGAACCGCCCCGGCTCGTGGTGCGCGACTCGACTCGCCCGGTCTGAGGTCGATGAGCCTGCCGTTCAGGCTCGCGTCGTGAGGTTGTTACCGGTAACATGTTCACACCGCGGCACGACCAATGGAGGCATCCGTGACCCACACCGCCACGCGCGACCGATCCGCCGAGCGCGACGACATCCTCGCCGGTCGCACGAGCCTGGGCATCGAATTCGGCTCGACCCGCATCAAGGCATGCCTCGTCGGGTCGGACCCGACCCGGGTCCTCGCGACCGGGTCGCACGCGTGGGAGAACCGTTTCGAGGAGCGCCGCTGGACGTATGCCCTCGACGACGTCTGGTCCGGCCTGCAGGCGGCCTACGCCGACCTCGCCGCCTCGGTCGAGTCCCAGTACGGCGTCGTGCCCGAGACCTTCGGCGCGATCGGCGTCTCGGCGATGATGCACGGCTATCTCGCGTTCGACGCCCACGACGAGCTGCTCGTGCCGTTCCGCACGTGGCGGAACACGAGCACGGGCGCGGCCGCGGCCGAGCTCACCGAGCTGCTCGGCATCAACATCCCGCTGCGGTGGTCGATCGCCCATCTGCATCAGGCCGTGCTCGACGGCGAGGCGCACGTCGCCGACATCCGTCACATGACGACCCTCGCCGGGTACGTGCACGCGAGCCTGACCGGTGAGAAGGTCCTCGGGGTCGGCGACGCGTCGGGGATGTTCCCGATCGACCCGGTCACCCGTGACTACGACCAGCGCCGCGTCGACCTCTTCGACGCGCACACCGCCGGGCGACTCCCGGCGGATCTCTGCTCCCTGCTGCCGGAGGTCCGTGTCGCAGGTCAAGCCGCAGGCTCCCTCACCGTCGCCGGTGCCGCGCTGCTGGACCCGTCGGGAGCGCTGCGCCCCGGCATCCCGTTCTGCCCGCCCGAGGGCGATGCGGGCACCGGCATGGTGGCCACCGAGGCCGTCGCGCCCCGCACCGGCAACGTCAGCGCCGGCACGAGCATCTTCGCGATGGTCGTGCTCGAGCGCCCGCTGCAGAGCACGCACCACGAGATCGACGTCGTCACGACCCCCGCGGGCGACCTCGTCGCGATGGTCCACTGCAACAACGGGGCCAGCGAGCTCGCGGCCTGGGTGGGCATGTTCGAGCGGTTCGCTGCGGCGTCGGGATCGGCGCTCGACGCCGACGCGGTGTACGACACCCTGTTCCGCGAAGCGCTCACGGGCGACCCCGACGCCGGCGGCCTGCTGGCGTACAACCACCTCGCGGGCGAGCCCATCGCCGGCACTGAGGAGGGTCGTCCGCTGTTCGTGCGCACCCCCGACAGTCGGTTCACGCTCGCCAACGCGATCCGGGCGCAGCTCTACGGCGTGTTCGCCACGCTCGCGCTCGGCATGCGCGTTCTCGACCGCGAGGGGGTGCAGCTCGACCGGATGTTCGCCCACGGCGGCATGTTCCGAACCGCCGGGGTCGCCCAGCGGTTCCTCGCAGCGGCCCTCGGAGCCCCGGTCGCCGTCGGTGACACCGCCTCGGAGGGTGGGGCCTGGGGCATCGCCGTGCTCGCCGACTATCTGCGCCACGGCGACGGCCTCGATCTCGACGCCTACCTCCGCGAGCGCGTCTTCGCGTCGGCGTCGGTCGACGTCGCCGAGCCCGACGCAGCGGATGCCGCCGGCTTCGCCGCCTACCTCGATCGTTACGACGCGGGGCTCGCCGTCGAGCGCGCCGCCGTCGCCGCCTTGTCCTGACCCGTCCGACCTCACCGGAAGAAGAACAATGACCCTCTCCACCTCTCTCGAGCAGTACACCGTCTGGTTCGTGACGGGCAGCCAGAACCTCTACGGCGAGGAGACCCTGCGCCAGGTCGCCGAGCAGTCGCAACAGGTCGTCGCCGGCCTCGCCGGACTGCCGGTCCGCGTCGAATGGAAGCCGGTGCTCAAGGACTCCGAGTCGATCCGCCGACTCGCCCTCGACGCGAACGCCGACGACTCGGTGATCGGCGTCATCGCGTGGATGCACACCTTCAGTCCGGCGAAGATGTGGATCACGGGCCTCGACGCGCTCCGCAAGCCGCTGCTGCACCTGCACACGCAGGCCAACGTCGAGCTGCCGTGGGCCGACATCGACTTCGACTTCATGAACCTCAATCAGGCCGCCCACGGCGACCGCGAGTTCGGCTACATCCAGACCCGCCTCGGCGTCTCGCGCAAGACCGTCGTCGGGCACGTCTCGAACCCCGAGGTCACGCGTCAGATCGAGGACTGGCAGCGCGCCGCGGCCGGGTGGCAGGCCGCCCGCACGCTCAAGCTCGCGCGCTTCGGCGACAACATGCGCTACGTCGCGGTGACCGAGGGCGACAAGACCGAGGCAGAGCTGCAGTTCGGCGTCCAGGTGAACACGTGGGGCGTGAACGAGCTGGCGGATGCCGTCGCCGCGGCCTCCGACGCCGACATCGACGCGCTCGTCGAGGTGTACCTCGCGCAGTACGACGTCGCCGAGGAGCTTCTCCCCGGGGCTGAGCGCCATCAGTCGCTGCGCGACGGCGCGGCGATCGAGATCGGGCTGCGCTCGTTCCTCGAGGCCGGCGGTTTCGGAGCCTTCACGACCTCGTTCGAAGACCTCGGCGAGCTCACGCAGCTGCCGGGCCTCGCCGTGCAGCGCCTCATGGCCGAGGGCTACGGCTTCGGCGCCGAGGGCGACTGGAAGACCGCGATCCTCGTGCGCGTCGCCAACGTGATGGGTGCGGGTCTGCCCGGCGGGGCGAGCCTCATGGAGGACTACACCTACGACCTCGTTCCCGGCTCGGAGCGCATCCTCGGCGCACACATGCTCGAGGTCTCGCCGTCGCTGACGACCGCGAAGCCGCGCCTGGAGATCCACCCCCTCGGCATCGGCGGTAAGGACGACCCCGTGCGCCTGGTCTTCACCGCCGACCCGGGTCCCGCCCTCGTCGTGGCGATGAGCGACATGCGCGACCGCTTCCGCCTGACGGCGAACGTGGTCGAGAACGTCGAGGCTCCCGACCTGCCGAAGCTGCCGGTGGGCCGGGCGATCTGGAAGCCGGCACCCGACTTCGCCACGTCGGCCGCGTGCTGGCTCGCCGCCGGTGCCGCACACCACACCGTCATGACGACGGCCGTCGGCATCGAGGTGTTCCGGGACTTCGCCGAGATCGCCGGCACGGAGCTCGTGGTCATCGACGAGGACACGACGGTGCGAGGATTCCAGAAGGAGCTCCGCTGGAACCAGGCCTACTACCGCCTGGCCCGCGGACTGTGATCTCCGAGAACCAGAACCGAGAGGGGACGCCCGTGGCGGCATCCGGAACGTCGTACGTGCTGCGATTCGGCGACGCTGAGGCGATCGTGGCGAGCGTGGGGGCGTCGCTGCGCTCCTTCCGCGTCGCCGGGCGCGACCTCGTCGTCCCGTACGGCGAAGACGAAGTGCGCCCGGGCTACCGGGGTGCGACCCTCGCCCCGTGGCCGAACCGCGTCGTCGACGGTGAGTACGAGGTGGCGGGCACCCGCTATCGTCTCGCTCTCACCGAGCCGGAGCGCCACCACGCGCTGCACGGGCTGGTGGCCTGGCTCGACTTCGAGCCCGTCGTCGTCGCCGCCGATCACGTGACGCTCGGCGCCACGATCGTCGCGCAGACCGCCTACCCCTGGACCGTCCGCATCGAGACGACCTACCGCCTCGGCGCCGACGGCCTGACGCAGACGGTGCGGGCGACGAACGAGAGCGCGGATGCCGCGCCTTTCGGCACGGGCCCGCACCCGTATCTCGTCGCCGGATCGGCGCCGCTGGACGAGTGGACGCTCGAACTGCCGGCAGCTCGCGTGCTCGAGGTCACCCCCGACCGGCTCTCGCCCGTCGGGCTGGCCGACGTCGCGGACGTCGCGGAGTTCGACTTCCGCGAGCCGCGGACGCTGGGCCCCGTCGAGATCGATCACGCGTTCACGGCGCTCTCGCGCGCCGAGGACGGCATCGCCGCGGTGCGGGTGACCGACCCGTCGGGAACGGGAGTCGCGATCTCGTGGGATGCCGCGTGCCCGTGGGTCCAGGTGCACACGGCCGATCTGCCCGGGGGACCGGCTCAGCCGGGGCACCGCGCGGGTCTGGCGGTCGAGCCGATGACGTGCGCCCCGGATGCCTTCAACGCCGCGCGGTACGACTACGACGCCGGGCTCATCCTCATCGAGCCGGCCGCCACGGTCGAGGCGTCCTGGCGCATCAGCGCGATCTGATCTCGCGGCCGCGCTCGGCGGCTCAGTGGCTGTGCTCGGTGGAGAACAGCGGGTGGTCGGAGTGGCTCGGAGCGTTGCGACCCGCCTCTGTGGCCCCGAGCGCCGGCGTGACGAGTCCGGCCACGATGACGCAACCGGCGACGAGCCCGATGACGCTCGTCCGCGGGGTGGAGCGGGCTTCGGCAGGGGAGGAGCCGGCGGGCGCTGTGCGCGCCCGGCGGACGACAGCCGCTGCGGCCACGCCGTAGGCGACGTGGAGGAGAACGGTCACGCCGACGGCGTGAACGCTGATCCGCATCGGGTCCGCTGCGAGAGCGAGCCCCGATGCGATCGTGCCGGCGACGGCGATGGCCATCGCGACACGGGGAGCGACGAGGCGGCCGCGGGTCAGGGCGGCGACGCCCCAACCGAGGGCGGCCGCCCCGACCGCTACCGCCACGACACCGACGCCGCGATCGGCGGCGCCGGTGCCCTGGGCGATCATGCCCGCGCCCACGCCGAGCTGGAGCAGACCAGCCCCCCACGCGGCGAGCGTGGGCCAGGAGCGGGTGAGCGCGGCGGTGTTCATCAGGCGACGGCGGTGCGGCGGGTGTCGACCGCGCGGTCGGTGCCGAGGCCGACGCCGAGCAGCACGAGGGCGCTGGCGAGGTGGAGGAAGTGGTCGGCGGTGTTCAGGGCGAGCACGTTCGCGGCGCTGTCCTGAATGAAGAAGCCGACGATGCCGAGCAGCAGGTAGGCCGCGCCGACGGTGATGTTGACGCCCTTCGCGGCGCGGACGCCGGAAAGGCCGCCGATGAGCAGCGCGGCACCGATCAGGAGGTGCGCGATGTTGTGCAGCGGGTTGACCTCGAAGATGCCGAGCAGCAGGCCACCCTCGGTGGCGATGAAGTCGACGCCCGCGGTCACGGTGAAGCCGAGGAGGCCGACGAGGATGTAGACGGCGCCGAAGATGATCGCCACGAGGCGGTTCGGTGATGTACGCATGAGGGTTCCCTCCCATTGGGCGACGGATGTCGCGGTGCTGCGGTTGTTCGGTGACATGGGCAGATCGGTTTGCCACTGGGCGGGCCCGGAGCGTCCGATCTTGTGTGTTCGTCGATATCGATGGGGAGTCAGGCCCAGGCCGTGAAGCGAGGCTATGGTCAGCGAGTTCACGGCTCACCCTGCTTGTGTATTCGGGCGCCGCGGTGGTAATGAGAAGCGTGCGATTCGAGACGACGCTGTCCCAGTTCGGAAACAACACCGGCATCGAGGTGCCGTTTTCGATCCTGGATGCGCTCGGTGGCGGTCGTCGCCCCGCCGTCTCGGTCGCCGTCAACGGCTTCGCCTTCCGCAGCACGGTGGGGTCGATGCGGGGGCTCGCGCTCATCCCTTTCTCGGCGGAGCGGCGGCGCGAGAGCGGCCTCGCGGGAGGCGATGCGATCGTCGTCGACATCGAACTCGACGAGGCGCCGCGGGAGGTCGAGGTACCGACCGATCTCGCCGCCGCGCTGACGGACGCCGGCGCGGGGGAAGCGTTCGACCGACTGCCGCCGAGCGCGCGGAAGGCGCATGTCGGGAACGTCGAGTCCGCGAAGGCGCCGGAGACCCGCGCGAGGAGGATCGCGGCGATCATCGCCAAGCTCGGCTGAGGCGCGCGCCCCGTAGGATTGGGGTGAGGTGAGGAGGGGCAGCGTTGGCCACCCGTCAAGCGCGTACCAAGAGCTCGGAGATCGTCGCCGAAGGGCTGTACATCGCCTCCGCGGCGACCCGCCTCGCGCTCAAGAACGCCATCCTCGTCGACATCCTCGCCGACGGGCGCGATTTCGAGGCCGACCGCTTCCTGGACGACGCGCGCGACGCGCTCATGTCTCTCGCGGAGGAGGCCGAGGCCGACGCCGAGCGCACCCATCGCGAACGCAAGGCCGCGAGCGGCCGCTACAGCGACTCGGGCGGGACGCACGACTACCGCAGCCGGGACGTGTCGAATCTGCGTCGACGTCGCAAGCAGTCGCTGCGCATCGCCAAAGAGCTCCGCGAGCGCGCGGCCGACGAGGCGGAGCTGCGCAAGCTCATCGCTGATGCGCGGGAGGCCGCGTGGGCCGAGGTCGCCGGGAACATCGACCGCACGCTTCGCATCGAGGCGGCGCGGCCCGATCTCGAACCCGACTACGAGCGCATGCGCACGGCGCGCATGCAGGCCCTGCGGATGGTCGACCTCCCGCGTCTCCGCTCGCAGCGTCGCAATGTCCAGCGGCAGGCGGTCGAGCGCGATGAGGCCGTGGATTCCGCGGCTGCGCCGGTGATCGACTAGCCGTTCCGCGCTCGATTCGCTCTTTGCGCGAGAGCGGGCTATGCTTGACGACGGCCCGGGAGAGATTCCCAGGCACTGCGCCCGTAGCTCAATGGATAGAGCATCTGACTACGGATCAGAAGGTTAGGGGTTCGAGTCCCTTCGGGCGCACACTGTGTTGAGACAGTGAATGAGAAGCCTCCGCTCTGCGGGGGCTTCTTTGTTTTCCGTTCCACGCCGACGACTTTGTTGTGGTGCTGCACATTCTCAGCGGTCATCGCGTAGCGTGGGGGCGTGACCGAACGGAACTGGGCCGGAACACACACCTTCACCGCCGAAGCTGTACTCGCACCGACGACGATCGACGAGGCTCGACGCATGGTCGCCGCGCACGACCGCATCCGGTCGCTGGGCACACGGCATTCGTTCAACGACCTCGCCGACACGGCCGGCGTCCTGCTCGATCTCACCGGGCTCGACGCCGACATCATCGTCGATGAGGATGCGCGGACCGTGACGGTGGGAGCCGGAACGCGCTATGCCGTCGTCGCTCGGCACCTCGCCGATCACGGCTGGGCGCTGCACAACATGGGTTCGCTGCCGCACATCTCCGTCGGTGGTGCGACGGCGACGTCGACGCACGGGTCGGGCGACGGCAACGGGTCGCTCGCGACGGCGGTGCGGGCGCTGGAGTTCATCACTCCAGACGGCGAGCTGCGCACGGTCTCGGCCGGTGACGCCGACTTCGCCGGCAGCGTCGTCCACCTCGGCGCACTCGGGCCGGTCGTCCGGCTGACGCTCGCGATCGAGCCGACCTACCAGGTGCGCCAGGACACCTATGCCGGGCTCACCTGGGACGATCTCTTGAAGCGCTTCGACGAGGTGACGGCGTCGGGCTACAGCGTCAGCGTCTTCACCCGCTGGAACACGCCGGATGTCGGCGAAGTGTGGATCAAGGAGCGCCTCGACGCCGCGTCGGCCCCCGACATGCCGGAACGCGTGCTGAGCGCTCGGCGCGTCAGGGTCAAGGCGGACTCGCCCGCGGCCGACGGAGTCGACAACACGACCGAGCAGGGCGGCATCCCCGGGGATTGGTGCGAGCGCCTGCCGCACTTCCGCATCGACGCGACCCCGTCCAACGGCGACGAGATCCAGACCGAGTACTGGGTCGACCGTGCGGTGGCCGTCGAGGCGATCGCGGCCGTCCGCTCGATCGCCGACCGAGTCGAGCCCGCCCTTCTCGTGACCGAGCTGCGCACCGTCGCCGCCGATGACCTCTGGCTCTCTCCCGGGTTCGGGCGCGACAGTGTGTGCATCCACTTCACGTGGAAGAACGAACCGGATGCGGTCCGCGAGGCGATCGCGAATGTGGAGCGCGTGCTCGCTCCGTTCGACCCCCGGCCGCACTGGGGCAAGGTCTTCTCGATGCCCATCGGCGATTCGCTCCCGCGTCTCGCTGATTTCCGCGAGCTCGTGGCGCGTGTCGACCCGACCGGTAAGTTCTCGGGTCCGTACCTCGAGCGGGTGCTGGGCATCGCCGCTCGCTGATTCACCGGTTCACGAGAACGGGCGGGATGCCTCGATGATCCGGCTGAGATCGACGGCGGTGCGCGTCCACGGCGAGATGCGACCATCGCCGTCCGCGGGCACCGTTGCGACGACGCGGGCGAGCGCCTTCTCGGCATCCTCGACCGTGGCTGCCGTCGCCGGGTCGCCCAGAGGTCGTGCGACGGCTCGCGCTGTGGCCCGTACGGCCTCGGCGAGCTCGGCGCGCAGCGGCGCGGCGTCGGGGGTGAGGGGGAGGCCGTCGATGCCGTCGCCGAGCTCGATCGTCTGGCGCACAGTGTTCTCGAGCGCTCTCAAGCGACGGTCGTTCTCGGCCTCGATGCCGCGGCGGCGCCGAGCGAGCGGATGGGCTTTGCGGCTGCGGGCGGCCTCGCGCACGTCGGCCGAGACGGCGTCGAGGATCTCTCCGAGGTAGCGCTGGCCCGCCGAATCGGCGGGTTCGCTGGCGGCGACCGAGGTCGCCAGCATCTCGAGCCGGTCCGAGACCGCGTCGCGCAGCTGCGACAGGCGGGTGGAGGCCCGCCGGAGGTACAGGGGTGGGACGAGCGCGAGGTTGACGGCCACCCCGATGAGCACGCCGAACGCCATCGTCACGAGGTACGACACCGAGAAGCCGCCGGCGTCGTTCGCGCCCAGCAGCAGAACGAACAGCGCCGCGATGGCGATCCAGTCTCGGCCGGTGCCGAGAGCTCGGATGCCGCCGACGGCGACGCCCGCGGCGACGACGATCGCCACGCCGATGATCCGCGGGCTGGGTCCGGAGACGATCCACAGTCCCGCGAGGCCGATCGCGATGCCGATGGCCAGGCCTCCCAGCGCTTGCAGGCCCGCCTTGGCGGAGTCGGCGATCGTCGGGTACATGCTCACGAGAACGCCGAGCGGCGCGTAGTAGGAGTACTCGTCGTGCGCGAACGGCACATACGGCGCGAGGTACCAGGCGATCGCGGCGGCGAGGGCCGCCTTGCCGGCGAGCAGAAGGCGCGAGACCGCGAAGGCCTCGCCACCCGCGGTGCGCGCGGCTGCCTTGAGCGATGCCAGACGGGGGTGGGATGGGGTGGTCATCGGTCGCGACGATAGGCGCGTGGCGTATCCGTCGGCAGGCCCTTGACGTCGCCCGGTGCGTACGGCAGATGCTGGCGTAGCCTGGAGGTGTGAGCGCTTACGTCTCGGCGTTCGAGCTGTTCTCCATCGGTGTAGGACCCTCGAGCTCCCACACGGTCGGCCCGTTGCGCGCCGCCCGAGCTTTCGCCGTCGGGCTCGAGGCCGCCGGCAGGCTGCCCGAGGTCGTGCGCGTCGGTTGCGTGCTGTACGGGTCGCTCGGAGCGACCGGCATCGGGCACGGCACTCCCGACGCGGTGGTCGCGGGGTTGCAGGGCCACGCGCCCGAGACGGTCGATCCCGATGCGGTCCGCGCGGCGTGGACGAGCTGGACGGACGGCTCACCTCTGCTGCTCGCAGGCCGGCATCCGGTGCCGTTCTCGCGAGGCGATGTGACCTTCGAGCCGCGGACGCGACTGCCGGAGCATCCGAACGCGATGACGCTGAGCGCGTGGGATGCCGCCGGCCATCTCGTCGCGTCGGACACGTATCTCTCGGTCGGGGGTGGCTTCATCCGCCGGGCGGGGGCAGACGCCGCTCCGCGGGGAGCGGGAGGCGGACCGAGCAGCGATGTCGCGTGGCCGTACCGGTTCAGCACGGCGGCCGAGCTGCTCGAGCTGTGCGAGCGCGACGGGGTGAGCATCGCCGGGCTCGCGCGCCGCAACGAGGAGGTGCTTCGTCCCGAGGCTGAGGTCGCCGCGGGGCTCGACGCGATCTGGGATGCGATGTCGGGGTGCGTCGATGCGGGCTTGCGTGCCGAGGGCACGTTGCCCGGGATGCTGCGCGTGCGGCGGCGCGCGGGCGCGATGCGTGCGCAGCTCGAGGCGGCCGAAGCCGCGGGTGGGCGGGAGCTCCCGGGGGAGTGGCTGGGTGCGTTCGCGCTCGCCGTCAACGAGGAGAACGCGTCGGGCGGACGCGTCGTCACCGCGCCCACCAACGGGGCCGCGGGGATTGTTCCCGCGGTGGCGATGTACTGGTGGCGGTTCGCGGCGGAGTCGCGCCTGGCCTCGGAGGATCTCGACCGTCGGCGCGGGATTCGGCGGTTCCTGTTGACCGCGACGGCGCTCGGCTCGCTCTTCAAGGCCAACGCCTCGATCTCGGGTGCGGAGGGCGGGTGTCAGGCCGAGGTCGGGTCCGCGTGCGCGATGGCGGCCGGGGGCCTGACGGCGGTCATGGGTGGCAGCAACGCGCAGATCGAGAACGCGGCGGAGATCGCGATGGAGCACCACCTCGGGCTCACGTGCGACCCGGTCGGCGGTCTCGTGCAGATCCCGTGCATCGAACGCAACGCGATCGCCGCGTCGACGGCGGTCACCGCTGCGCGCCTCGCGCTGCGGGGCGACGGGCAGCACTACGTCTCGCTGGATGCCGTCGTCGAGACGATGCGGCAGACGGGGATCGACATGTCACACAAGTACAAGGAGACGAGCGAGGGCGGGCTCGCCGTCAACGTCGTCGAGTGCTGAGAGGCCCTTCCGCGCCCCGTCTCCGGGGCGCTGTTCGCCGTGCGAGAACCCTTGGCACTCGATGGGGGAGAGTGCTAATCTGAATGCAGTTGAGCCGACAGGGCTCAACTTCCAGATCTCAACATGAAGCATCAGAGAAGGGAAAGATCGATGGCTACTTACGACCCGTTCCGCGACCTCGACCGCATTGCCTCGAGCCTCTTCGACACGCGCCGCGGCCCCCGTCGCATGCCGATGGACCTCTACCGTGACGGCGACCACTACGTGATGACCGCCGACCTGCCGGGCATCGACCCGGGCTCGGTCGACATCGACGTCGACGGCCAGCTGCTGACGATCCGCGCCGAGCGCACGCTCACCAGCGGCGACGGAGTGAAGTGGATCACGCGCGAGCGTGAAGCCGCGAGCTTCCTGCGCCAGCTGAACCTCGGCCAGGGCGTCGACACGGAAGGCATCGCCGCGACCTACAACAACGGCGTCCTGACCGTGACCATCCCGGTCAGCGAGAAGGCCAAGCCGCGCAAGGTCGAGGTCACGACCGACGCAGCCGCGCCGGTGGTGCCGATCGAGAACTGATCGCGCAAATCCGCGTTCGCACGACGGGCGGCCGCAGCTCCCTCGGGGGCGGCGGCCGCCCGTCGCGTGCGGGTCGGTGCCGAATGCGTCGCGGATGCGCGGATGCGCGGATGCGCGGATGCGCCGATGCGTCGCGGCTGAGGAGATGCGTCACCGGTGACCAAAGGCGCGCGAGTCCGTCGTGCCCGGCCTCGGAACGTGCGCGGACACACGCCCCGAACTCAGAACGGTGGAGGTTCGTCCGTCGGTGGCCCGCCGCTTCCGGCATCCCGTGGCGGGCTCGCGGTGTCGATGGCGAAGCAGACGGCCGGTATGGGGACGTCTTCGCGGTAGGTCCTGCCGAGGGGTGAGGTCCATTCGAGAACCCCGCCTCCGATCTGTCTGACCTCCCACTTGGTGAACTGCTTCATCGAGTGGTGTCTTTGGCAGAGGTGGGCGAGGTTGAAGATGTGGGTGTGGCCGCCAAGGGCGTAATCGATCGTGTGGTCGATCTCGCACCGGATCGCGGCGCGCCGGCATCCGGGGAACCGGCAGTGCTGGTCCCGCACCATCAGGAGTTTCTTCATCGATGCGGTGGGCCGATAGGTGTCGATCTCGACCGGTGTGCGGATGACCGGGTCGATGAAGAGCCGGTCCCATTCGCTGACCTGCCCGGCGAGTCGTCGGACGGTGTCGGCATCGACGAGCCCGGCCCCGACGGCTTCGGCGGGGTTCTCGTCCTTGCCCATCAGTGTCCCCGCGGCGACGGCGACTTGCACGCGTGCCCGGATCGCCCCCAGCCCACCGGCCCGGTCGGTCCCGTAGGTCGGGTCGACCACGGGCGCGCCGCCGAGAACGAGGTCGCCCAGGATGTCCGCGCGCAGCTGGTCCATCGTCCGGGTATCGGCGGGCTCGCCCGCTTCTGCGGCATCCGCCGCCGAACTCTCCCCGGCATCCGCGCCGGCGCCCCGGCCAGCGGCATCCGCCCCGCCCGCCCCGGCACCGCCAGTGCCCGCGACCCGGGCGTCCTTCACCGACTGTCCCATCTGCGTGAGCCGGTCGAGCATCCCCGCCGCGATCACCGTGGGCAGACTGGCGACGAGGTTCGACATTCCGTCGGTTCCGTGGAACACGCGCACGCACCGTTCCGCGACCGCGGTCTTGTGCCGCTCTGTGAACGTCTGCGTATGCAACCGGGCTGCCAGGGTCTCCAGCGCACCCCGCACGCGGGAGGGCACATCCCGCTCACACACCCCGATCGCGGCCTCCGCGAACGAATCCCGCATCGCAGCCGGCACCCCCGCGCCGACGCGCACCACCAGATCCACGTGTCCGCATTCGATCCGCCGCTGCACCCACGCGTCGAACACAGTGGGGTAGTCGTCGATGACCGTCATCGCGTGGTCGATCTCACCCTGCAGCCGGCGGTCGGTCAGCCGGGCCATCCCGGCCGCTTCGGCTGCCACCGACCGCAGCTCCATATCCGACGCCATGCCGCGCACGCCGTCGCGGCGCGCGTTGTGCAGGGCGGCGTGGCCCAGATCGGCCAGCGCCCGAGTGCGGGCGATGTCAGCGGCGTGAGAGAGGTCGAGCGCCTCCGCGTACCGCGAGAGAGCGAGCGCCTGCGACGGTGTGGGGGCCTCGCGTCCCACTTCGCCACCCACGCCATTCGCTGTCATGTTCCCATGATGCCAGCAAGGTACGACATGTGAGTCGGACCTATGTTCGGTCAAAGAATGTCGGGTCACCGTCCCGCCTGGGGAGGAATCGACACCGCACGACGCCCCACGACACCGCGTGACGCCCCACGACGCCGCACGACGCCCCACGACACCGCGGGACGCCGCCCGACCGCTCCGCCGGGCGTCAGGGCAGGCGGCGCAGCTTCGTCGTCAGCTGCTCGAGCTGCTCCAGCTCCTCGGTCGACAGCATCGACATCCGCTCGGCGATGGAGCGACCGTGGGCCGCAGCGAGCCGGCGGAAGGCTGAGACGCCCTCCGGGGTCGCGGTGAGCATCGCGCCGCGACCGTCGGTGGGGTCACCGCACTTGGTGATGAGGCCGCGCGAGACCATCCGGTCGACCAGGCGCGACACGCTCGGCTGGCTGATGAGCATGTTGGCCGTGACATCGCGCAGCCGCGCCCGATGACCGGTGCCGCGCACGACCGTGAGAAGGACGTCGTACTCGGCTTGCGTGAGCTCATCGCCGGCGAAGTCGTTGCTGATGTCGTCGAAGATCTCGTGCTGCGCGCGGAACAGGCTCTCCCACGCTGCCACGGCACGACGACGATCGCTCATGGCGACAACTTTACTGCCCGCCTAAGCTGGTCGGCATGATGCGTCGCACCCGGGCGGCACTCGCGGTCGTGGTCCTCATGCTGATCACAGGCCTTTTCGGACTGACGGCCCCCGCCGCGGCATCCGAAGACGAATCCGCCGATGTCGACGCGTTCGTCTTCGATTCGCTTTCCGTCGATTACACCCTCACCCGCGACGAGGACGGCACGGCGCGGATGCGGGTCGTCGAGACCTTCGTCGCCGAGTTCCCCGAGTCGGATCAGAACCGCGGCATGCGCCGTCTTCTGCCCGAGACGTACAACGGGCAGCCGCTGCATCCGCGGCTCATCTCCGTCACCGACGAGAACGGGCAGGCCCGTCCCGTCGACACCGACAGCGAGGACGGCACGCTCGGCATCCTGACGCGCGAGCCCGGGTACCTGCACGGGCGGAACACCTTCGTCTTCACCTACGACCTCGAAAACGTCGTGTGGGACTTCGCGGACACCGGGCTGGAGTTCTACTGGGACGTCAACGGCATCGACTGGAATCAGCCGTTCCGTCAGGTGACCGCGACGCTGCACATCGATCCCGGCCTTGCGGCCTCGCTCGCGGGGCGTCAGGCCTGCTACATCGGCGAGCAGGACAGCACGACTCCGTGTCCCGAGATCATCGCCTCACCGGACGGAACCGCGATCACCGCCTCGGCGACCGACCTCGCACCGCACGAGACGCTCAGCTTCGCCGTCGGGTTCGACGAGGGCGCGTTCGAGGTATACGACACCGGGTTCCTGGCTTCGCCTCTGGGGTGGCTTCAGTCCGGGGCAGCGGTGCTCCTCGCCGGTGCCACCGGCTGGGCGCTGCGGAACCGCCGCCGGTACCTCCGCGACGATCCGGGGCGTCCGACGGTCATCGCGGAGTATGCACCGCCGCGCCGCATCGACGCACTCGATGCGGCGGTGCTGCTGCAGAAGACCTCGAAGGCGATTCCGGCCGAGATCCTTGAGCTCGCGCTCCTCGGTTCCATCCGCATCGTCGACGACGGCCACCGCCGCTGGGGGCGCGCGAAGCTGCAGGCGGAGCTCGTCGATCCCCGGGCCGCCGACGAGAACGGGCGCAGACTCCTGCGCGGCATGTTCCCGAATCACCGACGCGGTGAGGTCTACCGTTTCGGGACCTCCGACACGCGGCTGTCGTCCGAGTCCCAGCGGGCGCTGAAGATGGCGAAGGACAGCCTCCGCGGGCGCGACATGTACAAGCCGGTGCCGAGGGGAGTGCGCGGCTGGCCCGTCGCCGCCTGGGCGATCGCGGCGGGACTGGTGATCCTGTTCGGGGCGCTCGCGCTGAACGCATACGTCCACCCGGCGCTGCCCATCATCGGCATCGTGCTGGCGGGGGCGTCGTTCATCGTGGTCGTGTTCGCGGTCGCCGGCGATCCGTTGTCGGCCGCGGGCGCGGAGGTCCGTGATCACCTGCTCGGGCTCGACCTCTTCATCCGGTGGGCCGAGGCCGACCGCATCCGGATGCTGCAGTCGCCGACGGGCGCCGAGCGCGAACCGGTCGCGACGGACGACCCCCGCGAGGTCCTGCGGATCTACGAGCGTCTGCTGCCGTACGCCGTGCTGTTCGGCCGCGAGAAGGAGTGGGCCGAGCACCTGACGGCGGCCTACGCCGCAGCGGGTGTGAGTGCGCCGATCTGGTACTCCGGCTCGGGTGCCTTCGACGCCTCGTCCTTCTCCGCGGGCATCGGCACGCTCTCGTCGGCCGCGTCCTCGTCGTCGTCGACGTCGGGTGGCTCCAGCGGCGGCGGATCGGCCGGCGGGGGAGGCGGCGGAGGTGGTGGCGGCGGCGCCTGAGCGCTCGTCATCCGCGGCCGGCGCGCGACCCACGGACGCAGTTGAGGGCCCGACCGAAGAGGCATTCGGTCGGGCCCTCGTCCCTTTGCACCAAGAGTTTCCTGCAATCACATGCCGGTGGCTGCCACAGCAAAACAGCTACCGTGCGAGCACTCTATAACGACGAGGTAACGACGAGCAAGGGTTTTCCGTTATCTCTTCGTAATCATCGGAAACGCCGAGGCGCCACCTCGGCGGCATCCGGTTTTCGGCCTTCGCAGTGCCGTGGGTCTGTCAGGATGAGCGCGTGCACGCCCACGGCCGAGACACCGCCAGCGGACCCTTCGTGGTCACGCTCGTCGTCGACCTGCCGATCGCGAAGCCGGACGCTCTCGAGACGATCGCTTTCGTGTCGGATGGCGTCATCGAGAACGCAGGCACCGCGTTCCCGCGCGTGGGACTGGGGCGGGATGTGTGGGCCGAGGTGCAGATCCCCAGGTTCGCCGACCCGCCCCCGCTGGCGGTCGACGTGTGCTCGGACGTGTCATGGGATGTCGCGGCGACCGAGGCCGCACGACTGGCCGATGCCCTGCGGCGGGTCGGATGGTCGGTGCGGTCGCCACGCTCGGACGAGGTCTGACCCGCACACCCCGAGGCTGCGGGCTCACCCTGCGTCTGCGGGCTCACCCTGCGGCTGCGGGCTCACCCTGCGGCTGCGGGCTCACCCTGCGGCCGGATCACCCCGCGACGGCGAAGAGCCCTGCCACCCCGGCAGCGTAGAGGACGAGCACGACCAGTGAATCGACGCCCATCCCGGCCACGCGCTTTGCGGGCCGGAAGATGAGTCCGACGACGTAGACGAGCGTCAGCAGCGCGGCCAGCGCGGTGAGGTAGATGTCAGCTCCATTCGCCTGCGGCAGTACGGCCTGGCCCGAGATCAGGGTGGCCACGAGGAACAGCACGGGCAGGAACGCATTGCCGCCGAAGATGTCGCTCATCGCGAGATTGTCATCGCCCTGGCGGATGGCCTGCAGCCCCGTGGAGATCTCCGGCAGCGCGGTCGCCAGTGCGAGCACGGTCGCTCCGAACAGGACCCCCGACAGGCCGATCTCGTCGGCGATGGCGTCGCCGACCCGTTCGAGCACGACACCGGCTCCGAGCGTCGCGAGCGCCGAGACGGCGAAGATCGCGACGACCGCGCGGGTGCTCATCGCGTGATGCGGATGCTGCGGCTTCGCGCGCCGGTGCCCCGGCCGGTGCTCGCTCGCACCGGGCGATGTGCCGTTCTCATGCCAGGGAAGGTGCTTCCCGGCGCGCTGCACGAGGAAGAGCCCCGCGAGCCACAGCGCCGCGATGAGCACGACGTCGGGGGTGAGGCGGGCCACGACGAGATCACCGGGTAGCTGACTCCCCGCCATGACGACGGCGAGCACGGCGACCACGATCACGGCCTCGAGCACGAGGACGAGGGATGCTGCGCGATAGGTCAGCGGTCTGACCCCGTGCCCGCGCTTGCCGAACAGGTCGAGGATCACCAGCACCACGGTCTGCAGGGCGATGCCGCCGAGGATGTTGCCCACGGCGACCTCGAGATTGCCCGAGACGGCGGCGCTGACCGTGATGGCGATCTCGGGGAGGTTGGTCGCCACGGCGAGCACGATCAGTCCGCCGAACGCGCTGCCGATGTGCCAGCGCGCGTCGAGGACGTCGGTCGACTTCGAGAGCTGGATGCCGGCGACCCACACGACGGCGGCGGCAGCGGCGAACACCAGGAGGAGCAGCCAGAGGGGCAGGTTCGACATCCCCTCAGTGCACACCCGATCAGGCGGGTGCGTGTACCGCTTGCGTTCGCCCCCGGAACCGGCTCAGGATCCGGGACCGGTTCCGGATCCGGCTCAGCGGAGCCAGCTCGACCGGCCGAACCGCTCCCACCGCTCGACGATGTGCACGTCGCCGTCGTCGGTCGTCTCGAGCACCGTGGTTCCGCCGATGACCACGTGCTCGACGCGCGACTCCACGGCGAGCGGGTCGCCCGACCACAGGACGAGGTCGCCGTCGCGGCCGGCCTCGAGGGCGCCGACGCGGTCGTCGAGGCGCAGGATGCTGGCGGGGTTGGTGGTCAGCGCCTGCAGCGCGACATCCGCCGGGAGTCCCTCGCGCACCGCGAGGATCGCCTGCAGCCGGATCTGGTCGATCGGCACCACGGGGTGATCCGTCGTGATCGCGACCGTGACGCCCGCCGCGGCGATGAGGGCGAGAGCACCGATCGCCCGGTCGCGCAGCTCGACCTTCGAGCGCGAGGTGAGCATGGGCCCGAAGATGACGGGGATGCCCTTCTCGGCCAGGACGTCGGCGATCTTGTGCCCCTCGGTGCCGTGGTTCACGACGAGCCGGTAACCGAACTCCTCGGCCAGTCGGATCGCGGTGACGATGTCGTCGTGCCGGTGGCTGTGCTGGTCCCACAGCAGCGTGCCGTCGAGCACCTCGGCAAGCGTCTCCTTGCCGAGATCGCGCTCGAACGGCTCGCCCTTGGCTGCCGCGGCATCCCGCTTGGCGACGTAGTTCTGCGCGCCGACGAAGGCGTCTCGCAGGACGGAGGCGACGCCCAGCCGGGTGGAGGGGGTCTGCTTCTTGTCGCCGTACACGCGCTTGGGGTTCTCGCCGAGGGCCGACTTCACCGACACGTTCTCGGCGATCACCTGCTCGTCGACGGTGCGTCCGCCCCAGGTCTTGATGGCGACGGTGCGCCCGCCGATCGGGTTGCCCGAACCCGGCTTGATGACGACGGAGGTGACACCGCCGCGCAGTGCGTCGCGGAACCCGACCTCGTCGATGTCGATGCCGTCGAGCGCGCGGAAGCGGGCGCCGTTGGGGTCGGTCATCTCGTTGGTGTCGTTGCCCGACCATCCCTCGCCGTCCTCGTGGACGCCGAGGTGGCCGTGGGCCTCGACGAACCCGGGCAGGACCCAGCGTCCCGCGGCATCCACGACCTCCGCGCCCTCGGGAACGGGCGTCTCGGCGCCGCCCACGGCGGTGATCACGCCATCGGTGACGATCACCGTCCCGCCCTCGATGGCGGGTGCGGACACGGGGACGATGCGGCCGTTCACGACGGCGAGGATGCGGGGGGCCATGTCTCCGACCCTATGCCGGACGATCACTGGAGGCAGAACTCGTTGCCCTCGGGGTCTCGCATCTGCCAATACCGCTCGGGCCACGCACCCCACTGCTGTTCCACCAGCCGGACGACACTCGCCCCCAGCGCGACCAGGCGATCCTTCTCGGCATCCAGAGCCTCGGCCGTTGCGCGGCGAGCACCGTCGGCCGGTGCGACCGACACGTCGATATGCAGGCGGTTGCGCCCCCGCTTCGCGCCGTCAGCGTGGTGGAAGTACAGGCGAGGCCCGCGGCCCTCGGGATCTTCCGCGAGCCCTCGGCGGTCGAGGTCGTCATCGGTCAGGCCGGCATCGAGCTGTTGTCGGCGCATGTCGTCGGGCCAGTCGAGGCGCGGATAGCCGAAGACATCAGCCCAGAAATGCGAGAGCGCGCGTGGGTTGTCTGCGTAGAAGGTGATGTTGCCGAGCGTGTTCATAGTGACCTCCTCGTCGCGACCGACGGTACCCCCGACCACCGACACGGGGCGAGTACACCCGGCGTCGCGGCGAGGCAACGGGGCTGACGGCGGTGAGGCGTCGCCGTATCGTGAGCGGTTCACGAACTACAGGGAGGAACCACTATGAGCCTCAATGGGAACGTGCCCTTCGTCGCACCGGGTGAGATGCCCATCGACCCGATCGAGGAAGCCCCGACACTCGAGCCCACGGCCGAAGACCCGGTCGACGAGGACTGACCCGGCATCCCGAGCCCGCACACGGCGAAAGCGCACGTCCGCACGGTATCCGCGTGAGCGGACCGTGCGAACGTGCGCTTTCGTGAACTGGCAGAGATCAGTACCAGCCGGTCGACTGCGAGTGGCCCCATGCGCCGCAGGGCGAGCCGTAGCGGCCGGAGATGTAGCCGAGGCCCCAGCGAACCTGGGTGACGGCGCTGGTCTGCCAGTCGCCACCGGCCGAAGCCATCTTGCTGCCGGGAAGCGCCTGCGGGATGCCGTATGCACCGCTGCCGCTGTTGTAGGCCTGGTAGTTCCAGCCCGACTCCTTGTTCCACAGCGAGACGAGGCACGAGAACTGGTCCTGGCCCCAGCCGAACTCGCCGAGCATGTTGCTCGCGGCCTGCTGCGCGGCGCCGGGGGAGTTGTCTCCGGTCGAGGCGACGGCCGAAGCGGCGGGGGCGGACGACGACGAGGACGACGAGCGCGAGCTGTTCGAACGCTGCGCGGCAGCGGCCGCAGCGGCTTCCTCCTCGGCCTTCGCCTTCGCGGCTGCCTCGGCGGCCGCAGCCTCTTCGGCGGCGATCCGCGCGGCTTCCTCTTCGGCGGCCTTCTGTGCCTGAGCGGCCTCGAGGCGTCCGCGGAGGTCGGCCGTCTCGGCCTGCACGTCGTCGGTCGCGTCGGTCAGCTTGTCGGTCAGGTCGGGCAGGAGCAGCGTCGGGATGACGTCGGTGTCCTTCAGGCCCGCGATGCGCTCGCGCAGCTGCGACGTGTCGATCGTCGTGTCGCCCTCGATGGGGAGCGCCGCCGCCGACACATCGCCGGTCACCGTGGCGGCGTCCACGACGGATGCCTCGGCCGCGGCGACGGCGTCGCTCGTTGCCTGCTCGATCGCGCTCAGCGGCTTCGAGGTCGAGGTGGCCGCGGCGGTGACGAGCGCGGCGCGCTGCATGACGGGAGCGGGACCCGATGCCGTGGGCAGTGCGGCAGAGGCCGTCGTTCCCACCACCGCGGTCAGGCCCAGGGCCAGCCCGAGAGTGAGGGCAGCGGGGCGGACGAAGCGGCGGGATGCCGAGCTGGAGGCGGAGGTGGTGGAACGCCGCAGGTCGCGGCGGGTGGGCTGGCTTGACGAAGAAGTCATGCGAACAGGGGCGGTCCTTCGATGTTTGCGGGCACCGCGGCAGGCGGCGGGCGTCTCGGGCGGACGCACAAAACTCCCCGAGTCTGCGGGGTGAGTCTGGACGAGTCCCGGACAGCCCCTGGACGTAACCTGAGAGCGGAGGCGGGCCGACCCGGTGGCCCGGCGGGTTAATCTGGCCGGAACGACGGGCCGTTTCGGCCGTCCGATCGTCCGTGCCGAGGGAGGAAATCATGGCCGAGATCGAGAGCTTCACGTTGGACCACACCGCCGTGCTCGCCCCGTACGTGCGGCGGATCGGCGTCGAGCACGGCCCCGGCGGCGGCACCATCACGAACTTCGACGTGCGATTCGTGCAGCCCAACGCGGGCGAGATCCCGACCGCCGGCATCCACACCATCGAGCACATGCTCGCGGGCCTTCTCCGTGACCGCATCGACGGCGTCATCGACATCTCGCCCTTCGGATGCCGCACCGGCTTCCACCTACTGATGTGGGGCGAGCCCGAGGTCGCCGACGTCGTCGCCGCCCTGACCGGGAGCCTGCGCTTCATCGCCGACGAAGCGGTCGAGGCCGATATCCCGGGCGTCTCCGCCCTCGAGTGTGGCAACTACCGAGACCATTCCCTGCACTCGGCCCGCGAGTGGTCGAAGACCGTGCTCGATCAGGGCATCAGCCTCGACGCCTTCTCCCGCGTCGGGGTCTGACGACCCCGCGACCGACCGGCCGACCGAGCACCGCGACGTGACCTCCCCTCGCCACCAGCGCGCGCTGAGAGCCGGCGCGGCCGCGACGCTGGCCACGTTCGTCGCTCTGCTGTCGCATGTGGCAGCGGGAGGTGAGCCGCCCTCACCGCTGGGAGCCGCCCTGCCGTGGGCACTGTCGCTGGTGGTGAGCCTCGTCGTCGTCGGGCGTCGGCTCTCCGCGGTGCGGCTCGGAGCGGCGGTCACCGCGGCTCAGGTGCTCTTCCACGTCATGTTCGCGCTCGGCGTCGTCCCGCTGGCGGGATCAGCGGGGGTTTCGACGGCCGGAGCGAGCCAGAAGACGCCGATGAGCCTGCATGCGGGACATATGTCGCTCCCGGCATCCCTGTCCGCGCCCGGCGCGCTCGCCGCGGTGGCACCGGATGCCGCGATGATCGGCGCCCACGTCCTGGCCGCCGTCGCGACCACACTTCTCCTGCACCGCGGCGAGCGACTGCTCTCCGCGCTCCTCGGGCTCGCCCGGCGCATCGCCGTGCGTCTGCGCTCGGCGGCGCGGGATGCTGTTCCGCCGGCCCCGAACCCGCTGCGGGTGCGCCCGATCGTGTCGAGCGTCCGCATGCCCCGCCGGTGCGCCCTCGTCGCGGCGCCCGCGCGGCGCGGCCCTCCCGTTCTCCTCGCTCTCTGACGCCCCGGCGCCCGTCGGGGCGATCCGCCGTGCGCGCTCACCTTGCTCGCGTGCCGGCACACCGACGACCGAGGAGTCTCATGTCCACCACCGAGTCGCGCACGCCCACCGGCGGCGCCCCCGACCCCGGCGGCGCGTCCGCCACCCCGTCCCGCGAACACGCCCCGCCGCGGCGACCGCGCGCGTGGGTGATGCCGCTGCTGCTGCGCATCCACTTCTTCGCCGGCATCCTGGTCGGCCCCTTCATCCTGATCGCCGCGGTCAGCGGGGCGATCTACGTCGTGACGCCGCAGCTCGAGCGCGTCGTCTACGCCCACGAGCTCAGCGCGCCGGTCACCGAGACGACGCTCTCGATCGGCGACCAGGTGCGCATCGCGGAGGGGTACATCGGCGACGCCGCCTCGCTGGCGGCCGTCCGGCCCGCGCCCGCGGCGGGCGACACCACGCGCGTCATGTTCGCCCAGACCGGGCTCGGGCCGAGCGAGACGCGCGCCGTCTTCGTTGACCCGGGCACGGGGGATATCCGTGGCGACCTGACGGTCTACGGCACGAGCGGTGCGCTGCCGCTGCGCGCATGGGTCAGCGACCTGCACCGCAACCTCCACCTCGGCGAGCCGGGCCGCCTCTACAGCGAGTTCGCCGCGTCGTGGCTCGGCATCGTCGTCGTCGCGGGACTCGCGCTCTGGGTCGTGCGGCTGCGCAGGGCGCGCGTGAAGAAGGACCTGCTCCGCCCGAAGCGCGGTGCCACCGGGTATCGGCGCCTCTTCGGATGGCATGCGTCGGTCGGGGTGTGGCTCGTCGTCGGGGCGCTCTTCCTCTCGGCCTCGGGTATCACGTGGTCGACCTACGGCGGCGCGAACGTATCGACACTCCGGGCCGCGCTCTCGTGGCAGAACCCGACGTTGTCGACGGCGCTCGGCGACGACGGCCCCGCCGCCGCGGGCGCGCACGCGGACCACGGGGTCGTCGCGGCCCCGACGGCCGCGGTGTCGCCCGACACGTTCGACGACGTGCTCGCGGTCGCGCGCACCGAGAACGTGAACGTCGGCCTCATCGAGATCCGGCCGCCCTCGGCTGCGGGGCAGGCGTGGGTCGTCCAGGAGATCCAGCGCAGCTTCCCGACGGAGGTCGACGGTGTCGCGATCGACGGCGACACGCTCGCGGTCGTGGACCGGGTCGACTTCGCGGACTACCCGTTCATGGCGAAGCTCGCGCGGTGGGCCGTCGACCTCCATATGGGGTCGATGTTCGGGATCGTGAACCAGCTCATCCTCTTCGTGGTCGCCGCAGGGATCGCGACGATGGTCGTGTTCGGATACCTGATGTGGTGGAAGCGTCGGCCCACCCGCGACCCCGCTCGCCGGATGGGCGCGGTCCCCGGCGAGGCCCTTCCGAACGCGCCGGTATGGGGTGTCGCGCTCGTGGTGGCCGTCGCGATCGGCATCGGGTACTTCCTTCCCCTCGTCGGACTGCCGCTCGCGGCCTTCGTGATCGCCGACGCGGTCGTGCAGGGATTCCGCGCCCGTCGCGCGCGGAGATCTTCCTCCGGGGGAGCGGAAACGAGTGTGGTCAGGCCATGACAGGTCAACCCCTCGTTCCCGGCGAATTCTCAGGGTAAAGTTCCGGGCGAAGAACTCCGGCCACCCGTCGGAGAACAGGAGAGAAGCCATGGCGACAAGCCCCGCTGAATCGATCGTCGACGCCGTCGGCGGTCCGGGAAACATCGAGAGTCTGACGCACTGCGCCACGCGCCTGCGTTTCCAACTGCGTGATTCGTCGAACGTCGATCAGTCGACGGTCGAGGCCATCCCCGGCGTCATGGGCGCCGTTCCGCAGGCCGGGAACCGGTACCAGGTCGTCATCGGCGGAGCCGTCCAGAACGTCTACAACGACATCAACGCGCTCCCCTCGATGTCGGGTGCCGGCGGTGGCGCTGTCGACGAGGACGACATCGACTCGGTCAAGGCGCGCGAGCGCGCGAAGGGCCCGCGCGGCAAGGTCGCCTGGCTCGACTCCCTGTTCGAGTTCCTGTCGGACTCGTTCCGCCCGATCCTCGGCGCACTGCTGGGCGCATCGCTGTTCATCACCTTCATGGCGCTGATGGCGACGCTCGGGGTCATCCCGGCCTGGAATGCCCCGGGCGTCGTCCTCGACCCCTCGTGGCAGTTCGTCAACCTGATGTGGCAGTGCGTCTTCATCTTCCTGCCGCTCATGGTCGCCTACAACGCGGCCAAGAAGGTCGGGGCCGACCCGTGGGTCGGCTTCGCGATCATGGCCGTCGTGATGCTGCCGCAGTTCTCGGGCCTCGCGACCCAGGAGGGCGCGCAGCAGATCAACTTCCTCGGTTCGGACATCACGACCGTCTCGGTCTTCGGTCTGCCGCTGACGATCTTCGACTACAGCTCGCAGGTGTTCCCGCCGCTGCTCATGGCGGGTGCGCTCGGGCTGCTCTGGAAGGGGCTGCGCAAGGTCATCCCCGAAAACATCCAGCTGATCTTCGTCCCCTTCCTGGCGATGCTGATCATGATCCCGCTCACGGCGTTCCTCATCGGACCCATCGGTGTGTACGCGGGTGCCGGTCTCGCGAACCTGCTGAGCTCGATCAACGACTTCTCGCCGTTCATCTTCGCGGTCGTCATCCCGCTCGCATACCCCTTCATGGTTCCGCTCGGCCTGCACTGGCCGATCAACGCGATCATGCTGCTGAACATCCAGAACCTCGGCTACGACTTCATCCAGGGCCCCATGGGTGCATGGAACTTCGCCTGCTTCGGCGCGACCGCCGGCGTGCTGTGGATCTCGTGGCGTGCCCGTGACAAGCAGATGCGGCAGACGGCGACGGGAGCCCTCGCGGCCGGTCTGCTCGGCGGCATCTCGGAACCCTCGCTCTACGGCATCCACCTGCGCTTCAAGCGCATCTACCCCCGGATGCTGGTCGGATGCCTCGTCGGTGGTCTCATCATCGGCATCGGAGGTGGCGTCAAGACGCAGGCGTTCGTGTTCACGTCGCTCCTGACGATCCCCGCCTTCGACTCGGTCGTCCTCTACGGCATCGCCGTGCTCGCGGCGTTCGTCGTCGCGATGGCCCTCGTCATCATCAGCGACTACCGCACGCCCGAGCAGCGCGCCGAGTTCGAGGCGCAGCGCGACAAGGCCGAGGCGAAGGCCGGCGCGACGGCTGCCGGTGCTGCGGCAGCGCCTGCTGCGGCTGCGGCCTCGGGCTCGGGCTCGTCGACGGCGACCCCCGCGCAGACCGCTCCGGGAACCGCCACCGCGACCCTCGACAAGCCCGGCGCCACCGACGAGGTGTCGGCGGCCTTCGAGATCGCGTCGCCTCTCGACGGCACGGTCGTCGCCCTCTCCGAGGTGCCCGATCCGGTCTTCGGCGGCGGCGTCATGGGTCCGGGTGTCGCGATCGAGCCGACGGGGAACACCGTCGTCTCGCCCGGTGCCGGAACCGTCGCGGCCGCTCAGCCGACCGGTCATGCGTTTGGCCTCCAGCTCGACAACGGGGCCGAACTGCTCATCCACGTCGGCATCGACACCGTCAACCTGAAGGGCGAGGGCTTCGAGGTCCACGTCAAGGCCGGCGACCGCGTCGAGCAGGGCACGCCCCTCGTGACGTTCGACCGTGCCGTGATCGAGAAGGCGGGCTACCCGCTGATCACGCCGGTGATCGTCCTCAACGGCGACGCCTTCGCGACGGTCGACCCCGTGGGCCTCGGCTCCACGACCGCCGGTGCCCCTCTCCTGATCCTGGAGAAGTAGCCCCCGCTCCCTCCCTCCCTCCCCACACGTCGACTCGCCACGAATCGCGGATGCCGGGCCTCCGGCATCCGCAGATTCTGGCGAGTCGACGTTTTGTGCTGCGGGGTCAGGGGAGGCGGCGGAGGAGGAGGACGCCGTCGAGCAGGTGCGGGGGACGGGATGCGGCGGGCGAGGAAGCGACGGGGGCTCGGCGCTCGTGGATCTCCCGGCGCTCGACGACCTCCTCGCGCTCGACGATCCACTCGGCGGGGTCGAGCTCGAGCGCGGCGCGCTCCTCGGCGGGCGTCGCGAACGGAGGATGCTCGTGCGGTTCGCCGTCCTCGGGCCCGCGCGGAGGTCCGCCGGCGTGCGACACGACGAGCAGGCGCCCGCCCGGGGCGACGTGGCGGAGGGCGGCGCGCAGGAGCGGGATGCGGGAGAACTCCGGGTCCCACGAGTGCAGGAAGCTCGTCGTCACGAGGTCGAACTCCCCGAGCTCCGCCGCGTCGATCTCGCCCGCGACGAAGGTCGCGTCGAGCTGAGCGTTCCGGGCGGCGGCCCGGGCGCGCGCGACCGCCGTCGGCGAGAGGTCGACCCCCGTCACCGACCACCCGCGCGAGGCGAGCCACAGCGCGTCACCGCCCTCGCCGCACCCCAGGTCGAGAGCGGTGGTCGGAGCGAGCGAGCCCGCCGCCTCGAGCTCGGCGATCACCGTCGAGGTCGTCTCGTTCACGCGGCCCGACCAGACCCGGTCCGTCTCGGCGTATCGCGCCTCCCAGTCGGCGGCATGACCGCGGCGGCGCTCCACAGCTGCCGCGGCGTCGAGGGCGACGAGAGCGGCGTTGACCGCTGCGCCGGCCATCGACCCGGCGCCCATCGACAGGGGCACGTTCGCCATCGGTGCGACGACGTTGCCGGCGGCCCACACGAGGGGGTGGCTCGTCGCCCCCGCCGCATCGACGGCGATGAACGACCCGACCGGTCCGTCGGCGCGGGCGAGGTCGAGCCCCGCGAGGAAGCCGTCGTGAGGCTCGAGGTGTCCGCCGGTGAAGATGGCGTCGATCGCCACGCGCTGCCCGTCGGCGGTCACGACATCGCCGATCGCCGCGTCGTCCGCGTCGTCCGCCGCTTCCGCCGGGCCGGTGACGGCGACCACGGGCGACGCGACGGTGCGGATGCCGCGGGCACGGAGCCGCTCCCGGGCGTCGTCGCCGAGGTCACCCGCCGCGGCCGTGAATGCCACGACCTCCGCGCTCCACTGCCGCACGAGCTCGATCTGGTGCAGGCTCATCGGCGACGTCGCGAGCACGCCGATCCTGCGATCGCGCACCTCCCAGCCGTGGCAGTAGGGGCAGTGCAGCACGGTCCGCCCCCAGCGCTCGGCGAGCCCGGGCACGTCGGGCATGCGGTCGGATACGCCGGTCGCGACGAGAAGCGCTCGCGTCGTGATCCGCTCGGTGCTTCCGGCGAGGACGACCTCGAGGCCGCCGTCGGTCTCGTCGACCCGTTCGACGCGTGCCGAACGGAAGACGACGCCGTAGTGCTCCGCCTCTTCTCGACCGCGCCGGCGGAGCTCGGAGGGCGAGGTGCCGTCGAAGCCGACGACGGCGTGCATGTGCTCCGCGAAACGATTGCGCGGGGAGTCCGAGTCGAGCACGAGGGTGCGACGGCGAGCCCGCCCGAGCATCTGCGCGGCGCTGAGGCCGGCGGGTCCGGCACCGACGATGACGACGTCCTGATCGAGGTTCTGCATGTCCACAGCATCCGGTTTCGAATGCGCGCTGGCAAACCCGTTTGCAGAAATGGCAAACTCGACCCATGACCGGATTGGATCAGATCGGCCCGCGCCTGCGTGCGGCCAGGCAGGAACGCGGGCTCACCCTCGACGAGCTCGCGGAGCGGGCGGACATGTCGACGAGCACGCTCTCGCGGCTCGAATCGGGCAAGCGTCAGGCGAACCTCGAGCTTCTCGTCCCGCTCACGCGGCAGCTCGGCATCCGCATCGACGACCTCGTGCCCGCCGAGCATCCCGATCCCCGGGTGCGTCGGCCCGCGACCATGCGGCACGGCCATGTCGTCGCGCCGCTGACGCGCGAGACCTCGCCCGTGCAGACCTACAAGGTGACGTTTCCGCCGTCAGCTGAGGCGCCGTCGCCGCGGGTCCACGACGGCTTCGAGTGGTTCTACGTGCTGAGCGGGCGCATCCGGCTCGTGCTCGACGACCAGGAGCTCATCCTCTCGCGGGGCGAGGCGGCGGAGTTCGACACCCGCACCCCGCATTCCATCAGCGCGGTCGGGACGCGCCCCGCCGAGGTCATCAGCATCTTCAACGCCGCCGGCGAGCGCATGCACACCCTGACGACCCCCTCCTGACCCCGCCCCCTTACCCGTCGACTCGCCGAGAACCGCGGATGCCGGTGCCCCGGCATCCGCGTTCTCTGGCGAGTCGACGGGTAGAGAGAAAGGGGGCGTCAGGAGTGGCGGTGGGTGCGGTAGTAGGCGAGGAGAGCCTGGGTCGAGGCATCCTGCGCGGCGAGCGCGTCGGCGTCGCCCTCGATCGCGGGCGCGATCTGCAGGGCGAGCTGCTTGCCGAGCTCGACGCCCCACTGGTCGAACGAGTTGATGCCCCAGATCGTGCCCTGCGTGAACGTGATGTGCTCGTAGAGCGCGATGAGCTCGCCGAGCACCCTGGGCGTCAGCGCGGGCGCGAAGATCGACGTCGTCGGACGGTTGCCCGCGAACGTGCGTGCGGCGACGAGCGCTCCGGTCGTGCCCTCGGCCTCGACCTCCTCGGCGGTCTTGCCGAAGGCGAGCGCCTTCGTCTGGGCCAGGAAGTTCGCCAGGAACAGTCCGTGCACGTCGCGCCCGCCGTCGGTGAGCGGATGGGCCGGGTTGACGAAGGCGATGAAGTCGGCGGGGATCAGCCGCGTGCCCTGGTGGATGAGCTGGTAGAACGCGTGCTGGCCGTTGGTGCCGGGCTCGCCCCAGAAGACCTCGCCGGTGTCGGAGGTGACGGGGGTGCCGTCCCAGCGGACCGACTTGCCGTTCGACTCCATCGTGAGCTGCTGCAGGTAGGCCGCGAAGCGGTGCAGCTGCTGTGCGTAGGGCAGCACGGCGTGCGTCTGGGCGCCGAGGAAGTTGGTGTACCAGACGTTGAGCAGGCCCATGAGAACGGGCACGTTCTTCTCGAGCGGGGTGGATGCGACGTGCTCGTCGACCGCGTGGAAGCCGGCGAGCAGGTCGCGGAACGCGTCGGGGCCGAGCTCGATCACGAGCGACAGGCCGATCGCCGAGTCGACGGAGTAGCGGCCGCCGACCCAGTCCCAGAATCCGAACGCGTTGGCCGGGTCGATGCCGAAGGCCTCGACCTTCTCGAGCGCGGTCGAGACGGCGACGAAGTGGTGCGCGACGGCATCCGTCTTCTGCGCCTCGCTGTCGTCGATCGCACCGGCCTCCTGCAGCCCGGCCCACAGCCAGTCGCGGGCGAGGCGCGCGTTGGTGAGGGTCTCGAGGGTCGTGAAGGTCTTCGACGCGACGATGAACAGCGTCGTCTCGGGGTCGAGGTCGGCGGTCTTGTTCGCGATGTCGAACGGGTCGATGTTCGACACGAACCGTGCCTGGATACCGGCCGTGGCATAGGGGCGGAGGGCCTCGGAGATCATGACCGGCCCGAGGTCGGAGCCGCCGATGCCGATGTTGACGACGTGGGTCACCTTCTTGCCGGTGATGCCGGTCCATTCGCCGGAGCGAACCCGATCGGCGAACGCCGACATCTTCTCGAGCACGGCCCGCACGTCGGCGTCGATGTCCTGCCCGTCGACGACGAGCTCTGGTGAGGCGTCCGCGGGTCGTCGCAGCGCAGTGTGGAGCACGGCGCGGTCTTCGCTGGTGTTGATGTGCTCGCCCGAGACCATGGCGGCGTAGCGCTCGGCGACGCCGGTCTGCTCGGCCAGGCGCACGAGGGCGGCGACGATCTCGTCGGTGACGAGGTTCTTCGACAGGTCGACGTGCAGGTCGGCCAGCGGCAGGCTCAGACGCTCGACGCGTCCGGGGTCGCTGTCGAACCAGCCGCGGAGGTCGGGGGTGAAGCCGTTCTTCAGCGACTCGAGGTCGTTCCAGGCGGCGGTGGTGGTGGCATCGATGGGAGCAGCGGTCACGCTCTCACGGTAGCCGCGCCGCCGTGTCCGCGTCCACGCGGCGCGGCGGGAGAACTCTCGACCACGCGCCCGTCGACGAGCCGGCAGACGGCGTCGACCTCGCCGAGCTCGGCCAGATCGTGCGTGACGGCGACGACGGCCGTGCCCGTGCGCGCCACGGCGGCCAGAGCGGATGCCACGGCGTCGAGGGATGCCGCATCCAGTCCGCTCATCGGTTCGTCGAGCAGCAGCAGGTCGGCGTCCTGGGCGAGAGCCTGCGCGATGTGCGCGCGCTGGCGCTGGCCGCCCGAGAGCAGTCCGAGCGGCCGCCGGGCCAGCGGGGTGAGCCCGACGGTCTCGATCGCCTCGGCGACGCGTGCGCGGTCGTGGCGGCGCAGTGGCAGGAACGGTCCGCGCTCGCGCCAGCGCCCCATCGCGACCAGGTCGGCCACGGTCAGCGGCAGGCGGGCGCCGTCGTTCGAGGTCTGCGGCACGAGACCGACGCGGATGCCGGGGTCCCGGCGCACCGTTCCCGAGGTGGGGGCGAGGAGTCCGGCCGCGATGGCGATGAGCGTCGACTTCCCCGAGCCGTTGGCCCCCACGATCGCGAGGAGCTCACCGCCCATCAGATCGAGATCCACCCCGCGGAGGGCGAGGTGCCCGTCGAAGGCGACGGTCACCTCACGCAGGGCGACGACCGGGCCGCGGGCGACGGGAGCGGGGCTGAAACTGGGCATCGACTCAGTATTGCAAATGAAAACGGTTCTCACTTTCATGTAAGGTCGTCGACCGTGTCCCTCCTCTTCGACCCCTTCGCCGTCACGTTCGTCCAGCGCGCGCTTCTCGGCGGCACGCTCGTCGCGGTCGTCTGCGGCATCGTCGGTACGTGGGTCGTGCTGCGCGGCATGGCGTTCCTCGGCGAGGCGATGGCGCACGGCATGCTCCCCGGGGTGGCCGTCGCCACCCTCACGGGCTTCCCGCCGATGGCCGGCGCCGCCGTCAGCGCGGCGGCGATGTCGCTGGGTGTCGGCGCGTTGCAGCGGCGCGGCCGTCTTTCCGCCGACACGAGCATCGGCCTGTTGTTCGTCGCGAGCCTCTCGCTCGGAATCATCGTCATCTCGGCCTCGCGCAGCTTCGCAACCGATGCCTCCGCGATCCTCTTCGGCGACATCCTCGCCATCGGGTCGGCTGATCTCGTCGCCCTCGCGGCCGCCCTCGCCGTCACCGCCGCCGTCGCGGCGCTCGGGCACCGGTCATTCGTCGCGCTGACCGTCGACCCGCGTCAGGCGCAGCTGCTCGGTCTCCGGCCCCGTGCCGCCCACATCGTCCTCGTCGGGCTCGTCACGCTCGCAGTGGTTTCGGCCTACCAGGCGGTCGGCTCTCTCCTGGTGGTGGGCATGCTCCTCGGGCCCGCCGTCGCGGCCGGCCAGTGGACCCGGCGCATCGTCCCCACGATGATGCTCGCCGCTGTCATCGGCACCCTGTCCGTCGCCGTCGGCCTCCTCGTCTCGTGGCACGCCGCCACCGCCGCCGGGGCCACCGTCGCCTTCACCGCGATCTGCTCGGGGGCCATCTCGACCGGCATCCGCGCCCTCATCCGCATTCCGACCCGCCCGGACGGACGCCGCGCGCCGGCATCCGTCATCCCGAACACCCCGGAAAGGACCGCATGAGAACTCGTGCACCTCTCTCGCTCATCGTTCTCACGGCCGGTGCAGCCCTCCTCGCCGGCTGCCAGGCCACTCCCTCGGACTCGGCCGCCGAGACTCCCGACGCCGATGCCACAGCACTCGGCGACGGGCACGGCGCCATCGCCGGAGCGCGCGAGCTCGCCGAGCCCGCGCTGCACCTCACCAGCATCGGAACCGACGGTGCCGTGCACCACCTCGACCTGATCGACGAGCAGTCCGAGCTCCTCGGCGAGATCGCTCCCGCCGACACCCTCGACAGCGAGGGACGCTTCCTCTTCGCGGGCCGCGAGGGCGAGGTGTCGATCATCGACAGCGGCGTGTGGACCTGGAACCACATCGACCACTTCCACTACTACGAGGCTCCGTCCCGCATCCTCGGCGAGCTCGAGGGCTCCGGCGCACCGCGGACCGTGACGAGCGACCTCGGGGTCGGCGTCTACTTCGACGGCGGCGACCACGGCGACGACCGCAGCGGCGAGGCCGTGCTGCTCGACTTCGACGCGCTGAAGAAGGGCGACATCGTCGAGAGCTTCCGCCTCGACCTCGATGCCCCCGGCTCCCTCGTCGCGCCGATCCCCGGGGGAGCGCTCATCGCCGATGCGCGCGCGGGCGAGATCCGCCGCGTCGACGCCTCGGGGACGGAACTCGACACCACGCCCTGCACCGAGCCGGCCGGGTCCATCACGACCAATGTGGGCGTCGTCGTCGGCTGCGCCGACGGTGCCGTGCTCGCCGTCTCGGATGCCGCGGGAACGACTCTCGAGCGCGTCCCGTATCCCGAGGGCGGGCCGAGCCGCGCCCTGTCGTTCGCCAACCGCGAGGGCCGGCCCACCGTGGCCGGTCGAACCGAGTCGTCGGCGTTCTGGCTGCTCGACACCCGCGAGCGGTCGTGGACGGCACACGACGCCGGCGAGCCCATCGTCCGCGTGACGGCGGTCGACGACGCCGACGACACCGTGGTCGCACTCGCCGCCGACGGCTCGGTGATCGTCATCTCCGGTGCCACGGGAGGGCAGCTCTCGCGCACGGAACCGCTGGTGGCGGCGTCCGTCGCCGACCCCGCGCTCATGGCAGGCGTCGACCTCGTCGCGGATCAGCGTCGCACCTACCTCAACGGGCCGGCGGAGCGAACGCTGTTCGAGCTCGATCCCGCTGACGGCGGCCGGGTGGCCCGGAGTTTCCCGACCGAGCATGCGCCCGCTCTCTTCGCGGAGACGGGCCGATGAAGCGGGTCGCGCTGGCTCTCGGCCTCTTCCTCGCGGGAGCGGTCTCGCTCGCCGGCTGCTCGGCGGGCGGAAGCGACCGCCCGACCGTCGTCGTGACGACCAACATCCTGGGCGACATCGTGCAGAATCTCGCCGGCGACGAACTCGACGTCGTCACCTTCATGCCGCGAGACGCCGATCCGCACTCGTTCGAGCTCTCGGCCCAGGACGCGGCGGCGATGCGCAGCGCAGACCTCGTCGTCTCGAACGGTCTCGGGCTCGAAGAGGGCGTGCAGCACCACGTCGACGCATCTGCCGCCGATGGCGTGGCTCAGTTCGTCGCGGGTGACCACGTCGAGACCCTCGGGTACCTCGACTCCGACGCCGTCGACCCGCACTTCTGGACCGATCCGACCCAGACCGCCCGTGTCGTCGACGCACTCGCCCCGGTCCTCGCCGACCTCGCCGGTGACGGCGGACGGAACGTGACGGATGCCGCCGACGAATACGCCGCGGAACTGGAGACGGTCGACGCCGAGATGGCCGCCGGCCTGGAGGCCATCCCCGCCGAGCACCGGGCCCTCGTCACCAACCATCACGTGTTCGGCTACCTCGCGCGCCGTTACGACGTGCGCATCCTCGGCGCGGCCGTCCCGGGCGGGACGACCCTCGCGGCCCCCAGCGCCTCCGACCTGCGGGAGCTCGTCGATGCGATCGATGCGGCCGGCGTCCGCACCATCTTCGCCGACTCGTCGCAGCCGGACCGGCTCATGCGCGTCCTCGCCGACGAGGCGGGGCGCGACGTGTCCGTCGTGCCGCTGCTGACCGAGTCGCTCGCCCCGGAGGGGCAACCCGGAGACACCTACCTCGACATGATGCGCCAGAACCTCCAGCGCATCACCGACGGCCTCACCCGATGAGGCATTTCCCTGGAAAGGAAACCCACCCCATGAAGAGAACCCTGCAGTTCGGCGCCCTCGCCGGCGCCGCAGCCCTGGTGCTGGCGGGATGCTCGTCCTCGCCCGCCGCGACGTCCAGCCCGTCGGGCGACGCGTCGGCCGAGGCGTCCGCGCCCGCCGGTCCGCGCGTCGCGCTCGGCTACGAGGGCGGCGTGCTCGTCCTCGGCGGCGAGGAGCTCGAGGTGATCGGAGACTTCGACTCCGAGGACTTCATCCGGCTCAACTCGGCCGGTGACGGCCGTCACGTCATGGTCACCACGTCGGAGGGCTTCCAGCTGCTCGACGTTCAGCAGCCTGAGCTCACCGACCTCGTCGTCCCGGCGGCCGCCGCCGGACACGTCGTCGTTCACGGCGGCAAGACCGTGCTCTACGACGACGCGACGAGCGACACGACGATCTTCGACACCGCCGACCTCGCACAGCTCGACGGCACGCTGCCCGACGCCGAGGTGATCCCCGGCGTCGAAGCGCACCACGGCGTCTCGGTCGAGCTCGAGGACGGCACACTGCTGACCACCGTCGGCGGAGAGGCCGGGCGCACCGGCATCCGCGTGCTCGATGCGGACGGCGCCGAGGTCGCGTCCAACGCCGACTGCCCGGGCGTCCACGGTGAGGGCACCGCCGAAGGCGAGCGCGTCGTGTTCGGCTGCGAGAACGGCGCGATCATCTACGACGGCGGAGAGATCACCAAGGTCACCTCGCCCGACTCCTACGGCCGCATCGGCAACGCCTTCGTCGCCGAGGACAGCCCGCTCGTCGTCATGGACTACAAGGACGACCCCGACGCCGAGGGCTACCTGCTGCGCAACATCGCCCTCGTCGACACCGAGGCGAAGTCGCTGACCAAGGTCGCGCTGCCCGCCGGCGTCGAGTACACCTTCCGCGGCATCGCGCGCGGGCCGGCCGGCGAGGCCGTGCTGATAGGCACCGACGGATCGCTGCACTGGATCGATCCCGCCACGGGGGGCATCACGAAGTCCCTGCCCGTGGTCGACCCGTGGGAGGGTCCGGCCGAGTGGCAGGCTCCGCACCCGGCCGTCAAGGTCGCGGGCGACATCGCCTACGTCACCGACCCGGCGGACAGCGAACTCGTCGCTGTTGACCTCACGACGGGCGAGATCGTGCAGACCGTGAAGCTGCCGCACGTTCCCAACGAGATCGCCGCCGTCTCCTGACGCGCCGCGCCGCCGCATCCGCTCCGGTCACCGGGGCGGATGCGGCGGACGTCCGACGCCGCCGTTAGCCTGGCGTCGTGCCGGCCGTCTCGACCTCGCAGCGCACGTATCGCTACCTGCGCCTGACCCTCGCGGGCGCGCCGGTGGCCATCATGCTCGCGGTGCTCTTCGCGATCCCCGACGTGGGAGTGCTCCCCAGCGTCAGCCACTACTTCTACAGCTCCGCCCGCACCGTCTTCTCCGCCGCCCTGGTCGCGGCAGCGGCCTGTCTGCTCGCCCTCTCCGGGCGGGGGCCGCAGCGGGTGCTGCTGGATGTCGCGGCGCTCCTGGCTCCGCTCATCGCCATCATCCCCACGCCGATCTCGGCCGGCGAGGTGCTCGGCATCGTCGTCGACTGCGCCGCCCCGTGCGTCCCCGCCGGGTTCACGGATGACCTCGACAACGCCCGGGCGACCTATCTCGTGATCGGCGCCGTCGTGCTCGCGATCGGCCTCGTGCTGGCGCGACGCGGCGACGTCGCCCTCCGCGACGCGGGGCCGACCCTCGCCCTCGCGGCGGCGGTGCTGGCGGGCGTCGCCCTCGTGTGGACGCTCGTGCCGCAGCTGCTCGTCCGCTACGGTCACGCCGTCGCGGCGTTCGGATTCTTCATCATCATCGCCCTCGTCGCGCTAGCCGAGGCGCTTCGGCCCTCCGACGCGCATCCACCCGCGAAGCGGATGCGGATCGGCTACGTCGTCGTGGCGATCGCGCTCCTGCTCGACCTCGCCAGCACTGTCGTGTCGGCGGTGCTGTTCGACCTTCCCGTCGTGCTGGCGGGAGAGCTCGTCGCCCTGGCACTGTTCCTGGTGTTCTGGATGATGCAGACCGCCCAGAAGTGGTCGCTCGCCGACCCCGCGCTGCGAGCCTGACGGGCGACCCGGGATTCGCTCTTCTCCGTGTCGGCGACCGGGTCTACTGTTCGTCCCATGACCGCCCCGCTCAGCGCCGTGGAGACCTCGCGCATGCGCGCGTTCCACCAGGTGCTCGGCAACACCCTGCTCGCGAACGTGACCTCGAGCTTCCTCTGGTTCGCCTTGACGTTCTGGGCGTACCTCGCGACGCAGAACGTGCTGGCGACCAGCATCATCGGTGGGTCGTACATGCTGCTCGTCGCCGTGTTCGGGGTGGTCTTCGGGGCCCTCGTCGACCACATGAAGAAGAAGGCGGTGATGGTGCTCTCGAGCCTCATCACCCTGTCGACCTATCTCGGCGCCGGCGCGATCTACCTGCTGTTCCCGGAGTCGGTGCTCGTCGATTGGGGCGGGCCGTGGTTCTGGGTCTTCGCGGGGCTGATCCTCGTGGGGGGAGTGGTCGAGAACCTGCGCAACATCGCGCTGTCGACCACCGTCACCCTGCTCGTGCCGAGCGACCGCCGCGACCGGGCGAATGGCCTGGTCGGAACGGTGCAGGGTGTGGCGTTCATCGTCACGAGCGTCTTCTCGGGTCTCTCGATCGGCCTCCTCGGAATGGGCTGGACCGTCGTGATCGCGGTCGTCGCGACCGCGTCCGCCCTCGCCCACCTGACCTTCGTCTCGATCCCCGAGCGCGGCGTCACCGCGGCGAACGAGGCCGTGACGCCGGCCTTCACGTTCCGCGGTGTCCTCCCGGCGATCCGGTCGGTGCCCGGGCTGCTGGCTCTGATCCTGTTCACGACCCTCAACAACCTCGTCGGCGGGGTGTTCATGGCGCTCATGGATCCGTACGGGCTGACGCTTTTCACGGTCGAGGCGTGGGGCATCGTGCTCGCGGTCACCGGCACCGGATTCATCCTCGGCGGCGCGCTCGTGGCCGCTCGCGGCCTCGGACGCAATCCCGTGCGCACGCTGCTTCTCGTCAACGTCGGCGTCGCCGTGCTCGGCATGACGTTCGCGATCCGCGAGTGGTGGTGGCTGTACGCCCTCGGGATCTTCGTCTTCATGATGCTCATGCCCGTCGCCGAGGCCGCCGAGCAGACCGTCATCCAGCGCGTCGTGCCGTTCCACACCCAGGGCCGCGTCTTCGGGTTCGCGGCGTCGGTCGAGTCGGCGGCGTCTCCGATCTCGGCGTACCTGATCGGACCGCTCGCGCAGTTCGGCCTCATCCCCTTCATGCGCAGCGACGCCGGAGAACGCAGCTTCGGCTGGCTGCTCGGTGGCGGTGAGGCTCGCGGCATCGCCCTGGCCTTCGTCGCTGCGAGCGCCCTGATGCTCCTCATCGTCATCCTCGCGTTCGCCTCACCGCAGTACCGGCGCCTGAGTCGGGCGTACGCCGACGCGCCGCCGCCCGATCCCGCGGACGCGACGGTGGTCCCGGTCGCAGGCGCGGTCAGGCAGCCCGACGCGGCGCCCTGAGCCCGAGCACCGCGAGCAGACCGGCGACCGCGACCATCGCGAGGGTGCATCCGGCGACGCCGGGCCACCCGAGATCGTGGAAGGCGTATCCCAGGAGCCAGCCGAACAGGCTCGAGCCGCCGTAGTAGCCGAGGTAGTACAGCGATGCGGCCTGAGCTCTCGTCTGCGATGCGGCCGCAGCGGGAGCCCAGCCCGAGGCGATCGCGTGAGCGCCGAAGAAGCCGGCGGTCAGGACCAGCAGCCCCACGAGCACCGCGATCACGTGGGGCACGGCCGTCACGATGATGCCGATCGCCATGACCGCCAGTGCGGCCAACAGCACCGGCAGCCGGCCGTGCCGCCCCGCGAGCGATCCGGCCCACGGCGAGGCGACGGTCCCGGCGAGGTAGGCGAGGAAGAGGAAGCTCACGACCCACAGCGGCAGCGAGTACGGCGGTGCCACCAGGTGGAACCCGAGGTAGTTGTACACCGCGACGAAGCCGCCCATGAGCAGGAACCCCTGCGCGTAGAGGGCCAACTGGCGGCGGTCGCGCAGGTTCGTCACGAGCCGGGCGACCAGCGCCGGGCCCGAGGCGCCGGTCCGCCGCTGCGGCGCGAAGCCCTGTGCCGGCGGCGTCAGCCAGAGGAAGAGCGCCGCCGACGCGGCGCACACCGCTGCGACCGCGAAGACTCCGCCGCGCCACAGGCCGACGTCGCCGAACGGCCCTGCGACGAGCCGCCCGAGCAGCCCGCCGATCGTGGTGCCGGCGACGTAGCTGCCCGCCGCCGTCGCGGTGTGAGCCGCGTCCACCTCTTCCGACAGGTACGCCAGCGCGATGGCGGGCACGGCGCCGAGCGCCGCGCCTTCGAGCAGCCGGGCGCCGAGCAGCAGCGGCAGGGTGGGGGCGAGGGGGGCGAGCAGGCCGAGCACCGTCGCGGCGATGACCCCGATCGCCATCGCGGGCACGCGGCCGATGCGGTCGGCCACGACCGACCAGGGGATGACGCTGACGGCGAGACCGAGCGTCGAGACCGAGACCGCGAGGGCTGCCGTCGCCGGCTCGACCCCGAACTCCGAGCCGATGAAGGGGAGCACGGCCTGCGGCGAGTACAGCTGGGCGAAGGTCGCCACGCCTGCGAAGAACAGCCCGGCGATGAGCCGGCGGTAGGCGGGCGAGCCGGGGAGATGACCGGTGAACGCACGCACTCGGCCAGCCTACGACTGCCGCGATCGCCCGCCGGACGTGAGAAGGGCCGGTCGACTCAGAATCGTCGACCGGCCCTGTCATCCCTTGCACCAGAGATCACACCGCGCAGTCGGGGGAACTGCGTGCCTCGAATTTATAACGGCCAGATAACGGGATGCAACGGGCGAGCGGTTCTCATCAGCGGTGCATAGGGATCGTTCAGAATCGCCCGTCGGACCTCAGCGTCCCTCGCGCAGGACGACCGAGCCCGCCGACACCCGGACCTCGACGCGGTTGCGCGATGACGGGTCCTCGGTGAGGCCGTTGACGACCGAGCCCGCCTCCTGCGTCGCGCTGACGGCGTAGCCGCCGCGGGGGAGGGTCAGGTCGGCGCCGCCGGCCTCGGCGGTGATCGTCACCGACGTCGGCGCGGTGCCCGACAGCGTTCCCGACATCCGGCCGGCGCTGACGTCGACGGTCGCCTCGCGGACACCGTCGAGGTCGACCGACACGCGTCCGGCGGACACCCGCGCGTCGAGACTCGTCGCGGAGCCGGCCGCATCGACCGATCCGGCGTCGGCTCGCAGCGCGAGCGCGCCGAACTCGCCGTCTGCACGCAGGGCTCCCGCCCCGACGCTCAGCTGGGCGTCGAGCCCGGCGAGGCTCGCGGGCAGGACGAGGGTCGCCCGCGACGATCCGCCCCACAGGCGCCATCCGCTCCACCAGTCGCGGTCGGAGTCGACCACGAGGCGGTCGCCCTCGCGGGCGAGCTCCCACGCCTCGGCGCCTCCCGTGCCGGTCACGGTGAGCGTCGCTTCGTCGACGTCGCCGAAGGAGACCTCGACATCGGCTGCTGCGGCATCCATCTCGAGCAGGTTCACGCCCGCGGTCGGTGCGGAGATCGTCGAGGTCGCCGCACCACCGCTGACGATGGTCGACACGACACCCGTGCCCGCGGTGAACAGGACGAGGGCTGCTCCCGCGGCGATCGTGAGTCCCGCGATCACCCGGGCGGATGACGACGGTCCCCGGGACGGTGCCGGCCCGGTCGGCGGCATGTCGCCCGTGACCGGCGGCTCGACCGGAGGTTGCGGCGGAGTGGCGGGAGGCGGGGTCAGGGTCGTGCTCATCGCACTGCTCCGTTCTGCGGCTGCGAGCCGCCGTATTCGAGGTGGACGAGCGCGGCGAGCACGCGACGGTTGCCGTGCTCGTCCTGCTCGAGATCGAGCTTCTGGAAAAGGGAGGTGATGTACTTCTCGACGCTCGCCTCGCTCAGGAACATCGCCCCGGCGATGGCCTGGTTGCTGCGGCCTTCGGCGATGAGGGCGAGCACCGTCCGCTCGCGTTCGGTGAGCCGCGACATCCGCTCGTCGCGTGAACGGCGCGTCAGGAGCTGCGCGACCACCTCGGGGTCGAGCACCGTGGCTCCCGACCCGATGCGCTCGATCGTCGCGAGGAACTCGCCGACGTCGGCCACACGGTCCTTCAGGAGGTAGCCCAGGGCTGCTCCCTGCGAGGTGATGAGCTCGCTCGCGTAGCGCTCCTCGACGTACTGGCTCAGCACGAGGATCGGCAGCCGCGGGTTCTCGGCGCGCAGCGCGAGGGCCGCGCGGATGCCCTCGTCGGTGAACGTGGGCGGCAGCCGGACGTCGAGGATGCAGAGGTCGGGACTGGTCTCGGTCACGGCGGCCGAGATGCCGTCGGCGTCGGGGAGGGCGGCGGCGACCTCGTGGCCCGCGTCGGCCAGCAGCCGCACCAGCCCCTCGCGCAGCAGCGTGGAGTCCTCGCAGATCAGGATGCGCACGGGACGCTCACCTCCAGAGCGGTCGGTCCGCCGGCCGGACTGTCGAGACGCGTCGTGCCGCCCGCCGCCGTGATGCGGTTGATGATTCCGTCGAGCCCGCCTCCGGGGATGACCCGGGCGCCTCCGACGCCGTTGTCCTCGACGCGCGCCCAGAGCGTGTGGTCGTCGCGATGGCGGACCGCCACGCGGCATTCCCCGGCCCGCGAGTGCTTGGCGGCGTTGGTGAGCGATTCCGCGATGGCGAAGTACACGGCCGCCTCGGCGGTACGGCTGCAGCGCTGATCGACTCGCACGTCGAGGCTGACGGGGACGTGCGAGCGGGCGGCGAGCGCCGACAGCGCCGCGTCGAGCCCCCGGTCGTCGAGCACCGAGGCATGGATGCCGCGGGCGAGCTGACGCAGCTCGGTGATGGCCGCCTTCGTCGACGTGTGCGCCTCGGCGAGCAGCTCCTTCGCGGCAGCCGGATCGTCGTCGATCTTCTGCTGAGCCAGTCCCAGCGTCATGCCGACCGAGACCAGACGGGGCTGGACGCCGTCGTGCAGGTCGCGCTCGATGCGGGTGCGCTCGAGCTCTCCGGCACGGACCGCGCCCTCGCGCTGGACGCCCGCGGTGCGTGCTGCTTCGACGAGCTGGGCCTCGCGAGAGGGGACGAGGATCGATGTGGCGAGGATGCGGTGCAGGAGAGCGATGCCCACGAGCACGGCTGCCGGCACGATCACCATCAGCACGCCGGCCACGACGGCGCCCTCGAGCGGCACGGTGATCCAGGTCGACCCGATCGTGACGTCGCTGGTGGCGTACAGCGGCGCGAAGAGAAGGGCGACGCCCGACGCGAGCAGGCTCGCCAGGCTCAGCACGATGAGACCCAGCACGGTCGAGATCGCCGCGTGAGCGACCCCGCGCCACATCCGGCCGTCGGTGAACTGCAGCCAGACCGTGCGCAGCCAGCCGCCGAACCCGGGCCGTCCGCTGCTGCGCGCCGACAGCGGGGGCAGCCCCCATCCGTAGAGGCCGTCGACACGCGCGTACTCGAGCCAGCCGGTCAGCCAGAGCGCGTAGACGAAGCCGACGAGGATCGGCAGGCCGAGGCCGAGCGCCGGAGTGAGGCCGATGCCGACCGCCATGAGCGTCAGGATGACGGTGAATGCGGCGGTGCCCGCGAAGCCGAGGGCGGCGAGCTGGGCGAGCGCGCCGAGCGGGCGCGCCCACATCAGGGCGCGGGATGGAGGGGCGGTGCTGGCGACGGCTGTGGTCATGGCTCCACGCTAGGACCGCGGCCCGGTGCCGCGCAGGCGAGCGGTCCGGAGACCCGCGTTCGGGTTATCCCCCGGGAGGGCGCGGCCGCACCGGCTGGTCGCGTCGGAGAGGATGGGGGAGTGACCTCTCCCGACATCCGCCTGATCGCCGTCGACATGGACGGCACGCTCCTCGACGCGGACGGCCGCATCCCGGACGGGCTGTGGCGGCTGCTGCCGCGGCTCCGCGACCGGGGCATCGTCTTCGCTCCCGCGAGCGGGCGGCAGCTCGCGACGCTGCGGCGGCAGTTCGCCGATGCGCCGGTCGAGCTGGACTACATCGCCGAGAACGGCGCGTACGTCGTGCGCGACGGCGCGGAGGTCAGCTCGGATGCCGTCGACGCGGAGTTCGCGGCATCCGTCGTCCGTCGCATCCGCGGTCTCGACCACCTCGATGTCGGCCTCGTCGTCTGCGGCAAACGGTCGGCGTACATCGAGCGCGCGGACGCCGCCTTCCTCGCCGAGGCCGACACGTACTACGCCGAGCTCGCGATCGTCGACGACCTGACGTCGGTCGACGATGAGATCCTCAAGCTCGCCGTCTACGACTTCGCGCTCGCCGAGGAGTCGGTCGCACCGGAGCTGTTCGACCTCCGCGAGAGCCACCAGGTCGTGGTGTCGGGGCAGCACTGGGTCGACATCATGAACCCCGGGGTCAACAAGGGACGGGCGCTGTCGCGGTTGCAGGAGACGCTCGGGATCGGGCCCGAGCACACGATGGCGTTCGGCGACTACCTCAACGACCTCGAGCTGCTCCAGCAGGCCCGCTACTCGTACGCGATGGCCGAGGCCCACCCCGAGATCGCGGCGGTCGCGCGCTACAGCGCCCCCTCGCACACCGAGGCGGGAGTGCTCACCGTGATCGAGGAGTTCCTGGCGCGCTGAGCGGCGCGATCGGTCTGCGCAAGCCCGCGCCGCAGACCGCGGTGACGGCGTAGCGTGTGCGGCATGGTCACGATTCCCACGGTCTCGCTCAACGACGGCTCCGACTTTCCCGAGCTCGGCCTCGGCACCTACAACCTGCGCGGCCCGGAGGGCGTCGACGCCATCGCCGCCGCGATCGACTCCGGCTACCGCCTGCTCGACACGGCGGTGAACTATCAGAACGAGTCGGAGGTCGGCGAGGCCGTGCGCCGCAGCGGCATCCGCGACCAGCTGATCATCACGACGAAGGTGCCGGGGCGCGACCACGGCTTCGACGAGACGATCCGCAGCGCCGAGGGGTCGCTCGGCCGGCTGGGCGTCGAGAAGATCGACCTCTACCTCATCCACTGGCCGAACCCCAGCCAGGGGAAGTGGCTCGAGACCTACCGGGCAATGCTGGCGCTGCGCGACGAGGGGCAGGTCGGGTCGGTCGGGGTGTCGAACTTCACCGAGCCGATGCTCGCGCGCCTCATCGAGGAGACCGGAGTGGCCCCAGCGGTCAACCAGGTCGAGATGCATCCCTACTTCCCGCAGGCGGGACTGCGCGCGTTCCATGCCGCCAACGGCATCCGCACCGAGAGCTGGAGCCCCCTGGCACGGCGCAGCGAGCTGCTGAACGAGCAGGTCATCGCCGACATCGCGGCATCCCACGGCGTCACGGGCACCCAGGTCGTGCTGCGCTGGCACACGCAGCTGTCGTCGACCCCGATCCCGAAGTCGGCCGACCCGGTACGCCAGCGCGAGAACGCCGACGTCTTCGACTTCCTGCTGACCGGCGACGAGATCACGGCGATCAGCGCCCTCGAACGCGGCCGGCTCTGGGACGGCGACCCCGACACGCACGAGGAGATGTAGTCCGCGCCGGATAGCGTGGAGGCATGACGACGCCGTTCGACTCTCTCGACGACTACTACGCCCTTCCCCGCATCGACGCGGCGGCGACCTCGCCCGACGGCTCGCACGTCGTGCTGACGGTCGCGACCCTCACGAAGGATCGCACCGGCTACGAGCGCTCGCTGTGGTCGGTGCCCGCTGACGGCACCGGCGTGCCGCGCCGGCTGACCCGCTCGACCACCGGCGAGTCCGGGGCCGTGTTCACCTCCTCCGGCGACCTGCTGTTCGTCTCGGCACGTCCCGACAACGACGCTGCGGACGGCGCCCCCGCTCAGCTCTGGCTGCTCCCGGCCGCCGGTGGCGAGGCGCGTCCGGTGACCCGGCTGGCCGGCGGGGTCTCCGCGGTCGTGACGGCGGCGGACTCCGACCGCATCGTCATCGCGTCGTCGCTGCTTCCCGACGCCGCCACGATCGAGGCCGACGCGAAGCTGCGGGCGGAGCGGAAGAAGCTCAAGGTCTCCGCGATCATCCACGACACGTACCCCGTGCGGTACTGGGATCACGACCTCGGCCCCCACGAGCCCGCGCTGTTCGCCCTCGACCTGAACGACCTGGCCGACGCGCCCGCCGTCATCGCGACCGCCGACCAGGCCGTCGACGAGGTCGTCGGCGCGACGGCCGCACCGGAGGCCGCCGATGAGCCGTACCCCGCGGGCCTGCCGCGACCGCGCATTCTGCTCCGCGGCCGCGTAGCGGGCACGGCGGGAATGGCGCTGACGCCCGACGGCGCTACCCTCATCGCCTCGGTGCCCGAGCCGCAGGGACGCGACGCCCGGTACCGTCTCGTCGCGATCGACACCGCGACGGGCGAGCTGCGCGTCGTCCGCGACGAGGCCGATGTCGATGTCGAGATGCCCGCGATCAGCCGCGACGGCGCGCGGGTCGCATACGTCCGCACGGCGAAGTCGACTCCGGCGGGTCCCGCCGACCAGGAGCTGTGGGCCGGTGCCCTCGACGGCTCCGGCGTGCAGCGCCTCGCGTCGCGCTGGGACCGGTGGCCGAGCAGCATCCGCTTCGCCGACGACGACTCCGCACTCGTCGCGACTGCCGACCACGATGGTCGCGGCCCGGTCTTCACGGTGCCGCTCGACGGTGGTGACGCCGACGAGGTCACACAGATCACGCACGACGACTTCGCGTACACGCATGTCGAGCCGGTCTCCGGGACGACAGATGTCATCGCGCTCCGCTCGAACTGGATGACACCGCCGCATCCCGTCCGTATCGCAGCCGACGGCGCCGTGACACCCCTTGCGAGCCCGGCCCCGTCGCCCGCGACGACCGCCTCGATGGTCGAGGTCGAGACGACCGCCGACGACGGAGCCCGCGTGCGCGGCTGGCTCGTGCTGCCCGAGGGAGCGGATGCCGCGGCCCCGGCGCCGCTTCTGCTGTGGATCCACGGCGGACCGCTCAACAGCTGGAACGCGTGGAGCTGGCGCTGGAGCCCGCTGCTGGCTGCGGCCCGAGGCTACGCCGTGCTGCTGCCCGACCCGGCCCTGTCGACCGGCTACGGGCTCGACTTCATCGCGCGCGGGTGGGACGCGTGGGGTGCCGCACCCTTCACCGACCTCATGTCGATCACGGACGCCGTCGTCGCGCGCGATGACATCGACCAGACCCGGACGGCCGCGATGGGCGGATCGTTCGGCGGCTACATGGCGAACTGGGTCGCGGGGCACACCGACCGCTTCGACGCGATCGTGACCCACGCGAGCCTGTGGGCGTTCGACCAGTTCGCCGGCACGACCGACTTCGCGCCGTACTGGCAGAGCATCTTCAGCCCCGAGGGCGCGATCGCCAACTCGCCGCATCGTTTCGTCGCCGACATCCGGACGCCGATGCTCGTGATCCACGGCGACCGCGACTACCGTGTGCCGATCGGCGAAGGGCTCCGGCTGTGGGCCGACCTCAACGAGCATCACGCCGCCGAAGACGGCACGAGCCCGCACCGGTTCCTGTACTACCCCGACGAGAACCACTGGATCCTCTCGCCGCAGAACGCGCGCGTCTGGTACGAGACGGTCTTCGCGTTCCTCGAGGAGAACCTGCACGCGCGCGCCTGAGCGCCGTCGGGTCGCGTTTCGCGGCCCTCGCTTGACAGGAGTGGCCGCTTCCCCGCGCGGGAGGGGGCCACTCCTGTCACGTGAGCGGGTTCACGCCGCGATGGGCGGAAGGATGCGGCGCAGGATGAGGCGCTGCACCAGCGTCCAGGCGACCGTCACGACCAGGTACAGGCCGGCCGCAAGGGGAACGAATACCGCGATGACGGCGGTCGCGAACTGCGCGACCCCGAGCACTCCCGACAGGGCGGCCGGAGCATCCGTCACCCGGAAGGCGCGCCGCGTCAGCTCGCCGACGAGCGCGATCGAGGCGATGACGACGCCGAACACGAGGCCGGTGGTGAGCGGCAGCGCCCCCGAGGCGACGGTGCCCGCGAGGCTCGACCCGAGGGGGACCCCGAAGAGCGTCTCGGCGAGCAGCCCGTTGGGGTGCCCCGCGATCGTGGGGTGGATGAACACGCCGTACAGCAGTCCCACGACGGGGGCCTGCACAAGCAGCGGCAGACAGCCCGCCGTCGGCGAGACGTTCTCGTCGCGGTACAGCTTGAGCGTCTCGCGCTGCAGTCTCTCGCGATCGGTGCGGTATCGCTGCTGGAGCTCGCGCAGCCGGGGCGCCAGGCGCGCACGAGCGCGGTCTGCGCGCGCCTGGGCGACGCCCGCGGGGATGAGTGCGGTGCGCACGACGACGGTGATGAGGATGACGGATGCCGCGGCGGAGAGGCCGCCGAGCGCGGGTTCGAGCGCCGCGGTCAGCGCGGCGAGGGTCGAGGCCACGGCGTCGAGCGCGGCGGCGAGGGGCGGGAAGGAATACAGGTCCATGAGGAGTCCGATCGACGAAGCTGAACACACGGGGGATCAGCCGCGAGGGGACGCCGGACGGCGCGATGCGCGAGGCCTCGGGCGCGGGTGCGCGCGGGTGTAAAGCCGTTCCGGACGTGGCTACGCGGCTGAGGCCGCGAGCCCCGGGGCGCGGGGGCGGCGTCTCCCGGGAGCGTCCGGGTCGCTCTGCGCCAGCAGCGTCGAGGGTGAGATCGACCGCCGGGGGTGTGGTCGTCGCGAGCCCGCGGGCCCCGTCGTGGCGGCGGTCGCCGAAACCGAGACGACCGCGATCGCGATCGCGAGCAGCGCCACCGCGGTCGCCGCAGCGAGCCCGCTCGAATCACCGAGCGACAGGGCGCCGACGATCGACAGCAGCATCGGGAGCACGGAGAGGAAGGGCATCACACCACCTCGGTCCGCACTCCGCCGGCGGCGCGCTCGAACAGGGCGGCATCCCCGTCGAAACGAGCGCCCTCGGGGCGCGACCGTCGCAGGGCGAGCAGGAGCAGGATGAAGCCGCCCACCGGCAGCAGGTTCAGCAGCACCCACCATCCCGAGAGGTTGGAGTCGTGCAGCCGCCGCACCGCCACGGTGAAACCGGGGACGACCGTCAGGGCGACCCACACGGCCGAAGCCCAGAGGTAGACGCCCAGAAGAGCGGAGAGCGGATCGGTCGGAGCGATCGGTCCAAAGAGCTCGAGCCCGCGCCATCCCCACCAGCCGAAGGGGTGGAGGCCGAGATCGAGCTGCGGCCAGCGCCCCGACAGCATCCGGGGGATCACGAGAAGCAAGATCACGGCGGCGGCGAACCCGACCGCCATCCACCACCAGTACTCGCTGCGGCTCGCGCGCCCGCGCAGACGGAAGGCGTGCGCGACGAAACGTCGCATCGCCTGGGGCAGCGAAGCGTTCGGCAGCGGTGCTGTCGAGACGGCCTCCATCCCGCGATGCTAGCGGAGCGGCGCGGCGCGGGGCGGTCTTCGCCTGTCAGCTCTGGCCCCATCCCGCGTGGTGAGTGGGCGGGAAGTGCCAGGTGAAGCGACTCCGAGGGCTCAGTGGGGTGCGTGATACTCGGGCTCGCCACGCTTCCAGTAGCCCTTGACGGTGATCCGCTCGGGGTCGAGGCGCCAGCGGTCGAGGAGCAGCGCTCGAGCCGGTCGCACGATCGACTGCTCGGCGGCCACGAAACCGAACACGGCGCCGGCCGGTCGGTCCCCGTCGCCGAGCGCGGCGAGACGAGCGGCGAGCGCAGCGCCGGCGGATGCCGATCCGCGGTGCACCTGCTCGACGACGACGCCCGGGGGCGTGGAGATGGGCAGCTCGTGATCACCGTCGGGCACTTCGATGAGCACGCGCCCGACGGCGGCGGCATCCATGTGATGGGCGAATCGCCGGATCGCGGGCACGGCGGTCTCGTCTCCGGCCAGGAACCAGCCGTCGGGGCGCCCCGTGAGCACCGCGGATCCGCGCGGTCCGCCGATGCCGATCGTCGACCCGATCTCCGCCGTCGCCGCCCAGTCCGCAGCCACGCCGTCGCCGTGCAGGGCGAACTCGAGATCGAGCCAGCCCTCGTCGGCGTCCCAGGCGAGCGGGGTGTACTCGCGGCTCGGTGCCGCCCGCATCTCGTCGATGCTCTCGGGGGCCACGTCGGGGAAGAACACGCGGACGTGGTCGTCGCAGCCCGGGGAGTCGAAGTCCCGCAGGTCGGCGCCCTCGAGCCGCACGCGGACATAGGCCGGAGTGAGCCATTGTCGGGCTGCCAGGCGGACGAAGCGGAAGCGCAGGTCGAGCGCTCGGCGAGCGATCCGGAACGAGGGGGTTGCGGTCGATGCGGACATGAAGGTTAGGCTAACCTACACAGCCGTCGGGGTCTCGATCCCGGCATCCGGTCGCCCGTCGACCAGCATCCGATACGCACCGCACCAGGAGATACGTCACGTGAGCCATGCATTCCGCCGTCCCGCACTCGTCTCGATCGCGCTCGTCGCAGCCCTCGGCCTCGCCGGGTGCGCGTCGTCGGCCAGTCCGGACGCCGAGCCCGGCGGCGACGCGACCTCGGCCGCGACCGTGACGGTGACCGACAACCACGGCGAGATCGAGGTTCCTGTCGCCCCCGAACGCGTCGTGGCGCTCGACAACACGACGTTCCAGACGCTGAGCGACTGGGATATCGAGCTCGTGGCGGCACCGAAGCCGCTGATGTACGACCTGTGGCCCAACCTGTCCGGCGGCGACGACGTGCTCGACGTCGGGCTGCACCGCGAGCCCGACCTCGAGGCCATCATCTCGGCGCAGCCCGACCTCATCGTCGGCGGCTACCGCTTCCGCGACATCTACGACGACCTGACGGCGATCCAGCCCGCGACGATCGAGACCAGTGCGCGCGAGGGCGAGGAGCAGGTCGCCGAACTGAAGCGCCAGGTCGAGATCCTCGGCCAGGTCTTCGACCGCGAGGATGACGCGAAGAAGCTCGCCGACGACCTCGATTCCGCCGTCGCAGACGCGAAGGCGGCCTACAACGGCACCGACACGGTCGTGGGCCTGCTCACCTCGGGCGGCAAGATCTCGTTCGCGGCGCCGGGGGAGGGGCGCGGCGTCGGCGCCGCCTTCCCCACGCTCGGTCTCGTGCCCGGCATCGATCGCGGGGCGGAGAATGCCTCGCACGGCGACGACATCAGCGTCGAGGCGATCGCGGCGGCGAACCCGGAGTGGCTGATCGTGCTCGATCGCGACGCCATGTTCGGCGAGGACGGCTACGTCTCGGCGAAGGAGCTCATCGAGGGATCCGAGGCCCTGCAGAACGTTCCCGCCGTGCAGAAGGGGCAGATCGTGTACCTCGCGCCGAGCTTCTACCTCGACGAGGGCATCCAGGCTTACACCAAGCTCTACGCCGACATCGCGACGGCGTTCGCCGCGGCGGCCTGATCGTCGTCTCGGGGAGCCCCGTCCGGTACCGCCGGGCGGGGCTCCCGTAACCCGTCATGACTGCGCTCACCGTCCCCGCCCGCATGCGCGGGCGTCTCGCCCTCCCGGCCGCGATCATCGTCGTGGCCGGTCTCGTCGTGCTCTCGCTCTTCGTGGGCGTCTACGACCTCACCTCCGACGGCGTCGGCTCCGAGATGCTGTGGATCACGCGGATCCCGCGCACGCTCGCCCTGGTCCTCGCCGGCTGCGCGATGGCGGTCTCCGGCCTCGTCATGCAGCTGCTGACCCAGAACCGCTTCGTCGAGCCGACCACCACCGGGACCACGGAGTGGGCCGCGCTCGGCCTCCTCGCGACAGTGCTCCTGGTGCCCGACGCGCCGCTGATCGTGCGGATGGTCGTCGCGAGCATCGCGGCGTTCGCCGGAACGCTGGTCTTCCTCGCGATCCTGCGCCGCATCCAGCTGCGCTCGTCGCTGATCGTGCCCCTCATCGGCATCATGCTCGGCGCCGTCGTCTCGGCCTTCACGACCTACCTCGCCGTCAGCGCCAATGCCCTGCAGATGCTGGGCACCTGGTTCATGGGAAGCTTCACCGCCGTGGTCCGTGGCCGCTACGAGGTGCTGTGGGTCGTCGGCGTCGTCGTCGTGCTCGTCGCGCTCTTCGCCGACCGGCTGACGGCGGCGAGCCTCGGAAAGGATGTCGCGACGACGCTCGGCGTCGACTACGACCGGGTGCTCCTCCTCGGCACAGCCCTCGTCGCCGTCGCGACCGGGGTCACGACCGTCGTCGTGGGCTTCCTGCCGTTCCTCGGGCTCATCGTGCCCAACCTCGTGTCGATGTGGCGGGGGGACAACCTCCGCGCGAACCTTCCCTGGGTGTGTCTGGGCGGAGTGGCTGTCATCGTCGTCTGCGACATCGTCGGCCGCGTCATCCGGATGCCGTTCGAGGTGCCGGTCTCGATGATTCTCGGCGTCCTCGGCGCGGCCGTGTTCGTCATGCTGCTCCTCCGGCAGCGCGGGAACGATGGCTGAGGCCGTGCGCGGCACCGTGCGCGCGTCGTCCGCGGATGCTGCGACGCGGCGACCACGGGTGTGGCTGCGGTTCGTCGTCCTCGCCGTCGCAGTCGTCGCGGCCGCCGTCCTGCTGCTGACCTGGAACATCCCCCTCGATCCGGCGCAACGCGGCTACTGGCTCGCCGTGGATCTGCGGGTCACGACGGTTACGACGGTCGCGATCGTGGCCTGCTGCCAGGCGGTCGCGACGGTGCTGTTCCACACGGCGACGGGCAACCGCATCCTCACGCCCTCGATCATGGGGTTCGACGCGCTCTACGTCGTGATGCAGACGGGCCTGGTGTTCTTCTTCGGGGGAGCTGCGCTCGCGGCGACCGACGGACTCGCCAAGGTGGCTCTCCAGAGCGTGCTGATGGTGGCTTTCGCGACCCTCCTGTACGGATGGCTCTTCGCCGGCAAGCGGGGAAACCTGCACATCATGCTGCTCATCGGCATCGTGCTCGGGGTCGGGTTCGGCTCACTCTCCACGGTGATGCAGCGGCTACTGACGCCGAGTGACTTCGATCTGCTCTCGGCACGGCTGTTCGGAAACCTGAGCAACTCGAACCCCGAGTACCTGCCGTGGGCTGCGGCGATCGTCGGTGTCGTCCTCGTCGTGGTGTGGCGCCGCCGCCGCCGTCTCGACGTGCTGACCCTCGGTCGCGACGTCGCCACCAATCTCGGACTCGCCTACAAGCGCGAGGTCACCGTCCTGCTGATCCTCGTGGCGGTGCTCATCTCGGTCTCCACGACGCTCGTCGGGCCGATGACCTTCTTCGGGTTCATCGTCGCGACACTCGCGTATCAGCTCGCCGGATCGTCCCGGCACGCCGTCGTCCTCCCGTTCGCGGCTCTGCTGGGGATGACGACGCTCCTCGGCGGCTACTTCGTGCTGCGGCACGTGTTCTACGCGGCGGGCATGCTCACCGTGATCATCGAGTTCGTCGGCGGGCTCTTCTTCATCGTCTACCTTCTGCGAAAGGGCGCGCTGTGATCACCCTCACCGACGTCTCGAAGTCCTACGGCGGCCTGCGCGTGCTGGGTCCCATCGACCTCCGGATCCCGGCCGGCGGGGTGACCGCCCTCGTCGGGCCCAACGGCGCCGGCAAGTCCACGCTGCTCACGATCGTCGGGCGCCTGACCGAGCCGACAACGGGCACGGTCACCGTCGGCGGTCTCGATGTCGCGCGCACCCCGAGCCGCGAGCTGGCGCGCGTCGTGTCGATCCTGCGGCAGGAGAACCACTTCGTCACGCGGCTCACGGTGCGCGATCTCGTCGGCTTCGGGCGCTTCCCCCACTCCGGAGGACGCCTCACCCCCGACGATCGGCGCCACGTCGACGAGGCGCTGCGCTTCCTCGATCTGGAGGATCTCTCTCACCGCTACCTCGATCAGCTCTCCGGCGGGCAGCGCCAGCGCGCCTACGTCGCGATGGTGCTCGCTCAGGACACCGACTGCATCCTGCTCGACGAGCCGCTCAACAACCTCGACATGCGCCACGCCGTCGGGATGATGCGACAGCTGCGACGGGCGGCGGATGAACTGGGCAAGACCGTGGTCGTCGTCATCCACGACATCAACTTCGCCGCCGCCTATGCCGACCGCATCGTCGCCCTCACCGGGGGAACGGTGGCGTGCACGGGGACACCGCGCGAGATCATGCGCCCCGATGTGCTCGAGAGCGTGTTCCAGACGCCGATCGCGGTCCGCGACGACGGCGAGTACCCGCTCGCGGTCTACTTCCGCTGACCTCGGCGCACCGAGTGGATTTCACCTGGCGTGGGTTTCACCTGGCAGTTGTGGCCGCATCCGGTGCATGGATGGGGCGCGAAGTGTCAGGTGAGGTGGCTCATGCGGCGGGTCAGAGCTGCGCGCCGTCGTCGTCGCGATCGTAGACGCCCTCGTTGCGTCCCCGGCGCGACTCGTAGGCGATGAGCCATCCCACCGAGATCGCCGCGGCGAGCACGAGACCCAGCCACACGTTGTTCATCACGAGGCCGAACACGATGCCCAGCACGAAGACGAGGGCGGCGCCGAGTGCCCAGTAGGTGTGTCCGCGCTGCCATCCCCGATTCGCCATGCCCCGAGCTTACGACGCGGCTGCCTCAGCGGTCGCGATGGTCTTCGGGATGCAGCCGCGGGCCGCGGCGCGGTTCGAACACGCCGCCGGCGTAGATGAGCCGGATGACGCGCTGCCGGTGGCCCCGCCACGGCTCGAGCAGTTCGAGCATCCCGTCGTCGTCGACGCGGTGGCCCGTCAGGGCGTAGCCCACGGTGTGGCACAGGTGGTAGTCGCCCACGCTCACGGCGTCGGGGTCGCCGAAGGCGCGGATGCGGGTCTCCGCCGACGTCCACGGACCGATCCCCGGCAGGGAGGTCAGGATGCGTTCGTGCTCGTCGCCGCCGCGGGCCCCGGCGACCGCACGCTCGATCGAGGCGCGCCGCTGGGCCGCGCGCACGACGGTGCGCGACTGCGGTGGCTCGAGGCCGGCGCGATGCCACGCCCAGCTCGGAATGAGGTGCCAGTCCGCGGGAGGCGCGAACATCGGGCGCGGCGTGGGACCGGGGGCGCGCTCGCCGTACCAGGTGACGATCGCACGCCAGGCACCGAACGCCTGCAGCCCCGTCACCTTCTGCTCGAAGACGGCGCTCGCGAGGTCGTCGAAGACGAGGTCGGTCGCGCCGAGGCGGATGTCGGGATGCCGGTGGTGGATGTCGGCGATGAGCGGATGCCGCGTCCCGTCGAAGCCCTCAGGATCGTCGTCACCGCCGCACAGCCGAGGCAGCTGCTCGATCGCCCACTCCGCGCCGGGGCCCCACGCGGCCGCTCTCACGAGCGAGCGCCCCACCCGCAGAGCGAGCGTGGCGACCCCGCGCGGCGTGCGGCTGACGCGCCAGATCACCTCGCCCGACGTGGTCATCGTGGGATCGTGGGCCCCGTGCTGCTGGTGGCGCACAGCGCGGGCGACGTCGATCGGCGCAGCCGGCCGGTACTCGGTCTCGATCGGGGGCGACGACGGCGGCGCGGCATCGAGACCGCGGATCGCCGGGCGGCGACCCGGCATCCGTCCCGTCGTCACCGCGCTCATGCCGACACCCTACGTCGGAACCTCCGACATCCCGCCGTGAGCGGCGTCGATCGGCACCCCGGTCGGGTGGGGCGCGTCAGAAGCGGTCGGGCGACGGCGTGCCGTGGCCGTAGCGGATGACCACGTCGGCGTGGCGGTCGAACCGGTAGCCGACGCCGCGGACGGTGCGCACGATGTCCTCGTAGCGCCCGAGCTTTGCACGCAGACGGCGGACGTGGACGTCGATCGTGCGCTCTCCCGGCGCCTCCTCGTCGGACCCGTTGTTCCACAGCGACTCGACGAGCTCGGAGCGCTCGATCGTGCGTCCCTCGCGCAGCACGAGGTACTGCAGCAGCTCGAACTCCTTGAAGGTGAAGGCGGCGGACTCGCCGTCGATGAAGACGCGCTTGCGCGAGATGTCGACGGTCACGCCGCCGGGGACGTGGTCCTCCGCCGGGACGTCCTGCTTCGTGCGGGCGACCGCGCTGGGCTCGTGCAGCGCGAGGCGGACGACGTCGACGTCGCGTCCTCCGGCGCCGACCGGTGCCAGGGCGACGGTCGCGTAGGTCTCGGCGTGGGGGGCGAGCTCGCCCAGCGTACGGCGCAGGGCCTCGACGAGCGTCGAGAGCGAGACGCCGTCGGCGGCGGCCTTGGCCTCGTCGATGCCGACGTACAGGGCGAAGCCGCGCGGCGCGGTCGAGGCCGCGGCGGCGGGTGCCGGGGGAGGCGTCTCGACGGCGCGAAGGTGACGAGCGGGGGCGGCGGGGGCGAGAAGAGCGGTGTTCGACATGGGAGGTTCGTCCTCGGAACGTGAACCCGGGCTGTCAGAGCCTGCGGCGGGTTCGGGTGTGCGTTGCGTGAGGCCCAGCGGGGGCCGGTGAGCGAGCATCCGGATGTCGGCGTTGTGGGCCGGGCCATCGGAACTCGGGGATCCGCGGCCGCGTTCAGAAGCGGCGGAGGATCAGGCGGGGTTCACCTGTCAGCGGCACATTCGGCAACACATGACAGCACGCTGCGACATCATCATGATGTCGGCAGTTCCGTTCGCCTCCCGGGCGGACAGAGTGCGTGCGATGTCAGTCATGGGGTTGATTATGACGATCCGTGTCCGGATGTGTCAAACACACCAGTGCCTCGCGTCCTTCGATGACGGAATGTGACAGATTGCTCAATCCTCGCTACGGTGCACGATCGTGGCTACGCGGATCCGGATCGTCGGCACCTCCGGCTCGGGGAAGAGCGTGCTCGCGGACCGTGTCTCGGCGCGGACGGGGCTGCCGCGGCTCGAGCTCGACGCCGTCTTCTGGGACGCCGACTGGCGGATGCGCGACCTCGACGAGGCCCGCGCCCGGGTCCGGGCGTTCGTGCGGCAGCATCCGGACGGGTGGGTCGCGGACGGCAACTGGACGTCGCGTCTGGGCGACATGCTCGATCCGGGCTCACCGGACGGCGCCGACACGGTCGTGTGGCTCGACCTGCCGCGCCGACGTGTGATGCGTCAGGTCGTCGGGCGGACGCTGCGCCGAGTGGTGCGGCGCGAGGAGCTGTGGCACGGCAACCGCGAGCGCGCACGAAATCTTCTGAGATGGCATCCAGAGCGGAACATCATCCGGTTCGCGTGGACCAACCATCCCGTCACGCGCGAGCGCATGCTCGGGCGCATCGCCGCGGGGGAGCGGATCGTGCGGCTGCGCGATCGCTCGGAGATCGACGCCTGGCTGGCCTCACTGCCGCCGGCCGGGCGTAGCGTGGGCCCATGAGCGATCTGACATTCACGAATGAGAAGGACGCCTCGCGCTACGCGCTGCACCGGGGAGACGACCTCGTCAGCGTGCTCGACTACCGCGACGACGGGCGCACCGTGGCGCTCACTCGCGCGTACACGATTCCGACGTTCCGCGGACACGGCTATGCGGCGGAGGTCGTCGAGCGCGCCGTGGCCGACATCGAGACTCTCGGCGACCGGACGATCAGTCCGGTCTGCTGGTACGTCGCCGACTGGTTCGAGGCGCACCCCGATCGCGCGGACATTCTGACGCCGCGCAGCTGACCGCCGCGTGGTTCCGAGGCGGCGGGATACGCCCCTCGGCGCGCGCCTGTCAAGACGGTGCTCGCGAGAGGATGCCAGGGCCAGACTGGGGCGATCGATCGAAGGAGACAGTCATGAACCGCGATCTTCCCGAGGGCGTCGTCGACCCCGACGGCGCCGGTGCCACCTCGCTCGCCGCGAGCGAAGCCGAAGACGACGCCGTCCGCGACGCGGACAGCCCCGCCGACGTCCCGATGCCCGACGGCGACAGCCCGGACGGTTTCGTCGAGAGCGCCGAGATCCAGCAGGGCCTGGATCCCGACCTCGTCACCGACGAGCAGGCAGACGAGGAGGAGCAGCGATGAGCGGTCAGGCCGACGAGATCGACTCGAGCGTCTCGGACTCCGCGACGCAGGACGCTCCCGAGACCGGTCGCGGCGGCACGCGGGCGACATCTGCGGGAACCGGCGGCGACGTGACGCCTCCGAAGGAGGACACCCCGGTCTCGCCTCCGGGCGTGCAGGACGGTCCGGCGCTGTCGATGCACGACACGACCGAGCAGGAGCGCCTCGACGGGCTCGTCGCGCAGCTGCGCGCGGATCTCCCGGGCGAGAACCGCGCGACGGTCGAGAAGTACGTGCGTCAGCGCGTCTCGGAGGTCGGCCTGAACGTCGGCGACGACGAGATCGCGCGAATCGTCGACGACCTCGCCGCCGACTGACGAATGACATCGCGAATGCCCCGGGGCACGGTCCCGGGGCATTCGTCGTGGTGGCGCCCGGGCCTCTCCGGGAGCCCGGCCTCTACGGGGCCCGGGCCGACAGTGCAAGGCCGCGCACGGCATCTCTCGACGGGCATAGCCTGACCCACGATGAGTGACACGGCGAGCATCCCGCTGTCGGTGCACCAGCGGTGGCGGGCCTTCTGGGTCTGCGTCGCCGTTGCGGCGCTGACGATCCTGGACCTGACGAAGGTCAACGTCGCGCTGCCCTCGATCGAGAAGGCTTTCGGCGCGGGCTCGACGGAGCTGCAGCTCATCGTGTCGGGCTACGTGCTCACGTTCGGGCTGACCCTCGTGCCGGCCGGACGCATCGGCGATCAGCGCTCGCGACGGGCGCTGTTCGTCATCGGGCTCTCGCTCTTCGCCGCCACGAGCGTCGTCTGCGCGCTCGCGCCGGATACGGGGGTGCTCCTGGCCGCCCGGCTCGTGCAGGGCGTGGCGGCCGGCATCCAGATGCCCCAGGTCATCGGTCTCGCCCAGGAGATGTTCCAGGGGGCCGAGCGCGGGAAGGCCTTCGGGCTGTTCGGCGCCACGATCGGCATCTCGACGGCGTTCGGCCCGACGCTCGGTGGTCTCATGATCGCGCTGGGCGGGGCCGAGGACGGCTGGCGCTACATCTTCTGGATGAACGTCCCGCTGACGATCGCCGTTCTCGCCGGTGTGATCTGGCTGCTCCCGAGGACCCGCGAGTCGCGGCCGGCCCGTCTGCAGCTCGACCCGGTGGGCCTGCTGCTGTTCGCGCTCGTCGTGATCGCCTTCATGGCCCCGTTCCTCCTCACGACGGGCGCGCAGGGCGACGATCCGCAGCGGTGGTGGTCGCTCGTGGCCTTCGGGGTCTTCGCCGCGATGTTCGTGTGGTGGGAGCGACGCTACGCGGCATCCGGCAAGCACCCCTTGATCCCGCTCGAGCTCTTCGCCATCTCGTCGTATCGAAACGGCACGCTCATCCAGGCGGTGTACTTCATGGCGCTCCCCGCCATGTTCCTGCTCACGACACTCTTCCTGCAGCTCGGAGTGGGCCTCGAACCGGTGTTCGCGGGGATGGTGTCGATCGGCTTCGCCATCGCCAGTGCGGGCGCCTCGTACGTCGGCGGTCGCATCGTGACGCGCGTCGGTCGCCCCCTGGTGGTCGGGGGACTGGTCATCATGCTCGCGGCGGTCGTCGCGCTCGCTCTCGTCGCATACTTCGTGCCGGCCGGGATCGTCGAGTTCGCGATGGCGGGCGTGCTGACGGTCGGCGGCTTCGGCGGCGGTCTCGTCATCTCGCCGAACCAGACCCTCACCCTCGCCGACATCCCGGTGAAGCAAGGCGGTCTGGCCGGCTCCGTGGGTCAGCTCGTGCAGCGCATCGGCACCGCCGTCGGAACGGCCGTCGCACTGTCGCTGTTCTACTCGACGGTGTACCGCCTCGGTGGTGGATCGACGCCGCGGATCGACGTCTATCACGATGCCTACGCCCTCGGGATGGTCTCGGTCGGCCTGTTCCTCGCGCTCGCCCTCGTGCTGGGCGTCGCCGACCTCGCGTCCCGACGGCGGGCGGCGCGGGCCTGAGTCTGGCGGCTTCCCCGCGGGGCATCGCCGCGATGTCCGACCCTCCTCCTACCCTGGTCGGCATGCGGATCCTCCACACCTCCGACTGGCACATCGGGCGGACCTTCCACGGTCATTCGACGCTCGACGCGCTGCGGGGCGTGCTCGAGGAGCTCACCGCGCAGGTCCGCGAGCACGAGGTCGACGTCGTCGTCGTGGCCGGCGATGTCTTCGACTCGGCCGCACCGGCGGCGGGGTGCTACGCCCTCCTCTCCGACACCCTCCGCGGCATCGCCGACGCCGGTGCTCGCGTCATCGTCACGAGCGGCAACCACGATTCCGCCGCCCGCCTCGGGTTCCAGGCGGGGCTGCTGCGCGAGGGCATCCACGTCCTCACCGACCCGGCCGCGGTGGGCACTCCGATCACGATCGCGGATGCCGACGGGCCGGTGCACTTCTACGGCATCCCGTATCTCGAGCCGGCGCTGCTGCGACACCTGTGGCCCGAGGCCCGGTCGCAGGCAGCCGTGATCGATCGCGCGATGGGGCTCGTGCGCGACGACCTGGCGGTGCGCGGCGGGCGGTCGGTCGCGATCGCCCACTGCTTCGCCGCGGGTGTCGAACCGACGCCGCACCTCGAGCGGGACATCCAGCAGGGCGGCCTCGACGTCGTGCCGCTGGCGGCATTCGCGGGTGTCGACTACATGGCTCTGGGGCACATCCACGGTCGCCAGCAGCTGGCCCCCGCCGTGCGCTACGCGGGCGCGCCGCTGCACTACAGCTTCGGCGAGGGCGACAAGCCCCGGGGTTCGTGGCTCGTCGAGCTCGACGCCGACGGCTTCGTCGACGCTCGGTGGCTCCAGCTGCCGGTTCCGCGTCGGGTCGTCACCCTGCGCGGCCCCCTCGCCGACGTTCTGGCCGATCCCGCTCACGAGCAGCACGCTGATGCGTGGGTCTGCGTCGAGTACACCGACACCCTGCCCGAGCGCGATCCGATGCGCCGTCTGCAAGAACGCTTCCCGTTCTGCGCGAAGGTCGTGCACGTACCGGCGGATGCCGCGCCGAGCGACGCGCGCACCTACGTCGACCGCGTGCGCGCCGCGCGCAGCGACGCCGAGCTCGTCGAAGCGTTCCTCGTGCACGTCCGCGAGGGGGCCGGTGCCGACGAGCGCGAGCGCGAGCTGTTGGCCGACGTCCTCGACGAGCGGATCCGCGTGGAGGCGATGGCGTGAAGCTGCATCGCCTGGAGCTGACCGGCTTCGGTCCGTTCCGCGAGAAGCAGACCGTCGACTTCGACGCCTTCGATCGCGACGGCGTCTTCCTCATCTCGGGCCGCACCGGCGCGGGCAAGTCGAGCATCCTCGACGGGGTGAGCTTCGCGCTCTACGGCTCGGTGCCGCGTTACGACAACGGCGAACGGCGTCTCCGCAGCGACCACAGCTTCCTGGGCGACCCCACCGAGGTGCGGCTGGAGTTCACCGTCGGCGGGCAGCGCTGGCGCGTGACCCGAGCGCCGGAGTACGAGCGGCCCGCGAAGCGCGGCGACAAGCTCACGACCGAGATCGCGCGCGCCGAGCTCGAGCAGGACGTCGACGGCGAGTGGGTGGGCCGGGCTGCGAAACCCCGCGAGGTCGCGCTGCTGCTCGACGAGGTGCTGGGCCTGAACGCGCAGCAGTTCCAGCAGGTGATCCTGCTGGCGCAGAACAAGTTCTCACGATTCCTCCTCGCTCGAAACGATGAGCGGCAGCAGCTGCTGCGCACGCTGTTCGGCACGAAGCGCTTCGAGCAGTACAAGGACGATCTCGAGGAGCGTCGGCGCTCCGCGCAGCGCGAGCTCGACGCCGCGGGCGATCAGGTGCGTACGCTTCTCGAGCTCGCCGAAGCGGCCATGACGCAGCAGAGCGGCGCCATCGGCGATGACGGGGCGACGGACGGGGCGGCGCCGCTCGACCTCGCCGGCCGACGCGATGTCGTCGAACGAGCACGCCGTCGGGCCGATTACCGCGTGGAACAGGCCGACGAGCTCCGCCAGCAGGCGGAGTCGCGGCAGACCGCTCTCGCGGCGACCTATGCCGAGCTCGTCGAGCGGGTGCGGGTGCTCGACGATCTCGCCGCAGCGCGCCGGCGCCTGGACGACCTCGACGCGGTCGCCGACGAGGTGGCTGCGGGTGAACGCCGACTCGAGCGTGCGCGTGCCGCCGAAGCGCTCCGCGCGACGCTCGAGCAGGCCGACCGGTCCGACGAAGCGGCGGGGGAGGCCCGCATCGCGGTGGAGCGCGCCGAGAGGCGCTGGACGGAGGCGGGCGGACGCGTCGACGACGACATCGCCGCTCTCGTCGAGGCCCTCACAGGCGACATCGCCCGCTGGACGGACGCGCTCGAGCGCGAGCACGAGCTGACGCACGCCCTCGCGGATCGAGACGCGACCGCGGGCGAGATCGCCCTCCTCGAGGAGCAGGCGACGCTGCTCGACGCACAGCACGCGCTCCTGCCCGCGGAGCGCGAACGGCTCTCGACCGAGCTCGCGGCGGCGACCCTCGCGGCGGCGCGCGGCGACGAGCAGCGTGTCCGGGTCGACGAACTCGCTGCTCAGGCCGAGGCGGCCGGTGAGGCGGAACGTCTCGCGGGTGAGCTCCGCGAGGCCGAGGAAGCCTATCTGCGCACGAGTAATGCCGCGGAGGGGGCGGCTGCCGCCGTCACCGACCTGCTGCGGCGACGAGTGGCCGGTCGGGCGGGAGAACTCGCCGCCGAACTGGCCGACGGCGCGGCCTGCCCGGTCTGCGGGGCGCTCGAGCACCCGCATCCCGCGCCCCCGGCGCCCGACGGTGTGACGGACGACGATCTGGCCGACGCGGAGTCGGCGCGCGATGCCGCCGCGGCCGAGGCGCGCGGCGCGGGAGAGCGCGCCGCGCTGCTGCGCGCGGACCACGCCGCTGCGACGGCACGTGCGGGCGGTCGCGGGAGCGATGAGCTCGCCGACATGCTCGCTCAGGCCCGGGACGAGCTGACATCCACCGAACGCGCCGCAGAGCGTGTCGCCGACCTCACCGAGAAGCGCGACGTGCTCGACCGTCTCGACGCCGAGGCGGCCGAGGAGCGCTCGCGCCTGGCGGCCGCGCTGGCCGATGCGCGCGAGCGCTCCGCCGTGGCCACCACGACCCTCGCCCGCCTGGAGCGCGACGTGGCCGACGCACGGGGGCCGTTCGCGACGGTCGCCGAGCGCATCGCGGAGGCGACCGAGCGGCGCGACCTCGCGCGAGCGGTGATCGAGGGCCGGCGGGCGCTCGCCCACAGCGAGGCGACCGCGGCCGGTGCCGCGAACGACCGCGCGCAGCGCATCGAGGCATCAGTGTTCGCCGACGTCGGCGAGGTGCGCGAGGCGCTGCTCCCCGAATCCGAGCGGACCTCCCTCACGCGGCGCGTCGCCGAACACGCCGCCGACGTCGCGGCCACGCGCGCCCGCCTGCTCGAGCTCGAGCTCGCCGCCGCGGGGCTGCCCGACGAGCGGCCCGATCTCGACGCTGCGGCCGAAGCGGTCGCTGCCGGAGACCGCGCCCGCAGCGAGGCGATCGCCGCGCACCGCGACGCCGTCAACGCCGCCGAGACGATGAGCGATCTCCTCCGGCGCATCGACGACGCGTTCGTCGCGGTGTCCGGTCTCGCCGAGCGGACGGCGACCGTGACCCGGCTCGCCGACACCGTCGCCGGCCGTGCGCCCAACACCCGCAAGATGGATCTCGAGACCTTCGTGCTCGCCGCCGAACTGGAAGAGATCGTCGCCGCCGCCAACCTGCGGCTGCGCGACATGTCGTCGGGCCGGTACACCCTCCACCACAGCGATGCGCTGCAGGCTCGTGGTGCAGCCTCCGGCCTCGGGCTCGAGGTGCTCGACGCGCACACCGGCCGCCTCCGCTCGCCGCAGTCGCTGTCGGGAGGAGAGACCTTCCTTGCCTCCCTCGCCCTCGCGCTCGGTCTCGCCGAGGTCGTCACGGGTCGTGCCGGCGGCATCCGCCTCGACACGCTCTTCGTCGACGAGGGATTCGGGTCGCTCGATCCCGAGACCCTCGAGCTCGCGATGCGCACCCTCGACGAGCTGCGCGCGGGCGGCCGCACCGTCGGCGTCATCAGCCACGTCGAGGGCATGAAGGAGCAGCTCGCCGCGCAGATCGTCGTCGAGGCGACGCGTGAGGGCCCGAGCATCATTCGACAGGAGGCGCTCAGTGAGCGCGACTAGGCTGGCGCCGTGAGGACTTTCTGGACCGTCGTCGGAGTGATCGCCGCGATCTTCGTGGCGTGGGTGATCGTCGACATCGTGCTGCGCCTGGCCGTGTTCGCGGTCAAGCTCGGGCTCGTCGCGGTCGTCGCCCTCGTCGTGTTCCTGCTGCTGCGTCGGCTGTTCGCGCGCAGCAGTGATCAGACGCCGTAGTCGGCCCGGATCCGCTCGTACAGGGCGCGACTGCACGCCGCGACGGCGTCGTCCCACCCGGTTGTCGCGCCGTCCTGGGCGTCGTCCGACACCGCTTTGAGCACCCGGATGGGGATGCCGAAGCGCTGGGCGACCCAGATGTAGACGTAGGTCTCCATGTCGACCAGTTGCGCGCCCAGCGACTGGATCAGGGCGACCGCCTCGGCGTCGTCGACGAAGACGTCGCCCGTCGCGATGCGCACCCCGGCACCGCCGGCTTCGACGCGCTCGGGCATCGACAGATGCCGGCCGCGAACCCCCGCCAGGTCGAACACGTCGTGCTGGACGGCGTCGCCGACCTCGTAGATGCCGGGGCCGAGAGCGCCGGCCACCGCTCCCGCGGTCCCGACGACCACGATCTCGTCGTACGTGGTGCGGTCGAGCGCGCGGGTCAGCTCATGTGCGGCGAGCAGCTTGCCGGGGCCCGTGAGCAGGATGTCGAACCCCGGGATGTCGGCGGGGAAGCCGATCAGCTCATCGCGGTGCGCGACGACCAAGAGCCGTCGCACGGTCACGCACCGCCCCGGGCGAGGATGCCGAGGATGCCGGAGATCAGCAGGTAGGCGCCGATGCCGCCCACCACGACCCAGATCGCGATGCGGGCGGGGGACGGCCGCTTGTCGTCGCCGTTGTCGAGGCTCATCCCGCCAGCCTAAGCGAGGTCGCGTCGGCGGATCGCGCGGGCGGCCCGGGAACCGGATTGACCCGGTCGCCCGCCCTGGTGCGAGCACGTGCGGTCGCTAGACTCGACCTGAGGTCAGACCATCCAGAGGCGGGAGCGACGGAATGAAGACGGTACTTCTCGATACGCCCGCGGGGATCACCGCACGGCTCGGGTGGGATCCCGCCATCACGGTGCACCACCGGCGGCGGATGATCGCGCGTGAGCTCGTCGCTCAGGCTCTCGGCTGCGACGAGAAGGATGTCCGCATCGAACGTGAGGCTCCTCGCGGCTTCGGCTATCACACGCGCCTCATCGCATCGCGCGACGGCGTCGAGGTGCCGCTGGCGATCACGACGGCGAGCTTCCGTGCGGCGACGGTCGTCGCGGTCAGCGATCCGGGGCTGCCGGTCGGCATCGACATCCGCGACGCGCATCCCGAACCCGCCGACCTCGCCCGGATGCGCAAGCACTCCCGGCTCTTCGCCGGGGCCGACACCCTCGACCTCGTCGACCACTGGGTTCACGTGCAGGCGGTGCTGGAGGCCGACGGCCGCGGTGTCCGTGTCGCACCGGAACAGGTCCGGCTCGACCCGGGCCGCCACCGCGGCTGGATTCCCGACCGCAACATGAAGTACACCCTCGTCGACATCTCGCGCGACGGGTGGCTCATCACCCTGGCCTACGGCACTCTGCCGACCGCCTGACCGGGCCGTCCCGGTCGCCGACGCGTCAGTCGACGAGGTCGGGCAGCGCCCGCCGGAGCTCCGCGAGCCACGCCTCGGGGTTGCCGTCCGACGGTGCACGCCAATCGCCCCGGGGCGACAGCGACCCCGCCGCGGCCACCTTGGGGCCGTTGGGGATCGCGCTGCGCTTGAACTGCGCGAAGCCGAAGAACCGCTTGATGAACACCTGCAGCCAGTGCGTGATCTCGGCGAGGTCGTACGCGTAGCGGCTGTCGCGCGGGAAGCCGACCGGCCAGTCGCCGGCGTCGGCATCCGACCAGGCGTGCTGGGCGAGGAAGGCGATCTTCGACGGGCGGAACCCGTAGCGCAGGACATGGTGCAGCGCGAAGTCGTGGAGGGCGTAAGGGCCGATCGTCGACTCCGTGGACTGCACCTTGCCGTCTTCGCCCGCGGGCACGAGCTCGGGGCTGATCTCGGTGTCGAGAACCGACTGCAGTACCGCCACGGCCTCGTCGGTCAGGTCGGTTCCCGTCCCCTCCCGGTGCGCGATCACCCAGCGGATGAGGTGCTGCATGAGCGTCTTGGGCACACCGACGTTCACGGCGTAGTGGCTCATGTGGTCGCCGACGCCGTAGGTGGCCCAGCCGAGCGCGAGCTCGGAGAGGTCGGAGGTGCCGATGACGATGCCGTTCAGGCGGTTGGCGAGCCGGAACAGGAAGTCGGTCCGCACACCGGCCTGGACGTTCTCGAACGTCACGTCGTACACGGGCTCGCCGGAGGCGTAGGGGTGTCCGATACCGCGCAGGAGCTCGTTCGCGGCGGGGCGGATGTCGATCGTCTCGATCGTCGCGCCGATCGCCTCGGCGAGCGCGACGGCATTGGACTTCGTGTGGTCGCTCGTCGCGAAGCCGGGCATCGTGTAGGCGAGGATGTCGCTGCGCGGCCGGCCCATGCGGTCCATCGCGCGGGCGACGACGAGCAGGGCATGAGTGGAGTCGAGCCCGCCGGACACGCCGATCACGGGGCGGGGCCCGCCGATGGCCCGCATCCGCTGCTCGAGGCCGGAGACCTGGATGTTGAACGCCTCGTAGCAGTCCTGGTCGAGGCGCGCCGGGTCGTCCGGCACGAACGGGAAGCGGTCGAGCGTGCGCCGCAGCCCGATGTCCTCGGCGGGCGGGTGCAGGAACGTCTCGACGGTGAGGAAGTCGGTCGCCGTCGTGCGGCGATTGTCGTCGAACGTGCCCTGGCGGTACCGGTCCTGGCGCACCCGGTCGAGGTCGACGTCGGCCACGCTGCGGCGCGGCCCGTCGGGGAAGCGCTCGGTCTCGGCGAGGAGCGAGCCGCCCTCGTAGATCATGGTCTGGCCGTCCCACGAGACGTCGTTGGTCGATTCGCCGAGACCTGCCGCCGCGTAGGCGTAGACGGCGAGGCATCGCAGCGACTGCGACTGCACGAGCGTGCGGCGGTCGTCGGCCCGGCCGATCGTGATGGGGGAGCCCGACAGGTTGACGAGCACCGTCGCCCCTGCGAGAGCCGCGCGCGACGAGGGCGGCACCGGAACCCACATGTCCTCGCACACCTCGGCGTGCAGGACGAGGCCGGGGACGTCGCGGACGTCGAAGAGGAGGTTCGTTCCGAACACGGTCTCGTGCGAGCCGATGCGGATGCCCTCGCCGTCCCACTCCTCGCCGGCGGCGTACCAGCGGCGCTCGTAGAACTCGCGGTAGGTGGGCAGGTGGGCCTTGGGGGCGACACCGAGGATCTCGCCGCGATGGATGACGACGGCGCAGTTGTACAGGCGGCTGCGGTGGCGGAGCGGGGCACCGACCACCAGCACCGGCATGAGATCGACGGATGCCGCGACGATGCGCTCGATCGCCGCGTCGACGGCATCCAGGACCGCGTCCTGCAGGACGAGGTCGTCGATCGCGTAGCCGGTGAGGCACAGCTCGGGGAACACCGCGACCGCGACGGAGTCGGCGTCGCACGCGTGCGCCTCGGCGATGACGGCTTCGGCGTTGGCGGCGGGATCGGCGATCGACACCGGAATGGTGCAGGCGGCGATCCGCGCGAAGCCGTGGGCGTACGCGCTGGCGAAGGGGAGCGACTCGTTCACCCTCCTCAGTCTGGCACCGGCGTCGGCGGTGTCGCACCCCGCGGTTAGGGTCATTGAACGGAAGGGGATCATGCGATACATCGAGGACGAAGGCCGGATCGTCTGGAGCGCGAGCGACCTCAAGGCCGCGGCCGAGTGCGAGTTCGCGTGGCTGCGCGCGATCGACGCCAAGCTCGGACGCGTCGCCGCCGTCGACGAGCCCGACGACCCGACCCTCGAACGGGCCGGCCGTCTGGGCGACCGGCACGAAGAACGTCAGCTCGCGGCGTACCGCGCCGAGTTCGGCGATCGTGTCACCGAGATCCCCGAGACGCGGTCATCGGATGCCGCGGGCCTGGCGCGGGCGGTCGCGCTCACGCGCGAGGCTCTCGCATCGGATGCGCGGGTGATCTACCAGGCCGCGTTCGCCGATACCGACTTCGTCGGGTTCGCCGACTTTTTGCTGCGCGACGAGGACGACCGGTGGGTCGTGCAGGACACCAAGCTCGCCCGTCATGCCCGGGTCACCGCGCTGATGCAGCTCGAAGCGTATGCCGTCCAGCTCGATCGCGAGGGTGCGCGCGTGGCCGATCACGTCGAGCTGCTGCTCGGCGACGGCACGGTGTCGCGGCATGCCCGGGCCGACATCGCGCCCGTGTTCGCCCTGCGCCGCGAGCGCCTGCGCTCCCTCATCGCCGATCGTGATGTCGCCGCAGGTGCGGCGGGGGAGGCCATCGCGTGGGGCGACGACCGCGGAGATCTGCGGATCGCGGCCTGCGGACGCTGCGCGACGTGCGACCTCGAGGTCGTCGCTGCGCGCGACCTGCTGCTCGTCGCCGGGATGCGGCCGATCCAGCGCGAGCGGCTGCGGGCCTCCGGCGTCACCACGATCGACGAGCTCGCGGCAGCGCGCGAGGCGCCGGGCCGGATGTCGTGGGACACGTTCACGGGGCTCCGCACCCAGGCGCGGCTGCAGCTCGAGAGTCCCGCGGGCGGCGTCACGGCCATGCTCCAGGGTGATACCGAGGACGGCCCGAGCGCTGCGCCCCTGCCGACCTATGAGGTCGTCTTCCCGCGGGCACTCGGCGCGCTTCCCCGGCCAGACCTCGGCGACCTGTTCTTCGATTTCGAGGGAGACCCGCTCTACACCGAGGGCGCGGGTCGCCACTGGGGCATCGACTACCTGTTCGGGTGGGTCGACCTGCGCGAGCAGTACTCCGCGCTGTGGGCCCACACGTTCGACGAGGAGAAGGCGGCGTTCCAGACCTTCCTCGAGTTCGTCGCCGTGCAGCGGGCCGCCCACCCCGCGATGCACATCTATCACTACGCGCCGTACGAGCCGACGCATCTCCTCGCGATGGCCGCGCGCTACGGCGTCGGCGAAGCGGAGGTCGACCGACTGCTGCGCGACGGTGTCTTCGTCGACCTGTACCCGATCGTCCGCCGGGCGCTTCGGGTGGGCTCGCGCTCGTACTCGATCAAGAAGCTCGAGCCGCTCTACATGGGCGCCGAGGTCCGCACGAGCGACGTCCAGAAGGGCGACGACTCGATCGTCCGGTACGTCGAGGCGCGTGCGCTCGCCGAGGCGGGTGACGCAGACGGCGCCGCCGCGATCCTCGCCGACCTCGCCGACTACAACCGCTACGACTGCGTGTCGACGCGGCGGCTGCGCGACTGGCTCGTCGACCGGGCGCGCGAAGCGCAGCTCCGCCCGTCGGCCGACGTCGAGCCCGAAGAGCGCGCTTACGAGCCGTCGCCGCGGGCGACGGCGCTCTCACGGCTCGCGGATGCCGCTGCCACCGACGACCCCGCCGGTGCGGAGGCTCCGGCAGCCGTTGCGCTCCGGCTCGGGGCAGCGGCGATCGACTACTACCCGCGCGAGGCGAAGTCGTTCTGGGCCACGCACTTCCTCCGTCTGCGCGAACCGCTCTCGATGTGGGAAGACACCCGTGACGTCGTCGCCGTCGCGTCGGAGCGCAGCCGGGTGCTCGAGGACTGGCATCGCCCCGAGGGTACCCGGACCGACCGGCGCATCCTCGAGCTCCGCGGCGAGGTCGCGCCGGGCACGCGGCTGAGCGTCGATTCGTCGCCCTTCGCGATCTACGAGTCGCCCGCGCCGTTCCCGACCGAACCGCGGCCGCGCTTCATCCACGCCGACCGGCGCGTTCGGGTCGTCGATGTGCTCGATGACGGCGCGATCGTCGAGGAGCTCGCCGCGGGGGCTTACATGTGGTCCGAGCTGCCGATCGCGCTGACCCCCGCGGCGCCGCCGCCCGCGGGCAGCCAGCAGGCGGCGATCGACGCGTGGGCAGACGGGGTGATCCATGCCGCGCCCGAGCTGCCCGCCGACCCCGCGACCGACCTGCTGCTGCGCCGCCCGCCGCGAACGTTCTCCGGCGGTTTACCGGGCGACGGGTCCGACCCCGTCGCGGACATCTCGCGCGCCATCCTCGACCTCGATCGCAGCTATCTCGCCGTCCAGGGCCCTCCCGGAACGGGCAAGACCTATGTGGGGTCGCACGTCGTCGCGCGTCTGGTCGGCGAACGCGGATTCCGCGTCGGTGTCGTCGCGCAGTCGCACGCCGTCGTCGAGAACATGCTCGATCGCATCGCGGCGGCGGGCGTGCCCCGCGAGAAGATCGCCAAGGCGGTGAAGGGCGAGCCGAGCGGTGACGAGGCCTTCACCGTCATCCCGAAGAACGGCGTCGCCGAATTCACCGCGACACGTCCCGACGGCTACGTCATCGGCGGCACCGCGTGGGATCTCACTCACGCGGGCCGCATCCCGCGCGGCAGCCTCGACCTGCTCGTGATCGACGAGGCGGGCCAGTTCTCGCTCGCCTCGACGATCGCGGTGTCCGTCGCGGCATCACGGCTCCTCCTGCTGGGCGACCCGCAGCAGCTGCCGCAGGTCAGCCAGGGCACACACCCCGAGCCGGTCGACACATCCGCTCTCGGCTGGATCATGGACGGCGCTCACGTCATTCCCGCCGACCGCGGGTTCTTCCTGGCCGAGACCCGGCGCATGCGGCCGGAGGTCGCCGAGCCGGTCTCGGTGCTGGCCTATGACGGACGTCTCGCCGCGCACGTCTCGACCGCGGACCGGGTGCTCGAGGGCGTAGCCCCGGGCGTCGTGCCCGTACCGGTCGCGCATCGGCGCAATGCGACCGCCTCGCCCGAGGAGGCGGAGGCCGTCGTGCGCCTGGTCGCCGATCTCCTCGGCCGCACGTGGCTGCCCGATCCGACGGCCGCGCCGCGTCCGCTCGACCAGCGCGACATCATCGTGGTCACCCCCTACAACGCCCAGCAGGTGCTCGTAGAAGAAGCGCTCGCCGCAGCGGGCTACACCCAGGTGCCGGTGGGAACGGTCGACCGCTTCCAGGGCCAGGAGGCCGCCGTGGCGATCGTGTCGCTCGCGGCATCCTCGGGACGCGATGCACCGCGAGGGCTGGAGTTCCTGCTGCTGCAGAATCGCCTCAACGTCGCCGTCTCACGAGCGCAGCACACGGCGTACATCGTCTACGGCACCGGCATCCTCGGCGATCTGCCGCGCACGCCCGAGGGGGTCGCGCGGATGAGCGCGTTCGCTCGCCTCGTCGGGGCGGTCTGAAGCGCGCGGCTCGCGGGTCAGTCGACGGTGCCGTAGAGGCGGTCGCCGGCGTCGCCGAGACCGGGCACGATGTAGCCGCGCTCGTCGAGACGCTCGTCGAGCGAGCCCAGGACGAGGGTCACGTCGCGGTCGCCGACCTGCTTCTCGATGGCGGCGAGCCCCTCGGGAGCGCCGAGGATGCAGATCGCGGTGACGTCCTGCGCACCGCGCTTGAAGATGAAGTCGATCGCGGCGCCGAGCGACCCGCCCGTGGCGAGCATCGGGTCGAGCACGAAGCACTGGCGGTCGCTGAGGTCGTCGGGCAGGCGCTCGGCGTACGTGGTGGGCTCGAACGTCACCTCGTTGCGCGCCATTCCGAGGAAGCCCACCTCGGCGGTCGGGAGGAGCTTGGTCATGCCCTCGAGCATGCCCAGCCCGGCGCGCAGGATCGGCACGACGAGGGGACGCGGCTTGGCGATCGCGAGGCCCGTCGTCCGGGTGACCGGGGTCTCGATCTCGACCTGCTCGGTGCGGACGTTCCGGGTGGCCTCGTACGCGAGCAGGGTGACGAGCTCTTCGGTGAGCTGGCGGAACACCGGCGAGGTGGTGTTCTTGTCGCGCAGGACCGAGAGCTTGTGGGTGATGAGGGGGTGGTCGGCGACGTGAACACGCATGTGATGATCCTACGCGGACGGTCCGCATCTCCTCGGCTCTACGCTGGTGCCGTGACCCTGACGGCATCCGCTGACGACATCCGCAGCATGACGCTGGCCCTCCAGCTCGCGGAAGCGGCTGCCGCAGCCGGCGACATCCCCGTGGGTGCGGTCGTGACCGATGCGGCGGGCGCGGTGATCGGCGAGGGACGGAACCTCCGCGAGGCGACCGGCGACCCGACGGCTCACGCCGAGGTGGTCGCGCTGCGCGCCGCGGCGGCCGCGACCGGGTCGTGGAACCTGGCCGGCTGCACCCTCACCGTGACGCTCGAGCCCTGCGTCATGTGTGCGGGCGCGATGCTGCAGGCGCACGTCTCGCGACTCGTCTTCGGCGCGTGGGACGACAAAGCCGGAGCCGCCGGTTCGCAGTACGACCTCGTGCGCGACCGCCGGCTTCCCGTGCGCGCGGAGGTCGTCGCCGGGGTGCGGTCCGCGGACTCGTCGGCGCTGCTGCGCACGTTCTTCGCGCAGCAGCGGTGAGGTCGGCCGCGACTGCGACTGCGACGGCGCCAGGGCCGGGGCCGGTCAGTCCCAGGAGCTGAGGATGATCGCCTCGGTCGGGGGAGCCGGTGAGATGGGCGTGCCGAGGTAGCCCATCGTCGAGAGGATCGCGGTGCGGACCTTGCCCGGGCGTTCGAGGTGCACGGCGTGCCCGACGCCTTCGATGACGACCTCGGTCACCTGACCGCCCGCCTCGCGGTACCGCTCGAAGACGGCGCGCGTCTGCGCGACCATCTGCTGAGCCGGCGCGGCTTCCACACCCGGCCAACCCGGGATCGCGCCGATCTCACCGAGGTGACCGCTGTCGGCGAACGAGCCGTCCGCGACGATGACGTCCGCACCGCCGCGCACCCACAGGATCGGAGGCGCGTCGTAGCCTTCCGCGAGGTCGACGATCGCCGAGACGTCGAAGTGCCCCGGTGCGAGGGCGTTCTGCGTGCCGAGCCCACCTGCGGCGAAGCCCGGCCAGTTCTGGCTCGGGACGCTGTCGCCGGGGTAGTTCCCCTCGGCCGTCGACGTCGTGAGCATCGCCTCGACCCACGTGTCTTCGTTGTCGGACTCGTAGTCGGGCGAGACGAACGACGTGCGGAAGAACGAACGGGCGGTGCCCTCGTCGTCGCCGGCGTCGCGAGCGGTGAGACGGTCGACGAGTGTCGGGCTGATCGTGCCTGCACCGCACCCGGCGTCGTCGTCGGTCAGGCGCGTGCCGTCGAGCCGCGTGCCGCCGAAGCCGTAGGGCGAGACGGGTGAGAGCAGGCTGAGCGAGAGCACCCGGTGATCGAGGGCGTACTGCATCGCGACCGCGGCTCCCAGGCCCCAGCCCACGAGGTGCACGGCGTCGAGGCCCAGAGCCTCGAGCGTCGCCCGCACATCGTCGGACAAGTCGCGGACGCCGCGCGTCGCGTCGACCGGGAGCCGTTCGGTGTCACCGAAGCCGCGGAGGTCGATGGCGATCGGGCGAACGTCGCTCGGCAGGTCTTCGATGATCTCCTGCCAGAACAGGCTCGACCCGGGAGCCGTGTGAAGCAGCACGAGCGTGCGGTCGGCCGGGGTCTCGGGGTCGTCTGCGGTGCGTTCGAGGATGTTCACCGCCAGGCGCGACGTCTCGATGGTGCGTGGCGTGATGCCGTCGAAGAGGGGCATGGCGGGATCCTTCGCTCTGCTCTGCGCGGCGAGCGCCTCCGCGCCCGCGGACGCTTCGACTCTACCTCGCGCCCGTTCCCTCCGCTGGGAAACGGCCGGACTTAAGATGGCCGCATGCCCGACGTCGTCGCCCTGCCCCCGATCGCCATCCTCGGAGCCGGTTCGATGGGGGGTGCGGTGCTCTCGGGCCTGGTGGCCTCCGGCGCCGCCGCCGGAGGAGTGACCGTCACCAACCGCACCGCCGAGAAGGCTGCCGCCCTCGCCGACCTGCCGGGAGTGACGAGCGTCGCGCTCGCAGACACACCCACGGGCAACACGGATGCCGCGGCCGCGGCCGATGTGGTCCTGATCGGCGTCAAGCCCGCGATGGTGCCCGACCTGCTGCGCGAGATCGCGCCGGTGCTGCGCCCGGGGGCGGTGGTGGTGAGCCTCGCCGCGGGCGTCACGATCGACACGTTCGCCGGCATCCTGGGGTCGGACGTCGCGGTCATCCGATCGATGCCCAACACCCCCGCCGTCGTCGGGAAGGCCGTCACGGGACTGGCCGCCGGCCCCGCGGCATCCGATGCGCACCGGGCGACCGTGCGCGCGCTCTTCGAGACGTGCGGCGTCGTCGTCGAGGTGCCGGAGGAGCAGATCGACGCCCTGTCGACGATCTCGGGCTCGGGCCCCGCCTACGTCTTCCTGCTGATCGAGGAACTCACGCGGGCTGCGGTGGGCAAGGGCTTCGCCGAGGCGGAGGCGCGGGTGATGGCCGAGCAGACGTTCATCGGTGCGGCCGCCCTGCTCGACGCCTCGGGAGAGGACCCGGCCGAGCTGCGCCGGCGCGTCACGAGCCCGAAGGGCACCACCGAGCGGGCGATCGCCGTGCTGCAGGAGGCCCGCCTCGACGACGTCTTCGCTCGCGCGACCGACGCCGCGCTGGCGCGCGCCCGCGAGCTCGCCGCCGGAGCCTGACCCCGACCCCCGGCCCCGACCCCCCCGGCCCGTCCCGCCCCCGAAGCGCCATTCGAGGTCCCACTTGGGCCGGGTATGCGTCCCGCATAACCGGCCGAATGGGGACCTCGACGCGGGGGTGCCGGGTCAGCGGTCGAGCGAGGCGAAGCGCTCGATGTCGGAGTTCGTGCCCGAGACGATGATGAGGTCGTGATTGGTGACGACCGTGTTCGCCTCGGCGTAGCGGAACGGCTTGCCGGGGCTCTTCACGCCGACGACCGTGACGCGGTACTTCGTCCGCACGCCGGACTCGTTGAGGCCGACGCCGCGGATGAACTTCGGCGGGTACATCTTCGCCAGCACGAAGTCGTCGTCGAAGCGGATGAAGTCGAGCATGCGCCCGCTGACGAGGTGCGCGACGCGCTCGCCGGCCTCGCGCTCGGGATACACGACGTGGTTGGCGCCGACGCGGGCGAGGATCTTGCCGTGCGACTGCGACACGGCCTTCGCCCAGATCTGCGGCACCTTCAGATCGACGAGGTTCGCGGTGATGAGCACGGACGCCTCGATCGACGAGCCGACCGCCACGACGGCGACCTGGAAGTCCTGCGCCCCGATCTGCTTGAGCGCGTCGAGGTTGCGGGCGTCGGTCTGCACGGCGTGCGTGACGCGCTCCGACCACTTCTGGACGAGCTCGAGGTTGTCGTCGATCGCGAGCACCTCGCGGTCGAGGCGGTCGAGCTCGCCCGCGCAGGCGGCGCCGAAACGGCCCAGCCCGATGACCAGGACGGGAGCGTCGCTTCGGATCTGCTCAACCAACGATCGGCCTTTCGACGGGCAGGGCGTACAACTGCGAACGGGATGCCGCGGCCACCGCTGCAGCGAGAGTCACTGTACCAACGCGTCCCATGAACATGACGAGGGCCATGACGTACACCGCCGGGTCGGGCAGTTCGGCCGTCAAGCCTGTCGACAGCCCGACGGTCGCGAAGCCGGAGATCACGTCGAACAGCACTTCGTCGACGGGGGCTTTCGTGATCTGGGCGATCGTGACGGTGCCGATCGCGACGATCGTGGCGCTCCACGCGACGACCGAAAGGGCGACGCGCTGGACGTCGCTGGGGATGCGGCGGCGGAACACCTGCACCGACGGGCGTCCCTTCGCCTCGGACCACACGGCGAGGGCGAGCACGGCGAGGGTCGTGACCTTGATGCCGCCGGCGGTCGAGGCCGAGCCGCCGCCGACGAACATGAGCATCGACCCGACGATGAGCGACGAGCCGTGCATCTCGCCGATGTCGATGATGGAGAAGCCCCCCGACCGGGTCATCGCCGAGATGAAGAAGGCCTGGAACGTGGTGTCCCACGCCTCCATCGACCCGAAGGTCGCCGGGTTGTCGTACTCGAGGAGCAGGAAGACTCCGGCGCCCGTGAAGAACAGGATGATCGTCGTGATGATCGTGAGCTTGGCGTGCAGCGACCACGCGCGCACGTGCCACTGGTGGCGCCAAAGCGTGAAGATCACGGGGAAGCCGATGGAGCCCAGGAACACCCCGGCCATGAGCACCGTGAGCATGACGTAGTCCTGCGCGAACGGCTGCAGGCCCTCCGCGTTCGGCGAGAAGCCGGTGTTGGTGAAGGCCATCGCCGCGTAGTACGGCGCCTCCCACAGCGCGGTGAGCGGGTCGACGCCGCCGAAAAGCAGCGAGGGGTACAGCAGGATCGCCAGGCCCGCCTCGATGACGAGCGTCGACAGCGCGACGGTGCGCAGCAGCAAGCCGACCTCGCCGAGGCGGACGGCCTGACCTTCGTTGACGGGACCGCCGTGTGCGCGCATCGGATTGCTGTCGCCGGCGGCGATGAGCTTCGCGCGCAGGCCGAGGCGCTTGGAGATCACGAGTCCCAGGATCGACGCGAGGGTCAGCACGCCGAGCGCGCCGACGTTGACACCGATGTAGATGAGGACGTGGCCGAACGGCGACCAGTGCGTGGCCATGTCGACGGTCGCGAGCCCCGCGACGCAGATCGTCGACACCGCGGTGAACAGCGCGTCGGCGAACGGCGTGGCCCGGCCCGATGCGGATGCCGCCGGCAGGGAGAACAGCGTCGTGAAGACGAGGATCAGCGTCGAGAAGATCAGAACCGCGAACCGTGACGGGGAGGCGGTCGCGAGATCACGACCGGCATCCCACGCGCTGCGCCCGAAGCCGCGGAGGCGGCTGAGGATGACCGCGCCGACGGACCTGTCCGCCATGCGTGTTCCTCCCCACGATCGCAGCTGTTGCTCCCGGCGCCGCGGTAGGTCGGTGCCGATGTCATGGTACTCGGGCGTGCGCGCCGACTAACCTGATGGCATGGCGGACATCTTCGACGTGATCGCCGACGGTACCCGTCGGGACATCCTGAGGCTCTTGCTCGATCGGGACTCCGATCCGCGCTCGTCCGGGACGAGCGTCTCGCAGATCGTGAGCGAGCTCGGCGTGAGCCAGCCGACGATCTCGAAGCACCTGAAGGTGCTGCGCGGGGCCGAGCTCGTCACCGTGCGGGAGGAGGGGCAGCACCGCTACTACAGCCTGTCTCCCGAGCCGCTCGATGTCGTCGACGACTGGCTCGTCCCCTTCCTCTCGTCCGAGGCCTACGACGCCGAGCCCGTCGCCGCGCTGCCCGAGCAGGCGGTCGCTGCGGCCGAGCTGGTCGGCCGGGCTGCGGCATCCGCGAAGCACGCCGTCACGAGCGTGTTCGGCAAGCGGTCCGGACGCTGAGCCCAGAGCCCTCGCTTCGGCGGAGCAACAGGCGTCACTCCGGTTTACACGCGTCGCGCCCGACCCCTAGAGTGTTCGCATCCGGGGAAAGGGATGACGATGGCCGAGCTGCCCGATGTGCGCTTCCTCACTGTCGCGGAGGTGGCCGAGATCATGCGGGTGTCGAAGATGACGGTGTATCGCCTCGTGCATTCCGGCGAGCTGCCCGCCGTGCGCTTCGGCCGCAGCTATCGCGTCCCCGAGTCGGCGGTGCGCGACGTCGTGCAACGGCCGATCGCCGACGTCGGCTAGACTGATCCGAGGCATTTTTCGCGAGGTGCCTGTTCCCGGACGCAGACGAGATGCGTCCAGACCCTGACATAGTGAGGTTTTCCGTGGGTTCTGTCATCAAGAAGCGCCGCAAGCGCATGGCGAAGAAGAAGCACCGCAAGCTGCTTCGCAAGACTCGCCACCAGCGCCGCAACAAGAAGTAAGTCGCGGCGACGTCACTGAGCGCCCCGTTCGGCTCCGGCCGAGGGGCGCTTCGTGCTTTCCGGATGCGGCCGCCCCGCCGCGCCGCGGCCTAGGCTGAACGTGGAGGAACGAGCATGAAATCCATCACCATCGACGAGCTCCGCGCGGGCCGCGACATCCCCCTCATCGACGTGCGCGAGGATCACGAGTTCGCCGCGGGACGTGTTCCCGGCGCGATCAGCATCCCGATGTCGCAGCTCGGCGACCGCATCGGCGAGCTGCCCGACGGCGCCTTCGACGTCATCTGCCAGGCCGGCGGACGATCGGCGCAGGTCGTCGCCGCCCTCGAGGCGCGCGGCTACGATGCGACGAACGTCACCGGAGGCACCGGCGAATGGGCGTCGCGCGGTTTCGAGCTCGAGCGCTGAGAGCGCCGCGCCACCGATGTCCACGCTGACGCTCATCTCCAAGCCCGGCTGCCACCTCTGCGACGTCGCCCGCGAGATCGTCGACACGGTCGTGGCCGACCTGCCCGGCGACGCGGAGGTCGAGGTCGTCGAGAGGTCGATCTTCGACGACCCGGCGCTCTTCGAGCAGTGGTGGGAGAAGATCCCCGTCGTGTTGATCGACGACCGCCTCCACGCGCACTGGCGTGTTTCCGCCGACCGGCTGCGCGCCGCGCTGACCGACGAAACCCCGACCCCGACCGAGGAGTCCGCATGACCATCCGCCACGTCGTCGCCTGGAAGCTCGCCGCCGAAGACGCCGAGACCCGAGCCGAGCATGCCGCCGAGGTGGCACGCCGCATCCGGGGGCTCGTCGGTGTCGTCCCCTCGATCCGCTCCCTGAGCATCGGCCCGAACAGCGCTTACGCCGATGTGAACGGCGACGTCGCCCTCGTCGCCGACTTCGACGATGTCGCCGGTCTCGAGGAGTACCAGGTGCACCCGGCTCACCAGGAGGTCGCGGCGTTCGTCCGCGGCGTCGTCGCGAGCCGCATCTCGGTCGACTTCGAGGTCTGAGCCGAGCCTCGGCCGCGCGCGGCGGCGCACGCGAGCACGCGTCAGTCGCGCCGATCGCGCTCGGCGAGGTCGTCCGTCACGACCACCGGGATCGCATTGGTGAACGTGCTCGCCCGGCGCTCGGCCTCGGCGCTGCCGGTGAAGAGCCCGTCGTTGGTCGGTGTGGGGTCGTGCGTGATGTGGTGGTCGCTGCCGTGGCCCGGGGTCGCGGCATCCGACATCACGATCCGCTGCACCGGAACGGCCTGCGGCATCGTGCGCTGCACCCACGTGACCATCGCCTCGCGCACGAGGCAGCGCAGGTCGAAGAGGGTCGGGGCGTCCTTCGCGGTGACGAGGATGCGCACCCGCACGTAGCCGGCGACGGCATCGGTCACCTGCAGCACCGAGGTTCGGCGATCCCAGAGGTCGGTCTTCTCGAGCACGTCGTGCAGGTGGGTGCGCATCGCGGCGGGGGAGACGTTCCAGTCGAGGTCCATCTCGACGGCGCCCAGCAGCTCCGAGCCGCGCCGGGTCCAGTTCTCGAACGGCGTCGTCGTGAAGTAGGTGCACGGCAGGACGAGACGACGGTCGTCCCAGAGGTCGAGGACGACGTAGCTGAGGGTGATCTCGCCGACGCGGCCCCACTCGCCGTCGGCCACCACGACGTCGTCGACCCGCAGAGCATCGCTGAAGACGATCTGAAGGCCCGCGAAGACGTTCGCGAGCACGGACTGCGCAGCAAGGCCCGCGACCACCGACGCGATACCGGCTGAGGCCAGGACGCTCGCCCCGACCGCGCGCACGGAGTCGAACGTGAGCAGCACCGCCCCGATGCCGATCACGATGATGATCGCGACGGCGAGGCGGCGCACGATCAGCATCTGCGTACGGATGCGGCGGGCGACGCGATTGTCGGGCACGTCGATGCGGTAGCGGCCGAGCGCGACGTCGGTGACGACGAGCACGAGGGATGCGAGCAGCCAGGCGCTCGCGGCGATGATGGCGATCGTCAGGATCTGCCCGAGCACCGACCGCCACAGCTCATCGGGGAACGCGGTCTGCACGGCCGCCCACAGCACGATGGCGACGAGCAGCGAACGGAACGGCGTGCGCGAGCGGCGGCCGAGCACCTCGGGCCAGCGCTGCCGTCGTGCGGCGATGCGCAGCGCGACGTGAGCGACCACCGCGATCACCGCCGCGACCGCGAGTCCCACCAGCACGGCGATGCCGAACTCCATCCAGCCGTCCCACATACGTCTTGCTCCTCTCGTCAGCGGAGAAGCCACGATACGGGCGTCGGCCGGCGGCGCCTGAAGGCTTGCCGGGTGTGCGGGGTGGTGTGTTACGGGGCCAGACGCGTGGGGCCGCGGAAGAGGTAGGTGACCTCGCGGATGGACGACTCGCCGAGCAGCAGCATCAGCACGCGTGCGAGGCCCATCCCGAATCCGCCGTGCGGCGGGGCGCCGTACCGGAAGAAGTCGAGGTAGAAGTCGAGGTGCTCGGGATCGAGCCCCTTCTCCTTGGCCTGCTCGATCAGGACGTCGACGCGGTGCTCGCGCTGCGCGCCGGTGGTGATCTCGACGCCGTTGAAGAGCAGGTCGTACGACTTCGTCAGCCCGGTCTCCTCGTCGCGCATGTGGTAGAAGGCGCGGATCTCGGGGTGATAGTCGGTGATGAAGACGAACTGGTGTCCGTACGTCTCGAGCACGTGCGCCGAGATCTGGCGCTCGCCCTCGGGGTCGAGGTCGCCGTCGGTGCGCGGGATGTCGTATCCGCGTGCCGTGACGATCTCGCGGGCCTCGGCGAGGGGGATCCGCGGGAACGGGGTCTGGGGAACCTGGACCTCGACGCCGAACAGCTCGGCGATCTCGTCGCCGTGCTTGTCCTTGACGGCCTGGAACGCGAACTGCAGGAGCTCCTCCTGCATCGCGGCGACGTCCTCGTGCGAGTCGATCCAGCTGATCTCGGCGTCGATCGAGGTGAACTCGGTCGCGTGCCGCGAGGTGAAGGACGGGTCGGCGCGGAAGACGTCGCCGATCTCGAAGATCTTCCCGAAGCCCGCGGACTGCGCCATCTGCTTGAAGAACTGCGGGCTCTGAGCGAGATACGCGGTCTTGTCCTCGAAGTAGGGCACTTCGAACAGCTCGGCGGCCGACTCGGATGCCGAGGCCATGAGCTTGGGGGAGTGGATCTCGATGTAGTCGCGCTCGATCCAGTACGTGCGCATGGCGTGCTCGAGTGTCGTCTGCACGCGGAAGATCAGGTTGTTGCGGCGCTGGCGCAGGTCGAGGAATCGCCAGTCCATGCGCTTGTCGAGACCGGAGTCGGCGGCGATGGGCGTCTCGGGGAGGGCCGCGGCCGCGATGTCGAGGGCGCCGATCTTGATCTCGACGCCGCCGAGCTTGACGCGCTCGTCGTGCTTGAGCTCGCCCGCGACCGTGAGGAAGGTGCCGGTCGAGAGGTTCGAGATCAGGTCGGTGAGGGCGAGGGCCGCGGCATCCTGCTCGCTGCCGTCCTCCGCCGGTCGGGTGGCGGGGTTGACCAGCTGCACGGCACCGGTCTCATCGCGGAGGATGACGAACTGCACCTTCTTCTGATCGCGGACGGTCTCGACCCATCCGGACACCGAAACGGGGCCGTCGGGGCGGGCCTGCAGCTGCTGGACGAGAACGCGTTCACTCACGAGGGGAGAGTCTACGCGTCCAGCAATCTCCGACGTCGCGGCCCTAGGCTGTCCGCGGGGCCCGGCCGGGCATCCGATCACCGAGCGCGAAGGCACCCGATGACCGTCATGACCCGCACCGCCTCCGCGCACGCGTCGGCTGCCACCGCCGATGAGGGCGGGTCGTGGCTGACCACGCTCGCCGACTGGACCGTGTCGCTGATGGACACGATCGGGCCGGCCGGCGCTGCGATCGCCGTCGGGATGGACAACCTCTTCCCGCCGATCCCCAGCGAGGTCGTGCTCCCGATGGCCGGGCTGGCGGCGTCGCGGGGGTCGTTCACGCTCGCGGAGGCGATCCTGTGGACCACCTTCGGATCGGTCGCCGGCGCGTTCATCCTGTATCTCCTCGGCCGCTGGCTGGGCGCGGATCGCCTGCGCCGGATCGCCGATCGGATGCCGCTGGTGACCGGCGACGACGTGGTCCGGTCGGTCCACTGGTTCGAGAAGCACGGATCGATCGCGGTGTTCTTCGGCCGGATGGTGCCGCTGTTCCGGAGCCTCATCTCGATTCCGGCCGGCGTCGCGCGGATGCACTGGTGGAAGTTCGGCCTGCTCACGACGGCGGGCAGTCTCATCTGGAACTCCATCTTCGTGATGGCGGGCTTCCTCCTCGGCGAGAACTGGCACATCGTCGAGCAGTACGCCGAGATCTTCCAGACGATCGTGATCATCGTCGTCGCGGTGCTCGTCGTCTGGTTCATCGTCTCCCGTGTGCGCGAGCTGCGGCGAGGCCGCTCCTCGGGCCCGGGCACGGCACCCGAGCGCTCAGGGTCCGCATAGGAGCCGCCGCCGTAGACTGGAGACCGTGCCCGCAGCCCGTCTCCATCTCGTGCGCCACGGTGAGGTCCACAACCCCCGGCGCGTGCTCTACGGACGGCTGCCGCACTTCGGACTGAGCGAGGACGGCCGGCGCATGGCGCGCTCCGCTGCCGAGTACGTGTCGTCGCTCGGCCGGCCCGTTACCGCCTTGATGTCGTCGCCACTGCAGCGCACACGCGAGTCGTCGGAGCCGTTCACCGAGCTCTTCGGTCTCGACCCCGTCATCGACGAGCGGGTCATCGAGCCGCACAACGTCTTCGAGGGCCGTCGCATGCGCAACGCCCTCGTCAACCCCTGGAACTGGTGGCACCTGCGCACGCCCGCCACGCCGAGCTGGGGAGAGCCCTACCTCGAGATCGTCGCGCGCATGGATGCCGCGATGCGCGATCTGTGGACCGCGACGGATTCGGGCGACGTCGTGATCGTCTCGCACCAGCTGCCGATCTGGATCACCCACCTCGCGATCGCGGGGGAGCCGCTGCGCCATGACCCCCCGTCGGCGCCGGTGCGCCCTCTCGAGCGTCACGAGCTTCGAGCTCGACGACGGGGGAGAGCGCGCCGCGTGGCGCGAGGTCGCGTATGCCGAGCCCGCGTCGACCGCGGGTGCCGTCGATGTAGGAGCCGTCTGATGAAGCGCCGCCTCGTGGCCGCCGTCCTCGCCCTCGGGCTCGCGGCAGGGCTCGCCGCCTGCTCGAGCCCCAACGACGACCTCGCGGGGCAGTACCGCGACGGCGACAACAAGGGGTTCATCTCGGGCGACGGCACGACCACGGAGATCCCCGAGGCCGAGCGCGGCGCCCCGATCGAGTTCACCGGAACGGCCGTCGACGGCTCGACGATCTCGAGCGCCGACTACGCCGGCAAGCCGCTCGTCCTCAACTTCTGGTACGCCCAGTGCGGGCCGTGCCGAGCCGAGGCGCCGCTGCTGGAAGAGGTCTACACCGACACGCAGGAGGTCGGCGCGGAGTTTCTCGGCGTCAACATCTACGACGGACCCGAGCAGGCGTCAGCCTTCGAGCAGAACTACGGCATCAGCTACCCCTCTCTCCTCATGCAGGGCGACGGTGAGCTGAAGCTCGCGCTCGCGGCATCCGCATCGGTCCAGGCGGCGCCCACGACGCTCGTGCTCGACACCGAGGGGCGGGTCGCCGCCCGTATCGTCGGACAGCTGCGGGATGCCGGCATCCTGCGCACCCTCGTCGAGGACGCCGCGAAGGCGGGCGCCGGCGCGGGATCGTCGTGAACCCGGGCGAGATCGTCTTCGGCGGAGCCCTGTGGCTCGCGGTGCCGATCGCCGTGCTCGCGGGCCTGGTGTCGTTCCTCTCGCCGTGCGTGCTGCCCCTCGTTCCCGGCTACCTCGGCTTCCTCGGCAGCGCGGTCACCCCGCGCGAGCCCGCGGGGCGGGGCGCCGGCCGCGACGAAACTCGGAGAATCGCGCGAAGCTCGGAGGATGCCGAGGGATCGGTCCGCGTTTCGACGGATTCTCCGACGTCCGCGCCGGGCCGCGGACGCCTGCTGCTCGGCGTCGGACTGTTCATCGCGGGATTCACCGTGGTCTTCCTCGCCATGGGCGTCTTCGCGGGCACGGTCGGCCGCGTCTTCTTCGAGTACCAGGAGGTCATCACGCGCGTCCTCGGCGCCGTCGTGATCGTCCTGGGGCTCGTGTTCGTCGGCATGTTCGGCTTCGCGCAGCGCATCTACCGGCCGCAGCTGCGGCAGAACCTCGGCATCGCCGGGGCGCCCCTGCTCGGTGTCGCGATGGGCATCGGCTGGGCGCCCTGCATCGGTCCGACCCTCGCCGCGATCCTCTCGATCGCCCTCAGCCAGGCCGACCCCACCCGCGCGGGGGTTCTCGCCGTCGCGTACTCGCTCGGACTCGGCATCCCCTTCGTCCTGCTGGCGCTGGGCGCGAGCTGGGCCACCCGCTCGGTGGCCTTCGTGCGCCGGCACATCCGCGTCGTGAACATCGCCGGGGGAGCGCTGCTGGTCGTCCTCGGCCTGCTGATGGTCACCGGCGTCTGGACCACGATCATGTCCGTCTTCCAAGGAGTGGTGGCCGGTGTCCCGACCTTCCTCTGACCAGGCCGATCCCTCGGCGCCGCTGCGACCGGGAGACCACTCCGACGCCCCCCAAGACAGCGGCGTGGATGGCGATCGCACGATCACGCAGCCCCAGCTCGGGATCGTCGGGTGGCTGCGGTGGGGCTGGCGGCAGCTGACGAGCATGCGCACGGCGCTCGTGCTGCTGCTCCTGCTCGCGATCGCCGCCATTCCGGGATCGATCGTGCCCCAGCGCAGCGCCGACCCCAACGGCGTGACGCAGTGGCGCACCGACAACCCCGACCTGTATCCGATCCTCGATGCGCTGCAGCTGTTCGACGTCTACACCTCGGTGTGGTTCTCGGCGATCTACATCCTGCTGTTCGTCTCGCTCGTCGGATGCGTCATCCCCCGCACCAAGCACCACTGGCAGGCACTGAAGTCGCGCCCGCCCCGCACCCCCGTGCGCCTGTCCCGGCTGGCCGATCACCGCACGGTCGGCGTCGCTCTGCGAGAGGACGAGGATGCCGCGGCCGCGGCGTCGGCGGCCGTCGACGAGGCTGAGCGACAGCTGCGCACGTCGGGCTACCGCGTCGAGCGCTACGACTCGGGCCCCGTGGCATCCGTCTCCGCCGAGCGCGGCTACCTGCGCGAGACGGGCAACCTCGTCTTCCACGGGGCGCTCGTGGGCGTGCTGATCTCGGTGGGCATCGGCGGTGGGCTGACGTACACGGGCCAGACCGTCATCGTCGAGGGCGACACGTTCGTCAACTCGCTCGGCCTCGGCTACACCTCGTTCAACCCGGGCCGCTTCGTCGACACCGACCAGATGCCCCCGTACTCGCTGACCCTCGACAAGTTCGACGTGACGTACGGCCCGTTCACCGGGGGACCGGGGCACGGGATGGCCGGTGACTTCCTCGCCCACCTCACGGTGACCGAGCCCGGGCAGGAGCCGCGCGACGGCGACGTGCGGGTCAATCACCCCTACGGGATCGAGGGTGACCGCGTATACCTGATGGGCAACGGCTACGCCCCGACGATCACCGTCCGCGACGCCGCAGGCGAGGTCGTGTTCAGCGAGGACGTGCCGTTCCTGCCGCAGGACAACAACATGACCTCGATCGGGGTCGTCAAGATCGCCGACGGGATGCCGAAGCAGCTGGGGTTCGCCGGCTTCTTCTACCCGACCGCTGCGACGCTCGAGACGGGCGCCATCGCCTCCGCCTACGGCGACCTCACCAACCCGCTCGTGACCTTCCGCGTCTACGAGGGCGACCTCGGCATCGACGACGGCACGCCCCGCTCGGTGTACACGCTCGACCCGACCGGCATGGAGCAGATCGCCGGCGGCGACTCGGGTGTCGCGTCGCTCGAGCTCGAACCCGGTCAGACCGTCGACCTTCCCGGCGGTCGCGGCACCGTGACCTTCGAGGACCAGCGCGCGTCGGGCGCCGAGGCAGCGGTCAAGCGCTACGTCTCGCTGTCGATCCACCGCGACGTGGGGGCGCCGTTCGTGCTCGTCTTCGCGATTCTTGCGACCCTCGGTCTGCTCGCGGGTCTCTTCGTGCCGCGCCGGCGCCTGTGGGTCAAAGCGACCCCGGTCGACGGCGCGATCCGCCTCGAGTACGCCGGTCTCGCCCGCGGCGAGGACCCCGCGATCGCGCAGGCGGTCGCCGACGTCTCCCGCGGCCACCTCGCCGCCCTCGGGCGCGACGAGGTCGAGGTCCCGCCCGAGGCGGAGCGTCCCCGCCGTCCCCGCCCCGCCCGCGCGCAAGCGCCCGACGTAAACTGAGGATCATGCCCGAAGACCTGTCGTTGGATGCCGTCTCGGTCCTGCTCGTCTGGACAGCTGTGGCTGTCTACGCGCTGGCCTTCATCGCCTACGCGGTCGATCTGGCTCGTCGTTCCGACCTCGCGCTGAAGACCAAGGACTCCGTCCCGGCGGCCGCCGCCGCTCCGGTCCTGGTCGGTGCCGGCGGCTCGCAGACGATCGGCGAGATCCGCGCCGCGGAGGCACAGGCCGAGCTCGCGCTCAATGCCCGCCCCGCCGACCGGCCGCGCCTGCTGTGGGCGCGCATGGGCACGACCCTGACGTGGATCGCGTTCCTCTTCCACCTCGGCGCCACCGTGCTCCGCGGCATCGCGGCCGAGCGGGTGCCGTGGTCGAACATGTACGAGTTCGCCCTCACCGGGCTGCTCCTCGTGGTGATGGTCTACCTCGTCGTGCTCTTCCGGTACGACCTCCGGTTCCTCGGCACCTTCATCACCGGTCTCGCGGTCGTGCTGCTGGGCGGATCGGTCCTCAACTTCTACGTCGCGGTGGTGCCGCTCGCGGACCCGCTGAAGTCGATCTGGCTCGTCATCCACGTCTTCGTCGCCTCGCTCGCGTCGGCCTTCTTCGCGCTGGCGTTCGCCCTGTCGATCGTGCAGCTCATGCAGGCGCGACGCGAGGCACGCGCCCTGGCCCGCGCAGGCGCAGACGCAGACGCCGGGGATGCGGCATCCGCTCCTCGGCGCGACGGCGCGCGCTTCCTGCGGACGCTGCCGAGCGCAGACGCTCTCGAGTCGCTCGCCTACCGGTTCGCGATCATCGGCTTCATCTTCTGGACCTTCACCCTCATCGCCGGTTCGATCTGGGCCAACGATGCGTGGGGCCGGTACTGGGGCTTCGACACGAAGGAAGTGTGGACCTTCGTCATCTGGGTGCTCTATGCGGGCTACATCCACGCGCGCGCAACGCGCGGCTGGCGCGGCAACCGCAGTGCTTGGCTGTCGATCGTCGGCTTCTCGGCGGTGCTGTTCAACTTCATCATCGTCAACCAGTTCTTCAAGGGGCTGCACGCCTACAGCGGCCTGAGCTGAGCCTCGGGGCCGCCGCCCGGCCTGCGCCTCCGGTTGGCGGGTTCTGCCCGTACCTGTCGCGGGACGGGGCGTGAACTGCCACCTGTGCCATGCCGGTGGTGCGGGACCTCGCTTCGGTTGGCAGGATCCGCCCACTCGTGCGTCCTGAAGGGGCGCGAACTGCCGCCTGAACCTTGCGCTGGTGTGGTGGCCGCCCTCGACTGGCGGATCGGCCATTCCTGTGGGGTGAGGCCCGCCGCCCGAAGCTCACCGGGCCGCGGGCCCGGCCTCGCCTGGCAGCACGCGCCCATCCCTGTGGCGCGAAGGGGCGTGGACTGCCAACTGAAGCTTTGTGGTCCGTGGCCCCGCTTCGGTTGGCAGCGCGCGCCCATTCCTGCGGCGTGAAGGGGCGTGAACTGCCAACTGAAGCTTTGTGGTCCGTGGCCCCGCTTCGGTTGGCGGCGCGCGCCCATTGCTGCGGCGCGAAGGGGCGTGGACTGCCAACTGAATCCCCCCGCCCCGCCCCGCGCGGGGCGGGGCGGGGCGGGGCGCGGTGTCAGGCGGTGGCGGGGCTGAGCACGGCGCGCACCGACGTCGTGCGCGCGCGGGCGGTGACGATCACCGTGACCACGAGCGAGATCGCCGTCCACACGAGCAGTCCCGCGATCGCGGCGCCGGCGCCTCCGGTCGAGGTGAGCACCGCGAGGAGGCCCTGGTAGGCGGATGCCGTCGGCAGCAGCCCCGCGATCTGCGAGAGCACGCCCGGCACGGTCGAGACGACTCCCGTGGCAACCGCGAGTACGGCGACACCGGCCGCGACCCATCGGCCCGCTCCGCCGAGCAGCGCCACGAGAGCCTGGTTCACCGCGGCGAAGGCGACACCAGCGAGGGCAGAGAGCCCAGCGAACGCGGCCCACGTCCACGGATCGTACGAAGCGGCGAGCTGCACGACGACGGCGACCAGCACGCCCTGCACGAGCCCCACCACGGCGGCGGGCGCGAAGGCGCGGAGCGTCAACACGAACGAGGGGCGCCGCGAGGTCAGCGCGCCGCGGGGTACGGCCTGCAGCGCGACGAACGATCCGATCGCGCCGAGCCACAGCGCCAGGCCCGTGAGGAGCGGAATGGCCGAGGCTCCGAACAGCTCGGCACCCAGGCCCTCGGCCTCGACCGGCGCCGCGACGACGCTCGCGAGGTCGGTCGCCTGCTGGTCGGTGTACGACGGCAGCGCGGCCGTCGCGGTGTCGAGGCCGTCGGCAAGGGTGCCCGTGCCGTCGGCGACCGTGCCGACACCGGTGGCGAGGTCGGTCGCACCGCCGGCCAGCTCGCCGGCGCCGGACGAGAGCTGCGCGGCGCCATCGGCGGCGGAGGAGGCGCCCGTCGCGAGCGCTGAGGCGCCGGAGGCCAGCTGGCCGCCTCCCGCCGCGAGAGCGTCGGCGCCGTCGGCGAGCTCGGTCATGCCGTTCGCGAGCTGTGTCGCCGCGCCCGCGGCCTGCTGCAGGCCGGCGATCAGCTCGGGCGCCGAGGCGGCGAGTCCCGAGACCTGTCCGGCGATCTGGCCGGACTGGCCGATCACGCCGGTGACCTCGGGGAGTGCGCTCTGCGTCCGCTCGGAGACGGCGCGCAGGGCATCGCAGACCTGCGCGGATCCGCCGTTCGCCTCGCAGCTGGCCGAGACCGCGGCGAGCTCGTCGGCCGCCTGCGTGACCCCGCCGGCGATGCGGTCGGAGTTCTCGGCGAGGTACTGCGCCCCGGCGACCGCCTCGGCGGGGATCTGGGGAACGCTCAGCCCGTTCAGCGACTGCGACAGCTGGGTCGCGAACTCGTTGGTCCCGCCCGCAAGGGTGCGTGCCCCCTGCGCCCAGGTGGTCAGGCCCGTCTGGGTCGCCGCGGCGCCGTCGGAGAGCTGCGAGGCACCGGTCGCGAGCTGGCCGACCCCGTCCGCGAGGGTTCCCGCGCCGCTCGCCAACTGGCCCGCGCCGTCGGCGAGCTGCGTCGCGCCGTCGGCCGCCTGCCGTCCGCCGTCGGCGAGCTGACGCGCGCCCGAGGCGGCGTCGCCGAGCTGATCCCCCAGCGTTGTGAAGCCGAGGAACACGTTCTCGAGGTAGACCGTCGAGAGCTGCGAGCCCATCAGCGACGTCGCCGCCTGCGTGATCTGGGCCGTGATGGCGTCGTCGACGACGAGGCTGTCGGGGGCGGTGTCGACCCGGATGGTCGCCTTCTCCGGCGTGCCGCCCGGGGCGGTCGAGGTGGCCGCCGCCGAGAAGCCGCTCGGGATCGTCACGACAGCGTCGTAGGTGCCGTCGGCGAGCCCGGCCCGGGCGTCCTCGTCGTTCGAGATGACCCAGTCGAGGTTGCTCGGGACCTCATCCGACCCGGCGACGAGACCCGCGGTCAACTGCCGGCCGAGGGGTGCGAGCTGACCGTTGATCTCGACGGCCTGATCGTCGTTGACGATGGCCGCCCGCATGTTGCCGAGCCGTTCGACGGGGTTGTAGAGCGCTGCCACCAGCACGCCGCCGATGAGGACGGGCAGCAGGATGACGCCCACGATCGTGAGCCAGGTGACGGGCTTGCGCGAGCGGGCGCGCTCGATGGGCAGAGTCATGACGAGATCACCTCGGTGTTCGGGTGCGACGGTTCGGACGCGGATGCCGCGGGTGCACCGTCGTGCAGGGGGAGGGTGTGGGGAGCGGGGCGGTGCGCTTCGGCGAGGATGTCGAGCACGCCGAGCTCGCGCCGCACGACGGCGACGACGGTGAGGGCGCCGGCGCCTGCGTGACGGTCGTCGAGGTCGGATGCCGCGTCGCGGAGTACCGCCGCGGCCTGGTCGCGGTCGGCGCCGGTCAGGGCGTCGAGTCCGTCGACGACGACGATCGCCGTGCCGCCGGCGGTAGCGCGACGCAGCTCGGCCACGGGGTCGGTCGTGTCGTCGAGCAGCGCGAGGCCGACGTGCGAGCGGACCCACGGCGCCCGCTCGGGCAGCAGGTGCCCGCCGACGCGGAGCAGCCCGCCGTCGACGCGCAGACGCCCGGAGACGGCGAGGGCGAAGGTGCGGCCGACACGGGGATCGGGGTGGGAGACGACGAGCGACTCGCCCGGCTCGACGCGGAAGGTCGCGTCGGAGAAGACCGCTGCGCGGCCGTCGTCGTCGGCGTGGACGGCGACATCCTCGCCGACCAGGGCGGCGGAGGTGTTGCGCTCCGGCCAGTCGCGCAGCGACAGCTCGCGTTCGACGGCCTCGCCCTCGATGTCGAAGTGGGGGAGGATGCGGTCGAGCCAGCGCGGCATCCACCAGGCCTTCTCGCCGAGCAGCGCCATGACGGCCGGTACGAGTGTCATGCGGATGAGGAACGCGTCGACGGCGATGCCGACGGCGAGCCCCAGTGCGATCGGCTTGATCGACGAGTCGCCCTCGGGGACGAACGCGGCGAAGACGGCGAACATGATGACCGCCGCGGCCGTGACGACGCGCGCCGATGAGGTGAAACCGGAGCGGACGGCCCCGACGGCGGTGAGGCGATCCGCGCGGCCACCCCGGTCTCGGCGGGCATGGACGTAGTCCTCGCGCATCCGCGAGACGAGGAAGACCTCGTAGTCCATGGCGAGGCCGAACAGGACGCCCATGAGGATGATCGGCATGAAGCTGATCACGGGCCCCTCGCGGGTGACGTGGAGCAGGTCGGCGAACCAGCCCCACTCGAAGACGGCGGCGACGACGCCGAAGGCGGCGAGCACCGAGAGCAGGTAGCCCAGCGCAGCCTTGATCGGCACCCAGATCGACCGGAACACGATCGTCAGCAGGATGAGGGAGAGCCCGACGACGAACACGCCGAAGGGCAGGAGCGCCTCGCCGAGCCGGTCGGAGATGTCGATGCCGACCGCGGTGAACCCGGTGACCTTGAGGTCGACGCCGTACTCGTCGAGCAATCGGTCGTGCTGTGCGCGCAGCTCGCGCACGAGGTCGGCGGTCTCGGGGGAGTCGGGTGCGGTCTCGGGCACGATCTGCACGAGCCCCGTGTCGGCGGTCTCGTTGGGGGTCGCGAGGGCCACCTCTTTCACGCCCGGGATGGTCGCGATGTCGTCGCCGATGTCCTGCATCAGGGTCAACGGGTCGTTCGAGGTCACGATGGTGCCCGTCATGATGAGCGGGCCGTTCGCGCCGGGGCCGAAGTGCTCGGCGGTGAGGTCGTACGCCTGCCGGGCCTCGCTCGATGGCGGCTGCACGCCCGCGTTCGGGAGGGCGAGGGTCAGGCTCGCCGACGGGATCGCGACGACGCCGAGCCCCACGACGACCGCGATCGTCGTGACGAGGGGATGCCGCGTGACGCCGCGCACCCAGCGCTCCGAGAACGACCGGCGAGGTGCGGCCGGCCGCTTCCGCGATCGCTTCGTCCGGCGGGGCCAGCCGGCGACACGCGCCCCGGCGAATCCGAGCAGGGCGGGGGTGAGGGTGACGGCCACGACGACCGCGATCGCGACGGCGACGGCAGCGGCGATGCCCATCGTCGTGAGGAACGGGATGCCGGCGAAGCTCAGGCCGATCAGCGCGATGAGCACCGTGATGCCGGCGAACGCGACGGATGATCCCGCGGTTCCGGTCGAACGGGCGGCGGATTCCTCGGGGTCCATGCCTGCCCGCACCTGGTCCTGGTGGCGGGCGGCGATGAACAGCGAGTAGTCGATGCCGACGGCGAGGCCGAGCATGACCGACAGCAGCGGGGTCGTCGACGACACCGACGCGAACTGGGTGGCGACGAAGATCATCGACGTCGCCAGAGCCACGCCGATCAGGGCGCTGATCAGGGGGAACCACGACACCGCGAACGAGCGGAACGTGACGATGAGAACGAACAGTGCGACGAGCACGCCGATGACCTCGACGATCGACAACGCCGGGATCGAGGTCGAGAACAGGTCACCGCCGAGGGCGATCTGCGTGCCGTCGGGGAGGTCCGATCGCATCCGGTCGGCCACCGAGGTGAGCGCGTCCTTCGTCTCGGTGCTGACCGAGGTCGCCTCGCCGTCGAACTGCACGCGGACGATCGCGGCCCGATCGTCCTCCGAGACCAGGCCGGAAACGGTCTGGTCGAACGGATCGGTCACGGCCAGGACGTCGTCGCCGAGGTCTCCGAACGCCGTCACGGTGTCGGCGATCTCTCCGGAGAAGGGCTCATCGCGCACGCTCTCGCCGTCGGGGGCGACGACGACCAGCTGCGCGCTCGTGCCGCTCGCCTGGGGGAAGGTGCGGTTCAGCAGCTCCAGCCCCTCCTGCGCTTCGGTTCCGGGGATCGAGAAGGAGTTGTCGGTGCCCTTGTTCAGCAGTGCCGCACCGCCGCCGGCGATGACGAGGATCAGCAGCCATGCGGTGAGCACGCGCCAGGGGTGACGGAACGACCAGCGTCCGAGGGTGAACAGGAGTGTGGACACGGGCGCTCCAGGTCTGATCGATCGTCATGGTGTTCGATACAGCGCTGTATCCGATACACCAATGTATCCTAGGTTCATCACGCATCGGTCAGGCTGGACGATCGGTGTGAACACGAGGAGCACCATGGACGCCGAGGCACGCACAGCCACCCGCAGTCGCGAGAACACGCGCGCCCGGCTGCTCGATGCCGCCGCCGAGGTCTTCGCCGAGGTCGGTCTCGACGCGGCATCCGTCGAGGCCGTCTGCGACCGTGCCGGGTTCTCCCGCGGCGCCTTCTACTCGAACTTCGACTCCAAGGGAGAGCTCTTCCTCGCCCTGGTCGAGCGGTCCTCGAGCGAGAAGCTCGACCTGGTCGCCGACCGCGTCCGCACCCTCGATCGCACCGCGGCGCCCGATCCGTCCTTGCTCGTTCCGCAGATCGTCGACGTCTCGCTCGGGGGCATGGAGCCCCGGCTGGTGTCGGAGCTGCGCACGCAGGCGTTGCGCGACGAACGGATGGCCGAGGCCTACCTTCGCCTGCAGGACGGCATCGTCGAGCGAGTGCGGGTGATCGTCGACGACATCCGAAAGGTCTACGAGCTGCGCTTCCGGCTGCCGATCACGGAGGTCGCGCAGCTCATGGTCGATCTCTCCGATGCGACGTGCGAGCGGGCGGCGGTCGAAGGGCTCGGCGAAGCGGAGACGACGCGGCTGCTGCACGAACGCATCGGGCAGCTCGCGACCGCGCTCCTCGACGCCTGAGGTCTGCGCGATCTGCGGTCAGTGCTGTCGCGCGAGCACCGCGTGGCAGCGCTCGAGACGCTCACGCCACCACCGCTGCCGCTCCGCGGACGGGGCGAGCTCGGCGACGGCATCCCGGTCGACCGAGACCCGTCCGGTCGGGAGCTCGCCCGAGATGGGACGGAGGGCGGGAGTCGCGACGTCGGCGGCGAACAGCGAGGCCGTCCCCAGGCCGCAGTCGAATTCGAGATCGGGCAGGGCCGCCGCGAGGGCGACGCCCATCGACAGGCCGACGCTCGTGTCGAGGGCGCTCGAGACCACCGCGGGTAGACCTGCCTCTGCCACCAGGGCGAGCGCGCGCCGGACGCCGCCGAGCGGCTGCGCCTTGATGACGAGCAGATCGGCGGCGCCGGCCCGTGCCACGGCGAGCGGGTCGTCGGCCTTGCGGACGCTCTCGTCGGCGGCGACCGGGATCCCCATGTAGCGCACGCGGCGGCGCAGCTCGGCGAGTTCCGCCACGCTCGCGCACGGCTGCTCGACGTACTCCAGATCGAACTCCGCCAGGGCGTGGAGCGCGTGCTCGGCCTCGTCGAGGTTCCACGCGCCGTTCGCGTCGATCCGCACGCGCCCCTCGGGGCCGAGCGCCTCGCGGACGGCCCGCACGCGAGCCACGTCGTCGGCGAGCACCTGGCCGCGCTCCGCGACCTTGACCTTGACGGTGCGGCATCCGTCGTACCGCGAGAGCACCTCGGCGACGCGCTCGGCCGCGACGGCCGGAACCGTGGCGTTGACCGCGACGCGCTCGCGGACCGGCGCAGGCGTCGCGGTCCAGCCGAACTCGAGCGCGGCGGCCAGCCAGGTCGCGGCCTCGCCGTCGTCGTACTCGGTGAACGGAGAGAACTCGGTCCAGCCCTCGGGCCCCTCGAGCAGCAGTGCCTCTCGCACGTCGACCCCGCGGAAACGCGTCGTCAGCGGCAGTGCCACGACGTGCGACCGGTCGAGCAGCTCGGCCAGGGAGGGGCGGGGGAAGTCGGGGTCCACGCGTTCATCCTCCCACCGCGGCATAGGCTGGCGGCATGGTCTCGGAACTGTTCGATCCCGCGGAATGGTCGCTCGCCCCCGGGGCCGACGCGTACACAGACATCACGGCTCACGTCTCGAACGACGGGCGCATCGCGCGCATCGCCTTCGACCGCCCCGAGGTGCGCAACGCCTTCCGCCCGCACACGGTCGACGAGCTGTACCGCGCGCTCGACATCGCCCGTCAGGACCCCCGCATCGGCGTCGTGCTGCTGACGGGCAACGGTCCGAGCGCGAAAGACGGCGGCTGGGCGTTCTGCTCGGGAGGCGACCAGCGCATCCGTGGCCGCGACGGCTACAAGTACAGCGACGACGAGAGCGCCGTGGCCGACCCCGCCCGCGCGGGCCGGCTGCACATCCTCGAGGTGCAGCGCCTCATCCGGTTCATGCCGAAGGTCGTCATCGCGGTCATCCCGGGGTGGGCCGCCGGCGGCGGGCACTCGCTCCACATCGTGTGCGACCTCTCCATCGCCTCGGCCGAGCACGGCCGGTTCAAGCAGACCGACGCGGATGTCGGGTCGTTCGACGCCGGCTACGGCTCGGCGTACATGGCGCGCCAGGTCGGTCAGAAGATCGCCCGCGAGGTCTTCTTCCTCGCCGAGGAGTACTCCGCCCAGCGCGCGTACGAGATGGGCGCGGTGAACCGCGTCGTCCCGCACGCCGAGCTCGAGCGCGAGGCGATCGCGATGGCCCGCACGATCCTCGGCAAGTCGCCCACCGCGATCCGCATGCTGAAGTTCGCGTTCAACGCGATCGACGACGGGATGGTCGGTCAGCAGGTCTTCGCGGGCGAGGCGACGCGCCTCGCCTACGGCACCGACGAGGCCGTCGAGGGACGCGATGCCTTCCTGCAGAAGCGCGACCCCGACTGGTCGCCCTACCCGTACCACTTCTGAGATGGATCGCCTCTGACATGGCGGTCGACCTCGTTCCGGTCGCATCCGAGCCCCGCGCGGTGCTCCGGGCCCTGCGGCAGACCCTCGACGGTGCGGGGCCGGCGCTCGCCCTCGGCGCGCCCGCCGGCCACACCGTGCCGGCGCAGGCCCCACCCGGAACCGTTGCGGTCGTCACGACGTCGGGATCGACGGGCGTGCCCAAGAGCGTGGTCCTGAGTCGGTCGGCGCTGATCGCCAGCGCCGTGTCGACCGCGGCGCGGATCGGAGAGGGGCGCTGGCTCCTCGCCCTGTCGCCCGGGTACGTGGCGGGGCTGCAGGTGATGGTCCGCAGCCTGCTCTCGGGTCATGAGCCGGCCGTCCTCGCGGGGTCGTTCTCGCCCGCCGCGTTCGCCGCGGTCACCGCGTCGATGCACTCGAGCATCGGCGGGGAGCGTGCGGGCATGTTCACCTCGCTGGTGCCGGCGCAGCTGTCCGACCTGCTCGACGCGGCTGAGACCGATGCCGCCGTCGCCGATGCTCTGCGGGCGTACGAGGCGATCCTCGTGGGCGGGCAGGCGCTTCCGGCGGCGCAGCACCAGCGCGCCTTGGAGAGGGGCGCGCGCATCGTGCGCACCTACGGCTCGACGGAGACGAGCGGCGGATGCGTCTACGACGGTGTCCCGCTCGATGGAGTGGGGGTGCGGATCGTCGCGGGCGAGGTGCAGCTGTCGGGCCCGATGCTCGCCGACGGGTACCTCGGCGAGCCGGACCGAACGGCGGCATCCTTCCTCGTCGACGACGGTGTGCGCTGGTACCGCACCGGCGACGCGGGGGAGTTCGACGGTGCCGTGCTGCGGGTGACCGGTCGTATCGACAACGTCATCATCTCCGGCGGAGTCAACGTCTCGCTCGACCGCGTCGAGGCCGTCGTCCGGGAACATGCCGGACTCGCGTCGGCCGTCGTCGTCGCGATCCCCGATGAGCGATGGGGCCAGGCCTCGGCCGTCGTCGTGCCGAGCGCGGCGCTCGCCGACGTCGGTTCCGACGTGCCGGGGCTGCTCGGCGAGCTCCGGGATGCCGTCGGTGATCGGCTCGGCAAACCGGCGCGCCCCGCACGGGTCGTCACGGTCGATCGGATCCCGGTGCTCGCGAGCGGCAAACCCGACCGTGCGGCGGTGCGTCGCATGCTCGCGATCTAGGATGATCCCTCGTGGCTCGTTCGTCTCGCTCCCCGAAGTCGTCCCGTCCTGCACCGCGCGGCGGCAACCCCGCCAAGCGCGGCCTCGTGTCGGCACCGCCGCCTCGGACGGCCACGGCGCGCGACTGGATCGGCGCCGCGCGTCTGCGCACGCTGCCGCTCGCGATCACCCCGGTTCTCATCGGCACGGGCGCAGCGATGCTCGTCGATCGACAGCTGCACTGGGTCATCGCGCTGTGCTGCCTCGTGGTCGCCGTCGCGCTGCAGATCGGCGTCAACTACGCCAATGACTACAGTGACGGCATCCGCGGCACCGACGATGTGCGCGTCGGCCCCGCCCGGCTGACCGGGGGCAAGCTCGCGAAGCCTCGCACGGTGCTCGCCGTCGCCCTCGGGTTCTTCGGGCTCGCGGCCGTCGCCGGTATCGCGATCGTCGTGCGCACCGGTCACTGGTGGATGCTGCTGATCGGAGCGGCCTGCGTCGTCGCCGCCTGGTTCTACACGGGAGGCAAGCGCCCGTACGGCTATGCGGGTCTCGGCGAGCTGTTCGTCTTCGTCTTCTTCGGGCTCGTCGCGACCGTCGGCACGACCTTCGTCCAGGCCGGATCCGTTCCCCAGGAGAGCTGGTTCGGTGCGGTGGGTGCGGGGCTGCTCGCCTGCGCCGTGCTCCTGGCGAACAACCTCCGCGACATCGACCAGGACCGGATCGCGGGCAAGCGCACGCTCACGGTGCTCATCGGCCGAACGGCCACCCGCATCGTCTTCACGCTGTTCGTTCTGGCGCCGTTCGCGATCGCCGTTCTGCTCGCGCTGGTCTACCCGATCGCATGGCTGAGCCTGTTCGCGCTGCTGCCCGCTCTGTCGGCGATCCTCATCGTGTGGACGTATCGCCAGCCGCGTGAGCTGGTCGTCGCGCTGGCGCTGACGTCGTTGACGTCGGTCGCTTACGGTGCGTTCCTGTTCTGGGCCTTCGTCGGCTGAGATGGCAGCGAGCCGCCGTCAGGATGCGGCGTCTTCGGCCTCAGCGTCGGCCTGCGCGCCCGAGCGGCGGCGCGTGCGCCGTTCGGCGAGGCCGGTCGCGACGTCGTCGAGCGGCCGGCGCAGGAAGATCATCGACAGGCTCAAGCCGATGAGGGCGGCGAAGATCGCCGCGAGCCAGTAGAACTCGCGCATGATCGGGAAGAGCATCATGATGCCGAAGGGGATCAGGAAGGCGAGGAGCCGCAGCACCGAGTAGACGACGGCCGAGCGGGCGTTCATCCGGCCATTCTACGTCCGGGCCGAGCACCCCGCCGGACGCCTAGGATGGGAGGATGGCGCGGCTCCTGCTCATCGGTGTGCTGCTGGCACTCGCCTTCTGGGTGTACAGCATCGTCGACTGCGCGCTCCAGGACGCCACGCGGCACCGCGGCGTCAGCAAGCCGGTGTGGATCCTCATCGTCGTCCTGCTGCCCGTGCTGGGCGGCATCCTGTGGTTCGTCGTCGGACGTGCGCGCCGAGCCAGTGCTCCGGTGCGCCGTGCGCCGGATGACGATCCCGAGTTCCTGGGCAGTCTCGGAACGGTCCGCGACCAGGACGAGCGCATCCGCCGTCTCGAGGAGGAGCTCGCCGCCCTCGACGCCGAGGCCGACGACCCCCGCGACATCCCGCCCACGCGCTCGTCGCAGAGCGACGACGACGCCGAAGGACCGGCCGGCTCACGCGGTCCGCGCGCCTGAGATGAGCGGGGCCGAACACGCTCCGACGCCGGCGGATCGGGCTCCCGCGACCGACGCCGCGGCGGCGCTTCTCGGCGCCCTGGTCGCCGGGGGAGTGCGCCACGTCGTCCTCAGCCCGGGGTCACGGTCGCAGGCGCTCGCGCTCGTGGCGGCCGAACTGGAGCAGCGCGGCCTGATCCGCCTGCACATCCGCATCGACGAGCGCGTCGCTGGATTCACCGCGCTCGGCATCGGGCGTGAGACGCGGATGCCGGCAGCCGTCGTCTGCACGTCGGGAACGGCGGTCGCGAACCTCATGCCCGCGGTTCTCGAGGCGCACCACTCGGGGGTGCCCCTGCTGCTGCTGACCGCCGACCGCCCGCCCGAGCTGCGCGGCATCGGCGCCAACCAGGCCACGCGCCAGCCCGGATTGTTCTCGGGCTTCGTCCGGCTCGAGGCCGACGCCCCGACCCCGGAGGACGTCGACGCCGACCCGACCGCGGCGCAGTCGGCCGACGTCGCCGCCCTCGCGGTCGAGGCTCTCGCCGCGACTCGCGGCGACCGGTCGCGCCCGGCGGGCCCCGTGCACCTCAACCTGCCGTACCGGAGCCCCCTGTCGGGCGCCCTCCCGCCGTGGCTCATCGACGTGGATGGCGAGCCCGCCCTCGCCCCCGATACCCGCCGCGCCGCCGCGGACGCGGCCGCCGAGTCGACGGTCTCGGGGGCGCACTATCAGGGCGGCGGCGGGATCGGCCAAGCCGAACCCCCCACGCCCCTCGAACCCGTGGAGCTCACCCGCGGTCCGAACACGCTCGTCGTCGCAGGCGCGGATGCCGGTCCGGCGGCGGAGGAACTCGCCCACGTGGGCGGCTGGCCGCTCGTCGCGGAGATCGTCAGCGGCGCGCGCTTCGGACGCAACCTCGTCCACGGCTACCGAGCGGTGCTCTCGCGTCCCGAGCTGGCCGACGCCGTCGAGCGGGTCGTCGTGTTCGGGCATCCGACGCTCAGCCGCGAGGTGGCCGGGCTGCTGTCGCGCCCGGAGGTCGAGGTGTGGGCCGTCCGTGGTCCGGGCGAAGACCTCAACCTCAACGGCACGACGACAGCGGTGTCCGCGGTGTCCGTTTCGCCCGGGGCAGCCGACCGCGCCTGGCTCGGCGCCTGGATGCGCGCATCGCGTGACGAGGCGGTCGACCTGAGCCCCGCGGCGCCCGACGTCGACGGGCTCGCGTCGGCGGTGCCGCAGGAGCGCCTCGGCGCCATCTCGGCGGAGATGGCCGTGCTCAAGGCGCCGCTCGACCGCGAGTCGCTCGTCGACGCGGTCTGGCGGGCCAGCTGGCCGCACGATCGTCTCCTGTTCGCCTCGTCGAGGCTCGTCCGGGTGGCCGACACCGTGCTCGGGGGCAAGAAAGTGCCGGTGCACGCCAATCGCGGGCTCGCGGGCATCGACGGCATCGTCGCGACCGGGGTGGGCATCGCGGTCGCGAGCCAGGACGACGCGCGGGCCGGCGTGACCCGGGTGCTCACCGGCGACCTGTCTCTGCTGCACGACGTCGGCGCGCTGCTGCTCCCCGGCGCCGAGGACGAACCGCGGATCCAGGTCATCGTCGGCAACGACGGCGGCGGAACGATCTTCGATGGGCTCGAGGTCGCCGGAACCGCGCCGCCGGAGGCTGCTGACCGGGTGCTGTTCACCCCCCACGAGGCACGCCTCGAGCAGCTCGCGCTCGCCTACGGGTGGGAGTACCGGCGCATCACGACGCGCTCGGCGCTCGATCAGGCGCTGACCTCGCCCGTCGGCGGGCGCCAGCTGATCGAAGTCCCGCTGGTGCGCTGAGTACCGCTGAGCCGCGAGCGGCGCACGATCGCCCGCTCAGGCGAGCGCGTCGATGATCGGGCGGAACTTCACCCGCGTCTCGAGCATTTCCGATTCCGGGTCGCTCGCGCCCACGATGCCCGCCCCGGCGTAGGCGGTGAAGGGCATCGAGGCGCCGTCGTCGGTGCGTTCTCCGGGACGGAACTGCGCGCATCGCAGCGCGATGGCCCACTCCCCGTCGCCGTTCGCGTCGATCCAGCCGACGGGACCGGCGTAGCGTCCGCGGCTGAAGGGTTCGAGGCGGCGGATCTCGTCGAGCGCGTTGGGGGTCGGTGTGCCGGCGACGGCCGCCGTGGGGTGCAGCACCGCGACGAGGTCGAGGGCTGAGGCATCCCCGGCGAGCTCGCCCTCGACGTCGGTCGCCAGGTGCCAGACGTTGGGCAGCTTCAGCATGAACGGCTGTTCGCCGGCGACGAGCGACGAGGTCGACGGGCGAAGCGCCTCGAGGACGCTGCGCACCGCGTAGCCGTGCTCGTCGAGATCCTTCGTGCTGGTGGCCAGGTGCAGCGATGCCGCGGTGTCGGCGTCGGCGTCTGCTCCGCGCGCGATCGTCCCGGCGAGGACGCGCGCGGTGACGGTTCCGCCCGACACCGTCACGAGGGTCTCGGGACTCGCTCCGATGAGGCCGTCGACGGCGAATGCCCACGTGTCGGGGTACGCCGACGACAGCGCGCGGACGAGCCGCCGCAGGTCGGCGTCCGCGGGAACGGTGCCGGCGAGATCGCGAGCGAGGACGACCTTCTGGAGGTCGCCCTGGAGGATCGCGTCGACGCCCGCGCGCACGATCTCCTGGTAGCCGCCGGGAGGCAGCGCTCCGGGGCCGGTCGTCGCCGACCAGTGCGGGCCGAACCCGGTCGCGGCGAGGAGGGATGCGACGGGATCCGAGCCGTCGGCGGTGATCGCGGTCACCCACGCGCGCGATCCGCGGCGGCCCACGACGGCCCGAGGCACCGCGAAGTGCAGCGCCGGGGTCGTCGCGTCGGCGCGGTCGTCGGGGCGGGGATCGAACGGCAAGGCGCCGAAGGCGACGAGGCCCGATCCGGGCAATCCGACCGCGTCGTCGATCTCGGCGGTGGCGACCGTTCTGCGCCACCAGTCGGCCGCTTCGCGCGGACCGGGGTTCGCGTCGGCCGGACCGAAGGCCGCGGCGGTGCCGCGCGCCACGAGGATGTCGCCGCGTCGCGACCACACCGTGGGGTTCTGCGGGTCGGCGAACACCAGCAGCTCGTCGGGTGCCTCGATCTCGCGAGTGACCACGCGCAGCCGGGCGGCGGGCGCAGAATCGTTCACCCGACCAGCCTAGACTCGGCGCGTGATGCTCCGCCCCGTACCGGGAACCCCGGTGATCTTCCGCTGGCGCAAGTGGAACGGCGGCACCCACTGGGTGCACGCCTGCATCTATCTCGGCAGCGACGAGCACGGCGACTGGTTCGGCCAGCGGCCGGGCGACGGCAGCAACCGGCCCGGACGCGACTTCGTCGCGACGCACCCCTGCGTCATGCTCCTTCCGCCTGTCGGAGAGTGGGTGCTGACGATGAACGCGCCGCCTCATCCCACCCGCGTCTACATCGACATCGCCTGGGACGCCCGCTGGGACGAGGGCGGCGAGCCCACCGCGATCGACATGGACCTGGATGTCGTCGACTCCGCCACCCGCGGTATCTGGATCGACGACCGCGACGAGTGGGAGGAGCATCGCGTGGCCTACGGGTACCCGCGGGAGATCGTCGCCGAGCTCGAGGCTCTCGCTGTCGACCTCGAGGCGGCGGTCACCGCGCACCGCCCGCCCTTCGACGCGCCCACGGCCGACCACTGGCTCGGCATCCTGGCATCCCTCCCCGCCCCCTCGGCCCCCTGACTCCCGTCCCACTCGCCGAGGTCCCACTTCGGCCGGGAAACCCCGGCCCAGACCCGGCCGAAGTGGGACGTCGCGGAGCGGGGCTGGACGGTCACGGCCGCGCCTAGACTCGAGGGCGTGACCAGCGAGCCCAACCGCGCCGACCTCGGCAAGGACCCGTCGCGCGTCAGCGGCATGTTCGACCAGGTGGCCGGCGCATACGACCGCACCAACGACGTCCTCAGCCTCGGACAGGACCGCCTCTGGCGGATCGCGGCCACGCGCGCGATCGACCCGAAGCCGGAGGAGCGCATCCTCGATCTCGCCGCCGGAACGGGTGCGAGCTCCGTCTCGCTCGCGCGCAGCGGCGCCGAGGTGGTCGCCGCGGACTTCTCGCCGGGCATGATCGCCGAGGGCGTCCGTCGCTACGGACCGCAGGCGCCGGGCGGCGGCATCCCGAATCTGTCGTTCGTCGAAGCGGATGCCACGAACCTGCCGTTCGGGGATGCCGAGTTCGACGTCGTCACCATCTCGTTCGGGCTCCGCAACGTCAACGAGCCGAAGAAGGCGCTCGCCGAGATGCTGCGCGTCGCCAAGCCCGGCGGACGTCTGCTCATCAGCGAGTTCTCGCAGCCCCCGTCCCGCGCGTTCGCAGGGCTCTACCGCTTCTACAACGACCGGGTGCTGCCGCTCGTCGCGCGCGTGGTGAGCTCCAACGCCGAGGCCTACGACTACCTCAACGAGTCCATCCGCGACTGGCCCGACCAGCGCACCCTTTCCGGGTGGATCCGCGAAGCCGGCTGGGACGAGGTCGCCCACCGCGATCTGTCGTTCGGCATCGTCGCGCTGCATCGCGCTGTCAAGCCCGCCGGCTGAACCGGCTCGCGCGGATCGGCGCCGCCGCCCGGCCGGTAGGCTGGAGAGGTGACATCGAGCCCATCCGCGCCGCGGCTGGCGAAGCACCTCGGGATGACCGAGCGGATCTTCGCCGGACCCCGCACCCGCAAGCTGCTCGCGACCGTCGAAGCCGGGCTCGAGCGCGTAGAGACGCGCCTCGGCGATGAGCTCACCGTCAGCGACGCTCTCGTCGACGCCAAGACGCGCTACCTCTACGAAGCGGGCGGCAAGCGGCTGCGGCCCATGCTGGCGCTACTGACCGCCCAGCTCGGCGACGGTGCGACCGAGGACGTCATCGCCGGAGCTGCGGCGCTCGAGCTGACCCACCTCGGTTCGCTCTATCACGACGATGTCATGGACGGCGCCGACAAGCGACGCGGCGTCCCCAGTGCGCACGAGGTGTGGGGCAATAACGTCGCGATCCTGACCGGTGACCTGCTCTTCTCGCGCGCGAGCCAGCTCATGGCCCGCATCGGCGAGCGGGCGATCCGCGTGCAGGCCGACACGTTCGAGCGTCTCGTGCTCGGTCAGATGCACGAGACGATCGGCGCCCAGCCCGGCGACGATCCGGTCGAGTTCTACATCCAGGTGCTGGCCGACAAGACCGGTTCGCTCATCGCCGCCGCAGCTCAGGTGGGTGTGCTCTTCTCGGGCGGACCGGAAGAGCTCGCCGAGCCGCTGCTCGCGTTCGGCGAGAAGGCCGGCGTGGCCTTCCAGCTGCTCGACGACGTCATCGACCTGTCGGCCGACCCCGAGGCGACGGGCAAGGTGCCGGGCACCGACCTGCGCGCTGGCGTGCCGACGATGCCGTACCTGCTGCTGACCCGCGCCGACGACGAAGCCTCGCGTGAGCTCGCCGCCACGATCGACCGCGGCGTGGCCGAGATCGCCGAAGGCGCCGACCCCGCGATCCTCGACGAGCCGCTCGCCCGGCTGCGCGATCACGCCGTCACGGCCGAGACGCGCCGGCTCGCCGAGAAGTGGGCCGATGACGCCGTCGCGGCCCTCGCGCCGCTTCCCTCCGGCGCCGTGCGCGACGCATTGACCCGGTTCGCCGAGGTCGTCGTCGACCGCGCCAGCTGACACAGACCCCGCTGCGCCCGCGCTCGGGTGCGACCAGGAACGAGGAACACCCATGACCAAGCTGAGGCTGGCCATCGTCGGAGCCGGTCCCGCCGGCATCTACGCCGCGGATCTGCTGCTGAAGGCCGAGCGCAAGTTCGACGTCTCGATCGACCTGTTCGATCACCTGCCCGCCCCCTATGGGCTCGTCCGGTACGGCGTCGCGCCCGATCACCCCCGCATCAAGGGCATCATCAACGCCCTCCGTGATGTCATCGACAGCGGCGACATCCGGCTGTTCGGCAACGTGCGCTTCGGCGAGGACCTCACCCTCGACGACCTCAAGCACCACTACAACGCCGTCATCTTCGCCACGGGGGCGGTGCGCGACGCAGCACTCGACATCCCCGGCATCGACGCCGACGGCTCATACGGCGCGGCCGACTTCGTCAGCTGGTACGACGGTCACCCCGACTTCCCGCGCGAATGGCCGCTGGATGCCGCATCCGTCGGCGTCATCGGCAACGGCAACGTCGCGCTCGACGTGGCCCGCCTGCTCGCCAAGCACGCCGACGACCTTCTCGTGACGGAGATCCCCGACAACGTCTACGAGGGGCTGCGCTCGTCGGCGGTGACCGATGTCCACATCTTCGGGCGTCGCGGACCGGCGCAGGTGAAGTTCACCCCGCTCGAGCTGCGCGAGCTCGGCGACCTGCGCGACGTCGACCTGGTCGTCTACGACGAGGACTTCGACTACGACGAGGCCTCGAAGGCGGCGATCGCGTCGAACAAGCAGGTGATGGTCATCGACCGCGTGCTGCAGTCCTGGCGCCAGCGCCCGGGTGCGAACGGCCTCGGGGGAGAGGCCTCGCGCCGCCTGCACCTGCACTTCTACGCCAAGCCCGTCGAGGTCAAGAAGGACGCCGACGGCCGTGTCGCCGCGCTCGTCTACGAGCGGACGCGTCCCGATGGCCAGGGCGGCGTCGAAGGCACCGGCGAGCTGCGCGAGGTCGCACTCCAGGGGCTCTACCGCGCGGTCGGCTACTTCGGGTCGCCGCTGCCGGGCGTGCCGTTCGATGCGACGCACGGCGTCATCCCGAACCACGAGGGTCAGGTGCTGCACGAGGACTCGAACGAGCGGGTGCCGGGCGTGTACGCGACGGGGTGGATCAAGCGCGGACCCGTCGGTCTCATCGGTCACACCAAGTCCGACGCGATGGAGACCGTGCGCCACGTCATCAACGACCAGGGATCGTGGTGGCAGCCGGCCGACCCGTCCGAGCAGGGCGTCCTCGACCTGCTGACCGAGCGTGGCGTCGCCTGGACCGACCTCGACGGCTGGCACCGGCTCGACGAGCACGAGATCGCGCTCGGCGCCCCGGCCGAACGCGCGCGCGTGAAGGTCGTCGACCGCGACGAGATGGTCAGCATCTCGCGCGGCGAAGAGGCCGGGCGATGACCTTCCGGAGCAAGCAGACCCTCGACGCGTGGATCGAGGAGTTCCAGCGGTTCGGATACCCGCTCGCGGTGAAGGTCATTCCGCAGGACGGCAGCCTCGGCCGCGACACCGGACTCGTCGCGATCACCATGATGAACGCCCAGACCGTGACCTACATCGAGCCCGACGTTCCCGGCGGCAACACGTGGCGCATCACGTTCGAGGCGCGCGAGACCGAGCTGCGTCTGGGCGCGGGTGGGGCGCTCGCCCTGTCGACCGAGCTCGCGATGGTGTCGACCCTCTGCGCGTTCCTCGAGACGAAATCGCACGCGTTCGCGGGTGACGACCCCGCCGAGATCGAGAGCCCGGTCGCCGCGGACTGACCGTTCGCCTCGCCCGCTCGACGTACTACAGCGCATCGGGTTGGGCAACCCGTGGTCGCGGCGTTCCTCCGACGCCATGATGGGTGCACGCCCGGTGCCGTGAGCGCGCCGGGGCGCGACGATACGGAACGAGGAGGCCCGATGCGCACGACCCGGGTCCTGGCAGCCGCATCGGTGGTCGCACTCGCAGCGACGCTCGGCGCCTGCGCCCCCGATGACGGCGTGCCCACGCTCACCTGGTACATCAACCCCGACGACGGCGGGCAAGCGCGGATCGCCGCGGCCTGCACGGATGCCGCGGACGGCGCCTATCGCATCGAGACATCGCTGCTACCGCGTGACGCGGCCTCGCAGCGCGAACAGCTCGCCCGGCGTCTGGCGGCCGGCGACACCTCGCTCGACATCATGAGCCTCGACCCGCCGTTCATCCCCGAGCTCGCCGAGCCCGGCTTCCTCGACGAGGTCCCGGGCGACCTGCAGGACACCGAAGGCATCGTCCAGGGTGCGGTCGACTCGGCAAGCTGGGATGGCGAGCTGGTGACCGTGCCGTTCTGGGCCAACACGCAGCTGCTCTGGTATCGGCAGTCGGTGGTCGACGCCGCCGGTCTCGACATGTCGCAGCCGGTCACCTGGGACGACATCATCGGCGTCGCCGAAGAGCAGGATCTTCGGCTGGGCGTCCAGGGCGCGCTGGCCGAGTCGCTGACGGTGTGGATCAACGCTCTCGTCGCGTCGGCCGGCGGCGAGATCCTGAAGAACCCCGAGGCGCCCGCCGACGAGCTCGAGCTCGGACTCGACAGCGAGGCGGGCCGGGCCGCGGCGGAGATCATCCACCGCATCGGTGCCGACGGGCTCGGCGGCCCGGGTCTGCCGACCGCCGACGAGAACGCCAACATGAACCTGTTCCAGGGCGAGCAGGGCTCGTTCATGGTCAACTGGCCGTTCGTGTGGCCGGCGATGACCGGTGCCGATCCCGCCATCGCCGATGACCTGGGCTGGGCCGTCTACCCGCGCGTCGACGCCGACGAGCCGGCCGCCCCTCCCGTGGGCGGCATCAACCTCGGCGTCGGTGCGTTCAGCAAGAACCCCGACCTCGCCTGGCAGGCCGTCGAATGCATCGTCCAGCCTGAGAACCAATCGGAGTACTTCGTCACCGACGGCAACCCGCCGTCCAACGCCGCCGCCTACGACGACCCTCGCGTGCAGGAGGAGTTCCCGATGGCCGACACCATCCGCGAGTCGCTCGACCTCGGTGTGCCGCGTCCGCAGACGCCGTACTACAACGAGATCTCCATCGGGCTGCAGCGCACGTGGCACCCGCCGGCAGCGGTGGACCCCGACACCACTCCGAGAACGTCGAGCGAGTTCATCCTCGCCGTCCTGCGCGGGGAGCGTCTGCTGTGAGCACGCGGGAGAGTGCGGCGGCGCGGCCCCGGCGCTCCGCTCGGGCGCGTGCGGAGGGGCGACTCGGCTGGATGCTGGCGGGCCCGGCGTTCGTCATCATGCTGCTGGTCACGATGTATCCCATCGGGCAGGCGCTGTTCGACTCGCTGTTCAGCCTGCGGCTCACCGCCCCCGACGAGCGGTCTTTCGTCCTCTTCGAGAACTACCGGGTGGTCCTCAGCGACCCCGCGTTCTGGCGGTCGATGGGGGTCACCCTCTTCATCACGGTCGTGACCGTGCTGTTCGAGCTGATTCTCGGCTTCCTCCTCGCGCTCGTGATGCACCGGGCGATCAAGAAGCTCCGCGGTCTGGCGCGGACCGCGATCCTCGTGCCTTACGGCATCATCACGGTCGTGGCGGCCTTCGCCTGGTTCTACGCGTTCGACATCAACTCGGGCGGGTACGTCAACAACTGGCTGAGCTGGATCCCGGGGTTCGACCCCGAGCTCAACTGGTTCGCCGAGCAAGGCACCTCCCTCGTGGTGATCATCTTCTCCGAGGTGTGGAAGACGACGCCGTTCATCTCGCTGCTGCTGCTGTCGGGCCTCGCCCAGGTGCCCGGCGATCTGGAGGAGGCCGCGAAGGTCGACGGGGCCACCGGATGGGAGGTCATGCGTCGCGTCATCCTGCCGAACATGAAGGCCGCGATCATGGTCGCGGTGCTCTTCCGCACGCTCGAGGCGTTCCGCATCTTCGACAACATCTACATCATGACCGGCGGTGCCAACGACACCGAGGCGCTGTCGCTGCTCGCGTACAACACCTCGATCGGGCGCCTCGAGATCGGGCTCGGCTCGGCGATCTCGGTGCTGCTGTTCCTCAGCGTCCTGATCATCGCCGCGATCTTCATCAAGGGCTTCAAGGTCGACCTGGCGACGGGACGGAACTCCTGATGCGCACGCTCACCTGGCCGCAGCGGATCGGATGGGCCGCGATCATGATCGCGGTGCTCGTGTGGTCGCTCTTCCCCGTCTTCTCGATCCTCATGACCTCGTTCAAGACTCCGTCGGGTCTGTTCTCGGGCACTCTGCTCCCGCAGGAATGGACGCTCGAGAACTACACCGAGATCCTCGCGCCCGGCGGGGGAGCGCAGGACCTCTTCCTGCCCGCCCTGCGCAACTCCGTGGGGATCTCGCTCATCGCGACCTTCGTCGCCGTCGTGCTCGCGACGCTGTGCGCCTACGCGATCGCCCGACTGGAGTTCCGCGGCAAGCGCATCATCCTCGTCACGGCACTCGCGGTCTCGGTGTTCCCGATCGTGTCGATCGTGACGCCGCTGTTCAACCTGTGGCGGGTCATCGGCCTCTACGACACCTGGCTCGGCCTCATCATCCCCTACCTCTCGCTCACGCTGCCGATCGCGATCTGGACCCTCGCGGCCTTCTTCCGTCAGATCCCCTGGGAGCTGGAGCAGGCGGCGCAGGTCGACGGTGCCACGCCGTTCGAGGCCTTCCGCAAGACCGTCGTGCCGCTCGCGGCACCGGGTGTCTTCACGACCGCGATCATCGCGTTCTTCATCGCCTGGAACGACTTCGTCTACGGCATCTCGCTCACCTCGACCAGCGGCGCGCGTCCCGTGCCCGCCGCCCTGTCGTTCTTCACCGGAGCGTCGCAGTTCGAGCAGCCCACCGGCGCGATCTCGGCAGCAGCCATCATCGTGACGATCCCGATCGTTGTGGTCGTCGTCATCTTCCAGCGCCGGATCGTCTCCGGCCTCACGCAGGGCGCGGTCAAGGGATGACCTCCAGCATCTCCGCCGCCGCGTCGACCTCGAAGGGAACGTCATGGCCTCCATCACGCTGAAGAACATCGTGAAGACGTACGACGACGGCTTCACGGCGGTCAAGGGCGTCGACCTCGACATCGCCGACGGCGAGTTCGTCATCCTCGTCGGGCCCTCCGGATGCGGCAAGTCGACGCTCCTGCGGATGATCGTGGGGCTCGAGGACATCACCAGCGGCGAGATGCTCATCGACGGCGACGTCGTGAACGACAAGGCGCCCAAGGACCGCGATCTCGCGATGGTGTTCCAGAACTACGCGCTGTACCCGCACCTCACGGTCTACGAGAACATCGCCTTTCCGATGCGGTTGAAGTCGAGCAACGTGCCCGACGACGAGATCGACGAGCGGGTCCGGCGCGCGTCGAGCCTGCTCGAGCTCGACGAGCACCTCGACCGCAAGCCCGCCAACCTCTCCGGCGGTCAGCGTCAGCGGGTGGCGATGGGGCGCGCGATCGTCCGCAACGCCCGGGCGTTCCTCTTCGACGAGCCGCTGTCGAACCTCGACGCCAAGCTGCGCGGGCAGATGCGCACCGAGATCGCGCGCTTGCAGCGCTCGCTCGGCACGACGACGGTCTACGTCACCCACGATCAGACGGAGGCCATGACGCTCGGCGACCGGGTGGCGGTTCTGCGCCGCGGAGAGCTGCAGCAGGTGGCCAGCCCGCGCGGCCTGTACGAGCAGCCGGTCAACCTCTTCGTCGCCGGCTTCATCGGGTCGCCGCCGATGAACTTCCTGCACGGCACGGTCGAGGGTGACACCCTCAAGCTGCCGATGTTCGACGTTCCGCTCGATGACCGGCTGCGCCGCGCGATCGGGGACCGCGAGCTCGTCATCGTCGGCGTGCGTCCCGATGCATTCGAGGATGCCGAGACCTCGGACCGTCCGCTCGAGGGTGGTGTGCGCGCCGAGGTCGACGTCGAGATGACCGAGTGGCTCGGCGAGGTGCTGTACGCCTACATCCCGTTCGACGTGGAGGAATCGGTCCGCGAGAAGCTCGCCGAACTCGACCGCGATCTCGACGGGGAGGGGCTGCGCACCGAGCTCGTCGTGGCGCTCGACTCGCTCAGCAACATCCGCGCGGGCGATCCGGCGACGCTGTGGTTCTCACCCGACTCGCTGCACGTGTTCGACCCCGAGACGGGCGAGAACCTCACGCGCGACGAGCAGCGTGCGGCGAAGCTCGAGGACGACGCCCGCGAGCAGCGCAAGCGCGCGCTCCAGCGCGCCCAGGAGCGCGAGGCCCGTCGCACCGGCTCCGGTGCAGGCTCGGGCTCAGGTGCGCAGCAGAGTTCCGCCGCCTGACGCTCGGCATCCGTCGATGTCCACGACCTAGGGTGGGGACATGCGGGCGGATGACGTGACGTGGGGCCCCGACCTGCTGGGCCCCGGCTTCGAGCAGACGACGCTTCCGCTCGGCTCCGATGACGAGGGTGAGGTCGTCGCGACGCTCGTGCGGGCGATGCCGCATCCGGGCCTCCGCCTCTTCGGAGCGTGGCGTGACATCGACGTGCTGTACGTCCACGGCTGGTCGGACTACTTCTTCCAGACCGATCTCGCCCGCTTGTTCACCGACCGCGGCGCGCGGTTCCACGCGCTCGACCTGCGGAAGTACGGGCGCAGCATCCGTCCCGGTCAGGCGCGCGGCTACGTCACCTCGCTCGACGTGTACGACGACGACATCGAGGCCGCGCTCACTGTGATGGACACCGCGCGTCAGGGCCGGCGGCTCGTGCTTCTCGGGCACAGCACCGGCGGACTGACGCTCACCCTGTGGGCAGCGCGTCACCCGGGACGCGCTGCGGCCGTGGCGCTGAACAGCCCCTGGCTCGAGCTGCAGCTCGGCCCCCTCGGGCGGCAGGCGGTCGCGCCGCTCGTCGAGGTCCGGGCCCGTTTCGACCCGCGTGGCGCCCATCCCGTGGTCGATCTCGGGTTCTACACGCGGGCTCAGCGCGAGGTCGGCAGCCTTCCCGACGCGCCCGACGGCTGGCGACCCGAGCAGGGTTTCCCGACGCATCCGGCATGGCTCGCCGCCGTCATCGCGGGGCACGCGCGTGTCGCGGCCGGGGTCGACGTCGGCGCCCCGGCTCTCGTGCTGCTCTCGGCGCGGTCGACCTCGCCGCTGCGGTGGAACGACACGATGACCTCGGCCGACTCCGTGCTCGTCGTCGACGACATCGCGCGCGCGGCCACCCGCATCGCCGCCACCGTCACGATCGCCCGCATCGACGGCGCCCTGCACGATGTCTTCCTCTCGGCTGCGCCCGCACGCGCCGAGGCCGCTGACCGACTGGTGTCGTTCGTCAGCGGCCTCGACCGGTGAGTGCTCAGCCCGCGACGATGCTGATGAGCAATCGGATCGAGAGGGCGAGCACCGAGACGAAGCCGACGACACCCAGCCCGTTCTGCCACCAGCGGTTTCGAAGCGGGCCCATCAGTGCCCGGTTGTTGGCCATCACGATGATGAGAGCGGCCAGGAGGGGAGCGAACAGCACCGTGAGGGCCTGAGCGAGCACGATCAGCTCGATCGGCGACGACCCGGCGAACGCGACGGTGATCGCGATGCCGAAGGCGAGGATGAACGCGCTGCCCAGCCGAGCGGTGATGGTTTCAGCCGATGCCCCGCGTCCGAGGGCGTCGGAGAGCAGGGTGCCGCCGGCGATGCAGTTGGGGATCATCGACGAGAACGCCGAACCGAAGAAGCCGAGCGCGAAGATCCAGGTGCCTACCGGTCCTGCAACCGGCTCGAAGATGCGCGCGAGACCGACGAAGGCTCCGGGAGCCGGGGTGCCCGTGTCGAACAGCACGGACGCGGACACGACGATGACGAGGGCGGTCATGATGCCCGGGGCGACGATGCCGGGAATCGTGTCGACGATCGTGATGTCGCGGTACTCCGATTCGGACCTTGCCCGGGCCTTGGTCCCGTACGACGCGAAGAAAGCGGCGTTGATGGAGAAGTTGGTCCCTACGAGCCCGATGATGAGCAACCAGGCTCCGTCGGGGACGACGGGAATCAGCCCGAGGCCGGCGGCGGCCCAGTCGGGGTTCGACACGAACGCCGACACGATGAAGCAGAACGCCATGATCGCGACGATGACGATCAAGGCCTTTTCGACGATGCCGTAGATGCCCTTCATGAGCAGGATGGTCGCGACAGCGACCGTGCAGATCACCGTCCACATGACGGGCGAGCTGCCCGGGATCAGCATCGCGAGCCCCACTCCCGATCCGACGGCGTTCCCCACCGAGAAACAGAGGGCGATGAGGAAGACGCCGATGCCGGCTGCGACGCCGGTCCACCGGCCGAGGCTGTCCTTGATGGAGGAGATGAGCGAGACGGGCGTTCGGATGCCGAGCCGCACGCTCATGTCGGTCAAGAAGACCATCAGCAGCGTCGACACGATGATCACCCAGATCAGGGCGTAGCCGTATCCTGCTCCCGCGTTCATCGCGGTGGTGAGGTTTCCCGGACCGAACTGCCAGGCTCCCGCCACGAATGCGGGGCCGATCAGGGCGAGGCGACGCCAGAACGTTCGTCGCACGGGGTTCTTGCCGACGATGCTCCGCACCGTCTCGGTCGAGATCCGGCCGTGGCCGGACGCGGGAGTGGCGGGGGGACGTGAGGTGATGCGGTCGCTCATGGAGACTCCTTCGGAGGGCGGCGGGATGCCGCGCAGTCGTCATTGACTTCGAGCCGGCGCTGCGACGCGTCGGGGAGCGGAACGGGGTGGAGGGAGGGCGGCCGGATGCGGGGTCCGGCCGCCCGTGGTGGTTTACGCGGGAACGGTGACGCTGCCGAGCTCGGCCGAGGCGAAGGCCGCGGCGATCTCGGCGTCTGCGCCGGCGGGGAGGGGCAGCAGCGGCTCCCGGACCGTCGCGTGGTCCAGGATGCCACGGTTGACCAGGCCCCACTTCAGGGCGACGGTGCCCTCCATGTGCGAGCCGCGGTGGTAGACGGCCTTCGTCACCGGGAGCAGGCGCTCGTGAATGGCGTGGGCAGCGGCGTAGTCGCGTGCCTTGCCCGCGGCGATCAGGTCGACCAGCAGCTCGGGCGCAATGTTCCCGTAGCCGACGAGCAGGCCGTCGACGTCGAACATCGTCGGCAGGAGGTACTCGTCGTGGCACGACAGGATCTGCAGGTCAGGGTACGCCGCGCGCAGTGCCGGGATCTCGGTGTACCACCGACGCATGTTCCGGACGCCGTTCTTAGTGTGGTTCACGCCCTCCTGGCCTGCGATCTCGAGCTGGGTGTCGAGGTCGTACGAGGCCTTGGTGTTGTCGGGGTACTGGAAGAGGATCTCCTCGAGCCCCGACTCCTCCCAGATCGCGCGGTATCGCGTCTGCGGCGCGCCGGGCTGGAATCCGAAGCGCAGCCAGCCGTGCGAGGGGTAGACCAGAGCGCCGCGCGCTCCGGCGGCCGCGGCATCCTTCGCCTCGAGCGCGGCGGTGGCGTTGCCCTCCTTCGTGATGCCGGCGATGATCGGCAGCCGGTCTTCGACGGAGTCGCGGAAGGCCCGGATGACGTCGAGCTGCTCCTTCTCGGTGAGGAATGTTCCCTCGCCGGCGTGGCCGAGCACGACCAGGCTCTTCACCCCCTCGATCGAGCCGAGCCACGAGCCGAGCCGCGAGATGGCTGCGTAGTCGACGTCGCCGTCGACGGTGAACGGGGTGACGGGGGCGGGGTTGAGTCCGCGGAGGTCGAGGACCATGTCGTCTCCTTGGGTGAGGTCTCGTCGTCGAGATCGGGAGGTGCCGGTTGGCTGATCCCGAAACCAATAACGTTTGCGGGAACGTTTGCAGTTTGGACCCGCTCGCCATCGATGTCAAGCGATTCGGGAACGTTCTCGGGAAGGTTCTCGCCGCCGTGCGTGTCACGGGTAGGCTCGGCGAGGGAGGCAGGACATGGCCGAGGGCGACCGGAACATCAGACACGTCGTGACGCTCAAAGACGTGGCGACGGCCTCGGGTGTCAGCATCTCGACCGTGAGCCGCATCCTGGACGATCGCACTCCGCCCTCCCGGTCGGCGACGGCCGAACGCGTTCGCGCAATCGCCGAAGAGCTCGGCTATCGCCGCAACGTGTTCGCCTCGGGGCTCCGACGTGGCGCCACGGGCACCATCGGCGTGCTCGTGCCCAGACTCACCGACGCGGTCATGGCGCTCATGTTCGAGGCGGTCGAGCGGGCCGCGCGGCAGCGGGGCTACTTCGCCGTCGTCGCGACGTGCGGCGACGACGGTGACGAGGAGCGCCGCGCGACCGAGACCTTGCTCGACCGGAACGTCGACGGGCTCGTCCTCGCGACCGCGCGCATCGACGACTCGCTTCCGGCGTCGCTGCGCGAGCGCGGCATCCCTCACGTGCTCGCGCTGCGGACCGACGGGGTCAGCCCCGCCTCGCTCGGCGACGACGAGACCGGCGGCTATCTCGCGATGCGGCACCTGCTCGACCTCGGACATCGCGACATCGCTGTCGTCACGGGCCCCTGGTTCACCTCGAGCGGACGCGACCGGCGCAGCGGCGCGAACCGCGCTCTCGCTGAAGCCGGCGTCGACCTGCCCGAGGAGCGGGTGATGGCGGTCGGCTACGGCCTCGACCACGGGATGGAGGCCGCCGAGACGCTCCTGGGCGGTACCTCTCGCCCCACGGCGATCTTCGCGGCCAACGACAATCTCGCGATCGGAGTGCTCAGCGTCGCGCGATCCCTGGGGCTCGAGACGGGGAAGGACCTCTCGATCGTCGGGTACAATGACATCCCGCTCGTGTCACGCCTGCCCGTGCCGCTGACGTCGGTGCGGACGCCATTCGACCAGATCGCCTCGTCGGCTCTCGACATCCTGCTAGCGACCGATCCCGCGACGCCGCAGATCGTGCGCGCGCTACCGACCCTCATCCCGCGAGCGTCGACGGCCCCGCGCCGCTGAGCTGCGGTGCTGGTGGGGTCTGTCGGCGCCGAGCCTTACCGGTAGTTGACGAACTGCATCCTGTCGGCTGTTGGTGACTGGGCACGATAGGAAACTCCTTCTGACCTGCGCCTAACCGGTTGCGCTTGACTGGGTGTGATTGGACAGGATCGAATCTCTGGCGGACTCTGGGCGGACTGGCTTGGTTCCCACGGTGGGGCACAGGCACGCTGTCCTCATGGGTAGGAGCGACGAGATCGAAAGACGAGCGCCGGAAGTGGGGGAGCGCGTCCCTGAGCGCCACCCCACGCACGCCGACGTCGGCGAGGAGTGGTTGTGGTGGCACGTCGAGAAGCGCCGCTGGCGGCGGGTGGAGCTGCTGGAGGTGGCGGAGGGTGATCCGCAGCGGGTAAAGGTGCAGCATCTCGATCTGGACATGAACGCACGCGCAGCCTGGTCGCCGATAAAGCGGTGCCGGGTTCCGTGGAGCGAGCGAGACGCCTACGTCGATTCACTCGCCCGTTGGTCCCGTGCGGTGCATCATCCGTTCAATGCGGATGAGCGGGAAGCCGCTCAAGATGTGTTCCTGGAAGCCATTCCGACAGAGGTGGCATTCTTGGGGTACAAGCCTGGGGGGACGCTCGAGGTGGACGATCCCGGGCGGCTTTCAACCTTGAGTGGCATCAGCGTCTCTGAGCTGCTCGGGCATGCCGACACGTTTCGTGATGCCGACGGGTGGTTGCTGCCCTGGCCCGTGGCAAAGCGGGTTGCGATGTCTCTAGCGCAGAAGGATCCTCTTCGGTTTCTGCGTATGGTTGCGAGCGAGGACCAGGAGGTCCGGCCCAGCGTCGAGGCGCTCATCGAGAAAGAGATCGCTAATGGCCGGACCGAGCTCAAATGGATCACTCCTGAGGAGAAGGAGGAGGTAGCGCGAAAGGCATTTGAGCGAAGTCAGGGCCGGCACGCTGTTCTGCTCGAGTGGGTCGGTGGTACGCGCCCGTCTTTGGGGCAGGAGTATCGGAGGCTGCGAGGCCAGTACAGGGAGCTGGCGATGCTCGCCGCCGAGGCTGTTCCGGAGTTGAGGTCGAGGCGAACGAGGACTGCGGCGACGCTGGCAGACCGTATTGGGGCGACGCTGGAAGCTGCGCAGCGGACGCCCGATGTGAGTGACGTCTAGAAGCTCGCCCTCGCGTGCCCGTCGGCGTTTCCACCCCTGACCGCATCCGAGACGGCATGTGGGAGACGAGTTTGGCGCAGACCTGCCCGCTCGGGCATCATCGAAGGCGCTAGTTTGGGCCTCGGCGGCGTGACGCGCTTGGACTGTACAAACACGGAGGGCCTCGGGTGCCTGCACTATTTATCACACGTTTCATCAACCAACACAGTGTCGATGGCTGGGAGGAAGCGTTCTCCGAAATGCCCGCGAATAGATTCGAAGCGTTGGCCTTTCAGACATTCATCGAGGGGTTCCGCGGTCTGATCCGGTCCCGAGACGCCGTTGACGACGTCCGCAACGCGTACGTGTGGTCAAGGCGCGATGATCCGGGCGTTGCAGTCAGCAACGCGCAGCAGATGGAACTCTTTCGAGCAACGGAAGCATTCTTCAACGACTTATATTCGGCTGTGTCAAAACTGTCAGGAGTCGTCGCTCGCAACAGTGCCGTATTCCAAACCAACTTCTCCGACAATGGCCCGTTCCTGCGGTGGCTGGACGACCGGTACCCGCAGGAGCATGGCAGAACTGCTGAGGTGGAGAAGGCTCGTCTGTTCCGCGCCATCTTGGCACATCCACAGCAGTTTCCCCCCTACGACTGGGCGACTTTCGTAGATCGCAAGAAGCTCACACTCGTAGTCTTGTGGGGCGCACGAGGTAGGGGGCGCAATCCCATCCCCAAAGGCGCCACAGTAAGTCATGCCCTAGCTCAGGGGGACTGGCAGTTTCAAGCCCCGGACGAGGCCAGCGTCACAAACGCGGTAGGCGCGCTCGCAGAGGAAATCTTGCTGGAAATGCTGCTCGCCTACTCGAAGCGACGCGCGCTACGGCGACCGCTCACCTCGCACGAGGCGAGAGTTGCTCTTGCGCCTGAGGTCGATGTGTCCGATGACCAACGTCGGGTCAACAGTAGACGCGAAGGGATTTGACGGTGAGGTCGCGCCGCCAGCCTCGTGGTAGCGCCGACGTGCTCAGATAGCTCTCCGCTCTCTTCGCGACGTAGAGATGGCAGTCTCTCGGCCGGAGGATGGGGAACTCGGCCAGGTGGGGACTAACAAGCGTTATGCGGACGCGATCGACCGGCGAGCTGCAGAGCTGTCGCGGCAGACGATCATGCGCATACCGCCCTGCACAATCCCGATGCAGGCGTACGGTCCGCAACCGCTTCAATGGGCGGAGAGGCGGCCGCCCGTGTGGGCGTGGGTGTCGTGGCCACACAAGCCCGCAGAACGGCTGCCCGCCGTCGCGCACGGGTGGAACGATCGAGTGATCGTCGTGTACTGGATGAGTGATGCCGGGGAGCTCAACACGGTCGTGTGGCGCAACGCGGTGTCCCGTCGTGCGACCTAGGGTCATCTTCATGGGGTTTCACATCGACTCGGTCACAGAAGACGGCAGGCCACACCGGACTGGCACGTACCAAAGCGCCCGCGAAGCGCTCGCTGCTGCAGTGAGGCGGAACGCGCCGGCACTCGTGTTCGATGACCCTTCCGACTCGGTCTCGCGGGGCGCCGGGTCGGTCATTGCCGCGGTCAAGGATGATGGGACGATCATCGAGGACGCGACGAAGCCCGCTTGGTGGGATCGAGTCGACGAAAGCGTCAAGACCAGGCTGCTCGAGAGCGACGGCCAGGACATCGATGTCGTTGCGATCGCAAAGGCGGGCGGCGTCTCGGTCGCGACGGCCTGGGGGAGCGAGCCGGCCACCGGTTGGCGGCTCAGCAGCAAGGATGAAGACTGGATCGCCTTCGAAATAGTGCGTTCCGCCGTTCAGATCTGACCGTCGGAGGGGCGTCTCCACTACCATCCTCCACAGCGGAGGCGCCTCTCCGACGGTGCCCTATTCATCGGCGGATCTTAGGGCCCGCTAGCTCATCGGATGTCCGTTCTCGTTAACCAAGGCGTACTTGAGGCCCTGGTGTTCGATTGGCGCGTCCGGGTTGTTCGGGTCCGGTGCAGGGAAGTCGGACGGGAGCGTCTGAACGATGTAGTCAGGCCCGTATTGAGCGATGAGCCCCTCTTTCCCTGGCATCTCGTCGGGCAGGTCGGACAACCGAACGTCTTCGGAAGGAGCCGACCGCATGGCACTCCCGCTCTCGAGCGCGTCCAGCTCCGCTTTCAACTGTTCTAGCGTCATGCGCCTGAGGAGCCCAGTGCCCTTCTCCCAAGCGACAATCTCGTAATCTGCCATTAGCTGGCCTCTCTCTGTGTTTGCGGGGGTTGAGTGGACCTGAGCGACCTACAGCTCGCCCTTTTCGCGAAGCTCCCGAACGTGTCGTTCGCCTCGCAGGATGTCGAGCTGGTCTTGCAGCGGCGAGGTCACCTCGTACGCCTCGCGCAGATACCTGAGCGTGGCTTCTACGCCGGCCGACGCTGCGGCCATGTGTCCGGGGGCGTCCGGTTCGTCGGTCAACGCCGCAAGCTCGATCACGACGGCACGCATGCGGCCCTCTGGCACATCCAGTTGGTCGAGAATCCCTCGGACTGTCTCTGTCAGGGACTTGTCGCTGGTCATATGTCCTCCGGGTTGAACGGGGCGTCTTCGACGACGCCGGTTTCGTCATCAGCTTCCTGGCGGGCTTCAAGCACCTCAAGGTCTCGGCTGATCTCCATTAGCAGGCGGGCATTTGCCGGCATGTCACGCCCCGACAAACCGCCCGCCGCGATGAGGCCCGCGACGCTTTCCTTGAGTGCCTGTAGGAGCTGCGGGTGAAGGACGTGAACTTCCTTCGTCGCACGATCGGCGTCCGCCAGCAGGTGCAGGGTTCTAGTCACAAGACGGCGAAGATCGTTCCTCCGAAGGCTGGTTCGGAGCGTGACGTGTTCGCGCCCGATGAGCTTATGAGCGCTCTCTCGTTAGTCGACCGCTCATCGTCCCCGGATGCCCTGCTCCTCCGCACGCCGCTGGGTCAGACGTGGCATCGGAACAACGCGGGTGAGGAGTGGCGGCGGATCCGCAAGGCGGCGGGTCTACCCGAAGATGTGACGTTGCACGCGCTCCGGCACACGTACGCCTCGAGCCTCATTGCGGCAGGGTGCGATGTGGTCACCGTGCAGCGAGCGCTGGGTCACTCTCAGCCGTCGATCACCCTGAACGTCTACAGCCACTTGTGGCCGTCTGCGGAGGACAAGACGCGGGCCGCTGCGGCGGACTTCATGGCCTCGGTTCTCGCTCCGGCGGACAATCCGCGGACAGCTGACGGAAAAGCCCAGGTCAGAAGGTAGTCTTACCGGTAGTTGACGAACTGGAGGTCGACGTCGAGGTCGGCGGCCTTCAGCATCCGCTGCACTTCCTGCAGGTCGTCGCGCGACTTCGACTGCACGCGCAGCTCATCGCCCTGGATCTGCGACTTGACCGACTTCGGGCCCTCGTCGCGGATCATCTTGCTGATCTTCTTGGCATCCTCCGACGAGATGCCCTCCTTCAGCGTCGAGACGATGCGGTACTCGCGGCCGGAAGCGGTGGGCTCGCCCGAGTCGAGGCTCTTGAGCGAGATGCCCCGCTTGATGAGCTTCGTCTGGAAGACGTCGAGCACGGCCTTGGCGCGCTCTTCGGAGTTCGCCTTGATGAGGATCGACTCGCCCGACCACTCGATGGAGGCGTCGGTGCCCTTGAAGTCGTAGCGCTGCTCGACCTCCTTGCGGGCCTGGTTCAGCGCGTTGTCGGCCTCCTGGCGATCGATCTTGCTGACGATGTCGAACGAGGAATCTGCCATGCCGCTCAGCCTACCGAGCCGCCGTGCGCCCTGCCACGACGGCGAGGATCCCTGCCAGGGTGGGGTACATGAGCTTCGTGATCCGGGAGCCCGCCGCCGAGGAGGCAGCGCTGCTCGCCGAACTCCATGTCGCCACCTGGCAAGAGGCGTACGCGCACCTCCTGCCGGCTGGGTTCTTCGACGCAGAACACGTCACCTCGCGACATCGGATGTGGAATCAGATCCTCAACGACCCCGCGCCCACCGTCACGGTGCGCGTCGCGGAGCATGGCGCTCAGCTCGCGGGATTCGCTCTCGCGGGCCCGAGCTCTGCCGACGGTGGCGAGAAGCCCGGGCGTGACACCCACCTCTACGCGATCTATGTCTCCGCTGCTCATCACGGCACGGGGGTGGGCCAGGCGCTCCTGGACTCGGCGCTCGGGACAGCACCCGCGACTCTGTGGGTCGCCAAGCAGAATCCACGAGCGATCGCCTTCTACCTTCGGAACGGCTTCGCCTTCGACGGTATGGAGAAGGTCGACCCGACGGCTCCCGCTATCACGGAAGCCCGCATGGTCCGCTGACCTCGGTCGCGCCCGTAGCCTCGGGCGGGGGGACGCTAGGCTCGCGCCATGACGAGTGAGCCCGCCGACCGGCCCCGGCGCCGCGGCCGCGGGTGGGGAATCGCCGCGACGATCCTCGCGGGCATCGGCATCCTCCCGGTCGGTGTCGTGTTCATCCTCGGGTACACCGTGGATCCGCTCTGGGGATGGATGCTGTTCATCGCCCTGCCGATCTCGATCGCGGCAGGCGCCCTCGGTGGCGTGCTCGGCATCATCGGGCTGATCGCGGCGCGCGGTGACGGCGGGGGATACGGGTGGCCCGTGGTCGCGCTGGTCCTCGGCTGGGGGCAGGTGCTGCTGGGGACCGGATTCCTGAACGGCTGGTTCATCTGACGCCGAGGGCGTCTGTCGCGACTAGCAGATCCGGCGCGGAAAAGCAGGTGTACGAGCCACTTCGCGCATGCCAATAGCATCGTCTCGAACCGGCGGTGCTCGCGGCCGGGGCAAGGGGGACGTGTGAACGACGTGCCGGACTCTGTTCCGACCGCGCCGGCCGGCTGGCATCCCGACCCATCGGGACAGCAGCAGCTGAGGTATTGGGACGGCCAGCGATGGACCGATCACGTCTCGCCCTACCCCGTGGCGGAGCAGACGGCGCCGGATGCCGCACCGGCGGCGGCCCCCGCTGCCGCGCCCGCGCCCAAGAACCCCGGGCAGAAGGTGATGACGCGCGCGACCTGGATCCTGCTGGCGGCCACTCTTCTCATCGTCGGCGGCGCAGCCGGGTTCGTCGGCTGGACCGTCGTCTCGGCCAACGCGGCCGCGACCTCGGAGGCGCCGGATGTCGTCGACGGCTTCCTCGCCGCCGCCACAGCCGACGAGCCCGGCTGGACGCAGTACGCCTCGCCCGGCTACATCGCGATCTCGGGGTCGGCGACGCCCCTGTTCGGCGACGCGCGCGCCGCGGAGGTGCTCGACCTCTCCATCGAGTACGACCGGCGCGGCATCCTCTATGGAACCAACGGCACCGCCGGCTACGAGTCGCCCAGCGGCGCGGACACCGCCAAAGCAGTGGTCGACATGACCTACACCTTCACCGTCGACGGCACGCCGCAGACGGCGACCTCGACCCGCGAGATCTGGCTGACCCGGCCCTACTACTACGGTGACGACGTTCCGTCGGCGTTCAAACCGGGAGAGACGCCGACGGCGATCGGGCCTTGGCGGGTGACCGGCGCGGCATCGGCGGCGGCGTCCGAGGGAGAGGTCGTCGCGACGACGAGCTTCGAGCCCGCCCGACTCGATCAGGCGTGCTACACCTCCGACGTCGTGCTGTCGCAGATGTCCGAGATCGCGCGCACCGAGGGTGTGCTGGCCGCGGTCTGCCTGAGCGGCGGCACCTCGACCTCCTTCGACGACGGCATCGACATCGACGCCCTCGCCGCCGGGTTCCCCGTCGTCGGCCAGGCTGCGCCGCTGACCGATCTGATGGGGTGGCACAACGATCCCAACACTCCGGCACCCCTCGAGCAGTACCTGATCTCTTCGGGCGGCACCGACTACGTCTTCGTCCTCGCCTCGACGGGCGTCGGCGGCGAGCTGACGACCGACTCCGAACGCCGCATCATCCTCATCTCGAAGGCGGAGACCCGATGACCGACACCACCCCCGCGCCGGCCACCGAGGCGCCGGAGCGGAAGCCGCGCAACCGTGCGGCGCGCACGATGCAGATCGTCATCGCCTCCCTCGGCGTCGGCGCGCTGCTGATGACCGCCGCCGCCGGTGTCGTGCTGTGGCCGCGGACGCCCGAAGCGGGGCCGACGGCCGATGTTCCGGTCGCGTGGGCTCCGTGGGCTGACAACGACCTGGCGACTCCCACCAGCGCCACGTTCGCCGAGATGAACGCCGCAATGCGCGACAAAGACCGTCAGCGGTTCCTCGCTCACGCCACGGGTGACGCGGCGACGCAGCTCGCGCTGTGGTGGGACAACTCCACCAAGATCGGGTGGGATGTTGCGGCGATCGCGCCGTCGGACTTCGACGTCGACGAGACCGGCACCATCGAGGTCATCCTCGGCGCTCAGTATGCATTCGCGGCGCAGCCGCAGCGAGGCGACGGTGACCGTGACGCCGGTCTCGACCTCATTCAGGGCTTCGCCTACACCGTCACCTTCGAGCCCGGTACCGTCCCCAGCCGGTCGTTCGATCGGTACGAAGAGACGGAACCGCCCGAGCCCGCCACGATCACATCCATCGTCCCCGCGCGCGAGCCGAACCCGTGGGACGAGGGTGAGATCCACGTGGTCAAGCGCGACCACGTCGTCCTGTTCGGGATGAGCGACGAGGCCGAGCTGGTCGATCAGAACGCGGATGCGGCCGAGCGATCGGCCGTCATCGCGCTCGACACGATCCGCGCCCTCGGCGGCGAGCCGACGCAGGACGGCTTCGTATCGGCGATCACCCACGACGATGAACGCTTCCAGCGCTGGCAGTATGGCAAGGGCACGCCGTGGGACATGGATGTCGCCGGTTACGCCCGTCCGACTCTCCGACCGCAGATCGCGCAGCGCTTCCTCGACCCCGTGATCGCGACGGGATCCGACACCTCCGGAACGCTCATCGTGATGGGCCCGGGCAGCGCGACGGGTCGCGAGCAAGTGTTCGTCCACGAGTTCGCACACGGCCTTCACTACACAGCGGCGCCCGGGTCGTTCATCGCACCGCCCGTGGCGGTCCACGAGGGTTTCGCCCGCTTCGTCGAATGGAAATCGGGTCTCGCCGATCCCGGGTACCTCCGGCCCGAGGTGAAGGCCGCCATCGCCGCGCAGGGAATGGGGGCCTTCACCGACGAGGCGCTGCGCAGCAAGGACGCGAACCTCGCGTACGACGCCGCGGGGTCGTTCTACGCCTACGCCGATGCCTATGACGGGTCGGCCTGGACGATGGCAGTGGATTCAGTCCTCGGCGGCGGATTCTTCGTCGACAGCACCGACTTCACCGAGGCCGACTGGCAGGCATGGGTCGCATCGCAGTGACCGCGGAAGGGCGTCCGCGCACGCGGCCCGCGGATGCCGTGCGCTTCGTAGGCTGGAACGCGTGCAAGCTCTGACCGAAGACCAAGTCCGCGCTTCGTTCGTCAACGCGACGGTCGACGACCGCCGGATCATGGCGATGCCGATCGACTTCATGCTGCTCGACTGGGACCACCTCGACTTCCTCGCGTGGCGGGATCCGAACTCGCGCGAGCGGGGATACGTCATCACGCAGCGCGAGGGCGCCCCGGTCGGAGTCGTCATGCGCGCGGCCTCCGGAAGCTCGCGTGCGCGCTCCGCGCTCTGCAACCTCTGCCACACCATGCAGCCCGGCGACCAGGTCACCCTCTTCAGTGCCCGCAAGGCCGGGCCCGCCGGCGATGCCGGTGACACGATCGGCACGTACATCTGCGCCGACCTCGGATGTCACGACAACGTGCGGATCGCCGGACCGCTCGCGCCCAGCGAGATCCGCGCGAGCGTCGATCGCCGGATCGACGGCACCCGCCACCGCACCGAGGCTTTCGTCGAACGGGTCATCGGAGGCGACGACTGACGGCTCTCGCCGTGGTTCGGAGCACGCGGTCACAGGGGGTAATATGGGTTCTCGCGCCTCCGGTCGACTGCACAAGCCGGGCGGGTGCGCACTGGCGAGTTACCCAAGCGGCCAAAGGGATCTGACTGTAAATCAGACTGCATTGCATTCGGGGGTTCGAATCCCTCACTCGCCACATCGAGAAGGGCCCCCGCTGAGCGGGGGCCCTTCTGCTTGGCGATCCGCGTGGTTCGCGCCCGGTCAGCAGGCGGTCGACACGGTACTCCGGCACAGGCCGATGCTCAGTGTGCTGGCCAGGACCGTGCGGTGCTCGTCCTCGCTCTTATCGAGCGTCTGCAGCGACAGGATGAAGCCCATTTCCTCACCTCCTTCGTTCGATCGCCGCCGGAGAACCGACGGGTGCGAGCACCGGGGGGAGTATGGGGAGGAGTGGCCGGTCGGTCACCGGACCGCGACCGGATGCCGCGACGAGGGTGAGCAGCACGCCCGCGGCTCCGGTGGCGAGGTCGCACGAGGCGCGCAGCATCCCGTCGCCGACGATGCGGACGCCGGCCGGGGCATCGAGGGCGTGCAGGGTCATCCGCGACAGGTGGTGGTCGCGGGCGCGGACCGTCTCCGGCGTCGCATGTCCGGTCGCGTGCAGCGAGTGGAGGAAGAGCGCCAGCCCCGCTCGGCCGGCGAAGATTCCCGACTGCACGACGAAGGGGGCCGACGCTGCTCGGATGATGCCGCGCAGTGCATCATCCAGCTCGTCGTCCGGCTCATGCGCCAGGTACTGCGCGAGGACGAGTCCGATGCCAGCCGACCCGTGGGCGAGATAGGGAAGCAGCCGCCAGCCCTGGTCCACCTGCAGCGAGCCGTCCCCGTCGCGCCGCAGCGAGCCGAGGTCGATGGCGAGAGCGTGGCGGGCGATCTCGAGAAAGCGCCGGTCTCGGGTGTGCTCGAACAGCCGCACGGCCAGGAGCGCGGTTCCGCTCGCGCCGCCCATGAGGCCGCCGCGCCGTCGTGATGCGGGCGGCGTCGTCATCGGCGCGCTCCGCTCGTCGAGCCCCCACCTCTCGCTGAGGCGGTCGACGATGTCGATCGCTCGAGCGAGGTCGTCGGGCGAGCCGGATGCGTCGAGGAGGGCGATGCCGATACCGGCGAGGCCCGAGGCGAGGTCGGAGCCCCATGCTCCGACGTCGAGCTCGACGCTCTGCAGGCGCTCGCCGAGCGTCGTGGCCTCGTCGGTGAGCCCCAGGCGGCGGCACGCCCACACCGCGCCCGCGAGGCCGTCCATCAGGCCGACGCGAGGGCGGTCGTCCCGCACTGCGGAGATCGACTGCGACACCCACGCGCGCATCTCGGACGGCAGAGCGACACCGGCGGCGTCGAGCGCGAGGGCGACCCCCAGTGCGCCGTGGGCGAGCGAGAACGCGGGCTCCGCGAACTGACGGGGATCGCCCGGCCACAGCCGGTCGCGGCGGTGCGGCGTCGCATCGGCGATCAGCTGCGCGGCGATCCGCTCGATCGTCGGACCGGGCTGGGGATGCCGGCCCGCCTGGCCGGGGGCGCCATCGCCGCGAGACCCGAGCCGCAGCGCGGCGGCCATGCGCTCGGACCATGCGCGAGGCAGGTCGAAGGCGGCCGCGGCCTCAGCGGCGAGAGCGCCGGCCTTCGCCGGCTGAAGAGCGAGCACGCTCGTGAGCGGCAGGAAGACGTACAGCTCGATGCACGCCAGTGCGTGAGCGTCGCGCCGCACGGGGTCGGGCTCATCGGGCAGCGTGAACCCGGCCGCACCGAGTACGGCGGCGGAACGGGAGCCGACCGGCATCGACATCTCGAAGTCGATGAGGCCGACCGACCCGTCCGCGTCGACCACGACGTTCGCGGGGTGCAGATCCCCGTGGGTGAGGCCAGCGGCGTGGAGACGGGAGATCTCCCGCCCCAGGGCATCGACGACGCGCAGCATCCGGTCGCGATACGCGTGGCGCTCCGCGGCGGTGGAGACCGCGGCGGTCAGCGGGCTGCTGGTCGACACCACCCGATCGAGCGGCTGGCCCGGCAGCTGTTCCAGGACGAGGAAGCGATGACCGTGCGCGTCGAGGGATGCCCGCACCTCCGGCACGCGCACTCTGCCGGCGACGGCTCGCAGGGTCCGTTCCTCGTCCTGGAGCCGCGCGACGGCATCGCGGCCGTCCGGGGTCCAGCCGGCGAACGGCCGGGCCTCCTTCACGATGACGGGGGAGCCGTCGAGAAAGCCGCGGTAGACACCGCCGGCGTTGGAGTAGTGCAGCGCCCCGGTGATCTCCGGGAATCCCGCCGGCGGCTGGTCGCCGAGGGCGTCGAGCTGACGCCGGAGGAAGGTCGGCAGCTCGACCCAGGGCGGAACGTGGAACCCGGCTTCGCGGCGGTCGGGAACCCACTGCCCGCTCCGCAGGTCGCGCACCGCCGGCAGGGACTCGCCGTCGACGAGCACTTCATGGTCGGTGAAAGCGCCGTACCGGACGAAGAGCGGCCCCACGTTCCAGCGCAGGTCCGACAGGATGTACGGGCCGGGCCGGGAGCCGACTGCTTCGTCGAGGGTGCCGAGGCAGTGCTCCAGGCTCTCCTCCGAGGGCGGATAGAGCGTGATGAACTTCCCGGCGCCCGACCGCTCGGCATCCTTCGCCAGCACGGCATCGAGCGCCCGCTCGTCGATCAGGTGCTTGAACGGGATGCCGTGCCGGTGGCAGTACGCCGACACGATGTCGAGCACATCACCGGCCCCGTCGGGCAGCGCCGTGACATGCACCTTCCACCCCTGAGCGGCGAGGCGCATCCCGGGCGGCAGCCAGATGGACCACGGATGCCGCCGGCTCCGCCGCCAGCCGTCCCACGGGACCGCCGTCGACGGCGCGTAGACGTTCGCGTCTTCCGGTGCGCCGGCGCGGGCGGCATCCGTGCCGGGTGAGTCATAGAACACCCGATCCCGTATCGCGAAACGCCCGAAGATCGGATCCATCTGCTTCCCCTACGGCCCGGTACGGCGGGCCCAGGGTCATCATCGGTCGCGCCGGACCGCGGGCTCGGCGGGCGAAGACCGGACAAAAGCCCCTTTGCCATTGCCGCGGGGAGCGGCGCAGGCGATGACGAGCAGGTGTACAGCGACCTGCCCGCCGGGTCGGAGTGCGTCGTGACGGAGACCCAATCCGGCACGACCGCGCTCGTGCAGGTGGCGACCGCCGACCCGGTCACCGTCGAGATCCTTCCCGCGACAGGCGGCGGAGAGCCGTACCTCGGCCTCATGCTCGGCCTGGGCAGCATGATGGTGGGTCTGCTCGTGCGTGGCAGAAACCGGTGCCGAAGTTTCACCCGGATGGATGACGAAACCTAGACCCGGTTGCGCGCTCCCCACAGCGCGAGCTGGGTGCGATCCGCGAGATCGAGCTTCTTGAGCGCGGAGTGCAGCTGCGATCGCACGGTGTGGACCGAGACCTGCAGCGTCTCGGCGATGCCCTCGTTGCTCGTGACGCCGCCGGCGAGAACGGAGATCACGCGACGCTCGGCGGAGGTCAGCTGCGCGCCGGCCTCGGGGTCTTCGGGGGCCCCGCCGCGGCGGACGAACTCGCGGATCAGCGGCGCCGTCACTCGCGATGACACGAGAGCCTCGCCCCGAGCCGCGGCGTAGATCGCGCCGACGAGCTGGTCCGAGTCGTGGCTTTTCAGCAGGTATCCGACGGCGCCGGAATCCAGGGCCTCGCTGACGTATCCGTCGACGGCGAAGCTCGTCATGACGATGACGGCGATGGGCGCGCTCCCGTCGTCGGGACGGGCGAGAAGGCGGGTCGCGGACAGCCCCGACATCTGAGGCATCTGGATGTCCATGAGCACGACGTCGGCGCGTTCGGCGCGCGCGACGTGGACGGCGTCGACGCCGTTCGAGACCTCGCCGACGACCTGGATGCCGGGAGCGCCTTCGAGCTGCAGTCGCAGCCCGCGACGCACAGCACGATTGTCGTCGGCGATCAGAACGCGGATGCGCTCGGCCCCACGAGTCATACCGTTCTCCTTGTCAGGCGACCGGGTCGATCGGGATCGTGATCCGCACTTCCCATCCGCCGGTCGGCGTCGGCCCTGCGAACAGTGTGCCCCGCAACAGCTCGACGCGCTCGCGCATCCCGCGCAGGCCCCAGCCGAGATCGAGGCCCGGAACAGGCGTCGAGTCGCTGTTCGGGGCCCGGTTGACGATCCGGACGATGAGCTCGTCCTCGGCGGCGGTCACCGAGACGCTCACGGGTGCCCCGGGAGCGTGCTTGGCCGCATTGGTCAGCGCCTCCTGCAGGGCGCGGTACGCCGTGGTCGAGACGACGGCGGGCAGATCCGACACCCCGCCCGACAGCTCGAACGACACCGGCATGCCGCGCCGCGACCAGAACTGCACGAGTTCGCCCGCCCGGCGCAGGTCACGCGTCGTCTCAGTCGGGGTCGCTGCCTCCGTGTGCAGGTCGCTCAGTGCGCCCGCGAGGCTCGCAGCGGCGAACCGCCCCTCGTTCCTCACCTCACCGACCAGGCGGATCGCCTCGTCGGGGCGGGCCGGGGCGAGAGAGATGGCGGCATCGGCGAGTGTCACGAGCCCGGCGAGGTGCTGGCCCGCGACATCGTGCAGCTCTTGCGCGATGCGGGCGCGCTCGCGTTCGCGCGCGTCGTTGACCCGTGCGTCGTGCTCCTGGCGGGCGAGCTCGGCCTGCTCACGGGCCAGTGTCACCTGACGCACCTGGGCGCCCCACCAGATCCCGAGAGCGGTCGCCCCGAGGGCCGGAGCGGAGAAGCGGAAGAACTCGTTCGCCATGAAGCTCAGGGCGGTACTGACGTCGCCCGAGTAGAAGACGGCCCAGGTGAAGAGCCCGCCCATGCCGGCGACCACGACGCCGAGCAAGCACACGACGGCCGAACCGGCCGAGACCCGGCGGGCCAGAAGGAACTGCGCGAGTGCCACGACGAGGTACATGCCGATGAGCCAGTTCGGTATGTCGAAGGCGCCGAGGAGGACGAGGTAGACGGCGACCGTCGCGAAGACCGCCGTGCGGGGCCACCGCTCGCTCAGGAGAACAGCCGAGGCTTGGGCCACGCACGCCAGGGCGAGGATGACGCACAGGACCGATATGGATACGTCGAAGGGCCAGTCGACGGGACCAGCGATCATCGCGGTGATCGGCGTCGCCAGCACCTGGACGGTCGTGCTCACCGAGACGATCGCGACCAGGATCGCCGACGCGCGACGCGTGCGGAAGAAGGTCTGCGTCGCGGGTGCGCCGAAGTCGACGCCGGGCTCTCGGGGTGGCTTCACCACAGAATCCTCTCAGCCCCGCGCAGAAGCCCCGTGCATGCCAGGATGTGAGGAGTCAGCGCGGAAGGAAACCTGTCGATGAGCAAGCCCATCACATCTCCGGAATCGAGCAAGCTGCTGCGCGCCGCGATCTGGGTCGCCATCGGCGCACTCATCGCCGCGGCGATCGTGTGCGTCGTCTGGGTTCTGATCGGCTCGGGCACCGGCATCGTCGCGCGCGCCTTCATGACGGTGCTGCTGCTCGCGGGTTTTGCGGGCATCGCGATCCTCGAGTCGCACCTGGCGGGTCGTCGGCCCGCCTGGTTCGCGCTCACGAGCATGGGCAGCTGGGTCGTCGCGCTGCTGGTCGGCGCCGTCATGATCTGGCTGCCGTCCCCGACCGAGAGCTTCGGGTGGGGATACGAGCGCTTCATGCGCTTCCTCCTGGTCGTGCTGATTCTCCAGCTCGCGCTGCTGCACCTGCGCCTGTTCACGAAGGCCTACCTGCGCAACCCCACGACGTTCCTCTCGATCGTGACCTACGTCACCATCGCCTTCGTCGGGATCGTCGCCGTCATGCTGATCGTGCCGCTCGTCGGCGGCGAGTGGTTCGACTTCCTGCCGATCTACTGGCGCGTCGTGGTCGCGCTCACCATCCTCGCGGCGGTCGGCACCGCGCTGGTCCCGCTCGTGAACGCACTGCTGATGCCTCGCCCGCCGCATCCACCGGCAGCTGCGCCGTGGCCGACCTACGCCGACGGTCGCACGCCCCTGCCCGTGCTCGGCGATGGATCGCCCGACTGGCAGGCCTACTACACCGGTCGCCCCACCTACCCGCAGGGCTACGCCCCCGCGCAGCAGGCTCCGGCACATCCGACGGCGGCTCAGACGACCCCGCCGACGCAGGCGCCCGCGCAGCCGGGGTACCAGGACTACCCGCCGCCCCCGCCGCTGCCCGACCAGCCGATCGCCCCGCGCTGACGTTCCCGGCCTTGCGGAGGCCGCGAACCCCGTAGCGTGGGTCGCATGGTGGATGCCCGAGAGCTCACAGATCTGGCCGTCGAGATCGCGCGCGAGGCGGGTGCGCTCGCGCGTCGACGCCGCAGCGAGGGCGTCGCGATCGCCGCGACCAAGTCCGCGCTCGCCGACATCGTCACCGAGGCCGATCGTGAGGTCGAGCTCCTCATTCGCGATCGCATCGCTCAGGCGCGGCCAGACGACGGGTTCCTCGGCGAGGAGTCCGGAGCCGAGCACGGCGCGAGCGGCTTGACCTGGGTCGTCGACCCCATCGACGGAACCGTTAACTACGCCTACGGCATCCCGCACTACGCGGTGAGCATCGCCGTCGTCGACGGCGAGCCCGATCCGCAGCAGTGGGAGGCGGTGGCCGCGGCGGTCTTCTCGCCGGCCGTCGACGAGATGTTCCGCGCGACCGCGGGCGAGGGCGCCTGGCTCGGCGACGCCCGCCTCGCGGTGTCCGAGCCGACCGACGCGGGCGCGCTCCTGGCGACCGGCTTCGGCTACGACCCGGCGACGCACGCGGGCGATCTCGCGCGGCTGGGCCGCATCATGCCCGTCGCGCGCGACATCCGCCGCGCCGGGGCGGCATCCCTCGATCTGGCGTACGTCGCCGCCGGCCGGCTCGACGGCTACGTCGAGCGCGGACTTCAGCCCTGGGACCACGCCGCCGGCGCGCTGCTGGTCGCCGAGGCCGGGGGAGTGGTGACCGGGATGCCCGGAGAGCGTCCGGGGCGGACCATGACGATCGCCGCGTCCCCGTCGCTCCACAGTCGTCTGGCAGAACGGGTTTTCCACGAAAGCTGACGCGTGGATCGCATTCCCAGCCGCAAGTCGTTAGTGTTTACCCGTTCGTTATCTTCGGAACCCGATCCGGAGGGCGGACACCACCCGGAGAGATTGTGCCGCGCCAGCGCGCGCTGTTTTCGAGAGCCTGCGATTTGACTTCTGAGACCACCCCCACCGAGGCCGCGTCCTCGCGACCCTCGGCAGGGGAATCCTCGTCCGGTGCGGCGACGGGTCTCACGCGGGCTACGGGACTGACGCGAGCGCAGTGGCGGCGTCTGGCGGCTGAAGCCGAGCTCGCCGCGAAGGTCGCCGCGGTTCCGACCGACGACGTCGCGACGATCGACGAGGCGCCGTCGACGCCCGACGAGCCCCGCGCGGCGTCGAGCGACGACGCGAGCACCGCCCCCGTTGCGGAGCCCGAGGCCCAGATCGACGACGAGACCGACGAAATGGTCCTCACGGTCCTCGACGGCGACGCCTACGCCGGTCCGGATCTCGTCACGCCCTCCCGTCGTCGTCGCTCACGTCCGGCCGAGCACACTGCCCCCCAGGGGGAGTCGTTCGGTCCTGCCGCGGTCGATTCCGCGAAGACCGAGACGGCGGATGCCGCCGAGACGAGCTCGGCCGGCGACTCGGGCGCCGGTGACGAGACCCGCAAGCCTTCGGACGCGCATGACGTCGACGAGTTCGAGTTCGCCGCGCGCCTGTTCTCCTTCACTGCTCAGACGCCGGTGCAGGTTGCCGAGGAATCGATCGCCGAGCACCAGCAGCGCACGCGCGAGGTCGCGGTCGCCCGCCCGGGGCGCCTGCGTCGTGTCGGCAAGCGCGTCGCCGCGGCATCCGTCTCGATCAGCGCCGTCGCGGCCGTCGGTCTCCTCGCGGTCGGCCTGACGAGCCCTGCCGCTGCGGTCTTCGCGTCCGGTGACACCGGCCGTGACATCACGGCGGAGGTGCCGCGGACGTCGGCCTCGATCGAGCCCGAGGAGATCCAGGCGTACGTGTCCTCGTCCAGTACGGGTGTGACGTTCGACCGCAGCGACACCTTCGACGTCACTTCGGTCTCGAAGATCGCCGCAGACTCGGGTGTGACCAACTTCGCCGGCACGTGGGTCAACGACCCGAACGCCGCGATCCAGTGGCCGTTCCCGGTCGGTGTACCGATCTCGGCGCAGTTCGGCTCCGTCTCATACCTCTCCGAGTTCTCGCGTCCGCACCGCGGGGTCGACCTCACTCCGGGCGCAGGCGCGGACATCCACGCCGTTGCGGGCGGAACCGTGCGCATCGCGACCGAGGCGGGCGGCGACTACGGAGTGACGGTCGTCATCGACCACAACATCGACGGTGAGCTCGTCTCGACCCGGTACGGCCACATGCAGTACGGCTCGCTCAAGGTCAAGGTCGGCGACACGGTCGAGCCCGGCCAGATCATCGGCAAGGTCGGCAGCACTGGCAAGTCGACGGGGGCTCACCTGCACCTCGAGGTCCTCCTCGGCGGCACCACGCAGACCGATCCCATCGCCTGGCTCGAGGAGCACACGAAGCGCTGACCTGATTCGAAGTGAGGCCGCCGAGATGGTATCCTCTTCTAGTTGCCCGCTCGCGGGTGGCACGCCCCGATAGCTCAGTGGCAGAGCACTTCCATGGTAAGGAAGGGGTCGTCAGTTCAATCCTGACTCGGGGCTCGCAGCATCCTCGGATGCGTTGCGGCAGGGTAGCTCAGTTGGTGAGAGCGCACGACTCATAATCGTGAGGTCGCGGGTTCAAGCCCCGCTCCTGCTACAGATGAAAACCCCCGGTGCGTCCGGGGGTTTTGTCGTATCCGGGATGAGGTCGACGCGGCGGCCGTCGCGCCGAACGCGAACGCATCAGGGGAAGAGGAGGCGCCCGGGACCCCTCCAGAGTCCCGGGCGCAGGTCGGACGCGAGACGAGGACCTAACTCGCGGCCGAGGGATCGAGCAGGCCCGCCCTGCTCCCCATCAGCGCTGGATCGCACCCGACGTGATGATCATGCCTCGGGTGGCAGATGGCCCGTGCTCACCGGCTGCGCCCCTGGCCGGGCTCAAAAAAGCCGGTCAAACGACTTAAAAGTCCCGCGACTGGGCTCTTGAAGGGCTCTGTATCCGCTGATGTTCCGCGCAGGATTTCATCCGATCGGATGATGCCGGGCACTCCCACGCGGACCGGAAACCAGAACGCCCCGTCATCCGAGGATGCGGGGCGCTCCACGATCCGGGGGGAAGATCGTCGACGTCATCGACGCTAGGGCCTCCCGGGCGGTCCGTCGAGTCGGCCTTTCGGGGGACACGATGCCCGAGGACGGGTCGTGTCGCGTCAGCGCCGGTGGAACGGGCAACCACTGCCGGTGCCGGCCGCACGGACACGACCGCCCGACGCGGGCTTCGTCGGCAGCCGGCGCATGTCGACGTCGAGACCGGAGCCGAGGATCGTGACATCCGGGTGGCTCAGCGCCGTGATCGCGGTCGCGAGCCCGGCGATCGCGAGCTTCTCTCCCGGGCACCGGTGGCCGGTGGCGACATCCGCGCCGCCGTGCGGGACGAACGCGGGAAGAGCCTCGTAGTCGTCGACGCCGATGAAGCGCTCGGGCGCGAACGAGTCGGCGCGCTCCCACGACCTCTCATCGACGTTGGTGCCGAGGATGTCGAGGACGACGCGGCCACCCGCCGCGACGCGCTGGCCGTCGAGCTCGATGTCGGCGACCGCACGCGCGGGGAGCATCGGAACGAACGGGGCCGTGCGGCGGACCTCCTGGGCGAACGCGATGGCGAGCGGTCCGCCGTCGAGGGTCTTGCGATCGGCCGCCTCCGCGGCGATGCGCTCGCGCCACTCCGGACGGTCACGCAGCTCCTTCGCCGCGAAGGCCACGAACCGCGCGACGGCGATCATGGGTCGCATGCTGTTCTGCAGCTCGATCCCGGCGAGTCGCGCAGACAGCAGCACGCCGGCGCGATCGCGGTGCCAGGCCCACGCGTGGAGGGCCGTTCCGGGCTTCGGCTGGAGGTCGCCGTCGCGCACCGCCTCGATGAGGTGCTGAGCGTGGCGGTCGGACCAGCGGCGATTGATACACGCGAGGATGTACTCGGGCGAGTAGGGGACGCCGAAGCCGTCCACGATCTGCGCCAGGCGTGCCGCCCACCGCGTCTTCGCGGCGGGAGTGCCCGGAAGTCCCGCCCACCGCATGACGGCACGCCCGAAGGCGCCCACAGCCGCGTCGTAGGCGGAGCGCTCACCGCCGGCGAACCAGTCGTCGAGCTCGCGCTGCCACTCGGCGGCGAGGAAGGGGCGCAGGCGCTCGACCTGCTCGTCCTCGTAGGCGACGTCGAGGAACGTCGCTTTGCGGTGCCTGTGGTCCTGACCGTCGAGGCTGTGAACCGAACCGTGGCCGAAGAGGGTCTCCTGCACGATCCCCGGCATCGCCCCGTGACGCCGCACCCGATCCTCGTCGTAGAACACCTCGACGCCCTCGGCGCCCCGGACGAAGATCGTCGGATCGCCGAGAAGGCCCATCGGCGCCGAGCGAGCGTCGGCTCGCACTCGCCTCCAGATCCGATCGCCGAACCCGTAACCGCGCAGCAGAAGCTGGGGGGAGTCGTCGGTCAGCGTGCGTGCAGCGGCGGTGATCGAAGACATCATGAGTCCACGCTCACACGCCGGCCCGGCTGAGCCGAGGGGGAGGCGGATCCAGCTGACGTGTGCTAGCCCGCGGCGCCCGATTCGAGGCGACGAGCAGCCCTGCGCAGAACAGCGGATTCGATGAGGAGCACGCCGCCCACCGCCGCCGCGCCGATGAGGACGAGGAGCAGCACCGGCAGGGCATCGGGCCCGGGGGGCTGCACCGTGCCGCCCTCCTGCCATGGCCACAGGGCGCGGAGCGAACCGAGCATCAGGCCCGTCATCATCGCCAGCATGACGCGCCGCCGGTGGACCAGCAGCCACTGCAGCACCGACACGAACAGCCCGAGACCGATCATCGCGCCGAGGATGAACACGCCCAGATAGACCAGGTCGCGCTCGTTCACGGCGGCCAGCGTCGGGGCGTACATACCGACGGCCAGCAGGATGAACGAGCCCGAGACGCCCGGGACGACCAGTGCGCACACGGCGAACGCCGCCGCGAGCGCGACCACCGGAAGGGGCGGTTCGAGAGGATCGACCTGGGGGAGGCTCGTGAGAAGGAAACCGGCGACGGCGCCGACGGCCGCGATGGCGTACTCGCGCATCCGCCAGCGACCGCCGACCATCCGGATCGGAACGACGAGCGAGGCCAGGATGAGTCCCGCGAACAGGGCGCGCGAGGCGACGGGCTCGGCCTCGATGATCGGTGCGAGGATCGCGGATGCCGCGAGGACCGCGGCGATCATGCCGAAGCCGACGGGCAGGACCACCGACCAGCGCACGGCGGCGAACTCCTCGCGCGCACGAGTGAGGCCGCGGCCCCGGACGCCGTCGGAGGCGGCGCGGGCGACACCGCGGGCGAGGTGGCCGGCCGAGTCGATGAGCGTCTCGTACACCCCGACGATCAGCGCGACGGTGCCACCGCTGACCCCGGGGATGATCTCGACGGTCCCGATGAGAGCGCCGCGACCGGCATCCAACAGCATTCGGGCGACGGGCATGGGTGACCTCCGGGATGACGACGACGGAGCGTTCCACGCTACCGGTGACCACCTGAGCGACCCGTGGTGGTCGCCGTTACCGCGCCCTCGGGCCCGGTGCAAGTGGCTCGACGAATTCATCGCTCCCGCGCATCGTGGAGTCATGTCCAACGCATTCAACGACGACCTCGCCCGCCCCACCGCAGCCGAGGACGCCGGCATCCAGCCGCTGCGCGACGGCGATGCGACCAGCGTGGCCGATCCCGACCTCGACCCCGCGCAGCGAGAGTGGGACCGCACCGACGCGATCGACGAGGCGCTCGACGCCGGCGTCGACCCCGCCGAACTCGACACCGCCACCGCCACGAGCGACGACCCGGCGCACATTCCCTCGGACGAAGACGAGATCCCCGCGGAGGACCTGCCCACGGGATACGCCCAGCCCGAGACCCAGGGAGACGACCCGGTCATCGCCGAGCTCGGTGAGGACGGCGAGGGCGACATCAACGACGAGGGCATGTGACCGCGGCGATCGAGTCGTACGCGCCGATCGGCGACGGTCGCACCGTCGCGCTGATCGGACTCGACGGCAGCATCGACTGGTTGCCGCTTCCCGAACTCACCTCCACCCCGGTCTTCGCCCGCCTGCTCGACAGTGAGACGGGCGGGTGCCTCGAGCTCGCGCCCACCGAGGAGTTCGAGACCACCCGGCGGTACATCCCCGACACCAACGTCCTGGAGACGACGTTCACCACCGCCCGCGGAACCGTGAAGGTCACCGACGCGATGGTCTCGGGAGTCGCCGGGCGGATGCCGTGGGCGGAGCTGGCGAGGCGCATCGACGGAATCGATGGCACCGTGCCGATGGCCTGGCGTATCCATCCCGGCACCTCGCTGCGGACGGCATCGCCCTGGATCGAGCGCACCCAGCACGGCGACGTCATCCGCAGCGGCAAGACCGCCCTCGTCGTCGTGGGTTTCGAGCACGGCCCCGACGCGCCCGACCCCGACGGCACGAGCGGCCCGCGCCTGACCGGGTCGTTCACCACCTCGGCCGGTTCGCGCCACCTGATCGCGCTCGCCGCGACGCACGACGAGCCCCTGCATCTTCCCGACCCGCGCAACGTCGACATCGGCATCGACCGGACGATCGACAACTGGCGGCACTGGTCCGAGGTCTTCTCGTACGAGGGGCCCTGGCAGGAACGCATCCAGCGCAGCGCGCTCGCCCTCAAGCTGCTCATCTTCAGCCCCACCGGCGCGATCGCCGCGGCCGCCACCACCTCGCTGCCCGAGAATCCCGAGGGCGGCAAGAACTGGGACTACCGCTACGCCTGGGTTCGCGACCTCGCCTACACCGCTCACGCCCTCGTGCGCTTCGGGCTCCGCGAGGAGACGCATGCGGCGCTGTCGTGGATGCTGCGCACCATCCGCGAGCACGGGCCCGAGCTGCACGTCATGTACACGCTGAACGGCGACCTCGTGCCCGACGCCCAGGACTATCCCGTGCCCGGATGGCGCGGCAATCAGCCCGTCGTGACGGGCAACCCCGCCCGCGAGCAGCTCCAGCTCGGCGTCTACGGCGACCTCATGGCCATCTGCCGAACGTACGTCGATGCGGGCAACGTGCTCGACATCGGAACGGCACGGATGCTGGCGGGTGTCGCCGACCGCACGTGCGACCTGTGGCGCAACCCCGACTCGGGCATGTGGGAGCTGCCGGAGGAGCGGCACTACACCTCGTCGAAGATGGGGTGCTGGAAAGCTCTCGACGACGCGGTCGCGCTCGCCGAGAGCGGTGCGATCCCCGGAAGCGCGGAGCGGTGGAAGGCCGAGCGCGAACGCATCCGGCTCTGGATCGAAGAGAACTGCTGGTCGGAGGTCAAGTCTGCGTACGTGTTCTACGCCGGGTCCGAGGAGCTCGACGCCTCCGTGCTGCTGCACGCGCCAACCGGCTTCGACCGCGGCGAGCGCATGTCGACGACGATCGACGCCCTCACCGCGGAACTGGGCGCCGGGCCGCTGCTGTACCGCTACAGCGGGGTATCGGCCGAGGAGAAGACGTTCGTCGCCTGTGCGTTCTGGCGCGCTGAGGCGCTCGCGTGCGTCGGCAGGCATGACGAGGCGCTCGACCTCGTCGACCAGCTCGTCGCCCTCGCGAACGACGTCGGCATCTACGCCGAGATGATCGACGCCGACGACGGCACCGCGTGGGGCAACACCCCGCAGGCCCTCAGCCACCTCGCGTTCATCGCGACCGTGCTCACCATCCGCGACGTCGTCCCCGAGGAGGCACTCCGTGACAGATGAGATCGGAGTATTCCGCGACACCCGTGCCGTGCTCGTCGAGAGCATCTGGTGGGATCACCGCGCCGACGAGGTCGTGTGGGTCGACATCACCGCGGGACTGTTGCATCGCGGCCCGCTCGACGGTGCGGTCGACGGCAGTGACGACCGCGTCGTGGAGCTGCCCCCGCCGCTGTCGGCGGTGCAGCCGGCCGCGGGCGGCGGCTACATCGCGGCGCTGAAGGACCGGGTCGTCCTGCTCGACCCGGACGGGCGCATCGAGCGCGACCTCGCGACGCTGCGTCACCGCCACGACGGGATGCGGCTGAACGAGGGCAAGGTCGATCCGTTCGGCCGGTTCGTCGTCGGTGCCATGGAGCTCACGCGCGACGCCCCCGACGCGACCGTCTGGTCGGTCGACCCCGACGGCGGTCTGCGCGTGCTCGGCGGCGGCTACGGCGTCGCCAATGGCATGGAGTGGTCGGACGACGGGCGCACGATGTACATCACCGACACCGCGACCTCGACGGTCTACCGGGCGCCATACGGCCCCGCCGGCGACCTCGGCGAGCTCGAGCCGTACCTCGTGGGCCGATCGAGCGACGGGCTGGTCCTCGCGACCGACGGCTCGTTCTTCAACGGCCTGTACGGCGAGGGCATCGTGGCGCGCTGGAGTGCGAACGGCGAACTCGTCGACGAGATCGCGATGCCCGCGCCCAACATCACCTCCGTCGCGTTCGCCGGGCCCGACCTCGACGTCCTCCTCGTCGGATCGGCGCGCGAGAACCTCTCCGAGGAGCAACTGCAGCGGCATCCCCTCTCGGGCGGCATCCTCCGCCTCGAACCGGGCGCGACCGGCCGCCCCATCCACACGTTCGGATCCGCGTCGATCACCTGATCGACGGACCCGAGTGACGACCACCCCCAGGAAGACCGATGGAAGGAGACACCATGTCCCGTGACCAGTACACCTTCGCCAACCCCGCCGAGCTGTACGCGGACATCGAGCCCGAGAAGCAGCACATGGACGAGCCGGGCCTCGACGCCGACCTCACGCCGAAGGCCGACCTCGGCGAGGAGAGCTACCGCGGCAGCGGCCGCCTCACCGGGCGCAAGGCGCTCATCACGGGCGGCGACTCGGGCATCGGCGCCGCGACCGCGATCGCCTTCGCTCGAGAGGGGGCCGACGTGGCCATCTCCTACCTCCCCGAGGAGGAAGAGGACGCGAAGCGCATCGCCGGCATTCTGAAGGATGCGGGCGTGACGGTGGCGCAGCTCCCGGGCGACCTGCGCGACCCGGAGTACTGCCGCTCGCTCGTCGCCGACACCGTCTCGGCGCTGGGCGGCATCGACATCCTCGTCAACAACGGCGGCAAGCAGATCTTCCAGTACGAGCTGGCCGATCTGACCGACGAGCAGTTCGACGACACCTTCAAGACCAACGTCTACGCGATGTTCTGGATCACCAAGGCCGCGCTCCCGCACCTGCCGGCGGGCGCTTCGATCATCAACACCACGTCGATCCAGGCCTACTCGCCGTCGGAGACGCTCGTGGACTACGCCTCGACGAAGGCGACGATCAACACCTTCACCAAGGCCCTGGCGCAGCAGCTCGCACCGAAGGGCATCCGCGTGAACGCCGTGGCGCCCGGGCCGATCTGGACGCCGCTGCAGCCGAGCGACGGGCAGCCGCAGGAGAAGATCGACAGCTTCGGCGAGGAGACGCCGCTGGGACGCATGGGCCAGCCGGCGGAGCTCGCGCCCGCCTACGTGTTCCTCGCTTCCGCGGAATCGAGCTACGTCGCGGGGGAGACCCTGAACGTCAACGGCGGCATGCCCACGCCCTGACGTCCGCGCTCGGAGGGCGCCGGCGGCCCCGGCTGCCGGCGCTCTTCCCGACCATATTGATTGTGCACAACTGAGTTGTGTACCATGCGTCACATGGAACCGACGCAGCACATGGTCTGCTTCTCGCTCTATGCCGCGTCGCGCGCGACCACGAAGGCGTATGCCGCCCTGCTCGAGCCGCACGGGTTGACCTATCCGCAGTACCTCGTGCTCGTGCTGCTGTGGAACCGCGACGGGCGCAGCGTGAGCGACCTGGGCGAGGCGCTCGACCTCGACTCGGGCACCCTCTCGCCGCTGCTGCGCCGGATGACGCGCGACGGTCTGGTCGAGCGCGGCCGCGACAGTGCCGACGAGCGCGTCGTGACCGTGTCGCTCACCGTCCGCGGGCGCGAGCTGCGCACGGAGCTCGCTCACGTCCCCGCCTGCATCGCGCAGGGGATGGGCGTCACCGTCAACGGAGCCCGTCAGCTGATCGCCGCCCTCACCGAGCTGGCGGACGGGATGCGCGATACCGCCACCGATCTGCGCGCGGCTCCTCGCGCGACGAAGACCACCCCCGAAAAGGAAATGAAGGAGGAGCACGCATGAGCGCTCTCTACACCGCCGAAGCACTCTCGACGGGCGCCGGCCGAAACGGGCACGTCCGCACCACGGACGGCCGCGTCGACCTCGAGATGGCCATCCCGAAGGAGATGGGCGGCTCGGGCAACGGCTCCAACCCCGAGCAGCTGTTCGCCGCCGGTTACGCCGCCTGCTTCCACTCCGCCCTCCAGATGGTGGCGCGGTCCAAGAAGATCGACGTGACCGACTCGGCCGTCGGCGGTCAGGTGCAGATCCACCCGACGGATGCCGGCGGGTTCTCGCTCTCGGTCGTCCTCGAGGTCGTGCTGCCCGGTGTCGAGCGCGAGGTCGCTCAGGAGCTCGCCGATGCTGCGCACCAGGTGTGCCCGTACTCGAACGCGACCCGCGGCAACATCCCCGTCGAGATCACGGTCTCGGAGGACTGATCCCGGCGTCCCCGCGTCGCGCGCTCAGATGCGCACGACGCGGGGACGGTGCCGCACCTCCCGGTGCAGGCGCTCCATCTTCGCGTCGAGCTCGGCCGCCGTCTCCGCGGCATCCTTCAGCTCCGCGATCAGCTCGGCCGGCACGTTCGCCGCGAACTTGTAATAGATCTTGTGCTCGAGGCTCGCCCAGAAGTCCATCGCGATCGTGCGGAACTGCACCTCGACGGGGACGGTGATGCGGCCCGTGGACAGGAAGACGGGCACCTCCACGATCGCGTGCAGGCTCTTGTAGCCGTTGGGCTTGGGCTCGGCGATGTAGTCCTTGACGGTCCGCACCTCGATGTCATCCTGGGCCGTGAGCAGGTCGAACAGGCGGTAGGCGTCCTGCGTGAAGCTGCACGTGACGCGCACGCCCGCGATGTCGGTGATGTGCTCGCGGATCGACGCGAACTCGGGCTCGACGCCCTTGCGCACGACCTTCTCGACGATGCCGTCGGGCGATTTCAGCCGGCTGGAGAGATGCTCGATCGGGTTGTAGTCGTGCAGCTGCTGGAACTCGTCGCGCAGGATCTGCAGCTTGGTCTCGATCTCCTGCATCCCGAACCGGTACTCCAGGAGGAACTGCTGGAACTCGTCGCGAAGGCTCCGCAGCTCCTGGGGTGAGAAGTTCTGCAGACCGTCGGTGATCGATAGCGGGGGCACGGAGCTGCCGGTCGTCATGGCACCGACGGTACCGATCCGGCATCGGCGGCGGCTGTGAGGATCGTCGGTCGGTCGCGTGTCGGAGCGCGGCGCTACCATGAACCGTCCGGTCGACTCGCTCAAGGAGACCCATGCTCGGCAAGCTCCTGTTCCGCTATCTGCGCACCTATCGGTGGCTGCTCCTGGGCGTGCTGGTGTTCCAGTTCGGCTCGGCGATGGCCTCGCTCTATCTGCCTCGTCTGAACGCGGACATCATCGACAACGGCGTCGCCCGCGGCGACACCGCCTACATCTGGTCGCGCGGCGCGATCATGCTCGTCATCGCGCTCGGGCAGATCGTCGCGTCGGTCATCGCGACGCTGTGCGCCGCCCGCGCCGCGATGGCCGCGGGGCGCGACATCCGACGCGACGTCTTCGAGAAGGTCAACGGCTTCTCCGAGCGCGAGGTGTCGCGCTTCGGCCCGGGCACGCTCATCACCCGCAACACGAACGACGTGCAGCAGGTGCAGATGCTCGCGATGATGGGCGCCACGATGCTCGTCACAGCTCCGATGCTGGCGATCGGCGGCGTCATCATGGCGCTGCAGCAGGATGTCGGGCTCAGCTGGCTCATCGGCGTCGCGGTGCCGCTGCTGCTCGTCGTCGCGGGGCTCATCATCGGGCGCATGGTGCCGCTGTTCCGGCAGTTCCAGACGCGGCTCGACAACGTCAACCGCATCATGCGCGAGCAGCTCACCGGCGTCCGGGTCGTGCGGGCGTTCGTCCGCGAGCGCATCGAAGAGCAGCGCTTCCGCGGTGCGAACACCGACATCATGATCGTCGGCCGCAAGGTCGGATCCCTGTTCGTCCTGATGTTCCCGCTCGCCATGCTGGTGCTCAACGTCACGGTCGTCGGGGTCATCTGGTTCGGCGGCATCCAGGTCGACCAGGGCAACGTGCAGATCGGCACGCTCTTCGCATTCATGCAGTACGTCGGTCAGATCCTCATGGGCGTGCTGATGGCGACGTTCATGACGATCATGATCCCGCGCGCCGCGGTCTCGGCCGACCGCATCGGCGAGGTGCTCTCCTCTCACGATGCCCTCGAGCGGCCCACGTCGCCGGTACGCGAGTTCCCCGAGCCCGGCGCCGTTGCGTTCGACGACGTCTCGTTCACCTACCCGGGCGCCGATGCGCCGGTGCTCGAGGGCATCTCGTTCCGCGCGGCTCCGGGCGAGACGGTCGCGGTGGTCGGTTCGACCGGCTCGGGCAAGACGACCCTCGTGTCGCTCATCCCGCGTCTGTTCGACGTCACGGGAGGGGCGGTCTCCGTGGCCGGCGTCGATGTCCGGCAAGCCGACCTCGATCTGCTGTGGAGCGGCATCGGCTACGTGCCGCAGCGCGCCTTCCTGTTCACCGGCACGGTCGCGTCGAACCTCCGGTTCGGTCGGGAGGACGCGACCGACGACGAACTGTGGAGGGCGCTCGAGATCGCGCAGGGGCGCGACTTCGTCGCGGAGATGGAGGGCGGGCTCGACGCCCGCATCGCCCAGGGCGGCACGAACGTCTCGGGCGGGCAGCGACAGCGGCTCGCCATAGCACGCGCGATCGTGCGGCGCCCCGACGTCCTGGTCTTCGACGACTCGTTCTCCGCGCTCGACCTCACCACGGATGCCCGGCTGCGCGAAGCGCTGTGGCGCGAACTGCCGGAGGTCACGAAGATCGTCGTCGCACAGCGCATCTCCACCGTGACCGGTGCCGACCGCATCCTCGTGCTCGACGACGGCCGGATGGCGGGTCTCGGCACGCACGACGAACTGCTCGAGTCCAATGAGACGTATCGAGAGATCGTCGAATCGCAGCTGGGAGTGGACGCATGAGCGCCGACAACCTCACCGACGACGAGCGCACCGAGCTCGAGCTGGCCGAGCAGGCCCGCCAGAACTCGGGCAGCTGGGACAGCGTGGCACCCGGCAAGGCGGCGAAGTTCGGGCCGAGCTTCCTGCGGATGATCGGACTGCTGCGGCCGTACGCGGTCGTGTTCGCGCTCATGACGGTTCTCGGCGCGGTCGGCGTCGTTCTCGCCGTCCTCGCTCCGCGCGTCCTCGGCGATGCCACGAACCTCATCTTCGAGGGCGTCGTCTCGGCGAACCTCGGCTCGCAGTTCCCCGCGGGCACGAGCCAGGATGATGTCGTCGCGGCGCTCAACGCCGCGGGGCAGACGGATGTCGCCAACATCGTCGGAGCGATGCAGAACTTCCAGGTGGGCGCGGGCGTCGACTTCGATCGGCTGAAGTGGGTCGTCGTCACCGTGCTCGCGATCTACGTCGGCTCGGCCGTGCTCACCTGGCTGCAGGGCTTCGTGATCAACATCATCATGGTCCGCACGATGTGGCGTCTGCGCGAGTCGGTCGAGGCGAAGATCAACCGGCTGCCGCTGTCGTACTTCGACCGGGTCCAGCGCGGCGAGCTGATCTCGCGGGTCACGAACGACATCGACAACATCACCCAGACGATGCAGCAGTCGCTGTCGACCGCCCTCACGAGCGTGCTGACGGTCGTCGGCGTGCTCTTCATGATGTTCTCCATCTCGTGGCAGCTGGCGCTCGTGGCGCTCGTGTCGCTGCCGCTCATGGCCGTGATCTTCGGCGTCATCGGGCCGCGGTCGCAGAAGGCGTTCGCGGTGCAATGGCGCAAGGTCGGACGTCTCAACGCCCGCGTCGAGGAGTCGTTCTCCGGTCACGCGCTCGTCCGGGTGTACGGCCGCGAGCGCGATGCGCGCGAGAAGTTCGCGGCCGAGAACGACGAGCTGTTCGAGGCTGCCTTCAGGGCGCAGTTCCTGTCGGGCCTCATCATGCCGGGCATGACCTTCATCGGAAACCTCACGTACGTGGGCATCGCGGTGCTGGGCGGCCTCATGGTCGCGTCGGGGCAGCTGCGACTCGGCGACGTGCAGGCGTTCATCCAGTACTCGCAGCAGTTCACCCAGCCGCTGTCCGAGCTCGGCGGCATGGCCGCGGTCGTGCAGTCCGGCACCGCGTCGGCCGAGCGCGTGTTCGAGCTGCTCGACGAGGACGAGCAGGAGCCCGACGCGCCCGACGCCGAGCCGGCGCGCGGCGGTCGCGGCGTCATCGAGTTCGAGCATGTCCGCTTCGCCTACTCACCCGACAAGCCCCTCATCACCGACCTGACGTTCCGGGTCGAGCCGGGGCAGACGGTCGCGATCGTCGGTCCGACCGGGGCGGGCAAGACCACGCTCGTGAACCTCCTCATGCGCTTCTACGAGCTCGACGGCGGCCGCATCCTGCTCGACGGTCAGGACATCTCCGAGCTTTCGCGCGACGATGTGCGCTCGCGCACGGGCATGGTGCTGCAGGACCCGTGGCTCTTCGCCGGCACGATCCGCGACAATATCCGCTACGGCCGCGAGAGCGCGACCGACGATGAGATCGTCGAGGCAGCAACCGCGACGCGCGTCGACCGCTTCGTGCATTCGCTGCCCGACGGTTACGACACGGTCCTCGACGAGGATGCCGCGAACGTCTCGGCCGGGGAGAAGCAGCTCATCACGATCGCACGGGCCTTCGTGGCGCAGCCCGCGGTGCTGATTCTCGACGAGGCGACCAGCTCGGTCGACACCCGCACCGAGCTGCTGCTGCAGCAGGCCATGTCGGCACTGCGCGAGGGCCGCACCTCGTTCGTCATCGCACACCGGCTCTCAACCATCCGCGACGCCGACCTCATCCTCGTGATGGAGCACGGCGACATCGTCGAGAAGGGCTCGCACGACGAGCTGATCGCCGCGCAGGGCGCCTACTGGCGCCTCTACCGATCGCAGTTCGAGCAGGCCGCGACCGAGCAGGCGGAGGCGGTCGCCGAGATCGCCGCGGTCGACGGTGAGACGGGCAGCCAGGTCGCGGCCGATCGGTAGTCTGAACGAGGCGGATCTGCGCCCGACGCGAGAGAAGGCAGAGTTGAGCGGTTCGACGCCTCCGGGCTGGTACGACGACGGGCACGGCTCACTGCGATGGTGGGACGGCTCGCAATGGACCGAGCACACGCACGCCCCCGTCGAACCGGAGCCCGAGCCCGAGCCCCAGCCGGAGCCCGAGCCCCAGCTCGAAGAACCGCCGGTCGTGACGGAGGCCTCCCTCGCCGAGAGCCAGCACGGGCTCGCGGCATCCGACACGGCGTCGCCCACCGACGCGCTGCCGCCGATCCCGCCGTCGCCGGGAGGGTTCGCTCCGGTCTACCCCGGCGCCCACCCGACGACGGCGACGGCGGCAGTGACCGGCGCCGTCGGTGAGACCGACCCAGCGCCCGCTCGCCGATCGAAGCTCTGGATCGTCTTCGTCGCGCTCGGCGTCGTGCTCATCGGGCTCGTCATCCTCGCCGCCGTTTTCGTTCCGCGCTTCATCGTGGGGATCCTGGATCCGAGCAGCGATCGCCCCGGTGCGACGTCCGTCCAGGGGGCCGATCTGCGGGCGGCCGAAGACATCGTCGACGCGTACGACGACGCCTGGGACGACATGGACTGCGCCGCGTACCAGGCGATCCTCACGCCCGAGTTCCTCGCCGGCGGCGGCCTGTCCGACTGCGCGGACTTCGCCCAGGCGGCACGCGAGTTCAACAACTCGGTCGAGGACTACGAGGTGAGCTTCATTTCCACGACCCGAGAGGGAGACACGATCTACGTCCAGACGGTCGAGACCTTCACGCAGACGGCGGATGCCGCCGGCGCCCCTCTCGACAATCCCGTGCCGGCCAGCTTCTCGGCGCTCTACACGCTCGTCCCGGGCGGTTCCGGTTGGCTCATCGACGATTACGTCGAGCAGTGATGGGGGAGCGGGGTGCGCGCCGCAGTGCGCGGTTCTACCTGGCCTGCGCGGGGGTCGGGCTCGCGGCCGGCCTCCTGTCGGGGCTGTTCGGCGTCGGCGGCGGAACGGTCATCGTCCCGCTCCTGGTGCTGCTGCTCGGGTTCGATCAGCGGCTGGCTGCCGGAACGTCTCTCGCTGCGATCGTCCCGACCGCCTCGGTCGGCGTCATCTCCTACGCCCTCACCGGGTCGGTCGCCTGGATCCCGGCCATCATCCTCGCCGCGGGTGCCGTGATCGGAGCGCAGATCGGAAGCTGGCTGCTGGCGAAGATTCCGCAGAACGCGCTGCGCTGGGGCTTCGTGGCGTTCCTCGTCGCGGTCATCGTGATGCTCTTCATCGTCGTGCCCTCCCGTGACGCGGTACTGGAACTGAGCTGGGGCGTCGGCATCGGGCTCGCCGGGCTGGGTCTGTTCACCGGCATCATGGCGGGGCTGCTCGGTGTGGGCGGCGGCGTCATCGTCGTGCCCGCGCTGATGTTCCTCTTCGGCACGAGCGATCTCATCGCGAAGGGCACTTCGCTCCTGATGATGATCCCGACGGCGATCTCGGGCACGGTGGGCAACGCCCGCCGACGCAACGTCGACCTCTTGGCGGCCCTCGTCGTCGGACTCGCCGCCTGCATGACCACCGCGGTGGGCGCCTGGATCGCGACCCTGCTCAACCCGCTGACCGCCAACGTCCTGTTCGCCGCCTTCCTCACCTTCATCGCGTCGCAGATGGCGGTGCGCGCCGTCAAAACGCACCGTGCGGCGCGTGCGGCGAAGCGTGCTGCGCAGCCCGCGGAGGGCCAACGGTAGAATCGGACGGTGTCCGTGAACCCCGATCTGGTCGACCGCGCCTTCGCGCCGACCGCCCCGTACCTCGTGGGTCGCGAGAAGGTGCGCGAGTTCGCCCGCGCCGTCTTCGCGACCGATCCGCAGCACACCGACGCCGATGCAGCGCGCGCGCTCGGTTACGCCGATGTGGTCGCACCCCCGACCTTCGCCATGGTGATCCAGGACCTCACCCTGCAGCAGCTCCTGGGTGAGCCCGACTCGGGCATCGCCCTCGAGCGGACGGTGCACGCCGAGCAGCGCTTCCGTTACACGCGACCGATCGTGGCGGGCGATGAACTCACCGCGCAGCTCACCGTCACCGGCATCCGTGCGTTCGGCAAGGGGGCGATGGTCACGAGCGAGGCGGACATCCGTGACGTCTCCGGCGACCATGTCGTGACGGCCGTGTCCGTGCTGCTGGTCGGGGGTGAGGACGCATGAGCGATCTCACTGTCGGAACCATCGTCGCCGAGCGCTCCGTCGAGCTGACCCGTGAGTCGCTCGTGCGCTACGCCGGCGCTTCGGGCGACTTCAACCCGATCCACTATCGCGACGACGTCGCCGCCCGCGTGGGCCTGCCCGGGGTGCTCGCCCACGGCATGCTGACGATGGGGCTGGCCGTCGAGACGATCGTCGACTGGCTCGGCGACAGCGGCCGCATCATCGAGTACGGTGTGCGCTTCACGCGCCCCGTCGTCGTCGACGCCGAGATCGGTGCGACCCTCACCGTCGTCGCGAAGGTCGGCGCGGTCGAGGATGGCGTCGCGCGCATCGACCTGACCGTCAGCCACGACGGCACCGTCGTGCTCGGCAAGGCGCAGGTGCGCGTGCGCACCGCCGAGTGACCGTGGCCGAGATCGAACCGCGGTCCCTCGCGGAGCTGACCACGCTGCGCGCGGGCGCCGTGCCCGACCGCATGGTGGAGGCGCACACGGCCGACGAGCTCGTCGCCACGATGCGTGAGCTGTGGGCGGCCGGTGAACCCTGGCTCGTCGTCGGTGGTGGGTCGAACCTGCTGGTGGGTGATGAGCCGTTCGACGGCACCGTCGTCGCGGTCCGCACGACGGGTATCGAGGAGCTTCCCTCGCCGCATCCGGGCCACGCGCGTCTGAAGGTTCAGGCCGGACACTCGTGGGACGACCTCGTCGAGTACGCCGTCGCGGCCGGCCTCGGCGGGATCGCCGCCATGTCAGGCATCCCGGGCACTGCGGGGGCGGCGCCGGTGCAGAACATCGGCGCCTACGGTCAGGAGGTCGTGCAGACCCTCGTCGAGGTCGAGCTGCTCGACGAGTCGACCGGCGAGGTCAGTGTCGTCCCGGCACCCGAATTGGGACTCGGCTTCCGCACCTCGGTGCTCAAGCACCACCACGGATCGGTCGCGGCGCGTTCGGCCGTCATCCTCTCGATCACGCTCGAGCTCGAGCGTGTCGGGCACGGCGAGTTCGCGATCCGCGGGCCGCAGCTGCGCGGCGCGCTCGGGCTCGATCCCGAGGCGACGGTGTCGCTGCGGTGGGTGCGCGAGACGGTGTTGTCGGTGCGGGCCAGCAAGGGGATGGTGCTCGACGACGGCGACCCCGACACGTGGAGCGCCGGGTCGTTCTTCCAGAACGCCGTGGTCACCGCTGCGTTCGCCCGGACCCTGCCCGACGCCTGTCCGCGCTGGCCGGTGGCGCCCGATCCCGTGTCCGACCGCGTGATCCCGCTGAACGAGTACTACGGCGTCTCGCCTGTGGGCGAGGTGGCGGAGCCGGATGTGAAGGTCAGCGCGGCCTGGCTCATCGAGCACGCGGGCATCGGCAAGGGCTTCTCGCTGCCCGGTTCGCGTGCCGGTCTGTCGACCAAGCACGCCCTCGCGCTGACCAATCGCGGGGGTGCGACGGCCGAGGAGCTCGCCGCGCTCGCGCGGTTCGTCCAGCAGCGTGTGCAGGCCGAGTTCGGCCTCATCCTGCAACCCGAGCCCGTCCTCGTGGGCGTCGAGCTGTAAGCCCCCCGCCCCCGCCCCACCCGTCGAGTCGCCAGAGAATGCGGATGATCGGGTGCCGGCATCCGCAGTTCGTGGCGAGTCGACGGAGTGAGGTGCGTCACGGCCCGGACAGGAGACGGCGGATGCGGCGCACGAGCGCGCCGGGATCGTCGAAGTCACGCGCAGTCACGACGGTGACGCGGTAGCCCAGCGACTCGAGCTCGGCACGTCGTGACTGGTCGCGGCTCCACTGCGAGAGGTCGCGGTGATAATCGCCGTCGTACTCGAGGACGAGCCGGGCATCGCGGTACAGCAGGTCGACCCGCGCGACGAAGCGCCAGCCGTCGCGGATGACGACATTCGTCTCGGGCCGGGGGAGCCCGGCCCGTATGAGGAGCACCCGCAGTTCCGACTCACGCGGCGATTCCGCGCCGTCGTCGAGCAGGGGTAAGGCCGCGGCCCGGCGGACCGCGCCGCGGCGGCGGCCCGCCCTCTCGTGAGCGAGTTCGAGCGCGTCGACCGTCGTGCGCGGCCCGCCGCGAGCGATGAGCGCGTCGCCCGCGGCCACGAGAGCGCCGAGCGAGAGGGAGGCGCCGAGGTCGACCCACGTGCGTTCGACCGTCGTGAGCCGGATGCCGTCGACCTCGACGATGTCGTCCGGCTCCACGGCCAATGCACGACCGACCACCTCGGGGCGTCTGACCCGGTTGGCCGGAAGCGCGACGGCGACGTGCGGTCGCGCCGCCGCGGCGTCTCGGAGGGGGCCGGGCAGCGGCATCCGGTGCGCCGCGGCCGCAGTGGGTCCGCAGAAGAATGCATGCGGCGGAACCCGCTCGCGGATCAGCCTGAGCAGGTCGAGATGGTTCAGCGGCTCGCGCGCCCGCGCACCGTGAAGGGGCCGGGCGAGATCACGAGCCCTTAGGCGGCCGGCCGTGACGCCGAGCTCGCGGGCCGTCTCGGTGAGGAATCCCACGGGAAGCGCGGCGGGAAGCGGAGCGCGTCGCATCGCACCAGCATCCGTCTCCAAGGGCTCGCGCCGACGTTCCGCTGCCGGTCCCGGGGATATCTCGCCCCCTCACCCCCCCCTGTGCAGGACCCCTGGCTCCGCCCCCCTGCCCGTCGAGTCGCCACAAACGGCGGATGCGGGCGTGCCCTGATCCGCGTTTCTTGGCGAGTCGACGGGGGAACGAGAGGGGGTTAGGAGAAGAGGCGCTGGAGGCGCTGGATGCCTTCGAGCAGCTGCTCGTCGCCGAGCGCGTACGACAGGCGCAGGTAGCCCGACGGACCGAACGCCTCGCCGGGTACGACGGCGACCTCGGCCTGCTCGAGGATCAGGTCGGCGAGCTCGAGGCTCGTGTTCGCCTCCACCCCGCCCCACGAGCGTCCGAGCAGACCGGTGACGTCGGGGTAGACGTAGAACGCCCCGAGGGGGTTGGGAACCTCGACGCCGGGGATCTTCGCGAGCTCCTCGACGATCAGGCGGCGCCGACGGTCGAAGGCCAGGCGCATCTCCTCGGCCTCGGTCTGCGGCCCGGTGAGTGCGGCGAGGGCCGCGCGCTGCGCGACGTTGTTGACGTTCGAGCTGAGGTGCGACTGCAGGTTGCCGGCGAGCTTCATGGCGTCGGCGGGACCGACCATCCAGCCCACGCGCCATCCGGTCATGGCGTAGGTCTTGGCGACACCGTTGACCAGGATCGTCTGACCCGCGAGCTCGGGGACGGCCTCGACGATCGAGACGGCGCGGGCGCCCTCGTAGACGAGGTTCTGGTAGATCTCGTCGCTGATGACCCAGATCCCGTGCTCGAGCGCCCACTGGCCGATCGCGGCGGTCTCCTCGGGCGTGTACACCGAGCCGGTGGGGTTCGAGGGCGAGACGAAGACGAGCACGGTGGTGCGCTCGGTGCGCGCGGCCTCGAGCTGCTCGACGGTGACCTTGTACTCCTGGTCCGCGCCGGCGAAGACCTCGACCGGGATGCCGTCGGCGAGGGCGATCGCTTCGGGGTACGTCGTCCAGTAGGGGGCGGGCAGCAGCACCTCGTCGCCGGGGTTCACGACGGTCTGGAAGGCCTGATACACCGACTGCTTGCCGCCGTTGGTGACGATGACCTGCGAGGGCTGCACCTCGAGGCCCGAGTCGCGCAGCGTCTTGGCGGCGATGGCCTCGCGCAGCACGGGGAGGCCCGCGGCCGGGGTGTACCGGTAGTTGGCGGGGTCGGCGAGAGCATGCTGAGCGGCCTCGACGATGAACTGCGGCGTCGAGAAATCGGGCTCACCCGCCGCGTACGAAATGACCGGCCGGCCGGCGGCCTGCAGGGCCTTGGCCTTCGCGTCGACCTTGAGGGTCGCCGACTCGGCGATGGCGGAGAGCTTGCGGGACAGCGGTGCGCGTTCGGTCACCCTTCGAGAGTAGCGGCGCGGTCCACCGAATGGTGGACGGGGATCGACCGGATGACCCCTGCCGCACGGACGGCGGAACCGGCACGCTGGAGGCATGACCACGAGAGCGAGCGCACCGACCGTCGTGCGCGGCCTGACCAAGAGATACGGCGACGTGACGGCCGTCGACGACGTGAGCTTCGACGTACCCGCCGGCGGCGTGTTCGCGTTCCTCGGGACGAACGGGGCCGGCAAGTCCACGACGATCAGCGCTCTCACGACCGTGATCGAACCGGATGCCGGGCAGCTCGAAGTCGCCGGGCACGACGTGCGCTCCGACGGTGATGCGGTCCGCCGCGCGATCGGCGTCGTCTTCCAGGACTCGCTCCTGGATTCCGCGCTCACCGTCCGTGAGAACCTGACGGTGCGGGCGCGCCCCTACCTCGGTTCGACGGCGGCGATCCGCGAGCGCATCGAGCGCCTCGCCGACATCATCGACCTGGGCGAGTTCATCGACCGGCGCTACGGGCGGCTCTCGGGTGGGCAGCGTCGCCGCGCCGACATCGCCCGCGCGCTGCTCCATGACCCGGAGATCGTCTTCCTCGACGAGCCGACGACGGGACTCGACCCTGCGAGCCGGCAGATGGTGTGGCGGACGATCCACGAGCTGCGCGAGCGCGCCGGCCTGACCGTGTTCCTCACGACCCACTACCTCGAGGAGACCGAAGAGGCCGACCAGGTCTGCATCATCGACCGCGGGCGCATCGTCGCCGACGGCACTCCGGCGCAGCTGCGCGCGCGACACAGCTCCAGCATCCTGTCGCTCGTCACGGCTGACGGAGACGAGCGCATCGCGGTGGCGGATGCCGCCGAGGCCCGCCGCATCCTCGCCGAACGGGGCGACGCGGTGCTCGACTTCGAGTTCCGCCATGGACGCATGGACGACGTCTTCCTGGCGCTGACGGGGCAGGCGGCGACGGGGGAGGCGACGCGATGAAGACCGTGCAGGCGTACGTCGGGCGCAATCTCCGGCTGTTCTACCGAGACCCGCTCGGGGTGTTCTTCTCGCTCACGGGCGCCCTGGTGGTGTTCCTCCTCTACGCCCTCTTCCTCGGCCAGATGCAGGTGGACTCGCTCGCCGCGACGCCGGGGTTCGACGCCGACGCCGCCCGCGACTTCGTCGACTCGTGGATGTTCGCCGGGGTCGTCGCCGTCGCCGCCGTCACGACCCCGCTCGGCGCGCTCTCGACGTTCGTCGAGGATGCCGCGTCCGGACGGTTCCGCGATTTCCTCGTCTCGCCGGTGCGCCGCTCGCAGCTCGTGCTCGGCTATCTCGGGTCGGCGTTCATCATCGGATTGATCACCACGCTGATCGTGCTCGCCGTCGCCCTGGCGTACCTCGGGCTCACCGGGCGGACACTCCCCGACGCCGGGCAGATCACCCGCATCGTGCTGTGGACCGTGCTCTCGGTCGCCGCGTACACCGCCCTCTGGGCGTTCGTGGTGTCGTTCCTCCGCACGAGCGGCTCGTACTCGGGGCTGTCGACGCTCGTGGGAACCCTGACCGGCTTCGTCGCGGGCGCGTACATCCCGGTCGGCTCGTTCCCCGACGCGGTGCGGGATGCCGTCGGCGTCCTCCCGTTCGCGCAGTCGGCGATGCTCGTCCGGCGCGAGTTCGCCGCCGATCCGCTCGATCGCCTCGCGAGCGGGGCACCGGGCGCGGTCGAGGAGCTCAGTCGCATCTACGGCCTCGATCTGCAGGTGGGCACGGCGACGGTGCCGGTCTGGGTTGCGGCCGTCGTGCTGGCCGTCGTGGCCGTGGCGTTCACGGTGCTCGCGGCGGCCCGCATCCGCTCGCGGATCCGCTGAGCGGCAGGATGGTCTCGTGATCAGTCGCAATTGGGTGGATGTCGCCGTCGGTGTCGTGCTCGCCCTCGGCGTCGGCATCCTGGCGGCCGCGGGGGAGGCGGAACGGCTGCCGTGGGCGGTCGCGGGGCTGGTGCTGCTGCTCGCGGCGTATCTGATCGCGCGGCCCTCCGCCGGCGCGGAGGATCCCCGCCGCTTCGCGGTGTTCCTGGCCATCGTGACGGTCTCGATCGCGGCGATGACGTTCGGTGAGGTCTCGCTCGCGACGATGCAGGTCATCGTGTATCCGCTGGTGTGGATCTTCGCTCCGTTGCGCCGTGATGGGGTCGTGGGGTCGCTTTCGGTCGGCGCCGGGATGCTCGTCGGGTACGCCGGCGGCTTCGGTTTCGCGCCCGACGCGCTGCTGGAGGCCGCTGCCGTCGCGGTGCTCTCGGTCGCGTTCTCGATCGCGATGGGGTGGTGGATCTCGGCGATCGCCGCCTACGGCACGGAGCGCGCGCGTCTGCTCGACGAGCTCTCCCGGGCGCAGCAGCAGGTCGAGGCGCTCAGCCGCGACAAGGGCGCGGCCGACGAGCGGGAGCACCTGGCGCGCGAGATCCACGACACCCTCGCGCAGACTCTCGCGGGAATCGTCATGCTCGCCGAACAGGCCGGGCGGCGCTCGCGTGCGGGCGACGTCGACGGTGCCGCCGCGGCTGTCGAGCGCCTCGAGGTGGCCGCTCGCGACGCGCTCGGCGAGGCCCGGGCGATCGTCGCCCGGACCGCGGCCGTGCCGGGCGACCCCGTACTCGGCGCCGCGGTGGAGCGGCTCGCGGAACGCTTCCGCGCCGACACCGGACTCGAGATCTCCGTCGTCGACACGGCATCGGGGGTCGATCGCGAGACGCAGGTGGTCGTCCTGCGCTGCCTGCAGGAGGCGCTTTCGAACGTGCGCAAGCACGCGGGAGCCGCGCGGGTCACGGTGACGCTCGCGGGCGAGGACGACGGCACTCTGAGACTCGTCGTCGAGGACGACGGACGCGGGTTCGACGTCTCCTCCCCGCGCACCGGCTACGGTCTCGACGGCATGAGCGATCGGGTCGCGCTCGCCGGGGGGACCGTCGAGGTCACGGCCGTCCCGGGGGCGGGAACGACGCTCTCCGTCCGCCTCCCCGCGCCCGCCGCGGCGGTGCCGAGTGCTGGCGCGGCGGTGCCGAGTGCCGGCGCGGCGGTGCGCGCATGATCCGTCTGCTCATCGCGGACGATCACCCGATCGTCCGGGCGGGGCTGGCCGGCCTGCTCGCGGACGAGCCCGGCTTCGAGGTGATCGCGGAGGCGGCCGACGGCGACGAGGCCGTCCGGCTCGCCGCCGAGGCGCGACCCGACGTCATCCTCATGGACCTCCGGATGCCGGTGCTCGACGGTGTCGCAGCCACCGCTCGTATCGTGGCAGCGCGCGATGCGGCCGCGGGGCCGCGGGTGCTCATCCTCACGACCTACGAGAGCGACGACCAGATCCTCGCCGCCATCGAAGCCGGAGCCAGCGGATATCTGCTCAAGGCGGCTCCGCGCGAGGAGATCGTGGCGGGGATCCGGTCGGTCGCCGCCGGCCAGTCGGCTCTCTCGCCGGCCGTCGCGGTGCGTCTGGTGGAACGGATGCGGCAGCCCGAGCCGGCGGCATCCGCTCTCACTCCGCGCGAGACCGACGTGCTGCGCCTCGTCGCTGCCGGCCACGGCAACAGGCAGATCGCGGTGCAGCTCGGGATCGGCGAGTCGACCGTCAAGACGCACCTGTTGCGGGTTTACGACAAGCTCGGCGTCGACAGCCGAACCCGCGCCGTGACCCTGGCCCTCGAGCGCGGCCTCCTTCCCTGACCCCCGCCCCACCCCGTCGACTCGCCAGGAAACGTGGGTCCGGCGAGGCCAAGACCCACAGTTCGTGGCGAGTCGACGATCGTTATGGGGTCGTCACGTGCGGGAGCGGGCGCGGTCGTAGCGTGGGAGGGAACGGAGAGAACGGGGCAGGGGAGGGCTGCGGGGATGCGGATAAGGGTGGCTCTGGCCACGGGCTCGGGCACGCTATTGCTTCTCGCGGGGTGCGCGTCGATCCCGCTCGGACCGCCGCCTGTCCGCGAGGTGGCGACCGTGTCCGACACGATGTCGTGCCCGGACCCCATGCTCAACCCGCTTCCCGGCGCCGGTCTCGTCCCTGAGGACTTCGAGGTCGTCGCGGTGCTGGAGTGCGCCGACGGCGTGACGCGTGAGGATGCCGACGGCGTCCTCGCCGGCAACGAGGTGCGGCGCTACGAGGGCGACCTCACGGAATTCCTCGCCGCGATGGCGGCACCGAGCGATCCGGGGCCGGCAGCGGTCTGTCCCGCTATCGGGTACGGCTTCCGCGCGCTCTGGGCGACGGACGCGGCGGGCCGCTTCGTGCCGATGTCGTTCCCCCTGACGGCGTGCGGCGGACCCAAGGAGGACGAACCATTCGCCGCCCTGGCTCGGCTCGAGATCGTCGACCGAGCCTTCTCAGCAGCGGGGCGCGTCGAACTGCACGACGCGACGGCGGCAGGCTGCGCGACGCGCGCGGGCGTGGCGCCGCTCAACGTCCTCGGGTGGGCTCCGACGGAGACGCAACCGCCGGCCGACGTCGCAGGCGCCCTGGTGTGCGTCTATCAGGCCGAAGCCCCGGCCAGCACGCCGACCGTCGTCGGCGATGGGGGCCTGTTCGCGGCGGCCTTCTCGCTCGACGCCGACGACGCCGCGGCGGTTCTCGAAGCCGCGGCTGCTCCGCCTGCAGGCGTGGAGTGCGCCGAGACGGCATCCCGTCTCGTCGTCGTCCACCCGGACGTCACGGCCGCCGCGGTCAGCGCGCCTCGCACTGTGACCGTCGAGCTCGACGGTTGTCAGCGCATCGTCGGCACCGACTTGCAGACTCGCTCCGCCCCTCCGGCTCTGATCCCCCTCCTGTCCCCCTGACCCCGCCCGGACCCCGTCGACTCGCCAGAAAACGTGGGTCCGGCGGGACCAGGACCCGCAGTTCGTGGCGAGTCGACGGGGGTGAGGGACCTCAGAGGTACTTCGCGTAGGCGGGGAGGGTCAAAAACGCGGGGAAGTCCGAGCCGAGCGCGACCTCGCGGAACAGGGCCGCGGCGTCGTCGAAGCGGTCGCCGTCGCGGCGGTCGACCTCGGCGAGGACCTCGTCGACCAGTGCATCGACCCAGGCGCGGGTGATCGGCGTGCCGTCATCCGTCGTGCGGTCCTGGTGGATCCACTGCCAGATCTGCGAGCGGCTGATCTCGGCTGTGGCGGCATCCTCCATCAGGTCGTCGATCGCGACCGCGCCGATCCCGCGCAGCCAGGCCTCGAGGTAGCGCACGGCGACGGACACGTTCGCGCGCACCCCGGCGGTCGTGATCGGCAGGCCGATGTGGCAGTCGATGAGTTCGGACGCCGCGACCGCGACGTCGTCGCGCTGGCGTTCGAGCTGATTCGGACGGTCGCCGAGCACGGCGTCGAACTCGGCGCGCGCGATCGGGATGAGGTCGGGGTGCGCGACCCACGTGCCGTCGAAACCGTCGCCGGCCTCGCGACGCTTGTCGGCGGCGACCTTCTCGAAGGCGGCGCGCGTGACCTCGGGGTTCCGCCGGTTGGGGATGAAGGCGCTCATTCCGCCGATCGCGTGCGCGCCCCTGCGGTGGCAGGTCTTCACGAGCAGCTCGGTGTACGCGCGCATGAACGGCACCGTCATCGTGACCGCGCTGCGGTCGGGCAGGACGAACCGGGCGCCGCGTCCGCGGTAGTTCTTGATCATCGAGAAGATGTAGTCCCACCGTCCGGCGTTCAGGCCCGCGCAGTGGTCGCGGAGGGCGAAGAGGATCTCGTCCATCTCGAAGGCCGCAGGCAGCGTCTCGATCAGCACGGTCGCGCGGATGGTGCCGTGAGGCAGTCCGAGCCGGCGCTCGGTGAACGAGAAGACGTCGTCCCACAGCTGCGCCTCCTCGCTCGACTCGAGCTTGGCGAGGTAGAAGTACGGCCCACGGCCGCTCTCGACGAGTCGGACGGCGTTGTGGAACGCGTACAGGCCGAAGTCGACGAGCGAGCCGGATGCGTCGAGGGTGCGCCCCGTGCGGTCGGTGTAGGCGAGGTGCTTCTCGGTGAGATGCCAGCCGCGCGGGCGCATGACGATCGTCGGGGTGCGCTCGGTGGTGACGGTGTACCGCCGCCCGTCGGGGCCGGTGTGCTCCAGCTCGCCGCGGATCGCGTCGCGCAGCGACAGCTGCCCGCCGATGACGTTGCGCCAGGTCGGCGAGGTGGCGTCCTCCTGATCGGCGAGCCACACCCGGGCGCCCGAGTTCAGGGCATTGATCGTCATCTTGGGGTCGGTGGGTCCCGTGATCTCCACGCGGCGGTCCTCGAGGCCCGGCCCCGCGCCCGCGACGCGCCACGTGTCGTCCTCGCGGATGTGCGCGGTGTCGCTGCGGAAGGCGGGGTCGGCGCCGTTGCCGATCTCGAAGCGGCGCCGCATCCGGTCGGCGAGGCGGTCGTGCCGTCGCCCCGCGAACCGGTCGTGCAGTGTCGTGACGAAGTCGAGGGCATCGCGCGTGAGGATCTCGTCGAAGCGCGGGTGCATCTCGCCGCGCACCGCGATCGCGGGTTCGTGGGTCTGCACCGCGACGGGGCCCGTCCAGGTGCGTCGCCGGGTCTGGGTGGCTGTCTGTGTCATGGTCATGTTCTCGTCTCCGGTCTTGAGGGCGTCGAGTCGCCAGAGAATGCGGATGCCGGGGGTGCCGGACCGGCACTTCTTGGCGACTCGACGGGTGAAGGGGGTCAGAACTGGGATGCCTCGGTCGATCCGGCCAAGGCGAGGGTGGCGCTGTCGGGGTTGAGCGCCGTCGAGAGGGCGTCGAAGTAGCCGGTGCCTGCTTCACGCTGGTGGCGGGTGGCGGTGTAGCCGTGCGTCTCGGCGTCGAACTCCGCCTGCTGCAGCTCGACGTACGCGCTCATCGCGCGGTCGGCGTAGCCACGGGCGAGATCGAACATCGAGTGGTTGAGGGCGTGGAATCCGGCCAGGGTGATGAACTGGAACCGGTAGCCCAGTTCGGCCAGCTCCGCCTGGAACGTCGCGATCTGCGCGTCGCTGAGGTGCCGCTTCCAGTTGAAGCTCGGCGAGCAGTTGTACGCGAGCAGCTTGCCGGGATGCTCGGCGTGAACGGCCGCGGCGAACTCGCGCGCCAGCTCGATGTCGGGCTCGCCGGTCTCGACCCACAGCAGGTCGGCGAAGGGCGCGAACGCGAGGCCGCGAGCGATGACCGGGTCGATCCCGGCGCGGGTGCGGTAGAAGCCCTCGCTCGTGCGCTCGCCGGTGAGGAAAGGGCGATCGCGCTCGTCGACGTCGCTCGTGATGAGGTCGGCGCCCAGCGCGTCGGTCCGCGCGATGACGATCGCGGGCACGCCCGCGACATCTCCGGCCAGCCGCGCGGCGTTGAGCGTGCGGATGTGCTGGGCCGTCGGCACCAGCACCTTGCCGCCGAGGTGGCCGCACTTCTTCTCGCTCGCGAGCTGGTCTTCCCAGTGAGTCCCGGCGGCACCGGCGGCGATCAGGGATGCCGCGAGCTCGTAGGCGTTCAGCGGACCGCCGAACCCGGCCTCGCCGTCGGCGACGATCGGGGCGAGCCAGTCGCGGGTGCGGCCGCCCTCGGCGTGCTCGATCTGGTCCTGCCGCAGCAGCGCGTTGGTGATGCGCCGCACGACGGCGGGCACGGAGTTGGCGGGGTAGAGGCTCTGGTCGGGGTAGGTCTGCCCGGCGAGGTTCGCGTCGGCGGCGACCTGCCAGCCGGACAGGTAGATCGCCTTCAGGCCGGCGCGCACCTGCTGGACGGCCTGGCCGCCCGTGTAGGCGCCGAGGGCACGGACGTACTCCTCGGTGTGGAGCAGGTTCCACAGCGACTCGGCACCGCGGCGGGCGAGCGTGGCGTCCTCGCGCACGGAACCTCGCAGCCGGATGACGTCGGCGGCGCGGTACGTGCGCTCGATGCCGTCCCAGCGGGGGTCGGTCTGCCACAGCTCCTCGAGCTCGGCAGCGGTCTGAACCTGGTCGCCGGGCCGCAGCGGACCCGGAGCGGGAATCGTGGTCATCTCGGTCTCCTTCGTCAGAACGGGCGGCTCTGCCCGTCGTGGAGACCACTGTGGGCGAACTAACCCGCGCGGTACGGTCGGATTCGAGGAGAAGATCGGCCGATCTTCTGCTTTCGTGACAGAATCCCGCCATGACGCGCAAGGATGCCGTCGCCGCCGCAGGGGTGGCGCTCGACGATGAGGACATGGACGCCTTCACGATCGGCCGGCGCATCCGGCAGATCCGCACCGGGCGAGGGATGACCCTCGACGACCTCGCCGCGGCCGTCGGGCGCGCGCCGAGCCAGCTCTCGATGATCGAGAACGGTCGCCGCGAGCCGAAGCTCTCGCTGCTCCGCACGATCGCCCGCGCCCTCGGCACCTCGCTCGACGCGCTTCTCGAGTCCGAGGAGCTCGATCCCCGTGCGGCCCTCGAGATCGAGGTCGCCCGGGCGATGACCGGGCCGACGTTCCGGAGCGCCGGGGTCACGCCGTTCCGCATCCCGCGCGCCGTGCCCGACGAGGTGCTGCGCGCCCTTCTCGCACTGCAGGGTGAGATCGAGCGGTTGCACGACGAACGCGCCGCGACCCCCGAGGAGGCGCGGCGCGCGAACGTCGCCCTGCGGCGCCTCATGCGCACGCAGAACAACTACTTCCCCGAGCTGGAGCAGCAGGCGCGGGAGCTGCTGGCGGCGGTCGGGCACCCGGGCGGGCCGCTGACGCAGCGCACCGCGAGCGACATCGCGGGGCACCTCGGGTTCAGCATCCACTACGTCGCGGATCTGCCGCAGACGACCCGCAGCGTCGCCGACCTCGCCCACGGGAGGCTCTATCTGTCGAGCCGCCTCGCTGCCGCGACCCCCGCCGATCCGCGGACAGCCGTGCTGCAGGCGCTGTCGAGCCGCATCCTCGGTCACACCGAGCCGGTCAGCTACGACGAGTTCCTCCGGCAGCGGGTGGAGACCAACTACCTCACCGGCGCACTGCTGATCCCCGAGGCGGATGCTGTGCCCGCCCTGCGCGACGCGAAGGAGCGGCGGGCGATCTCGATCGAAGACCTGCGCGACGCGTACTCGGTGTCGTACGAGACCGCCGCGCACCGCTTCACGAACCTCGCGACCGAGCACCTCGGCATCGCGGTGCACTTCCTCAAGGTTCACGAGTCGGGGACGATCACGAAGGCGTACGAGAACGACGACGTCGACTTCCCGACCGACCGCCTCGGCGCCATCGAGGGGCAGCTGTGCTGCCGGGAGTGGACGAGCCGGGCGGTCTTCGACGTCGACGACCGCTTCAACCCTTACTACCAGTACACCGATACCGGCAACGGGACCTACTGGTGCACGGCTCGCGTCGAGCATTCGAGCGAGGGGGCGCACTCGGTCAGCGTCGGCGTGCGTTTCGACGACACGAAGTGGTTCCTCGGCCGCGACACACCTCACCGCGGGGTGTCGCGGCACTCGGTCGACGTGTGCTGCCGACGTGCGCCGGCGGGCCTCGAGGAGCGGTGGCGCGCCGCCGCCTGGCCGAACGTGAAGACGCCGCGCACCCTGCTGGCGACGCTGCCGACGGGCGCCTTCCCGGGCGTCGACACGACCGATCTCTACGCGTTCCTGGAGGCGCACGCCCCGTCCTGACCGGCGGGAGTCAGGGGGCGGCGTTCCAGCGGGGGCGGGAGGGGGCGCCGGGGGTGGGCGCGGCCGCGTCGATCGCGGTCAGGACGGCGGCGGCGTCGGCGACGGGAAAGGTCGTCACCAGGCGGATGCCGTCCTCGGTGACGCGCGCGTACACGAGCGCCGCGCGACCTGCGGATGCGGACAGGGCGGTGACATACTCGCCGCCGGCCTCGGTACGCGAAGCTGCGGGGGAGCGGAGCAGGCCGGTCGCCGCACCCGTGACCCGTTCGAGCAGCGTCGGCCCGTCGCTCCAGGGCGCGAAGGCGTCGTCGGCGAGCCCGAAGGCGCGGGCGAGCTCGGGGCCGAGCCAGCGATCGCGCTTCAGGCCGTACGGGGTCGGAGTGAGCGACAGCAGGTAGCCGTACACGTGGAGCACGCCGGCGTTCCCGACCGGCCAGGCGCTCGGCTCGCCGGCGAGATCGTGCAGCCGGTCGAAGACCGCGCGGTCGAGCACGGGATCGCCGACGTTCTCGTCGATGATGGTCGACCGCGACCAGCGCGCGAAGCGACCGGATGCCGCATCCTCGGCGATCGATCGCGAGAGCCACGGGATCGCGTCGAACGCCTGCCTCGCATCGCCGGACGCAGAGGTCACGGCCGCCGCATCGAGTCGTCGGATCTCGTTCATCCGCAGTTCATCGACTGTGGGATTTATGTCCACGTGTGCACCTAACGATGGACGAAGCGTCCACTCAGAAAGTCCGATCCGTGCCGAACCCTGCTCTCATCATCTTCGATTTCGACGGAACCGTCGCCCTCGGCGACGGGCCGGTGCTCGCCTACGCGCGTGCCGCCGCCACTGCCTCCGCCGCGCCGGATCGGTTCCTCGCCCGGGTCGACGATGGGCTGCGCGGCCGACCCACCGGACGCGGAGCGCCGCTCGACGCGTACGACGTCATCCGCCTCGTGGCCGAGGACGCGGGGGTCGGTGCCGAGGCGCTGTCGCGTGCCTACCTCGACAGTCGGGCGCTGCTGGGGACCGATCTCGCCCCCGTCGAGGCGCCGGTCGGGCTCGCAGCGGCGGCCACGCGGCTGCCGGCCGAGTGCGTACTCGTCACCAACGCCCCGGCGATCCGCGTGACCGAGACGCTCGACGCGCTGGGGCTCGGCGACGCCTTCGCGCGCATCGTCACCGACGCGGGCAAGCCCGCCGGGCTCGAACGGCTGCTCGACGCGCCCGAGGTCCGCGACCGCCGGGTGCTCGCGGTCGGCGACATCTGGCGGAATGACCTCGAGCCCGCGCACCGGCGCGGACACGACACCGCGCTCGTCGGCCCGTGGACGGATGCCGCGGCATCCCCGACCTTCTACGCCGACACGCTCACCGAACTGCTGCCGCGCATCGAAGCGTGGGCCGCGGCATCCGCCCCCTGACCCCGAACATCCACCCCTCACCCGAAGGACACCACTCATGCGCACCACCCGTCTCCTCGCCGCCGCGGCCGTCAGCGCGGTCGCCGCGATCGCCCTTGCCGGCTGCGCGGGCTCGCCCGCTGCCGGCGACTCACCCGAGGCCGCCGCCGACCCGACGTCGCTCGTGCTCGCGCTCGTCCCTTCGCAGGACCAGAACGGGCTCGTCGAGACCGCGGCTCCGCTCACCGACTACTTGAGCGACGAGCTCGGCATCGAGGTCACCGGTGTGGTCTCGAAGGACTACCAGGCCGCGGTCGAGGCGATGGGCGCCGGTCAGGCGCAGATCGGGTTCCTCCCGTCGCTGCAGCTGTGGCAGGCCAACGACATGTACGGCGCTGACGTCGTGCTGCAGACCGAGCGCAACGGCAACATCAGCTACCCCGCGCAGTTCATGACGAACAACCCCGACAAGTACTGCGACGACGCTCCCGTCGAGCGCGACGGGATGCTCTTCTGCAACGGTGCCGACGCGATGACGGGCCCCGCGGGCCTGGACTCGATCACCAAGGTGAAGGGTGCGAAGGTCGCCGTGCTCGGGCCCGGGTCGCCCGCCGGCTACATCTACCCGATCCTCGCTCTGCAGGAGGCCGGGCTCGACACCGACAGCGACATCGATCAGCTGCCCGTGACCGCGAACGACGCGTCCGTGCTCGCCGTCTACAACGGCGACGCCGAAGTCGGGTTCAGCTTCTGGGACGCGCGCACGATCGTGAAGAAGGACACCCCGGATGTCGGGCAGAAGGTCGTCGTGTTCGCCATGACCGAGGAGATCCCCAACGATGGTGTCGCGCTGAGCGCGGACCTCTCGCCCGAGCTGCGCGAGCGCATCGCCACCGCGCTCGAGGACTTCTCGAACACCCCGGAGGGCTCGGAGGTGCTCCAGAGCATCTACTCGATCACCAAGCTCGCGCCCGCCGACGCGTCGTCGCTCGACGTCGTCGCTCGCGCCGCGCAGGCGCTCGGCCTGCAGTGACCGACACCACTGCACGCGATGCCGGGGCCTCGGTCCCGGCATCGCCGTCCGGCATCCGGCTGCACGACGTCACGGTTCGCTACCCGAACGGCACCCTCGGCCTGCGCGGGGTCTCCCTCGAGATCGGTGCGGGCGAGATGGTCGCCGTCGTCGGCCTCTCGGGGTCGGGGAAGTCGACGCTCATCCGCACGATCAACGGCCTCGTCCCCGTGACCTCGGGCGTGCTGGAGGTCGGCGGTGTGCGCGTCGACACGGCCCGCGGGCGCGAGCTGCGCCGGCTGCGGGGCGACATCGGGATGGTGTTCCAGGGCTTCAACCTCGCCGGTCGCACGAGCGTCCTCAACAACGTCCTCGTCGGCCGCCTCGCCCATACCCCGGTGTGGCGCACCCTGCTGGGCGCCTACCGGTCGGAAGACCGTCGCCTCGCGTTCGAGGCGCTCGATCGCGTCGGGATGCTGCCGCGGGTCTGGGATCGCGCCGCCGCTCTCTCGGGCGGTCAGCAGCAGCGCGTCGCGATCGCCCGCGCCCTCGCCCAGCAGCCGCGCATCGTCCTGGCCGATGAGCCGGTCGCGAGCCTCGACCCGCCCACCGCGCACGGAGTGATGAAAGACCTCCAGCGCATCAACACCGAGCTCGGCATCACGGTGCTGGTGAACCTGCACCTGCTCGACCTGGCGCGCACCTACGGCGTGCGGCTGATCGGGATGCGGGCGGGCGAGGTCGTCTACGACGGCTCGGCAGCGGAGGCATCCGACGCGGACTTCGCCGGCATCTACGGGCGATCGCTGACGGCCGAAGACCGGCTCGACGCATGAGTGCGCCCGCACTCGTCGTCCCGCCGCGCCCCCGCGGACGCGCGGTGCCCTGGCTGATCGCGGGGATCGTCGCCGCGATCACCGTGGTCACCTGCCTCCCGGGAATCGGCGTCGGCCTCGACCTGTCGGGCATCGCGCGCAACTGGCAGCACGGAGCCGACAAGGTGCTCGGGTTGCTGCAGCCGGACTGGTCGTTCTTCCCGCGCACCATCGGTCCGTTGCTGGAGACGCTCCAGATGGCGGTGATCGGCACCGCGGTGGGGGCCGCGCTGTCGCTGCCGCTGAGTCTGTGGGCGGCTCGGCCGACCAACCCGAATCCGGTACTGCGGGGTGCGGTCCGCGCGATGCTCAACATCGTCCGGAGCGTTCCCGACCTGCTCTCGGCGGCGATCCTGGTGGCGATGGTCGGGGTGGGCGCGCTGCCCGGCATCCTCGCCCTCGTGCTCTTCAACGTCGGCATCATCGTCAAGCTCGTCTCCGAGCAGATCGACGCGATGGACACGGGCCCCCTCGAAGCGGGCCGCGCCGCGGGCGGGACGCAGCTTCAGATCAACCACGCCCTCGCCCTGCCCGACACCTGGCCCGCGTTCGCGGCGCAGACGCTGTACGTCCTCGAGCTCAACGTCCGCGCCTCGACCGTCCTGGGGCTCGTCGGCGCCGGCGGCATGGGTCTCATCATCGACGCCGTGCGCACCTACTACCGATACGACCAGCTGTCGCTCATCATCCTGGAGATCCTCGTCGTCGTGCTCGTCATTGACGCAGCCAGCTCCGCTCTCCGCCGGAGGCTCGCATGACCGCTCCCGTCCTCACCGGGCCGCCCCGGGCATCGGAAGGCGCCGTGCCGGCACGCCCGCGTCGGCTCGTGCGCAATCTCATCGCCGCCGCCGTGACGGTCGTCGTCATCCTGGCGTTCTGGTCGGTCGACATCACCTGGTCGCGGCTGGCCGACCTGCCCGCCGAGCTCGTGCGGTACGGCTGGCTCATGTTCTCGTCGCCGACGTGGGAGAAGCTGCCCGACGCCCTGTGGCAGACGTGGCAGAGCGTCCAGATGGCGTGGGTCGGGACCGTGCTCGGCGTCATCGTGGCCACACCGCTCAGTCTGGTGGCGGCCCGGGGCCTCGGTCCGGCGTGGCTGCGCTCGATCCTGCGGTTCGTGTTCTCGACGATCCGCGCCGTTCCCGAGATCATCTTCGCGATCATCATCCTCTCGATGACCGGGCTCACGCCGCTCACGGGGGCGCTCGCCCTCGCCGTGAACGGCATCGGCACCCTCGGCAAGTGGGGGTACGAAGCCGTCGAAGCCGTCCCCGCCGGACCCATCGAAGCGGCGCGAGCGGCCGGCGGCAGCCCGGCGCAGGTGCTGCGATGGGGCGTGTGGCCGCAGGCGACCCCGGTGTTCCTGTCGTTCTGGCTCTACCGCTTCGAGATCAACGTGCGCTCGTCGGCCGTCCTCGGACTCATCGGCGTCGGCGGGATCGGCGACATGCTGACGACCTACACCCAGTACCGTGAGTGGTCGACGGTGGGGATGCTGCTGATCGTCGTGATCGTCGTCACGATGGCGATCGACGGCATCTCGGGCCGCATCCGCCGACGGATCATGGAGGGCGCACGTGTCCGGTAACGCTCCGCCGACCGTGCGCATCCAGGCGCTCCGCAACGGGCTGCAGCCGACCGAGCGCCGCGTCGCGGACGTGATCCTCGACGCGCCCGAGGTCGTCGTCGAACTCACCGCGCAGCAGCTGGCCGATCGAGCGGGGGTCGCCCGTTCGTCGGTCGTCCGCGCCTGTCAGACGTTCGGGTTCCGCGGCTATCCGCAGCTGCGGGTCGCGCTCGCCGCCGAGCTCGGAGCGGTCGCGCCGGCGGCATCCGACCACGGTGACGGGGCGCTCGGGCGCGTGCGCAGGTCGATCGATCGAGCCGCGGCGGCGCTGCCGGCGTCGACGAGTCTGCTCGACGCCGACGAGGTCGAGCGAGCGGTGACGGCTGTCGTCGGTGCCGGGAGGCTGCTGGTCGTCGCCAACGGACTCTCGTCGCCGGTCGCGAGCGATCTCGCGATGCGCCTGACCGCCGTGGGGCGGCCCGCCGAGGTGATCGCCGACGTCATCGCGCAGCAGATCTCCGCTCGGCAGCTCGGCAGTCGTGACGTCTGCATCGTCGTGAGCGGCTCGGGCGCGAACGAGGCGAGTCTGCGGGCCGCGGCGGCGGCCGCCAGCGGGGGAGCCGTCGTGATCGCGATCACCTCGTTCGCGGCATCCCCGCTCGTCGAGCGCGCCACGCACGCCCTCGTCATCGCGCCTGCCGGGACGAGCTTCCGCGACGAGCTCGAGCACACGTCGCGCGCCGCACACGCGCTGTTCGTCGAGGCGCTCGCCGACGAGGTGGCCGCGCGCCTGCCCGGCGGGGCGAGCGCCGTGCGCGCGCAGGTGCTCGAGGTCCTCTCCGACAACCTCGGCGCCTGACCCCTCGCCCCCTTCTCCCCGTCGACTCGCCAGAAACTGCGGATGCGGCGGGGCCCGGATCCGCATTCCGTGGCGAGTCGACGGGAAGAGGCGGGGGGTCAGTCAGGGGGAGAGGCGGAGAGCCGTCCAGACGGCGGCACGATCGGCGAAGGTCGACAGGTCGCGGCCGAGCAGGCGCTGGGCCAGGGCGATGCGCGTACGGACGGTGTGCCGGTGCACTCCGAGGGCCCGAGCAGTCGCCTCATGCGCGCCGTCGTGATCGAGCCAGGCGACGAGCGTCGCCTCGAGCGCCGTGCCGTGACGGGCGTCATGGGTGCGCAGGGGTGCGAGCTCGGCTCCGGCCCGGGCGCGAGAGGGCGCCGTCGCGAGATCGTCGAGCAGATCGCCCGGGGCGTCGACGACATCGGTGACGGCACCCGGACGCCCGCGGTCGCGCGCGAGCCGGGCACGGTCGCGGGCCGCCGTCACGGCGTCGTCGGTCGCGGCGGCGGCGGTTCCGAGCCGCCACGACAGCCGCGCGGCGATGTCGTCGAGCACCTGCCGTTCGCCCGCCCCGACGATCAGGAGCACTCCGTCCTCGTCGCGACCGTAGAACAACCGACCCCCCGCGGCGTGATTGTCGAGCACCTCGCGGGCGCCGGTCGGGGCGTGAGCATCGGCCACGGCGACGACGTATGGCGCGGCGGGGAAGCCGCCCCAGGCATCGGTCGCCACCTTCCGCGCGAGGGTGAGATGCCCGTCGACGAGCAGGTCGACGAGCGCCGCCCGCAGTCCGCTCCACGCTCCCGCGGTCATCCGGCGCTGCTCGAGAGCGAGGCCCGTCATCGCGACGACGGCGGTGACGACAGCCCGGGCATCCTGGTCGAGCTCGATGCCGACGGTGACGAGGACGCCCCGCTGACCCGCCGAGCCGAGGGTCTGCAGCGTCACGGTGTGCCCCGCCAGCCGCATCGCCGCACCTGTCCCGCCGCCCCTGCGCAGGAGGGCCGCCGCCTCGGCGTCGACGGCCCGGCGCAGGTCGTCGTCGACCGACGACCCGGCGGTCGAGTGCTCGTGCGTCAGCGCACCCGAGGCGTCGTAGAGGCCGACCCACGCCCCGAGCTGGCGCGCGAGCTCGGCGAGCGTCGCGTCGAAGCCGTCGGGGCGCAGAGCGGCGATCGCGAGGGCGCGCTGCGCGTCGAGCGCCCAGCTGCGCCGGGCGTACGCCTGTGCCGCGATGGCCTCGGCCGCCGCTCGGGCGACGGCGATGAACGGCGTGCGGTACGGCACCTCGAACAGCGGCATTCCCGCCGTCGTGCACGCGGTCCGGAGCGCATCGGGGATGCCGTCGCGGACCACCTCCGTGCCGAAGCCGAGCCCCCGGACACCGCGCGCCCGCAGGCGGCCGACATAGGCCTCCGCCTCTGCGTCCGCGTCGTCGTCTCCGGCGAACTGGGTGCCCGTCGTGAGCAGGATCACGTCTTCCGAGAGGAAGGGCGTCGGGTCGGCGAGATCCGAGCTGTGCACCCAGCGCACGGGCGCGTCGAGGTTGGCGTCGTCGGCCGGCGTCGCGAGGCGCAGATCGAGCTCGCGCCGGGCCAGCAGCGCGCGGATCGTCGGCGACGGGGGAGCGGCGGCGGGCATCGGCATCCTGTACATGCTGGCGATAAGAGGTGGCATCACTGTACAACCCGGTGAATGCGGGTTGCGCGATGCGCGTCCTACTGTCGCGGAATGAGCACCACGACCTCGACGCCGACCATCCCCCTCGGCGGCCCGACCCTCCCGCAGGAGCGCCGCGTCGTCACCGCGATCCCCGGACCTCGCTCCGAGGAACTGCTGGCCCGCAAGGCAGCCGCCGTCCCGGCCGGTGTCGGCCACACCGCGCCGATCCATGCCGTCGCCGCGGGCGGCGGAGTCGTCGTCGACGCCGACGGGAACTCGCTCATCGACCTCGGCTCGGGCATCGCCGTGACCTCGGTGGGCAACGCGCATCCCGCCGTCGTCGCCGCTGTGCAGGCGCAGGTCGCGCAGTTCACCCACACCTGCTTCATGATCTCGCCGTACGAGTCGTACGTCGCCGTCGCCGAAGCCCTCAACCGGCTCACCCCGGGCGACCACGAGAAGAAGACCGCGCTGTTCAACTCGGGCGCCGAAGCAGTCGAGAACGCCGTGAAGATCGCACGCAAGGCGACCGGCCGCCAGGCGGTCGTCGCCTTCGACCACGGCTACCACGGCCGGACGAACCTCACGATGGCGCTCACCGCGAAGTCGATGCCCTACAAGAGCGGATTCGGGCCGTTCGCCCCCGAGGTCTACCGTGCGCCGCTGTCGTACCCGTTCCGCGACGGGCTGTCGGGCCCGGATGCCGCAGCCCGCGCGATCTCGCAGATCGAGAAGCAGATCGGAGCCGACAACCTCGCCGCCGTCATCATCGAGCCCATCCAGGGCGAGGGCGGGTTCATCGTCCCCGCCGACGGGTTCCTGCCGGCGGTCGCCGACTGGTGCCGCGAGAACGGCGTCGTGTTCATCGCCGACGAAGTCCAGACCGGCTTCGCTCGCACCGGTGCCATGTTCGCCAGCGAGCACTTCGGCATCGTCCCCGACCTGATCACGACGGCGAAGGGCATCGCGGCGGGCCTGCCGCTCGCCGCGGTCACCGGGCGCGCCGACCTCATGGACGCCTCGCACCCCGGTGGCCTCGGCGGCACGTACGGTGGCAACCCGGTCGCGTGCGCGGCGGCGCTCGCCGCGATCGACGCCTTCGAGAACGACGGCCTGATCGAGCGAGCTCAGCAGATCGGGGCGCGCCTGACGGCCCGGCTGAACGCGATGCGCGAGAGCGACCCCCGCATCGGGGATGTGCGCGGGCTCGGCGCGATGATCGCCGCGGAGTTCGTCGACCCCGCCACCGGCGCCCCCGACGCCGCGCTGACGTCGGCGATCGCGAAGGCGTGCATCGCGGAGGGCGTCATCGTCCTCACGTGCGGCACCTACGGCAACGTCATCCGGTTCCTTCCGCCGCTGTCGATCGGCGACGAGCTGCTCGACGACGGCCTCGACGTGATCGCTGCGGCGCTCGGGCGGGTCTGAGCGTGGCCCCGAGCTCCAGCGGCTGGAAGAACCCGGTCTCGCCCGAGACGTCCGCGGGGCTCGGGGCGGTGACGAAAGCGCGCTCGAACAAGCTGCGGTCGCGCCACGTCACGATGATCACGCTCGGCGGCATCATCGGCGCGAGCCTGTTCGTGGGGTCGGGCAACGTCATCCGCACGGTCGGGCCGGCCGCGGTCCTGTCCTATCTGCTGGGCGGTCTGCTGGTCTTCCTCGCGATGCGCATGCTCGGCGAGATGGCGGCGTCGCGTCCGGCGATCGGCTCGTTCATGGAGTACGCCCGCGTCGGACTCGGCGACTGGGCGGCCTATCTCGTCGGCTGGCTCTACTGGTACTTCTGGGTCGGCGTGCTCGCCTACGAGGCGGTGCTCGGCGGCGAGACGATGCACACCTGGTTCCCCGGCGTCCCCTCGTGGGGCTGGTCGCTGATCCTGCTGGCGGTCTTCGTCGGGACGAACGTCATCTCGGTCCGCACGTTCGGCGAGGTCGAGTTCTGGCTCGCCAGCATCAAGGTGCTCGCGATCGTGGTGTTCCTGGGTGCCGGCATCCTCTTCGCCCTCGGGCTGTGGCCGCAGGCGACCTTCGCCGTCCCCAACCTGTGGGAGCACGGCGGGTTCGCCCCCAACGGCATCGGCGTCGCCTTCACCGGGGTGGCCCTCGTGATCTTCTCCTACTTCGGCACCGAGATCGCCGTCATGGCGTCGGCCGAATCCGTCGATCCCGCCAAGGGCATCCGACAGGCGACGAGCACCATCATCTGGCGCATCCTGCTGTTCTTCGTCGGTTCGGTGCTCGTGATCGTCACCGTTGTGCCCTGGGACGAGCTGCCGGCACCGACGGATGTCGCGAACGCGCCGTTCACCGTCGCGCTGTCGCGCTTCGGCATCCCTGGCGCCGACGTCATCATGCAGCTCGTGATCTTCACGGCGGTCATCTCGGTGCTCAACTCGGGGCTGTACTCGGCCTCGCGGATGTTCTCGGCGCTCGCCGACAAGGGCTTCGCCCCGAAGATCGTCGCGCAGCGCTCGCGCAACGGTGTTCCGGTGATGGCGCTGCTGGCCTCGACGATCGGCGGGCTCATCGCGACGCTCGTGAACTTCCTCACGCCGGGGTCGGGCATCTTCGACTTCATCATGAACTCGGCCGGCCTCGTCGCGCTCTTCGTGTACGTCTTCATCGCCCTCACCCAGCTGCGTCTGCGTCAGCGGATGACGCCCGAGGAGGTGGCCGCGCTCAAGCTGAAGATGTGGCTGCACCCGTGGCTCAACATCTTCCTCATCGTCGCGATCGCCGCCGTCGTGGTGGTCATGCTCACGACCGAGTCGGGGCGTTCGCAGGTGTGGACGAGTCTCATCGCCACCGGTGTACTACTGGTGTTCTGGCCGCTCGTGCGCCGCAACCTGCGCGCCCGTCGGCTCGACCGGGAGAGTGTCGCCCCGGTCACGGGTTCTGCCAACGAAGGAGTCGGAAATGACTGAGATCACCCGCGACGTCGCGATCGTCGGAGCCGGCGCGGCCGGACTGACCGCCGCGAACGACCTGAGGAAGGCCGGGCTGTCGGTCGTCGTGCTCGAGGCGCGCGATCGCGTCGGCGGACGTCTGTGGACCGATGAGATCGACGGCGCCATGCTCGAGCTCGGCGGCCAGTGGGTCTCGCCCGACCAGCACGCGCTGATCGACACGCTCGCCGACCTCGGACTCGAGACGTACACGCGGTACCGCGACGGCGACAGCGTATACGTCGGTCCGGACGGGCAGGCGCGACGCTTCCGCGGCGAGATGTTCCCGGTGGCGCCGGAGACCGAACGGGTCATCGACGAGATCACCGCGCGGCTGGACGAGATGGTCGCCGAGATCGACCCCGACCGGCCGTGGGCGCACGAGAAGGCGGCCGAGTGGGACCGCATCTCGTGGGACGCCTGGCTGCGACAGCAGACCGACGACGACGAGGCGGTGCGCAACCTCGCGTTCGCCACGGGATCGGCGATGCTCACCAAGCCGACGCACACCTTCTCGCTGCTGCAGTCGCTGCTCATGGCGGCGTCGGCGGGGTCGTACTCGCACCTGGTCGACGCGGACTTCATCCTCGACAAGCGCGTCGTCGGAGGTCTGCAGCAGGTGCCGCTGCGCCTCGCGGAGCGACTGGGCGAGGACGTCCTGCTCGCTCAGCCGGTGCGCTCGATCGAGTACTCCGACGCGGGCGCGGTCGTCCGCACCGACGACGTCACGGTGCGGGCGCGTCACGTCGTGCTCGCCCTGGCACCGGTGCTCTACAACCGCATCTCGTTCTCGCCGCCGCTGCCGCGTCTGAAGCACCAGATGCACCAGCACTTCTCGATGGGCTTCGTCATCAAGGTGCACGCCGTCTACGACCGGCCGTTCTGGCGCGAGCAGGGGCTGTCGGGCACCGCTTTCAGCCCGTACGAGCTGTCGCATGAGGCGTACGACAACACCAACCACGGCGACGAGCGGGGCACGCTCGTCGGGTTCGTCTCCGACCAGAACGCCGACGACCTCTTCCGCCTGTCGGCGGATGAGCGGCGCGAGCGCATCCTCGAGTCGCTGTCGCACTACTACGGACCCGAGGCGAAGAACCCGATCGTCTACTACGAGAGCGACTGGGGCAGCGAGGAGTGGACGCGCGGCGCGTACGCCGCGAGCTTCGACCTGGGCGGCCTGACCCGTTACGGCGCTGAGCAGCTCGAGCTCGTCGCACCCCTGCACGTCGCGTGCAGCGACCTCGCCGGGCTCGGCTACCAGCACGTCGACGGGGCGATCCGCATGGGCCACCGCGTCGTCGACGAGATCCTCGAAGCGGACCGCGCATGAGTCGGTCGGCGTCCGGCGGCCGCATCGTCGTCGGATACACCGCGACAAAGGCGGGGCGGGATGCCGTGGCCTTCGCGAGTCGCCTCGGGTCGGCATCCGGGGCCGCGCTCCACCTCGTGCTCGTGCTCCCCGCCCAGAAGCCGGGCATCGTGCCGCCGGATGCCGGCTACGAGCGGCTGCTGCGCGAGCAGGCCGCCGGCTGGCTGCGGGAGGGCGCCGCGGAGGTTCCCGAGGGTGTGTCGCACCGCGCCCACGTCCGCTACGGCGAGTCGGTCGCGGCGGGGCTCATCGACACCGCCGACGAGCTGGGGGCCTCGCTCATCGTCGTCGGGGCGGCCGACGGCGGCAACCGGGGCCGGCACCGGCTCGGCACGACGACGACCGAGCTCGTGCACTCGTCCGACGTGCCGGTCGCCCTGGTTCCGCGCGGCGCGCGGCGGGTTCCGGTCGAGACCGGCATCACGCGGCTGACCGCCGCCGTGGGCGAGCGCGAGGGCACGGAACTCCTCGTCGAGGCGACCATCCGGCTCGCCGCGGCGACCGCGGCGCCGGTGCGGCTGCTCTCGCTCGTCGCCCTCGACCTGCCCGCGGGCCTCGACACCGGCGCCATCCGCACGGTCGGTCAGAACCACGCGCAGGAGGTGCTCGACGAGGTCCGTTCGGCGCTTCCGTCCGACGCCGAGGTGACCGCCGTGGTCGCGGCCGGCGACGGCATCGAGGACGCCGTATCGCACCTCGAGTGGGAAGCCGGCGAGGTCGTCATCGTCGGCTCCAGCCGTCTCGCCCAGCCGCGACGGCTCTTCCTCGGCTCCACGGCGGCGCGGATGCTGCGCGTCGTGACCGCCCCCATGATCGTGGTGCCCCGCACCCGCAGCGACCGCGAAGGAGCGAGCGCATGACCCGAGCAGAACAGGCGGGGGTGCCCGCGGGCGACCCCGTCACCGGCGGCATCTCCCGGAAGGGGCTGAGCGCCGGGACCGTCGGCCTCATCGGAGCGGTCGTCATCGGCATCTCCTGCATCGCCCCGGCCTACACCTTCACCGCGGCGGTCGGGCCGACGGCATCCGTCGTGGGCACCCAGGTGCCGGCGATCGTGCTCGTCGGCTTCATCCCGATGCTGCTCGTCGCGTTCGGGTATCGCGAGCTCAACAACCGCATGCCCGACTCCGGCACCAGCTTCACATGGGCGACGCGCGCCTTCGGCCCGTGGATCGGGTGGATGGCCGGTTGGGGGCTGGTCGCTGCGACCATCCTCGTGCTCTCGAACCTCGCGGGTGTCGCCGTCGACTTCCTCTTCCTGTTGATCGCCCAGCTCACCGGGCAGGAGTCGATCGCCGGCCTCGCCTCGGTGGTCTGGATCAACGTCCTCGTCTGCGTCCTGTTCGTCGCCGCGGCGACCTTCATCTCTTACCGCGACATGCAGACGACTCAGAAGCTGCAATACGGGCTCGTCGCCTTCCAAGTGGTCGTCCTCGTACTGTTCGCCATCGCGGCGATCGTCGAGGCGGTCTCGGGCAACGCCTTCGACGCCACGGCGTTCGACTGGTCGTGGTTCAACCCGTTCGCCGTGCCGACGTTCAGCGCCTTCGCCGCCGGGCTGTCGCTGTCGATCTTCATCTTCTGGGGCTGGGACGTCACCCTGACGATGAACGAGGAGACCAAGGACCCCGAGCGCACACCGGGCCGCGCCGCGACCATCACGGTCGTCATGATCGTCGCGCTCTACCTGCTGCTCGCGATCGCGATGATCATGTTCGCCGGCGTCGGCACGGGCGAGCTCGGACTCGGCAACGAAGACATCCAGGAGAACGTCTTCTTCCATCTCTCGGGACCGATCCTCGGCCCGCTCGCGTTCCTCGTCTCGCTCGCCGTGCTCACCAGCTCGGCGTCGTCACTGCAGTCGACCTTCGTCGGGCCGGCGCGCACACTGCTCGCGATGGGCCACTACGGTGCCCTCCCCGAGAGTTTCGCGAAGGTGAGCCCGCGGTTCTTCACGCCCGGCTACGCCACGATCGTCTCGGCGATCGTCGCGTCGGGCTTCTACGTCGTCATGCGCATCGTCAGCGAGAACGTGCTGTGGGACACCATCCTCGCGCTCGGCATGATGATCTGCTTCTACTACGGCCTGACGGCGTTCGCCTGCGTCTGGTACTTCCGGCGCCAGTGGTTCGACTCGGTGCGGAACGTCTTCTTCACGTTCCTCTTCCCGCTCGTGGGCGGCGTCATCCTGGCGGTGCTGTTCGTGACGACGCTCATCGACACGATGGATCCCGCGTACGGCAGCGGGTCGCAGATCGGCGGCATCGGCCTGGTGTTCATCCTCGGCGTGGGAGTCATCCTCGTCGGCGTCGTCGTGATGGTGTGGCAGGCCGTGAAGCGCCCCGCGTTCTTCCGGGGCGAGACTTTGACCAAGGATGCGCCGGCGAGCCGGCGCGCGAGAGGAGTGGCGCGATGACGCACGAGAACGAGACACGACTGCTGGCGGGAATCGAACGCGGCCTCTTCATCGGTGGCGAGTGGGTGGATGCCGAGGGCGGCGCGACCTTCCCGGTCACCGACCCCTCGACCGGTCGCACGCTCATCGAGATCGCCGACGCCTCGCCGGCAGACGGCATCCGCGCCCTCGACGCCGCTGTCGCCGCGCAGGAGGAGTGGGCCGCCACCGCGCCCCGAGTGCGCAGCGACATCCTGCGCCGGGCGTTCGACCTCGTGCAGGAGCGCAAGGAGGACCTGGCGCTGCTGATGACGCTCGAGATGGGCAAGCCGCTCGCCGAGGCGCGCGGCGAGGTCGTCTACGGCGGTGAGTTCCTGCGGTGGTTCAGCGAAGAGGCCGTGCGCATCTCGGGCCGATACGGCCTCAACCCCGAGGGCACCGGCCGCATGGTCGTCTCGCAGCGTCCCGTTGGCCCCTCGTTCTTCATCACGCCGTGGAACTTCCCGCTCGCGATGGCGACGCGCAAGATCGCCCCGGCGCTGGCGGCCGGGTGCACCGTCGTGGTCAAGCCCGCGGCGCTCACCCCGCTCACCACGACGCTGTTCGTCCAGATCCTGCAGGAGGCGGGCCTCCCGGCGGGCGTCGTGAACGTCGTCAACGCGACGCGCTCGAGCGAGGTCGCCGCGCCCATCATCGCCGACCCCCGGCTGCGGAAGCTCTCGTTCACCGGCTCGACCCCGGTCGGGCGCAAGCTCATCGAGCAGGCAGCGGAGGGCGTGCTGCGGGTCTCGATGGAGCTCGGCGGCAACGCGCCGTTCGTCGTGTTCGACGACGCGGACCTCGACAAGGCGGTGGAGGGCGCGATGCTCGCGAAGTTCCGAAACATCGGGCAGGCCTGCACCGCGGCCAACCGCTTCATCGTGCACGAGTCGATCGCCGACGAGTTCGCCGACCGGCTCACCGAGCGCGTCTCGGCGATGAAGATCGGTCGCGGAACCGAGGACGGTGTGCAGATCGGGCCGCTCATCGACGAGAAGGCGGTCGCGAAGACCGGCGCGCTCGTCGAGGACGCCGTCGCACGGGGTGCCACGGTGCGCACGGGCGGTTCCGCGATCGACGGGGAGGGGACGTTCTTCGAGCCCACGGTCGTGACCGAGGTCGCCGCGGGCAGCGACATCCTGCGCGAGGAGATCTTCGGACCTGTCCTGGCGATCGCGACCTTCGCGGATGAGGACGAGGCCGTGCGCCTGGCCAACGACACCGAGTACGGACTGGTCTCGTACGTGTTCACGCAGGATCTCGCGCGCGGCCACCGGATGATCGATCGCCTCGAGACCGGCATGATGGGCCTGAACGTCGGGGTCGTCTCGAACGCGGCGGCCCCGTTCGGCGGTGTGAAGCAGTCGGGAATCGGGCGCGAGGGCGGACTCGAGGGCATCCACGAGTACCTCTCGACGAAGTACACCCTGATCCCCGCCGACTGACGAGACGAAGGAGAACCGATGAGCACGTATGCCGTGACCAACCCCGCCACCGGCGAGACGCTGGCGACGTACGACCCCGCGACCGACGAGGACGTCGAGCGGGCCCTGGCCGCCGCGGACGAGGCGTACCGCACCTGGTCGCGCGTCGTCGCGCCGGCCGAGCGGGCCGACCGGCTTCGCCGCGTGGCCGAGCTGCACCGTGAGCGCCGAGACGAGCTGGCCGCGATCATCGTGCGCGAGATGGGCAAGCCGCTCGCCGCGGCGGAGGGCGAGGTCGATTTCGCCGCCGACATCACCGCGTACTACGCCGACCACATCGACGAGATCACCGGCGACACCCCGATCCCGATCGAGGGGGAGGGTGCCGCGGTCATCCGTCGTAGCCCGCTCGGCGTGCTGCTCGGGATCATGCCGTGGAACTTCCCGTACTACCAGGTGGCCCGCTTCGCGGCGCCGAACATCGCGGTCGGGAACACCATCCTGCTCAAGCACGCGCCCCAGTGCCCCGAGTCCGCCGCCGCGATCGACGCGATCTATCGCGACGCGGGGTTCCCGGCGGGGGTCTACACGAACCTGTACCTGAGCAACGAGCAGGCCGCCGATGTGATCGCCGACCGCCGCGTGCAGGGCGTCTCGGTGACCGGGTCGGAGCGTGCCGGATCGGCGGTCGCCGAGATCGCCGGTCGCAACCTGAAGAAGGTCGCGCTCGAGCTCGGTGGGTCAGACCCCTTCATCCTGCTCTCGACCGACGATCTGGATGCGGCGGTGTCGGCGGCCGTCGAGGCGCGTCTGGACAACGTGGGACAGTCGTGCAACGGTGCGAAGCGGTTCATCGTGGTCGACGGGCTCTACGACGCCTTCGTCGAGAGGTTCGCGGCGGCGCTGGCCGACGCGAAGGTCGGCGACCCGTTCGCCGACGACACGGTGCTCGGGCCGCTGTCGTCGCTCACGGCGGCGGAGCGGCTGGCGGAGCAGGTCGACCGAGCCGTGGCGCAGGGGGCGACCCTCGTGACCGGGGGACGCCGCGACGGCGCCTTCTACCCGGGCACGGTGCTCACCGGCGTGACGCCGGAGATGGATGCCTACCGCGAGGAGTTCTTCGGTCCCGTCGGCGTCGTCTACCGGGTGGCGGATGAGGCCGAGGCGATCGAGCTCGCCAACGACACCCCGTTCGGGCTCGGTTCCTACGTGTTCACGACGGATGCCGAGCAGGCTGAGCGTGTGGCCGATGCGATCGACGCGGGCATGGTCTACATCAACCTCGTGCTCGCGGACGAGGCCGGGCTGCCGTTCGGCGGGGTCAAGCGCAGCGGCACGTCTCGCGAGCTCGGGCTCCTCGCCGCCGACGAGTTCGTGAACAAGAAGCTGATCCGCACGGGCGCCTGACCCGTCGCGGAGCCCGCGATAACCACGAAGGGCGCGCCGAGTGGATCGGCGCGCCCTTCGTGTCGATCGGGCTCAGGCGTCGAGGAGCGCGCGCACCTCGGCGGCTTCGGCGGGGCGGCCGAGCGCTTCGTAGACGTCGCCGAGCTCACCGGCGGCCACCTGGAGCAGCGGCGGGATCTCGGCGGCACGCTCCATGACCGACCGGTAGAGCGGGACCGCATCGGCGCCGCGCTCGTTCTGGGCGAGGACGCGCGCGGCGAAGAGCTCGGACGCGCCGGCAGAACCGGTGTCGCCGACCTCCGCGAACGCGTCGGCGGCCTGGAGCGCCGTGGCAACCGCCTCGTCCGCCTGCCCGAGCATGGCCAGCGCTCGGGCTCGCGAGTCGGTGATGTCGGCGACGAGCCACGGGGCGCCGAGACCGGAAGCGATCTCGCGGGCCTCATCGAAAGCCGTCAGCGCCTCGTGCTCGCCTCGCGCGGCGCGGACCTGACCCTCCGAGTGCCGCGCTTCGGCGAGCAGCCCGGCCTGTTCGGGCTCGGTGCGTGCGATCTCGACCGCCGTCTCGAGCGAGGCGAGGGCGTCGTCGAACTCTCCGAACCGGTGCAGCAGACGCCCGTGCGACAGGAGAGCGTTGGCGCGACCCACCGGCGCCTCTCCTTCGTCGAACAGTTCGGCGGCGAACTCCCATGCGCCGACCGCACGGCCGGGTTCGCCGGCGTCTTCGAAGGCGCGGGCCAGCAGCATGAGCGTCTGGGCGCGCGACGCCGCGGGCTCCTCGCGGTCGGTCTCGTCGGAGTAGACGTTCACGAGCAGCTCGGCGGCCTCGTCGGCGGAGCCGGATGCGAGCAGCGCCCGTGCGAGGCGGTACTGCACCGCGGTCACGGAGTCGCCGTTCTCGGTCGCGGCGCGCTCGGCGAACCGGTAACGGGCGACCGCCTCGCCGGGCGCACCGGCGTCCTCGTTGAGCGCGGCCGCGAGCACGTACGCTCCGGCGAGGACGCTGCGCGCATCGAGCTCGACGAGGATGCGGCAGAGCTCGTCGGCGTCGGCCACACCGTCGAGGAACCTCTCCTGGCCGCCGCGCATGCGAGCCCGCAGGCCGAGCAGCCGGGCCCGGGCGCCGGCGCCGAGCGCGGGGTCCTCGAGCGCGGCGGTGATCGTCGCGTCGCACTCGTCGAATGCACCGATGGCGCCCTGGAACGATGCACGTGCGAGCGCGACGATGCGACGCAGGTCGTCGTCGCCCAGCGCGGCCTCGCGGTCGCGGGCGTCGTCGAAGAGGCCGCGGGCTGTCTCGGGGTCGGTCTCGGCGACGGCCATGCCCACCACGACCTCGACGATCGCGTGCAGACGGGGCGGCAGGCTCTCGCCGTCGGCGAGGACCTCGCGAAGCGTCTCGAGGTCGCCGGGGGCGCCGCGTCCGAACAGGGCGAGGCCGGCGCGCTCTTCGACCTGGGCCTCCGCGTCGCGACCGACGGCGCGGAGGGCGTCGAGACGGTCGTGCAGAGCGGCCTGGGCGCCTTCGAGGTCGTCGCGCGCGACAAGGGCGGCGATGCGCGCCGAGTGGAGCTTGGCGCGCTGGTCGAGGGTCGCGCCGGGGAGCGCCGCATCCGCCGCAGCCAGTGCTTCCGAGGCGCCGTAATCGCCGAGGTCGATGGCTCGCTGAACGAGCTCTTCGGCCGAGCGCGCGGCCACGGGGGCGACGCGGGGGAGCAGGGGCTCGGCGCTGAGGGGGAGCGAGTAGCGCTCCTGCCCGACGGCCCAGGCCCGGTCGAGACGGCGGCGGTGACCGTCGGTGCCGTCGCGGCGATCGAACTCGCCGGCGATCCGCTCGGCCTCCGAACGCATCACCGCCGCGAGCTCGGCGGCGCGCCACGGGCCGTCGTTCTCGCCGAAGAACGCGCGGAGCCGCTCGGAGTCGGCGCCGCGAACGATGGTGTCGGCGTGTCCCGCGGCGCTGACGGCTTCGAGAGCGATCGCGAAGGCGGTGAGGGCGGAGAGGTGGCCGTCGACGCCGAGCGCGTCGTGCGCGAGCCAGTCGAGGTGGCGTTCGACGAGCGAGAGTGCCCGTGCTTCATTGCCGGTGATGGCGCAGAAGACGATGTTGTCGGCCACGATGGCGAGGTTGTCGGCGTTGTCCTTCGCGAGGCGATAGCTGCGCAGGTGAGCGAGGCGGGCCTTGTCGTACTCGCCCGCGTGCAGGTACGGAACGAGCGACCGGGCGAGCGCGTGCTCCGGCTCTTCGCCGCATGAGAAGTCGCCCTCGACGAGCTCTTCGACGAGGCGGATCGCCTCGTCTTCGCGGTCGGTGTCGATGAGGTAGCCGGCGACGACGCTGCGGACGCACGCCTCGCAGTGGCTGTGGCTGTCGCGGGGTGTCGTCTCGAGCTTGGTGCGCAGCTGCTCGGCCTCCTCGAGGCGGCCGGCCATCCACGCGTTCTCGAAGCGCGCCATGAGGACGCCACTCTGACCGAGCCCGGCAGCGCGGTAGTGGTTCTCCATGTCGTCGAGCACGGCGGCGATCTGTTCCCGGTCGAACGCCGGAGACGCGGCCAGGCTGTCGGCCATCCACTTGAATTGCCACATGAGGTCGGCGGTCTCGTCGCCCAGGTCGGCGGGGAAGCGTTCGGGGTCATCGTCGTGCTTTCCGAGGCACCATGCGAAGGAGGTCAGCATCGCCTCGGTGTCGCCGCTCATGCAGGCGGACGAGGTCAGTCGCATCCGCGCCCGGTACTCCAGGGGCTCGTCGCCCGCATCGACGGCGAGGGCGATGGCCTCGTTGATGAGGGCTCGTTCTTCGACGCCGACCGGGGTGCGGTCGATCTGCTCGAACAGTTCGAGGATACGGTCGCTGCTCATGCTGTCCTTTCGTGGGGGCCGAGGCGCGGGATGCGGTCAGGACGCCGGGCGCGCGGAGAGTTCGACGAGCGCATGGAGCGCGCCCATCATGAGCGCGCGGTCGTCGCCGCTGAGGGGGCGCTGGGCGGCGAGGAGCGCCTGAACGTAGAGGAGGTGGACCGTGCGCGCGAAGGCGAGGTCGTCGGGGATGTCCAGGAGCGAACGCACGACCGAGTTCTGCCAGTTCAGGCAGAGACGGACACTCCCGGACGGCACCTCGGAGGAGGCCGGGCGCAGCCTCTCGGCTGTCGCGTCGATGCGGTCCATGACGCTTCCCCACAGCGGGCTGCCGACCGATCGGGCTCGGCCGCGGTCGATCGCCCGCAGCGCTTCGGCACCCGCGAGGTAGACCGCCGGGATCTCGGCGGCGTCGAGCGAGCGCACCGCGACCCTGCATCCGACAGCCGAGAGGGCGGAGGTCGCGCGCTCCTCGAGTGCGAGGACGCGGGCGCGGTCGTCGAGTGGAGGCGGATCGAGCCGGTCGAGCTCGTCGGCGAGGTCGACGTGCTCGACGGTGACGCCGTCGAAGACGAGCGGGAGCAGGCGCACCAGTTCGGCGTCGAACAGATATCCGCCGTTGACGAGCGGCTGCCGGGGGTCGGCGATGCCGGCGATCTGGCGGTACTCGTCGACCGTCTCGACGTATCGAAGGTGCGGGAAGCGGCCGATCAGGTCGCCGACCCGCATTCGCCCGTGCGTGGTCTCGACGCTCAGCCAACGCACGATGAAGGCGGCGAGCTCGTCGTCATGACGCACGAGCGACTTGAGCGCGACTTCGTGAACCGCGACGAACTGCGCGAGACGCTGCGGTTCGGTCAGCCCGAGGTCGAGCACCCAGCGCCGGATCGCGGCTCCGAGTTCCTGACGTGTGTGCTCGAGGGCATCGTCCTCGACCAGCGCCTCGCGGCTCGCGGTCGGGCTGAGCGCCGTGGAGTCGATCACGGCCCGGACGAAGAAGGCCCAGTCGGGCAGGATGTCGTCGGCGTTCTCGCTCAGCAACATCCGTCCGAGGTAGACGCGGGTGGCCTGTCGGGCGCCGGGCGGGGGAGCGTAGGGGAGGACGTATGCGGTTCCGACGGTGTCGGTTCCCGGGACGTGCAACGGGATCGCGTCGAACGGGTCCTGGCCGAGCAGGTCGCGCCCGTAGGCCCAGCGGGCCGCCTCGTCGATGCCGGTCGTGGCGGCACGGAAGGGAGGCGTGCGGGTGGTCAGTTGCTCGCCGCCGCCGGGAAGGTCGACGCGCACCGGGATGGGGAGGAACTCCCCGAAAGTCTCGGCCAGCTCGACCGTCGCGGGGGTGCTGAGGAGATCGCGCTGTCCTGGGCGCGGCCGCAGGTGCACGCTCGTGCCGACCGGGAGATCATCGGGAATCGTCCGCACCGTGAATGTGCCGTCGGCGTTGCCCTGCCATTCGACGGCGGCGCCGCCGCGCGCGCTCCGCGATCGGATGACGATCGTCTCGGCCACCATGAAGCACGACAGCAGCCCGATGCCGAACTGCCCCAGGAAGTCGCTCCTGGGGAGGTCGAAGATGTCGCGCTTCGAGCTGCGCCCGACGGTCGCGAGCAGGTCGGTCACCTCTGAGGCGGTGAGTCCGATGCCGTCGTCGCGGACGATGAACTCGTCGCTTCGGTCGCTGAGGGGAGTGATGCGGATGCCGCTCGACTCGCGCGGCATCCCTGCCGGGGATGTGCTCGCGTCGAACTCGGCGCGAGCGGTGATCGCGTCGCAGGCGTTCTGCATCAGCTCGCGAAGGAACACGCGAGGACCCGAATAGATGTGTCGACTCAGGAGGTCGACGATGCCGCGAAGGTCGACCTGGAACTGCTGTGATCGTCCGGTATTCATCCGCCTGATTTCGTCTCGGGTAAGCACCACCGATGGCGTCCTCGGTGCGACAGCAGAGCGTAACAGTTCCCGGTAAGGGGCCATTTCTGACTCGCGTCCAGAATCGCGCGTCATATCCGGTGTCGGCTGACGGGCCACCCCGACGGGGGGAGGGGTGCGGGCGCGGAGTCGCGACCCCCGGGGTTCAGAACGGCGGTGGCCCGCCGGGTGGCTTGCCTGCTCCGGCGCGGGAGCGCGGCGGGTCGGCTGTGTCGATAGTGAAGCAGACGGAGGGTATGGGTACGTCTTCGCGGTAGGCCCGTCCGAGGGGTGAGGTCCATTCCAGGACTCCGCCGCCGAGCTGCCGGACTTCCCATTTCGTGAATTGCTTCATGGAGTGGTGTCGTTGGCAGAGGTGGGCGAGGTTGAAGATGTGGGTGTGCCCGCCGAGGGCGTGATCGATGGTGTGGTCGATCTCACACCGGATGGCGGCGCGTCGGCATCCGGGGAACCGGCAGTGCTGGTCCCGGGCCATCAGGAGTTTCTTCATCGATGCGGTGGGCCGGTACGTGTCGATCTCGACCGGGGTCCTGGTGACGGGGTCGATGAACAGCCGGTCCCATTCGCTGACCTGCCCGGCGAGCTGTCGTGCCGTGTCGGAGTCGATCAGCCCGGCGCCCACAGCTTCGGCGGGGTTGTCATCGCGCCCCATCAGCGTCTCGGCGGTGACGGCGACTTGCACGCGTGCCCGGATGGCACCGAGTCCACCGGCACGGTCGGTGCCGTAGGTCGGGTCGACCACCGGCGCTCCGCCGAGGACGAGGTCGCCGAGGATGTCGGCCCGCAGCTGGTCCATCGTCCGGACGTCCGGTGCGGCATCCGTTCCCGCCGGGCTGGCAACCGCGTCAGCGTGCACTCCGACAGCCCCGGCGGCATCCGCACCGTCAGCGCCCTCAACCCGGGCGTCCTTGACGGACTGTCCCATCTGCGTGAGCCGGTCGAGCATCCCTGCGGCGATGACCGTCGGGATGTTGGCGACGAGGTTCGACATCCCATCGGACCCGTGGAACACGCGCACGCATCGTTCCGCCGCCGCCGTCTTGTGCCGCTCCGTGAACGTCTGCGGGTGAAGCTGGGCCGCCAACGCGTCCAGCGCAGCCCGCACCCGGGACGGCACATCCCGCTCGCACACCGCGATCGCCGCTTCCGCGAACGAATCGCGCACCTCGTCCGGCACCCCCGCACGACCACATCCACGTGTCCGCGTTCAATCCGCCGCTGCACCCACGCGTCGAACACAGCCGGGTAGTCGTCGATCACGGCCATCGCGTGATCGATTTCGCCCTGCAGCCGCCGATCCGTCAGCCGCGCCATCCCGGCCGCTTCGGCCGCGACCGACCGCAGCTCCATGTCCGACGCCATGCCTCGCACGCCGTCACGACGCGCCTCACGCAACGCCGACCACCCCAGCTCCGCCAACGCCCGAACCCGCGCCACATCAGACGCATGAGCCAGATCGAGCGCCTCCGCGAACACCGAGAACGCGTCGGCGTGCGGCGACCCACCCGAGGCGCCCTCGCCTCCGAGCCCATGGTCGCCGTTCGATGTCATGTTCCCATCATGGCAGCGGGTTACGACATTCACATCGAATGCAGTTTCGCCTGTGCGCAACGGGCTCCGTATCTCTCCAGTGGAGGAGTCCGTGCCGAATCCGCGCCGACGTTCGCGACCCCGGCAGTCATGACGTACACTGAGAGGAGCAGTCGAAATCTGCATTCTTTCGCCATGCCCAAGCGTCGAAGACTCGGCGGCTGTGGAGGAATGCGGGCGTAGACCCCGGGGTCCGAAGGATCTCTAGGGCGGTAGCTCAATTGGCAGAGCAGCGGTCTCCAAAACCGCAGGTTGCAGGTTCGATTCCTGTCCGCCCTGCGCGTCGGCGTCAGCCGGCACACGGAAGGTATCAGGTGGGTTCGATGGTCCAAGAGGGTGGCGAAGTCGTCGCCGCAGGTGGCGCGCCCCGCGAGAAGAGGCCGAACATCTTCGCGCGGATCATCATCTTCATCCGCCAGGTGTTCGCCGAACTCCGCAAGGTCGTCACCCCGACCCGCCAGGAGCTCGTGAAGTTCACGGCAGTGGTCCTCGGATTCGTCGTCGTCATGATGGCGCTCGTCTACGGCCTCGACGTCCTGTTCGTCTGGATCACCACCGTCGTCTTCGGCGTCCCGGGCTGATCGACGGGCCCAGCCCGCACGACCCGCGAATGCCTGCCGCGCAGGCATCCCGACAACCGATGGAAGAGAACGCAGTGTCAGAACGCATCCCCGACGACGTCGATTGGGCTACGGCCGCCGAGCAGTCCAGCGAGGACGACGAAGCCCAGGAGGGCAACGTGCTGGCCGGTCAGGAGCGTGCCTCCGACGCAGCCGAGCACACCGCCGTCCACGTCGTGGACGATGAGGCCGAGCAGGACGACACCGACCTCGACGGTGTGGAGATCGACGACCCCGAGGCCGACGCTGTCGTCAACGACGCGCTCGAGATCGACGAGACCGCCGAGGCCGAGGCTGCTGCGGAGGTGCTGACCGACTCCCTCGAGGAGGAGATCGCCGAGCAGGCCGCTGAGGCCGCCGACGAGGTCGAGCCCTACGACGGTCCCGAGCCCGACGTCGAGGTCTCCGAGGAAGCCGTCGACTACCTCTCGGAGTTCGAGGCCGCCGCCGGCATCGAGATCTCCGTCGGCGACGACGAAGACCCGTACGAGGCGTTCCGGACCGAGCTGCGCATGCTGCCGGGCAAGTGGTACGTCATCCACTCCTACGCCGGCTTCGAGCGCAAGGTGAAGGCCAACATCGAGCAGCGCAAGTCGACGCTCGAGGTCGAAGAGGACATCTACCAGGTCGAGGTCCCGATGGAGGACGTCGTCGAGATCAAGAACGGTCAGCGCAAGATGGTCACGCGCGTCCGGATCCCCGGCTACGTGCTCGTCCGCATGGAGCTCACCGAAGACACCTGGTCGGTCGTCCGCCACACCCCCGGTGTCACGGGCTTCGTGGGCAACGCCCACAACCCCACGCCGCTGCGCTTCGACGAGGCGTTCAACATGCTGAAGTCGCTCGTCGAGGTCAAGGAGGCGGCCCCCGCCAAGGCCGGCGCCGCGAAGGGCGTCGCCGCCCCCACGCGCAGCGTCGTCACCGAGGTCGACTTCGAGATCGGCGAGACCATCACCATCAAGGAGGGCTCGTTCGCCGGCCTTCCCGGCTCGATCAGCGAGATCAAGCCCGAGAGCGGCAAGCTCACGGTACTGGTGTCGCTCTTCGAGCGCGAGACGCCCGTCGAGCTCTCGTTCGACCAGGTCACCAAGCAGTAACGCGACCCCGCGTCGACGAGCGCCCCTCCGCCGCACGGTGGCCGGGGCGCTTCGTCGTCTCGTGGCCAGGATCGCCGACGTCCGCCCTGCTGAGGATGCGGTAAGCTTGGGGAGTTTGCGGGCGCCTGCGCGCCCGCGCGACACAACCGCCGTTCGGAGATGCCGGGCGTGCGGGAGAGGGATGCCGCCGGCATCCGCTCGACGAAAGGAAAACGAATGGCACCGAAGAAGAAGGTGACCGGCCTGATCAAGCTCCAGATCAACGCCGGAGCAGCCAACCCGGCGCCGCCGATCGGCCCCGCGCTCGGTCAGCATGGCGTCAACATCATGGAGTTCTGCAAGGCGTACAACGCCGCGACCGAGTCGCAGCGCGGCAACGTCATCCCCGTGGAGATCACCGTCTACGAGGACCGCAGCTTCACCTTCATCCTGAAGACCCCGCCCGCCGCGGAGCTCATCAAGAAGGCCGCCGGAGTCGCCAAGGGCTCGGCCACGCCTCACACGACCAAGGTCGCGAAGCTCACGAAGGACCAGGTCCGTGAGATCGCTGAGGCCAAGATGCCCGACCTGAACGCCAACGACATCGAGGCCGCCTCGCTGATCATCGCCGGCACCGCCCGTTCCATGGGCATCACGGTCGAGAGCTGAGGGGGAGAACACAATGGCTAAGTCCAAGGTTTACGAAGCAGCCGCGGCGAAGATCGATCGCGACAAGTTCTACAGCTCCTCCGAGGCCGTCGCTCTCGCGAAGGACACCGGTTCGAAGAAGTTCGACTCGACCGTCGAGGTCGCGCTGAAGCTCGCTGTCGACCCGCGCAAGGCGGACCAGATGGTCCGCGGCACGGTCATCCTGCCCCACGGCACGGGTAAGACCGCTCGCGTCATCGTGTTCGCGACGGGCCCGGCCGCCGAGGCCGCCATCGCCGCGGGTGCCGACGAGGTCGGCGGCGCCGAGCTCATCGAGAAGGTCGCGGGCGGCTGGACCGCTTTCGACTCGGCCGTCTCGACGCCCGAGCTCATGGGTCAGGTCGGACGTCTGGGTAAGGTCCTCGGTCCCCGTGGCCTCATGCCCAACCCCAAGACCGGCACCGTGACCCCCAACCCGGCCAAGGCCGTCGAGGAGATCAAGGGCGGAAAGATCGAGTTCCGTGTCGACAAGCACGCCAACGTGCACTTCGTCGTCGGCAAGGCGTCGTTCTCGGCCGAGCAGCTCGAAGAGAACTTCAACGCGGCGGTCGAGGAGATCGTCCGCCTGAAGCCCTCGAGCGCCAAGGGCCGCTACATCCAGAAGGGCGCCGTGTCGACCACGTTCGGCCCCGGCATCCCGCTGGACGTCAACGCGCTCGTCTGATCGCGCTTCGCACGAACGGGGTCTCGCCTTCAGGTGAGGCCCCGTTCGTCGTTCCGGCCTCGCGCGCAACGCGCTAGCGTCGGCTCATGCGGCGTTCCCTCACCGATCTGCTCGGAATCGACCTGCCCATCGTGCTCGGCCCCTTCGGGGGCCTGTCGTCGGCGGAGCTGACCGCCACGGTGAGCGAGGGCGGCGGGCTCGGATCGTTCGGCCTCTACGGTTACGACGGCACGCGGATCCGCGAGACCGTCGCGTCGATACGAGAGCGCACGGCTCGCCCCTTCGCACTCAACCTCTGGCTGCCGCTCGGCGACGAGGTCACCCCGGACCGCGTGGACGCCGCGCCCTCGCGCGACGCGCTGCGACCGCTCTACACCGCCGCGGGCGCGGCCGTCCCCGAGCTGCCAGAACGCTTCCTGCCGCCGCTCGAGGAACAGCTCGCAGCCGTCTGGGAGGCGCGACCGGCGGTGCTCAGCGTGGTCTTCGGGGTGCCGGCACCGAGCGTCGTCGCCGATGCGCATCGGCTCGGCATCCGCGTGATGGGCACCGCCACGACCGTCGCCGAGGCGCGTGCGCTCGAGGCCGGCGGTGTCGACGTCATCGTCGCGAGCGGCGCCGAGGCCGCGGGCCACCGCGTGTCGTTCCTCGCGGCCCCGGAGGATTCCCTCGTGGGGACCTTCGCTCTCACGCCCCAGGTCGCGGATGCCGTCTCCGTGCCGGTGGTCGCCGCGGGCGGCGTCGCCGATCGGCGGGGCGTCGCTGCCGCGCTCGCCCTCGGGGCCGCGGGGGTGCAGGTGGGGACAGCGTTCCTGCGGACGCGGCAGTCGGCCGCATCCGACGGCCATCGCGCCGCGATCGCCGGTGCCGACGACACCTCGACGGTGCTCACGCGTGCGATGAGCGGGCGCCTCGCGCGAGGCATCCCGAATCGCGCCCTGCGCCACATCGAGGCGAGCGGGGTGATCGCTCCCTTCCCTGCGCAGAACTGGCTGACGGGAGTCTTCCGTGCCGCAGCCGGCGGAGATCCTGAGCTGTCATCGCTGTGGGCGGGGCAGGCGGCGGGTCTCGCCCGCCGGGATGACGCGGCGGAGGTGCTGCGCGAGCTCGCGGCCGGGCTGCCGGACTGCTGACGCACGGCCGGCACCGCGGCAACGCGGCGGCGCGGCTGCGGTCAGTGGGTGTCGCGCACCTCGAAGCCCGTCGAGCCGACGCGCTGCGCGTCGGTCACCCGGGCCACGCCGACCCGGGCTCCGGGAGGGCCCTCCGCCATCCAGGCGAGGACCGCGTCGACAGCATCATCCGTGCCCTCCAGGACGGCCTCGACCGAACCGTCGGTCCGGTTGCGCACCCAGCCCGCCACTGCGCGCCGGTCGGCTTCCAGCAGCAGGCTGTAGCGGTACCCGACGCCCTGAACGCGGCCTTCGACGATCACGCGAACGCTTCGCATCCCCTCATCCTGCCTCACGGCCAGACAAGGCTCACGGCGAGGAGGATCATGACGACGGCGACGAAACCGTCGAGCACCCGCCACGCCCGCGGGGTCGCGAGCACCCGGCCGAGAAGCCGCGCGCCGAAGGCGAGCGCGAAGAACCAGAGGACGCTCGCCGCCACCGCCCCGACGGCGAACCAGACCCGGTCGTCGCCGTGGGTGGCGGCGATGCTCCCGAGCAGGAAGACGGTGTCGAGGTAGACGTGCGGATTCAGCCAGGTCAGCGCGAGGCACGTGAGCACGACGGTGGTGCGGCGTGCCGGCGCCGGCCGTTCGGTCGCCGCGTGCGCGTCGAGGGCTTGTCCGCTCGGACGCCAGGCGCGGCGGGCAGCCAGGAGGCCGTAGGCGAGAAGGAACGCCGCACCGGCCCACCGGACGACGGGTACGAACCACGGCATGCCTTCCACCAGGAGGCCGAGGCCGGTCACCCCCGCGCCGATCAGCACGGCGTCGGATACGGCGCAGATGGTTGCGACGAGCAGGACGTGTTCCCGCCGGATGCCCTGCCGCAGCACGAACAGGTTCTGCGCGCCGATGGCGACGATGAGCGACAGGCCGAGGCCGAGGCCCGAGAAGGAAGCGGAGAGCACGAGTCGACGCTAGGGTCGGCGGACGCTACAGTCCAGTTCATGGAACTTCACTTGGTGAAGCGCAGCTGAAGATGCGTGTGCCCGTCGATCTGGTCGAGACGCTCGCGGTGATCCTCGACGAGGGGAGCCTGGACGCCGCCGCGCGCCGGCTGCACATCACGCCGTCCGCGGTGAGCCAGCGGATCCGCGCGCTCGAGCGCATCGCCGGGCAGGTGCTGCTCGTGAGGTCGAAACCGGCGCGCGCGACCGAGGCGGCGCACCGCTTCGTGCGCTACGCCCGCCAGCTCGCCCTCCTCGAGCGCGATGCCTTCGATGGGATCGACGACGAGGTGACGAGCGTTCCGCTCGCGGTCAACGCCGACTCGCTCGCGACGTGGTTCCTGCCGCCGCTGGCCCGGGTCGCGTCCGCTCGGGATGTCGTGTTCGACCTGCATCGCGACGACCAGGACTTCACCGCGGGTCTCCTCGAGAGTGGAACGGTCATGGGCGCCGTCACCTCGCGTCGGGCACCGGTGGCGGGATGCCGGGTGTCGGCGCTCGGCGCGCTGCGGTACGAGGCGGTCGCGACGCCCGCTTTCGCGGGTCGATGGTTCGCCGAGGGGGGAGGTGGTGGACCCGATCGCGCCGGCCTCGCGGCAGCGCCCGTCGTGGACTTCGACCGCCGCGACGAGCTGCAGACCCGGTGGCTGCGCGGTGCGGGTGCGGACTCCGCCGCGCCGCCGCGGCACCGCGTGCCGGCCTCGCAGGACTTCGCGACCGCCGTGCTGCTCGGCCTCGGGTGGGCGCTCCTGCCGACGCTGCAGTCGCGCGCCCACGTGGCACGGGGCGAGCTGGTCCGGCTCGGGGGAGAGGACATCGTCGTGCCGCTGTACTGGCAGCAGTGGAACCTCGCCTCCCCGCTCCTCGACGCCGTCGCCGACGAGCTCGTCGCAGAGGCCCGGCGCGTGCTCGAACCCGTCGTCTGACTCGAGCTCGGTTCGCCGAGAGTGCACGCTCGTCGCGAGAGTGTCGCTATGACGGTACGTGGTGGGTGCGCGGGTGCGTGGTCGGTGAAATCTCACCGGGCCCGGCCCGGCAGGGCGGGGCTCAGGTCTCGGCGACCGTGAGGACGACCTTGCCGCGGGAGTGACCCCGCTCGACCTCGACGTGGGCGGCTGCGACATCGGAGAGGTCGTGCACGCTGTCGACGAAGACCTGGATGGCGCCGGAGTCGAGCAACCGCCCGAGGGTCGCCAGCACGCTGCCGTCGGGGATGACCTTGTATCCGGTCGCCCGAACGCCCGCGGCAGCGGCGGCTTCGCCGTACCCCGGCCACCCGCCGGTCGGAACCATCACATACAGACCGCCCGGACGCAGGACCCCGAGCGAGCGGGAGCCGGTGTCGTCGTGCACGTTGCCCACGAGGTCGATGACGACGTCCATCTCGCCGACGACGTTTTCGAAGCGCGTCGTGGCGTAGTCGATCGCGACCGAGGCGCCGAGCTCGCGCAGCCAGGGGAGGTTCCGCTCCGAGCCGGTGGCGGTCACCTGCGCACCGAAGTAGGCGGCCAGCTGCACGGCGAAGTGGCCGACGCCTCCCGACCCGGCGTGGATCAGCATCCGCTGCCCCTCGTGCGCGTGAGCGGTCTCGACGACCAGCCCCCACGCGGTGAGCGCGGCGAGGGGAACCCCCGCAGCTTCGACGTGCGACAGGCTCGCGGGCTTCCGGGCGACGGACAGCGACGGCACGACGACGTACTCGGCGTAGCTGCCGCCCGACCGCGGGAACGGCACCATGCCGAAGACCTCCGTGCCCGGCTGCAGGTCGTGGGTCTCGAACGGGCTCGCGACCACGACGCCGCTGAAGTCGAAGCCGAGCGTGCTCGGCCAGCGATCGATGAGCCCGGCGACCCCGCGTCCCAGCCGCGTCTTGGCGTCGATGGGGTTCACACCGGCGGCCACCACTCGCACCAGCACCTCGCTCAGGGCGGGCGAGGGTACGGGAACATCGGTCACACGGAGAACCTCGGGTGCACCGGGTTCGTCGAACACGACCGCTCGCATGGTCTCGGGCGGCGTCTCGGCCGGCGTCGTCGGCTGGGAGGCGGTTGCTGTGCGCAGCGGCCGGAATCTCATCCGTCGCTCCTTCCTCACGCCGCCGGCGTCGGCGGCGATGATGCTCGGTCGACCTCAGTCAATCGTGACATTGTCTCGACCGTGTTACGGAGCGGTCACCGAGGGGAGAAGCTCGCGCGCGTGCAACGCCGGCCCGCGGAGCCGAGGCGGGTCAGTCGGGCGCCTCGGATGCCGAGAGGGCGTGGAGCAGGCGGGTGAGCTCCCGGATGTCGTCGACGTGCCACGACTCCAGCGCGTTCAGAAGCGAGTTCTCGCGCGGGGCGCGGACGGCGTCGAGCCGTCGGATGCCGTCGGGGGTGGCCGACAGCAGGCTGGACCGGCCGTCGGCGGGGTCGGGCGTGCGCTGCACGAGCTGCAGCTCTTCGAGCTCCCGCACCGTTCGGCTGATCTGACCCTTGTCGGAATGCAGGGTCTCGGCGAGAGCGGAGAGGGTGATCTCGCCGCGGCGTGCGATCGTCGTGAAGACCTTGTATGCGCCGGGAAGCATCCCCGGGCTGAGCCGATCGGCGTTCTCGGCGAAGAGGCGCCGGACGTGCGTGAAAAGCTCGCCGAACTCGAGCTCGAGGGCTCGGACGGCCGCGGTGCGCTCGTCGTCGAAGACCGCGGCCCAGGGGCCGGGAGCCCCGGGGGCGGTGCACCCCCGGGACTCGGCGGACTCTTGCTCGGGCATCCCGATCACCTTAGCGAGCCGAGCGGCGGGTCTCGGCGTCGATCGGCGCATCGCCGTCGGCGGCATCCGTACGGACGGCTCCGGTCGCCGTGAGTGCGCTCATGCCCTCGGGTACCGACACCGTGGCGAAGTCCGCCTCGCCCGCCTGCAGGCGCTCGGTCGTGGTCATCGTGGTCAGCGGCTTGTTCGGCAGGAACACGATCGCGATGAGGCTCAGGACCGCGAACGGCACGGCGATGAGGAACGAGTGCGAGATGCCGGTGGCGTAGATGTCCTCGAAGACGATCCGCAGCGCCTCGGGCATCGCCGAGACCTGGGGGAGCGTCCCCGACTGCAGCTGCGCGGCCCAGGTCGGGGCCTGATCGCCGAGCGACACCAGCGCGGCCTGGATGTCGTCCTTCCGATCGCTGACGAGCGTCGTGACCTGCGAGGCGAGCGCGGCTCCCATGACCGAGACGCCGATCGTGCCGCCGAGGCTCCGGAAGAACGTCACACCCGAGCTCGCGACACCGATCTCGGTGGGGCGAGAGGTGTTCTGCACGACGAGCACGAGGTTCTGCATCGTCATGCCGATGCCCGCACCGAGCATCGCCATGTAGATCGAGACGAGGGTGAAGTCGGTGTCGTAGTGGATCGTGGACAGCAGGCTCGCCCCGCCGATCAGCAGCAGCGCGCCGACGATGAGGAACGGCTTCCAGCGTCCGGTCCGCGTGATGAGCGCGCCCACGCCGATCGAGGCGACGAGAAGTCCGCCGATCATCGGGATGGTCATGAGGCCGGCCTCGGTGGGGGTTGCTCCACGGGCGAGCTGCATGTACTGGCTGAGGAACACCGAGGCGCCGAACATGGCGATGCCCGTCGCGATCGACGCGATCACCGAGAGGGTGAAGGTCAGGTTGCGGAAGAGCGTGAGGGGCACGAGCGGCTCGCGCACCTTGAGCTCGGTGATGACGAAGAGCACCGCGCCGATCAGGGCGCCGCCGACCATCAGCAGCGTCTCGACGCTCATCCACTCGAACGAGTCGCCCGCAAGGGTCACCCAGATGAGCAGGAGGGACACCGACGCCGACAGCAGCACGATGCCGAGGTAGTCGATGCGCGTCTCCTTGCGCGGGTGGGCCGGGATGTGGAGCGTGCGCTGCACGATCAGCAGAGCCGCCACGGCGACGGGAAGCGCGACGAAGAAGTTCCAGCGCCAGCCCCAGGCATCGGTGATGACGCCGCCGAGCAGCGGGCCGCCGATCGTGGCGACGGCCATGACGGCGCCGAAGAGGCCCATGTAGCGACCGCGCTCGCGCGGGCTGATGATGTCGGCCATCAGCACCTGGCTGAGGGCGGCGAGGCCGCCGGCGCCGATGCCCTGCACCGCGCGGAAGGCGATCAGCATCTCGGGGGACTGCGAGAAGCCGGCAGCGGCGGTGGCCAGCACGAAGATGACGATCGCGAGCTGGTAGAGCACCTTGCGGTTGGTGAGGTCGGCGAGCTTGCCCCAGATCGGGGTCGAGATGGCGGTCGTCAGCAGGGTCGCCGTGACGACCCACGTGAAGGCGGCCTGGGTGCCCTCGAGGTCGTGGATGATGACCGGGAGCGACGTCGAGACGACGGTCGAGGCGAGCATCGACACGAACATGCCGAGCAGGAGGCCCGAGAGGGCTTCGAGCACGCCGCGGCGCGACATGTTCTTCCCCTCGGGCGGAGCGGATGCGGGAGCGGACATGGGTCCTCCTGGGATTCGGACGGACGCGGCTGCGCTGGCGCGGATCGTCGGTGGACGGTACTTCGATAGCCGCGGGAGCGGCGTAACTGGTTGACGAAAGTCAACCGTTGAGATCGGTCAACTATATGTTCAATCGTTGAGCTACGTCAACTATTCCCGGTGCGACGCGTGAGGCGGAAGGATGGCGGGATGTTCAGTATCGAGTCGCTTCCGGACGACGTCGTGGATGCCGCCGTCCGGGCGGACTGGCAGCGGCTCATCGACGCCGATCTGCCCAGCGCCGGGCGGCATCCGTCCGACTCGAATCGTCCGCACGTGACGCTCGCCGTTCGAGACGACCTCCCGGAGGATGCGGTGCGCGAGCTCGCGCGAGCGGGTGGCGCGCTGCCGGTGGAGTGCCGGCTCGGGGGAGCGGTCGTCTTCGCCGCGGGCGAGCGGTTCGTCCTGGCTCGGCCCGTCGTCATGAGCGCCGCATTGCTGCGGCTGCACGCCGACATCGTCGACCTCGTCGGACCCCCGCCGGCTCGGTATGCCGTCACGGCGAAGGACCGGTGGACGCCGCACATGACGCTCGCTCGCCGGATGACGGCCGAACAGGTCGGCCGCGCACTCGGCATCGTCGGTGCGTCGACCATCGAGGGTGAGCTGACGGGGCTGCGCCTGTGGGACGCCGAAGCGAAAGTCGTCACGCCGCTGCGGTGACCGCGGGGCGGTGACCGCGGGGCTGTGTGCTCCGGGCGTGCGGGTCGAGTCAGTCGCTCAGGGCGAGGGCGCGGTACGGCTCGCGCGGATGCGCCGCTGCGACGCGGGGCGCCTCGGCCGCGCGTCGCTGCATGGTGCGGCGGTACAGCTCGTCGATGAGCTCGGTGGCGAGGTTCACGAGCAGTCGGATCTCTCGCTCATCGCGGTCGACCCACGCGCAGCGGGGCTCATCGTCGATGGGGACGAAACCGTCGTGCTGCTCCCACACCACGAGCGTGCGCTCGGCGCCGAGGACGTGCTGCTGCCACCACACCTGACGCAGATAGGTGCGAGGGATCGACCGCCAGCTCTTGTTCGTGGTCTTGATCTCAGCGAGGGTGACACGGCCATCGGCATCCACCATCACCCCGTCGGGAGTGGCGAGGTGACGCTTCTCGACCACGGCGTGGAACAGCGCGGAGGAGGGCTGGATGCCGTGCGTCGCGGCGACCCACGCGGCGATCTCCGGCTCGCGGCGGCGGCCGTGGTCGGTGTACGCGTTGCCGGAGAATCCCGAGCCCATGAGCTTGGCGTCGGCTGCGCGCGCGATCGCCTTGGGGCTCGTCAGCGTCGCGACATCCGTTGCCGTGATGCCCCGCGAGCGCGCCCGGATCCACGCCACGCGGTCGCGCGAATCCGCGACGATGCGAGCAGCGAGTTCGGGAGACACGCCTTAGACCCTAACCCCGCCCACCCCACCTCTCTGCCCTTGCCCCTCGGCGTGCCCTCCCCTCGCGTAGGGGTCGAGTGCACGGCATCCCATCCACTGCACGGCATCCGCGCGAGGATGTCTCGTTCACCCGGCGGCAAGCCGTGCACTCAGTGGGGAGGGTGGATGTTGAATGCCCTGAGGTGGGCGGCGAAGGCCGACGGGGAGATGACGTGTCGAGCCTCCCAGCGCACGAGGCGGCGTCCGGTCGTGCCCCGGATCCAGTCTTCGCGGCGCTTCTCCTCGAGGACTGTCCTCTCCGCCGAGCCCGCGGAGCGGAGCTCCGGGTCGAGGTACTTGCCGACGCCGTCGCATTCGCCCCAGGCATCGGCGTCGTCGAGGCCGAAGTCGACGCGGTACCAGCCCGCACCGCGCGGGCCGGCGATCGGCACTTGCAGCCGGACCGACCGGAAGCCGAGCTGGTGCAGCCGGAACCGGCTCACGCTCTCCAGGGTCGACTCGGCCCGGCCGTCGGCGAAGCCCGCCACCCATCGAGCCCGCCTGATCCCTCGCGCCGCCCCCGCCTCGGCGATCCGAGCGGCCATGGCCATCCGCCAGCCGTCGGGAGAGTGGCCCGTGTGGTCGCACCAGATCCGTTCGGCTCGGTCGGCCATGACGAGTGCCGCCTCGGGAGTCATGGTGCGCGCGACGTCGAAGACCGTCCGCGCGAGGGAGGTGCAGCGGATGCCGTTGACCTCGACGACGTCATGCGCATCGAGAGGCGTGCAGTGGCGGAATGTATCGGGACTGCTGGAGACCCGGGCGCCCGGGGCTGTCGTGAGGTGGACGCGGGTCGGCCGGACGCGATAGAGGTCGAGGCCGTGCAGGACCGCGGCGGACTCGTGTGAGACGACCGCGTGGCCTCGGACCTCGTGCGCGACCGCCATGACATGGAGCAGGTGCGCGTCTTCGGTGTAGAGCTCGTCGAACGCGGCGCGGTCGACGTACCAGCCGCGTCGCACGTGCACCCGGACACCGTCGCGCACAGAACGGTCGATCGAGCGTTCGCTCTCACCGGCTTCAAGCAGGTCGCGTCGGCGGTGGAGCAATGCCCGCACCTCATCCGGTCCTCGTCGTCTGCGCATCCCGCCCATGCTCACCCCCCACCCCCCACCACCCCCATTCCCCCCACCCATGTGTGGACACCCCCACCCCACCCCCCACATGTGCAGAACCCGCGGCCGGCGCCGAGTGAACGAGCTCGCGCCGAGTGCACGGGCACCCTGCGTTGCGGTGCCGTGCAGTGGGCGGGATGCCGTGCACTCGGCGCGGGGCGGGGGGGAATTTGGGGGATGGGGGGTATGGGGGTATGGTGGGGGGTAAGCCAAAGACCGCTGGTCATCGGTGTGCGCGTGAGCGCACTCGTGATCGAAGCTCTGCACTGCAGGGGCCCGCGCAGGTGACACTGAACTTCTCCTTCGGGAACCGAGCTCCGTGCCTCTGCGCCGGAGCTTTTGTCATGTCCGGGGCTGGTCGAGGCCGGCGCTCCGCCACCGCGGGGCGTCAGGCACACATCAAGGAGTGACCATGGTGCAGAAGGACGCATCGGTCGCCGAGCTCACGAAGTCATTCGAGGACTCGACTGCCGTTCTGCTGACCGAGTACCGCGGTCTGACGGTGGCCCAGCTCAAGCAGCTGCGCAACAGCATCCGTCAGGACGCGAACTACGCCGTGGTGAAGAACACGCTGACCAAGATCGCCGCGAACAACGCGGGGATCACGTCGCTCGACGAGGACCTCAAGGGTCCCTCGGCCGTGGCGTTCGTGCACGGCGACTTCGTCGCCACCGCCAAGGCTCTGCGTGACTTCGCCAAGGCCAACCCGCTCCTCGTCATCAAGGGCGGCATCTTCGAGGGCAACGCCCTCACCGCCGACGAGGTCAACAAGTACGCCTCGCTCGAGAGCCGCGAGGTTCTGCTGGCCAAGGCCGCGGGCATGATGAAGGCGACGATGGGCAAGGCTGCCGCCACCATCGACGCGCTTCGCGAAAAGCTGGAGACCGCCGACGCCGCGTGAGCGACAGGCGAGCTCTTACACCAACCCCATCTATCTAGGAGATACATCATGGCGAAGCTTTCCACCGAGGAGCTGCTCGAGCAGTTCGCCGGCCTGACCCTCGTCGAGCTCAGCGAGTTCGTGAAGGCGTTCGAGGAGAAGTTCGACGTCACCGCTGCTGCCCCCGTCGCCGTCGCCGGCGCCGCTGGTGGCGCTGGTGCCGCTGAGGCCGAGGAAGAGAAGGACTCGTTCGACGTCATCCTCGAGGCTGCCGGCGACAAGAAGATCCAGGTCATCAAGACGGTCCGCGAGCTCACCTCGCTGGGCCTGGGCGAGGCCAAGGCTGTCGTCGACGGTGCTCCCAAGGCCGTCCTCGAGGGCGCGAACAAGGAGACCGCCGAGAAGGCGAAGGCCGCTCTCGAAGAGGCCGGCGCGACGGTCACCCTCAAGTAATTCCCCGCTCTCACTCGAGAGCAGCACGACGGCCCCGGATGCTGCATCCGGGGCCGTCGTCGTATCTCCCGGTCGTGCCGGGCCCGACGCGCCGAACTCAGTCGCGGCGGGAGAGGGTCGAGTCCCGGACGGCGACGGAGCTGTGTCCGGGGGCTCCCGCCGTCGTCCCCCGCACCACCATCCGCGGCTTGATGCGCATGGTCACCGTGTCGGCTTCGGGGTCCTCGATGTGGCGCAGGAGCAGCTCGACGGCGGCCCGGCCCTGCTCGTGGGGCACCTGTCGCAGCGTCGTCAGGGCGAACATCTCGGCGTTCACGTGGTCGTCGATGCCGACCACGCTCAGGGCGGAGGGGACGAGGATGCCGAGGCGGCGGGCCGCGATGATCGCGCCGATCGCGACGTCGTCGCAGGCCGCCACGATGCCGGTGGGCCGGGATGCCGGGTCGCTCAGGAGGTCGACGGCGGCGGCGTAGCCCGCGGGCATCGAGAGCTCCGCGGGCACGCGGGAGATCTCCGCCGCGAGGCCGGCGCGGCGCATCTCCGACTCATAGCCGGCGTAGCGCTCGGACTCGACGTGCGGCCAGCGGGTCGCATCGGTGCCGCCGAGGAACGCGATGCGGCGGTGCCCGAGCTCGACGAGGTGCGCCGTCGCGAGAGCGGTGGCGTGCGCGTCGTCGAGCGTGACGAGGCTCGTGTCGCCCTCGGTGCCGATGACGCTGACGACGGGCTTGCCCAGCGCCAGCAGTGCGTCGAGCTCGCTCTCGGCCGGTTCGAGGCCTACCGCGATGACACCGTCGAAGCGTCGACGGGCCAGGAAGTCCTCGAACACCCGCCGCCGGGTCTCGGTTCCCGGTCGGGCGTCGTACAGGGTGAGGTCGAGGCCGTGCTCGAGAAGTGCCGCCTGGATGCCCTCGAGGACTTCCCCGAAGAACCAGCGGCTGACATGCGGCATGACGACGCCGACCGTCTGGGTGCGACCGGTCGCGAGGCTCATGGCAGAGGAATGGGCGACGTACGACAGCTCCTGGGCCGCCGCGGCGACCCGCTGGCGGGTCTCCTCCGACACGTATCCCCGGCCGGAGAGGGCTCGGCTCGCCGTCGCCTTGGACACACCTGCTCGGGTGGCGACGTCGGCGATGGTGCTCATGGGACCTCCTCGTCCGTTCGGGAGACCTGCCGGGGGACTCCCACCAGAGCGTAGCGCTTTCCCGCGCGACCGGGAACCGGTTCCAGGCCCGTCCCGTGTGAGCGCTCCCACGAACAGGTGCATTACCACAGGTGATGGTTGTCATTCCGTGATATTCCGCTAGTTGTGCCGGACTCGGCGGGACAGTAGGTTGTCCTGGAATCGGTTCCCCAATGGATGCGGACAAGGCTCCTCTGGGTGAACGATGATCCCGATAGAGGAGAAGTACATGGCATTGTCACAGCGATACCGTCTTCTTGCCCCCGTCGCTCTCATGGGCGCGGCAGCACTGGTGCTGGCTGGGTGCGCCGAAGGTGGCGGCGAAGGCGGCGGCGACGGCGGCGGCGACGCGAAGACGACCGTCCGCATCTCGGGCGGAATCACCGGTGGTGAGGCTGACGCGCTCAACGAGTCGTTCGCACAGTTCACCGAGGACACCGGCATCAAGGTCGAGTACACCGGCGACAAGTCCTTCGAGGGCAACATCGTCACCAAGGTGACCGGTGGCGACGCCCCCGACATCGCGATCGTCCCGCAGCCCGGTCTGCTGAAGACGCTCGTCGAGACCGGCAAGGTGCTGCCCGCATCCGAGGCCGTCGAGAGCGCGGTCGACGAGAACTGGTCGCCGGACTGGAAGAAGTACGGAACGTTCGACGACACCTTCTACGCGGCACCGATGCTCGCGAACCTGAAGGGCTACGTCTGGTACTCGCCCAAGCAGTTCGCCGAGTGGGGCGTCGAAGTGCCCAAGACGTGGGACGAGATGATCGCCCTCACCGACAAGATCGTCGAGACGACCGGCGGGCCCGCGTGGTGCGCCGGCTTCGCCTCCGACGCCGCCTCCGGCTGGCCGGGAACGGACTGGGTCGAGGACCTCGTCCTGCGTCAGGCCGGTCCCGAGGTCTACGACCAGTGGGTCGCCGGTGACGTGAAGTTCACCGATCCTCAGATCAAGTCGGCGTTCGACGCGGTGGGCGAGATCCTGCTCAACCCCGAGTACGTCAACGCGGGCTACGGCGACGTGAAGAGCATCAACTCGACCGCGTTCGGCGACGTCGCCGCGGCCGTCGCGAGCGGCGACTGCGCGCTCACGCACCAGGCCTCGTTCCTGTCGGCGAACTTCCTCGACGTGCAGACCGCCGACGGCGCGACCCCCGAGGTCGCTCCCGACGGTGACGTCTACGCCTTCCTGACCCCGGGGTACACCGAGGGCGAGCTCCAGGTCGAGGGCGGCGGCGAGTTCGTCGCGGCGTTCTCGGACGACGAGTCGACGCAGAAGGTTCTCGAGTTCATGGCCTCTCCCGAGTTCGCTGACGCGCGCGTCAAGCTCGGCGGCGTGATCTCGGCGAACAAGAACGCCGACCCCTCGCTCGCCTCGAGCGAGTTCCTCCAGGAAGCCATGACGACGCTGCAGGACGAGACCACGGTCTTCCGCTTCGACGCATCCGACCTGATGCCGTCCACGGTGGGCTCGGGCTCGTTCTGGAAGGGCATGGTCGACTGGATCGACGGCAAGGACACCGAGACGGTCCTGTCCGACATCCAGGCCGGTTACGAGAACTGATCGTCGCCTGACGATCGGTTGAGCCGAGCGGGGTCGGGCTGCACAAGCCCGGCCCCGCTCCTCCCGTCCGTACCGCCCGGGTACGCCGCTGTACTCAGAAGGGGATCCACATGTCGCAGACGACCGTCGACAGACCTGTCGACACCGAACCTCCCACCACCACCCATGCCACCGATCCGAAGGGGAGGTCGATCACCCGGATCGTCGTCGCCGTCGGCTTCGCCCTGATCGTCGCCATCCTGCTGCTGCTGATCTTCACCGGATCGAGCGAGGAATCGGCGCGCATCACGATCGGGTTCTCACTCAACAGCTTCTTCCTCTGGCTGGGCGCGATGAACCCGCTCATCCAGATCCCCGTGATCCTGGCGGTCTTCGGGCTCGTCGTGGGCATCATCCTGGTGCTCATCGAGTACGCGCCCCGGCCGGGTCGCGGCTACTTCATCATGCGGCTCGTCGCGTGCCTGGTCATCCCGGTGCTCGCGTTCCTGCTGCTGCGCCCCTACGCCAACGCCGTCCTCTACGTCGTCGCGATCGCGCTGCTCGTCGGTGCGCTGCTCTTCTTCGCGGACTTCCGGTCGCGTCAGGGCGCGGGCTACCTGTTCCAGCTCATCCTCTTCATGGCCCCGGCCAGCATCATGCTGGCGCTCGGACTGATCTACCCGGCCATCGCCACGATCTTCAAGTCGTTCTACGACAAGTCGGGCGAGCAGTTCGTGGGCCTCGAGAACTACTTCTGGGTGTTCACGAACCCGACGGGCACGGCCTCGGTCGTCAACACTCTCCTGTGGGCGCTCCTCGCTCCGACGATCTCGGTCGCCATCGGACTCGCCTACGCGGTGTTCATCGACCGCGCCCGCGGCGAGAAGGTGCTCAAGGTCCTCGTGTTCATGCCGGTCGCGATCTCGTTCGTCGGTGCCGGCATCATCTGGAAGTTCATGTACGACGCGCGGCAGGGGGAGCAGGTCGGCCTGCTCAACGCGATCGTCACGGCGTTCGGCGGCGATCCGATCCAGTGGCTCGCCATCAAGCCGGTCATCAACACCCTCATGCTCCTGGTGGTCTTCATCTGGACCCAGACCGGATTCGCCATGGTGATCCTCTCCGCCGCGATCAAGGCGGTGCCGACCGAGCAGCTCGAGGCGGCGCAGCTGGACGGGACGAACGCCTGGCAGCGGTTCCGCAATGTCACGGTGCCCGGCATCCGCTCGTCGCTGATCGTGGTGCTCACGACCATCACGATCGCATCGCTGAAGGTGTACGACATCGTGGCGGTCATGACCGGCGGCCGCGATGAGACGACCGTGCTCGGCTTCGAGATGGTCAACCAGCAGCAGCGGTTCCAGAGCTACGGGCATTCGTCCGCGCTCGCCGTCGTGCTGTTCCTGTTCGTCCTGCCGCTGATCATCTACAACGCCCGATCGATGGCCAAGCAGAGGGAGATCCGCTGATGACCGTTGCAGCCCCGGCCGCGCCCGTCGACACCCGCACCAAGCGCCAGGTGGCGCGCGACACACGCCGAAACGAGGCGATCGCCCACAAGAAGCTGACGTCGAAGGGCGCGACCATCGCGGCCGTCATCATCGCCGTCTTCTGGACGATCCCGACGTTCGGCCTGTTCGTGACCTCGTTCCGGCCCGGTGCCGACACCCAGTCCACCGGCTGGTGGACCGTCTTCGCCAACCCGGAGTTCACCCTCGACAACTACGCCGAGGCGCTGACGGCCGGAGGAACGTCGACGACGCTCGCCTCGGCGTTCATCAACTCGCTCGCGATCACCATCCCCGCGACGGTGTTCCCGATCGTGATGGCAGCCCTTGCCGCCTACGCGTTCGCGTGGATCGACTTCAAGGGCCGCAGCGCGCTGTTCGTGTTCGTCTTCGCGCTGCAGATCGTGCCGCTGCAGATGGCGCTCGTACCGCTGCTCAGCCTCTTCTCGGAGGGGCTGACCATCAACGACGTGCCGATCTTCCCCGGGTTCGGTCTCAACGAGGTGCAGTACAGCTTCGCCCGCGTCTGGATCGCCCACGCGATCTTCGCCCTGCCGCTGGCGACGTTCATGCTGCACAACTTCATCGCCGAGATCCCGGGAGAGATCATCGAGGCGGCGCGGGTCGACGGCGCCGGCCACGGGCAGGTCTTCTTCCGCATCATCGTCCCGCTGGCAGCTCCGGCGATCGCGTCGTTCGCGATCTTCCAGTTCCTGTGGGTGTGGAACGACCTGCTGGTCGCGACGATCTTCGCGTCGCCGGGAGCTCTGCCGATCACGCAGGCGCTCAACTCGCTGTCGGGCACGTGGGGCAACCGCTGGTTCCTGCAGTCGGCGGGAACCTTCATCTCGATCATCGTGCCGCTGATCGTGTTCTTCGCGCTGCAGCGCTTCTTCGTGCGCGGCCTGCTGGCAGGTGCGACGAAGGGCTGATCGGGAGGAGCGGATGCCGCTGGGGTGCGGGGGCTGTCAGCCCTCGCACCCCAGTCTTTGCTGGATCGAGCGCATCAGGTCGATCTCGGCGCTCTGCGTCTCGATGACGCCGCCGGCGACCTGAACGGCCCGCGGGTCGCTGCCGAGGTCGACGAGGGCCTGGGCCATGGGGATGGCCCCCTGGTGGTGGCGGATCATGAGGCCGAGGAACGTGCAGTCGGCGGCGACGCCGGTCTCGGCATCCAGCTGCGCCAGCTGAGCGGGCGTGGCCATGCCCATCTCGGCGCGGAGCTCTTCGTCGCTCGGCTGCTGCGCCTGAGTCCCGTGGTTGTGAGCGGGGTGCCCGACCATCCACTGCATGAGGGGAGCGGTGGATGCCTGCGGCAGCCCCCACTGGACGAGCCAGTCGTAGAACTCTCCGCGCTGGCCGGCCTGGGCCGTGGCGATGTCGAACGCGAGCGTGCGGATGCCCTCGTCCTCGGTCTTGCGATAGATCGTCATCGCCATCTCGATCGCCTGCGTGTGGTGCACCTGCATGTCGCGGGCGAAGCCGGCCTCGGGGGAGGAGTTGCCGGGAACCGACGGGGAGGTGCCGAAGGCGGAGAAGCGCCCGACGGCGAACGCCGCCCCCGCGACCGCGAGGACGATGAGGAGCACCGCCCACCAGCGCAGGCCGGTGGGCTGCGGGACCGAGCCCTGCGACTCGGTCTCCACCGCGAGGTCGTAGGTCACGCCTTGCCGGGCCCGTCGATCGCGCCCGAGCAGATCGCGTTCGGCTCGGGGACGTTCTGGCTGCGCCAGTACTCGGTGAAGAAGTCGCGGATGCGCTCGTCATCGGCCGAGTCGACCTTCAGCTGCGCGTTCCAGGCGCTCACGGCGATGGGGGTGTCCATGTCGGGGTAGGGCGTCAGCAGCGCGTACGTGCTCGGCATGTAGCCCTCGAGGGTCTCGATGTCGGCATCCGAGACCTGGGCCGGGTCGTACGTGATCCAGACGGCGCCGTGCTCCATCGAGTGGACGGCGTTCTCGTTCGCCTGCGGCTCGGTGTAGACGCCGCAGTTGAGCCAGTACGGGTTGTGCTCGCCACCGGCCGGCGGGTTCTGAGGGTACTCGACGGTGCCCTCGACGTGCGTCGTGATGTTCTGGAACGTCTCGACGCCGGGGATCTCGCGACCCGTGCTGTTGCCCGCCTCGTACGTGACGGGCCGAGGCGCGAGGACCACAGACGCGGCGATGAGGCCCACCACGGCGACCGCGGCGGTCGAGCCGACGACCCACCAGGTCAGCTTGCTGCGACGTCGCTTCGCCAGCTGCTTCTGGTACTCGGCGAGCTTGGCCTGCTTCTGCTGCTCGCGCTGCTGCTTGACGGTGAGGTTGATCTGGGCCTGGGCGGCAGGATTGCCGCTCGTTCGCTTGTCGGCGGACGGAGTCATTGCTGTGACCTCGGTTCGGGGGCAAGGGGAGTGTCGGAGCGCGCGCGGCGCGGAGCCAGCCTATGCGCGTGAATGGTGAATCGGCTGAGAGGCGCGAACGACGCGAATCGGGCGCGGGTTACGATAGAAGGTCGCTCGAAAACGCTGCTGCCACGAAACGAAGAAGACGTGCCCGAAACTCCTCCCCATCATTCCTCCTCCGCCACCGGGGCGATCCGCACGCTGGGCTCGAACCCCGCCACGGCGCCCATCATGCTGCATCCGGGTGACGCGATCCCGACCTCGCGCCGCGTCATCTACATCATCCTGCTCGGCGCGCTGACGGCGCTCGGGCCCTTCACGATCGATCTCTACCTTCCCGCCTTCCCCGCGCTGGAAGCCGACTTCCAGACGACGGCGGCGGCGATTCAGCTCACGCTCACCGGAACGATGGTCGGCTTCGCGCTGGGGCAGCTCATCGTCGGCCCGCTCAGCGACAAGCTGGGGCGCCGCGTCCCGCTGCTGTGCGTGACCGCGCTCCACGTGCTCTCGAGCACGGCCGCCGCCATCGCCCCGACCCTCGAGCTGCTGAGTGCGGCTCGGGTCTTCATGGGCATCGGCGCGGCCGCGGGCGGTGTCGTCGCGATGGCGATCGTCCGCGACCTGTTCGGCGGACGCCGGCTCGTGGTGATGCTGAGCCGACTCGCCCTGGTCTCCGGTGTCGCCCCGGTCGCCGCCCCGCTCGTCGGCTCGGGCCTGCTGACGGTCATGCCCTGGCGCGGCATCTTCGTCGTGCTCGCCGCGTACGGCGCGGTGATGCTGATCGCCTCGCTCTTCCTCGTGCCCGAGACCCTGCCCAAGGCGCGCCGCCGCGACAGCGGTTCCGCCACGGTGTGGCAGCGCTACCGCAGCGTCCTGAGCGATCGCATCTTCATCGGTGTGCTGATCATCGGCGGCATGACCTTCAGCGGACTGTTCTCGTACCTGTCGTCGTCGTCGTTCCTCTTCCAGCAGACCTACGGCTTCGATCCGCAGCAGTACGGCGTCCTGTTCGCCGTCAACTCGCTCGGCGTCGTCCTGGGCGTGCAGACGGCGTCGCGGCTCGCCGCCCGCTTCGGCCCGCAGTGGGTCATGGCGGTCTCGACCGCCGTGCTCGTCATCGCGGGGGCCGCCATCATCGTCACCGACCAGCTGGGGCTGGGCCTGTGGGGCACGGTCGTGCCGCTGTTCTTCTTCATCACGGCGTGCGGCTTCACCTTCCCCTGCGTGCAGGTGCTCGCTCTCGACCGTCACGGCCGCGCCGCCGGAACCGCGGCATCGCTGATCGGCGCCGTCAACTTCGGCGTCGCCGGCTTCATCTCGCCGCTCGCGGCGTGGATCTCGGGCGGCTCGGGCATCACTGCCACGACGATGGCCTCGGTGATGGCGGGGTGCGCCGTGGTGGCGGTCCTCTCGCTGTGGCTCGTCGTGCGCCCGCGCAGCGTTCCGCAGCTCTCTCCCTGATCGACGCTTCCGGCGCAAGGGGCGGAGCCGAATCGGCCAACGCCGACACAATGGACCGATGAACGACGCCCCGCCGACCGACCCCCGCCGACTCTGGCCGCGCCGTGCCGCCATCGGAATCGTCCTGATGGTGGCGGGCGCGCTGCTGGGGTGGTGGCTGTTCACGCAGCTGGGCCAGCCCTTCGCCGTCGATCGGTGGTGGAACGAGACGCTGCCGGCCGATCCGGGGGCGGTCGGACTCGTGTTCGGGCTCGTGATGAACCGGATCGGCGGGACGTGGGTGGGGGTGTTCGCGATCCCGATCGCGGTCGCCGTGGCGCTGATCGTGCTGCGCCGGCCCTGGGCTGCGGGTTACTTCCTGGTGGCATCGGCGTTGAGCGCGCTCGTGGTGCAGCTGATCAAGCACCTCGTGGACAGATCGCGACCCGAAGACATCCTCGTCACGACGGATGCCGGCTCATTCCCGTCCGGGCATACAGCCAATGCGGCCACGATCGCCGTCGTCGCCGTCATCCTCTTTCCGCGCATCTGGGTCGCGATCATCGGGGTCGTGTGGACGGTGCTGATGGCGCTCAGCCGCACGGTCGTGCACGCGCACTGGCTCTCCGACACGGTCGGGGGGATGCTGGTGGGGGCGGGCGTCGCCCTCGTGGTGGCCGCGATGTTCACCGAGCAGCTCGAACGGGAGCGACGCGCGGTTCAGGAGCGGCGGGGCTAGGCTCACCGCCATGAGCGTCTCGCCCGACGATCCGGCCGTTCCTTCCGCTGCCGCGGTCGCTGCGGCCGATCTCGCCCGGCTGCGCGCCGAGGCGGAGGCCGCCGAGGCAGCCCTCGTCGCCGCACGGGCGCGCGCCGCCCTGGCCGCCGCCGAAGCGGATGCCGCCCGTGCTGCGGCCGGGCGACCCGAGTCGTCGGGTCCGGACGGGAAAGCCGAGCCGGCGGCTGCGGTCCCGCCACCCGAGCCGTCGGAGTCGGCGGGGGAACCCGAGCCCGCCGATGCGGCGGGTCCTCTCGACGGATCCGAGGTCGACGACATCCGCCGGGGCTACGCGTTCGACGGGCCCGCCCTCGAGCTCGGGGCTCTCCTGAACGGCGAGCCGCTGCGCGATGCGCCGGTCCGCATCCCGCTCGCGATGACGAACCGTCACGGTCTCGTGGCAGGCGCCACCGGCACGGGCAAGACGCGCACCCTTCAGGTTCTCGCGGAGCAGCTCGCGGCGAACGGTGTGCCGGTGTTCGCCGCCGACATCAAGGGCGACCTGTCGGGACTGGCCGAGCCGGGGGAGACGAGCGAGAAGCTGCTCTTCCGGACGGGCGCCATCGGGCAGGAGTGGACGCCGCGCTCTTTCGCGACGGAGTTCCTCGCGCTCGGCGACCGCGGAGCGGGAACGCCCGTGCGCGCGACCGTCTCGGGCTTCGGTCCGCTGCTGCTGAGCCGCGTGCTCGGGCTCAACGCGACGCAGGAGTCGAGCCTCGGTCTCGTCTTCCACTACGCCGACGCCAACGGCCTGGCGCTCGTCGACCTCGCCGACCTGCGCGCGGTGCTGACCTACCTCACGAGCGATGACGGCAAAGCCGAGCTCGCCGAGCTCGGCGGACTCTCGAAAGCCACGGCCGGTGTCATCCTCCGCGAGCTCGTCACCTTCGCCGATGCCGGGGCCGACGTCTTCTTCGGCGAACCGGAGTTCGACGTCCGCGACCTTCTGCGCACCACCGACGCGGGCGAGGGCGTCATCACCCTGCTGGAGGTACCCGGTGTGGCCGACCGGCCGGTGCTCTACTCGACGTTCCTCATGTACCTGCTGGCCGAGCTGTTCGAGGTGCTCCCCGAGGTCGGCGATGCCGACAAACCGGGGCTCGTGTTCTTCTTCGACGAGGCGCATCTGCTGTTTCGCGACGCGTCGAAGGACTTCCTCGCCGCCGTCGTCCAGACCGTCCGCCTCATCCGCTCGAAGGGCGTCGGCGTCTTCTTCGTCACGCAGACGCCCAAGGACGTGCCGTCCGACGTTCTGGCGCAGCTGGGCTCGCGCGTGCAGCACGCGCTGCGGGCCTTCACGCCCGACGACGTCACCGCCCTGCGCGCGAGCGTGCGCACCTACCCGCGCTCGGGCTACGACCTCGAGCGGGTCCTCCAGGAGCTCGGCACCGGCGAGGCGATCGTCACGGTGATGAACGAGAAGGGCGCGCCCACGCCCGTCGCCTGGACGCGGCTCCGCGCGCCGCAGGCCGCGATGTCGCCGGCGACGGCAGCGGAGGTCGAGGCCCGCGTGTCGGCATCCGAGATCCGGCCGCGCTACGCCGAGGCGATCGACCGCGAGTCGGCGCGCGAGATCCTCACAGCCCGCATGAACGCGGCCCAGGCGGCGCTCGACGCGGCCGAGGCCGAGGCCGCGCGCCGCAAGGCCGAGCAGGACGCCGCGAAGCTGCGCGCCAAGGCCGACGCCGCCTACGCGAAGCAGCTCGCAGCCATCCGCAAGCAGGCCGCGGCCGACGAGGCGAAAGAGCGTCGCGAATACGACCGGATGCTGCGCAGCATGACCTCGAACACGCGGTCGCGCCGGAAGACGCCGGCGGAGCAGATCCTCGGCTCGCGTGCGGCCCAGGAGGTGCTGACCGGCGTCATCCGGGGCATCTTCGGCACCGGGCGGCGCTGAGGACGCGCCCGGGCCGACGGCGCCTCAGGGGCGGACGATGTCGAGCGGCATCGTCGAGGTGTCGATGCGCGGATCGTCGTCCTGCCCGGCGACGAGAGCCTGGGCCTCGGCGATGGTCTCGACCGTCGGCACGGAGCCGAGGAGGGGCCGCTGGGCCGTCTCGCGCATCGCGAAGAGCGCGACGGCGGCGAGAGCCGAGAAGAACATGATGTAGAACGCCGGCATGTACGTGTTGCCCGTCCACTCGATGAGCGCCTGGCTGAAAAGCGGTGTCGTGCCGCCGAAGAGCGACACGGCCAGGTTGTAGGCGATGCCCATCGCGCCGAAGCGGGTGGCGGTGGGGAACAGTGCCGGCAGGGCGCTCGCCGAGATCGCGACGAACAGCGCCACCGGCACCGCGATGATGCCCAGCGCGATGAAGACCGCCCACAGCTCGCCGATCTGCATGATCGCGAACGCCGGCACCGTCAGGACGAGCGACGCTCCGATCGCGAATGCGTAGATGCGCCGCCGGCCGAAGCGGTCGCTGAGCCGGCCGACGAAGGGCAGGGTCGCCGACATCACCACGAGCACGGGAACCGTCGCCACCGCGGCGGAGAGGTTCGAGAGTCCGACCTCCTTCTCGAGGTAGGTCGGCATGTAGCTGGTCAGCGCGTAGCCGGCCGTGTTGGTCGCCGCGACGATCGCCACGGCGACGAGGATCGTCCGCCAGTGGTGGCGCAGGATGCCGCCGATGCCGTGACGAGCCATCGGGTCGTCCTTGCTGGGCGCCGCGGCCGACTCCGACTCCTGCTCGAACGCCGGGGTCTCCGGGATGCGCAGGCGGAACCAGATGGCGACGATGCCGAGCGGGATGGCGACGAGGAACGGGATGCGCCAGCCGCCGTCGACCATCGCGTCGGGGCCCCAGAGTCCCTGCGTGATGAGGGTCGTCAGCGCGACGACCGTGGCGCCGGCGGCGAAGCCGACGTACGAGCCGACGTCGAGCCACGAGGCCCAGAAGCCCCGCGAGCGGTCGGGTGAGAACTCGGTCACGTACGTCGAGGCCCCGGCGTACTCGCCGCCGGTCGAGAAGCCCTGCACCATCTTCAGCACATACAGGGGCACGACCGCCCAGATGCCGATCTGCGCCGAGGTCGGCAGCAGGCCGATGAGCGCGGTCGCGGTCGCCATCATCGCCATCGTCAGGAACAGGACCTTCTGCCGCCCGATCCGGTCGCCGAGGGGGCCGAGCACGATCCCGCCCAGGGGACGCACGAGGAACGACACGGCGAAGCCGAGGAGGGTCACCAGCAGGCCCCACGGGTCGGGGATGTCCTCGGCGAAGACGACGGTGAGCGTCACGGCGAGGTAGCCGTAGATGCCGAAGTCGAACCATTCCATGAAGTTGCCGACGACGGTGCCCGAGATGGCGGTTCGGACCTTCTTGCGTTCGACGACGATGACGTCGTCGACCTCGAGACGTCGGCGGGCGGGCCGCTTCGTGCGCGTGCGTGACATATTCGGTTCTCCTCCGGCAGCGTCGCCGGGCTCGGGTCGCCAGACGACTGTCCTTCGCTCACGGGAGCGTAGACCCCGGTGCCGGGGCGGGCGCAATCTCGCGCGGGGGCGTTGCGATCCGGCGCATCGCCGCCTATCGCGCGCGCGTGAGGCGACGCGGACACAGTGCCCGGGCGGCAACGGGCGATCCGTCGCATGTCAAGTCGTGTCGGTCGGGACCGGTCCGCGCCTACCGTCTGATCATGACCGAGCTGACCGCACCTACCGGACACGAGCCCGAGCTGCAGGCGCAGCCCCGACCGGACGGATCGGCGCCGCGAGCCCTCGTCCTCGGCGCCACCGGATACATCGGCGGACGACTCGTGCCACGTCTCGTCGCGGCGGGATACCGCGTGCGCGTGCTGGCGCGCACGCCCGAACGCGTCGCGAGCTTTCCGTGGGGCGACGCCGTCGAGATCGTGGGCGGCTCGGCCGACGACGCGGATGCCGTCGCCGAGGCCGTGTCCGACGTGGACGTCGTCTACTACCTGATCCACTCGATGGGGGCGGGGGCAGGCTTCGAGGAGGCCGACGAACGGGCCGCCCGCACGGTCGCCGATGCCGCGGCGGCGGCATCCGTGAAGCGCATCGTCTATCTCGGCGGGCTCCACCCCTCCGATGCCGAGTTGTCGCCGCACCTGCGCTCGCGCGTGGAGGTCGGCGAGATCCTGCTGGAGTCCGGCGTGCCGACCCTCGTGCTGCAGGCGGGCGTCGTCATCGGGTCAGGGTCGGCGTCGTTCGAGATGGTGCGTCACCTCACCGACGTGCTGCCGTACATGCCGGCGCCCAAGTGGGTGCGAAACCGCATCCAGCCGATCGCGGTCCGCGACGTGCTGCACTACCTGCTCGGCGCGGCGCGCGTGGATCCCGAGCTGAACCGCGCCGTCGACATCGGCGGTCCCGACGTGCTGCGCTACGGGCAGATGATGAACGGATACGCCCTCGAGGCGGGCCTGCGGCAGCGGGCGATCGCGGCTCTGCCGGTGCTCACACCCGGGCTCGCCTCGCACTGGGTGAACCTCGTGACGCCCGTGCCACGCGCCATCGCACGCCCGCTCATCGCGTCGCTCCAGAACGAGTGCGTCATGGACGACCACGACATCGACGACATCATCCCGCAGCCCGAGGGAGGCCTGACGTCGTACCGGACGAGCGTGCGGCTGGCGCTCGGCCGGGTGGATGCCGACGAGGTCGAGACGAGCTGGCAGGACGCCGACGTGCTCGGCGCGCCGAGCGATCCGCTGCCGAGCGACCCCGAGTGGGCGGGCCGGACCGTCTTCACCGACGAGCGCTCCGCCGACACGAGCGCCTCGCCCGAGCGGCTCTGGGAGGTCATCGCAGGCATCGGCGGCACGAACGGCTGGTACTCGGCGCGCGCGCTGTGGGAGATCCGCGGCTGGATGGACCGCCTGGTCGGCGGCATCGGCCTCGCGCGCGGGCGCCGCAGCCGGGGCAAGGTGCGGGTCGGGGACGCGATCGACTTCTGGCGTGTCGAGGCCGTCGAGGAGGGGCGCCTGCTGCGTCTGCGTGCCGAGATGCGGGTGCCGGGGGAGGCCTGGCTCGAGCTGAAGGTCGCGCCGCGCGAGGGCGGTGCCCGGTACGAGCAGCGCGCGATCTTCTTCCCGCGCGGACTGGCCGGGCGACTGTACTGGCTCGGCGTTCTGCCGTTCCACGGGCTCATCTTCACCGCGATGGCGACGCGCATCACCGAGATGGCAGAAGGAAAGGTCGAGGAAGGGCGGATCGCCGTCGAGAACACCCACGCCGACGACGACACCGCGCGAGCGGGTGCGGACGCCCCTAGGGTGGGGTCGTGAGCCGTTCCGCCGCCGTCATCACCGTGTCCGATCGCTCGGCCCGGGGTGAGCGTCCGGATGCGGCCGGTCCCGTCGCCGTCGAGGCCTTGCGCGCCGCGGGATGGGACTGCGCCGACGCCGCCGTCGTCGCCGACGGTGCTGCCTCGGTGGCCGGGGCGCTGCGGGCCGCGATCGCAGGCGGAGCGCGTCTGATCGTCACGACCGGCGGAACCGGCGTGGCGCCGCGCGACGAGACTCCCGAAGGCACCGGCGAGGTCATCGAGCGCGAGCTGCCCGGCGTGGCCGAAGAGCTGCGCCGGCGCGGTGTAGCCGAGACGCCCACGGCCGTCCTCTCACGCGGGCGAGCAGGGGTGGCCGGGCGAACGCTCATCGTGAACCTGCCGGGGTCGCCACGCGCCGTGGCATCCGGTATCGACGTGGTGACGGGGATCGCCGGGCACGTCGTCGCCCAGCTCGACGGGCACGATCACTGATGGGCGAGATCCGCATCGCCCGCATCACCGCGGAGCCCCTCGACGTCTCCCAGCATCTCGCGGCCGTCGATTCCCCCGCTATCGGGGCCGTGACGAGCTTCGTCGGGACCGTGCGCGATCACGACCCGGATGCCGCCGGCGCGGTCTCGGCGCTGCACTACGAGGCTCACCCCGACGCCGAGACGACACTGCGGGCCATCGCTGCGGCCGCGCTCGGCGACCGCGACGGCATCGTGGCGGTCAGTCACCGCATCGGCGACCTCGCGGTGGGGGATGCCGCCGTCGTCATCGCGGTGGGCACGGCGCACCGGGGCGACGCATTCGAGGTGTGCCGCGAGCTGATCGAGGCGATCAAGCGCGAGCTGCCGATCTGGAAGCAGCAGATCGAGGCGGACGGCACGACGGCGTGGAAGGGGATCGGCGGCTGATCCTCTCGGACGGCGGGTGACTCAGCCGCCTGCGAAGGGCGGGAGGATGTCGACGGTGACGTCGGGGCCGATCTCGCTGGAGTCGGCGGCGCGTGCGCCGTCGACCAGGACGGCGCATTTCGGCAGGATCGCCGCCAGCCCGGGATGCTCCCGCGACAGTGCGTCGCGCAGAGCGCCGAGGCTGTTCTCGGAGCGAACCTCCTCGCTCCGTCCCGCGCGCTCGGCAGCCGCGGCGAAGTAGCGGACGCGCGCCATCAGGCGCCCTCGCCGGGGCGCTGCCAGTCGCCGCTGCGGCCGCCGGACTTCGCGGTGATGCGGATGTTCTCGATCGAGGTCGCCTTATCGATGCCCTTCACCATGTCGACGACGGCGAGGGCGGCGACCGAGACCGAGGTGAGCGCCTCCATCTCGACGCCGGTGCGGTCGGCGGTGCGCGCGGTCGCCTCGATCTCGATGCCCGCGTCGGTGATGTCGAGGTCGACGACGACCCCGTGCACCCCGATCACATGGGCGAGGGGGAGAAGCTCCGGCGTGCGCTTGGCTGCCTGGATGCCGGCGATGCGCGCGACGGCGAGGACGTCGCCCTTCGGCACCGTGCCGTCGCGGAGGGACGCGACGACCTCGGGCGAGCAGCGGACGAACCCGCGAGCCGTCGCAGCGCGGACGGTCGGGTGCTTCGCGGTGACGTCGACCATGCGAGCGTGACCGGCGTCGTCGAGGTGAGTGAAGCTCATGCCCTCATCCTTCCAGCAGCAGGACCTCGACGAGGTCGCCGGGCTCGACGACGGCCGTCTCGGCCGGGACGACCGCGTACGCCTCGGCGAGGGCGAGGGCGCCCGCCAGGTGCGAGCCCGAGCCGCCCGGTGTCGCCGGGCGCACGCGCCACCGGGCGGGATCGCTGCGGTCGATGACTGCGGGAAGGTACTGCCGGCGCCCCGGCGGTGTGTGCCAGGATTCGGCAGCGGGAAGACGCAACGCGGGCCGGTGGAGGTCTGAGCGGCCCTGGAGGGCGAGCAGGGCGGGGCGCACGAACACGTCGAATGACACCGCCGCGCTCACCGGATTGCCCGGCAGGCCGAAGACGAGGGTTCCCGACGGCAGGACCCCGAAGGCCTGCGGCTTGCCCGGCTGCATCGCCACCCGCGAGAAGCGCAGCGCGTCGCCGAGCTCGGTCTTGACGACCTCGTAAGCGCCCGCGCTCACCCCTCCCGAGGTGATGACGACATCCGCGCGGGATCCTCCGGTCGTCGCTGCGGCGAACTCGCGACGGAACGCGCTGCCGCCGTCGTCGACGTGCACACGGCGGACGACGTCGCCGCCCGCCTGACGGACGAGCGTCTCGAGCAGCAGGCCGTTGGACTCGGGAATCTGCCCGCGGGAGCGGGGAAGACCGGGCTCGACCAGTTCGCTGCCGGTCGAGATGACGACGACGTGCGGTGCCTCCGAGACCGTGACCCGTGCGATGTCGGCGGCAGCGAGGGCGGCGAGCTGCCGAGGGCCGAGCGGCACACCGGAGTCCAGCACCGTATCGCCGGGGCGGATGTCGTCGTGCGCGCGCCGGAGGAACACGCCCCGCCGGGCGGGAGCCGCGAGCACGCGCGCGGTCGTTAGCGAATCGTCGAGGCCCCCCGCGGTGTCTTCGAACGGCACGATCGTGTCGGCGTCCGTCGGCACCGGTGCGCCCGTCATGATGCGCGCGGCCTGCCCGGGGCTCAGGGACGGATCGTCGGCGGAGCCGGCCGGCAGGTCGGCGACGACCGCCAGATCGACGGGGTGCTCGGGCGACGCGCCCGCGACGTCGTCGAAGCGCACGGCGAAACCGTCCATCGCCGAGTTGTCGAAGTCGGGGATACCCCCGCGGGCGACGGCGGCCTCGCGAAGGACGCAGCCGGCGGCATCGGCGAGCCCGACCGTGCGGGTCGGCAGCGGGCGGACGGCGGCGAGGACGTCGGCGAGCTGCTCCTCGACGGTGCGCAGCCCGCCGCTCACGACTGCCACCGCGCGAGTCCGCCCGCGAGCACGGATGCCGCGACACCGCGGCCCCGGAGGACATCGGCCGCGCGATGGGCTCGGATGCCGTGCGCGCACACGACCACGACCCGCTCGGCGTCGACGCGGTCAGGGGCCGCGAGCAGTTCTCCCAGCGGCAACACCACCGATCCGGGAAGCACGCCGGTCGCCGTCTCGTGGGGCTCGCGTACATCGAGCACCACCGCACCGGCGGACTGCTGCGCTCGGAGCTGCTCGAGATCGACCTCGGGCGCCGCCGTCCACGTCCGCTCGGGTGGGGTCGGCGGAACGGGGGCCTGCGATAGCGCACTCGACGCCGCGCGCAGCGGCACCTCGCTCTGGGTGCCGGTGAGGGCGTCGACGACGACGAGCCGGCCCAGGAGCGGCTCGCCCACTCCGGTGATGAGCTTGATCGCCTCGGTCGCGAGCATCCCGCCCACCGTCATGCAGAGCGAGCCGAGCACGCCGACCTCGGCGCACGTCGGCAGGTCGTCGGCGCTGCCGGCCGGGTAGAGATCGTCGAGGCCGATCGCCGGTACGCCTTCGGGCGGCGCGGTCCAGAAGACGGTGACCTGCGCGTGGAACTCCTGGATCACGCCCCAGACGAGCGGCAGCCCGAGCGAAGCGCACGCGGCGGCCACGACGGTGCGGGTCTCGAACGTGTCGGTGCCGTCGATGACGAGGTCGCTCCCCGCCAGCAGCCGCGACGCGTTGGTGGCATCCAGCCGCTCCCGACGCGTCTCGATCCGGGTCTCCGGGGAGAGCGCGGCGGCGGCGCGCACGGCGGAGGCGACCTTCGGCGAACCGACGTCGTCGACCCGGTGGATGACCTGGCGCTGGAGGTTGGCGTACTCGACCTCGTCGTCGTCGATGACGGTGATCGTCCCGACTCCGGCAGCTGCGAGGGCGAGGATCACCGGCGAGCCGAGGCCTCCTGCGCCGACGACGGCGACGTGGGAGGCCGCGAGTCGCCGCTGCCCCTGGTCGCCGAGGCCCGCGAGGACGGCGTGCCTCGCGGTGCGCTCGCGCTCGCGATCCGACAGAGGCCCGGTGGCGGCGACAAGAGGCGGGACGGTCATGGGATCAGGCTAGACGCGCGCGCGGGCAACCCGGGCGGACGGGAGGCGAGGCGTCACACGCATCCGTGAATGCGGCGGATTCGGCCCCGTCGGTCCGCAGATGCGGGTAAGTTCAGTGCATGACGGCATACCGAATCTCGGAGGCGGCGCGCCTGCTCGGCGTCAGTGACGACACCGTGCGCCGCTGGATCGACCACGGCGTCCTCCCGGTCACCGATGAAAGCCCCGCACGGGTGCCGGGCGACGCGCTCGCCGCCCACGCGGTCGAGCTGGCTTCGGCCGCAGCCGACCCGTCGGACCGGCTTTCGAGCGCCCGCAACCGATTCGTCGGCCTCGTCACCCGCGTGCAGATCGACGGCGTGATGGCGCAGGTCGACGTGCAGTCCGGACCGCACCGGATCGTGTCGCTGATGTCGGCCGAGGCGGCGCGCGAGCTGGAGCTCGAGCCCGGGTCTCTCGCCGTCGCCGTCGTCAAGGCCACCACCGTCGTCGTCGAGACCCCGAAGGACTGAGCCGTGCGCACCCGACGAACGAGCCTCGCCGCCCTCGCCGCCGCCCTGCTCCTCCTGGCCGGATGCGCCGCGGGCGGCGGCCCCGACGCGGGGACGGATGCCGCGCCCGGCGTCGCGGAGTCGGAGTCCGGGTCCGCGGCCCCCGACATCTCAGGCGAGGTCACCGTGTTCGCCGCGGCGTCGCTGAAGGCGGGCTTCGACGAGCTGGCTGTGCGGTTCGAGCAGCGGCATCCGACGGTCGCCATCTCGCCCATCAGCTACGACGGGTCCTCGACGCTCGCGACGCAGCTGACCGAGGGCGCCCCCGCCGACGTGTTCGCCTCGGCCGACGAGGCGAACATGCAGAAGGTCGTCGCGGCCGGGCTCGCGGCCGACCCGCAGATCTTCGCGACGAACCGCCTCACCCTCGTCGTGCCCGCCGGCAACCCCGGCGCGGTCGCCGGCCTCGCCGACCTCGCGGACGCCGGCCGCACCGTCGTGCTGTGCGCACAGGCGGTGCCGTGCGGGGCGGCGTCGGAGACGCTTCTCAGCGACGCCGGTGTCACGGCGAGCGTCGACAGCTACGAGCAGAACGTCACGGCCGTATTGACGAAGGTCGCCGGCGGCGAAGCCGATGCGGGGCTCGTCTACGTCACGGATGCCGCCCTGACCGACGACGTCGAGATCGTCGACACTCCCGGCGCCGACGAGGTGGTCAACCGCTATCCGATCGCCGCGCTGGCCGGCGCCCGTGCGCCCGAGGCCGCCGAGCAGTTCGTCGCCTACGTGCTGTCTGCGGACGGCCAGGCGGTGCTCCGCCGTCTCGGGTTCGGGGCGCCGTGAGCGGCGGCCGGGCAGGCGGTCACCGGTCGATGCGCCGCGACGCGTCGGGGTATGTGCCGCGTGTCCTGCTCGTGCCGGCCGTCGTCGGGCTCGCGCTGCTCGTGGTCCCGCTCGTCGCGCTGGTGGGGCGCGTCGACCCCGCGACGGTGTGGGCCGACGTCACCTCGCCCGAGGCCGGCGCGGCGCTCGCGCTCTCGCTGCAGACCGCGCTCGCGGCCACCGCTGCGTGCATCGTGCTCGGCGTTCCGCTCGCCCTGACGATCGCCCGAGCAGGTGCCCGCGGTGCGGCGGTGCTGCGCGCCGTCGTGACGGTCCCGCTCGTGCTGCCGCCCATGGTCGGCGGCGTCGCACTGCTGTTCCTGTTCGGGCGGACCGGCTGGCTGGGCGCGATGCTCGGCGAAGCCGGCATCCGCATCCCCTTCACGACCACGGCCGTCGTCATCGCGCAGACCTTCGTCGCCCTGCCCTTCCTCGTCCTCGCGCTCGAAGGCTCCCTGCGGGCCACGGGAGCCGGTTACGAGCAGACCGCCGCCGCTCTCGGTGCGGGACGGTGGCGCATCCTGTTCCGGGTCACCCTGCCGCTCGCCGCCCCCGGCCTAGTCGCAGGAACCGTGCTGTGCTTCGCGCGCGCCCTCGGCGAGTTCGGCGCCACCGCCCTCTTCGCGGGCAACGCGCCCGGCGTCACGCAGACGATGCCGCTGGCGATCTACACGGCGTTCAACGGTGCGGGGGTGTCGCAGGGAACGGCTGTCGCGCTGTCGCTCCTGCTGCTGATCACCGCGATCGCGGCGCTCCTGCTCGTGCGCGCCTGGCGGCCGGGCGGCGCCCGATGAGCGCGCGGCTCACCGCCCGCGTCCGGGTGCAGCGCCCGGGCATCACCGTGGCCGCCGAGCTCGTCGCCGAACCGGGCGAGGTCGTCGCGGTCATGGGGCCGAGCGGCGCGGGCAAGACGACGGTGCTCGAGGCGATCGCCGGCCTCGTCCCGCTCGACGAGGGGTCGATCCGTGTCGACGACGACGAGGTCGCCGGTCCCGGCCGCCGCGTGGCGCCGCAGCGTCGCGGCATCGTGCTGCTGCGACAGGACCCGGGGCTCTTCCCGCACCTCTCGGTGCGCGAGAACGTCGCCTTCGGGCTCCGCTCTCGCGGCGAGCCGGCGCGCCGGGCGCGCGTCACCGCCGACGACTGGCTCGAACGCGTCGGTCTCGCCGGCGTCGGCGGCCGGTACCCCCGAGAGCTGTCCGGCGGTCAGCAGCAACGGGTCGCCCTCGCCCGCGCGCTCGCCGCGCGGCCCCGCGTCGTCCTGCTCGACGAACCGTTCACGGCGCTCGACCCGGCGACCGCCGCGTCGCTGCGGACGATGCTCGGCGAGCAGCTGCGGGCCGCCGGGACGACGGCCGTCATCGTCAGCCACGACGCCCTCGATGCCGCGGCGGTGGCCGATCGGCTCGTCGTGCTCGAGGAGGGAACCGTGACGCAGAGCGGCTCGGTCCGAGAGGTGCTGCGGAGCCCGGCGACGGCGTTCGGTGCGGCGATCGCGGGAGTGAACCGCGTCGTCGGGGACGTGGTCGGTCATGGCGACGGAGCGGTCTGGCGGGCCGGTGCCCTCGCGATCGCGCGGCCCGGTGAGGGCGGCGGATCGGTCGCGGCGCTGTTCCGCCCGGGCGACGTCCGGCTCGAGGAGATCGGGGCCGGCGACGGGCTCGTGCGGCCGGAGGCCGCGTCGTCGGACGACGGCCGTGTCGCGTGGCGGGCCCCCGTGGTCCGGCTCGAACCCACCGTCGGCGGGGTGCGGGTGCTCGTCGCCGATCCGCCGCTGGCGGTCGACATCCCGGTGGATCTGGCCGCGGACCTTCGTGCGGGTGCATCTGTGACGCTCTCCCTGCCGACCGCCGCGATCACGTGGGGCTGAGTGGCACGATGGGGGCATGCCCCACATGCGTGCCGTCCGGCCCGGCGATGACGCCGCGCTGAGCGAGATCTGTCTGCGAACCGCCGACCACGGCTCCGATGCCGCGGGGATCTTCGACGACGACGACATCTGGGGAGCGATCTACGTGCTGCCCTACGCCGAGCGGCATCCGGATCTCTCCTTCGTCGTGGCCGATGACGACGACCGCGCGATCGGTTATGTCGTCGCGACGCCCGATACCGATGCCTTCGAGGAGTGGTTCCGCGCCGAGTGGTGGCCGCGGTTCGCCGGTCGCTGGCCCGAGCCCGCGCCCGACGACACCTCGCGGCAGGCGGGCACGCTGCGGTACGCCTACGGCCGACGTCCCGGAGCCGAGCCGCTCGCCGAGGCGTATCCGGCGCACCTGCACATCGACCTGCTGCCCGGGGCGCAGGGACAGGGGTGGGGGCGACGGCTGATCGACCGGGTGTCGGAGCAGCTGCGGGCGTCGGGCATCACCCGTCTGCACCTGGTCGCGTCGGCCGCCAACGCCGGCGCGCTCGCCTTCTACGACCGCCTGGGCTTCGAGCGCCTGCCCTCCTCTCCCGGCGCACAGGCCTTCGGCATCGATCTCGGGCGCTGAGGCCCGGTCGCGCGGCGCCGCCGAGGTCCCAGTTGGGCCGGGTTTGCCGGCTGGATTTCCGGCTCAATGGGGACCTCGGGTTGCGCAGGGGCGGTCGCGGCGGGCCACGGCGAGCGAAGTCCCACACGGGCCGGGTTTGTCGGCAGGTTTCCCGGCCGAACTGGGACCTCGCGGGGTGGGGGCGCGCGTCAGCCCGTGACCAGACGCCCGTCGGAGATGCGGACCGTGCGGTCGACGAGCGAGCTCGGCACCCGCACGTGCGAGATGAGCACGACGGCACGTTCCTCGTCGACGGCCGAGAGCAGATCGCGCATCAGCGCGTCGGATGCCGCGGGGTCGACCCCGGCCGTCGGCTCGTCGAGCACGAGCACGGGGAAGCCGTGCAGCAGTGCACGAGCGAGCGCGATGCGCTGCGCCTGGCCGCCCGAGACGAGGGCGCCGTGCTCGCCGACGCGAGCGTCGAGACCGCCGCGCTCGCGCAGCCAGCCGCCCAGCCCGACGCGCTCGAGCACGGCCTCCAGCTCGGCGTCGGTCGCGGTGTCGCGGGCGAACAGGAGGTTCTGGCGGATGTCCTCGTCGAAGAGCATCGGCTGCTGCTCGCACAGTCCGACCGTCAGACGCACGTCGTCGGGAGAGAGGTCCCGCACGTCGGTGCGCCCGACGCGGTAGCTCCCGTCGACGTCGAGGAACCGGACGAGGGCATGGGCGAGCGTCGACTTGCCCGCACCGCTCGAGCCGACGACGAGCAGGCGCTCGCCCGGGCGGACATCGAGGTCGACGCCCGTGAGAGCGGGACGCTCGGCGCCGGGCCACGTCACCGACACGTCGCGGAGGTGCAGGCCGTCGCCGAGCGCGGGCGCGACACCCGTGGGAGCGACGCTGCTGTCGACGAGGCCGGCGGGGATGCCGCTCGGCACGGTCTCGGCGATGCGTTCTGCCGACGCGCGCACCTGACGCCAGGATGCCGCTGCGAGCGGAACCGTCTGGAAGACCTCGAACACGGCCATCGGCACGAGGACGGCGACGGCCAACCACGGACCGCCGAGGGCGGCGACATCCGGAGCGGTGACCATGACCGCGAGGATCGACGCGGCGCCGGCGGCGAGGGAGACGATGGCCGCACTGCCGGCCTGCGCGCCGGCGCGGCGGACGACGGCGCGGCGGAGGTCGGCGTCGGCTGCCTCGATACGGCGCCGGCTCTGCGCCTCGGCTCCGTACGCCAGCAGCACGTCAAGGCTGCCGAGGTGGTCGGCGACGGCGTCGGCGAGCCGGGCGCGGAGCGGCGCGATCGTGCGCTCCGCGCGGGCGCCTGCAACCCAGCCCCAGCCGGTGGCCGCCGCCGCGGCGACGATGAGGCAGCCGAGCAGGGTGAGCCCGGCGGGCCACGAGACGGTCATGACGAAGATCACGGCGGCGAGGGCGACCGTGGCCGATGCCACGAGCGGCTCGACGACCCGCAGCGGCAGATTCTGCAGGTCATCGACATCGTCGACGAGGGCGGACAGGGCGGATCCCCGGCGGATGCGGCCGAGCCCGTCGGGCGCCAGCGGAATGAGACGCCGGACGAGGTCGGTGCGCGTCGTGGCGAGCTGGCGCAGCGCCGCGTCGTGCGACGTGAGGCGCTCGAGGTAGCGGAAGACGGCCCGCGAGATCGCGAACGCCCGTACCCCGACCACGGCGGCCATCACGTACATCACCGCGGGCTGCTCGCTCGCGCGGACGATGAGCCATGCGCTGCACGCGAGGAGCGCGACGGCCGAGGCCTCCGTCGCGAAGCCGGTCGCGAGCGCGCGCCAGAACCGTCTCGGTGGCGGCATCGCGCCCCGGAGCACGTCGGCGGTCGTCGTCATGCCGTCACCTCGGATCGGGGTCGCACGTCCACCAGCACGTCGGCGATGGAGCGGGCCGTCTCCCGGTGCGAGACGAGCAGGACGGTCGCGCCGTCATCCGCGACGCGGCGCAGGCTCTGCCACAGGGCGGCCTCGGTCTCGGCGTCGAGAGCCGCGCTCGGCTCGTCGAGGGCGATCACCGGCGCGCCGACGCTCTCGTGCCGGAAGAGGGCGCGCGCGACCGCGACCCGCTGCGCCTGACCGCCGGAGAGGCCCGCGCCGCGGACACCGAGCTCGAGCGTCGGGTCGAGGTCGGCGGCGCCGGCAGCCACCAGCGCGCGCGAGATGGCACGCTCGTCCGCGGCCCCCGCGGTGCGGTCTGCCGAAGCGCCGAGAGTGACGTTCTCGGCGACAGTGCCGGCGATGAGGCCCGGATCCTGTCCGGCCCAGGCGAGCCACGACGCCGGCGGCGGAACCTGCGCTCCGTCGAGCGTCAGCTCGCCCTCGAAGGGGGCCACGCCGCGCAGTGCGGCGAAGACGCTGGACTTGCCGGCGCCGCTCGGCCCTGACAGGAGTGTGATCGTGCCCGGCCTCGCCGTGAACGACACCGGTGCGAGCAGCGAGTCGCCGCGCTGCACCCGAAGCTCACGGGCGCGGAGGACGCCGCGCTCCGCCGCCGCGGTCGTCGCGGCATCCGTCGGCGCCGGGATCGCGGCATCCTGCTGCGGCAGCGCCCTCGCGGCGTCGAGGACCTCGAAGACGTCGTCGGTGGCGGCGACCCCCTCTGCGGCGGCGTGGAACTGCACGCCGACCTGACGGAGCGGAAGATACGCCTCGGGGGCGAGCAGCAGCACGAAGAGCCCGACCGATAGGCCGAGCGAGCCGTCGATGAGCCGGAAGCCGATCGACACCGCCACGATCGCGACGGAGATCGACGCGAGGAACTCCAACGCGAAGCCCGACAGGAACGACACCCGCAGGACGCGCATCGTCTCGATGCGGTAGTTCTCCGTCACGCGTTCGATCGACGTCGCGGCCCGGTGCTGCCGCCCGAACACGGTGAGCGTCGACAGGCCCCGGACGGTGTCGGCGAAGCGGGCGGCGAGCTGGCGGAGCGTCTGCCACTGCGCGCGCTGGACGGCGCGGGTCGCTAGGCCGATCAGCACCATGAACAGCGGGATCAGCGGCATCGTCAGCAGGACCGTGAGCCCGGAGATCCAATCGCTCCACCAGATGACGGCGATGAGCACCGGGGTCGCGATGACCGTCAGGACGAGCTGCGGCAGGTAACGGCCGAAGTAGGCGTCGAGCGCGTCGAGGCCGCGGCCTGCCGTGACGGCGAGTTGAGCGGAGTTGCGGCTCGCGAGCCATCCGGGGCCGAGGCGACCGACGGCGGAGGTGAGTGCGCCGCGCAACTCGCTGCGCACCCGGGCAGCGGCGCGAGCAGAGACGGCTTCGCGCAGCCAGAGGAGCCCGGCGCGCGCGGCGACGACGGCCGCGAGAGCGGCGAGGGTTCGCATGAGGTCGGCGATCGGCATCCCGCCGATGGCGCCGACGATGGCCTGCGTGGTCAGCCACGCGAAGCCGACGATCACGGCGGTCTGGGCGAGGCCGATCGCCCCGATCGCGACGAAGAAGACGCGCGAGGCGCGGGCATAGCGCAGCAGCCGCGGATCGACGGGCCGCCCGCTCGAGCGCGCGGGCGCCTCGGGGTCGTCCATGCTCACCCTTCGATCCTGCCTTACCCCGGGACCGGGATGCCTCGGGCCCGGCGCGATCGCGCGGATCCGAGGCATCCCGTCATCCGGTCAGTGGGCGACGAGCTCGGCCTCTTCGATACGGGCCCGCGTGACGCGCTTGCGGAAGACCCAGTACGTCCAGCCCTGGTAGAGCAGCACGAGGGGCAGGAAGATCACGGCTGCCCAGGTCATGATCGTCAGCGTGTAGTCGGTCGACGACGCGTTCTCGATCGTCAGGTTCCACGCGGGGTCGGTCGACGACGGCATCACGTTCGGGAAGAGCGAGAGCCAGAGGGTCAGCACGGCGAACATCACGGTGCCGGCGCCTCCCGCGAAGGCCCACCCCTCGCGACCCCGGGCATTGGCGAGGATGGCTCCGATCAGCATGACGGCGGCCAGGGCGGCCGTCACGAACACGAGCGGCAGCAGCGGCGCCTGCGCCTGCATCGCCGACAGCACGGTCCAGGCGAGGAAGACGGCCGCGGCGACCAGGGTCAGCAGTCCCGACTTCGTCGCGAGGCGACGGGCCTGCGCGCGCACGTCCCCGTCGGTCTTGAGGGCGACGAAGTAGACCCCGTGGGTGAAGAACAGCAGCAGCGTGACGACGCCGCCGAGCAGGCCGTAGGGGTTCAGCAGCGTGAACAGGGTGCCGGTGAACTCCTTGTCTGCGTCGATCGGAACGCCCTGCACGATGTTGGCGACCGCGACGCCCCAGAGGAAGGCGGGGAGTGCCGAGCCCACCACGATCATGAGATCGAAGCGCTTGCGCCAGGTGGCGTCATCGCGCTGGTGGCGGTACTCGAACGAGACCCCGCGCAGGATCAGGGCGATGAGGATCAGGAGCAGCGGCAGGTAGAACCCGCTGAACAGGGTCGCGTACCACTCCGGGAACGCTGCGAACAGACACGCGCCCGCCACGATCACCCAGGTCTCGTTGAGGTCCCAGACCGGGCCGATGGTGTTGATGATCTGGCGCCGCGAGACGTTGTCCTTCCCGAGGAAGGGCAGCGACATCCCGACACCGAAGTCGAACCCGTCGAGGACGAAGTAGCCCACGAAGAGCACTCCGACGATGAAGAACCAGACGTATGCGAGATCCATGTCGTGCTCCTCAGTAGACGGTGGTCTGGGTGTGGGACGCCGAGGGGTTCTCGGCTTCGGGCGAGCCCGGTTCGGCCAGCGGGTCGGGGCCCTTCTGCGCGGCCTTGCGGATGAGGCCGAACTCGACGACGGCGAGCGAGGCGTACACCGCGGTGAACGCGATCAGCGAGATGAGCACCGTCCAACCGGGCACGTTCGGTGAGACGCCGTCCTCGGTCAGCATGAGGCTGAAGACGATCCAGGGCTGGCGGCCCATCTCGGTGAAGACCCAGCCGACGAGGCTGCCGAGAAGGGGGAGGGGAGCGGACCAGATGGCGACCTTCCACATCCACCGGGCGACGGGGCGCTGAGCCTTCTTGCGCGTGACCCAGAGGCCGGCGACCGAGATGAGGGTAGCGATGCCCCCGAGGCCGATCATCCAGCGGAACGACCAGTAGGTGACCCACACGATGGGGCGGTAGTCGACGCCCGCCCCGAAGGTCTCGGTGTACTGCGCCTGCAGGTCGTTGAGGCCTTCGACGCACCCGTCGAAGCTGTGGGTCGACAGGAACGACAGCAGGTACGGCACGCGCAGCGACCAGACCTCTTCGGTGCCGTCGGGGGTTCCGATGGAGAAGATCGAGAAGGACGCGTCAGCCCCGCAGGCACTGTTGAACATGGCTTCGGCCGCGGCCATCTTCATGGGCTGCGTCGCCACCATCACGAGGCTCAGCTGATCTCCCGAGAGCGCGACCCCGACGAACGAGACGATCATGCCCCACATGCCGAAGCGGAGGGCGGGACGCATCGTCTCGACGTGCTGCGCGCGCGAGAGGTGCCAGGCTGCGACCGCGATGACCACGGCAGCGGCGAACATCCAGGCGGCGAAGATCGTGTGCGGGAAAGCGGCCAGCACGATCGGGTTGGTCAGGACCGCGCCGAAGTCGATCAGTTCGGCCCGGCCGCCGTCGGCGGCGATCTGGTATCCGACCGGGTTCTGCATGAACGCGTTGGCGGCGAGGATGAAGTAGGCCGACAGGGTCGACCCGAGCACGACCATCCAGATCGAGAACAGGTGCAGCGCCTTGGGCAGCTTGTCCCAGCCGAAGATCCACAAGCCGATGAAGGTCGCCTCGAAGAAGAAGGCGAGGAGACCCTCGAAGGCCAGCGGTGCGCCGAAGATGTCGCCGACGAAACGGGAGTAGGCCGACCAGTTCATGCCGAACTGGAACTCCTGGACGATGCCGGTCACGACGCCCATGGCGAAGTTGATGAGGAAGATCTTGCCGAACAGGCGGGTCAGGTGCAGCCACTTCACGTTGCCGGTGCGGTGCCACACCGTCTGGAAGATCGCCACCACGAGAGCCATCCCGAGGGTCAGCGGCACGAAGAGGTAGTGGTACAGCGTCGTCAGACCGAACTGCCAGCGTGCCAGCAGGAGCGGATCGAGGAAGTCCATCGGGGCGTGCCTTTCGGGAGGCGAGGGTTTCGACAGGCTGAAGGTATCGAGTGTGGTTTTCCCCGGTCTCAGGGGCGGCCGGGAATAATGCTACGCGTGGTCAGACCACTAAGCAAGGTGCTGTCAGACCACAAAACGCGGCTCCGATCGGTCGCGGCCGGCCCTCGGATGCTCCGGAGCCGCTTACGCTCGACCCATGGGGGAGCCGCTCGTCGACAGATTCGCCCGGGTCCACCGCGACCTGCGCATCTCGCTGACCGACCGCTGCTCGCTGCGCTGCACGTACTGCATGCCCGAGCAGGGCAACGAATGGCTCGCGCGGCAGAGCATCCTCACCCTGGATGAGATCGTCGAGGTCGCGACCGTCGCCGCAGCCGCGGGCATCACGACCTTCCGCCTCACCGGCGGGGAACCGCTGCTGCGCACCGACATCGTCGAGATCGTGCGGCGGCTCGCGGCCATCGCGTCGCCCGACGGCCCGATCGAGATCGCCATGACCACGAACGGCATCCGGTTGCCCGAGGTGCTGCCCGACCTCGTCGCCGCGGGGCTCGCTCGCCTGAACATCTCGCTCGACACCCTCGACCGGGAGCGGTTCCGAAACCTCACCCGTCGTGACCGCCTCGACGAGGTGCTCGACGGGGTGCGCGCGGCCCAGGCGTCCGGGCTCCGGCCGCTGAAGATCAACGCGGTCGCGATGCGCGGTGTCAACGACGACGAGCTCGCCGACCTTGTGGCCTTCGCCGTGGCGCACGACGCGCAGATGCGATTCATCGAGCAGATGCCGCTGGATGCCGGCCACACGTGGGACCGGTCGAGCATGGTCACGCGCGAGGAGATCCTCGAAGCGCTCGCGGCGCGCTGGAGCCTCGAGCCCGTCCCGGGGCGTGGCGGCGCGCCCGCGGAGCGGTGGCGGCTCGACGGCGGCCCGCACACGGTCGGCGTCATCGCATCGGTGACCGCCCCGTTCTGCGGCGCGTGCGACAGGATGCGGCTGACCGCCGACGGCCAGCTGCGCAACTGCCTCTTCTCGATCGACGAGTACGACCTGCTGCCGGTGCTGCGCTCCGAGACGCCGCCCGAGGCGCGAGCCGAGCGGATCGATCGTGTGCTCCGAAACTGCATCGCCGGCAAGAAGGCCGGTCACGCGATCGACGACCCGGGCTTCCTGCAGCCCGCCCGCGGGATGAACGCGATCGGCGGGTAGGCCGAGATCGCCGCTCAGGCGCGGGGTGGGGTCGCTTCGCGGTGGCGCGGTGAGATCAGGACCGCACCACCGGTCAGGCACGTCGCGGCGGCTGCGGCGAAGACGAGCGCCGGTCCGCCGCGGGGGAGCAGTGCGCCGATCGCTGCCGCGCCTATGGCCTGTCCGACCATGAAGGTCACGAACAGCAGTGCTGTGCCGGCGGCCGCGTGTACGGCATCGATCCGCGTCGTCCACCCGATGAGCGCTCCTGAAGCGGTGACGTACGCCCACCCGAACACGGCGCACGCACCGAGGGCGAGCGCCGTGTTCGTCGGGGTGGCGCCCACCGCGAGTGTCGACCCGGCGATGAGCCCCGCGCCGATCAGCCAGAGTGCCCGGGGGTGCAGGCCGGACACGAGCCGCGATGTCGCGATGACGGCGGCGCCGCCGCATCCGAGCACGATCCACGCCAGCACCGACTGCGTCTGCGACCCGCCCGCGTCGACCAGGACGGTGCGGCCGTAGTTCCAGATCGCCGACGCGCCGATTCCGAGAAGGACGGATGCCGCGATCGCCGAGCGATGCGCCGTCCACCACGCTCCCGGCGGAAGAAGGGGAGGCCGGCTCGCGCCTTCGTCTCCCGGAGCGCTGTTCCGCCGGCGATCGGCGATGAGGACGGCGACCCCCGCCGTCACGGTCGCGACTGCCGCGATCAGCCAGCACAGGCGCCAGTCGGGGGTGAGGGCGAGGGCGATGAAGCCTGCGATGACGAGGCCCGGGCCGGTCCCGGCGTTGACGATCGCCTGCGGCGTGCTCGACTCGCGCTCGGCGAACGTACGCGCCACCAGGCGCACGAGGGCGGGCGAGGCGAGCCCAGCGCCGGCGGAGGAGATCGCCGCAGCGGGGGCGAAGGTCGCCGCATCCGTCGCCGCCGCGATCCCGACGGCACCGCCGCCCGCCGTGAGGATCGCCGCGACGACGAGGAGGCGTGGATGTCCCTCGGCGGCGAGGAAGCCGACGAGCGCGGCGAGGGCGTAGACGATCGACCCCGCCGCCGAGACGAGGCCGGCCGCGGCGGTGTCGATGCCGAGGTCGGCGCTCATGTCGGGCAGGTGGAGTCCGAAGGCGAGGCGCACGAGGCCGTAGGTCGCCGCGATCAGCGCGACTCCGGAGGCGACGAGACCCCACCGCCGAAACAAAAACGACCGTTTCACTTTACCGAGCATAGAGTGCTGGCATGGGAATGCGGCCGCGGACGCAGGAGCGGATCCTCGATGCCGCCGAGGATCTCTTCTTCACTCAGGGCATCGCCGCGACTCCGATCGACGCCGTGCTGGCCCGCGCGGGCGTGTCGGCGGCGACGCTCTACCGGGGGTACGCGAGCAAGGAGGCGCTGCTCGCGGCGGCGCTCGAGCGGCGGCAGCGGGCTTGGATCGAAACGTGGGACGCCGCCGTCGAGCGCGGCGCCGACGACGAGGAGCGGCTGCTGGCGGTGTTCGACGCGCTGGCGGCGTTCCGCGACGAGCCGCGCGGGTCGCGCTGGTGCGCCTTCCTCGGCGCGGCCGCCGAATACGCCGATCCGCCGCCGGAGGTGGCATCCGCCGTTCGCGCCGACACGGAGGGCATGCGGGCGCGGCTGACCGAGCTCGCTCGTCCGATCGCCGGGGCCGCCGCGGCCGAGCTCGCGGAGCGGCTGCTCCTCGTCGTCAGCGGCGACCTGGCGATGCGGCTGCGCGAGCGCGGTCACGACACCCAGCTGGCCCGCTCGACCGCGGCGCTGGTGATCGCGGCCGCCCGGGGCTGAGGCCGGACGAGGTCCGGGTGTCGACTCCGCCGGGCTCAGTCGTGAGTGGTCGCGGCGTGCAGCAGCTGGATGATGCACACCGACGGGTCGCACGAGGACCGCATGCCGTCGACGGCGAGGGGTCCGCCCGCCTCGGTGAGCACGCCCTGCAGCAGGCTCAGGTGAACGCTGCAGAGCACCTCGCGATGATCGGCCTGCGCCGTGGCGTGTGCGCAGGGGGTCAGGTCGACCGTCAGCGCGGAGTCGTCGATGATCGGGTCGAAGCCTTCGTCCTCGAGCTCCTCGACGAGGGCGTCGAGCTGGTGCAGTGCGCGGGTCTCGAGCACGTCGGGGACGTCGACGGTGAGGACGCGGCGCATGAGGTCGCCGCGCTGCGCGGCATCCCGCACCTTGCGGCGCTGGATGGCGCTGCGGGTCGCGTCTCCGTCGGCGGCGCTGTAGAGCACGCGGGGGCGTCCGCGGGTGGTGCGGTGCTCCTTCTCGGCGACGATGAAGCCGTCGGAGATCAGTCGGGCCAGGTGCTCGCGGATGGTGTTCGGGTGCAGGTCGGTGGCCTCTTGCAGTTCGAGGATCGTCCGGCGGGGCTGCTCCTGGATGAGGTGCAGGATCTCCACGCGGGAGTAGCTCGAGATGGCGCTGTATCCGACGGTCGCGGTGCTCATAGGACTCATTAAACACGGAAAACCGTCTGTGGTCTTACCACACCGTGAATTTTGTGGGTTTGCTGGCGCGTCCTAGGTGTGTGTGGCGCAAACCTCGGAGAAAACGACGAACCTCGGAGCCTGCCTGCGCGGGGCTCCGAGGTTCGCGTGGCTGTCCGAGTTGCGGATGCCGCGGCTCAGGCCTCCGGGGTCCAGGTCGACACGCGGGTGAGCTCGGCGATCTCGTCGGCCGTGAGCTCGACGCGCCCGCCGTCGAGCAGGCCCTGCACCTGCTCGAGGCGCGAGGCGCTCGCGATCGGCGCGACCACGGTCGGCTGCGAACGCAGCCACGCGAGCGCGGCCGAGGCGATCGAGACGTCGTGTGCGGCGCCGACGCGCTCGAGGGTGTCGATGATCTGCAGGCCCTGCGGCGTCGCGTACACGGCGGCGCCCTCGGCGCGCGGGGTGTTGTGGGCCGAGGCATCCGTCGACCGGTACTTGCCGGTCAGGAAGCCCTTCGCGAGGGCGAAGTAGGGGATGAGGCTGAGGTCCTCGCGCTCGGCGATCGGCACGATGGTCTCTTCGACCTCGTTGCGGTGCACGAGGTTGTAGTGCGGCTGGATGGCGACGGGGCGGGCGACGCCGGTCTCGTCGGCGATGCGCAGCCACTCCTCGATGCGCTCCGCGGTGTAGTTCGACACGGCGATGTGGCGAACCAGGCCGTCTGCGACGAGCTGGCCGAACGCGCCGACCGTCTCTTCGAGAGGGGTCTCCTCGTCGTCGAAGTGTGCGTAGTAGAGGTCGATCGCGTCGACGCCCAGGCGCTTCAGCGAAGCCTCGGCGGCGGCGCGGACGTTCGAGGCGGAGAGCCCGCGGAAGTCCGGATGCTGGCTGACCTTCGTCGCCACGACGACCTCGGGGCGGCTGCGTGCTGCGAGCCATTCGCCGATGATCGTCTCGCTCTCGCCCCCGCTGTGGCCGGGCGCCCAGGCGCTGTAGGAATCGGCGGTGTCGATGAAGTTGCCGCCGCCTTCGACGAACGCGTCGAGGATCGCGAACGACGCGTCGCGGTCGGCGGTCCAGCCGAAGACGTTGCCGCCGAGGGCGAGGGGGAAGACGGAGAGGTCGCTGTTTCCGATCGTGCTCATGGTGGGTTCAAGCGGTGGGGTCGGGCTGATATTCCGGCCCGGTGACGACGAAGCGCCAACTCCTCAGAATCCGACGTGAGGCGGTGTCTCGGGCCCCGTGAGGGGCGTTGAGGCTCGGATCTGAGGAGTTGGCGCGGTGCCTGTGTGCAGCTGTGTCAGCGCGTACGAGTCGAGCCGCGGCGCGAGACGGCGACGTAGATGCCGAGCACGATGATGGCACCGATGATCGAGCCGATGATGCCGGACGGCTGCAGGAAGCCGCCCTCGGGGCTGTGGTTGAAGATGAGGAATCCGAGGAATCCGCCGACGAACGAGCCGACGATGCCGAGCACGATGGTCATCAGGATGCCGATGTTCTGCTTGCCGGGGATGACGGCGCGCGCGATGAAGCCGGCGATCAGTCCGACGAGGATGAGGCCGAGGATCGTCCAGAGCATGGTGCTTCTTCTTTCTGTGCAGGAACAGGCGCCGGTCGGGCACCCGGGGCGGACGACAGGTTATGACTGCGCGGTCGGGATCACCGCGGCTCTTTCGCCCACTCCCGCCGTGGTTGTACTCTTGCGGGCCCGTGCGAGCCGCGAGCACGCACCCTCGTCGCGAGAACGCACCCGCGACGGTGTGCTTTCGGCGCGATGGTGCGTTCTCGCACGGGATCCGTCAGGCGAGTGCGTCCCGGAGCGCGGCGAGCCACGACGGGAACGCATCGAGGTGCGCGTCGTGGCTGCCGTCGGGGAGCGGCAGGATGCGGGTGCCCGGGCGCCGCGCGGCGAGCTCGGCCTGCTGCTCGGGGGAGAACATGCCGCGATGGGCGAACACCGCCGTCGTCGGCACCGCGAGGTCCTCCCACTCCGCCCACCGTGGTTCGTGCACCGCGGCGATCACGGCCTGCATGACGTCGGCGTCGAAGCGGGGCCGCAACCCCGAGGGCGTCCGCTCAAGGTCCGCGACCCAGGCCTCGGTGAGCGGCGAGTCGCCGAGGAAGGCCCGCGCGGCGGCCGCATCGGCGAATGGGATCGGCCACGAGGCGAAGAAGGCGCCGAGGTCGGCGGCATCCTGTGGATCGGTGCTCCCGGCCGGATGCCCCTCCAGCAGGATCAGCCGACTGACCAGGTCGGGATGCCGGCTCGCGGTGAGCAACGCGGTGTGCGCGCCCATCGACTGCCCGACCAGTGCCACTCGCTCACCCGGCGCGAACCGCTCGAGCACGGCGACGACATCCGCAACGAAGGCGTCGCGGGAGAGGTCGTCGGGTCGCCGCGTGCTGCGGCCGTGACCGCGCTGGTCGAGCAGGAGCACCCGGTGCCCGCCGGTGAGCGCATCCGCCGTGGGCATGAGCTCGCGCGAGCTGCCTGCCAGCCCGTGCAGCAGCAGGACCGCAGGGCCGGTCCCTCCGGCCTCGGTCACCGCGAGCGAGACGCCGCCGCGGTGGATGATCGTGCGGCGGCGTTGCGTCATCCGTCCATTGTCCGGGTGCGGCGCCCTGCACATCACCGAGAACGCACCGTCGCCGCGAGAACATACCTCGCACGGTGCGTTCTCGGCGCGATGGTGCGTACTCGGCGCGAGCTAAGACCAGCGCAGGGGCGTGACCTCGCCGGTCTCCCAGTCGCGGCGGAGGATGCTGTACGCCACCGACCCCAGCGGCTCGGAACCCTCGACGGGCCACCCCTCGCGGTAGTAGGCCTCCTGGACCCAGCCGCATGCATCGAAGACGCGGCGCATCGCACGGTTGTCTTCGCGGGTCTGCCCCTCGAAGCGGTCGACCTCGGGCATGGTCGTGAAAACGTGGTCTGCCGCCGTCGCCAGCACGTCTTTCGCGAGGCCGCGGCCCCGCCACACCGACGCCAGCCGGAGATCGAACAGCGGTGCGCCGTCGCTGATCTCCTCGAGGCGGAAGAATCCGATGCGGCCGTGTTCGACATGGTCGATCCAGAACGAGTCGTTGTCGTCGTCGCGGAACCGCCCCGCGGCGATGCCCTCCTCGACCTGAGCGCGCGTCGGTCGGATTCCGACGTGGAACGGGAACACCTCGCCGGTCATGAACGCGATCAGTTCCTCGCGGTCGGCTCCCGCCGGGTCGATACGGACGAGCTCGATGGTGTCCACCCGAGGGGCGGTCCGGGAAGTCGCGAGGCTGTGTGTCTCTTCATCGTGCACCCCATCCACGCTAGTCGGACGGGGCGCGAGCGCCTGCAGTCAGAGGGCGTGGTGTTCCGCTCGCAGAAGCCAGTCGCGAACGAGCGGGGCGACAGCGTCCGGGTGCTCGAGATGGACGTTGTGTCCCGCCCCGTCGACGACGACGAAGGTGCCGCGGACGTAATGGCCGGCGGTACCGAGCCCGTCTTCGAAACCGACGACGTGGTCTTGACGCCCGAAGACGTGCAGGCTCGGCGCCGTGAACGGGAGGTCGGTGCGTTCGGGAGCGTATCCAGCCGAGTACGACGAGGTGATCCGGTCGAGGACCTCCGTGTCGGCTCCCCGGATGCCGGGCAGCACGAACCTCTCGAACGCGCTCAGCGCTTCGGCGGTCTGCAGCACCGCCATCTCCGCGAAGTCGTCCCGAAACGAACCCGCTCGGGAGAGCACGGACTCGTTCGCCATGACGATCTCGCGCGGAGGCAGTCGCCTCTTGTCATGGTCGAGCTCGAACACGCCGGCGAGGGTCGCCAGCCCGCGGCACTGAGGCCGAAGCGCATGCGCCACGTGACGGGCGACCATCGCGCCGAACGAGTTGCCGACGATGGCGAAGGGCCCGCCCGCGGCGATGGTTTCAACCTCGTCGCGGACAGCGTCGGCGACCTCCCGAGGCGTGCTGACACCCTGATCGGTCGCGCCCTCCGCCCAGGGCAGATCGAGATAGATGCGCCGCCATGGGCGATCGGCTACCCAGTCCTCCAAGGGAAGCAAGATGCGGTGATCGACTCCGAACCCGTGCACCGCGATGAGCGGGACGCCCGAGCCGTGTTCCGCCGCGATCATCGCGGCTGCAGCGCGCCCGACTTCCACCCGAGGGCGGGAGCGACGTACTTCGCGAACGACTCGACGATGCGCAGGTTGAACTCGACGCCCAGCTGCGAGGGGATCGTCAGCATGAGGGTGTCGGCGCTCATGACCGCGGCATCCTGCATCAACTGCTCGACGAGCACGTCGGGCGCCGCGGCGTAGGTCTTGCCGAAGGTCGAGCGCATGCCGTCGATGTAGCCGATGCCGTCCTGGTCGTTGCTGCCGCCGAAGTACAGCTCGTCTTCGGCGGTCGTGATCGGGAAGACCGATCGGCTGACCGACGTGCGGGGCTCACCGGGATGCCCGGCTTCGCGCCACGCGGCGCGGAACGCGTCGAGCTGTCGGGCCTGGAGGATGTCGAACGGCGTGCCGTCGGCCTCCGTGAGGAGTGTCGACGACATCAGGTTCACGCCCATGCGGCCGGCCCACTCCGCGGTCTCGGTCGTTCCGGCGCCCCACCAGATGCGCGAGCGCAGGCCGGGGGAGTGCGGCTCGATCCGCTGCTTGCCGTTCCCGCCTCCGAACGGGCTGTTCGGGTCGCGCTCGGCGAGCCCCTCGCCCTCGATGGCGCGGAGGAAGGTGTCGAAGTGGTCGCGAGCGATGTCGGCGCCGCGGGGATCCTGCGAGCCGGTGTACCCGAACGCCTCGTACCCGCGGACGACGGTCTCGGGTGACCCGCGGCTGACGCCGAGGGCGAGCCGTCCGTCGGAGATGAGGTCGACCGCCGCCGCCTCCTCGGCGAGATACAGCGGGTTCTCGTATCGCATGTCGATGACGCCGGTGCCGATCTCGATATTCTTCGTCGTCGCGGCGATCGCGGCCAGCAGCGGCATCGGCGACGCCTGCTGCCGTGCGAAGTGGTGCACGCGGAAGTAGGCGCCCACGGCGCCGAGGTCGTCCATTCCCTGCGCGAGGTCGATCGCCTGACGCAGCGAGGCACCGGCGGTGAGCTCGCGACCGCCGCCGAGGGGACCGTAGTGACCGAACGAGAGAGTGCCGAAACGCTGCATGTCAAGCCGCAACGCCCGCGGCCCCGTTCGCATTCCCTCGTGCATAGGCTGGGCGAAACCGACCCCGGGAGGTGTCATGGTCCAGGTCCGCGTTCTCGGGGTCGCGCTCGATCCCGCTCAACAGCACGTCATCCTGCTCAAGCCCGTCGATGCCCTGTCGGATCGGGTGCTGCCGGTCTGGATCGGTTCGCAGGAGGCGACATCGATCCTCGTCGCTGTCGAAGGGGTCTCGCCGCCGCGGCCGCTCGCGCACGACCTCATGATCCGCCTGCTCGACGCGACCGACGCGACCGTCGACCGGGTCGAGGTCACCCGCATCGACGACGGCACGTTCTATGCGGAGGTGACGGTCACGGCCCTCACCGGATCGCGGGTCGTCGATGCCCGTCCCTCCGACGCGATCGCACTCGCCTCGCGCGCCGGGGCGCCGATCTTCGTCGCCGATGACGTGCTCGCCGAGGCGGGCATCCCCGACACCGTGAGCGAAGCGCCGGAGGGAGCCGAGACTCCCGAGGCGGCCGAGCAGCGCGTCGCGGAGTTCCGCGAGTTCCTCGACGACATCGACCCCGACGACTTCCGCGGCTGACGCGCCGGCCGACGGGGCCGCCGCAGCCGCATCCGATCCACATCCCCCGACGAAAGGAACACCCATGTCCCGCATCCTGATCATCGGAGGCCACGGCAAGGTCGCGCTGCGCCTGGAGCCGATCCTCGCCGAGCGCGGCGACACCGTCACCGCCGTCATCCGCAACCGCGACCACGAGGCGGATGTCGCCGCGACCGGCGCCACGCCGCTCGTCGCCGACGTCGAGTCGTTCGACGTCGAGCAGCTGACGAACCTGCTCAGCGGCAACGACGCGGTCGTCTGGGCCGCGGGAGCCGGGGGAGGGGATGCCGCCCGCACCTGGGCGGTCGACCGCGACGCGGCCATCCGCTCGATCGACGCCGCCGCGGCGGCCGGCATCCGCCGCTACGTCATGGTGTCGTACTTCGGCGCGGGGCCGGATCACGGCGTGCCCGAGGACGACTCCTTCTACGCCTACGCCGAGGCGAAGGCGGAGGCCGACGCCCACCTGCGCGAGAGCGGACTGGACTGGACGATCGTCGCGCCGAGCGCTCTGACGCTCGACGAGCCGACCGGCAGCATCACCGTCGGTGGTTCAGGCAAGGAGTCCGTTCCGCGTGGCGATGTGGCGGCGGTCATCGCCGCCGTCCTGTCCGAGCCCGCGACCGTCGGGCGGATGATCGAGTTCACGGGCGGCGACACCCCGATCGAGGCGGCGCTCACAGCCGACTGACCGTCTTTGTTAGGGTTGCCTTGCCTCATCGCGCTCGCCGCGAGATCGACCCGAGGAAAGGCCCCACATGCTGTCTCGTCCTGTTCGGCGCGCCCTGAGCGCCGTCGCCATCTCGGCCGCCGCGGCCCTCGTCGTCGCCGGATGCGCGGCGCAGCCCTCCGCGGCCGACACCTCTTCGGAGGCCAGCGTCGCCCCTCGCGCCGTCGAGCATGCCCGCGGCGTCACCGAGGTCCCCGAGCAGCCCCAGCGCGTCGTGACCCTCGAGCCCCTCGAACTCGACACCGCGGTCTCCGTCGGCATCACGCCGGTGGGGGCCGCGGTCGCGAGCAACGTCGCGGGAATCCCGGCGTACCTCGAGGTCGACGGAGTCGAACCGGTCGGCACGGTGCCCGAGCCCGACCTCGAGGCGATCGCCGCGCTCAAGCCCGACCTCATCCTCGGAACCGAGGCGCGCCACTCGAAGCTGTACGACCAGCTGTCGGCAATCGCTCCGACGGTCTTCATCGCGACACAGGCCGATCCGTGGCGTGACAACGCCGAGCTGATCGGCCAGGCGCTCGGACGCGAGGACGAGGTCGCCGCGCAGATCGCGGCCGTCGACGACCGCTGCACCGAGATCGGGGCTGCGCACGACCTCGCAGGCAAGACGGCACAGGTCATCCGGCCGCGCGACGAGACGACCCTCAGTCTGTACGGACCCGTGTCGTTCGCGGGCAGCCTGCTCGAGTGCGTCGGCTACACGACGCCCGAGCACGACTGGGCCGACGGCCTGCAGGCCGACATCTCGCCCGAGAACATCCTCGACGCCCGCGCCGACGCGGTGTTCGTCACGGCATCCGACACGACCGACGCGTCGGCGATCCCGGCGGCGATCACCCAGAACGCGGATGCCTTCCCGTCGGTGACCCTCGTCGACACGAGCACCTGGGTGGCCGGCGTCGGCCCCCGCGGCGCTCAGAGCGTGCTGACCGACATCGAGCGCTTCCTCGACGGGCGGTGACCTCGAGAGCCGGACGCGCCGCGGCGGGCGCCGCGATCGCCCTGGCCCTGGTGCTCGTCGTCGCGGCATCCCTCGCCGTCGGGGCGAATCCGCTGTCGCCGGGCACCGTCGCCGCGGTGCTGCGGGGCGAGGGCTCACCCGAGGCGACGTTCGTCGTGGCCGAGCTCCGGATCCCGCGGACGGTCGTGGGACTTCTCGCGGGCGCGGCGCTCGGAGTCGCCGGTGCGCTGATGCAGGCCTTCACGCGTAATCCGCTCGCCGATCCCGGCATCCTCGGCGTCAACGCCGGTGCGGCCCTCGCCGTGGCGCTCGGGATGGCGGTGCTCGGCGTGCGCGCGGCGTCGGGGACGGTGTGGTTCGCGTTCGTCGGAGCGCTCGCCGTCACCGTCGCCGCCTATGTCATCGGTTCGGGCGGACGCGGAGCCGCGGGCCCGATCCGGCTCACGCTCGCGGGCGTCGCCCTCGGCGCGGTGCTGTCGGGCATCACGACGGGCATCGTGCTGAGCGACCCCGATGCGTTCGACGCGATGCGCAGCTGGAACGCCGGGTCGCTGCTGGGTCGTGGCTGGGACACGATCGTGGCGGTCGCGCCCTTCATCGCCGTCGGACTCGTGCTGGCGCTCGTGCTCGGCGCCGGGCTCAACGCCGTCGCACTGGGCGATGATGTCGCTCGTGCGCAGGGTGCGAACCTCGCCGGCATCCGGATCGGCGTCATCGTCGCCGTCACCCTCCTCGCGGGTGCGGCGACAGCACTCGCGGGACCGATCTCGTTCGTCGGGCTCATGGTGCCGCACATTGCCCGCTGGCTGTTCGGTGCCGATCATCGGGTGATCCTCGCCGTCAGCGCACTGCTGGCACCCGTCGTCGTGCTGGCGGCGGATGTCGTGGGGCGCGTGCTCATCGCGCCCGCGGAACTGCCGGTCGGCATCGTCACGGCGTTCGTCGGGGCTCCCATCCTCATCGCGCTCGCGCGCCGACGCCGGGCGAGCGCCCTGTGAGCGGCGGGCCGCGGATGCTGAGCCCGCGAGTCGGCGGCCTGCACGTGGTGCTGCGCCTGCGCAGCGTGGTCGTCGGGATCGCTGCCCTCGTCGTCGCGGCGGTGCTGCTGGTCGTCGCCCTCGGCGCCGGCACCTTCCCCGTCGCGCCGGGCGATGTCGTCGCGGCGCTGGCGGGCGCGAGTGACGATGCGCTCGTGCAGACCGTGGTCCGCGAATGGCGGCTGCCACGGGCACTGGCGGCGCTCGGGGTGGGGGCGATCCTCGGGATCGCCGGGGCGCTGTTCCAGACCGTCACGCGCAATCCGCTGGCGAGTCCCGACATCCTGGGGCTTTCCAGCGGTGCCTTCACGGGCATGCTCGCCGCGCTGGTCCTGGTGTCGTCGAGCTGGCCGGTGCTCGTGGGCGGCTCGTTGATCGGTGCCCTCGCCACCGCCGTGGCGATCTGGGCGCTCGCCTGGCGCGGCGGCCTGCAGGGGTTCCGCCTCATCGTCGTCGGCATCGGCGTCTCGGCGATGCTCGCGTCGCTCAACACCTGGATGCTGCTGCAGATCGAGCTCGAGACGGCGATGTTCGCCTCCGCCTGGGGCGCAGGCAGTCTCAACGGCGTCACGGCTCCGGCGGTGGCCGGCGCACTGGCGTGCGCAGCGCCGTTCGTCGTCGCATCCTTCGCGCTCGTGCCGCGGCTGCGTCAGCTCGAGCTCGGCGACGACCTCGCGGCGGCGACAGGCGCCCGGCCGCATCTCGTCCGCACGCTCGCACTGCTGGTCGGGGTCGTGCTGGTCGCGGCGGCGACGACCGTCGGCGGTCCGATCGCCTTCGTCGCTCTGGCGGCGCCGCAGGTGGCGCGCCTCGTCGCGCGCACGCCCCACCTGTCGCTCGGGCTCTCGGCCCTCATGGGGGCCGTGCTGCTGATCGCCTCCGACCTCATCGCGCAGCATCTGCTGCCCGCACCGCTTCCCGTCGGCGTCGTCACCGTCTCGCTCGGCGGCGCCTACCTCGTCCTCATGATCGTTCTGGAGGTCCGCCGCCGTGCCTGACCCGTTCCCCCCGGCGATATCGCTCGCCGCCGAGTCCGTGACCCTCGCCTACGACGGTGCGGATATCGTCCGCGATCTGTCGGTGCGGATCGAGCCCGGGTCGTTCACCGTCATCATCGGTCCCAACGCCTGCGGCAAGTCCACGCTTCTGCGCGGCCTGTCGCGTCTGCTCGCCCCGCGCGCGGGGAGCATCGTGCTCGACGGCCGCGCGATCACGGAGATGCCCGCGAAGGAGGTCGCTCGGCGGCTGGGCCTGCTGCCGCAGTCGGCGATCGCCCCGGAGGGCATCACGGTGCGCGAGCTGGTCGGACGCGGGCGCTACCCGTACCAGACCGTGTTCCGGCAGTGGTCCGCCGCCGACGACGCGGCTGTCGACGAGGCGCTGGCGGCGACCGGCACGACGCAGCTCGCCTCGCGCCCCGTCGAGGCATTGTCGGGGGGCCAGCGGCAGCGGGTGTGGGTCGCGATGGTCCTGGCACAGCAGACCGACCTGCTGCTGCTCGACGAGCCGACGACGTTCCTCGACGTGGCCCACCAGGTCGAGCTGATGGAGCTGTTCGCCGAGCTGAACGAGCGGGGCCGGACGATCGTCGCGGTGCTCCACGATCTGAACCATGCCGCCCGGTATGCGAGCCGCATCGTCGCGATGCGCGACGGGCGCATCCTCGCGGAGGGACCACCGGCGGAGGTGATCACGAGCCAGCGGGTGGAGGAGGTCTTCGGCCTCGCGAACATCGTCGTCGACGATCCGGTCACGGGCGGTCCGCTCGTCGTGCCGCTCCGCGCACGTCGGCCCGGGGCTGTGACGGGGGAGGAGACGCCGTGAGCGGCGAGCGTCTCTGGGCCTACAGTGCCTTCGTCGTCGAGGTCGCCGCCGTGGCCCGGCTCAGCCCCGGCTTCATCCGCATCACCCTTCGCGGCGAGGCACTGGCGAACTTCGCACCGTGGGGCCTCGACCAGCGCATCAAGATCGTGTTGCCGATGTCGGGGCGCCCGCACCCGGGCCTCGCCGAGTTCGGCCTGCTCGACGAGCCGACCCCGCACCCCTCCGACTGGTATGCGCGGTGGAAGGCGCTCGACGAGGACGACCGCAACGTGCTGCGCACCTATACGCCGTCGGCGATCCGCGTCGCCCAGCGGGAGATCGACGTCGACTTCTTCCTGCACGAGCCCATCGGGCCCGCCTCGGCATGGGCCCTGGCCGCCCGACCCGGCGACCCCCTCGTCATCACGGGACCCGACGTGCGGATGGGGTGGACGGGATACGGCATCCACTGGACGCCCGGCGAGGCGAGCCGGTTCCTCCTCGTGGGCGACGAGACGGCCTTCCCCGCCCTGCGGAACATCGTCGACTCGCTGCCCGAGGAGACGCAGCCGCACGTGATCGCGGGCGTGGCGGACGCCGCCGACGACCTCGTCACCGACGCGCTCGCCGATCGCGCGCTCGTGACGCGTGTCGAGCACCGCGCCGGCGACGACGGCCTCGCCCTCGCTGTGCGGTCGTGGGCCGAAACACACGGCGCCACCGCGGCCGCCGATCCGGGGTTCGCGGTGTGGCTCGCCGGCGAATCGGGCGTCGTCACCGGCATCCGTCGCTTCCTCACCACCGAGGTCGGCATCCCGAGGGAGCGCATCTCGTTCCTCGGGTACTGGCGGCACGGCGGTCCGCTCGTCGGCTGACGCCCTCGATACGCTGACGGGATGACCCCGCGCGACCTTCCCGGCGGCGCCGTGCTGCGCGCCGCCCGCCCCGGTGACGAGACCGGCATCCTGGCCTGCATCCACGCCCTCGCCGTCTACGAGCGTGAGCCGGATGCCGTCGAGAACACCGCCGAGATGCTGACCGAGACGCTGTTCGGGACAGAGCCTCGCGCCTTCTGCCACGTGGTCGAGCGCGAGGGCGACATCGTGGGGATCGCGATCTGGTTCCTCACCTATTCGACCTGGACGGGGCGCCATGGCATCTGGCTCGAAGACCTCTTCGTCGACGAATCGCAGCGGGGCAGCGGCTACGGCAAGGCGCTGATCGCGTCGCTCGCCGAAGTCTGCGTCGAGCGCGGATACTCGCGGCTCGAGTGGACCGTCCTCGACTGGAACGCCCCCTCTATCGCGTTCTACCGCTCGATCGGTGCCGAGCCGATGTCGGAGTGGACGACGCAGCGCCTCACCGGCGATGCGCTGCACGCGCTCGCGGGCTGAGTACCTCCTTGCCCCTCGGGGCGCCCCGCGTCAATCCCGACGACGCAGTCGGAGCACGCTCGTAGGGTGGAGGCATGGCAGATCAGATCCACGTTCCGAACGTGTCCCTCAACTCCGGCTTCGAGATCCCGCAGCTCGGCTACGGCGTCTTCAAGGTCGACCCGGCCGAGACCGAGCGTCTCGTCTCCGAGGCCTTCGAGGCGGGCTACCGCCACATCGACACCGCTGCGATCTACGGCAACGAGGAGGGCGTCGGCCGGGCCATCGCGGCCAGCGGCATCCCGCGTGACGAGCTGTTCATCACCACGAAGCTCTGGAACGACCGTCAGGGCGGGGACGAGCCCCGCAAGGCCCTCTCGGAGAGCCTCGAGAAGCTCGGACTCGATCACGTCGACCTGTACCTCGTGCACTGGCCGGCTCCCGCCAACGGCAACTACGTCAATGCGTGGCAGAAGCTCATCGAGCTGCGCGACGCGGGCCACACCCGCTCGATCGGCGTCTCGAACCACCTCGTCGAGCACCTCGAGAAGATCCACGCCGAGACCGGCGTGCTCCCCGCTGTGAATCAGATCGAGCTGCACCCGGCCTACCAGCAGAAGGAGGTCGTCGACTGGGCGACCGACAAGGGCGTGCGCATCGAGTCGTGGGGTCCCCTCGGCCAGGGCAAGTACGATCTCTTCGGCGCCGAGCCGGTCGCCGAGGCGGCTGCCGCGCACGGGAAGAGCCCCGCTCAGGTCGTGCTTCGCTGGCACCTGCAGCGTGGCTTCATCGTCTTCCCCAAGACGGTCAGCCGCGAGCGCATGGTCGAGAACGCGTCGCTGTTCGACTTCGAGCTCACGACGGCTCAGGTCGACGCGATCTCGGCCCTCGACCCGGGCGACGGGTCGGGCCGTGTGAGCGCGCACCCCTCCGAGGTGAACTGACCTCGGCCCCGATCGGGATTCGGCTTCGGGCGCAGTTCTCAGCATCCCGCGCAGAACGTTCTGCGGCGGATGCCGGGGACTGCGCCCGATCCGCGCCTGGCCGCGCGGTTTCGTAGGCTGGAGGCGTGGCATCCGTTCTCAACGTCTCGGCGTACCTGTTCACGCACATCGCCGACCCCGCCGCGCTGCGTGACGTGCTGCGCGAGCGTGCCCTGGGAGCGGGACTCAAGGGCACGATCCTGCTGGCCGAGGAGGGCATCAACCTCTTCCTCGCCGGCGCCGAGACCGCTGTTCGGGGCTTCCTCGACGACCTGCGCGCCGACGAGCGCTTCGCGGCGCTGACGGCGAAGGAGAGCTGGTCGGGCGACCAGCCGTTCGGCCGGATGCTGGTGAAGGTCAAACGCGAGATCATACGCATGGACCGTCCCGCCATCCGGCCCGCCGCCGAGCGCGCGCCCAGCGTGTCGCCCGATGACCTGCGGCGCTGGCTCGACCAGGGCCACGACGACGCCGGGCGCGAGGTCGTTCTTCTCGACACCCGGAACGCCTTCGAGGTCGACTACGGCACGTTCGCGGGAGCCGTCGACTGGCGGATCGAGCGCTTCACGCAGTTCCCGGATGCCGCGGCGGCGCACCGCGATCAACTCGAGGGCAAAACGGTCGTCAGCTTCTGCACGGGCGGCATCCGCTGCGAGAAGGCCGCGATCGTCCTGCGCGAGGAGGGGATCGACGCCTATCAGCTCGAAGGCGGGATCCTCGGCTACTTCGAGCACGAGGGCGGCGCGCACTGGAACGGCGAGTGCTTCGTCTTCGATGAGCGCGAGGCCCTCGCCCCCGACCTGTCGGCGCGGCGCTGACCGTGGCGCGGATCGTCGTCCTCACCGGCGCCGGCATCTCCGCCGAGTCGGGCATCCGCACGTTCCGCGCCGTCGACGGGCTCTGGGAGGACCACCGCATCGAGGATGTCGCGACTCCCGAGGGCTATGCGGCCGACCCGGCTCTCGTCCACGCGTTCTACGACGAGCGTCGTCGCGCGGTGGCCGCCGCGGAGCCCAACGCGGCGCATCTCGCCCTCGCCGGCCTCGAAGCACGGCGGCCGGGCGATGTGCTCATCGTCACGCAGAACATCGACGACCTGCACGAGCGGGCCGGGTCGACGCGCGTCAGCCACATCCACGGCGAGCTCGGGTCGGCGCTGTGCGAGGCGTGCGGAGAGCGGATGCCGTGGCACGGCGACCTCGCCGGAGGGCCGCGCTGTCCCTCATGCGGGGCCCGGGCGCTCCGCCCCGACGTGGTCTGGTTCGGCGAGGCGGTGTACGGGCTCGACGACATCTTCGACGCGGTGGCGCTGTGCAAGCAGTTCTGGGTGATCGGCACGTCGGGGGCGGTCACGCCCGCGGCATCCCTCGTCGCGTTGCGGCGGAAGCCGGGGCTCGCACCGCTCTGCTGAACCTCGATGCCCATGACGACCTGCGCCTGTTCGACGACGTCGTGCTCGGGCCGGCGACGGTGACCGTTCCCGAGTGGGTCGCCCGCTTCTGACGGAGGTCGCGGGCGCGTCGGAGGTCGGCGGTAGCGTCGTGGCATGGAACCGCACCGGCTCACCCGTGAGCAAGCCCGTCGCATCATCGTGCGGGCGCAGCTGCTCGAGGCCGACCGGCCCGGCGACGTCGTCGAGGTGGCCGAGCAGATCGGGGCGATCAAGATCGATCCGACGGCCGTCATCGCGCCCAGCGAGCAGGCGATCCCGTGGACGAGGATCGGCTGGGGCTACGAGCCCGGGCAGCTGACGAAAGCCGTCGAAGACGACCGGCAGCTCTTCGAGTACGCCGGCTCGTTCCACCCCGCGAGCATGCTTCCGGCGATGCGGGTGCGGATGCGGATGCGTCCCGTGCGCGAGAGCACCGCGGCGTGGCTCGAGGCCAACAGGGCGTTCCGGGCCGACGTGCTGGCGCGCCTGCGCGCCGACGGACCGCTGCTGGCGGCCGACATCCCCGACACCGCCGCCGTGCCTGCCGGCAACGACAGCGGCTGGTACAGCGACAACCAGGTGCCGCGGATGCTCGATCTGCTCGAACGACTCGGCGAGGTCGCGGTCGTCGGGCGTGCCGGCCGACTGCGCCGCTGGGACGTCGCCGAGCGGGCACGCGGCCCCGAGCCCGACGACCTGACCTACGACGAGGCCGGCGCGATGCTCGACGAGCGACGGCTGCAGGGAGCGGGACTCGCGCGGCAGAAGTCGTCGTGGTCGGGGGTGGGGCTGGCCGGTGAGCCGGCCGTCGTCGAGGGGAGCGCGTGGAAGTGGCGGGTCGACCCGCGGGCGCTCGAGGCCATCGACGACGACCCCGGGGGGAGGGTGGCGATCCTCAACCCGTACGACGGGATGCTGTTCGACCGGCCGCGACTGATCGAGGCGTTCGACTTCACCTACAAGCTCGAGCAGTTCGTGCCGAAGGCGCAGCGCGTGTACGGCTACTTCGCGCATCCGATCCTGTGCGGCGACCGGTTCATCGGTCTTCTCGACGCGGCCCTCGACAAAGCGAAGGAGAACCTCGTCGTCGCGGCGCTGCACGAGCTCGTGCCCTGGGAGAGCGAAGAGCGCGAGATGGTCGAGGCGGAGATCCGCGACCTCGCCGAGTGGCTCGGCGTGCCGGTGCGCGGGCTCGACTGACCCCGACCGCCGGGCCTACCAGCCGACCGCCGAGGTCGCAAGTCGGTCGCGACGGCGCCGGCGACGGCGAAGCATGAAGGCAGCCCCGCAATCGAAACGAAAGGAGCCGCCCATGGCTCGCATCATCGAGACCATCGACGTCGACGTTCCCGTCTCCGTCGCCTACAACCAGTGGACGCAGTTCGAGTCGTTCCCGCACTTCCTGAGCTTCGTCGAGTCGGTCACCCAGCTCGACGACGGCACGACCCACTGGAAGGTGAAGATCGGCGGGGCCGAGCGCGAGTTCACCGCCAAGATCACCGAACAGCACCCCGACGAGCGCGTCGCCTGGAACAGTGTCGGCGGCAAGGACGAGCACGCCGGCGTCGTCACCTTCCACAAGCTCAGCGACAACGAGACGCGCGTCACGGTCCAGCTGGACTGGAAGCCCGAGGGCTTCGTCGAATCGGTCGGTGCCGCCATCGGCATCGACGACCACGCCGTGAAGAAGGACCTCACGCGCTTCAAGGAGTTCATCGAGTCGCGCGGCACCGAGACCGGTGCCTGGCGCGGCGACATCGAGAACTGACCCCGGCGCTCACGCATACGTTGAGAGGCCCCTCCGTTCGGCGGAGGGGCCTCTCGTCGTATGCGTGAGCGGATGCGGGGTGGCTGCCGCTCAGCTGCTGAGCTTGCGCAGCGCCGAACGCTTGTGCGCCGCCTGATCGCCGCTCTTCTCCGATTCGACGATGAAGGCCGGCTCGTCGGCGGATGCCGTGAACTTCTGACCCGCGAACTGGAAGTCCTTCTCCTTCTTCTCGACGATCTTCCCCTGCGTCCGCCCCTGAGAGGTGTCCCAGCTCACGCGGTCGCCCTTCGACAGTTCCTGAGCCATCCCGGCTCCTTCCGTTGTGCTTCGGTTGCCGCGATACTGTCGCCCGGCGGTGCCGGGCGAGAAGTCGTTGACACACCGGGGTCGGATGCGCCAGCACTCCCGCCAGGCGCCCGCAGCCTGCGAGACTGCGGGCATGCGCACGATCGTCATCACGGGAGCCAGCGACGGAATCGGGGCGGCCGCCGCGCGGCGTCTCGCGCGAGAAGGGCACCGCGTCGTGCTCGTCGGGCGCTCGCCGGAGAAGACCCGGGCTCTCGCGAGCGAGCTCGACGCGCCGTACCACCTGGCCGACTACGCCGAGCTCGCTCAGGTGCGGCGTCTGGCCGACGAACTGCTCGAGGCCTATCCGCGCATCGACGTGCTCGCCAACAACGCCGGCGGCATCTTCGGTCCGCGCGCCCTCACCGTCGACGGCTACGAGCAGACCTTCCAGGTCAATCACCTCGCCGGCTTCCTGCTGACGAACCTGTTGCTGGAGCGGCTCATCGAGAGCGAAGCATCCGTCATCCAGACGGCCAGCGTGGCGGCTCGCCTGTTCTCGCGGTTCGACGTGACCGACCTGAACGCGGCGAAGCACTACTCGGGGCGCATCGCCTACGGCAACGCCAAGCTCGCCGACATCGTGTTCACGCGCGAACTGCAGACCCGCGTCGGCGATCAGGGCATCTCGGCGGCCGCCTTCCACCCCGGCGTCGTCGCGACGCAGTTCGCCGCGAACGTGCCCGGTCCGCTCCGATGGGTCTACCACAACCCGCTCGCGCGGCGGCTGCTCACCACGACCGACGAGGGCGGCGCGCGCCTGGTCTTCCTCGCCGACGGAGTCCCGAATCGCGATTGGGTGCCCGGCGCGTACTACGAGAACGACCGCCCGACCCGGTCGCACCGCAACGCGACCGACCCCGATCTCGCCCGCGAGCTCTGGGATCGCAGCGCCGAGATGGTCGCCCTCGCCGGCTGACCTGCCGGCGCCGAGCACGCACCGTCGCGCCGAGCACGCACCGCACACCGTGCACTGTCGCTGGGATGGTGCGTGCTCGGCGGGAGATGCGCAAGGGGGTCGGGCGGGGCGTGCGGGGGCACGTACCGTGGGGCCGAACGGGAGGACGACATGGTCGACAAGCGCAACGAGCCCCACGGACCAGAGCAGATGCCGGACCGCCACCCCCGGCCCGATCCCACCGATCTGACCAATCAGGCCAGCTTCCGACACGGATCGGCCTCGCGGTGGCTCGTGCCCGCGGGCGTCCTGGCCGCGGTAGCGATCGTCCTCTACGTGCTGGCGTTCCAGCTGCAGACGGCGCTGCCCGCCATCGGCATCATCTTCGCCGTGGTCGGCTGGGCGATGATGGTCGTCGCCGCCCGGTCATCGGCCGACGCGCCCGTGCGCAACCGGCGCCTGGCTCTCGCGATGGCGATCCTCGCCGTCGGCATCCTCGCGATCTTCATCCTGATCTACATCACCGAGACCCTCTAGCCCGGCCCTGCTCTCGCCGAGAACGCACCTCCGCTCCGAGCACGCACCATGCAGCGAGCGTGCTCGCGTCGCGGGTGCGTTCTCGGCGGCATCCGCACCACGCCTAGACCCCGCCGTCGCGCGACGCAAGCACCCTCGCCGTTCCGGGCGCGGCACCTAGCGTGGTCGCATGGCGACGGCAGACCCAGCATCTGATCCTCGAGCGACGCGACGGCACCCCGTGCATCACCGGGTCGTGGTGGTGGGCGGCGGCAACGGCGGCGTCTCGGCCGCAGCCCGACTGCAACGGCAGGGTGTCGATGACATCGCGCTGATCGAGCCGAAGGGCACCCACGAGTACCAGCCGCTGTTCTCGCACGTCGCCGGCGGCACCGCGCGCATCAGCGAGACGGTTCGGCCGCAGGGCAGTGTCATCCCCGACGGTGTCCGATGGATCCAGGATGCCGTGACCTCGGTCGATCCGCACCGGTCGACGGTGCGCCTGGCCTCGGGCGGAGAGGTCGGCTACGACCATCTCGTGCTGAGCCCCGGGATGCAGAAGGACTGGGCGAGCGTGCCGGGTCTGGCCGAATCGATCGGCACGGGCGACGTGACCACTCACTACGAGGGCGATCTCGCGGCCCGCACCTCGTTGCGCCTGCGCGACCTCCGGCGAGGCACCGTCGTCTTCACGCAGCCCGCGGGTCCCGCCTCGTGCGCGGGCGCCTCGCAGAAGCCGATGTACCAGGCGTGCGACTACTGGCAGCGCACGGGTGTGCTCGACGACATCCGGGTGGTCCTCGTCGTGCCCGAGACCACCGTGTTCGGCATCCCGGCCTTCGATCGCGAGATCCAGCGGGCGATCGACCGTTACGGCATCGAGCTGCGCACCGAGAGCGCGTTGATCGAGCTGGATGCCGCGGCGTCCGAGGTCGTGATCGCCTCGCCCTCCGGCATCGAACGCATCCGGTTCGATCTCGTCAACGTCGTACCGCCGCAGTCGGCTCCCGACTGGATCCGGGAGTCCGGGCTGGCAGCAGCCGGCGACGCCGACGGGTTCGTCGACGTCGACCCCGAGACGCTGCGCCACACTCGCTTCGGCAACGTGTGGGCCATCGGCGACGCCGCCGGGACGACGAACTCGAAGAGCGGGGGAGCGCTTCGCAAGCAGACCATGGTGCTCGCGAAGAACCTCGCGGCCGTCGCCGGAGGAGGCGAGCCCCGCGCGCGGTACGACGGCTACGGCGTGTGCCCGATGACGGTGTCGCGGTCGAGCGTCGTATGGGCCGAGTTCGGTCCGTCCGGCGAGCTCATGCCGACGATCCCGTTCTTCCGGCGGATGTATCGCGAGAGCGCGCTGTCGTGGTTCTTCGACCGGCGCGTGCTGCCGTGGGTGTACTGGAACCTCATCCTCACCGGGAGGGTGTGACGCCGGCGGCATCCTCGCGGTCGACGTCGCCGCCCGTGCCGCGCGGACGCTCGGCCGTCAGCCGCACGCGCGCCACGAGGATGCCGGCGATCAGCGCACCGACCCCGCCCACGGCCATGTCGCCGATCGTGTCGTCGTAGGTCACGAGGATGGAGTCGACGAAGGCCTTCCCGACCCACTCCACGATCTCCCAGAGCGCCGCGAAGGCGAGACCGAACGCCGTCGTGACGATGAGGCCGGTACGCCGTCGGAAGCCCGCAGCGCCGGGGAGCGGCACGATCCCGACGCGAGCCGCCGCGATGTAGGCGAGGGCCGCGAGCACGCCCGTGCACACGAGGTGCACCGGGATGTCCCACGACGGGACGCTGCGGTACAGATCGACGACGTTGCTCCACGCAGCGATGAGCACCGTGACGCCGCACGCGATGTCGAACGAGGGGCGGACCCCGACGAAACGCGGTGCGACGAGCGCGGGAAGCGCGAAGGCGAGGATGCCGGCATCCGTGAGCTCGAACCACAGTGCGGCGACGACGATGCTGAGCAGCCCGCAGAGCCGCACCGCGTCCGCGACCACGGCGCTCATCGTTCGAGGCGGGCGGAGGAAGTTCTCGATCATGACGGGGCGGCTCATGAGGCGTCCTCTCCCAGCCGGAGGAGCACATGCACGCCGAGGTGGTCGGACGGCGCCGCGCCGTCGATCGTCCGGGTGTCGATCGCGGCGCGGGTGACGCGGGTGCCCCGGTCGACGGCGATCCAGTCGATCGGCCCCTTGCGGACGCGCGGCGGGTGGTAGCCGCCGTAGGTGTCCCAGAGCGCAGTCGTGCGCATCCCGGCGGCGTGCCACGCGTCGACCAGGTCTCCGCTGAGGAGCGCCGCCACCGGCGCCGAGCCGGGCCCGGCGTTCAGATCGCCCATGACGACGACCGGACCCGGCGTCTTTGCGGCGAGGTCGTGCAGCAGCCAGGCCGAGCGCAGGCGCGATCGCGCCGAGAAGACGTCGAGGTGCGTGTTGAACACGGTCAGCACGCTGCCCGTGACGCGATCGAGGAACGAAGCCCGGACGACGACCCGGGGCACCGGATTGCCCCATGATGCCGATCCGGCGACGGCGGGCGTCTCCGACAGTGCGAGCTGAGCGTGGCCGGTCAGTTCGAGACGCTCGGTGTCGAAGAAGATCGGGCATCCCTCGCCGCGGCCGTCGGCGTTCCGGCCATGACCGATGAAGCGGTAGGACGTGCCGAGCGAGGCGCGCACGAGGTCGGCCTGGTCGGGCATCGCCTCCTGCGTGCCGAGGATCGCGGGCGGGTCGGCGTGCAGCACGGTGGCCAGTCGCCGACCGCGCACCGTCCAGCGGTCATTCGGCGGCCACGTCGGACCGTCGATGCGTCGGCGGATGTTCCAGGTCGCGACGTGAAGGTCGTGCGGATGCATCTCGCCGGGGTCGAAGAGGCGGGCGACGGTGCTCCCGCGCGATGCGCGCGTCATCGTCGAGCCTCCGCGGCGCGGGTCATGCGGCGGCGTCTGGTGCGCCGCAGTCGGCGGGCGACGCGGCGGTGCGGCAGCTCGTCGGGCCAGTGCGCGACGACGGTGTGGAAGCCGCGGGCGACCCGGGTACGGAAGGCGCGCCCGTCGTCGAACGGCCGCATCGAGATCCCCATGTCGGCGCGTCGCGAGTACGCGATGCGGTGCCGTCCGCCCAGGTGGAACGCCAGGTCGAAGTCGTCATGCACCTCGGCGTCGCCGCGGTGCACCTCTGTACTGACGCTCCGCCACGCGGTGCGCCGGAAGGCGAGGTTGGAGCCGAACAGCGGCAGGTGGCCGAGCGCGGCGAACCCCAGCAGCGCGTAGAGACCGAGGTAGGTCGCCGCGAGGGGGCGGCGCAGCATCCGCGGTCCGTCGATGAAACGGGCGCCTCCCGTGAGCACGGCGACATCGGGGCGGCGGGCGAAGTCGCGGCAGAGGCCGGCGATCCAGGTGGGCGACGGCAGCGAGTCGGCGTCCAGGCGCAGCACGAGATCGCCGAGCGCGTGGTCGTAGCCCGTCGCCGCGGCGGCGGGGATGCCGGCGGCGGCGCATTCGACGACGCGGGCACCGGCGGCGCGGGCGACGTCGGCGGAATCATCGCGCGAGCCGTTGTCGACGACGACGATCTCGTCGGGTGGGTCGGACTGCTCGGCGAGAGCGCGCAGACACCGCCGCAGCATCACGGCGTCGTCCTTCACCGGGATCACGACCGAGACGGTCGGACGGTGCAGCGGGGGCCGGGCTTCGCGTGTCATCAGACCTCACGCTACGGCTGCCGGGGGAGCGCCGGCAGCGGCTTGACAGTGCTGCGCCGCCTCGTCAATGACATGCTGGGGGTATGCCTCAGCAGAGCGACCTCCTCGCCGTCCTCGTCGATGCCGACAACGTCTCGCCATCGCGGATCGGCGGTGTGCTCGCCGAGATCGCGACCTACGGCACCGCCTCGGTCAAGCGCGTCTACGGCGACTGGACCAAGTCGCAGTTGCGCGGGTGGAAGGATGCCGCGAGCGAGCACGTCATCCAGCCGATGCAGCAGTTCGACAACACGACCGGCAAGAATGCGACCGACAGCGCGCTGATCATCGATGCGATGGACCTGCTGTACACGCGCCGGTTCCAGGGGTTCTGCATCGTCTCGAGCGACAGCGACTTCACGCGTCTGGCCTCGCGCATCCGCGAGGAAGGGGTCACCGTCTACGGCTTCGGTGAGCGGAAGACTCCCGAGGCCTTCCGCAACGCGTGCGATCAGTTCACCTACCTCGAGGTGCTCGGTGTCGTCGACGAGCCGGATGCCGCACGCTCGACCACCGCGGAGCGCTGGACGTCTGCGGCGTTGCGCGGCGACGCGCGCCTCGTGGCCCTGCTGCGCAGCGCCGCCGAGACCGCCTCCGCCGACGACGGCTGGTCCGATCTCGGCACGGTGGGTCAGCTCATGCGCAAGCAGCAGCCCGACTTCGACCCCCGCAACTGGGGCTACGCGAAGCTGTCGGATCTCGTGCGAGCGGTGGGGCTGTTCACGATCGAGTCGAAGCCGGGCGGGATGTCGCTGCGCCCGAAGACCGCGGGGGGCTCGAAGGGCTCGGACGACACCGCTGCCGACGCGTCCGCGAAGGGCCGAGGCGATGCGGAACCGGGACGCTCGAGGCGCAAGCCGTCGCGTGCCAAGAGCGCAGGCTCGGAGTCCGAGTCGTTCGCGCAGGCGACACCGACCGCGCCGGAGGCGCCGACCGGGCCGGAGGACGGTGCGGACTCCCGCGTCGAGACCTCGCGGGCGACCGCTCCGTCGGAGAGCGCGAGCGGGTCGACATCCCGCGGCCGTCGTCCGATGATCGAGCAGCTGACGCTGGGCGCAGCTCTGGATGCCGCGCTCGACGCGGTCTCGTCGGCCGCGCGGGGCAACGCCGCGTCGTCGTCGTCGGAGGATTCCGATGCTGTAGGCGCCGGCGGGGGAGCGGTCGACCCCGCGCCGATGCCTGCCGCGACGGAGCGCACGACACCCGACGAGGCGACCGGCTCGGTGGATGCCGCCCCGGCCGAGGACGAGGCGGTGTCCGACGGCGGAGCGGCGAAGAGGCGGACAGCCGCGAAGAAGACCACCGCGAAGGCTGATGCGAAGACCCCCGCGAAGGCTCCCGCGGCGAAGACCCGGGCCCCCCGGACGACGACCGCTCGCGCCGCGGCGAAGCCTGCGGCCGAAGACGCCGATCCGACGGAGCCGAGCGTCCGCGCGGCATCCGTGTCCGGCCCGGACGACGGTGCCGCTCCGACGACGGTCGAGACTGAGACCGAGACCGAGGCCGAGACGCCCGCGCGACCGCAGCGCGCGTCGCGCAGCCGAGCAACCGCACCGAAGACCGCCTCGGACGACGCCGACTCCGAGGCTCCTGCCCGGCCCAAGCGCGCGTCGCGCAGCCGGAAGGCCGCGGCTGAGCCCGCGAGCGAGCCGACGGTCGACCCCGCTGTCGAGCCCGTCGCGGAGCCCGCGACGAAGACCACTGATCGGAATGCCGCCGAGCCCGCCATCGAGGCGCCGGCCGACGCCGTTTCGGCTCCGGCTTCAGCTGCGGCATCCGCGCCCGCCAAGCGGGCTCCCCGCCGGGCATCCCGGCCCGGCTCGTCGGCGAGCTGATCGCGGGGCGGCACCCGGTCAGCCGCGTCCGCGGCGCAACGCCGAGACGAGCGCACGACGTCGGCGCCGCGCGACCGGAACGACGGGCACCGGCTGCGTGACCACCGCGTCGACGACCATCGATCCGCTCGCGGGGCCCACGACCGGTACCGGCGTCGTCGCTGCGGTGATGTGATCCGCGCGGGCGACGGGCATGCCCGCGAGTTCGCGCCGGGCCCGCAGGTAGGCGGGGATCAGGATGACGGTTGCGCCGAGCCACGCGAGGGGATTGCTCCACGCCACTCCCGCGAACCCGAGCAGCGCGCCGAGCACGACGGCGGCTCCGGCGCGCATGAACAGCTCGACGATCCCGGTGATGGTCGGCACGAGGGTGTGCCCGAGCCCCTGCAGGGCCCCGCGAAGGACGAACAGGACGCCGAGGGCGCTGTAGGTCGCCCCGTTGATGATCAGCATGAGCGCGGCGAGGGAGACGACCTCATCCGAGCCGTCGCCGACGAACAGGCGCACGAGCGAGGCCCCCGAGGTGATCAGCACCACGCCGAGAGCGACGGCGCCGATCACTGCCATCCATGTCGCCTGCGCGACGCCTTGGCGGATGCGGTCGGGACGGCCGCCGCCGTAGTTCTGCGCGACGAACATCGAGACGGCGAGTCCGAGCGACTGCAGCAGAGCGACCGCGATGCCGTCGACGCGGGAGGCGGTCGTGTAGGCGGCGACGGCGTCGGCACCGAGCTCGTTGAGACGGACCTGCACCGCGAGCGTGCCGATCGCGATAATCGACGCCTGGAATCCCATCGGCAGCCCGAGTCGCAGGTGCAGGGCGAGATCGGCACGCGTGATGCGCCAGTCGGAGCGCCGCATGCGCAGAACGGGGATGCGCCGGCGGATGTAATCGAGGCACAGCACCACCGAGAGCGCCTGCGACACCACCGTCGCGAGGGCGGCCCCGCCGACCCCCCACCCGAGCGGTCCGACCATCAGCACCACGAGCACGACGTTGAAGACGCACGCGACCGTCAGGAAGATCAGCGGGGTGCGTGAGTCGCCGATCGCGCGGATGATGGCGGCGAGATAGTTGAAGAACATCGTCGCCCCGGCACCCAGGAAACTGACGACCGCGAACGTCGTCGCGTCGTCGAGCAGTTCCGGGGGCGTCTGCAGCAGCTGAAGCAGCGGGCGCGAGAGGAACGGCGCCACGACGGTGAGCGCGACGCTCGTGATGGCGGTCAGCGTGGCACCGGCCGCGACCGAGCGGCGCACTGCGGCGTGGTCGCCGGCGCCGAAGGCCTGCGCCGTGGGGATCGCGAACCCCGAGGTCAGTCCCCACGCGAAGCCGATGAGGAGGAAGAGCATCGAGCCCGTGGCGCCGACCGCAGCGAGTGCGTCGACGCCGAGCCAGCGGCCCACCACGACCGCGTCGACGATGTGGTACATCTGCTGCACCACGTTGCCGATCAGAAGGGGCACCGAGAACGCGAGGATGACACGCCAGGGGCTGCCGGTGGTGAGGTTGCGGGACATCGCGGTGGCCTTCGAGAAGATGCGGGCACGACAACGGCGGCGCCGGAGCGCCGCCGTCGGTCAGTCTATCGAATCGATTCGAGATGTGCCACGGGCTATCCCGCATGCGCACGCGCGGCGTCAGCGGGCCGAGCCCTTCCGCGGTTTGAGGAACGCGCCGTCCTCCTGCTTCTCGCGTTTGGCGGCGCGTTTTTCCTTGAGTGACAATTGCGGCGCCTTTTTGTCGCCGCGTGCGCGTGGTGTTTTGGTCGACATAAGAACTCGCTTCCCCTTGTGGCTGGCGTGTGACTCCCGACCATAGCCCGGAAAATAAGGAAGTCAAATCGACCGTCGAGGGCGATTTGCAGTGACTTGCTTTTTTGTGCGCACTGGCTATGGTGGGTGGTCAATGCCCCGTCATCTCGCCCCTGCGGGCTCGAGATCGGGGCTTTTCGTGCACCACAAAAAGCAGAACGGAAGAAAAATGGAAAAGACGGCCGAAGCGGCGTCGAGCGACGTCCGGACGCGCCTGGAAGCGCTCCTCGCGGAACGCCGCGAGCTGCTGGCGGATATCGAGCCGCGTGCCGTTCCCTCGGTCGACCCGGTGGCCTATCAGGCCGCCGCATCGCACCGCGCGACGATCACGCTGATCAGCGAGGCGCTCGACCGCGTCCGTGCGGGCTCGTACGGTCAGTGCGTCGGATGCGGTCGTGCGATCGCGTCCGCACGCCTCGAAGCGGTTCCCTACGCTCCCGCGTGCATCGAGTGCCAGAGCCGGGCCGAGACGGCCTGAGGCCGCTCACGCGCTCGGCAGCGCGACCCGGACGAGCAGGCCGCCGCCTTCGCGCGCCGTGATGCGCAGATCGCCGCGGTGGCTGCGGACGATGGTCGCGACGATGGTCAGGCCGAGACCGACGCCGCGGTCGGATGCCGGGCGGGTGCGGTCGCCCGCCCGGACGAACGGCTCCGTGAGCGTCGAGACGCGAGCGGCATCCAGGTGGGGCCCGGTGTTCGCTATCTCGAGCAGCGCCCACCCGTCCGGCGCCGTGCGCGTCCGCACCGCGACCTCGCCGCCGTCGGAGAGGTTGTGGACCATCGCGTTGGTGACGAGGTTCGATACGAGCTGCCCGAGCAGGGCCGCGTTGCCGTGGGCGACCGCCGGCCCCGGCTCCACCCGGATGGTCGGCGACGCCCGGTGCGTCGCCGGGGCGCCGGGGGTTCGCGCGTCCGCGGCGACGCGTTCCGTCACGGCGGCGAGGTCGACCGGCTCGAAGGCCAGGCCGGTGCGGCCGGCGCGTGCCAGGTCGAGCAGTGCCTCCGTCGTCGCGATCGCCCGCTCGTTCGTCTCGGCGATCCTGCTCAGGACGAGGTCGACGTCGCGCTCCTCCGGATCGGCTCGCGCGACCTCGACGATCGTCCGGATGACGGCGTGCGGGGTGCGCAGCTCGTGCGACGCGTTCGCCGCGAACCGCGATTCCTCCGCGACCGCTCTCTCGATCCGGTCGAGCATGTCGTCGAAGGCATCGGCGAGGTCGGTGAGCTCGTTCCGTCGTCCGCGCAGCGCGATCCGGCGGTGAAGCGTTCCCGCATCGGCCAGGCCGACGACCTCGGTGATCCGCCCGAGCGGGGCGAGCATCCACCCCGAGAGGAACCATCCGCCGACGAGGCCGACGACGACGAGCGCCGCGAGGGCCCACCAGGCGTACTTCACGAAGACGTCGGTGAGGTCACCGCGACCCGGTGCCCACCCGCCCGTCGACTGACTGAACAGGTCGCCGCTCGGCACGAACCGCAGGGCCAGCAAGCCGACGCCGAAGAGCACCGCGCCGGCGACGACGAGGAACCCGGCGTAGCTGAGGGTGAGCGAGACCCGTAAGGAGAGTCCTCGGCGACGGACGATCACGGCGCGGGGTCCGACATACGGTATCCGACGCCGGGAACGGTCTCGATGACCCAGGGCTCGCCGAGCCGTTTGCGCAGCGTCGAGATCGTGATGCGGACCGCGTTCGTGAACGGGTCGGCGTTCTCGTCCCACGCCCGTTCGAGCAGCGTCTCGGCACTGATGACGCCGCCGGCGGCGCCGACGAGAACCTCGAGCACGGCGAACTGCTTCCGCGTCAGCGCGACGTATCTTCCGTCGCGGTAGACCTCGCGCCGAAAGGGATCGAGTCGCACGCCGCCGAACTCGCGGACCGGGGGAGCGGAGCTGGGCGAACGTCGAGCCAGCGCGCGCAGCCGCAGCACGAGCTCGCGCATCGCGAACGGCTTGGTCAGGTAGTCGTCGGCGCCGGATTCGAAGCCCGACGCCTTGTCGTCCAGCCGGTCGGCCGCCGTCAGCATGAGGATGCGGGGAGCCTGGGGGCGCTGCGAGAGGAGGCGGGCGATCTCGTCGCCGTTCGGGCCGGGGATGTCACGGTCGAGCACGACGACGTCGTACCCGGTGATGGCCAGCTGCTCGAGTGCGATGTCGCCGTCGGCGGCGAGGTCGGCGGAGATGGCCTCGAGGCGCAGCCCGTCGCGGATCGCCTCGGCGAGGAAGAGCTCGTCCTCGACGATCAGCACACGCATGGCCTCAGGATAGGCGGGCGCAGGTATCGCGGGCGTATGAGAAATCGGCGACACCGGTGCAACATCCGCTCTCGTCCACTGGGAGCATGAGCACTTCCTCCGCCCCGGTTCCGACCCGCCCGCTCGCGCTGCCGACGACCGAGCCCGGACGGCGGGTGACGTTCGTGCCGCCGCGCCCGCGAGCGCGGACATCCCCTCGTGTGCGCCGCCGCCGTCTCGCGCTCGGTGTGGTCGCGGTCGCGGGTGCGGTCGCCCTCGGCGCGTCCGCCATCGGTGCGCTCGCCGGTGCGTCGGGCGTGCAGCTGCCCCCGATGCCGCCGGTGTTCCCGGGCCCGGCGTTCTCGCCGTCGGCGGACGACGGGTTCATCGAGGATGGCGTGCAGGTGAGCCTGTGGGACGACGACCTTCCGGCGATCTCGCGACTCGACCCGGAGCTGCTCGCGGCGATGCGCGCCGCCGAGGCGCGTGCCGCGGACGAGGGCATCCGCCTCGGTGTGACGAGCGGATGGCGCAGCGCGGCGTATCAGCAGTGGCTCCTCGACGACCGCATCGCGTCGGTGGGGGAGGAGACCGCGCGCGCCTACGTCGCCACCCCCGAGCAGTCGCGCCACGTCAGCGGGGACGCCATCGACATCGGGCCGGTCGACGCGCAGTACTGGCTTATCTCGTACGGCTCGGAGTTCGGCATCTGTCAGACCTACGGCAACGAGCCCTGGCATTTCGAACTGGCCACCGCGCCGGGCGCGGAGTGCCCGCCGATGCGCACCGATGCCAACGGCTGAGCCGCGGGTGCGACGGCGGCTGCGCCTACGATCGACGGAGGCCCCCAACGATCCAGGAGTCACCGTGTCCGCCGTCACCGCCGCCGCCCGCTCCCACGCCGCCGACCTCGCCGACTTCGTCGCGTCGTCGCCGTCGAGTTTCCACGCCGCCGCCGAGGTGGCCCGTCGCCTCGTCGCCGCGGGCTTCACCGCGCTGGCCGAGGACGAGCGCTGGCCCGATCAGCCGGGCGGGCGCTATCTCGTGGTGCGCGACGGCGCCGTGCTCGCGTGGATCGTGCCGGAAGCGGCGACGGCGGTGACGCCCGTCCGGGTGTTCGGCGCGCACAGCGACTCGCCGGCGTTCAAACTCAAGCCCCGTCCCACCACCGGGCGTCTCGGCTGGCTGCAGGCCGGTGTCGAGGTCTACGGCGGGCCGCTGCTCAACTCGTGGCTCGATCGCGAACTGCGCCTGGCTGGGCGCCTCGTGCTCGACGACGGCACCTCGGTGCTCACCGCGACGGGGCCGCTGCTCCGCCTTCCCCAGCTCGCGATCCACCTCGACCGCGAGGCGAACGATCATCTCGCGCTCGACAAGCAGACGCAGACGCAGCCGGTCTGGGGACTCGGGTCCGCCGAGTCCGCCGACCTGCTGGGAGAGCTCGCCCGAGAGGCGGGCGTGGACGCCGCCCGCATCCGCGGCTACGACGTCGTGACCGCCGATGCCGCCCGAGGCTCGGTGTTCGGCGCGGGCGACGTCTTCTTCGCCTCCGGCCGGCTCGACGACCTCGCCTCCGTCCATGCCGGAGTCGTCGCCCTGGAGCGAGCCGCCGAAGGCTTCGACGCCGGGCACATCGCGATGCTCGCCGTCTTCGACCACGAAGAGGTCGGTTCGGCCACCCGCTCGGGTGCTGCCGGTCCCTTCCTCGCCGACGTCATCGAGCGCATCCAGCTCGGCCTCGGGGCCGATCGCGAAGAGGGGATGCGCGCGATGGCGGCATCCTGGTGCGTCTCGAGCGACGTCGGCCACTCGGTGCACCCGAACTACGCCCACAAGCACGACCCCGTCGTCCTGCCGGTGCTGGGATCGGGGCCGATCCTGAAGATCAACGCCAACCAGCGGTACGCGACCGACGGCGTCGGAGCGGCCGCATGGAACGGCTGGTGCGAGGCGGCGGGCGTCGCCAGCCAGGAGTTCGTGTCGAACAACAGCGTGCCCTGCGGGTCGACCATCGGGCCGATCACCGCCACGCGGCTCGGCATCCGCACCGTCGACGTCGGAATCCCGATCCTCTCGATGCACTCGGCGCGCGAGCTCGCGGGGGTCTCCGACCTGCATGACCTCTCACTCGTCGCCGAGGAGCTGTTCCGCCGGTAGAATCGAGGGGTCCGCGGCGCCGGCCCGGATGAAGCGATGCAACTACCTGCTGACGGAGCAAGGCGGCACGTGAGAACGAGCTGACTGCTCGGAGGCATGTATGACGTCGAATGATCGTTCCCTGATCCATCACACGGGCTGGGCGCTCTTCCCGATCGCCTTCATCGCCCGGCTTCCTTTCGCGATGATGGTCGTGGGCGTCCTCACCCTCGTCGTCTCCGCGACCGGCTCGGTCGGGCTCGGCGGGCTCACCTCGGCCGCCGTCGGCATCGGCGTCGTCATCGCCGGTCCGGTCATCGGCGACGCCGTCGACCGGTTCGGGCAGCGGCGGGTGCTCGTTCCGCTCGGGATCCTCAACGGCATCCTGCTCGGGATCTTCCCCGTCGTCGTCACGGCCGGATCACCCGACCCGCTCATCCTGACCGCCGCGGCGGCCATCGGACTGAGCGCTCCGCAGGCCGCGGCCATGTCGCGCAGTCGGCTGATGGGCATCATCCGGGCGCGACTCGACGCCGAGCATCGACCGCGGACGCTCTCGCGCGTGATGTCGTACGAATCGGCGGCCGACGAGACGGCCTTCGTCATCGGTCCGTTCCTCGTCGGCATCCTCGCGGCCGTCATCGCTCCCTGGGCCCCGATCGCGATCGCCGCAGCCCTCAGCCTCGTCTTCGTCACCGCCTTCGCCCTTCACCCCAGCGGGCAGATCGCGGCGACGGCCCTCGATCCGGGCGAGAGCGAGGAGCGGGCGCCGATCTCGCAGGTGCTGCGCGGACGCATCCTCGTGCTGGTCGCGGCCACGTTCGGCGTGGGGCTCTTCTTCGGCTCGACACTGACCTCGCTCACCGCGTTCGCGCAGACCGCGGGCGACGACGTCGAGGCAGGACTCCTGTACGGGCTGATGGGGATCGGCTCGGCGGCCCTCGCTCTCGCGGTCGTGCTCCTGCCCTCGCGGTTCGCGCTGCGCCGCCGCTGGCTCGTCTTCGCAGCCGTCCTCGCGGTCTCGGCCGGCGGTTACGCCGCCTCGGACTCGCTCGGGGCGGTCATCGTGATGCTGCTGCTGATGGGGCTCGGGGTCGGGCCGACCCTCGTGACGCTGTTCAGCATCGCGGGGCACCGCAGCCCCGTCGGCCGGTCGGCGACGACGATGACGCTCCTCGGATCGGCGCTGACGCTGGCGCAGGCGCTCGCGTCGGCCGTGACGGGCGCCATCGCCGAGGCCGGCGAGGTGCGGCTCGCCATGCTGCTGCCGACGATCGCGGCGGTGCTCGTGCTCGCGTTCGGTGTCGTCAACCTCGCCATCGAGCGGCGCGAACGCGCGGGCGATGGTGCCGGAACGCCGCGCGGAGTCCGCTCCGCCCCGTCGCTCGTCAGCCGCTGATCAGCGCTCCGGCGGCCGCACCGACGCCGGCACCCAGCGCCACGACCACCCAGGCGGGGCAGCGCCAGAGCGTCAGCAGCCCGAAGCAGACCAGAGCGAGTGCGAACTGGTCGACCCGGGTGATCGACGTCGTGAAGACCGGGTCGTAAAGGGCGGCGCCGAGGATTCCGACTACTGCGGCACTCGCTCCCCGGACCACGCCACGCGCCCACGACCGGCGCCGCAGGACAGCCCAGACGGGCAGCGTTCCGAGGAGCAGCAGGAAGCCGGGCAGGAAGATGGCGACGAGCGCGATCGTGGCCCCGGCCACGCCGCCCGGGCCGACGCTCGCGAGCGCTCCGAGATAGGCGGCGAAGGCGAAAAGCGGTCCCGGCAGCGCCTGCGCGGCGCCGTAGCCGGCGAGGAACGTCTCGGCGTCGACCCAGCCCGGCCCGACGACGGCGCTCTCGAGGAGGGGGAGGACGACGTGGCCGCCGCCGAAGACGAGCGCGCCGGAGCGCAGGAAAGCGTCGAACAACGCGATCGAGCCGTCTCCCGTGATTCGGGCGGCGATCGGGCTCACGACGAGGAGCGCGACCAGGATCACGAGCGCAGCGATCCCGACGCGGGTGCCCGCGCTCGGAAGCGCGTCGTCCCCGCCGGCGTCATCCGAGTCGGAGGACCTCTCGCTGAGCCACAGAATCCCCGCGAGTGCGCCGAGGGCGATCGCCCCGAGCTGCGCGACGGGCCCGCCCACCAGCGCGACCCCGACGGCCGCCGCGATCGCTATCGTCCCGCGGGGCCGGTCGGGCGCGAGGCTGCGCGCCATGCCCCAGACGGCGTGCGCGACGACGGCGACCGCGACCACCTTGAGCCCGTCGATGACTCCGGTCGCGACGGGGCCGGTCACGGCCCCGATGCCGCTCGCCGCCCAGACCATGAGCGCGGCGGAGGGCAGCGTGAATGCGGCGAAGGCCGCGACGGCGCCCGAGAGTCCCGCGCGGCGCAGGCCGATCGCGAACCCCACCTGGCTCGACGCGGGTCCGGGCAGGAACTGGCACAGGGCCACGATTTCGCCGTAGCTCCGATCGCCGATCCAGCGCCGCCGGGTCACGAACTCGTCGCGGAAGTACCCGAGGTGCGCGATCGGGCCGCCGAAGGACGTCAGCCCGAGGCGGAGGAACACCGCGAACACGGCGGCGAGATTCGACACGCGTCCAGCGCACCACCGATCCGTGAACATGCGGTGAACGCCACGCGCGATTAGCACACCGAGATGACGCAGCGTGTCACCGCGCGGACACCTCGCGGGACGGGAGCGTTCACTTCGTGCTCGCGCACGGCCCCTACCGTCGGCGGCATCCCTCTTGCACCGAAGGTGGCTTGTCATGCCCGCTGAGCGCCCACGCGCCCGTTTTCTCACCATCGCGACGACGGCGACGCTCGCCGCGGGAGCCCTCTCGCTCGCGCTCGCAGCGCCCGCGCTCGCGGCTCCCACCGCTCTCGTGCCGACAGCGGCCGACGCGGCATCCGGCTCGCTCGTCGTGACCGAGATCGCCCCCGACAACGTCGGCGTCGACGACTACGAGTTCTTCGAGGTCCACAACCGCGGTGCCGCCGACGTCGACCTGGCGGCTGCGGGCGTCTCGTTCGCGTACACGTATGTCGACGGTGCCGACCGCTCCCGCGACGTTCCGCTCGCCGTGGCCGACCCGGTCGTGATCCCCGCCGGGGGGACCGTCGTGTTCTGGCTCAGCTACACCGCGGGGAGCGTCGACTCCTTCGCCCGCTCGATCGACGAGTTCCGCGCGCACTGGGGCGCCGATGCCGGCACCACCGTCGTGCGCGTGACGGGGCAGGCCGGGATGGCCAACGGCGCGCCGCGCGGCATCCGCATCCTGCAGAACGACGGGATCGTGGGCTGGTCGACCTACGGCCGCACGGCGGCCGCCGCCGGACAGTCGGCGCACTTCCGTCTGCCCGCTGAGCGCGTCGACGGCGGCACGGACATCCTCGCCGAGCCGGCTGCGGCGACGCCCGGCGTCGTCGCGCCCGAAGCCGTCACCCCGCCCGCGGGAGAGGAGCCGGGGGAACAGCCGGGGTTCGACCCGAAGCCCGACCCGAGCGTCGTCACCGCACCGCTGCAGATCACCGAGCTGCTGCCCGACTCGGCCAACGTCGCGGGCTCCGACGCCTTCGAGTTCATCGAGGTCTACAACGCCTCGAGTGATCCGATCGACTTCTCCGACTACACGATCGATTACCTCTACCCCGTCGAGGGCTCGTCGAGCGTCTGGCCGGCCGTTCCCGGTGACGTCGTGATCCCGGCCGGCGAGACGCTCGTGCTGTGGATCAAGAACGGCGCCAACGACGCCCTGACCGCCGCCGACTTCAACGACCACTTCGGCTCGCGGCTCGTCGCGGGGGAGAGTCTCGTCGAGATCTCCTCGGCCGGGATGGCGAACGGCTCGCCTCGGGGCGTCGCGATCGAGACCAACAGCGGCCGTCACGTCAGCACCGCGCTGTACAACCTCGACGGCGCCGATGACACCGTCGCCGACCAGGGGATCCGTTACACCGTCGGAGCGGATGTCGCGACGCAGCGGATCGTCGACCTCGCCCCGGCGTCGCCGGGTGCCGTGCAGCCAGACCAGGTTCCCGGCGGGCTCATGATCGTGGCGCCCGACACGCAGGCGCCGACGATCGTCGACGGCACCGCCGCCGAGATCCAGCCGGGCACCGACTTCGCCATCACCGCGACCGTGACCGATGACGTCCTGGCGCGGACCGTGACACTGCAGCTCGCCAACGACGTCGACCCCGCCCCGGCGCGCATCAACCTCCTCGACGCCGGCGACGGATCGGCGACGTTCGTGGTCAACGCCGCCGACCTCATCGGCAAGAGCTGGTACGAATACACGATCACCGCGAGCGACGGCACGAACACCGCGTCGACGCAGACTCGTCGCGTTCCTGTGGCCGGGGTCGACACCAACCCGGTCCGACTCAATCTCGAGGACGGGCGGTTCGTATCGGGAACGACGGAGATCGTCGCCGCGGGCGACGCGTACCCGAGCCCGATCGAGCTGACGATCGACGGCGCGGCCGTGGAGACCACCCCCACCCTCGAGGACGAGCCGCGTTTCGTCTTCGACACGACGAACGTCAACTACTACTTCAAGAACGGCGTGCGCATCGGTGACGATGTCCTCAACATCTTCGAGATCGGCACGCAGGGATGGGAGACGATCGTCACGCCCGTGCCGCTCGAGTACGTCGTCCGCGGTGACGAGCTCGTCGTGAGCGTGTGGGCGGGTACGAAGAAGGCGCCCGAGATCGACCTCGCCGAGAACAACGACGACTTCGAGATCCGCGCCCTGCGCCTGGTGCTCCCCGACGGCCGGACGCTCACGCCCCTCGGCTACGACGATCCTGCCGCAGTCCTGCGGATGGGCGACAGCGTCACCGAGGCGGGAGCCGCCACCGGGAAGCTCGACTACTACGAGGCGCGCTTCGCGCTGCCCGACGATGCGTTCGCCGCGCTCTCGGCTTCCTGGGACACCACCGCCGGCGCCGACGGTGCCGCCGTGGTGGCGGCCACCGACGGCGAGACGACCGTCTCGCGGACGGTGACGGTCGACAACACCGCTCCCGTCGTCACCTCGCAGATCGTCGACGGCACCGCCTATCAGGGACCGATCGTCATCGATGCCGAGATCGTCGACGCGGGATCGGGCGTCGCGAGCACCGTCGCCCGGCTCGACGGCGCGGAGATCGCCCTGCCTCACGAGACCTCGTCTGTCGACCTGGCCGCGGGGGAGCACCGCGTCGAGATCACCGCGACCGATCAGGCCGGCAACACCGACTCGTGGACGGCGACCTTCACGACGTACGACGAGCAGCCGAGCGCCGGGGCTCTCGCGCCGGCCGAAGGGGCCGAGGTGCCCGCGGGCGACGTGACGCTGCAGGCGAAGGTCGAGGATCCGACGGGCGACGTCCTCGACGTGAGCTTCCTCGAGGGACGCCGGCTCGATCTGTCCGACGGCGACGTCAGCGCGCAGTCCGGCACCGTGCAGGACGCACGAGCCGTCGACCGCGCCGAGGCGGAACAGCTGACGACCGACGAGCTGCGCACTCTCGCGGCCGTCGACGGCCTCTCGGAGGAGATTACGAGCGACCGGGCGTTCCCGTACCAGTCGTTCGACGTCGCGGTCACCGACACCGACGCCGGTTCCGACGTCCGCTCGACCTGGTCGGGTCACGCCGACGCGGGAGCGACCGTCATCCTCTACGTCCAGCGAGCCGACGGGTCGGGGTGGGACGAGGTCGACCGCCACGTGAGCGCGGGCGACGACGAGTCGTTCTCGCTCGATGCCGTCGTCGCGGTCGACGACTACGCGTTCGCCGCCTCGGACGGTGCGGGACGGGTGGTGCGGATGCTTGTGCAGCACTCCGAAGGCTTCGCGGGCGCGGACCGCTCGGACCGGACGACTCCGGTCGCACCGCACAACGCCGCCGATGTTCCGCGCAGCGAGTACGACTTCACCCTGGCGTGGGAGTCGGACACGCAGTACTACAACGAGAACACCCTCCCGGGCGAGCCATACCGGCACCAGCAGGCGATCCACTCGTACCTGCTGGATCGGCGCGACGAGCTGAACCTGCAGTACCTCTTCCACACCGGCGACATCATCGACGATTACGACGTGATGGAGCAGTGGGAGCGGGCCGATCCCGAGTACCGCCGCCTCGACGAGGCGGGCTTGCCCTACGGCGTCCTGGCCGGCAACCACGATGTGGGACACCACCTCGAGGACTACTCGAACTACGGTGCGTACTTCGGCGAGGACCGCTACGCCGGCAACCCCTGGTACGGCGGCAGCTTCGAGGACAACCGCGGTCACTACGACCTCATCTCGGCGGGCGGCATCGACTTCCTGATGCTGTACACCGGATGGCTCCCCGGCGATCAGTCGATCGCGTGGATGAACGAGGTGCTCGCGCAGTACCCCGATCGCGTCGCGATCATCGCGCAGCACGAGTTCATCCTCACCACCGGCGGGCTCGGTGCGATCCCGCAGCGGGTCATGGACGAGGTCGTCGCGACCAACCCGAACGTCCGCATGGTCTTCTCCGGGCACTACCACGACGCATTCCTGCGCGAGGACGCGTTCGACGACGACGGCGACGGCGTCTCGGACCGCACCGTGTACTCGATGCTGTTCGACTACCAGGGCCTCCCGGAGGGCGGTCTCGGCTTCCTCCGCCTCCTGCACTTCGACAACGAGGGGCGGCAGATGCTCGTGCGCACCTACTCGCCGTCACTCGACGTCTACAACTCCGACGAGCCGAGCCTCCTCGGCCCGGCGGGAGCAGGCGACTACTCGCAGCAGGAGTTCGCGCTCACGTACGATCAGCTGCGCATCGAGCCGGGCACGCGCACCCTCGGCACCGACGCCTTCTCGGCGGAGGTCCTCGGCGGCACGGAGATCGCGACGTTCTCGGATGTCGCGAGCGGCTCGATCCTCTCGGCCGCCTGGCCGCTCGCGGAGGAGGGCGAGCGCGGATGGTACGTCCGCACGAGCGATCCCTTCGGCGCCGTCGACGACTCGCGCGTGTCGCTGTTCACCGTGACCGCCGCCGTCGAGCCCGAGAACCCCGGCGAGGGCTCGGGCGGGGGCTCGGACCCCGGCGCCGGAGGCGGAGCAGGCGGCGGCACCGGTGGGGGTGCGGGCGGTGCTCCGTCCGGCGGCGCCGGCGCGACCGGCCCCGAGGCGGCGGGCGCAGCGGCCGGGGTCGGCGCGCGGCGCGATCTCGCTGCGACGGGCGGCGAGGCCTCGATGACCGCGACGGTGACCGGGATCGCTCTCGCGCTCCTCGCGGGCGGCGCGCTTCTCACGGCGATCCGCCGGCGCGCGCACCGCCGCGGACGGATCTGAACCGCACCCAGCGGCTCAGTCGGCGGTCGGGTCTTCGGACCCGACCGCCACGTTCCATTCGGGCAGGGGGTCGGACAGCCGTCGCCAGGCCGTCGGACCCGCCGACAGCTCCGCGTCGTCGAGCACGGCGGCATCCAGGACGTGCCGCACGGCGACGGTGTTGAGGTCGATGCCGGTCAGAGCGATGTCCTGGCCGACGTCGTCGAGTCCGTGGCCGGCCTCGATCGGGTCGATCCACATGGCCGAGCCGGCCTGCTCCCACCGCGCGGGAACATTCGGCCGCGTCGCGAGACGGCAGACCCCGACCGACCGCAGGACCAGTCCGCACGAGCCGGAATCGAGCAGATCGAGAGCCAGCACGAGCCGGCCGGGGTGGAACGGGCGCAACTGCTCGTAGCGCATCGTCGCAACGCGCCGATCGGTGAGGAACGGATCGTGCTCGCCGTTGAGGGCACGCGTCCATCCGGCGCGATCGCCCGCGTCGCGCAGCGGAAGGGTGGTGCCGAAGCCCAGTGCGGAGAGGTCGTCGACGACGCCGCGGCTGAGTCGGATGCGGGCGGTCGGTGCCAGGTGCGACGCGAGTGCCATGAGGATCGACAGGTCGGCCGTCGGCATCCGCTCCCAGTTGACGATCACGACGGCGCTCGCCGCCTCGATCAGCTGCGCCGCCAGCCGCGCGCGTGCTCCGACGTCTGCTCGCCCGTCTCCGTGCGGGACGGCCCGACGCAGCGGTGCCTCGTCGCGCAGGTCGTCGATCGCATGGCGGGCATCCAGCACGCAGAGCGAGGGCATGCCGTGGACGGTGGCGTGGACGTGGACCGGGTCGGCGTCGCTGGCGAGGTCGACGACGCGGAGGGCGCGGTGGCGTCCGGCGATGACGCACAGACGGGCGTAACGACGGCGTTCGGCGCTGCAGACGCCGGTGACGGCGAGATGAGTGGTCACGGTGTTCTCTCCGGCTCGAGTTGTGGCGATCGGTCCTCCACCGTACCTTGTTGTTGATAAGAGTTCTCAATAGGAGGTCGTCGTGAAGGTTCGCGCATCCATCAAGTCGCTGAAGAATCAGCCCGGCGCGCAGGTCGTGCGTCGCCGTGGCCGCGTGTACGTCATCAACAAGCTCAACCCGCGGTTCAAAGGGCGCCAGGGCTGAGGCGCGGCCCGATGACGCGTGTCGTCGAATCGCGCAACATGTGCCCCGTGTGCGCCGCGCGCGGTTAGCGTGATCGGCATGAGCACCCCCGCTGAGCGAGCCCAGACCCTGTCCGCACTCCATGCTGCGCCCGAGATCCTCCGGGTGGTGAACGTGTGGGACGTGGTGTCGGCCGAAGCCATCCTGGCTCTGCCCGAGACACGCGCGATCGCCACCGCCGGTCACTCGATCGCCGCGTCGTTCGGGTACGAGGACGGCACCGACATCCCGCTCGAGATCGTGCTCGACATGGTGGGCCGCATCGTCTCGGTAGCGGGCGACGTCCCGGTGTCGGCCGACCTCGACGCCGGCTTCGGCGACCCCGGTGAGACGACGCGCCGGGCCATCGGCGTGGGCATCGTGGGAGCCAACGTCGAAGACCGCCTGCAACCTCTCGCGGACTCGGTCCGCGCGGTCGAGGCCATCGTCCGGGCGGGGGAGGCCGAGGGTGTCCCGTTCGCCCTCAACGCCCGCACCGACGCCTTCGTGCGCGCGGGTGACCGTTCGACCGAGGAATCGATCGCCGATGCCATCGAGCGCGGTCGCGCGTATCTCGACGCCGGCGCCGATCTGGTCTTCGTCCCGGGGATCCTCGACGCCGACATCACCCGGCGCCTCGTCGAGGGGCTCGGAGAGCGCAAGCTCAGCGTCATCGGGCTGCCCGGCGCGCTCACCGCGAAGGAGTACGAGGATCTCGGCGTCGCCCGCATCTCGTACGGTCCGACGACCCAGCGGGTCGCTCTCACGGCGCTGCAGGATGTGGCCCAGCAGCTCTACGCCAACGGTGTCATCCCGCCCTCGACGCGCCCTCTGAACTGAGCGGAGCCGATGCCGACGCGCCCCGGCCCCCGAGGGGCGGAGTGCGTCGGCATCTTGCGGGTCAGGCGAGTGCGGCGCGAAGCCCGTCCGCGAACGAGGTCGTCGGTCGTCCGATGAGGCGCGAGAGGGTGTGGTCGTCCACATCGAGAACGCCTTCGCGGATGCCGGTGTCGATCCCCGCGACGAACTGGGCGGTCCCGGCGTCGAGACCGGCGCTCTCGAGGGCCGCGATGTGATCCTCCGTCGACACGCGCGCGTAGGCGACATCGCGACCGAGCACCTCGGATACCGCGGCCGCGATGGCGTCGTACCCGATGCGGGTGTCGCCTGCGAACTCGTACACCTCGCCGAGGTGACCGTCCTCGATGAGCACGACGGCGGCGCCCTCGGCGAAGTCGGCGCGCGAGGCCGGTGCGATCAGCCCGTCGCCGACGGATGCCGCGATGACACCGCTCTCGGCGGCGCGCTGGACGTCGGGCACGTAGTTCTCGATGTACCAGTTGTTGCGCACCACGACAGCCGGAACGCCGCTCGCCGCGATCGCCTCCTCGGTCGCCTTGTGCTCGGCGCCCAAGGGCCACTCGAAGGTCGTCGCCTTCGGGGCGCTGGTGTAGACGAGCTTCGACACTCCTGCCGCCGCTGCCGCGTCGATGACGTTCTTGTGGCCCGCGAGCCGCTTGCCCGGCTCCGACGCCGAGATCAGCAGCACACTGTCGACGCCCGCGAGCGCGTCGCGCAGCGAGGCGGGGTCGTCGTAGTCGACGCGGGCGGTGGCGACACCGCGGTCGGCGAGGTCGGCGAGCTTGGCGAGGTCGCGAGCCCCGGCGACGACGGTGTCGGGGGAGACGCCGCGGGCGAGCAGCGCGTCGACGACGAGGTGGCCGAGCTGTCCGCTCGCTCCGGTGATGAGGATGGTCATCGGTGGTCCTTTCGGTCGGGTGTTGCCGGTGACAACCGCCGCCGGGCATCCTTGCATTCCGTCAGATGTGTACCCACTTTTCGGTAAGCTACCTACATGGCAGTGAGTTTCGCGCAGATCCGGGCGTCCTCCGATCAGGTCTTCACCGAGAACTGCCCGACGCGGGTCGTGCTCGACCATGTCATGAGCAAATGGGGCGTGCTCGTGCTGCTCGCACTGACCGACGGCACCGCCCGATGGGGTGAGCTCCGGCGCTCCGTGGCGGGCATCAGCGAGAAGATGCTCGCGTCCACACTGCGTACGCTCGAGGCCGACGGCATCGTGAGCCGCACCGCGTACCCCGAAGTGCCGCCTCGCGTGGAGTACGCGTTGACCGAACGCGGTGTCGAGCTGATGGAGCGCATGATGCCGCTCATGGAGTGGATCGCCGCGAACGCGGACGACATCGTCGGCCGCCCCGCGTGAAGGCTGAGTGTTCCGTGCGAGCCCTGTCGCCGGGGGCGATAACGATATATCGTCAGGTATCGCTAACGTATCGACGACCGGGAGGTCAGCATGAGCGGAACATTCCCCACCGGCGGTTTCGGCGGCCGTGACAACATCTTCGGGGGACGAGGCGGGTTCAACGTCTCCGATCTCGGGAACAACGTGTTCGAGGCATTCGACCAGTTGAAGTCGACCTTCGAGCAGAAGGTGAACACCCGGGTCGGACGCGGCGACGTCCGTGCCGCCGTGCTCGCCCTCCTCGCCGAGCAGCCCATGCACGGCTACCAGATCATCCACGAGATCGAAGAGCGCAGCGGCGGGTCGTGGAAGCCCAGCGCGGGATCGGTGTACCCCACCCTCCAGCTGCTCGCCGACGAGGGCCTCGTCAGCGCCCAGGAGTCCAACGGACGCAAGACCTACTCGCTCACCGAGGCCGGCCGCGAGGCGGCGGGCGAGGCGGGCGAGAAGTCCGCTCCGTGGGAGTCCACGAGCCGCGACCACAGCCGCGTGACCGCGCTGCCCAAGGCGGGCGTCGAGCTCGCCCAGGCCGCCGCCCAGGTCGGCCGCAGCGGTTCGCCCGAGCAGGTCCAGCAGGCCGTGGAGATCCTCGACGACGCGCGCCGCAAGCTGTACGCCCTGCTCGCGCAGGCCTGACGCGGGTGGCCTCGGCCGAACCGCATCGCGTCGCATCACCCGGCACCCCCGCGGTGCCGGGTGATGCCCGCGCGCGTGCGCGCTATCGCCGCATCCTGCGCTTCGCCGCGCGGGCGCTCGTGCAGACGTGGTGGTTCGAGATCGTCCTGCCGCGCTTCGGTCTCGAGCGGCTCTCCGAACGGGGGCGAACGGCCCGCCTGCGCCGCCTCGCGCGCCGCTTCCACGCGCTCGCCGTCGAGCTCGGCGGGCTGATGATCAAGGTCGGGCAGTTCATGTCATCCCGGCTCGACGTCCTGCCACCGGAGATCACGACCGAACTGGCCGGCCTGCAGGACGAGGTGCCCCCGGTTCCCTTCGACCAGATCCGCGCGGCGGCGGAAGCAGAGCTGGGGATGCCGCTGCGCGACGCCTACGCGTCGTTCGACGAGCAGCCGGTCGCCGCGGCCTCCCTCGGTCAGGCCCATCGCGCCCGGCTCGCCGCCGAGCAGGCCGCCGACGCCGGCTTCACCGACGTCGTCGTGAAGGTCCAGCGACCCGGCATCCAGACCATCGTCGACGTCGACCTCGCCGCGCTCCGCCGTATCGCGCGCTGGCTGCGCCGCATCCGCATCGTCTCGCGGCGAGCGGACATGCCGGCTCTCGTCGAGGAGTTCGCCATCACGAGCCTCGAGGAGATCGACTATCGGCACGAGGCGGCCAACGCCGAGCGCTTCCGCGAGAAGTTCGCCGGCAACCCCCGAGTCGCCGTCCCCGAGATCGCGTGGGAGCGGTCGACCGCGCGGGTCCTGACGCTCGCCGACGTCACCGCGATCAAGGTCACCGACGTCGATGGTCTTCGCCGTGCGGGCATCGACCCTCACGAGGTGGCGAGCGTGTTCGCCTCCGTGATGTTCGACCAGTTCTTCGGTTTCGGCTTCTTCCACGCCGACCCTCACCCGGGCAACGTCTTCGTCACGCCGGTGCCGTCCGATCGGCGCCGCGAGGGCGAGCCGGACTGGGTGCTGACGTTCATCGACTTCGGGATGATGGGCGAGATCTCACCCTCGGCGCGCGACGCGCTGCGCACGGTTCTCGTCGCTGCCGCGGCCCGCGACGGCCGCGGACTCGTCGCCGGGATGTCGCAGGTCGGCGCGCTGCTGCCCTCCGCCGACGTCCGCGAGCTCGAGCGCGCGATGACCCAGCTGTTCGCGCGCTTCGGAGGCATGGGATTCGCCGAGCTGAAGCAGGTCGACCCGCGAGAGTTCCGCGACTTCGCGGGGGAGTTCGGCGAGCTCGCCCGTGCGCTGCCGTTCCAGCTGCCCGAGAACTTCCTGCTCGTCATCCGGGCGGCCTCGCTCACGTCGGGCGTGTGCACCTCGATCGATCCCGCGTTCAACCTCTGGGACGCGGTGGAGCCCTACGCGGCTCGGCTGCTCCGCGAGGAACGCGGCGATCTCATGCGCGACGCCGCGCGACGCGCGATGGCGTTCGCCGATATCACGATGCGCCTCCCGCAGCGGCTCGACGGCCTCATCACGCATCTCGAAGACGGCAACCTCGGCTTCGACAGCGGGCGGCTCGAACGGCGGATGTCGCGCCTGGAACGGCTCGGACGGCGCGCCGTCTCGGGAATCCTCTTCGCCGGTCTGCTCGTGGCGGGAGTCCTGATGCGTCCCGACGACGAGACGGCGGGCACGGTGCTCATGGGGCTCTCGGCACTGCCGCTGCTGCACGTCCTGCTCGGCGGCGTGTTCGGCCGCCGCGACTGAGAGCTGGGTAGCCTGGAGGAATGCCCCTCGAGACGCCGGGAACGGGCGCGCGCGAACAGCTCGCCGCGCTCGCCGCGCGTGCCGGACGGGCCGGGTTCGGTGCGGGGCGGGTGACGGGGACCCCGGCCGCGCCCGGCGCACGCGCCGCCGCCGTGCTCGTGCTCTTCGGCATGCTCGATGACCATCCGAGTGATCATGCGCCCGATGCCGCTGTCTCGCGCGATCTCGATGTCCTGCTCCTCGCCCGCGCGGCGACGCTCCGATCGCATCCCGGGCAGGTGGCTTTGCCGGGCGGCCGGGTGGACCCCAGTGACGCCGACACGGTTGCGGCGGCGCTGCGGGAGGCGCGCGAGGAGACCGGCATCGACACCGACGGGGTCGAGGTGCTCGGCGCCCTTCCGGCGGTTCCGCTGGAGTACTCCCACCACCTCGTGACGCCCGTCCTGGCCTGGTGGCGTCGTCCATCACCCGTGCGCGTGGTCGATGTGGCGGAATCCGCGGCCGTGTTCCGCGCCCCGGTCGCCGATCTGCTCGCGCCGGCGAACCGCGGCGTCACGGTCCTGCGCCGAGACGGCGCCGAATGGCGGGGACCGGGCTTCGTCGTCCGCCACGATGCCGGAGAGTTCCTCGTGTGGGGCTTCACCGCGATGCTCCTGGACGGCCTGTTCACCGAGCTCGGCTGGACCGAGGACTGGGACACCGGCAGGGAGCTGGTCCTGCCGCCGTCCTGACCACGGCCGCCCCGCGCTCAGAACCGCCAGATGAGTGGGACGTAGAACACCGCCGCGAGGAGGAACAGGACGGTGAGCGGCAGCCCGAGCCGCCAGTAGTCGCCGAACCGGTACCCGCCCGGCGCCATCACCATGAGGTTGACGGGAGTGGCGACCGGGGTGAGGAACGACGACGCCCCCGCGACCGTCAGTGCCATGAGGAACGGGAGCGCGCTGACATCGAGGGTGAGCGCGATCGAGGTCGCGACCGGCGCGACGATCAGGACGGTGGCGACGTTCGAGATGAACTGTCCGAGCACGACGACCACGACGCAGACCACGATGAGCGCCAGGTGCGGGTCGGCCTGGCCGACGACGGCGAGCAGGGCGTCGGCCACGACGTCGGCCGCGCCGGTCTCGAGGAACGCCACGGACAGGGGGATCATGCCCGCGATGAGGACGAGGGTCGTCCACGAGACGCCGTGATAGAGGTCGGGCAGCTTCACGACCCGCAGCACGATGAGGGAGCCGGCGGCGAGGAGGCCGGCGACCGCGGGCGGGATCGCGCCCGTGGCCAGCAGCGCGACCATCACGGCTGTGACGGCGAGCGTGCGCCGCGAGCCGCGGTGCAGGCGACTGCGCCGCTGCGTGCGCACAGCCCCCGTGCGTACGGCCTCGGGGACGAGCGAGAGAGTCTCGGCCTCGCGCTCCGTGTGATGTTCGGGGGCGGGGTCCGGTCCGTGATGCGGCAGCAGCCGCGGGCCGAGCAGCACGACGATCGCGATCGTGGCCGCGACGAGCGGGAGCCCGACGAGCGCGAACTCGAAGAAGCCGAACGGGCGGCCCGCCTCGGCCGCGAGCTCGGACACCACGACGTTGACGGGTGTTCCGGTCAGGGTGAGCAGCGACGCAGACGACGCGATGAAGGCCATCGGCAGCATGAGCTGCGACGGCGACAGGCCCGACCGCCGGGCGATCACGGCGGCGACGGGGATGAGCGCGGCGACGGCGCCGTTGATGCTGATCAGCGCGGTGAGGATCGCGACGATCCCGCCGACCCAGATCAGGATGCGGCCACGCCGCGTACCGGCGCGCGCGAGGATCACGGCACCGACCATCCGGGTGACGCCGCTCGTCTCGAGGGCCGTCGCGACGATGAACAGGCTCGCGATGAACAGCACCGTGGGATCGCCGAAACCGGCGAACGCCTGGGGGAGGGTGAGCACCCCCGTGGCCCACAGCCCGAGCGCGACACCCACGGCCACGACCTCGAGCGGCACCCGCGCCGACAGGAACGCGATGATCGCTGCGGCGAGGATCAGGAAGGTCGCGACGATCGGGTCCACCCTTTCACGCTACCCGCAGGGCCGAGCCGGTTCGGGTGGCCACGATCTCCTCCCGCAGGGGGAGGCGGTGACACCCGTGCGTCGAGAAGCTGGATAGGTGAGTCTCCCCATCGATACGCATGTTGCTCGTCCATCCACCCGCTCCCGCCGACGCGGACCGGTCGCCGTCGCCGTCGCGGCGGCGACCGCCGCAGCGCTCGCCTCCTGCTCTGCCGAGCCCGCGCCGGAGGGGACGCCCGCCTCGCCGGCCGCACCCGTCGAGATCCCCGGCACACCGGTCGGCGACCAGGTCCGCTGGGTGATGGACGAGATCAACGCCGACGCGGCCACCGACATCGAAGACATCGAGACGCACTTCGACGCCGCCGCTCTGGAGCAGCTCCCGCCCGCGCAGCTGCAGGACGTGTTCGCGCAGATGCAGGCCGCGGCCCCGTGGACGGCGGTCGGGTACGACGGCGTCGAGACCCAGGCCCGCGTGACCATCGAGTCCGCTCAGGTGACCTACGACATGTCGATCTCGGTCACCCCCGACGCTCGCATCCAGATGCTCCTGTTCAGCCCGCCGCAGCCTGAGCGCACGCCCGCGGCATCCTGGGACGAGCTCACCCGGCAGATCGACGACGCCGCCTTCACCGCAGGCGTGCAGGTCCGGGAGGTCGGGGGCGAGGTGCTCTACGAGGGCGGTGACCAGGCCGCCGGACCCATCGGCTCCATCTTCAAGCTGTGGGTGCTCGGCGCCGTCGTCGACGCCGTCGCGGCCGGACGGCTCGCCTGGGACGACGAGCTGGTCGTCGACGCCGCGGTGCGCAGTCTCCCCAGCGGTGAGCTGCAGGACCGTCCCGACGGCACGAAGGTGACCGTGCGGGAGGCCGCTGACAAGATGATCGCCATCAGCGACAACACCGCCACCGACATGCTCACCCGCGCCGTCGGTCGTGATGCGGTCGAAGCGGTGATGGTCTCGATGGGGCACTCCGACCCCGAGGCGAACCTCCCGTTCGCCACGACGCGCGAGTTCTTCTGGCTCCTCTTCGGCGACGCCGATCTGCGGGCGCTGTGGACCGCTGCGGGCGACCCCGATGCCCGTCGCTCGGTGCTGGAGCGGCTGCCCGCCGGCGTCCCCGATGTCGCGACCGCCTCCGATGCGCAGCCGGGCTGGCCCGACGGGATCGACTGGTTCGCGGCGCCCGATGATCTCGCGGCCGCACACGTTGCGCTGCAGGACCGGGCGCAGACGCCGGCGGGGGAGCCGGTGCGCGACATCCTGTCCGCCAATCCCGGTCTCGCGTTCGGCGACGAATGGACGTACGTCGCCTTCAAGGGCGGGAGCTCGGTCGGCGTGCTCGCCGGCTCGTGGTACCTCGAGCGGGAGGGCGGCGCGCCCGTCGTCATCACGGTGCTCGCGCGCGCCGACGACGCCACGACGCTCGCACACCCCGAAGCCGCGCTCGGGTGGGCACAGGACGCCGCCGCCATCCTCGCCGGCCCGTAGCCTGGAACGATGAAGCGCTCGACGAGCCACGGCATCCATCCGCGTCCTCGGGGGCCGAAGGCCCTGGCCGGGGCGCTCCTCGCCTCGACGCTGCTGCTGTCCGCCTGCACCGGCGCGGCCGAACCGCGCCCGAGCGGCGGCGCGACCGCGCCGACCCCGAGCGAGACCCCGACGGAACAGGCGGATGCCGTCGCCTGGTGGCACGCCGCGGGCGAGCCCCGCGACGTCGTCACTCAGCTGGAGGTGCCGTGGTCGGTCGTCGTCCTCGACGACGGGACCCAGCTGGTGAGCCAGCGCGACGACGGCGCTGTCCTCGAGGTCGACGCGGACGGGCTCGCGCGCGTCGTGGGCGAGATCGACCTCACGGCCGCGGTCGGCGAGGGCGGCCTCCTCGGCATCGCGGTGCATGAGGACGCGGACGAGGACCGCACGCTGCTGTACGCCTACGTGACGACGGCTGATGACAATCGCGTCGTGCGCGTGGGGCTCGACGGTGAGGCGGGGAACCGCCGGCTCGGCGGTGCGGAGGTCGTGATCGACGGCATCCCGCGTGATCGCGTCCACAACGGCGGGCGCATCGCCTTCGGGCCCGACGGCATGCTCTACGTCGCCACGGGAGACGCCGGACGGCCCGAGGCGGCGCAGGAGCCCGGTTCGCTGGCGGGGAAGATCCTGCGGCTGACGCCGGAAGGGGAGCCCGCCCCGGGCAACCCTTCCGGGTCGGAGGTGTACTCCCTCGGCCACCGCAACGTGCAGGGTCTCGCGTGGACGCAGGACGGCACGCTGTGGGCGAGCGAGTTCGGACAGGATCGCTTCGACGAGATCAACCGCATCGAAGCCGGCGGCAACTACGGCTGGCCGGTCGTCGAGGGAGCATCGGACGACGAGCGCTTCATCGCGCCCCTCATCACCTGGACGCCGGAGGAGGCGAGCCCGAGCGGCGTCGCGGCGCGGGGGAACACCCTCTTCGTCGCGGGTCTGCGCGGCGAACGCGTATGGCAGATCGACGTCGAGGCAGGCGCTCTCACCGGCGAGCCGGTCGCGCTCTGGCAGGGTGAGCTCGGCCGCGTCCGCGATGCCGTCGTGGCGGGTGACGAGCTCTGGCTGCTCACGAACAACACCGACGGCCGGGGGAACGCGGCGGCCGGCGACGACCGCCTGACGCGGGTCCCCCTGGCGGCAGCGGACTGAACCGGCTTGATAGCGTTCACGGGAGACATTCGCAGACAGGGGACCTCATGACCGAACGCGTGACATGGCTGCTCGTCGACGGCGAGAACATCGACGCGACGCTCGGTCAGTCGATCCTCGGGCGTCGTCCGCTCCCGGACGAACGACCCCGCTGGGACCGCCTGCTGCAGTTCGTCGACGATCAATGGCAGCAGCCCGCTCGCGGCCTGTTCTTCCTCAACGCAAGTAACCACCTGCCGATGTCGTTCGTCCAGGCGTTGCTCGCCCTCGACTACAAGCCGGTGCCGCTGTCGGGCGACGCCGACGAGAAGGTCGTCGACATCGCCATCCAGCGCACGCTCGCGGCGCTGAAGGAACGCGAGGACGATGTCGTGCTCGTCAGCCACGACCGCGACTTCGTCGGCGAGGTGGCGGCGCTCACCGGGCCCGGTCGTCGCGTGGGCGTGCTGGCGTTCTCGGAGTTCCGCAGCAGCGAGCTCACGGCCATCCCGGGCGTCGAGTTCTTCGACCTCGAGTACGACGTCCATGCATTCGATGCGCCGCTGCCGCGCGTCCGCGTCATCCCGATCGAGTCGTTCGACCCGTGGGAGTTCCTCGCCTGATCGGGTGCGGCGGGGCCGTGTCCTAACGGCATCCGCGGCTGCATGCAACCCCTCGACGCCCGGCGCGGTCGGCTGCCTAACCTGAGGCGATGTTGGCATCCGATCTTCCTGAGACCGCATCCCTCCTCGACCTCCTCGACGCTCGCCACCCCGCGAGCGTGACGATCGTCGCCCCGTCGTCACCGATTCCCGCGGACCGGCGCCACGCGCAGCTCCAGTTGCGCGAGGGCATCGACGAGGCGGCGCGACAACTCGCCGCCGTCGAGATCGACGACGCCGATCGCGAGGCTGTGCTCGCGTCGCTGCGCGCGCTGCTCGACGACGAGGAGTTCTGGCAGAGCCAGTCGCGTTCGACCGTCGTGCTCGCATCGCCCGGCCGTGTCGAGGCGTTCCGGCTGCCGAGCCGCCTCGAACCGCGGGCGTCGGTCGGCGACCGTTTCGACGCGGGGCAGCTGCTGCGCGCCGTGTCGTTCCCGCGCCGGGCCTTCGTCATCCAGGTGTCGCGCGAGGGCGGCCGTCTCAGCGAACTGGGTCCCGACCTCGGGCTCACCGAGCGGCGGCTCGAGCTGCCCGACGACCTCTGGGCCGCGCTCGAGCACACCACGACCGACGGTCAGCGCGACATGCCGCGGCCGCAGGGGACGACGGGCGACCGCATCGAGCGCGAGAAGTTCAGCCGGATCATCCAGGACGCCGTGGTGCGCGTCGTTCCCGCCGATGTCCCACTCATCCTCGCCGCCTCCCAAGACCTCGAGCCGGCCTACCGCGCGGTCAACACACATCGCCTTCTTCTGGAGCACAGTATCGACGCGCACCCGGACTCGCTGTCGAGCGCGGATCTCGAGCAGGCCGCGCGGGGCATCCTCGACACCCACGAGCAGGATGAGCTCGCGCAGTGGCGTGAGCGATTCGGGTCGCTTCGGGCCCAGCGGCTCGCGACGTCGTCGGTCCGCGACGCCGCCGTCGCCGCCAGCACCGCCGCCGTCGACGAGCTTCTGTTCGATCTGGCCTTCGACCAGGAGGGCATCATCGACGAGTCCGGCCACATCACCCGCGCGCCCGACGCCGGGCCGACCACCTACGCGATCCTCGACGAGATCGCGGCGCGCGTCCTGCGCTCGGGCGGCCGCGTGCGGGCCGTCCGCAGCACCGACCTGCCCGACGGTGCACCCGTCGCCGCCGTCCTGCGCTTCCCGCTGCCTGCCGACCTCGTCTGAGGCGATACACCTGTCGGACCGGCGGGGCTGGCGTCGTCTCGAGCGGGCGCCGAGGGCACACCAGCCCCGCGAGTCCGACGAATGTATCGGCGGGCGCGGGCGCGCCGGAGGCGGGCCGACGGGGTGTCAGAGACTCCGGATGTGCTTGATGTTCGACTTCGCCGTCTCGAGCACCGCGCCGATGCCGCCGGAGTCCTTCGCCCCGAGCACCATCTTCGCCATCGACATCCCGAAGCCCGCGACCTGCTCCGCCGTGATCGATGCCGGCATCGAGAGGGCATCGGGGTCGGTGACGATGTCGACGATGGACGGCCCCCGGTGCGCGAGCGCCGCGGCGGCGGCCGCCTCGAGATCGGCCGGATCGGTCACCCGCTGCGCGTGGAACCCGAGCGCCCGCCCGACGGCGGCGAAGTCGACCATCGGCACGTCGACGCCGAAGTCGGGGAAGCCGGCGACGAGCATCTCGGCCTTGACCATCCCGAGCGTGGAGTTGTTGAACACGAACACGTTCAGCGGCAGGTCGTAGGCGGCCACCGTGATGAGCTCACCGAGCAGCATCGAGAGTCCGCCGTCTCCCGCGATCGCGATGACCTGCCGATCGGGGTACGCCATCTGCGCGCCGAAGGCGTGGGGGAGGGCGTTGGCCATCGACCCGTGCCGCCACGACGCCAGCAGACGCCGCTCGGGCCCGGGAGTGACATAGCGGGCCTGCCAGACGTTGCCCATGCCGGTGTCGGCGGTGAAGACCGCATCGGATGCCGCGACCCGGTCGATGACCGACATGGCACGCTCGGGATGGATCGGCTGCGCATCCGAGTCGGTGTACGCCGCGACCGAATCCTTCATCGCCTTCCGATACCGCTTCAGCGTGTGCTGGAGGAACGCGTCGTCGGTCTTCGCGGTGGTCCGTGCGCGCAGCGCCGCGAGGGTGAGGCCGACATCGCCGTGGACGGGATGCGTGACCCCCGCTCGGCGCCCGAGCCGCTGCGCGTCGATGTCGATCTGCGCGATGACCGTCTTGGCGCCGTCGGGGAGGAACTGCTCGTACGGGAAGTCGGTGCCGACCATCAGGAGGAGATCGACCTCGTGCATCGCGTGGTCGATCGCGCCGTAGCCGAGCAGGCCCGACATGCCGACGTCGAAGCGGTTGTCGTACTGGATCCACTGCTTGCCGCGCAGCGAGTGCCCCATCGGCGCCTGCAGGTGCTCGGCGAACGCGATGACCTCCTCGCGCGCGTCGCGGACGCCCTCGCCGGCGAAGATCGCGATCTTCTCGGCCTTGTCGATGGCGGCGGCGAGCTCGGCGACGCTCCGCTCGTCGGGCGCGATGCGACCGGGGCGAGCGGCGACGAACGGCGGGAACTCGCCCGTCGAGTGCAGCTCGGCGAGATCGCCGGGCAGCACGATCACCGAGACGGACGACCCCGCGGTGGCGTGACGGATCGCGGAGTTCACGACGCGCGGCGACTGCTCGGGCGTCAGGATCATCTCGCAGTAGTCGCTGCACTCGCTGAAGAGGCGCTCGGGATGCGTCTCCTGGAAGTACCCCGAACCGATCTGCAGGCTCGGGATGTGGCTGGCGATCGCGAGCACCGGCACACCCGACCGCTGCGCGTCGAACAGGCCGTTGATCAGATGCAGATTGCCGGGGCCGCAGCTGCCCGCGCACACCGCCAGCTCGCCCGTGAGCTCGGCGTCCGCGGCGGCGGCGAACGCGGCCGCCTCCTCGTGGCGGACGTGGATCCAGTCGATCCCGCCCTCCGCCGCGCCTCCGGTTCGTCGTACCGCGTCGACGATCGGGTTGAGCGAGTCGCCGACGATGCCGTAGATCCGCTTCACCCCCGCATCCATCAGCTGGGCGACGATCTGTTCGGCGACGTTCTGCGGCACGAGGGCTCCTTCTGCTGAGGCTGTCCGGACACCCTCAGTCTTCTCCCGCCGCCTGTGCGCATGCCAGGGGTTGCGGATGGCTCGCCTGAGCGACAGGCGAGCCACGCCTCAGCCTTTGAGGTCGGGGAAGTCCGACTCGCGCCACTCGGTCGTCACGCGCTCGCCGGCATCCGCGGCGGCCACTTCGCGCTCGCGCAGCTCGACCCGGCGGATCTTGCCCGAGATCGTCTTCGGCAGCTCGAAGAACTCCACGCGGCGCACCCGCATGTACGGAGGCATGTGCTCGCGGGCGTGCGCGAGGATCGCCCGCGCGGTCTCGGCCGACGCCTCCCAGGATGCCGCGAGCGACACGTACGCCTTGACGATGTTGAGACGCACGGCGTCGGGCGCCCCGACGACGCCCGCCTCGGCCACGGCCGGGTGCGTCAGCAGGATCGACTCGACCTCGAACGGCGACACCTTGAAGTCGCTGGCCTTGAACACATCGTCGGTGCGCCCGACGAACGTGAGCTGTCCGGCGGCATCCCGGACGGCGACATCGCTCGTGTGGTAGTAGCCGTCGTGGTCGACCCGGGCGGTGCGCTCGGGCTCGCCGAGGTAGCCGGGCATGAGATTGAGCGGACGGATCGGCGCGGTCGGCAGGCAGATCTCGCCCTCGTCTCCGATGCGCCCGGTGAGCGGGTCGATCAGCACGATGTCGTTGCCCGGGAGCGGTCGGCCCATCGCGCCGGGCTTGACGGCGACGCCCGGCGTGTTGCCGATGACCGCCGTCAGTTCGGTCTGCCCGTACCCGTCGCGGATCTGCAGCCCCCACCAGCGCTGGATCGTGTCGATCACCTCGGGGTTGAGGGGCTCGCCGGCCGAGAGCAGCTCGCGCAGTGCGCGGGGCCGCTTCTCGAGGTCGGCCTGGATGAGCATGCGCCAGACCGTAGGCGGGGCGCAGAAGGTGTTGACCGCGTTGCGGTCGAGCTGCTCGACGAGGCGCGCGGCGTCGAACCGGGCGTAGTTGTAGACGAAGATCGTCGCCTCGGCGATCCACGGCGCGAAGAACAGGCTCCACGCGTGCTTGCCCCACCCGGGAGCGCTGATCGTCATGTGCACGTCGCCGGGGCGCACGCCGATCCAGTACGTGGTCGAGAGGTGCCCCACCGGATAGCTCACGTGCGTGTGCACGACCATCTTGGGCCGCGACGTGGTGCCGGAGGTGAAGTAGACGATGGCCGGATCATCGGAGGCCACGACGACACCGGGTGCCGCGTCGTCGGCGTCGGCCGCATCCGCGAACGAGTGCCATCCCGCACGCTCGCCGCCCACGACGACGCGCTCGAAGCCGCCCGCGATCCCGTCGAACTTGGCGGCGTCGACCGGGTCGGCCAGGACGGCGCGGATGTCGGCGCGTTCGACGCGCTCGAGGAGGTCGTCGGCGCCCAGCACGACCGAGGTCGGCAGGATGACGGCACCGATCTTGAGGATCGCCAGCATCGCCTCCCACAGCTCGACACGGTTGCCGAGCATGAGCATGACGGCATCTCCGTGCCCGACGCCGAGGCCGGTGAGCCAGTTGGCGACGCGGTTCGAGCGACGACGCATCTCGTCGTACGTGACCCGCGTCTCGCTGCCGTCCTCGTCGACGACGTGCAGGGCGATGCGGTCGTTGCCCGTGGCGATGGCGTCGAACCAGTCGACGGCCCAGTTGAAGTGGTCGCCGACGTCGGGCCAGCTGAACCCGGTGTGGGCCGCCTCGGGTGAGTGCGCGTTGTCGAGCAGGAAGTCGCGGGCGGCGCGGAATGCGGCCGTCGCCGCCGTCGCATCGGGAGAAGACATGGGCCTCGGATCTGTTCTCTCGTCCGGAGCAGGCGCGGCGGACGCCTTCCGAGTCTAGGAAGAAGCGGATGCTGGGCGAAGCATGGGACGCACGGATTCAGCGCGAGGCGATCACCCGCGAACCGGCATCCTCGATCAGCAGCGCCTGATCGTCTCGCAGCGGGAGGATCGCAAAATCCGATCCGTAGGTGTCGACGATGCGGCTGATCAGCTCGGGCGGGTAGGGCGGCAGCGCTCCGTCGGCGTGCGGGATCACCGTCACGTCGACCAGTCCGAGGCCCTCGTGGCTCGTGAGGGCGGGACCGTCGGCAGGATCGTCCATCAGCGATGCGGGTGTCACGTCGGGTCCCGCCACGATCGATCCGGCACTGAGCCCGATGTACGGGAGCCCTCGTCGAACATGGTCGACGAGGACGTCGTCGTTGCCGGAGAGTCGCAGGGCCTCGAGAAGCGCGAAGGTGCTTCCGCCCGCGACGTACACCGCCCCCGCGCGCGAGAGCAGGCGGTCGGCGTCCTCGGGCGCGGTGTCTCGCAACGTCGCATCGATCACGTCGCGGCCGAACGAGCGCACCGCCTCGCGCTCGGCGGCGACGAAGGGCGCGTCGCGGAACGCCGCCTGCGCGTCGTCGATGTACACGATCGGGCCCGGGCGGTCGCCGTCGTCGAGGAACGGGCGCAGCGCGCCGGGATGCAGGGAGAGCAGGAGCAGTCGCACGCCCGTCACGCTATCGGGGACGGCCGACACGGTGGTGGCGGGAGAGGATGGAGAGATGATCCGTGCGTCCGTCCTCGCCTTCCTGCTCGATGTCATCCTCGTGGTGGCGTTCGCGGCGACCGGCCGGGCGAGCCATGACTCCGATGTGCTCGCGGGCCTCTGGCAGACTTCGTGGCCGTTCCTCGCCGGCCTGCTGGTGGCGTGGGTTGCCGTGCGCGGTTGGCGATCGCCGACCGCGATCGTGCCGACGGGTCTCGTCATCTGGGTTGTGACGGTGGTCGGCGGGATGCTGCTGCGCGCGGCGTCGGGGCAGGGCACGGCGCTGCCGTTCGTGATCGTGGCGACGCTGACGCTGCTCGTCCTGCTGGTCGGATGGCGTCTCATCGCCCGCGGCATCCGTTCGCTGCGGTCGCGCGGCGATGGGCGTCCTCGCAGCCGGGATGTCGCTCCTCGCGCGTAACCTGTCGGGCATGCGCCGCCCCACCCCCGATCCCGTCGGTCCCGGACAGGAGTCCGTCTGGGACTACCCGCGACCGCCCCGTCTCGAACGCGTCCAGGCGCGCGTCACGATCGATTTCGCCGCCGTCACGATCGTCGACACCGACGACGTCGTGCGGGTGCTCGAGACGAGCCATCCGCCCGTGTACTACCTGCCGGCCGCGGCGTTCGTGCCCGGCTCGCTGATACCTGCGGCCGGCAGCTCGTTCTGCGAGTTCAAGGGTGCCGCCGAGTACTTCGACGTCGTCCGCGGCACGGCGGTGCGCGAGCGCGCCGCGTGGGGTTATCCGAACCCGTCGCCGGGGTATGAGGAGCTCGTCGGTCGCGTGGCCGTCTACGCGGGCGGGATGGACCGGTGCACGGTCGACGGCGAGGTCGTCGTGCCACAGCCCGGCGGGTTCTACGGCGGCTGGGTGACGTCGAACCTCGCAGGCCCGTTCAAGGGGGTTCCCGGTTCGATGGGATGGTGACCCGCTCGAACAGGCCCGCGGAGGCGTTGCCGCGCTTCGTTCAGCGCTGGGCGCGGGCGAGGTTTGCGCGCAGCTCGTCGGCGTTCTGCCGCACGACGTAAGCGGGCTGGTCGCGCTCGACGCGCCAGCTCTCAGCGAGCGAACCGATGTCGACGGTGTCGAAGCCGAACGCGTCGTAGAGCGCCGTGACGTGGGCGACGGCATCCGGGTGGTCGCTCGCCGTCGCGAGCGCGCGCCGGTCCGGGGTTCCCGCGGGGGAGCCGTCGGTGTTGATGTCGGCGGCGGGGATGTGGTTGAACGCCTTGACGACCTTCGACTCGGCGAAATGACGCTGCGCCATCTCGGACGTCGTGGTGCGCTTCTCCTCGAGCTTGGCGATGCGGCCGTCGCGCTCCCAGTAGTAGTTGTTCGTGTCGAGCACGATCTTGCCCGCGAGCGGTTCGGCGGGGACGTCCTCGAGCGCCTTCAGCGGCACCGTCACGACGGCCCAATCCGCCGCCTCGGCCGCTTCCTGCGCGGTCGCCGCCCGTGCGCGCTCGCCGAGCCGCGCGACGAGGTCGCCGAGCGTCTCCGGCCCGCGCGAGTTGGCGATCACGACGTCGTAGCCGCGTGCGACCAGGCCCTCGGCGAGAGCGCTTCCGATGTGTCCTGCTCCGATGATTCCCACAGTTGTCATGGGGAAGGCAACGGTCGGTGGCGGCCCCGGCATTCCCTCGGGGCTGAAAACTATGTAAAGTTTAGTTAACAGTAAAGCTCACTTGACAGTCGGGAAGATGATGAAAGAGAACCGGAACACGCTGTCCGTCGCTGATACGCGCCCCCGCTGGGGACGCATGAGGTTCGGCGATCGCCGGCTCTCCGCGCTGTGGATCGCGATCCCAGCGGGTGCGCTCGCGTCATCGGCACTCGCGGCGTTCGTGGTCGCGACGGGAGGCGGCGGACCGCAGCCGGTGGTCGGAGCGGCCGTGATCGTCGCTCTCACGCTCGCCCCGTGCATCGGCTTCGCCTGGGTGGCGGTCGTCGACCGGTCCACTCTGCGAGGAGCTGCCGAGCAGCCCGAGCAGTCGGTCGAGTCGCGGTGGTTCGAGCGGGCCACGAGCGGCGCTCTCACTGACACCCTCCTCATCGTGGGGCTCGGTACGGCGACCCTCGCGTTCACGCGCGTCGAGGTCCCGACCCTTATCGCTCTGTCAGCGGTACTGATGATCGCGATGGGCTCGGTCGCGGTGCGCTACCTGGCGCAGCAGCGCCGCGGCTGAACATGGAGAACTCGGTATCCGAGCGCCGACGCGACCGGGGGTGGTCGCAGCAGCGTCTCGCCGATGAGCTCGGGGTTTCGCGTCAGACGATCATCTCGATCGAACGCGGGCGCTTCGATCCGTCCCTCCCGTTGGCGTTCCGGCTCGCTCGGGTGTTCGGATGCGCGATCGAGGACATCTTCTCCGACAGCGCAGAATGAAGGACGCACCGAGTCGTTCGGTACGGCGGGCTCAGAGGATCTGGCCGATGGGCTCGCGCTTCTCCGCCTGGAACCGGTCCTCGTTGCGGCCCCGGGCCCAGTAGCCCGACAGGGAGACACGGCCGCGCTCGAGTCCGCGCTCGTCGAAGAGCACGTGTCGCAGAGCCTTCATCGACTCGCGCTCACCGTGCGCGAAGACCTGAACGTCGCCCGCCGGCCAGTCGTACTGCCGCACGACGGCGGCGAGAGCCTCGGGGTCGTGGGCAGGGTCGACGACCCACTCCACCTCGACACCCGCAGGCGCGTCGAGGGGCAGGATCGCGTCGTCGGATTCCACCTCGACGAACGCGTGTCCGGCCGCATCCGACGGCAGCGCCTCCAGTGCGGCGGCGATCGCCGGAACGGCCGAGAGGTCTCCGGCGAAGAGATGGAAATCGGCGGCGGCATCCGGGGCGTAGCCGCCGCCCGGTCCCATCAGCTCGATCCGGTCGCCGACCTGCGCGCGCGCCGCCCACGGCCCGGCGAGGCCCTCGTCACCGTGCACGACGAAGTCGATCGAGAGGGTGCCGGCGACGGCATCCACCCGCCGGACGGTGTACGTCCGCGTGACGGGTGCGGATTCGGGAGCGGGAGTCGTGAACTTCAGCTTGACGTACTTGTCGGTCTCGGGCCGGTTCTGGAACCCCGCGAAGCCGTCGCCGCCGAGGGTCACGCGCACCAGGTGCGCGGAGAGGCGTTCGGTTCCGACGACCTCGAGCTGGATGCTCGGGCGCGGGGTACGGGGAGCGGTGCGAGAGGAGAGAGCCACCTCACCCACGGTACCCGGGGCGCCGCGGGTCAGGCGAAGCGGACCCAGTTCGCGCCCGCGCCGGTCTCGGCCTGCTCGAGCAACGTCAGCTCGGCGCCGTCGACGGCGTAGAGCGAGACCGTGCGCGACTTCTCACCCGCCGCGATCAGGCGGTCGCCGGCGGGGGAGAGGGCGAAGCCGCGCGGCTGCGGCTCGGTGGGGATGAAGGACCCGACGTCCTGCACGGTGCCGTCCTCGGCGACGGGCGCGGCGCCCAGCGTGCTCGTCGAACGCTCCGAGATCCAGAGGTACCGCTCGTCCGCGCCGAAGTGGATGTCGGCGCCCCAGACGGCGTGGTTGGCGACCGGGTCGCCGCCGATCTCACCGCGCACGAGTCCGGCTGCGGGGTCGACTGCGTTGGCCCGGGAGCGCAGCTCCAGGCCGCCCGTCGCCGCGTCGCGCACGTAGTGCAGCACCTCGCCGGAGTACTCGGTCATGACGTAGACGGCGTCCTCGGCGCTGTTGAGCACCAGGTGGCGGGGTCCGCTGCCGGCGGGCGCCGCGGCGGTGCCCGGGCCGACCGGAGTCAGCGTCAGGTCGTCGCCGAGCTCGAACTGCCCGACGAGATCGTCGCCGAGTGAGACGAAGTAGGCGAAGCGCCCGTCGGAGGAGGGCAGCACCGAGTGCAGCTTGGCGAACTCGACGCGGCCGGTCGGCTCGCCGATCGCGCCGTCGGAGATCGGGGCGACGAACCCGTAGTCACCGCCGTACGAGGCGGCGAGGAGCGCCGTGCCCCCGCGGGCGAGAGCGATGTAGCTGACCGAGCCGTCCGGAAGCGCGAAGCGCGAGCGGGGGGTGAGCTCGCCCGTGGCGCGGTCGAGGGAGAGCGTGACGATCGCCGCGGGCTCGTCGGAGGTCGCACCCTTGACTCCCGCGTAGACGAGGCCGCGCTCGCGGTCGATCGCGAAGGTGCCGGTGCCGGTGAGGCCGTCGGCGACGAAGAGCCGTTCGAGGGCGTCGCCATCGAGACGGAACACGCTGATGCTGCTGTCACCCGCGTTGGCGACCAGGACGAGAGAGGAATCAGTCACGCCACGAGCCTAGCTCCGCGGTCCGAGACCGACGCGGCGGGAGTCCACGCCGGGGACTGATAAACTCGTCGACGGAAGTGTGTCCGAGCGGCCTAAGGAGCATGGCTGGAATCCATGTAGGCGGGGTAACTCGCCTCGCAGGTTCAAATCCTGTCACTTCCGCCGAAATGAAGGGCGCCACTCCGCGAGGGTGGCGCCCTTCGTCATGCCAGGATGTCGTCCCACACCCGCCCGCCCTCGGCGATGCGCTGTGACGCGTCGAGCCGGGCCGCAGGAGTGCCGGGCTTGCGGCGCGCCTGTGCGTGGATGCACCCCGCGAACTGCGCGGCGAAGTCCCGGCGTGGATGCCTTCGCGTGACGGCCCGCAGGGTCTCGGCATCCCATAGCTCCGGCGCGACTCCCGAGACGTCGAGGCTCGTCGCGACCTCCAGCAGATGACCCTCGGGGTCGAGCGCCGGGTCGACGCTCAGCCACATGTGCCGCTCGATGACCTCGCGCGCGCGTTCGCGGCGCGCGGCGGGCCACCCCGCACCGGCCGCGAAGAGCCACGCCGCCGCGCCGCCGGCCGACTCGAACGCCATCTCGTGCGCGTCGAACGCGGGTGTTACGCCGAGGTCGTGGAGCATCGCGGCGACGAACAGCAGTTCGGGGTCGTGGTCGAGCCCGAGCGCTTCGGCGCGCAGCCGCGCCCAGGCCCACGACCGGATGCCGTGGTCGACGAGCACGGCCGACGACCACCGGCTCACCGCCTCGAGGGCGAGCGCGGCGGTGGGCGTCGGCGGGGCGAGGAGGCGGTCGAGATCACGGATCATGCGCTCATTCTGGGGTGGCGGCGGCAAACCCGACCGCCCCGCTGCCGACTCCGGCAGACATCAGAGCGCCCGTGTCCCGAAAGCGACGGCGCGAGCAGGCCGGCGGGTGTCATGGAAGGTCATACGGCCCCGGCGACCCCGATTCGGGTTTAGCGTCGGTGGGTCGCCATCGCGACGTCATCCCTCTCAGGAGCACCACCATGAGTTCTGCCACCTCGAAGAACGCCGCGCCGGCGAAGCGGAAGAAGCCCTTCTACCGCTCGTTCGGCTTCCAGATCACGATCGCGCTCGTCGCGGGCGTCCTCCTCGGCCTGCTGGCACGCCAGCTCGGGCCCGATGCCGAGGGCAACCCGAACGGCCTCGCCGCAACGCTGTCGACGATCGGCAGCGGCTACGTCACACTGCTGCGCACGGCGGTCGTGCCGCTGATCTTCCTCGCGATCGTCGCCTCGATCACGCAGCTGCGCAACGTCACCAACGCCGCGCGTCTGGCGGGTCAGACCCTGCTGTGGTTCGGGATCACCGCGCTGATCGCCGTGACGATCGGCATCGTGCTGGGTGTCACGATCCAGCCGGGCGCGCGCGTCGACGCCGGCCAGCTCACGCCCGACGTCCCCTCGAGCGTCGGCTCCTGGTGGAGCTTCCTCACGGGGCTCATCCCGCAGAACTTCCTCGGTCTGTCGGTGTCGACCTCGATCAACCCCGAGACGGGCGCCGCGAGCTCGAGCGTCGGCTACAACGTGCTCCAGATCATCGTCATCTCGGTCGCGATCGGCATCGCCGCCCTCAAGCTCGGCAAGCGCGCCGAGGCGTTCGTGTCGTTCACCGAGTCGGCGCTGAAGGTCGTCCAGCGGGTGCTCTGGTGGATCATCCGCATCGCTCCGATCGGCACCCTCGGCCTGATCGGGTCGGCCGTCGTCACCTACGGCTGGGAGAAGCTCACGACGCTCCTCTGGTTCGCCGTCGCCATCTACATCGGCCTCGCTCTCGTGCTCTTCGTCGTCTATCCCGTGCTGCTGAAGACCCACGGCCTGTCGGTGCGGCAGTACTTCTCGGGCGTGTGGCCCGCCGTGCAGCTCGCCTTCGTCTCGCGCTCCTCGATCGGCACCCTGCCGCTCACGCAGCGGGTCACCGAGCGCAACCTCGGCGTTCCGCGCGAGTACGCCTCGTTCGCCGTGCCGTTCGGGGCGACGACGAAGATGGACGGCTGCGCTGCGATCTACCCGGCGATCGCCGCGATCTTCGTCGCGCAGTTCTTCGGCCTCGAGCTGAACGCGGTGCAGTACCTGCTGATCGTGGTCGTCTCTGTCGTCGGTTCCGCCGCGACGGCGGGCACGACGGGTGCGACCGTCATGCTCACGCTGACCCTCACGACCCTGGGCCTGCCGCTCGAGGGTGTCGGCCTGCTGCTGGCGATCGACCCGATCCTCGACATGGGCCGCACGGCCGTCAACGTCGCGGGCCAGGCGCTCGTGCCGACGATCGTGGCCAAGCGCGAGGGCATCCTCGACCGCGAGCTGTACGACGCCGAGCGTTCGGGCGACCCGTTCGCCGACGACAGCGCCGACGAGGTAGAGGCCCCCGCCCGGGCCTGACGCTCGCGCCCACCGCGACGGGGCGCACTTCTCGGCATCCGGCGCAGCTTCTTCTGCGCTCGATGTCGGGATGTGCGCCCCATCGGCATGCGTGGGGCCCGCGGAGATCAGGCGCGAACGAGGAATCGGGGGAGCAGCACGGCGCCGATGCGCCGCGGCGTCGAGACGGATGCGAGCAGCCCTCGGCGGACGGCCAGGGCGTCGGATGCCGCGGCGCGGCCGATCGCGGCGTCGCGGTCGCCGTCGGGAACGTCGTAGCTCGTCCGTTCGACCGCCGCGACGAGCGCGTCGACGCGGTCGACGGGAACCGTCGGCACGGCCGCCAGGCGGATGCCGAGCGCGCGGGGACTCTCGGCGTCGTCGATGCGCACGCCGATGTCGCGGGCGCTCTCGCGGACGATCCGCCACGCCGCGAGCACATCGCCGCGTTCGGCAGCCGTCGTCTGCCACCGCCGCCGCGCGGCACCGAGGAGGGCGGGCAGCAGCACGAGTGCCGCGAAGCCGAGGACGACTCCGCCGTAGGGCAGCGCGAGCGCGAGGGGCGAGGTTTCGGAGCCCGCGCTCGTCCCCGTCGAGGAGGTCGGCGTCGGAGTGGGGCCGCCATCGGGCGCGACCGTCGCCGTCTGCTGCGGCGCGGGCGCGGGGGGCACGTCCTGCCCGCCGTCGTCCGGCAGCGGCTGCGCCGAGCGCGTATAGCTGGCGGGGGTGCCGAGGCTGTTCGTCGGCTCGAACGGCACCCAGCCGATGCCGGCGAAGTACACCTCGGGCCACGCGTGCAGCTGCGAGCTCAGCACCGTCGCGACGCTCTCGCCATCGACGACGCGGCCGGTCAGCGTTCCGGGCAGGTATCCGACGACGATGCGGGACGGCATGTCGAGCGTCCGCGCCATCACCGCGAACGCGGAGGCGAAGTGCACGCAGTAGCCGCTGCGCACCTCGAGGAAGTCCGCGATCGCGTCGACGCCCGATCCGTCGAACCCGTCGGAGACCGGAGCATCGAGCGAGTAGGTGAACTCCGCGCTGCGGAACCAGCGCTGGAGGGCGGCGAGCCGGTCGTAATCGTTCTCGGCCCCCGCGGTGACCTCGCGCGCCGTCCGCTCGATCGCGGCGGGCATGTCGGCGGGCAGCTGGGTGACGGTGTCGGGGAGGCCGTCGATGGTCGTCCCGGCCGCCTGGATCTGCTCGAGGGTCGGACGCACGACATGGGTCGTCGTGACGTACTCCTGTCCCTGCGTGTCGGTGTCCGCGGCGACCACCGTGCGGTTGGAGGGCATCGCCTCCCAGCCGCCGGAGAGGTCGTCCACGCGCACGGCCGGGCCGGGTACCGGCAGCCATGCGGACGAGAGCTGCGTGATGCTGACGGTCGTCTGGTACTCGGTCACCCGCACGTCGGGGTCGGCGACGACCGGACCGAGCGCCTCGGGAGTGAGGGGGGTGGTCTCGTCGCGGTCGGGTTCCCAGACGCGTCCGTCGAAGCTCGAGAGCGTCGCGGCACGCAGGTAGGGCATGCTGGGCGCGTTGGTGCGGGTCGTGAGCACCTCGACGTCGGTGGGGCGCCGCAGATCGTCGCCGAGCTCGAGGCTGGCGTTGATGGTGGTGGCGGGGCCCGTTCCGATTCCGACGCGCGGCGCGGGGCGGGGGAGCTCGGGCACCACGATGACGGTCGCCACGATCGCCGTCACCGCGAGGCCTGCTGCGAGCACGGCACCCGAGCGTGGCAGGCGGCGCCGTGGTTCGGCCTCGCCGCGCTGTCGCGCCTCGGCGGCGCTGGCGGCTGCGGCCGATCGGGCCAGCGCACGCTCGCGCGAGCGGGTCTCGGTCCGGATGAGCAGGAGCACCGCGGCCGCGAAGACGACGAACGCGATCAGGTCGACGGGCGCAGGCACCGACAGTGCGGGAATCAGCCATACCGCGACGAGGGCGATGGCCGCCAGCAGCGGCATCCGTGCCGTGATGACGGTGTGGTCGAGCAGGATCGTGAGAGCTGCGACCGCCGTCACGGCGAGGACCGCGAGCGGGCGGTCCGCGGTGAGGGGCGCGACTCCGTTGACGATCTGCCCGCTCGCGCCGGCGATGAGGGACGGCACCTCGGCGAAGGTTCCGGGGGTCGGGATGACGAGGAGCAGCGCGGTGTCGCCGAAGTGGACGGCGGTGACGAGTGCACCCGCCGTCACCAGCTCGGCGAGGGTGACCACGACGGCGGGCGTGTGCAGCCGCCGCAGTCCGACGCCGACGAGCAGCAGGGCGGCCGCCACGGCGACCGCGACGACGAGCCACGTGCCGGCGGCGACCACGCGCAGCAGCGGGAGGATCGCGGCGACGATCGAGAGGAGGAGGACGGCCGCCAGGGGCGTGTCGCCGGTGAGGCTCAGCTCGGCTCGCGAGGGCATCGTCGGACGATGCCGCCACCGGCGCGACGGATCAGTACGCGGCACGAGCGGTCCCCCGTTCGGTCGCGGCTCGCCAGCTCTCGGTGAGGTCGCCGTCGGGAGTCAGGACGCCGGCCCGCCAGCCGGCGGCGGATGCCCGTGCGAGCGCCTGTTCCGAGGATTCGGCCGCCAGCAGCACGGGAAGCGCGCTGTGCGCCACGAGCGGCGCCAACGCATCGGCGTCGGCCGTCGTCACGCGTGCGGAGACGACGACCACCGGTCCCGCGACGGTGCCTGCGAACAGGCGGGGGAGCGCCGTCAGTCGATCGTCGGAGCCGGCGACGATCGTGGCCAGGTCGAGGGCCAGCTGCTCGACCGCGACGGAATCGCCGGCCGGAACGGGCACGCCCACCGGATGTCCCTCCGAGTCGATGACCGTGACGTCGTAGCCCTCCCGGGCCAGGCGTGCGACGGCCGAGATCGCCGCCGTCACGGCGGCCTCGAACGCCGGGTCTTCGCCGGGTCGCGACGCGGCGGGGGCCCAGCGGGACGCCGCCCGGTCGAGCACGACGGTGGCCTCGGGAGTGGACTCCTGCTCCTCCTGACGCACCATCAGCTCGTCGTGGTGCGCGCTCGCGCGCCAGTTGATCCGCCGCATCGAGTCGCCCGGCGCATAGGCCCGGGGGATGAGGTTGTCGGCGCCCTCGCCCAGCTGGTGCGTCGCGGTGTGGAGGCTGCCACCCGCCTCGCCGGGGTATTCCGTCAGCGGGGGAAGCATCACGGTCGCCGGCGCGACGGTGATCGGCTCAGCCCGGCCCATGCGGACGCTCCGGCGGGTGAACCCGAAGGGATCGGTCACGACGAGGGCGAAGGGGCCGACGTCGCGGATGCCGCGCCGGGTGCCCCGGATGCGGTAGGTCAGCCGGATGCGGTCGAGAGCGGCCGCACCGGTGAGGATGCCGGATGCGTCCCCCTCCACGCCGTTCGGCAACATGTCGGTCCACCGGGCGATCGCGCCGGAGACCCCGCCGCGGGCCGTCGCGTGCACGGTCACGACGCTCTCGCTCCCGACGGCGGCGACGTCGGGGGAGAACGAACGCGACACGTCGCCGTACCTGTGGACGAACCACAGCGACCCCCAGCCCAGTGCGACGGCCGCGATCAGCAGCACGCCGACGTATACGAGCTCCACGACGCCGAAGGCGTGCGCGCAGACGATGGCGGCGACGGCGATCAGCAGCGCGCCGCAACCGCGGGCCGTCAGCGGCCAGGCCCGTCGGAGGGCGGGGCCCAGCCGATGCCGGCGGTGAGCCGGACGGGAAGAACCGGTCATGGCGGACTCAGCGGACCGGCAGCGGCACCGGCACCGTCGCGGCGATGTCGGCCAACGCCGCCTCGACGACTTCGGCACCGCTGCGGCCGCGGGACGCGCCGGTCGTCCGCGCCGGGATGAGGCGGTGGGCGAAGACCGGCTGAAGCAGCGCGACGATGTCGTCCGGGATGACGAAGGGGCGGCCGTCGAGGGCTGCCCACACCTTCGCGGCACGGACGAGCTGCAGAGTGGCGCGGGGACTGGCCCCCAGGCGCAGGTCGCGGTGATCGCGGGTGGCGCGGGCGATCGCGACCGCGTACTCCTCGACGGAGGGCGAGACATGCAGGCTGCGGGCCCAGGCGATGAGATCCTGCACCTCGCGCGCCGTGATGACCGGGGCGAGCGACGACAACGGGTTGACGGTGTCGCGCTCGCGCAGCATCCGAGCCTCGGATCCGGCGTCGGGATAGCCCATCGAGATGCGCATCATGAAGCGGTCGCGCTGCGCCTCCGGCAGGGCGTAGGTGCCTTCCATCTCGAGGGGGTTCTGCGTCGCGACCACCAGGAACGGCGCGGGCAGCGCATGGGTGCGCCCGTCGACCGTCACCTGGCGCTCCTCCATCGCCTCCAGCAGCGCGGACTGCGTCTTGGGGGAGGATCGGTTGATCTCGTCGGCGATGACGATGTGGGCGAAGATCGCCCCCTGCTTGAACTCGAACTCGCGATCGGCCTGATTGAAGACACTCACGCCCGTGACGTCGCCGGGCAGCAGGTCGGGGGTGAACTGGATGCGGCGCACCGTGGCGTCCACCGTCGCGGCGAGCGCACGCGCGAGCATCGTCTTGCCGACGCCGGGCACGTCCTCGATGAGGAGATGCCCCTCGGCCAGGAGGCAGACGAGCGCGGAGCGCACCGCCTCGGGCTTTCCGTCGATGACGCGGGCGATACTCGCCGAGATGGCATCGGTGGTGGCGGCGAACCGGTCGGGACCGAAAGCTGCCTGGGTGCCGTGGTTGGTCATGCGATCCCCTCGTTCTCCGCGTCGCGTGCCCCGCCGCGTCGCGCCCGTCTGGCGAGAGCCTAACCGGCCCCGGTGACGGGAGGACTCAGGTTCCGGGTTAGACTGGTGACAGCTCTCCGCGAGGCGGCATCCAGGCCAACTCCCCCAGGACGGAAACGTAGCAAGGGTAACCGGGCTCTGCCGGGTTCGCGGAGAGTCTTATTTTTCCCCCACCGTCGTGGCCTGCGGCATCCGCCGCCACGACCGTGGCGATATTCACGGCTCGTGGTCAGGCCTCTCCCTCTTAGGCTGAACCCGTGGCTCAGAGCATCTACATCACGTCCGCAGAAGGCCATTCCGCGAAGTCGATCATCGCGCTGGGGGTGCTCGAGGCGTTCAGCCGCGTCGCGCCGCGCGTCGGCGTCTTCCGGCCGATCGCCCGGTCGACGGAGGAACGCGACTACGTCCTCGAGATGCTGCTCGACCACGACGGCGTCGACCTCGCGTACGACGAGTGCATCGGCGTCACCTACGACGACATGCGGCGCGACCCCGACGGGGCGCTCTCTCGCATCGTGGAGCGGTACAAGTCGGTCGAGGCCAAGTGCGACGCCGTCGTCATCATGGGCAGCGACTACACGGATGTCGGTTCCCCCGCCGAGCTGAGCTACAACGGCCGCATCGCGGTGAACCTCGGCGCGCCGGTGCTGCTGGTCCTCGGCGGACGGGCGGGACAGGGCGGCGGCGAGAAGCTCGGGTCCGCCCCCGCGCGCACCCCTGACGAGATGGGGCAGATCGCCTCGCTGGCGGTGTCGGAGCTGCGCGGCGACCGCGCCGAGCTGTTCGCCGTCGTCGCCAACCGTGCGGACGGCGATCGTCTCGACGAGATCATCGACGCCGTGCGCGGCGCGGTGCCGCAGAACGTCCCGGTCTGGGCCGTGCCGGAGGACCGCTTCCTCGTCTCGCCGTCGGTGAGCACCGTCCTGGCCGCGGTCGAGGGCTCGCTCGTCAAGGGCGACGCCGACCTCCTGGGGCGCGAGGTGCTCGGGGTCGTCATCGGCGCGATGTCGATGGTCAACGTGCTCCCGCGGCTCAGCGAGCGCTCGGTCGTGGTCATCCCCTCCGACCGGGCCGAGGTGCTGCTCGCGACCCTGCTCGCGCACGGGTCGGGCACGTTCCCCTCGCTCTCGGCGATCGTCATCAACGGCGGGTTCCCGCTGCCTGAGGCGGTCGACCGGCTGATCGACGGCGTCGGCGAGACGCTCCCGATCATCGCCACCGATCTCGACACCTACGAGACCGCCGCCCGCATCATGGGCACGCGTGGGCGCCTCGCGGCCGATTCGCGCCGGCACTACGAGGCGGCCGCGGCCCTGTTCGAGCGGCACATCGACACCAATGAGCTGACCGAGGCGCTCGGGCTCGCGCGGTCCACCGTCGTGACCCCGCTGATGTTCGCGTACGGCCTGGTCGAGCGGGCGCGCACGGACCGCCGCCGCATCGTCCTGCCCGAAGCCGACGACGACCGCGTGCTGCACGCCGCGTCGATCGTCCTCGCCCGTGGCATCGCCGACATCACGCTGCTGGGCGAGGAGATCGAGGTGCGCTCGCGAGCGCTGGAGCTCGGTCTCGACCTGCGCGGAGCCGAGATCCTCTCGCCCTTCGACGCCGTCCACGTCGACAAGTTCGCCCGCGAATACGAGCGCCTGCGCGCTCACAAGGGGATGACGTACGGCCAGGCGGCCGACACGGTCACCGACGTGTCGTACTTCGGCACGCTCATGGTGCACCTCGGTCTCGCCGACGGCATGGTCTCGGGAGCCGCGCACACGACGGCGCACACGATCCGTCCCGCGTTCGAGATCATCAAGACCAAGCCCGGCGTCTCGGTCGTCTCGAGCGTCTTCCTCATGGCGCTCGCCGACCGCGTCCTCGTCTACGGCGACTGCGCCGTCATCCCCGACCCCACGAGCGAGCAGCTCGCCGACATCGCCGTCTCGTCGGCCGAGACGGCGCGCCAGTTCGGCATCGACCCGCGCGTGGCGATGCTGTCGTACTCGACGGGGGAGTCGGGGTCGGGCGCCGACGTCGACAAGGTGCGCGCGGCCACCGCGCTCGTTCGCGAGCGCGCCCCCGAGCTGCTGGTCGAAGGACCGATCCAGTACGACGCCGCGACCGACGCCGCCGTCGCGGCCAAGAAGATGCCCGGATCCTCCGTGGCGGGCAAGGCGACGGTGTTCGTCTTCCCCGACCTGAACACCGGCAACAACACCTACAAGGCGGTCCAGCGCTCCGCCGGCGCCGTCGCGATCGGTCCCGTTCTGCAGGGTCTGAACAAGCCGATCAACGACCTCTCCCGCGGAGCCCTCGTCGAAGACATCGTCAACACGATCGCCATCACCGCGATCCAGGCCCAGGGAGGGGCATCCGCATGAGCATCGTGCTCGTCATCAACAGCGGCTCGTCGTCGTTCAAGTACCAGCTGATCGACGCCGAGACCGGGCTCCCTCACGCGTCGGGTCTTGTCGAGCGCATCGGGCAGGAGCAGGGCCGGGTCAAGCACACCGTGTTCTTCCCGCCCGCCGCTGGCGGGGAGGCCGCGGTCACCGCCACCGACGCCACCTTCGAGCGCGAGCTTCCGATCGCCGACCACACCGCGGGCTTCCAGCTCATGCTCGACGCGTTCGCCGAGAACGGCCCGTCACTCGAGCAGCACGCGCCCGTCGCCGTCGGCCATCGCGTCGTCCACGGCGGCGCGCGGTTCTTCGAGCCGACGCTCATCACGCCCCTCGTCGAGATCAACATCGACGAGCTCTCGGTGCTCGCGCCCCTCCACAACCCCGGCGCGCTGCAGGGCATCCGTGCGGCCAAGGCCGCCTTCGCCGACCTGCCGCACGTCGCGGTGTTCGACACCGCCTTCCACCAGACGATGCCGCCCGCCGCCTACACCTACGCGATCGACGCGGCGCTCGCCGAGGCGCATCGCGTCCGCCGCTACGGGTTCCACGGCACATCCCACAAGTTCGTCTCGGAGGCGGCCGCGGCTCACCTCGGCCGTCCGCTCGCCGAGCTGCGCCAGATCGTCTTCCACCTGGGCAACGGCGCATCCGTCACGGCGATCGACGGCGGTCGCTCGGTCGACACGTCGATGGGGATGACGCCGCTGGAGGGCCTGGTCATGGGCACGCGGTCGGGCGACATCGACCCGGCCGTCATCTTCCACTTGGCCCGCCGCGCCGAGATGACCATCCCTCAGCTCGACGACCTCTTGAACAAGCGGAGCGGCATGCTGGGCCTTGCGGGGGTCTCCGACATGCGCGACATCGAGGACGGGGTCGAGCGCGGCGACGAGGCGGCCACACTGGCGTTCGAGGTCTACGCGCACCGGCTGCGCGCCTACGCCGGTGCGTACCTCGCGGAGCTGGGCGGCGTCGACGTCATCTCCTTCACCGCCGGCGTGGGGGAGAACTCCCCGCTGGTGCGCGCCGCAGCCCTCGAGACGCTCGGGTTCGCCGGTGTCGAGATCGATCCGGCCAGAAACGAGCAGCGCGGGCGCGGCATCCGCCGGATCTCCACGGATGCCTCCCGGGTCGAGGTGCTCGTCGTCCCGACGAACGAGGAGCTGGAGATCGCGCGGCAGACCATCGCCGTGACGGCGTGACCGCCGGACCTCATTACGCTGGTTCCGTGACCTCGGCTCAGCTTCCCGACCTGACCACCTACGACGGCGTCCTGTTCGACCTCGACGGCGTGCTCACCCCGACCGCCGACGTGCACATGCACGCCTGGCAGGCCATGTTCACCGAGCTGTTCACGGCCTGGGGGATCACGCCGGAGTACACCGCGGACGACTACTTCCGCCATCTCGACGGCAAGAAGCGCTACGACGGCGTCGCGAGCCTGCTGCGTTCGCGCGACGTCGAGGTGCCGTGGGGCGACCCCGGCGACGACCCGTCGGCCGACACGATCTGCGGCATCGGCAACCGCAAGAACGCCGTGTTCGAGCGCGTCCTGCGAGCCGAGGGAATCGCGCCGTACCCCGGATCGCTGGCCCTGGTCGACAAGCTCCAGGCCGCCGGGGTCCCGATCGCCGTGGTGTCCAGCTCGAAGAACGCGCGCGAGGTCCTCGCCGTCGCGGGGCTTCTGGAGAGGTTCCCCGTCGTCATGGACGGCGTCATCGCCGAGGAGCGCCACCTGCCCTCCAAGCCCGCGCCCGACGTCTTCGCGGAGGGCGCGCGCATGCTCGGCGTCGATCCGGCCCGTTCCGTCGCGATCGAGGACGCCCACTCGGGTGTCGAGTCGGCAGTCGCGGCAGGCTACGCTCTCGTGGTCGGCGTCGATCGCGGCGCCGGCGCCGACGCGCTCCGCGCGCTCGGAGCCCACGTCGTCGTCGACGATCTCGACGCGTTCGTCTGACCCAACGTCAACACCCGCCCGCATCGCCCGCCTCCAGCGGCGGGGCCCGTCCTCCGGAAGGCCCTCATGATCGATCGCGATCGCTTCCCCGTCGACCCCTGGCGTCTCGTCGAGAAGAGGTTCTCGGTCGAGGACATCGGCGTGACCGAGACGCTCTTCGCGGTCGGCAACGGCTACCTCGGGCTGCGCGGCAACCACCCCGAGGGACGCTACGCGCACGAGCACGGCACGTTCATCAACGGTTTCCACGAGATCTTCCCGATCCGCCACGCGGAGAAGGCCTTCGGCTTCGCCGAGGTCGGGCAGACGATCATCAACGCGCCCGACGCGAAGGTGATGCGCGTCTACGTCGACGACGAGCCTCTCTCGCTCGACGTCGCCGATATCCGCGATTACGAGCGGGTTCTCGACATGCGCACCGGCGTGCTCACCCGGAAGCTGCTGTGGGTCACCCCGAGCGGCAAGGAGGTGCAGGTCGACTTCGAGCGCCTCGTCTCGTTCGAGCAGAGGCACCTGGCGATCATGCGGCTGACCATCACGGTGCTCAATTCCGACGCCCCGGTCTCGGTGAGCAGCCAGATCGTCAACCGTCAGGACGGCGAGGACGTCTACGGGGGGTCGGCGCCGGGCCGCGCCGCCGCGGGCTTCGATCCGCGCAAGACCGAGAAGATCGAGGAGCGGGTCCTCCAGCCGCAGGAGTACTGGCAGGACGAGGACGGCCGGTCGGTCCTGTCGTACAAGTCCACCAACTCGGGCATGACGGTGTCGGTCGTCGCCGACCACCTCGTCGAGACCGAGAACGAGTACTCGTCTCGCCGGCTCATCGAGCCCGACATCGCCAAGAACGTCTACCGGGTGAACGCCCGGCAGGGCGTCCCCATCACCGTCACCAAGCTCGTGAGCTACCACACGTCGCGAGGCGTGCCGGCGCGCGAGCTCGTCGAGCGGGGCCGCCGCGTGCTCGACCGGGTCCGCGAGGAGGGCGTCGTCGTTCAGTTCGAGCGGCAGGCGGCGTGGTGCGCCGACTTCTGGCGTCGTTCCGACGTGCGCATCGGCGGCCACGAGGACCTGCAGCAGGCGACCCGCTGGTGCCTGTTCCAGCTCGCGCAGGCGGCCGCCCGAGCCGATGGACAGGGCGTGCCCGCCAAGGGTGTCAGCGGGTCGGGATACAGCGGCCACTACTTCTGGGACACCGAGGTCTACGTCCTGCCCTTCCTGGCCTACACGACTCCGCTGTGGGCCCGGAACGCGCTGCGCATGCGCTACCTCATGCTCCCCGCCGCGCGCCGCCGGGCCCGTCAGCTCAACGAGGCCGGCGCCCTATTCCCGTGGCGCACGATCAACGGCGAAGAGGCTTCGGCCTACTACGCCGCCGGCACCGCGCAGTACCACATCAACGCCGACGTCAGCTTCGCCCTCGCGAAGTACGTGCGGGCTACGGGCGACGTGGACTTCCTCTACCGCGAGGCCGTCGACATCGCCGTCGAGACCGCGCGGCTGTGGTCGACGCTCGGGTTCTGGCGCTTCGGCGAGGATGGATCCGCAGAGTCGTTCCACATCCACGGCGTCACCGGACCCGACGAATACACGACGGTCGTCAACGACAACCTCTTCACGAACGTCATGGCGCGGTTCAACCTGCGGTTCGCCGCGCGGACCGTGCGCGACATGGCCGAGGAGGCGCCCGAGGCGTACCGCGCGCTCATCGAGCGTCTGGATCTCGACCCCGCAGAGGCCGACGGGTGGGAGCGGGCTGCCGAGGCACTGCTCATCCCGTTCAGCGAATCGCTGCGCATCCACCCGCAGGATGCGGTGTTCCTCGACCGCGAGGTGTGGGACCTGGAGAACACCCCCGACAGCCAGCGGCCGCTGCTGCTGCACTTCCACCCGCTCGTGATCTACCGCTACCAGGTGCTCAAGCAGGCCGACGTGGTGCTGGCGCTGTTCCTCCAGGGCAACCACTTCACCGACGAGGAGAAGCTGGCCGACTTCGAGTACTACGACCCGCTCACGACCGGCGACTCGACCCTGTCCGGTGTCGTGCAGTCGATTCTCGCGGCCGAAGTCGGATACCAGGACCTCGCGCTGGAGTACTTCCTCGAGTCGATCTACGTCGATCTCGGCGACCTCCACAGCAACGCCTCGGACGGCGTGCACGTCGCCTCCGCCGGTGGCGTGTGGACCGCTCTCGTGTCCGGATTCGGCGGCATGCGCGACCACTACGGAGCCCTGAGCTTCGACCCGCGCCTGCCGCGCGACTGGCCCTCGCTGGAGTACACCCTGCACTGGCAGGGCACGCGCCTGGACATCACGCTGACCGCCGACGCGATGACCGTCGCCGCAGGGCCGGGCGACCCGGTGGACTTCTCGGTGCGCGGTCGAGAGTTCCGGGTCGCGGGCGGCGACACCGTCCGCATCCCGCTCGCCGGTCAGGGACCGCTCCTGTCGGGCCGCCCGTCGCTGCGCCAGCTCGCTCAGTCGCGACGCGAGGACGGTTCGCTGCTGTCGGCCTCGATCCCGGACGCGACGGTGACGACGTCGATTCCGACGGTGACGACGGACGTTCCGATCATCACCGGTGAGGTTCCCGTCGTCGAGGACTACGCGCAGACCTTCGCCGATCAGCAGGTGGGCTCCGACTCCTGACGACGTCGGAGTCGGAGGGCCCTGGCCGGCCGGCTCAGGGAACCGCCGCCGCGGCGGGTTCGGGATCTGGCGCAGCGGTCGCCGCGAGCTCGGACATGATCGCCCGCACGGCGTCGCGGCCCGCGCGGTTGGCGCCGACCGTCGACTGCGACGGCCCATAGCCGATGAGGAACAGCCGCGGTTCGTCGATCGCGCGCCCGTTCGCGACCCGGATGCCGCCCGCAGCGGTCCGCAGGCCCAGCGGGGTCAGGTGCGGGATGTCGGCGCGGAAGCCGGTCGCCCACAGGATCGCATCGGCGGGCTCGAGCCGGCCGTCCGGCATGCGCACGCCGGTCGGCTCGATCCGCTCGAACATCGGATGCCGCACGAGCACGCCGCGCTGCTGAGCCGACTCCGCCCAGCGGTTCCAGTGCAGGCCGGTGACCGAGATGACGCTGCCGGGCGGGAGCCCCTGCCGCACGCGCTCCTCGACCCCGGCGATGGCCGCGATGCGCGCGGCGGTGTCGAAACCGCCGGCATCCCACCGCAGCTCGTCGCGCGTCACCCAGAAGGTGTCGGCGACGCGGGAGATCTCGTCGAGCAGCTGGATGGCCGAGATGCCGGCGCCGACGATGACGACCCGCTGGCCCGCGAACTCGTGGGCCGAGACGTAGTCGTGCACGTGGAGCTGACGCCCCGCGAAGGTCTCGGCTCCCGGGTAGTGCGGCCAGAACGGGCGGCGCCAGGTCCCCGTGGCGTTGACGACCCAGCGGGCCGACCACGAGCCGGTGCCGGTGACCACGCGCAGCCGGCCGCGCGGATCGGCGTCCTCGCGTTCGACGCGCCGCACCTCCACGGGGCGATGCACCCCGAGGCCGAAGCGTCGCTCGTAGTCGTCGAAGTATGCGGGCAGCACGGTGCGGGCCGGAGCTGCCGGGTCGGCCGGCGGCACCGCGAAACCGGGCAGCTCGTGGATGCCGTTGACGGTCTGCATGCGCAGCGATTCCCAGCGATGCTGCCAGGCGCCGCCAGGGGCGTCCTCGGCGTCGAGGACGACGAAGGATCGCACCGACGCGTCGGAGGGGGTCTCGCCGGGGGAGAGAGGGACGAACCCGCGCCGCCGCAGATGGTAGGCGGCGGAGAGCCCCGCTTGCCCCGCGCCGATGACGACGACATCGACGCGCGCTGCTCCCATGCCCCGTGCAACCGCGCGCTGGCGCGCGCTGTTCCCGACGTGGGGAGGCCGACGGGGCCGGTGTCAGCGGTACGCCGTAGTCTGTCTGGGTGACCACCGCCCTCTACCGCCGCTACCGTCCCGAAGCGTTCGGCGAGATGATCGGCCAGTCGCAGGTGACCGAACCCCTGATGACGGCGCTCCGCTCCGACCGCGTCGGTCACGCGTACCTCTTCTCGGGTCCTCGCGGATGCGGCAAGACGACCTCGGCCCGCATCCTCGCCCGCTGCCTCAACTGCGCTCAGGGCCCCACCGACACGCCGTGCGGCACGTGCGACAGCTGCGTCGAACTGAGCCGAGGCGGGGGCGGCTCGCTCGACGTCGTCGAGATCGACGCGGCCTCCCACAACGGTGTCGACGACGCCCGCGACCTTCGTGAGCGCGCCGTCTTCGCCCCGGCCCGCGACCGCTTCAAGATCTTCATCCTCGATGAGGCGCACATGGTCACGGCGCAGGGCTTCAACGCCCTGCTCAAGCTCGTCGAAGAACCGCCGGCCCACGTGAAGTTCATCTTCGCGACGACCGAGCCCGAGAAGGTCATCGGCACGATCCGCTCGCGCACCCACCACTACCCGTTCCGGCTCGTGGCGCCTGCCGCGATGCTCGAGTACGTCGAGCAGCTGTGCGCCCAGGAGGGCGTGCAGGTCGAGGCCGGCGTGCTGCCGCTCGTCGTGCGAGCCGGGGGCGGGTCGCCCCGCGACACGCTCTCGTTGCTCGACCAGCTGATCGCCGGCTCCGACGACGGCGCGGTCGCCTACGAGCGCGCGGTCGCCCTCCTCGGCTACACCCACGCGGAGCTGCTCGACGAGGTCGTCGGAGCGTTCGGAGCCGTCGACGCCGCCGCGGCCTTCGCGGCGGTCGACCGGGTGATCCAGACGGGGCAGGACCCTCGCCGGTTCGTCGACGACCTGCTCGAGCGGCTGCGCGACCTCATCATCGTCTCGGCCACCGGCCAGGGCGCGTCCGCCGTGCTGCGCGGCGTGTCCGCGGAAGAGCTCGAGCGGATGGGGCGGCAGGCCTCGCTCTTCGGCACCGACCGCCTCTCGCGCACGGCCGACCTCGTGGTCACCGCCCTCGACGAGATGTCGGGAGCGACGTCGCCGCGGCTTCAGCTCGAGCTGCTCGTGGCGCGCGTCCTCGCCGCCGCGCAGCACAGTGTTCCGGCAGCCGACCAGGCCCCGGTCGCCGCCGCTCCCGCGTCGCACGCCTCGTCTCCCGCGGCCGCGCCCGCAGCCCCGCCGCGCATCGTCACGCCCGCTCCGGCTCAGGTTTCGGCCCCTGCGCAGCCCGAGCGCGCCGCGTCCGCGCCGTCCGCCGCCCCCGCCGCGCCGGCCGCCGCGTCGGGAGCCCCCGCGCCCGATACGCAGCGTCCCGCGGCCGCGAGCTCCGCCGAACCACGCGATCCGTCGACCGTCACGCTCGCGCAGATGCGCGACGCATGGCCCGAGGTGCTGCAGCGTCTCGAGTCGATCAGCCGCACCTCGTGGATGATCGCCTCCGTCGCCACACCTGTCGCGTTCTCCGAGACGGGCGTGCTGACGCTGTCGTTCCAGAGCCAGTCCGACGTCCTGCAGTTCAAGAAGCTCAACGCAGGCAAGGGACCGAGCGAAGACCTGCGGGGCGCGATCCTGGGCGTCCTCGGCGTCCGCGTGAAGTACGTCGCCCGTCACGACTCCGACCCCGGCGGCGGCCCGGCACCGGGCGGCCCGCCGGCCCCGCAACCGGGCGGTCAGTCGGGCGGCGCACCGCGACAGCAGCCCGCGGGGGATAACCGGCAGCCCGCGGCGGCCCCGCCGTCGCAGCCGGCCCCCGGCGGTCAACGCGCCGCGGGCGCTCCCTCGGCGTCGGCGGGCGCCCGTCCGGCCGCATCCGCGTCACCTTCCGGCTCCGCGTCCTCCGCCGGCCCCGTCACCGAGTGGGCCGTCGCGCCGATCCCGCAGGGCGACCCGGCACCGCAGTTCGCTGTGGACGACGAGCCGGAGGATGCCGTCGCCGCCCCCGTGCGCACGCTCACGGCTCCCCACGACGGTGACGTCGACCCGTACCCCGAGCCCCTGCCACCCATCGACGAGGAGGACCGCGACTACCCGCCGCCTCCCGTCGACGAATATGCGCCGCTGCCCCCCGCGGGCGCCGGTCGCCGTCGAACGGTCCACGACCCCCGCTCCGGCGACGACAGGCCCCGCACAGACATCGCCGGGGCCCGCAGTCGCCGCCCCCGCGCCGTCGAGCGGCCGCTCGAACGCCGTGCCCGCGCGGGGCGGTATCGAGCGCTACGGCGAAGCGGTCGTCCGCCAGATGCTCGGGGCCACCTTCGTCCGCGAAGAACCCTTCACCTCACCCACGAGATTCGGCTAAGCCATGTACGACGGCATCGTCCAGGACCTCATCGACGAGTTCGGTCGCCTGCCCGGCATCGGACCGAAGTCGGCGCAGCGCATCGCGTTCCACATCCTGCAGACTCCCACCTTCGACGTCTCCAAGCTCTCGCACCTGCTCGGCGAGCTGCGCGAGCGCGTGCGCTTCTGCGAGGTCTGCGGCAACGTGTCCGAGCACGACCGCTGCGCGATCTGCCGAGACCCGCGGCGTGACGGCACGTTCATCTGCGTCGTCGAAGACGCCAAGGACGTCGCGGCGATCGAGCGCACCCGCGAGTTCCGAGGCCTGTACCACGTGCTCGGCGGCGCGATCAGTCCCATCGGCGGCATCGGCCCCGACGACCTCCGCATCGCGCAGCTCATGCAGCGTCTGGCCGACGGCACCGTGCAGGAGGTCATCCTCGCGACCAACCCGAACCTCGAGGGAGAGGCCACCGCGACCTACCTCAGTCGCCTGCTGACCGCTCTCGAGATCCGCGTGACGCGGCTGGCATCGGGCCTCCCCGTCGGAGGCGACCTCGAGTACGCCGACGAGGTCACCCTCGGCCGTGCGTTCGAGGGGCGCCGCCAGCTCTGACAGCGCCCCTCGGGTGGTCGCAGGCCGGCTGGTCGGCCAGGCCGACGACGTCGAGCAGCCACGCGAGCTCGAACGCGCGCTCGCGCCACGAGTTGTACCGGCCGCTCACCCCACCGTGGCCGGCCACCATCTCGCACTTCAGCAACGCGTCGGCCCCGACCTCCCGCAGCCGGGCGACCCACTTCGCGGGCTCGACGTACATCACACGAGTGTCATTGAGTGAGGTGACCGCGAGGATGCGGGGGTAGGTGGCGTCCGCGCGGACGTTCTCGTACGGCGAGTACGACTTCATGTAGGCATACACGTCGGGGTCGTGCAGCGGGTCGCCCCATTCGTCCCACTCGATGACGGTCAGGGGCAGCGACGGGTCGAGGATCGTCGTGAGCGCGTCGACGAACGGCACCGCGGCGAGGACGCCCGAGAACAGCTCGGGGGCGAGGTTCGCGACGGCGCCCATGAGGAGCCCGCCGGCCGACCCGCCCTCGGCGGTCATCCGATCGGGTGTGGTGTAGCCGGTCTCGACGAGGTGGCGGGCGACGGCGACGAAGTCGGTGAACGTGTTGCGCTTGTGCAGCAGCTTGCCGTCCTCGTACCACTGGCGCCCCATCTCGCCGCCGCCTCGCACGTGGGCGACGGCGAACACGACGCCGCGGTCGAGGAGCGACAGGCGCGCCACCGACATCGCCGGGTCGATCGAGTGCTCGTACGATCCGTAGCCGTACAGGTGCAGCGCGCGCGGCTGTTCGCCCTCGCTCTCGGCGGGGTCGCCGAACGACCGCTTCCACACGACCGAGACCGGGATGAGTGTCCCGTCGTCGGCCGTCGCCCACACCCGTCGCTGCTCGTAGTCCGCGGGGTCGTATCCGCCCAGCACCGGCTGGCGCTTGCGCAGCAGCAGCTCGCCGGTGGCGACGACGTAGTCGTAGACGGTGCCGGGGGTGACGAACGAGCCGTAGCCCAGACGCAGCACGGGCGGCGCCCACTCGGGGTTGCCGCCGGAGCCCACGGTGTAGAGCGGCTCGTCGAACTCGAGCTCGGTGACCGAGCCCGAGCCGTAGTCGAAGATGCCCAGACGCTGCAGTCCGTCGCGCCGGTAGCCGAGCAGCGCCCAGTCGCGGAAGGTCGAGAGCCCTTCGAGGCGGCGTCCCGGCTCGTGGGGGAGCACGACCTCGCGCGCACCCGTCGGGTCGGCGGCCGAGACCCGGACGAGCTCGAAGTCGAGCGCGTCCTCGTTGTGCAGAACGTAGAGCACGTCCTCGCCGGCCACGACCGCGTGCGAGACGGAGTACTCCACGCCCTCGCGCCGCGGCCACACCGACCGGGGTTCGGCCCGCAGGTCGTCCGCCGGCACGAGGAACTCCTCGCTCGTGATCGACGAGCCGACCTCGATCACGAGGTAGCGGTCGCTGCGCGTGAAGCCCGCACCCACCCAGTAGCGCTCGTCGGGCTCGTGGAACAGACGCCCGTCGGATGCCGTGTCGGTGCCGATCTCGTGCAGCCAGACCGAGTCCGGTCGCCACGCGTCATCCACCGTGGAGTAGACGACGAATCGGCCGTCCGGTGACAGCGAGGCTCCCGCGAAGGTCCCGGTGATCTCGTCGGGCAGGTTCTCGCCGGTGGCGATGTCGCGAAGGCGCAGCGTGTATCGCTCGTCGCCCTCGGTGTCGACGCCGTAGAGCAGCAGGGAACCGTCGGCGGAGACCTCGAAGCTCCCGAGCGAGAAGAACTCCGCGCCTTCGGCCTCGACGTTGCCGTCGAGAAGCACCTGCTCGCCGGCGACATCGACGCCGGGCTCGAGCTGCGGAGGCGTCCAGTCGTCGGGCGACGCGAGGGGAGCGCGGCAGTGGATGCCGTACTGGCTGCCTTCGACGGTGCGGCTGTAATACCACCAGTCGCCGCGGCGGCTCGGAACAGAGAGGTCGGTCTCGAGCGTGCGGCCCTTGATCTCCTCGAAGATCCGCTCGCGCAGCCCGCTCAGGTGCGCCGTGCGGGCGTCGGTGTACGCGTTCTCCGCCTCGAGGTGCGCGATCACCTCGGCGTCGTCCTTCTCGCGCAGCCACTCGTACCGGTCGACGAACTCGTCGCCGTGGTGGGTGCGGCGGTGCTCGCGCACGGCCGCGACAGGGGCCGCGGGAGCGTCGGAGGAAGAGGGGCTGAGGATGTCGCGGGTGTCGGTCACCGTTCCACGCTAGCGCCGTGACCGCCCGATCCGGCCGCTCGGATTCACGGTGACGGCGATGGTGTGGCAGGATTCGATGGTCCGGTTGCCGGACCCTGAACAGACGGTGAACTCTTCGTTCGCGCCCGCCGCTGCCGCGGCATCCCGATCCGTACTCGAGGACCCGTGTTCGCGGGCCCGCACGCACAGAGAGCGCACAGTGGAAACCGCTGTACTCATTCTTCTGCTGGTCATCGGACTGGCACTCTTCTTCGACTTCACCAACGGCTTCCACGACACCGCCAACGCGATGGCGACGCCGATCGCGACGGGGGCGCTCAAGCCCAAGGTCGCCGTCCTCCTGGCCGCCGGCCTCAATCTCGTCGGAGCATTCTTGTCGACGGAGGTCGCCAAGACCGTCTCGCACGGGATCATCCACGAGGATCAGCTCGCCGCCACCGCGCTGCTGCCGCTGATCTTCGCGGGGCTGATCGGCGCGATCACGTGGAACATGCTGACGTGGCTGCTGGGACTCCCGTCGAGTTCGTCCCACGCCCTCTTCGGCGGCCTCATCGGCGCGACCCTCGTGGGTGTCGGGGCGATGGCGATCGACTTCGGCGTCGTGCTGAGCAAGATCATCCTGCCCGCGCTGATCGCGCCCGTGACGGCCGGTGTCATCGCGTTCACCGTGACGAAGGTCGCCTACGCCGTGACCCGTCGCCACGACGGCAAGCCCGATGGTCGCGACGGCTTCCGCTGGGGGCAGATTTTCACCTCCTCTCTCGTCGCGCTCGCGCACGGCACCAATGACGCGCAGAAGACCATGGGCGTCATCACCCTCGCCCTCATCGCGGCCGGCTGGCAGAGCGCCGAGCACGCCGAGCCCCAGCTGTGGGTCATCGTGGCGTGCGCCGTCACGATCGCGCTCGGCACCTACATGGGGGGATGGCGCATCATCCGCACTCTCGGCAAGGGGCTCACCGACGTCAAGCCCGCCCAGGGGTTCTCGGCCGAGGCGTCGACCGCGTCGACGATCCTCGCCTCGAGCGCCCTCGGCTTCGCGCTGTCGACGACGCAGGTCGCGTCGGGCTCGGTGATCGGCTCCGGACTCGGACGCCGCGGCTCGACGGTCCGCTGGGCCACGGTGGGCCGCATCGCGGTCGGCTGGCTGCTGACCCTTCCCGCCTCGGGGGCCGTGGGCGCCGTCGCCGCTCTGCTCGTGGTGTGGTTCGGGCCGGTGGGCATCGTCATCGATGCGATCGCCGCCGTCGCGATCGTCCTCGCGCTGTTCCTCCGCTCGCGTCGCAACGAGGTGCACGCGGGCAACGCGATGAGCGAGGTCGCCGATTCCGGTCTCGCCGTCGAGGTGCCGGCCGATCCGCCGCCCACGCGGCGGCAGCGGCGCGCGAAGGCGGCGGCCGCGGCGAGGAAGTCGGGCTCGGAGCAGACGGAGGGCGAGCGATGAACGTCTCGATCGACTGGTTCGCCTTCGTCCAGGTGTTCGCGGCGGCCATCACCGGCGCCGTGCTCGTCGTCGGCTTCTACGCGTTCGGCTTGCGGATGCTGGTTCGTGCGGGCCGCGTGCCGGTCGTGACTCCCGCGGAGTTCACCGACGCGATCGCGGTCATCAGCGAGAAGCAGGCGCGCCGCCACGCGAAGGCCGCGGCCAAGGCGGCGAAGAAGAACCCGCTGACGGCGGCCCAGAAGAGGGTCGCGCTCGTGGCCGCCTACGGCGCCTTCGCCCTCTGCGGGCTCGCCGTCCTCGGGGGCATCGTCCTCATCGTGGCGGGGCGGTAGGACCCCCGGCATAGGCTGTGGCCATGACTTCAGCAGCGCCGTCGGACGGTTCCACACAGCCTCGCGACCCTGCGGCATCCGTGCGTTTCGGTCGTCATGAGCCCGCTGGTCACGTCCTCGTCCATATCAGCGACACGCACCTGCTGGCGGGTGGCGCTGCGCTCGGCGGGCGCTACGACGTCGAGGCGAACCTCGACGCCACCCTCGCGGCCGTCGAGCGCACCGGCGTCCGACCCGACGCGCTGGTCTTCACCGGTGACCTCACCGACCTCGGCGAGCCTGACGCGTATCGCCGCCTCCGCGAGGCGGTCGAACCCGTGGCGGAGCGGCTGGCGGCGCCGATCGTGTGGGTGGCCGGCAATCACGACGAACGCGACGCGATGCGCGTGGGCCTGTTCGGCGGACCGTCGACCCGGGAACCGCTGACCGGGGCCTGGGACCTGTCGGGACTGCGGCTCGTCGCCCTCGACTCCACGGTCCCGGGCTGGCACCACGGTGACATCGATGCGGATCAGCGCGACTGGCTGCGCGGGATCCTGTCCGAGCCCGCGCCCCACGGCACGATCCTCGCGATGCACCATCCGCCGCTGCCGAGCCACGTGCCGTTCTTCGACATCCTCGAGCTGCGTCATCAGGAGGCGCTGGCGGAGACCATCGCGGGGACCGACGTGCGCGGCATCCTCGCCGGTCACCTTCACTACTCCACCTCCGGGACATTCGCGGGCGTTCCGGTCTCGGTCGCGTCGGCCACCTGCTACACGATGAACCTCCAGCGCCCGCCGCAGGCGGTCAACGGAATGGATGCCGGCCAGGCGTTCCAGCTGGTGCACGTCTACGACGACGTGATCACCCACACCGTCGTGCCCGTCGTCGACGCTCCGACGGGCGAATACTTCTCCGCCGAGTGGGTCGCCGAGATGGCGCGGCTGTCGCCGCAGGAGCGTCTCGAGGCGTTTTCCCGCAAGCGCTGACTAGGCTGGGATCGTCCCTCCCATCGCCGTGAGACCCACAAGGACCCGTGCATGATGTCGTCCACTCCCGCCACCCGCACCGAGACCGATTCGCTCGGTTCGCTCGAAATCCCCGCCGACGCCTACTGGGGCGTGCACACCGCTCGCGCACTCGAGAACTTCCCGATCTCGCAGCGGCCGATCTCCGTCTATCGCGACCTGGTCCGGGCCCTCGCGATGGTCAAGCAGGCCTCGGCGCGTGCGAACCGGGAGATCGGCGTGCTCGACGCCGAGCGCGCCGACTTGATCGACCGGGCCGCGCAGCTCGTCATCGACGGCGAGTACCACGACCAGTTCGTGGTCGGCGTCGTCCAGGGCGGTGCCGGCACCTCGACGAACATGAACGCCAACGAGGTCATCACCAATATCGCCCTCGAGCTGGCGGGCCGCCCCAAGGGCGATTACGGCTTCCTCTCGCCGATCGACCACACGAACCGCAGCCAGTCCACCAACGACGTCTACCCGACGGCGATCAAGGTCGGTCTCGCCCTCGACCTGCAGGGGCTGCTCGACGAGCTGGCGCTGCTGCGCGAATCGTTCCTGGCGAAGGCCGTCGAGTTCCACGACGTGCTCAAGGTCGGGCGCACGCAGCTCCAGGATGCCGTTCCGATGACGCTCGGACAGGAGTTCCACGGCTTCGCGACGACCCTGGGTGAGGACCACTCCCGCCTCGGCGAGAACGCGTCGCTCCTCTACGAGATCAACATGGGTGCGACCGCCATCGGCACGGGCATCACGACGCATCCGGAATACCGTCCCGCGGTCGTCCGCCACCTGCGCGAGATCACCGGCCTCGACCTCTCCAGCGCCGTCGACCTCGTCGAATCGACGAGCGACACCGGCGCGTTCATGTCGTTCTCCTCGTCGCTCAAGCGCAACGCCATCAAGCTCTCGAAGATCAGCAACGACCTGCGCCTGCTCTCGAGCGGCCCCCAGGCGGGCCTGGGCGAGATCAATCTCCCGGCGCGCCAGGCGGGGTCGAGCATCATGCCCGGCAAGGTGAACCCGGTGATCCCGGAAGTGGTCAACCAGGTCGCGTTCGCCGTCGCCGGCGCCGACCTGACGGTGACGATGGCGGTCGAGGGTGGACAGCTGCAGCTCAACGCATTCGAACCGATCATCGCCCACTCGATCTTCCAGTCGATCACGTGGATGCGGCGGGCCATGCGCACACTGCGCGTCAACTGCGTCGACGGCATCACCGCCAACCGCGAGCGGCTGGGCGCGATGGTCGGTTCGTCGGTCGGCGTGGTCACGGCGCTCACCCCCTTCATCGGCTACGCGGCGGCGGCGGCCCTCGCCAAGACGGCACTGCTGACCCACCGCAACGTGGGCGACCTCGTCGTCGAGGCGGGGTTGATGTCGCGCGAGGAGGTCGACAAGCAGCTCTCGCCCGCGCGGCTGTCGGGGCTGCAGGCCGTGACGGCGGCCATCCCGATCGTCCTCGCCGACGCTGAGGAGAGCGTGTCGGGCTGACCACCCCTTTGTGCCGGGGGGTCGGCTCTCGCTAACGTCGAGAAGTCCACCTCTTACCGACCGACCGGGGGATCCCATGACCGACCCGAACAACCCGTCCGCGCCGCAGCCTCCGGCCTACCAGCCACCGGCGTACCCGACGTCATCCTCCGACGCCTCGTACGGCAACCCCAACGCACCGATCCCGGGCAAGACCCTCGGTATCGTCGCCTTCGTCCTGTCGTTCTTCGCGCAGCTCGTCGCCCTCGTCCTCGGCATCGTCGCGCTCGTCCAGAGCAAGAAGGCGGGGCACAAGAACGGGTTCGCGCTCGCCGCGATCATCATCAGCTCCGTGCTCATGGTCATCGGCGTCGTCGTGGCGATCGTGCTGTTCACCGTCTTCGGCAACATGGCGAACGAGATCTACCAGACCTGCGTCGTGGAAGGGGCCGACACCGTGACGGTCTGGGGTCAGACCCAGCCCTGCTCTTCCGCGCGGTACTGAGCCGACGCCAACACCGCAAGCCCCCGCGGATCCGATCCGCGGGGGCTTCCTCATGCCCGGCTCAGGACTCCCGGGCGCGATTGCGTCTTGGCGCTCAAAGCGCTTAAACTCGACGACGGCGCAAAGGTTAAGCGCTTTGATCGCCGCGGCGGTCCCGCGATTCAAGGAGGAAGACGTGAAGTTCAGGACAGTGGCAGGTGGCATCGCCACCCTGGCCGCGGTGTCGCTCATCCTGACCGGCTGCGGCCGGGCGGACGAGTCGGCTGCCGGACCTGCTGAGGTCACCACGATCGACGACAGCCCGGCGACGGGCACGATCAGCGTGTGGGCGATGGGCGCCGAGGGCGAAGCGCTGCCCGCGTTCGTCGAGAAGTTCCAGGAAGCGAACCCGGACGTGAAGATCGACGTCACCGCCATTCCGTGGGACGCGGCGCACAACAAGTTCCAGACGGCGATCGCCGGCGGGAACACCCCCGATGTCGCCATGGTCGGCTCGACGTGGATGGCCGACTTCGGCGACGCGTTCGCCACCGTCCCGGCCGAGATCGCGACCGACGGCTTCTTCCCCGGTGCCCTCAGCACGACGGAGTTCGACGACCGTGCCGCCGGCGTGCCCTGGTACGTCGACACGCGGGTGCTCTACTACCGGACCGATCTCGCGCAGCAGGCGGGCTGGACGCAGGCTCCCGCCACGTGGGACGAACTGCAGCAGCTCGCCGCCGACATGAAGGACAAGGCCGGCGCCGAGTACGGCATCCGGATGCCGGGCGGCAACGACTCGTTCCAGGGCGCGATGTGGATGCCGTGGTCTGCCGGTGCCGAGCTCACCGACGGTGACGCCTGGACGCTCGACACCCCCGAGATGACCACGGGGCTGGAGTACTACAAGAGCTTCTTCGACACGGGCCTCGCCGACGCGAACGCCGACATCTCGGCCGGAGCCACGGAGGCCGAGTTCGTGGCCGGGACCACCCCGATGGTCGTCGAGGGCCCGTTCCTGCGTGGTCAGCTCGAGCTGCTGGGCGGCCCCGACTTCGCCTCGAAGTACGCCACAGCGGTCCTGCCCGCCGACAGCGGGTCGGTCTCGTTCAGCGGCGGCGCCAACCTCGTCGTGTTCAACCAGAGCAAGAACGCCGAATCGGCGTGGAAGCTCGTCCGCTGGCTCAGCGAGCCGGAGACCCAGGCGGCCTTCTACGAGACGACGGGTGACCTGCCCGCTCTCCAGGCGGCGTGGGACGCTCCTGCGCTGGCAGACGACGCGAGCCTGACGACCTTCGGCGAACAGCTCCAGACCGCCAAGGCTCCGCCCGTGACGACCAGCTGGGTGCAGGTCGCCGCGAAGGGCGACCAGGCCCTCGAGCAGCTGCGCCGCGGCGGCGCCGACGTTCCCGCGGTGCTGCAGAAGCTGCAGGCCGACGCCGACGCGATCGGACTCGAGTGACCTCGATGTCCACCACCACCCTCCCCGCGGCCGGAGTCGACTCCGGCCGCGGGGCCTCCCGCCCCGGCGGGCTGCACGCGAGGCAGCGCAAGCGCCAGGCCCTCATCGCCTGGGCGTTCTGCCTGCCCTTCGTCGCGGTCTTCGCCGTCTTCATGCTGTTCCCGATCGTCGGCTCGTTCGCGATGTCGTTCACGGACTTCACGGCGCGTGACATCACTTCGCCCTTCGCGGTGAACTTCGTCTGGTTCGACCAGTTCGCGACGCTCTTCGGCGACCCGCGCTTCCTCACCTCCCTCGGGGTCACCGCGATCTTCGTCGTGGTGGGCATCCCGGTCACGATGGTGCTGGCCCTCGCCCTCGCCCTCGCACTCAACAGCGGCGGCGGGCGCATCGTCGCGTTCTTCCGGGTCGGCTTCTACGCACCGGTGGTCACGAGCATCGTGGCGGTCGCGGTCGTCTGGCGGTACATCCTCCAGCCCGACGGCCTTCTCAACTCGGCCCTCGCCCTCGTCGGCATCGACGGTCCCAACTGGCTGAACGATCCCGCTTTCGCTCTGCCGTCGCTGATCATGATGGCGGTGTGGCGCAACGTCGGCACGCTCATGGTCATCTTCCTCGCGGGCCTGCAGGCCGTGCCTCAGGACGTCAACGAGGCCGCGACGATGGACGGCGCATCAGCCTGGCGGCGTCTGACCTCGGTCACCCTTCCGCTGCTGCGGCCGACGATCCTCCTCGGCGCGGTGCTCATCTCCGTCGGCTACCTGCAGTTCTTCGAGGAGGCGTTCGTCATGACCAAGGGTGGGCCGCTCGACTCCACCCTGTCGGTCGCGTACTACACCTTCCAGCAGTTCGGCTTCGGCGAATACGGCCTGGCGTCAGCCGCCAGCTACGTCCTGTTCCTGGCCATCGCGCTGCTGAGCCTGCTGCAGTTCCGGCTGCTCCGTTCGAAGGACTGACCCGATGACAACCATCCCCGCTCCCGTGGTGGACACCGTCACGCCACCGCCCGCTCCCCGGCGCCGTCGCCGTCGGTTCGGCCCGCGCGCGATCACCTACACCGTCCTGACGGTCGGACTCGCCCTCTGGCTCATCCCGTTCCTGTGGATGGTGCTGGGATCGGTCAAGACGCAGGGCGAGATCCTGCGCCGTCCGCCCACGTGGTTCCCGGAGAACCCGACGGGCGAGAACTTCGCGCAGTGGTTCGGGCCTTTGGACTTCGGCCACTTCTTCGCCAACAGCCTCATCGTCGCGGTCGTCACCGTCCTCGGCAACATCGTGTTCTGCTCGATGGTGGGCTATGCCCTGGCGAAGATGGAGTTCCCCGGCAAGAAGGCGCTCTTCGTCCTCGTCATGGTGACGCTCATGGTGCCGGGAGTCGTCACCTTCGTGCCCCTGTTCGTGATGGTCTCCTCGCTCGGGCTCGTCAACACCTATCCCGCGCTCATCCTGCCCTTCATCACCGCCCCCATCGGCGTGTTCCTCATGCGGCAGTTCATCATGGGCATTCCCGACGCGCTGCTGGAGGCGGCGCGCCTCGACGGGGCGGGGGAGTGGCGCATCTTCTCGCGCATCGTGATGCCGCTGTGCGGGCCGCCGCTCGCGACCCTCGGCATCCTGACGTTCCTCGCCTCATGGAACAACTTCCTGTGGCCCCTGGTGGCCGCCCAGACCGAGGAGATGTACACGCTCCCCGTGGCGCTGTCGCTCTACTCCACGGGGCAGAACGCGACCAACTACGGACTGCTCCTGGCCGGCTCGGTGCTCGTCATCGCGCCCATCATCGTGCTGTTCGTGTTCCTGCAGCGCTGGTTCATCCGGGGCGTTGCCACCACCGGCCTGAAGTGACCCTCGCGCGGACCCCCGCGTCGCCGCATCCGTCCCCCCACGATCGAAAGTCCCTCATGCGACCCGAATTCCACACCGCCCCCGACGGAACCCGCTTCCGCGACCTCAACGGCAACGGCATCCTCGACCCGTACGAGGACCCGCGCCTGACCCCCGAGGAACGCACCGACGATCTTCTCGGCCGGATGTCGCCGGCCGAGAAGATCGGCCTCATGTTCCAGACCGTCATCGAGATCGGCCCCGACGGCGAGCTCCTCGAGACGCCGGGGGCCATCTCGAAGTCGCCCACGACCGATGTCGTGGTCGGCAAGAACATGACGCACTTCAACGTGCACGCCATCCGGACCGCCCGCGAGGGCGCGCGCTGGAACAACAACCTCCAGCGTCTCGCCGAGCGCACGCCGCACGGCATCCCGGTCACGATCAGCACGGATCCGCGGCACGCCTTCGTCGAGAACACCGGGGTCGCCTTCTCGGCGGGACCGTTCTCGCAGTGGCCCGAGCCGCTGGGTCTCGCCGCTCTCGACGACCTCGAGGTCATCGAGCAGTTCGCCGACGTCGCCCGACGCGAGTACTGCGCGGTCGGCATCCGAGCCGCGCTGCATCCGCAGATCGACCTGCCCACGGAGGCGCGATGGGGGCGGCAGGCGCAGACCTTCGGCTTCGATGCCGAACGGGTCTCGCAGATCACCGCCGCCTACCTCCGGGGCTTCCAGGGCGACGAGCTCGGTACCGAGAGCGTCGCCTGCACGACGAAGCACTTCCCGGGCGGCGGGCCTCAGCTCGACGGCGAGGACGCGCACTTCCCGTACGGCCGCGAGCAGGTGTACCCGGGCGGCATGTTCGACTACCACCTCGAGCCCTTCCGCGAGGCGATCCGGCGCGGCACGGCCGGCATGATGCCGTACTACGGCATGCCTGTCGGACTCGAGCGGAACGGGGTGCCGATCGCCGAGGTGGGGTTCGCCTACAACCGTCAGATCGTGACGGACCTCCTGCGCGACGAGCTCGGCTACGACGGCGTCGTCGTCACGGACTGGGAGCTCGTCAACGACAATCACGTCGGCGATCAGGTGCTGCCGGCGCGGGCGTGGGGCGTCGAGGACCTCGACCCCACCGAGCGGATGCTGCGGCTGCTGGATGCCGGTGTCGACCAGTTCGGCGGCGAGGAGTGCACGGAGCTGCTGGTCGACCTCGTCGAGTCCGGCACCGTGCCCCTCGAGCGCATCGACGTGTCCGCCCGCCGCATCCTGCTCGTGAAGTTCCGGCTGGGCCTCTTCGACGACCCGTACGTCGACGAGGACGCGGCCGAGCGCATCGTCGGCAACGCCGATTTCCGCGAGCTCGGGACCCGTGCGCAGGCGGAGTCGCTGACCGTCCTGCAGAATCGCGACGACGTGCTGCCCATCCGCTCGGAGCCCCGGCCGAGGATCTACGCCGAGAACGTCGGCGACAGCGCACTCGCCGCGCACGGCGACCGCGTCGAGCGGCCCGAGGATGCCGACGTCGCGATCGTCCGTGTCGGAGCGCCCTTCGAGCCCCGCGACGACCTGTTCCTCGAGAAGTGGTTCCACCAGGGCTCTCTCGACTTCGGGCCCGGGCTCGTGTCGCGGTTGGGCCGTGTCGCCGCCCACGCCCCGCTGGTGCTGGTCGTCGGTCTCGACAGGCCCGCCGTGCTCACCCCCTTCGTCCCCATCGCCTCGGCGATCGTCGCCGACTACGGCAGCTCGGATGCCGCGGTGCTCGCCGCTCTCACCGGCGCCGTGCCGCCGCGGGGAACGCTGCCGGTCGAGATCCCGCGATCGATGGAGGCCGTGCGCCGCTCCCGGACCGACGTCCCGGGCGACACGGACGAGCCGATCTTCCCGCGGGGGACCGGGCTGTCGATCGTGCCGGCGTGAGGCGCGTCGGTAGACTCCCCGGGGAATCGAGGTAGTCATGGTGGTCGGACGGCCCACGGTGTACGACGTCGCGGAACGGGCCGGGGTGTCGATCGCGACGGTCTCCTTCGCGTTCCGGCGCCCCGACAAGGTGCGCACCGAGACGCGTGACACGGTGCTGCGTGTCGCGCGCGAGCTCGGATACGTCCCGAGCGGATCGGCCCGGAACCTCGCACGCGGCCGCACCGGTGTGCTCGGGCTGCACCTGTTCGACCTGCTGGTCGAATCGGCGCCGCCCGTCGAGACGGGGCTGTCCGCGGGCGCGCCGTCCGCCGGGCCGACGCCGCCACCCGGGCTCACCGATCTCGCCGAGCTCGACCTCGACGTCGACCTGATCGCCTGGGACGCCGACGAGGACGTCCGCCGGAGTGCTCCGCGCACCTTCCCGCTCTACGTCGACGAGATCCAGCGCGGCTTCGTGCTCGAGTGCAAACGGGCCGGCACCGCGGTGCTGCTCAGCACCGGGGGCCTGGGAGCATCCGAGATCGCCGACACGGCGGGCCAGGTCGACGGCCTCGCGATCCTCCCGGGTCCGACGGTGACGGCATCCCTCGGCTCGGTGTCGTCGACGCTTCCGGTCGCCGTGCTCAGCTCGCCGCTCGGCGACGCGCACCACGTCCTCGCCGACAACGCGGGCGGGGAGCGGATGCTCGTCGAGCATTTCGTCGAGGTCCACGGCGTCTCCACCTTCGGGTGGATCGACGCGCCCGCGGGCTTCGACACCGACGAGCGCCGCGCTGCCTTCTTCGAGGCCGTCGCGGCCCATCCCGGCGCGAGCGCGGAGATCATCGACACCGTCGAGCTCGAGCGCGCGCCGGTTTTCCCGGGGCTCAGCTCACGGGCGCACGCGGGCACGCTGCCTGACGCGGTCCTGTGCGCGACCGATCAGATCGCGCTCGCTGCGCTCGACGTGCTGCACGCCCGCGGCGTGCAGGTGCCGCACGACGTCCGGCTCGCGGGCTTCGACGGCATCCAGGCGGCGGGGATGTCGTCGCCCCCGCTCACCACCGTGCGTCAGCCGATGGAACTCATGGGGCGCATCGCCGCCCACCTGCTGCTGAACGATCCGGGCGACGGGTCAGCGCGCCGAAGCGTGCGCGTCGAGGTGGGACTCCGGGTCGGCGGGAGCTGCGGGTGCGCGGTCAGTCCGTGATGCGGCAGTGCGTCCGCAGCTCGCCGATCCCGTCGATCCCGACGGTCACGACGGAGCGGTCGCGCAGGAAGATCTGCGGGTCGCGCGAGTAGCCCGCTCCGCCCGGGCTGCCGGTCGAGATGAGCGTGCCGGGCAGCAGCGTCGCCGCGGTCGAGAGGTGCGCGACGAGCGTGGCCACCGATCGGATCATCTGCCCCGTCGAGGCGTCCTGCACCGTCTGTCCGTCGACGACCGCCCAGATGTGCAGGTCCTGCGGGTCGGCGATCTCATCGGCGGTCACCACGTACGGCCCCGTCGGGGTGAACCCGTCGAACGACTTGCAGCGCGACCACTGCGCCTCGGAGAACTGGATGTCGCGCGCGGTGATGTCGTTGACCACGGTGTAGCCCCAGACATGGTCGAGGGCGGCGTCGGCGGTCACATCCTTCGCCGCCGTTCCGATGATGACGCCGAGCTCGGCCTCGTAGTCGACGGACTCGCTGAGGCTCCGCGGCCACGACGTGATGGCCTCGTGAGCGGTGAGCGAGTTCGGCCACAGGGTGAAGACGGTGGGTGCGGTGTCGGCCTTCAGGCCCAGCTCGCTCGAGTGCGCCGCGTAGTTCAGGCCGACGGCGAGGACGATCGGCGGGGCCAGGACGGCCGACGCGAACGCCGAACCCTCGATGCCGTGCCACGCGACGTCGTCGCCCGTCGAGGCATCGGCGACGCGGGCGAGCCCGTCGTCACCGAGCTCGATGAGCTGCTGCAGACGCTCGGGTGCGCCGGCGAACAGGTCGCCGACGAAGGTGGCCCGGTCGTCGTCGACGAGCACGAGGCGGGGATCGTCGGCCCCCGCGGTCATCACGTGGGCAAAGCGCATACTGTCAGGCTACCCGGCTCGCGACTCGGTCGCGGCGCGGGCTGCTCATCATCGGGCGGAGCCCGCTCGCGCCCTAGGGTGGGGGCGTGTCGTTCCCGTCGCCCCTGTCGCAGCCGCAGCCCGGTCATCCCGGTCCCATCCCGGCCGCACCGACGTCGCCGCCCGTCGTGCCGGTGCGGGCACGCCCCGGGGGATGGGCCGCCCTCTGGGTGGGCGCCGTCCTCGTGCTGCTGCTGCTCGGACTCGTCGCCTACCTGGTCTCCTTCCTGGGGTGGTTCGCGGCGATCGTGGGTGCGGTGCTGGCCCTGCTTCCGCTGCTCGGCGTGCTCTGGGCCGTCCGCATCGTCGATCGGTGGGAGCCCGAGCCGCCGCGGCTGCTGTGGCTCGCCCTCGGGTGGGGAGCCGTCGCCTCGGTGGTCATCGCGCTGGGCGTCGACCTGCTGGTGACGATCGTGGCCGGTCCCGCGCGCGACCCGCTCGCGCAGGCGATGGGGAGTGTCGTGCAGGCGCCGATCGTGGAGGAGATCGCGAAGGGGCTCGGCGTCCTCCTCATGCTCCGCATCGGCCGCCGGTACTTCGACGGCCCCGTCGACGGCGTGGTCTACGGCGCGATGATCGGTGCCGGCTTCGCCTTCACCGAGAACATCCTCTACTTCGCCGACAGCCTGATCACCGGCGGTATCGCGCAGGTGTCGGTGACCTTCGTGCTGCGCGGCATCCTCTCGCCCTTCGCGCACGTCATGTTCACCGCCGCCACGGGGTTCGCGGTCGGACTCGCGGTGCGCCGCGGCGCGCGCGGCAGCGCCGTCTTCGGGCCGTGGGCGACCGGTCTCGCCGTCGCGATCCTGCTGCACGCGCTCTGGAACGGTTCGGCCGCCTTCGCCGACTTCTTCGCTCTCTACGTCACGCTGCAGGTGCCCCTGTTCATCGGATTCGTGCTCGGTGTCCTGCTGCTGCGACGCGAGGAGGCGCGGCTCACGCGGGAGCGCCTCCACGACTACGCGGCAGCGGGATGGTTCACCCCCGTCGAGGTCGACCTCCTCGCCACCGGGGGAGGCCGGCGGCGCGCGCTGGCCTGGGCGCGGACCCTCCCCGGTGACCGCAGCGAGACGATGCGCGCCTTCATCGCCGAGGCCACGCGTCTGGCTGCGGCGCGGCAGCGGGCGCTGACCGGTCGTGACGATCGGGCCCTCGCCGACGAGCGCGAGCATCTCGCCCGGGCCACGCGCCTGCGCCAGACGCTGTTGCGCCCGTGACGCGGGACCGGGACCGCGCCGCCCGGTGAAAGACTCAGCGCCCGGTGCTGCGGCGATGCCTGCATGTCTCCCGGGCGCTGAGTTGGCCTGCCCTCATGATCCTCCCGCCGCCGCGCCGCGTCAAGAGGCGCGCTCGGACGGGCCCCGCGTTGCACCGGCCCGCGCCCTCGGGTTGGATGGACATCATGACTGACGACCGCACCAAGCCCGAGATCGACGCCCCCGAGGGTCCCGCGCCCGATGACCTCGTCGTTCGCGACCTGATCGTCGGCGACGGCGCCGAGGCCAAGCCCGGCGACACCGTCACCGTCCACTACGTCGGCGTCGAGTACACCTCCGGCGAGGAGTTCGACTCGTCGTGGAACCGCGGTGAGAGCATCCAGTTCCCGCTGCGCGGACTCATCCAGGGCTGGCAGGACGGCATCCCGGGCATGAAGGTCGGCGGACGCCGCGAGCTCGTGATCCCGCCGCACCTGGCGTACGGCCCCGCCGGCGGCCACTTCCTCGGCGGCAAGACCCTGATCTTCATCATCGACCTGCTCGCGGTCGGCTGAGCGGGCGAATACCTCTCGACGGGCGGATGCTGCGCGACGCGGCATCCGCCCGTCGCCGTTCGGCCACCGAAAATTTACATTCGCGGGAATAGGCTGTGCGAGGGTCGCGTTGCCGCCCCTGTACGCCGGACCCCTCCCGGACACCTACGACGAAGGACGATCATGACCACGACCACCGACATCCCCGGTTACAAGGCTGGCACCTGGGTGCTCGACGCCTCCCACAGCGAGGTGGGCTTCAGCGTCCGCCACATGATGATCTCGAAGGTGCGCGGCACCTTCGCCGTCGCCGAGGCGACCATCGTCGCCCCCGAGAACCCGCTCGAGCTGACGCTCGACGCCAAGGTCGACGTCGCCTCGATCAACACCAAGGACGAGGGGCGTGACAACCACCTCCGCAGCGCCGACTTCTTCGACGTCGAGAAGTACCCGAACATCACGTTCGTCTCGACCGGTGTGCGTCAGCAGGGCGGCGACTTCCTCGTCGACGGCGACCTCACCATCAAGGACGTCACCAAGCCGGTGACCTTCGAGGTCGAGTTCGGTGGCTTCGGCACCGACCCGTGGGGCAACTACAAGGCCGGCGCGACGGCGAAGACCGTCATCAACCGCGAGGAGTTCGGCCTCACCTGGAACGCCGCGCTCGAGACCGGCGGCGTGCTCGTCGGCAAGGACGTCACGATCGAGCTCGACCTGCAGGGCTCCATCCAGGCCTGATCGCCCGGATACCCACGAGGGGCGGATGCCGCGGCATCCGCCCCTCGTCGTGTCATCGGCCCCGGTTCGGCCGGCTCAGGGCGTCGGGTGTGCCGCATCGTAGGAACGGAACGCGGGGGCCAGGCGAACGAGCAGCGCCACCAGGCCGACGATGATGAACCCGCCGAGCAGCGGCGGGAACCACAGCGCCGTGACCGTCGCGAGGGTGCCGGCGTACAGCGCGCCCAGACGCGGACCGCCCGCCACGACGACGATGAACAGGCCCTGCAGGCGGCCCCGGATCGCGTCGGGGACGGCGGCCTGCACCATCGTGTTCCGGTAGATCGAGCTGACGTTGTCGGCAGCGCCCGACCCGGCCAGGGCGATCGCCGCGAGGGCGATGAGCGCGACATTCGCGGAGTCCTCGCCCACGTTTCCGGGGGAGAGCACGCCCAGCGAGCCCGCGAGCAGGACGCCGCCGAACAGGGCGATCGTGATGCCGTAGGCGATGATCGCCCGCTCGATTCCGCGCCCGTGCATCGGGTAGCGCGCGATCGGTCCCGAGAACAGGCTCGAGAAGAACGCTCCGACGGCGATGGCGGCCGTCAGCAGGCCCGTGGTGATCGCGCCGCCACCGAGGAGGACGGCCCCGATGGCCGGGAAGAGCGCGGTGGGCTGCCCGAAGGTCATCGCGATGATGTCGAGGATGAACTGCAGCCGGATGTTCTTCGCCCGCTTGATGAATCGCCAGCCGTCGGCGAGCGAGCGCAGCCCCGGGCGCACGACGGCGCCCTCCGGGCGAATGCTGGGCAACGACCAGAGGCCGAGGAAGAGGGCGCTCATCAGCACGAGGTCGATCGTGTAGGTCCAGCCGTAGCCGGTGAAGGCCACGAGCAGCCCGGCCGCGGCCGGCCCGACCGAGACCATGATGCCCATCGTGATGCCCCCGAGCGCCGAGGCTGCGGGCAGCAGCTCGCGGGGGATCAGCCGCGGCACGATCGCCTGCCGTGCCGCCATGACGACCGAATTGGCCGCGGAGTTCACGACCGCGATGGCGTACAGCCACGCGACCGTCTCGCCACCGCTCCAGGTCAGGACCATCAGGACGGCCGTCGAGGCGAACGTCACGGATGCCGCGATGAGGGCGACCCGCCGCCGGTCGAACGCGTCGGCGAGCATGCCCCCGTAGAGGCCGGCGATGATCATCGGCACGAGCCCGGCGACAGCGATCATCGCGACGGCGAACGTCGACGCCGTCAGGTCGTACATGTGGAGCATGATCGCGACGATCGTCAGTTGCCCCCCGAGACCCGCGAGGGTCGAGCCGACCCACATGCGCGCGAAGGCGGGGGAGGTGGTCAACGGCCGCAGATCGATGAGGTGATCCCGACGCAGGCGCATCAGACGAGCCTAGATGACTGGTACAGTAGAGCGGTTGCCGTTCGATCGGCCGCGGATAAAGAGAGCTCGCACATCGGGTGACGGGCGCCGCGCAATGAGAAGGAAGGGGATCCCATCTATGGCACTCGAAGCAGACGTCAAGAAGGCGATCATCGAAGAGTACGCGACGCACCCCGGTGACACCGGATCCCCCGAGGTGCAGGTCGCGCTCATGTCGCAGCGCATCAAGGACCTCACCGAGCACCTCAAGACCCACAAGCACGACCACCACTCGCGCCGTGGGCTCTTCCTGCTCGTCGGTCAGCGCCGTCGACTGCTCGGCTACCTCCAGGAGCTCGACATCCAGCGTTACCGTACGCTGATCGAGCGCCTCGGTCTCCGCCGCTAAGGAGAGCGACTCCGCGCACAATCGCGCAAAACATTCTTGCGAAGGCCGTCCCAGGTGTGGGGCGGCCTTCGGCTTTTCCCGAGCCGGCGTCGCGAGAACGTACCTTCACCGCGAGAACGTACGCCATCTGGTACGTCGTCGCGGAGACGGTGCGTGCTCAGCGGCGGGTGTTCGGCGGGGTGTGCTCAGCGGCGGGCCGCGGCGAGCAGGTCGGCGTGCCAGCGCTCGGCGACGTCGGGGTGGGCCCGCAGGCGCGACTTCAGTGCGTTCTCGCCGTGGACCCCGTGAATGGGGTTGCTCGGGTCCTTCGTGACGCCCTTCGCCTCGGCGGCGAGCTCTGCGGGCAGCTCGATGAGCGGGAATCGGGCGTCGAGGGCGGGGTTGAAGAAGAACGGCACCGAGATGCGGTCGTCGGGGTACCGCGGCGACACGACGCGGTGGTTCGTCGCGATGAGATAGCCGTCGGTCGCGTACTCGAGCAGTTCGCCGATGTTGACGACGAAGGCTCCCGGCACCGGTGGAGCGTCGACCCATTCGCCCTCGCGCTGCACCTGCAGCCCGCCCTTGCCGGGCTCGACCCACAGCAGCGTCAGGGCGCCCGAGTCCTTGTGCGCCCCGACGCCCTGCTGCGGTGTCGGGTCGTCCTTGCCGGGGTAGCGGACGATCTTCAGCAGCGTCTGGGGTTCGCCGAAGTGGTCGTCGAAGTACGTCGAGGGCGCGCCGAGCGCTTCGGCCCAGGCGCGGAGCAGGCGCCGCGCGACCTCCGAGAGGTGGGCGACCCACGCATCGGCGACCTCACGCAGCTCGGGCTGCGCCGCGGGCCAGAGGTTCGGCCCGATGAGGCGCGCGTAGTCGGGGGCCTCGGGATCGGTCACCGCGGGCCGCTCGGGGCCGATGTCGATCTGCTCGCGCCAGTCGACCCGGCCCTGGGTGAGCTCGCCGCCCACGCGCGTGTAGCCGCGGAAGTGCGGGCTGTTGACGTTCTCGATCGCGAGCTTGTCGTCCTCGGGCAGGGCGAAGAACTCCCGCGCGACGCGGTGCAGGCGGTCCTCGAGCCCCTCGGGGATGCCGGTGCCGGTGAGGTAGAAGAAGCCGACGTCGTGCGTCGCGGCGCGCAGCTCGTCGCGGAAGCGGGCGATGTGGTCGGCGTCGCCGTCGAGCTGCGAGAAGTCGAGAACGGGGAGGGAGAGCTCGCTCATGCAGCGAGGTTACGAGCCGTCTGCGGCATCCGCTCGATTGTTGCGCGGGATGACCGCGCCGGGCTCTCGCGGACGACGCGAGCCCGTCGGATCGTTGCGCCGGCCCTCGCGTCCGGCGAGCTCCGGGTCGCGGAACAGCCATGCGGGGCGCGGCTCGACGAGCCGTCGGAATAAGCGTCGCACCGGCGCTGTGGCGAGTCCGAGCGCGATGAGAACCGACGCGACGACGACGAGCGGCAGCCATACCCACGTCGGCTCGGCATCGCGCAGCACGCCCGATTCCCGGAACGGGTACAGCACGAACGAGTGCAGCAGGTAGACGTACATCGTGTACTGCCCGAGGCGGGTCCAGCGGTGCGAGCCGCGGGGGATGAGGGCGAAGAAGGATGCCGTGAGGGCCAGCGCCACGAGGACGAGGGCGATCCGCACCGCTCCCGCCCACCACTCGGAGCTGCCCGCGTCGGAGTAGCTCGCGTCGTAGAACATCCACTTGCCGAGGTTGATGTCGCGCCACGTGCCGATGAAGGCCCACGCCGCCCAGCCGGCGAGCCCGAGCGTCGCGATGGCCGCCGTCACGGTCGCGGCATTGCGTCGCAGCAGGTCGAACCTGTCGACCACGTCGCGGTCGCGCAGCCACCAGCCCAGGACGAAGAAGGGCAGGAAGCCGAGGGTGCGCGACAGCGACAGGGTCGAGTCGATGTTGGGGAGGTAGCCCGAGACGATCGAGATCGCGACGGCCCACAGCAGCGGCCACCGCAGGAGCGCGAGGTAGGGCAGCACGAGGCGGAAGATGCCCAGTGCCAGCAGGAACCACAGCGTCCACGAGGGCTGCGTCGGGTTGGGGTTCGCGTGTCCTTCGACGAGGAACTTCGTGAGCGTCCACAGGCCCTCGAAGATCGCGTACGGCACGATGATGTCGGTGATGACGCGGGCCATCTGTCGCCGCGACGGCGGATCGGACTTCGAGAAGTAGCCCGAGATGATCGCGAACGCGGGCATGTGGAACGCGTAGATCACGAGGTACATCGCCATCGCGATGTCGGAGTCGTACGTCAGGCGCTGGACGGCGTGTCCCAGCACCACCAGCACGATGCAGGCGAAGCGGGCGTTGTCCCAGAAGGGCACGCGCCGCTTCGGGCGCGTTCCGGTCGTGCCGGTGGCGGGATGCGTCATCGTGGATGAAACACTATCCCGCGGGAATAGTCCGAGCGCGACGGCGTTGCATGGTTTATATTCATTTGCATGAAACGGATGCCGCGGCATCCGGGAAGGCGGACCGACGTGAACACGCACACGAGCGAACACACCGGCTGGTCGGGGATGCAGTTCGGCATCTTCTCCGTGAGCGACATCACGGCAGACCCGACGACCGGCCACACCCCGAGCGAGGCGGAGAAGATCCGCGCAGCCGTGACCATCGCCAAGCACGCCGAGGAGGTCGGGCTCGACGTCTACGCGATCGGAGAGCACCACAACCCGCCGTTCTGGTCGTCCTCGCCCACCACGACGCTCGCCTACATCGCGGCGCAGACCGAGCGCCTCATCCTCTCCACCGCCACGACGCTCATCACGACGAACGACCCGGTGAAGATCGCCGAGGACTACGCGATGCTGCAGCACCTGTCGGGCGGCCGCGTCGACCTCATCATGGGCCGTGGCAACACCGGCCCGGTTTACCCGTGGTTCGGCAAGGACATCCGTCAGGGTCTGCCGCTCGCGATCGAGAACTACGCCCTGCTGCACAAGCTGTGGCGGGAGGACGTCGTCGACTGGGAGGGCAAGTTCCGCACCCCGCTGCAGGGCTTCACCTCGACGCCCCGCCCGCTCGACGGCGTCGCGCCGTTCGTCTGGCACGGCTCGATCCGCACCCCCGAGATCGCCGAGCAGGCCGCCTACTACGGCGACGGCTTCTTCGCGAACAACATCTTCTGGCCCAAGGAGCACTACCAGCGCCTGATCGACCTGTACCGTCAGCGCTTCGCTCACTACGGCCACGGCACCCCCGAGCAGGCGATCGTCGGTCTCGGCGGCCAGGTTTTCATGAGCGCCAACTCGCAGGATGCCGTCCGGCAGTTCCGTCCGTACTTCGACAACGCGCCCGTCTACGGCCACGGCCCCTCGCTCGAGGACTTCAGCGAGATGACCCCGCTGACGGTGGGATCGCCGCAGCAGGTCATCGACCGATACGCCGCCATGCGCGAGACGTTCGGCGACTACCAGCGTCAGCTGTTCCTCATCGACCACGCGGGGCTGCCGCTGAAGACGGTCCTCGAGCAGCTCGACATCCTGGGCGGCGAGGTCGTGCCCGTGCTGCGCAAGGAGCTCGCGCAGGGACGCGGCGCCGCGGTGCCCGACGCCCCGACGCACGCTGCGCGCGTCCGTGAGGTGTACGGTGACGGCCCCGCTCGCGAGGCGCGACCCCGCGCCAACCGCGGCGACAACCTCAGCGGCCCTTCGCCCTACCAGGACGCTCCGGCGCCCGCAGGTTCGGCCTTCGGCGTGGCGGCGGCACGATGAGCGCGCGCCGGATCGCAGTCGTGTCGGCGGGGCTGTCGAACCCGTCGTCGACGCGGATGCTGGCCGATCGGCTGGCGACCGCCACGATCGCGGAGCTCGCGGCATCCGACATCACCGCGACCGCCGACGTCATCGAGCTGCGCGATCTCGCGCACGACATCACCAACAACCTGCTGACCGGCTTCGCGCCGCCCGCGCTCGAGTCGGCGATCAACTCGGTCGTCTCGGCCGACGCGCTCATTGCCGTGACGCCGATCTTCTCGACGAGCTACTCGGGACTGTTCAAGTCGTTCATCGACGTGCTCGATCCCGACTCGCTCACCGGGAAGCCGGTGCTCATCGGGGCCAACGCGGGCACGGCACGGCACTCGCTGGCGATCGACTACGCCATCCGCCCGCTGTTCGCCTACCTGCACGCGTCCCCGGTCTCGACCGGCGTGTTCGCGGCATCGAGCGACTGGGGGAGCAAGGCCGACGAGGTCGCTCCGCTGAGCGCCAGGGTCGAGCGCGGGGCGCGTGAGCTGGCGGCGGCCGTCGTGGCACGCACGCCCGTCACCGACGCGGATCCGTTCGACCCGGCCTCGTACCTGGGCGAGGGCAAGTCGTTCGGTCATCTGCTGGGCGGTCTCGCGGGGGAGTGACCCGCTCGCGGCGCCGCGCGACGGCGGCCGTGATCAGATCGATCACGACGCCCAGCGCGAGCGCCGCGACGACCGACAGGACGACCGCGAGAAGCGGAGCATCGGGAAGAAGCGCGCCGATCGCCGCTCCGATGATGCTCTGATAGGCGGCCCAGGTCGTGGCCGCGACCGCGGCAACGGTGAGGAAGCGCGCGGCAGACACGCGCGTCGCGCCCGCGGTGAGGTTGACCGCGAGGCGCGCGAAGGGGATGAAGCGGGCGGTGAAGACGACCGTCGCCGTTCCCCGCTGCAGCCGAGCCCCCGCCCACGCGAACGCGCGCTGCACGCGCGGATGCCGCATCCACCCCCAGCGGCGAAGGCCGATCCGACGCCCCACGGCGTAGCAGAGCGCATCCCCGCAGAACGCCGCCGCCGCGGCGACACCGACGACGGCCGCCACGGGGGGATCGCCGGTCGACGCCGCGAGTGCTCCCGCCGCCGTCACCGCGATCTCCCCGGGAACGACGACCAGCACCGAGTCGAGCAGGACGAGCACGAAGACCGCGACGAGGAGCCACGGCCCGCCGGAGATCGCGTTCAGCAGGTCGGCCAGCACGTGGCATCCCTATCAGCCGGGGATGAACGGTGCGGGAACGGCGACGGTCAGGCATCCGCGAGGTGACCGGCCGCCGAGGAACGCGTGAACAGTGCGCGATACCTGCCGCATCCGCGCGCGCCGAGGCGTCACGGGCGACACCCTGGTCTCGTGAGAGTCGCGGTGGTCACCGAGTCCTTCCTCCCCCACATGAACGGGGTGACCGGTTCTGTGCTGCGGGTGCTCGAGCATCTCGAGCGTCGCGGGCATGAAGCCTTCGTCGTCGCGCCGGGCGCGGGCCGCCGGCATGCGCTCGCTGTTCCGGGCCGGTCGGTCAGGTCGATCCCGATGCCCCGCTATCCGGCGGTGCGCGTCGCCGCTCCGCCGGTGGCATCGGTCACCCGCGCCCTGCGTTCGTTCCGACCCGACATCGTGCACCTGGCTTCGCCGTTCCTCCTCGGGTGGCAGGGGCTGCTCGCAGCCGACGGTCTCGGTGTGCCGAGCGTCGCCGTCTACCAGACCGACGTCATCGCCTACACCGAGCGCTACGGCCTGCCGCACGCCACCGCGCTCACGGCGGCACACGTGCGGCGACTGCATCGCCGCGCGACGCTGACGCTCGCTCCCGCCGATGCGGCGCGACGCCAGCTCGTCGGCCTCGGGGTGGATCGTGTCGCGATCTGGGGCCGCGGGGTCGACGGCATCCGCTTCGCACCGCATCGGCGCGACGAAGCGTGGCGGGCCCGGACCGTGCCGGGGGCGACGAGCGGCGAGGTCGTGGTCGGCTACGTCGGGCGGCTCGCACCCGAGAAGCAGATCGAGGACCTCGCCGCGCTGAGCTCGCTGCCCGGAGTGCGACTGGTCATCGTGGGCGACGGTCCGTCGCGGGCGGGGCTCGAGCGCCTGCTGCCGGATGCCGTGTTCCTCGGGCATCTGCAGGGTGATGAGCTGGCGACGGCGATGGCGAGCTTCGACGTGTTCGTGCACCCGGGTGAGAGCGAGACGTTCGGACAGACCATCCAGGAGGCGCAGGCGAGCGGTGTGCCGGTCGTCGCGACCGGACGCGGGGGACCCCTGGATCTCGTCCGCAGCAGTGTCGACGGGTGGCTCTACCGGCCCGGTGACCCTGACGACCTCCGCAGCCGGGTCGCCGACCTGGCGGGTGACGCCGCCAAACGGCGAGCGTTCGGTGCCGCCGCGCGGGAGGCCGTCGCCGCGCGGACCTGGGAGAGCCTCGGCGACGCCCTGCTCGGCCACTACGAGCGTGCGGGTGAGCTGCATGCGCTCGACCGCGCGCGGCGCGCGCGCGTGTGGCCGCGAGCCGAGCTGCCCGCCGCCGCAGACGGACCACCGCTCTGGCGGCGCTACGTCGCGCTGGGCGATTCGATCACGGAGGGGCTCTGCGACACCTCTCGAATGCCCGCGGGCATGCACCGGGGCTGGGCCGACCGCCTCGCGCAGCTGCTCGCCTCGGCGGCGCCGCGCGTCGGTGGGGGAACGGGCGCCTTCCAGTACGCGAACCTCGCGGTGCGCAGCAGACGGGTGCGTCACCTCGTCGACGAGCAGGTGCCGGCGTGTCTGGCGCTGCGACCCGATCTCGTCTCGGTGCTCATCGGAGCCAATGATCTCGTGCAGGCACGGGTCGACGTCGCGAGCGTCGCCGACGAGGTCGAGATCGCCGTCCGGCGGTTGCGGGAGTCCGGCGCCGACGTGCTGCTCGCCACCGTGTTCCTTCCCGGCCGGGCCGCCGCGGGCATCTTCGCCCGCCGGTTCGCCGCCTACAACGCGCGGTTGCGGACGATCGCAGCGACGACGGGCGCGATCCTGGTCGATCTCGAGGCGGTGCCGGAGCTCGCCCGCCTGGAACTGTGGGCCGACGACAAGGTGCACCTGCGCTCGCGCGGGCACCGGCTCGTGGCTTATCGCGCCGCGGAAGCGCTCGGGGTGCCGCATGCCGAGGCGCTGGCCGGTCTCGACGAGGCCTTCCACCTCGATGACGACCCGGTTGTGCCCGGGACATGGCTGCGGCGCGATGCTCTGCCGTGGGTGTGGCGGCGCCTGCGCGGTCGTACCGCCGGCGACGGTGTCGCCCCCAAGCTCCCCGCCTACGTGCGCATCGGCCCCATGGACTCGCGCCGCTCGCCCTCCCCGCAGCAGTAGCCCGCCCCGCCCCGCCCCGCCCCGACGAGCGCGTACCGTTCCCGCGACAACGCACCTTCGCCGGTACGCGTTCACGGCACGGGTGCGTTCTCGGCGGAGCGGGCGGGGGTCACGCGCGCCAGCGGTACTCGGCCTCGGGACGGCCGGGGGTGCCGTAGCGCTGGGCGCGCTCGGCGCGGCCGGCGTCGGCGAGGTGTTCGAGGTATCGACGGGCGGCGACCCGCGACATCCCGAGCGCCTCCGCAGCCTCGCGGGCCGACAGGGCGCCCGCGTCGCGGAGCCGGTTCGACACGCGCTCGAGCGTCTCGGGGGCGAGGCCCTTGGGGATCGGCGCGGTGACCGGTCGCAGCGCTCCAAGCAGTGCGTCGATCTCGGCCTGGGTCGCTGCGCCCGTGGTCTCGCTCGCGCGTGCGCGGAATCGCGCGTACTGCGACATCCGTTCCTGGAAGTCGGCGAAGGTGAACGGCTTCACGAGGTACTGCACCGCGCCGAGGCCGACGACCTGGCGCACCACGTCCGCATCGCGCACGGAGGTGATCGCGATGACGTCGACATCGCGCGCTCGTGCTCGCAGATGACGGAGGACATCGAGTCCTGAGCCGTCCGGCATCGTCATGTCCAGCAGCACGAGGTCGATCTCGTCGGCGGTGGGACTGTCGAGGAGTGCCCGCAGCGCCGCGCGCGCCCCGCTGCATTCGGCCACGACACCGAACCCGTCGAGCCGGTCGATGTAGTGACGGTGCAGGTCGAGGGTGAGGGCTTCGTCGTCGACGAGCAGCACGCCGATCATGCTTGCCTCCTCGGCAGGATGACGCGGAACGTCGTCGGGTCGTGGTCGAGGGCGAGGGTACCGCCGGCGTCGTCGACGATCGCCGCGACGAGGGCGAGGCCTACACCGCGACCCTCGGCGGCGGCGGGCTTGGTCGAGAAGCCGTGCTCGAAGATCCGGCGCCGAAGCTCGGAAGGAACGCCGGTTCCCGAGTCGGAGACGGCGATCTCGAGCTCGTCCTCCTCGGTGCGCGTCATCCTGATCTCCACCCAGCGCGGTTCGGGTCCGGCGGCGGCGGCGTCGAGCGCATTGTCGATGAGATTACCGACGACCGAGACGGCGTCGACCGGCGAGAGCACCGAGCGAGGCGCGTCGGGTTCGATGCGGGAGCGCCACCGGATGCCGCGTTCCTTGGCCTGCGAGGCCTTGCCGAGCAGCAGCGCCCCGACGGTCGGGTCACCGTCGCGGCGGGCGGCGACCTCGTCGACCAGCACCTGGCTCTGCCGCGAGGTCTCGGCGAGGATCTCGATCGCTTCGGGGGTGCGACCCAGCTCGAGCAGGGCGATGGCGGTGTGCATGCGGTTGCCGTGCTCATGAGTCTGCGCCCGCAGGGCTTCGCCGAGGGTGCGGAGCGACTCGAACGACGAGACGGCGTCGCGGATGGCGCCGGCGGGCAGGTCTCCGGTGACCTGCCGCGTCGCCCGACGTGCGACGACGGCTCCGACGAGACCGGCTGCGAGAAGCGCGGCCGCGATGCCGATGACGACGAGGATGCGGGGCCCCAGAGTCGCCGCGATGCTGCCGATCGTCACGCCGACCGAGACCCACCCGACGACGGAGCCGTCGCTCTCCACGGGCACGATCGTGCGGATCGAGGGGCCGAGGGTGCCCGTGAACTCCTCGGTGAGGGCCCGGGATGTGGTGGGGATGGAGCCGAGATAGCGCTCGCCGATCCGCTCGGGGTCGCGATGCGTGATCCGTATGCCGCCGGGATCCATGATCGTGACGAAGTCGACGCGCGCATCGACGATGACCTGTTCGACCTGGGGCTGCAGTGCTGCGGACGCGAGGTCGCGGTCGCCGGTGGCGAGGAGGTCGGCGACCTGCGCCGAGTCGGCGACGGTCTGCGCGACGGCCTGGGTGACGCGCTCCGCCTCGGACCGCGCCGACCGCTGCCCGTCGGCGATGAGGATGCCGGCGATCGCCAGGGTGAGGACGGCCACGGCCACGGCGACCGCCACGAACACCAGCGAGGCGGCGCTGCGGGTACGCGTCGTCATGCCGCTCTCGCTCTCGTCGTCATCGTCGGGTGCGCCCGGGTCGCGGGCCGCGACCAATACGACCATAAATCGGCGTGCGAGCGGAACAGTCCGACGCTGAGAGCGCACCGACAGAGACGTCGGCATCGGACAACGACTGTTCAGCTGGAGGAGACCATGGCTCTCACATCATCTTTCCGCCTGCCGGGGTACAACGCCCGGAAGGGCAAGCAGGCCTGGGACAAGCACACCTGGCTCTACGTCTCGGTCATCCTGGCGGTCGTGCTGGGAGCGATCGTCGGGCTCGTGTGGCCCACCTTCGCGGTCGGCCTCGAGCCGCTCGGGAAGGGCTTCGTCAACCTCATCAAGATGATGATCGCGCCGATCATCTTCTGCACGATCGTGGTGGGCGTCGGCTCGATCGCCAAGGCCGCGACGGTCGGACGCATCGGTGGTCTCGCGCTGCTCTACTTCATGGTGATGTCGACGTTCGCCCTGGCGATCGGTCTCATCGTGGGCAACATCATCCACCCGGGTGAGGGGCTCAACATGCAGAGCGCGGTCTACGACGCCGGGACGGCGGCCGAGGCGAAGTCGACGACCGACTTCCTGCTCGGCATCATCCCCACCACGTTCTTCTCGGCGTTCACCGGTGAGAGCGTGCTCCAGGTGCTGTTCATCGCGCTGCTGGTCGGATTCGCGCTTCAGGGACTCGGTGAGAAAGGCGCGCCGATCATGAGCGCCGTGAAGAACCTGCAGACGCTCGTCTTCCGCATCCTCGGCATGATCCTGTGGCTCGCTCCGATCGGCGCCTTCGGGGCGATCGCCGCTGTGGTGGGCAAGACCGGTGTCGCCGCCATCGTGAGCCTCGGCGTGCTGATGATCGCGTTCTACATCACGTGCATCGTCTTCATCGTCGCGGTGCTCGGCACGCTGCTCTACGCCGTGGCGCGGATCAACATCTTCAGCCTGATGAAGTACCTCGCACGCGAGTACCTGCTGATCGTCGGGACGTCGTCGAGCGAGTCGGCGCTGCCCCGCCTGATCGCGAAGATGGAGCACGTCGGCGTCTCGAAGCCGGTCGTGGGCATCACCGTCCCCACGGGATACTCCTTCAACCTCGATGGGACGGCCATCTACCTCACGATGGCGTCGCTGTTCATCGCCGCGGGTATGGGCGCCCCCATGTCGATCCCCGAGCAGATCGGCCTGCTGGTCTTCATGATCATCGCCTCGAAGGGTGCGGCCGGAGTCACCGGTGCGGGACTGGCAACCCTCGCCGGCGGTCTGCAGGCGTACCGCCCCGACCTCGTCAACGGCGTCGGCGTGATCGTCGGTATCGACCGCTTCATGTCGGAAGGTCGCGCGCTGACCAACTTCACGGGCAACGCCGTCGCCACGATCCTCATCGGAACCTGGACCCGCGAGTTCGACCGCGACCAGGCCCGCGCCGTCCTCAGCGGAGAGCGCCCGTTCGACGAGGCGATGCTCTCCGGTCATGGTCACGACGGGATGTCGGACGACACCGGTGCCGTCAACACGCAGGGCCTCGGTGACGCCGCTCTCGAGGAGGCGGCGGCCAAGGAGGAGCGCGCTCGCCTCCGTCGCGAGGCCGCGACGCGCTGACCGTTCCCCTTATCCGGCGGCCGCGGATCCGAGCAATCGGATTCCGCGGCCACCGGCGTTCCCGACGGCAGGACAAACCGGGTCGGCGGCGCGCAGGGCAACGCGCCCGGCGAGGAGAAGCTGGAACTCGACCGCTCAGAATGGCGCGGCCCCCGGGTCGGGTGGGTCTGTGGTCGTGAAGGCGACGAGGGGCGGTGGTGCGTCTTCGCGGTAGATCCGTCCGGTCGGTGAGGTCCAGACGAGCCGACCACCCGGGAGTTGTCGGACTCGCCAGCGGGTGTGGTGTTTGACGTCGTGGTGTCATTTGCAGAGGTTGGCGAGGTTGCACACGTGCGTCGCACCGCCGTCGGAGGCGGCGATCGTGTGGTCGAGCTCGCAGCGGATGGCGGGTTGCCGGCATCCGGGGAATCGGCAGTGCCGGTCTCGGGCCCGCAGCAGTCGCGCCATGGCGGCGGTGGGCCGGTAGGTGTCGCACTCCAGCACGGTCCCGGTGACGGGGTGGGTGAGGAGCCGGTCCCACGAGGTGGCGTTGCCCGCCAGCTCCCGCGCGGTTGCGGCGTCGATGGGGGAGCGGCCAGCGAGGTCGGCCGGCCCGTCGTCTTGGCCCATGAGTGTGAGCGCGGATACGGCGACCTGCACGTGCGCGCGGATGGCTCCGAGGGTTCCGTCGCCGTCACCGGTCGCGGTGGGGTCGAGGGCGGGTGTGCCGGCGAGGAGGAGGTCGCTGAAGACGTCGGCGCGGACCTGGTCGATGCTTCGCGCATCGTTGACGAACGACGACCCGTCGCAGATAGTCGCATCGGCATCGCGGCCGCCACCGTTGGCGTCGGCTCGTGCGTCGGCTCGAGCGTCAAGCGCGTCGGCTCGCTCGCCAAGCGCGTCGGCTCGAGCGCCAGCGCCACCGGACGCCGCGTCGGCTCGAGCGCCAGCGCCAGCGCCAGCGCCAGCGTCAGTGCCACCGTCCGCCGCGTCGGCCTGATGCCGCGCGCTGATGATCTCGCGCGCCTGCCGCGTCAGCCGGTCGACAATCCCATCCGCGATCACCGTCGGCAGGGTCGCGATGAGATCCGACATCCCGTCCGGTCCGGCCTGCACCCGTACGCACCGCCCCGCCGCGGCCTCTTCATGCCGCTCCGTGAAACTCCGTGGGTGCATCCGCTCGGCGATCATCCGCAACGCGTCCCGCACCCGGTTCGGGGTCTCGCCCTCGCACCGCTCGACCGCAAGCCGTTCGAACTCCGCCCGCTCCTCCACGGGTACCAGGCACCCGACCTCCTGAATCACCCGCACGTGCCCCCGGACGATTCGTTTGGCCTCCCACGCCGCCATCGTCACCGGGTAGTTCTCCACCAGATCGCGCGCCTCGTCGATGCGCCGCTGCAGCGTCCGGTCGGTCGCGACGAACACCCCGGCCAGCTCGGCGGCGATCCCGCGCAACGCCATCTCACGCGCCTTGAACCTCTCCGACGCCCCAGCGGCCTGCTTCTCCGCGAGAACCCCAGCGGCCGCGAGCACCCGAACCTCCCGGATCTGCGCCGACCGCGCAGCATCCGCCGCCACCTCGGCATCCGCCACCAAAGCCGCGAGCGCAGTGACGTCGCCGTCGGTGCCCATCCCGCCGCTCAGCCCGCCATTCGAATGCATGTTCGAATGATGTCACGGACCTCCGACATCGGTCCGTCACTCTCCACAGCCCCCCAAAGGACTCGAAGAACGCACACGGGGCCCGGACGCGTCAGCATCCGAGCCCCGTCGCGGGTGGTCGTTCGGTCTCACCCGCTCTTGCGGCGGAACTCCCGCTTGGTCATCGCACCGTGCGACGCGTGCACCGACGAATCGCCGTCGAGGTGCGCCTCTCCCGTGCGGTGCTGGGCGTTCTTCTTCTCGAGCGCCTCGCGGAACTTGCGCTTGACATCGTCGGATGCCGCGCCCGCGGGCTTGTCTGCTTCGCTCATGAGGCCACGATACGCAGGCGAGGGTCTCGCTGGTAGGCTGGGGCAGGTTGCCGTCCGGCACCCGCTCAATTCAACACTGAGCTCATGGAGCGGATCCGGCAGGAAGCTGGTCCCCTGTGGTGGGTTCCCATCCCGATCGAATCCCGGTCGCGGAGATGGTGATCTTCGACTGGTGACCAGCGCAGGCGGTTCTCGCGGTTTCGTCCGCGCGCCCATATCTGCCCCGCTCCTTCGCACGATCTCGTGCGCGAAACGCGCGTGCGAGTCTAAACAAAGAAGGAGGGACCTCTTGGAAGGTCCAGAAATCACCGCAGCCGAAGCCGTCCTCGATAACGGCCGCTTCGGCACCCGCACCGTCCGGTTCGAGACCGGACGCCTGGCACAGCAGGCGCAGGGCGCCGTTGCCGCCTACCTCGACGAGGAGACGATGCTCCTCTCGGCCACCAGCGCCGGCAAGCACCCGCGCGAAGGCTTCGACTTCTTCCCGCTCACCGTCGACGTCGAAGAGCGTTCGTACGCCGCCGGCAAGATCCCCGGCTCGTTCTTCCGTCGCGAGGGACGCCCCTCGACCGAGGCGATCCTCGTCTGCCGTCTGATCGACCGTCCGCTGCGCCCGTCGTTCGTCGACGGCCTGCGCAACGAGGTCCAGATCGTCATCACGGTCCTCTCGATCGCGCCCGGCGAGTACTACGACGCGCTCGCGATCAACGCGGCGTCCGCTTCGACGCAGATCTCGGGGCTGCCGTTCTCGGGCCCGATCGCCGGTGTCCGCCTGGCACTCGTTCCCGGTCACGGCGAGCACGAGGACCAGTGGGTCGTCTTCCCGAACCAGAAGGTCGTCGAAGAGGCCGTGTTCGACCTCACCGTCGCCGGCCGGGTCCTCCCCGACGGCGAAGTGGCCATCATGATGGTCGAGGCCGAGGCGACCGAGGGCAGCTGGAACTTCATCAAGGGCGGCGCCGTCAAGCCGAGCGAAGAGGTCGTCGCACAGGGCCTCGAGGCCGCGAAGCCCTTCATCAAGCAGCTCGTCGAGGCGCAGGCTTCGATGGCGGCCTCCGCGTCGCGTGAGCCGGGTGTCTACCCCGTCTTCCCGCCGTACGCCCCCGAGGTCTACGACTTCGTCGCCGAGCGTGCCTACGGCGAGCTGACGAGCGTCTACCAGATCGCCGACAAGCAGGAGCGCCAGAACGCCGACGACGCCATCAAGGAGCGCGTCAAGGGCGAGGTCGCCGCTGCCGTCGAGGCCGAGCAGCTCCCGGCATCCGCGCTCGCGGAGTTCTCCGCTGCGTACAAGTCGGTCACCAAGAAGATCGTCCGCGGCCGCATCCTCAGCGAGGGCGTCCGCATCGACGGTCGCGGCCTGGCCGACATTCGTCCGCTCGACGCCGAGGTGCAGGTCATCCCGCGCGTCCACGGCTCGGCGATCTTCCAGCGCGGCGAGACCCAGATCCTGGGTGTCACCACGCTGAACATGCTGAAGATGGAGCAGCAGATCGACTCGCTGTCGCCCACGACGAGCAAGCGCTACCTGCACCACTACAACTTCCCGCCCTACTCGACCGGTGAGACCGGACGCGTCGGCAGCCCGAAGCGTCGCGAGATCGGGCACGGCTTCCTCGCCGAGCGCGCCCTCGTGCCGGTGCTGCCCAGCCGCGAGGAGTTCCCGTACGCGATCCGTCAGGTCTCCGAGGCCCTCGGGTCGAACGGCTCGACCTCGATGGGCTCGGTGTGCGCCTCGACCCTGTCGCTGCTGAACGCCGGTGTGCCCCTGCGCGCCCCGGTCGCGGGCATCGCGATGGGTCTCGTCTCCGACCAGGTCGACGGTGAGACCCGCTACGCGGCGCTGACCGACATCCTGGGCGCCGAGGACGCGCTCGGCGACATGGACTTCAAGGTCGCCGGCACGAGCGAGTTCGTCACGGCCATCCAGCTCGACACGAAGCTCGACGGCATCCCGTCGTCGGTGCTCTCGGCAGCGCTGACCCAGGCCAAGGAGGCTCGTCTGACGATCCTCGGTGTCCTCAACGCCGCGATCGACAGCCCCGACGAGATGGCGCCCACCGCTCCGCGCGTCATCAGCGTCCAGATCCCGGTCGACAAGATCGGCGAGCTGATCGGCCCCAAGGGCAAGACGATCAACTCGATCCAGGACGAGACCGGCGCCGACATCTCGATCGAGGAGGACGGCACCGTCTACATCGGCGCCACCGACGGCCCCTCGGCCGAGGCCGCCCGTGCCCGCGTGAACGCGATCGCCAACCCCACCAACCCGGAGGTCGGCGAGCAGTTCCTCGGAACCGTCGTGAAGATCGCGACGTTCGGCGCGTTCATCTCGCTCCTGCCCGGCAAGGACGGACTGCTGCACGTCAGCGAGGTCCGCAAGCTCGCCGGCGGCAAGCGCGTCGAGAACGTCGAGGATGTCCTCGGTGTCGGCCAGAAGATCCTCGTTCGCATCACGAAGATCGACGACCGCGGCAAGCTCTCCCTCGAGCCCGTTCTCGAAGAGACCGCTGACCAGGACGGCTCGGCCGCAGCGAGCGAGGGCCCGGAGGCTCCCGCCGAAGGCTGATCCGCTGATCGCCCGGATGCCCGTCCCCGTCTCGGGGGCGGGCATCCGTCGTATCCGGGAGACCGTGATGAAACAGTTATGTGGAATTCACGGCCCGTTCGCGGCAATGCGCGCCCACTGCTGCCGGGTGTCCTACTCTCGAAGTGCGCGCCGAGGAGCCGCGCCCCGCGATTCCTCGGTGTCGACCGGAGGTGTGTGATGTCGGGGGACCGGGTGGCTCAGGCGGCACCCGCTGGTGCGCCCGCCGAGACCGCGGTGCCCGCCGCACCCGCCGTGCATCCCTCCAGCCCGATCCCCGTCCACGGCAAGCCCCTCGGGGCCGACATCCGCGTCGATCTCGGCGAGACCGGCCTGCGGATCTTCCCTCTGATCCTCGGCGGCTCCGAGTTCGGCTGGACCATCGATCTCGCGGCGAGCCATGCCGTGCTCGACGCCTACGTGCAGCGTGGCGGAAACGCTCTGCACACCTCGGACGGCTACGCGTCGGGCCGCAGCGAGCACATCATCGGGCGCTGGCTGGCTAGCCGGGGCAACCGCGACGAGATCGTCGTCACGGTGCGGGTCGGGGGCAACCCGGACAACCCCGGCCTCGGGCCGGTCAATCTCGTGCGGTCGGTGGAGGCTTCGCTCGGACGCCTCGGCATCGAGCGCATCGATGTGCTCTACCTGGATGCCGCGACCGACGGCGTCACGGCGCTCGAAGACACGCTCGCGACGGCGGAGTGGCTCGTCGACAGCGGCAAGGTCCGCTCGCTGGGAGCCGCCGGCTACACCGCGATGCAGCTCGTCGAAGCCCGCATCCTGTCGTCCGCGGGCTACCCGCGTTTCGCCGCCCTCGACGTTGCGTACAACCTCTTGCACCGCTCCGATTTCGACGGCGACCTGCGCTTGATCGCCGGAGCGCAGGGGCTCGCCGTCACACCCTCGCAGGCTCTCGAGCACGGTTACCTCACCGGGCGTCATCGCGATCGTGCCGGTCTGTCGTCATCGGTACGCGGCTCGCAGCTCGCCGCATGGATGAACCGTCGCGGCGCCCGGACGCTGAAGGCGCTCGACCGCATCTCGGAGGAGCTGTCGGTCTCGACGGCGGCGATCGCGGTCTCGTGGCTTCTCGCGCAGCGCGTCGTCACCGCGCCGATCGTCAACGCGAGCCGGCCCGCGCACGTCGACCAGCTCGTGCAGGGTGTCGGCGCCCGGCTCGGCCGCTCGCATCTCGCCGAGATCGCGCGCGCCGTGGAGTGAGCCGATCCGTGATCCCTCGGACCGGCTGTCGGAGGGGTGACGTAGGGTGGATGGCGCCCTGTTCATCGTTTCGAATCGAGCTTCTGTGACGCAGTATCTCTACCTCGTGCGCCACGGAGAGCATCAGGACGCCGAGCACGGTCTCGAGGACGGTCCGCTGTCTCCCCGTGGGCGCCGTCAAGCCGAGCTGCTGGCCGATCGCATCTCCGGCGTGCCGCTCGACGCGGTGTGGCACTCGCCCCTCGAGCGCGCGCAAGAGACCGCCCGCGCCGTCGCCAAGCGCCTGCCCTCGCTCTCGCCGCAGGCCTCCTCGCTGCTGTTCGACTGTGTCCCGACCGGTATGACGCCCGAAACGCCTGCCGTCTACGAGCCGTTCTTCGGGTCGTACACGGAGGCCGAGACCGAGGCGGGCGCGGCGCAGATGGCGGATGCCGTCGGCGAGTTCCTTGCCCGCAAGCCCGACACCCACGAGCTGCTGATCACGCACAACTTCGTCATCGCCTGGTTCGTCCGAGAGGTGCTGCAGGCGCCCGACTGGCGCTGGCTCACGATCAATCAGGCGCACTGCGGGCTGACTGTGCTCGCGCAGCGTCCCGGCCGCCCTTGGACGATGGTGTCGCACAACGACCTCTCGCACCTCCCGGTCGAGCTGCGCACAGGCCTTCCCGACATCCTGCCCGTCTGAGCCGATGGCCGACGAGTCCGGCAACCCCGCGCAGCTCCGGCCGCACGATCCGGTGTGGGCCGTCGAGGCCCGCACGATTCTCGATCGTGTCCGGGCAGCGCTCGACGGGCTGCCGGGAGCGGATGCCGCCCGCTTCGACCACATCGGGTCGACGGCGGTTCCAGAACTCGATGCCAAACCGATCATCGACCTCCAGGTCAGCATCCTTCCGCTGCCCTCCGAAGACGACCTGAGCGCTCGACTGGTCCCTGCGGGCTTCCGCCGCGCGTGGGGGTCGCGCCCCGACTCGCCGGGCGTCAGCCGCGACATCCCTCGGGGCGCCGATGACATCCCTGCCGACGTCTGGGAGAAGCGGCTCTACGTCGCGTCCGGCGCCGACGTGATCCTGCACGTGCGCCGCTCGGATTCGCCGTGGGCGCGCGAGACCGTGCGATTCCGCGACGCGCTGTGCTCCGACCCCGTGCTCCGCGCTCGCTATCAGGATCTCAAGCGCCGGCTGTCGGCCGCGAACGCGGGCAAGGCCGATTACGACGACTACACCCGAGCGAAGACGGCGTTCTTCAGCGACATGCGCGGCTGAGTCGCCCCCCCGGCGGCCCCTCCCGGCGACCCCTCTGGGCGGGACGATTGGACCTGGCGCTCACCGAACCGGAGAATCGATCGGTGCTCGATGGTCCTCTGCTCGCCGACTGGCTTCCCGTCTCCGTCTCCGCGCTGATCTTCCTCGTCGTGGCGGCCGGGGTGGCTGGATGGGTCGACGCGGTCGTCGGCGGGGGAGGGCTGATTCAGCTTCCCGCGCTCGTGATCGGCGTGCCGAAGGATGTCGCCACGCCGTTCATCCTCGGAACGAACAAGCTGTCGTCCTTCGCGGGCACGCTCTCGGCGAGCTGGGTCTACCTGCGGCGCATCCGGGTGCAGCTCGTGCTGCTCGTGCCGCTCGTGGCCGGAGCTTTCGGCGGATCGGCCGTGGGGGCGGCGCTGTCGCGCTACGTCCCGCGGGAGCTCCTGACTCCGATCGTTCTCGTCGCCGTCGTCGCGGTCGCGATCTACACGCTGCTCAAGCCCAAGATGGGCCTGCATCACGAGCCGCGCCACGAATCCCGGGCGGCGATCGTATGGCGCTCGGCACTCATCGGACTCGTCGTGGGCTTCTACGACGGCATCCTCGGTCCCGGCACCGGTTCGTTCTTCGTCATCCTCCTCGTCGCCGTGCTCGGGTACGGCTTCCTGCAGGCGAGCGTCAACGCGAAGATCGCCAACCTCACCACGAACCTCGCAGCGCTCCTCGTCTACGGGGTGCATGGTGAGATCCTGCTGCTCCTGGCCGTCGTGATGGCCGCGGCGAACATGACCGGCGGGTTCATCGGCGCGCGCATGGCGACGAAGAACGGCAGCGGTTTCGTGCGCATCGTGTTCCTCGTCGTCCTGTCGATCCTGGTCGTCAAGCTCGCCTGGGACACGTTCGTGCAGTTCGCGCCCGCGTAGGCTGGTGGTCATGACCACGCGCGTGGCCCTCGTGGGCGGCACCGGAAAGCTCGGCGGCATCATCCGAGACGTCATCGAGGCATCCGATGGCTTCGAGATCTGCGCGGTCCTGACCAGTCGCAGCAGTCTCGACGAGCTCGACGGCGCCGACCTCGTCGTCGACGCGTCGACCCCCGCCGTGTCGACGGATGTGGTCCGGGCGGCCGTCGAGCGCGGCATCAACGTGCTCGTCGGCACATCGGGGTGGTCCCAGGAGCGCATCGCCCAGGTCCGGCCCGCGGTCGAGGCTGCCGGTGTCGGTGTGGTCTTCATCCCCAACTTCTCGCTCGGGTCCGTCGTGGGCAGCGCTCTCGCCGCGGCAGCGGCTGCGCTCTTCCCGTCGATCGAGATCATCGAGGCCCATCGCGAGACGAAGGTCGACTCGCCCAGTGGCACCGCGGTCCGCACGGCCGAGCTCATCGCCGCGGCCCGCGCCGGGGTCGGCCCGGTCGAGTCGCCGCACGCCGATCAGCGCGCCCGCGGACAGAAGGTCGCGAGCGTCCCGATCCACTCGCTGCGTCGGCCGGGCGTCGTCGCCCGTCAGGAGACCATCCTCTCGGGACCGGGTGAGGCGCTGTCGATCGTGCACGACACGATCGATCCGGCGCGCGCGTACGAGCCCGGTATCCGCATCGCGCTCGACGCAGCGCGGGGGGCCCGGGGGATCACCGTCGGTCTCGACAGCTTCATCGACATCGGCATCCGCCCGCCGTCGGCACCGGCGCCGACGGGCCCGGCCGACGAGGGCGACGTTCCCGGCCAGGTCGCGCGCGTCACTGGAGCATGAGCGCCCGCATCCTGACGCTGATCATGGCGGCGCTGCTCGCGCTGTACATCGTCTTCGTCGCGCAGCGCGCCGTGCTCCTGGTCATGACCGGCGAGCCCGTGGGTGTCGTGATGGGCGTCGCGCTCATCGTGCTGCCGGTCATCGCGGCCTGGGCGCTCTGGCGCGAGTTGGCGTTCGGTGCGGGCGCGTCCCGGCTCGGCCGACGCCTCGAGCAGGAGTCGGCGCTGCCGGAGGAGAGCCTCGACCTGTCGCCGAGCGGCCGGCCCGATCGCGCTGAGGCCGACGCTCTCTTCCCGCGGTACCGCGAGGCCGTCGAGGACGCGCCCGAGGACTGGCGCGCCTGGTTCCGGCTCGGGCTCGCCTACGACGGCGCCGGCGACCGGCGCCGCGCCCGGCAGGCGGTGCGCACGGCGATCTCTCTCGAGCGCGCCGAGCGGCGCGTCTGACTCAGCGGGGCGGGACGACGGCGCGGACGGCATCCTCGACGCGCTCGTGCGTGAACACGAAGCCCGACTTCTGCAGCACGGCGGGAGCCACGTCGGTGTCGTTGGTCAGCAGCGCCTCGGTGGCGTCGCTCCCGAGCACGAGCCGCAGCCCCCACTCGGGAGCGCGGACCAGATACGGGCGGTTCATCCTCATAGCGAGGGCGAAGCCCAGGTCGTTGGCCGTCGCGCGCGTCGGTCCGGTGAGGTTGACGGGACCGGCGACGTCGGCGTCGATGAGGTGGCGGATGGCGGCGACCTCGTCGACGAGCGAGATCCAGGGCCACACCTGCGTGCCTCGACCGATCGGACCCGACAGACCCGCCCGGGTCAGCAGCATGAGCGGCTTTAGCACGCCTTCGGGATGCACGACCGGCGCCGTACGCAGGAGGACCACGCGCGCCTGCTCACGAGCGGTCAGTGCGGCCGCCTCCCACTCACCGCACAGGTCCGCGAGGAAGGAATCGCCGCGGGGTGCGGTCTCGGTCATCCGGACGCCGGGACGCGTGGGGTAGTAGCCGACGGCCGAGGACGACAGGAACGCCGGAGCATCCGATCCGAGGGCGCGGACGGCCCTCGCGAGGGTCTCCGTCGGAAGCAGTCGCGACCACACCAGCTCGTGCTTGTAGGAACGCGTCCACGGGAACCGGCCGATGCTCGCGCCGTTGAGGCCCACCACGGCGCGAGCGCCGTCGAGGACGCCCGGGTCGAGCGGACGCTCCCCGGGGAACCACTGGACTTCGTCGGCCGCGATGGGGGAGCGGCGGACGAGGCGCGTGACCTCGATCCCGTCCTCGTGCAGCGCGTCGACGAGGGCGCGTCCGATCAGACCGGACGCGCCCGCGACGACGACGCGGCCCGCGGAGCCCTGATCAGCCAAGCGTGGCCTCGAGGGTGATCTCGATGCCGGCGAGGGCGGCCGATACGGGGCATCCGCTCTTGGCCTCCTGCGCCAGCCGATCGAAGTCCTCGGCAGACAGTCCCGGGACGACGGCGTTGACGTTGAGATGAGAACCGGTGATGCCCGTGCCCGGGATGAAGGTGACCGATGCCGTGGTCTCGACCGACTCGGGCGGCGTCCCGTTCTCGGCCAGCGCGTGGGAGAGGGCCATCGAGAAGCACGAGGAGTGCGCGGCGGCGATCAGCTCCTCGGGAGTCGTCACCGCGCTCGAGCCTTCGCTGCGCGCCTTCCAGTTGACCTCGAAGGGTCCCTGGTTCGAGCTCTCCAGGGCGATCTGACCGGATCCCTCCGTGAGGCTGCCCTTCCAGCTGGTGGTTGCTTCGCTCGTGACGCTCATGACTCTCCTCTTCACAGGCGGCAGATGACGTGCCGCTTCGAGACGGCGCGGTGTGCGCTTGTTTCGAGCCTAGGTCGGCGGGGGCTTCGCCGGAACGTCTTGACAGTTTCCGCCCGCCAGCTCAGACCGAGGCGGAGTCGGCCCGCAGCCTCAGGATCTCGAGCTGCACGACATCCCGTCGAGGTGCACCGCCGAAACGCGTGCGCACGACGCCTCGCCCGTCGAGGACGAGCGTGGTGGGCGTCTGCGCGATCCGGAAGCGACGCGCGATGTCGGGGCGATCGGTCACGTCGACGTCGAGATGGACGACGTCGTCGCAGTCGCGAGCCATCTCCGCGAGTGTGCGGTGCACGGCCGGGCAGCGATGACAGGTCTCGGTGCTGAACTGCAGGAGCGTGGCGGTCCGGCCCAGCGCGTCGGGATCAGCGCCGAGTCGACGCGGGTCGACGACATCGAAACGGGGGATGGGGTAGGGGCGCGAGGCGCGCCACCGCACGAAGACTCCGATCCCACCTGTTACCGCTAACAGGCAGGCCAGGACGACCGCCACCGCCATGAGTTCCACAACAGCCCACAGTAGACCGTCGCGAGCGGCCGGGAGCACTCGGGCGCCGGGGGTAATCTGAAGCTGTGAGCGACGCCGAGCAGACCCCGACCAGTCCCGAGATCGAGTTCCGCAGCGATGTGACGGTCGAGCTCATCCGCTCGAGCGCCGCCGACTCGGATGTCTTGTTCGCGGCTCGCGTGTCGACGCAGGGGGAGCAGACCCTGGATGCCGCCGCCGCAGGCACCGAGGCATCCGGACGCGACCGTGGCCTCATCAACTACCTCATGCGCGACCGCCACGGCTCGCCCTTCGAGCACAACTCGATGACCTTCTACGTGCAGGCGCCCATCTTCGTGTTCCGCGAGTTCATGCGGCACCGCATGGCCTCCTACAACGAGGAATCGGGCCGCTACCGCGAGCTGCGTCCGGTGTTCTACGTCCCCGGGCGCGAGCGCAACCTCAACCAGGTCGGCAAGCCCGGCGCGTACGAGTTCCTGCCCGGCACCGACGAGCAGTTCGCGGTGGTGGACGAGAGCACGCGACAGGCGTCGATCCAGGCGTACGAGGCCTACCGGCGCATGCTGGACGCCGGCGTCGCTCGCGAGGTCGCACGAATCGTCCTGCCGTTGAACATCTACTCGTCGATGTACGTCACGGTCAACGCCCGTTCGCTCATGAACTTCCTGTCGCTGCGGACCAAGGTCGAGGGAACGCACTTCCCCTCGTTCCCGCAGCGCGAGATCGAGATGTGCGCCGAGAAGATGGAGACCTTCTGGCGTGAGCTCATGCCGCTGACGCACGCCGCGTTCAACGCCAACGGACGCGTCGCTCCCTGACGCGTCGCTCACTGGCGTCGGAGGGCGGCGGCCCGAGCTCGACTCAGACGAATCGGCCCAGGCTGATGCCCGCGTAGGCGAGGGCGGCGACCGTCTCGCCGTCGTCGATCCGTCCCTCGGCGACCTGGCGCAGCGCCTCGGCGAACGGGATCCAGACGACACGCTCGATCCCTTCTTCGAGCTGAGACGTCGTGGCATCCTCGGCCGGCGCGAGGCCGTGCGCGAGAAAGACGTGCTCGGGCGCGACGGCGATGCCGTTCAGCGCATTCATCCGGCCGATGGGCTCCCACGCGTCGGCGGTGAGCCCCGTCTCTTCGAGGAGTTCCCGCTTCGCGGCGTCGAGCAGGTCTTCGCCGTCGCTCCCGCCAGCCGGCACCTCGAGCGACAGCCCGGTCGTGTAGCGGTCGACCTCCACGAAGCACACCCGGTCGTGATCGTCGATGGCCACGACGAAGACGGCCGGATGCCGCATCTCGACGACGCCGTAGATGCCGTCGCCCGCCGGCCCGATGACCTCGTCCTCCCGCACCGAAATCCAGCGGTTCTCGTACGTCGTGCGGGTGCTTCGGGTCGTCCAGGCCATGCCGCCACCCTAGAGCGCCCGACCGAGGTGGCCCATGCGGCTCGGGTGGCCCGGGTGGCGATACATCCGTCGGACCGACGGGGCTGGTGTCGCCTGGGCCGGCGTTGGAGGCGCATCGTGCACCGCAAATCCGACGGTTGTATCGGGCTCGCGAATGCTCTGGGCTCCTCCCCAGGCCGCTGCGGGTCTGGCTCGTCCCCAGATGGCCGGTGGCCGGGCTGATGAGATCGCATTCTCGGCGAACGTCGGTGCATGAGTGCGCACGAGCTGGCCACGAGGATCCGCGCGATGGGCGGATGCGTACGGTCGCGGTGGTTGACCACGCGAGGGGTCACGCGACTGCAGCTGACGCGAGCCGTGGAGAAGGGCGCGCTCGTCAGGGTTCGTCACGGCGTCTACGCGACGCCCGATGCCGAGCCGGATGTCGTCGTCGCCGCCGCGCACGGCGGCGAGGTGTGCTGTGCGTCCGCGTTGCGACGGCGCGGCGTGTGGGTGCTCGAGCCGGAGGAACGCCTGCACGTTCGCGTCGGTCGGGCCGGCCGCGTGCACCCGCATGACGGATGCCGTTGCGTCACGCATCACGATGGGGAGGCAGCGGCATTCGGTGCCGTCTCGCTCGTCGACGCGCTCGTGCAGGGGGCGTCGTGCCTCGGCGCGGAGGGGTTCTTCGTGGCGTTCGAGTCGGCGTGGCGGCTCGGGCTGCTCACGCGCGCGGACCGCGCCGAGGTGCGCGCGACGCTTCCGGCCCGCTTCCGATATCTGGTGGATCTCGCCCGTCCCGATGCCGACAGCGGGCTGGAGTCCCTCCTGCGGCTGCGCCTCTCGCGGCTCGGCATCACCGTCGAGAGCCAGGTGCTCATCCGGGGTGTGGGGCGGGTCGACTTCCTGGTCGCGGGGTGCCTCATCATCGAGGTGGACGGCCGTGTCAACCACGAGGGTGCGTCGCTGCGTCACAAGGATCTCGTGCGCGACGCGGAAGCGGCGGCGATCGGCTACGAGACCTTGCGCTTCGACTATGCCCTCGTCGTCTTCGACTGGCCCCGCGTCGAGCGAGCCGTCCTCGCCCGTCTGGACGCGATCCGCCGGCGCGGCTGACGGACGTTCGATACATTCGTCGGATCCTCGGGGCTGGTGTTGCCCGGCAGCGTCTCCGCAACGCCACCAGCACCTCCGATCCTGCGAACGTATCGGCGACCGGGAGTCGGTCCGTCGGCCATACGCGATGCAAAGGCGGAACCGATACCCTGAGACCATGACGCACTCGGGCAATCCCTTCGGACAGGTCCTCGTCGCGCTGGTCACTCCCATGACCGCCGACGGTGAAGTCGATTGGCCCGCCGTCGAGAAGCACATCGACGACGTCATCACGGCCGGCGCAGACGGCATCGTCGTGACGGGCACGACGGGGGAGACGAGCACGCTCACCGACCCCGAGAAGCTCCGCCTCGTCGAGGTCGGAAAGTCGGTCTCGGCCGGCCGCGCCAAGATCATCACGGGAGGCGGCTCGAACGAGACCGCGCACGCGATCGAGCTCTACAAGGCCAGCGAGAAGGCCGGCGCCGACGGCATCATGATCGTCACGCCGTACTACAACAAGCCCACGCAGGCCGGCATCCTGACGCACTTCCGCCTCGTCGCCGATGCGACCGATCTGCCCGTCATCCTCTACGACATCCCGGGTCGCACCGGCGTGCCGATCAAGTACGAGACGATCCTGCGCCTCGCGAAGCACCCCAACATCCTGGCCGTCAAGGACGCGAAGGGCGACTTCAGCGAGGTCAGCCGCGTGCTCAATCAGACCGACCTCATGTACTTCTCCGGCGACGACGCCAACGTCCTGCCCCACCTCTCGATCGGCGCGAGCGGCCTCATCGGCGTCACGGCTAACATCACCGCCACGCCGTACCGCACGATCGTCGACGCGGTGAACCGGGGAGACCTCGCGGCCGCGACCGAGGCGCACAAGAGCCTCGAGCCGCTCGTGCGAGCGGTCATGACGCACGTCCCCGGCACCGTGAGCGCGAAGTACATCCTGCACGGCCTGGGACGCATCTCGAGCCCGCGCGTGCGCCTGCCCCTCGTCGGCCCCGAAGAGTGGGAGGCTGCGATCATCGAGGATGAGCTCGCCCTCGTCTCGGGTGTCCCCGGCGCCGACTTCTCCAACTTCCGTCCCGACCGTAATGCCGCCGCCGGCGGTGCGCTGCCCAAGGTGCACGGGACGACCCGCTAGACGAAAACAATGAGGATGCCGCGCACGTCGGCGTCCCGAGGAAGCGTGCCAATGCCCACGAACGTCTTCAGCCCGCCCGCTCTCGAACCCGGAACGCTGCGGGTCTACCCGCTCGGCGGTCTCGGCGAGGTCGGCCGCAACATGACCGTCTTCGAGTACGAGGGCAAGCTCCTCGTGGTCGACTGCGGCGTGCTCTTCCCCGAGGAGCACCAGCCCGGCGTCGACCTGATCCTGCCCGATTTCGAGCCGATCAGGCATCGCCTCGACGACATCGTCGGTGTCGTGCTGACCCACGGCCACGAGGACCACATCGGCGCCGTTCCCTACCTGCTCAAGCTCAAGGGCGACATCCCCCTCATCGGCTCGGGTCTGACGCTCGCCCTCATCGAGGCGAAGCTCAAGGAGCACCGCATCCGCCCCTTCACCCTCACGGTCGCCGAGGGTCAGGAGGAGCAGGTCGGCCCGTTCGACCTCGAGTTCATCGCGGTCAACCATTCGATCCCCGATGCGCTCGCCGTCGCAGTCCGCACCCCCGCGGGACTCGTCCTCGCCACCGGCGACTTCAAGATGGACCAGCTCCCGCTCGACGGCCGCATCACCGACCTGCGCGCTTTCGCCCGGTTGGGAGAAGAGGGGGTCGACCTGTTCCTCGTCGACTCCACCAACGCGGACGTCCCCGGCTTCACGCCGACCGAGCGCGGCATCGGGCCCGTGCTCGACCAGGTCATCAGCAAGTCGCCGCGCCGCGTCATCGTCGCGAGCTTCTCGAGCCACGTCCACCGCGTGCAGCAGGTCGTGGATGCCGCCGCCGCGAACGGTCGCCGCGTCGCCTTCCTCGGCCGCAGCATGGTCCGCAACATGACCATCGCCGAGAACCTCGGGTACCTCAACGTCCCGGACGGCGTGCTCATCGACTACAAGAAGGCCAAGGACCTGCCCGACGACCGCATCGTCTACATGTCCACCGGTTCGCAGGGCGAGCCGATGGCGGTGCTCTCGCGCATGGCCAACCTCGAGCACGCGATCGAGCCGGGGCCGGGTGACACCGTCATCCTCGCGTCGAGCCAGATCCCCGGCAACGAGAACGCGATCTACCGCGTCATCGACGGGCTGACCAAGCTGGGCGCCAACGTCGTGCACAAGGGCAACGCCAAGGTGCACGTTTCGGGTCACGCCGCGGCCGGCGAGCTGCTCTACTGCTACAACATCCTCAAGCCCCGCAACGTGCTGCCGGTGCACGGCGAATACCGCCACCTCATGGCCAACGCCAAGCTCGCGCAGGACACCGGCGTTCCGGAGGAGCGCACGATCCTCGCCGAGAACGGCACCGTCGTCGACCTGAAGGACGGCGTCGCGGAGGTCGTCGGCCAGCTCGACATCGGATTCGTGTACGTCGACGGCTCGACCGTGGGCGAGATCACCGACGCCGATCTGAAGGACCGCCGGATTCTGGGTGAAGAGGGCTTCATCTCGGTCATCGTCGTCGTGGACGGCAAGACGGGACGCGTGGTGAGCGGCCCGGACATCCACGCTCGCGGTGTCGCCGAGGACGATGCGGTGTTCGAGAGCGTCAAACCGAAGATCGCGGCGGCACTCGCGGAGGCCGTGCAGTCGGGAACGCGCGACAACCACGCGCTGTCGCAGGTCGTCCGCCGCACGATCGGCCGCTGGGTCAACCAGTCGCTGCGTCGGCGTCCCATGATCGTGCCCGTCGTCATCGAGGCCTGACCCGCGTCGTTCCGCGGTAATGGGGGAACCCCCGCGTACCGTGGAGGGATGGCCAGGAGCACGAACGCGCCCTCCGGACGCCGCGCACCGGCGAAGACCTCGACCTCGCGCGCCCGGAAGAGCGAACCGACACCCAAGCGGTACGTGGACGAGTCCGAGCGGCCGCCGGTCATCGCGCGCGCATGGATGGGCCTCGCCCACGCGACGGGCGGGATGTTCCGCGCGTTCGGTCCCGAGACGCTCGAGAAGGACCAGCGCCGCGACGGGCTGCCGTTCCTGCTCGTGCTCCTCGCGATCGCCGGCGCCGCGGTCGAGTGGTTCCTCATCGGGACCGAGGCCGGAACGCTCGTCAGCGCGTACACGGTGGGCTTCCTCATCGGTCGTGAGGCGTTCATCATGCCGGTGCTTCTTCTCTTCCTCGCGGGGTGGCTGTTCCGGCATCCCGCTTCGGTGAACGACAACGGGCGCATCGGCATCGGATTCGGGCTGTTCATCCTCTCCGTTGCGGGCTTCTGCCACGTCTTCGGTGCGCGTCCCGAGCCGAAGGCCGGCGCGCTTCAGCTGAGCGCGTCAGGCGGTCTGTTCGGATGGGCCGTCGGTGAGCCGCTCACCATCCTGACGGCGTACGGCGCCGCTGCCGTCCTGGGGCTCGTGACGGTTCTCAGCATCCTCATCCTCACCAAGACGCCGCCGAACCGTATCGGCAGTCGCCTCGGAGACCTGTACGCCTGGATGTTCGGGGCCGAGCGTCCCGTCGCCGACCCCGACGGCGAAGCCCCCACGGTTGCGTTCTCGCCCAAGAAGGGCAAGAAGGCGGCGCCGGCTGCGGACGAGGATGCCGACGACGATGACGCGCTGCCCTGGTGGCGTCGCAACAAGAGCGGGCGCGAGGAGGATCCCGACGACAGCAGCGCATCGCAGGATCTCACCGAGCTCCTCGGACCATCGGTAGCCGGTTCCGCCGCCGGCGGGTTCGAGCAGGCTGTGGCCACCCCGCCCCCGCTTCCCGATGCGCCGACCGAGATCATCGACCCCAGCGTCATCGAGCGGGCCGCCACCGCGGCGCGTTCGGGGCGCCCGGCCGACACTGCCGTGCGCGACGACCACGACACCGGTGAGATCGACGATCTGCCCGGGCTCACCGGCCTCGGCGGCGACTTCCACGGCCAGCCCCCGGCGACGCCGTACCGCTTGCCCGCCGTCGCGGCGCTCGGCGCAGGCACACCCGCCAAGACGCGGTCTGAGGCGAACGACGCCATCGTGCGTGCCATCACCGGCGTCTTCGAGCAGTTCTCGATCGACGCCAAGGTCACCGGGTTCTCACGTGGGCCGACAGTCACGCAGTACGAGATCGAGGTCGGGCCCGGCACCAAGGTCGAGAAGATCACGGCGCTGACGAACAACATCGCATACGCCGTCGCCTCGAACGAGGTGCGCATCCTCGCGCCCATCCCCGGGAAGAGCGCGATCGGCGTCGAGATCCCCAACACCGACCGCGAGATCGTCACGCTCGGCGACGTGCTGCGCTCCAACGCGGCGACCTCGTCGACGCACCCAATGACGATCGGGGTCGGCAAGGATGTCGGTGGCGGATTCGTCGTGGCCAACCTCGCCAAGATGCCCCACCTCCTGGTCGCAGGTTCGACGGGGTCGGGTAAGTCGAGCTTCGTGAACTCGATGATCACGAGCCTGCTGATGCGGGCGAAGCCCAGCGACGTCCGGATGGTCCTCATCGACCCGAAGCGCGTCGAACTCACGAGCTACGCCGGCGTTCCCCACCTGATCACCCCCATCATCACGAACCCCAAGAAGGCGGCCGAGGCGCTGCAGTGGGTCGTGAAGGAGATGGACATGCGGTACGACGACCTCGCGTCGTTCGGGTTCCGTCACATCGACGACTTCAACAAGGCGGTCGTCGCGGGTGAGATCCAGCTGCCGGCCGGCAGCGAGCGCGTGCTGAAGCCGTACCCCTACCTCCTGGTCGTCGTCGACGAGCTCGCCGACCTCATGATGGTCGCTCCGCGCGACGTCGAGGACTCGATCGTCCGCATCACCCAGCTCGCGCGAGCGAGCGGCATCCACTTGGTGCTCGCGACCCAGCGGCCGTCGGTCGACGTCGTGACGGGGCTCATCAAGGCCAATGTGCCGTCGCGACTGGCATTCGCCGTCACGAGCGTCACGGACTCGCGAGTCATCCTCGACCAGCCGGGCGCCGACCGTCTGATCGGTCAGGGCGACGCCCTGTTCCTGCCGATGGGGACGTCGAAGGCCATCCGCGTTCAGGGGGCCTGGGTCGCCGAGTCCGAGATCGAGAAGGTCGTCGCCCACGTCAAGGGCCAGGCGCAGCCGGAGTACCGCTCCGACGTGGCCGCCGTCGCCGAGAAGAAGGAGATCGACGCCGACATCGGCGACGACCTTGAGCTTCTGCTCGCCGCCGCCGAGCAGATCGTGTCGACGCAGTTCGGCTCGACCTCGATGCTGCAGCGCAAGCTGCGCGTCGGGTTCGCCAAGGCCGGGCGCCTCATGGACCTCCTCGAGTCGCGCGAGATCGTCGGCCCCTCGGAAGGGTCGAAGGCGCGCGATGTCCTCGTCACTCCCGACCAGCTTCCGGCCGTCCTCGCGCGTCTGCGCGGAGAAGACCCGCCCGCGCCGGCTGCGGCTTCGGCCGCTGCGCCCGTCGACCCGGTCGAAGCGCAGTTCGAGGGGCTCGAGGTCGTCGACGGTGACGACGCCTCCGAGGACGCCTGGGGTCTCACCGGGCGCGACTGACGGATAGGCTCGGCTCCGTGGCGATCCCCCGGCAACTGCCCAACGCGATCACGATCGTGCGCATTCTGTGCGCGCCCGTCTTCCTGTGGCTGCTTCTCGTCGACGGCGGATCCGACGGGGCCCTGCGGTGGTGGGCCGGTGTGCTCTTCATCGTCGCGATCGCGACGGACGGCATCGACGGGTACCTCGCACGCAAGTACCGCATCGTCAGCGACCTCGGGAAGCTGCTCGACCCGATCGCCGACAAGGTCCTCACGGGCCTTGCGTTCATCGGGTTGTCGCTGCTCGGAGAGCTGCCCTGGGCCGTCACGATCGTCGTGCTCGTGCGGGAGCTCGGGATCACCGTGCACCGGCTCATCGTGGCAGGCGACCATGTCGTGGCCGCCGCGTGGATGGGCAAGCTCAAGACGGTCGCGCAGGCCATCGCTCTCGCGCTCGCCCTCCTTCCGCTGTGGACGGTCTTCGGCGACGGCATCCACATCGTCAACTCGATCGCGATGTGGATCGCGGTGCTGCTGACCGTCGCGAGCGGGATCGACTACGTCATCACCGCCGTCCGCGGTGCTCGGCGACGCGGAGCGGCATCGTGACGGCACGCGAGCACGTGCACGACCTGCCCGACGAACTGGAGTCGACCCTCGTCTCGACCGGCCGGCGCACGGATGCGGAGCGGCTCATCGACCGACTGGGCGAACTCGGCTGGACGCTCGCCGTCGCCGAGTCGCTGACGGGCGGGCTCGTCGTCGCGGAGCTCGTGGCCGTCTCGGGGGCATCGGCTGTGCTGCGCGGGGGAGTGGTGGCCTATGCGACCGAGCTGAAGCAACGGCTGCTGCATGTCGACGGCGCGCTTCTCGAAGCTCACGGTGCGGTCCACCCTCGGGTCGCGCGCCAGATGGCCGAGGGGGCTCGGGTGGCGCTCGGCCCCCGGGATGCGGCGGCGGATGTCGGCATCGCGACCACCGGCATCGCGGGCCCGGGGTCTCCGGACGGACAGCCTGTCGGGACGGTGCACATCGCTGTCGCCACCGCGCTGGGCGTGCGCATCGAGAGCCTGCAGCTCGAGGGCGATCGGGCCCAGATCCGCGCGGAGGCCACGGCTCGTGCGATCCGATTGACGCTCGACGCGTTGTGACGGAATACGCACGGCGCGGCCGTCGTTCTTGTCATCGTGAGCAGCGCATGTCAACTCTCATGCGACCCACAGCGGGAGCGGGCTAGGGTGACGTGCTGATGAGATACCGTTGTCCACCCGGGACGAGCGAGCACCACGACGAAGGAGGGGGTCCGAGATGATCTTGGTTCGACAGGAGATCGGCGACGTTCTGCGTGACCTCCGCCTGCAGAAGGGTCGTACGCTGCGACAGGTCGCCAGCCGTGCGAGTGTCGCACTGGGGTACTTGAGCGAAGTGGAGCGCGGCCAGAAAGAGGCCTCGAGCGAGATCCTCGCTTCCGTCGCCGAAGCGCTCGACGTTCCGATCTCGAGCATCATGCGCGAAGTCGGCGACCGCATCTCCGTCCTCGAGGGACTCCCGGTTCTGTCGGATGTCGTTCCCGACGACATCGCGGGGCTCGACGGCGATCTCGTCGCCCCCGAGCTCTCGCTGCACTGACCAGCGCTCCCTCCCATGCGTCGCAGTGAGTTCGATCGCGCCGTCGCGGCGGAGTTCGGCGGTCGCGGTCCGGCGCTGATCGACGACCTCGCTCTGGGACCGCTCGGCGATCGCACCGCGCGCCAGGCTCTCGATGCGGGCGAGTCACCGCGTGCCGTCTGGTTGGCGTTGTGCGTCGAGGCAGACGTGCCGGAGTCCCGGCGTTACGGCGTCGGTCGATTGGATCCGCGAGAGCGCTGACTCCCCGTCGCGGGCATCTCGGTCCTCGTGTGTTCGACGTCGGTCGTGATCTTTCGGCGTGTCGTCGAATATCTGTTCGAAACGAGCGTAGTGTCCTGCACAGGTGGTTCCTCCCGTCGAGGTTCCCCGGATACGGGCCGGTCGTCGACCGATGTCGGAGGCCCTCCGTACCGTGGACAGCGTCGAGAGACACACACCATGCCTTGTCGCAGCATCCCGGCGCCCTGCCGGGAGCGCGACAGCCTACAGGCGTCGGAAACGCGAGCATAAGGAGCACGCCATGCCATCACCCGCTGACCGCGAGAAGGCCCTCGAATCGGCCCTCGCCCAGATCGACCGTCAGTTCGGAAAGGGCTCGGTCATGCGCCTCGGCTCCGACGAGCGCGCACCCGTCGAGGTTGTGCCCACCGGGTCGATCGCCCTCGACGTGGCCCTCGGCATCGGGGGGCTCCCGCGCGGCCGGATCATCGAGATCTACGGTCCGGAGTCGTCCGGTAAGACGACGCTGACCCTGCACGCCATCGCCAACGCGCAGCGCGCGGGCGGTATCGCCGCATTCATCGACGCCGAGCACGCGCTCGACCCCTCCTACGCGCAGAAGCTGGGCGTCGACATCGACGCGCTGCTGGTCTCCCAGCCCGACACCGGTGAGCAGGCGCTCGAGATCGCCGACATGCTGATCCGGTCCGGCGCGATCGACCTTGTGGTCATCGACTCCGTCGCGGCGCTCGTTCCCGAGGCCGAGATCAAGGGCGAAATGGGCGACTCCCACGTCGGCCTGCAGGCGCGCCTCATGTCGCAGGCCCTCCGCAAGCTCACGGGTGGCCTGAACCAGACCAAGACGACGGCCATCTTCATCAACCAGCTGCGCGAGAAGATCGGCGTCTTCTTCGGCTCGCCCGAGACGACGGCCGGTGGTAAGGCGCTGAAGTTCTACGCTTCCGTCCGCCTCGACATCCGCCGTATCGAGACGCTCAAGGACGGTACCGAGGCCGTCGGCAACCGCACGCGCGTCAAGGTCGTGAAGAACAAGATGGCGCCGCCGTTCAAGCAGGCCGAGTTCGACATCCTCTATGGGGTCGGTATCTCCCGTGAAGGCAGCCTGATCGACTTCGGCGTCGAACACGGCATCGTCAAGAAGTCGGGTGCCTGGTACACGTACGACGGCGAGCAACTCGGTCAGGGCAAGGAGAATGCGCGCAACTTCCTGATCAAGAACGTCGACATCGCCGCAGACATCGAGAACAAGATCAAGCAGAAGCTCGGCATCGGTCAGCCCGCCGCGACCGCGACGCCCGAGGCCGACGAGCTCGCGGCGCGCCGCCCGGCGTGAGCAGGACGGATCACGGCGGGGGCGAGGCCGAGCGCCTCGCCCCCGTCATCCCGCTCTTCGGGCAAGCGGATGCCGCTCGGTCAGAGGTTCGCCCGCGTAGCGCGGCGGCCCCGGAGAGCGGCCAGAGCTGGCACACCACCTGGACCACCGAGCCGCGAACAGTCGCCTCCGATCCGTCGCCCGCAACTCGATCGGCTCCTCGCGAGCCGGCAGCGGTGAGGCCCGCTGACGAATCCGACGTGCGCGCACGTGCCGAGCGCGCACTGCTCAAACGCCTGCGGGGCAGGTCACTGTCCGTGCGCGAAGCTCGCGACGTCTTGCGCGAGGCGGATCTCGCCGACGCTGAGGCGGAGGCGGTCATCGCCGCTTTCCTCGACAACGGCTATCTCGATGACAGTCGGCTGGCGGAGCAGCTGCTCGATGGGGCGCTCGGGCGCAAGGCGCAGGGCGCCACCGCGATCGCGCAGACTCTGTCCCGCCGCGGCCTCGACCGCGAGGTCATCGACATCGCCATGGCGTCGCTACCCGACGACGAGGCCGAGCGCGCGCTCGATTTCGCTCGGCAGCGCGCCCGCGGCATGTCGGATCTCGACCACGATGTCGCCCTGCGGCGCCTGCACGGGCAGCTGGCCCGGCGTGGTTTTCGGGGTTCGGTGGCACTCGACGCCGCCCGTCAGGCGCTGTCAGAGCTGACCTGAGGGCGACACGAAGCTGGGTCCGGCTCGGCGGGAAGCGCGAGGATCGTGGTTTCGGCGGTTCACCCCCACGTTCGGCGGAAGTTCTGGTGGTCCCGGTCGTCCGCAGCGATGAGGGCCGCGAGATCTTGGCGACTTCGAGCCCCGATCTTGGAGCGCGCTTGATAGATGTGGGACTCGACCGTCCGCACCGACAGGAAGAGGGCGTTCGCGATCTGCCGGTTCGAGAGGCCCCGGTGCACGAGCTCGGCGATCTCGAGCTCGCGCGGGGTGAGTGTGCTCTGTGATTCCGCGGAATCGGGAGATCCGTGCGTGGCCAGGTCGGGGAGGAGCTGCGGCGGGCAGAGGTCGAGTCGCAGGTGAAGGAGCGCCGCCGGGACTGTCATCTCGTTGCTCCGAGCGGCTTGCTCGGCGCTCGCCAGAATCATCCGTGCAGCATCGGACGGAATGTCGCTGACCAGCGCACGCAGATCGTGCAGCGCCGCGCCGGCATCCGGATGCCCGACCACGACGAGACGGTGCAGCGTCCGGGTCTGAAGCATGACGGCATCGGTGCGGCCGCTGATGACCCACGCTTGGGCAGCCGACCGTCGAGCGTCATCCCATCGTCCCTCGGCGAGCTCGATCGTGGCGCGCGTCGCGTGCTCCATGTGCGCGAACAACGGGCTCGGGGTTTCGAGCGGTGCCAACGCGTCCATGAGGTGTCGCGCCTCGCTGACGTGCCCGTACAGGGCGAGTCCGAGCGCGGTCTCGAGGACGATGAGGCCCTGCCCCTCGCCCCCGTTGATCGGGCTGCGTCGGAGAGCCGCGAGAAGCTCGATGCGTGCCTCCAGCACGTGCCCCCGCCGGAGGAGCGTGAGCACGGAGGCGACGCCTGCCAGCGCGAGACTCGTGTCACCGGTGTGCACTGCGAGGCGACGCTCGGCGTCCAGCTGCACGAGCACGTCGGTGTCGTCGACCCCGGCCGTCGTTCGCGCGGCGAGGTCCCGGCAGCGAGCAGCGAGCAGTTCTGCGGCCGAGCCGCGGCGTCCGCCGCTGCGCAGCAGCCACTCGACCGACCGCAGCTGACGTCGCATGTCCTGTTCGCGGCCCAGGTACGCTGACACACTCGCGGCCAGCAGCTCCATGTCGATCCGGTCGGCGTGGTCGAGATCCGGGTGCTCCCGGACGGACCGGAGAACGCCGTCGGCTCGTTCGATCTCCATCCTGCTGATGGCGTCGCGTGCATCGGCGAGCGCGCTGTCGACGGTGAACTCTGCCGCCACGACGGCGTCGGTCTGCGGGCGGGGGGAGCTGTCGAATTGCAGTGCGAGCGTCACCGCGGCGGTGAGCGTCCTCCGTTGGCCATGGGAGGGGAGCGCGTGCAGGTTGAGGTGACTGGTGCGCTTCGCCCCGAGCACGACGTGAGCAAGATCCTCTTCGAGCGCGAGGACCGGCGTGGAGGCGTGCTCGCCCGCCCAGGCGGCGTATGCTGCGGCCGACCCGGCGTCACCCTCGTCGTTGGCGAGGCGTGCGGCATCGGCGAGTACGCGGACGATCAGATCGGCGGACACGTCGGCGAGGCGAGCGGCACTGCCCGACTCGCGTATCCATCGCTCGGCGATCAGCCTCGCCAGCGGTCCATTCCACCATTGACCGCCATCCTCGATCATGCGGTCGGTCGCTTCGCGGACGATTGCCTCGGCTCGGCTCGCACCGGTCGCGCGCGCGGCCGCGCGCGCGACCGCGCGATTGGCGGTCAGGCGGTGTGCGAGGCTGCGGTCGTCCTGCACTATGCCTGCGCTTCGCAGATGATGGAGGACGGTTGTCGGGACGAATCTCGCCGCGTCGCCGAAGGTGATGCCCGGCGCGTGGCCGACCAGGACGAGTGCTTGGAGGGCGGCGTCATCGACGTCGCGGATGTGTGCGCTCAGAGCTGCGGCGAGTTTGCTGCTGGGCGGGGCGTCGTCGATCGCGCGTATCGGATCTTCGCCGCGGGAGACGGCGTCGACAGCGTGATCGGCGAGGGCTCGAAGCAATAGGCGAGAACCGTCGGCCTGCCAGATGATCGCTGCGCGGGTCACACCGTCGAAAGTCTGGTTCGACGTGAACTCGGCGAACAGGCGCGATCCCTCCTCCGGGGTGAAACCGCCGAGGTCCAGCCGTTCGGCCGTCCCATCGAGCCACAGATCGGCAAGAAGGTGACCCGCCGTGTCGAGCTCGCGAGAGGGGATCCGCGGCTCGGAGAGCGCCACGAGCATCGCCGCCTGCCCGCGATGGACCGCACGCGCGACGGCCTCGGCGGACGCGGAATCGAGATGCTGTGCGTCGTCGACCATGAGCACGACCCTGCGCTCGAGCGTGCCCTGCCGCAGCTCGGACGCCCGGGGGTCGGATGAGGCGTTCACGACCCCGTACTCGACGTCTGCGAGTGCGGTTGCTCCTCGGAGGATCACCGGCGACACCGAGCGGGCGGCGAGCGCCTCGGCGACGTGTTGCATCAGGAAGGTCTTGCCCGACCCGAGAGGACCGACCAGCACGGTCGATGCGCCTCGGATCAACGCGTCCGTCAAGGCGCGCGCATCTCTGCCTGCCCCGATGAGGACGTCGCGCGGCGCTGTGGAGGAGGCCGTTCTGCCCGTCTTTCCCGACGTCGGCCATCCGAATCGATCGTCCATCATGGTCCCGTGATGCTCCCCCCGGTTTCACGCTGTCCCTGCTCAACCTAGCCAGCCCGTGAGAGCGGTGCCAATGAGCAATCGCGGAGCGGCTACTGAGCTGGTTCTGAGTTCGCCTCCGCGGTGTGCAGATGGCCCGGGGGCGGACGAGCGCGCACAGGTGAATCGGCGGGACTCCGGACAGCCGATCGTAGAATGAGGGAATCATGTCGACTCCCTCGAGCGCACCCACTCTCATCGCGCCGTCGCTCGCGGCGCGCACCGCCGACGGCCGCGCGCGCACGTACGAGGTGCGCACCTTCGGCTGCCAGATGAACGTCCACGACTCCGAGCGCCTGTCGGGTTCGCTCGAGAGCGCCGGATACCTCCCGGCTGATCCCGGTACCGAGGCCGACGTCATCGTCATCAACACCTGCGCGGTGCGCGACAACGCGGCCGGCAAGCTGTACGGCACCCTCGGGCACCTGAAGTCGCGCAAGGACAAGCGCGACGGTATGCAGATCGCCGTCGGAGGCTGCCTCGCGCAGATGGATCAGGCCGCGGTGCAGCAGAAGGCGCCCTGGGTCGATGTCGTGTTCGGGACCCACAACATGGGGGCTCTTCCGGGCCTGCTCGAGCGCGCGCGGCACAACGGCGAGGCCGAGCTCGAGATCCTCGAATCGCTCGAGACCTTCCCCTCGACTCTCCCGACGAAGCGCGACTCGGTCTACAGCGGCTGGGTGTCCATCTCGGTCGGGTGCAACAACACGTGCACGTTCTGCATCGTGCCGCACCTGCGCGGCAAGGAGAAGGACCGTCGTCCCGGCGACATCCTGAACGAGATCCGTCTGCTGGTCGACGACGGGGCGATCGAGGTCACCCTCCTCGGCCAGAACGTGAACAGCTACGGCGTCGAGTTCGGCGACCGCCAGGCGTTCGGCAAGCTCCTGCGCGCGGCGGGGGAGATCCCCGGTCTCGAGCGCATCCGCTTCACGAGCCCGCATCCGGCGGCGTTCACTGACGACGTCATCGACGCGATGGCCGAGACCCCGGCGGTCATGCCGCAACTGCACATGCCGCTGCAGTCGGGCTCCGACAGCATCCTGAAAGCGATGCGCCGGTCGTACCGCAGCTCGAAGTTCCTCGGCATCCTCGATCGTGTGCGCGAGCGCATTCCGCACGCGGCGATCTCGACCGACATCATCGTCGGGTTCCCCGGCGAGACCGACGCCGACTTCGAAGACACCCTGCGGGTTGTCGAGCAGTCCCGCTTCGCGAGCGCGTTCACCTTCCAGTACTCCATCCGAGAAGGCACACCCGCCGCGACCATGCCCGACCAGGTGCCGAAGGCGGTCGTGCAGGAGCGCTACGAACGCCTCGTCGCACTGCAGGACCGGATCGCCCTCGAGGAGAATCAGAAGCAGCTCGGTCGCGAGGTCCAGGTGCTGGTCTCGTCGGCCGAAGGCAAGAAGGGCGCCGAGACGCACCGACTCACCGGGCGCGCGGAGGACAACCGCCTGGTGCACTTCGAGGTGCCCGACGGCTCCGAGACGCCGCGGCCGGGGGATGTCGTGACGGTGACCGTCACGCATGCCGCGCCGTTCCATCTGCTCGCCGACAGCACCGACGGCTCACCGCTGCGTGTCCGCCGCACCCGGGCCGGTGACGCGTGGGACCGTTCGCTGGCCGAGTCGTGCGGTGTGCCGGCTCCGGCCACGTCGGATGGCGGCCCGCGCTCCGTCTCGCTGGGTCTGCCGTCCCTGCGCGTCGGCGTGTGACCGCAGCTCCGGGCCGGGCCCCCGGCCACCGCGACGGCGAGGATGCCGGGCCGCCGATCCTGTGGGCGATCCTCGGTGCGACCGGCACCGGCAAGACCGGTCTCTCCCTCGATCTCGCCGAAGAGCTCGCCGCCCGCGGACGCCGCGCCGAGATCGTCAACGTCGATGCGATGCAGCTGTATCGCGGCATGGACATCGGCACGGCGAAGATCCCCGAGGCGGATCGCCGCGGCATCCCGCACCATCTGTTCGATGCGCTCGCCGTCGCGGAGGAGGCCGCGGTCGCGTGGTACCAGGAGCTCGCGCGACGCACGATCGATGCGATCCACGGCCGGGGCGCGGACGCGATCCTCGTCGGTGGCTCCGGCCTGTACGCATCGAGCGTGCTGTTCGACTTCCGTTTCCCTCCGCGCGACGAACGGCTGCGCGCGAGCCTTGAGGACGAGCTCGAACGCCTCGGCGCGGGGCCGCTGTTCGCGCGCCTGCGTGCCGCCGACCCGGCCGCGGCCGATCGCATCGATCCGCGGAACGGCCGCAGGGTCGTGCGCGCGCTCGAGGTGCTGGCTCAAGGCGGACGTACCCACGGCGGAGCGCTGCCCGAGGCACCGGTGTTCTGGTCGCCCCGGACCCGGATCATCGGCACCGCGGTGCCGCGCGAGGAGCTGGTCCCGTTGCTCGACGCGCGTGTCGAGGGCATGTGGGCCGCCGGGCTGCTCGACGAGGTCGAGGCGCTGCGGCGGCAGGGCCTCGAGCGCGGAGTGACGGCGGGGCGCGCGATCGGCTACGCGCAGGCCCTCGCGCAGCTGCGCGGGGACCTGAGCGAGGAAGAGGCCATCGCGCAGACGCAGGCCCTCACGCGGCGCTACGCGCGCCGGCAGGTCTCATGGTTCAAGCGCTACGACGAGGTGCGGTGGGTCGACGCCCGCGAGGTCGACGCGGCGTCCGTCGTCGACGGGGCGGCCGCGCCGGGTGATGGAGCGTCCCGGTCGACAGGGGAGGAACGATGAGCATCACCGTGCGCGCATTCGCGCTCGCCGACGAGGACGCGGTCGTCCAGCTGTGGCACGCGGCCGGTCTCACGCGACCGTGGAACGACCCGCGTGCCGACATCAGGCGCAAGCTGACGGTTCAGCCCGAGCTGTTCCTCGTAGCGGTCGATCAGCCTGACGACGGGACGACCGAAGCCGTCGTCGGCAGCGTGATGGCCGGGTACGACGGTCACCGCGGCTGGCTCTACTACCTGGCCTCGGACCCCTCGCACCGCGGACTCGGCGTCGGGCGCATGCTCGTCGCGGAGGCCGAGCGCCTGCTGGAGGCCATGGGGTGCCCGAAGGTGCAGCTCATGGTGCGGCCCGAGAACGAGGCCGTGCGCGGCTTCTACGACGAGCTCGGCTACGAGCCGTTCACCGTGTGGTCGACGGGCAAGCGCCTCGTCGTCGATGGCCCGGGCGGCCCCGCCTAAGCTGGGCTCATGGCGACTCTCGCGTTCACCAAGGGCCACGGCACCGGCAACGACTTCGTGATCCTGGCCGATCCGGACGGTGCGCTCGACCTCAGCGACGCGCAGATCGCCGCCCTGTGCGACCGCCACGTCGGTATCGGCGCCGACGGGCTGCTGCGGGTCGTCCGCTCGTCCGCGATCCCCGAGGGAGCGGATGCCGCTGCCGCCGGGGCCGAATGGTTCATGGACTACCGCAACGCCGACGGGTCGAAGGCCGAGATGTGCGGCAACGGAACGCGGGTCTTCGCCCGCTACCTCGCCGACGCGGGTCTCGCGTCGGTCGAGGCCGGACTCCGCATCGGCACGCGCGCGGGCGTCAAGACGATCACTCGCGCCGACAACGGCTTCGAAGTCGACCTCGGGCTCTGGCGCGCCGACGACGGCGACGTGCTCGTCCGGGCACGCGGGCTCGGAGTCGCCCGCCCCGGTCAAGGGATCGACGTCGGCAACCCGCACGTCGTCGTCGCGCTCGCGGGCGAGGACGAACTCGACGGGCTCGACCTGACGGTGCAGCCCACCCTCGAGCCCCGTCCGTCGGCCGGCGCGAACGTCGAGTTCGTCGTCCCGGCCGAGCCGCTCGTGCAGAACGGAGTCGGGGCCATCCGGATGCGCGTCTACGAGCGCGGCGTGGGAGAGACCCTGTCGTGCGGCACAGGGGTGGCGGCATCCGCTCTCGCGGTGCGCCACTGGGCCGGGGCGGCCGCGCCCGACCGCTGGACCGTCGACGTGCCGGGCGGAACGCTGGGCGTGCGCATCGTGCGGCAGGCCGATGGCGAGCACGTTCTGCTCTCGGGCCCCGCGACGCTGGTGTTCTCGGGGCAGGTCACCCTCGCAGACTGATCCGAGCGCCACGGCGTCCGGACGCCCGGCCCGTGATCAGGGCAGTTCGATCGCGCCCGTCGGGGGAGTGCCGTGCCGGCGCACCCGAAGCACGCGGAATCCGCGGCCGGTCGCCGCGCGCGAGACGCCGTAGCCGTCGTCGAACGTGGCGGCGAGCCACCGCTGCAGCGAGTCGGAACCGAGGTTGCGCTGCACGACGAGCCACGCGTCGCTGCGTTCGGCCAGACGCGGGATCCACCGCTGCAGCATCCCGTGGAGCTCGTTCTTGCCCACGCGGATCGGCGGATTGGAGCGGATGGTCCGGAATACGACGTCGTCGGGAACATCGTCGGGCAGGACGGCGTTGACGTTGTCGAGTCCCAGATCAGCGGCGTTGCGTCGCACCAGGTCGAGTGCCCGTTCGTTCACGTCGACGGCCCACACCGTGGCGTGAGGCGACTCCAGAGCCAGCGACAGCGAGATCGGCCCCCAGCCGCAGCCGAGGTCGAGGAAATCCCCGCCGGACGGTGCCGGCGGAGTATTGGCCAGAAGAACCCCTGTGCCCGAATCCACGTGGTCAGGGCTGAACACCCCGCCCGCGGTCGTGACCTCCACGGCACGGCCCGCGAGGGTCACGCGGATGCGGCGGAGGTTCTGCTCGCTGGACGGGGACGCGCTGAAGTAATGATCGCTCCCCATGCATCCGAGCGTATCGGAGCCGGACGTACCGGCGGGAGACTAGAATTCACGGATGCCCGGGCACGGGCATCCCGGGAAGAGAGTTATGACGCATATCACCACCCCCGACGGCGACGACGACATCGCGGTGGACCCGGTCGAGCGCGTGCTCGCGAGCGCGGAGACGCGTTCGTCGATCCGCGTCTTCGGCGGCGCCCAGGCGCTGCAGGACGAGGCGACCGTCGCGTACGGAGACACCGACGGCGACCAGTGGGACCGCGAGGAGCGTGCCGCGCTGCGTCGCGTCCCCGGCCTGTCCACCGAGCTCGAGGATGTCACCGAGGTCGAGTACCGCCAGCTGCGACTCGAGAACGTCGTGCTCGTCGGCGTCTACCCCCAGGGGGCGCAGGAGGACGCGGAGAACTCGCTGCGCGAGCTCGCGGCGCTGGCCGAGACCGCCGGCGCGGTCGTGCTCGACGGCGTGCTCCAGCGGCGGCCGCATCCGGACCCCGCGACCTACATCGGACGCGGCAAGGCCGCCGAGCTGCGCGACCTCGTCGCCGCGGTCGGAGCCGACACCGTGATCGCCGACACTGAGCTGGCGCCGAGTCAGCGGCGTGCCCTCGAGGACGTCGCGAAGGTCAAGGTCATCGACCGCACGACGGTCATCCTCGACATCTTCAGCCAGCACGCGAAGAGCCGTGAGGGCAAGGCCCAGGTCGAGCTCGCCCAGCTCGAGTACCTGCTCCCGCGCCTGCGAGGCTGGGGTGAGTCGATGAGCCGTCAGGCCGGTGGCCAGGTCGGCGCCGGCGGCGCGGGCATGGGCTCGCGCGGACCGGGTGAGACGAAGATCGAGCTCGACCGTCGCCGCATCCGCACCCGTATGGCGCAGCTGCGCAAGCAGATCCGCGAGTTCGCGCCGTCGCGCGAGGCCAAGCGGGCGGAGCGCCGGCGCAACACAATCCCCTCGGTCGCGATCGCCGGCTACACCAACGCCGGCAAGTCGAGCCTGCTCAACCGGCTGACGAGCGCCGGCGTCCTCGTCGAGAACGCCCTGTTCGCGACGCTGGATGCCACCGTGCGCCGGGCCGAGGCCGCCGACGGCCGCGTCTTCACGCTCACCGACACCGTCGGCTTCGTGCGCAATCTGCCTCATCAGCTCGTCGAGGCCTTCCGGTCGACGCTCGAGGAGGTGTCGGGTGCGGACGTCATCGTGCACGTCGTGGACGGGTCGCATCCCGATCCTGCGGCACAGCTCGCGACCGTCCGCGATGTGATGGGCGACGTGGGCGCTCGTGCGACGCGCGAGCTCGTCGTGTTCAACAAGGCCGACCTCGTCGACGACGATGCTCGGCTGCTGCTGCGCGGGCTCGAGCCGACGGCGCACTTCGTGTCCTCGCGCACCGGCGAGGGCATCGATGAGCTCCGCGCCGCCATCGAGGACGCGCTGCCCCTGCCGGCCGTCGAGGTGCGCGCGCTCGTGCCGTACGACCGCGGCGACCTGATCTCGGCCGTGCACGAGAGCGGCCACATCGTCGCGACGTCGCACGAGCAGGACGGGACCGCCGTGCACGCGCATGTCTCGGAGCGTCTCGCGGCCGAGCTTGCGCCCTACGCCGTCTGAATCGGCGCGCGGCGATACACCTGCACGATCGGTGGTGCCGGTGAGTCCTCCGCGCGCGTGGAAGGCCTCACCAACACCACCGGCCTGACGGATGTATCAGCACCGGCCGTCGCGGGGCTCAATCGAGCGCGAGCGGTGCGACGCCGGGGGTGTCGAAGCCGAAGACCCGGCCGAGGAACGCCAGCTCGGTCTCGAGCGCGTTCACGATCGTCTCGGTGCGCCGGAACCCGTGTCCCTCGCCCGCGTATAGCACGTAGGCGTGGGGCACACCGTGCGCCACGAGCGCGTCGCGGATGGCCTCGGCCTGCGCCGGCGGCACGACGGCGTCCTCGTCGCCCTGCAGGAGCAGCAGCGGCACCCGGAACCGCTCGGGTCGGCTCAGCGGCGATCGCTCGATGTAGACCGGCTCGGCTTCGGGGAGGGGGCCGATGAGACCGTCGAGGTACCGCGCCTCGAAGTCGTGCGTCTCGGCGGCCAGAGCACGCGCATCGCCGACACCGTAGCGCGAGACGCCCGCCCCGAAGACATCCGTTCCGACGAGCGCCGCGAGCACGGTCCAGCCGCCGGCGGATCCTCCCTCGATCGCCAGCCGTGACGGATCCGCGAGACCCTCGTCGGCGAGACCGCGTGCGGCCGCGGCGACGTCGTCGACGTCGACGACACCCCACTGTCCCTTCAGCCGTTCGCGGTAGGAACGGCCGTATCCCGTCGAACCGCCGTAGTTGACGTCGAGGACGCCGATGCCGCGGCTCGTGAAGTAGGCCACCTTGCTGTCGGCTGCGCCGCCCACGTGCGAGGTCGGCCCGCCGTGCACCCAGACCAGGTACGGGGGCAGTTCGTCGGCCGGCGCGGTGACGTCGGGGTTGGTCGGCGGGTAGGCGAAGGCATGCACCAGGCCGTGCGGGCCCTCCGTCGTCAGCTGCCGGGCGTGCGGGATCCACGATGCGTCGACGTCCGGAGCACCGCCGCGGACCGCGCTCGTCTCGCCGGTGTCCAGGTCGACGAGCCACAGGCCCGCCCCTCCCGGCATCGCCCCGCTGACGAGGGCGCGGCTGCCGCGGACGTCTTCGATCTGCACGCGTGCGGTGGCGGGGAAGGGAAGCGGGATGGCGCCGCCGTCGCGGTCCACGATCACGAGCTGGTCCGATCCGTGGGTGCGCACGGCCACCAGGCGGCCGTCATCGAGCGGCGCGTACCAGCGGGTGCCGAGCACCCACAGGCCACCACCCGTGTCGGCGTCGGCGGGCGAGACGGCCGTGGGCGGGGCGTCGGTCGCGGGGTCGACGCGGTAGACATTCCAGCGTCCGGTCGGCTCGTCGGCGAAGAACAGCGCGCCGTCGTCGGTCCACTCGGGCTGCAGCGCGGCGGTGGCGCCGCCCGCGACGTCACGGATGCCGCGGGGGGCGTCCAGGTCGGCGACGCGGATGCGCGTGCGGTCCCAGGGCATGTCGGGGTGATCCCAGGCCACCCAGGCGAGGCGCGAGCCATCGGGCGACAGCGCCGGCTGGGCGACGAAGTCGCTACCGCCGGCGAGCTCGGTCACGCTCGAGGCGTCGGGAACCTCGGCGCTGTCAGCGCGCTCGATGCGGACGATGTGGCGCTCGGGCGTGCCGCCGGGACGTTCGCGTTCGCGAACCGCGAGAAGGACGCCGCGCTGCCAGCGGAGGCCCCCGTAGTGCGTGCCGGTCTCCTCCGGAGTGAGCGGTCGGGGATCGCCGCCCGGGCGAAGGCTCCGGATGCGCTGGTCGGACTTGTCGACGAAGAACAGCTCGCCGTCATCCGACACCGTCCAGGCTCCGCCGCCGTACTCGTGCACGCGCGACCGGGCGTTCCAGGGTGCGGGGAGGACGACCTGCACGGTGCCATCGCCGCGGCGGCGCATGACCGCGACGCGACCGGCCTCGTCGGGCAGCGACTCGCCCCACCAGATCTCATCACCCACGAAGCTCGCGCCGTCGAGGCGCAATGATGACGCGCTGGCCCATGCCGCCGTCAGGGGAGAGGGCCAGGAACCATAGGGAAGCTGCTGCGACATACAGCCACGCTACGCGAGGCCTGGCTTCCCGACCTCGACCGGGGAGACGGTGGGGAGCGGATGCCGTCCCGGGGCGCCTCAGACCGTGCGCAGAACCGCCACGACCTTGCCGAGCACCGTCGCGTCGTCGCCGAGGATCGGCTCGAACGCCGAGTTGCGGGGGAGGAGCCACGTGTGGCCGTCGCGCTGGCGGAGCGTCTTCACCGTCGCCTCGCCGTCGAGCATGGCCGCGACGATCTCGCCGTTGTCGGCGGTTGCCTGCGCCCGCACGACGACCCAGTCGCCGTCGCAGATGGCCGCGTCGATCATCGAGTCGCCGACGACCTTGAGCATGAACAGCTCGCCCTTGCCGACGAGCTGGCGCGGCAGCGGGAAGATCTCCTCGACCTGCTGGTCGGCGGTGATCGGCACGCCCGCCGCGATGCGGCCCACGAGCGGCACGAGGGCGGCGTCGCCGAGGGCGGGCGCGGCGTCGGCCGGGTTCTCGCCGGCGGTGCCCGGGAGATCGATGAGCACCTCCATCGCGCGGGTCTTGCCGGGGTCGCGCCGCAGGTAGCCGCTGAGCTCGAGCTGGTTCAGCTGGTGGGTGACGCTGGACAGCGACTTGAGGCCGACCGCGTCGCCGATCTCGCGCATGCTCGGCGGGTAGCCGTTGCGGGCGATCGCGTTCTGGATCACCTCGAGGATCGCGAGCTGCTTGTCGCTCAGATTCTTGCGTCGTCGCGTCTGCGGCTTCTCGCTCATACCGCCGGTCTCCTGTCGTCGCGCCCCGTCCCCGACCCGATGTCGGAGGTTCATGGTGGGCTCTCGCTGTCGAAAAGGTAGCCCGATACGACGGCGACATCGCGGAACGCTCCGCGTGTCTCTTCGATCGGTCTCCGATTTCGGTGGGTGGTTGACACCACACAATATCGAAGATACGTTCGGAACCGAAGTTCGCACCCGTCTCTCCCGGCCGAGAGGCGGGGGCGAATCTTCCTACCGCTCCCGAGGAGATGCCATGACCACGATCGATGCCCGCTTCGCACCGGCCCCCCGCACCCGCCTGCGTCTGACGCGCCGCGGACGCCGCGTCGTCGCCACGATCGCCGCCCTTCCGGCGGTCGTCGCCATCACGGCAGCCGTGCTCTCGGGGGGAGGCGCGCTCGCCTCGAGCGAGGTCGGCGCCCCCGCCGGCTCGTTCACGACCGTGACCGTGATGTCCGGCGAATCGCTCTGGTCCATCGCCGAAGAGGTGGCGCCCGCCGCCGACCCCCGCGATGTCGTCGATGCGATCATCCGGCTGAACGCTCTCGGCTCGGGCCAGCTCGAGGCCGGCCAGACGCTTGCGATCCCGGCCGAGTACGCCGCGAGCTGACACCGGCGGCAACAGTGGCGCGCGCGGCCTAGCATGGGTGGGATGAGCCCGAGTCTGGATGATCTGCCCCTCAGAGACGATCTGCGAGGCCTCACCCCGTACGGCGCCCCGCAGGCGCCCCTTCCGGTCGCGCTGAACGTCAACGAGAACACGCATCCCGTTCCCGAAGAGGTCGCCGACGACATCCTGGATGCCGTAGCCCGCGCCCTGCGCGACGTCAACCGCTATCCCGACCGCGAGTTCACCCACCTCCGCGAGTCGTTCGCCGAGTACCTCGGCCACGGCCTGACCCCCGATCGCATCTGGGCAGCGAACGGATCGAACGAGGTCCTGCAGCACCTCCTCCAGGCCTTCGGAGGCCCGGGACGCACCGCGATGGGCTTCGGTCCGACCTACTCGATGTACCCCCTGCTGACGCGCGCGACCGGCGCCCAGTACGTCACGGGGACACGTGGACCCGACTTCACGCTCGATCCCGCCTCCGCCGCAGCCCAGGTCGCCGAGCTCCGCCCGGACGTCGTCTTCCTGTGTGCGCCCAACAACCCCACCGGCACACCCCTCGGGCTCGACGTCATCGAGGCGGTGTACGGGGCCACCGACGGCATCGTGATCGTCGACGAGGCCTACCAGGAGTTCGCGCCGCGCGAAAGCTCCTCCGCTCTGACGCTTCTCGGTGAGCGCAACCGGCTCGTCGTGTCGCGCACGATGAGCAAGGCCTTCGCCTTCGCCGGCGCCCGCGTCGGCTACCTCGCCGCCGACCCCACGCTCATCGACGCGCTCCGGCTCGTCCGACTGCCGTACCACTTGAGCGCGCTGACGCAGGCGGCGGCGACAGCCGCCCTCTCCCACTCGACGACGATGCTCCGGATGGTCGACGAGATCGTCGCGCAGCGCGACCGGATGTCGGCGACGCTCGACGCCCTCGGCTATCACGCGTACGAGAGCTGGACGAACTTCGTGCTGTTCGACGGCGTCGACGACCCGCGGGCGACCTGGCAGGCTCTGTACGACCGCGGCATCCTCGTCCGCGACGTGGGCATCCCGCACAGCCTGCGTGTGAGCGCCGGCACGGAAGACGAGACGACCGCGTTCCTCGAAGCACTGGCCTCGATAGACTCGGAGGCATGACCAGCCCCCGAACGGCCAGCATCCGTCGCGCCACGAGCGAGTCGAGCGTCGAGCTCGAGCTCAACCTCGACGGCACCGGGATCAGCACGATCGAGACGACCGTGCCGTTCTTCGACCACCTGCTGACGGCGTTCGCGAAGCACTCGCTCACCGACCTGACCGTGCGCGCGACGGGCGATACGCACATCGACGCGCACCACACGGTGGAGGATGTGGCGATCGTGCTCGGACAGGCGCTGCGTTCCGCGCTGGGCGACAAGTCGGGCATCTCCCGCTACGGTGATGCACTCGTGCCCCTCGACGAGGCGCTCGCGCAGGCGGTCGTCGACATCTCGGGGCGTCCGTACCTCGTGCACTCGGGGGAGCCGGACGGTTACGAGTTCCACCTCGTCGGCGGGCACTTCACCGGTTCGCTCGTGCGACACACGTTCGAGGCCATCGCGTTCAACGCCGGGCTGACGGTGCACGTCCGCGTCCTCGGCGGACGTGATCCGCACCACATCGCCGAAGCGGAGTACAAGGCGTTCGCCCGAGCTTTCCGGCAGGCGAAGGCGCTCGATCCGCTCGTGCACGGCATCCCCAGCACGAAGGGCGCCCTATGACCGAGGGTGACCGGACCGAACGCGCGCCGCTCGTCGCCGTGCTCGACTACGGGTCGGGCAACGTCCACTCGGCGGTCAAGGCTCTTTCCGCCGCGGGGGCAGATGCGCGGTTGACGTCGGACCGCGGCCTCATCCGCGACGCCGACGGGCTTCTCGTTCCGGGAGTCGGTGCTTTCAGCGCCGTCATGGCCGCCCTGCGCGAGAGCCGCGGCGACGAGATCATCGAGCGGCGCCTGGCCGGGGGACGTCCGGTGCTGGGCATCTGCGTCGGGATGCAGATCATGTTCGGCAACGGCGTGGAGCGCGGCGATGACACCGAGGGGCTCGGACAGTGGCCGGGCACCGTCACCGAGCTGCAGGCGCCCGTGCTGCCCCACATGGGCTGGAACACCGTCCGTGCCGGGGCGGGGTCGACGCTGTTCGACGGGCTGGAGGACGAGCGCTTCTACTTCGTGCACTCCTACGGCGCCCAGGACTGGAGCCTCGAGGTCATGAAGCCCTTCGCCGAGCCCGTGCTGACGTGGTGCGACTACGGCGCACCGTTCCTCGCCGCGGTCGAGAACGGGCCGCTGTCTGCGACGCAGTTCCACCCCGAGAAGTCGGGGGCCGCCGGCATCCGTCTCCTCGCCAATTGGATCGGCGCCCTGCCGCGCCACTAGTCTCCCTCTGGTGCGCTCGCGTGGACGAGCGCGCATCCCGACCCACCCCTGGAATGTGATGAACGACTTCGCGTCCACCCCCGAACTGATCCTCCTGCCCGCGGTCGACGTCGCCGACGGGAAGGCCGTGCGCCTGACCCAGGGCGAAGCCGGCAGCGAGACGACCTATGGCGACCCCGTCGACGCGGCCCTCGCCTGGGCCAAGCAGGGCGCGCAGTGGATCCATCTCGTCGACCTCGACGCCGCCTTCGGCCGAGGCAACAACGCCGCCGTGCTGCGCAAGGTCATCAAGCAGGTCAAGGGCGTGCAGATCGAGCTCTCGGGTGGCATCCGCGACGACGCGACGCTCGAGGCGGCCCTCGAGAGCGGAGCGACCCGCATCAACCTCGGCACTGCGGCGCTCGAGAACCCGGAGTGGGCGGCCGACGTGATCGGACGCTACGGCGACGCGATCGCGGTGGGACTCGACGTCCGCGGCACGACGCTCGCCGCCCGCGGCTGGACGCGAGACGGCGGCGACCTCTGGGACGTCCTGGAGCGCCTCGAGGATGCCGGCTGCAGCCGCTACGTCGTCACCGACGTGACCAAGGACGGCACCCTGCAGGGGCCCAACATCGAGCTGCTGCGCGAGATCACCTCGCGGACGCCCAAGCCCGTGGTCGCATCCGGTGGGATCTCGAGCCTCGATGACATCGCCGCGCTCCGCGAGCTCGTGCCGCTCGGTGTCGAGGGCGCGATCGTCGGCAAGGCACTCTACGCCGGCGCGTTCACGCTGGCCGAGGCGCTGGATGTCGCCGGAGACTGACGACGGCTGCGGCCACGCCGCCGATTCGGCGGGCGTCCCCTGGGAGGGGCGCAGCTTCGAGTCGAACCCGCACGCCGGCGACGATGGCTCCGCCGATCCCGCGCTGCTCGCCGCGCTGGAGGCGTTCCGCGTCGGCGCTGGTGACGCGGTGGCGGTCGTCGAGGCGTACCGCACGGCGCGGCTGCTGATCCCGCTCGTCCCCGAGAAGGGCGACGAGGGGATCGGACCCACCGGGCTCCGTGTCGACAAGACGCAGGAGCTGTCGATCGTCACGGTTGCGGCCCCCGACGGCCGTCGGGTCCTGCCGGTCTTCACCTCGGTCGCGGCGCTGGCGCGGTGGGATTCCGTCGCTCGGCCGGTCCCGGCCGACGGTGTGCGCACGGCCATGGCCGCGGCATCCGATGACACCGACCTGATCGTGATCGATCCGGGCTCCGAGACGGAGTTCGTGCTGCGGCGACCTGCCGTCTGGGCGATCGGTCAGGGTCTGCCGTGGGAGCCCGCACCGACCTCACCCGAGGTCTTCACCGCACTGCAGGCGAGCATCGGGGGAGAACTCGCGGTGCTCGACCTCTCGGTCGCGGCGGGGGATCCCGACGCGCGCATGCGCGGACCCGAGCTGGTCGTTCGGCTCCATCTCATCGACGGACTGGATGCCGCCGAGCTCGACGCCGTGCTGTCGCGGCTCGCTTCGCGGTGGGCTGCCGACGATCGCATCGCGGTGCTCGTCGACTCGCTGACGGTCAAGCTGGTGCGCGCGTCCTGACGGAGGTCCCGGACCCGGGCGCGGCCCGAGCCCGGAACGACGTCAGTTGACCGGGCCGGTGAACTTCTCGCCGGGACCCTTGCCGATCGGGTCGGGGATCGTCGACGCCTCGCGGAAGGCCAGCTGCAGCGAGCGCAGGCCGTCGCGCAGCGAACGCGCGTGCATGTCGCTGATCTCGGGTGCGCCGGCGGTGATGAGCCCGGCGAGGGCGTTGATGAGCTTGCGGGCCTCGTCGAGATCGAGCTGCGTGGCCGGGTCGTCGGCGAGTCCGACCTTGACCGCGGCGGCGCTCATGAGGTGGACGGCGGCGGTGGTGATGACCTCGACGGCGGGAACATCGGCGATGTCGCGGGTCGCGGCGGAGGCGGCGCGCTCCTGCTCCTCCCACCGCTGGCGACGAGCCTCGTCGTCGGTGAAGGTGCTGTTGTCGGCGGGGTTCGTGTCCACGTGTCGCTCTCTGCTAGACTGTGCGGGCACCGGAGTGTTCTACTCCGGATCGAAAGAGGATCACATCCCACCCGCGCTTGCCGTTCCAGGCTACCGGGTCATGCACTCCGCTCCGTCCGTGTCACAACGGCCGGAGTAGCCAGGGTGCGGAACACGAATGCCGACGCACGTGCGTCGTGCGGGGTGGATGCGATGCTCTTCCGCCCGGGTCGCGTCCTCGCGTCCCGGTGGCCACCACCGCACGAACAGGAGTTCCGCACATCAGCGATCCCCGCACCAACGACCGCATCCGCGTCCCCGAGGTTCGCCTCGTCGGCCCCGCTGGAGAGCAGGTCGGCGTCGTCCGTATCGAGGTCGCCCTGCGTCTGGCGCAGGAGGCCGAGCTCGACCTCGTCGAGGTCGCCCCGAACTCGAAGCCGCCCGTGGTCAAGATCATGGACTACGGCAAGTTCAAGTACGAAGCGGCTCAGAAGGCCAAGGAAGCGCGTCGCAATCAGGCCAACACGGTCCTCAAGGAGGTCCGGTTCCGTCTGAAGATCGAGGCGCACGACTACATCACCAAGCTCAAGCGCGCCGAGGGCTTCCTCCAGGCGGGCGACAAGGTCAAGGCGATGATCCTGTTCCGCGGCCGCGAGCAGTCGCGTCCCGAGCAGGGCGTGCGCCTGCTCCGCAAGTTCGCCGAGGATGTCGCCGAGCTGGGCACCGTCGAGTCGAACCCGACGATCGACGGCCGCAACATGGTGATGGTCATCGCGCCGCACAAGAACAAGTCCGAGGTGAAGACCGAGCAGAACGCCCAGCGTGCCGCCAACAAGGAGGCAGCACGTCAGGCCCGCTCCGGCGACGCGCCCGAGACCGAAGACGCCGCTCCCGCCTCGGCGGAGTAGCCCCCAGACTCCCGCCTCGCGGGATACACAACGAAGGAAGAGACATGCCGAAGCAGAAGACCCACTCGGGTGCCAAGAAGCGCTTCAAGGTCACCGGCAGCGGAAAGATCAAGAAGCAGCAGGCGAACCTCCGCCACAACTTCGAAGGCAAGCCCACCAAGCGCACGCGCCGCCTGTCGGCCGACAAGATCCTGGCTCCCGGCGACGCGAAGGTCGCCAAGAAGCTCCTCGGCATCTGAGCGCTGCTGCGCACGAATAGGAAACAAACGAAATGGCTAGAGTCAAGCGGGCAGTAAACGCCCACAAGAAGCGTCGCGTCATCCTCGAGCGCGCCTCCGGTTACCGCGGACAGCGTTCGCGCCTGTACCGCAAGGCGAAGGAGCAGGTCACCCACTCGCTCGTCTACGCGTACCGCGACCGTCGCAAGCGCAAGGGCGACTTCCGTCGTCTGTGGATCCAGCGCATCAACGCCGCTGCCCGTCAGAACGGCATCACGTACAACCGCTTCATCCAGGGCCTCGGCCTCGCGGGTGTGCAGGTCGACCGTCGTATGCTCGCCGAGCTCGCTGTGAACGAGCCCGCCGTCTTCGCGTCGCTCGTGGCGACGGCCAAGGGCGCTCTGCCGGCCGACGTCAACGCTCCCAAGGCCTGATCGGGTCTTCGCGTTCCACGCATCCACGAAGGGGCGTCCTCCGAGAGGAGGGCGCCCCTTCGCCGTATGCTGAAAACGTGCTCGAGAACCCTCGCTCGCCCCGCGTTCGCGCCGTCGCCAAGCTGACCAAGCGCAGCGCTCGTCAGGAGACCGGCCTGTTCCTGCTCGAGGGCCCTCAGGCCGCGCGCGAGGCCTTGGCCTACCGCGCCGAGACTCTCGTCGAGATCTTCGCGACGCCGAACGCGATCGATCGGCATCCCGAGCTGGCCGCGAGCGCTGAGAAGGCCGGCGTGGCCGTCGTCTCGGCGAGCGAGGCCGTGCTCGAGGCGATGGCCGACACCGTCACGCCGCAGGGCATCGTGGCCGTCGCCCATCAGTCGCCGTCGTCACTGCACGACATCTTCGCCGCACGCCCCCGACTCGTCGCGATCTGTGAGGAGGTGCGCGATCCCGGCAACCTCGGGACGATCATCCGGGCCGCGGATGCCGCCGGCGCGGACGCCGTCGTGCTGACGGGGCGGACCGTCGACCCGTACAACCCGAAGGTGGTCCGCTCGACCACCGGGTCGCTGTTCCACCTTCCGATCGCGCTCGGCGTCGAGCTCGACGCTGCCGTCGAGCAGGCGCACGGCGCGGGCCTGCGGGTCGTTGCGGCCGACGTGAAGGGTGAGGAATTCCTCGACCACCGCGCTAACCTCGCCGAGCCGACGGCGTGGCTCTTCGGCAACGAGGCGCGCGGGCTCGCCGACGAGGCCCTCGCGCGCGCCGACCTCGCGCTGCGCCTGCCGATCTACGGCGCCGCCGAGTCGCTGAACCTCGCGACCGCCGCGAGCGTGTGCCTCTACGAGACCGCGTTCGCCCAGCGCGCCGGCTGAGCCCCGTCTCTGTTGGGTCGACTCGCCAGGAACGGCGGGTCCGGCCCCCGCAGCATCCGCAGGTCGTGGCGAGTCGACGGGGGCAGGCAAGACGCGCCGTGTATTCCGATTCTGTTACAGATCGGTGACTCGGACCGTTCGCGGCTGCTCCGAGCGGGGGAGTGCTCTTAGTGTGAACTCTTATGACGACTCCCGAAAACCCGGCGCCCCCGACGTCGAACATCTCGGTGCGCCGCGGCGACCCGCTCGTGGTGATCGAGGGCGTGCAGAAGCACTACGGCTCGTTCCAGGCCCTCAAGGACATCGACCTGACCGTCAACCGCGGTGAGGTCGTCGTGGTCATCGGTCCGTCGGGCTCGGGCAAGTCGACGCTCTGCCGCACGATTAATCGCCTCGAGACGATCAGCGAGGGCACGATCACCATCGACGGCGAGAAGCTGCCGTCCGAGGGCAAGGCTCTCGCGGCGCTCCGCGCCGACGTCGGAATGGTCTTCCAGTCGTTCAACCTCTTCGCTCACCTGACGATCCTCGAGAACGTCACGCTCGGGCCGATCAAGGTCAAGGGCATGAAGAAGGCCGAGGCCGAGAAGCTCGCCCGCGAGCTGCTCGATCGCGTCGGCGTGGGACACCAGGCCGACAAGCTGCCGGCGCAGCTGTCGGGCGGTCAGCAGCAGCGCGTCGCGATCGCCCGTGCGCTCGCGATGAAGCCGAAGGTGATGCTCTTCGACGAGCCCACCAGCGCGCTCGACCCCGAGATGATCAACGAGGTCCTCGACGTCATGGTCGGTCTCGCGCAGGACGGCATGACGATGATCGTCGTCACCCACGAGATGGGCTTCGCCCGCAAGGCGGCCGACCGGGTCGTGTTCATGGCCGACGGGCAGATCGTCGAAGAAGCCGTTCCCGAGCAGTTCTTCACGGCGCCCAAGAGCGACCGCGCGAAGGACTTCCTCTCCAAGCTCATCACCCACTGAGACCACCGACTTCCGCGCTCTGCACCGGGCGCGGATGCCCCAACCAGGAGGACCACATGCGCAAGACACGAATCACCGGCGCTTTCGCCGGTATCGCCATCGCTGCGATCGCTCTGACCGGCTGCAACAGCGGCTCGCCCACCTCGCCCGGCGGTGCCGCCACCGGTGACGGCGGAGACAGCAACGAGGCCCTGTGGGAGGTCGCCTCCGACGTCTCGCTCGAGGGCAGCCCGACGTTCGACGCGATCCAGTCGCGTGACAAGGTGATCGTCGGTGTCAAGGAGGACCAGCCCGGTCTCGGCTTCCTCGACGCGACGTCCAACGAGCGCAGCGGCTTCGACGTCGACATCGCACGCTGGATCGCGGCATCCCTCGGCTACGACGAGGACAAGATCGAGTTCAAGGCGATCGCCTCGGCCAACCGCGAGCAGGCCATCGTCAACGGCGACGTCGACTACTACGTCGGCACGTACTCGATCACCGACTCGCGCAAGCAGCAGATCGACTTCGCCGGTCCGTACTTCATCACGGGCCAGGGCCTGCTCGTCGCCGCGGACAGCGACATCACGAGCGAGGACGACCTGAGCGAGAACACGCGCGTGTGCTCGGCGACCGGATCGACGCCCATCCAGAACATCAAGACGAACTACCCCGAGGTTCCCACCGAGGAGTTCGACCTCTACTCGGCATGCGTCGACGCGCTCATCAACGGCACCGTCGACGCCGTCACGACCGACCAGGCGATCCTGATCGGCTACGCGGCGCAGTACCCCGACGAGATCAAGGTCGTGGGCGAGCCCTTCAGCGAGGAGAAGTACGGCGTCGGCCTGCGCAAGGGCGACGACGCGTTCCGCGCGCACATCAACGAGCTGCTCACCGACGGCGGCGACGTGTGGCAGGGCATCTTCGACAAGAACCTCGGTCAGTCCGGGATCACGGTCGAGCAGCCCGCGGTCGACGCGTACTGATTCGCACTGACACCATGACCACGGGGTGGGGGCGCACGCGTCCCCACCCCGCACCATCCAAGGAGACGATGTGGGCGTCATCACCGACAACCTCGACCTCTGGGGCGAGGCGCTCGGCAACACCCTGTTGCTGTTCTTCGCCGGCGGAGCGATCGCCCTGGTCCTCGGCACGCTGATCGGCGCCATGCGCGTCTCGCCGATTCCGGTGGCGCGCGCTTTCGGCACGGTCTACGTCAACACCATCCGCAACACCCCGCTGACGCTCGTCTTCTTCTTCTTCGCGTTCGGCTACCCGCAGCTCGATCTGCCGAACCCCGGCTTCACGGTGCTCGGCATATGGGCGCTGGGCATCTACACCGCGACCTACGTCGCCGAGGTCATCCGTGCCGGCATCAACACCGTGCCGGTCGGCCAGGCCGAAGCGGCCCGCGCGATCGGCCTCACGTTCGGCCAGGTCATGACCCTCGTGGTCATGCCGCAGGCCTTCCGGTCGGTCGTGCCGCCGATGATGAGCGTGTTCATCGCGCTGCTGAAGAACACCACGGTCGCCGCCGGCTTCTCCGTGGTCGAGCTCGGCGCCATCCGCGCCAATCTGAGCGAGCGCGGCGAGAACGCCCTGACCGTGCTCCTCTGGGTCGCCGTCGTCTTCGTCGCCCTGGTGCTGGTCCTCAGCGCCGTGCAGCGACGACTCGAGAACAAGTGGAGGATCGCGCGATGACTTCCGTCCTTTACGACGTTCCGGGGCCCCGCGCGATCCTGCGCAACCGCATCCTCGGCATCGTCACCGTCCTCCTGGTCGCCGCGGCGATCGGATTCGTGGTCTTCCGCTTCGCGGTGAGCGGTCAGTTCTCCGCCGACAAGTGGTACATCTTCACCTTCAGCAACGTGTGGCTCGGCATCCTCAAGGCGCTCGGCAACACGCTCGCCGCCTTCGGGCTCGCGGCCGTCGGTGCCCTGGCGCTCGGCTTCGTCCTCGCGATCGGCCGCCTGTCGGATCACGCGTGGGTGCGGATTCCCTTCGGCGTCGTCATCGAGGCGTTCCGGGCCGTACCGGTGCTGATCTTCATGATGCTGATGTACTACGGCCTGCCGACGCTCGGCATCCGCATGGAGCCGTACTGGGCCGTCGTCATCGCCCTCGTCGCGTACAACGGCTCCGTGCTGGCGGAGGCCCTGCGCGCCGGCATCGAGTCGCTGCCACGCGGGCAGAAGGAAGCCGGCTACGCGATCGGGCTCCGCAAGAGCGGCGTCATGCGCCTCGTCCTGCTGCCGCAGGCGGTCCGCGCCATGCTGCCCGTCATCGTCGCGCAGCTCGTCGTGACGCTGAAGGACACCGCGCTCGGCTTCATCATCACCTACCCCGAGCTGCTGTACTACGCCAAGCAGCTGACCTCGCAGCCGGGGCGCCCGATCCTGCAGGCCGGCATCGTCATCGGCGCGATCTACATCGTGATGTGCCTGCTGCTGTCGTGGTTCGCGAGCTTCCTCGAGAAGCGGCTCTCGCGTTCACCTCGCACCCCGGGCACCGCGGGCGGTGGGGCATCGGCCGTCGATCCACTGCACCACCCGGTGCCTCCGACGACGGACACCGAGCTCATCGCGATGCAGAAGGGGGTCGGCAAGCACGACTCCAATAGCTCGGGCAGCGCCTGACGCACCGAGCACGACCCCGACGGGCCCCTCACGCGAAAGCGGAGGGGCCCGTCGCCGGTAGACTCGACTCCCGTGTCCGACGCACCCGAGATCACCCCTGACGCGGTCGCCGCGGCGGTGGATGCGGCCCTCGCCGCCATCGCCGACGCGTCCTCGACCGCAGAGCTGAAGTCCGTCCGCAACGCCCACACCGCCGAGGGGTCGCCGCTTGCGCGACTCAACGCGCAGCTGCGGTCGGTGCCCAACGAGAAGAAGGCCGAGTTCGGCAAGCTCGTTGGCCAGGCGCGCGGTCGCGTCACCCAGGCGCTCGCTGCCCGCGAGGACGAGCTCGCCGCCGCCGAGACGGCCGCGAAGCTCGAGGCGGAGGCGCTCGATGTCACCGCCATCGCCCCGCGCGGACGCGTCGGGGCGCGGCATCCGATCTCGCTCCTGCAAGAGGAGGTCGCCGATCTCTTCGTCGGGATGGGCTGGGAGATCGCGGAGGGACCCGAGCTCGAGCACGAGTGGTTCAACTTCGACTCGCTCAACTTCGACGTCGACCACCCCGCCCGCCAGATGCAGGACACGTTCTTCGTCGATCCCGTCGCGCGTCACCTCGTCATGCGCACGCAGACGAGCCCCGTGCAGATGCGGTCCATGCTCGAGCGCGACATCCCCATCTACGTCCTCTCGCCGGGCCGGGTGTTCCGCACCGACGAGTACGACGCGACCCACCTGCCCGTGTTCACGCAGTTCGAGGGCCTCGTCGTCGACAAGGGCATCACGATGGCCCACCTCAAGGGCACCCTCGACCACGCGGCACGCGAGCTGTTCGGCCCCGAGGCCAAGACCCGTTTCCGCACCAACTACTTCCCGTTCACTGAGCCGAGCGCCGAGCTCGACCTGTGGCACCCGACGTTCGCCGGCGGTGCGCGCTGGATCGAGTGGGGCGGCTGCGGCATGGTGAACCCCAATGTGCTCCGCGCCGCGGGCATCGACCCCGAGGTCTACTCCGGGTTCGCCTTCGGCATGGGCATCGAGCGGACGCTGATGTTCCGCTCCGACGTGAAGGACATGCGCGACATGGCCGAGGGTGATGTACGTTTCAGCGAGCAGTTCGGGATGGTGGTCTGATGCGCGTTCCGCTCTCGTGGTTGCGTGAGTACGTCGATGTGCCGGCGGATGCCGCGCCCGAGGACATCCTCGCGGCGCTCGTGTCGGTCGGCTTCGAGGAGGAGGACGTCCACGGGTTCGACCTCACCGGTCCGATCGTCGTCGGCCGCGTCGTCTCGTTCGAGCCCGAGCCGCAGTCCAACGGCAAGACGATCCGCTGGTGCCAGGTCGACGTGGGGGAGGCCAACGGCGGCATCCGCGGCATCGTCTGCGGCGCCTCGAACTTCTTCGAGGGCGACAAGGTCGTCGTCACCCTTCCCGGCGCCGTGCTGCCCGGCCCGTTCCCGATCGCAGCCCGCAAGACGTACGGCCACGTCTCGGACGGCATGATCGCCTCGGCGAAGGAGCTGGGCCTCGGCGACGAGCACTCCGGCATCCTGCGCCTGACCGAGCTCGGTCTCGCCAGTGACGAGGATGCGCCGGTCGGTGCCGACGCGATCGCGCTGCTCGGCCTCGACGACGCTGCCATCGACGTCAACGTCACCCCCGACCGCGGCTACGCGCTGTCGGTGCGCGGCATCGCCCGCGAGTACTCGCACGCGACCGGTGCGGCATTCCGCGACCCCGGCCTGCGCGAGTTCGACGAGCTCGAGCACCCCGCGACGGGCTTCGACGTCGCGGTCGACGACCGGGCGCCGATCCGTGGCCGCGTCGGTGCGACCGAGTTCGCGGTGCGCGTCGTCTCGGGCGTCGACCCGTCACGGCCGACGCCGCCGTGGATGGTCGCGCGTCTCACGCTCGCCGGCATCCGCTCGCTCGGCATCCTCATCGACATCACCAACTACGTCATGGTGGAGCTCGGCAACCCGATCCACGGCTACGACCTCGACAAGCTCAGCGGGGGCATCACGGTGCGGCGCGCGACGCCGGGGGAGAAGCTCACGACGCTCGACGGCAAGGAACGCACGCTCGACGGCGAAGACCTTCTCATCACCGACGAGTCGGGCCCCATCGGCCTCGCCGGCGTCATGGGCGGCGGCACGACCGAGATGACGGATGCGACGCGCAACGTGCTGATCGAGGCCGCGATCTTCGACACCGTCACGATCGCCCGCACCGCTCGTCGTCACAAGCTGCCGAGCGAGGCCTCGCGGCGCTTCGAGCGCGGTGTCGACCCGCTGCTGCCCTTCGTGGCCGCCCGCCGCGTCGCCGACCTCATGGTCGAGCTCGCCGGCGGCACGCTCGAGCCGGTCGGCGGCGCTCTGTTCGGAGAGGTGTTCCTCGAGGCGATCGACCTGCCGCGCGGCTTCGTCGCAGGCCTCATCGGCATCGACTACACCGACGACGAGGTCGTCGCAGCCCTCGAGACGATCGGCGCAGAGGTGTCGGGCACGGCTGCCGGTTGGGAGGTCATTCCGCCGTCGTGGCGTCCCGACCTCACCGACAAATGGACGCTGGCCGAAGAGGTCGCGCGCATCCACGGGCTCGACCGCGTTCCTTCGGTCCTCCCAACGGCACCGTCCGGTCGCGGACTGACGGATGCCCAGAAGGGCCGTCGTCGCGTGTCGAACGCACTGGCGGCCGCGGGCTTCGTCGAGACCCCGTCGTTCCCGTTCACGACGCGCGACAGCAACGACCTGCACGGCTCCGCCTCGGGCGAGGAACTGCCCTCGGTCAAGATCGCCAACCCGCTCGACGGGCAGGCCCCCTACCTGCGCCGCTCGCTCGTGCCGGGCCTGCTGCAGGTCGCCCACCGCAACGTCTCACGTGGCCTGACGGATCTTGCCCTCTTCGAGGTCGGCGCGGTCTTCCTCCCCGAGCCCGGCACGCAGTACGGCACCGCGACGGTTCCGCCGCTCGCTGTGCGTCCCGACGACGCCACACTCGCGGAGCTCCACGCGTCGATCCCGCCGCAGCCGCGTCACGTCGCGGTGCTCGTCGCCGGCAATGCGTCGCCGAAGAAGCCGGGCCAGGCCGCCGTCACGGCCGATCTCAGCGACGTGTTCGCCGCCGTCGCAGCGATCGGCTCGGCCGCCGGCGTCGACATCGAGATCTCGCAGACCCGGCGCGCCGCGCTGCATCCGGGTCGCGCCGCCGCGCTCACCGTCGGCGGTGTCGAGGTCGGTTACGCCGGGGAGCTGCATCCCGAGGTCTCGGCCGCGGCCGACCTGTCGGGCCGGGTCCTCGTCGCCGAGGTCGACCTCGACGCGGTTCTGGCGAGCGCGGGAGAGCGGGTCGTCGTCGCGTCGCTGTCGGGCTACCCCGCGGCCACGCAGGACGTCTCGCTCGTCGTCCCCGACTCCGTGACAGCGGGTGCTCTTGCCTCGGCGCTGTCGGAGGGAGCCGGCTCGCTTCTCGAATCGCTCCGACTCGTCGACGACTACCGCGGCTCGGGCGTTCCCGAAGGCTCGAAGAGTCTGACCTTCGCGCTGCGCTTCCGCGCCGATGACCGCACCCTGACCGCGGCCGAGGCGAGCGAGGCCAAGCTCGCGGGCGTCGCCGTCGCGGCCGAGCGCTTCGGCGCCGTCATCCGCGACTGACCTGCGTATCGGGCGCAGTTCCGGGCGTCGCGCGCGGCTTCAGCCGTGTCGCGCGTCCGGAGCTGCGCCCGACTCGTCGTCTCGGCCGGTCGCCCGACCCAGAGGCGCTCAGCGCGAGCCCCAGTTCCAGGCCGGAACGTCGAGCAGACCCTGACCGCGGACGGTCGTCTCGGCGTTCGACCGTTGCAGTTCGACGCGGGACGGTTCGGGCAGAGCGTCGACGAGCGCGTCGGCGTGCGACACCGTGATGACCTGTGTGCGCTCGGATGCCGTTCGCACGAGCGACGCGAGGGGCGCCAGCAGCGAGGGATGCAGGCTCGCCTCGGGCTCGTTCAGCACCAGGAGCGGTGCGGGTCGTGCCGGCAGCAGCGCGGCGCACAGCAGGAGGTAGCGGAGCGTGCCGTCGGAGAGCTCGGCCGCATCGAGCGGACGCAGCAGCCCGGGCTGCTCGATCGTCAGGCGGAACAGGCCGTCGGAGGTCACGACACGCACCCGGCTGCCCGGGAACGCCTGGTCGACCGCGCGGGCGAGGGCATCGCCGTGCCCGGCCTCGACGATCGTCGCCCAGGTCGCAGCGAGATTCGCCCCGTCGTGCGCGAGGGTGTGACTGCGGGTGCCGACCTGCGGCTGTCGGGCGGGGGCGTCGAGGTCGACGCGGAAGTGGTCGTAGAAGCGCCAGGCGGTCATCCCGCGCCGGAGTGTCAACAGCTCGGGGGCGGTGTCGCCCTCGGCGAGGTCGGTGACGATGCTCTCGTACGGCGCGAGCTGCTGGCCGAGCATCGTCCAGGAGTCATCGCGCACGCGGGTGAGCTGCCGGGTGCGGTCGATCAGCAGGGTCGAGGGCTTGGCGACGACGCCGGCGAACACCTGTTCGCGCTTGATCTCGGGGTCGCGAGCGAACGGGCTGTTCTGGTCGCCCTGCGGGATGCCCAGATCGATGAGGTACCCCAGCTCATCCGAGGCGTAGCCGAGCTGCACCGCGATCGGCCCTCGGCGCACGGTTCCTTGGTCTCCGCCGTTCTCGGGCCCGGCCCAGAGCACCGACGGCAGCCCGCCTTCCCGGGCGAGCGCGCCGACGATGTCGCCCTTTGCCGCCGCGGCGAGCAGGCGCAGCGCCCGGTAGAGGTTCGACTTGCCCGAGCCGTTGGGGCCGGTGACGACCGTGAGGTCGCCGAGCGGCACGACGACGTCGCGAAGCGAGCGGTATCCCGATACGGCCAGAGTGCGCAGCATCCCCTCACTCTGGCATCCGTGTCTGACACCGCCCTCCGCTTGCCGATAGTGTCGGGGCCGTGAGCGAGATCCCAGCCAGCGTCACCCCATCGTCTCCGGCGGCCGGCGCCGCCCCCGCCCTCGAACTGCTCGGCCTGGTCAAGAGGTTCGGTGAGAAGGTCGCCGTCGACGGCATCGACCTCGTCGTCCCGTCCGGCTCGTTCTACGGTCTCGTCGGGCCGAACGGCGCGGGCAAGACGACGAGCCTCTCCATGGCCACGGGACTGCTGCGCCCGGATGCCGGTACCGCGCGCGTCCACGGGATCGACGTCTGGCGCGACCCGGTGGCCGCCAAGCGTACGATCGGCAACCTCGCCGACGGCGTGCGGCTCTTCGACCGGCTGACGGGGGAGCAGCTCATCACCTATACCGCGATGATGTTCGGGCTGCCCCGGCCCGAGATCGCACCACGCGTGTCGGACCTGCTCGACCTCATGGACCTGCGCGGCGCAGCCGGGACGATCGTCGCGGACTACTCCGCGGGTATGACCAAGAAGGTCGCGCTCGCGTGCGCCCTCGTGCACGCCCCGCGCCTGCTCGTTCTCGATGAGCCCTTCGAGTCGGTCGACCCGGTGTCGGCCGCGAACATCGAGGACGTTCTGCGCAGCTACACCAGCTCGGGCGGCTCGGTGATCGTCTCGAGCCACTCGATGGATCTCGTCCAGCGCATGTGCGACCACGTCGCCGTCATCGCCGCAGGCCGGGTGCTCGCGGCCGGCACGATCGACGAGGTGCGTGCCGGCGAGAGCCTGCAGGACCGCTTCGTCTCGCTCGTCGGCGGACGCCACCAGTCGGAGGGACCGCAGTGGTTGCGACAGTCCTGAAGCTGCGTTACCGCGTTCTCGGCAACACGCTCGCCCGTCGACCCTGGCAGCTCGTCGGCTTCATCCTCGGATCGCTCTGGGGCCTCAGCATCCTCGGCGGGCTCGTCGCCGCGCTCATCGCGCTGTCGATCTTCGAGAATCTCGAGGTCGCGTCGGTCGTCGCCGTCCTGGGCGGCTCGGCGCTGATCCTCGGCTGGCTCATCGGCCCGATCCTCATCGCCGGGCTCGACAGCACCGTCGACGCCGTGCGTCTCGCACCGTTCCCGCTGACCCGTCGTCAGGTCATGCTCGCTCTCGCGGGCACCGGCCTCACCGGCATCCCGGGAATCGTCACCACCGTAGCCGCCCTCGCGACGCTCATCGTGTGGGTGCGCTGGCCGCTCGCGGCGGTCGTCGCCGTGCCGACGGTGCTGCTCGGCGTCCTGACCTGCGTGCTGGCGTCACGCCTCATGGGCGAGCTGTCCGGTGGCATGGGCGGTCGCCGTTCACGCGAGATCATCGGCACTGTCGTGCTCGTCGTGCTCATCCTCACCGGCCCCATCCTCACCGGCATCGTGGCTCTGCTCGACCAGGCGGGCGGCGACCTGTGGGCGCGGATCCAGCAGGCGGCGGGCATCCTCGCCTGGACACCGCTGGGTGCCGCCTGGTCGGTCGCGCCGAGCGTCGCGGCAGGCCAATGGCTTCCGGCGCTCGCCAGCACCGCGATCGCCCTCGTGACCCTCGTCGTGCTGTGGATCGTATGGGAGCGCGTCATCGAGACGGCCGTGTCGTCGCCGCGCCAGCGCGCGACCCGAGCCGTCGCCGCCGGCAAGCTCGGCCTGTTCGGCGTCATGCCGACCGGTGGCGTCGGCGCGACGTGGGCGCGATCCCTCTCGGGATGGCTGCGCGATCCCCGGTACCTGCGGCAGCTCATCGTCATCCCGCTGTTCCCGGTGCTGTTCGCCTTCACGGGCGGAACCGACGGCTTCATGTTCCTCATCTCGCCGGTGCTCGCCGCACTCGTCATGGCGGCGGTGGGCTACGCCGATGTGTCGTTCGACGGCACCGCTTTCGGGACCACCCTCGCCACGGGCATCTCCGGGCGCGCCGACCGGCTGGGCCGTCTGCTCGGTGCCGCCTGCGTCGGCATCCCGCTCATCGTGGTCATCGCGATCGCGACCGCGCTCGTCTCCGGTGACGCGGCGCACCTTCCCGCCGTGCTCGGCGCGGCCCTCGGCGTGCTGCTCGCCGGGTACGGCGCCTGCGCTGTGTCGTCGGCGCTCATCGTGACCCCGGTGCCCGCGCCCGGTGACAGCCCGTTCAAGAGCACGCCGGGTCAGAACTCCATCGTGGGCCTGCTGGTCTTCGTCGTGTGGGCCGCGGTGATCGCGCTGTCCCTGCCGGCCATCGTGCCGGCGATCGTCAACGCGGTGACGGGAGATGCGATGTGGGGCTGGATCGCGCTGGCGGTCGGTGTCCTCTTCGGCGCCGTCGTCGCGGTCGTCGGGGTTCTGGTCGGCGGACGCACGCTCGAGCGGACCGGCCCCAACTTGCTCGTGCGCATCAAGTCGTTCCCCACCTGAGCGGCCCCGGGGCGGACGCGAGTCCCGGTCGGCTCAGCGGTAACGGCGGCCCTCGTCGCGTCGGTACAGCCACACGACGAGGGCTCCCAGCGCGACCGTCCACGCGATGATGCCGAGGATCGCCCAGAGCGGCACCTCGGTGCCCGTCGCGACCCCGACGACGATCTCGCGGGCCTGACGGATCGGCAGGACCGACGAGGCGGTGTCGAGCCAGGAGGGGAAGAACTCCGGAGGCAGGAAGAGGCCGCCGCCGAAGGCGAGCAGGAACAGGGCGACCTGCGTGACGGCGATGGCTGCCTTCGGGCCCGTCGTGATCCCGACGATCGCGCCGATGAGCATCGGCGGCAGTGCCGTCGCGATGACGAGGACGATCGCCGCGAGCAGTCTCACCGGCTCGGGGCGCGCACTCGTGAAGACCGCGCCGACGATGAGCAGCGGCAGCATCGCCACGGTCGCGATCGCGAGGGTCGCGAGGATCAGGGCGCCGATGCGGGCCATCGGGCTGCCGGGGAGCGTGCGCAGGTAGGGCGTCCACGGCTTCGAGCGCTGCTCGGCGAGTTCGAGGCCCACGGAGAACAGCCCGGACGACATGAAGGCGAACACCACCATCGAGAAGACCGCGGCCGTCGCGACGGTGCTGTCGGCCACGATCGCGCGCTGCGGCAGCACGAAGAGGCAGAACGCGAGGGTGGGGAAGACGACGGACCCGATGACCGCGATCGGAACCCGTGCGGTCTCGATGAGGTTGTACTTGGTCGCGGTGAGGGTGAGCGAGAGCGAGGACATCAGGCGGCTTTCTCGGTGTGCGCGGACGTGGCGGTCAGGGTGAGGAACGCCTCTTCGAGGGTCGCTCCGCGTACCGCCAGATCTCGGAACGGCAGATCGGCGGCGACGAGCGAGCGGACGAGAGCGTCGGAGTCGCCGACGACGGCCGTCACGGCGTCGTCCGCGGTGGTGACGGATGCCTCGGGGTCGAGGCGCCGGATGTCGTCGGCCGAGACCCCGCGCAGGGTGACGCGGCGTCGCGAGACGTTCGACACGACGGCCGCGAGCGTGTCGTCGGTGCGGACGACGCCGTCATCGATGACGACGACGCGGTGTGCGAGCTGTTCGATCTCCTCGAGGTGGTGGCTCGTGACCACGACGGCGCACCCGGCGGCGTGCCGGGCGCGGACGGCATCCCACAGCGCTCGCCGGGCGTCGACGTCGAGACCCGTCGTGGGCTCGTCGAGCAGCACGAGGTCGGGGTCACCGGCGAAGGCCAGCGCGACCGCGACCCGCCGCTGCTGGCCGCCCGACAGGCCGCCGCACTGCTGACGCAGCAGGGGGCCGAGGTCGAACTCGTCGACGAGGCGGGAGCGGGGCGCGGGATGCGGGAAGTGCGACGCGACGAAATCGAGGACCTCGCTCACCCGGAGCGCGTCCGGCAGCGCCGTCGCCTGCGGAGTCGAACCGAGCCGCACGCGCGACGACGCGTCGCGCGGGTCGCCGCCGAACAGGCGCACCTCGCCGCTGGTCGGGGTGCGCAGGCCCTCGACGAGCGACAGGAGCGTGGTCTTGCCCGCGCCGTTCGGGCCGAGGAGTCCGACGCATTCGCCGGCGTGGATGTCGAGCGTCACTCCGGCCAGCGCGGTGACGTCGCCGAACCGCTTCACGAGGTCGCGGGTGCTGATGAGGGCGGTCATGATCCTCCTCCGAGGAGATCGAGCAGATGGCTGCGATAGGTGCGGAACGCCGCGCGCCCGGCGGGAGTGAGGGCGACGTAGGTCACGGGCTTGCGTCCGGCGAACGCCTTCGCGGTCTCGACGTAGCCCGCCGCCTCGAGCTTTGCGAGGTGGGTGGTGAGGTTGCCGGCGGTCATCCCCAGCAGTTTCTGCAGCACGGGGAACGTCACCTCGTCGCCGTCGGCGAGGGCCTCGTTCAGCGCCGTGACGATGCGCAGGCGGGCCGGGGCGTGGATGACCGGGTCGAGCTCGGTCATCGGGTGCCTTCCGCCGGAATGACGCCGCGCAGCATCAGGGTCGCGACGACGAGCATCGCGAGCGGGCCGACGGTCGCGTACACGAGGTAGTTGGTCGGCGTGCCCGCGTACGAGGCGACGATCGCGGTGGCGATCATGACGATGCCGAGCGCGTACTGCACGGGGGAGCGCCACAGCGCCCCGCCCGCCAGGTAGAGCACACCGACGAGCAGGACGAAGATCGCGGGGGAGAGCACCGCCATCACGGTGGCATCCGCGCCGGTGCGCTGCACGGCGCCGATGAGGAGCCCGGCACCGAACATCGACAGCGTCCACGCCCAGCCGTACATCGCGCCGGCCAGGCGTGAGGGCCCCCGCACGCCTGCACCGGAGCGGATGCCGGCGACGGCGGAGACCACGATGCCCGTGATGAGCACCACGCCGAAGACGATCCACGCGGGTGTGGTCGGAATGCGGAACCAGGGGTTCCCGCCGCCGACCGCCGCGCTCCAGATCGCTCCGAACCCGATGATCCACGCCGCCGCCCACGTGATGAGCATCACCGCGTAGTTGCGGTTGACCCAGTGGGCGGTGCGCCGACGCTGGTCCTGCATGAGAGCGAGCATCGCCGCCGGGTCGGCCTGCTGCTCGTCATCCATCGAATCGTGCTTCATGCAAACCACTTTGCACTGCAAACCTTGCGGGGTCAACTCCACTCGGATACGGGGGATTTGGCGGATGCGGCGCGCGAGCGCTACTGTCGGCGCATGTCTTCGGCTTCGCAGCGCACCATCACGGTGCTTCGCGCGCGCCGACGTCTGGGCGACCGCCGACGCTAGGCGACCCTGCACGCTCCCGCATCCGCGGTCGAGCGTGTGGTGTCGCCGCCGCCGGTCCCCGTCGCCGCGAAGGCGACGTCATCCCAGACAATAAGGTGGAAGTCATGCCCCTCTCCGTCGCCGTCTCCGGCGCATCCGGATACGCGGGAGGCGAGATCCTGCGCCTGCTCGCCGCTCACCCCGAGGTCGAGATCCGCACCGTCACCGCGCACTCCAACGCCGGTCAGCCGCTCATCGATCACCAGCCGCACCTCCGCTCGCTGCGTCATCTCACGCTCCAGCCCTCGACGCCGGAGGTGCTGGCGGGGCACGACATCGTGTTCCTGGCCCTCCCGCACGGCCAGTCCGGCCAGTACACCGAGGCACTCGCCGACACCGCCCTCGTGATCGACGCGGGCGCCGACCACCGGCTGACGTCGTCGGACGACTGGGATGCCTTCTACGGCGGCGACTTCCACGAGCCATGGACCTACGGTGTGCCCGAGCTCCTCGTCGGAGGCGCGAGCGGCACCGTCAAGCAGCGCGACAAGCTCGTCGGAGCCTCGCGCATCGCCGCTCCCGGGTGCAACGCCTCGACCGTGGCGCTGAGCCTCGCTCCCGGCGTCGCAGCCGGCGTCATCGACCCGGGTGACATCGTGAGCGTGCTGGCCGTCGGTCCGTCGGGCGCGGGCAAGAGCCTGAAGACGAACCTCCTCGCCGCCGAGATCCTCGGGTCGGCGAACCCCTACGCGATCGGCGGATCGCACCGCCACATCCCCGAGATCCGGCAGGCGCTGCGGGGAGCGGGCGCGGCAGGCGACATCCGCATCTCGTTCACCCCCGTCCTGGTGCCGATGTCGCGCGGCATCCTGGCCACCTCGACCGCTCCGATCGCGGATGGTGTCTCGGACGCTCAGATCCGCGAGGCGTGGGAGAGCGCCTACGCCGACGAGCCCTTCGTGCAGCTGCTGCCCGAAGGCTCCTTCCCTCGGACAGCCGACGTCACCGGTGCGAACACCGCCCTCATGGGTCTCGCGATCGACCGGGCCGCGGGCCGCGTGGTCGTCGTGACCGCGGTCGACAACCTCGCCAAAGGCACCGCGGGTGCCGCCATCCAGTCGATGAACATCGCCCTCGGTCTCGCCGAGACCACGGGCCTGAGCGTGAACGGAGTCGCCCCGTGAGCGTCACCGCCCCCCAGGGATTCGAAGCCGCCGGTGTCGCCGCGGGCCTGAAGTCGACCGGAAAGCCCGACGTCGCCGTCGTCGTCAACCGCGGCCCCCTCAAGGTCGGTGCCGCGGTGTTCACCTCGAACCGCGCCAAGGCGAACCCGATCCTGTGGTCGCAGCAGGCGATCGCCGACGGTGTCGTCGAAGCCGTCGTCCTCAACTCCGGCGGAGCGAACTGCTTCACGGGCAGCTTCGGCTTCCAGACGACGCACCAGACCGCCGAGAAGGCGGGCGAGCTGCTGGATGTCGGCGCCGGCGACGTGCTCGTGTGCTCGACCGGTCTCATCGGAACGGGCGACGAGGTGTTCCGCGCCAAGGTGCTCGAGGGCACCACGGTGGCGATCGGCTCGCTCAGCCCCGAGGGCGGCGAGGACGCCTCGCTCGCGATCATGACCACCGACTCCCGGCCCAAGCGTGCCGTCGTCTCGCGCGGCGGCTGGACCATCGGCGCTATGGCGAAGGGCGCGGGGATGCTCGCGCCCGGCCTCGCGACGATGCTCGTCGTGATCACCACCGACGCCGTCCTCGACGCGGCGCAGGCGGATGCCGCGTTGCGCTCGGCCACCCGAACGAGTTTCGACCGGCTCGATTCCGACGGGTGCATGTCGACCAACGACCAGGTGACCCTCATGGTCAGCGGCGCGTCGGGCGTGACGCCGGATGCCGCCGACTTCGCCGCCGCGCTCGCCGAGATCTGCCACGACCTCGCCGAGCAGCTGCAGGGCGACGCCGAGGGCGCGAGCCACGACATCACGATCGAGGTCGTCGGTGCCGCATCCGAGGACGACGCCGTCGTCGTCGGACGCTCCGTCGCCCGCAACAACCTCTTCAAGGCCGCGATCTTCGGCAACGACCCGAACTGGGGTCGGGTCCTGGCCGCGATCGGCACGACGGATGCCGCCTTCGACCCCTACGACGTCGACGTCTCGTTCAACGGCGTGCGCGTGTGCACGGCCGGCGGCCCCGACCGCCCGCGTGAGGAGGTCGATCTGACGCCCCGCGCGACGCACATTCTCATCGACCTGAAGTCGGGCGACGCGACGGCGACGATCCTCACGAACGATCTCACGCACGACTACGTCCACGAGAACAGCGCTTACTCCTCATGAACGACATCGACCTCCAGTACACGACCCCCGAAGAGGCGGCGGCCAAAGCGGGCGTCCTCATCGAGTCGCTGCCGTGGCTGCAGCGCTTCCGCGATCAGATCATCGTCATCAAGTACGGCGGCAATGCGATGGTTTCCGAGGAGTTGCAGGAGTCGTTCGCGCAAGACATCGCCTACCTGCGCTTCGTCGGCGTGAAGCCCGTCGTCGTGCACGGCGGTGGCCCGCAGATCTCGAAGATGCTCAACCGGCTCTCGATCGAGAGCGAGTTCAAGGGCGGCTACCGGGTCACCAGCACCGAGGCGATCGACGTCGTCCGGATGGTGCTGACCGGGCAGATCAACCCGCAGCTCGTCGCCCGCATCAACGCGTACGGTCCGTTCGCCACGGGCCTGTCGGGCGAGGATGCCGGTCTGTTCGGCGGTCGCCGGCGCGGCGTCGTGATCGACGGCACCGAGCACGACCTCGGGCACGTCGGCGATGTCGTCGAGGTCGACCCGCAGCCGGTGCACGATCAGCTCGACGCCGGCCGCATCCCGGTCATCTCCTCGATCGCGCCCGACCTCGACAACCCCGGTCATTCACTCAACGTGAATGCGGATGCCGCGGCCGCGGCTCTCGCGACGGCCCTCGGTGCGACCAAGCTCGTCGTCCTCACCGACGTGCCGGGCCTCTACGCCGACTGGCCCAACCGCGACTCGCTCGTCTCGCACCTGACGGCGACCGACCTGCGCGCGATGCTGCCGAAGCTCGAGTCGGGGATGATCCCGAAGATGCAGGCATGCCTCGACGCGGTCGACGGGGGAGTGGACACCGCGGCGATCATCGACGGACGCCAGCCCCACTCGGTGCTGGTCGAAGTCTTCACAGCACAGGGAATCGGTACGGAAGTGGTGGCGGGATGACGAACCCGACGATCCAGCAGACAACGCCCACATGGGCGGACGATGTCGATCGCGACCTCGTCCGCAGCGCCGGTGCGCGCCTCGCGCTGCTCGAGCGCGGCGAAGGAGCGTACGTGTGGGATGTCGACGGCAAGCGCTACCTCGACTTCCTCGCGGGCATCGCCGTCAACTCGCTCGGACACGCTCACCCGGTGTTCGTCGAGGCGGTCTCGCGGCAGGCGGCGACGCTCTCGCACGTCTCGAACTACTTCGCGACACCGCCGCAGCTCGCCCTCGCCGCGCAGCTGAAGCGTCTCGCGGGCACCGGCGACGCCGGACGCGTCTACTTCGGCAACTCCGGCGCCGAGGCGAACGAGGCGGCGTTCAAGCTCGCGCGACTGCACGGCGGCGCCGAGCGCCCCCGCATCCTCGCGCTGAAGGACGCGTTCCACGGCCGCACGATGGGCACCCTCGCCCTGACCGGCAAGCCGCAGATGCAGCAACCGTTCGAGCCGATGGTCCCCGGTGTCGAGAGCATCGACTCGACGGTCGAGGCCCTCGAAGCCGCGATGGACGATCGTGTCGCGGCGCTGTTCGTCGAGCCCATCAAGGGCGAGGCCGGGGTCATCCCGCTGCCCGAGGGCTACCTCGCGGCGGCGCGTGAGATCACGAAGCGTCACGGTGCGCTGCTGATCATCGACGAGATCCAGACCGGCGCCGGACGCACCGGCGCATGGTTCGCATTCCAGCACGCCGGCATCGAGCCCGATGCGATCACGGTCGCCAAGGGCATCGGCGGCGGGTTCCCGATCGGCGCTCTCATCACCTTCGCGAGTGCGAGCGACCTGTTCTACCCGGGCACGCACGGCTCGACCTTCGGTGGCAACCCGCTGGGCACCGCCGTCGCCTCGGCCGTCCTCGGCGAGATCGAGAACGGCGGGCTCGTCGACGCCGCCGCGACCCACGGCGCACGCCTGCGCCAGGTGCTCGAGACGATCGAATCGTCGCTCATCGAGGGCGTGCGCGGCCAGGGCCTGCTGCTGGGCGTCGGGCTGCGGCATCCGGTCGCCGGCGCCGTCGTCGCGGCGGCGCAGGAGCACGGCCTGATCGTCAATGCGGCGAACGACCGCACCGTGCGGATCGCTCCGCCGCTCACCATCGGCGACGTCGAGATCGACGAGTTCGCCGAGCTGTTCACCGCCGCGCTGCGCACCGTCGAGTCGGCCCTGCTTCTCGAGACCACGACCACGGAGGAATCCGCATGACCCGCCACCTGCTCCGCGACGACGACCTGAGCCCGGCCGAGCAGGCCGAGGTCCTCGACCTCGCGCTGTCGCTGAAGAAGGACCGCTGGAAGCTCAAGCCCCTCGAGGGCCCGCAGACCGTTGCGGTCATCTTCGACAAGTCGTCGACCCGCACGCGCGTCTCGTTCGCCGTCGGCATCGCCGACCTCGGTGGCTCGCCGCTGATCATCTCCACGGCCAACAGCCAGCTCGGCGGCAAGGAGACCCCCTCCGACACCGCACGCGTGCTCGAGCGGCAGGTCGCCGCGATCGTCTGGCGCACGTACGCGCAGGCGGGTCTCGAGGAGATGGCTCGCGGCACCCGCGTGCCGGTCGTCAACGCGCTGAGCGACGACTTCCACCCCTGCCAGCTGCTCGCCGACCTGCTGACCATCCGTGAGCACAAGGGCGACCTCGCCGGGCTCACCCTGTCGTTCTTCGGCGACGGGCAGTCGAACATGGGCCACTCGTACGTGCTCGCCGGCGTGACCGCGGGCATGCACGTCCGTGTCGCCTCGCCCGAGGGCTACGGTCCCCGTGAAGACGTCGTGGCCGACGCGCAGCGCATCGCGGCCCAGACGGGTGGATCGGTCACGATCCTCGTCGACCCGCTCGAAGCGGCATCCGGCGCCGACGTCATCGTGACCGACACCTGGGTGTCGATGGGCAAGGAAGAGGAGAAGATCGCACGCATCCGCGATCTGGGTGCGTACAAGGTGACGCAGCAGACGATGGATGCTGCCGCCGACGGCGTGATCTTCATGCACTGCCTGCCCGCCGACCGGGGCTACGAGGTCGACGCCGACGTCATCGACGGTTCGCACAGCGTCGTCTGGGACGAGGCCGAGAACCGCCTGCACGCGCAGAAGGCGCTGCTGGTCTGGCTGCTGCGTCAGCAGTGACCACGGCACGGTGAGGAGCGGCCGGTGCCGGGGATGAGCGAGATGCTGCGGCGCCGCTCGCTGTTCGCGCCCTCGCGCATCGACGGTATCGACCTCGCTCGCGGGCTCGCCGTGATCGGCATGCTCGCGGCGCACCTGCTCGCCATCCCCGACTTCGACTGGACGATCCCCTCCTCGCACGAGGGGATCGTCCACGGGCGGTCGTCCATCCTGTTCGCGACGCTCGCGGGTGTCTCGATCGGGCTCGTCAGCGGCGGCCCGGTTCCGCTGCGCGGCCCACGACTCGAGACGGCTCGTCTGCGCCTGCTCGTGCGCGCCGGGGCGATCTGGGTGATCGGCGTGCTGCTGCTGTTCCTCGCGGTGCCGGTGTACGTCATCCTTCCCGCCTACGCGCTGCTGTTCGTGATCGCCGCCGCCGTCCTGCCGCTGCGGGCGCGCACGTTGCTCATCGCCGCCGCGGTCGTCGGGCTCGTCGCGCCGTTCCCGCAGGCGGCGATCGACGGCCTGTCGTTCTGGTCGACACCCGAGGGCGTCGACGTCTCGAACGCCGTCGGGTGGCACTACCCGTTCCTGACCTGGATGGCGTTCGTCCTCGCGGGCATGGGGGCGGCGCGCCTCGACCTGCGCTCGCGCGCGACGCCGTGGCTCCTCGCGCTCGCCGGGCTCGCCCTGACGGCGGTCGGCGCCGCCCTCGACATCGTGTGGGGACGCTCCGAGGTCTTCGGTGAGACACCGTGGACCGGGGAAGCCCACTCATCCGGGCTGTTCGAGGTCATCGGATCCGGCGGCTTCGCCCTCCTCGTCATCGGCGTGTGCGTCCTCGTGTGCCGCACGCCTCTCACATGGATCGCGTTGCCACTGCGGGCGGTCGGCTCGATGCCGCTCACCGCCTACTCGGCGCAGATCGTCGTGTGGGCGCTCACCCGGCCTGCCGCCGAGCCCGGCGTGTTCGAACTCGATGCATACCGGGCCCTTGAGCCGTTCTGGCCGATGACCCTCGGCATCATCCTCGGGTGCACCGTCTGGGCGCTCCTCGTGGGACGCGGTCCGCTCGAGGCCGGGATCGACGCGCTCGCCCGGGTAACGGTCCGCGGTCGCGCGGACGCGCCGAGCGCGGCGATGCCGCCCCGATAGGCTGGAGCGATGAGCGCAGACACGTCAGGCGGCACGAACTCCGGGGCTCTCTGGGGAGCCCGCTTCGCCTCGGGCCCCGCGCCCGAGCTGGCCCGCCTGAGCCGATCGACGCATTTCGACTGGGCGCTCGCGGGGTACGACATCGCCGGATCGCACGCTCACGCGAAGGCGCTCGCCGCGGCCGGGTATCTCACGCCCGACGAGGAGAGCCGCATGCACGCGGGGCTCGACTCGGTGCTCGCCGCCGTGCGCGACGGCTCGCTGCAGCCTGCCCCCGGCGACGAAGACGTGCACGGCGCTCTCGAAGCCGCCCTCATCGCGACCGTCGGGCCGGAGCTGGGCGGCAAGCTGCGCGCCGGACGCAGCCGCAACGACCAGATCGCCACGCTCGTGCGCCTGTACCTGCTCGATCACGCCGAGGTCGTCGCCCGCGACATCCTGCGGGTGATCGACGCCATCGTCGGCCAGGCCGAGACCCACTCCCGCGCGATCATGCCCGGCCGCACCCACCTGCAGCACGCGCAGCCGGTGCTGCTCGCCCACCACCTGCAGGCCCACGCCTGGCCGCTGCTGCGCGACCTCGAGCGCCTGCGCGACTGGTCGGCGCGCGCCCGGGTCTCGCCCTACGGCGGGGGAGCGCTCGCCGGCGCGACCCTCGGGCTCGACCCGCAGCTCGTGGCCACGGAGCTCGGGCTCGACCGGCCCGCCGACAACTCGATCGACGGCACGTCGTCGCGGGACGTCGTGGCCGAGTTCGCCTTCATCGCGGCCATGATCGGTGTCGACATCTCGCGGTTCGCCGAAGACATCATCATCTGGAACACCCGCGAGTTCGGCTTCGTCACGCTCGACGACGGCTATTCGACGGGGTCGAGCATCATGCCGCAGAAGAAGAACCCCGACATCGCCGAGCTCGCCCGGGGCAAGGCCGGCCGCGTGATCGGCAACCTCTCGGGTCTGCTCGCGACCCTCAAGGCGCTGCCGCTCGCGTACAACCGCGACCTGCAGGAGGACAAGGAGCCGGTCTTCGACTCGATCGAGACGCTCGAGGTCGTCCTGCCCGCATTCGCCGGCATGGTCGCGACGCTTCGCTTCGACGTCGACCGGATGGCCGAGCTCGCGCCGCAGGGGTTCTCGCTCGCGACCGATGTCGCCGAGTGGCTCGTCAAGCGCGGTGTGCCGTTCCGCGAGGCGCACGAGATCTCGGGCTCGCTCGTGCGGCTCTGCGAGGAGCGGGGCATCGAACTCCACGAGGCGACCGACGACGACCTCGCCTCGATGTCACAGCACCTGGCTCCGGAGGTTCGAGAGGTTCTCTCGCCCGAGGGATCTGTCGCGAGCCGTGACGGTATCGGCGGAACCGCTCCGGTGCGGGTCGACGAGCAGCGTGCTGCATTGATCGCTCGCGCTCAGCAGGCCGTGCGGGTGTGGCAGCTCTGATATCAGCCTCGGACTGATATCTCTCGAACATGAGCGAATGACTTATATCTCCGAAATATAAGTGATAACCTGATCGACATGTCGATCGCCGTGATCGCCGACATCGTCGGTTCCCGCCTGCTCGTGGATCGCAGCAGCACCCAGACGCGGATCGAAGCCGCGATGGCCGAGATCGATCGCGTGCTCCCCGTCGCCGCTTCGCCGATGCGTGCCACGTTCGCCGACGAGTTCCAGGCGGTCTTCGACGAGCTCGATGACGCGCTGGCCTGGCTTCTGCTTCTCCAGCTGGTCCTGCCCGATGAGGCGTCGCTGCGCTTCGGGCTGGGCATCGGCGACGTGGGGTCGGTCGCATCCGAGAGTGCGGACATCTCCGACGGGCCGGGCTGGTGGCGCGCGCGAGAGGCGATCGAACAGGTGCACGCGATGCAGGACCGCGCGGTTCCGCGCGCCCGCACCCGCATTGTCGGAGGGGAGGACGAGGATGTCGCCATGGCCGACCGCATCCGCTTCGCCAACGCCTACGCGCTCGCCCGCGACGAGATCGTCGGGGGCATGTCGGAGCGCGCCCGGCGCCTGACCTACGGCCGCTGCCTCGGACGCACCCAGGGTGCCCTCGCGAAGGAGGAGGGCATCACGCAGTCGGCGGTGTCGCAACTGCTCGCCTCGTCGGGAGCCCCCGCGGTCGTCGCCGGCTACGCGGCGCTGACGGAGCGCTCGTCGTGATCGGCGCGGGGCTCATCCTCCTCGGTGTCGGCGCGCTCGACCTCGCCCGCAAGCGGCTGTCGGGCGCGAAGCTCGGGATCGTGCTCGTGGTTCTCGGCGCCGCGCTGCTGCCCCTCGCCGCTTGGGCGGGCGCCGCGGCCTGGTGGTTCGCGGCCGTCGCGGTCGCAGCCGGATGGGCGGCGGTCACCTCGACGCGCGAGCCCACCCGGTGGGGACTGTGGCCCGCGGCGCTCCTGGCGGTCGTCGTGGCCGTGGCGGTCGCCCTCATCGGGGTGCGCGATGGCCAGGGGCCGCTCGAGAGGGTCTGGCCGATCGACTCGCCGCTGGGCGTCGTGAGCCTCGACCTCGCCATCGCGCTGGCGGGCGCGTTGGTGTTCCTCGTCGAGTCGGGAAACGTCATCGTGCGGGCGTCGCTGCGGGGCGGTGTCGTGGCCGCCGAAGCGGCGAACGAGCTGAAGGGCGGGCGCATCATCGGCCCCCTCGAGCGCGTGCTCGTCTTCGCGCTCACCCTCACCGGGGCGTTCACGCTGCTGGCCGCCGTGCTCGCGGCGAAGGGCATCGTCCGCTTCCCCGAGATCTCGCGCGACCACGACGGGGGAGACCGCGCCGAGTACTTCCTCGTCGGAAGCCTCGTCAGCTGGGTCGTCGCCCTCGGCGCGGCCTTCCTCATCTGGTGGGGCACCGCCGCCTGAGCGCCGTCGAGGCGGGTCGCGCCGTGCGCCGCTGATAACCTGAAGCGCGTGTCTGATGAAGCCCTGACGACCGCCCCCGTGGCGCTCGATCCCGCGTTCGAGAACGTGTGGGACGAGCTGGTGTGGCGCGGTCTCGTGCATGTGTCCACCGACCAGGAAGCGCTGCGAGAGGCGCTCGGCGGAGACCCGATCACGTATTACTGCGGCTTCGACCCGACGGCGGCATCCCTGCACCTCGGCCACCTCGTGCAGCTGTTGACGCTTCGCCGTCTGCAGCTGGCGGGGCACAAGCCCCTCGGTCTCGTCGGCGGCTCGACGGGCCTCATCGGCGACCCGCGTCCGACTGCCGAGCGCACGCTCAACTCGCGCGAGACCGTCGCCGAGTGGGTCGACCGTCTGCGCGGTCAGATCGAGAAGTACCTCAGCTTCGAGGGCGACAATGCCGCCCGCATGGTCAACAACCTCGACTGGACGGCGCCGCTGTCGGCCATCGACTTCCTGCGCGAGATCGGCAAGCACTACCGCGTCGGCACGATGCTGAAGAAGGATGCCGTCGCCGCCCGTCTGAACTCGGATGCCGGCATCAGCTACACCGAGTTCAGCTACCAGATCCTGCAGGGTCTCGACTTCCTCGAGCTCTACCGCCAGTACGGCTGCACGCTGCAGACGGGTGGATCGGACCAGTGGGGAAACCTCACCAGCGGCACCGACCTCATCCACCGCGTCGAAGGCACCTCGGTGCACGCGTTCGGCACGCCGCTGATCACCAACAGCGACGGCACGAAGTTCGGCAAGAGCGAGGGCAACGCCATCTGGATCGACGCCGAGCTTACGAGCCCGTACGCGTTCTACCAGTTCTGGCTCTCGACCGCGGATGCCGATGTCGTCGAGCGCCTGAAGGTGTTCACGTTCCTCAGCAGCGCTGAGATCGCCGAGTACGAGCGCCTCGTCGCCGACGAGCCGTTCCGCCGTGCCGCTCAGAAGCGTCTGGCGTTCGAGGTCACCGCGACGGTGCACGGAGTGGATGCGACGGCGAAGGTCATCGCGGCATCCGATGCGCTGTTCGGCCAGGGCGACCTGACCGCTCTCGACGCTGCCACGCTGCGCTCGGCTCTGCAGGAGCTTCCGCACGCCACGGCGTCGGCCGGTGCCTCGGTCGTGCAGCTGCTCGTCGACACCGGGCTCGTCGGCAGCCTGTCGGAGGCCCGTCGGGCCATCGCGCAGGGCGGCGTCTCGATCAACGGTGCGAAGGTCGACGACGAGTCGGCCGTCGTCGTCGGCGACCTGCCGGGCGGTGTGGCCGTGTTGCGGCGAGGCAAGAAGACGCTCGCGGGCGTCTTCGTCGAGGACTGACCCGACCGGATGCCGTTCACCCCGAGCCACGCCGTCGTCGCGCTGGCGGTCGTTCGCACACCGCTCGTGCCGGCGGCCGTGGCCGTTGGGGCGATGGCTCCCGACCTGCCGTTGTTCGCCCGCGGGATCGGCATCAGCTACGCGCAGACGCATGCGTATCCCTGGCTGACGGTCGTGATCGCGGGTGTGCTGCTGCTCGCGTGGTGGCTGCTGCTGCGCCCGGCGGTGCGTGAGCTCGCGCCGGACTGGCTCGCGGGAAGGCTGCCATCGGCGTGGGATTCCGCGGGTGGCGACGCGCTGCGAACGGTCGTGCCGGGGTCGGGGCGCGGCCGGTCGGTCGCGGTCACGGTTCTGCTGGTCGTGGTGTCGCTGGCACTCGGCGTGCTGAGCCACATCGCCTGGGACGCCTTCACCCACGAGGGGCGCTGGGGCGTCGAGCTCCTCCCCGCGCTGGCCGAGCGCTGGGGACCGTTCCACGGCTACCGGTGGTTCCAGTACGCATCGAGCGCGCTCGGTCTGCTGGGGCTCGCGGTGGCGGGTGCGTTCTGGCTGCGGAAACGGTCGTCGGCTCCGGTGCGGCGGGTGCTGCCCGGGGCGGTGCGGGTGGTCTGGTGGGTGTCGCTGCCGGTCGCGCTCGTCGCGGCGTGGCTGATCGGCCTCGCCGCGTACGGCCCGCTCACGACGGAGTGGACTGCGCAGCACCTCGCGTACCGCGTGCTGCCGCCCGCGTGCGCCATCTGGGGAGTGGTGACGCTCGTGCTGTGCGTCGTCGTGCAGGTGGCGCGCCGCCGCGCCGCGCGGTGAGTGTCGCGGGCTAGTCGTCTGGGCGGCCCGTGGTCGGGTGCCGGAGGTGGCGGGTCAGTCGACTCCGCGCAGTCGGTCGATCTCGCGGCGTTCGCGTTTCGTCGGTCGGCCGGCGCCGCGATCCCGGACGGCGAGCATCGCCATCGGCTCGCGCGGGGGAGTGCGGTCTTCCAGGGCGGTGGCGGCAACGGGCGCACCGACGCGCTTGGTGAGCGTCTGTCGGACGACGAGGATGCGGTCGAAACCCGCGATCCGCACTCGTAGCTCGTCGCCGGGCTTCACCGACTGCGACGCTTTGACCTTTTCCCCGTTGACCCGGACGTGACCGGCGCGGCAGGCCGTGGTCGCCGCTGAGCGGGTCTTGTAGATGCGGACCGCCCACAGCCACGAGTCCACACGGACAGGAGCGTCGGATGCGGTCATGCGTTCCATTCTCGCCGAAGCGTCACGGGTGCTCTCCGGTGCCCGTCTCGTGGGTGTCGGCGAGGTCGAGCGAGACGACGGCGACGTGCGGCTTGGGGCGCGCGACCTCGCGGAAGCCCGCGCTGAGGAACGTGGAGAGAGCGCCGTGGTACAGCTCGTTGGACGTCACCTTTCGCCCCGCATCCGGGTCAACGGGGTACGCCTCGACCACGCGTGCGCCGTTCTCGCGGGCGAAGGCGATCGCGGCATGGAGAAGCGCCGCGTTGAGGCCCGAGCCGCGATGCTCCTTGCGCACCGCGAAGCAGCTGACGGCCCAGACATCTGCGTCATCCCAGGGCTCTTCGGTCGCGCCGGCGTAGGCGCGTGTCTTGCTCAACCGGATCTGACGGGTACGCGGGCCGACACGCACCCAGCCGGCGGCCTCGCCGTCGACGTAGGCGATGAGGCCGGGGGAGGGCGCGGCATCCACTTCGCTTCGGAAGGCTGAGGCACGGCCGTCGATATCGGTGCGCTGGAAGTCGGCGTTCGTCATCGTCCACCACTGGCACTGACACTCGTGCCCATCGCCGCCGCCGCTCATCGCGTGCTGGGCATCGCTGAAGCTGCCGGGCGTCACCGGCACGATCGTCGTCTCGCTCATGGCCAGAACGTACTGCCCGCCTCGGACAGCGGGCAACGAGCGGTCGTCGTACAAGCCCCGCAACGCGCCCGGGTGCGCCGGTTCGCGAGCGGGCTCAGGACCGGTTAGGATAGGGGAGTTGTCCGCGTGCGGACAGCGGACCGGGATGTGGCGCAGCTTGGTAGCGCACTTGACTGGGGGTCAAGGGGTCGCAGGTTCAAATCCTGTCATCCCGACGGTCTGAAGCCCTGATGAGAAGCAATTTTTATCAGGGCTTCGTCGTTTCTGAGGGTGGTCAATGCCTGGTCCACTCGGCCGATCCGGCTGATCTGCCCCGACACGGGCGCACGAGAGCGACCGAGTCGGGCGCGTCGATGGCGAGACGGTCGAGCACGTCGTCCGGCGCCCCACGCCACGGCGATCGCGGCGACGATCCCGACGACCGTATCCGGACGATTATGGTGCAGCGTGGTGAGGAAGTCGTCGGGATGCTGCGCTTCCAAACCCCAGGCGCTCAGCCGCTCGATGGGGAAGCCGCGGAGATTGCGGGTGACGATCACCTGGGCCTCGGCGTGGATCGCGGCGGCCAGGACTTGCCGGTCGTCGGGGTCGGGAAGGTCCAGCTGGTCGATCAGGTGCTCGTAGCCGGTCACGGTCACGTCGTGGATCGCATCGTCCATCAGACGGCGCCGTGGGATATCGCCATCGCGCGTGATGAACTCGCGCACGTCTGAGAGGTCAGCGGTTCGGAGGCCGAGGGCACGATTCGCGCCAATGAGACCTCGCTTGTCTCGTCGTAATCGACGGGGACGGGCGCAGATGTGAAGTGGACCAACCAAGTGACCAACAGCTCGCAAACCCTGCAAAACACGACGCGCGGGCCACGCTCCTGAAACATAAAACCCCAGGTCAGGTGGGCTATGAACCCTATTCCTACCACCTGGGGGTCAAGGGGTCGCAGGTTCGAATCCTGTCAGCCCGACCGAGAGGTCCCGGAAACTCAAGGGTTTCCGGAACTTTTTCTGTAGGTGGATGCGATCCGGTCATCGAAAACCCATCACTTTGGCCCCCGCGGCCCTCTCGGGCCGTCCCGCTCCGGTAGCGGAGCGACCGTGCCGGTTGCTCCCGGTTCGTGGGTGGGAGCAGGACGCACCTGTTCGGTATGGACACCGAACACAGCCCTGCCGGCAACCCCTGGGGCATGGTGCCGCTGCTCGACGTCGGCGAGCTCGCCGCCTACCTGGGCGTGCCCGTCTCCACCGTCTAGGACTGGCGCACCCGCGGCCTCGGTCCGCGCGCGTATCGCTTCGGGAAGCATCTGAAGTTCGCGCTCTCCGACGTGCGGATCTGGATCGAGCAGCAACGCGACCCCGAGCCGCCAGCACCGGCGGACGGGCGGTGACCCGATGAGCCGCCAGCGCCTGACCATCGGCACCTTCGGGGAGATCGGCCACCTCGCGAGCCCCAGCGGGCGGGTCGTCGCGCGCGTCCGCTACCGTGACTGGGACGGCAAGACCCGGCTCGTCCAGGCGACCGGAAACACCCGGAAGTCCGCCGAGCGGGCGTTGAAGGCGAAGCTCGCCGACCGGAGCCTCTTCCAGCCGTCGTCCTCGGCGCTTACCCCGGACAGCCCGTTCTCGGACCTGGTCGCGTATTGGCTCGAAGACCTCGAGCTCGAAGACCGCCTGTTGAAGCGCACCCTGCAGCTGTATGAGCGGAACATGCAGGCCCTCGTCATGCCCGCCTTCGGGAACCTGACCTTGCGGGAGATCGGCGTTGCTCACTGCGACCACTTCCTCAACCAGCTCGCGAAGCAGAGCTACAACCGCGCCAAGCAGGCCCGCGTTGTGCTCCGTCTCGCACTCGGACTGGCTGTGCGCCACGAGGTGCTGCCACGCAACCCAATGGACCACGTCTCCCGGCTGCACCGGCCGGCAGCGACGCCGAACGCGGGATCGCGGGGGAGCGAGAGAGGGCGTCGGCCGTGTCCGCAGTCCTCGCTCACCGAGCGCGTCCGCCAGACGCGCGACGCCCCATTCACCGGTGGCATATGCCTCGAACGCTCAGATGTGATGTGCGGCGCCCGCTCCGCGTCGACCCTGACGGTTCGATACTCACGGCCGTCATCGGTCTGGACGCGAACGTTGCGGTACCCGATGGGTGCGCGGTTCGGGGTCCCTCCCTGGAGGACTTTCTGGCGCATTCCCTTCATCACCTCGTGCCGGAGGTTTCGAGAGTAGAACTCCGCGATCGACGCCATGATCCCGTGCAGAAGGACACCGTTCACTGAGCTGTCGATGCCCTCGGTGCTGGATACCAGACGCGCGCCGGATGCGTGGATCGCCTGAGTTATCGCAACGTCGTCGGCCCGCGATCGTGCCAGACGATCGAGCTTATGTACGATGACGTAGTCGACCTGATGTTCCCTCAAGCACGCGAGCATCTGTTGGAGTCCCGGGCGGTTGGTGTTGCGCCCCGACTGGCCGCGGTCCACGAACTCGGCCGCCACGAGCGCCCCCAACCCGTATGCCTGACGTTGGTTCGCGTCTCGCTGGGCCGGGATGGAGAAGCCCTCTCGTGCACCTCCGCGATCTGCCTGATGAGCAGTAGAGACGCGGATATACGAAACCGCCGACCTCAGCGGGGACGGGTCAAGGACAGAAGTAGCAACCTGAAGGAGATCGCGGGCTTTGTTCATTCAGCCAACAGTGGCCGACGTGCCGGACGACATGAGATCGATACCGGTGCCAGATGTCCGCGGAATCCAGCGGGTTGCACGTACCGCCGCATCCTGTCCGTCTTGACAAAGGAAGTCGGGGGCCGCTGGTTTCTGCACCTGGCGAGCAACGGAGACGCTGCGGCTCGGTTCTCTCCGGGCTTCCCAGCAGACTGGATTGAAATTTATCTCGTAGTGTCGGGTTGGCAGACGGTGTGTCTTGGTGAATTGGCTGCGCGGATAGGGGTTTGTTGTGCTGGAGCTAGAGCTCGATTTCGAGGCCCTCGGGGCGGTCTTCTCGACGACCCAGAGTGCGCCGTTCGCGGTGATCGAGATTGAGGTAGAGCAGGCTGCGACGTTCGCGGATCGTCTGGGCGTTCCGGTGCGGCGGTGCTACATCTCTGATCCGAGTCTGCAAGCCCGAATCGCGGAGACGTCGGTGTCTGCTCGCACGATCATTGAGTCGAAACTTCCAGATCGTGGATCGACGATGGCGGGTGACTTCGGTGAGATCCTTACGGCGCTGTTCCATGCTGCGAGCGAGCATCCCGGGGTCGTTCTGGACCCGAAGAAGTGGCGGTTGAAACAGGACCGCACGAAGCCTGCTCCCGGTTCTGATGTGGTGCAGATGATCCTTCCGCAGTGGCCAGCGGCGTCGGCAGATGATCGGATCATCTGTGCTGAGGTGAAGACGAAGTCCACCAGCGGTACGTCGACGCCCATCGCCAGTGCGATCGCGGACTCGGAGAAGGACAGCTCACGACGGTTCGTGAAGACGCTGAACTGGCTCAAAGAACGAGCGATCGACACGGGGTTGTCCACTATCTCGATCGAGCAGCTGGACAGATTTATCCACCCTGTAGACCATCCGGAGGCGACACGGGAGTTCCGCGCGGTGGCAGTTATCTGCGCGAGCCTGGTCGCCGACGAGTTGATCGGTGTGGTCCCCCCTCCCCCTAGCGAGCGGGCGTTGATCGTGATCTCGGTCCCTGACTTGAAGGAGACCTACGAGCGGGTCTTCGACGCCGCGCTGTTGACCTCAGAAGACGTCGAGGATGTCGCGTGAGAGAAAGCTTGGGTCGGTGGATCGCAGATGCGGAGACACAGCAGACGATTGTGGACTTCCGGTTGTCGACCCACCTGGGACAACTTGATTACCTCGACAATCGCAAGACGGACCTGTACTACTCTCTGGTCGGCGAGCTGTTCGACATGGTGCGTGCCGGGGGCGGGGAGCCGCTGGATTGGGCATCGCTCGGTCGTGCACTTGAGACGGTGAGCCGGGATCTACGGGACGGTGCTCGTGCGGATGGGTTGTTCTTTGCGGCGGTTGCGTTCTACCAGGGCGGCTATCCTGCCTCGGCGGTGATGACGATGCGACTCGCCGATCCGCAGTTCTGGGATGTCGATGCCCAGCGGGCGGCGTACGAGCTCCTCACTCGGTCTGCGAATCCTGTTTCTTTCTCGACGCAGGTGCTGGTCGACGCGGTCCGAGCCGGGAACACGAGCATTGTCAACGAGGTGGTTGTCGCCGCGCAGGAGGAAGCGGGGCGCGCGCTGGATGTTGGTCCTGACGAGTGGGTCGCCCATCGCCTGTATGCGGTTCTGGTTGAGCGCTTCCAGCGCACGAATCTTCGCGCGGTTCTCCCCGACGGGGCGACGCGGCGGTGGGATCCTCTTGTGGAGTCGTTCCTAGACCGCACGCAGCCGGTGTGGGACTTCTTCCCGTCGCAGATGGAAGCCATCAATGCGGGACTGCTGACGAGTTCTGAATCATACTCATTGCAGATGCCGACGGGAGCGGGCAAGACCGCGCTGACAGAGACGCTCATCTTCGACCATCTGAGCCGCTTCCCAGAGAGCAAGGCGGTGCTGTTGGTTCCGTACCGGGCGTTGGCCCGTGAGCTGCGCGGCAGTGTCGGCCGGCACCTGACGGCGATGGGGTTACGGTCGCGGACGGTGTACGGCGGAACGGTTCCGGGGATCGAGGAGAGCGATGATCTGGAAGAGGTCCGCGTCATCATCGCCACGCCGGAGGCTTTGACCGGGCTCGTCGGCGCTCACCCCGAATTGCTGTCGGAGATCTCGCTGGTCGTCTGTGATGAAGGGCACCTTCTCGACAGCGAGTCTCGCGGAGTGGGGCTGGAGCTGCTACTGGCACGGCTGAAGGCGCGAACCCCGGCCCCGCGGATCGTGTTCGTGTCAGCGATCGTCCCCAACGTGGAAGAGATCAACACTTGGCTGGGCGGCTCCGACGGTACGGTGGTGCGCAGTGAGTATCGGCCAGCGGTGGCGGAGTTCGCGGTGCTGCGCCCTTCTGGTTCGGGTCGACAACGCAAGGTCGGACTGGAGCTTCACGAGCCGTCCACCTCGTTACCGTCGCACACATTGCCGGAGTTCCTGGGCCTGGAGGATTTTCAGTTCACGAACCCGTCGACGGGGCGGCTGAACAGCTACGACTACGGTTCTACGAAGACCTTGGCGGTGGCCACAGCACGGAAGGCGCTGACGTTGGGTCCGGTCGCTGTGTTCGCGACGGAGAAGGGCGGTAACCGGGGCGTTCTGGGCCTTGCCAACGAGCTCCTCAAGCAGATCGCAGCAGGTCTCGACCTGCCGAAGCCGATGGCTTATGTGACGGACGACGCGGCCGTCGAATCAGCGGTGGCGTATCTGACCAGAGAGTTCGGCGACGACTGGGTGGGAACGCGGGCACTCCGCGAGGGCGCGATCGTTCACCACGGCGACGTGCCACAGGAGACCCGCGAGGTTCTCGAGGAGCTGGTTTCGGACCGGCGTATACCTATGGTGTTGTGCACGAGCACGTTGGCAGAGGGCGTGAATCTGCCGTTGCGGACGATGGTTCTCTACTCCGTGAAGCGCAGCTCCGACGGAAGCGCACCCGAGGCAATGCTCGCCCGCGACATTAAGAATCTGGTCGGTCGAGCAGGGCGGGCGGGAAGCTCGACACGCGGGCTGGTGGTCTGCGCGAACCCCGATGACTGGGCGGTCGTCAGCCCTGTCGCAGAAGGACAGCCCGGTGAACCGGTTGCGGGAGCGTTGATCACCTTGGTACAGAGGTTGGAAGGCGCGCTTGCCCGCCAGCAACTGCAACTCACCAATTGGGTGCTGGAAGCGAGCCCAGTGTTGTTCTCCCTCGTCGACGGGATTGATGCGGCGCTAATCGAGCTGATTCGAGACGAGCTGGGTGCGGAGCAATTCGTCAGCATCGCCGAAACGCTCGCCGCGGAGACCTTCGCTGCGGCACGGGCCACGGAGCAGGAACGGCAGATGCTGTTCAGTGTGTTCGAGCTCCGCGCGCAACGCCTAGTCGAGATGCGGGCGTCCGGGCGCCTCTCGCTGGCGCAGGAGACGTCGGCACGACCTCGTCTGGTCGACGCAGTGCTCGATGGGCTCCTGCCCCGGTATGCGGACTGGGAGAGCATTGAGTCACCACTGGACCCTAACCTGGTACGCCTCGTTGTCGACTGGGCACTCGAGCAGCCCGGGTTCACCCGGGAAGCGGAGACCGTGTACTGGCGGACGGACGTAACCGACCTCGCTGCATCCCTGTCTGAGCTACTGCTGGCCTGGCTAGAGGGGCTGCCGTTCACAGCGCTCGCAGCACGCGCAGGAGTCAGCATTGACGTGCTGCTGCGCATCCACGCCAAGCTTGTCTTGTTCGACTTGGTGACCCTGGTAGAGCAAGCAGTGGCTATCCTCCAGCAGCACCTGACGTCGGAGGGCGTCACTCTCGCCCCAGCGGTTACCTCGTTCCCCGACTTCCTGCGGTTCGGTGTCTCCACCGCGGCTGCTCGTGAGCTGATGGCCAAGGGTGTCCGACACCGGGCCGCCGCAGTGAAACTTGGCGCGCACTCGGCGATGAGCTCGTCCGGGAACTTCCTTTCGCTTTCAACCCCGTGGACGATCGCCCGGGACCTTCTCGCGGACACTGACACATGGCTTCCTCGCCTGGGTGATCTGGTCTACCAGCGCACCGTTGCGGACGTGGCAATCAGGGGGCTCATCTAGCGGTACTTCTTTCGGAGCTGAAACCCTCCGTCTAGCAACTGTGTGGACGCGCACGTGCTCTGAAGCCAACCTGCTTCTGGAATGACGGCTGTGACCGCTCCGACCACCAGCTGATCTTTCTCGGAGCGTCGCGATACGTCTGGGCGTCGCCTCAATGTAGACCAGCTTGACCTTGACCTTGACCTGCTCGGCGAACTCCGGCATTCCGAGGAGCGGGCGCAGTGCGTCACGTGAGTCGCCGTGGATGAGCAGGTTGTCGGAGGGCGTACCGCTCAACTCTCCGGTGCCCCGTCATTGAGGACGCGCATCTCATCCGGCCGTCTGACGCGCCGACGCTGGGTGGATGAATCCGTCAGCCACGCACGAGCGATCGCGCCGCACAACTTCCTGGAAGAACTCATCGCGCCCGAAGTCATACGGAGGAAAGAAGGAGCTCATCAGAACACCGGCCATCGGCACTCTTCTGCGTGTCGCCAACGCCACCGCGAGCAGCGCCTGAAGACGCGCGCGGTGCCTCAGTACGGTTCAGTATCACTCCTTCGCGGTCATGGGTACGCATCGTCGAGTGAACGCTCAACATAGTCGCCGACGAGGGACCACCAACTGGAGTTGCGGTCTGCGCTGGAAAGCCCAAGTACTAGGGAGCCCGGCGGCATATCGGATTGGTCGGCAGCGATCGCAGCAATCTCGATGAAGGGAATGTCTACTTGGCTCGCGCTGAGCTCCGGCTCGTCGGCCAACCATCCATGATGGTCATGGCGGGGAGGCCTCAGTAAGTCCAGGATCGTGGGGAGGGTCTGGCGGACGAGGTTGTCCAAGTCCTTGGGGTGACCGGGCTTCTCGAACAAAATCATCGAGACGCCGCTTCGCGCGCGGAGAGGCAGCAGGCCCGGGAAGCGGTGCTTGCGGTCCTCAAGGATCCGTCGAAGCCGTCGTTGGAACTCTTCGGACTCGCCCCGCTCAGGGATCGTCCCAAGATCGAAGATGTACGGGGAGTGGGCCAGGCGGGAGCGCGCAGCTCTCCACACGCCGAACCTGTCCACAGGTAGGTCCGTGAACAACGAAGAGAAAACGAAATCGACGTGCTTCTGTTGCCGGGCCTGATCGCGATAGTCGATCTGGTTCGCTATCTGCCGGAATCGTGCCCCCTGTTCCTCGTCATCGGGGTCGAATAGCGTCTGATAATCCAGCAGTACGTCTCGTTCGAAGTCGTCGTAGAACGGGGAACGCCGACTCTCGCCGTAGACCGCTTTGTGAGGGTCCCACGCCTCTTCGAGACTGTTCGCCGCGCGCAGATCGTGCAGCACGCTAGACCGGGGCTGCGCAGTGATCGAGATGCTCGCGCCCGGGGGTTCCACCACTTTCGTCACGGGCAGTGCATCCTCACCCCAGAAAGCAAGCGATTCAGGATCGTTGAGGGGACGTCCGATCCGGGCGAACAGCAACTTCACCTGCTTGTCGTCTCGGTACACGAGGCCCGCCAACTCGTCCAGCAACCACTTGCACGCGCTGTCGATACGTGCCCCGTTGCGTGAACCACTGTTCACGAAGATTTCGAGCGCGATGTCCGCCCGTGGCTTGGGCCAGTTTGTCTGCTTGCGCGCGTAGCTGGTGAGTGTGTCGCCCTCGAACGCGAGCCGTAGGGCTTGCCGCGCCTTCTCTTGTGACCCCCTCCGCATCTTCTTCGTTGGGGCCTCGGTCTTGACCGTCACACGAAGCGACGCCGTCCGTCTGCGGTGCAGCCGAATGTGTTCGCCGGCATCGCTCTGCCAGAAGTGGGTCACAAATCGATTGTGTACCACACCGTCGACACGGCCCGCGGCGGACTCTGTGAGTCGACATCATTGCTGGGGTTCAGCCCTTCGCACGGCAGCGGCGGAGTGCTGTGCGAGGAGACGTCATCGCAACAAGGCCGAGATCGGCAGTCGACAACCGTCCCGACCATGACGACGGGGCAGGCCGTGGGCGCGACTAGCGGCAATTCGCTATACCAACGTCCCGCGCGTCAACGAACCCGCTCGCGTCACCGCGGGTCTATCCGCGCGTTGACCGGTGGCTGAGCGTGCGTGGAATCGCTTACGTGAGCCCCGGGTTGTCGTTGCGCGGACAGGACGAGTCGTGCGTGGCGTCCAGTGCGCGTATACGCCGCTCGGTGCTTGCGCCATAGCGACTCGCTATGCGCACGACTAGCGACGCTTCGGCGGGCTGAGGCTTCCGAACGCGCTGCGCAGTCTGTCAACCTCCCGTGTCCGAACGACTCCGCGCAGTTTGACGACGCGCGCTGGCCATCACGGTGACCAGAAACCCTCCGAAGCGCCGTCATCATTCGGTACTCACTTCCCTGGAACGGCCGCCATGATAACCGCCAACGCACGGGAATTCTCAGCGATTCGCCGCCCAGCCGAGATTCGCCTCGAGCCCGTCAGTTGTTCTTGGCGCGAGTCCGAAGCCCGGCCCATCAGGAACCCACCTGAATCAGCCGCCAAGAACCACCACCGACCGGCTACAATCGGATCAAGCGAACCGCCCGGTTCCCTGTAAACACAAGGGAATCCGCGAGTTTCCGAGACGATCGGCGGAGACCGGAAGTCGACCGGATCCTCCAAGGGGTCGCAGGTTCAACTCTTGTCGTCCCGACAAACAAGGCCCGGATTCCTGCTGAATCACAGGAATCCGGGCCTTTCGTCGTTTCGTGCTGGTTCCGAACCGTCGTGTTATGCACGAGCAGCTGTTGCAGCTCGATGGAAGCGCTCCAAACCCGCGGAACCTGCCGTACTTCTCCCAGGCCGACCCCAACATGGGGCTGATTGCGAGCAGCGGTGACGAGTTCACTGGTGTGCCGTGGGGCCTCGCCCAGCACCAAGAACCCGAGTGGCTGCGCCTTAGCCAAGCGCGTCGATGAGAACGGCCGAGGTGCACTGTTCGACCAGCCGACGGCCGACGGCGCCGAGATCGAAATGAAGTATCTCTGGATCCTGCTCTACAACGAGCGCGACGGCATGGTCTATCTGGAGCTGTCCCGCGCGAAGTCGACGGCCGGCAAGGGGATCGACGGCTGGCTTGACCGCATCATCTCCCGCCGCTTGACCTCGCGCTCGGCGCTTTCTCGTTCGATGAAGACGAGGTCTGGTAAACCGACCTCGGGCGTGAGCGAAAAACATACATGCTTGTATGTATGTTTTCGTTCTGCCAGGGTGAATCTCACCGGCAGGGTGCCGGCCCAACCTCACTCACAAGGAAGTGGTTCACATGAAGACGAAGTTCAAGAAGGGTTTCGGGGCGGTCGTCCTCGCGGCGTCTCTGGCCGTCGGCGGTGCGCTGAGCGCCGCCCCGGCTTACGCAGGACAGAGCGGCACGTGGTTCGCCGGTCCCTTCAACGCCAGCGCGGAGCACGATGTGTGGGGCGGCACACAGGGGCTGTCCTTCGCCAAACACGGCTGCAAGACGGCCACCTCGGGCTGGACGACCAGCGGCGGATACGCGTGGGCAGCCTGTGGCGTGGACACGGGTAGCTACGCCTACAACTCGTTCAGGTGATCGCCTGAGTGGGCTGAGCTGAACGGAGGCCGGGGGTCGCATCCCCGGCCTCCTCTGTTGCCGGCGGGAGGCGAAGGGTGCCGACGAGGCCGCCTTCCTGGCGCGGTTCCAGTTCGAAGGTACCGCCATGCTGACGTGCGATGCTCGCAACGATCGACAGCCCGAGTCCGTGCCCGGTGACGTCGCCAGCGCGTGTCTGGGCGCCGCGGCTGAACGGCTCGAGCAACTGTGCGACCTCTTCGTCCGTGTAAGCGCATCCATCATTCGCGAAGCGGGCGGTCACGGCCGTGGGCGACGCGGTGACTTCGAAGGTCGCATGCCCGTCGGCTGGGGCGTACTGAGCGGCGTTTCGCATCAGATTGTGCACGGCCTGGGTGAGCAGTGTCTGATCCCCGTCGACGATGGCGACCTGGTCAGCTCTCACCTCGAAGCTGACGCCACGGGCCGCGAAAGCCGGGGCGAGGTCGTCGGCGAGGATGCGGACCACCCCTGCGACGTCCACCGGGTAGCGCCTGTCTTCGGGGAGGCGCCGGGTCTGAGCGAGCAGAAGGAGGGCGTCGATCGTCTCGTCCATGCGGGTTACGTTCCGGAGGGACCGGTCGACATCCTCGTCATGGGCAATGCGGCCGCCGATCGACTCCAGGGACGTCCGTACGACGGCAAGTGGGGTGCGCAACTCGTGGGAGGCGTTCGCGGCGAACCGCTCCTGCTGGGCGAAGGCGTCACTGAGCTGGCTGAGGGTGTCGTCGATCGTGTCGGCGAGGTCCTTGATCTCGTCATCAGGCCCGCGGAGGGCGAGACGCTCGTCCAAAGTGCTGGCGGTGATGCGCCGGGTGTGCTGGGTGATGTCGGAGACGCGGCGCAGGGAGGCCCGCGCTGCGCGATAGGTGAGGAAGGTGCCGAGGGCGGTGATCAGGGCGAGTGCGGAGCCGGTGACGGTCATGGTCATCGTCTTCGCCTGGTTGGTGAGTCGGAACACGGCTTCCACGACCTCCGGGGCGGAGGAGGCTCCGTTTTCGGGGACGACGGTGATGCTCGAGGAGGCGACAGAGGTCAGGGACGCCCAGACCGCGACGAAGACCAGAACCGAGATCGCGGTGAAGATCGCTGCGGACCGCACGGCGATGCGCGCGGCGAGAGAGCTCCTGCGGGACATCAGCTTGTCTCCAGTCGATACCCGAAACCGGGGTCATGGACGATGAGGTCGGGAGCGAGCTTGCGGCGCAGCGAGTGCATCGTCACTTTCACGACGCTGCGGGAGATGTCGTCGGGGGCGTCCCAGGCGACGTCGAGTAGGCGTTCGACGGTCAGGTGCCGTCCCTCGGCGCGGGCGAGTGCCTCGATGACGGCGAATTCCTTGGGGGAGACACGGATGCTCCGGCCGTCGAAGATGACGTTACCGCGGGCTCGATCGACGGTGAGCGCGCCGACGGTGATCTCATCCGAGATGGGCGCGGTTCCGCGCCTGCGGAGCGCCCGCAGGCGGGCGGCGAGCTCCTCGTACGCGAATGGCTTGGTGAGGTAGTCGTCTGCGCCGAGGTCGAGCCCGGTGACGCGATCGCGCACGGTGGTCAGCGCGGTGAGCATGATGATGGGGATGTCCTGACCGGAGGTGCGGATCTCGCGGCAGACGCTGTCTCCGCTCATGCGCGGGAGGTCGCGGTCGAGGATGACGGCGTCGAATTCGTAGTCGATGAGGCGGTCCAGTGCCTGGACGCCGTCGTACGCGGGGGTGATCGTATATCCGTCGCGGGCGAGAGACATGGTGATCGCTGCGGACAGGTCGACGTTGTCTTCGACCAGCAGTATTCGCATCGCGTGCTCCCTTCCTCAGGTACATACGCAGTCTTCCCGGAGGCGGTTAGGGCCAGGTTAGGAGAGCGCTAACCGTACCGAGACCCGCCGTGGATAGACCGGTAACACCACGGCAATTCAGAGGAATCGGAGCGTTCTCATGCGAACAACCACAGCATCAACGCGGGTCGTCACCGGCATGGTGGCACTCGTCCTCGCAGGCTCGGCGCTGGTCGCCTGTACCTCCGGAGTGGACGGCGAAGGTCAGGCTGCTCCGGAAGGCGAGCGTCTGGCGGGTAGCTTCGAGGAGCTCTTGGAGCAGTACCTCGAAGGCGAGGAGAACCCGTACGTCATCGACGTACTCACGAGCGCCATCGACACCGGCGGCATCACGCAGGCTCAGTATGACGAGGCGCATCGCATGTACACCGAGTGCATGGTCAACGCCGGCTACGAGGAGGAGCACAAGCGCCTCGCCTCCGGCATCATCCAGATCACGCCCCCGGAGATGTCCGCTGAGGAAGCGCAGAAGTACATCGACACCGCCGGGGAGTGTGCCGACGAGCTCGCGCCGATCGAGGCCCTGTACCGAGCGCAGCAGGGCAACCCCGACCTGCTCAGCAACGGCGAGGAGATCGTCGTGGCCTGCTTCAAGCGCAACCAGGTCGTCGAGGCCACGTACACGACCACCGACCTCGCCGAGGACCTCGAGAACCGCTTCGAGGAAGCGGAGTACGACCCGAACGACGCCACCGTGCAGGAGTGCTTCTCAGCAGGCGGCTACGCCGTCGCATTCGAGGAGGAGGAGCAGTGACGTCCCGCCGGACGGTCTCACTGATCGCTGTGACCACACTGGTGGTTATCGGCGCGGCAGGTTCCCTCGGGTACGCGCTCCGACCAGTCCCGGAACCCGAGCTGCTGCGTGCAGGCAGTGAAGAGACATCGGCGCCGGTGGTCGCGCAGACCTTCGACGACAGTCGGCGCGTGCAGGTCAAGCTCGTCAGCGGCGCCGACCAGACCCTCGCCATCCAGACGTCGGGCACGCTGACAGCGTCCTGGTGCCGCGACGGGGGGGAGGTTACCTCGGGCACCGTCGTCGCGCACGTCGACGAGCGCCCCCTCATCGCACTGCACACTACGGTCCCGCTCTACCGCGACCTGTCCGTCGGGGACGACGGCGCCGACGTGGCCGCGCTGCAGACCGAGCTCACCCGCCTGGGCCACCTCGACGCGGAAACCGTGGATGGGGAGTTCGGCAGCCGCACCGGACGGGCTCTGCAACACCTGAGGGTAAGAGCCGGAGTCGAGGAGGGCGAGCGGTTCGCTGAGCGCGCGGAGTTCATCTGGCTGCCGTCGCCGCAGCTGACCGGCATCGCATGCGCCGTGAAAGTCGGCGACGCCGTCTCGCAAGGGAGTGCCATCGCAACATCCCGCGGGGCCCTCGAACGCGTGACGGTGCAGTCTGTCCCCGACAACCTCACGCCCGGCGACCGGACGATCAAGATCGGGTCGGTGCGGGGCCCTCTCGATGCGCAGGGAACCGCCTCCGACCCGGCCTTCCTCGCCCAGCTCGCCGGCGATGAGCGGCTGATCTCCGGCCTCGCCGAAGATCCCGGGGCGACTGTCACCGCGACCATCGCGCTCGCGTCGCCGATCGACGCCTATTCCATTCCCGCCGGCGCGCTGATCTACGACGGTGACAGCAGCTGCGTCAAGACAAGCGCCGGCACCGTGAGGACAGAACTTCTGGGCTCCTCCCTCGGCGCGGCCGTGGTCGCGTTCGAAGGCGAAGTGCCGGAGAGCGTCGCGATCGGGAGCGCGCTGGAAGGGGTGCACTGTGAATGACGGGCGTGCGGTGCGCGCCATCGGGCTCGGGCACGGCTTTCCCGGCACACCGCTGCTGTTCGAGAGCCTCGATTTCGAGGCGCGCCCGGGCGACGTGGTGGGACTGTGCGGTCCTTCCGGGAGTGGCAAGTCCACGCTCCTATCCATCTTCGCCGGGTGGGAGACGCCATCGATGGGTCGGGTCGAACGCGTGCGCATCACGCGCACCAGCTGGGTGTTCCAGAACCCGCACGGCGTCGCGCACCGGAAGGCGATCGACCATGTCGTCTTCCCGTTCCTCGCCGCGGGAAGCACGCGCGGCGAGGCCGTCGAGCTCGCTCGTCCGATACTCGCGTCGTTCAAGCTGACCGCCGTCGCCGACCGCTCCTTCCGAGAGCTCTCCGGAGGGGAGGCGCAGCGCCTGATGCTTGCCCGCGCCGTCGCGACCAGGCCCTCCCTGCTCCTTGTCGACGAGCCGACGGCGCAGCTGGACCTCCGAACCTCGGAGACCGTGAACCAGACCCTCGGTGCGGTCGCGCAGGAGGGCGCCATCGTCCTCATTGCCACGCACGACCCGGGCACACGGGATGCGTGCAACCGCGTCATCCAGCTCGAGGACTACGCCCCCACGAGGGGGGTGGCCGCATGAAGATGCGCAGCATCGCCTCCGAGGTCCTGCGGAACGTCGTCTCCGGGACCGCGCACGTGCCGCTTCTCGGTCTCCTGCTCGCGCTGACGGCGGGGCTCGCCGCGGGGGCGGACGTCGCGGCCGTCCACGGGCTGCAGAACCAGGCCCGTACGTTCATCACCGGCGGCGGGGCGACCCGCATGCTGGTCGCGGAGGACAGCGTCGACCGCGCCCGTTGCGAATCCCTCGACTGGTACCGGAGCGTGCAGGCCTCCGGTGCATTGCGTCAGGCCGAAGACCTGCCACTGGACGCACTCGCCGGCGCCGGGTTCCCTGTGTACGAGGTGACAGCCGGGTTTGCAAGCCTGCTCGACGTGGAGTCCGCCTCCGAGGGTGCTTGGGTCTCGGAGTCTCTCGCGGAGTCCCTCGGGGTCGCCACCGGTTCGACCCTCGCCACGGATGGCCGGGACCTCAAAGTCGCCGGCATCTTCGCCTACCCCGACGACGGACGTGACGCTCGCCTGGAGTACGCGATTGTCATGCCCGTCGAGGGTGCCGGGGTCTTCGACGAGTGCTGGATGCGCGCCTGGCCTCAGGGCCCCGACGACGATGGCCTCCTCCGCCAGGCGCTCGCGTCCGAGGCAAGCACCGGGACCGAGGTGTCGCTGACTCAGCTGAACCGCAGCATGGGTACGAGCTTCACAGGCACAGCGATGTTCGACGACCGCCTCACCCGATGGGCGCCCGCGGTCGCCGCGGCCGCGGGGCTGCTCATCGGGTTCGCCGCCGTACGCGCCCGTCGCCTGGAGCACGCTTCGGCACTGCACGCCGGCCAGTCACGCGGCGCGATGACCTCGACAGCGATCCTCGAAGCCGTCGTGTGGTCTCTGGCCGGCGCCGTCTTCGCAGGAGCAGTCATCTACCTCAGTGCAGGAGCTCTCGCCCCGGAGGACGTCGCCTGGGTCCCGGCCGCCATGCTGCCGTCGCTGGTCGCGAGCTTCGGTACGGCGCTCGCGGGCGTTTTCCTCGGGACTCTCACTGTGCGCGGAGCGGACCTGTTCCGATTGTTCAAAGAGCGATGAACGCCGTCAGATCATCGCGCGGCTGTCGGCGAGAGCGACGCAGTGAAGGCCTCGTATCCCTCGTCGGTGGCGATCCCCCGGATCGCAAGCGAGCTGACCTCGCGAATACGCTCGTCGAGGTCGGCCCAGCGCGTGGCGATGGCGGAGATCTCCTGCACGCCGACGAAGGTGGCCACCACGAACCGGGAGGCGGCTTCGATCTCGACGTCGGAGCGGACTTCGCCTGCCCCCTGTGCGCGCAGAAGGAACTTCCCGATGGCGTCGTTCCACATGGTGAACGACGCGCCCAGGAACTCCGGGAACTCCTCAGGAGTGTGGGAAGTGAGGCGAAGCCCCGCCTGCACCGTGACATCCGCGCGCACCAGTTCCGCCAGCCCTGTCGACACCTCGTGCAGGCCGGCGAGACCGCCTCCCGCGGAGCTGAGGACCCGCTCGCTCAGGTCGACCATCATCGCGTGCTCACGTCGGATGATCTCGAGCGCGAGCTCGTGCTTGTTCTCGAAGTGGAAGTAGAAGGCACCCTGCGTGACTCCGAGTGGTTCGATCACATCCGCGATGCGGGCCTTATCGAACGGCATGGTCGCGAAGACCCGGCTCCCGGATTCGAGCAGTGCTTCACGGGTCTCCCCGCTCCGCTGTTGCTTGCCCATATGGGGGCTGACACCTCCGACCGGAATTGGGTTCCCCCATCATGACACTCGCCGCGAGTGGGGTCGCAGGGCCTGGTGAGAACTGCCTACATGGTACAGAGATGAATGTATGACCACTGCCAACGATGCATATGACAGGGGCATGAGCCGGGACGCGAAGGGCCGTTCATGCTACGTAGTCGGCTACCGGTGTGAACTTTGCCGCTGCGCGCCCGGTACGCCGGCGTGGCCGGCATCCGTCGACGGTCAGGGGCGGCAGGAACTCGAAGGTGATCTTCGCCGTGCATGGATATTCGAGCGCCGCCGATGATGACAGAACCGCTCGCGGGAACGTGGACGTGACCGTCCCGCCTCATGACGGTCTCGCCGAACTGAGCGGATAGCTGCTTGTATGTTCTGAGGGGGTTCGAGTCGTGGTGGGGGAAGCTATGGCGAATTCAGTCGCGGTCATCGGCGGGACGGGATTCGTCGGTCGTCATGTGGCGGAAGAGCTCGCGCATGCGGGATTCGACCCGCTCATCCTCAGTCGAGGCCGGAACGCCGAATTGCGATCCGATCACAGGAGTCGCGTCGTCGATATCGCCGACGGGGCGGAATCTCTCCGCAAGGCGATCTCCGGGTCGATCGCTGCGATCAATGCGGCGAGTCACGTCGGAGATGATGCACGGGAGCAGCGCCGCGTGAACGTCGACGGCGTGACGCATACCGCCGAGGCGACGACGTCGCTCGGCATCCCCCTCGTGCACGTCAGCACGGCGGGAATCTACGGTGCACTCGCATTCTCAGGCGGCAGGGAGGGGCAGTATCCGGTTCACCCGGAGTCCGAGCTCAGCGCGACGCGAGCGCGAGGCGACGCGGTCGCATCCGCTTCAGGCGCGTCCGTGCTGCGCCCCCTGTTCATCACCGGAGTTGGGGACGGGCACTTTCTTCGGCGGCTGCTCTCCGCCCACGCCGCGCTCGGAGCATGGATCGAAGACGGTGCCGCCCGATTGTCGGTGGCATCTGCCGGCCTCGTCGCCCGGGCAGCCGTCGCTGCCGTGCGGCATCGCCTGGAAGGTGGAGCGGGTGCGGTGGTGCATGTCGTGCCGGATCGGCCCGTCGCCGTGAGAGACCTCCTCTCGCCGATCCTCGCCGAGTGGGGGAGACTTCCCTCCCGGTCGCTGAGCGCCGCCGATGCCGGCGCGGCACTCGAGGCGCGCGGTATCCCAGCGCGCAAGGTCGCGCAGTTCGCCCACGACTACTTTCTCTCGTCCGAGCGCCTCCGCGATCTCGTGCCCGATGCGGGAAGCCGCGATGTTCACCTCACCGATGCCGCGCTGTCGTGGTACGTCCAGCACGGGCGGTCGGCGCGCTGAACGTGTGAGCACCGGCCGCGGATCGGCCAGAGGATAATGGGCTCTCGTGCGCAAGGATGAAGCAAACCGCGAGGTCTCGACGGCTGTTCGGCGGACGCCGCAGCAGAGTCGGTCGCAGGAGACCCAGCGCGCGGTGGTCGAGGGGGCCGCGAACGTGTTCGACCGCGAGGGATACGGCAAAGCCAGTCTCTCGATGATCGTCGAGGAATCGGGGATCTCCCAGGGGTCGATGTACTTCCACTTCAAATCGAAGGAGCAGATCGCGCTCGCGGTCATCAACGAGCAGCACGCGCGCTCGCTCCCGTTGTTGACGGATGCCGTCGACACCTCGCCCGGCGTCTTCGAGAGGCTGGTCTCGGTGTCGCGCGCCATGGCGGACCAGCTGCGTCACGATGCCGTCGTGCGGGCCGGAATCCGGCTCGCGATGGAGGAAGGCGCCCTCGGCGCGCCGGCCGGCAACTTCTACCTCAACTGGGTCGAGATGACGAGTGCGATGCTCGCACCTGCGCTGGAACGGGGCGAGCTCACGAGCGGGCTGTCTCCCGAGACCCTCGCGAAGACGCTCATCGGCTTCTTCACCGGTGTGCAGCTCATGTCGCAGGCGATGAGTTCACGTGACGACCTGCTCGCCGGTCTCCGCGATATGTGGCTCTTTGCGGTAGACGCGATGGTGCCCCCGGCGGATCGCGATGCCGCCGTCGCCGCCGTCGAGGCAGCATTCCGGCCCGCCTAACGAGAGTAGGCGAGCGAGGCTGCAGCCTGGAGGCCTCCGGTGCCGCGCGCGACGACGTCGAACACGTTCCACCGCACGGACGCGCGGTCTATCCGTTGGGTTCGGGCGATACTGACCTCCAGAAAGAGCGGTCCGTGCAGCTGTCGACGCTCGCCGACGTCGAACGACGCGCTCCGCATCCAGATGGAGTTGGCAGACGCCCGATCCAGTCCGTCGCTGCAGTAGATCAGCGCCTGCGCCTGCTGCGCGGAGAGGCGCAGGAGGTCGAGCACGGTGACGACTCTTCGGGCGGGGGGACAGTCGGACGCGATCTCGTGCTGGAACTCGACCGAGCGCCCCGCCTCGATGCGTGTCAACCGGGACTTCCAGACGTGCTCCACGGCGCAGTCGGCGGCGAGCTCGACGGAGAGGGGGCTTCCGTCCGACGGTGTCGCCTGAATCAGCGCAGGCGGACGATCCAGGTGCGCGACGGTGCGCATTGCGCCCAGGGTGAGCCGTGCTTCGACGCCCGCCGTGGAACCCAGCGCGCCGAGCGTGCCCGAGACGGGAACGCTCTCGAGTTCGACATCCGCCGTCGTCCCCGCACGAAGACTGACGCTGCGTAAGCGCGGGGGCGTGGGCGACGAGGAACCGTCGACCGGTGCCGGGTGCGAGCACAGTGCCGCAGTCAGGACGATCGCATCGATGGAGCTGAAATGCGGCGCGGGTGATCTTCCCGTTTTGACCGTCCAGGTCTCGGGATACTCGAGGGCGGCGCGGCCTTCGAGGGCGAGCTGCTGATCGCCGGAGCGCGTCGCAGAACCGGTGAATGCTCGCGCGACGTGTCGGAATCGGCTCGCCAGGTAGCGCTCGGATGCGGGACCGAGCAGATCGTCCAGACTCGCGCCGACCGCTCCTGAGATGGCAGCGGATCGATGCGAGTAAGCCATGCGGTCAGCTTATTTATGCCACACAGGTAACGCTAGAGCGAGATGGATGCCCGTTCGTGCCATGATTAACTGGTGCGAACGACTTAGTAATGCCGGCGATGATGACCAAGGCAGGGGAGCGACGCGATGAAGGCACTCCGGAAGACGATCCTGGCGGTTGCGATGGTCGGCGGGCTGACGGTGGCAGCGTCCGGATGCGGCGTGATCGACGACACCATCGAAGGACTCACGGCGACCGGTCCGGCGACGCCCGCCCCGCCTGCCGGGGGCGATGGGTCCGAGGGCACCGGCACCGACATCGTGGTGACCGCGATCGTGACGAGCGACGCCGCGAAGTCCGGCGCGATCTCGGTGACCGTCGACGCGCCCCGCGACAGTCAGAGCTTCGCGGAGGACTCGGTCGAGCTGCCGTTCGAGCACGAATTCAGCGTGCCGACGGATGTGGCGTTCCCATTCCGCGGAAGTCGGATCGAGGTCGACGCGGGACCGGGGGCCACGTGGATCGAATGTCGCATCCTCGTCGACGGTGAAGAAGTCGCGACCCACCGTGCCGAGGGAGGCGCTTCGACCGCGGTGTGCGAACGCAGGCTCCAGCTCGGGCCGTCCTGATGGATGCCGGCACCCTCGGAACCCTCGTCGTCCTTGCGCTCGTCGACTCGACGAGCTTCGGCACGCTGCTGATTCCCGTGTGGCTTCTCACAGCTCCAGGACGGGTCCGCGCAGGTCGCGTCGTCGGATACCTCGCGACCGTCGCTGCGGCCTACTTCCTCGTGGGAGTTCTGCTGTATCTCGGTCTCTCCGCGATCGTCACGCGAACGCGAGCCGTATGGGATTCGCCTGGCTTCCTGATCGCGGTCCTCATGCTCGGCATCGTGCTGATGGCGGTGAGCTGGCTGATGGACACGAAGAAGGCGCGTGCTCGCGCGGCGGCGCGCGCGGCGGCCGGTGGCGGGAGGATTCTGAACTGGCGGAACCGGATCATGGAGGACGGGCGCACGCGCGGGGCGACACTCGGTCTGGTGAGTCTGGCACTCGTAGCGGTCGTGCTCGAACTCGCCACGATGGTTCCCTATCTCGCGGCGATCGGCATCGTGGCGGCCGCAGGCGTCGGCCCGGGCCTGTCGGTGGTGACGATCGCGGGATACTGCGTCGTCATGGTCCTGCCGGCCCTCGTCCTCCTGGTCGGGCGGATGGTTGCGCACGATGCGCTCGAAGGACCGCTCACGCGGCTCGATCGGTGGCTCACGCGCAACGCTCAGGCGACGACAGCCTGGATCATCGGCATTGTGGGGTTCCTGCTCGCGGTGAACGCGGTGGCGAATCTCGGCTGGGTCGATATCGGCGCCGGAGCGTCATGACTCCCAGGGCGGTGCCGCAGGATGGACGTCGAAAAATGTCGCAGCGGGTGCCGAGAGGTGCTTCTGTGACCGGAGTTCTGCGGGTGTGATCACATCGACGCCGAGTGACGACAGCACGGCGGGCAGGCGACGGTTCCACGCGAACGTCGTGAGCTCGGGGTCGGTCCTCGACAGAGAAGGCCAGCCCATTCCGGAGTTGCTCGACACGACGTAAGCGATGGGCCGGTGATTCTCCACCGCGTCCGTCACGGCCGCCAGATGCATGCGGAGGGTCGCATCGCCGCAGATCACGAGGGCCTTCTGCGAGCGCTTCGCGCCGAGCGAGCCGCAGAGCGCGGCACCCATGGCCGCTTGCTCGGCAGCGACGACGAGTGACGTCGACGGCGGAACCGTGAGGAAGCGCGGGTCGTAACCCCACATGTCCGTGAGGCCGTTCTCGATGCAGACGATGTCGAAGTGTCCATCGACCATGATGCCCTCGATCTGAGCCCATGTCGCGGCCACCTCGGACACGCCCTGCTGCCTGATCGGCCGGGCCGCGCGGAGCCGGGGCGGCGCTGCGGAGGCCCCGAGCCCGTCGCGGGCGAGCGCCAAGAACGCCGCTGCGTCGGACGTGACGTCGATCCTCCGGCCGTCGTGGGCCGGGCAGCTGACCTCGGACTCGTCGACCACGAGGAGCGTGGCGCCCTGTTTCGGCGCCCACCTCTCGCGCACGGTTTCCTCGAGCGCTGATCCGAGCGACACGACGACATCTGCCGCCGCGAGCGCATCGAGGCCTTCCGGCGTCGCATAGAGCCCGGCCAGGCCGACGAAGCTCTCGCTCGACTCGTCGATCGCGCCTCGGCCCGAAGCGGTCACCAGCGTCGACGCGCCGAGCTGAGCCGCGAAGGCGTCGAGATCCCCGCCGCGGACGTGCGCCCGCTTCGCGCCCCCGCCGACGATCACCGCGATCCGCGCGCGTTGGGCCGCGGCATCCCGAAGCTCGTCGACCGCCCGCAGAGCGGACATCGATTCCCGTGTTGCCGGGATCGAAACGCTCCGATCGCGAGACCACCGGCGCCGGGTCCCGTCTCCGTGCTCCTCGTCCGACCCCGTGCGCGTGCGCACCACCGCGACCGCCGGCGAGCGGTGGCGGAACGCCTGCCGCGAAGCGGCGGTGATCCCCGCGATGAGATCGGCTGAGTTCTCGATCGTCCTCGTCGGCATCTTCAGGGATCGGCAGATGTCCTCTATCGGCAGATCCTGGAACGCGCCCCACCCCCGCCGCTCCGGTGCGGCCGCCTCGACGACGACCAGCAGGGGCACGCGACCTGACGCTGCTTCGGACAGCCCGAGGAGCGCGTTGACGAACGAGGGCCCGGTCTCGAGGCTGAGCACCGTCAACGCGTCGGGCTGGAGAGTCGCGCGCCCGAACGCGGCGAACGCGGCGGTGCGCTCGTCGCTGAAGACCGACCGCTCTTCGCGAGTGCAAGCGTCGAGGAGGCCCGGTGCGTCGAGCGGCAGGCCGAACACGTGCAGGTCGCCCAGGTCGCGCAGCGCCGCCGCCGCCGGACCCCAAGCGAGTTCCGACGTCACGCGGGGTGTCCCGACAAAGCCGAGGAAGTGACGTCCCAGGTGCCCGAGGGCGTTCTCCGGACGCGGATGATGAGCGCAGTACGCTCGCCGTCGTGGGCGCTGGCGGCGACATGCACGAGGGTGGGGTCGGTGGCTCCCACCGCGAACGCACTGCCGTCGAACCCCGCTTTCGCCAGCAGCCCGAAGGCCCGGCACGCGTCCGCGTTCATGAGCTCGGTGGGCACGACGCGGTAGCCCGGGCTGTATCGGCGTCGCGGGTACTCGACGGAGATCCAGTCGAGGAGCGGGCCGCAGTCGAACCAGACATCGAAATCGTCTTCGAGGTCGGGGCTGTGCAGATGGCACGCGGCGAGGACGATCTCGCCCATCGTCACGTGCCATGACGGGTAATCCAGCGAGACATTCGCCGCGACGGTGTGCTCAGTGGTCATGGCTGTCTCCGATCAGAGGGGAGTCGCTGTTCGTCAGGCTGACGTGCAGGGCGCTGCTCGTGGCGTGCGGGTCGGGTCGCCAGGGCAATTCGGCGGTTCCGTGAGCGATCTCTTCGCCGTCGCGTCGGAGACGCCAGTCGACGATGTAGTCGGGGCACACCGGATTCGTCTCGAGCCTCCGGTGCATCCGCACGTCGATCGTGTCGCCCTCACGTACCGGCAGCTCCGTGCTGCCGAGGGGAACGACGAGGGGCAACCAGCTCGACCGCGAGCTCAGGCTGTCGACGGAGTGCGTCCCGATCTTCACCGCCACCGACAACAGCAGTGAGTCCAGCGTCCCCGGACGCGACACCGCCACCTCGGCCGGAGCGGATGCGACTTCCGAGAAGCTCCCGCTGAAATTCGCTGTCTCCACGGTGGTAGGGCGGGACAGCAGGCCAAGCTGGACCTGCCGCCCCACGACGCACAGCCGCACGTCGCCGCAGCCGACGGTCTCCGCGAGCGCACGGCGATAACGATGGGCTTCGCGCGCGAACACGGGCTCGGCGCCCCTCAGCATCCGCCGCCAGCTGAACGCGCTCACGCTCGTGATCCAGCCCTGCGGGACGACGAGCATCCCGGGGTCGCCGATACGTCGGATCTCTCGGCCCACCACCTGCTCAGCCCCTTCGGAGCTGCCGATGGCACCGACGATCTCGCTCACGAGGATCGTGGGGCGGATCTCCGATTCGACATACTCGTCGTAGGAGAGAACATCGATCGATGCATATCGGGGCTCGTTCGCCAGTTCGGCGGTCAGGGCCTCGCGGACGTGGTCCAGCTGCTCGACGGCGACCACTCGGCGCGCGCCGAGCCGTGCCGCAAGGCGTGCCCACGGGGCTTGCCGGCCACAGCCCAGCTCGACGACGACCGAGTCCGCGGAGACGGCGTCGGCCAGAGCCTCCTCGAAAGCGCGCACCCGAGGCTCATCGTCCATCATGAACTGATAGGCGGCGTCGTCGTAGATGGGGTACTCGCCGATCGACGGCAGAAAGTAGGCGCCCGATCCGGAAGGCGTGCCGGGGAACGCGGCCCGCGGTGCGTCGAGATCAAGCGTCATGCTGCACCCGGATGACGCGCGGCAGGCGTTCGCCGCGTTCGGACATCAGTGTCGCGTCGACCAACCGGTCGGTGACCGCGGCGAGATCGACCCACCGGCCGGCCGAGACCAAGCGATCGACAAGGTCGGGATCTCGCCGGCGGTAGATGGTGTGGGCGGTCGAAGGCACGACGAGGTCGGCCACGACCGCGGTGAACGAACGGCATGTGCTCGATGCGTCCGCGACGGAAGCCAGCAACGACTCTCCCTCTCGTTTGGTGCGTGCCGTCAGCTCGTACATATCGGGCTCCTCGTCGTCGGGTCGATCCGGCAGATGGTTGTGGGCGTCCGTGGATGTCACGTAGACCACTCCGAACGGAACGCGGTTCGTGTCCGCGATGCCGCGGACCAGGTTCGCGGGCGCCGTGGCGTTGACTGTCCGAGCTCCGGTCGCATCGGGCTCGCTCTCGAGGCCCGCCGCAGCGCACAGGAGCACTGTCGAGATCTTCCCGCCCAGCGCTGCCAGGATCCCGGCGGGCCTGGGCTCGGGCTCGTCGAGGAGGTCGAGCTGCCGCGCCTGCCAGCCCGAGCATCTTGCGGCCAGGCGTGTCGCGCGAGTTCTGCTCGATCGATAGGTGAACACGCCCTCGACGCCGCGGCGGTCGAGTGCACTCACGAGGGACGCGCCGATGCCTCTGCCGCCGCCGACGATGAGGACCGTCATGCCGGCTCGCTCGCCATCGCGCGGGAGGGGAGCGGGGGATACCGCTCCCGAATGCGCGACAGGAGGGTGTTGGCCGGCTCGAAATCCTCTTTCGTGACCATGCCCCATCGCGCGGTGCGCGACAGCGACCCCTGACCGAGATACGACGGCGAGACTGCCGTCTGGCGCGCGACCCCCAGGCGGAACAAACCGTCGAGCGGCCTGTTCTCGACCGAGGTGATCACCGCAAGCGCGTACGCCTCGCGGAAGTCGAACAGCCATGCACCCAACGTGATGGCGGCGTCCAGCCCCGCGCCGCTCGAGAGCGCCCGATCATCCAGCTCGATGCCGATCTGGAACACGCGGGGGAATGTCTGCCGCGAATCGATGCGTCCGACCGGATCGCCGTCGGACAGTCGGTGGATGTCGAATCTGCTGTAGTCCTGCGACGATCCCGCCTCGGCAGATCGCCGCAGATACGTCCACTTGCCGTGCAGATGGCTTCGCCAGCTGGTGTCGGGCTCCACGTCGGTTCCTCCGCTGCCGCTAAGCGCTGACCGTCTCGGCGGAGTCGAGGAACCGACGCAGGTCTCCCACGGTCTTGATCTCCGCGGCCACTTCGTCGCCCACAGCCACCCCGAACACCTCTTCGACACGGATGCACAGCTCGAGCATCGCGAGCGAGTCGATGTCGAGGTCGTCGGCGAGGACGGTGTCGTCGGAGACGACGACATCCGCGTAGCTCTCCTCGTTGATCCGGCCGGCCTCGACGCGCACGAAGTCGTACAGTTCCGAGTCAGTCATGGTTCTCTCCTTCTGTTTCGATGATCAAAGCGACATTGCTGCCCGAGAATCCGAATCCGTTGACCAATGCCGCCCGGTGCCGGTCGGACAGATCGAGGCGGGCTTCGCCCTCCGCCTCCGCGAGAAGCCGGATGCTGCCGGGAGCGGCGAGCGGCTCGCGAAGTCCGAAACTGCCCCCGACAGGTACACCGGAGAGAACGCGCACGGCGGTGACGATCGACGCGACACCCGCGGCGAACACCGCGTGACCCACGGCGCCTTTGTTGGCGAGCACGTCGACCGCCAGGCCGTACGTCTCGGCATACCGTGCGATCGCCTGCAGTTCGGCCTGATCGCCCTGCTTCGTGCCCGTCGCGTGCGCGATCACGAGGGTGGGCGCTCGGCCCGCCTTTCGTGCGGATTCGCTCATCACGAGATATTCCTCGTCGGGGTCCGAGACGGTCTTGCCGCCGATGCTGCGTGCGTGCCATCCGGTGATGACCGGGTCATCACCGAGGGGAGTCGGGGCGGCCTGGACGATCAACGCGCCGGCGAAACCGTAGACGCGTGTGCCGGCTGCGGCCTGATCGAAGGGGCGCACCTCGGGCGCCCATGCCCGTGCGTCTCGGAACGTGTCCTCTTCGAGCGACCCGTCGATGGAGGATGAGCACACCACGACCGTGTCGGCTGCCCCCGCACGGCAGAGATCGGCGGCCACGCCGGCGGCGACACCGGTCGAAGCGCACGCATGCGAGAGCACCAGCGACGTGACCTCGGACCCGGGGAGCAGTGCCTTCACATGCCGCTCGGGACTCACCGGGTAGTAGCGCGAGGTGGCCGGGTCCGCCCCGATGCACTGCGCGCCGACGATGACGACGACCCTGCGACCGATGACGTAGCCCTTGGCCTGAGCCGCGTTGAGCGCGCTGCTGATGCATGCGTCGCGGAGCTCATGCGCGGCGGCATCCGGGTCCCATTCGACATCGTCGCCCACGTCGGCAAGGCCGACGTCGAACCGCTCGCTTCGTGGCGAGCTCACGCTGGTCGCCGCGATGACGGCCCGTGCCGGTGCGGATGTCATGACGCCGTTCCCGCCTGATCGCGCAACCGGCCGAGGGGAACGATCTCACCGTCGATGATCTGAGCTCCGTCGCCCGTGCGCAGCCAGCCGTCGTCGTCCCTTTCGGGCGGATCCACGATCCGGTGATTCACGACCTCTCCGAGGGCGGCGAACGGTGACCGGATCACGAGCTCGCCGTCGCGGATGGTGCACTCGACGCCGTCCAGCGGTCGGCCGCAGCTGCCCTCCGTCGCCGAGGCGTGCAACCCGATCGCGACATTCGGACCGGCCTGGGTGAGTCCGTACCCGTTGGCCAGCGGTATCCCGTTGTCTCGGTAGTGCGCTTCGACGGAGCGAGGGAGCGGATCGCCGCCGACCCCGCGCACGGAGAGGTCGGCGAGGGCATCGAGGACGGCGGGGTCGCGCCGTGCTTTCCGCGCGATGGTCTGCCAGAAGCGCACACCGGCGTCGAAGGTGTCGATGCGACGCTCCAGGATGGCCCGGATCGCCGAGTCGATGTCGAGCGGGTCGAAGACGACCAGCGCGGTGTCGTTGAACAGCGACATCAGCACGACGCTGGTGTAGTACGCCGTCCCCGCGCGAATCGCCATGGCTACGCGGCATCCCGGCCGCACGTCCATCGCGCGAGCCGTAGCGGCGGCGTGCTCTCGGACGCCTGCACGCGCGAATGCGAACATCCTCGGCACGCCCGTGGTTCCGCTGGTGCGCTGAAGCAGCGCCACATCCGACCCGTCGACGTCGAGCCGGGCCTCGCCGACGGGCGCTGATGCGGAGTCGACGAGGATCACCTCATGTCGGTCCCACCGCTCCCTCAACGAGTCGAGCAGCTGGGATGCCGGGAGCGACGGGTCGATCGCGGTCACACGGCGACCATCGAGTCGGCGCTCAGTGGATAGTGACAGGGGCATGTGCGCGCTCTCCATAGTGGGTTCGGTTGTCGATCAGACCGGCGAGCGAGAGATCGCCGCGGTGAGTCGCGACCGCGACCGCGACCCCGCCCGCTCCCGTCGCCCCGTCGAGGGCAACCCGGCGGCCGAGGCCCCCCGGTGTCAACGGACCATGGGGCGTCTGCACGAGCATCGATCGGAGGTCGGCGAACAGCCCGGCCGAGTCGATCCGGCCCGGAAGGTGTCCGAGACGCGCGTTGACGACACTCGCGGCGAACAGCAGCCCGGCTGCTCCCGTCATGAGGCCCGGCGCTACCCCCAGGGCTGTCTTGAGCCCGGCCGCGATCCGCTGCCAGCGCGGATTCGCCAGTTCGTTCGCCGGGAGGACCGCCGACGCGGCGACGAGCAGCCCGGCGTTGCCCCGGTCGAGGTACGGACGGAACTTCTTGTCTCCGTCCACGAAGTAGAGCGCACGATTGACGACCTGATATCGGCGCCGCTCGCTGTCGATGAGGTCGTACGAGAGACCGGCATCGCCCCCGTGCGACCGGGCCCACAGGGAAAGCGCGAGGGCGACCCCCGGGCCACCGCCCATCAAGCCACGCTGCTCGGCGTCGGGCGACCGCCCGAGGTCGCTGCGCAGCAGATGTCGGGCTCGGGTCTCGAGCTCCTTCCCGACGCGGTCCGCGACGGCCGCGGCACGACCCGACGGTCGCCCCTCGGTGCCGAGGAGAATGGCGGTCAGGATGCCCGATAGTCCCGTGTCCAACCGCGAGCTGAGCGCATCCACCTCAGTGGCCTCGAGGCGGTCCAGGTAGGCCTCCGACCACTGCGCTGCGGTGTCTCTCTCGCCGTGGCGTCGGAGAGCTGCCGGGAGCAGGCCGACTCCGCCGATGAGTCCGAGGTCGGAGACACGCAACGGCCGAGACGGGCCCCCTGCGAGGACGTCGATCAGCCGTTCTTGCGCCGAGCGCACCTCGTCGTCGTCGCGGGGGAGGAAGAGCAGGCTGAGGAGGCCCGATCCGAGGCTTGCGACGGGGCGGTTGTCGAGATTTCCTCGCGGCGAGCGCAGCGGATGCGGTAGACCGACTCCGGTATCCAGGTAATGGCGGCATGCTCTCGCGTAAGCCCGATAGATGTCCGCAGCCGCGGGTGGCGTGGCCGGAGACCCGGCGTGACCGCCGGTCGTCGCGTGCGATGTCGGCGCATGGCCGGAGAAGTAACGTTGCACGCCTGCCGTGAACCTCGATCTCCAGTCGGGGTCGAGGTGCGCCGAGACCACCGGGGGCCAGTAGGCATAGGCCATGAGCCGGTCGACTGCGTCGACATCGCTCCCGGTCGAGTATTCGCGCCGGGTTCCGTACACCCACGGCACTCCGCGGACACCCGACGGCCCCCCGCGGCTCGCCGCTTCGAAGTCGACGAGAGCGACTCCCGCATCCGTGACGAGCACGTTCGCGGGCTGGAGGTCGTTGTGCGTGATGCCTGCTCGCGACAGATCGACGACGAGTTCGCGCAATCGATCGCCGATCGTCGCTACGCGCAGGGAATACGTCGCGGCAAGACCCTGGTACTCGTCGGTACCCCGGTCGATGCCCGCGTACACCGGGCTGTTCGAGGCCACCCATTCGAAAAGCGTGACTCCGTCGACCCTGGTCTCGACCAGGAAACTGCTCGTGCCGATCTCGAAGGTGTCGACGAGCCGCGGGACGCGACCATCCAGCTCGGGGCTGTCGGCCATCGACCGAAGAGTCGCCGCCTCGTCGCGGATCCGCTGCGCCGCGTCGGTGCCATGGCCGTCGAGGCCGATGAAACGGATGCCGCGTTTGATGACCACTCTGTCACCCGTTGCGAGGTCGTCGGCGAGGTAGGTCCCGCCGCCCGCGTGCACCGCGACGGCAGCGCGCACGCGATACCTGTCCGGGAGTGCATGAGGCTCAGCGTCGAAGCGGAGACCGGTCAGCTCGAACAGCTGATCCTTATCGGCCGCTACCGGCACCACAGCGCGGGCATCAGGCCGCAGCGTCCCGTCGGGCCCCTCGATCAGCGCCTGTCCCCATTCGTTGAACTCCGTCGCATCCGAGAACTCGAACGCGCCGAATCTGCAGTGGATGATCGTGTCGCTGAGGGAGTGGTCGCCGGCGACAGGAGGCCCGGAACGCGGACCGAGCGCCCTCCGGAGCGACACGAGGCATCTGGCCAGGTCCTCGGGTCGCGGGTAGAGCACGATCGCCTTACCGGCATTCGCCCGTGGGGCGTTCTTGGAGTACAGCGCCCACAGGAACTCGCGTCGCGCGACGTGCTTCAGTGTGAGCTCGAACTCCTGCGCGACCCGCTCGGCGATGGCGAGGACCTCGTCGAACTCGTCGAAGCACGGGGTGAGATGGATCTTGAAGCCCTGAGCGGGCAGCGGGCGGCGCCCGCGTATGACACGCCAGATGCCCCAATCCGACGTCGGATCCGGCGATCGCTGTCCCAGAGGGCCGAAGAACCGCGGGTCGATCGGGAAGTCCTGCCCCTCGGGGCGCCAGAGAGTGATGGGAGCGGTCATCACGGGGTCTGCGAGGTCGTCGAGGTATGTCATGGCTGAGTCACCATCCCTTCCAGTTCGGGCCACAACTCCCACAGCGGCGGCGGCACGGATCCGGGTGCCGCGCTCGCGAGGCTCTCCCCGACGACCGGCTCGACCATCCGATACCGAGGCACGGACTCGATCCGCTGCCGCGCTGCCGTGTACAACGGATGCGCGACGATCCGCGGTGGTAGCGACGGGCAGAGAACCGTCGTGCATTCGCCCGTCGCGATAGCGGCCACCGACGGGGTGTCGAAGGCGAGCAGGCTGATGCGCATCAGATAGTTCACGGTCGCCGGGTAGACGAGGATCACATCGCTCGACTCGCCCAGTTCGACATGGTGCAGGTCGGCGGTCGAGAACGACTCCCAGTCGTCCTGTATCACCGGAACCCGGGCGATGCTGCGCAGCGACAGGGGACTCACGAACTGCGAGGCGGAGCGGGTCATCACGATGCGTTCGAGACCGTGCGCCTCCCGGCGACGTAGCCAGGAGAGGTACATCGGCAAGTGCGCGGCGGAGACAGCCCCCGTGGCGACCATGGTCACGCGCACAGTTCCCTCCTCAGCGTGTGGAACACACTGACGGGTCTGCCTGTCGTCATCCCGTCGACCGTGAGCCAGGTCGCGTCCGCACCGTAGCCGCCGAAGGGCCGCAATGCCGCCTCGTGGTGAAACGGCGTAGACGACGGGCACAGCCGGTAGGCGTCCGGCACCGGCCCCCCGGCGCCGCCGTAGAGGCTGAGGTACATCTCACTGCCCGCGTAGGGTGCAGCGGCGAAGGTCTCGAGGAGACGCTCCCACGATGAGAACGTCACGACGTTGAAGACGGGGGAGAAGAGCTCGGTATGCGAGGCCTCGGCGAGGTCGCTCGTCGTCACGGTTGTCGGAACGAAATCGGGCGAGTCGCAGTCAGGACCCGACCATGTCGTGCGATCCGCCATCTCGGCGAGGAACTGTCGCCCCTGCGTCGCGGTTCGTTCGTCTGGGCTCGGAGCATGCGCGATCGTGCCGGCGGATCTGCGATCGGTCATCTCGAGCAGCGTCAACCGGGCGGTCAGCCGCTCGTGGAACTCCGCGTACACCGACTCGTGTACGAAGACCGAGTCCGGAGCCAGGCAGTCGGCGCCGGAGTTGTACAGGCGCGCGAAGACGAGGTCGTCGCTGGCTTTCGAAAGATCCGCCCCGGGCATCACGATGGCCGGATTCAGCGAGGACCCGAATCCGATGAAGGCCCGATGCGACGTCTGCGCCTCGACACGGCGGCCGTTCTCGCTTCGTCCCGTGAAGATCAGCACGTCCTCGGCTGAGGAACGCGAGGTGAAATCCCGCTGCGATTCGTCGCGAAGGTGGGCGCTTCCGAAGCGGTCGAGCCCGGTCAGCTGCCAGAGCTCGGTGACCAGACCCGAGAGCGCCGCGGGCGGTCGCGCCTGCACCGGGAGCCCGAGGGAGAGAGGGATCAGGCAGTACAGGGCGATCGAATACAGAAGATTGTTGCGCGGCAGAAAGGTGTACACCGTTGCGGGGTGGCTCTGGCGCCGAGCCGGAACGCTCGCGAGCCGTTCGAGATTCCGTGCGAGCCGGAGAGACTGCGCCAACTCGATCTCGGCGCTGTGGAGTGTGCATTGCTCGGTCAGCCGGTGAAGCAGTCGCGGCGCATTGCGGATCAGCGACTGCTCGAAGCTGCGCTCCACCGAGACATCGAGATCGCCGGGATTGTCGAGCGCGTCGAGCGTCATCGTCCACCGCCGGGGACGGAGTAGAGGATCAGATCCCAGCGCTCGCCGTAAGCGAAGACGGCCTTCTCCAGGACGCCCTCCCGGGTCATCGACTGTGCGGCTGCGTGCACGATTGCCGCGTTCCACGCCGGAACCCAGGCTTCGAACCGGTCGGCCCCGCGCATCCGGGCCCCGGCCGCGGCTTCCGTCAAGGCGGATGCCACCCAGCCGGGCGCGTCATGTCCGTCGGGGATCGCGACGAAGCATGTGGCGGTCGGGTGCTCGGGCGCGAGCGAGAAGCCGACGTGGCACGCGTCGTCGTCCGTGACGGCCACCAACCCACTGTCCAGGAAGTTATCGACGGCCACGTCGTCGAACCATGCCGGGACGCCGATCGATGCCGCGGTGTTCGGGGCATGGAGCACGCGGGTCAATGCGTTCACGAAGACCTCCTCGTCGAGGGGAAGCGGAGCGGGCGGACGCGGTCGCGTCCGCCCGCTTATCTGTCAGCAGGACTGGCTGCCGAGGCTGGCGGCCATTTCCGCCGCCTCCGAACTCGCGTCAAGCGCTTCGAGCTGTTCCAAAGTCATCGATTCCACCCCCTTCCCGTGGCCGGGATCCCGGCGGCAATGCAGGCGATCAGACGCGTGTGAGCGGGATACGAAGAGCCATCAGAACTCGACGAAACTGCCACGCTTGGTGAAACCGATGACCCCCCACGTGCGGCCTATTGCCACATCTGGCTACATACGTGGCGATAGTAACACGGGCGTTCACCTTAATTACAAGCGGTTTCCGGTTTTCGGCTTCCGCGTGCTATTCAGCTGGTGCGGAAATGACGTTCGCGAGGACCCGAGCGAGATACGGCGCCGTCCGGCTGGAGGGATGCCGGACGAGCTCGGCGGGCGCGGCCGCAGCCATGATGCGCCCGCCGGCGTCGCCGCCGGACGGGCCGAGGTCGATGACCCAGTCGGCTGAGGCGACGACATCCATGTCGTGTTCGACCGCGACCACCGTGTTGCCGGCGTCCACGAGTGTGTGCAGCTGCGCGAGCAGCAGGCGCACATCGGCGGGATGCAGTCCGGTGGTGGGCTCGTCGAGCAGGTAGAGGGTGTGACCGCGACGGGCGCGCTGCAGCTCGGTTGCGAGCTTGATGCGCTGGGCCTCGCCGCCCGACAGCTCGGTGGCCGGCTGACCGAGTCGCAGGTAGCCGAGGCCGACATCGCGCAGAGTGCGCAGGCTCCGGGATGCCGCGGGCACCGGCTCGAGGAAGCCGGCAGCGTCATCGACGGTGAGGGCGAGCACGTCGGCGATGTTCTTGCCGCGGTAGGTGACCTCGAGCGTCTCGGCGTTGTACCGAGCGGCGTCGCACGTCGGGCACTTTCCGTAGCTGCCGGGCAGGAACAGCAGCTCGACCGAGACGTAACCCTCGCCGAGGCAGGTCTCGCAGCGGCCTCCCGCGACGTTGAACGAGAAGCGGCCGGCGGTGTACCCGCGCTCGTGTGCGAGGTCGGTGCCGGCGAAGACCGCGCGCACCGCATCGAACAGGCCCGTGTACGTCGCCAGGTTCGAGCGCGGCGTACGTCCGATCGGCTTCTGATCGACGCGCACCAGACGGTCGATGTGATCGAGGCCGGTGACCGCTCGCACCGCGGGGACCTCGGCCTGCCCGTCCGGCAGCGCCTCGACCGGGCCCGCCTCGCCCGGCTCTGTGGCATCCGTCGTCTCGTCGTGCGACTGGTCCGCCGTCTCATCCCCGCGCAGATGACGCCGCACCACGTCGTGGAGCACTCCGCCGACGAGCGACGACTTGCCCGACCCCGACACCCCTGTGACCGCGACGAACGTCCCGAGCGGGAACGCCGCGTCGACGTTCGCGAGGTTGTGCAGCGACGCGCCCTCGAGCGTCAGCCAGTCGGTGGGGGAGCGCAAGAAGCGCGACTCCACGGCGCCACCCTCGGTGCCGGGGAACAAGAAGGGCCGCGTCACTGATGCGGTGACCTCGGCGAGCCCATCGACGGCTCCGCTATAGAGCACCTCGCCGCCGCCCTCGCCCGCTCCGGGGCCGACATCGACGATCCAGTCCGCACCTCGGACGACGTCCATGTTGTGCTCGACGACGAACACCGAGTTCCCCGATGCCGCCAGCTGCTCCAGCACATCGAGCAGCGGCTCGGCGTCGGCGGGATGCAGCCCGGCCGATGGCTCGTCGAGCACGTAGACCACCCCGAACAGGCCCGAGCGCAGCTGCGTCGCCAGGCGCAGGCGCTGCATCTCGCCGGGGGAGAGGGTGGTGGTCACGCGACCGAGCCCGAGGTAGCCGAGCCCCAGGTCGATGAGCACCTCGATGCGGGCGACGAGGTCGGTGGTGATCGCGACGGCGACATCCGTGCGCTCGCCCGACGATGACGTCGTGAGCGCGGGCGCGGCATCCGTCAGCTCCGTGGTGGGACGCAGGATGTCGGCGAGCTCGCTCATCGGCAGGGCGTTCAGCTCGGCGATGGTGCGGCCGGCGAAGGTGACCGCGAGCGCCTCGCGCCGCAGACCCGACCCGCCGCACAGCGGGCAGATGCCCGTGCGGACGAACCGCAGCACCCGCTCACGCATCTTCGCGCTGTTCGAATCGGCGAGGGTGTGGAAGACGTACTTCTTCGCGCTCCAGAACATGCCCTTATAGGGCTTGGCCACGCGGTCGCGCTGCGGCGCGATCTCGACGATGGGCTGCTCGTCGGTGAACAGGATCCACTCGCGGTCGGCGGGGTCGAGGTCGCGCCACGGGCGGTCGACGTCGTAGCCGAGGGCGATGGTGATGTCGCGGAGGTTCTTCGCCTGCCACGCGCCCGGCCACGCGGCGATCGCGCCGTCGCGGATGCTGAGGGAGGGATCGGGCACGAGGGTCTCCTCGGTGACCGTGTGCGCGACGCCGATGCCGTGGCACTCCGGGCACGCGCCGGCGGCGGTGTTGGGGGAGAAGGCGTCGGAGTCGAGCCGGTCGGTGAACCCGTCGGGCAACGTGCCGGCGCGCGAGAACAGCATCCGCAGCGAGTTCGACAGCGTCGTCACGGTGCCGACGCTCGAGCGCGAGCTGGGCGCACCGCGACGCTGCTGCAGGGCGACGGCCGGCGGAAGCCCCGTGATCGACTCGACGTGCGGATTGTGGCCCTGCTGGATCAAGCGCCGGGCGTAAGGGGCCACGGACTCGAGATACCTGCGTTGCGCCTCAGTGAAGATCGTCCCGAACGCGAGCGACGACTTGCCTGAGCCCGACACCCCGGTGAACGCGACGATCGCGTCGCGCGGAACGTCGACGTCGACGTTCCGGAGGTTGTTCTCGTTCGCTCCGCGCACACGGACGAAGGCATCGGGGGTCGTGCGGCGGTCTCCGGACATCGGGCAAGCCTACGTGTCCGAGGTGCGCTCTAGGCTCGTGCGGTGGGTATCGCAGAGTGGGTCGCGCCGCGGCGCCTCGGCCGTGACTTCCGGTGGCTGTTCGCTTCGTCGCTGACGAGCAACATCGGCGACGGCATCGCCCTCGCAGCCGCGCCGCTCCTGATCGCGTCGATGACCGATTCGCCCATCCTGGTGGCCTCCGGTGCCGTCATGCAGTTCCTGCCGTGGCTGCTGTTCGGACTCCACGCCGGCGCGATCGCCGACCGGGTCGACCGGCGCATCCTGATCATGGTGGCCAACGGCATCCGGGCTCTCGTGCTGATCGGTCTGTGCGTCTTCCTCATCACCGGACTCGCCAGCATTTGGATGGTGCTGATCGTGGCCTTCCTCTACGGCACCGCCGAGGTGTTCGTCGACACGACCAGCAGCACCCTGCTGCCGATGATGGTGCGCAAGAGCGACCTCGGGATCGGCAACGCGCGGCTGCAGGCCGGGTTCCTCGTGGCGAACCAGCTCGGCGGCCCGCCCCTCGGTGCCTTCCTGTTCGCCATCGGGTCGTTCTGGCCGTTCGCCGTCCAGGGGCTGTGCGTCGCGCTCGCGATCGTCCTCATCTCGCGAATCACGGCGACGAAGAGAGTCGAACCAGTGGATGCAGCGCGTGAGCGGACCGCGGTGCACGCCGACATCCTGAGCGGCATCCGCTGGTTGTGGTGCAACCCCCCTGTGCGGACGCTCGTGATCATCATCCTCACTTTCAACGTGACGTGGGCCGCGCCCTGGGGTGTGCTCGTGCTGTACGCCACCGACTACCTGCAAATGGGTCCCGTCGGGTACGGCGCGCTGACCACGGCCTCGGCCATCGGGGGACTGGCGGCGACGCTGCTGTTCGGAAGGCTGGAACGACGCTTCTCGTTCGCCGCGCTGATGAGGGTGTGCCTTACTGCGGAGGTCCTCATGCACCTCGCGTTCGCCCTGACGACGTCCGGCGTCGTGGCGTTCGTCATCATGATCGCGTTCGGCGCCTACGCGTTCGTCTGGGCGACCATCTCGACCACGGTCCGCCAGCGCCTGGTTCCACACGAGCTGCAGGGACGCATCGCCTCGGTGAACATGGTCGGTGTCTTCGGCGGCCTCGTCATCGGTCAGGCGCTCGGCGGGGTGATCGCGCAGGTCTGGGGGCCGACGGGTCCTTGGTGGTTCGCGTTCGTGGGTGCTGCGCTCACCCTCTTGTTGGTGTGGCGTCCCATCACGCACATCGCGGCAGCACCGCCGGTCATCGAAGACGACGAGAACGAAGCCGTCCCGGCCGGCTGAGCGGCCTACCGATCGTCGAGCGCGGCCATCGCATCGGCCAGCACGCGCGCGACGGGCCACGCGCCGTCGGCCGTGTTGCTCATCACGGTCGCCGTCGTCGAGGTCGGCGGGTGATGCACGGAACGGAACGACGCTCCCACGTCGCAGCCCTCCAGCACGACGCCGGCCCCCGTCTCGGTCAGCCAGAAACCCAGGCCGTATCTCATCTCCTCGTCTTCGACCCGGGAACGTGGCGCCGTCATGAGAGCCACGGACGCGGGGGAGACGATGCGTCCGTCGAAGAACGCTCGCCAGAACCGGTGCACGTCGGCGGTTGTGGTCGAAGCGCCGCCGTCGCCGCCGGCGCGGACGGGCAGGTGCAGCGTGTTGACCCGCAGTCCCTCGTCGAAGACGTAGCCGCGGGCATGATCCGCGCCGAGCTCGTCGGTACGGGGGAAATCGGTGTCGGTGAGGCCGGCCGGGGCGATGACGAGGTCATGCACGACCTCGTGGAACCCGCGCCTCGTCACCCGCTCGATGATGATCGCCAGCAGGACGTACCCGCTGTTGCAGTACGAGAAGGTCTCGCCGGGAGCGGCCCGGGGCGGGATGCCGTCGAGCAGGGGAAGGAACGCTTCCGCCGTCGTCAGCGTGTGCACGGGCACTCCGAGGAAGAACTCCGACACATCGAGATCGTCGTCCTCGTCGATGTAGTCGCCGATCCCCGACGTGTGGCCGAGGAGATGCTCGACGGTGACGGCGTGGTCGATGAGCGGGAGGTCGTCACCGAGCAGGTCTCGGACCGCTGTGTCGAGCGCGAGGGTGCCCTCTTCCACGAGCCGCATGATCGCAAGCGCGGTGAACGCCTTGCTTCCGGATGCGATCGCAAATCGTGTGGCCTTGCTCGCCGGCGTCCCGTTCGCGCGGTCAGCCAGTCCGTGCGCGCTCCGCCATACCGGAGCGTCGCCCGAGTCGACGCTGATGACCCCGGAGAACGGCGCACCTGCGATCGCGGACCTCAGCGCCCGCTCGTCGATGATGTCGCTTTCCAACGTGCTCATCCCCCCACTGTGCCAGCCGCACTGCGGTCGATGCGACCGGCACAAGCGGCGTCGGGTCGGGCAGTCGTCACGGCTCCACTCCGAACCGGTGGCTCAGCGCGGCGTAGCTCAACGCCGTGAACGTCTCCGGTTCGGTCAGGAGCATGTCGCGGAGTACCCGAGAAGGGGTCGCGTTCGCAGGCGAGCACGTACATGGCGGTGGACGATCGCGAGCTCCGTCGGACACCGACTCCTCCCCAGGGAGAGACCGCACGCGGGGGCGATCCGGCCACTACTGTCATGGACTCAGATGGACGGCGACAGTTGACTGGGACCGGTCACAGTCACGGCAACGAGGGAGTTTGCATGACCATCCGAAGCACAGCAGCCACTGCCCGTACCACGGTGGGAGCGGCCATCGTCCTTTCGCTCGCGGCCACCGCCGGGTGCTCCAGCGCGCCGCCCGACGAGGAAGCGACCCTGACCTGGGATGCCGAGGCGCGGGCATATGAGATCGAGCCCGACGTCGCCAGCGGAGAGGCGCCGCTGAAGGTCTGGGTGGAGTACCCCGAGTACGGCGAAGCGCTGGTGGAGGCCTTCACCGCGGTACATCCCGACATTCGCGTCGAGCTCACGACGGTGTCGAAGGTCGATGCCGTCGCCAAGATGGAACTCGACGGCGAGGCCGGCACCGGCGCGGATGTGTACTTCACGAACTTCACCGATCTCCCGGGGGCGATCGACTCGGGTGTCGCCGCGCCGCTGGGTGAGTACGACAGCGAGATCACGCAGCGCGTCGGCGAGACCTTCGCCGGCGTCGTCAGCCGCGACGGCGACCTGTACGGCGTGCCGGTGTCGACCGAGTCGATCGCGCTGTTCTACAACAAGACCCTCCTGGAACAGCTCACGGGTTCGAGCGAACCGGCGCAGACCTGGGAGCAGATCCGCGAACTCGCGGCGAGCTACAACGACCCCCGGACGAATCGCTGGACCGTGCGCTGGCTCAGCGGCGAGCTCTACTACGCCTATCCGGTGCTGACCTCGCTGGGGTGGCATCTCACGGGCGACCCCGCGGCTCCCGGCCTTGACGACCCCGCACTGACCACCGCGCTGGCCTACTACGGCGGTCTTCGCGACCTCTGGCAGGTGAACGCCGCCGACGCGACCTGGGACTCGATCGAGATGGAGTTCGCCAAGGGAGAGACCCCGTACGTGATCACGGGACCCTGGTCGATCGGCGATTTCACCGCGGCAGGAGAGTCCGAGGGGTTCGAGTTCGGCGTGACAACATTGCCCGCCGTCGAGGGAGGCGAGGAGCCCGCGACGCTCGCTGGGCTCGGCGTGGGTGTCGTGTCGGGCTATTCAGCCCACCCCGGTGCCGCGCGGGTCTTCGCCGCGTTCCTCGCCTCGGACGAGGCCGCCGCCGCCCTCTATGAGACGACGGGGGGCATCCCCGCGCTGACGAGCGAGAACACCGAGGCCATTCCCGGCCTCGCCGACGACGAGCACGCCGGTGGCATCCTCGCGCAGGCCGAGCGATCGGACCTCGTCTCCGATGTCGGCGACAAGCTCTGGACCGTCGGGAACACCCTCGTCTCCAGCGTGTGGGACGGCGTGCTCGACGCCCCCGCCGCCCAGCGGCAGGCCGTCTCGGGGTACGCCGATCTGACCGGGCTGGGGGAGTGACCCCGCATCATCGCGGAGCGAGCCCGACGGCGCCCTGGTCGATCGGACTCGCCTCCGCCCTCGTGCCCGGTCTCGGGCAGGTGCTCAACCGCGAGTGGGTGAAAGGGATCGCGCTCGCCGTCGTGGCTGCGCTCGCCGTCGCTGTCGAGCTCACGACGGGGCATTACGCGGATATCGGTGAGTACACGCCTCGGACGCACGGCGGATTCTTCGTCCGCGGTCTCTGGGGCCTTGTGACGCTGGGCACGCAGCCGCGGGCCATGACCGTGGCCGGGCTGTCCGCGGGTGACCACTCGATCATCCTGATGATCAACGGGATCATCGCGGTGCTCGTCCTCTCGCTGCTCCTCGCCCTCGCGGTGTGGGCGGTGCGCGATGCCGCGAAGACGCGACGCCGTTTCCTTGAGACCGGCGAACGCGTGGCTGTCCGGGCCTGGGTCCGCGACGCGCGGCAGCGCTCATTCCCGTATCTCGTGCTCGCGCCGACCGTCGTGCTGCTGCTGTTCGTCACCGCGCTCCCGGTCGCCTTCGGCATCCTCATCGCCTTCACGGACTACAGCAAAGACAATCTGCCGCCGATGCAGCTCGTGGAGTGGGTCGGGCTGGCGAACTTCCGGCAGCTGCTCGGCGCCGGCGCCTGGGGAGCGACGTTCTTCGGCGTGCTCGGCTGGACGATCGCATGGGCGGCGCTGGCGACGGCGACGACCTACGTGTTCGGGTTCTTGCAGGCGGTCCTCGTCTCGAGTCGGCGCGTCCGCTTCCCCCGCGTGTGGCGAAGCATCTTCTTCCTGCCGTGGGCCGTGCCGGCGATGATCTCGGCACTCGTCTTCCGCTCGATGTTCAACGGCCAGTTCGGCCCGATCAGTCAGGCCCTGGTCGACTGGGGCATGACGTCCGAGCGGGTCATGTGGCTGACCGACCCGGCCAATCCGTGGCTCGCCCGGATCATCGCGCTGCTGGTCAACCTCTGGCTCGGCTTTCCGTACTTCATGGCACTCGTCAGCGGTGCACTGACGAACATCTCGCCGAGCTACTACGAAGCCGCCCGCATCGACGGCGCCTCCGCCGCGCAGCAGGTGCGCTACATCACCCTGCCGATCGTCCTGCGGGCAACGGCGCCGCTCATCGTGCTGTCATTCGTCGCCAACTTCAACAACTTCGGGGTCATCTACTTCCTCACGCAGGGTGGTCCGGCCAACCCCGACTACCGGTACGCCGGCAGCACCGACATCCTCATCACCTGGCTCTACAAACTCACCCTCGACAACGGTCTGTACGACATCGCTTCGGTGATGTCGATCCTGATCTTCGTCATCGTCGGGAGCTTCTCCGTCTGGAGCCTGCGTCGCTCGAAGGCCTTCACCGATGCATAGAACCCGAAGCCGTCTCATCACCGTCCTCATCCACGTCGAGCTCGTCGTCGTCGCGGTCATCGTGCTGTACCCGCTGGCGTGGATCGTCGGATCATCGCTCGGCTCGGGACGCTCGCTCGCCCAGGCGTCGGCGATCCCCGCCGATCCGACGTTCGCCAACTACATCCGGTTGTTCGCCGAGACGCCGTTCGCGACCTGGTACGGCAACTCCCTCATCGTCGCGGTATCGAACATGGTGCTCAGCGTGCTGCTGTCGGCGATCGCCGCCTACGTCTTCGCGCGACTCCGATTCTCGGGCCGGCGCACCGGCCTGCTGGTCATGCTCGTCATCCAGATCTTCCCGACGTTCATGACCGCCATCGCGATCTACATCCTGTACCTGAATTTCGGACTGCTCGACAGCCTCGCGGGTCTGATCATCGCGAGCGTCGCCGCCGCGGTGCCCTACAACATCTGGCTTCTCAAGGGTTATCTCGACGGGATCTCGACCAGCCTCGACGAGGCGGCGGTGCTCGACGGCGCGTCGCATCTGCAGATCTTCACGCGCATCCTGCTGCCGCTGATGACCCCGATGCTGACGTTCGTCGCGGTCACCCAGTTCGCGGTCCCCTGGATGGACTTCATCCTGCCGCGCCTGTTGATAAGCAGCCCGCAGAACTACACCGTCGCGATAGGACTGTTCCAACTGATCTCGGATCAGACCCGAAACGACTTCACGACCTTCGCGGCCGGGGCCATCCTCGTCGCGGTGCCGATCACGGTGCTTTACATGGTGCTCCAGCGCTACCTGGTCGCGGGGCTCGCTCAGGGAGGAGAGAAGGAATGATGACGACACCACTGCAGATCCGGGGTGCCGACGTATCGATGACCGCAGAGGTCGAGGCGCTCGGGGGGTGGTTCTCGGATGCCGCGGGCGCGAGGGACCTCTTCCGGATCCTCGCCGACCACGGGGTCAATCTCGCGCGGCTTCGCGTGTGGGTGGATCCGACCGACGCGGAGGGACGCCCGTATCAGGGCGGCACGAACGATCTCGCCACGACCGTGCGCCTGGCCGAGCGTGCGCGCGACGCCGGCCTCGGCCTCATGATCGATCTCCACTACAGCGACTTCTGGGCCGATCCGAAGAAGCAGTCGCTTCCCCGCTCGTGGCAGGGACTCGACCTCGACGGCCTGTGCGAGGCCGTGGCTGCCCACACCACCGAGGTCATCTCGGCCGTGAGCGCGAATGCCGGCAGCCCGGAGTGGGTCCAGGTCGGCAACGAGACGACGAACGGGATGCTGTGGCCGCTCGGCCGGACACCGCGGTACGACCTCGTGAACCGAGCCTTCGAGGCGGTGCCCACCGACGAGGCGCGAGAGCAGTACGACCGTCTCGCCCGCTTGCTGCACGCGGGCTCGAGCGCCGTTCGTGCCGCCGACGATCGTTCGCGCATCGTGCTGCACCTCGATGCGGGAGGCGCCGCCGACCTCTACCGTCGATGGTTCGACGAGATCACGGCGCGAGCCGTCGACTTCGACGCGATCGGACTGTCCTACTACCCGTTGTGGCACGGATCGCTCGCCGATCTGAGCGGTAACCTGCACCACCTCGTCCAACGCTACGAGAAGGACGTCATCGTCGTCGAGACCGCCTACGCGTACCGACCTGACAACCCGGTGGGGACGTCGATGTTCGATGCGAGCTCACCGGCGGCGGTCTACCCGGCGTCGGTCGAGGGCCAGTCGCGGTACCTCCACGACCTGGCCCGGGTCGTCCGCGACGTGCCCGGTGGCCGTGGCCGGGGAGTCGTGTACTGGGAGCCCGCCTGGCTGCCCGTTCCGGGAACATCCTGGGCGTCGACGGCGGGCATGGCTTACGGCAACGACGTGGCCGAGCCCGGCAACGGGTGGGCCAATCAGACGCTGTTCGACGAGGGCGGATGCGCTCTCGCCTCGTTGAGCGCACTGGGGGCGACGGCGGATCCGCTCCGACCGATGAGAGAGGAAGACACATGACGCACAGAGCACGGCGGCGAGCATCGGCGCTCATCACGGCGGCGGCGCTCGTCCTCGTCGGGGCGGCGCTGCCCGCGACGAGGGCCGCCGCCGTCGAACCCGACGGCTTCGTGATGGGCGGAGATCTCGGGATGATCCACGAGGTCGAGTCGCTCGGCGGGACGTTCTCTCGCGGCGGAGTCGTGGGCGACCCGATCGACATCATGGGCGATGCCGGCATGAATCTCGCTCGGCTGCGCCTCTGGGTCGATCCGTACACCGTCACGGGCGAACCGTACGGTGGCGGCACGAACGACCTGGCCACGACGATCTCGACGGCGCAGCGAGCGAAGGCCGCGGGGATGGACATCCTGCTCGACTTCCACCTCAGCGACTGGTGGGCCGACCCCGGCACGCAGACCGTACCGAAGGCATGGCGCGGTCTGACCTACTCGCAACTGGTGTCGACCGTTCGCGCATACACCGAAGACCTCATCGACGCGATGCGAGCGGCCGGGGTGCTGCCCGACATGGTCCAGATGGGCAACGAGATCCCCGGCGGCATCCTCTGGGATCACGGGCGGGTCGGCAATGGCGTCTCGGACTTCACCCAGCTCGCGGGCCTGCTGAAAGCGGGGATCGCGGGCGTCGATGCGTCGCTCCGGACGGGGGAGGACATCGAGATCGTCCTGCACCTGGATCACGGCGGCGACAACGCGCTGTATCGCTGGTGGTTCGATGCGATCACGGCGCAGGGTGTTCCGTTCGACATCATCGGGCTGTCGTACTACCCGTTCTGGCATGGCACCATGGGGCAGCTCGCCGTCAATCTCAACGACATCAGCGCGCGGTACGACAAAGACGTCCTCATCGTCGAGACCGCGTACGGCTGGACGCTCGGCGACGGCGACGGCCTCGGGAACTCGTTCTACACGGCAGAGGCGGCGACCGGCGGCTACCCCGCGAGCGTCGTCGGTCAGACCGCCTTCCTCCGTGACCTCCGCGACATCGTGCGCGCGGTGCCCGACGGGCGGGGGCGCGGACTCATCTGGTGGGAGCCCGGCTGGCTTCCCGTCCCGGGCGCCAACTGGGGGACCGAGGCCGGAAAGATTGACAACGACGACCCGGGTGTCCTCTCCAACCCGTGGGACAACCAGACGCTGTTCGACTGGAGCGGCGCGGCTCTGCCGACCCTCGACGTGTTCGGCGAGACGCCTCCGACGAACCTCGCCGTCAACGGCGGCTTCGAGCAGGACGGTTACACGAACGAGCCGACCGGCTGGGGTGTGTGGTCGCCAGGAGGCGCGCACGCCAACGCGGTCTTCACTCAGGACCCGGCGGTCGTCGGTGCGCTCAAGCTCACGTTCTGGAAGTCGACCGCCTATACCGCGTCGATCTATCAGACGCTCGGCGGGCTCCCGTCGGGGCTCTATCGCGTCTCCGCGTGGACGCTCAACAGTGGTGGCCAGAGTTTCGCGTACCTCTACGCGAAGAACTCCGGCGTACCCGAGCGTCAGGCGGCACTGCCGGTGAGCCCGAACGACTGGACGCGGGTGTCGCTCGAGGTGCCGGTCACCAACGGAACCCTCGAGTTCGGGTTCTCCTCGGAGGCCGCAGGCGGCACCTGGTTGAACATCGACGACGTCCGCGTCGAGCGGATCGGCTGATGCGATACCGTCGAGCGTCGCCCGATCCTGACGAGAGGCCCGTCGCCCATGGATGCTCTGTTCTCCGTGATCGGCTTCGCCGTCGCTGTCGTCATGCTGGCGATCGCGGGCGCGAGCGCCGTACTGGCGAGATCGTCCGACGTCGCTGCGGCGTGGCGTCAAGAACGCGCCACGGTGCTCTTCGTCGTATCGACGCAGCGTTGGCGGCGGGTCATGGTGCGCGTCGGGGGTTGCATGATGGCGATCATCGGCGTCATCAATCTCGTCGGTCCGCTCTCCCGTCCGGAGGACTCGCCCGCGAGGCGGATCGTCGGGCTGGGCGCTCTGCTCATCGGCGCGGCGCTCGTGTGGCTGGCGCACGGGATGAGCCGGATGCGGCTCGAGGTCGCCCCCCAGGTGGTCTTCGTCTCGCGGGGTTTCCTGCCGCCGATCCGGGTCGAGCTGGCGGACATCACCCGGCTGCGCCCGCACGTGGCTCATCGGTACAGCGGGGTTCTCGCGAAGTGCGGCCGGCGGACGGCCTTCACGGCGACCTCGGCCATGACGGGCTACGGACAGCTCCTGGCACATCTGAAGGCCGAACGCCCCGACCTGTTCGCACCGGGCGGCTTCCGCTGACGCGACGAAGCTGAGCCGCTACAGGGAGGGAGGTCCCCCGACCGACCCGCCGACCCGGATCGGCATCGGCACGCGTTCGATCCGCGGCGAATCGCCGGGGGCCGCGAGCATCGTCGCCGCCTGCCGCCCCAGCTCGATGTGGGGCAGCGCGATCGACGTGAGCTCGGGCTCGACGGCGCGGGCGTAGGGGCTGCCGTCGAACCCGATCACCGACACGTCGGCGGGGACGCTGAGCCCGGCGTGATGCAGCGCCTGATAGGCACCGACGGCGAGCGCGTCGTTCGCGCACACGAGCGCGGTCGGCGCGTCCCGGGCCTCCGCGAGCATCCGCGACACCGCTCGTCGACCGTTCGCGACATCCCAGTCGTCGTCGATCGCGGTGACACCGGCGAGGGTCGTTCCGGCCGCGGTCAGCACCTGGTCGATCCCCGCCAGCCGCTCGGTCAGCGCGATCGGGTCCCACTCGGGCCAGGCGGCTCCGCCTCGCGAGCCCGCCGGCAGGTCTCCGACGAACCAGATCCCGTCGCGGTGGCCGTGATCCAGCAGCATCCGCGCGGCATCGCGGCCCGCGGCGATCTCGTCGGGCACGACGGCGTCGATCGACCCGTCCACCGTCACGCAGTTCAGCAGGACCGTCGGCACGCCCTCCAGCACTCGCGGCAAGGTGACGGTCCGCGTGAACATCGAGGCGTAGATGACCCCGTCGATGTTGCGGCCGAGAAGACTGTGGAGCAGCTGGTCCTCCAGGTCGGCGTCGCCCTGGGTGTCGACGGTGAACAACAGGGTGTCGTGCTCCCGGAGCTCCTGCATCGCGCCGCGCACCATCGAGTTCGCGAACGAGGTGCTGCTGACGAAATCGGAGACCAGCGCGACCGTGCCTGAGCGCCCGGTGCGCAGCGTCTGCGCGGTGATGTTCGGGCGGTAGCCGAGCTCGTCTGCGGCGCGTCGAACCCGATCGAAGACGTCGTCGGAGAGGCGCTGGTCGGTGCGACCGTTCATCACGAACGAGACGGCGGAACGTGAGACGCCGGCGCGCTCCGCGACCTCCCGCAGCGTCACCCGGGCTGCCCGGCGGGCGGGGGGAGTGTCGGTCATGTCCTCGTTCCGGATGATGGTCGCGCTGTTCGAAAGCTAACACGGACGCGACGGGGCGCTCGCGACCTGGCTCCGAGCGCCCCGTGCGGTGTCAGTCGAGCCGCCGCCGCAGCAAGCAGACTCCCGCCGCCGTGAGAGCCGCGGCGACGCCGGTCAGCACCCACAGCGGAAGCGGGTCCATACCCGACCGTGCAAGGATGCCGCCGGTCGCGCTCGGTGCCGCGGAGCCCGCAGCACCGGAGCCGCTGGGCTCTTCGGATGCCGGACTCGCGGTGACGGTCGCCGTGATGGTCGCGGTCACCTCGGTGCCGCGGGCATCTGCGACGCGGTAGCTCACCGGGTCGGCCGTTCGCTCGAACGCGACATCCGCGATGAACGACACGACGTCCCCGTTCAGCTCGTATCGCCCCTGGCCTTCGACGACGACGGTCGTCGTCGGCGCGCCATCGGCATCGATGAGCGCGAGCGACGCCGCCACGAGCGGAATGTCGGCATCGCCGGCGACGTCGTTGGCGAGCGGATGCACGGCGATCCTGCCACCGGCGGGCCCCGAGGCGACGTCGTCGACGGCGCGCGGCGAGACGGCGACCAAGCCGTCTCCGAGGTCGGCGACGAAGGAGGAGACCCAGGCAAGGGCCGAGTTCCAGTTGACGGTGATCTCGTTGACCGACCAGGCCCCGATGTTGTCGACGTAGCACGCCTGCGGCGCGCAGCCCTGCAGCCAGGCTCCTGCCACCGGGTCCTGGATCGACGAGTTCGGTCCGCCGGCGACCGTGCCCACCGGAGGATTCGGGAGCGCCGGGTCGAGGGCATTGGCGTACCAGCGGCTGTGCTGGTTGCGTGCGTCGTTCGTCCCGTACCCGGTGATGTACGACTGACCGAGCACGTTGCGCCCGAGCAGGTAGTCGAAGCCCTCGACGACCGCATCGGCGTACCGCGGGCGCTGGGTCAGATCGAACGCCGTCCCCAGGACGACCTGATTGTTCAGTACCGATGAGTTCGAGCCCCAGTCGTACAGTCCCTCATCCGGCGCGTACGGCTGGCCGAACGGCTGTGCCCGCTGATCGGCGATCAGACGCTCGGCCGCATCGATCACCGACGCGCGGATGCGGTCGATGTCGGGCAGGTCCGTTGCGAATCGAGCGAGCTGCATTCGTCCGAGGGCCGCGACTTCGCCCCAGTAGAAGCCGCCGGGCTCGAACACGTCGGCCTGATGCAGCGGGTTGCCCTCCACCTCTGCGCGGTAGCGGTCGCTGCCGGTCGTGATGTAGAGCTCCGCCGCCGCCCAGTAGAACTCGTCGGTCACCTCGTCATCGGCGTAGGTGCCGCCGCCCGTGCCGTCCTCTTCCGGCGCGAGCAGGTCGGGGTGTGCGAGGGCGGCGTCGTACGCACGCTCGGCCGCTTCGAGCAGCCGCTGCGCGAACGAGGCGTCGAACGGCTCATACAGGCGGGATGCCTGCGCTGCGGTCGCTGCCAAGTTCAGCGTCGCCGCCGTCGACGGCCGGTGCAGCAGTCGTTCCTGCGGGTCGTCGTGCGGCATGAGCGGCAGTCCCGTCCACGCTCGGTCGTGCACCTTGTGCCAGGCCATTCCGGCGAGCGGGTCGCCGGAGGGCACCTGCATCCGCAGCAGGAACTCCATCTGCCACCGCGCCTCGTCGAGGATGTCCGGGACGCCGTTGCCCCGCTCGGGAACCGCGAGGGTCGAATCGCCCAGCGCGTCCGCCGTGCCGGCGGCGACGGCCCGCTCGTAGGTCGAGAGGACCTGGGCTACCGCGATGCCGCCGTTGACGACGTACTTGCCGTGGTCGCCCGCGTCGTACCAGCCGCCGCGGACGTCATGACGATCGCTGCAGGTCCAGCCGTCCGACCACGGCTGCGGCTCGAGGCACCCGACATTGTCGTCACCCTGATTGGGCGAGGCGCCGATATGACCGGCGGGGCGAGCGTACTCCGCGCCCGCGATGTCGCCGTCGATGTCGATGCCGGAGCGGTTCGTGTAAAAGAAGCGCATCGAGTCGGCGCGCAACGACTGGAAGAGGTCGGCGGAGATCGCGAAGGGATGGCTGATGTCCGTGCCGACCCGGAGCCGCACATCGACCGCTTCTTCGGTGACGTCGCTGAAGTCGATCCGGTGGACGGACGCCCCGGCGCTCGCGTCGAAGCCGGCCGGCTCGGTCTCGCCCATGGCGAGAACGGATCCGTCCGGCGCTTCGAGGGTCCACGGCAGCGGCGCGGCGGCGTCGGACACGACGGTCGCGCGCTTGGGGCCCTGGGGTAGATACCCGACCTGATTGACCTTGACGGCGGGGCCCGGATCGGCAGTGTACGAGTAGACGGTGCCCCGGAGTGATATCTCGTCGAAGCAGATCTCGGTGCCGGCGGGCACCGCGCCGAGTCGGAACTGCACCTGGCCGAGGTGGTAGTCGGCGGCGGGCGTCGTCGTGAACGCGATGTCGAACGACTGCGGCTGGGTGTCCAGTGTGAAGGACTGCTCGAGCCAGTCGGTCGGCGATGCGCCTGTGTAGGTCCCGACCTTCGCCGAGGCGGTCGCGATGGACGAAGCGGATGCGGTGAAGCTCAGGCGAAAGTCCGTCTCACCGGGCAGGAAGATGTCGTTGTGGCCGAGGAGAACGTCCCACAGATTCGGCGTCTGCTCGGTCACCGTCGCACACATCCGCTGGCCGGGGTTCGACAGCGACACGGGGCCGCTCGTCCACCACGGGTTCGTGCTGTCGTCCAGCGTAGGATTCGGGAGCAGCTCGTCGTCGCCGATCGGGGTGACCGGGGGAGTCGGGGCGTCGTGGGCGACGAGACTCACGTCATCGACGCAGAATCGCGTGGCGCCGTTCGCGCCGAGGCGGAACTGCAGCTCCGACACGGTGCCCTGTCCCAGGTCGCGTGCTGTGAACTCCGCGCGGATCAGCTGCCAGTCGTCGGTCAGCTGGGTGCTCTGCGCGAGGTACGTCGTGTAAGCGGCGTCGGGGACGGTGGGGGCGACCTGAGCGACGACCGTGGCGGTCGCATCAGCGCGGACTCGCGCCGTCAGCGTGTAGGCGGCCCCGTCGACCAGAGCGAGGTCGCTCTGACCGATCAGCACATCCCAGGGGTTCTCGGTGTCGGGCACCCCGGCGCAGAAGGCGCCGGTCGCGGTGTCGAAGCCATCGACGCCGGCCGACCACCAGGGCTCATGACCCGTCGAGAAGTCCCCGTTCCGGAGTAGCTCGGCCGGCGCCGCCGCAGCGGCCAGCGGGGCCGTGGTCATCGCTGCCCCCACGAGCAAACCCGTCGTGATCACGGACGTCACGCGTCTCCTGTGACGCTGTCTCATTGCTTCCATTCAAGCTCCTTCGCTCGTCTGAGAGCGCTCCCAGGGAGCGCTCTCACGCACGCTAGCAGAACGGTCCTGGCCGTGGCCCGCCTGTTTCGGCCTCGCCTCGCGGGCGCGTCATCGTCATGGGCGGCTAGCCTCGGCGTGTGAATCGTCCGCCGTCCGCTGCCGTCGACCTGCGCATCGAGGGGGCGCGCGTCCGCGACATCCCCTCGCTCTACGCGGAGCTCAACCGCGTCTTCATGCCCGACGAGGACTGGACTCTCGGGGAGAGCCTGGACGCCCTCGACGACCTGCTCTACGGCGGGTTCGGCGTCCTCGCCCGCGCGTCGTCCGCCCGCGTCGTGTGGGCTGATGCGACCGCCTCGCGGCAGGCACTGGGCGTCCCGCTCACTCGGGCCTACCTGGCCGCGAAGCTCGAGCGCCCAGACGTGTACGCGGCGGCGCCGGCACGCGCCGCGCTGGACGATCTCGATCGGGGCGCCGGGAAGACCTACTTCGACCTGGTGCAGGACGTGTTCGCCGGCCACCCCGAGCTCGACCTCGTGCTCGCCTGAGATTTGTCGCGGGTTCTCTTAACGGGCGCATATCGTCGCACGGGAGCATGAAGACATGTCGCTCTCGTCGTCCCCGCTGTCCGATCCCGCGATCCGCGTGCTCGTCGTCGATGATGAGCCGAACCTCCGCCATCTGCTCGGAGCGGTGCTGTCTCGGCAGGGCTGGCAGGTGGAGGTCGCCGCGACGGGGGCGAGCGCCATCGAGACCGCGCGTCGCATGAGGCCGCATCTGATGGTCCTCGATGTCGTGCTGCCCGACATCGACGGAGTCGAGGTGCTGCGTACGCTCCGGAGCGAGCTGAGCGAGACCATGGTCCTCTTCCTGACGGCCAACGGAACCGTCGCCAATCGCATCACCGGCATCGCTGCCGGTGGCGACGACTACGTGGCCAAGCCCTTCAGCGTCGAAGAGGTCGTCGTGCGCCTTCGCGGACTGCTGCGGCGCAGCCCCATGCTCATGCAGGGCGCTCCGACGCCGATGCTCGAGGTCGGCGATTTGAGGCTGAACGAGGACAACCACGAGGTCACGCGGGCAGGGGAGCAGATCCGGCTGACGGCGACGGAGTTCTCGCTGCTGCGCTTCCTGATGCTCAACGCCGACCGGGTCCTCAGCAAGGAGCAGATCCTCGATCGCGTCTGGGAGTATGACTTCGGACGGGAGTCGAACATCGTGGAGATCTACATCTCTTATCTGCGCAAGAAGATCGATCACGGGCGTGAGCCCATGATCCACACGCTGCGTCGCGTCGGCTACATCCTGCGTGCAGCTCCGACCGCTCCGGCTTCATCGTGACGCCTGCGCGGCTGGGAGGCCTGCGCACCCTGCGTGGGCGCTCGGTCGCGATGATCTCCGGGCTCCTTCTGGCGTCCGTCACCGTCTTCGGCGTCGTCTCCGTAGCCATCCTGCGGCAGAGTCTCGTCACCCAGGCCGAGTCGACGCTGTACCTCGCGAACGACACAGCCATCGGGCAGACTCTCACGGCCGTGGACGCGAGCGGAAGCGTTCCGACGTTCGACGACGTGTCACTCGCAGTTCCCTCCGACGGGTTCTTCTTCGTCATCCAGGACGGGGAGGTCGCGGTGTCGGCGTTCTTCACCCGTGACTACACCTACCGTCCGATGACAGAGCGCGAACTCACCCACGTTCGTGACGGGATGGCGGAGAGCGGCTACACCACGATGATGGACGTCGCCGACGACGGCGGGTACCTCGTGACGGCCTCCGATGTCGAGGCGGCGGACGGGCAGGAGCTCACCATCGTCAGCGGTGTGGGCCTCACCGACACCGAGACGGTCGTCCGCACCTACGCCCTCTGGCTCGCGGTCGTCGGGATCGCGATCGCGGCGTTCGCCGCCGTGTTCGGCTGGCGGTGGACCCGGCAGCAGCTCGACCCGCTCGAGCGGGTCGCCGAGATCGCCGATGAGGTGGCGGCCACACCGCTCTCATCCGGCGAGATCGCCCCGCAACGCCGGGTTCCCCGTGACGTGCGGCATCTGGGGTCCGAAACCGACCGCGTCGCCGACGCGCTCAATCGCCTCCTCGACCACGTCGAGCTCTCGCTCAACGCACGTCACCGCGCCGAGGAGTCGATGCGTCGCTTCATCGCCGAGGCGAGCCACGAGCTGCGCAACCCCCTCGCCTCCATCCGCGGCTACGCCGACTTCTACGCGCAACCCGATGCCGGCGCCGACCCCCTCGAGACGCAGGGCGTCCTCCAGCGCATCGGGTCGGAGGCGTCGCGGATGAGCGCGCTTATCGACGACCTGCTCTTGCTCGCGCGTCTCGACGCCGACCCGGTGGTCGCGCGTGACGACGTCGAACTGTCGATGATCGTGGCGGAGACCGCTTCCGACGCGAGGTTCGCCTATCCCGGGCACGTCTGGCGCATCGCTCTGCCCGACGAGGACGTCACGGTGGTCGGGGATGAGGGCGCGATCCGGCAGATGCTGTTGAATCTCGTCGCCAACGCGGGGCACCACACTCCGGACGGAACCAGTGTGACCGTGTCCATCGAGACGACGTCGACCTCCGTCGAAGTGGTCGTCGAGGACGACGGACCGGGAATCGACCCCGAGGCGCTGCCCACCATCTTCGATCGCTTCACCCAGGCGGGGAGCCGGTCGCAGACACGCGGGACCACGGTCGGGCTCGGTCTCGCAATCGTGCAGGCGCTCGCGACAGCCTCGGGCTACGAGGTCTCGGTCACCAGCTCGAGCGCGGGCACGCGATTCGGGATTCGGATTCCGACGAGCACCGCCTGATCGCCGCACGCGACCAGCGCGCTTAATTCGCGCACAGGGCCACGATCTACCGTCGACCGGCCGCGCGGTATCTGCCGCACGCGCCCGTGTCATCATCCGGCCCGTCGCCGAGGAGAGCCTGCCATGTCCCTGCCGACCACCCCGATCGCTCGAGCCCTCGAGTCGACCCGCCGTTCCTTCCGCGACCGTTGGCACGACTTCGGCCGCCCGCCCCGTCTCATGGGCGTCGATGTGGCGCGCGGCCTCGCGATCTTCGGCATGATCGGCGCGCATACCGGGATCGTGTGGATGGTCGCCGGTCCCGACGGCCCCGACCTCGCGGCGATCGTCCAGGGACGATCTTCCATCCTCTTCGCCGTGGTCGCCGGCATCTCCGTCGCTCTCGCGACCGGACGCGGACAGCGTCCCCGGGGAGAGGCACTGCGGTCCGCGCGTCTGCGCATGGCCGGCCGCGCCCTCGTCGTTCTCGCCCTCGGGCTGGCGCTGGAAATGCTCGGCAGCGGGATCGCCGTCATCCTGCCCATCTACGGCATCCTCTCCCTGATCCTCATCCCGTTCCTGGGCCTGCGTCGCCGAACCCTCGCGCTCACCGCGGCCGCGATCGCCGTGGCGGGGCCGACCGTCGTCGCGCTCCTGCGTGCGGTGACGCTCTCGGGCGCCGGCATCCCGCAGGGAATCGGCGGCACCGCGGTCGACTTCCTCCTCAGCGGCTCGTATCCGCTGACCGTGTGGCTGCCCCTGGTCCTCGCCGGGATGGCGCTCGGGCGGCTGCGACTCGACCGGCCGCGGACCGCGGCGGTGCTGCTCGGGTCCGGAGTCGGGCTCGCCGCCTTCGGCTACGGCCTGGGCGACGCGTTCAACGGAACTGTCCGCGGGTGGCTCACGGGATCGGGGAGCGTCTCGTCGTCATCCGCGCTGTCGTCTTCGGGAGTGTCGTCGCTGTTGCCGGGATCATCCTCGTCGATGCGTCCCGACGCGCGCAGCTATCTCGAACAGCTGAGCGAGGTCGATCTGGGAGCCGCGCTGTCTCAGGCGTGGGGTGTGACGCCGCACTCGGGAGGGACATGGGAGATCATCGGGTCGGGCGGATTCGCCTTCGCCGTCGTCGGCGCCTGCCTGCTCGCCGCGCGTCCGTTCCGGGCGCTGCTCGTGCCGCTGGCCGCCGTCGGATCGATGCCCCTCACGGCGTACACGGCGCACGTCGTCTCTTTCGCCGTCCTGATCTCGCCGCTCGCGCTCGCGCCGGGTCTCGCGTCGTGGGACGGCGACCCCGCCGCCAGCGGCTGGTTCTGGATCGGATGCGTCGCGGCCCTTCTCGCCGCGTGTACGACCTGGGCTCTCAGCCGCGGCCGCGGGCCCCTCGAGTCACTCGTGGCCGGCGCCGCGCATCGAGTCGATCGACCCGCGGACAGCGGAGCCCGCTAGAAACGCGGAAGGGGCCGGTCCGATCGGACCGACCCCTTCACTGCGTCGAACGCTCAGAGAGCGCGGATGTTCGTCGCCTGCAGGCCCTTCTGGCCCTGCTCCACGTCGAACTCGACCTTCTGGTTCTCGAACAGGTTGCGGTGTCCAGTGCCGGCGATGGCGCTGAAGTGCGCGAACACGTCCGCGGTGCCGTCGTCCGGAGCGATGAAGCCGAACCCCTTCTCCGAGTTGAACCATTTGACGGTGCCAGTGGCCATGTCGTCATTTTCCTTCTGTGTTCTGGGACCACCGCTGTGATGATCCGGATACCGCTGCGGCCGGGCCGCTGCGGAGTGTGTGGGGGCGAGCAGATACTCGCCGGTGTGGGCGACCGGTCCAGATAGGTGCGGTCGCGGGGCCGAGAGCACGGCCCGGGTGCGTGAGATCGACGGCGGAATGAAACGAAGTGCACGTCGGAGCGAACCGACGGAGAGGCGCGCCGTGACGCACCGACTCTCGAATGCTACGCGATTTCGGACGCCCGTGGGGCGATGCTTCGTGCAATGTCGTCGAAAGACGCGATACGACTCATGGATGCTGCGCGGTGGGGTCGCTCCCGAAGCGCGCATCGAAAGCGGCGAGGATACGAGCGCACTCCAGCACGTCCTCCGGGGTGCCGGCGAGCTCGAACTCGAACACGACCGGACGTCCCGACGCCCGGGCGAGCTCGCGGGCCGCCGCCTGGTAGTGGTCTCCGAAGTTGCGGTTGCCGGAGCCGATGATCCCGACGAGGCGCCGGCGGTTGGCGGGGGAGCGGAGGAAGGCGCGGACTGCTGCCGGCAGAGTCGCGTGAGCATCATTGCCCGCCTTGTAAGACGGTGTCAGCAGGACCCAGGGTCCCGGTGCCTCGCTCGCACGCACCGTCCGCTCGGACAGGTCCCGCACCGGCCGTCCGTCCGAGTCGTGCAGGTTACGCGCGAAGCGGCGGATGAGGTTCGAGGTCGAGGAGAAGAAGTAGACCGGGAGTTGCGCCACGGGGCCCAGTCTGCGCCGGTAGAGCGCCCGAGACAGTGCGGGGCAGCGGGAAAACCCGTATCCGATTTGTTCCGGCCCGGGGACTCTTGTGGTCAGACCACATGAGCCACACTGGGGACACGGGGTCGAGGTCCCTCCATCCCGGATTCGGACACAGACGCGGAGACCGTCCGCGCCGGGAAGGCTCACGATGTCCATCGCCGTCGACGCCCTCGTCACCCGGGCACAGCGTGCCCTCGACGAGTACGCGCACTTCACCCAGGAACAGGTCGACCACATCGTCCGCAAGGCGTCGGTGGCGGCGTTGCACCACCACGGCGAGCTCGCTGTCATGGCGGTCGAGGAGACCGGGCGCGGCCTCTTCGAGGACAAGGCCGTGAAGAACATGTTCGCCTGCGAACACGTCACCCACTCGATCATCGATCAGAAGACCGTCGGCGTCATCGCGCACGACGAGCTCACGGGGATCACCGAGATCGCAGACCCCGTCGGAGTGATCTGCGCGCTGACTCCGGTGACGAACCCGACCTCGACCGCGATCTTCAAGTCGCTCATCGCACTCAAGACGCGCAACCCGATCGTCTTCGGCTTCCACCCGTCTGCGCAGCGCTGCTCGTCGGAGGCCGCCCGCATCGTCCGCGACGCCGCGGTCGCGGCCGGTGCCCCCGCCGACTGCATCCAGTGGATCGAAGAGCCGTCGATGGAGGCGTCCGGCGAGCTGATGAACCACCCGGGCGTCGCCCTCATCCTCGCCACCGGCGGCAACGCGATGGTCCGAGCCGCGTACTCGTGCGGCAAGCCCGCCCTCGGTGTCGGCGCGGGCAACGTTCCCGCCTTCATCGAACGCACCGCCGACGTCGGCCGCGCCGTCAACGACATCGTGCTCTCGAAGTCGTTCGACATGGGCATGGTGTGCGCGAGCGAGCAGGCGGTCGTCCTGGATGGGCCCATCGCCGAAGAGGCGCTCGAGGAGTTCGCCCGCCTGCACGCCTACCGGGTGAGCAGCGAGGAGAAGGCGATGCTCGAGGAGTTCATCTTCGGTGTCACCGCCGACAGCGCCAACTGCGCCGACGCGAAGCTCAATGCGCGGGTCGTCGGTCAATCGCCGGTCTGGATCGCCGAGCAGGCGGGCTTCACGGTCCCTGCGGACACGTCCATCCTCCTGGCCGACGTTGCAGGCGTCGGCCCGCACGAGCCGCTCACGCGCGAAAAGCTCGCCCCCGTCCTCGCCGTGCTCCGTGCCGGGACTCCGGATGAGGGAATCGAGCTCTCGCGGCAGATGGTGGCGTTCGACGGGCTCGGTCACTCCGGCGCGATCCACTCGAACGACGCGGAGGTGATCGCCCGCTTCGCGGAGGTCGTCAAGGCGGTCCGCATCATCGAGAACTCGCCGTCGGCTCTCGGCGGCATCGGCGACATCTACAACGCCTTCCTGCCCTCGCTGACCCTCGGCTGCGGCTCGTACGGTCACAACTCCGTCTCCAACAACGTCTCGGCGGTGAACCTGGTGAACGTCAAGCGCGTCGGACGGCGCAACAACAACCTGCAGTGGTTCAAGATCCCAGCGAAGACCTACTTCGAGCCGCACGCGATCCGGTACCTGGCCGACATGAGGGGAGTCGAGCGGGTCAGCATCATCACCGATGAGACCATGACCTCGCTCGGCTACGTCGACCGCATCACCGATGTCCTGAACCGGCGTGAGAACCGTGTCCAGGTGCAGTTGCTGAACCAGGTCCGGCCCGAGCCGAAGGTCTCGGAGGTCGTGGCGGGCGCGGAGCAGCTGCGCCAGTTCCAGCCCGACACGATCATCGCGCTCGGTGGCGGATCACCGATGGATGCCGCGAAGGTGATGTGGCTGCTGTACGAGAACCCCGAGATCGAATTCTCCGACATGCGGGAGAAGTTCTTCGACGTGCGCAAGCGCGCGTTCACCTTCCCCGAGATGGGCAAGAAGGCCAAGCTGGTCTGCGTCCCCACCACGTCGGGAACGGGCTCGGAGATGACTCCATTCGCCGTCATCACCGACGACGCCACCGGGATGAAGTATCCGCTGGCCGACTACGCGCTGACACCGTCCGTCGCCATCATCGATCCTGAGCTGACGCGCGTGCTTCCGGGTTTCCTCGTGGCCGACGCCGGCTTCGACGCTCTGACGCACGCGACCGAGGCCTACGTGTCGGTGTACGCCAACGACTACACCGACGGGCTCTGCCTGCACGCGATCAAGCTCATCTTCGAGAACATCGAGCGCAGCACGAAGGCGCAACCGGGATCGACCGACAGCGCGGATCGGAAGGCTCGCGAGAAGATGCACAACGCTGCATCGATAGCCGGTATGGCCTTCGGCAACGCGTTCCTCGGGATCGTGCACGCGATGGCGCACGTCACCGGCGCCACGTACAAGCTCGTGCACGGACGGACCAACGCGGTCTACCTGCCGCACGTGATCCGGTACAACGGCACCGTCCCGACGAAGCTCACGAGCTGGCCCAAGTACGAGCGGTACATCGCTCCTGAGCGCTTCCAGCAGATCGCGCAGCACCTCGGGCTTCCCGCCGCGACGCCGGAAGAAGGTGTCGAGAGCTACGCCCGCGCGGTGGAGGATCTGCGTGACCGCGTCGGCATCGAGCGCTCGTTCCAGGCGCAGGGCGTCGACGAGGCCCGCTTCCTCGACAACCTGCACAGCCTCGCGATGGCCGCTTACGAGGATCAGTGCGCCCCCGCGAACCCGCGGATGCCGATGATCGACGACATGAAGACGCTCATGGAAGCCGCGTACTACGGCACCTCGTTCGCCGAGGTGCGCGCCACCCGTGCCGCGGCCGTCGTCGCCGCGGACGCCGCCCTCCCGGCGACTCCCGTCGATGCGCAGACCCCCGACGCACCCGCGAAGAAGGGCAGCGGGAAGGCGAAGGCGGCGCACGGCGCCTGACGGCGATCCGCGGAGCGCAGGGCCGGACCGAGGTGTCCGGCCCTGCGCCTACGCTGTAGCCATGCAGCAGCGCAGCCTCGCTTCGACCTCCCGTTCCGTCTCGGCCATCGGCCTCGGCACCTGGCAGCTCGGTGCCGACTGGGGCGAGGTCGACGACGGCCAGGCTCTGGCCGTCTTGGAAGCGTCCGCCGATGCCGGCGTGACCCTCTTCGACACCGCCGACGTCTACGGCGATGGCCGCAGCGAGACGACCATCGGCCGATTCCTCGCCAGCCGACCCGGCCACGGCATCACCGTCGCAACCAAGATGGGGCGCCGCGAGGCGCAGGTGCCTGAGAACTACAACCGCGAGAACTTCCGTGCCTGGACGGAGCGGTCGCGCCGCAACCTCGGCGTCGACACGCTCGACCTCGTGCAGCTGCACTGCCCGCCGTCGGCCGTCATCGAGTCGGACGACACCTACGACGCGCTCGACGAGTTGGTTCAAGACGGAGCGATCGCCGCTTACGGGGTCTCGGTCGAGACCGCGGCGCAGGCGCTCGCCGCGATCGCGCGGCCGAACGTCACGAACATCCAGATCATCCTCAACCCGTTCCGGTTGAAGCCGCTCGACGAGGTGCTCCCGGCAGCCCGAGCCGCCGGCGTCGCGATCTTCGCGCGCGTCCCGCTCGCGTCGGGGCTGCTGAGCGGCCGTTACACCGAGCACACCGAGTTCGCGGCGAACGACCACCGGTCGTATAACCGCAACGGCGAGGCTTTCGACCGCGGCGAGACCTTCTCGGGGGTGGACTTCGAGACCGGCGTCAAGGCGGCCCGGCGGCTCGCGGCTGCCCTTCCCGAAGGCATCACCCTGCCCGCGGCGACGCTCGCGTGGATCGCGTCGCGTCCGGGCGTCACGAGCGTCATCCCGGGAGCCCGGACGACCGAGCAGGCCCGCGCGAACGCAGCCGCGGCGGCGCTGCTCGATGACGGCACCGATCTGACCGGCTTCTCCGACGCGGTCGCGGAGGTCTACGACGAGCTCCTCCGAGCAGACATCCACCCGCACTGGTGACCGTGCGAGCGGCGTGGCGGGGTGTCTCCTGTGGACACCCCGCCACGCTCGCTTCGGGGGCGGCCTACGCTGATCGCGTGAAGATGGAATTCGACGCGGAGGTGTTCCGCTGGGAGGCCCGCACCCAGGATTGGTACTTCGCGGCGGTGCCGGAAGAGCCCAGCGCCGACATCCGAGAGATCCCGCGGATGCCGCGGGGGTTCGGGTCCGTTCGGGTGCGGGCGACGATCGGCGATTCCACGTGGGAGACCTCGATCTTTCCGGATGCCGGGCGCGGCGGTTACGTCCTCCCGTTGAAGCAAGCGATCCGCCGCGCCGAATCGATCGGATCCGACGGCGTCGTCCGGGTGATACTCGAGGTCCTCGACGCGTGACGCCGCTGGCGATCGCGACGATCGTGGTCGTGGCTGCCTGTGCCGCGCTGAGTGTCGCGCTGGCGGCGGTCGACATCGCGACGCACCGGCTTCCGAACCGCCTCGTCCTCGGATTGACGGGCGCGGCCGCGAGCCTCGCGGTGCTCTCCGCCATCGAACAGGCTTCGATGGGGCCGATCGCCGGCGCGGCGGGCGCCGGAGTCGTGCTGTTCGTCGTCTACTACCTCCTGCACCGGGGCGGTCGGGCGCTGGGCGGGGGAGACGTCAAGCTCGCGGCGGCGATCGGGCTGCTCACGGGCACGCACGACTGGGTGGCGCCGCTCGTCGCGACCGCGCTCGCGTTCTTCTGCGGCGGTCTCGTCGCCGTCGTCGTCATCGCCGCCCGCCGCGGCGACCGGCATACCCGGATACCGTTCGGCCCCTTCATGCTGCTCGGCGCATGGGCAGTCGTCGGGGGTGTCTGGGCCGGGATCTGAGGCGTGTCAAGTGCACGGGGGCGAGGGTGAGCGCCGCGCTATCGTGGCGGCATGGCCGAGTCCACGTTCATCTCCCGCTCGATCGCGTGGGCGCTGCAGCGCAAACCGGTGCGCGCGTTCCTGCTGTACAGCGAGCACCGTGGACCGGTGCTCGCCGACAGCGTCACCTATCGCACCCTGTTCAGCGTGTTCGCCGGCGTGCTGTTGGGGTTCTCCGTCGCGGCGCTCTGGCTTGCCGGTGACCCCGTCGCGTGGCAGGCGCTCATCGACGCCGTGAACCGTGTCATCCCGGGACTCGTCGGAAAGAACGGCCTCATCAAGCTCGACGACATCCAGGCCCCGGCCGGGCTGACCATCGCGGGTGTCATCGCCACCGTCGGTCTGGTCGGTGCGGCGATCGGTGCGATCGGTTCGCTCCGTACCGCCATGCGCGCGATCGCGGATCAACTGACCGATGATGTGCTTTTCGTCTGGGTCCTGCTGCGCAACCTCGCACTCGCGATCGGCATCGGCGGGGCGCTCGTCGCCGCTGCCGGCGTGACGTTCCTCGGGACGGCCGGGGTCGGACTGCTCGCCGACCTCCTCGGTTTCTCCGACGAGAACCCGCTCGTGCAATTCGGCGGCTGGGCCGTGTCGCTGGTGGTGGTGTTCGCCCTCGACGCGGTCGCTGTCGCCGTGCTCTTCCGGGTCCTGTCCGGGGTGAAGGTTCGAAAGCGTGCACTGTGGAGCGGCGCGCTGCTCGGCGCCGCCGGGCTGACGGTGCTGCAGCAACTGTCGGGCCTGTTCGTCGGTGGTGCCACCTCGAACCCGCTGCTGGCGTCGTTCGCCTCACTGATCGCGCTGCTGCTGTGGCTCAACCTGTCATCGCAGGTCATCCTCATCGCGACCGCCTACATCGTCACGGGCGTGCGTGAAGAGGAAGACCGCGTTCGGGCGCGCTTCGGCGCCACCACCTTCCTGCAGCGTCGCGTGCAGCGCGCGGAGGACGCCGTCTCCGCCGCCGGCCGGGAGCTCGAGAAGGCGCGCGAGCTCGAGGCCGAGGAACGCGCGAAAGCGGGCGGCTGACTCGCCGGCCTCAGTCGCCGACGGAGCTCGTCCGAGGAGGGCGCAGTCCGGCGCGGAGGTCCAGGACGACCTCGCTCTCAACCCGCCCGCCCGCGGCCGCGCGCATCACCGCACGGTGCTCCGCGTCGATCGCACGAGGCGACGCATCTGCGACCGCCTGCGAGCGCGCGAGGTCGTCGGTCTGCATGGCGTAGACGATGACCGGACCATCCGTCGTATCGATGATCATCGCGGTCTCGTGCTCGACCCCCTCAGCCGCGAGCGACTCCAGCGCCTCCGCGCGCCGAGGGCCGTCGATCTCGCGCAACCACTCGATGACGCGCTCGCGATGATCGGGGCGAAGACGCCGAGCCACCAAATGGATCACGGCATGAGACTAGCGACCTAGCGCGCGTAGCGCTCGACGAACGCGCGGAGGATCGACCCCGTGTGGGTGACCGGGCTGCGGCTCACGGCGCTCAGGGTGAGGTCGAGCTCGTCAGGCGCGAAGTAGCCGTAGTCGGCGTAGGCGTGGATGCGAGTCGTGATGCCGGCGAGGTCGAGTTCTGGATGGAACTGCGTCGCGTAGACGTTCTCGCCGACCCGGAACATCTGCACGGGGCATGCCTCGGAGGAAGCAAGCAGGACGGCACGGGGAGGAAGGGCCGAGATCGCTTCCTTGTGTCCGACGAAGCCGGCGAACGTCGGCGGCATCCCCGCCAGGAGGGGATCGCGCCGCCCGGCATCCGTCAGCTCGACGTCGACGACGCTGATGGGCTCGCCGAACCGTCGGTCGATCGTCGCCCCGAGAAACGCACCCACCGTGCCGATTCCGTAGCACGCACCGAGGAACGCGGCGTCCTGTGCGACGACCCGTGCCAGAAGGTCGGCGAACTCGGCCTCGACCCGGCGCTGAACGGCGGATTTCTGCTCATACGGATCAGACGCGTTGAACGGGCCACCGCCGACGAAGATGCCCGAGATGTCGTCGAGGTCTATCTCGGGCATCGGTTCCGACTCGAGTCGCACGCGCCGGAGCGAGGCAGGTTCGAGCCCGGTGTGGCGTAGGAAGAGCTCGTACTCTTCGTCGGCGGGCACGTCTTCGGCCCGGGTGGCGAGCAGCACGAACGGCTTCACGCCGAGGGGAGCTTTCGTAGTCGCCGAGCACGCATGGCGCAAGCGTATCGGCCGGTCCGGACAGCGCGGGTATCGTCGGGAGACAGGAGGTCAGAACATGGCTATTGCACGACTGCACGGTGGTCCCCTCGACGGGCAGACCCTTCCGCTGGACGACGACGCGTCAGACCGGCTCATCCTTCCCTACAGCGAGACCCAGGTGGTCTACGAACGCTCCGGCGAGCCGGAGAACACCGGCGAGGGCGACGGACCGACGTCGTCGGAGTTCCACTTCGTCGAAGCCGAGGGCGACATCGACCCCTCGACCGACGAGCGCGACGACCGCGTCACCAGTGACGACTGAGCCGAGCAGCTCGCTCGAGGTCGAGCGGAAGTACGACGTCGGCGACGAGGCGAGCGTTCCCGACTGGTCGCTCCTCCCCGGCGTCGCGACCGTCGGCGCAGCCGAGCCCCGTGAACTCGACGCGCGCTACCTCGACACCGCCGACGGACGACTCGCCGCCGCGCTGACCGCGCTGCGGCGACGCACGGGCGGCCCCGACGAGGGGTGGCACGTGAAGCGGTCCACGCCCGAGGGCAAACTCGAGACCCATTGGCCCCTCGACGACGCCGATGAGGCGGCCCCACCCGACGTGCCGGACGCCATCGTCGCCGAGCTCGCCGAGGTGGCGCAGCCGCCCTTCGAGGTCATCGCCCGCATCCGGAACTCGCGCACCGCCTTCGCCCTGCTCGACGCCGCGGGCGATCTGGTCGCGGAGTTCGTCGACGATCGGGTGACGGCCACGGATGAACGGTCGGGACGAACGAGCTCATGGCGGGAGTGGGAGCTCGAGCTGGGCCCCGCGGCGCCCGCCACCGCGGCCGGTGTCGCCGAGCTCTTCGCAGCTGCCGACGAGCTGGTCGCATCCGCCGGGGGAGCGCCCGCGGCATCCGAATCCAAGCTCGGACGCGCCCTCGGACGCTGAGCATCCCGGGTTCGATCAGCCGCAAAGACGAACGCACCGCCGGCCGAGGCCGAGCGGTGCGTTCGTCTTCTGGCGACGCGAGCGTCAGAGGTTGATCATGTGACCCGCGAGACCGTGGAAGGCCTCCTGAAGGCCTTCCGACAGGGTCGGGTGCGTGTGGACGTTGCGCGCGGCCTCGAGCGCAGTGAGGTCCCACTTCTGAGCCAGGGTCAGCTCCGGCAGCAGCTCCGAGACGTCGGGGCCGATGAGGTGCCCGCCGAGGAGCTCCAGGTGCTCGGCGTCGGCGATGAGCTTGACGAAACCGACGGGCTCGCCCAGGCCGTTGGCCTTGCCGTTCGCCGAGAACGGGAACTTCGCGACCTTGACGTCGTAGCCCGCGTCGCGCGCCTGCTGCTCGGTCAGGCCGAACGATGCCACCTGCGGCGAGCAGAACGTCGCACGCGGCATGTTGCGGTAGTCGCCGAGCGTCTGCGTCTCGGCGCCGCCGATGGTCTCCGCCGCGACGACACCCTGCGCCTCGGCGACGTGCGCGAGCTGCAGCTTGGCGGTGACGTCGCCAATCGCGTAGATGCCCTCGACGTTCGTCCGCATGTGGTCGTCGATGTCGATCGCGCCGCGCTCGGTGAGCTTCACGCCGGTGTTCTCGAGACCGAAGCCCTCGACCCGGGGAGCGAAGCCGATCGACATGAGGACCTTGTCGGCCTCGATCTGCCCCTTCGCGCCGTCGGCGTTGGCCGAGTACGAGACGGTGACCTTGTCGCCCGAGTCGACGATCTGCTCGACCTTGGTCGAGGTGAGGATGTCGATGCCGTACTTCTTGTACTGCTTCTGGATCTCCTTCGAGACCTCGACGTCCTCGTTGGGGAGGGCCCGGTCGAGGAACTCGATGATCGTGACCTTCACGCCGTAGTTCGACATGACGAAGGCGAACTCCATGCCGATCGCGCCGGCGCCGACGATGACGATCGAGTTCGGCAGGTCACGGGTGAGGATCTGCTCCTCGTAGGTCACGACGTTGTCGCTGAGCTGCACACCGGGAAGGAGTCGCACGGTCGAGCCGGTGGCGATGATGACGTTGTCGAACGTGACGGTCTCCTGCGAGCCGTCGGCCTTGGTCACCTGGATCGACTTCGCGTCGAGGAACGACCCGCGTCCCTCGTACTCGGTGACCTTGTTCTTCTTCATCAGGAAGTGGATGCCCTTGACGTGCGTCTCGGCCACCTTGCGGCTGCGGTCGAACGCGGTGCCGAAGTCGAAGTTCACATCCCCGCTGATCCCGAAGAGATCGGCCTTGTGCTTGAAGGTGTGGGCGAGGTCGGCGTTCTTCAGCAGAGCCTTGGAGGGGATGCAGCCGACGTTGAGGCAGACGCCTCCCCAGTACTTCTCTTCGATGATCGCGACGGACTGTCCGAGCTGCGCAGCGCGGACAGCTGCGACATACCCGCCGGGGCCCGCGCCGAGGATGACGACGTTGTAGTGAGGCATGCTCCCAGCCTAGTCCTCGGTGCGCCGCCGAGACGCCGCGACGAGGGCGATGACGAGGGCGATCACACCGGCGACCACGACGACCGCGACGACGATCCAGAACACCGCGGGCAGGCCCTCGGCCGGTGCCGTCTCGGTGGTTCCACCGGCGGGTGCCGTCGGCGCGGCCGCCGGGTCGCCCGCCGTGAACGAGAACTCGCCCGAGACCGGGTGGCCGTCGCTCGAGACCACCCGCCAGCGCACGGTGATCGGGCCCTGGCTGTCTCCGTCGATGGCCTGGGTGGCCGTCGTACCGTCGAGCGCGGGCGTCCCCTCGGCGAGTTCCGTTCCCGCCGCGTCGGTCACCGAGATCGCGTTGACCCCCTCCTCGTCGATGAGCACGCCGCTGAAGGTGAGCGTCACCTCGTCGGGCAGCTCGGACACGGCCGAATCGGCGGCCGGATCGGAGGCCAGCAGCTCGTCGTGCGCGAGGGCGGGCGACGCGGGGGAGGCCGCGGCGAGGCCGAGCACGATGCCGAAGCCCACGAGCAGGCGCATACGAAGAGAAGGAGTGCGTGCAGACATCGCCCCGAGCCTAATCGTCGGCCATATGAAGGTGGTGAGAGGCCCGGGTATTCGCGTTCGCGACTCGTCGTCGATCCGTTAGGCTGGCCCGGAAGAGGAGGACACTGTGGACGAAAAGGATCGAGACGTCGACGACATCCGACGCGGACCCGACCGCGCGCCGCACAGCGGTTCCTCGGACACGACGCAGACGTTCGGGCACGACCTGGACCTGTCGTTCGTGCCGTTCGGGGCTGACCTCACCGCTGTGGAGCGTGACGCCATCCAGGCGCTGCCCGAGCGGGCGGCCCTGCTTCTGGTTCGTTCCGGCCCCACCGCGGGGGCACGGTATCTGCTGGACACCGACGTGACGACCGTCGGCCGCCACCCCGAGGCCGACATCTTCTTCGACGACGTCACCGTCTCGCGGCGGCACGCGGAGATCACCCGTACGGGGTCGGCTTTCGAGATCGTCGACCAGCGCTCGCTCAACGGCACCTACGTCAACGGTGAGCGCGTCGACCGCGCCGTGCTCTCCGATGGAGCCGAGCTGCGCGTCGGCAAGTTCCGCCTGAACTTCTTCGTCTCACCGCTCGACCGCGCTCCGGCGACCGGCGCGTGAGTGCGGCCCCCGCAGCCCGCGGTCGGTCCACGGCAGCGGGTCACCTGAGCATCGGCCAGGTCCTTGCGCGGCTCAGTCCGGAGTTTCCGGCGCTGAGCTCGAGCAAGCTGCGGTATCTCGAAGACCAGGGGATCGTCACCCCCACGCGCACCGGCTCGGGGTACCGGAAGTTCTCACCGGCGGACGTCGAGCGGCTGCGTACCGCGCTGACGCTGCAACGCGATCACTACATGCCGCTGGCGCGTATCCGCGAGTACCTCGACACGCCGGGGGCCGAGGGGCTCCCGCCCGCGCTGCCGGCGTCGATCGTCCAGCATCGGCGCTATCGACGCGACGAGCTGATCGATCAGGCCGAGGCCACGGCAGCGCTGCTCGGCGACGCGGTGTCAGCGGGTCTGCTGCCGGCCGCCGACACGTACGACGAGCGAGCGCTCGTCCTGCTGCGCACGCTCGTCGCGCTCGATCGCCACGGCATCGGCCCGCGCCACCTCCGCACCGTGAGGCAGGCGGCTGAACGCGACGTGGCGCTGGTCGAGACCGCGCTCGCGCCGCTGCTGCGCCGCACCGATTCGTCGTCTCGCGGACGTGCCCATGAGCTCGCGCCCGAGCTGGTACGTCGGCTCGACGACGTCCGTTCGGCGTTCGTCCAGACGGCCATCGACCGACTGGTCCGGTGAGCCACGCGCGACACGCCGCGGGCTCGGAGCGGATGTCGTTGCCGCGGCGGCATCCCTCATCTAGCGTGGAAGAAACCCGACCGTCCGGCAGGAGGACCAGATGACCGCGCATGATTCGCTCGGCGAGATGCGGTTCACGACCGACCTCCTCTTCACCGACGGTCTCCCCGAGATGGACGACGAGGCCGGGTATCGCGGAGCGCAGGCCGCTCGCGCCGCCGGCATCACGTACCGTCAGCTCGACTACTGGGCTCGTACCGAACTGGTCGTCCCCACCGTCCGCGGCGCCAGCGGCTCGGGTTCGCAGCGTCTCTACGGCTTCCGCGACATCCTCGTGCTGAAGCTCGTCAAGCGCCTGCTCGACACGGGCATCTCGTTGCAGCAGATCCGTGTGGCGGTCGACCAGCTCCGCGCCGCGGGCATCCGCGACCTCGCGGGGACGACGCTGATGAGCGACGGCGCGTCGGTCTACCTCTGCACGTCGAACGACGAGGTCATCGACCTCGTCAGCCGCGGTCAGGGGGTGTTCGGCATCGCGGTCGGAAAGGTCCTCCGTGAGGTCGAGTCCACACTCGTCGAATTCGACCCCCAGGCGCCGGACCCCGTCGACGAGCTCGCTGCGCGACGCTCGGCACGCAGCGCCTGAGCCGTCCCCGAGATACACAGAACCCCGGCGCACCTGCGGTGCGGCCGGGGTTTCTTTCGTGTGGTGACGGCCGGTCAGCTCGGCGCGGCCGTGGGGGCCTCGCCCGCGACCGGGATCCGGCCGGTGCGCAGCACGCGGTCCAGCAGCGCGTCGAAGTCGGAGGCGAGCTCCTGCGCGGAGTCTCCGGGCCAGATGTGCAGCGGCTTCGCGGCGCCCTGCGCCTGCTGCAGCGACGTGCGCTCGGGAAGCTGGGGCGAGAGCACCAGGGGACCGAACATGTCGCGCAGTTCCTTGATGCGGAACTGATGCTCGATCGACTGCGGGCGCACCCGATTGACCACGATGCCGAGGGGCTGCAGGCGGGGGGAGAGTCCTCGGCGGATCTCTTCGATGGCTCGCAGCGCGCGGTCGGCGGCAGCCACGGAGAACAGGCCGGGCTCGGTCACGACGATGACGCGATCGCTGGCTGCCCACGCCGTGCGGGTGAGCGCGTTGAGCGAGGGGGCGCAGTCGATGAGGACGAGGTCGTAGTCGGCCTCGATTGTCGCCAAGGCCTCTTCCAGCTTCCAGACGTCGCGCACGCTCGGGTGCGGACCGTCGAAGTTGATGGCGGACGGGCTGCCGATCAGGACATCGATGGTGCCGGGATGCACCTTCGCCCACCCGCTCGAGGTGATGGCCTGACGGACCACCTTCTCCTTGGGATTGGCGAGGACGTCGGCGACGTTGAGACGGCCGGCGACCTGGATGTCCATCCCCGTCGACACGTCGGACTGCGGATCGAGATCGACGACCAACGTCCGGACACCGCGGGCGAACGCGGCGGATGCGAGCCCCAAGGTGACCGTGGTCTTGCCGACCCCGCCCTTGAGCGAGCTGACGGAAAGTACGTGCACGAGGCTCTACGTTACCGTCCCCTAGGCTGTGAGGGTATTCGAGCCCCCGCGCGGCGCCGTCGCCGTGCGACTCATTCCAGCGAGGTGAGCATGTTCCGCAAGATCCTTGTCGCGAATCGCGGTGAGATCGCCATCCGCGCCTTCCGCGCCGCCTTCGAGCTGGGGGCGCGCACCGTGGCCGTCTTTCCGCACGAGGACCGCTACTCGCTCCACCGTCTGAAGGCCGACGAGGCCTACGAGATCGGGGTGAAAGGGCACCCCGTCCGGGCCTATCTCGACGTCGACGAGATCATCCGCGTCGCGCGCGAGAGCGGAGCGGACGCGATCTACCCGGGATACGGCTTCCTGTCCGAGAACCCCGAGCTCGCCGCTCGCGCCGCCGACGCGGGCATCGCCTTCATCGGTCCGTCCGCGCGCGTGCTCGAGATGGCCGGCAACAAGGTCACGGCCAAGAGCCATGCTGTCGCCGCCGGAGTGCCGGTGCTGCGATCGACCGAGGCCTCCGACGACATCGACGCTCTCGTCGCCCAGGCGGAGGACATCGGCTTCCCGCTCTTCGTCAAGGCGGTCGCCGGCGGCGGCGGACGCGGGATGCGACGCGTCGGCGCACCCGGCGAGCTCGCACCGGCACTGTCGGAGGCGATGCGCGAGGCCGGCAGCGCGTTCGGCGACGCGCGTGTCTTCCTGGAACAGGCCGTCCGCCGTCCGCGCCACGTCGAGGTGCAGGTGCTCGCCGACGCCACGGGTGAGACGGTGCACCTGTTCGAACGCGACTGCTCGGTGCAGCGACGCCATCAGAAGGTCATCGAGATCGCGCCGGCCCCCAACCTCGACGACGAGACGCGGGCAGACCTGCACCGGCACGCGATCGCCTTCGCGACCTCCATCGGCTACGTGAACGCCGGCACCGTCGAGTTCCTGCTCGAGACGGACGGGCCCCGGGCGGGCGAGATCGTGTTCATCGAGATGAACCCGCGCATCCAGGTCGAGCACACGGTGACCGAGGAGGTCACCGACGTCGACCTGGTCCAGTCCCAGATGCGGATCGCGGCGGGGGAGACCCTCGCGCAGCTCGGCCTCACGCAAGACCGCATCCAGCTGCGCGGCGCGGCCCTGCAGTGCCGCATCACGACCGAGGATCCGGCTCAGGGGTTCCGCCCCGACACGGGGAAGATCACCACCTACCGGTCGCCGGGCGGAGCCGGCATCCGTCTCGACGGCGGCACGACCGCCGCCGGCTCCCAGGTGAGCCCGCACTTCGACTCGATGCTCGCCAAGCTCACGTGCCGGGGGCGCGACTTCGGTGCCGCGGTCGTGCGCTCGCGCCGTGCCCTCGCGGAGTTCCGCATCCGAGGCGTCTCCACCAACATCCCGTTCCTGCAGCAGGTGCTCGACGACCCGTCGTTCGCGCGAGGCGACCTCAGCACCTCCTTCATCGACGAGCGACCCGAGCTGCTCGAGGGCCGGATGTCGAAGGACCGCGGATCGAAGATCCTCGGGTGGCTCGCCGACACGACCGTCAACCGCCCGCACGGCTCTGCTCCGACGAGCGTCGACCCGCGGACCAAGCTGCCCCGGCTCGACCTCGCGACACCGCCGCCCGCGGGCTCGCGCCAACGCCTGCGCGAACTCGGCCCCGCGGGGTTCGCGCAGACCCTGCGCGGGCAGACCTCGCTCGCCGTGACCGAGACGACCTTCCGCGACGCGCACCAGTCGCTTCTCGCCACACGCGTCCGGACGAAGGATCTCGTCGCGGTCGCTCCCGCCGTCGCGCGGCTCACCCCGCAGCTGCTGTCCGTTGAGGCGTGGGGCGGGGCGACCTACGACGTGGCTCTGCGCTTCCTCGGCGAGGACCCGTGGGAACGACTCGACAAGCTGCGAGAGGCCCTGCCCAACGTCGCTCTCCAGATGCTGCTGCGCGGTCGCAACACCGTCGGCTACACCCCGTACCCGACGGCGGTGACGCAGGCCTTCGTGCGGGAGGCGGCGGATGCCGGCGTCGACATCTTCCGGATCTTCGACGCCCTCAACGACGTCGCGCAGATGCGGCCGGCGATCGACGCCGTCCTCGAGACCGGGACGACGATCGCCGAGGTCGCGCTCTGCTACACGGGGGATCTGCTCGACCCGGCCGAAGACCTCTACACCCTCGACTACTACCTCCGTCTCGCCGAGGAGATCGTCGATGCGGGCGCGCACGTGCTCGCCATCAAGGACATGGCCGGCTTGCTGCGGCCGGCTGCGGCGTCGCGCCTGGTCGCGGCGCTGCGCGAACGGTTCGATCTGCCCGTGCACGTGCACACGCACGACACCGCGGGCGGACAGCTCGCGACGCTCCTGGCCGCGAGCGCCGCGGGTGCGGATGCCGTCGATGCGGCGTCCGCGCCGATGGCGGGCACGACCAGTCAGCCCTCGCTGTCCGCGCTCGTGGCAGCACTCGCGCACACCGAGCGCGACACCGGTCTCGATCTCGGCGCCGTGTCGGACCTCGAGCCCTACTGGGAGGCGGTGCGTCACATGTACCGTCCGTTCGAGTCGGGTCTGCCCGGCCCCACCGGACGCGTCTACCGCCATGAGATCCCGGGCGGACAGCTCTCGAACCTGCGGCAGCAGGCCATCGCGCTGGGGCTCGCCGACGATTTCGAACTCATCGAGGACATGTACGCCGCGGCGAACGAGATCCTCGGCCGGGTTCCCAAGGTCACCCCGTCGTCGAAGGTCGTGGGCGACCTCGCGCTGCATCTGGCGGCGGTGAAAGCCGATCCAGCCGCCTTCGCCGCCGACCCGGGCGCATACGACATCCCGGAGTCCGTCGTCGGCTTCATGGCAGGCGAACTCGGCGACCTGCCGGGAGGATGGCCCGAACCGTTCCGGTCGAAGGTCCTCGCAGGGCGCACCGTGCGTCCCGCGGCTGCAGATCTCTCGGCGGCGCAGGAAGCGGCTCTCGACGCCGATTCCGCGACACGGCGACGCACGCTGAACTCGTTGCTCTTCCCTGCGCCGACACAGGAGTTCGACCGGGTGCGCGACACCTACGGCGACCTGAGTGTGCTCGACACGGCGGACTACCTGTATGGGCTGGTCCCCGGCGCCGAGCACGTCGTCGAGATCGAGAAGGGTGTGCAGCTGTACGTCGGACTCGAGGCCATCGGTGAGGCCGACGACAAAGGCATGCGCACGGTCATGGCCACGCTCAACGGTCAGCTGCGGCCGGTGTTCGTGCGCGACCGCAGCATCAGCGTCGAGGCTCGTCAGGCCGAGAAGGCCGACACTTCGGTCCCCGGTCAGGTCGCCGCCCCGTTCTCAGGCGTCGTGACGCTCAAGGTCGCCGTCGGCGATGCCGTCGGGGCGGGAGCTCCCGTCGCGTCGATCGAAGCGATGAAGATGGAGGCGGCGATCACGGCGCCGGTCGCGGGCGTGGTCGAGCGGCTCGTCGTCGGGCCGACGGCGGCGGTCGAGGCGGGCGACCTTTTGGTCGTCGTCCGGCCCGGCGGGTAGCCTAAGGGGTCGGGCGCGAGCTCGAGACCTTGGAGTGGACGCAGCACAACATGCCTGAGCGCAACGAGAACCAGCCCGACGAGACCGATCCCGCGGTCCTCGCCGACAGCGAGAGTATCCATACGACGGCCATCGGGATCATCGGCGGCACCGCACAGGTCGACGTCGCGCTCCCCGTCGCGGAAGACGACCTCGATGACGACGACGTCATCGACGGCGAGGTCGGCGACGAGCAGCTGACGACCGGCGACATCCCCCTCGGCATCGCGCCGGTCGATTCGGACGACGACGAGTCGGGGGATGCCGCGACGGCCGCCGCCGACGACGAGGCGGATGCAGGCGGTGAGGCGAACCCGGAGAACGAGGAAGCTCCCGCGCTCCGGGCAGAGCCGGGCGACCATGCCGGCACCGAAGACGAAGAGTTCGAGGGCGACGGCGCGGACGAGGTTGCTTCCACCGAGGCATCCGAGCTCGCTGATCAGGACGACGACCGCGACGTGTCCGGCGATGACGATGCCGGGGAGCCTGTCGATGAGGTGGTCACCGCCGTGATCGACGATGAAGACGACCCCGAGATCGACCTCCCAGCGGAGGCCGACACGACGACCGCCGACGCTCCGGCCACGTCCGAGGGTGTGACGGATGCTGCCGCAGAGGACGTCACGGCCGGTGACGACAGCGATCACGCCCGGGGTGCCGACACCGCGACGTCCGGGGCCGCGGAAGCGCGCGACACCGGTGTCGTCGTCGCGACGGTCGTGCCGACGACCACGCCGATCACCGGCACCGTGCCGACCACCCGCCGGCAGGCCCACCAGGTCGCCGAGCAGGTTCGTCATGCCGCCGAGCGGGTGCAGGTCGCGCGTCCGACCGAGCCGGTCCTGCAGTCGCGGCGCCTCGGCGATCTCGAGCCCGGGCGCGAATCGGCCGACCTGCTGACGGCCGAGCGTCTGCTCGACCCGGCGCAGATCGTGCGGGCCGAGCCGGAAGGCCGCTGGCAGCGCCTCGTGTACAGCGTCTCGGGTCATCGCATCAACCTCGGCGACGGCAAGCGGGCACGCTCGCGCAAGGAGCTCGATCGTCGGATCACCGCGCCGCTCACCGGCGGGGCCAAGTTCGTCCCGGTTCTCTCGCGCAAGGGCGGCGTCGGCAAGACGACCGTGACCACCCTGCTCGGGATGGCGCTCGCCGATGCCCGTGACGACCGCGTGATCGCGATCGACGCGAATCCCGACCGCGGCACGCTCGCCGACCGTATCGGCCGTACGAGCGGCAAGACGGTGCGCGATCTGGCGCGCGCGCGTGGCGAGGTCGTCGGCTTCAACGATCTCTCCGCCATCGTGGCCCGCGACGAGACGCGGCTCGACGTTCTGGCGTCCGACGCCGACCCGCACATCTCGGAGGCCTTCAGCGACCACGACTACGAGGAAATCGCCGCGATCGCCGCGCACTACTACTCGATCGTGCTCACCGACACGGGCACGGGGATCGTGCACTCGGTGATGGGGGCGACGCTCGGGCTCTCCGACCAGATCGTCGTCGTCGCCGGTCTCTCGGTCGACGAGGCGCGGCTGGCCTCCGAGACACTGACCTGGCTCGAGTCCAACGGTTTCGCCGACGCAGTGAAGAACGCGGTGGTTGTGCTCAACACGTCGCGTCCGGGCACGCCGATGGTCCGCGCGGAGGAGCTGGAGACCCACTTCGCCACGCGCGTCCGCTCGGTGCTGCGCGTGCCGTACGACCCGCACCTCGCAGCGGGAAGCGCGGTGTCGTTCCGGGACCTCGACCCGGCGACGCGTGAGGCGGCGCGCAAGCTCGCCGCCAGCGTGGTCGAGGGGCTGCGTCTCGGGGCGGCGGCCTGACATGGCGGTTCGCGCGATCCGGTTCTTCGGCGACCCCGTCCTGAAGTCGGCGGCGGCGCCCATCCAGGCGATCGACGACGGTGTGCGCTCGCTCGTGCAGGATCTCCTCGACACGGTGGAGCTGCCCGGCCGAGCCGGCGTGGCGGCACCGCAGATCGGGGTCGGGCTGCGCGCGTTCAGCTACAACGTCGACGGCGTCATCGGCTACATCCTCAACCCGCGACTGGTCGAGGTCTCCGGCGAGCCGTCGCTCATCGGCGAGGGCTGCCTGTCCGTGCCCAACCTCTGGCATGACACCCTCCGGCACCCGTACGCACGCGCCGTGGGCATCGATCTCGACGGCGAAGAGATCGTCCTCGAGGGCGAAGGGCTCATGGCTCAGGCCCTGCAGCACGAGTGCGACCACCTCGACGGCATCCTGTACCTCGACCGGCTCTCGCCCGCCGAACGGCGGATCGCGATGCGCGAGGTACGCGAGTCGTCCTGGTTCTGACCCCTCACGCGGAAGCGGGGCCCGGCCGGTGATCCACCAGCCGGGCCCCGCTTCCGCGTCATCCGGTCATCCGAGCGGCACGTTGCTCGTCTTGACCGGCTCGTCGTAGATGGCCGAGATCTCACCCGAGAAGTCGGTGAGGATGACATTGCGCTTGATGCTCATCTTCGGCGTCAGGTGACCGCTCGCCTCGGTCCATTCGGTGTCGAGGATCGTGAACTTGCGGATCGACTCGGCACGAGAGACGTTGCGGTTGGCCTCGTCGATCGCGCGCTGGACCTCCGCGCGGACCTGGCTGTTCTTCGCCGCGTCGGCGAGCGACATGTCGCCCGAGAGGCCGTTGTTCGTCAGCCAGGTCGGCAGCATCTCCGGGTCGAGCGTGACGAGCGCGGAGATGAAGGGCTTCTGATCGCCCACGACGACCACCTGTCCGACGATCGGGTTGGCGCGGATGGGGTCTTCGAGCACGGCTGGTGCGACGTTCTTGCCGCCAGCGGTGACGATGATCTCCTTCTTGCGGCCGGTGATCGTGAGGAAGCCGTCATCGTCGAACGATCCGATGTCGCCCGTCTTGAACCAGCCGTCGTTGAACGCGGCCTCGGTGGCCTCAGGGTTGCGCCAGTACTCGGCGAAGACGTTGATGCCGCGCACCTCGACCTCTCCGTCCTCGCCAAGGCGGACGCCGACACCGGGCAGGACCGGCCCGACGGTGCCGATCTTGGACTTCGTCGCGAGGTTGACCGTAGCCGGAGCCGTCGTCTCGGTGAGGCCGTACCCTTCGAGGATCGTGACCCCGAGGCTGTGGAAGAAGTGGCCGAGGCGCGGACCCAGGGGAGCGGATCCCGAGACGGCGTAGGTGACGCGACCGCCCATGGCGGCGCGGAGTTTGCCGTAGACGAGCTTGTCGAAGAGGCGGAACTTCAGCTTGGTCAGCAGCGGAATGCTCTTCCCCTCCTGCTGCAGGCGCGAGTGGTCGATCGCGACCTGTGCCGCGGCACGGAAGATCTTGCCCTTGCCCCCGGCCTCGGCCTTCTGCTCGGCGGAGTTGTAGACCTTCTCGAACACGCGGGGCACGGCGAGCAGGAAGGTCGGCTGGAACGTTCCGAGAGCGGGCAGCAGCTGCTTGGTGTCGGGCTGATGCCCGGTTTTGACGCCGGCGTGCACGTTGAGGATCGAGATGAAGCGCGCGAAGACGTGGGCGGTCGTGATGAACAGCAGCGTCGATGCTCCACCGGGGTGGTTGACGACCTCTTTGAGCGCTTCGCCGGAGTTGCGGGCCAGCTCGACGAAGTTGCTGTGCGTCAAGACGCAGCCCTTGGGTCGTCCGGTCGATCCCGAGGTGTAGATGAGCGTCGCGATGTCCGAGCCCACGGCGAGGTTGCGTCGCCGCTCGATCTCCTCGTCGGGCACGTCTGCACCGCCCGAGCGCAGCCGGTCGAGGTCTCCGGAGGCCATGACCCACACCTCGCGGACGAGGGGGACCGTCGCACGGATCTCGTCGATGCGTGCGGCGTGGTCGGCGGACTCCGCGATCGCGAAGGTCGCACCCGAATCGCTGAGGATCCAGGCGATCTGCGACGCCGAGCTCGTCTCGTAGACGGGGACCATCACGGCGCCGGCGAAGAAGATCGCGAAGTCGACGAGCGTCCAGTCGTACGTGGTGCGCGCCACGAACGCGACCTTGTCGCCAGGTTCGACGCCCGCCGCGACGAGCCCCTTCGCGAGCGCGATCACCTCGCGTTGGAACTCGGCCGCGGAGATGTCTCGCCAGGCGCCGTCGTGCGGCACGGCGAAGAGGGCTCGCGACGGGGTGGCGGCGACCCGGTCGACGAGGAGATCGGTGATGTTCGCGTCAGGATCGGCTGGAACGACGGCGGGGACTTCGAACTGGACGGCGCTCATGGGCGGCAACTCCTTCGGTACCGGAAGCGTCTGGCAGGGTAAGCACACTCTATCTGCCACCCGGTCGCCGAGCCCGCGCGGCGAGGCGGCGCCCCATTAGACTTTCCGGGTCGCCGGCGGACGGCCGACGGAAAGGACCACGCGTGCTCAACATCGGCATCGACATCGGCGGAACCAAGATCGCCGGAGGTGTCGTCTCCGCCGACGGGACGATCGTCGACCGCATCCGCGTCGACACGCCCGCCGACACCGACGCGCTGGCGGACGCCGTCGCCGACATGGTGCGGCATTTCCGCGCGTCCCACGAGGTGACCGCAGTCGGGGTCGCCGCGGCCGGCTTCCTCGATCGCACGCGTTCGATCATGCGTCACGCACCCAACATCGACTGGGTGGAGCACCCGTTGCGTGCCGAGCTCGAGGCGCGCGTCGGTGTCGCCGTCGTGCTCGAGAACGACGCGAACGCAGCCGGCTGGGCCGAGTACCGTTTCGGCGCCGGCCGCGGCAGCTCGAACATGGTCATGCTCACGCTCGGCACGGGTGTCGGGGGAGCGGTCATCATCGACGGGCAGCTCCTCATCGGCGGGCGCGGCGCGGCGGGAGAGCTGGGTCACGTGCGATTCGAGCGCGGCGGCCGGCTGTGCGGCTGCGGCCTGCAGGGATGCCTCGAGCAGTACGCCTCGGGAAGAGCACTGCAGCGCGAGGCGATCGCGATCGCCGACGACCCCGAGCTCGGGGCCGGTCTCGCGCAGGTGCGAGACGAGCACGGCTCGATCCCGGGCGACGCGATCTCCCGCCTGATCCTCGCCGACGATCCCGGCGCGCTCGCGGCCCTCCACCGGGTCGCGACGGCGCTCGGCGAGACGGCGGGCGGATTCCAGGCGACGCTCGACCCCGAGATCTTCGTCATCGGCGGGGGTGTCGCGCAGCTGGGCGAAACGCTCCTGGCGCCGGTCCGGACCGCCTACCGGGGAGCCCTTCCCGGCGGTGAGAACGCGGCTCCGGCCGACTTCGCCATCGCCACCCTCGGCAACGACGCGGGTCTGATCGGCGTGGCCGACCTGGCCGGGGGGCGGTGACCGGTGTTCTACTGGCTGATGAAGTACATCTTCATCGGACCCGTCGTCAAGGCGATCTTCCGGCCGTGGATCGTGGGGCGCCGCAACGTCCCGGCATCCGGTGCCGCGATCTTCGCCAGCAACCACCTGTCGGTCAGTGACTCGATCTTCCTGCCGCTCATGATCGACCGGCCGATGTCGTTCCTCGCAAAGAGCGACTACTTCACCGGCACGGGCCTCAAGGGCTGGGCCACCCGGATGTTCATGAAGGCGACCGGTCAGATCGCCATCGACCGCACGGGAGGCAAGGCATCCGAGGCCTCGCTCAACACCGGACTCCAGGTGCTCGGCCGCGGTGATCTGCTCGGGATCTACCCGGAGGGCACACGGAGCCCGGACGGCAAGCTCTACCGCGGGCGCACCGGCCTGGCGCGTATGGCGCTCGAGGCCCGCGTCCCCGTCATCCCCGTCGTGATGGTCGACACCGATGCGGTCATGCCGATCGGACGCAGCATCCCGCGTGTCGGACGAGTGGGAATGGTCATCGGCGAACCGCTCGACTTCTCGCGCTTCCAGGGGATGGAAGGCGACCGCTACGTGCTGCGCTCGGTGACGGACGAGATCATGGTGGCGTTGCAGCGCCTGGGTGAGCAGCAGTACGAGGACGTCTACGCGTCGTCGGTCAAGGAACGCGCGGCGCAGCAGCAGGCCTGAGCGTCACACGGCCGGGGAGGTCGCGGCCGAGCACTAGACTTGGCGCGTGCCTACGCTGGATTCACTCGACACGTGGCGCGATCTTCCCATCAAGCAGCAGCCGGCGTGGAACGACCCCGACGCCGTGGCTGCGGTGTCGGCCGAGATCGCGACGCTCCCGCCCCTCGTCTTCGCCGGTGAGGTGGACATCCTCCGCGAGCGCCTCGCGCGCGCGGCATCCGGAGAAGCCTTCCTCCTCCAGGGCGGTGACTGCGCCGAGACCTTCGCCGGCGCGACCGCGGAGAAGATCCGCAACCGCATCAAGACGGTGCTGCAGATGGCGGTCGTGCTGACCTATGGCGCCTCGATGCCCGTCGTGAAGATGGGCCGTATGGCCGGTCAGTTCGCCAAGCCCCGCTCGAGCGACACCGAGACGCGCGGCGACGTCACGCTGCCCGCTTACCGCGGCGACATCGTCAACGGCTACGACTTCACCGCCGCCTCGCGCCAGCCCGACCCCGCTCGCCTGCTCAAGGGCTACCACACGGCTGCATCGACGCTGAATCTCATCCGGGCGTTCACGCAGGGCGGGTTCGCCGACCTCCGCGAGGTGCACTCGTGGAACAAGGGCTTCGCATCCAACCCGGCGAACGCCCGCTACGAGGGCCTCGCGGGTGAGATCGACCGCGCCATCAAGTTCATGGAGGCGGCCGGGGCCAACTTCGACGAGCTGCGCGGCGTGGAGTTCTACACGGGTCACGAAGGCCTGCTGATGGACTACGAACGTCCGATGACGCGCATCGACTCGCGGACGAACACGCCGTACAACACGTCGTCGCACTTCCTCTGGATCGGTGAGCGTACCCGCGAGCTCGACGGTGCCCACGTCGACTACTTCTCGAAGATCCGCAACCCGATCGGCGTGAAGCTCGGCCCCACGACGTCGACCGATACCGCGCTCGCGCTGATCGACAAGCTCGATCCCGAGCGCGAGCCGGGGCGTCTGACCTTCATCACGCGCATGGGCGCCGGCAAGATCCGCGACGCCCTGCCGCCGCTGCTCGAGGCCGTGAAGGACTCGGGCGCGACGCCGCTGTGGGTCACCGACCCGATGCACGGCAACGGCATCACGACGCCCACCGGCTACAAGACGCGTCGCTTCGACGACGTCGTCGACGAGGTCCGCGGCTTCTTCGAGGCGCACCGTGCCGTGGGGACGTTCCCCGGCGGCATCCACGTCGAGCTCACGGGTGACGACGTCACCGAGTGCCTCGGCGGCTCGGAGATGATCGACGAGGCGACGCTCGCCACGCGCTACGAGAGCCTGTGCGACCCGCGCTTGAACCACATGCAGAGCCTCGAACTGGCCTTCCTGGTCGCCGAGGAGCTCGAGAAGCGCTGAGCTCCGGCTCACCGGAGCCCGCGAGAGCGCACATCTGCACGGTTGGGGAACCTCCCCACCGTGCGGATGTGCGCTCTCGCCGTTTCGGGCTGTGGAGAGCGCGGGATCAGCGGGATCGACGGGGGATCGTGGGCGGGTGAACCGTCGAGCTCCGCTGCCACAAGACATCGTCCGACAAGCGTTCGCCACGAACGAGGCGCGGGCGTTCGGCGTGAGCCGCGGCAGGTCACGGGCGGCCGACCTGCGGCATCCGCATCACGGGATCTACGCGGCGCTCGATGCCGGGGACGATGACGACACGGTCGGGCGCTGCCGCCTGCTCCTCCCCGCGCTCGGTCCGGAGCAGCTGTTCTCCGGGCGCACGGCCGCGGCATTGTGGGGGATGCCGTTGCCCCGGGCCTCGACGCCGCCGATGCTCGAGGTGATCTCGGCGGGCGGGGGAGCAGCGATGCGGCGACCCGGCGTGATCGGATCTCGAACGGGACTCATCCTCGAACGCCGAGACGTCGACGGCGTGCCCGTCCTGTCGCCGACCGAGACGTGGTGCCGGCTCGCGGCCGGTCGGCAGCCCCTGGCCGGGCGATGGCTCGTCGCGACGGCCGACTTCCTCCTCAGCGGTCGGCGGGGTGAGCGAGGTCGCACGCGTCCTCTCGCGACGCGCGCCGAACTGGAGGCGGCCGTCGTCGCCCGAGGAAGCGCGCGCGGAGCCCGGTCGCTGCGATCGGCGCTCGACCGCGCCCGCTCGCCGGTGGACTCGCCCCAGGAAACGCTCCTGCGTGTCGCGCTGGTCGACGCGGGGATTCCCGAACCGCAGGTGCAGGTCGCCGTTCGCACAGCTGCGGGCGTGCGGCATGCCGACCTCGGCTGGCCCGAGCAGCGTGTGCTGCTCGAGTACCAGGGGGACGAGCATCGCTCGTCGCGGCGACGCTGGCTCGAGGACCTCACGCGCGTGCAGCTTCTCGAGGATGCCGGCTACCGCGTCATCCTCGTCGGGTCCGCCGATCTCGACGACGGCGCCGGCGCGCTGGCCGCCCGCATCCGCAGAGCTCTCGCCTGAGGGGGCGTCGACGGCGAAGATGCGCAACTGCACGGTTCGGAGCCGTCGACACCGTGCGGATGCGCGTCCTCGCGGTCGCGGGGCCGGGAAAGGACGACAGGCTCAGCCGGTCGCGGTGATCTGCAGGGTGATGGTCGTGCCGCGCACGTGCTTGCTACCGCCGGCGGGGTCCTGGGCGGTGACTTTGGTCAGCCCGTCCGGCCAGATGTTCCACAGGGCCGAGAAGCTGACCTCGAAACCCGCGTCGCGCAGCGTCTTGGCGGCTGCATCGCGCGTCTGGCCGACGACGCTCGGCACGTCGAAAAGCGGGGGCCCGCTCGAGACGATGAGGGTCACGGTGTCACCCGGCCGCCAATTGCCTTCTTCGCCGCGGTCGTCGATGCCGATGACATCGCCCTTGGCGATGCGATCGCTCGACTGCGCGCGGGTGTCGCCCGACACCTCGAGGCCGACGTCGGTGAGGGTGGCGGTCGCCCGGTCGACGCTCTGGCCCGAGACGTCCGGCACGGCCCCGCGCGACACGAGCAGGCTGGCCGAGTCTCCCTGGCGGAGCGTGCAGCCGTCTGAGCAGTCCACGGGATCGCCGCCTCCGGCCGGGGTCGCCGAGACGCGGATGACGGTGCCGTCGGCGACATCCGGATCGAATTCCGCATCGGCATCGTTCGACACGGCGACGATGTTCTGCCGCAAGATCTCTCGAGCCGCCTGCTCGGTCTGGCCGGCGAGGGCCGGGATCGACACCTCCGCCGGTCCGCGCGAGATGACCACGGTCACGATCGCGTCGCGGTCGAGCCGTGCGCCGGGGTCGGGGTCGGTGCGGATCGCAAGACCCTCTGCGACGTCGAGGCTGTTCTCGCCGGCCTCCTGGGCCTGCAGGCCCTGTGCCGCGATGGCGCTCTGTGCTTCGGCGAAGGTCGTGCCGCGTACGTCGGGTACGGCGACGAGCGATCCCGGCCCGGAGCCGAACCACCATCCGGTGCCGCCGGCGAGAGCCGCGAGCAGCAGGACGATGGTGACGAGCCAGGCGCCCTTCGCCCGGTTTCGGCGGGTGAGGCGGCGCAGTCGCGTCGCGTTGTCGACGTCGGTGGTCACCGGAGGTGCCGTGAAGGTGCCGGGCATGACCTTCGTGAGCTCGCCCGATCCTTCGCCGTCGTCGTCGATGACGACCGCCGGCGCGCCGGAGGGGGCGGTGCGCACCACCTGAGGGAACACGCCGAGCTCGCGCTCGATCTCGCGCAGACGCTCGAGCATGACCTTCGCGTCGAGCGGACGCTCGTCGGGTTCGCGCTCGGTCGCCCACAGCACCAGCTCGTCGAGCTGTTCCGGGACGCCGGGGTTCTTCGCGCTCGGGCGGGGCACCGAGTCGGTCGCGTGCTGGTAGGCGATCTGCATCGGCTGCTCGCCCTTGTAGGGCTGCTCGCCGGCGAGCATCTCGTAGAGCATGATGCCGAGGGCGTAGATGTCGCTGCGGGCATCGGCGGTGCCCCGTGTCACGAGCTCCGGCGCGAGGTAGGCGATCGTGCCCAGGAGCATCTGCCCGGTCGCCGTGTTCGCCGTCGTCGCTCTCGCGAGTCCGAAGTCGCCGATCTTGATGCGCCCGTCCTCGGCAAGCAGCACGTTCTCGGGCTTGACGTCGCGGTGCACGATCCCGGCGCGGTGCGCGGCGGCGAGACCCGAGAGGATCGCGTCCATGATCGTGATCGTCTGGGGAATGGTCAGCCGCCTCTGCTCGCGCAGCAGCTCGCGCAGGGTGATGCCCGGCAGGTACTCCATGACCAGGTAGGCCATCTCGCCGTCCTGACCCTGGTCGAAGACGTTCACGACATGCGGGTCGGCGAGCCGGGCGGCGGAGCGCGCCTCCTGGATGAACCGGCTCTGGAAGACCGAGTCGTCCGACAGATGCCCGTGCATGACCTTCAGGGCCACGCGGCGCTCGAGTCTGAGGTCGGTCGCGACGTACACCGTCGCCATCCCCCCTCGGGCGATGCGAGCACGGACGCGGTACCGCTGGTCGACCAGTCGGCCGATCAGCGGGTCGGTCTGCTGGCTCATGCTCACGGAGCGATTCTACGGAGCGGATGCTGCGAGCCCGGGCAACGGCTCACCCCCGGACGTCTGCGACATGCTTCCCGATGCTTCGGAGTCAGCCGAGCGCGTCGAGCCAGCGGTATGCCTGCTGTTCCCATTCGCCGTAGCGGTCGGGGTACGCGGAGATCTGCACCGCCTGTGCGGCGTCGGTGAAGGAGAGGCCCTCCCAGCCCGGAACATCAAGCAGCCCCCGGGTCGCGGTCCCGTTGGGGTCGGCGGCACCGCCGTAGAAGGCCGCGATCGATCGCGCCGGGTCGCGGACCTGATCGGGGGTTCCCCAGCCGGTGCTCGGACGCTGCTGGAAGAGGCCGAGAGAATCCCGGTCGCCCCAGTCGAGGTTGCGGATCCACGACTCGACCATCGCCGTCGCGAGGGCGATCGCGATCCCGCGATCGGGCACGCCGCGTTCTCGGCCGACCTGGATGATGAGCCGTGCATTCGCGATCTGCTCTGCGTCGAGACCGAGGTCCGGGAGCGCGACGGTCGCGACGGCCGGCGTGGCCACGGCCCCGGGGATCACGAGTTGCTGTCCCGGGTAGATGATCGACGAGCGGTCGAGCCCGTTCGCGGCGAGCAGCGCATCGAGGCCCAGGCCGTGAGCGCTCGCGATCGCCGAGAGGGTGTCGCCGGCGGCGACGGTGTGGGCCGCGGCCGCGGCCGCGATCGTGGTCGCGGGAGTCGCCGCTGCGGGGGTGGCAGCCGGGGCCGCGCCGGCCGACGAGGGGATCGCGAGCGTCTGCCCGGGGAAGATCACGGCGCCGTCGTCGAGCCCGTTCGCGGCGAGCAGCGCACCGACGCCGATGCCGTGCGTCCGAGCGATCGACCACGGGGTGTCGCCGGCGGAGACGGTGTGGGTGCTTCCCTCGGATGCGTTCTGCGTGCCGGGCGTCACCGCGGGTGCCGCGGAGCCGGGGGAGTCCGCACTGAGTCGAATGCGGTCACCGGGGCGGATGACGGACGACCAGTCGAGGCCGTTCCAGGCGAGGAGATCGACCGTGCGAAGCCCGTAGGCGGACGCGATCCGGCTGATGGTGTCGCCGAGGGCCACCGTGTGCTCGGCGGGCCGAGCGGAAAGCGGACGCGGCGCGCCGGCGGTCGCGGGCACGGCCCGGAACGAGGCGCCGGGCGCAGCATCCCGATGCGCGGTTTCGGCCATCGGCGCCGCGGCGGCAGGCTGCGCCGTCAGGCTCAGTGCGATGGACCCGACGACGGCGGGCGCGACGGCGCCGCGCAGGCGGGGGCGCGGACGGTGCGGGGGAGAGATCGAGTCGCGGCGCACGGAGGGTCCCTTCTCGGAGGTCTCCGAAACGCTGACATGTCGCTGTGAGAGGTGTCAACCGAAGTGACGACTGTGACTGGTGTGAAAGTGCCTGAACAGACGCCCCGCGGCTCCGGTGGGAGGTGAGATAGTGAAGGGGTGAGCACTCCCGAATACCCCGTCGTTCCCCTGTCCTGGCTGACGATGCCCGAGGTGGTCGACCTGACGGGCGAGACGCTCAGCCGCGTCCGTCGTCTCCTGGATGAGAATCACCTCATCGGGTCGCGTCGCGACGGCACGCTCCGCATTCCGGAGGCGTTCTTCCTCGACGGCGCGCCGCTCTCGTCGCTTCGCGGCACCATCACCGTGCTTCACGACGCCGGGTTCTCGGACGACGAGGCGATCGACTGGCTCTTCGCCACGGAGGACTCGATCGGCGCAGCGCCCATCGCCGCGCTGCGCGCCGGACGCAAGAGCGAGGTGCGCAGGGTCGCTCAGACCCTCGCCTGAGGCCGTCGGGGCGTTTGCCGCTCAGGCGCGGGTCAGGCAGACCGCCGGATCGCCGCGTCGGCGATCTCGCGGAGCGCGGCGACCTCCGGCTCCCCGATGGGTGCGTTCTCGAGCGCGGCATCGGCCGCGGCGGAAAGGCGATCGATCTCGCTCTCGAGGCGCCGGACCGCGCCGCTGTCCTCGATGACCTTCTGCAGTCGCGCGATCGTCGCCTCATCGAGCGTCCGGTCGCCGAGTGCCTCGTCGAGTTCCGCCCGACCGGCGTCATCCATCGCTTCGCGGGCGTACGCGATGAGAACGGTCCGCTTGCCCTCGCGGAGATCATCGCCGGAGGGCTTTCCCGTCACCGCCGCGTCGCCGAAGACTCCGAGGACGTCGTCGCGCAGTTGGAAGGCGAGCCCGACGGCATGACCGAAATCGGCGAGGGCCTCGCGTTGCGGCGGGGTGGCGCCGCCGAGCGCCGCGCCGATCAGAAGCGGCTGCTGCACGCTGTACCGGGCCGACTTGTACGAGGCGACGCGCAGAGCGCGCGCGGCGTGCTCTGCGTCGGGCGCCGTGGCCCAGGCCGCCTCTTCGGCGACGTCCAGGTACTGTCCGACGGTGACGTCACGGCGCATCTTCGCGTATTGGCGGCGCACGTCCGAGGCGTAGGGATGCCCGTCGATGGCGTCTTCGAGGAGGTCATCGCTCCAGGCGATCAGCAGATCGCCGAGCAGGATCGCCGCGGCGCGCCCGAAGGCGTCGGCGTCGCCCTGCCATTCGGAACCTCGGTGTCCCTCCTCGAGAGCCCGGTGAGCGGCGGGGCGGCCGCGCCGCGTGTCGGAGTTGTCGACGAGATCGTCGTGCACCAGGGCTGCCGCGTGGAAGATCTCGAGCGAAGCGGCGACACCCGCGATGTCGGTGCGTACGGCGGAGGCGCCGGCTGCCGCGTGACCCGCCGTCAGGAACCGGGCGCGCAATCGCTTGCCGCCGGCGACGGTGGCAAGGGCGCGGTCGACGAAATCGGCCGCTTCGGCCCCGAGATCGGCGACCTCGGCCCGCCGATCCGATGCGAAGCTTTCCAGTCGCTGGGAAACGGTCGAGATCGGGTCGGTGGAGCTCGTCACAGGCCTAGCCTAGTTCTCATCAGCGCGCGTAGAATCGGGCGCACCGGTACCCGAACAGAGGGGGATGCATGCCACTGTCAGAACAGGAGCAGCGGCTGCTCGACGAGATGGAACGCCATCTCATGCGCAATGAAGCAGACGTCGTCAGTGCTCCGCGCGAAGGTCAGTCCCTCAGCTACCGCAACATCGTCTACGGAGCGGTCCTCGTCCTCCTCGGCCTCGGCGGGCTGATCGCCGGTGTCTCGAGCAGCATCATCGCAATCGGCGTCGTCGCCTTCCTCGTGATGGTCGGCGGCGTCGTCCTGGCACTGACGCCCTCTCGCAACGGGACCGCAAGCCGTCCCACTGCCACGACCGGCACGCGAAAGCCTGCTGCCCGGTCGTCGAGTTTCATGGATCGCATGAACGACCGATGGGATCGTCGCAACGGCGAACGCTGACGTATCCCGCTTCACCTTCAGAGCACCGACCTTCGGGTCGGTGCTCTTTTTTGTGCTCCGGGGGAGGAACAGACGTCATTGCCATAGTGAAGTGGAGGAAAGTGGAGTAAAGTGGTGCGCACCGACGGGCCGGGAGGGGGTGGTGGAGCACCATGCTTCTCGGCACGCACACCCCCAAGCTCGACGAGAAGGGCCGCGTCATCCTCCCCGCCAAATTCCGCGACGACCTCGGCCCCGGTGTCGTCGTGACGCGCGGCCAGGAGCGGTGCCTCTACGTGTTCAGCACCGTGGAGTTCGAGCGCGTGTACGAGCGCATCCGCGAAGCGCCCCTGACGAACAAGCAGGCCCGTGACTTCCAGCGCATGTTCCTGTCCGGCGCGAGCGCGGAGAAGCCCGACAGCCAGAACCGCATCACCGTCCCACCGCACCTGCGCACTTACGCCGGGCTGGGGCGCGAACTGGTGATGACCGGTGTCGGCGCGCACGCCGAGATCTGGGATGCCGACGCCTGGAACGCCTACGCCGCCGGCAACGAAGACGCCTACTCCGACATGGAGCAGGAGGTGATCCCCGGACTCTTCTGACCCGTGGCCGTGATCCTCAGCCGCTGGCCCTGACGCACTTCCCCGGTGTCAGGTCGCGGCGGAGGGGGATCAGGGCTCCGGGGCCGTCCCGCCACGATCATGACGAACGACGACATCCACACCCCCGTCCTGCTCGACCGCTGCGTCGAGCTGCTCGCCCCCGCCCTGCAGCGCGAGGGCGCCGTCGTCGTCGATGCCACCGAGGGCATGGGCGGTCACTCCGAGGCGCTTCTCGAGAGGTTCCCGGGCGTGCGGCTGGTCGGGCTCGACCGCGACACCGATGCACTCCGCATCGCGGGGGAGCGCCTCGCCCGGTTCGGCGACCGCGTCGCCCTCGTGCACACCGTGTACGACGGCATCCGCGAGGCGCTCGACTCCCTCGGCATCCGCCGCGTCGACGGCATCCTGTTCGACCTGGGCGTGTCATCGCTGCAGCTCGACGAAGCGGACCGCGGATTCGCGTACGCGCAGGACGCGCCCCTCGACATGCGGATGGATCAGACCGCGGGAACGACCGCAGCCGACATCCTCGCGACATACAGCGAGGGCAACCTGCGTCGCATCTTCGAGCGCTACGGCGAGGAGAAGCTGGCCGGGCGGTACGCGCGAGCGATCATCGAAGCCCGCGGCCGTGCTCCGCTCACCCGTTCCGGCGAGCTCGTCGACGTGCTCATCGCCGCGACGCCGGTCGCCGTGCAGCGCGATCGTGCGGGACACCCCGCCAAGCGCGTGTTCCAGGCGCTGCGCATCGAGGTGAACGCCGAGCTGGCGGTGCTCGAGCGCGCGCTTCCCGCCGCGCTCGAGGCCCTCGCCGTGGGCGGACGCATCGTCGTGATGTCCTACCAGTCGCTCGAGGACCGCGCGGTCAAGCGCGTGCTGGCCGAGGCATCGTCCTCGACCGCGCCCAGCGGTCTGCCGGTCGAGCTGCCCGAGCACGCGCCGCGGTTCCGACTGCTGGTCCGAGGCGCGGAGCTGGCATCCGAGGAAGAACGTGAACGCAATCCCCGCGCGACGCCGGTTCGGCTGCGCGCGGCGGAACGGATGAGGGAGGCCTCGTGACCGCCGACAACACCGCCCGCATCCCCTCACCGCTCGGCGACGACTTCTTCGCGAGCGTCCCCGGCCGGCTCCCGCGCGAGGGTGAGCGCGAACGCCAGCGCGATCTGCGGCTGGTCACCGGCGCCGCGCGCCGCCGCCGCCCCCGCATGCTCTACGGCATCATCGCCGTGTCGGGTGCCGTTCTCATCGGTGCAGTCCAGATGGGGCTGTCGATCCTCACCACGCAGACCTCATACGAGATCTCGGCGCTCTCGCAGCAGCAGCGTCAGCTCACCTGGCAGAAGCAGATCATCCAGGATGACCTCGCCGGGCTCGCCTCGCCCCAGTACCTCGCGGCGAATGCGACGGCACTCGGTATGGTCATCGCCGAATCGCCGAGCTACTTGCGGCTCAGCGACGGCGCCGTGCTTGGCTCGGCGAGTGCGGCCGGATCGCACTCGAACGTCGACGCCCTCGGTCGCGCCGCCGTGGCGAACTCGCTCGTCGCCGGGGTTCCGCTGGTGACCGACCCCGCCGCGAGCCTCGAGAGCGGCACGAGCACGGACGAGCTGGTGGGCGCCGATCATGCGACACCCCCGCCCATCGCAGACGGATTGCCCGCCCCGAGCACACACTGAGAACCATGACGACACGAGCCACCCGCAGTCCGCGCCGCCGTACGGTCGTCGCACTCCTCGTCGTCCTGATCGTCGTCGTCTCGTTCATCGTCCGGCTCGTCGACATCCAGGTCGTGAATGCCGACGAGCACGAGGCGGACGCACGCAACCTCGCGATGGAGGCCGGGACGACGCTGTTCGGGACTCGCGGTGACATAACCGATACCAACGGCGCTCCTCTCGCGACGACGACCTCCATCTACGACGCGAAGATCGACCCCAAGCTCGCAGCCAACGGAATCAAGCGGAAGAACGACGACGGTCAGACCGTCACCGTCACGTGGCCCGAACTGGCGGCCGAGATCGCCGCGGTGACCGGCCAGGATGCCGCCGAGGTCGAGAGCATCGTCACGACCGCCGTCGCCGCCGACCCCGAGTCGAGCTTCGCCTACCTCGAACGCGGGATCTCGACCGAGCAGTACCGTGCCCTCGCCGACCTCAAGCTGCCCTTCGTCGGCTTCGACCAGCACCCGCATCGCACGTACCCCGACGGTGCCGTCGCGGGCAACGTCATCGGCTTCGTCGGCTCGGACGAGACGCCTCTCGAGGGGATGGAAGCCCTGCAGAACTCGTGTCTGCAGAGCAGCGACGGAAAGATCCGCTACATGCGGGGTCTCGACGGCGTCGTCATCCCCGGCACCGAGGTCGAGGATCCGGCACCGGTCAACGGCGGAACGCTGCAGCTCACGATCGATCGCGACCTGCAGTGGTACATGCAGCAGCTGATCGCCGAGCAGACCCAGAATCTCGGGGCGGAGAGCGGGTCGATCCTCGTGGTGGAGGTCGCAACCGGCAAGATCCGCGCCGCCGCCGAATATCCCAGCGTCGACCTCAACGACATCGCGGCATCCGATCCCGCGGACCGGGGCAGCCGCCTCTTCCGCGACTCGTACGAGCCGGGCTCGACGTTCAAGCCCGTCACGGCGGCGACCGCGATCGAGGCGGCCGGCCTGACGCCGCTCTCCACCGCATGGTCACCCGACCGGATGGAGTTCCCCAACGGCGCCGTCGTCAACGACTCGGAGCACCACGAAGCCCAGAACCTGACCCTCACCGGAGGACTCGTCACCTCGTCGAACGTCGCTCTGTCGCAGTTCGGCTCGCAGGTCGACCCGGAGACCCGGCTCGAGTACCTGAAGAAGTTCGGTGTCGGTGAGGGAACGGCGCTCAACTGGTCGGGGGAGCCGAAGGGCACCTACATCCCGACCGACCAGTGGGACAATCAGACCTACTACACGACGACGTTCGGTCAGGCGTTCACCGTCACGGCTCCGCAGGTGGCATCGGTCTACCAGACGATCGCGAACGGCGGTGTGCGTGAGCCGCTGAGCCTCGTCGAGTCCTGCACGGCGTCCGACGGCACGGTCACCAAGCCCGATCTGCCGGAGCCGGTGCGCGTCATCAAAGAGAGCACCGCGACCCAGGTCAGCGAGATGCTCGAGAACGTCTTCGCTCAGGGCACGCTCGCCGATGACATCGCGATCCCCGGATACCGGATGGCGGGCAAGACCGGTACCGCTCAGAAGGTCGACCCGAACACCGGTGCATATAAGGACAACCTGTACTACACGTCGCTGGTCGGCTACGCACCCGCCGACGATCCGAAGTATGTTGTCCTGACGGCATTCGACGAGCCGAAGACCCTGCGTCTGTCGGCAGCCAACCGGCCGGCGTTCCAGAAGGCCATGACCCAGGTGCTCAAGCACTACCGGATCATGCCGTCCGACTCGCAGACGCCACTGCTCCCCGTGACCCAGTGATGCGCGTGAGCGCGTCCGAGGATTGAACATGATCTCCCTTCCGTTGTCCGATATCGCCCGGGTGCTCTCCGGCACCCTCCACGTCGCCGGCGGCGACTCTCCCGACACCCGAGTCGGGGGGACGGTCGACACGGACTCGCGGAACATCGGCCCGGGCGACGTCTTCGTGGCCAAGCCGGGCGAGGCCACCGACGGCCATCTCTTCGTGCCGGCGGCCGCCGAAGCCGGAGCCGCGCTCGCGATCGTCGAGCACCTCGTCGATGCCGACATCACGCAGATCGTCGTCGCCGACGCGGTGACGGCACTGGCCGACCTCGCTCGCGAGGTGGTCGGACGCGTGCGCGCGACGGGTGATCTCCGTGTCGTGGGGATCACCGGCTCCAACGGCAAGACCACGACGAAGAACCTCCTCGCGCGCATCCTCGAGGGCGAGGGGCCGACGGTCGCGCCGCGGGCATCGTTCAACAACTCCGTGGGTGCTCCCTTGACCATGCTCCGCGTCGCCGACGACACCCGCTACCTCGTCAGCGAGTTCGGTGCCGACGGCTCGGGTCAGATCAGGCGTCTTGCGGGCCTCGTGACCCCGGACGTCGGGGTGGTGCTCATGGTCGGCATGGCCCACGCCGGCGGCTTCGGCGGCGTCGAGGCGACGCTGAAGGCCAAGACGGAGCTGGTCGAGGCGGTCCGCCCCGGCGGCGTGGCCGTCCTCAACGCCGACGACGCGCGCGTCGCGACGATGGCGGCGGTCGCCGAAGCGCGCGGCGTGCGCGTCCGCTGGTTCGGACGGGGCGCCGCAGCCGAGGTGCGAGCGGACGACGTCGAGGTGGACGCATCGGGGACGACCTGCGTCGTCGTCGTCGGAGATCAGCGGATGCCGTTGCGGCTCCGGGTGCTCGGCGAGCACCACGTCATGAACGCGCTGGCTGCCATCACCGCCGCTCTCGAGCTGGGTGTCGCGCTCGAGGATGCCGTCGAGCGACTCGAGACCGTCGAGATCGCCGAACGCTGGCGGATGCAGCCGCTCGGGTCGGACTCGGTGCGGATCATCAACGACGCCTACAACGCGAGCCCCGACTCGATGGCCGCAGCGCTGCGCACCCTCGCGCAGATCACGCAGCCGGGCGAGCGCAAGGTCGCGGTGCTGGGCGCGATGAGCGAGCTCGGCGAGTTCGCGGGCGATGAGCACGACCGGGTCGGCCTGCAGGCGGTCCGTCTGCGGATCGAGCGGATCGTCGTCGTCGGCGCCGAAGCGCGTCGGCTCTACCTCGCCGCCGTCGGCGAGGGGTCTTGGGACGGCGAGGCGGTGTTCTTCGCGGACGCCGACGCCGCCTACGACTACCTGATCGAGGAGCTGCGCGCCGGTGACCGCGTGCTCGTGAAGTCGTCGAACTCCGCCGGACTGCGGCACCTCGGTGATCGTCTGGGAGAATTCTTCTCGTGAGATCCCTGCTGACGGCCGCGACGATCTCCCTCGCGTTCACACTCTTCCTGACCCCCCTGTTCATCCGGCTCTTCGAGAAGCTGGGCTGGGGTCAGGTCATCCGCACGCCCGACGACGCGACCAACCCGAGCCACCACGCCAAGCGCGGGACGCCCACGATGGGCGGCATCATCTTCATCATCGGCACGATCGTCGGGTACCTCGTCGGCACGCTGACCGGTGGCGCGCCGCCGTCGATGTCGGGTCTGCTCGTCATCTGGATGATGGTCGGGCTGGGAATCGTCGGATTCATCGACGACTACATGAAGGTCCGCTCGCAGCGAAGCCTCGGGCTCTCCGGATGGCGGAAGGTCGCCGGACAGGTCATCGTGGCCGTCTCGTTCGGAGTCCTCGCCCTGCTCGTGCCCAACGACGGCGGTGAGCCGGTCGGGCGCCCCTTTATCTCGCTGTTCCGCGACATCGACTGGCTGTCGTTCATGGCGCTGGGCGGTGTCGCCGGCTGGCTCCTGTACCTCGCGTGGATCTCCTTCCAAGCCGTCGCGTGGTCCAACGCCACCAACCTGACCGATGGTCTCGACGGGCTCGCGACCGGCGCGGGCATCTTCACGGTGTCCGCGTACAGCCTCGTGACGTTCTGGCAGTTCCAGCAGCGGTGCGCCAGCGGCGCGCTCGTGCCGGCATACGAGGCCGCGTGCTACACGACGAACGATCCGATGGACCTCACGATCATCTCTGCGTCCTTCGTGGGCGCGCTCGTCGGGTTCCTCTGGTGGAACGCGCCGAAGGCCAAGATCTTCATGGGCGACGTCGGATCGATGGCGATCGGCGGCGTCATCGTCGCCATGGCCGTGCTCTCGCGCACCGAGCTGCTCGCGGTCATCATCGCCGGCGTCTTCATCATCGCCCCCGGCTCGGTGATCCTCCAGCGGTACTACTTCAAGGCGACCGGCGGTAAGCGCCTCTTCCTCATGAGCCCGTTCCACCACCATCTCGAGATGCGCGGGTGGCCCGAGGTGACGATCGTCGTGCGGATGTGGATCATCGCCGGGATGCTCGCCGTCGGCGGCGTCGGTCTCTTCTACGTGGCCTGGCTGGCGGCGGTATGACCGCGCGCCTGCACGATCTGACGAGCTGGAACGCCGACTGGCGCGGCCTCCGCGTCGTGGTCCTCGGACTCTCGGTCACTGGTTTCTCGGTGGCCGACACCCTCGCCGAACTCGGCGCTGACGTCCTCGTGGCCACAGAGGGAGCGGATGCCGAATACGTGCGGCTCCTGCCGGTCATCGGCGTCGCGCTGCATGACGGCTCGCTGCAGAGCGTCCCCGACGCCGTGGCGGCTCACGCTCCCGACGTCATCGTCGCCTCGCCCGGGTTCCCGCCGCATCATCCCGTCATCCGATGGGCGCGCGAGAGCGGCATCGCCGTGTGGGGCGACATCGAATTGGCATGGCGCGTGCGCGACAAGGTCGTCCGCCCCGACGGACGCCCAGCCGACTGGGTGCTCATCACGGGCACGAACGGCAAGACCACCACGACGCAGCTCACGGCCGCGATGCTCGCCGCCGGGGGACTGCGTGCCGCGCCCTGCGGCAACATCGGCGTGCCGGTGCTCGACGCGGTCCGCGATCCGGGAGGTTTCGACGTCCTGGTCGTCGAGGTGTCGAGTCACCAGCTCTGGTACCTGGGACTGGCCGAAGGCCCCGATCGGCTCTCGCCGCACGCGAGCGTCTGCCTGAACCTGGCGGACGACCACCTCGAGTGGCACGGCTCGTTCGCCGCCTATCGCGACGCCAAGGCCGTGGTGTATGAGAACACCCGCGTCGCCTGCGTCTACAACAAGGCGGATGTCGCCACGCGTGAGATGGTCGAGGAGGCCGAGGTCGTCGAGGGCTGCCGCGCCATCGGCTTCGACCTGGGCGTGCCCGGCCCGAGCGATCTCGGCGTCGTCGACGGCATCCTCGTCGATCGCGCCTTCCACGAGGATCGGCGCGCTTCGGCTCTCGAACTGACGACGGTCGCCGAGCTCGCGGCGCGAGACCTCGCGGCTCCGCACATCGTCGCGAACATCCTGGCCGCTGCCGCGCTCGCACGATCCCTGGACGTCGAGCCGGCCGCCATCCGCGCCGCCGTCCTGGCGTTCCGCCTCGATCCCCACCGGATCGAAGTCGTCGCCCGGGTGGCGGGCGTGACCTGGGTCGACGACTCCAAGGCGACCAACCCGCACGCCGCGGCGTCGTCGCTTGCCGCCTTCCCGGGCGCGATCTGGGTCGTGGGCGGCCTTCTCAAGGGTGTCGACATCTCCGCGCTCGTCGCCGGGCGCGGCGCGGCGACGAAGGCCGCCATCGTCATCGGTGAGGACCGCACGGCCGTGCTCGCCGCGTTCGCGCGACACGCCCCGGCGGTTCCGGTGATCGAGGTCGAGGCGACTCAGACTGAGGATGTCATGGCACGGGTCGTCGAACTGGCGGCCGAGGTCGCGGGTGCCGGAGACGTCGTCCTCCTCGCTCCCGCAGCCGCCTCGTTCGATCAGTTCGCCTCCTACGCAGACCGCGGTCGCCGCTTCGCGGACGCCGTGCGCGAACGGATCGGAAGGGGAGACGGTGACCACGACGCCGAGCCGCCCGACGCCGCCACCGACGAACCTCGCTGACGACGGCCCGGCGCGCAGCGGGTTCGCCGCACGCGTGTCACTGGGGCGCGTCTTCGCCCCGGTACCCAGCGAGTTCCTGCTGCTCGCGTCGACCGCTCTCATCCTGACCGGCTTCGGTCTCGTGATGGTCCTCTCGGCCACGATGGCGACGGCGAACGCGAGTCCGTTCGAGACGGTTCTCAAGCAGGCGGTTTTCGCGCTCCTCGGCATCCCGCTCATGTTCATCGCGGGCCGGATGCCGCTGCGGTTCTGGAAGCGCATCGCGTGGCCGGCGCTCGGCCTCGGCATCGCGCTGCAGCTGCTCGTCTTCGTCCCGGGCCTCGGCGTCCACAACGACGGGAACACGAACTGGATCTCCCTGTTCGGGTTCCAGGCGCAGCCGTCGGAGTTCCTCAAGCTCGCGCTCGCGATCTGGCTGGGGTTCGTGCTGTACCGCAAGCAGACGCTCCTGTCGAAGTGGCAGCACGTGTTCATCCCGGTGGTGCCCGTCGGCACGCTCGTGATCGGCACCGTCATGGGCGGACATGACCTGGGGACGGCGATGATCCTCATGGCGATACTTCTCGGCTGCCTCTTCTTCTCCGGCGTCAAGCTGCGCCTGTTCGTGATCCCCCTGATCCTCGTCGTGGCGGCCGCCGCGGTGTTCGCGGTGACGAGCCCCAACCGCATGGCTCGCATCATGAGCTTCCTCAACGTCGATTCGACCGACTGCTACTTCGCCGACGCGGGCTCGTGCTACCAGCCGCTCCACGGCGTCTGGGCCCTCGCGAGCGGTGGGATCTTCGGGCTCGGTCTGGGCAACTCCCGCGAGAAGTACCAGTGGCTGCCGGCCGCGGCGAACGACTACATCTTCGCGATCGTGGGGGAGGAGCTCGGGCTCATCGGCTGCGCCGTCGTGCTCGGTCTGTTCGCGCTCTACGCCGTCGGCGCCTTCCACATCATCCGAAAGACCAACGACCCGTTCGTGCGCATCGTCGCGGGCGGCATCACGATCTGGATCGTGGGCCAGGCTCTCATCAACATCGGCGTCGTGCTGCGCGTCTTCCCGGTCCTCGGCGTCCCGCTGCCGTTCATGTCTCAGGGCGGCACCTCGCTCGTCTCCGGACTGCTCGCCACGGGAGTGCTGCTGTCGTTCGCGCGAACGCTGCCGGTGCGCGTGCCCGCGCTCGACGTGGCCTCGGGGGCGCGCTCGGCGCGGCCGGTGCCCGCTCGGGCAGGGTCCGCCCGCCGGTAGGCTCGTTCCGGTGACCACCTACCTTCTGGCGGGCGGCGGAACAGCGGGACACGTGAACCCGTTGCTCTCCGTCGCCGACGAACTCCGCGCCCGACGTCCCGACGACACCGTTCTCGTGCTGGGTACGCGCGAGGGCCTCGAGTCGCGTCTGGTCCCCGAGCGCGGGTACGAACTTCTCATCGTCGACAAGGTGCCGTTCCCGCGTCGTCCGAACGGTGCCGCGGTCCGGTTCCCCGCCCGCTGGCTGCGGGCGGTCGCGCAGGTCCGCACCTACATCCGCGAACGCGGCGTCGACGTCGTCGCGGGATTCGGCGGCTACGCGGCCGCCCCGGCCTACGTCGCCGCACGCCGGGAGGGCGTTCCCTACGTCGTCCACGAGGCGAACGCGCGTCCCGGCCTCGCCAACGTCCTCGGAGCGCGGAAGGCCGCCGCGACCGGCAGCGTGTTCGAAGGGACGCCGCTTCGCGGTGCTCAGGTGGTCGGGATGCCGCTCCGCCGCGAGATCGTCGACCTCGATCGCTCAGCGCGGCGCGATGAAGCCGCGGCCGCCTTCGGTCTCGACCCGGCACGCCCGGTCGTCCTGGTCTTCGGCGGCTCGCTGGGGGCACGCCGGCTCAACGAGGCGCTCACGGGTTCGTGGCGGGACATCGTCGACGCCGGCTGGCAGGTGCTGCACGCCGCGGGGGAGCGCAACGAGGTGTCCAAGGCGCCGTCGCCCGACTACCGGGTCGTCCCGTACCTCGATCGGATGGATCTCGCGTTCGCTCTCGCGGACGTCGTGGTCTCGCGTTCGGGGGCGGCGACCGTGAGCGAGGTCAGCGCGCTCGGCATACCGGCGGTTTACGTCCCCTATGCCGTGGGCAACGGCGAGCAGGCGCTGAACGCCGCGGGAGCGGTTCGAGCCGGTGCTGCGCGCATCATCGACGACGCCGACTTCACGCCCGACCGCGTGCGCTCGGAGGTCGTTCCCCTGCTGAGAGACCGTGACGAGCTCGACAGGATGCGGCGCGCTGCCGCGTCGATCGGCATACGCGACGGGGCCGCCAACGTCGTGGAACTCCTCGACGCGGCGCAGCGACGCTGAGGGCGTGGCGGGCGGTCCTCTCAGCCGGGCGACCTAGACTTGACGGGTCATGATCAGACCCGACTTGAGCCTCCCGATCCCCGCCGACATCACCGCCGCGCACTTCATCGGCATCGGTGGATCGGGCATGTCCGGCCTCGCCGGGATGTTCCTCGACCGCGGCATCCGCGTCTCGGGCTCCGACCGTGCCGACAGCCCCGCGATGCGCGCGCTCGCGGCCCGCGGAGCCGATGTCCACGTCGGACACGACGCGGCACACCTGCCCGACGACGCCGACACGGTCGTCCACACGGGAGCGATCTGGCCCGAGAACCCGGAGTTTCTCCTCGCCAAGGAGCGCGGGCTGCACGTCATCCACCGTTCGCAGGCGCTGCACTGGCTCATCGGCGGCCGCCGGCTCGTCTCGGTGGCCGGAGCACACGGCAAGACGACCTCCACCGGCATGATCGTCACGGCGCTGCGCGGTCTCGGCACCCGTCCGACCTTCGTCAACGGCGGCGTCATCGCTGATCTGGGCGTCTCGAGCGCGACCGGCGACGACGATGTCTTCGTGATCGAAGCGGACGAGTCCGACGGCACCTTCCTGCTCTACGACACCTCGATCGCGCTCATCACCAACGTCGATCCGGATCACCTGGATCACTGGCAGACGCGCGACGCGTTCTACGACGGGTTCGTCCGCTTCGCCGACGGAGCCCGCGAAGCCGTCGTCATCTCGGCCGACGACCCCGGCGCGGGCCGCGTCGCGGCGGCACTCACGCACCGGCGGGTCATCACGTTCGGGGAGGCCGCCGACGCGGACGTGCGGGTCTCGGACATCGTGACCGACGGTCCGGTGTCGTTCTCGCTCACCGGAGGCGGCGAGACGGTCCACGGGCGCCTCTCGGTGCCGGGCGCCCACAACGCGATCAACGCCGCGGGAGCCGTGGCGGTGCTGACCGCCCTCGGGTACGAGCTCGAGCGCGCGCTGCGCGCTGTCGAGGGCTTCGGGGGCACGGCGCGGCGCTTCGAGCTCCACGGGGTCACGCGCGGTGTCAGTGTGTACGACGACTACGCCCACCACCCGACCGAGGTGGCGGCGGCGCTCTCCGCAGCACGGACGGTCGTGGGGGACGGGCGCATCATTGCCCTTCACCAGCCGCACACGTACTCGCGGACCCAGGAGATGTTCCGCGAGTTCGCCGACGTCCTCGAGACGCACGCCGACCACACCGTCGTCCTCGACGTCTACGGGGCCCGCGAAGACCCGGTTCCCGGCGTCACCGGCGAGCTCGTCAGCGGCGCGTTCGCCGACGCCGGCCGCGTGCACTTCGTCGCCGACTGGCAGGAAGCGGCGGACTACACGGCCGGTGTCGCGCGCGACGGCGACTTCATCGTCACTCTGGGCTGCGGGAACGTGAACCTGATCATCCCGCAGGTGCTCGACGCGCTCGCCCGGGCGGGGGACTAGCCGGTGCGCCGCCCGAGTCCGCTGCCGCCCTCGTCACGGCCCGTCGGCGGTCAGGACGGCGCAGGCGCATCCGGGAAGCGTCGCGCCCCTGCGGGGCAGGACACGGGCGACGGGACCGCGGTCGCCTCACCGGACTCGACGCGGACCGAGCCCGTCGAGGAACTGTGGCACCAGCGCGGCCGCGACTACGGAATCGCCCCGATCATCCCGTTCGACCCTCCGGCGCGAGCGGAGCCCACGACGCCGCCTCCGGATGCCGCGGACGCCGACGCCGCGGATCGCCCGCTCACGGCGCGCGACCTCTGGGGCGCCGCGCGTGCGCGTCGGCGTGCGCTCCGCCGCGAGGTGCGGCGCTTCACGGCACGCCAACGTCGGCGCAGACGCATCTGGCTGGTCTCCGTGGGCGTGCTGGTCGCGCTCGTCCTCGGGTCGATCGGTGCCGCCTACAGCCCGTTGTTCGCCGTCGAGCGCATCACGATCGTCGGCACCTCGCAGCTCGATGCGGCGGCCGTGGAGACGGCGCTGGCGGGTCAGGTGGGCACGCCGATGCCCCTCGTCGACGAGAGCGCCGTCAAGGCGGCGCTGGTCTCGTTCCCGTTGGTCGAGTCCTACAGTCTCGAGGCCAGGCCCCCGCATGAGCTGGTGGTGCGCATCGTCGAGCGGACGCCGGTGGGCGCCGTGCAGGGCGAGGCCGGCTACACGCTCGTCGACGCGGCCGGGGTCGCCCTCTCGACGACCCCCGAGCCGCCCGCGGGACAGCCGCTCCTCGAGGTCGAGGGCGGTCTGTCCTCCAGCACCTTCGCCGCTGCAGGCCAGGTGTTCCGATCCCTGCCGGATTCGCTGCGGTCCCAGGTGACCGTCCTGTCGGCGACAACGCCCAACGACGTGACCCTGACGCTCGCCGACGGCCGTTCGGTCGTCTGGGGCGGGCCGTCTGATTCCGGCAAGAAGGTCCAGGCACTCGAAGCGCTGATGAACGCGCGAGCGGATGCCTCCGGCTACGACGTCTCGTCGCCGCAGGCGGCCGTCGTCCGCTGAGCCGCCGCCGATCGGCTCCGCGCGGGCCAGGCGCCACGACGGTCTGCGCGCCCTTGTTCGAAGCCGAGAAACGCGGGATGTCGCGACACGCCGCTCACGTCCGCCGGGTGAGTCCATGAGTGCGTAGCTTCAACTCAGGAATTGCATACCCGGCAATTCTTTAAACCTCTACGTGAGGTTGAAGGTTTACGAGCAGGGTTCGGGACGAGATGGAGGCCGGCATGAGCCAGAACCAGAACTACCTCGCGGTGATCAAGGTCGTCGGTGTGGGCGGTGGCGGCGTCAATGCCGTCAACCGGATGATCGAGCTGGGGCTGCGGGGTGTCGAGTTCATCGCGGTGAACACCGACGCGCAGGCGCTCCTCATGAGCGACGCGGACGTCAAGCTCGACGTCGGCCGTGAGCTGACGCGCGGGCTCGGTGCCGGCGCCGACCCCGAGGTCGGACGTCGCGCGGCTGAAGACCACGCCGAAGAGATCGAGGAGGCGCTCGCGGGTGCCGACATGGTGTTCGTCACCGCCGGCGAGGGTGGTGGAACCGGCACCGGTGGCGCGCCCGTCGTGGCGCGCATCGCGAAGTCGATCGGCGCGCTGACGATCGGTGTCGTCACGAAGCCCTTCTCCTTCGAGGGTCGTCGGCGCCAGAGCCAGGCCGAGGCCGGCGTGTCGAAGCTCAAGGAAGAAGTCGACACCCTCATCGTCGTCCCGAACGACCGCCTGCTCGAGATCAGCGATCGCGGCATCTCGATGGTCGAGGCCTTCGCGACCGCCGACCAGGTGCTCCTCGCCGGTGTCCAGGGCATCACCGACCTCATCACGACCCCGGGTCTCATCAACCTCGACTTCGCCGACGTCAAGTCGGTCATGCAGGGAGCCGGTTCGGCGCTCATGGGCATCGGCTCCGCCCGCGGCGCCGATCGCGCGATCAAGGCCGCCGAGCTCGCCGTCGAATCGCCTCTGCTCGAAGCCTCGATCGAGGGAGCCCACGGTGTGCTGCTCTCGATCCAGGGTGGCTCGAACCTCGGGATCTTCGAGATCAACGATGCGGCTCAGCTCGTCAAGGAGGCCGCGCACCCCGAGGCGAACATCATCTTCGGTACGGTCATCGACGACACGCTCGGCGACGAGGTGCGCGTGACGGTCATCGCGGCAGGGTTCGACGGCGGCGAGCCGCAGGCTCGCATCGAGCCGATCGCGGCCGCGCGTCCGTCGGCGCCGCCGGTCCTCCCCGAGATCCCGGCCGAGGAGGCCGCGGCATCCGAGCCCTCCGAGCGCCGCGAGGCCAAGGAGACGGTGCCGGTGTCGGCCAAGAGCGAGTCATACGACTCGGTCTTCGGCGATGACGACCTCGACATCCCCGACTTCCTGAAGTAGGCCGACCGCCCCATGCCGGACCTGGCCGAACGGCTCGCCGACGTCGACGCCCGCATCGCCGCTGCGATGCGGGCGTCGGGTCGCGCGCCCGACGAGGTGACCCGCATCGTCGTGACCAAGTTCCACCCGCCGGAGCTCATCTCTCAGCTCCATGACCTCGGCGTGCGCGACGTAGGGGAGAACCGGCAGCAGGAGCTCAGCGCCAAGCGCGCAGCGCTTCCGGCGCTCGATGGGATGCGCTGGCACTTCATCGGTCAGGCGCAGACCAACAAGGCGCGCGCGGTGCGAGCGGCGGCGGATGCCGTCCATTCCGTCGATCGCTCACGCATCGCGGACGCGCTGCACAGCGCCGATCCCGAGGGGGAGCCGCTCGACGTGCTGGTGCAGGTGAACCTGACCGACGACCCCGGTCGTGGCGGCGTCGCGCCTGCCGGTGTCGAGTCCCTGACAGCGCACATCGTGGAGCACTGCCCGAGCCTGCGCGTTCGCGGCGTCATGGCCGTCGCCCCGCTCGGCGAGGAGCCCGCATCGGCCTTCGCCCGTCTCGCGCAGGCGTCGGACGTCTTGCGCTCCGTCGCGCCCGACGCGACCTGGATCTCCGCCGGGATGACCGGCGATTTCGTCGAAGCGATCTCCGCCGGTGCGACACACCTGCGGATCGGATCGGCAATCACGGGACCGCGCCCGGACCGCGGATAGCCTCGGAACAGACGAGCAAACGGAGGATGCGATGTCGAACCCGCTGAAGAAGACCATGGTTTACCTGGGCCTCGCAGATGAGGAAGAAATGTACGAAGAGCCGCAGGCCGAGCAGCAGGCCCGCCGTGACAAGCCTGTCGAGAAGCCGGCCGCGCCGGTGACCCCCCTGCACAGGCCGGCGGTCGTGCGTCAGCCCACCACGGGCACCGTCAGCGAGATCCTGACCGTCCACCCCAAGCAGTACCGCGACGCGCAGGTCATCGCCGAGAACTTCCGCGAGGGTGTGCCGGTGATCATCAACCTCTCGCAGATGAGCGACGCCGACGCGCGCCGGCTCATCGACTTCGCGAGCGGTCTGTCCCTCGGCCTCTACGGCCGCATCGAGCGCGTGACGAGCAAGGTGTTCCTGCTCTCGCCCGAGAACATCGCCGTCTCCGGCGACGGCGCTGTGGCTCAGGCTGAGCCTGAGGCGGCGCCGTTCGCGCAGTGACCTGACGTGGATGTCGTACGGCTGCTCGCCGCAATCGTCTACTTCGCTCTCCTGCTGTACATCCTCGTTCTGTTCGTCCGACTGATCCTGGAGTACATCCCCCTGTTCAACCGGGAGTGGCGCCCGAGGGGATTCACCCTCGTGCTCGCCGAGGTCGTCTACACGATCACGGACCCCCCGATCAAGACACTGCGCCGCGTCATCCCTCCGATCAGACTCGGCGTCATCGCAATCGATCTGGCATTCCCGCTCACCATGCTGGCGTGCTTCATCCTGCTGTCGATCACCCGCGTGATCGCCTTCGCCTGAGGCGGTCGCGGCGGGATCGTCGCGGCCGCGAAGGCGTCGGACTATGCTGGGTGGGTACGGCCCGCTGCGGCGGGTGCCGGCTGACCGGCCCGCGTCGTGAGCCCTGAAAGAGGACAACACCATGGCTTTGACCCCTGAAGACGTCGTCACCAAGCAGTTCCAGCACGTGCGTTTCAAGGAAGGATTCGACCCCGACGAGGTCGACGACTTCCTCGACGAGATCGTCGTGGAATGGCGCAAGACGATCGCCGAGAACGAAGAGCTCAAGGCGAAGCTCGCCGCTTACGAGTCGGGTGAGACCCCCGCCGCCGCTTCCACCGACGACGCCGTCGTCGAGGAGGTGCCCGCGCCGGTTCCGGCCGTCGAGCAGCCTGCCCCGGCCGGCGACATGGCTCCGGCCGCCGCATCCGCCGGCATCATCGAGCTGGCGCAGCGCCTGCACGACGAGCACGTCGCCGAGGGCAAGGCCCAGCGCGACAAGCTCATCGCCGACGCGCAGGCCCAGGCCGCATCGATCATCTCCGAGGCAGAGGCCCGTGGCCGCGATGAGGTGGCGCGCCTCGAGGCCGAGCGCGTGTCGCTCGAGGGTCGCATCTCCGAGCTGCAGCAGTTCGAGAAGGACTACCGTGGTCAGCTCCGGGGCTTCATCGAGAGCAAGCTCCGCGACCTCGACACGACCGGCGTCTCGGCCGGCGCGTAATCCTTGGCGTCGCGCAAGCGTCTGAACGGTCCGGCGGCCGGTGCCCTCGTCGCGATTCTCGCGGCAGTGGTGCTGGCCGCCGACCAGTTCACGAAGTACCTCGCCCTTGAGAACCTGCCGTATCAGCGGGAGGTTCCCGTCCTCGGCGAGTTCTTCCAGCTCTATCTGACGAAGAACCCCGGCGCCGCGTTCTCGCTCGGCACAGGCGTGACCTGGCTCTTCACGCTCGCGCTCGCGGCCGTCGCCGTCGTCGTGATCGTGCTCACGGTCCGCCGGGTCCGTGCGCGGTCGTGGGCCATCGTCCTCGGTCTGCTCCTGGGCGGCGTGCTCGGGAACCTCACCGACCGCCTGCTGCGTGAACCCGGATTCCTCGTCGGGCACGTCATCGACTTCATCCATACCCCGTGGATGTGGCTGTGGTTCCCCTCGGCGATCTACAACGTCGCCGACATGTTCATCGTGACGATGATGATCTCTGTCGCCGTACTCGTCGTCGTCGGCATCCGCTTCGACGGTTCGCGCGAGCGCCGAAACGCCGACGACGCGGCGGACGAGCCGACTGCCACGGTCACGGATCGCTGAGATGCCCCAGCGCGCACTGCCCGTTCCCGATGGACTCGACGGTGTCCGTGTCGACGCCGCACTGGCCAAGCTGCTCGGATTCTCGCGCACCTTCGCCGCAGAGGTGGCGACCGCGGGCGGGGTGACACTCGACGGACGCACGCTCGCGAAATCCGACAAGCTCGTCGCAGGCGCATGGCTCGATGTGTTCTGGGAAGAGCGTGCCGAGGCGCAGATCGTCCCGGTCGCTGTACCGGACCTCGGCATCGTGTACGACGATGACGACATCGTCGTCGTCGACAAGCCCGCCGGTGTCGCTGCACACCCCTCGCTGGGGTGGGACGGGCCGACCGTGCTCGGGGCGCTTGCCGCCGCCGGCTACCGCATCGCCACCACCGGCGCCGCCGAGCGCCAGGGAGTCGTGCACCGGCTCGATGTCGGCACGAGCGGACTCATGGTGGTCGCGAAGAGCGAGCGGGCCTACATCGCCCTCAAGCGCGCATTCAAGGAGCGCGAGGTCGAGAAGATCTACCACGCCGTGGTCCAGGGGCACCCCGACCCGCTCGCCGGCACGATCGACGCTCCGATCGGACGCCATCCCTCGCACTCGTGGAAGTTCGCCGTCACCCCGGCGGGCAAGGACTCGGTCACCCATTACGAGACGCTCGAAGCGTTCCCGGGTGCCTCGCTGCTCGAGATCCACCTCGAGACGGGACGTACGCATCAGATCCGCGTGCATATGGCCGCGCACCGGCATCCGTGCGTCGGGGACCCGCTCTACGGAGGCGACCCGACGCTGTCGGCTCGCCTCGGACTGACCCGCCAGTGGCTGCACGCGCATCGGCTCGCCTTCGACCATCCGGTGTCGGGGGAGTGGTCGACCTTCACGTCGCCTTACCCGGCCGACCTCGCGCGGGCCCTCGAGACGCTCAGGGGCGACTGACCCGCCGGCTGGCGTGCGCCGGCCCTCGTGCGGTCACTCCTCGGCGAGGCGGTCGGCGAGGCCGCGGGCCTCACGGCGTGCCGCGAGGAGCCGATCGCGCAGATCGCTGTGAGCGGCTTCGACGGGTCCCGGGTCGCCGTGCGCCGCGACGAGGGCGAGGCCGCCGATCAGGTTCGTCGCCGCGCCGCCGAGTCCGGCCGCAACGGCGTCGGCGGCGACCGCGACATCCGACATGAGGTGGCGATTGCCCACGTCGGCGAGGAGGCGCACCTCCGCCCAGACGCCCAGAGCGATCTCGCCGAGAGCAGCGGACGTCTCGATGGCGCCGGCCGCCGCCTCGACGATGCGCCGGTCGCGGTTGCCGCGGTCGTCGCCCGAGACCGGACGGAGCGAGGCGCCGAGGGCACCCGACGCCCGCCCGTCGCGTTCCGCTGCGGCGACGGCCGCGTCGCGAAGGCGGGCGAGCCGCGCGTCGATACCGGCGGCGGCGGGTTCTGCGGAGCTGTAGCGGCTGACCATCTGCGCGAGCGCGGCCGCGACGGCGGTGATGACGCCGCTGGCGGCGCCACCGCCCGGATCGCCCTGATCGCGCGCGAGGGCGTCGAGCAGGTCGCCCAGGGCGACGCGCGAGGTCACCGCCCGCCCCGGAAGGTCGCCGGGTCGTCCTCCGCGACCGCCAGGGCGATCTTACGGACGTGCTCGGGCGCCACGTCGGTCATCTGACCGAGGTCGTAGAACCCGACCTCGGTCAGCTCGCCGTCGGCGGGATGCGGGTCGCCCGAGACCCATGAGCAGCGGAACACCAGGTCGAGGTAGTCGACCTGGTCGCCGTTGGCATAGACGATGCGGGGGACCTGGTGCACGAGCGCGAGCCGTTCCGCGCGGACGACGACCCCGGCCTCTTCGAGGCATTCACGCACCGCCGCGTCGGCGGGCTCCTCGCCGGGATCGACGATGCCCGACACGGGTTGCCAGCTGCCGTTGTCGGCTCGCTTGCCCAAGAGCACCTTCTCGTCGCGGAACACCACGGCGGTCACCCCTACGAGCGGGAGCGGAGCGGTGCCGATCTTCTCGCGCAGATCGAGGACGAAGTCGGGAGTGGCCATGGGCCCAGCCTAGGACCGGTGTCCGAGCCCGAACGTAGACTCGTCTGGTGGCATCCGACTCCTTCGTTCATCTGCACGTGCACAGCGAGTACTCGATGCTCGACGGTGCAGCCAAGATCGCGGCCATGACCCAGGCGGCGGCCGACTACGGCATGCCGGCGATCGCGGTGACCGACCACGGCAACACGTTCGCCGCCTTCGAGTTCTACCGCGCCGCCCAGGCGGCGGGGGTCAAACCGATCATCGGTCTCGAGGCGTACGTGACTCCGGGAACGCACCGCAGCGACAAGTCGCGCGTGGCCTGGGGGTCGCCCGAGCAGAAGAGCGACGATGTGTCGGGTTCCGGCGCCTACACCCACATGACGATGTGGAGCCAGAGCACCGAGGGCATGCACAACCTCTTCCGGCTGAGCTCGCTGTCGAGCATGGAGGGCTACTACTTCAAGCCGCGCATGGACCGCGAGCTGCTGCAGACCTATGGCAAGGGGCTCATCGCGACGACGGGATGTCCCTCGGGGGAGGTGCAGACCCGGCTCCGTCTCGGCCAGTACGACGCCGCTCGCGCCGCGGCGGCGGAGTTCCAGGACATCTTCGGCAAGGAGAACTACTTCGCCGAGATCATGGACCACGGCCTGTCGATCGAGCGCCGGGTGATGACCGACCTGTTGCGGCTGGCGAAAGACCTCGACATCCCGCTGGTCGCGACCAACGACTCCCACTACACGCATCAGCACGAGGCCGATGCTCACGCCGCGCTGCTCTGCGTGCAGTCCGGATCGACGCTCGACGACCCGAACCGCTTCAAGTTCGACGGCGACGGCTATTACATCAAGACCGCGCAGGAGATGCGGCAGCTCTTCCGCGACCACCCCGAGGCGTGCGACAACACCCTGCTCATCGCCGAGCGCTGCGAGGTCGAGTTCAACACCTCGGCCAACTACATGCCGCGGTTCCCGGTGCCCGACGGCGAGACCGAAGACAGCTGGCTCGTCAAAGAGGTCGAGGCCGGGCTGCACTACCGATACCCCGGCGGCATCCCCGACAAGGTGCGCAAGCAGGCCGAGTACGAGACGGGCATCATCCTGCAGATGGGCTTCCCGGGCTACTTCCTCGTCGTCGCCGACTTCATCAACTGGGCGAAGGACAACGGCATCCGCGTCGGCCCCGGGCGCGGGTCGGGCGCCGGCTCGATGGTGGCGTACGCGATGCGCATCACCGACCTCGATCCGCTCGAGCACGGTCTCATCTTCGAGCGATTCCTCAATCCCGACCGCGTCAGCATGCCCGACTTCGACGTCGACTTCGACGACCGTCGTCGCGGCGAGGTCATCGAGTACGTGACCGAGAAGTACGGCTCCGAGCGTGTCGCGCAGATCGTCACCTACGGCACGATCAAGTCGAAGCAGGCGCTGAAAGATGCCGGGCGCGTGCTCGGTTTCCCCTTCAGCATGGGCGAGAAGCTCACCAAGGCGATGCCGCCGGCCGTGATGGGCAAGGACATGCCGCTCGACGGCATGTTCAACAAGGACCACCCACGGTTCAAGGAGGCCAGCGAGTTCCGCGCCCTGATCGACACCGATCCCGAGGCGAAGACCGTGTTCGACCGCGCTCTCGGGCTCGAAGGCCTGAAGCGGCAGTGGGGCGTGCATGCGGCCGGCGTCATCATGTCGTCGGAACCGCTCCTCGACATCATCCCGATCATGCGTCGCGAGCAGGACGGTCAGATCGTCACGCAGTTCGACTACCCGTCGTGCGAGACGCTCGGTCTGATCAAGATGGACTTCCTGGGGCTGCGCAACCTCACGATCATCTCGGATGCGCTCGACAACATCCGCATGAACCGGGGTGAGGAGCTCGACCTCGAGCATCTCGCCCTCGACGACCGCCCGGCCTACGATCTGCTCACCCGCGGCGACACGCTCGGGGTGTTCCAGCTCGATGGCGGGCCGATGCGATCGCTGCTCCGCCTGATGAAGCCCGACAACTTCGAGGACATCTCGGCTGTCATCGCGCTGTACCGCCCGGGACCCATGGGCGCGAACTCGCACACGAACTACGCGCTGCGGAAGAACGGCCTGCAGCCGATCACGCCGATCCACCCCGAGCTCGAAGAGCCGCTGCGCGACATCCTCGACACGACCTACGGCCTGATCATCTACCAGGAGCAGGTCATGGCGATCGCTCAGAAGGTCGCCGGCTTCTCGCTCGGACAAGCAGACATCCTCCGCCGCGCGATGGGTAAGAAGAAGAAGTCCGAGCTCGACAAGCAGTACGAGGGCTTCTCGGGCGGTATGAAGGAGCGCGGCTTCGGCGAGGGCGCGATCCAGGCGCTCTGGGACATCCTGCTCCCGTTCTCCGACTACGCCTTCAACAAAGCGCACTCGGCCGCCTATGGGCTCGTCTCGTATTGGACGGCCTACCTCAAGGCTCATTATCCCGCCGAGTACATGGCCGCCCTGCTCACGAGCGTCGGCGACTCGAAAGACAAGATGGCGGTGTACCTGAACGAGTGCCGCCGCATGGGCATCAAGGTGCTGCCGCCCGACGTCGGCGAGTCGATCCGATACTTCGCCGCCGTCGGTGAAGACATCCGATTCGGCCTGGGCGCGGTCCGCAACGTCGGTGCGAACGTCGTCGACGGCATCATCGCCTCGCGCGCCGACGACAACTACGTCAGCTTCCACGACTTCCTCACGAAGGTCCCGCTCCACGTCGCCAACAAGCGCACCGTTGAGTCCCTCATCAAGGCTGGGGCCTTCGACTCGCTCGGATCTACCCGCCGCGCACTCATGGAGATCCACGAGGATGCGGTCGAAGCGGCGGTCGACGCCAAGCGCAAGGCCGCCACCGGTGCGATCGGATTCGACTTCGACAGCCTGTACGACGAGGCCGAAGAGGTGATGCCGGCCAAGGTGCCCGAACGCCCCGAGTGGACGAAGAAGGACAAACTCGCCTTCGAGCGCGAGATGCTCGGGCTCTACGTGTCCGACCACCCGCTGGCCGGACTCGAGATACCGCTGGCCAAGCACGCGTCGACGTCGATCCACGACCTGCTCGCTTCGGAAGACGTCCAGGACGGCGATCAGGTCACCGTCGCCGGGCTCGTGACGAGCGTGCAGCACCGCGTGGCGAAGCAGAGCGGCAATCCCTACGGCATGATCACCGTCGAGGACTTCGACGGTGAGGTGACCGTGATGTTCATGGGAAAGACATACACGGAGTTCCAGAGCATGCTGGTGGCCGACTCGATCCTCGTCGTCCGAGGACGGGTGTCGCGTCGCGACGATGGGCTGAACCTCCACGGTCAGTCTGCCTTCTCTCCCGACCTCGGTTCGTTCGATGCCGCGGGGCCGCTCGTGCTGCTGCTTCCGGAGCAGCGGGCGACGGAATCGACGATCGGCGAGCTGGCGGCCGTCCTACGGCGCCACAGTGGCGAGACCGAGGTCTCGCTCAAGCTTCACAGAGCCGGTACCGCGAAGGTCTTCGAGGTACCGCATCCGGTGCGCGTCACCCCCGATCTCTACGGTGAACTCAAGGGACTTCTGGGACCTCAGTGTCTGGGTTGAGCCGGGTAGGATTCCACCGCAGCGCAACCGCCGCGACGAAGGGAACATCGTGACCGACGAGAAGAACATCCACTCCGACGACGGCCGTCCCGAGGACGCAGCGCCCGGCGCTGCCGAGTCGGCACACGAGACCACGGCCGCCGACGAGGTCGACGGCACGCAGACCGACGCCGCCTCGGACGCGTTCGCGCCCGCACCGGATGCGGTGGTCGTGATCGACGAGTCCGCCGTCGAGCCCGTCGTGATCGAAGAGTCCGCCGAGCACGCCGCCGCGGAGCACACCGCCGCGGAGGACGCTCCTGCCGAGCACGCTGCCGCCGAGCACGCTCCTGCCGACGGCGCAGCGGAGACGCCGGCATCGTCCGAGCACGCCTCCGCCGCGCCCGGACACACCACGGCTGCTCCCGGATCGGACGAGCGCGGAGCGCAGTCCGCCGCGGGCACGCCGGGGGAGGCGCCGCCGCAGTACGGGGTGGGTCCGCTCTCGATCCGCGAGGTCGCCCTCGCCGGCGTCTGGGCCGTCGCGTTCATCTGCTCGTTCTTCCCCGTGTACGGCCGGTTCGGAGCCGGGGTGTCGGTGTGGGGCGCGGGGATCGACTGGATCCTCACGATCGGCGTGCCCACGGTCGCGGTCTTCCTGGTGCTGCTGCGCCGCTTCTCCCCGCAGGGCATCCGCCGTGTCGGCTCTCTCGGCATCGACCAGTTCGCGTCGGTCGCGTTCTCGGTCTCCGCCACCGTGTGGCTCGGGATCATCTGGAGCTCGTTCGCGGGTCTCGCCCAGTCGGGCGTGTTCCTCGCGAGCTGGGTCGTGTGGGTCGAGGTGATCCTGGCTCTGGCGGGTGTCGTGCTCACCGTCGTCGCGCCCCACCTTCCCGTCCTCGGCGACGATTTCGCGCACCGGCCCGAATCGCCTGCGCACCGGGTGGCGCGCGCGACGCGTCCGGTCGTCGCCCGGCCGGCATCCGCCCGGCCCGCCCCGCAAACCGGTGCGTCGCACGGCGGATCGGCGTATGCAGCTGGCGCCGGCAACCCCGCGTACACCGGCTACGCCGCTCCGGCCGGCAACGCCGTTGCGGCAGAGGCTCCGGTGTCTTCCGGTGTGTCCGAGTCGGCACCGGCCGACGCCGCGGAGCCGTTCGACACCGGTGCGACGACGGTCATCGAGCCCGTCGCCGCACCCCAGGCGTTCTGGGCGCTCGCCCCGGACGAGCGCGATGTCCTCGACGAGATGGGTTCGCCGCTCTTCCGGATCGGTCCGACGGCGTGGGCCCTCGTCATCGAGGACCGCGGCGAGGTCTTCGTGGTCCGTCACGAGGACGGTCGCGTCGGCTATCTCCACGACACCAGCGATGTCACGCGCGGCTGAGTCCGCCGTGACCGCGCGCTAGCCTGGAACGATGCGCACCATCGATCTTCGCGGCCGTCGTCTGACGCCCGCCGAGTTGCTCGCCGCCGTTCCCCGGGCAGAGGCCGCCCGTGGGCTCGCCCTGGCCACCGCAGCCGAGATCGTCCATGACGTCGCCGCTCGCGGAGAAGCATCGCTCCGTGAGCAGGCGGCACGCTTCGACGGTGTGGAAGGTCACTCCGTGCGGGTTCCCGCCGAGCACCTGGATGAGGCGCTGGCGGCCATCTCCCCGGCGGTCAGGGCTGCGATCGAGGAGTCCATCCGCCGCGTGCGGCTGGCCTCCGCTGCCCAGATCCCGCCGGACCGCGTGACCGAGCTCGGTCCGGGGGCGCGGGTCGAGCAGCGGTGGCGTCCCGTGCGTCGCGTCGGGGTCTACGTCCCCGGGGGCAAGGCGGTCTATCCCTCCAGTGTCGTGATGAACGTCGTCCCCGCGCAGGTCGCGGGCGTGCAGACGGTCGCGCTGGCATCTCCACCGCAGCGCGACCACGACGGACGCATCCACCCCGTGATCCTCGCGGCCGCGCGCCTTCTCGGCATCTCGGAGGTCTACGCGATGGGAGGCGCGGGGGCGATCGGCGCCTTCGCGTACGGCGTCGGCTCGCTCGGGCTCGACCCCGTCGATGTCATCTCGGGACCGGGGAACAACTTCGTAGCGCTCGCGAAACGCGTCGTCGCCGGTGTGGTCGGCACCGACTCGGAGGCGGGTGCCACTGAGATCCTCATCGTCGCCGACGGGGAGGCGGACGCCGACCTCGTAGCCGCTGATCTCGTCAGCCAGGCCGAGCACGACGAGCAGGCTGCCGCCGTCCTGGTCACCGACTCGCCCGGCCTGGCCGAGGCCGTCGCGGAGCGGGTCGCAGCCCGCGCAGCCGCGACCCGCCACGCCGAGCGTGTCGCGATCGCTCTGGAAGGTCCGCAGTCCGCCATCGTCCTCGTCGACGACATCCCGGCCGCAGCGGCGTTCTCGAACGCTTACGCGCCCGAGCACCTCGAGCTGCACCTGCGTGACCCGCGCCCCGATGAGTACGTCAACGCGGGTGCGGTGTTCGTCGGCCCGCACACGCCGGTGAGTCTCGGCGACTACCTGGCCGGCAGCAACCATGTCCTGCCGACCGGGGGACAGGCGCGTTATGCCGCAGGGCTGGGCGCGGCGACCTTCCTACGATCGCAGCAGGTCATCTCCTACGACCGGGAAGCCCTGCGTGCCGTGCACGACGGCATCCTCGCCCTGTCCGACTCCGAGCAGCTTCCCGCGCACGGCGAAGCCGTGTCGGCGCGGTTCGACGCGTAATCTGGGCTCGTCATGCATTGCCCTTTCTGCCGCAATCCCGATTCCCGCGTCATCGACTCCCGCACGAGTGATGACGGTCTCAGCATCCGCCGCCGGCGTCAGTGCCCGAAGTGCGGCGGCCGTTTCTCCACGATCGAGACGGCGAGCCTCAACGTCATCAAGCGGTCGGGCGTCATCGAGCCGTTCAGCCGCGAGAAGGTGATGTCTGGCGTACGCAAGGCCTGCCAGGGCAGGCCGGTGACCGAGGCCGACCTCGCCGTGCTCGCACAGGCGGTCGAAGAGGCCGTGCGTCAGACCGGTTCGTCGCAGATCGACACGAACGAGATCGGCCTCGCGATCCTCGGACCTCTCCGCAACCTCGACGAGATCGCCTACCTGCGGTTCGCGAGCGTCTACCAGGCGTTCGACACCCTCGAGGACTTCGAGGCCGCGATCGAACAGCTGCGCGCCGACCACGTCGCCGCGCGGACATCGGAGGGCTCGACCTCGCTCTAGGCTGGACGGCGATGTATCCGTTCATCTTCCGCACCGTCTTCTCGCGCATGGAGCCCGAGACCGCGCACCACCTCGTGGTGCCGGTCATCCGTCTGCTGGGCATCCCGCCGTTCTCGATCGTGGCCCGGGCGCTCACCCGCCCTGACCCGTCTCTGCGCACCGAAGCCCTCGGTCTCGTGTTCGACTCGCCGTTCGGTGTCGCAGCCGGATTCGACAAGAACGCAGTCATGGTGCGCGGCCTCGGAGCGCTCGGTTTCGGCCACGTCGAAGTCGGCACGGTCACCGCGAAGCCGCAGGACGGCAACCCCCGCCCCCGCCTGTTCCGTCTGATCCAGGACCGCGCGCTCATCAACCGGATGGGCTTCAACAACCGGGGCGCGAGCGCGGCGGCATCCCGTCTGCGGCGTCTCCGACGCGGAAACACTCACGCCGTCGTCGGCGCGAACATCGGCAAGAGCCGCGTCGTCGACGTCGAGAACGCGACCGCCGACTACGTCGAGAGCACACGGCTGGTCGCGCCGGAGGCCGACTACCTCGTGGTCAACGTCTCGTCACCCAACACTCCCGGCCTGCGCGGGCTGCAGGCGGTCGAGACGCTGCGTCCCCTGCTCGAGGCCGTGCGCGACGCGGCGGGAGCGACGCCGCTGCTGGTGAAGATCGCGCCCGACCTGGCCGACGACGAAGTGACCGCCATCGCCGAGATGGCTGTGGATGCCGGCCTGGCCGGTCTCATCGCCACGAACACGACGATCTCGCGCGACGGACTCCTCGCCGACGAGGCGACGATCGAGCGGATCGGCGCCGGCGGGCTCTCGGGTGCGCCGCTGCGTCGCCGCGCTCTCGAGGTCCTGCGTCTGGTGCGTTCGGCGGTGCCGCGGGAGTTCTGCGTCATCGCAGCCGGGGGAGTCGAGACCGCCGCCGACGTGCAGGAACGGCTGGCGGCGGGTGCCGACCTGGTTCAGGGGTACACCGCGTTCATCTACCGCGGCCCGATGTGGGCGCGGCAGATCAATCGCGGGCTCGTCGAGCTCAGGCGGGGCGCTGACCGCGCTTGACCTGAGGCTTCGGAAGCCGCATGAAGCGCATCTGGATGGAACGCATCGCGCCGTACCAGCCGAGCCCCTTCTCCATCCGCTCGGCACCGAACTTCGCGCGGGCGGCCTTCTTCACCCGGATGCTGGTGATGACCATGTCGCCGATGACGAGCAGGATGAATGCCCACAGCGCGATGAACGCGTAGAAGGTCACGGCGTTCGACCCGAGGAAAGTGACGATGATGACCAGCACCATCGCGCCCATCACGAGCTCTCCGAGGTGCCAGCCCGCATCGATGTAGTCGCGGACGAATCGCCGCTGCGGACCCTTGTCGCGCACCGGGAGGTACCGCTCGTCGCCGTTGGCCATGCCGATCCGCGCCTTATCGCGGCGCTCGGCGAGCTCGGCACGGGCACGCGCCTTCGCCTCCTTGGTGTCGGGCACCAGCGGGCGCTTGCGAGCCGCCTCCTGGGCGGCGCGGCTGGGAGTGGGACGGTTCTTGCCGGTGCCCGTCGACGCCTGGTCGGCGTCGTCCGGAGCGGGGGCAGCGGGAGTTTTGGCCACGGGGATCCTCGGGTTCTGCGACGAACGTGCCTCTTAAGATTACCCGCATGACCTCCGAATCTCCTCGGTCCGCCGCTGTGCGCGACGCCGCCCTGTCCGCCGTCCCCGCCGCCCTCGCCGATCTCGGCGCCCTCGTGCGGATCCCGTCGGTCGCCTTCCCCGGGTTCGACCGGGCCGAGGTCGAGCGCAGCGCCGAGGCCGTCGCCGAGCTGGCGCGCGGGCTCGGCATCTTCGATCGAGTCGAGGTCGCGACCGCGACGGTGCCCGAGACGGGCGAAGAGGGGATGCCGGCGGTGCTGGCGACCCGAGCCGCTCGGAACGGACGGCCGACGATCCTGCTCTACGCTCACCACGACGTCCAGCCGGTCGGCGACGAGGCCCTGTGGGAGTCCGCTCCCTTCGAGCCCACCGTCCGAGACGGTCGGCTCTACGGGCGCGGTGCCGCCGACGACAAGGCCGGGGTCATGGCGCACATCGGTGCCCTGCGCGCGCTCGTCGAGGCGGCGGGCCAGGACTTCGACCTCGGCGTGAACCTCTTCATCGAGGGCGAAGAGGAGGCCGGCTCGGCATCCTTCGCCGCGTTCCTGTCCCAGAACGCCGACGCGCTGCGCGCTGACGTCATCGTCGTGGCCGACTCGGGCAACTGGGATGCGAAGACGCCCGCGCTCACCGTGTCGCTGCGTGGAAACGCCCGCTTCACCATGACGGTCCGCACACTCGAGCACGCATCGCACTCGGGCATGTTCGGGGGAGCGGTCCCCGACGCCATGCTGGCGACCGTGAAGCTGCTCGCGACGCTCTGGGACGACGAGGGCGGCGTCGCCGTCGAGGGTCTGACCGCGCGCGACGCGGAGACGCCGGAGTACTCGGAGGAGACGCTCCGTTCCGAGGCCGGTCTCCCGTCGGGGGTCTCGCCGATCGGATCGGGGACGATCCTCTCGCGCATCTGGAACAAGCCCTCCATCACGGTGACGGGCATCGATGCCCCGAGCGTTCGCAACGCGTCGAACACGCTCAGCCCCGAGGTCTCGGTCGTCCTCTCTGCGCGTGTGGCGCCGGGACAGTCCGCTGAGGACGCGTACCGGGCCATCGAGGCGCATCTGCGAGCCCACGCGCCGTTCGGCGCGGAACTGACCTTCCGAGACATCGAGACCGGCAATCCCTTCCTCGTCGACACCACGGGCGAGGCGGTCGCGCACGCGCGAGCAGCTCTCGCGGAGGGGTACGGCGTCGAGCCTGTGGACATCGGCGTCGGCGGATCGATCCCTTTCATCGCCGACCTGGTTCGCGAGTTCCCGGCGGCGCAGATCCTCGTCACCGGGGTCGAGGACCCGCACGCGCGTGCGCACAGCCCGAACGAATCGCTCCACCTCGACACCTTCCGGCACGCGCTCGTCTCCGAGGCCCTGCTGCTCGAACGGTTGGATGCCGGTTCGCGCTGACGATCACGACGTCGTCTCGGGCCGACCCGCGGCCGGTGCTCACGCGTAGAATCGTGGCACCGGCCGCATGTCCTGCGGCCCGAGACCTCGGGAGAATCATGACCGACATCGCCACGTCCGACACCGTCCGTGCCCACGGCGTCTCGCTGACCGATGAGGCGGCGCTCAAGGTGAAGAGCCTCCTCTCGCAGGAGAACCGCGACGACCTGCGACTGCGCGTCGCCGTTCAGCCCGGCGGATGCAGCGGACTGATCTACCAGCTCTACTTCGACGAGCGCTTCCTCGACGGTGACAAGGCCGTCGACTTCGACGGGGTCGAGGTCATCGTCGACGACATGTCGGTGCCCTACCTCGACGGAGCCACGATCGACTTCAAGGACACGATCTCGGAGCAGGGCTTCACGATCGACAACCCCAACGCGGCGGGCTCGTGCGCGTGCGGCGACAGCTTCCACTGAGCCCTGCCCGCGACACTCCTCGTCTCCGACATCCTGAATGGATGGCCTGAATAGGGTGAAAGCTTGCCCTAGACTGAAGGTCGAACCATTCGTCCCGGAAAGGTGCACTGTGCGCTTCAAACGCCGCCTCCGCTGGGCCGTGATCCCGCTCGGGATCGTCACGGCAGTCTCCCTCGCAGCTTGTACACCGACGGAGCTGAACGGCTACCTTCCCGGCTTCACCGATGACGGTACGCAGGCGACCAACCGCACCGAGATGGTGTCGGGGCTCTGGGTGAACTCCTGGATCGTCCTCCTCGCCGTCGGTGTTCTGACATGGGGCCTCATGGCCTTCGCCGCCATCGCGTACCGCCGCCGTCGCGGCCAGACGGGCCTGCCCGTCCAGCTGCGCTACAACATGCCGATCGAGATCTTCTACACGATCGTGCCGCTGATCCTCGTGATCGGCTTCTTCGCCTTCACGGCGCGCGACCAGTCGATCCTCGAGACGCAGTACGACGACCCCGACGTGTCGATCACCGCGATCGGCAAGCAGTGGGCGTGGGACTTCCAGTACAACGGCGAGGATTCCGACAACGCCGACGCCGTCTGGACTATGGGCGTGCAGGCGCAGCCCGACGCCGAGGGCAACGTCGACCAGGCAGCGCTGCCGACGCTCGTGCTGCCGGTGAACAAGGAGGTCAAGATCAACCTCCAGTCGCGCGACGTCATCCACTCGTTCTGGGTCATCGACTTCCTCTACAAGAAGGACATGTACCCGCACCGCGACACCAACTCGTGGTCCTTCGTCCCCACCCGCGAGGGAACGTACGCCGGCAAGTGCGCCGAGCTGTGCGGTGAGTACCACTCGATGATGTTGTTCAACGTCAAGGTCGTCTCCGAGCAGGAGTACGAGGACTACCTCGAGTCGCTGCGCGTCAGCGGCCAGACCGGTGACATCAACAAGGCATACGACCGCCTCCAGAACGCTCCGGGAACGGGCGCGGTCACCGACGACTCCGGCGAGGGAAGCCACTGATGGCCACGACACTTCCGCTCCAGGGCGAACAGCCCGCAGGCCGCCCCACGACCCTGCCGCCGCGCCAGGCGGCACTGCTCAGCGCATCTCGCGTCGAGCAGAAGGGCAACATCATCGTCAAGTGGATCACCTCCACCGACCACAAGACGATCGGGTACATGTACCTCATCGCCTCGGTGATGTTCTTCCTCCTCGGCGGCGTGATGGCGCTCATCATCCGTGCTGAGCTCTTCGAGCCCGGCATGCAGATCGTGCCGACGAAGGAGCAGTACAACCAGCTCTTCACCATGCACGGCACGATCATGCTGCTGATGTTCGCGACGCCGCTGTTCGCCGGCTTCGCCAACGCGATCCTGCCCCTGCAGCTGGGTGCGCCCGACGTCGCCTTCCCGCGTCTGAACGCGTTCGCCTTCTGGCTGTTCCTGTTCGGATCGATCATCGCGATCTCGGGCTTCCTCACCCCGCAGGGTGCCGCCTCGTTCGGATGGTTCGCGTATCAGCCGTTGGCCAACGCGACATTCTCGCCGGGTGCCGGCGGAAACCTCTGGATGCTCGGCCTCGGCATGAGCGGTTTCGGCACCATTCTCGGCGCCGTGAACTTCATCACCACGATCATCACGATGCGTGCGCCCGGCCTCACGATGTGGCGGATGTCGATCTTCTCGTGGAACACGCTGGTCACGAGCATCCTGATCCTGATGGCGTTCCCGGTGCTCGCGGCGGCGATCTTCGCGGCGGCATCCGACCGCGTTCTCGGCTCGCACATCTACGACCCGGCGAACGGCGGCGTGCTGCTCTGGCAGCACCTGTTCTGGTTCTTCGGCCACCCCGAGGTGTACATCATCGCGCTGCCGTTCTTCGGCATCGTCTCGGAGATCCTTCCGGTGTTCAGCCGCAAGCCGATCTTCGGATACAAGACGCTGATCTACGCGACCATCGCGATCGCCGCGCTCTCGGTGGCCGTCTGGGCGCACCACATGTACGTCACGGGCGCAGTGCTCCTGCCCTTCTTCGCGTTGATGACGATGCTCATCGCGGTTCCGACGGGTGTGAAGATCTTCAACTGGATCGGCACGATGTGGCGGGGTTCCGTCACGTTCGAGACGCCCATGGTCTTCACCCTCGGCTTCCTCGTGTCGTTCGTCTTCGGTGGTCTCACCGGTGTGATCCTCGCGTCGCCGCCGCTCGACTTCCACCTGTCCGACTCGTACTTCGTGGTTGCTCACTTCCACTACGTCGTGTTCGGCACGGTCGTGTTCGCGATGTTCGCGGGCTTCTACTTCTGGTGGCCGAAGTGGACCGGACGGATGCTCAACGAGCGCCTCGGCATGGTGCACTTCTGGATGCTGTTCATCGGCTTCCACATGACCTTCCTCATCCAGCACTGGCTGGGCGTCGACGGCATGGTGCGTCGCTACGCCGACTACTCGGCTGCGGACGGCTGGACCTGGCAGAACCAGGTCTCGACAATCGGTGCGATCATCCTGGGCGCGTCTATGATCCCGTTCTTCCTGAACGTCTGGATCACTTCGCGCACGGCTCCCAAGGTCACGGTCAACGACCCGTGGGGCTACGGCGCGTCGCTCGAGTGGGCGACGAGCTGCCCGCCGCCGCGGCACAACTTCACGTCGATCCCGCGCATCCGCAGCGAGCGTCCGGCCTTCGACCTGAACCACCCCGAGGCCGCCATCCCGGTCGGCGTGGGTCCCGCGAAGGACGCGCCCGATGCACCGGTTGTGGATGTCGCCGATGGAGAGGTGAAGTAAGCCGTGAAGACCAACATCAACCTGTGGTGGGTGCTCACGTGGTTCTTCTTCGCGGTGTTCATCACGTACACCGTGTGGAACCTCGTCGCCCACACCGATCAGGGTGTCTGGTGGCACCGTATCGAGTGGGTCGGCTCGACCGCCCTCCTGTTCACCGGCTTCATGGGCGCGATGATCGCGTTCTACGTCTCGCGCGTGCACAAGGCTCAGGGCGGCGTGCTGCCCGAGGACTCGCTCACCGCTGATATCGACGACGGCGACCCCGAGGTCGGCGAGTTCAGCCCGTGGTCTTGGTGGCCGCTCGTGCTGGCGTTCGCGGCGTCGGTGTTCATCATCGGACTCGCGGTCGGCCAGTTCCTTCTGCCGATCGGATTCGCGATCTTCATCGTCGCCATCGTCGGATGGGTGTACGAGTACTACCGCGGTTACTTCGCGCGCTGACCCCGAGCGTCTACGACGGCCATCGCACTCCGGTGCGGTGGCCGTCGTCGTTGACGCCGTCGCGGCGGCATCCTTCGTGCGCCCCCTGCGCCCGCCCGTGGGTCGCGCTGTCATGTGCACCCGCCGCCCCTTGAGGCCTCCGTAGCGTCGGCCGAGGACTGTGCGTGCTCCTGACGGCTGGGCACATCAATGCCTTTCGGGGCACGCGAGGCGGTTGAAGCACTGCCGGCGCGCCAGGCAGGCGTTCCGGGCGCCTGGTCCATCGAGCCGCGTGTCCGGGCGACCCGTGCAGATGACGTCTCGTGCTCATCATTGGGCCCGGATGCAAGGTCTCTGCAGCAACACGCCGCCTCTGAGCTCCGGGGCTCGGCGCGTGGGCGCTGATCTCTTGCATTGCGGCCCTCGCATCACGAGCGGGCGGGCTGCGCCCGGTACGAACCTCTCGCTCCAGGTTCTGCGGGCCGGAGCGCTGGGATGCAATGGATTACGACAGACACCCCACGTCGGGCACAGTCAGAGCGGGGTGTCTGTTCCGATCCATTGCATCGCGGTACACCCAGCTGCGGCGGCAGACCAGCAGGCCCCGGGCGCGGAGGTCGACAGGTCGGCAGGTGCCGCAAGGACGCCTAGGAGCGTGCGACGGCGACCAGGGGGTCGTAGGTGCGGGTGAGGGGACCGTGAGCGTTTTCCACCGGATAGCCCTCGCGCGCCCAGTACTCGAACCCGCCGATCATCTCCCGGACTCGGTAGCCGAGCTTGGCGAACTCGATGGCGGCGCGGGTTCCGCCGTTGCAGCCGGGACTCCAGCAGTAGACGACGACGTCGACGTCTCGATCGAGCTCGGCGGCCGCGCGCGCGGTGATCTCCTGGTGGGGGAGGTGTATGGCGCCGACCGCGTGGCCTTGAGCCCACGCCTCATCGCTGCGGACGTCGACGAGAACGAAGCTCTCGCCCCCTCGCTGCGCTGCGTACACGTCGGAGGCATCCGTCTCATGCTCGAGTTTGGCGGTGAAATAGGAGAGCGCGTCTGTCATGGTGATCACGCTACGCAGACAGAACAACGGCGGGGTGCGACCGATCGGTCACACCCCGCCGTAATCCGGACAGGTCCGTTGTCAGCTCTTCTTGGGCGACTCTCCGCCGTCGGCATCCTCGTCGGGGACGATGATGTTCGAGGGGCGGTTGGCCGTCTCTACACCCTTGCCTTCGTCGATTGGCTGGTGCGGAGCGTTCGGCACGCCGGCGCGCTCGTGGGCGCCCTGGATCTCGGCGTCCTCTTCCTCAGCGATGTGCTCGAGGTCGTGGTGGGCGTGTGCACGGGCAGCCTCGATCTCGGCCTGCGTGAGCGGTGCGAGGCGGTCCTCGAAGAACCAGCGCGAGAGCCCGGCACGCAGGTTCTCGTGCCACGGGATCTGGCCCTTGTCGTTCGGACGCACAACCAGGGGAGCGTTCGTGGTGTAGTCGACCAGCTTGACGAGCTCGTACTCGTCGACAGGCTGGTGCACCTCGATGTACTCGCCACCGGGCAGGCGCACGATGCGACCCGACTCGTAACCGTGCAGAGCGATCTCGCGGTCCTTCTTCTGGAGCGCGATGCAGATGCGCTTCGTGACGAAGTACGCGATGACCGGCCCGAGGATCAGGAGCGCCTGCAGCGTGTGGATCACGCCCTCCATCGTCAGATGGAAGTGGGTCGCGATGATGTCGGACGAAGCAGCAGCCCACAGCACGGCGTAGAAGGTCACACCGGCGGCACCGATCGCGGTGCGCGTGGCCGCGTTGCGAGGACGCTCCGCGATGTGGTGCTCACGCTTGTCGCCGGTGACCCACGCCTCGATGAAGGGGTAGAGCATGACGATGACGATGAACAGACCGAGTCCGACCAGCGGAACCAGGATGTTGAACGACCAGGTGCGGTCGAACAGGACGAACTCCCAGTGCGGCGGGACGAGGCGCAGCGCGCCGTCGGCGAAGCCGATGTACCAGTCGGGCTGCGTACCAGCCGACACGGGGGAGGGGTCGTACGGGCCGTAGTTCCAGATCGGGTTGATCGTGAACAGCGCGGCGATGAGCACGAGGACGCCGAAGGTGATGAAGAAGAAGCCACCCATCTTCGACATGTAGACCGGCATCATCGGGTAGCCCACGACGTTGTTGTTCGTCCGGGCGGGCCCGGCGAACTGCGTGTGCTTGTTCACGATCATGAGCATGAGGTGCAGGGCGAGGAGCGCGACCAGGATCGCCGGCAGCAGCAGGATGTGCAGCGCGTACAGGCGCCCGACGATCTCGGTGCCCGGGAACTCTCCGCCGAACAGCAGGAACGACGTCCAGGTGCCGATCAGCGGGATGCCCTTGATCATGCCGTCGATGATGCGCAGACCGTTGCCCGACAGAACGTCGTCAGGGAGCGAGTAGCCGGTGAAGCCCTCCGCCATCGCGAGGATGAAGAGGATGAAGCCGATCACCCAGTTGAGCTCGCGCGGCTTGCGGAACGCGCCGGTGAAGAACACGCGCAGCATGTGCACGCCGATTCCGGCGACGAACACGAGCGCGGCCCAGTGGTGGAGCTGGCGCACGAGCAGGCCGCCGCGGATGTCGAACGAGATCTCGAGGGTCGACGCCATGGCGGCCGACATCTCGAGGCCGCGCATCGGCGCGTAGGCGCCGTAGTAGTGCGTCTCAGCCATCGACGCCTCGAAGAAGAACGTCAGGAACGTTCCCGAGAGCAGGACGACGACGAACGACCACAGCGCGATCTCGCCGAGCATGAACGACCAGTGGTCGGGGAAGATCTTCCGGCCCAGCTCCTTGACGAGGCCCGAGATGCTCGTGCGCTCGTCGAGGTAGTTCGCGACGCCGCCGACGAACTTGCCGCCGAGCGGCTTGTCCGAGGGACGCGCAGGGCCGTCAGCGTGAACCGCGGGCGCGGTCGTGACGTTCTCCGTGGGGTGGGTGGAGGTGCTCAATGACGCTCCCAGAAGCTCGGGCCGACGGGTTCGGTGAAGTCGCTGCGTGCGATCAGGTAGCCCTCGTCGTCGACGGTGATCGGGAGCTGGGGCAGCGGACGTGCTGCGGGGCCGAAGATGACGGCGGCCGCGTTGGTGACGTCGAACTGCGACTGATGGCACGGGCACAGCAGGTGGTGGGTCTGCTGCTCGTAGAGGGCGACGGGGCATCCGACGTGCGTGCACACCTTGGAGTACGCGACGATGCCGTCGTACGACCAGTCCTTGCGGTCATCCGCCTCGTTCAGCTGCTCGGGGAGCAGACGCATGAGGAGGACGATGGCCTTGGCCTTCTCCTCGAGGTAGCCGTCGTGGTGCGCGAGCGTCGCGAGGGACTCGGGGATGACGTGCACAGCGGAGCCGAGCGTGAGGTCGGCGGCGCGGATGGGCTTGCCGGTCGGGTCGTGCGCCAGGCGCATGCCCTCTTCCCACATCGTGTGCTTGAGCAGGTGCACCGGGTCACCCGCGTGCGGGTGCTCGGGCGAGCTGTGCGGCGCGAGGCCGCGGAACAGCGTGATGCCGGGCAGGACGGATGCCGCGAGTGCGACGAAGAGCGAGTTGCGCACCATCGTGCGGCGGCCGAAGCCGGACTCGTTGTTCGCGTCGGCGAACACCTGCACTGCTGCGGCACGGGTCTTCTCACTGCCGCGCGTCGAGTGACGCTCCTCGATGAACTCGGTGTCGTTCATCACGGCCTTCGACCAGTGGATCGCGCCGATACCGATGGCGAGGAGAGCCGTGGCGATGCCGAGACCGATGAACAGGTTGTTCCGGCGGATGTCGCTGATCAGCCCGCTCTCGATCGGGAAGAGCAGGTACGCCGCGATGGCCCAGATGCTCGCCGCGGCGGACAGGTAGAAGAGGGTGTACACGGTGCGGACCGCGCGCGTCATGGCCGCGGGGTCCTTGTCGGTCATGCGCTTGCGGTGAGGTGCGAGCCCGGGGTTGTGCACCGGGTCGGACACCGCTACGGCGAGCCCCGATGAGGGCACCGGGGAAGCAGGAACCTGCTCGGGCGCCTTCTCGTCAGCCATTTTGCTCCTTGTGCGTTGCTTCGATCGTCACGGTTCTCAGTTCGACTTCGCGGTGATCCACACCGAGATAGCGACGAGCGAGCCGATGCCGAAGATCCAGATGAACAGACCCTCCGAGACGGGGCCGAGCGAACCGAGCGAGAATCCGCCGGGCGAGTTCTCGGTCGGGCGCATCATCAGGTAGCTGATGATGTCGCGCTTCTCCTCGGTGGTGAGGGTCATGTCGTTGAAGACGGGCATGTTCTGCGGGCCCGTGACCATGGCGGCGTACATGTGCAGCGGCGAGGTGGTCGTCAGCGGCGGGGCGTACTTGCCCTCCGTGAGCGCACCGCCGGCGCCGGCGACGTTGTGGCACATCGCGCAGTTGATGCGGAAGAGCTCGGCACCGTGCGAGACGTCGCCTTCGCCGTCGAGCACCTCGGACTCGGGGTAGGTCGGGCCGGGGGCCTCGGACTGCACCCAGGCGGCCATCGCCTCGATCTGCTCCTGCGTGAACTGCACGGGCTTCTGCGGAGCCTGGGGGCCCTGCATCTGAAGCGGCATGCGGCCGGTGGCGACCTGGAACTCGACCGACAGCTCGCCCACGCCGTAGAGCGAGGGGCCGTCGTTCGTGCCCTGCAGGTCGAGGCCGTGGCAGGTGGCGCAGTTGGCCTGGAACAGCTTCTTGCCGTCCTCGACCGTGAGCGTGGATGTCGTCTGCGTCGCGTCTCCCGCGGCCATCGCGGCGGTGGCGCCGGCGTAGCCTCCGCCGGTGACGAGCAGTCCGATGCCGATCAGTGCGGCGGCAGCCCACTTGCTGCGACGTCCGCCGTTGCGGCGCGGGTTCTTGGATGCCATGGGTGAATCAGCTCCGGGTTACTTCAGGAAGTAGATGACGGCGAACAGGACGAGCCACACCACGTCGACGAAGTGCCAGTAGTACGACACGACGATGGCGGACGTCATCTCTTTCCGGCCGAAGTTCTTGACGGCGAAGGCGCGCCCGATGACGAGGAGGAACGCCACGAGACCACCGGTGACGTGGAGGGCGTGGAAGCCGGTGGTGATGTAGAAGGCTGACGCGTAGGAGTCGGCCTGGATGGGCATGCCCTCCGCGACGAGGGTGGCGTACTCCCACACCTGGCCGGAGACGAAGATCGCGCCCATGAGGAAGGTCAGGAAGAACCACTCCACCATTCCCCACTTGCGGAGGTTCCAGATGGAGCCCGAGCGGTAGGGGCGGAAGTGTTCGGCGTTGTGGACACCGATCTGCGCCGTCACCGACGACAACACGAGGATGAGGGTGTTGACCGCGGCGAACGGGATGTTCAGCAGTTCGGTGCGGTCGGCCCACAGCTCGGGAGAGGTGTTGCGCAGAGTGAAGTAGATCGCGAAGAGGCCCGCGAAGAACATCACCTCGCTGCCGAGCCACACGATGGTGCCCACAGCGACCGGGTCCGGCCGCTTGACCGAGCGCAGGGCCTGGGAATACGTCGCTGGAGTGGTCGTCACGGCATCCATTATGGCCGATCTGCAGGGTGGTTTCTGCATCGCTGAAGGTCTGATCGGATCGCGTCGCGGTTAGGGGTGCCTAAGAATGAGCTCAAAGTCGCCCGGCAAGTGGCCGATAGGATCGTGTGTCATGGCTCAGCACGCGTGGCGCGACATCCTGACCGATCTTCTCGAGAAGCGGGATCTCAGCGTGTCGGCGGCGACGTGGGCCATGCGCGAGGTGATGGCCGGCCGGGCATCCGATGCTCAGCTCGGAGGCTTCCTGGTGGCGCTGCGCGCGAAGGGCGAGACGGTCGACGAGATCGTGGGGTTCCGCGACGCGATCCTCGAGGCCGCCCTGCCGCTCGCGGTCCCCACCGACGCGCTCGATATCGTCGGCACCGGAGGCGACCGCTTCGGCACGGTGAACGTCTCGACGATGGCGTCGATCGTCGCGGCGGCCACCGGCGTGCCCGTCGTCAAGCACGGCAACAAAGCCGCGAGCTCGAAGTCCGGCTCGTCGGACGTGCTCGGCGCGCTCGGCATCGACCTGTCGCTCGACCCCGACCATGTCGCACGCGTGCTGGAGGAGGCGGGGATCACCTTCGCCTTCGCTTCGGCCTTCCACCCCGGCTTCCGTCACGCCGGGGCGGCGCGCGCGGAGCTCGGCATCCCCACCGTCTTCAACTTCCTCGGGCCGCTCTGCAACCCGGCTCGCGCTGAGGCGAACGCCGTGGGCGTCGCGCACCTCGACCGGGTGCCGCTCATCACGGGCGTCTTCCGAACGCGCGGTGCGACTGCCCTGGTCTTCCGTGGCGACGACGGCCTCGACGAGCTGACCACGACGGGGCACAGCCGGATCTGGGAGGTCAGTCTCGGCGACATCCACGAGCACGATCTGGACCCGCGCGATCTCGGCCTGCCCCTCGCGCGCATCGAGGATCTGATCGGCGGTGAGCCGCAGCACAACGCCGCGGTCGTCCGGCGCGTGCTCGACGGGGAGAGTGGCCCGGTGCGCGACATCGTCGTTCTGAACGCGGCGGCGGGAATCGTGGCCTACCGGCTGTGGCGGGATGCCGCTCAGGTGCAGCGTCCGATTCTCGAGCGACTGGCCGAGGCCTCCGAGGCCGCGGTGCGGGCCATCGATTCGGGGGATGCGTCGAAGACCCTCGAGCGGTGGATCGCGGCCTCCGCGAGCTGAGGTCAGACCACATCCTTTATTCACGGCACCGTGTGGGCGGCGCCGTGAGGCCGGGTGAATAGCGTGAGGCGCAACGCACCCGAGGAGGAACTGATGTCCCACACCACCCCCACCGCCGATACGGTGGAGGCCCCCGTCCGCCGTACCGGTCTCGTGAAGCTCCTAGGCATCCTGGGGATGCTCGGCGGAGTCGTCCTGATCATTGGCGGAATCGTCGTCTGGTCGATCGTGTCGGGGCAGCTGCGCGCCGAGAACATCACCGTCCCCGACGACGCCGCTGCTTTCCAGGGGCAGACCGTCGCCGGGCCCTTCACCGCCTACGTGCAGGCGGACATCATCCAGCATCACGCGCTCGACGCCTCCGGCGGCAAGACCTATGCCGAGTTGGACAAGGACGACCCCGTCCGCGCGACGATGATGAACGCCTCGTTCCTTCGCGCATCTCTGTTCACCTCCGTGGTCTCGTTCGGCGTCGCCGCCTTCGCGATGGGCGTCGGTATCCTGTCGATCATCTTCGGCTTCGCGGTACACCGCCTGGCCTCGGCCCCGGTGGTCGTCCGCCGTACGGCGGTCACCTCCGGCTGAACGGGGAGGACGCAGGGTCCGTGCTCCGGCACGGGCCCCAGACACGCTCATGGATCCCATCGACGCCTTGACCGAGATCGCCGAGCTGCTCGAGCGCGAGCGTTCGTCGAAGTACAAATCCAAGGCGTTCCGAGCTGCGGCCGACGCGATCCGGAGCCTGTCCGACGATCAGCTCGACGACACCACCGCGCTGCGCCGCCGCCCCGGCATCGGCGAACGGACCCTCGCGGTCATCGTCGAGGCGCGGGCAGGCGGCGTGCCGGCCTACCTCGCGGATCTGCGCGAACGGCGGGGTGTCGTCGTCGCCGGCGAGCTGCGCCGCCGGCTGCGGGGCGACCTGCACTGCCACTCGGACTGGTCCGATGGCTCCACCCCGATCGCCGAGATGGTGGCCGCGGCGCGCACCCTCGGGCACGAGTACCTCGCCCTGACGGATCACTCGCCTCGCCTGCGCGTGGCCCGCGGCCTGTCGCCGGGACGCCTGCGCGACCAGCTCGACGTCGTCGCCGGGATGAGCGGCGACGGGTTCACGCTGCTCAGCGGCATCGAAGTCGACATCCTCGACGACGGCTCCCTCGATCAGGAGGACGCCCTGCTGAGGCGACTCGACATCGTCGTCGCCTCGGCGCACTCGAAGCTGCGGATGGCCCGGGGCGCGATGACCCGGCGGCTGGTGGCGGCGGCATCCGATCCTCGCGTCGACGTGCTCGGTCATGTGACCGGCAGGCTCGTCGAAGGGGAGCGCGGCACGCGGCCGCAATCGGAGTTCGATCCCGAACCCGTCTTCGACGCGTGCGCCGAGCATGGCGTGGCCGTCGAGATCAACTCCCGGCCGGAGCGGCAGGATCCGCCCGACGATCTCATCGAGCAGGCGATCGCCGCCGGCTGCCTCTTCTCGATCGACTCGGATGCGCATGCGCCGGGGCAGCTGTCGCTCATCGACTACGGGGCCGAGCGCGCGGAGCGGCTGGGCGTCCCCGCCGACCGCATCGTCACGACCTGGTCGCTCGACCGGCTGCGGGAGTGGGCCGGTCGTCCCCGCTCCTGAAAGGGCGTGGAGGGGTCAGGCGCGGCTGCGCAGCGCGGATGCCGCGCGTGCGAGCGAGCCGCCCAGCCCGCGGCGCTCGGCGACCTCTGCGACGGCGTCGGGATCGGCGGCACGGATGCGGCTGTCGACAGCGCCGAGGTCCAGGTCGCGCACGACCCGGACGACCTGAGGCGCCACCGCGAGATAGTCGGCCGCCGCGGCCAGCTTCGCCCGCACGCCGGCCGTCATGCCCTCGCCCCGTCCGGCAGCTGCCAGGATGCCGGCGAGGTCGCCGTGAGCGGCCAGCAGGGTCGCCGCTGTCTTCTCGCCCACCCCCGCGACGCCGGGAAGCCCGTCGGAGGCGTCGCCGCGCATCGTCGCGAAGTCGGCGTACTGTTCGGGGCGCACGGCGTACTTCGCCAGCACGCTCTCTCCGGTCAGCACGTCGAGGTTGCTCATCCCGCGTCCGGTGTAGACGACCCGGACGCCCTGGTCGTCGTCGACCAGCTGGATGAGGTCGCGGTCGCCGGTGACGACGTCGACGGGCATGGTCGCCCGCGTGGCGAGGGTGCCGATGACATCGTCGGCCTCGTGGTGAGGCGCGCCCACGACCGGGATGCCGAGCACGCCGAGGCTCTCGCGGATCGTGGGGATCTGCGCCTCGAGCGGGTCGGGCACGACCTCAACATCGGGGCCGGACTCGACCGCCTCCGCGACGCGATGCGTCTTGTAGGTCGGGATCAGGTCGACCCGCCATTGCGGGCGCCAGTCGTCGTCCCAGCAGGCGATCAGGTGGGTCGGCTCGTAGGCCGCCACGAGCTTCGCGATCATGTCGAGGAAACCGCGGGCCGCGTTGACGGGCCGGCCATCGGAATCCTTCACGGTGTCGGGCACGCCGTAGAACGCGCGGAAGTAGAGGGATGCGCTGTCGAGCAGCATGAGGCGGTCGCTCATCGCATCATCCTGGCACGGGATGCCCGCCTCGCAGCATCCTGCCGCTTCAGCACCCGGGGCCCGACGGCGGCTCGTTGCAGGCGCGGTCGACGAGCGTCCCACGAGCCTCCAGCACCTCGATCGGATACCCCGCGGTCGGAATGTCGAGGAGACCCGCGACCGGTCGCCATCCGCGGCCGAGATCGACCTCCGCTCGATAGCGCACCGTGGCGGTCGCGACGAAGCTGCCGCGCGAGCGGTAGACGTGGCTCGCAGGCGTCCGAGCGTTGCCCGCGACGCTGAGAGTCGATCCGTCGCCGGGCGCGATGACGATGTCTTCCGCCGAGAAGCGAACGGTCACCGGAAGCTCGAAGAGGGTTCCGGTGGCGATGTGCTGCGGTGCCGCGATCTCGAAGTCCACGGGAAGCCCGGCAACGGCGAAGCCGGCCGGCTGGCTGCTGAGCGCAGCGGGTTGCGGAGCGAAGGATGCGACGTCGGCGATCGTCGCCTGCGGCAGGAGCGACACCGTGAAGTCGTCGCATCGGTTGAGTGCTCCGCAGTCTCGCGGCGGGCCTGGCTGAGGTACACGAGGATCGCTGCCCGAGTCGGACGGCGCAGTGCCAGGCCGCTCAACAGTTGCTCCCACGTGTACTTCACTTCGACTTGTGCTCGCTGACCAGCTGCCGATTGTGCCGCGGGGTGGTTCGTCCGGGGGCGTGGCGATGCCGGTCAAACTCACGATGATCAAGACGAAGGACGTCAGTCGCACGTCGGCCCCTCGAGGGTGCTGACAACATCGATCAGCAGCGCGCCAGTGTCGAGCTGTGGGTCCCTTTCGGCCGTCACCAGCATCGCTTGTATTGGTTCGCGATCAGGGGGAACCATGCTCTCGCCGTCGGCATTGGTGAGAGTTACGGACGAGACGTCGATGCAGACGTAAAGCTCCGCGACATCGCCGTCAACAGAGTGAGGGACGACCTCTTTCACCTCCGTCCGCCCGCTCATCGTGACTCCGGATGCGTTGTAGCCGCTGAGAGCCTTTCGATCAGACTCGAGTATCTCGCCGGTGGTGAGGGCGTAGACGGGCTCGAAGGTCGACGGGTCGGCGAGGTCGACAGCGTTGAGGGCTTCGACGTAGGCGCGGTAGGTCTCCTCGGCGGCGGCGAAAGCGGCGGCGTCGCTGTCGGCGGGGGAGGCGGTCGTCGTGGTCATCGGTGCGGCAGGCGGCGACGCGGGGGAGCCGCATCCGCTCGTCAGAAGGAGAGCGGCGACGAGAGCGGCAACAGCATGACGGCGTCGGACGAACATGTCCCGAACGTACCGAGGCTCGCCGGGCGGGCGTGCGAACTGTCCACAGGGGCGGTCTCGTAGCCTTGAGGCATGCGGAACCGGGGTGGACATGTCGTTCGGTGAAGCGGCGCTGAGACGGCGGCCGGCTGCCACAGACCCCTGCCCTTGCGGCGGCGGGTCGTTCGGGTCGTGCTGCGGCCCCGTTCTCGACGGTCGGGCGGCGCAGACCGCGGAACAGCTGATGCGTTCGCGCTACACCGCGTTCGCCGTCCGCGACGGCGCCCACCTGGCGCGCACCTGGCATCCCGTGACGCGCCCGGACGACATCGAGTCGGACGGGCCCGAGCAATGGACCGGGCTCACGGTCGTCCGCGCGGCCGGCGGCCCCGACGACACCGAGGGCACCGTCGAGTTCACGGCGCGGTGGCGCTCCGGCACGGACTCGGGAGAACTCCACGAGGTCAGCCGGTTCACGCGGATACGCGGTCGGTGGCTCTACGTCGGCGGCGTCGTCGATCCCTCGCGCTGACCGTCGACCAGAGCCTCGGGTCGGATGTCGCCGGGAGCCGGAGATGCGCTGGGGACTGGAATCGCGCGGGCGCGCTCTGATACTCTGGATCGTCACTCGTGTGGCCTTGTCGCCATGCGTTCACGACGCATCATCCACAACCATCCGCCGCGGTCGAGCCCGTCATCGTCGAGATGACGCCCGGATCCGCGGCCCGACACCCTGACCCAACAAGGACAACCCACTACATGACTAACGCAACGACCGCCCCGGCCACCAAGCAGGTCGCTATCAACGACATCGGATCTGCTGAGGACTTCCTGGCCGCGGTCGAGAAGACTCTGAAGTTCTTCAACGACGGTGACCTCATCGAAGGCACCGTGGTGAAGATCGACCGCGACGAGGTCCTCCTCGACGTCGGCTACAAGACCGAGGGCGTCATCCCCTCGCGCGAGCTTTCCATCAAGCACGACGTCGACCCCAACGAGGTCGTCAAGGTCGGCGACGAGGTCGAAGCCCTCGTTCTCCAGAAGGAGGACAAGGAAGGCCGCCTCATCCTCTCCAAGAAGCGTGCGCAGTACGAGCGCGCTTGGGGTGACGTCGAGAAGATCAAGGAGAACGACGGTGTCGTCACCGGCTCCGTGATCGAGGTCGTCAAGGGCGGTCTGATCGTCGACATCGGCCTGCGCGGCTTCCTGCCGGCATCGCTCATCGAGCTGCGTCGCGTCCGCGACCTCACGCCGTACCTCGGCCAGGAGATCGAGGCCAAGATCCTCGAGCTCGACAAGAACCGCAACAACGTCGTGCTCTCGCGCCGCGCCCTGCTCGAGCAGACGCAGTCCGAGTCGCGCACCACGTTCCTCAACAACCTGCACAAGGGCCAGGTTCGCAAGGGCGTCGTCTCGTCGATCGTCAACTTCGGTGCGTTCGTCGACCTCGGCGGCGTGGACGGCCTCGTGCACGTCTCCGAGCTCTCGTGGAAGCACATCGAGCACGCCTCCGAGGTCGTCGAGGTGGGCCAGGAGGTCACCGTCGAGATCCTCGAGGTCGACCTCGACCGCGAGCGCGTCTCGCTGTCGCTGAAGGCGACGCAGGAGGACCCGTGGCAGGTCTTCGCCCGCACCCACGCGATCGGCCAGGTCGCTCCGGGCAAGGTCACCAAGCTCGTTCCGTTCGGTGCGTTCGTGCGCGTCGCAGACGGCATCGAGGGCCTCGTGCACATCTCCGAGCTGTCGGGCAAGCACGTCGAGCTCGCCGAGCAGGTCGTGTCGGTCGGCGAAGAGGTCTTCGTCAAGATCATCGACATCGACCTCGAGCGTCGCCGCATCTCGCTGTCGCTCAAGCAGGCGAACGAGTCGGTCGACCCCTACGGCACCGAGTTCGACCCGGCCCTCTACGGCATGGTCACCGAGTACGACGAGAACGGGGAGTACAAGTACCCCGAGGGCTTCGACCCGGAGACCAACCAGTGGAAGGAAGGCTTCGACGAGCAGCGTCTTGCCTGGGAGGCCGAGTACGCGGCAGCTCAGGGTCGCTGGGAGGCTCACAAGGCCGCCGTCGTCAAGGCTCTCGAGGCCGAGGCTGCGGCTCCCGCCGACAACGGCTCGTCGTTCTCGTCGGACGTCCAGTCCGCGAGCACCGGCGGTGGCACCCTTGCCGACGACGAGGCTCTCGCCGCTCTGCGCGAGAAGCTGTCGGGCCGCTGAGTTCACACTGACACGACGGAAGGGTCGGAGCCTCGTGCTCCGGCCCTTCCGCCGTTTCGTGCGCAGTCGGGATCATCAGCCCGCCGCGTGCCCGGGCTGCTCCGGGACGCGATAGTTTCAGATCATGGAGACGGACACGCCGCAGCGCACGCGGGCGACATATGTTCTCCCCGCGCCCCCGCGATGGGTCGATGTCGTCCTCGGCGACGGCGACCGCACGCGATCGGCGATGCTCAATCAGATCGTCACCACGTCTGTGGTGCTGGTCGTCGCGATCGCCGGTCTCGTCATCGGATTCCGCGGTGACACCGCTCTCTTCTTCCTCGCGGTCACCGCCGTGTTCATGCTCACCGGCGCCGCGATCATCGTCCCCTGGGGTCACCTCCGGCCGCTGTGGCTCGCGATGATCCCACTCGGCGACGTCGCGGCGATCGGGGTCATGCGGGTCGCCGAACCGACCGGGGGATTCGGGCTGCTGTGGGTGTTCCCCGTGATCTGGCTCGCCGCCGGGTTCGGCACCGTCGGCTGGATCGGGGGCATCGTCCTCGCTCTGACCGCGTACGGACTGACGGAGGCCGTCATCCATGCGTCGCCGTCCTCGTTCGGGTTTCTTCTGCTGCCGCTGCTGCTGATCGCGGTGAGCACCTCCACGTATCTCAGCAGCAGGCGGGCCGCTGCTCAGCGTCTCCTCCTCGACCGTCAGGCGACGGTGCTGACGCAATCCCTCGAGCGAGCTCGCCGGCACGAGCAGGTGCTCACGGAGGCTCTCGACCGCGTGGACTTCGGCGTTGCGCGCATCGAAACGGACGGCTCGGCCTCGATCATCAACGATGCGCACGCCCGGCTGCAACGGGGATCCCGCACGAGCGGACAGCCCGACGTGTATGCGGCGGACGGCTCGACGCCCCTCGACCCGCAGGATCATCCGCTCGCCCGAGTGCGCCGTGGCGAGGCGTTCACCGACGCGCGCATCCAGGTCGGACGCGACGATGACCGCCGCGTCCTGAGCGTGTCGGCACGGCGCATCATCGAGCCGGACGGACGCGACTCCGGAGCCGTCGTCGTCACGCGTGACGTCACCGCCGAGACCGACGCGCTGCGAGAACGGGACGCATTGGTCTCGTCGGTGTCGCACGAGCTGCGCACGCCCCTCACCTCGATCCTCGGGTACCTCGAACTCGCGATCGACACTCCCGGGGTGCCCGAGGCGGCGCTCGAGAACCTGCGCGTGGCCGACCGGAATGCGGATCAGCTGCTGCGTCTCGTGGGCGACGTGCTCGCTGCGTCGAGCCAGCACAAGTCCGCTGCCCAGCTGACGGTGTCTCCGGCCGACATCGATCTCGTCGAGATCGTCAACGCCGCGGTGGAGTCCATCCTCGTCAGCGCGGGCGAGCGCGGGATCACGATCGATGTGTCCCGCGTCGAACCCGCCCGCGCGTACGCCGACCCGGTCCGCATCCGTCAGGTGCTCGACAACCTGCTCTCCAACGCTGTGAAGTACAACCGCCCGCGCGGACGCGTGTCAGTGGCGACCTCGGTGGGCGATCAGTGGGCGCTCATCGCAGTCCAGGATTCGGGTGTGGGCCTCAACGAGGAGGACCTCGGTTCGGTGTTCCAGCGCTACTACCGTGGAGCCGCTGTGCGGGACTCCACCGTCACCGGAAACGGACTCGGGCTCGCCATCAGCCGCGACATCGTCCGCAGGCACGGCGGCGACATCACGGTGAGCAGCGTCCTGGGGGTGGGGTCGACGTTCTCGGTGACGCTTCCGGCCCGTCGACCGGGGGCGGCGCCGTCATGATCGACCAGTTCTCCGTATCCGTGATCACCGCGATCGTGGTCTTGGCGTGCGCGGTGCTCTTCGTCTTCGACACGCTGGTGCGGCGTCCCGAGCAGAGCGGCCGCTTCTGGGCGGTCGGGTTCCTCTGCGCCGTGCTGACGACGATGTTCTATGTCGTGTGGGCCAGCGCTCCTGAGACCGCGTGGGCCGTCGTGTGCGGCAACACGGCTTCGGTGGTGGGCACGGGGCTCATGTGGCTCGGATGCCGTGCCTACAATCGGCGGACGGTACGCGGGGCCGGCGTGCTGGTGGCGGTCGCCGGCATCGTCGCCGCGATCGCCGCGTCCGTCGAGTTCGCACTGGGCGGCGACGACTGGTCCGGCTCCCTCGTGATGTTCGCCGCCCTGAGCGCCGCCGCGGCCGCTGCCTCGGTGGAGTGCTTCCGCGGCGCGCTCGGGGCATCCCGCACGGCGCTCCCGCTGGGTCTCGTGTTCGGTGTGCAGGCCGCGTTCTATCTCGCGCGCATCCTCGTCGTGTCGATGTTCGGCTACGGCGAGACGTTTCAGCTGTGGGTGGGCTCTGTGCCGACCAGCATCCTCACCGTCGTCCTCTCCATCACGGCAGTCGTGAGTGCGTCCGTGCTGCGTGCCGGCCGGGCCGGTGTCCGCGGCTCCGATTCGCCGGAGGGGCGGGATGCCGGCCTCGGCGAGATCGTCTCGGTCGCCGGCTTCCGCCGCGCTGTCGCCGTGAGCGTCCAACGCGCGCGAGCCCGGCGGGAGCTGATGGCGGTCTGGGTGATCGAGCTCGACGGGCTCGAATACATCGCGACGGCTTTCGGCCTCGATGTCGGCGACGAGGTCGTGCAGACGTGGCGCGACACCATGACGACCAACGCGCCGACGCTCGCTGTCGTCGGCGAGGTCGGCTCCGAGCGGATCGGCGTCGTCACGGTCGTGAGCTCGGCGGCCGACGCGCGGCGACAGGCCATGGCGCTGTACCGCTCGCTTTTCGAGGCGCTCGCATCGGTCGAGGGGGGAGTGCTGCCCGCGATCGGGATCGGAGTCGCCCTGAGCGACGTCGTGGGCTACGACGGGGACGCTCTCATCGAGGTCGCCGCGACGACGGCGACCCGCGCGTCATCCGGGGTGGCGTCGGCCGTGCTTCTCGCGGAGCCTTCCTGATCGCGTGAACGGGTCGGCTCAGGAAGGCGCGAGGCGATAACCGATGCCCTGGTCCGAGAGGATCAGCGTGGAGGCGGCCGCGGCGGCGAGCGTCTGCCGCAGCGACTCGACGCTGCGCTCTACCGCCCGGACCTCATCGGCATCGGGGGCATCGGCGCGCGAGCGGGAGCGCAGGGAGAGGGCGAGCTCGTGCTTCGTCCGTGTGCGCCCATGCGCGACGACCAGGTCGCGCAGCACCGCCGATTCGGTGGGCGCGAGGTCGACGGGTGCGCCGGCGACGCGGAATCCGCCTTCGTCGACGGAGAGGTCACCGTAAGCGGACCCGGCCGGCGCGAACGTCGCCAGCCCGGCAGGGACGATGTCGTCGACGGGCGCCTCGTCGCGGCGCCGTCGAGACGGAATCGCGGCGAGGCGTGCCTTGAGGTCTCGCGGGCGGAAGGGCTTGCCGAGGTACTCGTCGCCACCGGCTGCTCGCCCTCGTTCCGCATCGCCGGGCTCGACGAACGCCGAGATGAAGATGATGTAGGTGTCGCTGAACGCGCGGACGCGGCGCGCGACCTCGAACCCGTCGATCCCCGGGATGTTGACGTCGAGCGTCGTGACGTCGGGGGCGACGGTTCGGATCAGCTCGACCGCGTCGAGCCCGTTCTCGGTGGCGTGCACGGTGAACCCGCTCGACTCGAGGATCGCCGAAAGCAGGCTGCGGATGTCGGCCTGGTCTTCGACGATGACGGCGGTACGTTCCACGGTGATCCCACCTTCTGCGGGTTGTCAGGGTTCCATCGTATCGATCGCGCGACCTCGCGCCGGGTCTGGCGCCCATGGCATCCTCGGGTGTATGCCTCTGATCGCATTGACCGGCGGGATCGCATCCGGCAAGAGCACGATCGCACGGCGACTGACGGAGCACGGTGCCGTCGTCGTCGATGCCGATGCGATCGTCCGAGACGTCCAGCGAGCGGGTTCGCCCGTCCTGGAGGCCATTCGCGCGGCGTTCGGGCCGGCAGTGATCAAGGCGGATGGCGAGCTCGACCGCGCCGCGCTGGCGTCCATCGTCTTCGCCGACTCGGAGGCGCGGACGACGCTGAACGAGATCGTGCACCCGGCGGTGCGCGCGGAATCGCAGCGTCGCTTCGACGAGGCGCTCGGGCAGGAGCGCAGGAGAGTCGTCGTGTACGACGTGCCGCTGCTCGTCGAGGCCCGCGTCGACGACCCGTGGGACGCGATAGTCGTCGCGCACGCGCCCGCCCCCGTGCGCCGCGAGCGGCTGCAGTACCTGCGGGGGATGACGGCCGAGGAGGCCGACCGCAGGATCGCGGCTCAGGTGCCGGATGACGAGCGCCTCGCGATCGCGGACGTCGTCATCGACACCGCGGGCGACCTCGACGAAACGCTCCGGCAGGTCGACGCCCTGTGGGACCGGCTGACGGCGGAGGCCACCGGCTAGCACGAGCGCACGCTCTGAGCGAAGACCGGGCCCGGTGTCGGTGGCCCCGCCTACGCTGGAATCATGCAGACGACGCGCTCAGTGAGGCCCTTCGAGGTCATCAGCGAATACGTCCCGAGCGGTGACCAGCCCCAGGCGATCGCCGAGCTCGCGGGCAGGATCAACGCGGGTGAGACCGACGTCGTGCTGCTGGGCGCCACCGGTACGGGGAAGTCCGCGACGACGGCGTGGCTCATCGAGCAGGTGCAACGGCCGACGCTCGTCATGGCGCACAACAAGACGCTCGCCGCGCAGCTGGCGAACGAGTTCCGCGATCTCATGCCGAACAACGCGGTCGAGTACTTCGTCAGCTACTACGACTACTACCAGCCCGAGGCCTACGTTCCGCAGACCGACACCTTCATCGAGAAGGACTCCTCGATCAACGCCGAAGTCGAGCGGTTGCGCCACTCGACCACCAACTCGCTGCTGAGCCGCCGCGACGTCGTCGTCGTCAGCACCGTCTCGTGCATCTACGGCCTCGGCGCGCCGGAAGAGTACCTGCGCGCCATGGTCGCGCTGCAGGTGGGGGAGCGTTACGACCGCGACGCCCTGATCCGCAAGTTCATCGCAATGCAGTACAACCGCAACGACGTGGACTTCTCGCGCGGCAACTTCCGGGTGCGGGGCGACACCATCGAGATCATCCCCGTGTACGAGGAGTACGCGATCCGCATCGAACTCTTCGGCGACGAGATCGAAGCGCTCTACATGCTGCATCCTCTGACGGGCGACATCGTGCAGAAGATGGACAGCGTTCCGGTGTTCCCGGCCTCGCACTACGTCGCGGGCACCGATACGGTCCAGCGCGCCATCGGCACCATCGAGCACGAGCTGGCCGAGCGCCTGAAGGAGTTCGAGAGCCAGGGAAAGCTGCTCGAGGCGCAGCGTCTGCGGATGCGGACGACGTTCGATCTCGAGATGTTGCAGCAGCTCGGGTTCTGCTCGGGCATCGAGAACTACTCACGGCATCTCGACGGTCGTTCCCCCGGAGAGCCGCCGCACACGCTGCTCGACTTCTTCCCCGACGACTTCCTTCTCGTGATCGACGAGTCGCACGTGACCGTTCCCCAGATCGGAGCGATGTACGAGGGGGATGCCTCCCGTAAGCGCACCCTCGTCGACCACGGTTTCCGTCTGCCGAGTGCGATGGACAACCGCCCGCTCCGCTTCGACGAGTTCAAGGAGCGCGTCGGGCAGACCGTCTACCTCTCCGCGACGCCGGGGCGCTACGAGATGGGCATCGCCGACGGCGTCGTCGAGCAGATCATCCGTCCGACGGGCCTCGTCGACCCCGAGATCATCATCAAGCCGTCGAAGGGTCAGATCGACGATCTGCTCGAGGAGATCCGACTCCGGGTGGAGCGCGACGAGCGGGTGCTCGTCACGACGCTCACGAAGAAGATGGCCGAGGAGCTGACCGACTTCCTCGGCGAGCACGGCGTGCGCGTGCGTTACCTGCACTCCGACGTCGACACGCTGCGGCGCGTCGAGCTCCTGACCGAGCTGCGCCAGGGCGCGTACGACGTCCTCGTCGGCATCAACCTGCTGCGCGAGGGACTCGACCTGCCGGAGGTGTCCCTCGTCGCGATCCTCGACGCCGACAAGGAGGGGTTCCTGCGCTCGGGAACCTCGCTGATCCAGACCATCGGACGTGCGGCACGAAACGTCTCGGGTCAGGTGCACATGTACGCCGACAAGATCACCGACTCGATGGCCGCGGCCATCGAGGAGACCGAGCGCCGACGTGAGAAGCAGATCGCCTACAACCTCGAGAACGGCATCGATCCGCAGCCGCTGCGCAAGAAGATCGCCGACATCACCGACGCGCTCGCGCGCGAGGCATCCGATACCCGCGATCTGCTGAACGGCAAGGCGACTGCTCGCAACAAGTCAGGCAAGGGCAAGAGCCCGACACCGCAGCTGCGACGTGAGGGAATCGCCGCGGAAGGGGCTCAGCAGCTCGAGGCGACGATCGAAGACCTGTCGCAGCAGATGCTCGCCGCCGCAGCGGAACTCAAGTTCGAGCTGGCCGGGCGCCTCCGCGACGAGGTTCAGGATCTGAAGAAAGAACTGCGCGCGATGGAGCGCGCCGGGCACGCCTGACGCCTCGGCCGTGTCTGGGTCTCAGCGGGGGCAGTGCAGAAGCGGCTTCGGGCCGGTCCGGTCGACATCGTGCTCGTTCATGGGGTGGCCGCACAGCGGGCACGCGCGTCCGGTGCGCTCCGGTTCGGGTTCGGCGTCGTAGGGGCCGACCGACGCGGGGCCAGCCGCGCGGATGAGGCGCGAGTTGACGTAGGCGTACCAGCCGCCCGCCTCGCGGACGCGGGTGCGGAGGGGAGGACGGTGGTCGTGGTCGGTCATGATCATCAGTGTACTAACGATTAGGACGTATAGGATACGAGCGTGGACTCCGCCGACGACATGTTGAAGCTCGACAACCAGCTCTGCTTCGCGCTGGTCACCGCCGCCCGGAACGTCGTGGCCATCTATCGTCCGATCCTCGAGCCCCTCGGTCTGACCCATCCGCAGTACCTCGTCATGCTCGCCCTCTGGGAGGCGTCTCCGCAGGCGTTGGGTGAGCTGGCGGCCGACCTCGCGATGGAGCCGGCGACGCTGTCCCCGCTCGTCAAACGCCTCGAAGCCCAGGGGCTCGTCACGCGTGAGCGACGCAGAGGCGACGAGCGTGTGCTCGAGATCGGCCTCACCGCCGACGGCCGCGCGCTGCGGGCGGATGCCGTGCGCGTACCCGAACAGGTCATGGCGGCGGTCGGGATGACCGTCGACGACGTGACCGCTCTGCGGGACGGTCTCGGGCCCTTCGCGGGGCGGCGGGTCCCTCGAGAGCCCGCTTCTCTCCGTCGCGAGTGAGCCCAGGGCGAACCTCGGAGCCAGTGTCGGAGGCCCCACCTAGACTTGTGCGGTGCCCATCGTCCCCGTCGCTTCCTCATCGAAACTCAGCGTCCGCGGAGCCCGCGTCCACAACCTCAAGGACGTCGATCTCGACATTCCGCGCGACAGTCTCGTCGTCTTCACCGGCCTCTCCGGCTCGGGAAAGTCGAGCCTCGCCTTCGACACGATCTTCGCCGAGGGTCAGCGCCGCTACGTCGAGTCGCTGAGCGCCTACGCGCGCCAGTTCCTCGGTCAGGTCGACCGTCCCGACGTCGACTTCATCGAGGGCCTCAGCCCGGCGGTCTCGATCGATCAGAAGTCGACGAACCGCAACCCCCGGTCGACCGTCGGCACGATCACCGAGATCCACGACTACATGCGCCTGCTCTGGGCTCGCATCGGCGTTCCGCACTGCCCCGAGTGCGGTGAGCGGATCCAGCGTCAGACGGTCCAGCAGATCGCCGACCAGCTGATGGAGCTCCCCGAGCGCACCCGTTACCAGGTCGTGGCGCCCGTGGTGACGCAGAAGAAGGGCGAGTTCGTCGACCTCTTCAAGGAGCTGAGCGCGAAGGGCTACGCCCGCGCCGTCGTCGACGGCGACGTCGTCTCGCTCGCCGAGCCGCCGACGCTGAAGAAGAGCTACAAGCACGACATCGCGGTGGTGGTCGACCGGCTCGTGGCCGGCCCCGACCTGCTCGGACGCGTCACCGACTCCGTCGAGACCGCGCTCGCGTTGGCCGGCGGCGTCATCAAGATCAACTTCGTCGACGAAGAGGGCGACGCCGCGTGGCAGAGCTTCAGTGAGAAGCTCGCCTGCCCCAACGGGCACGCCCTGCAGCTCACCGAGATCGAGCCGCGCACGTTCTCGTTCAACGCACCCTTCGGTGCGTGCCCCACGTGCTCCGGTCTCGGCACCCGGATGTCGGTCGACCCGGAGCTCATGCTGGGCGACGAGGAGCTCTCCATCGCCGAGGGCGTCCTGCTGCCATGGACGACGCAGGGCAAGGGGCTCTTCCAGTACTACGAGCGCCTCCTCGAGGGGCTCGCATCCGACCTGAAGTTCTCGCTCAAGACTCCGTGGCGCGACCTCCCCGGCGACGTGCAGGATGCGGTGCTCCGCGGAGAGAACTACAAGGTCACCGTCAAGTGGAAGAACCGCTACGGGCGCGAGATGCGTTACGCCTCCGGGTTCGAGGGCGTCATCCCGTACATCGAGCGTCAGTATCTTCAGGCCGAGACCGACACGCAGCGTCAGCGCTGGGCCGAGTACCTGCGCGAGGTCCCGTGCCCCGCATGCGACGGCGACCGGCTCAAGCCGGAGGTGCTCGCCGTCCTCGTCCACGAGCGCTCCATCGCCGACGTCGCTCGGCTGAGCCTCGCCGAGGCGCAGACGTACTTCAACCAGCTCGAGCTCACGGAGCGCGAGGCCAAGATCGCCGCAGCGGTGCTGCGTGAGATCCGCGCTCGCCTCGACTTCCTCATCGAGGTCGGGCTGAACTACCTGAGCCTGGGCCGCGCAGCCGGGTCGCTCTCGGGCGGCGAGGCGCAGCGCATCCGACTCGCGACGCAGATCGGTTCGGGCCTCACCGGGGTGCTCTACGTCCTCGATGAGCCGTCGATCGGACTCCACCAGCGCGACAACCGGCGATTGATCGACACCCTCGTCAAGCTCAAGAACCTCGGCAATACGCTCATCGTCGTCGAGCACGACGAAGAGACGATCGCCGCAGCCGACTGGGTGGTCGACATCGGCCCGCGCGCCGGTGTCGAGGGCGGCAACGTCGTGCACTCCGGCCCCTATGATGCTCTGCTCGCCGACGAGAACTCGATGACCGGCGACTACCTGTCGGGGCGGCGCTCGCTCGAGACGCCGACCAAGCGTCGCAAGATCGACAAGAAGCGGATGCTGACCGTCGTCGGCGCTCGTGCCAACAACCTGAAGAACGTCACGGCCGAGTTCCCGCTCGGCGTGCTGACCTCCGTCACGGGTGTGAGCGGCTCGGGCAAGTCCACGCTGGTCAACGGCATCCTCTACGAAGTGCTCGCGACCCGTCTGAACGGCGCGCGACGCGTCGCGGGCAAGCACACGCGTGTCACCGGACTCGACAACCTCGACAAGGTCGTCCACGTCGACCAGGCGCCGATCGGCCGGACACCGCGCTCGAACCCGGCCACCTATACGGGCGTCTTCGACCGCATCCGCACCCTGTTCAGTGAGACGCCCGAGGCGAAGGTGCGCGGGTACCTGCCCGGCCGTTTCTCGTTCAACGTCAAGGGGGGCCGCTGCGAGGCGTGCTCGGGCGACGGCACGCTGAAGATCGAGATGAACTTCCTGCCCGACGTCTACGTCGACTGCGAGGTGTGCCACGGCAAGCGCTACAACCGCGACACCCTGGCCGTGCATTACAAGGGCAAGAACATCGCCGAGGTCCTCGAGATGCCCATCTCGGAGGCGGCAGAGTTCTTCGAGCCGATCCAGGCGATCCACCGCTACCTGAAGACTCTCGTCGACGTCGGGCTCGGTTACGTCCGGCTCGGTCAGTCGGCCACGACGCTGTCGGGCGGAGAGGCGCAGCGTGTCAAGCTCGCGACGGAGCTCCAGCGCCGCTCGAACGGCCGAAGCATCTACGTGCTCGACGAGCCCACGACCGGTCTGCATTTCGAAGACGTCCGCAAGCTCCTCGAGGTCCTCAACGGCCTCGTCGACAAGGGGAACACCGTCATCACGATCGAGCACAACCTCGACGTGATCAAGGCCTCCGACTGGATCATCGACCTCGGTCCCGAAGGTGGAGCCGGCGGCGGCACGATCGTGGCGACCGGCACGCCCGAGCAGGTCGCGGGTGTTGCCGAGAGTCACACCGGCCAGTTCCTCGCCGAGATCCTGGGGGCCCCGGCGGCGCGCAAGGCGGGCTGACGTGGCGAACGTCCTTCCCTACCGACCCAAAGCGGGCGAGATCCCGACCGATCCGGGCGTCTACCGCTTCCGCGACGCGGAGGGGCGGGTGCTGTACGTCGGCAAGGCGAAGAACCTGCGGGCGCGCCTGTCGAACTACTTCGCGCCGCTGCACACGCTCCACGAGCGCACGCGGCGCATGGTCACGACAGCGGCATCCGTCGAGTGGACGGTGGTGGCGACCGACGTCGACTCGCTCCAGCTGGAGTACATGTGGATCAAGGAGTTCGATCCGCCGTTCAACGTCCGCTACCGCGACGACAAGTCCTATCCGTTCATGGCGATCACCCTCGCCGATGAAGCGCCCCGCGTGATCGTGACGCGCAACCGCCGGATCCCCGGCGCGAAGTACTTCGGCCCGTACCCCAAGGTCTGGGCGGTGCACGAGACCATCGACCTGATGATCAAGGTCTTCCCGATCCGCACCTGCAGCGATTCGTCGTACAAGAAGGCCATGGCCTCGGGGCGTCCGTGCTTCCCCGGTCAGATCGGCCGGTGCGGCGGTCCCTGCTCGATGAAGGTCACGATCGAAGAGCACCGCGCGATGGTCGACGATTTCGTCGCCTTCATGTCGGGCGGCGATCAGCGGTTCGCCCGCGAGCTCACGACGCGCATGCGCGAGTCGGCCGCCGCGATGGACTACGAGTCGGCCGCCGTCTACCGCGACAAGCTGCAGGCGATCGATGCCGTCCTGAACAAGAGCGCGCTCGTGCTCGAGGACGACATGGATGCCGACCTCTTCGGCATCGCCGAGGACGAGCTCGCCGCCGCCGTCCAGCACTTCGTCGTGCGCGGCGGCCGCATCCGCGGTGTCCGGGCGACGACCATCGAGAAGGAGATCGACATCTCGGGTGCCGATCTGGTCGATCAGGTGCTGCAGCGGACGTACGGGGATGCCGCTGCCGCCGACATCCCGCGCCATGTGTTCGTCCCGACGCTCCCGGGCGACGCCGGGGAGCTGGAGCAGTGGCTCCAGACGCGCCGCGGGAGGCGCGTGACGATCCAGGTCGCGCAGCGCGGGCGGAAGGCCGACCTCATGAAGACCGCCAGCATCAATGCCCAGCAGGCGTTGATGCTCCACAAGACGCGTCGCACGAGCGACTACGTCGCCCGCAGCCAAGCGCTGACGGATCTGCAGGAAGCGCTGGGCCTGGACGAGGCTCCGCTGCGGATCGAGTGCTACGACGTGTCTCATCTGTCGGGCACGAACGTGGTCGCTTCGCTCGTGGTGTTCGAGGACGGCCTGCCGCGCAAGGATCAGTACCGGATCTTCGGCGTCAGCGAGACCACCGACGACACCGACTCGATGTACCAGGTGCTCACGCGACGTCTCGCCTACCTCGACCGGCCCGACGAGGAGGACGAGCCGGTTCCCGACGCGACGGCCGACGGCGAGGTCGTCACGGCACGCAAGCGTCCGCGGTTCGCCTACCGTCCGCAGCTGCTCGTGGTCGACGGCGGCAAGCCTCAGGTCGAGGCCGCAGCCCGGGCGCTCGCAGACGCCGGGCACACGGAGATCGCGCTCTGCGGCATCGCCAAGCGGCTCGAGGAGATCTGGCTGCCGGGGGAGGAGTACCCGGTCATCCTGCCTCGTACCTCGGAATCGCTCTATCTGCTGCAGCGACTGCGTGACGAGGCGCATCGCTTCGCGATCGTCCACCAGCGCAAGCGGCGCAAACGCGACATCACCTCGGTGCTCTCCGAAGTCCCCGGCCTGGGAGCGGCCCGCATCAAGGCGCTGCTGCGCCATTTCGGGTCCGTGTCGAAGCTCAAGCAGGCCACCCCCGAGGAGATCCAGGAGCTGCCGGGAATCGGTCCCCGCCTCGCGGAGGCGATCCACCGGCACCTCGCGGACGGATAGGCTGGACACCGGCGAAAAGACAGGGGTGGTGACGGTGACCGACGAGGTTCCGGCGGGCGAGATTCTCATCGTCACGGGTATGTCCGGGGCCGGACGCACGACGGCCGCCAACGCCCTCGAAGACCTCGGCTGGTACGTCGTCGACAACCTGCCGCCGCAGATGCTGCGCCCGCTCCTGGAGCTCAGTGAGCTCGCGGGCAACGCGCTGCCGCGAGTCGCGGCGGTCGTCGACGTGCGCGGTGGCGAGCTGTTCGCGGCGCTGCCCGACATCACCCGCGCGCTGCGACACGGCCGCGCTCTGCGGATCCTGTTCCTGGATGCCGCCGACGAGGTGCTCGTGCGCCGGTTCGAGTCCGTGCGGCGGCCGCACCCGCTGCAGGGCGACGGCACACTCGTCGACGGCATCCGCCGCGAGCGCGAGCGACTCGCCCCCATTCGCGAGAGTGCGGACGTGATCGTCGACACCTCTCGCGACAACATCCACCAGCTCGCCACCTACATCGCCGATCTCTTCGCCGACGACGGCGCGGCGCGGCACACGGTCACCGTCATGAGCTTCGGGTTCAAGTACGGGCTGCCGCCGGACGCGGACCTCGTGGCCGACATGCGCTTCCTCCCGAACCCCTTCTGGAACCCCGAGCTCAAGGCACTCACCGGCGAGGACGACGCGGTGCGTGAGGAGGTGCTCTCGCACGATAATGCGCGCGAGTTCATCGACGCGTACGCTGCGGCCCTCGCCCCGGTTCTGCGCGGGTACCAGGAGGAGAACAAGCGTCATTCGGTGGTCGCCGTGGGGTGCACCGGCGGCAAGCACCGCTCCGTCGTGACAGCACGCGAACTCGCTCAGCGGTTGTCGGGCCTCCCGGGTGTGGCGGTGCGACTCAAGCACCGCGACCTCGGTCGCGAGTAGGCTATCCCTTCGTCCCCCGAACCCCCTCCCGAAGGAGCGCCGTGCCGCTGACCGCTGACGTCAAGACCGAGTTGGCTGCGATGCGCGACCCTCGACCCGCCGCCCGGGTGGCCGAGGTGACCGCGATCCTGCGCTTTGCGGGCGGTCTGCACTCCATCGCGGGCCGTGTGGCCGTCGAGGCCGAGGTCGACTCGGAGATTCTCGCGCGCCGCGTCGCCCGCGAGCTCGTCGAGATCTACGGTGTGCGCCCCGAGCTCGCCCGCATCCAGGCATCCGGCGGACGCGACGGCGCGACGTTCGCCGTCCGTGTCCGCGAGGGCGGCGAGACCCTGGCTCGCCAGACGGGCCTGCTCGACCAGCGTCGACGTCCCGTCCGCGGCCTTCCCAACCGGCTGACGACGGGATCGCGTCCCGATCTGGCCGCACTGTGGCGCGGAGCGTTCCTCGCGGCCGGCTCGCTGTCGGACCCCGGGCGTTCGGCGGCTCTCGAGATCTCGTGCCCGTCGCCGGAAGCCGCCATGGCCCTCGTCGGCGCCGCCCACCGTCTGGGCATCGCCGCCAAGGCACGCGAGGTGCGCGGGATCCCGCGCGTCGTCGTCCGCGACGGCGAGGCGATTCGTCAGACGCTGGCCGAGATGGGCGCCACGCGCACGGCCGACACCTGGGATCAGATGCGTCAGCGCCGCGAGGTGCGCGCCGGCGTGAACCGTCTCGTGAACTTCGACGATGCGAATCTGCGTCGTTCGGCCCAGGCGGCCGTCGCAGCCTGTGCCCGGGTCGAGCGCGCTCTCGAGATCCTGGGGGACGAGGTGCCCGACCACCTCAAGCAGGCCGGAGACCTGCGCCTCGCGCACCGGGACGCGAGCCTCGACGAGCTCGGGCACCACGCCGATCCGCCCCTCACCAAAGACGCCGTCGCGGGCCGCATCCGCCGCCTTCTCGCGATGGCCGACAAGAAGGCCGCCGCCGAGGGTCTGCCCGACACCGAGTCGGCCGTCCCCGCGGGTCTTTCCGACTGAGCGACCTCTTCCGCGTTACACCGCGTTCCGAACGGGAAGCAACGGGGTGTGCGACGCGTTGCCCCTCAATAGGATGAGAAATGTCCACGAGGCGTGCGGTCGCGCGCCTTCGACAGCACGAGCCGCGCGCTGCGCGGTGCTGACAGGAGATAGAGAATGACGAAGTACACCCTTCCCGAGCTCCCCTATGATTACGCGGCTCTCGAGCCGCACATCAGCGGCAAGATCATGGAGCTTCATCACTCCAAGCACCACCAGACGTACGTGAACGGCGCCAACACCGCTCTCGAGCAGCTCGCGGAGGCCCGTGAGACCGGCAACCTCGCGAACGTCAACAAGCTCGAGAAGGACCTCGCGTTCAACCTCGGCGGGCACGTCAACCACTCCATCTTCTGGACGAACCTCTCGCCCGAGGGCGGTGGCGAGCCCGAGGGCGAGCTCCGTGCGGCGATCGACGAGTTCTTCGGGGGCTTCGACAAGTTCCAGGCGCACTTCACGGCTGCCGCCACCGGCATCCAGGGCTCCGGCTGGGCCGTGCTCAGCTGGGACCCGATCGGCGCCCAGCTGATCATCCAGCAGCTGTTCGACCAGCAGTCGAACACCGCCCAGGGAACCATCCCCATCTTCCAGCTCGACATGTGGGAGCACGCCTTCTACCTCGACTACCTCAACGTCAAGGCGGACTACGTCAAGGCGGCGTGGAACATCGCGAACTGGCAGAACGTCGCCGAGCGCTTTGTGACGGCCCGGGAGAAGACGGCCGGCCTGCTCGCGTAGTAGGGTCATAAACAGGTGAGGATGCCGGGCTCCTCCCGGCAACGGGAGCCGAACCCGGCATTCTCTTCTTTTTCATCAGATCGCGTTTCGGTCAGCCAGCACGGGCTTTTCCGGCGCGACAAGAAACGGGAGACATCGTGTCTGTCAAGATCGGCATCAACGGCTTCGGCCGCATCGGACGCAACTACCTCCGCGCCGCCCTCGCTCAGGGCGCGGACCTCGAGATCGTGGCGGTGAACGACCTCACCGACAACAAGACTCTCGCCCACCTGCTCAAGTACGACTCGATCCTGGGTCGCCTGGACGCCGAGGTCACGTACTCGGAGGACTCGATCACGGTCGGCGGCAAGACCATCAAGGTCTTCGAAGAGCGCGACCCCGCCAACCTGCCCTGGGGTGAGCTGGGCGTCGACATCGTCATCGAGTCGACGGGTCGCTTCACGAACGCCGAGGACGCCAAGAAGCACATCGCGGGCGGCGCCAAGAAGGTTCTGATCTCGGCTCCCGCGAAGGGCGAGGACGGCACGTTCGTCATCGGCGCCAACGAGGACCTGTACGACCCCGAGAACCACAACGTCATCTCGAACGCGTCGTGCACCACCAACTGCCTCGCGCCGCTGGCGAAGGTTCTCAACGACGAATTCGGCATCGTCAAGGGCCTCATGACGACGGTCCACGCGTACACCGCCGACCAGAACCTGCAGGACGGCCCGCACAGCGACCTCCGCCGCGCACGCGCCGCCGCCCTCAACATCGTCCCCACCTCGACGGGTGCGGCCAAGGCCATCGGCCTCGTCCTCCCCGAGCTCAAGGGCAAGCTCGACGGCTTCGCCCTGCGCGTGCCCGTTCCCACCGGTTCGGCCACCGACCTCACGGTCGAGCTCGAGCGCGAGGTCACGGTCGACGAGATCAAGGCCGCATACAAGGCTGCTGCCGAGGGACCGCTCAAGGGCATCCTGAAGTACACCGAGGACGAGATCGTCTCGAGCGACATCGTCACCGACGACCACTCCTGCATCTTCGACGCAGGCCTGACCCGCGTCATCGGCAACCAGGTCAAGGTCGTCGGCTGGTACGACAACGAGTGGGGCTACTCCAACCGCCTCGTCGACCTCACCGAGCTCGTCGCCAGCAAGCTCTGACGACCATGGCTCTGCGAACCCTCGATTCGCTGGGCCCGCTCGCAGGCAAGCGCGTCATCGTCCGTGTTGACTTCAACGTCCCCCTGAAGGACGGAGTCATCACGGACGATGGCCGTGTGCGTGCGGCGCTGCCCACCATCGACCACCTCATCGGCCAGGGCGCGCGCGTCATCGCCTGCTCGCACCTCGGTCGTCCCGACGGTTCCCCCGACCCGAAGTACTCGCTCGAGCCCGTCGCGCAGCGGCTGTCCGAGCTGCTCGGCAAGCCCGTCGCCTTCGCCGGCGACACCGTGGGCGAGTCGGCGCAGCAGGTCGTGTCGTCCCTCGGCGACGGCGACGTGGCGGTGATCGAGAACCTCCGCTTCAACGCAGGGGAGACCGCGAAGGACGAGACCCAGCGTCGCGCCTTCGCCGAGCAGCTCGCCTCCCTCGGCGACGTGCTCGTCTCGGACGGCTTCGGTGTCGTGCACCGCAAGCAGGCGTCGGTCTACGATCTCGCCGAGATCCTGCCCTCGGCGGCCGGGTTCCTCATCGAGAAGGAGGTCGACGTCCTCGACCGCCTCACTGAGAACCCGGAGCGTCCGTACGCGGTGGTGCTCGGCGGTTCGAAGGTGAGCGACAAGCTGGGTGTCATCGAGCACCTGCTTCCGCGCGCCGACAAGATCCTCGTCGGCGGCGGGATGCTGTTCACGTTCCTCGCTGCGCTCGGGCACAAGGTCGGCAAGAGCCTGCTCGAGAGCGACCAGCTCGAAACCGTGAAGGGCTACATCGCCACGGCGAAGGAGCGCGGCGTCGAGCTCGTTCTCCCCGTCGACGCCGTCATGGCCTCCGGTTTCGCCGCCGACGCCGACCACGTCGTCGCCGCGGCCGATGCTCTGGAGGACACCGCCTTCGGTGCCGACGGCATGGGCCTGGACATCGGCCCGAAGACGGCGGAGCTTTTCGCAGACGCGATCCTCAGCTCCCGTACCGTCTTCTGGAACGGGCCCATGGGCGTGTTCGAGATGCCGGCGTTCGCCGCGGGCACCCGCGCTGTCGCCCAGGCGCTCACCGAAGTCGACGGCCTGTCGGTCGTCGGCGGCGGAGACTCCGCGGCGGCGGTGCGCCAGCTCGGATTCTCCGACTCGTCGTTCGGCCACATTTCGACCGGTGGCGGTGCGTCGCTGGAGTTCCTGGAGGGCAAGAAGCTGCCCGGTCTGGAGGTGCTCGGATGGGCATGAACCGTATGCCCCTCATCGCGGGCAACTGGAAGATGAATCTCGACCACCTGCAGGCGGTCGCGTTCGTGCAGAAGCTCCACTGGACGTTGAAGGATGCCAAGCACGACGACGACTCGGTCGAGGTGGCGGTCTTCCCGCCCTTCACCGATCTGCGTACGGTGCAGACGCTGCTCGACGCCGACAAGATCGCGTTCGCGCTCGGCGCTCAGGACCTCTCGACGAAGGACTCCGGTGCGTACACCGGTGAGATCTCGGGAGCGTTCCTCAAGCAGCTCGACTGCCGGTATGTGATCATCGGTCACTCCGAGCGTCGCGAGTACCACGCCGAGACCGATGAGGTCGTCGCGGCGAAGGTCCAGGCGGCACTCCGTCACGGCCTCTCACCGGTCATCTGCGTGGGGGAGACGGCGGAAGACCTCGAGAAGCACGGCGCTTCGGCTGTTCCGGTGGCGCAGCTCGAAGCGGCCCTCGCGGGCGTGGCGGCGGATGCCGACATCGTGGTCGCCTACGAGCCGGTGTGGGCCATCGGCTCGGGGCAGGCGGCGACGCCGCAGCAGGCGCAGGACGTATGCGCGAAGCTGCGTGAGGTCGTCGGCTCCGTGCTCGGGGCTGACGCGGCGGCACGCACCCGCATCCTGTACGGCGGTTCGGTGAAGTCGGCGAACATCGCCGGATTCATGCGCGAGCCCGATGTCGACGGCGCCCTCGTCGGCGGCGCGAGCCTGGTCGCGGACGAGTTCGCCGCGATCATCCGCTACCAGAAGCACGTCGGCGTGTGACGTCGTACGGCCCGGCGACCTACCGGTCGCCGGGCCGTACGCGTATCCGCGCGGCTGCTGGATATACTTGATCCTCGTGCGATCGGAACGATCGCCGGAAAGGTGACGACCACCGTGCAGATCCTCGAGTTCGTGCTGCAGGTGCTTCTGGGCATCACCAGCCTGCTCCTGACGTTGCTGATCCTGCTCCACAAGGGGCGTGGCGGCGGCCTGTCCGACATGTTCGGCGGCGGGATGAGTTCCGCTATGGGCTCGTCGGGGCTCGCAGAGCGCAACCTCAACCGTTTCACGATCGTGCTCGCGCTGGCGTGGTTCCTCTCCATCGTCGCCCTCGGCCTCATCACGAAGTTCACGGTGCTCTGATGGCCACGGGAGGGAACGCGATCCGCGGCACCCGCGTCGGCGCGGGGCCCATGGGCGAGCAGGACCACGGTCACCACGCTGATCGCGTGGCGATTTCGTACTGGGATGCTCTCGGTAACGAAACCGTGCGCTATTTCGCTGCCGGTATCGCCGAGGAAGAGATCCCCGAGACGATCGACTCGCCACACTCGGGGCTGCCGGCCGGCCGCGACAAGGCGAACCCGCCGGCTGTCGCCAAGACCGAGCCGTACAAGACGCACCTCGCCTACGTGAAGGAGCGTCGCACTGACGAAGAAGCCGAGCAGCTCCTCGATGAGGCCCTGCAGCAGCTTCGCGAGCGTCGTGGGCTGAACTGACGCGAGACGCACGACGCGACGAACGAAGAAGAGAGCGGATGCCACGGCATCCGCTCTCTTCTTCGTTCACCCGGGTCGGCGACGTCAGTACTGGTCGTCGATCAGCTCCGGCGGCACCTGGGCGGCGGTCGCCTCGTCGGTGAACAGGATCGTGCGACGAGTGCCCTTGGCGCCTGCGGCGGGCACGCTGTGATAGCTGGCGCCGGCGAGGGCGAGCCCGAGTGCCGCCGACTTGTCGGGTCCGGCCAGCACCATCCACACACGCTTGGACCCGTTGATCACGGGACGTGTGAGGGTCACGCGGTCGGACGGCGGCTTGGGGGAGTCGTGTACGGCTGACACAGGGCTGTCGGTGATGCGGATCTCACCGCGGTCCGGGAACAGCGAGGCGATATGGCCGTCGGGGCCGACGCCGAGGAAGCAGATGTCGAATACGGGCCAGGCCGCCTCGTCCGAACCGGCTGAGGCGAGCTCTGCCGCGTACGCCGTAGCCGCGGCCTCGGCATCCGGGACCTCGTCGGATGCGGCGATGGGGTGCACGTTCTCGGCGGGCACGGCGATCGCATCGAGGAACGCCCGGCGGGCGACGGCTTCGTTCCGGTCGTCGCTGTCGCGCGGAACGAAGCGTTCGTCGACCCACCAGAAGTGCACGCGCGACCAGTCGACGCCGTCACGATCCGGGTGGGAACCCAGCCGCTCGAGCACATCGCCGATGATCCCGCCGCCCGCGAGCCCGACGTTGACGGTCCGCCCGTCCGCGCCCCACTTCGCCACGCGATCGAGGAAGCGTGACGCGATGGAGCCGGTCAGGGTGTCGACGTCAGGACTGATGACGACGCGTTTCTCGGCGGTGGGCATGTCAGGCGTCTCCCGCCGGCGATCGGTGGAGTCTCGCCCAACCGTCGGTGATGACGCGCCCGTAGAGGACGTCGGGCCCCAGGCGGCGAAGCTCCTCGGCGAGGCACTCGCGAAGCGTCCGACGGGGGAGGACGAGGTCGTGCGAGGGCTGGCCCGGCTGCGTCAGGGTCGCGTCGATGGTCGTGGTGCGCTCGAGCAGGACGTCGCCGCTCGGACGCTTCAGCCGCACGCTGCGAATGCCGTGCTCCCACTCCTCGCGGGGGGCGTACTGCCAGTTCACCGGCACGTCCAGCATGAGGCACAGCCACGCCGCGAGCAGCCCCGTCGACGGAGAGCTGCCGCTTCCGACGACCTCGACCTCGGTGACGGGGTCGTAGGGCGGCTGGTCGAGCACGGCGGCGAGCTGCTCGCGCCAATGGGTGAGGCGGGTCCACGCGAGGTCGGTGTCGCCGGGGGCGTAGCCGGTGCCGAGGGCGGCGAGCCGTCCGCTGTCATACGGCAGGGTGGCGGCGTCGGTGATGCGGCGCTGCGCGATGCGGCCGATGGGAGACTGCGAGGGGTCTGCCGGCGGGTGGTCGGGCCACCATGCCACGACGGGGGCGTCGGGGAGCAGCAGGCCCGTCACGAGCGCCTCGTCGTTGCTCGCGGCTCCGCCACTGGCGCGCAGGACGATGACCTCGCTCGCCCCGGCGTCTCCGCCGACCCGGATCTGCGCATCGAGCTTCGATTCACCCTCGCGATTGGTGATCAGCACGATCACGCGCATCGGGTGCTCGCGCGATGCATCATTGGCCGCCTCGATCGCGTCCTCTTCGAGTCCGTGCGAGGTGGCGATGACGAGGGTCAGCACTCGCCCGAGAGCGACGGCGCCACCCTCCTCGCGCACGTTGACGAGTTCGCGGGCGATCTTCGACACCGTCGTGTCGGGCAGATCGACGATCATGGACGCCTCCAGACGCGGCCGTCGCGGGCCAGCAGTTCATCTGCGGAAGTGGGACCCCAGGAGCCGGGGGCGTACTGCTCGAGCGGACCGCCCTGCTTCGCCCAGAACTCCTCCACGGGGTCGAGGATGCGCCAGGACAGCTCCACCTCTTCGTGGCGGGGGAACAGCGGCGGGTCGCCGAGGAGGACGTCGAGGATGAGGCGCTCGTACGCCTCCGGGCTCGACTCGGTGAACGCGTGACCGTAGCCGAAGTCCATCGTGACGTCGCGCACCTCGGTGGCCGCGCCGGGCACCTTCGACCCGAACCGGATCGTGACGCCTTCGTCCGGCTGAACTCGGATGACGAGGGCGTTCTGCCCGAGCTCGGTCGTCTGATTGCGCAGGAACAGGTGCTGCGGAGCACGCTTGAACACGACGGCGATCTCGGTCACGCGGCGACCCAGACGCTTGCCCGTCCGTAGATAGAACGGCACACCGGCCCAGCGACGCGTGGCGATGTCGACCTTGATGGCGGCGTACGTCTCGGTCGTCGACTCGGGGTCCATCCCGTCCTCGTCGAGGAAGCCCGTCACCTCTTCGCCGCCCTGCCAGCCGCCGGCGTACTGCCCGCGGGCGGTCGCCGTCGACAGGTCGTCGGGGAGCTGGACGGCGGCGAGCACCTTCTCCTTCTCTGCGCGGAGGTGGTTCGCCTCCATCGAGATGGGCTCCTCCATCGCGGTGAGGGCGAGGAGCTGGAGGAGGTGGTTCTGGATGACGTCACGCGCTGCGCCGATGCCGTCGTAGTACCCCGCACGACCGCCGACGCCGATGTCCTCGGCCATCGTGATCTGCACGTGGTCGACGTAGTTCGCGTTCCAGATCGGCTCGAACATCTCGTTCGCGAAGCGCAGCGCGAGGATGTTCTGCACCGTCTCCTTGCCGAGGTAGTGGTCGATCCGGAAGATCGAATCCGCCGGGAAGGCCACCTCCAGCGCCGCATTGAGCTCGCGGGCCGTCTTCAGGTCGCTGCCGAACGGCTTCTCGATGACGACGCGTCGCCAGGTGTCGGCGTCGGCGTGCTCGTCGACCAGACCTGAGTCCTTCAGCTGCTTCGCGACGATCGGGAAGTCCTTCGGAGGGATCGACAGGTAGAACGCGTGGTTCCCCATCGTCCCGCGATCGACGTCGAGCTTCTCGACCGTCTCGCGCAACCGGCGGAAGGCGTCGGCGTCGCCGAACTCGCCCGAGACGAAGCGGATGCCCTGGAGGAGCTGCTTCCACGTCTCCTCCCGGAACGGGGTACGGGCGTGCTGCTTCACCGCGGCGTGCACGACCTCGGCGAAGTCCTGGTCCTCCCAGTCGCGGCGGGCGAACCCGACGAGGGCGAACCCCGGGGGAAGCAATCCGCGATTGGCGAGGTCGTACACGGCGGGCATGAGCTTCTTGCGCGACAGGTCGCCGGTGACACCGAAGATCACCAGGGCGCTCGGCCCGGCGATGCGGTTCATGCGGCGGTCGTCGGGATCGCGCAGGGGGTTGTGGGCGCGCGAGATCTCCACGGTCATGGGAGGGGTCTTCCTACTGGGCGGCTTCGAAAAGGGTGAGGACCTCGGTCGCGGGGTCCGTCAGGGTGAGTGTCACGACCGGCCGGCCGCGCCCGGCGAGGACTGCGGCGTCGCCGGAGGCCTGCGCCTCGATCAGTCGTCCGAACGTGAACGGGCGCCCCGGGATCTCGAGGTCGACGTCGGTGCGTTCGGTGATCTGGAGGAAGACGCCGTTGGCGGGGCCTCCCTTGTGATACTGGCCGGTGGAGTGCAGGAACCGCGGTCCCCATCCGAACGTGGTCGGGCGGCCGGAGTCCGCCGCGATCAGTTCGCGCACGCCGGCCAGCTGCGGCACCGCCGTGCGATCGACGTAGGCCTGAACGGCGACGTAACCGTCGGCCGGCACGCTCCGCCACAGGTTCGCGAGAACGCCGGCGAGCGTGTGATCCGCAGCGAGCGACGGATCGGACACCCGCACCTCGACGCCGTTCTCGACGAACAGCGGCGCGGAGGCGGTGGGCTGGGCGTCGTCGAGCAGAGCGCGCGCGGCGGACTTCGCCGCTTCGACGTCGGGCTGGTCGAACGGGTTGATCCCGAGCAGGCGACCGGCGATCGCCGTGGCGTATTCCCAGACCAGGAACTGGGCGCCGAGCGAGCCGCTGACGAGCACCTCGCCCGGGTGCTGCTCGAGGATCTGGAAATGGACCGCGTCGCCGACGAGCCGCACGACCTGCAGGTCATTAGGCAGGAGGTCGAGCTCGGGGGAGAGCGGGGTGGCGACGACGGGCAGGATGCCGGTGCCGGCCTTCCCGGTCGACTCGGCGACCAGCTGCTCGATCCAGTCGGGGAGCCCCACGATGTGGGTTCCGTCGCTGATGAGAGCCAGCTTGTCGCGGCGCGGTTCTCCACCCGCGATCGCCGCAGCGAGCACGAGAGCGGGGTTGCGACGGTCGTCGACCGCCACTTCGAGCAGGGTCGCGTCGGCTTCGTCGAGCAGCTGACCGATGTCGGCTCCGGCCAGGCCGGCCGGCACGAGCCCGAACGCGGTGAGCGCGGAGTACCGCCCTCCGACCGTCGGGTCGGCGGTGAACACGCGGTGTCCCGCCGCGCGCGCCTCGGCCTCGAGCGGCGAGCCCGGGTCGGTGACGACGACGATCCGGTCGGCGGGGTCGATGCCGAGGTCGCTCCACGCCGCGGCGAAGGCCCGCCGGGCAGCGTCGGTCTCGACGGTCGATCCGGACTTGGACGAGACGACGAGGACGGTCTCGGCGAGACCACCCGTCTCGGCGTCACCATCGATGGCCGCGAGGACCTGCCCGGGGGCGGTGGAGTCGAGGATCGTGAGCGGCACCCCATGAGTGCGCGCGATCACCTCGGGCGCGAGCGACGAACCGCCCATCCCGGCGAGCACGACGCGCGTGATGCCGCGGGAGAGCAGCTCCGCGCGCAGCGCCTCGATCTCGGCGACCAGGGGGCGCGACACCGCTACGGCCTGCACCCAGCCGAGTCGACGAGACGCCTCGTCGGCGGCATCCGGACCCCAGAGGGTCGCGTCACCCGCGGTGATGCCGCTCGCCACCAGATCGGCCACGAGCCGGGGCAGCGTCTGCTCGACGACGTCGGAGACGTGCCCCGAGACGTGGATCTCGAAGCTCAACGGGCGCTCTCCAGAGCCGCCGTCACCGTGCCCTGCAGGTCGTGCCAGGACGCGATGAACTTCTCGACGCCCTCGTCCTCGAGCAGCTGCGTGACGTCGTCGAGGTCGATGCCGACGGCCGCGAGGTCGTCGAACACCTTGTGAGCCGCTTCGTACGCGCCGGTGACGGTGTCGCCCGAGATCACGCCGTGGTCGAAGGTCGCCTCGAGGGTCTTCTCGGGCATCGTGTTGACCGTGCCGGGAGCGACGAGCTCGGTGACGTAGAGGGTGTCCGGCAGTGCGGGATCCTTCACGCCGGTGGACGCCCACAGCGGACGCTGCAGGTTCGCGCCGGCGGCGACGAGGTCCTGCGCGCGCTGCTCGGCGAACTTCTTCTCGAACAGCTCGTACGCCAGGCGCGCATTGGCGACACCGGCGAGCGACTTCAGCTCGTTGGCGGCATCCGATCCGATCGCGGAGAGACGCTTGTCGACCTCGGTGTCCACGCGGGAGACGAAGAACGACGCGACGGAGTGGATGCCGCCGAGGTCGATGCCCGCCTCGCGGGCTCGTTCGAGACCGGCGAGGTAGGCGTCGATGACCTCGCTGTAGCGCTCGAGCGAGAAGATCAGCGTGACGTTGACGCTGATGCCGGCCGCGATCACCTCGGTGATCGCGGGCAGGCCCGCCTTGGTCGCGGGGATCTTGATCAGGACGTTCGGCCGGTCGACCGCGGCGGCGAGCTTCTTCGCCTCGGCGATCGTCGCCTCGGTGTCGTGGGCGAGGTCGGGGGAGACCTCGATCGACACGCGGCCGTCGACGCCGCCGGTCTTGTCGAAGATCGGGCGGAAGATGTCGGACGCGTTGCGGACGTCCGCCGTCGTCAGCTCGAAGATCGTGTCGTCGGTCGATGCTCCGGCCTTGGCCTGGGCCTCGATGGCCTCCTCGTATCCGACGCCGGCGCTGATGGCGGCCTGGAAGATCGAGGGGTTCGTGGTCACGCCGACGACGTTGCGCGTGTCGATGAGTTCCTGCAGGTTGCCGGTCGTGATGCGCTGGCGCGACAGATCGTCGAGCCAGATGCTGACGCCGGCGTCGGAGAGGTCCTGGGTGGGCGTGCTCATGCGTTGTTCTCCTCAACGGTTGCGCGGGCGGCCGCGACGACGGCCTCGGTGGTGATTCCGAACTTCTCGAACAGGGTCTGGTAGTCGGCCGATGCACCGAAGTGGTCGATGCCGACCGAGCGTCCCGTGTCGCCGACGATCGAGCGCCACAGCGGGGTGGCGCCGGCCTCGACCGACACGCGCGCTCGAACGGCGGAGGGCAGGACAGACTCGCGGTAAGCCTCGTCCTGCTCGGCGAACCACTCCAGCGACGGGGCGGAGACGACGCGCGCCTGGATGCCGTCCGCCGCGAGAGCCTCGCGAGCCTCCACGGCCAGCTGAACCTCGGAACCGGTGGCGACGATGATGACGTCCGGCTGGCCGCCCTCGGCGTCGACGAGCACGTAAGCGCCCTTCGCCACGCCGTCGGTGGTCGCGAAGCCGTCTTCGCCGCGGGGGAAGACCGGGATGTTCTGACGGGTCAGGGCGATTCCGGCGGGTCCGGCCTGACGACGCAGCAGCTCGTGCCACGCCGCGGCGGTCTCGTTCGCGTCGGCCGGACGGACCACCGTGAAGTTGGGGATCAGGCGCAGCGACGAGATCTGCTCGATCGGCTGGTGGGTGGGGCCGTCCTCACCGAGGGCGATCGAGTCGTGCGTCCACACGTAGATCGAGGGGATGTTCATCAGGGCGGCCAGACGCACCGCGGGGCGCATGTAGTCGCTGAAGATGAGGAACGTGCCGCCGAAGGCGCGCGTCTTGCCGTGCAGGACGATGCCGTTGACGATGGCGCCCATCGCGTGCTCGCGGATGCCGAAGTGCAGGACACGACCGTAGGGGTCGCCCGACCACTCGTGCGTGGACCACTCGGTGGGGATGAAGCTCTTGCCCGACTTGATCGTCGTCAGGTTCGACTCGGCGAGGTCGGCGGAGCCGCCCCAGAGCTCGGGGAGCTGCTCGGCGAGGGCGTTGATGACCTGTCCACTCGCCGCGCGGGTCGAGACCGCCTTGCCCGCTTCGAATGCGGGGACGCTGACGTCGGCCGGAAGCTCGCCCGATTCGAGGCGGTCGAGCAGGGCCTTGCGCTCGGGGTTGGCCTCGGCCCACGCGTCGAACGACTTCTGCCATTCGGCGCGCTCCGCGGCGGCACGCTCGGCGAGGGCGCGGGTGTGGGCGATGACGTCGTCGGCGACCTCGAAGCTCTTCTCGGGATCGAACCCGAGGACCTTCTTGGTGGCGGCGAGCTCATCGGCGCCGAGCGCCGAGCCGTGGATCTTGCCGGTGTTCTGCTTGCCGGGCGCCGGCCAGCCGATGATCGTCTTGAGGACGATGAGCGAGGGCTTGTCGGTCTCGCCCTTCGCGGCCTCGATCGCGTCATAGAGCGCGGCGACGTCCTCGACGTACTCGCCGGTGCTCTTCCAGTCGACCGTCTGGACGTGCCAGCCGTAGGCCTCGTACCGTGCGGCGACGTCCTCGGTGAAGGCGACGTTCGTGTCGTCCTCGATCGAGATCTGGTTCGCGTCGTAGATCGCGATCAGGTTGCCGAGCTGCTGGTGTCCGGCGAGCGAGCCGGCCTCGGCCGTGATGCCCTCCTGGATGTCGCCGTCGCTGGCGATGACGTAGATGAAGTGATCGAAGGGGGAGGTGCCGGCCGGCGCCTCCGGGTCGAAGAGGCCGCGTTCGTAGCGAGCCGCGTAGGCGAAGCCGACGGACGTCGCCAGACCCTGACCGAGGGGACCGGTCGTGATTTCAACGCCCTTGGTGTGGCCGTACTCGGGGTGTCCCGGAGTCAGCGAGCCCCACGTGCGCAGTGCCTTCAGGTCGTCGAGCTCGAGCCCGAACCCGCCCAGGTAGAGCTGGACGTACTGCGTGAGCGACGAGTGACCCGCCGACAGGATGAAGCGGTCGCGCCCGAGCCAGTCGGTGTCGGTGGGGTCGTGCCGCAGCACGCGCTGATACAGCAGGTAGGCGGCCGGGGCGAGGCTCATGGCCGTCCCCGGGTGGCCGTTGCCCACCTTCTCCACCGCATCCGCGGCCAGGACGCGGGCGGTGTCCACCGCGCGCCGATCGATCTCGTCCCAACGAAGTTCCGACACTCGGTCGCCTTTCTCGAGAGGCAGCGCCTGCGCATGCCGCTCCGCAGTCAGGAAGGGAGGGTTTCGGCGCCGGCGCGCGTATGTCTTCAGCATAGCGATCACGTCAGGCGCCCGGGGCGCGGACGTCGTCTTGTGACGGCGTGCAGCAGCCGCCTCCCGGAGGCCCCGCTCGGAGGATGCCCTAGACTGGACAGGTTCACAGCGGGTGAGATGCGGGGAGCGATGGACACCACGACGACTGCGGGTTCGGCCTCTGTCGACACTTCTCGCGGCACGTCCTTCGGTGCCACGGTGCGCGCTTACGTCGCGCTGACGAAGCCCCGCGTGCTCGAGCTGCTGCTCGTGACGACCGTCCCGGTCATGATCCTCGCCGCCGGTGGCCTGCCGAACCTGTGGCTGGTCCTGGCGACCGTGGTCGGGGGAGCGATGAGCGCGGGATCCGCTGCCGCGTTCAACATGTACCTCGATCGCGACATCGATGCGCACATGAAGCGCACGGAGAATCGCCCCATCGTGACGGGCGAGGTGTCGGCTCGGGGTGCGCTCATCTTCGCGTGGACCCTCGCCGTGGCATCCACCGTCTGGCTCGCCGTCACGACGAACTGGGTCGCGGCATCCCTCAGCGTCTTCGCGATCTTCTTCTACGTCGTGATCTACACGATGATCCTCAAGCGCCGCACCGAGCAGAACATCGTCTGGGGCGGCATTGCGGGGTGCTTCCCGGTCGTGATCGGCTGGTCCGCCGTGACCGGCTCGCTCTCCTGGGCGGCGCTGATCCTCTTCGTCCTCGTCTTCCTCTGGACGCCGCCGCACTACTGGCCGCTGTCGATGAAGTACAAGAACGACTACGACGAGGTCGACGTCCCCATGCTCGGCGCCACCCGCAACGGCTCTCAGGTCGGTCTGCAGGTCATCCTCTACGCGTGGGCAACAGTGGCGTGCTCGCTGCTGCTCATCCCGGTCGCGCCCATGGGGCTCGTCTACAGCGTGTCGGCGATCGTCTTCGGCGGGTGGTTCCTGTACGAGTCGCACCGCCTGTACAACCGCGCCGTCCGTGGCGAGCAGGCTCGCCCGATGCGCGTGTTCCACGCGTCGATCACCTACCTGACGCTCGTCTTCGTCGCCATCGCGGTCGACCCGCTGCTGCCCTTCTGACACCGGTGCCCGCCCGCCCTGCGGGGCTCGCTGGGCAGTTGGTGCCGCTTCGGGGAGTGGGTTGGGGCGTGTGCTGCCAGGAGAGCTTGCTGGGTTGGGCTCGCTGGGCAGTTGGTGCCCCTTCGGGGCGTGGGTTGGGGCGTGTGCTGCCGGGTGAGCTTGCTGGGTTGGGCTCGCTGGGCAGTTGGTGCCCCTTCGGGGCGTGGGTTGGGGCGTGTGCTGCCAGGTGAGCTCGCTGGGTTGGGCTCGCTGGGCAGTTGGTGCCCCTTCGAGGCGTGGGTTGGGGCGTGTGCTGCCGGGTGAGCTCGCTGGGTTGGGCTCGCTGGGCAGTTGGTGCCTCTTCGAGGCGTGGGTTGTGGCGTCCGCTGCCAGGTGACGTTGCCCGGACCGGGGGCCCGGCAGCGTCTTCGGGGGACCAGCAGGGGTGCGCTGAGAACTGAGCAGAGCGTGCAGAACGGCCGCCCTCCTGACTCCCGGTGAGCCCGGGCGGTGAGGAGGACGGCCGTCCTGAACGAGTGCGGCGGTGGTCAGCGCTGCTGCGCGTCGCCGGTCGGCGATTCCAGCGTCGAGGTCGTCGCCGGGTCGGGCGCCGAGGTGTCGGCGGCGCGAACCGCGGTCGTCTCGGTCGAGACGGGCGTCTCCGAGGCCGCGGGCTCCGAGATGGCGGTCTCCGACGCCACGGGCGCCGCGACGACGGGCTCGGCTGCGGCGGGCACCGCAGTGTGGTGCTCCTGCTGCGCGCCGGCGCCGCGCGCAGCAGCGGAGAGGACCGAGCTCAGCGCCGCGGTGGCGAGGGCGAGTGCCAGACCGACGACACCGGCACCCAGCAGGATGCCGCCGAAGACGCCCCAGATCTGGCCGACGTAGACGTCGACACCCGTGGCGGTGTTGTCGAGAATGGTCGCCTCCATGTGGCTGAGCTTCTCGACCAGGACATAGGTGCCACCGCCGATCGCGGCAACCGATCCGGCAACGAGAATCCAGAACGGGATGCTGCGGACAATGCGGGGGTGAACGCTCATGGTGCTCCTTCGTGTCGCGACCGCTGTCGGCGGCCTCGAACACTCTGGGGGATCGACCTCTGCGTGCCCCTTCCGAAGCCTATGAGGCTTCTGTGTGCGCGACCTCTCGGGCGGCCGCGGGCGCCGCGCTGGCCAGCGGGGCCTTGAGAGACATCACGACGGCGACCATCGCGGCCACGAGGGCCACGGCGAGCACCATGTGGATGTTCACGAGCGCGATCGGCAGGCCCGTACGCGCCTGCCAGAGGCCGACCGCGATCTGCAGCAGCTCGACGCCGAGCAGGAGGCCCGTCCATCGCTGCAGCCCGGTCGTGCGGGGGAGGCGCACCGCGCCGGAGACCAGCACGAGCGTCAGCACGAGGGTGAGGTAGGCGGGCCAGCTGTGCACGTGCTGCCAGAAGATCGGGTCGAGACCGTTGCGGGCGGCCGCGTCGTCGCCGGCATGCGGTCCGGCCCCGGTGAGGAGGATGCCGACGACGACCGTCACGGTCACCGCGAGGGTCGTCACGTGCGTCGTGATGGCGTACGCGCGGGGCACGATGCGCACGCGCGGGCCGGGAGTGGCGTAGACGCGCACGAGGAAGGCGGTCGCGAGGGCGACGAGGGCCGCGGAGATGAGGTAGTGGAGCCCCACGATGCTCGGGTGCAGGTGCAGCCACACCGTGATGCCACCGACGACGGCCTGCACGATGATCCCGAGGCCGACGAGGAAGCTCAGCACCGGCAGCTCGCGTCGCGTGGCGCGCAGGCGGATGACGGACAGGAAGGCCAGGAGCGCGACGATGACGAGCACGCCCGTCAGGGTGCGGTTGCCGAACTCGATGAGACCGTGGATGCCCATCTCGGGCGTCGGGGTGAGCGATCCCTCCGTGCAGTACGGCCACGTCTCGCACCCCATGCCCGATCCGGTGAGCCGGACGAGGCCGCCGGTGCCGACGATGCCGATGTTCGTGATGACGAGCAGCCATGCCATGACGCGCGTCCACCGCGTGATGGCGGTGGGCATGATCGTCGCGACGAGTCCGGGGCGGGTTCGGACCAATGACATCGGAGTCCTCCGGGGGCGCTCGATTCGCGCCTCGTACGTTCCGGGCAGGCCCGCGGATGGGGGCGTTGCCTGTAGAATCGGGTGTGTTCGGGATGGCGGCGCGTGTGCACGTCGTCCCTCATAGTCTAGGCGCGGCATCCGCGTCCATCAGGCCCGCGAATCGGCATCCCCGTCCACGTGACTCCCGTCGGAGTCGGGAATGCCGGGACGGATGACACCGTTGCGGTGCGAAGAGGAGGAAAGTCATGTCGGATGTGCTGATCGACCGACCGGAACTCGAAGGCCTGGGGGTGTACGAGTTCGGCTGGCACGACACGGATGCCGCGGGCGCTGTCGCGCAGCGCGGCATCAACGAGGACGTCGTCCGCGGGATCTCGGCCCTCAAGAACGAGCCGGAGTGGATGCTGAAGACCCGTCTGAAGGGCTACCAGCTGTTCGGCCGCAAGCCGATGCCCACGTGGGGCGCCGACCTCAGCGATATCGACTTCGACAACATCAAGTACTTCGTGCGCTCGACCGAGAAGCAGGCGCAGTCGTGGGAGGACCTCCCCGAGGAGATCCGCGAGACCTACGAGAAGCTCGGCATCCCCGAGGCTGAGCGTCAGCGTCTTGTCGCCGGTGTCGCGGCCCAGTACGAGTCCGAGGTCGTGTACCACCAGATCCGTGAGGATCTCGAGGCGCAGGGCGTCATCTTCATGGACACCGACACGGCTCTCCGCGAGCACCCCGAGTTCTTCGAGGAGTACTTCGGCACCGTCATCCCGGCGGGCGACAACAAGTTCGCGGCGCTGAACACGGCGGTGTGGTCGGGCGGCTCGTTCGTCTACGTTCCCAAGGGCGTCCACGTCGAGATCCCGCTGCAGGCCTACTTCCGCATCAACACCGAGAACATGGGGCAGTTCGAGCGGACGCTGATCATCGCCGATGAGGACAGTTACGTCCACTACATCGAGGGGTGCACCGCGCCGATCTACAAGAGCGACTCGCTCCACTCGGCGGTCGTGGAGATCATCGTGAAGAAGAACGCCCGCGTTCGCTACACGACGATCCAGAACTGGTCCAACAACGTGTACAACCTCGTCACCAAGCGCGCCGTCGCCCACGAAGGCGCGACGATGGAGTGGGTCGACGGCAACATCGGCTCCAAGGTGACGATGAAGTACCCGTCGATCTATCTGATGGGCGAGCACGCGAAGGGCGAGACCCTGTCGGTCGCCTTCGCCGGTCCCGGTCAGCACCAGGATGCCGGCGCGAAGATGATCCACATGGCGCCCTACACGCAGTCGTCGATCGTCTCGAAGTCGATCGCGCGCGGCGGCGGCCGGGCCGGCTACCGGGGAGAGGTTCGGGTCGACGCGAACGCGCACCACTCGGCCAACACCGTGCGCTGCGACGCCCTGCTCGTCGACACGATCTCGCGGTCCGACACGTACCCTGCGATCGACATCCGCGTCGACGACGTGCAGCTCGGGCATGAGGCCACCGTCTCGAAGGTGTCCGAGGAGCAGCTGTTCTACCTCATGAGCCGCGGTATGCCCGAGGACGAGGCGATGGCCATGATCGTGCGCGGCTTCATCGAGCCGATCGCGCGCGAGCTCCCGATGGAATACGCCCTCGAACTCAACAAGCTCATCGAGATGGGCATGGAAGGCAGCGTCGGCTGATATGACGAGCGTCACCCAGGCCCCCGCCACCGGCGAGAAGGGCCACATCGACCCTGCAGCGGCATTCGTTCCCGTCCAGACGCGGTCCGAGCGGCCGTCATCGTACGACCCGGCCGATTTCGGCGCCCCCACGGGCCGCGAGGTCAACTGGAAGCACACCCCCATCGACCGGTTGGCTCCGCTGCTGGTCGACGAGGCCGGCCCGACCGGTGTCGTCTCGGTAAAGGTCACCGCGCCGGCCGAGGTCGAGCAGGCCCGGCTCCGCGTGGGCGATGCGCCCCGCGGCGAGGTCTTCCGTCCCGAGGACCTGCCGAGCGCCATCGCGTGGTCGCAGGAGGCCGAGGCGCCGCTGCTGCGGATCCCGGCCGGCGTCGAGCTGGCCGAGCCGGTCGTGGTCAGCCTCCACGGCAACGGCGGCCTGGCGCACGCGCACGTGGTGATCGAGGCCATGCCGAACGCGCGCGGCACCGTCATCCTCCGCCACGAGGGGACGGCCGCCCACGCGCAGAACGTCGAGATCATCGCTCGCGACGGCTCGGCGCTGACGGTGGTCTCGCTGCAGCGCTGGGACGACGACGCCGTCCACGCCGCGGCGCACCAGGCCCGCGTCGACCGCGACGCCTCGCTCACTCATGTCGTGGTGAGCCTCGGCGGCGCGGTGGTCCGTGTGAACCCCTCGCTCGAGCTTGCCGGCGCAGGGGCCGAGGGGCGGATGTACGGTCTGTCGTTCGCCGACTCCGGCCAGCACCTCGAGAGCCAGGTGTACCTGCACCACAAGGGCCCGCAGACGGTGGGCGATGTGTTGTACAAGGGCGCGCTGCAGGGCGAGAGCGCCCACAGTGTCTGGATCGGCGATGTGCTCATCGGCCCCGACGCCGTGGGGACTGACTCCTACGAGGCGAACCGCAACCTGGTCCTCACCGACGGTGCGCGTGCCGACTCGATCCCGAACCTCGAGATCGAGACGGGCGACATCCAGGGCGCAGGCCACGCCAGCGCGACCGGCCGGTTCGACGATCAGCAGCTGTTCTACCTGCAGGCGCGGGGCATCCCCGAGGCCGAGGCTCGCCGCCTGGTCGTGCTCGGATTCCTCGCCGAGATCGTCCAGAAGATGGGCGTCGACGAGCTCGCGGACGAGCTGCTGGAGGCCATCGAGGCCGAGCTGGCGGCGGGAGCCGACGCGTGACCGCTCAGAAGGTGCTCAAGCTCAGCGAGCTGGAGCAGGACACCGCGGTGCGCGTCGTCGTCGACAAGGTGCCGATGGCGGTCGTCCTCGACGCCAACGGCGAGGTGCACGCGATCGGAGACACCTGCACGCACGGCGACATCTCGCTCGCCGAGGGCTTCGTGGAGGGCGACACACTGGAGTGCTGGGCGCACGGCTCGGCGTTCTCCTTGCGCACCGGTCAGCCCCTGAATCTTCCGGCGTACGAGCCGGTCCCCGTTTACGAGGTCACGATCGAGGGGGACGACATCCTCATCGATCCCGCCGTGACCCGCGATGTGAAGTGAAGTAAGGAACCCGACATGTCTGTTCTCGAGATCCGCGACCTGCACGTGACGGTCGAGACCGAGGCGGGGGCCACCCCGATCCTCAACGGCGTCACCCTCACGGTGCGCACCGGCGAGACCCACGCGATCATGGGGCCCAACGGCTCCGGCAAGTCGACGCTCGCCTACGCGATCGCCGGACACCCCAAGTACACCGTGACCGGCGGCTCGATCACGCTCGACGGCGAAGACGTCCTCGAGATGTCGGTCGACGAGCGGGCCCGTGCCGGCCTCTTCCTCGCCATGCAGTACCCGGTCGAGGTGCCCGGCATCACGGTCACCAACTTCCTCCGCACGGCCAAGACGGCCGTCGCGGGCGAGGCGCCCGCGATCCGCTCGTGGACCAAGGACGTCAAGCAGGCGATGGCCAACCTGCGCATGGACCCGAAGTTCGCGCAGCGCAACGTCAACGAGGGATTCTCGGGCGGTGAGAAGAAGCGTCACGAGATCCTCCAGCTCGAGCTTCTCAAGCCGAAGATCGCGGTGCTCGACGAGACCGATTCCGGCCTCGACGTGGACGCGCTGAAGATCGTCTCCGAAGGCGTGAACCGTGCGAAGGCCGACACCGACCTGGGTGTGCTGCTGATCACGCACTACACGCGCATCCTGCGGTACATCCAGCCGCAGTTCGTTCACGTCATGGTCAAGGGCCGGATCGTCGAAGAGGGCGGGCCCGAGCTCGCCGACCGACTCGAGGAAGAGGGCTACGACCGCTTCCTCGACGCCGACACCCCCGTCGACGCGTAGGATCGTTACATGACCGCAACACTCGCGCCCGAGAAATACGACGAGGTCACCGAGGCTCTCAAGGACGTCATGGATCCCGAGTTGGGGATCAACGTCGTCGACCTGGGTCTCATCTACGACCTCGCGTGGGACGACGAGAACGACGCTCTCATCATCCACATGACGCTGACGTCGGCGGGCTGCCCGCTGACCGACGTCCTGGAGGAGCAGACGGCTCAGGCTCTCGACAACGTCGTGGATCGCTTCCGCATCAACTGGGTGTGGATGCCGCCGTGGGGTCCCGAGCGGATCACGGACGATGGCCGCGACATGATGCGCGCTCTCGGCTTCGCGATCTGACGAGTCCTGAAGACGAGCCCCCGTGACCGCCCGACGGCGGATACGGGGGCTTTCGTCATGCGGCGACACCTACCGGCGCGACGCCTGGCGGCGGGGCTAGGCTCGCCGGATGAGCACCCAGCCCCTCGACGCCCTCCCGCTCGAGACGCTGCGGCGACGGTCGAGCACGAAATGGCGATCGTACCCGCACGACGTCATCCCGATGTTCGTCGCCGAGACCGATTTCGCGCTCGCGGAGCCGATCACGAGTGCGCTGCGCGAAGCCGTGGAGATCGGCGACACCGGCTACACGCCGCCGCAGCCCGGTATCGCCGAGGCCTTCGTCGGGTTCGCCCACCGCCGATGGGGATGGACGGTCGACCCGAGCCGGGTCCGCTGGACCGGGGACGTCATGATGGGCGTCGTCGAGCTCCTGCGCGCCACGGTCGCTCCCGGTGACCGGGTCGTGGTCAACCCCCCGGTGTACCCGCCGTTCTTCGATACGGTCGCCGAGGCGGGGGCCATCGTCGAAGAGGTGCCGCTGACCGACACCGGCTCGGGCTGGGAGCTCGATCTCCACGGCATCGAGCGGGCCCTCATCGGCGGCGCGCGAGCTGTTCTGCTCTGCAACCCCCACAACCCGACGGGAACCGTGCACTCGGTCGAGTCCCTGCGAGCACTCGCTGCTCTGGCGCACCGATACGGCGCCGTCGTGATCAGCGACGAGATCCACGGACCCCTCACGGGCGGCGAGGTCGCCTTCGTCCCCTTCCTCACGGCGTCGACCGAGGCCGCCGCCGTCGGATACGCGGTGACGAGCGCATCGAAGGCGTACAACCTCGCCGGACTGAAGTGTGCGGTGATCGTCACCGCGTCCGAGGGGAATGCAGACGTCGTACGCGGGTTGCCCTGGGAGGTCGAATGGCGCACCGGCCTGTTCGGCGCGCTGTCGACGATCGCCGCGTTCTCGCCCGAATCGGATGCGTGGCTCGACAGCCTCCTCGTGCGCCTGGATCAGAACCGGCGGCTGCTGGGGGAGCTGTTGGCCGAGCACCTTCCGCTTGCGCGCTATCGCATCCCCGACGCGGGGTTCCTCGCGTGGATCGACGTGTCGGCGTACGGCTGGGGCGATGACCCGGCCGACCCGATCCGAGAAGGCGCCCGGGTCGCCCTTCACCATGGCCCGTTCTTCGGAGCCGAGGGCGTCGGGCACGTGCGGCTCAATTTCGGCTGCGGGCCCGACGTCCTGCGTGACGCCGTCGGCCGCGTCGGCGCGTTCGCGCGTCAAACGGTGCTGGCCCGCGGCTGAGGCGTCCGCCCCGCCGTCGACTCGCCAGGGAATGCGGATGCCGGGCGCCTCGCACCCGCAGATACCGGCGAGTCGTCCTGCGCGCGTCGTCAGTTCTCGGAGCGCCCGAGCCGCCAGTAGCCCATGAACGCGACGGCGCGGCGATCCACGCCGACGGTGCCGACCAGGTGGCGTCGAAGCGTCTTGATCGCCGACGCCTCGCCGGCGAGCCAGGCGTAGAGGGGAGCGCGCTTGAGGGCGGCCCCTCCCTTGGCCGTGCGGGGCACCTCCCAGAGGATGTCGGCGTCGATGTCGATCTCCTCAACCTCGGCGCCGATGCCGGCCGGTGCCAGCCGTGCGGCGGTCTGCTCCACCGTCGAGATCAGGTGGCTGTGGCGCTGGCCCTCGTCGGCCCGCGCCGCGATCCGGCGCTCGAACCCGGGGTGGCGCGGCAGATAGTCGAGGTCGCCGCTCGTCGGGAGCTCGAGCACCACGGTGCCGCGCGCCTCGGGAGGGAGCTGTTCGAGGATCACCGCGATCGCCGGGGCGGCCGTCTCGTCGCCGGCGAGCAGGATCGCGTCGGTGTCGGCAGGCGGAACGAAATCGATTCCGTAGCTCACCCCGGTGTGCGCGGTCGTCGGCGCCAGGATGAGCACTTCGTCGCCGACGCGCGCATCCGCGATCCATGCCGAGGCCGGGCCGATGACATCGTGCGCGACCATGTCGATGTCGACTTCGCGCAGCTCGGGCCGGACAGCGCGCGTCGTGTACGTCCGCATCACGGGGCGGGCGTCGGGGGCGAGTGCGCGCCAGCCCTCGTACCAGTCCGGGCCCGTCGGCATGGTGTCGATGGACGCGGTCTCGGTGGGGAACAGGATCTTCACGCGCTGGTCGAAGCCGGGGTCGCCGTACTCCGCCAGGTCGTCGCTGCGGAAGGTGAAGCGCCGGAAGCTCGGGGTCAGGTCGGTGATGGCCGCGACGGAGACGCGGAAGAAGTCGAGTGCGGGGCGAGTCATGGTTTTCCAATCAGCTCTGCGGGCACATGGTGACGCCCGATGGGGAGCACGAGCGGCCGCCCCGTGAGCGGGTCGGGGATGACGCGGCTGTCGAGCCCGAACACCGCGCGCACGGTCTCGGCGGTCAGGACCTCTCCGGGGTCGCCGGCGCCGTAGAGGTGCCCGCCGGCCATCGCGACGAGGTAGTCGGCGTACCGCGCCGCGAGGTTCAGGTCGTGCAGAACCATGACGATCGTCGTGCCGCGATCGCGATTGAGGTCGGTGAGCAGGTCGAGCACGTCGATCTGGTGGCTCACGTCGAGGAACGTCGTCGGTTCATCGAGCAGGAGCACATCGGTCTGCTGGGCCAGCGCCATCGCGATCCACACACGCTGCCGCTGGCCGCCCGACAGCTCATCCACGGAGCGATCGGCGATGGCGGCCGTGTCGGTGGCATCGAGCGCCTGGGCTACCGCCTCGTCGTCGGCCCGGGTCCAGCGGGCCAGCGGGCCATGGTGGGGCGTCCGGCCGCGGCTCACGAGATCGGAGACCGTGATGCCCTCGGGAGCGATCGGCGACTGCGGCAGCAGACCGAGATCACGAGCCACCCGCTTCGTCGGCAGCCGGTGGATGTCCTTCCCGTCGAGCAGCACGCTTCCGGACCGCGGGGTGAGGAGCCGGGCCATCGATTTCAGCAGCGTCGATTTGCCGCATGCGTTGGCGCCGACGATCGCGGTGATACGGCCTCCGGGGACCGTGAGGTCGAGCTCGTCGACGATGACGCGGTCACCGTAGCCGAGACGGACGCCACGCGCTTCGAGAGAGCGGTCCGCGGTCATAGTGAGCCTCCTGAGCGGCTGCTGCGGATGAGCAGAAAGATGAGATAGGGAGCACCCAGCACCCCGGTGACGACGCCGACGGGCAGGCGGATGCCCAGCAGATACTGCGCCGTGAGGTCGGCGACCAGCACGAGGAGCGACCCGAACAGACCCGCGGCGAGAACCGGGGATCCGACGGGCCCCATCATCCGTGCGGCGATCGGGCCCGAGAGGAACGCGACGAACGAGATGGGGCCGGCCGCTGCGGTGGCGAAGGCCAGGAGCGCGACGGCGGCGACGATGAGCAGGACGCGGCGGCGTTCGACGGGGACACCGAGAGCTGCCGCCGTGTCGTCGCCGAGGCGCATGAGCTCGAGGTCGCGAGTCAGCCACAGCAGAACGGGAACGACCACGACCATCGTGAGCGCCAGCGGGACCGCCTGATCCCACGACGCTCCGTTGAGGTTGCCCGTGATCCACCGCATCGCGGCCTGAAGATCCCATTCCGCCGCGCGCGAGAGCACGTAGGACACGACGCTGTTGAAGATCGCCGCGACACCGATCCCGATGAGGATGAAGCGAGCCCCGGCACCCCCGTCCTTGAACGCGAGCAGGTAGATCATCAGCGCAGTCGCCAGTGCGGCGACGGTGGCCAGCAGCGAGATGCCCGCCTCGCTGAGCGAGAGGAAGACGATACCGACGACCGCCGCGGCACTCGCGCCGGCGTTGACGCCGATGATGTCGGGGCTGGCGAGCGGATTGCGCAGCATCGTCTGGAACACGGCGCCGCCCATTCCGAAGCAGAGACCCGTGAGGAGTGCGACGGTTGCCCGGGGCAGTCGTAGCTCGCCGACGGTGAACGAGGCACCGGGAACGGTCTGGCCGGTGATGACGCCCCAGACCTCGGCGGGGGTGTAGAAGGTCTGACCGACCATGAGCGAGACCGCGTACATGACGACGACAGCTGTCAGCAGCGAGCCGACGACGACCCGTCTGCGCCAGGCGCGCCGCGTGCGACCGCCGACGACGACGTCGATGGTCGCACGGGTGGCGGCGGCGGTCACAGGGCGCGCATCTTCTGTCGGCGGACGATCGCGATGAAGAACGGGGCTCCGATGAGCGCGGTCACGATTCCGACCTCGACTTCCTGAGGGCGCGCGATCACACGGCCGACGACGTCGGCGACGATGAGAAGCCCCCCGCCGACGAGCGCCGAGACGGGGAGGAGCCAGCGGTGGTCGGGACCGACGAGCAGGCGGCAGATGTGCGGCACGATCAGCCCGACGAAGCCGATGGGGCCGGCGACGGCGGTCGCGGCGCCGCAGAGGATGACGGCACCGAGTGCGGCGACCAGGCGCGCCGTGCGAACGCGCTCGCCGAGCCCCGCCGCGAGCTCGTCTCCGAGCGCGAGCGAGTTGAGTGCGGCGCTGGCCGCGAGGCAGATGACCATTCCGACCGCGAGGAAGGGGACTACGAGGAGGATCTTCTCGACGGTGGCACCGCCGACACCGCCGATCTGCCAGAACCGGAAGACGCTCATCACGTCGATGCGGGGGAGGAGGATGGCGCTGATCAGCGAGCTGAAGGCGACCGCCGTCGCCGCCCCCGCGAGAGCGAGTTTGAGAGGGCTCGCGCCGCCGCGGCCCAGGGACCCGATCGTGTAGACGAAGACGGCTGCGATGGCCGCGCCCAGCATGGCGAGCCAGATGTAGCCGAACGCGCTGGACACGCCGAAGAAGGCGAGCCCGATGACGACGGCGAGCGATGCGCCGCCGTTGATGCCGAGGATCTGCGGGTCCGCGAGGGGGTTGCGCGTGACACCCTGCATGACGGCGCCCGACACGGCGAGGGCCGCGCCCACGACCAACGCGAGCACCGTGCGCGGAACGCGCTTGGAGACGGCGGCCGCCGAGGTGCTCTCGATGCTCCCGGTGAGGCCCGCGATGATGTCGTCGAAGGAGACGGCACGCGTTCCGAACGTCACCGAGACGATGGCCGCCACCAGGACGAGCAGCGCCAGGATGACGAGCCAGACGACCCGCCGCCGCCGCGAGTCGCGCCGCAGGGGCGCGTTCACGGCGGCGGGGGCCGTCGTCATGGTCGGAACGCTCACGGCATCCGGAGCAGGTCGACTGCGATCACGAGCTCGCCTTCGCGGCAGCCGCACCGATCATGTCGACGTACTCCGAGGTCAGCGGATCGGTGATCGAAAGGGGGCTGGGGTTGGCGGCGGCAGCGAGCGGGTCGTTCGCCGCGGGCAGCACGACGACGGCTCCCGACGCGACGGCGGGGATCCGCGAGAGCAGCGGGTCGGCCTGCATCGCCGCGAGCGTGGTGTCATCGCCGTAGGTCACGAGCACCTGCAGGTCGGCGAATCGCTCGATCTCTTCGGTGCTGTTGGTGATCCAGAACTGGTCGGTGCCCTTCGACTGCTCGGCGACGGTCGCCGCCGGGGTCAGCCCCAGGTCCTCGAGGAAGAGCGGGCGCGGGTCGGCCGTCGAGTAGAAGCCGATCTGGCTCAGGTCGGTCGCGTCGAACGAGCTGAACAGCGTCGTCTTGCCGGCGATGTCGGGGTACGCGCCCGTCAGATCGTTCAGGTGTGCGGTCAGGTCGTCGACGAGGGTCTCCGCCTCGTCCTTGAGCCCGAGGGCCGTGCCGTTCATGACGGTGAGCTCCTGCCAGCTGGTGCCCCAGGCGATGTCGGGGTACGCCACCACCGGGGCGATCTTGCTCAGGGTGTCGTAGTCGTCCTGCGTCAGCCCTGAGTAGGCGGCGAGGATGACGTCGGGCTGGGTGTCGGCGACGGCCTCGAAGTCGATGCCCTCGGCCTCGTCGAAGAGGACGGGCGTCTCGCCGCCGAGCTCGTCGAGCTTGTCCTTCACCCAGGGGAGGATGCCGTCGCCGTCATCGTCGCCCCAGGTCACCGCGGGCATGCCGACGGGCACGACGCCCAGAGCGAGCGCGGCCTCCTGGTTTCCCCACGAGACGGTCGCGACCCTCGTGGGCTTGCTCTCGATCGTCGTCTGTCCGAACGCGTGATCGATGGTGACGGGGAAAGCGTCGGACGACGCGTCGCTCGAAGCGGCGGGCGCCGAGTCGGGAGCCGCGGTGGAACCGCAGCCGGCGAGGAGCAGCGTGGCTGCGATGAGGGCTGCGGCGGCTGTGCGGATGCGGGGCACAGTGTCCTCCAGAGGAGAGGTGAGTAAGGGCAGGCTTACTTTACGTCCGCGGCGCGCATCCCGCCAATCCGCTGCAGCCGGACTGAAGGTGCCGCACCGCGTGGTTCTCGGCAGCTCGAGGAACGGCCGCGCCGACACCGAGTAGGATGAGAGGCTGGCCGTTCGGCCGCCCCTCCCTGTTCCTGACGATTGGACGATCGCTGTGCTCGCCGTGCACGACCTCGAAATCCGCGTGGGCGCGCGCACGCTGATGTCGGACGTGTCCTTCCGCGTCTCCGACGGAGACAAGATCGGACTCGTCGGTCGCAACGGCGCCGGCAAGACCACTCTGACCAAGGTGCTCGCCGGCGACCTGCTGCCCAGCGACGGCAAGGTCGAACGCTCGGGCGAGCTCGGCTACCTGCCGCAGGACCCGCGCTCGGGTGACCCGGAGATGCTCGCACGCACGCGCATCCTCGACGCCCGCGGCCTCGGCACGATCGCGGTGGAGATGCAGAGCGCGTCGCTCGAGATGGGTTCGGATGACGAAGCCGCGGCGGCCAAGGCCATGCGCCGGTACGGCAATCTCATGGAGCGGTTCGAAGCGCTCGGCGGTTACGCGGCCGAGGCCGAGGCCGCATCGATCGCCCATAATCTGTCGCTGCCCGACCGCATCCTCGATCAGCCGCTGAAGACACTCTCCGGTGGGCAGCGGCGGCGCATCGAGCTGGCCCGCATCCTGTTCTCGGACGCGCAGACGATGATCCTCGACGAGCCGACGAACCACCTCGATGCCGACAGCGTCGTGTGGCTGCGGGAGTTCCTCAAGGGGTACAAGGGCGGCCTGATCGTCATCAGCCACGACGTCGAACTCGTCGGCGAGACCGTGAATCGCGTCTTCTACCTCGACGCCATGCGTCAGGTCATCGACGTCTACAACATGAACTGGAAGAACTACCTGCGCCAGCGCGTCGCGGATGAGGAGCGTCGCAAGAAGGAGCGCGCCAACGCCGAGAAGAAGGCGACCGCCCTGCAGCAGCAGGCGGCCCGCTTCGGCGCGAAGGCGAGCAAGGCAGCAGCCGCGCATCAGATGGTGGCGCGCGCCGAGAAGCTCCTCTCGGGTCTCGACGAGGTTCGCCAGGAAGATCGCGTCGCGAAGCTGCGCTTCCCCAAGCCCGCCCCCTGCGGGAAGACGCCCCTCATGGCGTCGGGGCTGTCGAAGTCGTACGGTTCGCTGGAGATCTTCACCGACGTCGATCTCGCCATCGACCGCGGGTCGAAGGTCGTCGTCCTCGGTCTCAACGGTGCCGGCAAGACGACGCTGCTGCGCATCCTCGCGGGCGTGGACCAGCCCGACACGGGCGTGCTCGAGCCCGGGCACGGCCTTCGCATCGGCTATTACGCGCAGGAGCACGAGAACCTCGATGTGGCGCGGTCGGTGCTCCAGAACATGATGTCTGCCGCGCCCGACATCACCGAGACCGAGGCGCGCAAGGTGCTCGGATCGTTCCTGTTCACCGGGGACGACGTGCTCAAGCCCGCCGGGGTGCTCTCCGGCGGCGAGAAGACCCGTCTGTCGCTAGCGACCCTCGTCGTCTCGTCGGCCAACATGCTGCTGCTCGACGAGCCGACCAACAACCTCGATCCCGCGTCACGCGACGAGATCCTCGGCGCGCTCGCTCACTACGAGGGCGCCGTCGTCTTGGTGTCGCACGATGAGGGCGCCGTCGAGGCGCTCAATCCCGAGCGTGTGCTGATCCTTCCCGACGGCGTCGAGGACATCTGGGGACGCGACTACCTCGAGCTCATCACCCTGGCCTGACGGCCCGGGGCGCGATCAGCTGCGCGTCGAGTCGAGGATCGCGTCCTCGTCCTCCATGTCACGGTCGCGCTTCACGTCGCGGCGGCGCCGGAGGCTCGCCGGGACGACGGACGCCTCACCCAAGCCGGATGCCGTGGCCGCGGGCGCCGGTGATTCGGCTGCCTCGGGCGCTGCGAGCGCGGCGGCCGCAGCATCCTCTTCGTCCTCACGTCGGTGCCGGCGCTCGGTGCGGATCATGTACCAGATGAAGACGAAGCCCATGATCGCGAACAGGATCCACTGGATCGCGTACGACAGGTGCGGTCCCGGGTCCTCGGACGGGATCGGCATGGCACCGAGACCGTCGGCCGGCGCGGGATCCTCCGAGACGAGGAGCCCGTATGCCGATGTCACGACATCGCCGGTCAGGCGGGCTTCGTCGGCGACGAGGTCGACGTTGATCGTCGGGACCTGACCGTCGGGGGCCGACCGCCCCGAGGTGGGCGCCGCCTCGGCGGGCTTGAGGCGAGCGACCACCGTCACCGTGCCCGAGGGCGGTGCGGCGATCGCGGCGGGTTCGGGGCTGTCGGATGCCGGGGGTACCCAGCCGCGATCGACGATGAAGATCCGTCCGTCCGTCGTCTCGAACGGCACGAGCACCTCGAAGGCGGAGGTGCCTCCGTGGGGGCGGTTGCGCACCAGCACCTGGTCGTCGGCCCGGTATCGGCCGATGAGCTCCACGGGGTGCCACTCGTCGGCCGGATCGAACTCGGTCCCGGACGGGAGGATCTCCGACAGCGCCGCGGGATCGGCGTCGTAGTTCCGCTCGACGAGCTCGAGCTGCGCGCTCCGCTCCTCGTTGCGCGTGAACTGCCAGTTCGACAGGTAGGCGCAGGCGATCGCGAAGGCGATGGCGACGGCGACATAGCCGGTCCAACGCAGGGCGGTCTTACCTCTCATGATGCGCCCGCCTCGGTCGTGTCCACGACGAGACGCTCCACGCTGACGGGGAAGTCCCGCGCCGCGACGAACTCGCGCAGGTATGCGACGTGGTCGTCGCACGCCACCCAGATCTTCCGCCGGTCGGCGGCGTGGATGCGGGGGTTGCGCCAGATGACCCGCCACCGTGCCGACGCGCGGCATCCGGCGCGGGAGCACTCGATGTCGTTCACTCCGGCCGTGACTCCCGGATCTCGATGACGGTCGGTTTCGCAGGCGCCTGCGGCTCGCGCGCGGTTTCGTCGGGGTGCTCGGGGAGCGCTGCGAGGGGCGAGACGGCAGCGGGCTCCCGCACATCGTCTCCCACGTTCGCGATCACGACGGCGATGTACGGCAGGAACACCGCTCCGACCGCGAAGGCCGCCGTGTGCCAGCCGTAGGGGGTGATGACGACCATGAGGACGAAGCACACCACGCGTACCGCCATCATGATGAAGTACTTCGTCATGCGACGGTTCGAGTCGTCGTGCGGGGCTCGCGGGAGCGAGGTCGCCGACGGGGTGGCGGGCTGATGCTTCACGGTGCATCAAGGATACGCCCGCGGGGCCGGGGGAGGCCGGTCTCAGAAGCTCGACGAGTAGGTGCTGTAGCTGTCCTGCTCGATGGCCCAGCCGATGAAGGCGGCGAAGGCGATGATGCCGATGACCGCCAGGGCGAGCCCGGCGTAGCCGACGATGAGGCCCGCGATCGCCATGCCGCGGCCCTTCTCGTTCGTCCGCTTGATCTGGGACAGCGAGATGTGGCCCATGATGACGCCCGCGATCGACCCGATGACGGGCAGGAGCCAGATGAAGCCCACGATCGAGGCGATCATCGACACGATCGCGAGCGTGTTCGTCTTCTGCTGGGGGTAGCCGCCGCCGTAGCCGTAGGCGGGCGCGGGGTAGCCCGCGGGCTGGTAAGCCTGCTGCGGCGGGTTGGCGTACGGCGGCGCCGGGGGCGGGGTGGGTGCGCCGGAGGCGGGCTGCCCGGGCGCGGGGTACGGCTGCTGCGGCTGGGGCTGGTCGCTCACATCTGCTCCTCGTCGACGTCGGGCCGCCAGCTTATCGTTCGCGGCCGTCGGGCGCGCTGCGGTTAGGCTTGCGAGGTTCCCGCCGCAGACACAGGAGAGTCGTATGTCCACGTCCCGAGTCGTTCTCGTCACCGGAGGCAATCGCGGCATCGGCCGCTCGATCGCGGAGCGCTTCATCGCCGAAGGCCACCGCGTCGCGGTGACGGCCCGTTCGGGTGAGGGACCCGAGGGTGCGCTGACCGTCCGGGCGGACGTGACGGACGCTGCATCGATCGACGCCGCGTTCACTCAGGTCGAGAGCGAGCTCGGTCCGGTCGAGGTCGTCGTCGCGAATGCCGGCATCACGAAGGACACGCTCCTGCTCCGTATGACCGAGGATGACTTCGACTCGGTCGTCGCGACCAACCTCGGCGGCGCCTTCCGTGTCGTCAAGCGGGCGTCGAAGGGCATGCTGCGGGCCAAGTGGGGTCGCGTCATCCTCATCTCGAGCGTCGTCGGCCTGTTCGGCTCAGCAGGACAGATCAACTACTCGTCGTCGAAGGCGGCACTCGTGGGATTCGCCCGTTCGCTCACCCGCGAGCTCGGCGCCCGCGGCATCACGGCGAACGTCGTCGCCCCGGGATTCATCGAGACGGACATGACCGCGGCTCTTCCCGAAGAGACGCAGGCGGAGTACAAGCGCAGCATTCCGGCGGGTCGTTACGGCTCATCCGCCGAGGTCGCCGGGGCCGTGGCCTGGCTCGCCTCGGATGACGCGGCCTATATCTCCGGTGCCGTCATCCCGGTCGACGGCGGTCTCGGAATGGGGCACTGACGCGGCGGCGAGCGTCAGGAGAGCGCGGCGACGATCTCGCGCGCGAGTCGATCGGGCTGCGAGAACTGGGGCCAGTGGCCTGAGCCGAGCTCGACGACCGTGACGTCCTCGAGCGCCTCGAACTCGGCGAGGAAGGGCGGCCAGGCCGCCAGCATCTCGCGGATTCCGGGTTCGTCGGCCGAGCCCGACAGGACGGTCACCGGGATGGAGTGACGGCGAGCGTCGTCGAGATCGACCGCATCGGTCGGCACCGCTGCCGGAACCGGGTGCGTGCGGGCCGCCCACCGGGAGCGCGTGTCGTCGTCGAGGTCGGCGATATCCGGCTCGTCGAAGAACTCCCAACCGGGAAACGGCACGACGCCGTCGGCGACCGGGAACGCCGAGATCTCGGCGCCGGGCGCGGGCGGGAGGGTGTCGACGAGGACGACCCGCGCGATGCGATCGGGGCGCCGGTCGGCGGCCGCCCACGCGACGTTCCCGCCGCCGCTGTGCCCCACGAGGGCGAGCTGGCCGGGGAGGTCGTCGATGCGGGCGACCACGGCGTCGACCCAGTCGCGGAGGGTCGTCGAGACCGCTCCGGCGGTGTCGCCGACGCCGGGCATCGTGAGGGCGTTCGGGTGATGCCCCGCATCGCGGAGGGCGGGGACGACGTCGTCCCAGGACGAGGCGTCGAGCCAGAGGCCCGGGATGAGGATCACGTGCATGACCCGACCGTAGCGCTCGGGCCGGACAGGCGACAGCCTCGCGTCAGGGGAGGAGCGCGATGACCTCTCGCAGGTCGACCGGGCCGACCACGAGGTCCGCCTGGCGGCGCACCGCGGGCTTGGCGTTGAAGGCGATGCCGAGGCCGGCAGCCGCCATCATCCGCAGATCGTTCGCCCCGTCGCCGATGGCGATGGTCCGGGCGAGGGGGACGTCGTGACCGCGCGCCCATTCGCGCAGCGACGCCGCTTTGGCCTCCGCGTCGACGATGTCGCCCGCGACCGTGCCGTCGAGCGTCGCGCCGTCGGAGCCCAGCCGATTGGCGCGCCACAGGTCGACCCCCAAGCCGGGAGCGATGTGGTCGAGCACCTCGTGGAAGCCCCCGGAGACGACGGCGGCCGCGCCGCCGCGCTCGTGGATCGCCGCGATCAGCTCACGCGCGCCCGGTGTCGGCTCGACGCGCGACCGCACCCGCTCGAAGGCCGTGAGCGGAACACCCGCGAGCTGCGCGACGCGTGAACGCAGACTCGACGCGAAATCGACCTCGCCGCGCATCGCCGCCTCCGTCGCGGCGGCGACCTCCGCCCCGCGTCCCGCTTCGTCGGCGATGAGTTCGATGACCTCGTTGCGCAGGAGGGTCGAGTCGGCATCGAAGACGACGAGGAAACGCGCGTGGGGCATGACCACCACGCTAGCGGGAACGCGCGTCAGCGTTCGACGCGCGCGTTCTTGCCGACGACGGTGATGCCGGTGTCGGTCACGGTGAAGCCGCGGGCGAGGTCGCGTTCGCGGTCGACACCGACCGTGGCGCCGTCTTCGAGCACCACGTTCTTGTCGAGGATCGCCCGGTGCACACGTGCCCCGGCGCCGACGCTGACGTAGTCGAACAGCACCGAGTCGGTGATCGTCGCACCGCCTCCGGAGAGCGTCCACGGGCCGACGACGCTGCGCTCGAGATGGGTGCCCGACAGCACGGAGCCGAGAGAGACGATCGAGTCGATCGCGTTGCCCATGCGCCCGACGCTGTCGCGGACGAACTTCGCGGGCGGCGAGTTCACTGCCTGCGAGTGGATCTGCCAGTCGGTGTTGTACAGGTTGAAGATCGGCAACGTCGAGATGAGGTCCATGTGGGCGTCGAAGAACGACTCGATCGTGCCGACGTCGCGCCAGTAGTTGCGGTCGCGCGGGGTCGACCCGGGCACGTCGTTGCGCTTGAAGTCGTAGACGGCGGCCTCGCCGCGGTCGACGAAGTAGGGGATGATGTCGCCGCCCATGTCGTGATTCGACGTCGGCAGCTCGCCGTCGGCCTCGACCGCCTCGATGAGGGCGTCGGTGTCGAAGATGTAGTTGCCCATCGAGGCCAGCACTTCGTGCGGCGAGTCGGGCAGCCCGGTGGGGTCCTGGGGCTTCTCGAGGAAGGCGCGGATCCGGGTCTCGTCGGCGGGGTCGACGTCGATGACGCCGAACTGGTTGGCCAGGCCGATCGGCTGGCGGATGCCGGCCACCGTCGCCCGGGCGCCCGAGGCGAGGTGGGCGTCGAGCATCTGACGGAAGTCCATGCGGTAGACGTGATCGGCTCCGATCACGACGACGATGTCGGGCTTCTCATCGTTGATGAGGTTCAGCGACTGGAGGATCGCATCGGCCGAGCCCGAGAACCACCGCTTGCCCAGGCGCTGCTGGGCGGGAACCGAGGCTACGTACGAGTCGAGCAGCGCCGACATCCGCCAGGTCTGCGAGACGTGACGGTCGAGGCTGTGCGACTTGTACTGGGTCAGGACGACGACCTGGCGCAGGCCCGAGTTGATGAGGTTCGAGATCGCGAAGTCGATCAGGCGGTACTGGCCGCCGAACGGGACCGCGGGCTTGGCGCGATCCACCGTCAACGGCATCAGGCGCTTACCCTCCCCGCCCGCGAGAACGATTCCGAAGACCTTGGGCGCTGCTGGCATGGCACCACACTAGGCCCGTCGAACGCTCCTGTACTAGCGTTCGACCCATGCGTGTAGACATCGTCTCGAAGGAGTATCCTCCCGCGATCTATGGCGGAGCGGGGGTGCACGTCACCGAGCTCGTCCGCGCCCTGCGCGAGACGATGGAGGTGCAGGTCCGGGCCTTCGGAGCGGACCGGGACGAGCCGGACACGACCTCCTACGCCACCCCCGTCGGGCTGAGCGACGCCAACGCCGCGCTCCAGACGCTCGGGACCGATCTCGAGATCGTCGGAGACGTCGCCGGCGCGGACGTCGTGCACAGCCACACCTGGTACGCCAACTTCGCCGGGCACCTCGCCTCGCTCCTCCACGGCATCCCGCACGTCGTCACGGCTCACTCGCTCGAGCCGCTGCGGCCGTGGAAGGCCGAGCAGCTCGGCGGGGGCTACGCCGTGTCGAGCTACATCGAGAAGACCGCTTACGAGAACGCGGCGGCCGTCATCGCCGTGAGCGACGGAATGCGCCGCGACATCCTGCGCAGCTATCCCGATCTCGATCCCGAGAAGGTGTCGGTGATCTACAACGGCATCGACGTCGAGTCGTGGCGGCCGGTCGACGATCCCGCCGTCCTCGAACGCCACGGCATCGACCCCACCCGCCCCTCCGTGGTCTTCGTCGGACGCATCACGCGGCAGAAGGGCCTGCCGTACTTTCTGCGGGCCGCGCGCCTGCTTCCCGCCGACGTGCAGGTCGTCCTCTGCGCGGGAGCGCCCGACACGCCGGAGATCATGGCCGAGGTGCAGGGCCTCGTGCGCGAGCTGCAGGCCGCGCGCTCCGGGGTCGTCTGGATCGAGGAGTTCCTCCCGCGCGACGAGCTCTGCGCGATCCTGACGGCAGCCACGACCTTCGTCTGCCCGTCGGTCTACGAGCCGCTCGGCATCGTCAACCTCGAGGCAATGGCGTGCGGGGCCGCCGTTGTCGGGACCGCGACCGGCGGCATCCCGGAAGTCGTCGTCGACGGCGAGACCGGGCGCCTCGTGCCGATCGAGCAGTCCGACGACGGCACCGGTACCCCGCTGGATCCCGAGAAGTTCGTCGCCGATCTGGCGGCCACGCTCACCGAGGTCGTCTCGGATCCCGACACGGCGCGACGCTACGGCGCCGCGGGCCGCGAGCGTGCCGCCAGCTCGTTCAGCTGGTCGGCGATCGCCGACGAGACCGCCGCGTTGTACGCGAGAGTGGCGGGGCTCGGCCGCTAGGCTGAACCCATGCCGCAGGTCCTGGAGTTCTCCGACGTCGTCGTCCGCCGAAACGCCCGGAACATCATCGACCGGGTCGACTGGTCGGTTTCCGATGATCAGCGCTGGGTGGTGCTCGGGCCCAACGGCGCGGGCAAGACGACGGTGCTGCAGCTCGCGGCGAGCCTCCTCCACCCCACCTCGGGAAGCGTCGAGATCCTGGGGGAGCGCCTCGGGCGGACCGACGTGTTCGAGCTGCGCCCGCGCATCGGATTCGCCTCGTCGGCGATGGCCCGGCGCATCCCGGCCGAAGAGACCGTGCTCGACGTGGTCCTCACGGCGGCGTACGCCGTGACCGGGCGGTGGCGTGAGGAGTACGAGGACATCGACGAGCGACGCGCGATGCGCGTGCTCGCCGAGTGGAAGCTCGACGGACTCGCCGAGCGGACCTTCGGCACGCTCTCGGACGGCGAGCAGAAGCGCGTCCAGATCGCCCGCGCCGTCATGACCGACCCCGAGCTGCTGCTCCTCGACGAGCCGACGGCGAGCCTCGACCTCGGCGCCCGCGAGGAACTGCTCGCTCTCCTCGGCGGTTACGCCCAGGCGCCCACCACGCCCGCGATGATCATGGTGACGCACCACGTCGAAGAGATCCCGGTCGGGTTCACCCACGTGCTCCTGTTGCGCGAGGGCGGCGTCGTCGCCGCCGGTCCGCTGGCCGAGACGCTCACCGCCGAGAACCTCACCGAGACGTTCGGGCTGTCCATTGCGCTCAGCGAGGAGCGCGGACGCTACGCGGCTCGGGCCTCATCCTGAACCTGGTAGGATCGCTCTTCGGTGCAGACGCATCGCAGACTTCCCTCGCCCTGGCAAAATCCAGGGCACCACGTAAGGAATCCCATGAAGACTGACATTCACCCCGAGTACCGCGCCGTCGTTTTCCGCGACCTCGGCTCCGGCGAGACGTTCCTGACCCGTTCGACGGTCTCGAGCGACAAGACGATCGAGCTGGACGGCGAGACCTACCCGGTCATCGACGTCGAGATCTCGTCCGCCTCGCACCCGTTCTACACGGGCAAGCAGCGCATCATGGACTCGGCCGGCCGCGTCGAGAAGTTCAACCAGCGCTTCAAGAACTTCGGCTCCAAGTAAGCCGTTCTTCGATCAAGGCCCCGCTCCGGCGGGGCCTTCGTCGTTTCGCGGGGTGCGTTCGCCGCCCCCGCGGTCTCACGGTTTGACGATCGGGATCGACGCCGTCTCCGCCGCGACCTTGCGCCGGTGCAAGGCGCGCTGCTCGGGCAGAGAGATGTCGAAGACGACCGCGAGCAGGCGGATGACGGTGGTCACCGCGATGCCCACGATGGCAGCGGCCACGATGGGCGCGCCCAGCGCCGACGCTCCGGCGAGCACCGCGCACCCGGCGGCGGCCGCGATCGCATAGAGCGAGCCGACGTGCATGATGGCGACGGGGAGTCCGAGGATGACGTCGCGCAGCATGCTGCCGCCGACGGCGGCGCAGGAGCCGATGAAGATCGCGGGGACGATCGGCAGCCCGAGCACGAGGGCCTTGCTCGTCCCGAACGCCCCGAACATGCCGATGACGACGGCGTCGAGACCGATGATGACGGCGTTGAGCCGTTGGAACAGGTTCGACAGCAGCATGCCGACCAGCGCGGCCGAGGTCGCGGTGATGAGATACCAGTTGCTCTGCAGCGTGACAGGCTGCACGCCCAGGAGCAGATCGCGAATGAGACCGCCGCCCATCCCGATCAGGATGCCGATGATCACGACCCCGAGTGGATCGAGCCGCTGTTTGCCGACGAATCCGGAAGCGAAAAGGGCGCCCTGAACCCCGCCGAGCCCGACGGCGGTCAGATCCGCCCAGAGCGGGATCACGAACTGAGACTGCGCCACGGAACCATTGTCGTCGGTCGGCGCGATAATTGAAGAGTGCCCACCTACCGCGACGAGGTCGTGATCCTGCGCACCCACAAGCTGGGCGAGGCGGATCGCATCGTCACGATGCTCAGCCGGCGGCACGGCAAGCTGCGCGGCGTCGCGAAAGGCGTGCGGCGCACGTCGTCCCGGTTCGGTGCGCGACTGGAGCCGTTCATGGTCGCCGACGTCCAGATGTACAAAGGGCGCTCGCTCGACATCGTGCAGCAGGCCGAGTCGCTCGGCTCCTACGGTGCCGACATCGCGACGGACTACGACCGCTACACCTCGGCGTCCGCGATGGTCGAGGCCGCCGATCGTCTGAACGAGGCCGAGACCACGCCGCAGCAGTATCTGCTTCTCGTCGGTGGGCTTCGCGCCCTCGCGCGCGGCGACCACGACAGCCGCGCCGTGCTCGACTCGTACCTCCTCAGAGCCATGGCGCTCTCGGGCTGGGCGCCGTCGCTCGACGCCTGCGCGCGCTGCGGGCGTCCAGGCCCCCACGACGGTTTCGTCGCGCCCCTCGGCGGATCGGTGTGCGACGCGTGCGCGCCCGCGGGGTCGGCCCGCATCGCCCCCGAAACCGGAGCGCGCCTGCGCGCCCTCATCGCCGGAGAGTGGGAGACCGTCGATGCGGGCAGCCCCGGCACAGCCAACGCCGCATCGGGGCTGATCGCGGCCTATGCCCAGTGGCACCTCGAGCGCGGCATCCGATCGCTCGGCCACATCGGCGCGGCGCGCTGACACCTGTGATGCCGCACGGCTCGACCGCCTAGGCTCGAACCGATGAGTCCCAAGCCGTACACGCACCGCGACGCGGTTCCCTATCGCCCCCTCGACTGGACCGGGGTGTACCCGCCGGCGTTCCCGCGGGGCGGCGTTCCGAATCACGTCGCGATCGTCATGGACGGCAACGGACGCTGGGCCAATCGCCGTGGCCTCACGCGCATCGAGGGCCACCGCGCCGGCGAGGAGGTGCTGCTCGACGTCGTCGCCGGCGCCATCCAGGCCGGGGTCAAACACTTGAGCGTGTACGCGTTCTCGACCGAGAACTGGTCTCGGTCGCCCGACGAGGTGCGCTTCCTGATGGGGTACAACCGCGACGTCCTCCATCGCCGTCGCGACCAGCTCAACGAATGGGGCGTGCGCGTGCGGTGGGCAGGGCGAAAGCCGCGCCTGTGGGGATCGGTCATCTCCGAGCTCCAGTACGCCGAGCAGCTCACTCGCGACAACCACGTGCTCACGCTCACGATGTGCGTCAACTACGGCGGGCGTCACGAGATCATCGACGCCATGCGCGCGATGGGCGAGCAGATCGCCGCGGGCCGGATGAAGCCCTCCGCGATCACGGAGAAGGCCCTGCGCCGGCACCTCTACGTGCCCGACATGCCCGACGTCGATCTGTTCATCCGCTCGAGCGGGGAGCAGCGGACCTCGAACTTCCTCCTGTGGGAGGCGGCGTACGCCGAGATGGTGTTCCTCGACACCCTGTGGCCCGACTTCTCGCGATCGGACCTGTGGGGCGCGATCCAGCTCTATCTCTCGCGCGACCGCCGCTTCGGCGGCGCCGTCGACGCTCCGACCGCGTGACGCGGTCGCGGGAATAGCTCGCGCGCGCCGGGACGTTGCACCCGGTGTGACGGACGCAATCAAGATCGACGTGTGGAGCGACATCGCCTGCCCGTGGTGCTACATCGGCAAGCGCAACCTCGAGTCGGGCCTGGCGGCCACGGCGGATGACGAGGACGCTCCGCGCGTGGAGGTGACCTTCCATTCGTTCGAGCTCTCGCCCGACACCCCCGTCGACTTCGAAGGCGACGAGCTCGACTTCCTGTCGAGCCACAAGGGGATGCCGCGCGAGCAGGTGCAGCAGATGCTCGAGAACGTCACCGGCGTCGCGAAGGATGCGGGCCTGGACTACCACTTCGACATCCTCCAGCACACGAACACCGTCAAGGCGCACGAGCTGCTGCACGCCGCAAAGGCGGAGGGGCGTCAGCACGAGATGGCCGAGCGCCTGATGGCGGCCTACTTCACCGAGGGTCGCCATGTGGGCCGCATCGACGAGCTGGTCGAGCTCGCGGCTGAGGTCGGTCTCGACCGCGACGCCATCCGGGCGGCGCTCGAATCGGGGGAGCACCTGCCGGCCGTCCGCGCCGACCAGGATCAGGCGCGCGCGTACGGCATCAACGGGGTGCCGTTCTTCGTCATCGACGGTCGCTACGGCGTCTCGGGGGCGCAGCCCGCCGAGGCTTTCGCCCAGATCGCCCGACAGGTGTGGGCGGAGCGCAACGGCGTCGAGACCGCGAGCTGAGCCCCGTCCGCGAGCGCCGGCGAGTCAGCGCGGCAGGTTCGCCTCGATCACCGCGACGATCTCCGGCGCGTCGGGCTTGGTCTGCGGCCGAAAGCGGTGCACCTCGCCGCCGGGCGTGATCACGAACTTCTCGAAGTTCCACATCACCGGGCCGCGTGCGCCCTCCTCGTTGCGGATCTTCTTCAGCGCCTTGTAGAGCGGTGCGGCGTGCGAGCCGTTGACCCGGATCTTGTCCATGATGGGGAAGCTCACTCCCCAGGTCATCGCGCAGTAGTCGAGGATCTCGTCCACCGAGCCGGGCTCCTGACCCATGAACTGGTTGCAGGGGAATCCGATCACCTGCAGGCCGCGCTCGCCGTACGTGCGCTGCAGCTGCTCGAGCTGCTCGTACTGGGGCGTGAGACCGCACTTGGAGGCGACGTTGACGACGAGCAGAACGCCGTCGCCGAGGTCGTCGAGCGTGGTGGGGGTGCCGTCGGCGGAGGAGAACGGAATCGAACGGATGTCGGTGGTCGCTTCGGTCACGTCCCCAGGCTACGCCCGGCCGCCTTCCGGCATCCGTCCTTCTGGGAGAATGATCTGGTGAGTACCGTCCTGTCCGCCTCCCCGCGCCTGCGGATCGGCCCGATCGCCCTGGATGCGCCCGTCGTCCTGGCCCCGATGGCCGGGATCACGAACACCGCCTTCCGTCGGCTCTGCCGCGAATACGGCGCGGGTCTCTACGTCAGCGAGATGATCACGACCCGCGCACTCGTCGAGCGCAACGCCACCACGATGCGGCTGATCACGCATCACGAGTCCGAGAAGCCGCGCTCCATCCAGCTCTACGGCGTGGACCCCGCGACGACCGAGGCCGCCGTGCGGCTTCTGGTCGAAGAGGACCGTGCCGATCACATCGACCTGAACTTCGGGTGCCCCGTCCCCAAGGTGACCCGCAAGGGCGGGGGAGCGGCACTGCCCTGGAAGCTCGATCTCTTCCGCGACATCGTCACGCGCGCCGCCCGCGCGGCCGGTGACGTCCCGCTGACGGTCAAGATGCGAAAGGGCATCGACTCCGACCACCTGACCTACCTCGACGCCGGCCGCATCGCCGAGGATGCCGGTGTGTCCGCCGTCGCGCTCCACGCCCGCACGGCTGCGGAGTTCTACTCCGGCCACGCCGATTGGTCGGCCATCGCCGCGCTGAAAGAGGCGGTCACCAGCGTTCCCGTCCTCGGCAACGGCGACATCTGGTCCGCCGAGGACGCCGTCCGGATGATGGCGGAGACCGGCTGCGACGGCGTCGTCGTCGGACGCGGGTGCCTCGGGCGTCCCTGGCTCTTCGGCGACCTCGCGCGCGCTCTGGGCGAGCCCGGCTCGGCCGGCCCCGAGGTCGATGCCACCCTCGGGTTCGTCGCGACGGCGTTCCGACGCCACGCCGAGCTGCTGGTGGAGTTCTTCGAGGACGAGGGCCGCGGATGCCGCGACATCCGCAAGCACGTCGCGTGGTACTTCAAGGGCTACCCGGTGGGCGGCGACACGCGTGCGCGCCTGGCGACCGCGTCGAGTCTCGCCGAGATCGACGACATCCTCGAGACGCTCGACTGGTCGGCGCCCTACCCCGGCTCGGCTGCGGAAGGCCAGCGCGGGCGAGCGGGAACACCGAAGCGTCCGGCGCTACCGGACCGCTGGCTCGATTCGCGCGACGTCGACGCGGCGGAGTCGTCGGCCATCGCCGCAGCGGAGATCGAGAACAGTGGGGGCTGAGGTCACGAGCGGCGTCGGCGTCTCGGCGGGACGTCCCTCCGGCTACGACGACCACGATGCCGCCCGCTTCCACCGGGAGGAGCACCGCTCCCGCCGCGACAGCTTCGCGCGCGATCGCGCTCGCGTGCTGCATTCGGGTGCCCTGCGCCGGCTCGCCGCGAAGACACAGGTGCTGAGCCCGGCGAGCCCCGCCGACTTCGCCCGCAATCGATTGACGCACTCGCTCGAGGTCGCGCAGGTCGGACGCGAGCTCGCGATCGCGCTGGAGCTCTCGCCCGACGTCGTCGACACCGCCTGCCTCTGCCACGACCTCGGCCACCCGCCCTTCGGCCACAACGGTGAGCGGGCCCTCAACGACTGGGCCGAGGACATCGGCGGCTTCGAGGGCAACGCGCAGTCGCTGCGCATCCTCTCGCGTCTCGAGCCGAAGGTGGTCGACGCGTTCGGGCAGAGCGCGGGCCTCAACCTCACGCGGGCGAGTCTCGACGCGACCTGCAAGTACCCGTGGACCGTCGAGCACGCCATCCCGGACCCGGGCGGACGGCAGAAGTTCGGCGTATACCCCGAGGACGAGGCGGTGTTCCAGTGGATGCGCGAGGGCGCCCCCGGTCGCCTGCGCTGCATCGAGGCCGAGGTGATGGACCTCTCCGACGACATCGCGTACTCGGTGCACGATTTCGAGGACGCGGTGCTGAACGGCTACCTCGACCCGGCGCGACTCGCCGACCCCCGAGAGCGCGAGGCACTGCTCACCGCGATCCAGAGCTGGGTCGGCTACGGCTTCACGAAGGACGAGCTCGGCGACGCGCTGTATCGCCTGACGCTGCTTCCCGAGTGGCTGGACTCGTACGACGGTTCGCGGGCGGCGATGGCCCGGCTCAAGAACCTGACATCCGATCTCATCGGTCGCTTCGCGCGTGCGGCCACCGCTGCCACGCGTGAGCACTACGACATCCCCGTCCTGACGCGCTTCCGCGGTCGTGTCATCGTCCCGCGCGTCATCGAGGTCGAGATGGCCGTGCTCAAGGGCGTCATCGGTGCGTTCGTCGTCTCTATCGAGGGGCGCAAGGGCCTCTACAAGGAGCAGCGTCGCGTGCTGCGCCGGCTCGCCGACGCCCTCTGGGAGCGTCCCGAGCACCTCGACGCACTGCACGCCGAGGACTTCGCCGCCGCGCTAACGGACGCGGCCCGCCGACGTGTCATCGTCGACCAGGTGGCGACGCTCACCGACCGCTTCGCGATCGAGTGGCACGGCCGCCTGGTGGGTCCGGTCGACCTTCGCGAGCTGGGTCTGTGGTCGTCCGATCCGCGCGCGACGGCGCCCAGCCACTTCGCGCTGCCCGAGCCCATCGAAGGGCTCTGATGGCACGGATCCGGCAGACCGACATCGAAGAGGTCAAGGCGCGCACGAACATCGGCGACATCGTCGGCGAACGTGTCGCCCTGAAGTCCGCCGGCGTCGGCTCGCTGAAGGGCCTGTGCCCGTTCCACGACGAGCGCAGCCCGAGCTTCCACGTGCGGCCCCAGGTCGGGTACTACCACTGCTTCGGCTGCGGCGAGTCGGGCGATGTCTACTCGTTCCTGCGTGCGATGGACCACTTGTCGTTCACCGAGGCTGTCGAGCGTCTGGCTGCGCGCATCGGGTACCAGCTGCACTACGAGGACGGCGCGGCCGCCCCCGAGACGAGCGGTCGTTCCCGGCTGTACGCCGCCCACACCGCGGCTGCCGAGTTCTACCGGTCGCAGCTGGCGGCCCCCGACGCGCAGGCGGCCCGGCAGTTCCTCGGCGAACGAGGCTTCGACGCCGGTGCCGCTGCGCACTTCGGGGTCGGATACGCGCCCCAGGGCTGGTCGGCGCTCCGCGACGCCCTGCGGTCGCAGGGGTTCACCGACGAGGAGCTGGTCACCGGGGGACTGGTCTCGAAGGGTCAGCGCGGCGTCTACGACCGGTTCCGGGGTCGGGTGGTCTGGCCCATCCGCGACGTCGCCGGTCAGACGATCGGTTTCGGCGCTCGCCGTCTGTACGACGACGACCAGGGACCGAAGTACCTCAACACGCCCGAGACGCCCATCTACAAGAAGGCGCAGGTCCTCTACGGCCTCGACCTGGCCAAGAAGTCGATCTCGAGGGAGCACCGCGTCGTCGTCGTCGAGGGCTACACCGACGTCATGGCCTGCCACCTCGCCGGGGTGACCGGAGCCATCGCATCGTGCGGCACCGCGTTCGGCACCGACCACATCACGGTGCTGCGTCGCGTCATGGGCGACAGCGAGGGCAGCTCGGGTGAGGTGGTCTTCACATTCGACCCGGATGCCGCCGGTCAGAAGGCCGCGCTGCGGGCTTTCGGCGACGAGAAGCGCTTCGCGGCGCAGACGTATGTCGCGGTCGCCCCCGAGGGGCTGGACCCCTGCGACCTTCGGCTGAACCGCGGCGATGCGGCCGTTCGTGCTCTCGTCGAAGCCAAAGCGCCGATGTTCGAGTTCGTCATGGATCAGCGTCTGTCGACGTTCGATCTGTCCACCGTCGAGGGACGCATCGGTGCCCTGCGCGCGGCGGCGCCCATCGTCGCCGACATCCGCGACACCGCCCTGCGCCCGGGATACACGCGCGTGCTGGCCGGAAAACTCGGGCTCGACCTCTCCGAAGTGCAGCCGGAAGTCGAGCGCGCCGCGCGTCGTGCTGCCGGCCCCTCGGGCCCGGGGGAGCGTGCCCGCGGGGAGGCGCCCGCGGGACGCGCCGCCCCCGCAGACCCGCCCGGCCGGGGCGCCGAAGCTCCGCCCGCGTCGGTCCGGGTCACCCTCGCCTCCCTGCCGCCTGCGCTCGAGCTCGAGAAGCGCGCTCTCATGGGCGTGCTGCAGTACGGGCACCTGCTCGACAAGCAGGCCGTCGACATCGCGCTCGGCCTGCCCATGCCGCATCCGGCTCTCGAGGCTGTCCGGCAGGCCGTGTCGATGCAGCCCGACCTCACACGGCCCGGCTGGACCTCGGCTGCAGTGGACGCCACTCGCGAGCCGTACCGCACACTCGCCATCGAGCTGCTCACGGCGGACTTCCCCGCGGGCACGGAGCGCATCGCGCAGACGACGGCGATGGAGTCGCTGCGCAAGCTGCGTCAGCGGGCACTCGAGCGCGAGAAGGCCGAGCTCAGGAGCGCGCAGCAGCGTCTCGAACCGGGCTCACCCGAGTTCCGTTCGATCGGCGTCGCCATCCGCGACCTCGACCTGCGGCTGCGACAGCTCATGGAATCGGAATAGCCGCCGTCTGCGGTGAGTAGCGGTCGAACGATGAAAACGGCAGGATGATGCGCATGTCCCGACGACCCGACGCGGAAATCGCGGTGCGCTGCGACGATCTCTCGATCGCGCGGACGGGTGATTCCGATCGGGTCGTCGAGGGCGTCAGCGTCACGGTGCGGGCCGGGGAGGCCCTCGCTGTGATGGGCGCGACCGGGTCGGGTAAATCGACGCTCCTGTCGATCCTCGCCGGCACCGCGCCGTCGGATGTCGGCGTCGTCGGTGGGGCCGCTGAGGTCGCGGGCCTCTCGGTGCGCAAGGGTGGCCGTTCCCGGCGCATGCTGACCTACTACGCCGGGCACATGCCCCAGGCCGCGGGCGCGTCGCTCCCGGCTCGGCTGACGGTGGCCGAGGTGATCGCCGAGCCGATCACCTCGCGCGACCGTCGCGTGAGCCAGCGCGCGCTCTCCCTTCGAGTCGCCTCTCTCCTCGACGAGCTGCACCTGCCGCTCGGGGCGGCGTCGCAGTACCCGTACGAGCTGAGCGCCGGGATGCGCCAGCGCGTCGCACTGGCTCGCGCCCTCGTGCTCGACCCGAAGGTCTTCATCGGCGATGACCCGTACGCCAACCTCGACATCGAGGTGCGGATCGCGGCTCGCGAGGCGTTGCTGTCGCGCCGTGACGACACGGGGATGGCGATCGTCATCGCGACGAACGACGTCGAGACCGCGGACGAGCTGGATGCCGCGGCTCTCGTTCTCCACGGGGGACGTCCGGTGGGCTACGGGCCCACGGCGTCGGACGTCGTGTGGACGCCGGACGGCCGGTCTCGGGCTTCCTGAGCAGCGCGACCCGCCCGGGGGTCGGTTCATGTCGTGAGCACCCCCGGAGCTTTGCTAATATAGACGGGTTGCCCAGCGCGAGCGGGCGACTGATCCTCGGTAGCTCAATTGGCAGAGCAATCGGCTGTTAACCGATAGGTTCTTGGTTCGAGTCCAAGCCGGGGAGCGAGAGACCCGCGTTATCTACCGCGGCTCTCACCGAAGGCCCGGGCTTCCACCCCGGGCCTTTACTCATGTGCCCGCGCGTCGGCTCACCCGGCAGTCGGTGCCCGGTCCTCGGAAATCACGCGGCGCGGTGTGCCATCCGAAGACGTGCGCGCGGGCGATGGATCAGCCGAAGACGTGCAGCCCGAGGTCTGCGCTCAGGGCCTCGGCGCCGATGCGACCGCGCACGCTCGTCCCGCGCTCATCGAGAGGCGGGCTCACGATCGCGGCGCCCAGGGTGCCCGGTGCTGACAGGACGATGGCGCCGGAGACACTCGATTTCGCGGGGACCCCGACTCCACGCATCCACCGTCCCGATCCGTCGTAGACACCGCACGTGGCCATCACAGCGACGACGTCGCGTGCGATGCGGGAGGAGACCACGCGTTGGCCGGTCGCGGGATTGACGCCGCCCAGGGCGAGCGTCGCGCCCATCACGGCGAGGCTCTCGGCATCGACGAGGACGGCGCACGCGCGCGCGTAGACGGCGACAGCCTCGTCCGCCGTGATCGTCAGTGTGCCCTCATCCCGCATCAGGTGCGCGAGGGCGTGATTGCGGTCTCCGAGCAGATGCTCGCTGTGCGCGACGCCGTCGTCCACCTCGAGTGGGCGACCGGCGAACGCTGAGAGTCCGCCGATGATGCGAGCTGTGCGCTCGTCGGGATCATCTCCATCGACGAGCGCGCAGGTCAGGATGGCGCCGGCGTTCACCATCGGATTGGGCGGGCGTCCCGTGCCGCTTTCGAGCTTGATCGCGTCGAACGCCTCGCCCGTCGGCTCGATGCCGACCCGGTCCAGGGCTGCGCCGTCGGTGTCAGCCAGCGCGAGCGCGAACAGGAACGGCTTGACGGCCGACTGGATGCTGAACGGGACGTCCCCGTCGACCGACGAGCGGACCGAGCCGTCCGGCAGAGCCAGGGCTATCGCGCACAGGTCGGGGTCGGCGTCGGCGAGCTCGGGGATGCTCGTCGAGCGTTCGCCGTCGCGCTCGGGGACGAGCCGCCGGCGCAGAGCGTCGATGTCGTACCCCCGGGGGTCGGCGGCCTGCCTCACGAGATCAGGCGTCCAGGTCGTCCATGCCCGGCGTCCAGGCGTTGCCCGGACGGCCCCAGCCGCGCTTCTTCGCGATCTTCTGCGTCGTCTTCCAGTCGGAGTCGTCGAGGCGATCGATGTAGAGGATGCCGTCGAGATGGTCGAACTCGTGCTGCATGATGCGCGCTCGCCAGCCGTCGACGCGGATCTCGACGGGGGAGCCGGAGAGGTCGGTGCCCGTGACGAGCACCTCGTCGGAACGGCGCAGCGGGAAGCGTTCGCCGGGGAAGGAGAGGCACCCTTCCGACTCGTCGTCGGGGTCGGGCGCACCGGGCTCCAGCGGACGCATCCAGAGCTCGGGGTTGATGATCTCACCACGCCACGGCTGGCCGTCATCGTCCTGATACGTGTAGACGTAGATGCGCAGGCCGACGCCGACCTGGGGAGCCGCCAGCCCCACTCCGGGGGCGGCGTCCATGGTGTCGTACATGTCGGCGACGAGCTGGCGGATCTCGTCCGTGATCTCGGCGACGGGTTCGGCGGGGGCGTGCAGCACGGGGTCGCCCATGATGCGAATCGGAAGAACGGGCACGTTGCGAGCCTAATCGAGCGCGCTTCGCGGTTATGGTCGAATGGTGATTCCGTTTGTCGCGTCCCTCGATGACGTCACCGATCAGCTGATCGGAGTCTTCCGCGAACCCAGAATCCTCATCGGAATCCCGCTTGCGCTGCTCGGCGCCGTGTTCATGTCCTTCGGAGCGCTGTACCAGCACCGGGGTGTGCAGAAGGTCGAGCGTCTCACGAACTCGTCTGGTAGCTCGGGTCTCAACGGCTCGCAGCTGCTGAGTCTGCTCAAGCGTCCGTCGTGGGTGGCGGGAACGATCATGCTCGGGCTCGCCATCGTGTGTCAGCTCGCAGCGCTGACTTTCGCGCCGCTCATCCTCGTTCAGCCGCTCGGTGCGATATCTCTCGTCATCACGACCCTCCTGAATGCGCGCATCACCGGCGTCAAGCCGACCAAGCGCTCGGTCCGCTCCATCATCCTGTGCGTCGGAGGCATCCTCGCCTTCGTCACGGTGGCCGCGCTCGTCGCGACCGAGGAGCCGATCGATCAGGCCCAGCTCATCACCATCCTGGCTCTGCTCGCGGGGGTGCTCCTGATCTCGGGGGCCGTGTGGATGCTGGTGCGCAAGGGCGCGAAGCCGCTTTTCTACATCGCGGCCTCGGGAATCATCTACGGCTTCGTCGCGACGCTCGCGAAGGTCGTGATCTCGCGCATCCAGAACGGCGACTTCGAGTGGTTGACGCTCCTGTGCCTCGTCGGCCTGATCACCGCGACCGCGGTCGGTGCGTACTTCGTCCAAACCGCTTACTCCGTCGGGCCTCCCGATCTCGTCATCGCCGGGCTCACGGTCATCGACCCGATCGTCGCCGTCATCATCGGCATCGCCATCCTGCGTGAGGCCGCGACCGCGCCTTGGCCCGCTTTCGTCGGATTCGTCGTGGCCGGAGCTATCGCGGTCTACGGCGTGACCTCGCTGGCGCGCAACCATCCCCAGGTCGTGCTCGACAGTCAGCAGCTGCCGATCCCGCGCGGGAGCAAGGGCAAGCGCCTCGACGACTGAGCGATCGCGTCGGCCGAGGCGGCGCGCGCTAGGCTCGATACGACGAGGGGCGGTGGCCAAGCTGGTCAAGGCAGCGGGCTCATAACCCGACGATCGTGGGTTCAAGTCCCACCCGCCCTACGCACGAATGGCCGCCCGCGGGCGGCCATTCGCATGCACAGAGGCGTGTGACGTCAGGGGTGCGTGATCGCGGGATCCTGCGGGAAGTCGGTGTTGTCGTCGCCCGCCGTGAGATCGGTGTCGCCGAGGTCGGAGCCCGCGCGAGCGGCGTCGGCCTTCACCTCATCGCTGGCGGCATCCGTCGGCGCGGCGCTGTCGGCGTGAGCGTCATCGGCGTCGCGGTGGTGGGGAGTGCTGTCGGACATGCGGCATCCTTTCCTCGGTGTGTGACATCCACCCTGACGGCCGGACACGACACGAGGAAGGCGCTTGACATCGGATGATCCGCGAAATCGTGACACGGTTGTGATTGTTCAGGTTCGTGCGCCATAATCGACGCCATAACCGAACACTCGCCGGCATCCGGACTCAGGTCGTAGGGGAAGACGTACCTGATGAAACGGAGAAGTCATGGCGACACCACAGGCGCGTGGAGTGATCTTCATCCACTCCGCGCCACGCGCGTTGTGCCCGCACCTCGAGTGGGCGGCAGGACGTGCGCTCGGACGCGCGGTCAGCTTCGACTGGGAAGACCAGCCGGTGCTCGACGGCAGCCGTCGCGCGGAGTTCTATTGGGAGGGACCCGCCGGAACCGGCGCGGCCCTCGCGACGGCCATACGCGGCTGGGAGCACCTGCGATTCGAGGTGTCGGAGGACCCGACGCCGCGCAGCGACGGGGGTCGGTGGATGCATACCCCGAGTCTCGGCATCCACTACGCCCAGACCGATGCATCGGGAAACGTCGTGATCGGCGAGGACCGCATCCGCTACGCGATGGAGATCGCGGCGGGCGATGTGCGCGAGCTGCAGCGCGAGCTCGACGTCGCGTTGGGCGCAGCCTGGGACGAGGAGCTCGAGCCCTTCCGCCACGCCGGCGACGATGCCGCCGTGGTGTGGCTGCACAAGGTGGGCTGATCCCGAGTCGCAAACAGACCCAGCCGGCCCGTGCGTTCGTACCGAGCCCCGGTGGAATGATCCCGGGGAACGGGAGCACGTACGGGACGGCTGACCCGAAAGAAGAACAGACCCCCGCGGAACGCCGTCCGCGGGGGTCTGTTTCGTCGTCTACGGCCGGTCAGGCCGATCGGAACGCGACGACGGCGTTGTGACCGCCGAAGCCGAACGAGTTGCTGATCGCCAGCAGATCACCGTCGCCGAGGCTCTGGGTCTCGCTCGAGACTCGGAACGGCACGGCGGGGTCCTGTTCGGTGATGTTGATCGTCGGCGGCGCGATGCGCTCGCGCAGGGCGAGGATCGTGAAGATCGCCTCGAGCGCTCCGGTGCCGCCGAGCAGGTGGCCGGTGGACGCCTTCGTCGCCGAGACCGGGATCTCGTCGATGCGGTCGCCGAACACGCTGCGCAGGGCCTGGTACTCGTTGGGATCGCCGACCGGGGTCGAGGTCGCATGCGCGTTGATGTGCGCGACGTCGTCGGGGGAGGCATCGGCCTGCTCGAGAGCGGCGCGAACCGCGCGCGATGCGCCGGCACCCTCGGGGTCGTTGGCCGTGATGTGGTACGAGTCGGCCGTGACGCCGCCGCCCACGGCGTACGCGTAGATCTTCGCGCCGCGAGCCTTGGCGTGCTCCTCGGTCTCGAGGATCAGCACACCGGCGCCCTCACCCATGACGAAGCCGTCACGGTCGACGCTCGTCGGTCGCGAGGCCGTCGCCGGGTCGTCGTTGCGACGCGACAGGGCCTGCATCGACGCGAACGACGCCATCGTGATGGGGTGGATCGCCGACTCGGTGCCGCCCGCGATGACGATGTCGGCCAGACCGTCCTGCAGGTGCTCGATCGCGTTGACGATCGACTCGGTGCTCGAGGCGCAGGCGCTGGCCACGGTCCGCGCGAAGGCGCGGGCACGGAAGTGCAGCGAAAGGTTGCCGGCGGCCGCGTTCGGCATCAGCATCGGAACCGTCATCGGCAGGACGCGCCGCGGTCCCTTCTCGCGGAGCGTGTCCCACGCGTCGAGCAGGGTCCACACGCCGCCGATGCCGGTCGCGAAGTCGACACCGAGACGCTCGGGGTCGACGTCGGGGCTACCGGCATCCGCCCATGCCTCCATCGCGGCGACCATCGCGAACTGCGATGCGGGATCGAGGCGCTTGGAAACGGGGCGCTCCAGCACCGTATCGGGGCGCACGATCGCCTCGGCGGCGAAGTGGACCGGGATCTGGTACTTCTCGACCCACTCGTGCTCGAGTGTGCGCGAGCCGGAACGGCCGGCCAGCAGGCCATCCCAGCTCTCGGGTGCGGTGCCGCCCAGGGGCGACGACGCTCCGATTCCGGTGACGACGATACGCGGGGTGCTCATGGATCTCCTCGGTGGAACCCCGGCGGGGGCGTGCGCCCCCGCCGGTGGGGGTTACGCCTGGTTGGACGTGATGTAGGTGACGGCGTCGCCGACGGTCTTGAGGTTCTTGACCTCTTCGTCGGGGATGGTGACGCCGAACTTCTCCTCGGCGTTGACGACGATCGTCATCATCGAGATCGAGTCGATGTCGAGGTCGTCGGTGAACGACTTCTCGAGGGCGACCTCGTCGGCCGAGATGCCGGTCTCGTCGGTGATGAGCTCGGCGAGTCCTGCGAGGACCTCGTCGTTGCTGAATGCCATGGGGTTTCTCCTTGTTATCTCTGGACCGACCCGGACGCGGGCCGCTGTTCAGTCTAGGTGCGGGGGCCCTCCCGATCAGGGAAGGACGACCACCTGCGCGCCGAAGACGAGTCCCGCTCCGAAGCCGATCTGGAGGGCCAGACCGCCGCTGAGCTCGGGGTTCTCCCCGAGCAGGCGGTGGGTCGCGAGAGGGATCGACGCCGCCGACGTGTTGCCGGTGGTCTCGATGTCGCGGCCGATCGCGACGGTCTCGGGCAGGCCGAGCTGCTTGGCGAACTCGTCGATGATGCGCATGTTGGCCTGGTGCGGGATGAACGCGGCGAGGTCGCCCGCCTGGATGCCGGCCTCCTCGATCGCGCGCCGTGCGACCTTGACCATCTCCCAGACCGCCCAACGGAAGACCGTCGGGCCCTCCTGGCGGAGGGTGGGCCACGGCGCGGTCCCGTCGCGGAACTCCACGAGCGTGTGGTTCATCCCCACAGCGTCGGCTTTCGAGCCGTCCGAGCCCCACACCGTCGGGCCGATGCCCGGGGTGTCGCTCGGGCCGATGATGGCGGCACCGGCGCCGTCGCCGAGGAGGAACGAGATCGTGCGGTCGGTGGGATCTACGATGTCGCTGAGCTTCTCGGCGCCGACGACGGCGACGTAGCGTGCTGCGCCCGCGCGCACGAGCGCGTCGGCCTGGGTCACCCCGTAGGAGAAGCCGGCGCACGCGGCGTTGACGTCGTAGGCCGCCGCGGGGTTCGCCCCGACGCGGTCGGCGACGATCGCCGAGACCGACGGCGTCTGCTTCGGGTTCGAGATCGTCGAGACGATGACGGCGTCGACCTGGTCGGCGGGCACTCCGCTGCGCTGGATCGCCTCGGCGACGGCATCCGCGGCGAGGTCGATCACGGTGGTGTCCTTATCGGCGCGGACGCGCGTGACGATGCCGGTGCGCTGGCGGATCCACTCGTCGCTCGAATCGATCGGACCGACGAGATCGTCGTTCGGCACCGCGTTCTGGCCGCGAGCCGCCCCGTAGGCGTAGATACGCGTGTGAGCGGGGCCGGTGGCCTGGCGAATGGCGGCGGTCATGCGGCACCTCCGGAGATGAGAGCGGATGCGGCGACGAGGTCGTCGGGGGTCTTCACGGCGACCGAGGGCACACCGCGCAGAGCGCGCTTCGCGAGACCCACGAGGGTGCCGGCGGGAGCGAACTCGATGATGCCGCTCACGCCGTGCTCGGCGAACGACGCCATACACAGGTCCCAGCGCACAGGGGACGCGACCTGGGCGACCAGGCGGTCGAGCGCGTCGCGGCCTGCGGTCACGACGGCGCCGTCGCGGTTCGACCACAGCGTGAGGTCGGGGTCGTTCACCGAGGTGGCGGATGCCGCTGCGGCGAGCGTGTCGACGGCCGGCGCCATGTACCGCGTGTGGAACGCGCCGGCGACCTGCAGGGGGATGACCCGGGTCGCGGACACGGGCTCAGCGGCCAGGGCTGCGAGGGCGTCCAGCGCGCCGGCGGCGACGATCTGACCGCCGCCGTTGTAGTTGGCGGGAGTCAGATCGAGCTCGTCGAGCCGCGCCACCACGGCATCCTGGTCGCCGCCGAGGACGGCGCTCATGCCGGTCTGCGCCCGAGTCGCGGCATCCGCCATGGCGCGGCCGCGGAGTCCGACCAGACGCATCGCGTCGTCGTCGCCGAGCACGCCGCCAGCGGCGAGTGCCGCGATCTCGCCGACCGAGTGACCGGCGACGCCCGCGGGGCGAGCGCCGTCGCGCACGAGTGCGTCGTACGACAGCAGGCTCGCGGCGACGATGAGCGGCTGCGCCACGGCGGTGTCGCGGATGCGGTCGGCATCCCACTCGGTGCCGGCTGCGACGAGGTCGACCTCGGCGAGCTCGGAGAAGCGCTCGAGGCGCTCGCGCGCGCCGTCCAGCTCGAGCCACGGGGCGAGGAAGCCGGGGGACTGCGACCCCTGCCCGGGGAACACGGCGATGATCACTGTTACATCCTTCCAAGTTCAGTCGGCCGACCGCTGGCGACGATGTCACAACAATGCGGCGAACCTTTGTGTCGACCGTACAGTCGACGGGTCGTGAGTAGCGGTCAGCGGCACCGCATCGTCGTCAGCTCCGGCGCGACTGCGGCGCGCGGCGCCTCGTGAGGTCGTTGCCGATCGAGCCGAGAATGAGCGCGGTCTGCAGAATGAGCGCCTCGCGCGGCCCCGTGGCATCCCATCCGATGACGTCGGAGACTCGCTTGAGGCGGTAGCGCACGGTGTTGGGGTGCACGAAGAGCTCACGGGCGGTCGCCTCGAGGGAGCGTCCGTTGTCGAGATAGCTCCACAGCGTGGCGACCAGGTCTGCCGAGTGGGCGAGGAGCGGACGGTAGATCCGCTCGACCAGGGTCGCCTTGGCGACCGGATCGCCGGCCAGCGCGCGTTCGGGGAGCAGGTCGTCGGCCTCGACGGGGCGCGGTGCGTGACGCCAGGCGCCGGCGACCGCGAACCCTGCGAGCGCCGCGCGGGCGCTCTGGCTCGCGTCGACCAGGGCGGGCACGGTGGGGCCGAGCACCAGGTGGCCGGGGCCGAACCCGGGTTCGAGCCGCGCCGCGATCTCGAGGAAGGTCAGCTCGGGCACCGGCTCGACCCGGCCCGGCAGGTCGGCGCGCCCGATCACGAGCACCAGGCGCAGGCCCTGAACCCCGACGAGGACGTCGACGCCCATCTTCCGGGCGGCGCGACGCAGCTGATCGACGTCGAACTGCGGGGGAGCCGTGCCGACGAGGACCGCGACGGCGCCGTGACCGTGCCAGCCGAGCGCGGCGATCCGGCTCGGCAGTTCCTCGTCGGTCTCGCCCGTGAGGATCGAGTCGACGACGAGGGCCTCGAGACGGGCGTCCCAGAGCCCGCGCGCCTCGGCCGCGCGCGCGTACACGTCCGCAGCGGCGAAGGCGACGTCGCGCGAGTACTTCAGGATCGCTTCGCGCACATCGTCGCCGCGATGGGCCACGCGCTCCTCGGTGACCTCGACGGTCACCCGCACGAGCTGCAGCGTCTGCGTCAGGCTGACGCTGCGCAACAGCTCGCGCGGAGCGGCGGCGAAGATGTCGGCCGCGATGCGCGGGGTCGAGGTGGGGTCCTCGTACCACTGGATGAACGAGGTGATGCCCGCCTGCGCGACCAGTCCCACAGAGGACCGGCGCGCAGGCGGCATCTCGGCGTACCAGGGCAGCGTCTCCTCGAGCCGATTAATCGTGGCCGTGGCCAGATCACCCGAGATCCGGCGGAGCCACGCGAGTGTCTCCGCCTTCGAGCTGTCGTCGGTCACCGAAGGGTCAGCTCTCGCCGCCCGCGTTTCCGCTCGTGCCCGCCGTCACGTCGTGCAGGCGGTAACGCTCGATCGCCTGCGCCGACAGGCCGCGGTCCACCACGCCGTCCTCGGCCAGAGCCTGGAGCGTCCGCACCACGATCGACGGACCGTCGATCTTGAAGAACCGTCGAGCGGCCGGGCGGGTGTCGGAGAAGCCGAAGCCCTCCGCGCCCAGCGTCGCGAAGCGACGCGGCACCCACGGGCGGATCTGGTCCTGCACGGCGTGCATGAAGTCGCTGACCGCGACGACCGGACCCTCGGAGTCGTTGAGCTTCTGCGTGACGAAGGCCGTGCGGGGCTCGTCGGTCGGGTGCAGGAAGTTGTGCTCGTCGACGGCGAGACCGTCACGACGCAGCTCGGTCCAGCTCGTGACCGACCAGACGTCGGCGATCACGCCCCAGTCGTCCTTGAGGAGCTTCTGCGCCTCGTAGGCCCACGGCACGCCGACGCCCGACGCGAGCAGCTGGGCGCGCGGCCCGTCGCCCTCGCCGACGCTTACGCGGTGGATGCCGCGGATGATGCCGTCGACGTCGACATCCTCGGGCTCCTTCGGCTGCACCAGCGGCTCGTTGTAGAGCGTGATGTAGTACATGACGTTCGGGTCGGGGTGGTTCCCGCCGTACATGCGCTCGAGACCCGAACGCACGATGTGGGCGATCTCGTACCCGTAGGCCGGGTCGTACGACACGGTGGCAGGGTTGGTCGACGCGAGCAGGTGCGAGTGACCGTCGGCGTGCTGCAGGCCCTCACCGGTCAGCGTCGTGCGGCCGGCGGTCGCGCCCATGATGAACCCGCGGGCCATCTGGTCGCCCGCCGCCCACTGGGCGTCGCCGGTGCGCTGGAATCCGAACATCGAGTAGAAGACGTACACCGGGATGAGCGGCTCGCCGTGCGTCGCGTACGACGTTCCGATCGCGGTGAAGGCCGCGACGGCGCCGGCCTCGTTGATGCCGACGTGCAGGATCTGGCCCTGCGGGCTCTCCTTGTACGCCAGCAGCAGCTCGCGGTCGACCGAGGTGTAGTTCTGCCCGTGCGGGTTGTAGATCTTCGCCGTCGGGAAGTACGCGTCCATGCCGAACGTGCGCGCCTCGTCGGGGATGATCGGCACGATGCGGTGACCGAAGTCCTTCGCACGCAGCAGGTCCTTGAGCAGGCGGACGAACGCCATCGTGGTGGCGATCTCCTGCGTGCCCGAGCCCTTCTTCGGCAGAGCGTACGACTCGTCGCCGGGCAGCGTCAGCGGCGCGTGGTTCGTGCGGCGCTGGGGCAGGAACCCACCGAGCTCGCGGCGACGCTCGAGCATGTAGCGGATCGTCTCGTCCTCGGCGCCCGGGTGGTAGTAGGGCGGGAGGTACGGGTTCTCCTCGAGCTGCGCGTCGGTGATCGGGATGCGCATCGAGTCGCGGAAGTGCTTCAGGTTCTCGAGCGTCATCTTCTTCATCTGGTGGGTCGCGTTGCGGCCCTCGAAGTGGTGACCGAGACCGTAGCCCTTGATCGTCTTCGCGAGGATGACGGTCGGCTGGCCCTTGTGCTCCATCGCCTGCTTGTAGGCGGCGTAGACCTTCTGGTAATCCAGACCACCGCGGCGCAGCTTGCCCCAGATGTCGTCGTCCGACCAGTCCTTCACGAGAGCCGCGGTGCGCTCGTCGCGACCGAAGAAGTGCTCGCGGATGAACGCGCCGTCCTCGGCGCGGTAGGTCTGGAAGTCGCCGTCGGGCGTGGTGTTCATCAGACGCACGAGCGCGCCCTCGTCATCCTGCGACAGCAGCTCGTCCCAGCCGCGACCCCAGACGACCTTGATGACGTTCCAGCCCGCGCCGCGGAAGTACGCCTCGAGCTCCTGGACGATCTTGCCGTTTCCGCGGACCGGGCCGTCGAGGCGCTGGAGGTTGCAGTTGATGACGAACGTGAGGTTGTCGAGACCCTCGTTGGCAGCGACCTGCAGCTGACCGCGGCTCTCGACCTCGTCCATCTCGCCGTCGCCGAGGAAGGCCCAGACGTGCGAATCGGACAGGTCCTTGATGCCCCGGTTGGTGAGGTACTTGTTGTTCATCGCCTGGTAGATGGCGTTGATCGGGCCGAGACCCATCGAGACCGTCGGGAACTGCCAGTAGTCCGGCATGAGACGCGGGTGCGGGTACGACGGGATGCCGTCGGGCGCCTTCGACGCCTCCTGACGGAAGCCGTCGAGCTGGCTCTCGCTGAGGCGTCCCTCGAGGTACGAGCGGGCGTAGATGCCGGGGGAGGCGTGGCCCTGGATGAAGATCTGGTCGCCGCCGGACGGGTGGTCCGGGCCGCGGAAGAAGTGGTTGAAGCCGACTTCGTAGAGCGAGGCCGACGATGCGTAGGTGGAGATGTGTCCGCCCACACCGATGCCGGGGCGCTGAGCGCGGTGCACGGTGACGGCGGCGTTCCAGCGGATCCAGCGACGGTAGCGACGCTCGAGCTCTTCGTCACCGGGGAACTCCGGCTCGTTCTCGGGCGCGATGGTGTTGATGTAGTCCGTCACCGGCACCTGCGGGACGTTCAGCTGCAGCTCGTGCGATGCCTGCAGGAGGCTCAGCATGATCTCGCGACCGCGACCCGAGCCCTTCGCATCGACCAGCTGGCGCAGCGACTCCTGCCATTCACCGGTCTCTTCCGGGTCGCTGTCCAGGGCGTCCTGGGAGTAGGGGTCTTGATCGTTGACAGTCACGGGCGACCTTTCTCGTATGGCAGATCGTGCCAGGTAATCACCACGGGCAGGGCGCGGGCGTTGTCGGGCGCGCACAAGCACCGCACGACAGCCTACTCACGCTCGGAGGGGTCGGCGCTCTCGTACACTGAGACCAGGGGCCTATAGCTCAGTTGGTTAGAGCACCTCGTTTACACCGAGGGAGTCGGGAGTTCGAGTCTCTCTGGGCCCACATGAAAGCCACCCCCGCGGATCAGCTGCTGCTGCTGGACATCGCCCGCCTCGACGCGCAGGCGCGCGGAGCGGAGGCCGCGAAGCGCAATCCGGCTCAGGCTGCGCGTGTCAACGAGCTGCTCGCACGCCGCCAGGAGCTCTCCGTCGAGCTGACGGGCCTTCTCGGCAAGCGCGACGACATCGAGGCCGAGCTCAAGCGCATCGCCTCGGACGTCGCAGTGGTCGACGCGCGGGCCGCGCGCGACGCCGAGCGGCTGGCCGCGACGTCGAACCCGAAAGATGCCCAGGGCCTGGAGCACGAGATCGCTTCGCTCTCTCGTCGAAAGAGCGAGCTCGAAGACGCGCAGCTCGAGGCCATGGAGCGCCTGGAGGCCGCAGAGGCCGCGGTGTCCGCGCAGCAGGCCCTGATCGCCGAGGTCAACGACGAGGGGGGTCGGTTGAGCGCCGAGGGCAAGGCCGCTGTCGCGGACGCCCAGGCGCGCCTCGACGCCGCCACCCGTGACCGCGCCGCGGTCGCTGCCAAGGTGCCGGCAGATCTCCTCGCGCGCTACGAATCGCTCGCCGAGCGGACGCCGGGCGCCGGTCTCCTGCAGCGCCGCACGTGCGGCGGATGCCACATGGAGCTCTCCGGAACCGACCTCAAGGCGATCGGACAGGCTGCTGCCGACGAGGTCGTCACGTGCCCCGAGTGCGGCTGCATCCTCGTCCGCACCGACGAATCCGGTCTGTGACCCGTCGATGACGGCCGCGCGCGCCCGCTGGCGCGCGGTCGGCCGCCGCGGTGACGGCGACATCGACATCGCGGTCGTGGATGCCGCTGGCGCGGTGATCGAGCGCGGTCGTATCACCGCCGCCGAGCTGGCGGGTGAGATCGCAGCCGATCCCGACGCACGATGGATCTGGTCGGATACGACGGCCTGGTACCACGACATCCTCGCCGCGGGGGTGCGTGTCGCGCGGTGCCACGATGTGCGCCTGTGCCATGCGATTCTTCGCGACAGCTCGCTCGTCACGGACGGCGCAAAGCTGCGGGCGGCGACCGTCTGGGATGCCGCGCCGGACGACCCGGGGTCTGACCGCGACGTCCTCTTCTCGCTCGAGCCGGCCGCCGACGCGCTCCCGCACGACCTCGACGCGACGCTGGCGGAGTTCGCGCGTCAGGCCCGGGCGATCGAGAGCGCGACCGACCCCGGCCGACTGCGCCTGCTGACGGCTGCGGAGTCCGCTGGAGCGCTCGTCGCCGTCGAACTGCATACCGCCGGCGTCCCGTGGAGCCGCGAGGTGCACGACGCGATCCTCGCCGACGCGCTCGGTCCACGTCCGCGACCGGGTGAGCTGCCGAGTCTCGTACGCGACCTGGCCGATCAGGTGCGGGCCGCCCTCGGCGATCCGGCGGCGAGCCTCGACTCGCAGCCGCGACTGCTGCGCTCGCTGCACCGGGTGGGTGTGCTCGTCGAGTCGACGAGCAAGTGGGAGCTCCGACGTCACGACCACCCGGTCATCGAGCCGCTCCTGGCCTACAAGCGCGCGATGCGGCTGCTGAGCGCCAACGGCTGGGCGTGGATGGACGAGTGGATTCCGACCGATCGGTTCCGTCCGGTCTACGTGCCGGGAGGAGTCGTCACGGGGCGCTGGGCGTCATCGGGCGGGGGAGCGCTGCAGCTGCCGCGGATGCTGCGACCGGCGGTACGAGCCGACCCGGGGTGGCAGCTGGTGGTCGCGGACGTCGCTCAGCTCGAGCCGCGCATCCTCGCAGCGATGTCCGGCGATCTCGCTCTCGCCGATGCCGCGCGGGGGCGCGACCTGTACGAGGGCATCGTGGCACGCGGTACGGTCCCGACGCGCCAGGAGGCGAAGATGGCGCTGCTCGGTGCGATGTACGGGGCGACGACGGGTGACAGCGGCCGGCTCGTCCCGTCGCTGCGCCGCGCCTACCCGCGGGCGATGGCCCTCGTCGACGACGCGGCGCGCGTGGGTGAGGAGGGCGGCTCGGTGCGCACGCTCCTCGGGCGCACCAGCCCGGCCCCGTCAGCCGGGTGGCGAGACCTCCAAGCGGATGCCGCCGAGCCCGAGGCATCCGACGCCATCAAGACGCTCGCCCGGTCACGGGCCCGCGAGCGCGGCCGCTTCACGCGCAATTTCGTCGTCCAAGGAACCGCCGCCGAGTGGGCGCTCGCCTGGCTCGCCGACCTGCGGCAGCGCCTGGTGTCGTTTCCGAGCGTCGGAGACCACCCCGTGACGGGGCGGGCGCACCTGGCGTTCTTCCTGCACGACGAGATCATCGTGCACACCCCGGTTGAACACGCCGAGGGGGCTGCGGCAGCCGTTCGCGAGGCCGCAGATGCCGCCGGGCGGCTGCTCTTCGGCTCGTTCCCCCTCGACTTCCTGCTGGACGTGCGCATCGCGGCATCCGCCGACAAGAGCTGACGACGGGCGAAGGCGGCCCGCCGGTAGACTCGACGGGCGAATGGGTCGGCTGGACGGTCGCGTGGCGGGCAACCGCACCGAGGAACGTCCGGGCTCCACAGGACAGGACGGTGGGTAACACCCACCCGGAGTGATCCGCGAGACAGTGCCACAGAAAGCAGACCGCCGGCGTTCGCGCCGGTAAGGGTGAAAGGGTGGTGTAAGAGACCACCGGGGTCGTGGTGACACGACTCGCACGGTAAACCTCGTCCGGAGCAAGGTCAGACAGGGGATGTTGACGCGGTCCGCCGAGTCCCCGGGTAGACCGCTGGAGCGGCACGGCAACGTGTCGCCGAGAGAGATGGCCGTCCACGGGGCTCACGCCCCCGGACAGAACCCGGCGTACAGGCCGGCCCATTCGCCTAACCCCGCATGGCCCGGGTTTCACGCGCCGCCGCCGGCCGCAGTCCGCGATGAACCCGCAGAGCGCCGAGAACGCTGTTCACGGCCTGCGGGAATATGCAGCGGCTGACGAAGTGACGATCTGATAACCCGGTCAAATTAGTCGCCTGGCGTCGGGTCAGTGACGTCGGCGGCACCGAACAGCAAGCTGTCGACGACCTGGTCGCGCCGGTCCGGTCGCGCGGTGGTGTACCTCAGCAGATCTTCGAAGTGAGAGAACACGACGACCGCTTCTTCGAACTCTGGCTCGGAACCGTGGACGACGGCTCCGTCGTCTCGCACCGCCAGGTACTCGTATCCGTTGCGAACGGAAAGCAGGATGGGTGCGTGGCGCCTCCAGAAACGGGACACCGCGACCGCCTCATCATCCGTCGTCGCAGCCTGGATGCTCAGCAGTTCACACTCGTTCCACGCGAACGCCCCCTCCGCGCCGGTCGAGTAGTCGTCGCGGGACAAGAACCACACCGTCTCGTCTGAGCTCGACAGGACTGAGAACGAGGACACCCAGCGGATCACCGTTTCGGGTGCCGCGCGCAGCGGGGAGGGAACGCCGTTCTCCACCGACGTCGGCGGCTCAAACGTCCACCCGGCTTTCTGCAAGCTTCCGGCGGCACTTCGGAAGAGTTCCGGCATGCTCCCAGGCTACCGACCCGCCTGGCATAGGCAGGCGGTCACCACTTCTTGTAGTTCGACCGAGCCCCCTGTCTCGCGCTTCAGGGTCGCGCGGTGCTGGTGCACGCGCACGATGGTCGAGTCGATCGAAGCGACCCAGTCCAGTTCGCCTCGTTGATGCGCGAGCGACTGCGTCTTCTCGAGCACCCGTGCCCAGACGCCCTGTGCGGACCACCGGTTGAAGTTCTTGTAGATCGTGTTCCAGTTCCCGAATCGCTCAGGGACATCCCGCCATGGCGCGCCGGTCCGGCATCGCCACGCGGTCGCCTCAACGACAGCGCGGCGATCCACCGGCGGACGCCCCGTCGCCTTCACAGCAGGAAACAGCGGCCCGTTCACAGCCCAGGCCTCATCGGAGATCTCAGTACGCGACACGCTCCAAGCGTCGCCCGCACACCACGAATCAACCTTTAGCAACAGGCCCTAACGGCTCCGGCGGGAGAAAGCGAACACCCCGATCATGACGAGCGAGAAGAGGAAGGCAACGAGTCCGAGCATCTTCCCCTCTGTATCCAATGCGCCGAAGAGGCCGCGGTCGGGTCCCTCGCCTGACGGTACGAAGATCAAGAGGACCAACCCGACGCCGGAGCGGCCGCCGCGAACCGGCCGCACGAGGGTCAGTGGGCGGTCGTGCCGGCGAGGTCTTCCGTCGTCTCGTCGAGGACACCGGGGCGTTCGCCCGCGAGCGCGAGAGCCGCTGCGCCGATGATGCCGGCGTTGTTGCGGTGCACGGCAGGCACGATCGGCGTCTTCAGGTCGAGCAGCGGCAGGAACTTGTCGGCGTGCTTGGACACTCCGCCGCCCACGACGAACAGGTCGGGGGAGAAGAGGAACTCGATGTGGCTGTAGTACCACTGCAGCCGCTCGGCCCACTCGGGCCAGTCGAGCTGGTCGCGCTCCATCGCGGAGTATGCGGCCCACGCCTCGGCGTCCTTGCCGTGCTTCGCCCGGTGGACGTGGCCGAGCTCGGAATTGGGGATCAGGACGCCGTTGTAGATCATGGCCGAGCCGATGCCGGTGCCGAGGGTCGTCAGGATGACGAGCCCGTCCTGGCCGCGTGCGGCGCCGTAACGCAGCTCGGCGACCCCGGCGACATCCGCGTCGTTGGCGAAGTGGATCTGACGGCCGAGCCCCTTCTCGAAGAAGCTCTCGGCCTCGAAATCGATCCAGGTGTCGGCGACGTTGGCCGCCGACAGGGTGCGGCCGTTCTTCACGATCGCGGGGAAGGCGACGCCGAGCGGCACGTCGCCCGCGTCGGTCACCTCCAGTCGGTCGAGCACGACCTTGACGGCATCCAGGACGTCTTCGGGCTCGGCGCCCTTCGGGGTGGCGACCTTGATGCGGTCGGTCAGGAGCTCGCCGGTCGACAGGTCGACGACGGCTCCCTTGATCCCGGTTCCCCCGATGTCCACTCCGACGGCCCGCGTCGCACTCGCACTCATACGGCTCAGCCTATCGAGCACGAGCCGCGCGGATTAGGCTCGGACCGAGCGCCACCGCAGGCGCAGTCTGGAGCGACCATGCCCGAGAGCGACGGCGAGTACTGGTACAACCTCACGACGCACGAGGTCGAGCGCGGCAAGCAGTCGCCCGGCGCCGATCGTGCCGGTCCGTTCGCCTCGGCAGAAGAAGCGGCCCGGGCGCCGCAGATCATGGCGCAGCGGGCGCAGGCGTGGCGCGAGGACGAGGCTCAAGAGGACGACTGGGGCACGCCGCCGTCGGAGGGCGCTCGCCGCCAGTAGTCTGGGATCCGACCCTGTCTCGGAGAGGACGCGATGGACAAGCAGCGGGACTTCGTACTGCGAACGATCGAGGAGCGCGGCGTCAAGTTCGTGCGGCTCTGGTTCACCGATGTGATCGGCACCCTGAAGTCGGTGGCGATCGCGCCGGCCGAGGTCGAGGGCGCGTTCGCCGAGGGGCTCGGGTTCGACGGTTCGGCCATCGAGGGGCTGACGCGCAGCTACGAGTCCGACCTGCTCGCCCACCCGGATCCGACGACGTTCCAGCTTCTGCCCTGGCGCGGTGAGATCGACCCCACCGCCCGGATGTTCTGCGACATCACGACGCCCGACGGCCAGCCCGCGGTCGCCGACCCTCGCAACGTTCTCAAGCGAACCCTCGCGAAGGCCGCCGACGCCGGATTCACGTTCTACACGCACCCCGAGATCGAGTTCTACCTGCTGAAGTCGTCGTCGTACGGGCCCGACGGTCCCGAGCCGGTCGATTCCGCCGGCTACTTCGACAACGTCCCTGGCGGCACGGCCCACGACTTCCGCCGGCGCTCGGTGCGGATGCTGGAAGACCTCGGCATCTCCGTCGAGTACAGCCACCACGAGGGCGGTCCGGGCCAGAACGAGATCGACCTGCGCTACGCCGACGCCCTCGCGACGGCCGACAACATCATGACCTTCCGGACCGTCATCAAGGAGGTGGCGATCGAGCAGGGCGTCTACGCGACCTTCATGCCGAAGCCCCTCAGCGGCCACCCGGGCAGCGGTATGCACACCCACATGTCGCTCTTCGAAGGCGACGTGAACGCGTTCTACGAGGAGGGCGCGCAGTACCAGCTCTCGCAGACCGGTCGACAGTTCATCGCCGGTCTTCTCCGTCACGCCAACGAGATCTCGGCGGTCACCAACCAGTTCGTGAACTCGTACAAGCGTCTGTGGGGCGGCGACGAGGCCCCGAGCTTCATCACGTGGGGCCACAACAACCGCTCGGCGCTCGTGCGCGTGCCGATGTACAAGCCGAACAAGAGCCAGTCGTCGCGTGTGGAGTACCGCGCGCTCGACTCGGCGGCCAACCCGTACCTCGCCTATGCACTGCTGCTCGCAGCGGGCCTGAAGGGCATCGAAGAGGGCTACGAGCTTCCCGCCGAGGCCGAGGACAACGTGTGGTCGCTCACCGACTCCGAGCGGCGCGCCCTCGGCTACGCGCCCCTGCCCGCGAGCCTCGACCACGCCCTCGAGTACATGGAGGAGTCCGAGCTCGTCGCCGAGACGCTGGGCGAGCAGGTCTTCAACTACGTGCTGCTGAACAAGCGTCGCGAGTGGCAAAACTACCGCGCACAGGTGACGCCGTTCGAGCTCAAGAGCAACCTGGAGATGCTCTGAGGCCATGACCCGGTCACCTCGTTCGACCGGGCTGACGGGGCTGGCCCGGGCGGGCTTCGATGACCTCGCGCGCGCGGACGCCGACCTCGCCGAGCTCACCGAGCTGACCGGCATCGAGCGTGAGGAGCTCGTCGGATCGGCGGAGCTGGCGGCGGACCCCGACGGAGCGGTGGCGGCGCTGCTGCGCATCGCGCGGCGGGATGCCGAGATCGTCACCGACGCGCTGAGACGGCGGCCTGCGGCGGTGTGGTCCGTTCTCGGCGCGTCAGTCGGGCTGGCCGACTTCTATCTGCGGCATCCCGAGGAGCTCGCCGATCTCGCCTCCGAGGGCGACGGGCTCCCGACACGCGACGAGTTGATCGTGCAGATGCTGGATGCCGTCGGCGCCGAGGACGGCTTCGCGGCCTCCTCGGGTGACGATGCCTGGGTCGCGCTGCGGGTGCGCTACCGCCGGATGCTGGCGCGCATCGCCCGGTTCGACCTCGCGGCATCCGATCCGACGATCATCCTGCACGCGGTCGCCGCCGCGCTCGCGGACGCCGCCGGTGCGGCCCTCGAGGCCTCCCTCGCCGTGGCACGCAGCAGGCTCGTCGCGGGTGTCCCGGGTGCCGGTCGTTTCGAGCGCGACGCGGTCGCCGCGACGCGCCTCGCCATCATCGGAATGGGCAAGTCCGGGGCGCGCGAGCTGAACTACGTCAGTGACGTCGACGTCATCTTCGTCGGAGGATCGGCTGACGAAGACACCGTCTCGGAGTCGCAGGCCGTGGAGATCGCCACGCGGCTGGCGATCCAGACGATGCGCGGCATCTCGGAAGTGGAGATCGAGCCGCCGCTGTGGGAGGTCGATCCGAACCTGCGCCCGGAAGGGAAGCAGGGCGCACTCGTGCGCACCCTCGACTCGCACATCGCCTACTACGACCGCTGGGCCAAGAGCTGGGAGTTCCAAGCCCTGCTCAAAGCCCGTCCGCTGGCCGGCGACGTGCAGCTCGGCGAGCAGTACGTCCACGCCGTGCAACCGATGGTGTGGGCGAGCGCGGCCCGCGAGAACTTCGTCGAGAGCGTGCAGAAGATGCGGGAGCGGGTGACCGACCACATCCCTCCGGCCGAGGTCGCGCGGCAGCTCAAGCTCGGGCCGGGCGGCATCCGCGATGTCGAGTTCACCGTCCAGCTGCTGCAGCTCGTGCACGGCGCGACCGACGACCGTATCCGGGAGCGCTCGACTCTCGACGCGCTGGACGCGCTCGTGTCGGAGGGATACATCGGACGCGAAGATGCGTCGCGCTTCGCGCTCGACTACCGCCGTCTGCGCGTCATGGAGCACAGGCTGCAGCTGCGCGAGCTGCGCCGGACCCACCTCATGCCCGAAGACGGGGCGGCGCTGCGCACACTCGCTCGGTCGTCGCGTATCGGCGACGGCGGCGACCGGGTCGTCGCGGTGTGGGAGGAGATCAAGCGCGAGGTGCGCGAGATCCACGTGCGGCTGTTCTACCGGCCGCTGCTCTCGGCGGTCGCGGCGCTGCCCGCTGACGAGCAGACGCTCTCGCCCGAGGCAGCGAGGGCGCGGCTCGCCGCCATCGGGTTCCGTGACCCCGCGGGCGCGCTGCGGCACATCGGGGCGCTGACGAGCGGCCTCAGCCGGAAGGCCGTCATCCAGCGGCACCTCATGCCGGTCATGATCCGCTGGTTCGCCGACGGAGTCGATCCCGACTACGGGCTGCTGGCGTTCCGGCGCATCAGCGAGCGACTGGGGAACACGCCGTGGTTCCTTCGGATGCTGCGCGACTCGTCGGGAGCCGCCGAGAGTCTCACCCGGCTGCTCTCGGGCTCGCGCTACGTCGGTGAACTGATGGAGTGGATCCCCGAGTCGATCGCCTGGCTCGATTCGCCCGATCAACTGCGGCCCCGACCCGGATTCGTGCTTCAGGAAGAGGCGCGGGCCATTCAGACCCGGCATGCCTCGATCGACGACGCGATGTCGGCGGTCCGGGCCCTCCGCCGGCGAGAGCTGCTGCGCCTCGCGATGGCGGCCGTCGTCGGCGAGCTGTCGATCGAAGAGCTCGCCGAAGGCCTGACCACCGTCACGGAGGTCACGATCCAGGCGACACTGCGCGCCGTGCGGCGCGAGGTCGTACCGCCCGAAGACGACCGCCTAGATTTCTCCGTCATCGCGATGGGGCGTTTCGGGGGTTCCGAGCTCGGGTTCGGCTCGGACGCCGACATCATCTACGTCTTCGACGCGAACGGCGTGCCGGCGCAGCGCGCTCAGGAACTCGCCCTCCAGCTCGTTCAGGGTGTGCGCCGATACTCCGAGGATCATCGCCTGCCGCTCGAGCTCGACGCGGGGCTGCGACCCGAAGGGCGGAACGGCCCGCTCGTGCGTTCGCTGGAGTCGTACGCGGAGTATTACCGGCGCTGGTCCCTGTCGTGGGAGGCGCAGGCCCTTCTGCGCGCACGTGGCGTCGCGGGCAGCGTGACGCTCATCGATCGCTTCCTCGCGCTGGCCGATGACCTGCGCTATCCGGTGGCCCCCGATCCTCAAGGTCTCCGTGAGATCCGGCGCATCAAGGCCCGGGTCGAGAGCGAGCGACTGCCGCAGGGACAGGACCGCTCTCGGCATCTCAAGCTCGGTCCCGGCGGTCTGAGCGACGTCGAGTGGCTCGTGCAGCTCATCCAGCTCGAGCACGCCCACCGGGTGCCGGGCCTGCGCACGACCTCGACCATCGCGGCCCTCGAGGCGGCCGTCGAAGCCGAGCTCATCCCGCGCGATGCCGCGGAGAAGCTCGCGGCGGCGTGGCGGCTGGCCAGTCGGCTCCGGTCGGCGAACACCCTGCTGTCGGGACAGACGAGCGACGTCCTGCCGACCGATCGCGGACGACTGGACGGAATCGGTCGTTTGCTGGAGTATCCGGCGCGATCGGCGACCATCGTGGAGGAGGATTGGATGCGCGCTGCGCGTCAAGCCCGCCGCGTGTTCGAGAAGCTCTTCTACGGCTAAGGGGAAACATGTCGGTTGGTCTGCTGGCTGTCGTCGACGACATCCTGAGCGCGGCTCTGCGCGCCTCCGCGAAGTCGGCGGGTGTCGTGATCGACGATGCCGCCGTGACGCCGCAGTACGTCCAGGGGATCACCCCCGCCAGAGAGCTGCCCGTCGTGGCGAAGATCGCGCTCGGGTCGATCGCGAACAAGTTCCTCATCATCATCCCGGTGGCGCTGCTGCTGACCGCGTTCGCGCCGGCCGTGCTGCCCTTCCTCCTCATCCTCGGCGGGATGTTCCTCTGCTACGAGGGAGCCGAGAAGGTGCTGGAGTGGTTCGGTGTGCACCACGGAGCGGACGACGACGGTCCGCGCGACGAGAAGAAGCTCGTGCTCGGCGCCGTCCGCACCGACCTCATCCTGTCGGCCGAGATCATGCTCATCTCATTGTCGAATCTCGACGAGGGGATGGGTATCTGGCAGACCCTGGCGGTCCTCGCGGTGATCGCCCTGCTCATGACGGGGATCGTCTACGGCGCCGTCGCCCTGTTGGTGAAGATTGACGACATCGGCCTGCGGATGGCGAAGAACCCGTCGTCACGCGTCCGGCACACCGGCATGCGGATCGTCCGGTCGATGCCCGCCGTGTTCCGCGTGATCAGCGTCGTGGGAACGGTCGCGATGCTGTGGGTCGGCGGACACCTCGTGCTCGCGAACCTCGGCGAGGTGGGTGTGACTTTCACCCTCGACCTTCTGCACGGGGTGGAGCACCTTCTCGAAGCCGCGGGCGGTGTCGTCGTCTGGATCGGTGAGACCGCCGTCTCGGCCGTCGCCGGGCTGCTCGTCGGCCTCGTCATCGTCGGGGTGCTGACCGTGCTCCGGCGCCTCCGCAACGGCGAACCGCAGCACGCCGGAGGCGCCGGCACGCACTGAGCGTCAGTGCTCGGCGTCCGGAATCCGGTGCTCCTCCGCCTCGACGGGATCGGCGTCGAGGTCGGGCACGATCGAGGTGTCATCGCGATCGGTGTCCTGCGCGGCGGGGTCGGCGATGGGCTGCTGGTCACGGGATGCGTCGGTCATAACAGCAGTCCACCGTGGCGGCGGCATCCGGTCACGGTGGTTGACACGAAGTCAAGGCGCCTGCTCACGGTCGATGCGTCTCATAGCCTGACGGAGTGATGACGACCGCGACGCTGCCCCGCGCGGCGCGTGTCGAACCTTCGCAACGTCGCTTTTCCCTCGATGGACTGGAGTTCCGCGTCTGGAGCTCGGACGCGGTGGCGTCCTTCCCGGCTATCGTGCTTCTCCACGGTGTGGGGATGTCGCATCGGTCGTTCCTGCGGCTGCACCCGCTGCTCGCGCAGACCGCAGCCGTGCACAGCATCGATCTGCCCGGCTTCGCGGGCCTGCCGGTGCCGGACCGGAACGTGCCGGTCGCCATGATGGCCGATGCGCTTGCGGAACTGCTCCGCCGCGTGGTCGGCCGACCGGCCGTGATCGTCGGGCACTCGATGGGAGCGCAGTGGGCGGTGGAGACGGCGTCGCGGCATCCGGATCTGGTGAGTGGGCTCGCCCTGATCGGCCCGGTCGTCGATGATCACCACCGCACGCTCGGCACGCAGGCACTGGCACTCTCCCGCGATGGACTGCTCGAGCCGCCCCGGGTGAACGCCCGCGTCACGCTCGACTACTTCCGCACCCGCCCGCGCTGGTTCTTCGCGCAGGTCCGCCATATGCTCGCCTATCCCATCGAGGACCGCGTGGCGGAGGTCGACGTCCCGACGCTTCTCGTGCGCGGCGGCCGCGACCCGATCGCCAGGGACGCGTGGGTCGAGCGCCTCGCCGGCCGAGCGGCACGGGGCAGCGTCCTGGTCGTGCCGGGGAAAGGCCACCACGTGGAGCGCACCGCGGCGGAGCCCGTCGCTCGCGGCATCCTCGCCGTCGCCGCGTCGAGCGAGTCGGGGGAGGGCCCGTGACCTTCCGCCCCGTGAGGAATGCCGTCTGGTGGGTCGCGGACTACGCCTATGCCGCCGTGTGGCAGGTTCGAGCCTTCTTCTCGCGGACGGATCCCGGCGACTTCGGGTCGGGAGAAGGTAGACCCATCGTGGTGCTGCCCGGCGTCTACGAGACGTGGCGGTTCCTCCAGCCGCTCATCACCGAGCTGCACGATCGCGGGCATCCGGTTCACGTCATCACCGCGTTGGGGCGGAACCGCTGGCCGGTGCCGCGTGCTGCCCGCCACGTCGCGGAGTACCTGCAGCGGCACGCACTCGACGACGTCGTGATCGTCGCGCACAGCAAGGGCGGGCTCGTCGGCAAGCAGGTCATGGTGGATGCCGCTGTCGGCAGCCGCGTCCGGGGCATGGTGGCCGTCGCGAGCCCGTTTGCGGGGTCTGTGTACGGTCGGCTCATGCTCGTGCCCGCGCTGCGTGCGTTCTCGCCGAGCGCGCCCGGAATCCTGGCGCTGGCGCGCGAAGTCGCACCCAACGCGCGCATTGTGTCGGTCTACGGCGAGTTCGACCCTCACATCCCGGGCGGAAGCGAGCTCGACGGCGCGCGCAACGTCCGACTGGAGACCGGAGGACATTTCCGGATCCTCGCGCACCCGCGGGTCATCGCCGAGGTCGTGCGGTTGGCCGAGTGAGGCTCGTCAGTTGATGATCTCGGCGCGTTCGGCCGCCATCCGATCGATGCGCTCCCGCCACGTCTGCAGCGCCTCGGCCGACAGGCGGGTCCAGTCGGTGACTTCGCCGACGACGCGCAGGGGAGCGGCGGAGCGGTACGACCGCGTGGGGTTGCCGGGGAACTTCTTGTCGGTGACGTTCGGGTCATCCTCGAACTCGCCGGTGGGCTCGACGACGTAGACATGCGGCTCACCCGGGACCGGGGCGATCTCGGCCGCGAGACCGGCGCCGTCTTTCACCGCTGTGAAGTAGACGTGGTTCATCGTAATCTCCGGGCGGTAATTCGATGGGAAGCCCGGGGTGAGCAGGTCGCCGACGCGAAGCGAGGCCTTCGTACCGTGGAAGAACGGTCCGGGGATGTCGGTGAGATTCACCCGATCAGGATCGCCCCGGCGATGCCCGTGATGCAACCACGCACCGACGACGGAGCCCCGCCGCCCGACTCGTGCAGAGTGGGCGACGGGGCTCGTCGCAGCCGAGGCGTCAGACGCCGAAGTACAGCTCGTACTCGTAAGGGTGAGGACGGGCGTTGATCGGCTGGATCTCGTTCTCGATCTTGTACTCGATCCAGGTCTCGATCAGCTCGGGCGTGAAGACGCCGCCGGCCAGCAGGAACTCGTGGTCGTTGCGCAGCGCCTCGAGGGAGTCGAGCAGCGAGTTCGGAACCTGCGGGATGTTCTTGGCCTCCTCGGGCGGCAGCTCGTAGAGGTCCTTGTCGACGGGCTCGTGGGGCTCGATGCGGTTCTTGATGCCGTCGAGGCCCGCCATCATCTGAGCGGCGAACGCGAGGTACGGGTTGCCCGAGGCGTCGGGAGCGCGGAACTCGATGCGCTTGGCCTTGGGGTTGGTACCCGTGATCGGGATGCGGACGGCCGCCGAACGGTTGCCGGCCGAGTACACCAGGTTGACCGGAGCCTCGTAGCCCTTGACCAGACGCTTGTACGAGTTGAGCGTCGGGTTGGTGAACGCCAGGACCGCGGGAGCGTGCTTGAGCAGGCCGCCGATGTACCAGCGGGCGATGTCGGAGAGACCGCCGTAGCCCTTCTCGTCGTAGAAGAGGGGCTCGCCGTTCAGCCACAGCGACTGGTGGGTGTGCATGCCCGAGCCGTTGTCGCCGAAGAGCGGCTTGGGCATGAAGGTCGCGACCTTGCCCCACATCTCGGCGGTGTTCTTGACGATGTACTTGAACTTCAGGATGTCGTCCGCCGAGTGCACCATGGTGTCGAAGCGGTAGTTGATCTCCTGCTGTCCACCGGTGCCGACCTCGTGGTGCGCGCGCTCGAGCACGAGGCCTGACTCGATGAGCTTCAGCGAGATGTCGTCGCGCAGGTCGGCCGTCTTGTCGACCGGCGAGACGGGGAAGTAGCCGCCCTTGTAAGCGGTCTTGTTGGCGAGGTTGCCGCCCTCTTCGACACGGCCCGTGTTCCACGCGCCCTCTTCGGAGTCGACGGAGTAGAAGCTCGAGTTCTGCTTCACCTCGTAGCGGACGTCGTCGAAGATGTAGAACTCGGCCTCGGGGGCGAAGAACGCGGTGTCGGCGATGCCGGTCGAGGCGAGGTACTTCTCAGCCTTCTTCGCGACCTGCCGCGGGTCCTTGGCGTAGATCTCGCCGTTGCGCGGGTTGTAGATGTCGAAGATCATGATCAGCGTCTTCGCCTCGCGGAACGGGTCGACGTAGGCCGTCGAGACGTCCGGGATCAGCTGCATGTCCGACTCGTGGATGTTCGCGAAGCCGCGGATCGACGAGCCGTCGAACAGCTGACCGACCGTGAAGAACTCCTCGTCGACGGTCGAGGCCGGGATGTTGAAGTGCTGCTGCACGCCAGGAAGGTCCGTGAAACGGATGTCGAGGAACTTGACGTCCTCGTCCTGGATGAACTTGAGCACCTCGGAAGAATCTTTGAACATGGAGTCTCCAAGATCGGGTGAGGAACAGCCTGGAGTCATCCAGACCTCTTCGAACCTATCGGCATCCAGTTGCCCGGCAGTATCTCGGATGTTTCCGGGATGTTACGCGGCCGGCCCCGTTTAGGCTGGACGGGTGCCCGAATCCCTGCGCGAGAACACCTATCCCGGCGAGCGGCTGGGGCGTCCCGAGCACGGGCCCGGCAGCGTCGGCCGCCTGGGACGGCGTCTCGCGGCGCTCGCTATCGACTACGCGGCGGCGACCCTGCTCGCGACCGCGTTCCTCGGGTTCGACCAGTTCGCTCTTCCCGGAGAGGCGGGGGTGACGCAGTTCGCGCCGCTCACGGTCTTCGCGGCGCTGCAGGTCATCTTCATCCCCCTGATCGGTGGAAGCCCGGGACACCGCATCGTCGGCTTGCGCCTCGAGCTCCTGCACGGTGGCTGGACCGGTCTCTGGCGTCCGATCGTCCGGACGCTGCTCCTCATCCTCGTCATCCCCGCCGTCGTGTTCGATCCCGATCAGCGGGGGCTGCACGACAAGGCAGCGGGCACGATCCTCGTCCGCGTCTGACCGAGCGGGGCCGCGCCTCCGGACGGATCAGCGGGGTCGCTGGGCGCGGGCCTTCATGGGGTCGACGCCCTTCGGGATCGGCAGCGACGTCACCGACTGCGAGACCGACTCGATGCGCTTGATGACGGCTGCCATCGTGGTGCGGTCGATCGCCTTCGGCAGAGCCTTGATCGTCGGGGCGAGCTTGGCGATGGGAACGTCGTCCTCGCCGTGGCCGACGTAGAGGACATGGATCGGAACACCCGAAGCGACGCGCTTGACCTTGCTGCGCTCGTCGTTGATCAGTCGCGTCAGACGCCCGCGGGCGCCCTCGCCGATGATGACGACACCGCCACGACCCACCGCGCGGTACACAGCCTCCTGCGTCTTCGGGTTGACGCCGACCGGCATCTCCGAGGCCTGCCACTTGCGCCCCAGGTTGGTCGAGATGATGTGTCCCGTCGCGCCCGGCATCCCGTCGATGCGCTTGTACATCGCCCGCGTCGCCAGACGCGTCATCGTGATCATGGCGCCGAGGATGCCGAAGAGCAGGCCCGTGACGCCCCACAGGATGACGCTCCAGATCGCTCCCGGCGGAATCAGGAACCCGACGAGCACGCCCAGGCCCACACCGGCGACCACGATGCCGATGAGCAGCCACGGCAACCAGCTGTAGTACTCCTTCGTGAAGGTGAAGAGGGAGCGGAGCTGGGAGAAGAATCCGGGGCGCTTCTCGGGTGCGGTGCTGCGGGACGACATGCTCACAGCCTACCTTTTCGGCCGCGTCGTTCCGCCTCCACAACCGCCCCTGCGCGGTGACCGTGCACAGATCGACTCGATGCCGGTGAGAGGGGGACGAGCGGGAGCGACGCTGACACGATGAATCACACGCCGTCCGCCAATGTGCCCGCGCCGCTGCGGCGTGTGGCGCCCCCTGACGCTCCCTTCCCCGGTGAGATCCTGGCGTCGCCCCACGGTGCTGTGTACCGGGTCGCAGCGACGCGTGTGCCTCACGAGATGTGGTCAGCGCGCTCCGGCGGTCACCTTCTCGCTCCCGACGACGTCGATCGGGTCGCGGACGAGACGCTCGTGATCCTGCCGCTCCTCCGTGCGCGCCTGTGCGGCGCAGACGCAGCGTTCGACCTCACATCCGGTCAAGCGGTGACCCTGGTCGTCAGCGTCCTGCGCGGCGCGGTGGATGCGGCGCGGTCGGAATGGCGCACGGGGGAGTGGTGGTCGACGAGCGATGGACGCCCTGTGCTCGTCCCCACGGGAGCGCGGGGATGGGAGATGTCGTCGCGCACCGTGCTCGGTCGCATCCCCGACGCGGCGCTGTCCCCCGATATCCGCCAGCGGGTCGGTGACGCCCTGGCGGACCGGATCACACTGCCGTTCGCGGCGCCCGGTCTCGAGGACGACCTGTTCGCGGTGGCCTCTCCGGAGCCGTTCGTCATCGCGCCGCCGATGGGCCTACATCGCCCGTCGGGCGGTGCTGCCGGAGAGAGCCCCTCGGCGGATGCCGCGGTCGTGGCGCGAAGCGCGGCGGCGGGGCTCGTCGACGGCGAGCTGATGGGGCGCGTGAGCACCGCGATCGCCGGGACCCGTGCGGCACTGCAGCATGCGACCGGTCTTTTCTCGCGGCAGCGACGACGACCCGAGCGGAGTGGCGCGGCCCCGTCCGCCGGCCGGCGACGCGTGATGTGGGTCGCGCTGGCCGCGGTCGGTGCGACAGTCGCCATCGGCCTCTCTCTGCCATATGGCGCGGGCGGCGATGAAGGATCCGCTGCGGACGTGCCGGCCTCGGAAGCGGAGGAGCAGCCCCGGGCGGAAGCCGGCTCCCCCGATCCGTCGGCCGGCGGGGACGCCCCGGGGGATGATCGGTCGTCGCCGTCGTCGCGTGTCGAGACACCGCCGACCGACCCTGATCTCCGGGTCGTCGACGACCTTGCGGATTGCTTGCGCAGCGACGATCCGGCGTGCCGCGCCACGGTTCTCGAACGACCGGATGCAGCCTTGCCGGAAGGCATCGCGACCGCCGACGCGCCGCGTGAGGTGCGCCTGCTCGACGATCTCGGCGGAGTGGAAGTGGTGCGCGTCGACGACCCCTCGGGGGAACGTCCCTCTCAGATCGTGGTCGTCGTCACCCATGACGAGAAACGGCTGGTCCGCGACGTATACGACGTCGCGGACCAGCCGTGATGAGGTGGACTCAGCTGATCAGTAGCCGAGGTTCCCCTCGAACTGGGCACCCTCGAGGCGTGCCTTCATGGCGCTCAGGAAGCGCGCCGCGTCGGCGCCGTCGATCGTGCGGTGGTCATACGAAAGCGCGAGGTAGACGTACGAGCGCACCGAGATCGCGTCCTTCCCGTCCACCGTCACGACGCCGGGGCGCTTGTAGACGATGCCGGTGCCGAGGATCGCCGACTGCGGGAGGAACACCACGGGGGTGTCGAAGAGCGCTCCGCGCGAACCGGTGTTGGTGATCGTGAACGTGCCGCCGGCGAGCTCGTCGGGCTTCAGCTTGTTGTCGCGCGTGCGTGCGGCGAGGTCAGCGATGTCCTGTGCGATCTGGGCGAGGTTCTTCGAACCGGCGTCGCGCAGCACGGGCGTGAGCAGTCCGCGCTCGGTGTCGACCGCGATCGAGATGTTCTCGGTGGCCGGGTAGACGATCTCTTCTCCGTCGACCGTCGAGTTCACGATCGGGAAGGTCTGGAGCGCCTCCGCCGCGGCGAGAGCGAAGAAGGGCAGGAACGACAGCTTGGCCCCGGTCTTCTCGTTGAAGTCGACCTTCACCTTGTCGCGGAACGCCGACAGCTTGGTGACGTCCACCTCGACGACGGTCGTCAGCTGAGCGGTCTGCTGCATCGACTCGACGGCGCGCTTGGCGAGCACCTTGCGCAGGCGCGACATCGGTGCCCGCGTGCCGCGGAGCTCCGAGACCTCGACCTGAGCGGGCGCGGCGGGTGCCTCCGCTGCGGCGGGCTTCGCCGACGCGGCTTCCGCGGCCTTGAGGACGTCCTCCTTGCGGATGCGACCGCCGACGCCGCTGCCCTTGATCGACGAGAGGTCGACACCCTGCTGCTGCGCGAGGCGGCGCACGAGCGGGGTCACGTACGTGACGCCGTCGTTGTCGGCTGCGGGGGCGGCCTCAGCTGCCGGTGCGGCGGCGGGCGCGGACTGCTGCGCGGGGGCAGGAGCGGACTGCTGGGCGGGGACAGGCGCGGACTGCTGCGCGGGGGCCTCGGCCGGTGCGGCCGGCTTCTCGGCAGCCGGCTCGGGAGCGGCGGGCGCCTCGGCAGCCGGAGCGGGAGCACCCGAACCGATGCGCGCGAGCGCGGAGCCGACCTCGACGGTCTCGTCCTCCTGGACGAGGATCTCGACGAGAGTGCCCGCGAAGGGGGCGGGGATCTCGGTGTCGACCTTGTCGGTCGAGATCTCGAGGAGCGGCTCATCGACGGCGACGTCGTCGCCGATCTGCTTGAGCCAGCGGGTGACGGTTCCCTCGGTGACGCTCTCGCCAAGCTCGGGGAGGACGACATCCTTCGCGTCGCCGGATGCTGCGGGCGCGGGCTCGGACTGCTGCGGCGCGGACTCCGCGGGCGCCTCGGCAGCCGGGGCCTCCTGCGCGGGGGCGGGGGCCTCTTCGGCCGTCGCCTGCTCGGTGGGGGCGTCGCTGGAGGGCGCACCCGAGCCATCGCCAATCTTCGCCAGGATGGCGCCGACCTCGACGGTCTCGTCCTCCTGCACGAGGATCTCTTCGATGACGCCGCTCACGGGCGACGGAATCTCGGTGTCCACCTTGTCGGTGGAGATCTCGAGAAGACCCTCGTCTTCCTGGATGGTGTCACCGACCTTCTTGAGCCAGCGGGTGACCGTTCCCTCGGTGACGCTCTCTCCGAGCGCGGGGAGGACCACGGAAGTGCTCATGAATCTGTCTCCTTCAAGAAATGCCGATGTCCTTCTAGCTTACTGATCTGCATCGGTCGACCGGTCAGAGCGCATGCAGCGGTTTGCCCGCCAGCGCCAGGAATGCTTCTCCGAGAGCTTCGCTCTGAGTCGGATGGGCGTGGATGAATGGTGCGATGTCCTCGGGGTGGGCTTCCCAGCCCACGGCGAGTTGGCCTTCGGTGATGAGCTCGCCGACGCGGTCGCCCGCGAGATGCACACCGAGGATCGGGCCGTCGAGGCGTCGGACGACCTTGACCAGCCCGGCCGTCCCGAGGATCTCGCTCTTCCCGTTTCCGGCGAGGTTGTACTCGCGCACGACGATCGCGTCGCCGTGCGCGGCGCGGGCCTGCTCCTCGGTCAGCCCGACGGAGGCGACCTCGGGACTGCTGTAGGTCACGCGCGGAACGAGACTGTCGGGAACGACGGTGGGGCGCAGGCCCGCGATCTCCTCGGCGACGAAGATGCCCTGCTGGAAGCTGCGATGGGCGAGCTGCAGCCCGGGAACGATGTCGCCGACGGCCCACACGCGGTCGCGCGTGGTGCGCAGCCGCTCGTCGACGCGGACGAAGCCGCGATCGAGCTCGACACCGGCGTCCTCGAAGCCGAGGCCCGCCGTCGCGGGACCGCGGCCGACCGCGACGAGCAGTACGTCGGCCTCCAGCGTGGTGCCGTCTTCGAGCGACACCCGGACGCCGTCCGCGTGCGACTCCGCGGCGCTGAAGCGGACTCCCGTGCGCGCGTCGATCCCGCGCTTGCGGAACGCGCGCTGGATCGTCTTGCTCATCGCGGCATCCTCCGCCGGCAGCAATCGATCGAGCGCCTCGATGATCGTCACGTCCGCGCCGAAGGAGCGCCAGATGCTCGCGAACTCGACGCCGATGACACCACCACCGAGGATGACGGCGTGACGCGGCACAGTGGGGAGCGCCAGGGCGCCCTCGCTCGTGATGATCCGGTCGTCGAGCTCGAGCCCCGGCAGCGAGCGGCTGTACGAACCGGTCGCCAGCACGACGTCGGTGCCGCGGTAACGGTCGCCGCCCACGGTCACGCCACCGTCCGCCTCGAGCCTGCCCTCGCCGTGCACGACGGTGATCTTCCGTGCCGCGATCAGACCCTCGAGACCCTTGTGCTTCTTGGCGACGATGCCGTCGCGATACGCATGGACCCCCGCGACGTCGATGCCCTCGAACGCAGCGCGGACGCCGACGTGCTCCGAGCCGTGGACGTTGTCCGCGACCTCCGCGGAGTGCAGGAGTGCCTTGGTCGGGATGCAGCCCCGGTGCAGGCAGGTTCCGCCGACCTTGTCCTTCTCGACGAGCACCACCGAGGAACCGAGCTCAGCCGCGCGGAGCGCGGCCGCGTAGCCTCCGCTGCCGCCGCCGAGGACGACGAGATCGACGCTGTGATCGGTCATCGCTGCGAACCCCGCAGGTACTCGACGAGCGAGCGGACGGTGGCTGCGGTCGGCCCCTTGTCGGTGCCGCCGAACGCGGCCTTGGTCGTGCCGGACCCCGCGATGTCGAGGTGGATCCAGGGGATGCGGGGCGCGTCGTCCTCGTCGCCGGCGCGACCTATGAAGCGCTGGAGGAACAGCCCGGCGAAGAGCGAGCCGCCGGAGGGGTCGCCGATCTTCGCGTTCTGCATGTCGGCGATGGGGGAGTCGAGCTCGTCCTCCATGTGCGCCGGCAAAGGCAGCTGCCAGGCGGCTTCGCCCGCGCGCTCGGCGGCCGCCAGGTAGTCGGCGACGGCGTGGTCGTCTCCCATGACGCCGGTGTGACGGTTTCCGAGCGCGACGATGATCGCCCCCGTCAGGGTCGCCACGTCGACGATCGCGTCGGGTCGTGTCCGGCTGGCGGCGACGAGGCCGTCCGCGAGGACGAGGCGACCTTCCGCGTCGGTGTTCAGGACCTCGACGGTCGTCCCGTCCAGCATCCGGAGCACATCACCCGGACGCGTCGCGCGGCCGGAAGGCATGTTGTCGGCCACGCACAGCCATGCCGAGACCCGCACAGGGAGAGCGAGCGCAGCCGCGGCCTGGACGACGGCGAGCACCGTCGCGGCACCGGCCATGTCGTACTTCATCCCGACCATGCTCGCGGCCGGCTTCAGTGAGAGGCCTCCCGTGTCGAACGTGATGCCCTTGCCGACCAGAGCGACGTGGCGCGCGGCATCGGCGGGGGAGTACTCCACCCGCACGACGCGCGGCGGCCGGTCCGAGCCCTGCCCGACACCGAGCACTCCGCCGAAGCCCTGCCGTTCGAGCTCCGCCTCGTCGAGCACCTCGACCTCGACGGGCAGGCCGGCGACGGCCTCGATCGCGCGCTCCGCCAAGTCGGCGGGAGAGAGCCACTCGGCGGGCGTGCTGACCAGGTCCTTCACCAGCGCGAGCGATCGTCCGAGCGCGTTGACCCCGGCGATCTCCTCGGCGGAGGGCGAGGCGGACGAGTGGATCGTGACGCGCTCTGCTCGCGACTTCGGCGTGCCGCCCTTGTATCCCGCGAAGCGGTAACCGCCCATGACGGCGCCCTCGGCGAGGGCGCCCCAGGTCTCGGCGGGCGCGAGCGGTGCGGCGACGGCGAGCGAGGCGAACCCGGTGGTCACGCGAACCGCGGTGCCGACGGCATCACGCAGCGCGTGGACGTCGGGGTCGCTTCCGGTTCCGACGACGACGACGGGCGTCGACGACACGGCGGGCAGGAACACGCGGTGCACCGATCCTCGTGCGCCGGTGAATCCGACGGCTGCCAGCATCTCGGCGATGCCCGGCCAGCCGGCGACGTCTGCGTGCTCGTCGAGCGGTGGCAGAGCGAGGACCAGGGCGTCGGCGTCGGACTCGGTGACGGGCGCGCTGGTGTGCGCGATCTCGGGGAACGGCATCCTCCCATCCTAGGTTCGCGAGCCGGCGGCGTTCGCTGTCAGCGAGGGGCGAGCCGCCTCCGGGGCATGAAGCGCCTCGTAGAGTTGAAGCATGCCGCTGTCCGGACCGCTCTACGCACGTGCCGCCGGGTCCCCGCCCGTCCCCGCGGGGCTGCCGCTCGTCATCGCGCTGACCGGATTCACGGATGCCGGCGGCGCGGTCTCCCGCATCGTGGAGTACTTCCGCGGAGAGCTCGACCCGACGCCGATCGTCGCCTTCGACAACGACGTCCTGTTCGACTACCGCGCGCGTCGGCCGATCGTGACCTTCGACGAGGACCACCTGACCGACTACCGTGCGCCGCGCCTCGAGCTGTCGCTCGCGCACGACTCGCTGGGTCAGCCGTTCGTGCTGCTCGCGGGCTACGAGCCGGACTTCGCCTGGGAAGCCTTCGCTGAGACGGTCGTGGGGCTGGCAGAGGGCATGCAGGTCGCCTCGATCACGTGGGTGCATGCCATTCCGATGCCGGTGCCGCACACCCGTCCCATCGGGGCGACGGTCAGCGGTACCCGATCGGAGCTGACCGCGGCTCACTCGGTCTGGCAGCCGCGCACGCAGATCCCCGCCACCGCGGGACATCTGCTCGAGCTCCGTCTCGCCGAGGCGGATGCGCGCGTTGCGGGCTTCGCGCTGCTGGTTCCTCATTACCTCGGTGACACCGAGTACCCCGCTGCGGCCATCGCCGGCCTCGACAGTCTGAGTGTCGCGACCGGGCTCGTCTTCGACAGCGACACGCTCCGCAACGAGAACCGCGACTACCTCGAGAAGGTCGAGGACCAGGTCTCGGGCAGCGAAGAGCTGACGACGATGCTGCACACGCTCGAGGAGCGGTACGACTCCTACATGGCGGCGTCGGCTCTCGGGCAGCCCATCATCCATACGGGTGATCTTCCGAGCGCGGATGAGCTGGCCGCCGAGCTCGAACGATTCCTCGCCTCGCGCCCACCGGGCGACGACGACAAGCGCGGACGCTCCTGACATCGGCCCGTTGCGCACCGCGATTCCCGATGGAGGGAATGCGTCACGCCCGGTCGGCGTTCTCATAGGAATGAATGCTTGCGCAGGAACAGCGCACGAGATATGAGACAATGAAGGACCTGACCCGTTGTCGATCCTGTGCTCCTCGTTCGCTCGAGTGGCGGGGGACTTGACAAGGGTCTTACTAGTGTCCGAGAACCCGGTGCGTTCGCACCGGTGAGAGGCTAACCGTGACGTCAGGCACGAAGACCACCCGCACCCGCGCGAGCGAGGACACCGAACTCGTCGAGGACGCGCCCGCCACCGCCGCGAAGGCTGCGCCCAAGAGCGCCGCGAAGAAGGCGCCCGCCAAGAAGGCCGCGACCAAGAAGGCCGCGCCCGCGAAGGCCTCCAAGGCCAAGGCCGACGACGACGAAGAGATGGACGACGAGGACGTCGAGGTCGACGTCGAGGTCGACGCCGACGACGCCTCGGACGACGACGCAGCCCCCGCGGGCGACGCTGCCAAGGCCGACGACGACGAGGATGACGACGAGCCGAAGAAGCCGGCCGTCACCGAGGCTCTGCCCACCGGCGCGATCGTCATCTCCTCGAGCGACGAGGAAGACGTCCCCGTCTACTCGACGCAGATCACCGGCGCCACGGCCGACCCGGTCAAGGACTACCTCAAGCAGATCGGCAAGGTGCCTCTGCTCAACGCGGCCGAAGAGGTCGAGCTGGCGATGCGCATCGAAGCCGGACTCTTCGCCGAAGAGAAGCTGTCGCACATGTCGGCCGCCGAGAAGTCCAACCAGCTGGGACTCGACCTGCAGTGGGTCGCGCGTGACGGACAGCGTGCCAAGAGTCACCTGCTCGGCGCCAACCTGCGACTCGTCGTCTCGCTCGCCAAGCGCTACACGGGCCGTGGCATGCAGTTCCTGGACCTTATCCAGGAGGGCAACCTCGGTCTGATCCGCGCCGTCGAGAAGTTCGACTACACCAAGGGCTTCAAGTTCTCGACCTACGCGACCTGGTGGATCCGCCAGGCGATCACGCGCGCCATGGCCGACCAGGCCCGCACGATCCGCATCCCGGTGCACATGGTCGAGGTCATCAACAAGCTCGCCCGCGTGCAGCGTCAGATGCTGCAGGACCTGGGCCGCGAGCCCACGCCCGAGGAACTCAGCCGCGAGCTCGACATGACCCCCGAGAAGGTCATCGAGGTCCAGAAGTACGGCCGCGAACCGATCTCGCTGCACACCCCGCTCGGCGAGGACGGCGACAGCGAGTTCGGAGACCTCATCGAAGACACCGAGGCGGTCGTCCCGGCCGACGCCGTCGGCTTCACGATGCTGCAGCGCCAGCTCGAGTCGCTTCTGGACTCGCTCAGCGAGCGCGAGGCAGGCGTCATCCGCATGCGCTTCGGCCTCGGCGACGGTCAGCCGAAGACCCTCGACCAGATCGGCGACACGTTCGGTGTCACGCGCGAGCGCATCCGTCAGATCGAATCGAAGACGATGGCCAAGCTGCGCCACCCGTCGCGGTCGCAGTCGCTCCGGGACTACCTCGAGTGACCGGCGCCGCGAACGAGGGCAAGGCTCTCGAGGTCGTCGTCGACGGCACGTCCTACGCGCGGATCCCGATCCGTACCCGCGTGGTGATGCCCGGCGACGATCTCGACGCCGTCATCTCGGAGTACGCCGCCTCGGCCGTCCAGCCGGGGGACCTGCTGTTCGTCACCGAGAAGATCGTCGCGATCACGCAGGGCCGTTCGTACACGCTCGACGAGATCCGCGTCCGCCCGCTCGCGAGGTTCCTGTCGAAGTACGTCACCCGCACGCCCTACGGAATCGGTCTGGGGATGCCGGAGACGATGGAGATGGCCCTCCGCGAGTGCGGTACACCGCGCATCCTGTTCGCCGCGGCTGTCAGCGCCGTGACGAAGATCTTCGGTCGACGCGGCGACTTCTACCGCGTCGCGGGAGACAAGGCGCGCGCGATCGACGGCCCGACGTCGGGCACCATCCCGCCGTACAACAAGGCGGTCGTCTTGGGGCCGACCGATCCGAAGGGCGTCGCCGCGCGGATCAAGTCCCGGTTGGGCGGCATCGCCGAGGTAGCGGTCGTCGACATCAACGACATCGGCGGAAACATCCTCGGCTCGACGCTCGACAAGGCCGGAGAGCAGCGGCTCGTGCGGATCCTGCGCGACAACCCGCTGGGCCAGGGTCACGAGTCGACGCCGCTCGGCGTCATCCGCGAGGTCTGACGTGGGAGCGGTGAACCGGGTCTACCGGCGCGCGCGTTTCTTCGTCCGCCGCGTCGTCTCGTTCGATCGCGAGCGGGTGCTGCAGTTCGCCCGGCAGTCCGCCGCCCTCTCGAAGGCGCCCGTCTGGTGGGTCGCGGCCGACATGGCATGGTGCGCCGTCCGCTACGAGACGACGTTCGAGAACTACTCCGAGTGGGACTTCCGGATCCTCAAGGCTCGCGAGCGCCGCACCTACATGACCGACCCCAAGTCGTTCCACCTCTCACGACGCCTCAACGACAACTCCGTGCGCGGCGTCTTCGACGACAAGCTCCAGTTCGCGCGCCGGTTCGGCGACGAGCTCGGGCGCGCGTGGCTCGATGTCGCCTCATCCGACACCGCGGCGCTGGCAGCCTTCCTCGACGGGCGCGAGCGCGTCATCACGAAGAACCCCGGGGGAGTCGGCGGCAACGGCATCACAATGCGGGAGGTCGCGTCGATCGGCGACGTGGCGAGCCTCCGCGAGGAACTCCTCGCGTCGGGCGAGACGCTGGTCGAGGAGGTGCTGGTGCAGCATCCCGAGATGGCGCGCCTGTATCCCGGCAGCGTCAACTCGCTGCGAGTCGTGACCTATCGCGATCCCGACGATGTCGTGCACGTCCTCGCCGCGGTTCTGAAGGTCGGCAACGGCGGCGTCATCGACAACTTCTCCAACGGCGGCATGTACACCATGCTCGACGACGAGGGGCGGGCGCTCCACGCCGCCAGCGACGAAGAGGGCCGCCCCTTCGAGACGCACCCGATCACGGGAGTCGCGATCACGGGGTACCAGGTCCCGCTGTACCCGCAGGTCCTCGAGCTCGTCGATCGCCTTGCCCGCCGTGTTCCCGAGATGCCGTACATCGGCTGGGACATCGCCATCACGCCGGAGCGCCCGGTGGTGATCGAGGGCAACCACAACACGGGCGTGTTCCAGTCCAAGCCGTCGGTGTCGGGCATCCGGCGCGGGCTGCTGCCGCGCTACCGCGCCGCGATGCGCTTCTGAGCGCCCGCGGATCCGCAACCGGAACACCGAGAACACGGAGAGAACGAGCAATGGGTCGATCACGCGTCCGGCTGGGCTACCTCCTGGACCGAGCCCGCAACATCCGGGTCGGCAATCTCATCGAGTTCGGGCGCCAGGTGCAGAAGGTGTCGAGAGCACCGCTGCCGCTCATCATCGCTGACATGCTGTGGTGCTCGGTCAAGTACGACATGGGCTTCCGCGATTACGCGGTGTGGGACATCCGTCTGCTGAACGCCCGCGAGCGCGCGACCTGGATGACGCACCCGAAGTCGTTCCGGATCACCCGCATGCACAATACGCCCGAGGGGCGCGCGAAGCTCGAAGACAAGCGGCGCTTCGCGCGCGAGTACGCCGATCTGCTCGGCCGCGAGACGCTCGACCTCCGGGATGTCGACGACGCCGAGCTCGGCGCGTTCCTGACGCGTCACCCGAAGGTGCTGGCCAAGCCGCTCGACGGGCACGGCGGTGGGGGGATCACCCTGCACGAGAACGTGACGGATGCCGCCGCGTTCCGGGCCGAGGCGACCGCGGCCGGCCAGTCGATCGTCGACGAGTTCATCGTCCAGCACCCCGAGATGGCCTCGCTCTACCCCGACAGCGTCAACACGGTGAGGATGATCACGTTCCTCACCCCCGACGGCCACGTCCGCCTTCTGGCCGGTGTCCTGCGCATCGGGAACGGCGACGTCATCGACAACTTCGCCTCGGGCGGCATGTTCACGATGCTCGACGAGCACGGCGTCGCGCTGTATCCGGGCGTCGACAAGAACTCGAACGTCTATCGTGAGCACCCGGTCACCGGCACCCCTATCGTCGGCTTCACGGTGCCGTTGTTCGACCAGGTGCTCGCCCTCACCGAGCAGCTGGCGCGCCGGACGCCGGAAGCACCCTACGTCGGGTGGGACCTGGCGATCACGCCGAACGGCCCCGTCGTGATCGAGGGGAACCACAACTCGAGCGTGTTCCAGCCCAAGCCGTCCGCCTCGGGCGTGCGTACCGGTCTGCTCCCCGTCTATCAGGCAGCCGTCGGCTTCTGACCCGCGACCCGGCACCCCGCGGTGCCGGGGAACGCGAAAGCCCCGAGCGCGATGCTCGGGGCTTTCGTCGTGGAGCCGTCCTCAGCCGGCGGCGACGAGGCGCGAGGTCTCGTCGTGCCAGCTGGTGGCGACGGCGCGCAGCTTCTCTTCGTACTTGCGTCCGTGGTGGGCGCAGAAGAGCAGTTCGCTGCCGTTCACCTCTGCGGCGATGTAAGCCTGGGCGCCGCACGAGTCGCAGCGATCGGCCGCGGTCAGGCGGTGGTCGAGGACGGCGGTGCTCTCGGAAGTGTTCGTGGTCATGATGGGTGCCTCCTCGGTCGATCGGGTCGTGCAACTGAGTCCCTCGATACAACCACGACCAGCCGGGGGTATGCCCCATTTGACGATCATTTCGCTCAGCGCGTACGCTCACCGCCCGCACTCGGGCCCGAGTCGCTCCCGAGGGTGTGTGTCCTCCCCGTCGTGTCGGTGCGCGCCGATACGCTTGGAGATCGTGACTGCTGAGTATTCCGCCCATCACCTCCAGGTGCTCGAAGGGCTGGAGGCCGTCCGCAAGCGCCCTGGCATGTACATCGGCTCGACCGACTCGCGCGGCCTCATGCACTGCCTCTGGGAGATCATCGACAACTCCGTCGACGAGGCCCTGGGCGGTTACGGCTCGCGCATCGACATCGTCCTCCACGCCGACGGCAGCGTCGAGGTTCGCGACCGCGCGCGCGGCATCCCCGTCGATGTCGAGCCCCGCACCGGTCTGACCGGTGTCGAGGTCGTGTTCACCAAGCTGCACGCCGGCGGAAAGTTCGGTGGCGGCTCGTACGCCGCGTCGGGTGGACTCCACGGCGTCGGGGCCTCCGTCGTCAACGCCCTCTCCGAGCGTCTCGACGTCGAGGTCGACCGTGGGGGCAAGACCTACGCGATGTCGTTCCACCGCGGCGAGCCCGGTCTGTTCGCGGGCGATGCTCCCGACTCGGAGTTCGCGCCGTTCGAGCGTTCCTCAGAGCTGCGCGTGGTCGGCAAGGCGCCCCGAGGCACCACCGGAACCCGCATCCGCTACTGGGCCGACCGGCAGATCTTCACGAAGGATGCCGCGTTCCACCTCGAAGAGCTCGTGCAGCGTGCACGTCAGACCGCCTTCCTCGTCCCCGGCCTCGAGATCGTCATCGTCGACGAGCGCGGCGAGGAGCGGGTCGAGACGAGCTACCGCTTCGACGGCGGCATCTCGGAGTTCGCGGAGTTCCTGGCCCCCGACGCGCCGATCACCGACACGTGGCGCCTGACCGGCTCGGGAACGTTCACCGAGACCGTGCCCGTGCTGCAGGCCAACGGCGCCATGGTGCCGACCGAAGTCGAGCGCTCCTGCGAGGTCGACATCGCGCTGCGGTGGGGGACGAGCTATGAGACCGTCACCCGGTCGTTCGTGAACATCATCGCCACCCCGAAGGGCGGAACGCACCAGCAGGGCTTCGAGCAGGGGCTCATGAAGGTCATCCGCAGCCAGGTCGAGCAGAACGCGCGACGGCTGAAGGTCGGAAACGACAAGCTCGAGAAGGACGACATCCTCGCCGGCCTCACGGCCGTGCTGACGGTCCGGCTCCCCGAGCCCCAGTTCGAGGGCCAGACCAAGGAGATCCTCGGAACACCGGCCGTGCGCCAGATCGTCGCCTCGGTGGTCAATCGCGAGATGGGGGCGCTCTTCTCCTCCACGAAGCGCGACGACAAGGCGCAGACCGGGCAGCTGCTCGAGAAGGTCGTCTCCGAGATGAAGGCGCGCATCTCGGCGCGCACGCACAAAGAGACGCAGCGCCGCAAGACGGCCCTCGAGTCGTCGTCGCTGCCGGCGAAGCTGGCGGACTGCCGCAGCAACGACGTGGCCGAATCCGAGTTGTTCATCGTCGAGGGCGACTCGGCCCTCGGTACGGCCAAGCACGCCCGCAACAGCGAGTATCAGGCGCTCCTCCCGATCCGCGGCAAGATCCTGAACGTCCAGAAGGCCTCGGTGAGCGACATGCTCTCCAATGCCGAGTGCGCCGCGATCATCCAGGTGATCGGTGCCGGTTCCGGGCGCTCGTTCGACCTGAGCGCGGCCCGCTACGGCAAGGTCATCCTGATGAGCGATGCCGACGTCGACGGCGCGCACATCCGCACGCTGCTGCTGACCCTCTTCTTCCGCTACATGCGACCGCTGATCGAGGAGGGCCGCGTGTTCGCCGCCGTGCCTCCGCTGCATCGTGTGGTCGTCGTGAATCCCGGCTCGAAGCCGAACGAGACGATCTACACCTATTCGGAGGCCGAACTGCACGGACTGCTCGCAAAGCTCCGCAAGTCGGGGCGCAAGTGGCAGGAGCCGGTGCAGCGCTACAAGGGCCTCGGCGAGATGGATGCCGATCAGCTGGCGACGACCACGATGGATCGCGCCGGCCGCACGCTGCGCCGTGTCCGCGTCGAGGATGCAGATGCCGCCAACGCGGTCTTCGAGCTGCTCATGGGCAACGAGGTCGCCCCGCGCCGCGACTTCATCGTCACCTCGAGCGATCGGCTCTCGCGCGAGTCCATCGACGCCTGACCCGCGTCGCGGCTGCCCCTCCGAAACTCGGAGGACAACGCGAGCCTCGGAGGAATTCCGGTCAACCGTCCGAGGTCGACGTCATTCTCCGAGGCTCGGGGGCGGCAGGCTCAGGCGACGACGGTGCCGATCGCGCCGATGACGCCGTCGAGCGGCTGGCCGGAGGCATCGCGCTTAGCCCCGGCCTCGGGCAGGCTCCGCGTCGCACCGTCGGGGCCGACCGCGCGCGGGGAGTCGCCCACCCACGCGACGGTCAGCGTGTCCTCGCCGCGCAGGAACCGCTGAGCCCGGACTCCGCCGGTCGCGCGTCCCTTCGCGGGGAACTCCGAGAACGCCGACACCTTGCCGCTGCCGGCATCGGCCCCGGCGAGGGACTGCGTCGAGCCCGCGATCGTCACGACGACCGTGTCATCGGATGCCGCGACCGCGGTGAACGCGATGACGCGCTCACCGTCCGCGACACGGACCCCCGCCATTCCGCCGGCTGCGCGGCCCTGCGGACGCACCGCCGCCGCATCGAATCGCAGCAGCTGGGCGTCGGAGGTGACGAAGACCAGTTCGGAGCCGTCGGGTGCCGGGGCGGCGCCGACGACGCGGTCGCCGGGCTTGAGCGAGATGATCTCGGCGTCGGGTTTGCCCGCCGCCAGTTCGGTCGCCGCGACGCGCTTGACGACGCCCTGGGCCGTGCCGAGGGCGATGGGCGGTTCGCCGGTCAACGGCACGATCGCCACGACGTGCTCGCCTGCTCCGAGCCCGAGATACTGGTCGGCCTTCGAGCCCGCCGCGAGCTGAACGCTGTTGCCCGGTACCGATGGCAAATCGACGGGGGAGAAGCGCACGAGGCGTCCGGTGCTGGTGACGGCGCCGAGGTCACCGCGGACCGTCGCGTCGACGGCGGAGCGGATGGCGTCGTGCTTGCTGCGCCGGGCGGGCGGAACGATGCCGCTGCTGAGCAGGTCTTCGCCGAGCTCTGCTCGGACCATCCGGCCGGTCGCCGAGAGGAAGACGCGGCAGGGCGCGTCGGCGATCTGCAGGTCGGCGGCGGCCTTCTTGCCCGAGCGCGCGGTCACGGGGCCGCCGTTGAGCAGCAGCGTGCGACGGGGCGTGCCGTAGGTCTCGGCCGCCGCCTCGAGTTCGCGGGCCACCTGGGCTCGCAGCAGCACGTCGCTCGCGAGGAGCTCCTCGAGGTGTGCGATCTCGGCCTTCAGCTGGTCGCGTTCGGTCTCCAGCTCGATACGGGAGAACTTCGTCAGGCGGCGCAGACGCAGTTCGAGGATGTACTCGGCTTGCGGCTGCGAGAGATCGAAGACGTCGATCAGTCGCGTCCTCGCCTGCTCGCCGTCATCCGAGGTGCGGATGACCTGGATGACCTCGTCGATGTCGAGGATCGCGATCAGCAGTCCCTCGACGAGGTGCAGGCGCTCCTGCTTCCGGGCCAGCCGGTAACGGCTGCGTCGCGTGACGACCTCGATGCGGTGGTCGAGATACACCCGGAGGAGCTCCTTGAGCCCGAGGGTCTGGGGCTGTCCCTCGACGAGCGCGACGTTGTTGATGCCGAAGGAGTCCTCCAGCGGGGTCAACCGGTAGAGCTGCTCGAGCACCGCGTTGGGGTCGAATCCGGTCTTGATCGTGATGACGAGACGCAGCCCGTGGTTGCGATCGGTGAAGTCCTGGACATCAGAGATGCCGGTCAACTTCTTGGCGTTGACCGCATCTTTGATCTTCTCGATGATCCGCTCGGGACCGACCATGTAGGGCAGCTCGGTGACGACGAGGCCGGTGCGGCGCGGACCCAGCGACTCCACCGACACCTTCGCGCGGGTGCGGAAGGTGCCGCGCCCGTTGGTGTAGGCATCCTTGATGCCGTCCAGACCCACGATCACACCGCCGCCGGGCAGGTCGGGGCCCGGAACGAACTCCATGAGCTCGTCGAGCGTCGCATCGGGATTCTCGAGAAGGTGCACGGCTGCCGCGACGACCTCGATGAGATTGTGCGGCGCCATGTTCGTCGCCATACCGACCGCGATGCCGGTCGTGCCGTTGACCAGCAGGTTGGGGTATGCGGCGGGCAGGACCGCCGGCTGCTGGAACTGACCGTCGTAGTTCGGGATGAAGTCGACGACGTCCTCGTCGAGGTTCTCGGTGAGGGCGAGAGCAGACGGCGCGAGCCGCGCCTCGGTGTACCGCGCCGCCGCGGGGCCGTCGTCGAGCGAGCCGAAGTTGCCGTGACCGTCGACCAGGGGCACCCGCAGAGCGAAGTCCTGCGCGAGGCGGACGAGCGCGTCGTAGATCGCCGAATCGCCGTGCGGGTGCAGCTTTCCCATCACTTCACCGACGACACGGGCGCTCTTGACGTGGCCCTTGTCGGGGCGAAGGCCCATGTCGGCCATCTGGAAGAGGATGCGCCGCTGCACCGGCTTCAGGCCGTCGCGAGCGTCGGGGAGAGCGCGCGAGTAGATGACCGAGTAGGCGTATTCGAGGAACGATCCCTGCATCTCCGCTGAGACGTCGACGTCCTCGATGCGCTCCGGCTGGTCGGGGACGGGTGAAGCGGTGCGGGAAGCGGCCATGAAGCTGTTCGGACCTCGATCGGGGATGGGAGGGCGGATGCGGTCTGTGTCAGACTGTCCGCGATGCCCTCAAGCCTACCGACCGACCCGCCCACGGCCCGGAGCCTCACCGGTGTGCTGCCGCAGCTGCTGACCTCGTTGTCGGGCCGGTCCGACTGGTTCGCTCCGGCACGGTCGGCCATCGTCATCGTCGCCGACGGGCTGGGACGGGGCAACCTCGCGCAGCGCGCCGCCTACGCTCGCTTCCTCTCCGAGCGCATGACCAAGCGGGATGCCGCCCGCACGGTGTTCCCCGCGACGACGGCCGCCGCCCTGAGCAGTCTTTTCACAGCTGTGCCGCCGGGGGAGCACGGCATCGTCGGATACCGGGTGAGGGTGCCCGGCACGGCCTCGACCCCGAACCAGCTCACCGGCTGGGAGGACGATGGCCTCGACCCGCTCTCCTGGCAGCGTTCGCAGCCCGTGTTCGAGCGAGAGGCCGCAGCGGGCCGACGCTGCTTCGTCGTGAGCCGTGCTCAGTACGCCGCGACCGGGTTCACCACGGCGACCGTGCGGGGGGCGGAATTCGTGTCGGCTTCGGGGATCGGTGAACGGCTTGCGCGGGCCGAGGCCCTCGCCGGAGCCCACGAGGGAGCTCTCGTCTACGTCTACATCCCGGAGCTCGACGTCATCGGCCACGGGCACGGCTGGGAGGGCGACCGGTGGGCGGCGGAGCTGGAGTCGCTCGACGCCGAGCTGCGCCGGTGGGATCGTCAGCTGGGGCCGGGCATCGGTGCTGTGCTGACGGCGGATCACGGCATGATCGACGTCCCCGCGCACCGGCACGTCCTGCTGCGGGAAGGCGACGACCTGCTCGATGAGGTCGATGTCATCGGCGGCGAACCGCGGATGCTTCACCTCTACGCGTCAGCCGGCGCCGCCGAACGCGTGGCCTCCCGCTGGCGCGAGTGGGAATCGGATCGTTCGTGGGTGATGACCCGGGCCGAAGCCGTCGACGCCGGACTCTTCGGGACGGTTCACCCCGAGGTGGCGCCGCGCATCGGAGACGTTCTCGTCGCCGCTCGGTCGAGTGTGGCGTACTACGACGACCGGCTGGCCGACAAGAAGCCGCAGCGGATGGTCGGACAGCACGGGTCGCTCACCGACCAGGAGCGGATCGTTCCCCTCATCCGTTTCGGCGTGTTCGCCTGAGAGCCCGCGTGCGGCGCGCCGCGTGAGTGTTCAGGCGTCTTCGCTGCGCGCGCCGAAGACGATCTCGTCCCACGACGGCATCGAGGTGCGGCCGCCGCGGCGGCGGGTCTCCGGGGTCGTGTCCTCGTTCGCCGGCTCCGCCTGGGGCGCCTCGGGCTCGGGGGTGGGCTCAGCGGGTTCGCGGTAGCCGGGCTCGAGCGCGTCGAAGAGCGCGACCGGTGTCCGTTCGCGCGTGTCCTGCCCGCGGTCCTCGCCGGGCATGGGCTCGCGCTGTCCGCGACGGCGGCGGAGTGCCTCGAGGAGGTCGGCGGTCTCGGACGACGTCACGACCGGCTCGGGAGCGCGCTTGATCGCCGCGTCCTTCGCGGTCGTGCTGCGGAGCGGGGCGGACGTGGCCGCCTCCGGCTCGGCGGCGGGATGATGCCGGGGGCCGAACGCTCCGCTGTCGAACCGCGACTCGTCCTTGGCCTGCGGCGTGTCGAGGGCTCGCAACCGCGGGATCAGCCCCTCGGGCAGCGATCCCTGCCGCGACAGCTGGGTCGCGTCGGAGTTGAGGGGCGCGAGCGACGAGCGTCGCGGGTCGAAAGACCACCGGGCGTCGTGCTCGACCTCGCCCACGGTGAACTCGAGCTTGACGATCCAGCCGTCGGGTTCGCGCCAGCTGCTCCAGCGCTCACCGGTCGCGCCCGCCTCGGCGAGCTTCGTGCGAACCGCGGTGCCGAAGGTCGGCTGGGCGTCCGGTTCGAGCTCGCCCGCGATGAGGACCGGCACCGCGAGGGCCTGTCCGACGATGTGCTCGCGCTCCGCGATGATCGGCCGCTCGTATCGGGCGACGTCCTCGACCCGGATGCCGAGGAGCGTGGCGACATCCGCGGCGCTCATGCCGGCGCGGATGTGCGACTGGATCTCGCGAGGGCTGGGGCGGGGAGCCCGCGGTTCGTCAGCCGGACGGGCGCGGCGCAACTGGGCGCGCAGCGTCTCGTTCACCGGCAACGCGAAGCGCTCCCCGGACTCGGTTGCGAGGACGAGGATGCCCTCCTCGGTCCCGATGACCTTGAGCTGTTCCATGCGCAGAACCCTCCCAGCGATACGTGTGCCGTCATGGTGTCACAGGCATCCGGGGACCGTGGGAATATCCGGGGCGCGCCGTCGGTTTCGGGGGGCGAACCGGTCGTCAGCAGCCGTTCCCGGAAGGATCTTCCGCGACGTTTTGCGAAATACGCGCCGGTCATGCAAACTATCGCCGCCCCACTCGGCGCGGCAACCGGCAACACCTGGAAGTAGAGGCCTTTCGACATGGCTACGGATTACGACGCACCCCGCAAGACCGAGGACGACAGCGAGTCGATCGAGGCCCTGAAGGAGCGCGTGCCCGACAAGTCGTCGGGCTCGATCGACAACGAGGACGCCGACAACCCGTCGGGCTTCGAGCTGCCCGGGGCTGACCTCTCGGACCTCGAGCTGGATGTCGTCGTCCTTCCCCCGCAGGAGGACGAGTTCACGTGCATGGAGTGCTTCCTCGTGAAGCACCGCACTCAGATCGACCACGAGACCAAGGTCGGCGCGATCTGCACCGAGTGCGCCGCCTGACCGTCACGACTCTCGCTGACCCTCGACGCCCCGGCGTCGAGGGTCTGTCTTTTGCGCGAAGCGGTGTGACGGCCTAGGAGCGTCGGGCGCGTGAGGCGGCGTCGGCGCGAGCGCTCTCGACCACCGCGACGACCCGGGACGGCGTCCGGGAGGAGAACACCCAGTGCGTGACCGGATCGTCATCGTCGTCGATCGCGACGCGGACCACACCGTCGATGCCGCCCCGCAGCAGGTGCCACGAGCTCGGTGATAGACCCGGTCCGCGCGCCTGCCGTGCATCGTCGCCCGTCAGCGCCTCCATCTGACCGAGATACTCGAGCTCGATGCTCGCGCGGCCGACGCGCAGGCGTCCGCCGGACACCTCGACGACCGGCGACAGGGCGATGAGGCCCGCGACGACGAGTGCGCCGACGACGATCCCCGCGACGAGCCCGACGATCGAGTCGAGCGGGGCGAGCACGAGGGCGACCATCGGGCCGCAGACGGCCGCGCTCACCAGCAGCCAGAGCGATGGGCTCAGGCGCTCGCGATAGCTCGTAGCGGGCGGGGTGGCGGGGGCGGAACTGTGCATTAGCCTCGTGGGGTGACCGAATCCGTGGACGTCCCCATTATCGCCGTCGACGTTCCCGTGTATGCCCACCCGGGGGATGCCGGAGCAGATCTCGTCTCCACCGAGACGGTGCATCTCGAGCCCGGACAACGCGCACTCGTGGGCACCGGCGTTCGCATCGCCCTGCCCGAAGGCTTCGCCGCCTTCGTCGTCCCGCGCAGCGGCCTCGCCGCGAAGCACGGCATCACCGTGGTGAATTCTCCCGGAACGGTCGACGCCGGCTACCGCGGCGAGATCAAGGTCACCCTCCTGAACACCGACACGTCCGAGGCGTACGACATCGCGCCCGGTGACCGCATCGCACAGGTGATCGTCATGCCGGTGACCCGCGCCCGCTTCATCCCCGTCGACACGCTGCCCGAGAGCGTTCGCGGCGAAGGTGGGTTCGGCTCGACCGGCTACCAGCAGACAGGAGTATCCGCATGAGCGACGACGCGAAGTCCGCGCCCGCCGACCGCGCCACAGCCGGACCGTTCGACGAGTCCGAGGCCAACCCGGTCCGTCCATACATCGACCTCGGCGGCATCAAGGTGCTGCCCCGCGAGGGTCTCAACCTGCGCCTCGAGGTCGAGGAACAGACCAAGCGCATCGTGGCGGTCGGTCTGGATTACGCCGGGTCCACGCTGCAGGTGCAGCCGTTCGCGGCGCCCCGCTCGACGGGGCTGTGGGACGAGACACGCGAGCAGATCCGTCAGCAGGTGCGACAGCAGGGCGGCCGCGTCGAAGAGCGCGAGGGCCCCCTCGGGCCGGAGCTGCTCGCAGAGGTTCCCGTGATCGCGGGAGCTGACGGCAGCGGCAAGCGTCTCGCGCGATTCGTCGGCGTCGACGGTCCGCGCTGGTTCCTCCGCGGTGTCATCGGCGGGGCCGCCACCAACGACGTCGAGGCGGCCGCGCAGGTCGAGGACCTGTTCCGGTCGCTCGTGGTCGTGCGCGGCGGGTCGCCCATGCCGCCGCGCGACCTCATCCCGCTGAAGATGCCGGCGACCCCCGGCTCAGCGTGAACGGCGACGAGCGTCCTGAGGCGGCGACCGAGCGTCGCGACGACCTGACTCCGCCGGAGCCGGCGGGATCGACGTCGGGTGTGCTGGGCGCCGCCCTCGGCGAGGCCGCGCGCAGGGCGGGCTTCGATCCGGAGACGAACGCCTCGACCGGGGGAGTCGTCTGGCGGGCGATGGGCGGATTCCGCGGAATCGTCGAAGCCGTCCTGCCCGGTCTGGTCTTCATCGTGGTGTTCACGCTGACGACGGACCCCGAGACGCGCGAAGCGAACCTCTGGTTGTCGCTCGGACTCTCGGTCGGGGTCGCCGCCGTCTTCACGCTGCTCCGCCTGATCCAGCGGGGGCCTGCCGGGGCGGCTTTCGGCGGCCTCATCGCAACCGCCGTCGCCGCGGGCCTCGCGCTGTGGACAGGGCGCGGTCAGGACAACTTCATCCCCGGGCTGATCACCAACGCCGCGTACGGCACGGCCTTCCTGGTGTCTGCTCTCATCGGGTGGTCGCTCATCGGGCTCGCGGCGGGATTCCTGATGAACGAGGGAATCGCGTGGCGTCGCGACAAGCGCAAGCGTCGCGTCTACTTCTGGCTCGCGATCGCATGGGCGGCCCTGTTCTACCTGAGGCTCGCGGTGCAGCTGCCGCTGTACTTCGCTGACGAGGTCGCCGCCCTCGGAACCCTGAAGCTCGTCATGGGGCTTCCGTTGTTCGCCCCGCTCGCGGCTGTCACCTGGCTCGCCGTGCGGGCGCTCTATAAGAGGCCCGCCGAGTGATATATTTATCTTGACGTCAAGATAAATTTCCCCCGATCCGACTAAGGGTCGCCTCACTAGATCGACCAGTGCGGCGAGGGGATGATGGGACAGTGCGCGCGAGCGCGCGGCCCGCCGATGAAGGAGAGCAGACGTGTCCACTGTTGACAGCTTCGGAGCCAAGAGCACCCTGACGGTCGGCAGTACCGACTACGAGATCTTCCGGATCGCCACGGTCGAGGGTTACGACCGTCTTCCCTTCAGCCTTAAGGTGCTGCTCGAGAACCTCCTGCGCACCGAGGACGGCGCGAACGTGACGCAGGAGCAGATCCGTGCGTTGGGCTCGTGGGACGCATCGGCGGAGCCCGACACCGAGATCCAGTTCACGCCCGCCCGCGTCGTGATGCAGGACTTCACGGGCGTGCCCTGCATCGTCGACCTCGCCACCATGCGCGAGGCGGTGACCGCGCTCGGCGGTGACCCGAACCGCATCAACCCGCTCTCGCCCGCCGAGATGGTCATCGACCACTCGGTCATCGCCGACCTGTTCGGCAGCGAGAACGCCCTCGAGCGCAACGTCGAGATCGAGTACGAGCGCAACGGCGAGCGTTACCAGTTCCTCCGTTGGGGTCAGGGTGCATTCGACGACTTCAAGGTCGTCCCCCCGGGCACCGGCATCGTCCACCAGGTGAACATCGAGCACCTCGCGAAGGTCATCTACGACCGCAACGTCGACGGCGTGCTCCGCGCATACCCCGACACCTGCGTCGGCACCGACTCCCACACCACGATGGTCAACGGCCTCGGCGTCCTGGGCTGGGGCGTCGGCGGCATCGAGGCCGAGGCCGCGATGCTCGGTCAGCCCGTGTCGATGCTCATCCCGCGCGTCGTCGGTTTCAAGCTCACCGGCGAGATCCCCGCGGGCGTCACCGCGACCGACGTCGTGCTGACGATCACCGACATGTTGCGCAAGCACGGCGTGGTCGGCAAGTTCGTCGAGTTCTACGGCGCCGGCGTCGGGTCCGTCCCGCTCGCCAACCGCGCCACGATCGGCAACATGAGCCCGGAGTTCGGCTCGACCGCTGCGATGTTCCCCATCGACGACGTCACGCTCGACTACCTGCGTCTGACCGGCCGCGACGAGCAGACCGTCGCGCTCGTCGAGGCGTACGCGAAGGAGCAGTCGCTCTGGCACGACCCCGCGAACGAGCCGAGCTACAGCGAGTACATGGAGCTCGACCTCTCGACGGTCGTCCCCTCGATCGCCGGCCCGAAGCGTCCGCAGGACCGCATCCTCCTGTCGGAGTCGAAGGAGCAGTTCGCGAAGGACATCCTCAACTACGCGGCCGCAGCCGACGAGCCCGTCGAGGTCGAGGGCACCTTCCCGGCGTCCGACCCGGGCACCGCTCCCGGTGTCGAGCACGAGACGCTCTCCGACGACACCGTCTCGCACCAGCACGACCACGCCCACGCGGGCCTGCTGTCCAGCGGCGCGCCGCACGCGGCGTCCAACCCCGTCAAGGTCACGCAGCCGTCGGGCGAGAGCTACATGCTCGACAACGGCGCCGTCACCCTCGCGGCGATCACCTCTTGCACCAACACCTCGAACCCGTCGGTCATGATCGCGGCGGGTCTGCTGGCGCGCAAGGCCTCGGAGCGCGGTCTCACGCGCAAGCCGTGGGTCAAGACGACGCTGGGACCGGGCTCGAAGGTCGTCACCGACTACTACGAGAAGTCGGGCCTCGACAAGGACCTCGAGAGCCTTGGCTTCTACACCGTCGGATACGGCTGCACGATCTGCATCGGAAACTCGGGCCCGCTGATCGAAGAGGTCTCGGCCGCGATCAACGACAACGACCTTGCGGTCACGGCAGTGCTCTCGGGCAACCGCAACTTCGAGGGCCGCATCAGCCCCGACGTCAAGATGAACTACCTCGCCTCGCCGCCCCTGGTCGTCGCGTACGCCCTGGCCGGGTCGATGAACTTCGACTTCGAGACCGACCCGCTCGGCAAGGACTCGGACGGCAACGACGTCTTCCTGAAGGACATCTGGCCCGCCCCGGACGAGGTCCAGGAGATCATCGACTCGTCGATCTCGCGCGAGCAGTTCATCAAGCAGTACGCCACCGTGTTCGACGGTGACGAGCGCTGGAAGAACCTGCCCACGCCGACCGGTCCGGTGTTCGAGTGGGACGAGGACTCGACCTACGTCCGCAAGGCGCCGTACTTCGACGGCATGCAGATGGAGCTGACCCCGGTCAGCGACATCACCGGTGCGCGCGTCATGGCGACGTTGGGCGACTCGGTCACGACCGACCACATCAGCCCGGCCGGAAACATCAAGGCCGGCACCCCCGCCGCGCAGTACCTCACCGAGCACGGTGTCGCGCAGAAGGACTTCAACTCCTACGGCTCGCGTCGAGGCAACCACGAGGTCATGATCCGCGGAACCTTCGCCAACATCCGCCTGAAGAACGAGCTCACGGCGGCGGTCAACGACGGCAAGGTCGTCGAGGGCGGCTACACGCGTGACTTCACCCAGGAGGGCGGCCCGCAGTCGTTCATCTACGACGCGAGCCAGAACTACCAGGCGCAGGGCACGCCGCTCGTCATCTTCGGCGGCAAGGAGTACGGCTCGGGATCGTCGCGTGACTGGGCCGCGAAGGGCACGAACCTGCTCGGCGTGAAGGCCGTCATCACGGAGAGCTTCGAGCGCATCCACCGCTCGAACCTGATCGGTATGGGCGTCGTGCCGCTGCAGTTCCCCGCTGGCGAGAGCTGGAAGTCGCTCGGACTCGACGGCACCGAGATCATCTCGATCACGGGTCTCGAGCAGCTGAACGAGGGCGTCACCCCCAAGACCGTCAAGGTCGTCGCCGAGCCGAGCGAGTTCTCGCCCGAGGGCAAGGAGACGGTCGAGTTCGACGCGGTCGTGCGCATCGACACCCCCGGTGAGGCGGACTACTACCGCAACGGCGGCATCCTGCAGTACGTGCTGCGCTCGCTCGTCTGAGCCAACCAGCCGCATAGTCCACGAGAGGCCGGAGCGTCCAGCTCCGGCCTCTCGTGCATCCTGCTCGTTAGACTTACCGGCACCGATGGAAGGAGGAGCGCGATGTCACTGCTCTCCTCGATCTCGCACCCGCGCGATCTGGACGCCCTCTCGCTTCCGCAGCTCGAGGCTCTCGCGAGCGAGATCCGCTCGTTCCTCGTCGAGAACGTCGCGCGCAGCGGCGGGCACCTCGGCCCCAACCTCGGCGTCGTCGAGCTCACGCTCGCGATCCACCGGGTCTTCGACTCTCCCAACGATCCGGTGGTGTTCGACACCGGACACCAGTCCTACGTCCATAAGCTCGTGACCGGGCGGCAGGACTTCTCGCGGCTGCGCTCACGCGGCGGCCTGGCGGGGTACCCGCAGCGCAGTGAGAGCGAGCACGACGTCGTCGAGTCGTCGCACGCGTCGAGCTCGCTCAGCTGGGCGGACGGCATCTCGCGAGCCTTCGCCCGCACCGGTCGCACCGACCGGCACGTCGTCGCAGTCGTGGGCGACGGGTCGCTGACCGGCGGCATGACGTGGGAGGCGCTCAACAACATCTCCGACGACAACGATCGCAACCTGGTGATCGTCGTCAACGACAACGGTCGCTCGTACGCTCCCACGATCGGCGGGATGGCGCGCTTCCTGAACAAGGTGCGCACGACCGAGGGGTACCGGTCGCTCCACGAGGGTTCGGCGTCGCTGTTCGGCCGCCTCGGGCCGGCGGCGCGGGCCGTCTACCGCGGACTCCGCGGGGGTACTCACGGGTTCCTGTCCCGCTTCGTGAACAACGAGGCGCTGTACTCGAACCTCGACATCAAGTACCTCGGGCCCGTCGACGGGCACGATCTCGAGGCCATGATCGAGACGCTGCGGCTCGCGAAGTCGTACGGCGCGCCGGTCATCGTGCACGCGATCACCGAGAAGGGCCGCGGCTACGCGCCCGCGCGCCTCGATGAAGCGGATCAGTTCCACGCGGTCGGGAAGATCGACCCCGCGACGGGCCGGCCGGTCTCCTCGGGCAGCACGATCAGCTGGACCGACGTGTTCGCCGAAGAGCTCGTGTCGGCGGGGGAACGCCGCTCTGATGTCGTGGCGATCACCGCCGCGATGCTGCGTCCGACCGGACTTCTGCCGTTCGCGCAACGGTTCCCCGATCGCGTCCTCGACGTCGGCATCGCCGAGCAGCACGCCGTCGCGGCATCCGCCGGCCTCGCCTTCGGCGGCCTGCATCCGGTCGTCGCGATCTACGCCACGTTCATGAACCGCGCGTTCGACCAGATGATGATGGATGTCGCGCTGCACCGTGCCGGCGTGACATTCGTGCTCGACCGGGCCGGCGTCACCGGGCCCGACGGTCCCAGTCACCACGGTATCTGGGACCTCGCGATGCTCCAGCTCGTGCCCGGCGTCCGCATCGCCGCGCCCCGCGACGCCGAGCGTCTGCGCGAGGTGTTCCGCGAAGCGGTCCAGATCGAAGACGCCCCCACGGTCGTCCGCTACCCGAAGGGCTCGGTCGGTGACGAGCTGCCGGCCGTGGAGCGTCTGGACGACGGGACCGACGTGCTGGTGCGGGGCGAGTCCGACGACGTGCTCATCGTCGGTATCGGTCCGATGGCGCGTCTCGGCGTCGATGTCGCCGAGCGCCTGCGAGCACAGGGAATCGGCGCGACCGTCATCGATCCGCGCTGGGTGGTGCCGGTCGCGCGCTCGGTCGTCGACCTCGCCGCCGAACACCGGCTCGTCATCACGATCGAGGACGGGATCCGTGTCGGCGGCATCGGCACCCGCATCCGCCAGGTGCTGCGCGAGGCCGGCATCGACACCGCCGTCGACGAGCTGGGGCTGCCCGACGACTTCATCGACCACGCGGAGCGCGACGAGATCCTCGAAGACGCGGGCCTCACGGCCGCGAAGATCGCGCACGACGTCGTCGCGCAGGTCCTCGGCACCCGCATCCCGATCGCTCGCCCCAGCGCGGACGCGGAGTCGGACTGGCCGGATGCCGCTGACGCACCGGACCGTGCGGAGGCCGCGGACGGCGAGCGTCAGCCTCGAGGTCGCTGACGTCGTCTCCGATCGGGGTCGATGATGCGGTAGCGCTCGTCGAGAGCGTCCTCGGTCGCGGCATCCGCATCCGACGCCGGCACACCGTCGCCGAAACCCTCGGAGTCGAGGCGCAGTGCTCGCCGCGCGGTGATGAACCATGCTCCTGCCAGCCCCATCGCGCTGAGAGGCACGTTGACGAGGAGAGCGATTGATCCCGCCCAGCCGTCGGCCGATCCGCCCATCAGCGTGATGAGGGCGCCCGCCGTGGTGACGACGCCGACCAACGCGCCGTACGCCGCGAAAGCGATCAGGTGTACGCCGATACGCGGCGAACGTCGCAGGGAGCGGCCGAGCGCGTATGCGCCGGGCGAACCGATCACGACGGCGGGGACGGAGGCGATCACGATCATCACGGTGCCCACGACCAAGCTGAAGCCGCCCGTCAGCACCGCCCACGAGACGATGAGCAGCAGCGTCGTCGCGCCCCACGCGCGGGCGGTGCCCTTCAGGAACTCGGCGAGGGTGAACGCGAGAGGTTCGGCATCCGTGCGCGGCGAGCCTCGACGGGACGCGAGCGGCGGTTCGGGGTCGGTGCCCGTCACGATCGTGTCTCCGCGATGAGGTCGAGGAGCTCCCGCAGCGGCCGTCGCAGCATCGGGAGGCGGACGAGCGGGAGCGCCATCGCGAGAAGCGCCAAGCCCCTGTCGAGCAAGCGCCGCGTCTTCGCCTGGTCGTCGGACTGGTCGTAGACCCAGTACATCGCAAGCAGCAGATGCGCGAGAACGAGCGCCCCGGGCAGCGCCTCGGCGATGTCCTTCGGGAGCTTGTGGTCGGCGCCGTCGACGGCGGTGCGGAACAGTTCCTCCACGATCGTGAGCGAGGCATCCGACTCGGGCGACAGCGGGTTGATCGACGAGCGGGGGGACACCGCGGCCGTCAGGAACTCGGGCGCATGGCCATGAGTCGGCGTCAACTGATCGAGGCCCGTGTGGAAGACGATCGCGAGTCGGGTCGTGAGGTCACGCTCGGACGCGAGTCGGGGGAGGGCGGCAGCTCGGTGCGCCTGCTGCACCTGGAGGTAGAACTCCTGCACGAGCTCGTTCTTCGACGCGAAGTGGTAGTTCGTCGTGCCGACCGAGACGCCGGCCTCCGAGGCGATATGACGGATGGTGGTCGCGTCGTAGCCACGCTCGCGGAACGAACGGAGCGCGGTCTCGACGATCAGGGCACGCGTGCGGTCTCGTTTCGATCCGGTCGGCGACGGTGTGCTGAACATGTTCAGACTCTACAGCGCGACTTCTCAGGCCGTCCGGCCCACGCTCGCGTGAAAGCATGGAGGGATGACCGGCGACAACCTCTCCCGTTCCGATGCTCAGCGGCGTGCAGCCGAGATCCGGCTCCACACCGTCGACGTTCTCCTCGATGTCCGCGACGCGCCGCGGGCCGACGAGACGACCTTCGGCACCCGCGCGGTCCTCTCGTTCGATGCGACCGTCGGGGGAGAGACCTGGGTCGACTTCCTCGGTTCGAGCGTCGACGCGGTCACCGTGAACGGAGAGAGCCGGCCCGTGGACTGGGACGGCGCCCGCATCCGCATCGACCGCCTCGCCGAACGGAACACGGTCTCGATCGAGGCACGCGGCCTCTACAGTCGCTCGGGCGAGGGCCTGCACCGTTTCGTCGACCCGGTCGACGGTGGCGTCTATCTGTACACGCAGTACGAACCGGCCGACGCCAGGCGTGTCTACCCGTGCTTCGAGCAGCCCGATCTGAAGGCGCGCTGGCGGATGCGGGTCGCGGCGCCGCGGGGGTGGCGGGTGCTGTCCAACGGTGCGGAGGCCGTCCGCCGCGACATCGACGGCGGCGTCGAGGTCGCCTTCGCCGAGACCCTCCCGATCTCCAGCTACATCACCGCCGTCGCCGCGGGGCCGTACCACCGCGTCGACGCCGTGTGGGACGGGCCGGAGGGGCCCGTCGAGCTGGGCGTGCTCTGCCGCGCCTCGCTTGCGCCTCACCTCGACGCTGAGGAAGTCATCGACATCACTCGCCGCGGGCTCGCATACTTCGGGGAGGCGTTCGGGCTCGGTTACCCGTGGGGCAAGTACGACCAGATCTTCGTTCCCGAGTACAACCTCGGCGCGATGGAGAACCCGGGGCTCGTCACTTTCACCGAGGCCTACGTCTTCCGCGGGGCGGCGACGTCGGCGCAGCGCGAGGCGCGCGCCAACACGATCCTCCACGAGATGGCGCACATGTGGTTCGGCGACCTCGTGACCATGCGCTGGTGGGACGACCTGTGGCTGAAGGAATCCTTCGCCGACTTCATGGGTTCGCACGCGTCGGTCGCGACCGGGCTCTATCCGGATGCCTGGGTGAGCTTCGCGAGCAGGCGCAAAGGCTGGGCGTACGAGCAGGACCAGCTGCCGACGACGCATCCGATCGTGGCCGACATCCCCGACCTGCAGGCCGCCAAGCTCAACTTCGACGGGATCACGTACGCCAAGGGAGCGTCCGTGCTCAAGCAGCTCGTCGCGTACGTGGGGGAGGAGGCGTTCTTCGCCGGTGCGCGTCAGTACTTCGCCGCCAACGCCTACGGGAACACCACGCTCGCTGATCTGCTGGACGCGCTCGAGCACACCTCCGGACGCGATCTGCGCGCGTGGAGCCGCGCTTGGCTCGAGACCACCGGGATGTCGGATCTGTCGGTCGAACGCGATGGGCCGGACGGCGTCACCGTCGTCCAGACAGATCCACGACCCCATCGCGTGACGATGGGACGCTACGTGGAGACGGAGGGGGCGCTGCGGCGCGAGGATGGAGTCGACCTCGATCTCGTCGACGCTCGGACGCCGCTGCCCGGGGATACCCGAAGCCTGATCATCCCGAACGACGACGACCGAACCTATGCGAAGGTCCGCCTCGACGAAGAGACGACGGCCGCGCTCGAGCGATCGCTGTCGACGATCGGCGACCCCCTCGCTCGGTCGGTCGCATGGGCTGCGCTCTGGAACGCGGTGCGCGACGGTCGTCTCGACGTCGCGCGCTACCTCGAGATCGTCAGAGTGCACGCTGCAGCCGACACCCACATCGGTCTGCTCGGCGACGCGGTCGCTCATGCCGACTACGCGATCGCCCACTACGCAGCGCCCGCGCAGCGGGAGACGCTCGCCGCGCGCTGGCTGGAAACGGTCTGGCAGTCCCTGCACGAAGCCCGCCCCGGCAGCGATGCGCAACTGGTGTGGGCACGTGCCCTGGGGGCCTCCGCCGCGGTGGATGCGGGGCGTGCGGCGTCGCTGCGCCAGCTGCTCGCCGGCGCGGGGCGACTCCCCGACGGTCTCGTTCTCGATGCCGACCTGCGGTGGAGCTGGCTCTTCGCGCTCGCCGCGACGGGCGAGGCCAACCCCGCCGAGATCGACGCCGAGCTGATGCGAGACGACACCGCGAAGGGGAGACGAGCCCACCGCGCTGCCCGCGCGGCACTGCCGGAGGCGGCGGTGCGCGAGGCCGCCTGGGTCGAGGCCTGGACGGACGAGACCCTGTCGAACGACGAGCTCGACGCCACGATCGCGGGTGTCCGCGCCGGAGGGCGACGCGATCTCATCGCGGCCTTCGACGCGGACTACTTCTCGCGCATCGAACGGGTCTGGGCGACCCGCAGCATCGAGATCGCGCGGCGCCTCGTGCGCGGGCTGTTCCCCGCGGCGGATGACCTCACGGAAGCGACGGCGTGGCTCGAGTCGCATCCCGAAGCGCCGGCCTCGTTGCGGCGCATCGTGATCGAGCAGCGCGACATCCTCGAGCGAGACCTTCGCGTGCAGAGCGCGCAGGGCGGCTTGCCGGCGTGACACGACGAGGACCCCGCGGCTTCGTGCCACGGGGTCCTCGTCGTGATGCGGCGGAGGTGTCAGCGATTCGCGATCCCGCGGATGGGCGGGTGGTGGAACGTGTCGCCGAACGCCCGCTCCGACGCGCCCTCCCGATCGAGGTAGGGCGAGGCCCCGCCATCGATGAACGGCCAGCCGGCGCCCAGGATGAGGCACAGGTCGATGTCCTGCACCTCCGGGACGACGCCTTCGTCGAGCATGAGCTTGATCTCCTGTGCCAGGCCGTCCTGCACGCGCTGAAGGATCGTCTCGGCCGCGACCGGCGACGAACCCGTCGCCTTCTTCGCGATCTTCTCCGCGGCCTTGGTGAATCCGGTGACGCGCCCTCCCTTGTCCTTCTCGACGACCTCGGAGAGCTCCGCGAGCTGGTGGAAGTTCTCGTTAGCGTAGAAGCGGTCGGGGAACGCCGAGGTCATCGTGTCCTGCACGTGTGCGGCGACCTTCCAGCCGACGAGGTCGATGAGCTGGAAGGGCCCCATCGGCAGCCCGAGCGGCGAGAATGCCTTCTCGACATCGGCGACCGGCGTGCCCTCGTAGACGGCGCGCGCCGCCTCGCCCATGACCTTCGCCAGCAGTCGGTTCACGACGAAGCCGGGCGCGTCGGCCGTCAGGACGGCGTTCTTTCCGAGCCCCTTCGCGACCACGAAGGCGGTCGACAGGGCAGCATCCGTCGTCTGCGGCGTCTTCACGACCTCGATCAGCGGCATGACCGCGACGGGGTTGAAGAAGTGGAAACCGACCAGACGCTCGGGGTGAGCGAGCTTCGCGCCGATCTCCGCCACCGACAGTGACGAGGTGTTCGTCGCGAGGATCGCGTCGCCGGCGATGATCTTCTCGATCTCGCCGAAGACCTGCTGCTTGACGCCGACCTCTTCGAAGACCGCCTCGATGACGAAGTCGCAGTCGGCGTACTCGCTCTTGTCGACGGTGCCGTGAACGAGCGAGCGGAGCTTGCCCGCCGTGTCGGAATCGATGCGGCCCTTCGCCTCGAGCTTGCCGATCTCCTCGCGGATGTAGGCGAGCCCCTTGTCGACGCGCGCCTGATCGAGGTCGGTGATGAGCACGGGCACCTGGAGCCTGCGGACGAAGAGCAGCGCGAACTGGCTGGCCATGAGGCCCGCACCGATGACGCCGACCTTCGTCACCTTCTTCGCCAGCGACTTGTCGGGAGCGCCGACGGGCCGCTTCGCGCGCTTCTGCACGAGGTCGAAGGCGTACATCGACGCGGCGAACTGGTCGCCCGAGATGAGCTCGGCGAGAGCGTCGTCCTCGCGGGCGAAGCCTTCTTCGCGCGATCCGCTACGGGCCTTCTCGAGCAGCTCGAGCGCCAGGTAGGGCGCCTTCGGCACGGTGCCGATCTTGGACTCGAGCATCCCGCGAGCGACCTTGACGGCGATCGGCCACTTCGTCAGGCGCTCGAGCTTGCCGGGCTCGTTCTTGCGCGTGACCGAGACGGCACCCGACAGTACGCGGTCAGCCCAGGCGAGCGAGTCCTCGAGGTAGCTCACCGCGGGGAAGATCGCGTCCATGATGCCCAGGTCGAACGCCTGCTGAGGCTTGAGCACGCGGTTCTGCTTGAGCGGATTGCTGATGACCACTTCGAGCGCGTTCTCGATGCCGATGAGGTTCGGCAGCAGGTAGGCGCCGCCCCAGCCCGGGATGAGACCGAGGAAGACCTCGGGCAGGGCGATGGCCGCCGCGGAGGCATCCACGGTCCGGTAGGTGCTGTTCAGCGCGATCTCGAGACCGCCGCCGAGGGCGAGGCCGTTCACGAAAGCGAAGGAGGGGACACCCAGCTGCGACAGGCGCCCGAGCACCTGGTGCCCGCGCTGCGCGACGAGCTTCGCGATCTCCTTCGAGGGCAACCGTGAGACATCGGAGAGGTCGGCTCCCGCGGCCAGGATGTACTGCTTGCCGGTGATGCCGACGGCATCGATCTCGCCCGCTGCCGCACGCGCGGCGAGCGTATCGAGGACGCCGCCCAGCTCGGCGAGCGTCGCCGGACCGAGCGTGTTCGGTCGGGTGTGGTCGCGACCGTTGTCGAGGGTGATGAGCGCGAGCGTGCGGCCCGAGGGGAGCCGGACATCACGCACGAGCGAGTGGGTGATGACCTCGTCGCCGGTCAGGGCGTCGAGGGGGGAGAAGTCGATGTCGTCGTAGGTCATGTCGGCGCGCCTCACTTCTTCGCGGTCTTCTTCTTGCCGGTGTAGTGCGGGTTCTCCCAGATCACGGAACCGCCCTGGCCGAGGCCGACGCACATGGCCGTCAGTCCGTAACGGACGTCCGGACGCTCGGCGAACTGAGCGGCGAGCTGGATCATCAGACGCACACCGGATGCCGCCAGGGGGTGACCGACCGCGATGGCGCCGCCCCACGGGTTGACGCGCGGATCGTCGTCGTCGATGCCGAAGTGGTCGAGAAGCGACAGCACCTGCACCGCGAACGCCTCGTTGAGCTCGAACAGGCCGATGTCGTCGATCGTCAGGCCGGCCTTGGCGAGCGCCTTCTCGGTCGAGGGGATGGGGCCGATGCCCATCACCTCGGGCTGGACGCCGGCGAAGCCGAACGAGACCATCCGCATCTTCGGAGTGAGGCCGAGCTCCTTCACCGCGCGCGAGCCGGCGAGGAGGCTGATGGTCGCGCCGTCGGTGAGAGGTGAGGACGTGCCCGCGGTGACGCGTCCGTGCGGGCGGAAGGGCGTCTTCAGCTGAGCGAGGCCCTCCATCGTGGTCTCGGGCCGGCGGCCCTCGTCCTCGGTCGCGAGGCCCCAGGCGCCGTCCGCGGACTTCACCGCGACGGGAACGAGATCAGGCTGCAGCTTGCCCGCCTCGTACGCGGCCTGAGCCTTGTGCTGGCTGCGCATTCCGAACCGGTCGGCGCGCTCCTTCGTGAGGACCGGGAAGCGGTCGTGCAGCCGCTCGGCGGTGATACCCATGTTCAGGGCGTCTGCGCTGACGAGCTTCTCGGTGAGGAAGCGCGGGTTGGGATCGGTGTCGCCGCCGCCGAGGGGGTGTCGACCCATGTGCTCGACGCCGCCCGCGAGGGCGAGGTCGTACATGCCGATGCCGATCGAGCCGGCCATCGTGGTGACGCTCGTCATCGCACCCGCGCACATGCGGTCGATCGCGAAGCCCGGCACGCTCTGCGGGAGGCCGGCGAGGATCGCTGCGGTGCGGCCGAGGGTCAGGCCCTGGTCGCCCTGCTGGGTCGTTGCGGCGATCGCCACGTCATCGATCCGGTCGAGCGGCACATCGGGGTTGCGTTCGATCACGCCCCGGATCGCTTTGACGACGAGGTCGTCCGCTCGGGTGTTCCAGTACATGCCCTTCTCGCCGGCGCGCCCGAACGGGGTGCGCATACCGTCGATGAAGTAGACGTCCGAGATCTCGGCCACTTTGCCTCCAGAAGATGGGATCTTCCCCAGCCTAGAGAGCCGCGGAGGCCGGGAAAATCGGTTGGGTCGAACCTACGAACCGGCCGAGGAAGGTGCGGCATCCCCGTTCACGGAATCCACAAAGGCTTGAGCGATCAGCTGTGCAGTCTGCTCAATCTGCCACGGCCGCGCGCCGAGCTCCGCGAGTGCCGTCCCGACCGTCTCGGCCGAGGTCTCCGCGGGCGGTGCCCATGCCACGCGGCGCAGCAGCTCAGGAGTGAGCAGGTTCTCCGTCGGCATCGACAACTCCTCCGCGCGCTGCTCGACGAGCGGCTTGGCAGCCTTCAGGCGGGCGTCGGCGGGAGGGTTGCGGTCGACCCAGGCCCGCACGGGCGGCAGGCCGTCGCCCGGCAGCCGGTCCGGCGGCAGCGACTGCTCGGCCCGGCCGGCCTCGAAGGCCGCCCACCAGCGGTCGAGCTGCGAGCGGCTCGCGCGGCCGGTGAAGTCCTTGACCTTCGCCAGGTCCTGCTTCGTCTTGGGGTCGGCGGCGAGCGCCGCGACGAGCGCGCGGTCAGGGACGAGCCGGCCGGGGGCGATGTCCTGCTCGCGGGCGTACTCCTCGCGCGCGGTCCACAGTGCTCGCGCCACCGCGAGCGCGCGGCGGCCCCGAATCGTGTGCAGACCGCTGAGTCGGCGCCAGGGGTCTTCGCGCGGCGGCTTGACCGGCCGGTCGAGCACGGCTTGGAACTCCTGTGCGGCGAACTCGACCTTGCCCTGCGCCTCGAGCTCGCCTGCGAGCGCATCGCGCACGTCGATGAGGTGCTCCACGTCGAGGGCTGCATACTCGAGCCACGACTGCGGCAGCGGGCGTGTCGACCAATCGGCCGCCGAGTGCGCCTTGGCGAGGACGATGCCCAGGGTGTCCTCGACGACGGCGCCGAGCCCGACGCGGGCGTGCCCGAGCAGGCGTGCGGCGAGCTCGGTGTCGAAGATCGACGTCGGGTCGAGCCCGGCCTCGCGGAGCGAAGGCAGGTCCTGGCTCGCGGCATGCAGCACCCACTCGACGTCGCCGATGGCGGACTGGAGAGGGGCGAAGGTCGTGATCGCCGGGGGATCGAACAGGTGCACGCCGGCTCCGCGGCGGAAGACCTGGATGAGATAGGCCCGTTGCGAGTAGCGGAAGCCCGACGCTCGCTCGACGTCTACGGCGACGGGTCCGTCGCCGGCCGCGAGCAGCTGCGCGGCGCGTTCGAGTCCGGCGTCATCGGCGATGACGGTGTATTCAGCCACGGTTCCCCCGGCGTGCTCCGAAGACGGCGACGCCCTCCGACCCCGGAGGAAGGCCGGCCAGCATGCAGGTCAGTTCCGCCCAGGCGTCGATGTGGGCGGTGATGTCGCCGACGGGGGTCCACGAAGCGCGCAGTTCGATCTGCGCACCGTCGCCCTCGTCGGCGAGACTTCCGAAACCGCGCGAGAGCGTCTTCGTCGCGGTCCCCGAGATGGAGTGGAACGAGGCGCCGCGATGATCGAGCGCGTCGATGAGCCACGACCAGGCGACCTCGGCGAGAAGCGGATCGACGCCGATCTCGGGTTCGAGCGGCGCCTGGGCGAATGCGACGATGCGCCACGCCCCGCCCCAGGCATCCGGCTCGTCGTCGTCGTGGAGGACAACGATGCGGCCGGTGCCGTAGGGGGAGTCGACGGCGTGATCCTCGGGTCGCACATCGCCCGCAAGCGCGAGGGCGTCGGGCGCGAGGCCGGTCGGGGCAGGGATCTCGCGGACCACGAGGTCGTCGCGGAAGGTCATCGCCAGCACCGCCTCGCGTGCGACGACGAATGCCGTCGCGTCGGCGGGAGGACGGGAATCGGCCACGTCGACAGACTAGAGTGAGGCCTCGATGATGGGTTCCAGGCGCGCCGGGGCTGCGGGCGCATCTCCCGCAGCAGCCACCGCGGCGAAGACGACGATCGCGGCATTGGCCGGAGCCCTCGGGATCTCGTTGGCGGCGCTCGGCATCGTTTCGATGCGCGTAGCCCGCAAGGTCGTGACGCCCGCCGGGCGGGTGCCCGACACGCAGCTGCTCGCGGTCGACGTCGCCGCGCAGACGCTCACCCTCTCGCGCACTCCCGACACCGAGCTGCCGGGGCGGTACGGACTGTTCACGACGGGCACCGCCTCGTACGTGAAGGTCGGTGCCGTGCTGGCGCTCGACGAGACGTCGGTCAAGCGCAAGCTGCTCACGCAGATCGGAACGGACGACCGGCTGTCAGCCGCCGCGGCATTCAGCGGGTGGTACTACTCCGATCCGGCGGAGCTGCACCTGCCCTACCACTCCGAGCTCGTCGGGTCTCCGCTCGGACCCTGCCCCGCCTGGTTCTTCCCGGCCGCGGACGCGGCGGGGGAGCCGAGCGACACGTGGGTCATCCAGATTCACGGGCGCGGCACGACACGGGCCGAGACGCTGCGTGCGGTGCCGGTGTTCCACGCCGCCGGTGTGTCGTCCCTGCTGGTGTCGTACCGCAACGACGGCGAGGCGCCGCGCAGCCGATCGGGCACGTACATGCTCGGTGCGACCGAATGGCGCGATGTGGATGCCGCGATCGGAGCGGCCCGCCGCCGCGGCGCGCGCCGCATCTTCCTCATGGGGTGGTCGATGGGCGGCGCGATCGCCCTCCAGGTCGCCCTGAACTCGGCCCATCGCGACATCATCGCCGGAGTCTTGCTCGAGTCGCCGGCGATCGACTGGCGCATCGTGCTCGACTACCAGGCGCACCTGCTGCGCATCCCCGCCCCCGTCGCGAGCACCGCCGTGCGCGCGCTCGACAGCGCGTGGGGGTCGCGGGTCGTCGGGTTGAACACCCCGATCCCGTTCGACCGGCTCGATGTGGTCGCCCGTGCGGCCGAGCTTCGGCATCCGATTCTCATCCTGCACAGCGACGACGACGGCTTCGTCCCGGCTGACGCGTCGTATCAGCTGGCAGAGGCGCGTCCCGATCTGGTCGAGCTGGAGGTGTTCCGGACCGCCCGGCACACGAAGCTGTGGAACTACGATCCGGAGCGTTGGACCTCGGTCATCCGCGACTGGCTCGAGCGCCGACGCTCAGCCGCAGATAGCTGAAGCCCGCGGCATCCATCAGCGCACCCGCGACGGCGGTCGGCACCTCATCCGCAACCGGCAGGACGGGATGCCGGACCGGTCCGATCCGCGGCGCGACCGTGAGGCAGATCTCGTCGGCCACGCCCGCGGCGATGAACTGCGCAGCGAGGGTCGGTCCGCCCTCGCAGACCACGCGCTCCCACCCGCGGGCCGACAGGACGGCGAGCACGTCGGCGGGGGACAGGTCGGGCCCGCTGCCGGCGGTGACAACGGTGACGCCGGCGGGCGCTTCGGGACGGGCGCCGTCGGGAACGATCAGGACGACCCGCCCCACCTCGGCGTCGGTCAGGCGGTGGCCGTCGAGACGCCCCGACCGCGAGACGATGGCGAGGGCCGCCGTACGCGGAACGACATAGCCCTCCGCGCGGACGGTCTCCGCGCCCACGACGACGACGTCGGCGTCCCGGCGGATGATGCCGAGGATGCTGCGATCGGTCGGGCTCGTGATCGTCTCGCTCGTCCCGTCGCCGCCGGAGGCCGACCCGGTCAGGGTGGTGACCATGTTCACGCGGACGTATCCGCCGGGCGCTCGCCGGTAGCGCCCTGCGAGCCACACCCGTCCGGCATCCGTCGTGGAATCGGCGCTCTCGCCGGTTTCCGGAAGCATCTCGGTCACACGCACGGCGTCATCCTTTCACGCGGTTAGGGTTGATCCGTGACGAGCACATCCGCCGGAATCCTGCGCCTCAGCGACCGCCGTCCCGAGGTGAGCGGCACCGAGATGCTCGCCGCCCTGGTGCCGCCGCCGCAGTTCGACGAGGCGACGTTCGATTCGTACCGGGCCGACCCGCAGTACCCGTCGCAGCAGGAGGCGAAAGACCTCCTCGAGACCTTCGCCGGCGGTGGGGCGCCGGCCGCCCGCGGGGGACTGTTCCGCCGCGCGAAGAAGGCGCCCGAGACGAAGCCCGGGGTGTACCTCGACGGCGGCTTCGGCGTCGGCAAAACCCACCTGCTCGCCGCGATCTACCACGCGATGCCGGCACGCCGGAAGTACTTCGGCTCGTTCATCGAGTACACCGCCCTCGTGGGAGCCGTCGGGTACCAGAACACGGTGCAGCTGCTGCGCGGCGCCGACCTGCTGTGCATCGACGAGTTCGAGCTCGACGACCCGGGCGACACGATGGTGATGACCCGGCTCCTCGGCGAGCTCGTCGCATCGGGCACGCGTCTGGCGGCGACCTCGAACACGCCGCCCAACGCGCTGGGCGAGGGGCGTTTCGCCGCTCAGGACTTCCTGCGCGAGATCCACGCGATGTCGGCGAGCTTCCAGACCATCCGGATCGACGGCACCGACTACCGGCAGCGTGCCGTCGACGGGCACGCCGTCGCGCTCGCGCCCGAGAAGTACGAGGCGGCGATCGCGGAAGCCGCGGCATCCGGTCTCGTCTCGGACGACCCCTTCGCCGACGTCATCGCGCACCTCGCGACCGTCCACCCGTCGCGTTACATCCGCCTCGTCGACGACATCTCCACGATCGGTCTGCGCGACGTCACGCAGTTGACCGATCAGTCGGCCGCCCTCCGCTTCGTCGCGTTCGTCGACCGCGCCTACGACGCGCAGATCCCGATCCGCGCCACGGGCCGGCCTCTCGACGAGGTCTTCGGCGACGAGATGCTCGGCGGCGGATACCGCAAGAAGTACCTGCGCGCCATCTCGCGCCTCGTGGCTCTCACCCACTCCTGAGCACCTGCGCAGGGCTCGCGCGGCGCCAGGAAACCTGATGTTTACCGGGGGAGCGCTCGCGTAACCGTTCGGAAACACGACTGCGCCGTCGGGGGAAACTGGGTGCCTCGACACTGAGGGGACCCGACGCTACACCTGCGTCCCTGCAGAGAGGTTCCCTTCGAGATGGATCAAGGCAACACCGCATTCATACTCATCGCGGCCGCATTCGTCCTGCTGATGACGCCAGGACTCGCATTCTTCTACGGCGGTCTCGTCAAGGCCAAGAGCGTCATCAGCATGATGATGATGAGCTTCGGCGCCCTCGGACTCATCGGCGTCCTCTGGGTGCTCTTCGGCTACGCCATCGCCTTCCCCGGCGCTGAGGGAACCGTAGCCCCGTGGTCGATCGACTGGAGCGCGATCGGTCTGAGCAGCCTGCTCGAGACCCCCGACGACGCCGCCTTCCCGCCCATGGCATTCGTGTGCTTCCAGGCCACCTTCGCGATCCTCACCGTCGCGCTCGTCTCCGGAGCGATCGCCGACCGTGCCAAGTTCGGCGCGTGGATGCTGTTCGCCGGTGTCTGGGCGACCGTGGTCTATTTCCCGGTCGCGAGCTGGGTCTTCAACTTCGGCCTCGCCGATGACGGCTCGTTCGAATACGGCGGCTGGATCACCAAGGGGCTGCAGGACGTCTTCGGTGTCGGAGCGATCGACTTCGCCGGTGGCACCGCGGTGCATATCAACGCCGGTGCTGCCGCTCTCGCCCTCGCTCTGGTCCTCGGCAAGCGCGTCGGCTTCCAGAAGGGCGTCCACGTTCCCCACAACCCGCCGTTCGTGCTCCTCGGCGCCGGTCTGCTGTGGTTCGGCTGGTTCGGCTTCAACGCGGGCTCCGAGCTCGCCGCCGACGGCACCGCCGCGCTCGCCTTCATCAACACGATCGCTGCTCCCGCCGCCGCTCTGCTGGCCTGGCTCCTCGTCGAGAAGATCAAGGACGGCAAGCCCACCTCCGTCGGCGCCGCATCGGGTGCGGTCGCGGGTCTCGTCGCCATCACCCCCGCGTGCGCCTCGGTCGACCCCATCTGGGCGATCGTGCTGGGCCTCATCGCCGGTGCCGCCTGCGCGCTGGCCATCGAGCTCAAGTACAAGCTCGGCTTCGACGACTCGCTCGACGTCGTGGGCATCCACCTCGTCGGCGGCCTCATCGGAACGCTCTACCTCGGCTTCTTCGCCAACGGCACGGGCCTGTTCATGGGCGGCGACGCCAGCCAGCTGATCGTCCAGGCGATCGCGGCCCTCGCCGTTCTCGTCTACTCCTTCGTGCTGGCCTTCATCATCGGGTTCGCGATCGAGAAGACGATCGGATTCCGCGTGAAGAACGAGGACGAGATCGCCGGCATCGACACGGTCATGCACGGCGAGGTCGGGTACACCCTCTCCGACGCCAAGGTCTGATCAGGCCTCGGCTCTGACTCGGGCGGGGCATCGCGGATCACTCCGCGGTGCCCCGCCCTGTTTCTCGTGGGCGCTCGGTTGGCAGGCGCCGCCGCTTCGCGGGAGGTGAAGGGGCGCGAGCTGCCAGGTGAGGCGGAGGATGAGGCGGGGCGCGCCTCGCGGGCTGGGTAGGTTTGGGCGCATGGGTGTGCTTTCGCGTGTGTGGGATCTGCTGCGACCGCGTCGGACGGCGGGTGGCTCGGGTCGGCCGGCCACAGCGCGTCCGCGGTCGGCGACCGTCGCACCGGCTCGCCCGAGCAGGCCCTCCGCGCCGGGCGGCGGGGTCGCCGGCGCGGCGTCCGTCATCGAGGTCGCTCTCCCCGATGCCGTCGGCCTGCGGCTCGCCTACGAGCCGACGCCCGACGGGCAGCCCGATCCCGGCGAGATCGTCTGGGCGTGGGTTCCGTATGCGGAGGATGCCGCGCGCGGCAAGGATCGCCCGCTGCTCGTGCTCGCGCGCGCCGACGGCGGCCAGAGCTGGGCCATGAAGCTCACGAGCAAGCCGCACGACGGCGAGCGCGACCACATCCCGCTCGGGGCGGGGGATTGGGACCGCGAGCGGCGCCCGTCGTGGCTCGACGTCGACCAGATCTACCTCGTCCCCGCGAGCGGGATCCGCCGCACCGCCGGAGCCCTCGACCGCGCCACCTACGCTCGGGTCGCCCAATCGCTCTCGCAGCGCTACGGGTGGCGCGCCGCCCGCTGACCTGCGCTAGTCCCGCGCCGAGAGTGCACCCTCTCGGCGAGAACGTACCGGGAACCATGCGCTCTCGCAGCGGCAGTGCGTCCTCGGTGCGTGGGGGCCTGCCGTGATCGAGGCGGGGGTGGTTTCATGGCGACATGAGCGAATCGTTCTCGGAGGTACCGGGGGCGCACCCGGGCGAGCCCCACGCGTCATCCATGTCGGGGCGGCTGAACTGGCTGCGCGCGGGCGTCCTGGGCGCGAACGACGGCATCGTGTCGACCGCCGCCCTGGTCGTCGGCGTCGCGGGGGCGACGACGGAGACGGCGCCGATCTTCGCCGCCGGCGTTGCGGGACTCGTGGGCGGCGCGATCTCGATGGCGCTCGGTGAGTACGTATCGGTCAGCAGTCAGAGCGACAGCCAGCGCGCCATGATCACCAAGGAGCGCCGCGAGCTCGCCGAAGACCCCGCGGCTGAGCTCGTCGAGCTCGCGGGGCTGTACGAACAGCGCGGGCTCTCGCCCGAGACTGCGCGGCGGGTTGCGGAGGAACTGACGGAGCACGATGTCGTCGCCGCGCACCTCGAGGCCGAGCTGGGGCTGACCGAGGACGAGGTCGTGAGCCCGTGGGCGGCGGCCGGCGCCAGCGCGCTCGCGTTCACCGTCGGTGCGCTGCTGCCGCTTCTCGCGATCCTCCTGCCGCCCGCCGACATCCGGGTTCCCGTCACCTTCGTGGCGGTGCTCATCGCTCTCGCTCTCACCGGGTATCTGAGCGCGCGCCTGGGCGACAGTCCGCCGTTGCGTCCCGTTGCGCGCGTCGTCGCCGGCGGGGCTCTCGCGCTGATCGCGACCTTCACGGTGGGCTCGCTGCTGGGCGTCTCCGGCGCCGTCTGACCCGGCGCGGATCTCGTGCACCGCGAGGACGCACCGCTGCGGCGAGCGCGCACCATGTGCGGTGCGTTCTCGTCGTGACCGTGCGTGCTCGGCGGGCGCAGAGCACACGACAACGAAAAGCGCCCCGGTCGTGGCGACCGGGGCGGGGGATGGTGGGCGATGCGGGACTCGAACCCACGACCTCTTCCGTGTGAAGGAAGCGCGCTAACCAACTGCGCCAATCGCCCATCTGGCCCGTGAGGGCCGAGACACGAGCATACCGGATGCCGCGACGGTTCCCGAACGCGGAGGCGAGACACGCGCGGGGCGTCGCCGGTTTTGCACTCGTGCGATCGTCGGCTAATGTTTAACAAGTGCCGGAGCGATCCGGAACGAAATGCGGATGTAGCGCAGTGGTAGCGCATCACCTTGCCAAGGTGAGGGTCGCGAGTTCGAATCTCGTCATCCGCTCGAGTGCGAGGATCTCCCGTGAGGGGGATCCGGCACGTGGGTCAGAACCACACACGGTGGCGTGGCCGAGCGGCTAGGCACCGGCCTGCAAAGCCGTTTACACGGGTTCGAATCCCGTCGCCACCTCGCCTCATAACTGAACAGCCTGTATAGGCGCGATTGGCGCAGCGGTAGCGCGCTTCCCTGACACGGAAGAGGTCACTGGTTCGATCCCAGTATCGCGCACCGAGTAAAACCCCCGGTCTCACCGGGGGTTTTGTCGTTTCGCGGGACGCTGGTCAGCGCTGCCGGTTAGGCTCGGCGCCATGACTCAGCTCGTGCTCACGGTCGTCGGAGACGATCGGGTCGGACTCGTCCGCACACTCGCCGACACCGTCGCCGCGCACGGCGGCAACTGGGAGCGCAGCGAACTCGCGGAGCTTGCCGGGGCCTTCGCGGGCATCGTGCTGGTGGACGTTCCCGCTGACCGTGAGGCCGGCCTCGTCGACGCCCTCGAGCGGCTGGACGGTCTGCTGCGCATCACGACCCACCAGCCGCTGCCGCCGGTCGTCGCGAGCGGCCAGGTACTTCGATTCACGGTGCTGGGCAACGACCGTCCCGGCATCGTCCGCGAAGTCAGCGACGCGATCGGCGCTCATGCGCTGAGCATCGACGCCCTGACCACCCGTACCCTCGACGCTCCGATGGCCGGTGGCACGCTCTTCGAGGCGACCCTGGTCGTGCGCCTGCCCGCCGAGTTCGACGCGGCCGACATCGTGGCGGACCTCGAGCGCCTCGCCGGTGAGATCCAGGTCGACCTCACCCTGACGTGACCCTCGTCGACGACATCCGCGCCGCGCTCCGCGCTGCGGCGCAGCCGGAACGAGCCGCCGCGCAGCAGGCGTACATGAAGTCAGCGATACCGTTCCTCGGGATCCGCCTCCCCGAGGTGCGCCGGGTCACCCGTACGCTCGGCGCCGGAGAGCAGGATGCCGCGGTGCTGCGCGCTGCCTCGCTGCAGCTCTGGGACGAGGCCCGCCACCGCGAGGAGCGCTATGCGGCGATGGCGCTCCTCGCGCTGCCACCGCTGTCGGGAACCCTGCCGACGGTGCCGCTCATCGAGCACATGGTGCGCACCGGGCGGTGGTGGGACATCACCGACGAGCTCAGCGGGCGCGTGCGCGAGCTGCTCATCGAGCACGCCGACGAGATGGCGCCCGTCGTCCGCGCGTGGGCTCGGGACGAGAACCTCTGGATACGCAGGATCGCGATCCTGTCGCAACTGACCCGTCGCTCGGAGTTCGACGAGCAGCTCTTCACGGATGTCGTCGTCCCGAACCTCGGCGATGCGGACTTCTTCATCCGCAAGGCGATCGGATGGGCGCTGCGCGATCGGGCGCGCGCCGATGCCGCGTGGGTGCGATGGTTCGTCGATGAGCGGGGCGTGGCCGGCCTGAGCAGGCGCGAGGCGCTCAAGCACGTCTGACCGGTGCCGCCGGTGCGGGAGGCTCAGCGAAGAGCGAGCGGGAGGACCGACAGCCCGACGACGAGGGGCGCGGCGACGAGTCCCCAGAGGACGAAACGCCGCCAGGGGACGTCGACGCCCACGGCGTGCAGCCGCTCGTGCCAGAGCAGCGTCGCGAGCGACGCCCAGGGGGTGATGAGCGGTCCCGCATTGACGCCGACGAGCAGCGCGCCCAGACGCTCCGGGGTTCCCGCCGCCGACTCGAGCAGCAGGTACGCGGGCAGGTTGTCGACGGTGTTCGCCGCGACCAGGGCGGTGCCCGCCATGCGCCACAGCTCGAAGGGGCCGCCGGCCTCGCCGGCGATCACCGAGACCACCGCCGCCGACCCGAGCGACTCGAGCGCAGCCATCGCGGTGAACAGCCCCGCGGCGAACACGAGCAACTGCCAGGGGATGAGCCGAAGCGACAGTCCGCGGGGCGAGCGCCATGCGAAGAGGCCGATGAGCAGAACCGCGGCGATCGTCGCCGGAATCCACGGCTCCAGCCCGCTGACGAGGGCCGGCATGAGTGCGACGACGACGACGGATGCGACGGCCAGCTGCATCCGGTCGGTGACGCGCGGCACCGGGGCCGGGTCGAACCGCCCGACGAGCGAGCGCCGGTGGATGGCGAACAGCAGGCTCACCGTCACCGCGATCGCGACGGCCGCCGAAGGCCCCATGAGCGCGAGGAACGCGACGGGCCCGCCCTCGGGCAGCCGGCCGAGAGCCAACAGGTTCGTCAGGTTGGACACCGGCAGCACGAGTGACGCGGTGTTCGCGAGCCACACCGTCGTGAAGGCGAAGGGGAGCGGCGGCAGCCCGTTGGCGCGCGCGACGGCGACGACGACCGGCGTGAGCAGCACGGCGGTCGTATCGAGCGACAGGAAAGCCGTCGCAACGACGGCCAGCGCCACGACGAGGAGCCACAACAGCGTCGTCCGGCCCCGTGAGGCGCGGGCGAGCCACCCCGCAGCGACGTCGAACACGCCGGCCTTCGCCGCCAGCTCCGCCACGATCGTGACGGCCACGACGAAGGCGAGGATCGGCGCGACACGCTCGGCGATGCCGGCGAGATCGTCGGGAGGCAGGATGCCGCCGACCACCGCGCCCGCCGCCACGAGCAGCAGTGCGGCCCCGGCGATGGCGAGCTTCACGGCATCCATCATGCGCCCTCGTGCGTCGCCCCGAAGCCATCGACGCCCACGACTAGGATCGACGCATGGAACGTCGCCGGATCGGAGCCCGCGTGCTCACCCGCTTCGTCGCCGCCGGCCGAACGCTCTCGGCCTGAGCGGGCGGGACGCGGCGAGCGTCCGAAGCTGAGTAGCCTTGATCCGAGCCACCCATCTGGAGATGTTCCCTTGACTGACGTCGTTTCCCCGTCGGACGTGTCGTACCCCGCCGACGGCTTCGCCCTCTTCCCCGACCGCTCCGTCGTCGCCCTGCGCGTGAACGGAGAGCTGAAGGATCTCGCCACCGTGGTCAGCGAGACGGATGCCGTCGAGCCGGTCACCGTGTCGAGCCCCGACGGCCTCGCGATCCTCCGCCACTCGACCGCGCACGTGCTGGCCCAGGCCGTGCAGCGCATCCGGCCGCAGTCGAACCTGGGCATCGGGCCGCCCATCGAGGACGGCTTCTACTACGACTTCGGCGTCGACGAGCCCTTCACTCCGGAGGACCTCAAGTCGATCAAGAAGGAGATGGAGCGGATCGTCCGCGAGAACCAGCGGTTCGTCCGGCGGGTCGTCACCGCCGACGAGGCGCGCGCCGAGCTCGCCGACGAGCCGTTCAAGCTCGAGCTCGTCGACCTCGCCGGTGGTCCCGGCTCGGGCGCCGACGCGGCCGAAGGGGCCTCGGCCGAGATCGGCGCCGGCGAACTGACGATCTACGACAACGTCACCCGCGACGGCTCGACCGCCTGGAAGGACCTGTGCCGCGGACCCCACGTGCCCGGCACCCGGATGGTCGGCAACGGCTGGGACCTCACCCGCGTCGCCGCCGCCTACTGGCGCGGCTCCGAGAAGAACCCCCAGCTGCAGCGCATCTACGGCACCGCATGGCCGTCGAAGGACGAGCTGCGCGCCTACCAGGAGCGGCTGGCCGAGGCGGCTCGCCGCGATCACCGGAAGCTCGGGGTCGAGCTCGACCTGTTCTCGTTCCCGGATGAGATCGGACCCGGTCTGTCGGTGTTCCACCCCAAGGGCGGCATCATCCGGTACGAGATCGAGCGCTACATGCGCGAGCAGCTGCTCGCCAACGACTACGAGGTCGTCAACACCCCGCACATCACCAAGGGCGACCTGTTCATGACGAGCGGGCACCTGCAGTGGTACGCCGACGGCATGTACCCGCCGATGAAGCTCGATGAGATCGTCGACGCCGAGGGCAACGTGACCCGCCAGGGGCAGGAGTACTACCTCAAGCCCATGAACTGCCCGTTCCACAACCTGATCTTCCGCTCGCGGGGGCGCAGCTACCGTGAGCTGCCGCTGCGCCTGAGCGAGTTCGGTTCGGTCTACCGCTACGAGAAGAGCGGCACCCTCTCGGGCCTCACCCGCGTGCGGGGGATGACCCAGGACGACACCCACATCTACGTCACCCCCGATCAGGTCGAGGACGAGCTCGTCCGCAGCCTCGAGTTCGTGCTGCAGACGCTGCGCGACTACGGACTCAACGACTTCTATCTCGAGCTGTCGACGAAGGAGGAGGGCAACCCGAAGTTCATCGGCGACGATGCCCTCTGGCAGCAGGCGACCGAGACCCTGCGCCGCGTCGCCGAGGGCTCCGGCCTCGAGCTCGTCCCGGATCCGGGCGGCGCGGCGTTCTACGGCCCGAAGATCTCGGTGCAGGCGCGCGACGCGATCGGCCGCACCTGGCAGATGTCGACCATCCAGCTCGACTTCAACCAGCCCGAGCGCTTCGAGCTCGAGTACACCGGTCCCGACGGCGAGAAGCATCGCCCCGTCATGATCCACCGCGCACTCTTCGGGTCGATCGAGCGGTTCTTCGCGATCCTCCTCGAGCACTACGCGGGTGCCTTCCCCGTCTGGCTCGCGCCGGTGCAGGTCGTGGCGATCCCGGTCGCCGACGATTACGCGCCGTACCTGCAGGAGATCGTCTCGCGGCTGCGCAAGGCCGGCGTCCGCGCCGAGCTCGATCGCTCCGACGACCGCATGCAGAAGAAGATCCGCACTCACACCACGCAGAAGGTGCCGCTCCAGCTCATCGCCGGCGAGCAGGACCGCGCAGCAGGCACGGTCTCGTTCCGCTTCCGTGACGGATCGCAGACCAACGGCGTGCCCGTGGACGAGGCCGTCGAGCGCATCCTCGCGGCCATCGCCAACCGCACACTCGTCGACACCGCGGAGCACCTGAGCGACACGGCGGAGCAGCTCGCGTGACCGGCTCGTCGGACGCCCCGCGCCCGGTCGAGCACGCCGCGCACCTGGCCGGGGTGCCCGACGAGTTCCAGCGCCTGTGGACCCCTCACCGGATGGCGTACATCCAGGCGGGCCCCGAACCGCTGCGTGACGAGTGCCCGTTCTGCGCTGCGCCCGGCAAATCGGATGCCGACGGGCTCATCGTCGCGCGCGGCCGCACGGCCTACGTGCTGCTGAACCTCTTCCCGTACAACTCCGGTCACCTGCTCGTCTGCCCGTACCGGCACATCCCGACGTACGATCTCGCGACGCCCGAGGAGGTCGCCGAGATCGGCGCGCTGACGCAGACGGCCATGCGGGTGCTCCGAGAGGTGTCGCGGTGCGACGGTTTCAACCTCGGAATGAATCAGGGCGCTGTCGCGGGGGCCGGGGTCGACGGGCACCTGCACCAGCACGTCGTGCCACGGTGGGCGACCGATGCCAACTTCTTCCCGATCATCGCGAAGACGAAGGCGCTCCCGCAGCTGCTCGGCGAGGTCCGCGAGGCCGTCGCCGCCGCGTGGCCGACGAGCTGAGCGCACACTTCCTCACGCTCGGCCTCGAACGCAAGCCCGGGTGCCGGGTGGCGCGATGACGATAGCCTGAGCGCTCACTGAGGAGGCACCATGTCGATCACCGCCCGTCCCCGCACCGCGACTCTCGCCGCACTGGCTGTTGTCGGGGCCCTCGCCTTGACGGGGTGCACCCCCGCGGGAGACGCGAACCCGACCGAGGCGACTCCGACGACGACGACAGTGCCGGACGAGAGCGCAGCGGCGACCCCCGACGCCGGTGGCGACGGATCCGCGACCGCCGATGCCCTGGCCGAGCGCGACGCGTTCATCGCGGCGCAGCAGCAGCCCGTGGGTCAGACCACGCTCACCGCGAAGACGCCCGAGCAGCAGGAGCTCGTCGCGCAGCAGCGCGCGCACGTCGAGGCGAACGGCGGTCAGTGGTCGGAGCAGGCCGAGACCGTGACGCTCGCCCTCGCTCTGGACGCGTGCGAGACCTCGATCCTCAACGGTCACCAGGTCGATCAGAACGTCTACCAGATGCACGTCGCGTCGTCCCCGCTCATCCAGAGTCTCGCCATCGACGACGCGTCCCGCGAGGGTGCGGTGAGCATCATGGTCTTCGGCACCCGGTTCCTCTGCCCCGATGACGCTCCGCAGTGGGAGCAGGCGTGGACCGAGTCCAGCGGACAGTAACGGCGCCGGTCAGCGCACCCGCTCGACCGTGAACTGCATCCGCGGGTGCGCGTAGGCCTCCTGGCTCTCCACGAGCTGGAGCTCGCGCTCGCCCGACTCGTGTGTGCGCGTGAGCAGGTCGAACACGCTCGAGGTCGTACGGGCCAGCGCCTCGGCTGCGGAGCCGGTGCTGCGGTAGTGAGCTGTGAACAGGGCCGCCGTCACGTCACCCGATCCGTTCGCCTTCATGGGGATGTGGGGAGTGCGGACGATCCACGCTCCGGCGTCGTCCGCGGCGAGCATCTCGATCGTTCCCTCGGGGCGTTCCGGGCGCTCGACGCTCGTCACGAGCACCGTGCGCGGCCCCATCGCGCGGGCGGCGTCGACGGATGCGAGCGTCGAGTCGAGATCGGTGGGCTCGGTCTCGGTCAGGAAGCCGAGCTCGAATTGGTTCGGCGTGATGATGTCGGCGGCCGGCACGACGCGCTCGCGCAGCAGAACGGGGATGGCCGGTGCCACGAAGCATCCCGACTTCGCGTTGCCCATGACCGGGTCGCACGCGTAGACGGCATCCGGGTTCGCCGCCTTGACGCGCGCGACGGTGTCGAGGATGACGTCGGCTATTCCTTCGCCGCCCTGGTACCCCGACAGGATGACGTCGATCTGCGGGAAGGCGCCGCGATCCTCGACGCCCGCGATGACGGCGCGGACATCGTCGGGACTGATCATCGGACCGCCCCAGGCGCCGTAGCCGGTGTGGTTGGAGAAGTTCACCGTGTAGACCGGCATCACCTCCACGCCGATGCGCTGCAGCGGGAACACCGCGGCGGAGTTGCCGACGTGTCCGTATGCGACGGCCGACTGGATCGAGAGCACCTTCATGGGGTCATGCCTTTCGAGAGGGGAGGGCGGATGCGACGAGGTCCCGCGCGAGCTGCGCGGCGTCGGCGTCGTTCAGATCGTGCACGGTCAGGCGCAGGTGCCGCGACGGGGCGTCCTCGGCCAGCCGGAACTCGTCGCCGGTGCGCGCCAGCCACCCGCGGCGCATCAGGGCGTCGGCGACGGAACGAGCAGTGCCGGGCACCTCGACCCAGAGACTGAGCCCGTCGCCGGGTGCGCAGGGCAGGCCCGCGCGCGTGAGCTCCGCGGCGAAGGCGGCGTTGCGGTCGGCGTAGTGGGTTCGAGCGGCGGCGATCTCAGCCGTGGCGGTGCCGTCGGAGAGGAGAGCGTGGGCCAGTCGCTGCAGCAGATGGCTGACCCACGTGGTGCCCGAGCCGAGGCGCAGCGCGAGACGTTCGGCCGTCGTGGGATCGGATGCCGTGACCGCGAGACACATGTCGGGCCCGAGGAACTTCGACACCGAGCGCACGCGCGCCCAGCGCTCGTGGTTCTCGCCGATGACCGAGCGATAGGGCTGGGTCGACAAGAGCGAGAAGTGGTCGTCCTCGATCACCAGGACGTAGGGGTGATCGGCCAGCACCTCGCGCAGCGCCGCGGCGCGCTCGGCCGACAGGCTCGAGCCGGTGGGGTTCTGGGCTCGCGGGGTGATGACGACGGCTCGGGCACCGGCGTCCAGGGCCGCACGCAGACCGTCCACCGTCATGCCCTCGCTGTCGACGGGAACGGGGACCGCACGGTAGCCGGCGAGCCGGACGGTATGGATGCTGGCGAGGAAGCAGGGGTCTTCGAGCGCGACCGCATCATCGCGGGTGAGCGCCTGCGCCAGGAGTCGTTCGACGGCGTCGACGGCGCCGCCCGTGACGGTGAGGTGGATGTCGGCCTCGCTCGCCGAGTCCGCGGCGAACCAGCGTGTGGCCCACTCGGCGAGGCCGGCGTCGATGACCGGCTCGCCGTACAGGACGGGGCGCCCGGCGACCCGGGCGAGCACGTCGCTCGGGTCGGGGATGAGGGCGGGATCGGGATTTCCCGACCCGACGTCGCGCAGCACCGTGTCGGCGGCGACCCCCTCGGCGGCGACGGGGGAGACCTCGGCGATGCGCGTTCCGCCGCGGCCGCGAGCCACGACGACCCCGGCCTGCGCCAGCAGCCGGTATGCGGCGACGACGGTGTTGCGGTTGACGCCGAGCTGCTCGGCCAGTGCGCGCACGGGCGGCAGGATGTCGTCAGCGCGCAGGGCGCCGCGCTCGAGCAGCATCCGGACGCTGTCGGCGATGTCGCCCGCCGTGTGCCCGGAGATCGTGTCGCGGGAAGTCATCGGGACGATCTTATGTCGGATGCCATGCTAATTTTTGGCCTAGGCCGAACAACATCCCCGACCAGGCGGCCCAGATCGGAGCTCCATCGTGTCGAACGACCAGACCGTCACCGGATCCTCGCGCGTCAAGCGCGGGCTCGCCGAGATGCTGAAGGGCGGCGTCATCATGGACGTCGTCACGGCCGATCAAGCGCGGATCGCCGAGGATGCCGGCGCGGTGGCCGTCATGGCGCTCGAGCGTGTCCCCGCCGACATCCGGGCCCAGGGCGGCGTCGCCCGCATGAGCGACCCCGACCTGATCGACGAGATCATCGCATCGGTGTCGATCCCCGTGATGGCCAAGGCCCGCATCGGACACTTCGTCGAGGCGCGCGTGCTGCAGGAGCTCGGCGTCGACTACATCGACGAGTCCGAGGTGCTCTCGCCGGCCGACTACACGCATCACATCGACAAGTGGGGATTCACCGTCCCGTTCGTCTGCGGTGCGACCAATCTCGGCGAGGCGCTGCGCCGCATCACGGAGGGGGCCGCGATGATCCGGTCCAAGGGTGAGGCCGGCACGGGCGACGTCTCGGAGGCGACGCGCCACATCCGCACCATCACCGCCGAGATCCGTGCTCTGCAGGCGAAGAGCCCCGACGAGCTGTACGTCGCGGCGAAGGAGCTCCAGGCGCCGTACGACCTCGTCGCCGAGGTCGCGGCCAGCGGCGCCCTGCCCGTCGTGCTCTTCACCGCGGGCGGTGTCGCCACCCCCGCCGACGCCGCCATGATGATGCAGCTCGGCGCCGACGGCGTGTTCGTCGGATCGGGCATCTTCAAGTCGGGCGACCCCGCGCGCCGTGCCGCGGCGATCGTGAAGGCGACGACCTTCCACGATGACCCCGCCATCGTCGCCGAGGCCTCGCGCGGCCTGGGTGAGGCGATGGTCGGCATCAACGTCTCCGATCTGCCTGCTCCGCACCGTCTCGCCGACCGCGGCTGGTGATCCGGTGAGCGAGGGAACGCCGCCGCGCGTCGGAGTCCTCGCCCTGCAGGGGGACGTCCGCGAACACCTGCGCGTGCTCGAGAAGCTCGGTGCGGCGGCATCCCTCGTCCGCCGCCCGGACGACCTCGCGACGATCGAGGGACTCGTCCTGCCGGGCGGCGAGTCGAGCGTCATCGACAAGCTGGCACGCGCGTTCGGGATGCAGCAGCCCATCCGCGACGCGATCACGGCGGGCATGCCGGTCTACGGCACGTGCGCCGGGCTCATCCTGCTCGCCGACCGCGTCGACGGGGCGATCGCCGGGCAGGAGACCTTCGGCGGGCTCGACGTGACCGTGCGACGGAACGCCTTCGGCGGTCAGACCGAATCGTTCGAGACGGCGCTCGCCGTCGCCGGCTGGGACGCGCCGGTGCGCGCGGCGTTCATCCGAGCGCCTCTCGTCACCGAACTCGGGCCGGGGGTGCGGCCGCTCGCGACCCTGCCGGAGGGCGGGGTCGTCGCGGTCGAGCAGGGGCGACTGCTCGCCACCGCGTTCCACCCGGAGGTCTCGGGCGAGCGTCGCTTCCACGAGAGGTTCCTCGCGCGCGTCCGCGAGGCGCGCGCATCCGCCCGGTAAGATCGAGCGCATGTCCGGTCACTCCAAATGGGCCACGACCAAGCACAAGAAAGCCGTCGTCGACGCGCGCCGTGCCAAGTCGTGGGCCAAGCTCATCAAGAACATCGAGGTCGCTGCCAAGCTCGGCGGTCCCGATCTGCAGGGCAACCCCACGCTCTTCGACGCCGTCCTGAAGGCCAAGAAGACCTCGGTCCCGAAAGACAACATCGACCGCGCGATCAAGCGCGGCGCCGGGATCGGCGGCGAAGCCGTCGAGTACTCCTCGATCATGTACGAGGGCTACGGGCCCAACGGCGTCGCGTTCCTCATCGAGTGTCTGACCGACAACAAGAACCGTGCCGCCGCCGAGGTTCGCACCGCTCTCAGCCGTAACGGCGGAACGCTGGCCGACCCGGGCAGCGTCGCGTACAACTTCAGCCGCAAGGGCGTCATCGTCGTGCCGTCCGAGGGCACGACCGAGGACGACGTCATGCTCGCGGTGCTCGAGGCGGGAGCGGAAGAGGTCGAGCCGCACGGCGACGGCTTCGGCGTCATCACCGAGGCCTCCGACCTCGTGTCGGTGCGCAGCGCCCTGCAGGACGCCGGCATCGAGTACGACTCCGCCGACGTCGAGTTCGTGCCCTCGCTCAAGGTGGAGGTCGACGCCGACACCGCCCGCAAGGTGTTCCGTCTCATCGACGCCCTCGAAGACAGCGACGACGTGCAGAACGTCTACACGAACTTCGACCTGACGCCCGAGGTGCAGGCCGAGCTCGAGAACGACGACGAGTAAGAGCTCCGGCATCGCGCGCAGTTCCCGGCATCCACCGCAGCTCGTTCTGCGTGGGGTGCCGGGAACTGCGCGTTTCGCGGGCTGTCGTCGCGCCGGGTCGCCGCGACGGACGTAGCGTGGGGGAGTGACCTCTCTGCGCGTTCTCGGTGTCGACCCGGGCCTCACCCGATGCGGTGTCGGTGTCGTCGACGTCGCTCGCGACCGATCCGCTGCCCTCGTGCACGTCGGAGTCGTCCGCTCGGCCGTCGATCTGCCCATCGAACGCCGGCTCGCGACGATCGCCGCGGGGCTCCGGGCCGTCATCGCGGAGCATCGGCCGCACGTCGTCGCGGTCGAGCGCGTCTTCGCGCAGCACAACCGCACCAGCGTGATGGGAACCGCGCAAGCCAGCGGCATCGCCCTCCTCGTCGCCGCCGAGAGCGGCCTCGATGCGGCGACCCACACCCCCTCCGAGGTGAAGGCGGCCATCACCGGATACGGCTCGGCCGAGAAGCTGCAGGTGCAGACGATGGTCGCCCGCGTGCTGCGTCTGGACTCCCTGCCGCAGCCGGCGGATGCCGCCGACGCCCTGGCCCTCGCGATCTGTCATGCCTGGCGCCGCGGTCCCGGTGGCACCGGGACCGGGACCGGCGCCGCAGCGCTCACTCCCGCCCAGCGGGCCTGGGCGGATGCGGAACGGCTGTCACGCCGCTGAGGCGGCCGTGCGGCCGGGCGTCACGCGTGTCGCTCGAACATACCTGCGAAGCGCCGCCTAGGCTCGGATCATGATCTCCTCCCTGCGCGGCCGCGTGCTGCACCTCGAGTCCGACAGCGTCGTCATCGACGTCGGCGGGGTCGGGTTCTCGGTCGCCGTGACCCCCGACATCCCGCGCTCGTTCCATGTCGGTGATGAGATCGTGCTGCACACGAACCTCGTCGTCCGCGAAGACGCCCTCTCGCTCTTCGGTTTCGAGACGCGCGAGCAGCTCGGGGTCTTCCTCCTGCTCATCGGGGTGACCGGCGTCGGCCCGAAGTCCGCGCTCGGCGTCCTGTCGGCGCTCAGCGTCGCGCAGATCGCCGAGGCCGTCACCGCCGAGGACGACGCTCCCTTCCGCCGTGTCTCCGGGATCGGACCCAAGACCGCGAAGCTCATCGTGGTGCAGCTCGCGGGCAAGCTCCAGGCGGTGCCCTCCGGGCAGCCGGCATCCGTTCCCGCCGGCGCCGGAACGCTCAGCGGTCAGGTCGTGGCTGCGCTGGTCGCCCTCGGATGGAGCGAGCGCGTCGCGGCGGAGGCCGTCGCGCAGGTGACGGCGGATGCCGCCGCCCCGGCGACCGTGCCCGCCCTGCTGAAGCTCGCGCTGGCGCAGCTCGGCCCCGCGCGACCGGAGCAGACCGGTGTCTGACGCGCACGAGCTGGCCGCGGACGAGACCGAGCTCGCGGTCGAGGGGGCCCTGCGGCCGACGTCGCTCGCCGAATTCGTCGGGCAGCAGAAGGTGCGCGGGCAGCTCGAGCTCCTGCTGCAGGCCGCCGCGATGCAGGACCGACCCGCCGACCACATCCTGCTGTCGGGCCCTCCCGGGCTCGGCAAGACGACGCTCGCGATGATCGTCGCCCACGAGAGCGGCCGTCCCCTGCGGATGTCGAGCGGTCCCGCCATCCAGCACGCGGGCGACCTCGCAGCCCTCTTGTCGAGCCTCGTGCCCGGCGAGGTGCTCTTCATCGACGAGATCCATCGAATGGCGCGCTCGGCCGAGGAGATGCTGTACCTCGCGATGGAGGACTTCCGCATCGACATCATGGTCGGCAAGGGAGCCGGTGCCACCAGCATCCCGCTCGAACTCGCCCCCTTCACGCTCGTGGGTGCGACCACCCGGTCGGGACTGCTGCCGAATCCGCTTCGCGACCGTTTCGGTTTCACCGCCCACATGGAGTACTACGAGCCCGAAGAGCTCGAACGAGTCATCCAGCGGTCGGCGAGCGTCCTCGCCGTCGACGTCCCGCCCATCGCGCGGTCCGAGATCGCGCGCCGCTCCCGCGGCACGCCTCGTATCGCGAACCGCCTGCTGCGCCGCGTCCGAGATTTCGTGGTCGTGCACGGCAACACGGCGGCGGGCGCGACGGAGGCGGATGTCGCGGCCGCGCTCGACCTCTACGACGTCGACGCCATCGGGCTCGATCGCCTGGACCGCGCCGTGCTGGACGCCCTCGTCCGCCGCTTCGGCGGGGGACCGGTCGGGCTGAACACCCTCGCGGTGACCGTGGGGGAGGAAGCGGAGACGATCGAGTCGGTCGTCGAGCCGTACCTCGTCCGCATCGGCTTCGTGGGCCGCTCGCCGCGTGGCCGCGTGGCCATGCCCTCGGCCTACCGCCATCTCGGCGTTCCCCGTGCCGACGGGGCGCTGGAGATCGATGACCTATAATCGCTGAAGGCTTCTCGCCGACGAATCCCGAGGGTGCGCATTCTTCGCGTGCCTACCCGTGAAAGGTGCTCCCACCTCCATGCTCTTCTTCGCCACCACCCCGGCCGACGCTCCTCCCGCGAACCCGGCGGTGCAGTTCTTCGCCGAGTACGGGCTGCTGATCATCCTCGCGCTGCTCATCGTCTTCATGTTCTGGAGCCAGCGTCGTCGCGCCCAGCGGATGAAGGCGGAGCAGGCCGAGAAGTCGCGTCAGCTCCTCCCCGGCGCGAAGGTGCTGCTGCAGGGCGGGTTCTACGGGACGATCGTCGAGTACGACGGCGAAGACCTCTCGAAGTCGGCCCGCGTCGAGCTCGCGCCCGGCGTCGAGGTCGAGGTCCACAGCCAGGCGATCCTCCGCGTCGTCGACCCCGCCGAGGGCACGCTCACCGAGGACGAGTACATCGAGGCCGAAGAGCACCACGAGGAGTACGTCGCCGACGTCGAGCAGGGGCTCATCACCTCGGTCAGCGACGACGCCGCGCGCGATCGCGCCGACGCCGCCTCCGAGGGTGCGGCCGACCGCGACGACAAGCCCCGCGCCTGAACCGCCGCTGACCCGGCGCTCGCTCGACGAAAGCTGACCTCCCCGTGGCGACTTCCACACCTGTGCGCCGTGCCTGGCGCGCGCTGACCGGACTCGTGGTCCTGACGGCGCTCCTGTTCGGCATCAACGCCCTCGGCGTCTATGTGTTCAAGGCGAGCTCGTGGGCTCCCGAGCTCGCGCTGGATCTCCAGGGCGGGACGCAGATCGTCCTCCAGGCGCAGTCCGACGGGGCGGTGCCCTCGAGTGAGCAGATGCAGCAGGCTGCCTCCATCATCCGCCAGCGCGTCGACGCGTCGGGACTGGTCGAGGCGGACATCGCCACGCAGGCCGGCAACCAGATCGTGGTGCAGCTGCCGGGCGAGGTCGACGACGAGACGCGGGAGCGCATCGACGCCTCGGCACAGCTCCAGCTGCGCGCCGTGCTCTACACCGGCACTCCCGCAACCAGCTTCGTCGGTGACGACGGCAACGAGACGCCGTATCCCACGCCCGACCCCAACCTGCCGGCCACGCCATCGACGACGCCCTCCAACGGCAGCGATCCCGCGTGGATCACCGAGGCGCTGCAGGCGCAGTTCCTCGCCTACGACTGCACAGATCCGGCGAACGACCCGGCCGACGCGCCGGCCGATCAGCCGCTGATCACGTGCGATCGCACGGGGACGGCGAAGTACATCCTCGGGCCGGTCGAGCTCGACGGGTCGTCGATCGACAACGCCACCAACGGCCTCGAGCAGAGCGCCGGTCGCTGGGCCGTGAACATCACGTTCGACCAGCAGGGCACCGAGACATTCGGCAAGATCAGCCAGCGGCTCTACGGGCAGCAGTCGCCGCTCAACCAGTTCGCCTTCGTCCTCGACGGCGACGTGCTCTCGGCGCCCTCGATGGACGCCGTCATCCTCACCGGCAAGCCGTCGATCACGGGCTCGTTCGACCAGGACAGCTCGAAGATCCTCGCCGACCAGCTCAAGTTCGGCGCTCTGCCGCTGAGCTTCGAGGTGCAGAGCACGAACACGATCTCCGCGACCCTCGGTTCGCAGCAGCTGCAGATCGGACTCATCGCGGGTCTCATCGGTCTCGCGCTGGTCGCGGTGTACTCACTCGTCGTCTACCGGGCACTCGGAACGGTCATCATCGCCTCGCTGGTCGTCATGGCTGTGCTCACCTACGCGGCACTGACGATTCTCGCGTGGCGCATGGGCTTCCGCCTGTCGTTGGCGGGTGTGGCCGGCCTGATCGTCACGATCGGCTTCACAGCCGACTCGTTCATCGTGTACTTCGAGCGGATCAGAGACGAGCTGCGTGACGGCAAGTCGATCACCGGTGCCGTCGAGGACGGCTGGTCCCGCGCGAAGCGGACGATCTTCATCTCGAAGTCGATCAACATCCTCGCCGCCGTGGTGCTGTACATCCTCGCCGACTCGACGGTGAAGGGCTTCGCGTTCACGCTGGGACTGACGACCGCGATCGACATCCTGATCTTCATCCTCTTCACCCACCCCGTGCTGCAGCTGCTCGTGCGCACGCGGTTCTTCGGGTCGGGTCACAAGCTGTCGGGTCTCGACCCCGATGCGCTCGGCGCGGTCTACCGTGGGCGTGCGCAGTTCCGCGCTCCGGTCGCTGCCGGCGCGAAGACCGCGGCCGGTCGCCGAGCCGCCAAGTCGCGCGGCGAGGCCGAACGGCGACAGACGATCGCGGAACGCAAGCGCGCCGAGCAGGCCGCAGGCGAGAAGCGCGACGCGACGGGGGACAAGCACTGATGCGATTCTTCAACCGGTTCGGAAACGACCTCTACACGGGGAAGCTGTCGTTCCCCTTCGTCGCCCGTCGCACGCTGTGGTTCATCATCGCCGCAGCCCTCGTGCTCGGCTCGGTCCTCGTCCTCGTCGTGAAGCCCCCGCAGTTCTCCATCGAGTTCACGGGCGGGTCGCAGTTCACGGTGACGAACGTCTCGAACACCGACCAGCTGTTGGCGACCGCCGCCGTCCAGGACGTCGTTCCCGGAGCGACGACGAAGGTCACCACGATCGGCGAGGACGCCGTGCGCGTGCAGACCGACCAGATGTCGGATGCCGAGACCCGTGATGTCACCGCGCGCCTCGCCGAGGCCTACGACGTCCCCGCCGCCGAGGTGAGCTCGTCGTTCATCGGGCCGAGCTGGGGTCAGGACGTCACCCGTCAGTCGCTGTGGGGCCTGGCGATCTTCCTCGCCCTGACGTTCCTGATCCTCGCGCTGTACTTCCGCACCTGGAAGATGTCCGTCGCCGCGATCATCGGCCTCGTCGACGTGCTCGTGGTCACCGTGGGCGTCTACTCGCTCTTCGGATTCGAGATCTCTCCCGCCGCCGTGATCGGCTTCCTGACGATCCTGTCGTACTCGCTGTACGACACCACGGTCGTCTTCGACAAGGTCCGCGAGAACACGTTCGAGGACGGCGAGAAGTCGGGGCGGACGTTCGGCGAATCGGTCAACCTGGCGGCCAACCAGACGCTCGTGCGCTCGATCAACACCACGATCGTCGCGGCCCTCCCGACCGGAGCGATCCTCTTCATCGGCGCCCTTTGGCTCGGTGCCCAGACGCTCACCGACATCTCGCTGTCGATCTTCGTCGGCACGCTGGTCGCCGCCTACTCGACGCTGTTCGTCGCCGTGCCGCTGTTCGCGCTGCTGCGCGAGGGCGAGCCCGGTATCAAGGCGAACGACGCTCGGGTGCGCGAGTCGCGCGAGCGAGCCTCGGTCGAGGCCTGAGCGCCGCGAGGGCGCGTAGAATCGATGTCTGCATGGCGGAGGTGAGGGCATGACCGAGATCACCCCGCCCCCTGCCCAGAGTTCGCTCCGCCGCCTCGTCCCGCGCATCTTCTCGCGAGCGGCGCCCCGCGAAGGGCTCGAGCAGCTCGTTCGAACGGTGCGCGCGCACCACCCCAAAGGCGACATCGCGATCATCGATCGCGCCTACCAGACCGCCTCGCGGGCCCACGCGCAGCAGAAGCGCCAGAGCGGCGAGCCGTACATCACGCACCCGCTCGCCGTCGCGCAGATCCTGGCGGAGCTCGGCCTCGGCCCCCGGGCCATCGCGGCCGCGCTCCTGCACGACACCGTCGAAGACACCTCGTACGGTCTCGACCAGCTGACGGCCGAGTTCGGCGACGAGGTCGCGATGCTCGTCGACGGCGTGACGAAGCTCGACAAGGTCAAGTACGGCGACGCCGCGCAGGCCGAGACGGTCCGCAAGATGATCGTCGCGATGTCGCGCGACATCCGCGTGCTCCTGATCAAGCTCGCCGACCGGTTGCACAATGCCCGGACGTGGGGTTTCGTTCCGCCCGAGAAAGCGGCGAAGAAGGCGACGGAGACGCTCGAGATCTACGCCCCGCTCGCACACCGGCTCGGCATCCAGGCCATCAAGAGCGAGCTCGAAGACCTGTCGTTCGCGGTGCTGCACCCGAAGCTCTACGCCGAGATCGACAGCCTGGTCACCCAGCGCACACCCCAGCGCGAGCAGTATCTGCAGACGGTCATCGATGCGGTCGAGAGCGACCTCCGTGAACTGCGCATCCGCGGCCGCGTGATGGGCCGTCCGAAGCAGCTGTACTCGGTGTACCAGAAGATGGTCGTCCGGGGTCGCGAGTTCGACGACATCTACGACCTGATCGGCATCCGCGTTCTGGTGACGACGGTCCGCGACTGCTACGCGGTGCTCGGTTCGATCCACGCGCGGTGGACGCCCCTTCCCGGGCGTTTCAAGGACTACATCGCGACGCCGAAGTTCAATCTCTACCAGTCCCTCCACACGACCGTCATCGGTCCGGGTGGGCGCACGGTCGAGATCCAGATCCGCACCCACGAGATGCACCAGCAGGCCGAGTTCGGTGTCGCGGCGCACTGGAAGTACAAGGAGCGGATGGCGGGCGGCAAGGCAGACGCCAAAGCGGTCGACAACGACATGGCGTGGCTCGCCCACATCTCCGACTGGCAGGCCGAGACGGCCGACCCGGGGGAGTTCCTCGACTCGCTGCGTTTCGAGATCGGTGCGAAAGAGGTCTACGTCTTCACTCCGAAGGGGCGGGTCATCGGCCTGCCCGCGGGTGCCACCCCGGTCGACTTCGCCTACGCCGTGCACACCGAGATCGGCCACCGCACGATGGGCGCCAAGGTCAACGGGCGTCTCGTGCCGCTCGAGTCGACGCTCTCCAGCGGCGACGTCGTCGAGGTCTTCACCTCGAAGAACCCCGATGCCGGCCCGAGCCAGGACTGGCTCACCTTCGTCAAGAGCACACGAGCGCGCAACAAGATCCGCGGCTGGTTCACCAAGGAGCGGCGCGAGGAGGCCGTCGAGCAGGGCAAGGACGCGATCGCGCGGGCGATGCGGCGTCAGAATCTGCCGCTCCAGCGCCTCATGGGGCAGGACGCTTTCAGCGAGGTCGCCCATCAGCTCCGCTACGAGGACGTCACGGCGCTGTACGCGGCGGTGGGCGAGGGGCATGTCTCGACGCAGTCGGTGATCGAGAAGGTCACCGCGCTCGTCCGAGCGGAGGAGGACACCTCCACCGGGCCGATCCAGCTGCCGGCCGTGGGACGATCCCGGCAGAAGCGAGACAGCGACTCCGGAGTCCTCGTCCGCGGCGCGCCCGACATCCTCGTCAAGCTGGCCAAATGCTGCACACCCGTTCCGGGCGATGAGATCGTCGGCTTCGTCACGCGGGGAAGCGGCGTGTCTGTGCACCGCTCCGACTGCACGAACGTCGAGTCGCTCATGCGCGATCCGGAGCGCCTCATCGAGGTGTCGTGGGCGCCGACGACGAAGAGTCTCTTCCTCGTCCAGATCCAGGTCGAGGCGTTGGATCGCGCCGGGCTCCTCAGCGACGTGACGCGCGTGCTCAGCGAGCACCACGTCAACATCCTCTCGGCGTCGGTTCAGACCAACAATGATCGGCTCGCACTCAGCAGGTTCGTGTTCGAGATGGGTGACACCGTGCATCTCGACCGTGTGCTGAACGCGGTGCGGCGCATCGACGCGGTCTACGACGTCTACCGCGTCACGTCGTCCTAACCGGCCAGCTCTCCAACCACGCGAGCGCCCGGCGCTTGTGCGGCAGCGGCCCGCTGCACGCCAACGCCACCCGGGCGTCGGCGAGGATGTCGGGGAACCTCCCGATCATCGCGACGGCGCCCGCACGCGGTCCATCGCCTGCGGCTGCGTCGGCGCGCAGGAGGTCGCACAGGGTACGAACGCGGTTCGACACCGGCATGCCGCCGAGATGAACCGTCTCGCTCGCGGGGAGCTGAAGGTCGCGGTAGCGGAGCCGAGGATCGAGCACGTGATTCCGGCGGCGCTCGGTGCATCGCTGCACGCTGTGCCGCAGCGGAGGTTCGGACAGCGCGCCGTGAACCCACGCGGCGGACTCGTGTGTGAGCGCGAGACCCTGCGCGACGAGGGGGCGGAGCGACGCGGCCCGGATCTCAGGGCTTTCGACGGCGTCGGCGGGCATGAAGGCTTCGCCGACCTCGACGACGTCGCCGTCCAGTCGGGCGGCGCCCAGTTCGGCGAGGGAGAGACGGGTGCCCGGGGCGTAGACGTACGGTGAGACCATTGCGTCAGTCTCGCGCCAACGTGGGAACGGCGGCGCTAACGAGCGAAGGGCCTGTGGAGAGCGTCACCTCCACAGGCCCTTAGCCGGAGACGAGAGTCAGCCTCCGAGAGCGCTGAGCCAGGCCTTGCGTGCGCTGAGCGCTTCCTTCGCCTGTGCGATGGCGCGCTTGTCACCCGAAGCCTCGGCCTCGGCGACCTCGGCCTCGAGCTTGGCGATCGCGTCGTGGAGCTGCGACAGCATGTCGCCCTGGCGTGCCTTGGTCTCGGGGTTGTTGTTCTTCCAGTCGGCGTCTTCGCGTGCGCGCACCGCCTGCTCGACCTTGCGAAGCTCGTCGTCGAGGGCGCGCTCCTTGTCGCGGGGGAAGATGCGACCGATCTCGTCCCAGCGGCGCTGGATGCCGGTCAGCAGCGCCCGCGCGGCCGCCGTGTCCTTCTCGGCGTTGACGGCAGCGGCTTCGTCGAGCAGCGCGCGCTTGGCGACGATCTTCTCCTGGGATGCCTCGGCGTCGGCCTGCTCCCGCTCGGCGCGGGCACCGTAGAGGGCGTCGCCCGCGGCCTTGAAGCGTGCCCAGAGCGCGTCGTCGGCCTTCTTGCCCGCGCGGCCCGACTGCTTCCACTGCTCCAGCAGGTCGCGGTACGCGCCGATGCCGTCCTCGCCGCGCGGGGCGAGGGCCTCGGCGCGCTCGATGAGCCGCTGCTTGGCGTCGCGTGCGCTCTTGTGGGTCTCGTCGAGGCTCGCGTAGAACTCGCGGCGGTGCTTGTCGATGGTCGAGCGGGCGTCGCGGAACCGCTTCCACAGCTGCTGGCCGGTGCCGCGGGGCAGGCGCGGGCCGTCGGACTGATGGCGCTGCCATCGCTCGAAGAGATCGTTCACCTCGGCGGACGTCTGCTTCCACTGGATCGACTTCGGGTCGCGTGCGGCGATCGCCTCGATCGCCTCGACGAGCCCCGTGCGCTCGGTGATCGCGGCGTCGAGAGCCTGCTTCGCTTCGGCGGCCTCCGACTCGGAAGCCGCGTCGAGCTCGCCCTCGAGGGCGACCAGGCGCGCCTCGAGCGCGGCCAGGTTGCCGACGGCCGCTGCCCCCGCGATGCGCGAGCGGAGCGTGCTGACGGTCGAGCGGAGATCGGCGGCGGAGGCTCCGCCACGGCGGTGACGCACCTCGATGAGCGTCACCTCGCCGGCGAGATCGGAGAACTTGCGCTGGAAGTAGGCGAGCGCCTCTTCCGGCGTGCCGTCGGGATACTGGCCGACGACGCGCCACTGATCCCCCTCGCGCACCGAGACGGTGCCGTCGTCATCGACGCGACCCCACGGGGCGTCGTCGGCGGGGGTGATCGTGGAGTCAGGGGTGGAAGTCACGGAAGGCACCTCGTCGCGGCTCGCGCCGCATGGGGGTCAGGTCGGGGGACAGCCTAGTACGGAGGGGGTCAGGGAGTCGGGATCGTTGCCGGAGTGGAATCCGACGGTGTCGGCGTCGGCGATCCCGGCATCGTCACGGTCGGAGTCGGGGCCGGGGTCTCGGCGGGTGCCGGGGCTCCGGGGCCGGCGGTGAAATACGCGACCTGAGCACCGATCGCGGCGAGGATCAGGACGCCGCCGGCGACGGCGGCGACGATGTTGTCGCGGGTCCGGCGCCCCGCCAGACCCTCGTGGTACTCGCGCCGCGCAGCGTACAGGCGGGCGCGTTCCTGCGCCGCGCGATCGTCCCGGTTCTTGCCGCGACCTGCCACGTTGCCTCCTCCGTGCCCCGTTCCGGGCCGCTCAAGCCTACGGCGCGCGTCGGTACCGCGACAAAATCCCGGTGTCCCCGCGCGCGACTAGCCTGAGGGGATGACCGATTCGAGCGCGCTCTTCTCCGGGCAGACGCCGCTCGCCGTGCGGATGCGACCCACCTCGCTCGACGAGGTCGCCGGCCAAGGGCATCTGCTGCGGCCCGGCTCGCCCCTGGTCGCCCTCGCCTCGCCCGACGGCAACCGAGCGGGAGCGGTCTCCGTCATCCTCTGGGGGCCGCCGGGGACGGGCAAGACGACGCTCGCTCAGGCGATCGCGCGCTCGTCGGGGCGCCGGTTCGTCGAGCTCTCGGCCGTGACCGCCGGGGTCAAGGATGTCCGCGAGGTCATGCAGGAGGCGATGACGCAGCGCGACCTCTACGGCATCTCGACGATCCTGTTCCTCGACGAGATCCACCGCTTCACCAAGGCGCAGCAGGACGCTCTTCTCCCGGGCGTCGAGAACGGCTGGGTGCTGCTCATCGCGGCGACGACCGAGAACCCGTCGTTCTCCGTCGTCGCGCCGCTGCTGTCGCGTTCACTGCTGCTCACTCTCCAGCCGCTCAGCGATGACGACCTCGGCGGGCTCATCGACCGCGCCGTCACCGATGCCCGCGGACTCGCCGGCTCGATCGTCCTCGCCGACGACGCGCGGACCGCCCTCATCCGGCTGGCCTCGGGCGATGCCCGGCGCGCGCTGACCTCGCTCGAGGCCGCGGCCACGATGGCCGAGCCCGGCGATGACGACGACGCGCCGGTGATCACGGCGGACCACGTCGCGCAGGCGGTCGACCGTGCGCTCCTGCGCTACGACCGGCAGGGCGATGAGCACTACGACGTCATCAGCGCCTTCATCAAGTCGATACGCGGGTCGGATGTCGACGCCGCGATGCACTACCTCGCCCGGATGATCGAGGCGGGCGAGGACCCGCGCTTCATCGCCCGGCGTCTCGTTATCTCGGCCTCCGAGGACATCGGCTTGGCCGACCCGCAGGCGCTGACGATCGCCGTCGCCGCCGCCGACGCGGTCGCCTTCATCGGGATGCCCGAAGGCCGTATCCCGCTCGCCGAGGCGACGGCGTATCTCGCCACGACCGCCAAGTCGAACGCCGCCTACAACGCCATCAACGCTGCGATCTCCGACGTCCGCGCCGGCGGCTTCGGTCGCGTGCCCAAGCACCTGCGCGACGCCCACTACGCGGGTGCGAAGCGGCTCGGACACGGCAAGGGGTACGTCTATCCCCACGACCTGGAGGTCGGAGTCGCCACGCAGCAGTACCTTCCCGACGAGCTTCGCGGCAAGCGGTACTACGAGCCGACCAATCGCGGCGTCGAGCGCGAGATCGGTGCGCGCGTCGAGAAGCTGCGGAAGATCCTGGGGGACTGACCCGTGGCCGACCCTGTGCCCCCGTGGACGCTGCTGGGCTCCTCGCCCGCCTTCGACGGATACGTGCGCGTGCGTCGCGACCGCTACCGGCTGCCCGACGGCAGCGAGAGCGACTGGGACGTCGTCGAGGTCGGCGACACCGTCACGGTGGTCGCGGTCACGGCCGATGACACGGTCGTGCTGTTCGATCAGTATCGGGTGGGCCCGCAGCGCGTGCTGGGCGAACTCCCCGGCGGCCTCATCGATCCCGGTGAGGACGCCGTCGCCGCGGGCGTGCGCGAGCTGCTGGAGGAGACCGGGTATCGCGCCGGGGCCGTCTTCGACGCCGGCGCCGAATGGGCGGCGGCGAACGCCCGCCGCCGCCGGCACGTGATCATCGCGGCGGACTGCACCCGCGTCGCCGAGCCCGCGTGGGGCGAACACGAGACCGGGCGGGTGCGGACCATGGCGGCATCCGATCTCGTCGATCATCTGATGGCGGGGGAGACCAGCGATGCCGGCCCGGCCCTGCGCGGGCTGGTCCGATTCGCGGCGAGCCGCGAAGTCGACCCCGAGCTCCGCGACCTGCAGTCGCGCGTACGTCACCTCCTCGCTGCATTCGTCGCCGGTGACAGCGTCGCCCACAGCACAGCAGCCGGCGCCACCGACGCCCACAGCGCCGATCCGTTCGATGCGTTCTGGGGTGCTGCCGCAGGCAAGAGCACCGCAGCTCTGTGGGCCGAGCTCGACGAGCTCGCGGCGGACGCAGACGAGGCGGTCCGCAGCTACGAGCGGGGCTCGCTGCACGATTTCCTCGGCGAGGAGGCCGAGGCGATCCCGCTGTATCGGGCGGCGCTCGAGGCGGGGTTGACCGGTGAGCGGCGCTCGGCGTGCGTCATCCAGTTGGCGAGCTCGCTTCGCAACATCGGCGATCCCTCGGGTGCTCTGGCACTGCTGCATCGCTTTCCCGACACCGATGCGCTCGCCGACGCCGCCCGGGCGTTCGAGGCGCTCGCACTGTTCAGCGATCAGAAGCCCGCGCCCGCGCTCCGGACCGCGTTGCGCGCCCTCGCCCCGCACCTGCCCGCCTACGGGCGTGCGGTGACCGCCTACGCGGACGAGCTGGCTTCGCCGCACCGCATCCGGGCGATCTCCGTGGCCCTCGTCGTCTCCGACGGGTACGTCCTGGCTGAGGAGTACCCCGGCGCACCCGGGTCAGGGCCCTTCCTCCGGGCTCCCGGCGGCGGCATCGAGTACGGCGAGACCGCGGCTGCGGCCATGCGACGGGAGCTGCGCGAGGAACTGGCCGCCGACGTCGAGCAGCTGCGGCTGCTCACGGTGAGCGAGAACATCTTCGACGACGGCCGCAAGAGCGGCCACGAGATCGCTCATGTCTTCGCCGTCCGCAGCGCCTCGCTCGAGGCTCTGCCGCACGGAGAGCGTCTCCCCGTGCTCGACGGCGACACCACGGTCGGCTGGTATCGCATCGACGACCTGCGACGGGATGCGACCCCGTTCTATCCGGCCGGCATCCTCGATCTCGTCACCGCGGTCGACGCGGGCACCGTCTGATAGACTCGACCGGCTCGAAGCCCAGTTTTCGGGCATCCCTCTCTTCTGATCAAGACCTCTCGGCGTGCCCCGGCGTGCAGTCCGAGACGGGCGAGGAGGCGGAGATACGTCCGTGAGTCGTGAACGTCGCGACCACGTCATCGGAAGGAGAGCTTCGTGACCACGAAGTCTCAGGACCGCCGCAAGGTCCGTCTGTCGCGCGCCCTCGGCGTCGCGCTGACCCCGAAGGCCGCCCGCTACCTCGAGAAGCGTCCCTACGCTCCGGGCGAGCACGGCCGCACCAAGCGCAAGGCCGACAGCGACTACGCCGTCCGTCTGCGCGAGAAGCAGCGTCTGCGCGAGCAGTACGGCATTCGCGAGAAGCAGCTGCGCATCCAGTTCAACGAGGCCCGCCGCAAGGACGGTCTGACCGGTGAGAACCTGGTCGAGCAGCTCGAGATGCGTCTGGACGCGCTCGTCGTTCGTGCCGGTTTCGCCCGCACGACCGCACAGGCCCGCCAGCTGGTCGTGCACCGTCACATCCTCGTCGACGGCCAGCTCGTCGACCGCCCGTCGTTCCGCGTGAAGCCGGGTCAGCTCATCCACGTCAAGGAGAAGAGCGAGTCGCTCGAGCCCTTCCAGGTTGCAGCCGCCGGTGGTCACGCCGACGTCCTGCCCCCGGTCCCGGGCTACCTCGAGGTCGAGCTCGACAAGCTGCAGGCGCGCCTCGTGCGTCGCCCGAAGCGCGCCGAGGTGCCCGTCACGTGTGACGTCCAGCTCGTCGTCGAGTACTACGCCGCGCGCTGAGTCGCACGGCTCGCTGAGTCTCAGCACTGCCGCGAAGGGCGTCGGGTTCTCCCGGCGCCCTTCGTGCTTTGCACCTAACATGGATGCCATGAAGAACGCGCTGTGGTTCGTTTTGGGCGTCGCCGGCGGTTTCGTCGCCGCGCACGTGGTCAACAAGGATCCGCGCGGTCACGAGATGCTCGCCGAAGTCGATGCGCGGATCTCCGAGTTCGCCGACCGGATCGGCGATGCCTACCGCGAGCAGGAGGCCCGCATCGAGGGTCTCGCGGCGGACGTGAAGGGCGCGGCATCCGACGCCCTCGACTCGGCCGCAGACGCCGCCTCCGACGTCGCGGACGCGGCGCGGGACGCCGTCGCCAAGGCCAAGAGCGCCGCCGACTCCTCAGACTGATACCCGACCCGATTGCGGCGTCGCGCCCCGGGGCGCGACGCCGATGCCTGCCTGCCGAAGGAACCCGATGAAGACCGCCGAGATCGCCCAGCGCTACCTGGACTACTTCGAGAAGAAGGGGCACACGATCGTGCCCTCCGCATCGCTCGTCACCGATGACCCCGCGCTGCTGTTCACCGTCGCGGGCATGGTCCCCTTCATCCCGTACCTCTCGGGCGATGTGCCTGCTCCCTACCCGCGCGCCGCGGACGTGCAGAAGTGCATCCGCACCAACGACATCGAGGAGGTCGGCAAGACCCCTCGTCACGGCACGTTCTTCCAGATGCTCGGCAACTGGTCCTTCGGCGACTACTTCAAAGAGGGCGCCATCTCGTTCGCGTGGGAACTGCTGACCAGCCCCGAGTCGGAGGGCGGCCTCGGGTTCGATCCGAAGGATCTCTGGGTCACGGTCTACGAAGAGGACGACGAGGCCCGTGAGCTGTGGCTGAAGCACTCGACGCTGCCCGATGAGCGCATCCAGCGTCTCGGCAAGGACACCAACTACTGGAGCACCGGGCTGCCCGGTCCCGCGGGTCCGTGCTCCGAGATCTTCTTCGACCGCGGCCCCGCGTACGGCATCGACGGCGGCCCGGCGACCGACGACGACCGGTACATCGAGATCTGGAACCTCGTGTTCATGCAGTACGAGATCGCCGACGTGCGCTCGAAGTACGACTTCACGATCGTCGGCGAGCTGCCGAACAAGAACATCGACACCGGCATGGGACTCGAGCGGGTCGCCTTCATCAAGCAGGGCGTCGACAACATGTACGAGACCGATCAGGTGCGTCCCGTGCTCGACAAGGCGGTCGAGCTGTCGGGCAAGACGTACGGCGCCGACCACGAGGACGACGTGCGCTTCCGTGTCATCGCGGATCACGTGCGGTCGTCGCTCATGCTGCTCTCCGACGGCGTCACCCCGTCGAACGACGGCCGGGGCTACATCCTGCGTCGTCTGATGCGTCGGGCCATCCGATCGATGCGCCTGCTGGGCGTCGAGGGACCGAGCTTCGCCGAGCTCTTCGCCGCGTCCCGCGACGCGATGAAAGAGGCCTACCCGATCGTCGAGACCGACTACGCGCGGCTCTCGCAGTACGCCCTCGCCGAGGAGGCGACCTTCCTGCGCACGCTGGCCGCGGGGTCCGAGCTGCTCGACGAGTCCGTCGCACAGGCCAAGCAGGCCGGCGCGGGCGAGCTGAGCGGTGCACAGGCGTTCCTGCTGCACGACACCTACGGGTTCCCCATCGACCTGACGCTCGAGATCGTCGAGGAGGCGGGTCTCAGCGTCGACCGGGGGGCCTTCGACTCGCTCATGCAGGAGCAGCGCGAGCGTGCCAAGGCCGACGCGCGGTCCCGCAAGGGACAGCTCGCCGACACGAGCGTCTACCGCGACTTCCGCGCTCAGGGTGAGACGGTGTTCACGGGCTACACCGAGCTCGAGACCGGCAGCCGGGTGCTCGGCATCCTGGTCGGCGGTGTCTCCGTCGACCGCGCGAGTCAGGGCCAGATCGCGGAGGTCATCCTGGCCGAGACGGCCCTGTACGCCGAATCCGGCGGCCAGGTCGCCGACAAGGGCGTCATCGTGGGCCCGGGCTACGAGCTCGAGGTCCTCGACGTGCAGAAGCCGGTGCCCGGTCTCGTCAGCCACACCGTCGAGGTCACGACCGGCGAAGTGGCCGTGGGTGAAGCCGCCACGACGGTGGTGGATGCCGCGAACCGCCGCGCTGCGCAGCAGGCCCACTCCGCGACGCACCTCGTGCACGCGGCACTGCGTGACACGCTCGGCAAGAGCGCGACACAGGCCGGCTCGCTCAACCGCGCCGGCTATCTGCGCTTCGACTTCTCGTGGGGTCAGGCCCTCTCGCCCGAGACGCGCACCGAGATCGAGGAGATCGCCAACAACGCCGTCCGCGACAACCTCGAGGTCACGACCCGGATCATGTCGCTCGACGAGGCGAAGGCCGCGGGCGCGATGGCGCTGTTCGGCGAGAAGTACGGCGAGACCGTCCGCATGGTCGACATCGGTGGCCCGTGGTCTCGCGAGCTCTGCGCGGGGACGCATGTGTCGTCGAGCGCCGAGGTCGGTCTCATCAACCTCATCGGCGAGTCGTCGGTGGGTGCGTCGAACCGGCGCGTCGAGGCCCTCGTCGGCCAGGATGCCTTCCGCGAGCTCGCCGCCGAACGTGCCATCGTCTCGCAGCTCACGAGCTCGCTGAAGACGCCGCGCGACCAGCTCGCCGCGCGCGTGGCCGAGCTGGCCGCGAGCCTGAAGGCCGCCGAGAAGCGGATCGCACAGTTCGAGGCCCGCGCCCTCGCCGACCGGCTGCCGCAGCTCGTGTCGGCGGCCGCTGCCGCGGGGCCGTTCCAGATCGTCGCCGAGTCGCTGGGGTCAGCGGGGTCGGCGGACGACGTGCGCACCCTCGCGCTGCAGGTACGCGATCGGCTCGGGGCCGACGCGGCGGCGATCGTCGCGCTCGGCGCGGTCGTGGGGGAGCGGCCGGTGGTGGTCGTCGCGACCAATGACGTCGCACGCGCTGCCGGTGCCAAAGCCGGCGTGCTCGCCAAGGCCGCGGCATCCGCTCTCGGTGGCGGCGGTGGCGGACGTGACGATGTGGCGCAGGGCGGCGGAACGGACGCCGCGGCGCTGCCCGCGGCCCTCCGCGCCGTCCGCGACGCGGCGAGCGGCCTGTGAGCGGATTCCGCCCGGGCGTGCGCCTCGGCGTCGACGTGGGCACCGCCCGCATCGGCGTCGCACGGTGCGACCGAGACGGACTGCTCGCGGTACCGGTCGAGACGGTGCCGCGCGGTGAGGGCGACGTGGCGCGCATCAGCGCGCTCGCGGCGGAGTACGACGCGGTGGAGCTCGTCGTCGGCCTGCCGGTCGCCCTCAGCGGACGGGAGACGGCTTCGACGGCCGACGCTCGCGGATTCGCCGAGGCTCTGGCCGCTGCGGGGCACCCCGTCCGTCTCGTCGACGAGCGGCTGAGCACAGTCAGCGCGCACAGCGCATTGCGCGGTTCGGGCCGATCGCAGCGATCGTCTCGTAGCATTGTTGACCAGGTCGCCGCCGTAGTGCTCCTCCAGCAGGCACTCGACGTCGAGAAGAGCACCGGTAACCCGCCCGGCGCTTCCGTCGCATCCTCGCAGGAGCACCCCTGACATGACTGATCGCCCGCCGCACGACAACGCCGTCCCGACGAGCCGACGCGCCGCGCGTGCGGCCGCCCAGAGTCCGGCATCCTCGCCGGGTGGTCCAGCGCGTCCCGAGCAATCCCCGCGCACCGGGGAGGCTCCGCGCCCGGAGCACGTCCCGACCTCCGCTGCCGAGCACCGCGGATCGGTGCACGCGACGGCGTCCCGCGATCGGGCTCAGGGCGAGCAGCCGTCGTATGCGCAGGCGCCGAGGGCCGCTGCGCCTGCGGTCGGCACGCTCGACGCCCTGTTCACGGGAGAAGTGAGCACGCACGAGGTGGGGGCTGTTCCCAGCCGCCACGACCGCGACCGGAAGAAGAGCCGCATCGCGAAGTGGGTCGTGCTGATCGTGATCCTCGCGATCATCGGAGGTATCGGTGCCGGCGCCGCGTGGGTCTGGAGCACCTACGAGACGCAGATCCGCTCCGTGATGGGCTGGGAAGAGCCGAAGGACTTCGAGCCCGGCGAGGCGACGGGCGAGGTGCTGGTCACCGTGGTCGACGGTGACACCGGATCCACGATCTCTCAGACGCTCTTCGACCAGGGCGTCACCAAGACGCCGACGGCGTTCTACGACCACCTCATCGCGACCGCCCAGAACCCGACCTTCCAGCCCGGCGTGTACGCGCTGCAGCAGCGGATGACCTCGGAGGCGGCCCTCGCCCTCATCCTCGACCCGACCAGCAAGCGCCAGAACGCGGCGCAGCTGCGGGAGGGGCTGACGCTGGACCAGACCGTCGAGGTGCTCGCCCAGGGGACGGGGATGCCGGCGGCGGACTTCACCGCCGCGGTCGACGACCCCTCTGCCTACGGTGTCGCCGCCGCCTCGCTAGAGGGCTGGCTCTTCCCGGCGACCTATCAGTTCGATCCGGGCCTGTCGGCCACCGACATCGTGCGGACGATGGTGGACCGGACGATCGAGTCGCTCGACGCTGCGGGAGTGCCGCAGGAGCGCCGCGAGGAGATCCTCACGACGGCGTCCATCATCCAGCGCGAGGCGCGTCTGTCTGACGACTTCTACAAGGTCTCGCGCGTCATCGCCAACCGTCTTGCGGACGGCATGCCCCTGCAGATGGACTCGACGGCGCAGTACGGCTACAACGAGATGCACGACGGCACGGTCAGTTCGTCGGCGGAGGCGCTAGAGGACGACAACCCGTGGAACACCTACGTCCGCGCCGGGCTGCCGGCCGGGCCGATCGCCAATCCCGGCGACGAGGCGATCGACGCCGCCATGCATCCCGCGGACGGGCCGTGGCTCTACTTCGTCACCTGGAACATGGACACCGGCGAGACGATCTTCTCGGCGACCTACGAGGAGCACCAGGCCGGCATCGAGCAGTGGCACGCATGGTGCGACGCGAATGACAACCGCGGCTGCTGAGCCGTCTGCGGGAGAGCCGCGCCGCTTCGAGGTGTGGGGCTCGCCGATCGGTCACAGCCTGTCGCCGGCTCTCCACACCGCGGCGTACGACCGGCTCGGTCTGCCATGGCGGTACGGGCGGCGGCGCGTCGACGAGTCGTCGTTCGCTCGGGAGCTGGCGGCGCTCGGGCCGGAGTGGCGGGGACTGTCGCTGACGATGCCGTTGAAGACGCTCGCGCACGACGCGGCTCGGACGCGGGATGCCGCGGCGACCGCGACCGGCGCGGCGAACACGCTCGTCCGCTCCGGCGACGGCTGGGCGGCGTTCAACACCGACGTGGGCGGGTTGGCGGCCGCACTGACGGAGATCGGGTCCGCCGCTGCGCCCCGTGCCCGCATCGTCGGTGCCGGCGCGACGGCGACGTCGGCGCTCCTCGCCCTCGAGCGCATCGGCATCGGCCGGATCGACATCGCGGCACGACGCCCCGCCGCGGCCGACCCGTTGCTCGCGCTCGCGGCGAGCCGGGGCATTCCGACGACCGTGTCGCCGCTCGATGCTCCCGCGGGGGAGGTCGAGCTGACCGTATCGACCCTGCCGGGCGATGCTCCGGTCTCCGACCCCGACGCCGAGCGGCTCGCCGCGACCGGCGGAACGCTCTACGACGTCGTTTACGGCACGTGGCCCACCGCACTCGGACACGCCTGGCTCGCGGCGGGACAGCCGGCCCATCCGGGCGCGACCATGCTGCTCCATCAGGCGGTGCTCCAGATCCGCATCTTCGCCTCGGGCTCGCCCGACGACCCGCTGACCGGCGAGGAGGACGTCGTCGCCGTCATGCGCCGGTCGCTCATGGGAGGATAGACGAATGCTCCGCGTGCTCACGGCCGGCGAATCGCACGGCCCCGAACTCGTCGCCCTCATGGAGGGCCTCCCCGCCGGCGTGCCCGTCTCGCGCGCCGCGATCCAGGCCGACCTCGCTCGGCGCAAGCTCGGCTATGGCCGTGGCTCGCGCATGAAGTTCGAGGAGGACGAACTCACCATCTCGACGGGCGTCCGACACGGCTTCAGCCTCGGCAGCCCGATCGCCCTGCGCATCGGCAACACCGAGTGGCCGAAGTGGGTCGAGGTGATGAGCCCCGAGCCGATCGAGCTCACGGAACGCTCACGCGGACGGGGCGCCGCCCTGACGCGCCCCCGCCCCGGCCACGCCGACCTCGTCGGGATGCAGAAGTACGGGTTCGACGAAGCCCGCCCGATCCTCGAGCGTGCGAGCGCGCGCGAGACGGCCGCGCGCGTGGCTCTGGGGGCGGTGGCCCGGTCGTTCCTAAACGAGCTCGGCATCCGGCTCGTCAGCCACACGCTCTCGATCGGTCCCGTGCGGGTTCCCGACGGCTCGGCGCTGCCGACGCCCGACGACGTCGACGCGCTGGACACGGACCCGCTGCGTTGCTTCCACGCCGAGACCTCTGCCGCGATGGTCGCCGAGGTCGACGCTGCGAAGAAGGACGGCGACACGCTGGGCGGGATCGTCGAGGTCCTCGCCTACGGGCTGCCGCCGGGGCTCGGCTCGCACGTGCAGTGGGACCGCCGTCTCGACGCGAAGCTCGCGCAGGCGCTCATGGGCATCCAGGCGATCAAGGGCGTCGAGGTCGGCGACGGCTTCGAGACCACGCGTCGTCGTGGCTCGGCGGCGCACGACGAGCTGTTCGCGACCGACGCGGGCATCGCGCGTTCCAGTGACAAGGCAGGCGGCACCGAGGGCGGGATGTCGACGGGCACCGTCCTCCGCGTCCGTGCGGGCATGAAGCCGATCGCGACCGTGCCGAAGGCGCTGCGCACCGTCGACGTCGCCTCGGGCGATGCGGCCACGGCCCACCACCAGCGGTCCGACGTGTGCGCCGTGCCGGCGGCGGGCGTCGTCGCCGAGGCCATGGTGGCGATCGTGCTCGCCGAGTCCGTGCTCGAGAAGTTCGGGGGCGACAACGTCGCGGAGACCCGCCGCAATCTCGAGGGGTACCTCGCGGCGATCCCCGAGACGCTGCGCTCGGCGGCGCTGAGCGACGACGCGATCGGATGACCGCCCCGGCGATCGTCCTGATCGGGCCGATGGGCGCGGGCAAGTCGAGCATCGGCAAGAAGCTGGCGCGCGTCCTCGGCACGACGTTCACCGACAGCGACGCTCTCGTCGTCCGCGACCACGGCCCTATCGAGCGGCTGTTCGCGGAGCACGGCGAAGAGCGCTTCCGCGAGCTGGAGCGTCTCGCGGTCGCCGAGGCGCTCGCGCGTGGTGGCGTCGTCGCCCTCGGCGGCGGAGCGGTGCTGCACCCCGACACACGGAGCGACGTCGCTTCGCACCGCGTCGTGCTGCTCACCGTCTCGGAGCAGACGATCGCCTCCCGCCTGGCCGGCACCACGCGCCCGCTGCTCCAGGGCGAAGACCCGGTGAAGCGCTGGCGGGAGGTCGCCGAGGGCCGGCGCGAACTCTACGAGCAGCTCGCCGACGCACGCTTCGACACATCCACCGGCCGGATTCAGGACATCGTCGACGCCATCGCGGCGTGGGCGCAGGAGGGGACGTCATGACAGACACCACCGTCATCACCGTCGGGGGCGCCGCGCCCTACGACGTCACCATCGGGCGCGGCATCCTCCCGCTCGTCGGCTCGGTGTTGCCCGAGGCCGCGCGCAAGGTCCTCATCGTGCACCCCCCGACCCTGTCGGCGCAGGCCGAGCGCCTCCGCGAGACCCTCGGCGGCGACCGTCAGGTGCTGCTGGCGGAGATCCCCGACGCCGAGCAGGGCAAGCGCGTCGAGGTCGCCGCCTTCTGCTGGCAGGTCATGGGCCAGGCGGACTTCACGCGGACGGATGCCGTCGTCGGATTCGGCGGCGGGGCGGTGACCGACCTCGCCGGCTTCGTGGCCGCGACGTGGCTGCGCGGCATCGCGGTCGTCCAGGTGCCCACGACGGTGCTCGGCATGGTCGACGCGGCCGTCGGCGGGAAGACGGGGATCAACACCGCGGAGGGCAAGAACCTCGTGGGTGCCTTCTGGCCCCCCGTCGCCGTGGTCTGCGACCTCGACCTGCTCGACGGGCTCTCGCGCAACGAGCGCGTCGCCGGCTTCGCGGAGGTCGTCAAGGCCGGTTTCATCTGGCACCCCGAGATCCTCGACCTGATCGAGGCGGATCCCGAGTCGGCCGTCGACCCTCACAGCGACGCGTTCCGGCGCAGCATCGAGCTCGCGATCGACATGAAGGCGAAAGTCGTGGGGGAGGACCTGCGCGAAGCGGGGCTGCGCGAAGTCCTCAACTACGGGCACACGCTCGGGCATGCCATCGAGCACGCGGAGCGCTACCAGTGGCGTCACGGGGCCGCGATCTCCGTGGGGATGATGTTCGCGGCCGAGCTGTCGCGGCTGGCGGGGCGGCTTCCGGATGCCGCGGCCCAGCGTCACCGCGACATCCTCGAGACCCTCGGGCTGCCGACGTCGTACCGGGCGGGTGCCTGGCGTCAGCTGCTCGCGACGATGCAGCGCGACAAGAAGACGCGGGGTTCGATGCTGCGGTTCATCGTGCTCGACGACATCGCGAAGCCGACCGTGCTGCAGGCGCCCGACGAGTCGCTGCTCTTCGCCGCTTACCAGGAGGTCGGCGCCTGAGCCCGGACGTCGTCGATAGGGTGGGCGCGTGAACACCCCCCGCCGCCTGCTGCTGGTCAACGGGCCGAACCTCAACCTTCTCGGCACCCGCGAGCCCGAGATCTACGGACGCGAGACCCTCGCCGACGTCGAGGCGCTCGTCATCGCGACGGCGGCGGAACGCGGCGTCGACGTGCGCTGCGTGCAGAGCAATCACGAAGGCGTCCTCATCGACGCCATCCACGCGGCCCGCGCGGACTGCGCCGGCATCGTGATCAACCCCGGCGGACTGACGCACACCTCCGTCGTCCTCCGAGACGCCCTCGCGGGAGTCTCCCTGCCGGTGGCCGAAGTCCACATCTCCAACGTCTACGACCGCGAGAGCTTCCGCCACCACTCCTACGTCGCCGACGTCGCCTCGGTGCACGTCATCGGTGAGGGCGTCGGCGGTTACGCGCGCGCGACGCGACAGCTGCTCGACATCCTCGCGTAGAATCGATCCTCGGCCCGTCGGCCGCCCGACCACACGAACGGAACTCCACACTCATGGCATCGACCGCAGACATCAAGAACGGCGTCGTCCTCAGCATCGACGGTCAGCTCTGGAACGTCATCGAGTTCCAGCACGTCAAGCCCGGCAAGGGTGGCGCCTTCGTGCGCACCAAGCTGAAGAACGTCGTGTCGGGCAAGACCGTCGACCGCACCTACAACGCGGGCGCGAAGATCGAGATCGAGAACGTCGACCGCCGCGACTTCACCTACCTCTACAACGACGGCGACAACTTCGTCTTCATGGACGTCGACGACTACGACCAGATCACCGTCCCCGCCGTCACCGTCGGCGACGCCAAGAACTACCTGCTCGAGAACCAGCAGGTGCAGATCGCGCTCAACAACGGCAACCCGCTCTACATCGAGCTCCCCGCCTCGGTCGTCCTCGAGATCACGTACACCGAGCCCGGCCTCCAGGGCGACCGCTCGTCGGCCGGCACGAAGTCGGCGACGGTCGAGACCGGCTACGAGATCCAGGTCCCGCTGTTCGTCGAGCAGGGCACGAAGGTCAAGGTCGACACCCGCACGGGTGACTACCTCGGCCGCGTGAACTGACGCCGGCCTTCGTCCGATGAGCGCTCGCTCCAAGGCGCGCAAGCGCGCCCTCGACATCCTCTATCAGTCCGACATCCGCGGCGACGACCTCGGGGTGACCCTCGCCGCCGAGGCCAAGCGCGCGGCGCTCGAGCCCGCACGCGAGGCGTCGTGGCTGTACGCGCGCGAGATCATCGACGGGATCATCGACAACCGCGACGACATCGACGAGCAGATCACCACCTTCGCGAAGGACTGGTCGCTCGCGCGGATGCCTGCGGTCGACCGGGCCATCCTGCGGCTCGGGGTCTGGGAGATCGTGTACAACGACGCCGTCCCCGCGGCCGTTGCGATCGACGAGGCCGTCGAGCTCGCGAAGGAGTTCTCGACCGACGGGTCGAGTGCCTTCGTGCACGGCGTGCTCGGCCGGGTCGCGCGCCTGGGCTGACCGACGTCGGAGGCACGCGCGAGGATCCTCCTATGAGGCCTGACCCGTGATCGGGAGGACGACGCCGTCGTGGCGTACCGTCCTCGCGCCCGCGACGACGGGGGAGAACCCGGTCGCCCTCGGCGTGCAGCTGCGACAGCGAGAGAGCGCGGGCACGGCGCACTGGGGCCCGCGGCGGGTGCTCCCGGCCACCGCACGCAGCGTCGCCACGTCCGACGGCGAACTCCGACTGGCGGCGCGCCCGCTCTCGCGGAGCGCGACGAGCGGGCGATGGGTGCAGGGCGACGAGACCTGGGAGTCGCTTCGCCGCGGCGCCTGGCGGGTCGATCCGGCGCGCGCCCGCTGGTTCTCGACGCTGTACGGCATCGCGCACGACGCCCGGCTGCTGGGCGGCTACGGCGATTCGGAGTGGCTGACCCTCGACGGCGCCGACTCCGAGCTGCTCTGGCCGCATCTTCGCGCGGCGTCCGCTCTCGGGATCCCGATCGTGTCGACCCGGCCAGACCAGGACGTACGACTCGGCGATGCGGCGTCGGTGGAGGTGCGCGTCGACGGCGTCGACGGCGGCCTGCGCCTCAGCCCCGTCGTGCGCTTCGACGGAGGGGACGCCGCCGCGCACGCGCGTCCCATCGGCCACGTCGGGGTCTACGGAATCGACCAGGCAGGCGGTTCGCTCCAGATCGTCTTCGCGCCGGCCGGCGTCGGTCCGGGCGTGCGTTCGCTGCTGGCTGCGGGCGCACCGGTCACCGTGCCGGAAGCGGAGCGCGCCGACTTCCTGCGCGAGGCCTATCCGCAGCTGGCCCGCGAGACGGCCGTCATCGGGGGCCACGGTGTGCGGCTGCCGGCACCGGAGCGGACGACGATCGTCGTCACGGTGAACCAGCGCCCGCGCGACGAGCTGGCGTATGCGATGGCGTGGCAGGTGCCCGGAGTCGGTCAGGTGCCGTGGGAGAGCGCCGCTGGTTCGTCATCGGTCGACCCCGAGCTTCGCACCTCGCTGGAGGCAGCGTGGGCGAGCGCTACCGAGCGACCGTTCTCGCCCAGCGGAACCCGGACCGGCGTCGACGCGGCCGAGTTCGCGAACGAGCTCCTGCCCGCGCTGCAGGCCGTGGACGGGGTCCGGGTCGAGATCTCGGGCGTGACGCGGTCCTACCGCGAGCTGTCGGGCGATCCTCGCATCCGGGTGCGAACGGTCGAGACGGCGGATGCCGATTGGTTCGAGCTCGGCGTGCACGTCGAGGTCGAGGGGCGCCGCGTGCCGTTCCGGCCGCTGTTCATCGCGCTCGCCCAGCGCCGCAAGAAGATGCTGCTCTCGGACGGCGCCTACTTCTCGCTCTCGCACCCGGCGCTCGACCGCCTCCGTGAGCTCATCGAGGACTCGCGCGACCTGGTGGAGTGGGAGACCGGCGGTGCCCGGCTCAACCGCTATCAGCTGCAGCTGTGGACCGACTTCGAGGATCTCGCCGACGAAGCCGAGCCCGCGTCGCGCTGGCGGGATGCGGTCGATCGTCTGCGCGAATCGGTATCAGCGGGCCCGCGGCGCGCCCTCCCCGAGGTCCCCGAGGGGATCGCGACGACCCTGCGGCCGTATCAGCACGAGGGCTTCGCGTGGCTCGCGGCGCTCCGCGATGCTCGGCTGGGCGGCATCCTCGCCGACGACATGGGTCTCGGGAAGACCCTGCAGCTGCTGGCGCTGCTCCAGCGCGAGCGTGAGCGCGGCGAGAGCCGTTCAGCGCTCGTCGTGGCTCCGACGTCGGTCGTATCGGCCTGGCGCGACGAAGCGGCCCGTCACGCGCCCGGGCTGCGCATCGCGGTGGTGGACGGCGCGGGAGTCCGGCTCGATCGGCCCGAGGTGGACGTCGTCGTGACCTCGTACGCGCTCCTGCGTCTCGACGCGCGCGCGTATGCCGAGCAGGAGTGGTCGACGGTCGTCCTCGACGAGGCGCAGTACGTCAAGAATCCTCGGACGCGCGTGCATCGCGCCGCGCTCGGCCTGCGCGCCGACGTCGTCCTCGCGGCCACCGGGACGCCGCTGGAGAACAGCCTGACCGACCTCTGGGCGATCCTCTCGCTGACGAGTCCGGGATTGTTCCCCTCCGCCCGGCGCTTCCGCGAGGAGTACGTCACACCGATCGAGCGCGCACGCGTCGAGGAGAACGCCGAGGGCGGTGCCGCGCGAGAGCGACGGCTCGCGCGCCTGCGCCGGCGTGTCCAGCCCTTCCTGCTGCGGCGCACCAAGGACGTCGTGGCGGCCGACCTTCCGCCGCGGCAGGAGCAGGACGTGCGTGTGGAGCTGTCCAGCGGACACCGTGCGGTCTACGAGCGCGTGCTCCAGCGGGAGCGACGCAAGGTGCTGGGGCTGCTCGACGATCTCGACAGTCAGCGATTCATCGTCTTCCGCTCGCTGACGCTCCTGCGGATGCTCGCGCTCGCTCCCGCGCTCGTGGATGCGGGCGGCCCGGGGCTCGTTCCCAGCAAACTCGACGCGTTGCGCGGCCGTCTCGACGAGCTCATCGCGGAGGGGCACCGCGCTCTCGTATTCAGCCAGTTCACGTCCTTCCTCGACATCGTCGAGGCCGATCTGCGCGCGCACGGCATCGGGGTCGTCCGTCTCGACGGCTCCACCACCCGGCGGGCGGCGGTCGTCGACGCGTTCCGGAAGGGTGACGACCCGGTCTTCCTCATCAGCCTCAAGGCCGGCGGTGTCGGTCTCACGCTCACCGAGGCCGACTACGTCTTCCTCCTCGATCCCTGGTGGAACCCGGCGGCGGAGCAGCAGGCGATCGACCGAACCCACCGCATCGGGCAGGAACGACCTGTGAGCGTGTACCGCCTCATCGCCGCAGGCACGATCGAGGAGAAGGTCGTCGAGCTCCAGCGACGCAAAGCGCGCCTCATCAGCGCTGTCCTCGACGCGGACGGTGCCTTCTCGAACGCGCTGACCGCGGACGACATCCGGCACCTGCTCGCCTGATCCGGCGGCATCCGTCCCGGCAATGACACGGTTCCCCGCGGCCGGCCTCCGCCGGGGCCTCACGTAGACTCGACCAGTCGCAACAGGAGGTCATCGTCATGCGCATCACAGGCCTGGGACACGCCGGAATGTTCATCGAGACGGCAGGGGGCAGCATCCTCTGCGACCCGGTCGTCGGACCGAGCTTCTTCGGCTCGTGGTTCCCGTTCCCCGACAACCGGGGACTCGACTGGGAACGCTTCGGCCGCGCCGACTTCCTGTACATCTCGCACCGGCACCGCGATCACTTCGACCCGGCACTGCTGCGCGCGCACGTTCCCACCGACATCCGCGTACTGCTGCCGGATTACCCGACCGACGATCTCGAACGGGATCTGCGTGAGCTGGGGTACGACAACATCATCTACACGCAGGCGGGCGTGCCTCTCGAGTTCGGCGACCTGAAGGTCATGGTCACGCCGCTGCGGGCGCCGAGCGACGGACCGATCGGCGACTCGTCGCTCTCGGTCGACGACGGCACGGGGTCGGTGCTGAACCAGAACGACTCGCACCCGCTCGACCTCGAGAAGCTGATGTCGTTCGGAAAGCCCGACGCCTACTTCACGCAGGTGTCGGGGGCCATCTGGTGGCCGATGGTCTACGACCTGCCGCAGGACGCCAAGCAGAACTTCGCACAGCTCAAGCGCGATGCGCAGAACAAGCGCGCCATGTACTACATCGACAAGGTCGACGCGCCTCACGTCTTCCCCATGGCCGGGCCGCCGATGTTCCTGCGCGAGGAGCTCTTCCGGTACAACGGCTGGGGCGAGCAGAACGACTCGATCTTCACCGACCAGGCGCAGTTCCTGGCGCACATGGCCGAAGAGCGACCCGACCAGAAGGGATATCTGTTCGTTCCCGGGACGCAGGTCGACCTGAACGACGGCGCCCTCGAGGTGACGCAGACGCTCTACACGGATGCCGAGATCGAGCGCATCTTCTCGGACAAGTGGAGCTACCTCGCCGAGCAGCGCGACAGCCGCCAGGAGGAGGTCCGTGCCGAGGTCGAGCGCCGCGCCCCGATCCTGCCGCCGGAGGAGATGCTGGCCGCGATCAAGCAGTGGTGGGAGCCGCTCCTGCGGCGCGCCCGGACCATCCGCAACGGGGTCGGCGGCATGGTTCGCTTCCGCATCGGCGAGCTGGACATGGTGGTCGATTTCCCGAAGGCGAAGGTGCGCGAGTACGCGGGGGAGGAGTGCATCTACTGGTACACCATCCCCGCTGACCTCGTCTCGACGAACATCCGCGACCATGAGATCGATTGGTCGAACTCGATCTTCCTCTCGATGCAGTTCGAGGTCGGTCGCAGCGGCAAGTTCAACGAGTTCCTGACGACCTTCCTCAAGTGCCTTTCGCGCGATCGCATCGAGTACGTCGAGAACTGGTACGCCGAGCAGTCGGATCAGACCGAGGATGCCGAACTGGGCGACTGGACGGTGCAGCGGCGCTGCCCGCATCTGCGGGCAGACCTCACGAAGACGGGCAAGATCGAGGACGGTGTGCTCACCTGCTCGCTGCACGACTGGAAGTGGGATCTCGCGACCGGGCGCTGCCTGACCACACAGGGGCACCCGATTCGCGCGAGTCGCATCATCGAGACCGCGAGCGCGACCGACTCCGCCGCCTGATCTCGTCGATGCGCAACGGGTGGTGGCCGATCACGTCGTGATCAGCCACCACCACACGAGCAGCAGCGTCACGAGGAAGCCGCCGAGCTGGTTGAGCCAGAGGAAACGGTCCCAGCCCGCGGTCGCACGCTCGCACGTCTCGTCGGTGATGTTCCGGAACGGCCACAGCGTGATGAGGTATGGGACGGCGACGAGCGCCGCGAGCGGCCCCGGCCACGTCGTCGCGAGCATGAGCGCGCCGGCCAGGGCGTAGCAGGCCAGGGCGAACCGCACGGTCCACCGGGCTCCGCGCACGGTCGCGATGGAGGCGATGCCCGCCTCGCGGTCGGCGCCGACGTCCTGGACCGCGCCGAAGGCGTGCGAGGCGATGCCCCATGCGGCGAAGGCCAGCAGGATGACGGCGAGCTGCCAGGTCCAGGTGGCGCCCGACAGCACGAGCCCGTACGCCGCCGGGGAGAAGAAGTGGATGCTGCTGGTGATCGAGTCGGCGAACGGCCTCTCCTTCAGTCGCAGCGGCGGAGCGCTGTAGAAGACGACGAAGAAGAGGCTCGCAGCCAGGACGAGCCACGACAGCGGCGAGCCCACAGCGACGAGGTAGGCGACGAAGGGCAGGCACGACAAACCTGCTGTCCACAGCGTCGCCCGGTGCACGCTGCGATCGAGGATCGCGCCGTGCGCCCCGCCCTTGCGCGGGTTCCGCAGGTCGGACTCGTAGTCGAAGACGTCGTTGATGCCGTACATCGCAAGGTTGTACGGAACGAGGAAGAAGAGCGTGCCGATGACGAGCGTCGCGTCGATCTGGCGAGTCGTGAGGAGGTAGGCCGCGGCGAACGGATAGGCCGTGTTGATCCAGCTCACGGGACGTGAGGCGACGAGGAGCTGACGTGCGAGCGCGGTGGCGGTCATCGGTTCGGCTTCTCCAAGAGGGTCGCGACGGCCGGCACCAGGAAGGCTGCGCACAGCGGGTATGCGAAGTCCTCGAGCGGTGCGAGACCGATCCGGATGCCGCTGAGGTGCTCCTCCGGGTAGGTGAACAAGCCGGCGGCGATCATCACGTTATCGAAGACGGCCGTCAGCAGGATGAGCACGACGGCGGCGGCTGTGGACCAGACCATGCGCGCGCGGAAGCGCGGCCGCCGGGCCGATAGCGCGGTCACGACGACGGTCGCGACGACGAACGGGATGACGATGAGGGGATAGGTCACGGCGCGGCATCCGTTCGGCGTCTCTCGCGGCCCGTCCGCTCCCGCCACCGCCGCGCTCCGCCGTAGGCGACGAGAGCGAGGTAGCTGAGGAACAGCAGGAACACCGGCTCCTCGAGCGGAAGATGCGGGGCGAGGTCGATGCCGAGCAGCGCGGCACTGGTGCCCTTCACGAAGACGCCCGTGGCGATGCCCACGGCATCCCACAGCAGGAAGAACACCGTCCCCAGCAACGCGGCGATCACCGTCCGTCGTCGGTCTCGCCAGAACGCGAGCCGGAACCGCCGGTCGAGCAGCCCGACGCCGCAGAGCGACACGAGCAGGGCGATCAGGTACGACCCCGGCACCGCTCAACCGGCGGGCGTCGCGGGCTCGGGAAGCGGTCCGGCGGTCGTGTCGCCGCGGAGGCGCTTGACCACCAGCTCCGCCGAGATGAGGCACATCGGCAGTCCGATCCCCGGCAGCACGGAACTGCCGGCGTAGTACAGACCGGGCACTTTCTTCGAGGCGTTGCCTGGACGGAAGAGCGCACTCTGCCCGAGCGTGTGCGCGAGACCCAGGGAGTTGCCGCGCCACGCCCCGAGATCGCGGGCGAAGTCGGCGGGAGCGATCGTGCGTCGGACCGTCACTCGCGACGCGAGGTCGGTCGCGCCCGTCCACTGCGCGATCTGGGCGATCGCGCGGTCGGCAGCGGCCTCGATCGCGGGATCGCCGCCGCCGTCCACGCCCCCGTGCCCGAGCTCCGGGTCTGCGGGGATCGGGACGAGGACGAACAGATTCTCCGAGCCGTCGGGTGCGACTGTGTCGTCCGTCGCGCTCGGCCGGCACACGTACAGCGACGCGGGATCGGGGATGTGGGTGTCACGGCCCGAGATCGCGTCGAAGTTCTCGCGCCAGCCGCGTGTGAACAGCAGCGTATGGTGCGACAGCTCCGGGATCTCGCCCTCGACCCCGAGGAGGATCAGGAGCGCACCGAAGCTCGGGGTGCGCTTGCGCCACCAGCGCTCCGGGTAGGACTGCCGGTCGGGCGGCAGCAGCACGGTCTCGGTGTGGTGCAGGTCGGCGGTCGAGACGACGATGTCGGCCGGGATCTCCGTCGTATCGGCGAGACGGACGCCAGTCGCCGACCCATCGTCGGCGGTGAGGATCTGGGCCACCGGGGTACCCGTGCGCACGTCCACGCCGCGCTCGCGGGCGAGACGTTCGATCGCCGCGATGATCTCGGTGAAGCCGCCGCGCGGGTAGAGCACCGCGTCATCGAGATCGAGGTGGCTCATCAGGTGGTACAGGCTCGGCACGTCATACGGTGACGAGCCGAGGAAGACCGCCGGGTAACCCAGCACCTGGCGGAGCATCGGGTCGTCGAATCGGCTCTCGACGAGGCGGTTGAGCGATCGGGTGAGCAGCGGCGCGAGCATCGGCACCCGCTTGAGGATGTCGGGGTCGCGGAGTCCCTCCGACGTGGCGTAGGTGTCGTACAGGAATTTCGACACGGCCAGGTCGTAGGCGTCGGCGGCGGAATCGAGGTACTCGTCGAGCCGAGCGCCCGCCCCCGGCTCGCGGCTCTCGAACAGTGCGGTCGCCTCGGCACGTCCCGACACGACGTCGATGTGCTCGCCGGCGCCATCGCCCTCCGGCTCGGCGTACACGCGGTATGCCGGCACGAGAGGCACCAGGTCGAGTTCGGCCGCAGCGCTCGTCCCGAGGAGCGCGAAGAAGTGGTCGAAGACCTCGGGCATGAGGTACCAGCTCGGGCCGGTGTCGAACCGGAAGCCGTCGCGCTCCCACGAGCCCGCGCGCCCTCCCGTCTCGTCTCGCGCCTCGACGACGGTCACGGCGTATCCCTCGTGGGCCAGCAGGGCGGCCGTGGAGAGCCCGGCGATGCCGCCGCCGATCACGACGGCGCGCGATCCCGGGGCCGCCTCGCCGGCACGTGCCCGGCTCATGCGCCGGCCCGCAGGGGAGCGGCGCCCACCGTCGCGCGGGCCGCGAGCCCGAGCTTGACGGTGTTGGGTACGCGCACCCGCTGGTCGGTGTCACCGGCACGCCTCAGGCGACGCGAAAGCGCGGTGAAGAGATCATGGGCCGCGGTCACCGCTCGGCGACAGTCGGCCGGCAGGAGGGGGATGATGGCGCCCGCCGCGTCGAGGTCGGCGTCGATGCGGTCGAGGACGTCGACGCGTGACGAGGTGCCGCCGGCGCCGTCGACGCCGAGGTAGTCGCGTCCGAGGGATCCGACGTCGTGGGGGAGATCGCGCAAGAAGTTCACGTCCTGAAAGGCTGCGCCGAGGCGGCGTGCGCCGTCGACGAGGGCGGGGTCGGCGGGACGCGGGTGCGAACCGCCGGCGTTGACGAAGGTCTGGAGGCACATCAGCCCGACGACCTCCGCCGAGCCGTAGACGTAGGAGTCGTGCGAGCCCGCGTCGTGGGACGTCACCTCGAGATCGGTGCGCATGGACGCGAAGAACGGGCGGACGAGATCGGCGCCGATCCCGCACTCCCGGGCCGTCGACGCGAATGCGTGGACGATGAGGTTCGCGCTGAACCCTTCATCGACGGCGACCAGCGTCTCCGTCTCGAGGGCGTCGAGGACGCGGCGTTGAGCCGATAGGGGCATGCCTGCCTGTTCGGCGGAGCCGTCGACGATCTCGTCGGCGATACGGACGAGGGCGTAGATGTTGCGGACGTGCGGGCGCACGCGCGGCCCCAGCAGGCGGGCTGCGAGGCCGAACGAGGTCGAATAGGCCGAGATGACCACGGCGGCCGCGTCGCGCGCCGTGCGGTCGTACAGCGCGATGGCCGAGTGGTCGGGGTTCACGGGATCCGTCCTTCGATGCCGTCTGCAAGCTGCTCGATGAGGGCGCGCGGGGCGGGCGGCAGCTCGGTCGCCCGACGCCGTACCGAGGCGAGCGTCTGGCCGATGAGCGTCACGAGTTGCTCTCGGGCACCGCTCGCGTCGAGCTCGCGCTGTGCCGCCTGCACCGCGATGGGTCCGGTCGGCGCCATCGCGAGCGCCGACGACACCTGAGGCCACGACGCCGACTCGCGCGCGAACGAGATCAGCGGTGTCCGCTTGGCCTCGCGAAGGTCCGCGCCCGCGCCGCGGCCGGCCTGAGCTTCGTCGCCGAAGGTGCCGATCAGGTCGTCCACCAGCTGGAAAGCCAGGCCCAGGTCTGCTCCGACCGACATCAGCACGGCGCGATCGCCGTCGTCGGCATCGGCAAGCACGGCGCCCGCAGCGAGGGGAGCGCAGAACGAGTAGACCGCGGTCTTGTCGTGCGCCGTGCTGAGCAGCTGTGCGGTCTCGGGCTCGGTGGGCACGACCGCCTGCTCCACATCGGCGAGCTCGCCGATCGCTGACACGAGCACGGCGTCGTCGAGCAGGTCGAACAGGGGTACCCGCTGAGCCGACGCGACGTCGGCGGTGGCGACGAGACGCGCCGCCTCGTAGAGAAGGATGTCGCCGGCGAGGACGGCCGCTGCATCGCCTACCCGCTCGGCGTCGTCAGCGCTGACGCCCAGTGACCGCGCGTGCGACCGGAAGGTCCCGCCGACGTTGGGAACACCGCGACGCTCGATGTCGCGGTCGATCAGATCGTCGTGGATGACGAACGCGCTGTGGAGCAGTTCGAACGCTGCCGCGACATCCCAGAGCCCGGGCGCGCTCCCGCGGTCGCCGCTGAACGCGTCGAACGCCGCGACGACCAGCGCCGGGCGGAACCGCTTGCCGCCGGCTGTCGCCGCGGCCGCGGCGCGGATGAGGGCGAGCGCCGACGAGCCCCGGGGGATGGCCCGCTCCGTGAGCCGGGTGAGGACCTCGTCGAGCGCGCGATCGACAGCGGCTCGGCTGTCATCGGGCAAGGAGATCACGTTCACCGTCCTGGATATGCCGTTTGCAAGGCGTTTTTGCTAGCTTAACTAGCGTTTGAGCCGATGATAACCAGGCTCGAGAGGTGGTGTCCACATGGCTGACCCGAATGCCGAGGTCGCGAGAAATCGTGTAGAGCGATCGGCTCTGGAGGCCGTCAGAGCCTTCAGCGACGCCATGGATCGCATGCACACGGGGTTGCGCTCCGACATGGATATGAACGCCACCGACCTCTCGGCGCTGCGCATGCTCAGCATCCGGGAGCAGCGCGGCGAGCTGGTGAAGCCGCACGACCTCGCTCGTCATCTCGGCATATCGAGCGCGTCCACGACGAAGATGCTCGACCGCCTGGCGAAGGAAGGGTTCATCGAGCGCGCGCCGCATCCGAACGACCGGCGCGCGCTGATCATCACGCTCACGGAGTCGTCACGTCGGGACTTCGGTCGCCACTTCGCTGCCCGGCTGCTGCGCATGCGGGAGGCGATGGGGCCCTTCAGCACCGAAGAGCTCGGGGCGGTCACGCGATTCCTCGACGGCATGAGCGAGGCGATGCTGGCCGACTGATTCCGGTGCCGCCGAGCTCCGCTCGGGCTGATGTTCCGCGTTCGGCGGGCTTGCGCCGCGCGAGGAGCGCACACGACGAAGGCCCCGTCTTTCGACGGGGCCTTCGTGTTTTCTGTTGCGGGGACAGGATTTGAACCTGCGACCTCTGGGTTATGAGCCCAGCGAGCTACCGAGCTGCTCCACCCCGCGGCACAAGAGATAACACTAGCACGGGCTCCGCGGGTCGTCCAATCGGGGCGCCATCCGAAGCGCACTCGGGCGTGTCGCATCGCAAACGGCATCCGGGTATTGGCGTCCGCGACCCGGGGCGAGGAGGATACCGACATGAGCCCCGCGACCCCGGTCGCCGACCGAGGCGATGACGTCGCAGACGACGGTCGTGCCGAGTCGGCGGATGAGCGTGCCGACCGCAACTGGAACGAACTGCTGCAGGAGCTGCGCGTGCTGCAGACGGGCACCCAGATATTGACGGGGTTCCTCCTGGCCCTCGCCTTCCAACCCGCGTTCCGCGACCTGAATGGACCGCAGCGGGTGTTCTATCTGACCCTCATCGTGCTGGCGGCCCTCAGCGCGATCGTCGCCCTCTCCCCGGTCGCACTTCACCGCGGCCTGTTCCGACGCCGGGCCAAGCCTGCCGTGGTCGCCTTCGGCCACACGGCTCTGCTGTTCGCGCTGGTGACGGTGTCGGTCCTGCTGGTGGGCGTGGTCGTCTTCGTCTTCGACGTCGTCGTCAGTACTGCGGCATCCTGGATAGTGGGGGGCGCGCTGGCGTTCCTCATCGCCGCGCTGTGGGTGGTCTCGCCGCTCATCTACCGCCACCGCCGTTCGGAGGACCGATGACAGCTCTCGCCGTCGCCCAGTTCGCACCCGCCGCCGATGTCGACGACAACCTCCGCGCGATCGCCGGGTTCGTCGAACGGGCTCGGTCGCGCGGAGCCCGGGTCGTGCTCTTCCCGGAGTACTCGAGCTATTTCGTCGACCCGTTCGACCAGACGCTCCGCGAGAACGCCCAGGACCTCCAGGGCCCGTTCGTCGAGGGGCTGCACAAGCTCGCACGTCTCCACGGCGTGCACATCGTCGCAGGCCTTCTGGAGCGGGCGTCGGACGCCGAACGCGTGCGCAACACGGTCGTGGCCGTCGGCCCCGACGGGCTCGTCGCGTCGTATCGCAAACTGCACCTCTACGACGCCTTCGGGCAACGCGAGTCCGACTGGGTCGAGGCCGGTGAGATCGCGCCCCCGGAGACCTTCGAGATCGACGGTGTGCGCTTCGCTCTGATGACCTGTTACGACCTGCGGTTCCCCGAGATCGGCCGCGTCCTGGCCGACACCGGCGCGCACGTCGTCCTCGTTCCGGCGCAGTGGGTGCGCGGTCCGCTCAAGGAACTGCAGTGGAACACGCTTCTGCGGGCTCGCGCGATCGAGAACACCCTCTTCGTCGCGGCAGCGGACCATCCGCCGCCGCTGGGGGTCGGCAACTCCGGCGTGTTCGATCCGCAGGGCGTGGAGATCGCCGCGGTGGGAACATCGAGCGACGTCGCCGTCGCGCACGTCGACGTCCATGCGGTCGAGCGCGTGCGACGCGTCAACCCCGCGCTCCGGCTGCGTCGCTTCGAGGTCGTCCCGCGCTCAGAAGGCCCGCGCGAGTCGAGCTGACGCCTCGGCAAGGACGTCCGGGCGCTTGCAGGCAGCGAACCGCACCAGCGTCGCGTACTCGCCCCGGTGCGCCGGCGAGGCGAAAGCCGTCAACGGGATCGCCACGACCCCCGCACTGTCCGGCAGCTCCCGGCAGAACGCATCGGCGTCGGATGCCCCGAGGGGTGCGGTGTCCGCGACGGTGAAGTACGAACCCGCGGGGGTCGACACCGCGAAGCCGGCCTCGCGCAGACCGGCGCCCAGGAGGTCGCGACCCGCGCGCAGGCGGTCGGCGATGCCCGAGAAGACGGCGTCGGGAAGCCGCAGTCCGGCGGCGACGGCAGGCTGGAACGGGCCGGCGTTGACATACGTGAGCCACTGCTTGACGGCGAGAACGGCGCGGACGAGGTCGGCGGGACCCGTGACCCACCCGACCTTCCAGCCGGTCACCGAGAACGTCTTGCCCGCGGACGAGATCGACAGTGTCCGCTCTGCGGCACCGGGCACGGTCGCGATCGGAACGTGCGGCGCGTCGAAGGTCAGATGCTCGTACACCTCGTCGGTGACGATCACGGCGTCGTGGCGATGCGCCAGGCGCACGATCTCCTCGATCGTCTCGGGCGAGAAGACCGTACCCGTCGGATTATGCGGATCGTTCACCAGGATGAGGCGGGTGCGATCGGTGACGGCTGCCGCGAGCTCGTCGAGATCGGGTTGGAAGTCGGGCCACCGCAGCGGCACGCCCACGAGCCGGGCACCGGATAGGGCGACCAGGGCCGCGTACGCGTCGTAGTAAGGCTCGAAGACGACGATCTCGTCGTCCGGGCCGTCGACCAGTGCGAGCACCGTGGCGGCGAGCGCCTCGGTAGCACCGGCGGTCACCAGCACCTGCGTGTCGGCGTCGAGCTCGATGCCGTACCAGTGCGACTGGTGATCGGCGATGGCAGCCAGCAGCTCCGGCTCGCCGCGACCGGGCGGGTATTGGTTGCGTCCGTCGGAGATAGCCGCCCGAGCGGCTTCGAGCACCTCCATGGGACCGTCCTCGTCGGGGAAGCCCTGGCCCAGGTTGATCGCGCCCGTCCGAGCCGCGAGCGCTGTCATCTCCGCGAAGATGGTGGGAACGGGGGAGCCTTCATCGGTGAGCAGGCCGGCGCCGCGTGCGGCGCGGCGCCAGGCGCCGGGAACCTCGTGCATCCGGTTCACGCTACACGCATAGGCGTGTCCCAACCTCGGCATAGGCAAACCACAGCATCGCGCGGCAACCTGTTCTTGCTTGGACAAAGGAGCAACCTCGATGAGCGACCAGAACTTCCCCGACGACCGCACTCCCGACGCGCGAAGCGACGCCGAGCAGCCTGCCGACCACGCCCGTACATCGCCCGTGTCGGCACCTGATGCGGCAGCGGCGCCGCGCACAGATGCGACCATCCCGCCCCGCCCGCCCCTGCCCGGTGCCCCGGCAGACAGCGGGTCGACGTTCCACACGCAGCCGACACAGCCCTACGGCCAGCCCGCGCCGCACGCCGGTGCGGCTTTCGGTCAGCCCGCCACCGCCACCGCCCCCGAACCGCATGACCGCACCAGGGTCGGCGGCGGCAAGATCGCGGCCATCCTCGTGGCCGCCGCGCTCGTCGGCGGAGCGGCCGGGGTCGGAGGAGCCGCGGCGGTGGGCTCGTCCTTCGTGTCCGCGCCCGCGTCGCAGAGCTCGGGCCCGTCGTCGATCACCGTCAACAACCCCGACTCGGTCAACGCCACCACGGCCATCGCGACCAAGGTGCTGCCGAGCGTCGTGACCATCTCCGCCTCGGCGGGCACCTCCGGCGGCACCGGTTCCGGCGTCATCCTGAGCGACGACGGCTACGTGCTCACGAACACCCACGTCGTCACCCTCGACGGTGCCACGGGAGACCCGAAGCTGTCGGTCACCACGTCGGACGGCCGGGTGTACGCCGCCACCATCGTGGGAACCGACCCGACCTACGACCTCGCGGTCATCAAGCTGACCGATGCCTCCGGGCTGACCCCGATCGAGTTCGCCGACTCGAGCAAGCTCAACGTCGGCGACCAGACGGTCGCCGTGGGTGCCCCCCTGGGGCTGTCGAACACGGTGACGACGGGTATCGTCAGCGCGCTGAACCGCTCCATCCAGATCGCGTCGTCCGCAGCGCCCGAGTCCGAGGGCGGGACGCAGCAGGAGGAGACTCCCGGCGGTCGGACGCCGTTCGAGTTCGACTTCGGCCAGGGGCAGCAGACCCCCTCGCAGCCGAAGTCCTCGATCGCGATCTCGGTCATCCAGACGGACGCCGCCATCAACCCGGGCAACTCCGGTGGCGCCCTCGTCGATGGCAAGGGCCGCCTGATCGGCATCAACGTCGCCATCGCGAGCGCCGGCGGTGCATCCACGGAGGCCGGCTCCATCGGCGTCGGATTCGCGATCCCCTCGACGGTCGCCGAGCGCGTCGCCAACGAGATCATCGACAACGGCTCGGCCACCCACGGCCTGCTCGGCGCGACCGTCGGTGATGCCGCCTCCGCCCCGGGAGCGACCCGTGCCGGCGCCCTCATCAACGAGGTCACCGCCGGGGGCGCCGCGGCATCCGCGGGTCTGCGCAACGGCGACATCGTCACGCAGTTCAACGGCATCGCCATCACCGACCAGGTCGACCTGACCGCTCAGGTGCGGGCGCTGGCCGCCGGCAGCGAGGCGAAGCTGACGTACGTCCGCGACGGCCGCGAGCAGACGGCGACCGTCACCCTCGGCCAGTTGCAGCAGTAAACGCCGTACCGGCCCGGACGCCACCCCGCGATAGGCTCGCGGGGTGGCGTCCTTCTCGTTCGGCGCGGGCAACGTACGCAAGGTCCTGCGCATCCCCGTGTATCTCGCGGGACGCCTCGCCACCTTCGTCATCCCGCGGGACCGATCCGCGTGGGTCTTCGGGTGCGCCGTGGGGATCGCGGACGGAGCGCTCGCTCTCTGGCAGGCCGCGCCCCGCCGTCGGGCCGTCTGGGTGGTGTCTTCGCCGCGCCAGGAAGAGGAGGCGAGACGACGAGGCATCCCGACCGTGCAGCGCGACTCGTTCGCCGGTTTCTGGCGCACTGCCCGCGCGGGTGTCGTAGTCGTCACCCACGGCCTCGGCGATGTCAACCGATACGGCGTCGGCGGTGCGTTCCTCGTGCAGCTCTGGCACGGCATCCCGCTCAAGCGGATCGGCCTGGATTCTCCGGTGACGACGGAACCCGGGCGGCTGGCCGCCGTTCCCGGCATCCGGTGGCTCCTCGCGCTGGCGTACCGGCGGGCGCAGGCGCAGATCGACCTGCTGCCCGCAGCATCCCATCGTGTCCGCGGCCGGCTGGAGAGCGCCTTCGGACTCGACGACGCGCGTGTTCCCGTCCTGGGCGAGCCCCGTGTGGACGTCCTCTCGCCGCCCGACCCGCCCGCCGCGCGGCGCGAGGCTCGGCGGCTGCTCGATGACGTCCTCCCGGGGCTGTCGGACGCGCGTGTCGTCCTCTACGCGCCGACGTGGCGCGACGGCGAGCCCGACCCGGCGACGCCCGACTCGGCGGACTGGCAGGGGATCCTGAGCGTCTTGGAGACCCATGACGCCGTTCTCCTCGTGCGATCGCACCCGTTGGGTGGCGGGGACTACACACCTCCCGCGGCGACGCGTCGCGTGCGCATGCTGGGAAGCGACCTCGTTCCTGATGTCACGCCGTTGCTGGCCGCCGTGGACGTGCTCGTCACCGACTACTCGTCTCTCGCATACGACGCGGGGCTCGTGCCCCTGCCGACGCTCTTCCTCGCGCCGGACGTCGAGCGTTACGCGCGCACCCGCGGCTTCTACGGGACCTATGCCGAGGTCGCCGGCGACGACGCGGCACGGTCGTGGGCGGTCTTGTGCGCACAGCTGGACGCTGTGCTGGGGGATGAATCCGAGGCGGACCGTCGGCGGTCCCGTGCGGACCGACTGAGCCGCCGGATGCATGCGTGGCGAGACGGACGGAACGCGCGGCGCGTGCACGAAGCCATCGTCGCGGCGGTGCCGGAATCAGCGGGGGAGCGGTCGTGATGCGCATCGGTTTCGGCGGCGAGGAGCTGCCGGTGATGACGGTGACCGGTACCGGGGATGTTCCCGCCCGGATCGAGATCGTCGGTCCGCGCGCCGGAGCGCGCGGCGAGGTGACCGCCGGCGACGGCGGCTGGACCGCGCGCCTTCCCCTGCACGCCGCGCGCTGGGGAGGCCCCGAGCTCCCGCTGCCGTCCGGCAGCTACGCCCTCGTCGTCGACGGCGTCCCGGCACAGGGCGAGGATCGGGCCGACGGCGCGGGCGCGGAACTGAGAACGCCCCTGCTCCGCGCGAGTTGGGACGGAGCACGGCTCGCGATCGCCCCTCCCGTCGACCCGGCACTGGATTCGGGCGAGGGGCGCCGCGCTCTCGAACAGCGCTACGCCGCACACCGCGGCCCCCTCGAGAACGCCGTGTTCTTCGAGAGCTTCTACGGCCGGAGCGCGAGCGACAACCCGCGTGCCATCGACCGCGAGCTGGCGCGGGCAGCCCCAGGGGTCACCCGCTATTGGAGCGTCGTCGACCTCTCGGTCGCCGTGCCCGAGGGGGCGATCGCCGTCGTCGACGGCAGCCCCGAGTGGTGGCGAGCCCGCGCGGTGGCACGCCTGCTCGTGGTCAATGACTGGCTGCGCCGACCGTTCGTCCGCAAGCCGGGGCAGGCTGTGCTGCAGACCTGGCACGGCACACCGCTGAAGCGACTGGCCCTGCATCGACCCGGCTTCGACCCTCGCCGGGCGCTGGCGGTGTTCCGCGAGAGCCGGCGCTGGGACATCCTGCTGGCACAGAACCCGTACAGCGCACGCGTGCTCCGTGCCGCCTACGCCTTCCGTCGCAAGCCCGTGTGGGTGGAAGGGTATCCGCGCACCGACGACCTCCACTCCGGCGACCGGGATGCCGCGCGCGCGGCACTCGGCATCGAGGCGAACGAGATGGTCCTGCTCTACGCGCCGACCTGGCGGGATGACCGACAGACGATCGTCGATTTCCTCGACCTGCCTGCCCTCGCCGCGTCGACGGGCGCGGTCGTGCTCGTGCGCGGACACTCGCGCACACTCGCCCCGGGAACCGACGAGCGCGGCGCGCGCGTCATCGACGTGACGTCGCACCCCGATCTCGCCGCCCTGCAGCTCGCCTCGGACGCCCTCATCACCGATTACTCCTCGGTGATGTTCGACTACTCGGTCACCGGCCGTCCCATCTACTTCTTCGTGCCCGACCTCGAGCACTACCGCGGCAAGCTGCGCGGCTTCTACTTCGATCTCGCCGAGTGGGCACCAGGCCCGATCGTGCGCACGCAGGATGATCTGGTCCGAGCAATCGCAGCGGACGAGGCCGGTGACCCCGAGCGCTACGCACGCTGGCGTGCGCGTTTCAACCCTCGCGACGACGGGAGTGCTGCGGAACGCGTCGTTGCGCGCATCCTCGACCAGGGGCTCGTCTCGCGCGACTGAGCAGGACCGAGCGAGAGCGGGCAAAGCGGAGTCAGGGCAGCGGCGTGTTGCGCGCCAGGCGCGATGTGTCGACAGTGCCCCGGGCACCGCGCGCGGCGCCCTGCAGGAAGCCGACGCCCCAGGAGAGATGCATCGACGGCAGGACCGCGAGCGTCCACAGCCGGTCGCGCAGACTCCGGCCCCCACCGCGCCCCGCCGCGACGACGGCGACGAGCGCGGCGTAGGCCGCGATCGGAAGGTGCAACACGGACAGCAGGATGCCGGTGCGCCCCGACAACGCTCCCGACAGCTGGACCGCACCCACGACGAGCGACGCCGCGGCGGCGATGACCAGCAGCGGGGGAGCGAAGAAGCGCAGGCCGTTCCGCCGGCCGAAACGCCGCACGAGCTCTCCTCGCCAGGAGCCGGTGGCCCGGAACTGCCGCACCAGGCGAGCCCAGCTCTCGCGAGGCCAGTAGGTGACGTGGAGGTCGGGGTCGAACCATACGCGGTACCCGGCGCGTCGGATGCGGAGATTGAGCTCCCAGTCCTCGCCGCGGCGGATGCCTTCGTCGAACAGCCCGACCTCGTCGAGCACGCTGCGCCGCATCACGCCCAGGTAGGCCGATTCCGCCGGGCCTTCGTCGGTTCCGCCGTGGTAGGCGCCGCCGCCGAGTCCGATGCGCGAGTTGTATGCCCGGGCGACGGCTCGCTGGAACGGGCTCCGCCCCTCGGCGCGCATGACTCCGCCGACGTTCGCCGCCTGCACCCGGGCGAGCGTCTCCAGCGCCGCTCTGGTGTAGCCGGGCTCGAGCTCGGAGTGGGCATCGACCCGGACGATCGTCGGATAGCGGGAGCTGCGGATCGCGATGTTCAGGCCGACGGGGATATGGGCGGCGGGGTTGCGCACCAGGCGGATCCGCGCGTCTTCGTCGGCCAGTCGGCGGGCGACGGACTCCGTGCCGTCGGACGATGGGCCGAGGGCGAGGATGACCTCGATCGGGGCGTCGAGCTCTTGGGCGAGCACGCTGCGCACCGCACGTTCGAGGTAGGCGCGCTCGTTGAGGACGGGCATGACGAAGGACACGCCCGCGTCCGGGGCCGGGACAGGCGCGGGACGCCAGCGGTGCGCGTCGTCATGCATCCGTCGATCATGTCACGCGTCCCGGTCCTGGCTCGCACCCTCGGTACCCTGGAGGGGTGGGAATCATCGCTGACGCGCGCAAAGCCGTAGCCCTCGTGCGGCGGGCGGTATCGAACCGAGCGGCGTACGTCGACGTGCGGCGCTCCCTCGCGCTACTGCCGAAGCCGGCGACCGACCACTTCCGCATCGCCGTCTACTTCGCCGACGGCGAGGTGAACATGTACCAGATGCGGCAGTGGTACAAGCCGCTGCAGCTCCTCGCCGAGACCTGGCCGGTCGTCGTCATCAGCCGCAGCGCGACGGGTGCGCAGGCGCTTCTCTCCGACGGCGCGCTGCCCGTCGTCTTCGCTCCGACCGTCCGGGCGCTCGAATCGGTGGTCGCGGCCCAGGACATCCGCATCGTCCTCTACGTCAACCAGAACACCCGCAACTTCCAGATGTTCCGGTACGGGCACCGGTGGCACGTCTTCATCAACCACGGCGAGTCCGACAAGATGTACATGACCACCAACCAGTTCAAGGCGTACGACTACGCCCTGATCGCCGGTGACGCGGCCCGCGAACGGCTCGGTCGCGTCCTGTGGGACTACGACCTCGACGCGCGCACGATAGCGATCGGACGGCCGCAAGCGGATCACTTCTCGGGTGCGCTGCCGTACCCCGACGACGGACGCCGCGTCATCCTCTACGCCCCGACGTGGGAGGGCGACCGGCCCGCCGCGCACTACGGCTCGATCGCCTCGCACGGCGAATCGCTCGTCTCGGCCGTCCTCGCCTCACCGCGGCATCGGCTGATCTATCGCCCGCACCCTCGCTCCGGCGTCGTGGATGCGGCGTACGGCGACGCGCACCGACGCATCGTCGCCGCCATCGCCGCGGCCAACGCCGCCGACCCGCTCGCGCATCACGTCTATGACGACGGGCCGGAGCTGGGCTGGCAGCTGGCCGCCGCCGACCTCGCCGTCGTCGACATCTCGGCCATGATCTACGACCGGCTGGCGGTGGCGAAGCCCCTGCTGGTGACCCGTCCGGTCGACCCTGCGGCGCTCGTCGACAGGGGCGGCTACCTCGCCGACGCCGCGTGGCTCGATGCGGACTCCGCCGCGTCGATCGTCGAGATCGCCGACCGCGTCGCCGACGACCCGGAGGCCACGCAGCAGCTCCGCGTGTGGTCGCACCACTACTTCGGCGACACATCGCCCGGCGCGGCGACGGCACGATTCCACGCTGCCATCGAGCTGCTCATGCAGCGGTGGGCGGAGTGGGACGCGCGCACGGTGACGGTCGCAGACGAACGCGACGAGGCCGAGCTCGACGACGCCTGACCCGCGGCCCCGCCCGAGGCTCAGAGCGCGGCGGCGCCGATCATCACCGCGCCCACCACGAACAGCGCCGCCAGCACGAGGGCGATGACGACGAGAACGAGGTGCACGGTGAAGAACCGGGTGCGCCGGCCCGCGGCATCCGTCGCGCGCGGATCGCGCGCTACCCGCCGCAGGAACGTCGGCCAGGTGACGACGTTGAACAGCGCCCCGACGATGAGGATCGACATCAGGAAAGCGGTCATGATTCCTTCCCGCCGTCGAGATCGTGCTCGGCGACGGCGGCGGGTTCATCAGTGCCGCGGTCGTCTGCGATCGCGCCGCTGCGTTCGCCACGCCGGAACGGACGAGAGGCGAGCGTGCCGATCTGACGGCCTCCCTCGGCGAAGACGCCGCTGATCCGCCGCGCCACGAGCCCGGCGCCTCGTCCGATCGGTTGATCTTCGTCGCGTGATTCGAGCGCCGCAGGGAAGCTCGCGGGAACCACCCCGAACGCGCGGCGGGCGCCGGAGATCACACGGCGGCCGAGAATGTGGTTGCCGGTTCCGCCGATCGCGGCACCGATGCCGAACGGGAGTGCCTTGCCCACGACGGACGCCCCGCCGGCGGCGGCGAATCGGCGCACGAACGCGTGCTTCAGCCGGTCGAGGACCGGGCCGACGGCGGTACGGGGGAGCGAGGACGTGACGAGTTCACCCCAATAGGAACTGCGGGGGCCGCCTTTTCCGCTCGCCTGCTTGGCGAACTGCCCCACCAGGTCGGCGCCCTCACGGCCGAGCATGAGCGCGAGCACGAGCGCCCGCGCGCGGTCGGGGTTGTCGACGGGGATGCCGTGCAGTTCCGCGAGCGACTGGGCGAACAACGCCGTCGCCTCGAGGAACCCCGCCGTCTCCACGCCGCTGAGCGCGAGGGTCGTCGCCGTGCCGATGCCCGGGATCACGGCCGTCGCGCCGACTGCTGCGCCGCCCGTGGTGACGGCGGTCAGATAGCGGCGCTCGAGCATCTGCACGACCTGTGCGGTCGTCGCCTCGGGATGCCGGTGGCGGATGCCCCGCAGGTGCGCCAGGACGACCGGACGCTGGACTGCGAGGAGCCGGTCGAGTGTCCGGACGCTCAGCGGATGCTGCCCGGCGCCGGCCTCGCCCGCGTCGCGGCGCGGAGCGTCGTCGGGAAGGGAGTCGATGCGGTGCACCTTACGGGCCATGGCACCCATCCTCTCGCGCCTGCGGCGCGGCGGCGCCGTCAGACGTACAGGTTCGCGCGCTCGAGGTCCTCGGCGAAGTCGACCTCGACGGCGTACAGGTCGGAGATGTCCATCGGCTCGAGCCGGAGGCCGTTCTCGGCGACGGCGAGCTCGAGACCGCGCTCGAAGTAGTCCTGGTCGTCGACGCGGCCGAGCTGCGCGATGAGCGCCTTCTTGTCGCGCGAGGAGATGTAGTTGATGCCGACCGCCTCGCCGATGCCGCCGCGGACGGTCTTGGAGAGCTCGGCGATGAAGCCGTCGGCACCGACGGTGTACTTCACTTCCTCGTCGCTGACCTTCGCGGTGTTGACCGTCACGAACGACTGGTCGCGCTCGATGAGCGCGACGGCACGGCCGAGGACACGCGGGTCGAAGACGACGTCGCCGTTCATCCACAGGACGCCCCCGCGCCCCGACGCCTTGAGCGCGCGCAGCAGGCTCTGCGACGTGTTCGTCTCGTCATAGCGGGCGTTGTAGACGTAGTCGACATCCGGGAAAGCGTCGACGATCGTCTCGGCGCGGTAGCCGACCACGGTGGTGATCCGGGCATCGTCGCCGAACGCCGCGCGGATGTTGTCGTGCTGCTGCTGCATGATGCTGCGGCCGTCGTTCAGCTCGGTGAGCGGCTTGGGGAGAGAGCGGCCCAGGCGGGAGCCCATCCCTGCGGCGAGGATCACGATCTGAAGGGCCACGAGTATCTCCTGAAGTTACGAGTTAGATCAGCATTCACCGGAGCGACACCCCGGGACAGCATTTTTCATGGTAGCGACCCGATCTGGGAGGTCGCCCGAACACCTGCAGCCGTTGCGCTTTCGTGACCTTGCTGGTAGCGCGATTCTCGGTGTTCCCCCATGACGCGGAGCCTCGGCGCAGACGGCCCGCTTGATAGGTTTGAGGCGTGACAGACGACTCAGCCACCCCTCAGCACGAACAGCGTGGCGCGTCGCCTGTCGGTACGTCCGCGCCGCCTCTGCCCGACATCCCCGCAGAGGTCGCGGCCGCCGAGCTCGCGGTTGCGGCAGCACCCTCCGCTGGCTCGTCCGAGCGAGCCACGACGGCGACCAAGAAGGGCGCTCCCCGGACGACGAAGCCACGCAAGCCGCGTGCATCGGGCTCGACTGGCGCGAAGAAGGCCCCGCGGAAGCCGCGTCCCACGGACGCGGCGCCGGAGGCGGGGGCGACACCGCCGAAGCCGGAGATTCCCGCCGCCGTGGCGGCGGCGTCGTTCGTGGCGCCTGCGGCGGACACGGGCCCGAAGGCCGTGGAGATCGTTCCCGAGGCGGTCGACGAGGCCGTCGCAGCCGATGCGACCCCGTCGGAGGCGGCCTCGACCGGTGAGTCCGCCGGCGAGACGTCTGCGGATGGTGTCACCCAGACCGCACCTGATGAGGATGCCGTTGCGGAAACCGTGGCTTCCGCGGACGTCGCACCCGAACCGGAGCCCGACGCCGAGCCGGAGCCGGAGCCTGAGCCGGAGCCTGAGCCTGAGCCTGAGCCTGAGCCGGAGCCTGAGCCGGAGCCGGAGCCGGAGCCGGAGCCGGAGCCGGAGCCGGACGCGGACCCGGAGCCTGCGCCGGAGCCGGAGCTTGAGCCGGAGCCTGAGCCGGACCCGGAGCCGGAGGGCGTCGTGGCTCCGAACGAGGGAGGGGAACCGGAGCCCGAGGCGGCCGCTTCCGACGATGACGCCGAGCCCTCCGAAGAGGTCGTCATCGCGACGGTGGCTGCAAGCGGGGTCACCTCGGCGCACGATTCCGAGGACGTCGCCCCGAGCGCCCCGGCGTTGCGCCTGCGGAGCGTCACGAAGGCCTACGGTGAGGCACGCGCGGTCGATCGCATCGACCTCGAGATCCCCGCAGGATCTTTCTACGGACTCGTCGGTCCCAACGGCGCGGGAAAGACGACGACGCTCTCGATGATCGCGGGCCTTCTCCGCCCCGATGAGGGAGCGGTCGAGATCGCGGGGATCGACATCCGTCGCGACCCGGCCGGGGCGAAGCGGCAGATGGGCGTTCTCCCCGACCGGCTGCGCACCTTCGACCGTCTCTCCGGCCGCCAGCTCCTCTACTACTACGGGGTCCTGCGCGGACTGAAGCCCGCCGTCGTCGAGAACCGCATCGCCGACCTGGCTGCGGCGTTCGATCTGACCGACGCACTCGGACGGAGCGTCTCGGACTACTCGGCCGGCATGACGAAGAAGGTCATGCTCGCAGGCGCGATGATCCACGCGCCGCGACTGCTCGTCCTGGACGAGCCCTTCGAGTCGGTGGATCCGGTGTCGAGCGCCGTCATCCTCGACATCCTGCAGAAGTACGTCGATCACGGCGGCACCGTCATCCTGTCGAGTCATGGGATGGAGCTCGTCCAGCGCGCCTGCTCCGGCGTCGCGGTCCTCGTGGGCGGCCGCATCCTGGCTGCGGGCACCGTCGACGAGGTACGTGACGGACGCACGCTCGAACAGCGGTTCCTCGAACTTGCCGGCGGGACGAGCGCGGTGGAGGGCCTCGAATGGTTGCACACGTTCTCCGACTGAGGTTCGACGTCCTCGTCGGGGCACTGCGGTTCCACCGTGCCCGCGCGCTCGCAGCGCTCGCAGCGACCGTGGTTCTCGTCGGCGCGATCGTCCTCGCGCTCCTGCGTCTGCAGGATGCGCCCTACGCCAGCGCTCTCGTGGTGCTCGCCGTCGGCGGTGCGGCCGTCTCGGCATGCTTCGCCCTCGTGCCGCTGGTCACGCCCGTTCGCGACCCGCTCGATCCGCGTGCCTTCATCGTGACGGGTCGTGACTGGCGGCTCGTCGCCGCGTCGACGGCTGCGGCAAGTCCGCTGAGTCTGCCGTCGGCGGCTGTGATCGTCGTGTCGGTCGCTGTCGCGCTCACCTGGATCGCCCACGGCGTCGACCCGGTGGCCGCCGTCTTCGGCGCGGCGCTGATCGTCGTCACTCAGCTCCTCCTCGCGCGGGTCGCGCTCGGAGTAGCCGCTCTCGTGCTCGCGGAGCGTCGATCGCGGGAGCTCACGACCCTGCTGCTGCTCGGCATCGGCGTGGTCGCGATTCCGGTCGCGGTCTTCCTGGCCTCGCTCAACTGGGACGACGGCGTCCCCGGCCCGCTGCTCGCGGCCGTGGGGACGCTCGCGGTCACCCCCATCGGGGCGGCTTGGGTTCTCCCGCTCGACCCCCGGCCGACCGTCGTCATCGTCGCGGTCCTCACGGCGGCGGCGTTGGCCGTGGCATGGATCCTGATCGTGCGGCGGATGCTCACCCACACCGAACGGCCCGTTTCCGTGCGCGAGCGCCGCGGGCTCGGCTGGTTCACCGTGACCCCCGGAACGCCCGGGGGCGCTGTCGCGGCGCGCTCTCTCGTCTACTGGCTGCGCGATCCCCGTTACCTCGTCGACATCGCGATCATCCCGGTGGCGTCTGTCGTCGCGGTCGTACCGCTCGTCATCGTGGGCGTGCCGCACGAGATCGCCGCGCTGATCCCCGCGCCGCTCATCGCGCTCCTGCTCGGCTGGGTCGTCCACAACGACCTCGCGTACGACGGTTCGGCCGTCTGGCTGCACATCTCGAGCGCGGTGCGCGGTGCGTCCGACCGGGTCGGTCGACTGGTGCCGCTGCTTCTCGTGGCGTTGCCGCTGCTCGCCATCGCGATCCCCGTCGGCATCGGCATCCACGGTGATTGGGGCGTCCTGCCGGTCATGGTCGGAGTCTGTTCCGCGCTGCTCCTCGGCGGTCTCGGTCTCTCGTCGGTCTCGTCCGTGCTCGCGCCCTACGCGGTCGCACGACACGGTGACAGCCCCTTCCAGCAGCCGCAGCGCACCGGCGGCGGGCTCGCTCAGGGAGCGGTGCTGGTGGGGGCGCTGCTCGCGGCAGCACCGGCGCTGTGGTGGTCGTGGCGGTTCCTGCTGGGCGAATCGCACGCGCAGTGGTGGGCTCTCGGCACCGGAGTCGGGGTCGGGCTCGTCGTGCTCGTGGCCGGTATCCTCATCGGCGGTCTGCTGTTCGACCGGCGCGGGGACCGGCTGATGGCATTCGCCGAGACGACCTGACCGTTCGCCGATAGAATTCCCGCATGAGCACTCCTCTCGATTCTCCCGACCAGGGCGGTCTCGCGACCCTCGACCGTGAGCTCGAAGAGCTCATCCGCGAGGAGACGATCGAGCCGGGCGACCACGAGCGGTTCTCGCACTACGTCAAGAAGGACAAGATCCTCGAGTCCGCGATCACCGGTAAGCCCGTGCGCGCGCTGTGCGGCAAGAAGTGGACGCCCGGTCGCGACCCCGAGAAGTTCCCGGTCTGCCCCACCTGCAAGGAGATCTACGAGTCGATGACGCGCTGACGGGTCGCTGCTGAACTCGCGAGAACGCACCGCCCCGCCGAGAGTGCACCGTCATGGGTGCGTTCTGAGCGGGGCGGTGCGTTTTCGGCGAAGCGGGGATTCGCCTCAGTCCGCGTCGCGGTAGATCGTCGGGATGGCGGGCTCGGAGCGGCTCAGTGCCAGAGCGCGAACCGGCATCTCCTCGATGACGCTCGCGTGGTGGGCTCGGGCGGCCCGAACGCCGGCGGCACCGACCCAATCCACGACGGCCCGGCCGTCGGCGAACAACACCGTCTGCAGTGCGCGGGCATCGGGATGCTCGGCGGGAGTGTCGAGGGGCTCGAACCCGTCGGATACGACGACGATCTCTTCAAGAGCCGTGCCGTTGTCGAGCGCTCGGAACGCCGTCTTGCGTCCGCCGTGCGACACCTTGTCCGCCGAGGCCTTCGCGACCGAGAGCCAGGACCCGTCGTCGTTCTGACGCGCCACGAGCTTGTAGACCATGCCGGCGGTCGGAGTGCCCGAGCCCGTGACGAGCGACGTTCCCACCCCGTAGGCGTCCACGGGGGATGCCGCCAGGGCCGCGATCGCGTACTCGTCGAGGTCGCTCGTGACGGTGATGCGCGTGGCGTGGGCGCCGAGCTCGTCGAGCTGCGCTCGGACGTCCGCTGCGACGGTCGGGAGGTCGCCCGAGTCGATCCGCACGCCGCCAAGTCCGGTGCCCGCGACCCGGATGGCCGTTGCGACGCCCTCGGTGATTTCGTAGGTGTCGATCAGGAGCGTCGTGTCGGCGCCGAGCGCGTCGATCTGGCTGCGGAAGGCAGCCTCCTCGCTGTCGTGCAGCAGCGTCCAGGCGTGTGCCGCGGTGCCCATGGTCGGAATGCCCCACGTGCGACCCGCCTCGAGGTTGCTCGTGGCCCCGAAGCCGGCGATGTGGGCTGCCCGCGCGGCCGCGACCGCGCTGCGTTCGTGCGCACGGCGCGACCCCATCTCGGCGAGAGGGCGGTCCCCGGCGGCGATCGCCATGCGCGCCGCCGCCGTGGCGACGGCGGAGTCGTAGTTGAGGATGCTGAGCACGAGGGTCTCGAGGACGACCGCCTCGGCGAAGGTCCCCTCGACGGTCAGGACCGGTGAACCGGGGAAGTAGAGCTCGCCCTCGCGGTATCCGGTGATGGTGCCGGTGAAGCGATAGTCGGCGAGCCACGCGAGGGTGGTCTCATCGAGACCCGCGTGCTCGCGCAGGAACGTCAGCTCCTCGTCGCCGAAGCGGAAGCGCTCGATCTCCTCGAGCAGCCGTCCGGTGCCGGCGAGGACGCCGAACCGCCGCCCGCCCGGGAGCCGCCGCGCGAAGACCTCGAACACGCAGCGTCGATCGGCCGTGCCGTCGCGCAGGGCCGCCTGCAGCATCGTGATCTCGTAACGGTCGGTGAGCAGAGCGCTGGAGGCCATGACTGCCACTGTAGCGACGCTGCATTGCGCACCGACGACACGGGATGCCGCGGCGGCGAGGCCAGGTAGGCTCGATGATCGTGAACGACGCGCCCATCGGAATCTTCGACTCGGGTGTCGGGGGGCTCACAGTGGCGCGGGCGATCTCGCAGCTGCTGCCGCGGGAGTCTCTGCTGTACATCGGTGACACCGCGCACTCGCCGTACGGTCCGAAGCCCATAGCCGACGTTCGGCGCTATGGGCTCGAGGTGCTCGACACCCTCGTCGACGAGGGCGTGAAGATGCTCGTCATCGCGTGCAACACCGCTTCCGCCGCCTTGCTCCGCGACGCGCGTGAGCGTTACGACGTGCCGGTGGTCGAGGTCATCAACCCCGCCGTGCGGGCAGCGATCTCCACCACCCGCAACGGGCGCATCGGCGTGATCGGGACAGTCGGCACCATCGCCTCCCGCGCCTACCAGGACATGCTCGAGGTCAACGAGCGGCTGGAGGTCTTCGCGGCATCCTGCCCCCGCTTCGTGGAGTTCGTCGAGGCGGGCATCACGCAGTCGCCCGAGGTGCTCGCCGTCGCCGAGGACTATCTCGCGCCGCTGCGCGAAGCGGGGGTCGACACCCTCGTGCTCGGCTGCACCCACTACCCGTTCCTCGAGGGCGCGATCAGTTACGTCATGGGCCCCGACGTCGCGCTCGTCTCGAGCGACTCCGAGACGGCGAAGGACGTGTACCGTCAGCTCGTCTCCCGGGGCCTGCTCGCGCACGATTCGGCGGTGCCCCGTCACGTCTACGAGGCCACGGGCGACTCCGGCGACGACTTCCTGGACCTCGCAGACCGGCTCATGGGCCGGGGCGTGCCCTCGGTGCGCATGGTCCAGACGGGGGCGATCGTGCTGCCCAAGCTCGCCCCGCCCGCATCCTGACCCCCATCCGCCGTCCGATCGGAGACACCTTCATGACCGATTCCCTGCGCGCCGACGGGCGCACCGCCGACCAGCTCCGCACCGTGACGATCGAGCGCGGCTGGAGCGCACACGCCGAAGGATCGGCTCTCGTGAGCTTCGGGGGCACGAAGGTGCTCTGCACCGCCTCGTTCACCAACGGCGTCCCGCGCTGGCTGACCGGCAAGGGCAAGGGATGGGTCACGGCGGAGTACGCCATGCTGCCGCGAGCGACCAACAGCCGCAACGACCGCGAGTCGATCAAGGGCAAGGTCGGCGGACGGACGCACGAGATCTCGCGACTGATCGGCCGCGCCCTGCGGGCCGTCGTCGACACGAAGGCGCTGGGCGAGAACACGATCGTCATCGACTGCGACGTGCTGCAGGCCGACGGCGGCACCCGCACCGCCGCGATCACCGGGGCCTACGTCGCCCTGGCCGACGCCATCGAGTGGGGGCGGTCGCAGAAGTTCATCGCGCAGCGCTCGGCGCCGCTGGTGGACTCCGTGTCGGCGGTGTCGGTCGGGATCATCGACGGAACGCCGATGCTCGACCTCGCCTACGTCGAGGACGTGCGGGCCGAGACCGACATGAACGTCGTCGTCACCGGCCGCGGGCTCTTCGTCGAGGTGCAGGGCACCGCTGAGGGCGCTCCCTTCGACAAGCGCGAGCTCGATGCGCTGCTCGAGCTCGGCGTGAACGGGTGCGCGCAGCTGCGCGACATCCAAACGGCGACGCTGGCATGACCGGCCGCATCGTCCTGGCGACCCACAACCCCCACAAGGTCGAGGAGTTCCACGCGATCGTCGCGGCGGTCCGCCCCGACCTGGAGGTCATCGGGCACGACGGGCCGGAACCGATCGAGGACGGCGTCACCTTCACGGAGAACGCGCTCATCAAGGCCCGGGCTGCCGCGGCGCACACGGGGCTCCCGGCCCTCGCCGACGACTCGGGGATCTGCGTCGACGCGCTCGGGGGAGCCCCGGGTGCCTTCTCGGCGTACTGGGCCGGTCACCAGAAGGATGCCGCCGCCAACACGGCCCTGCTGCTCGATCAGCTCTCCGACATCGCCGATCCGCGTCGCACGGCTCAGTTCGTCTCGGTGATCGCGCTCGTCGACGGTGAGACCGAACATGTCGTCGAGGGCGTCTGGCCGGGCCGGCTGGCGACCGAGGCGGCCGGCGAGGGCGGTTTCGGATACGACCCGGTGTTCGTGCCCGACGGGCAGCCGGAGCCGGCTCGCACCGTCGCGGAGTGGTCGGCAGCGGAGAAGAACGCCGCGTCGCACCGCGCGCGAGCCTTCGTCGCGCTCACCGAGCTGCTGCGCTCGCTCTGACCTTCGTCCGGCAGGCCCACCGCGCCGCGCGGGCCGGTCGCCGACGCACCCCGCACGCCGCGACCGAGTGCAGCGGTTCAGCCTGTCGTCGGCACACCCCGACGGCACAACCCCGACCGGCGACCCTAGCTCTCCTCTCGGCGGACGTCGCCGGGGGTCCGGTCCGGCCGCAGGCCCCGCCAGCGAGCGTGGCGCAGGATGCCGCCCGGCGTGAACTCGGCGAACTCGACCTCGCCGACGAGCTCGGGTCGAACCCACCGGGCGTCGGAGGCGTCGGCTGCGGGGATGCCCACGAACGGGTTCTCGTTCGAGCGGAGAGGCTCGAGGGCGGCGGTCAGCCGCGCGAGTTCGGCATCGGAGAACCCGGAGCCGACGCGCCCGGCGTAGTGCAGAGCGCCGTCGTCGTCGGGAATGCCGAGCAGCAGCGACCCGATGCCCCCGCGCCGCTCGCCCTTGCCCGGCCGGATCGCGCCGACGACGACGTCCTGCGTGCGGGTGAGCTTGACCTTGAGCCATTCCTCCGATCGAACGCCGGGGCGGTAACGGGATGACGGATCTTTCACGACGGCACCCTCGAGATCGAGCTCCCGAGCCACGGTCAGCGCGGCGTCGAGGTCGTCGGTGACGGGCGGCACCGTGAGCGGCGGTTTTGCGTGCGCCGTCGCGGACTCGAGCAGTCGTCGGCGCTCGCGCAACGGCAGGGTCGTGACGTCGCGGTCGCCGTGCCGCAGCATGTCAAACACGAAGAGATCGGCGGGCGTGCGGTCGCGCTCCCGCGCGATGTCGCGGGCCTTCGTGAGGTGCATCCGGTTCTGCAGGAGCGGGAAGCTCGGGCGTCCCGCCCCGTCGAGCGCGACGATCTCTCCGTCGAGCACCAGGGGGGTCTCGCCGAGTCCCAGATCCGCATCCTCGCCCGTGAGCTCGGGGTAGCGGGCCGTGATGTCGGTGCCGCTGCGGGCGTGCAACCGCATCCGCTCGCCGTCCCAGTACGCGATCGCCCGCACGCCATCCCACTTGAACTCGACCCACGGCCCCCAGCGTTCCGCCGTCGCGCGGGCGGCTCCGCGCGACGATGAGACGGCCAGCATGGGCGACACCGGTCCCGCCGCGATCGTCGATGCGCCCGTCTCGGCGTCGGGATGAGCAGATGCCGGCGGCCGCGCGGACGGCGCCGGCCGCGCGGATGCCTCCGGCCGCGCAGACCCCGCGGGTGCGGAGGGGGCCGACCCCGGAGCCTCGGTCTTCAGCCGGTGCAGGAGCCACTGCGACTTCTCGCCCGACCCGCCGGTGCGGATGAGCACGAGGCGCGCGTCGTGCGCGGTTCCGCCGGTGGTGCCCCGGAGGGTGAAGATGATCTCGTCCTCGCGCCACTTCTCGAGGTCGTAGACGCCGGTGTCCCAGATCGTCATGGTGCCCGCACCGTACTCGCCGGCGGGGATCTCGCCGTGGAAGGTCAGGTACTCCAGCGGATGCGGCTCGGTCATCACGGCGAGATGGTTGCGGTCGGTCGTCTCGGGGATGCCGCGGGGCACAGCCCAGCTGACCAGCACTCCGTCCCGCTCCAGGCGCAGGTCGTAGTGCAGCCGCCGGGCATGGTGCTCCTGCACGACGAAGCGGGGCTTGCCCGCTGGTGCGGTACCCGCAACGCCCGCCGCAGCACCCGACACGGCATCGGGCATGGGCTCGGGCGTGCGGTCCGCGGACCGCTTCGCGAGGTACGGCGCCAGCGGTGCCGTTCGCCGGGGTGCGAGCGCCGCGAGCAGGTCGCCGACGTCGTCTGCGCGCTCGAGCATCTCGTCGAAGCGGAGGTGGCGGAGGTCCGGATCGTCGAGCTCGTCCCACGTTCGCGGTGCAGCGACGGTCGGCTCATCGCGGCCGCGCAGCGAATAGGGCGCGATGGTGGTCTTCGAACCGTTGTTCTGGCTCCAGTCGAGCAAGACCTTGCCGGTGCGGGCGCTCCGGGTCATCTGACTGATGACGAGGTCGGGGTGGTCGGCCTCGAGAGCGCGGGCGAGCTCTTTCGCGAACGCCGAGGCCTGATCGCTCGTCTTCGCGCCGGCGAGCGGAGCGTACAGATGGATGCCCTTGCTTCCGCTCGTGACGGGAAACAACTCCATTCCCATGTCCGAGAGGATGCTGCGCACCCACCGCGCCACCTCGGCGCACTCGGCCAGCCCGACACCGGGGCCCGGATCGAGGTCGAGGACGAGCCGGTCGGGAGAGCCGCGCTCGCCGGCGTCGGTGAAGCGCCACTGCGGGACGTGCAGTTCGAGGCTCGCGACCTGCGCGAGGTAGACGAGCGAGGCCACCTCTTCGACGAGGGGGTAGTCCTTCGATCCGCTGGAATGGTCGATCGGCATGCGGGGGAGCCATGAGGGAGCGCCGGGCTCGAGGGCTTTCGCGAAGAAATCGGGCTGTTCGACGCCCTCGGGCCAGCGTTTGCGCGTCACCGGGCGCCGGTCGAGGTGGGGGAGCATCAGGGGCGCGATGCGCGAGAAGTAGTCGATCACCTCGCCCTTGGTGGTGCCCGTTCTGGGGTACAGCACCTTGTCGAGGTTCGACAGCCGCAGACGTCGGCCGTCGACCCGGACCGTCTGCTCTCCTGCCATGCCGACAGGCTATTGCGCCACCCGCTGGCGTCGCCGAGGGGTTGCGGTGTGTACTTCGTGCATGAGATCGATCTGGAAAGGCGCCCTCACCTTCGGGCTCGTCAATGTGCCGGTGAAGGTCTACTCGGCGACCGAGGACCACGACGTGCCCCTGCACCAGGTGCACAACGCCGACGGCGGGCGCATCCGCTACCAGCGCATCTGCGAGATCGACGGTGAGGTCGTGCCCTACGCCGATATCGATCGCGCCTACGACGACGGCGAGCAGACCGTCGTGCTCACGAAGGAGGATCTGGCGTCGTTGCCCTCCGAGCGGAGCCGCGAGATCGACGTCGTCGAGTTCGTGCCGAGCGACCAGATCGATCTGCTGACGCTCGACAAGGCGTACTACCTCGAGCCCGACTCGTCGTCGCCCAAGTCGTACGTCCTGCTCCGCAAGACCCTGGAGCAGACGGATCGGACCGCGATCGTGCGGTTCTCCCTGCGACAGAAGACGCGGCTCGCGGCGCTGCGCGTGCGGGGCGATGTCCTCGTGCTGCAGACGCTGCTGTGGGCCGACGAGGTCCGTGAGGCGGCGTTCCCGGCCCTCGATGAGTCGGTGCGCATCTCGGCGAAGGAGCTCGAGATGTCGGCATCCCTCGTCGAGAGCTTCTCGAGCGACTTCGACCCCGAGGCGTTCACGGACGAGTATCAGGAGGAGCTGCGGACCCTCATCGACGCCAAGCTCGAGAAGGGCGACGCTCTCGACACCTCCGAGACCTTCGGTGAGAAGGCCGAGAAGGAGGGCGGCGAGGTCATCGACCTGATGGAGGCGCTGCGGGCGAGTGTCGAGCGCAGCCGTGCGGCGCGTGGCGGGGGCTCGAAGACATCCAGCGACGATGCCGGAGACGGCGACACCGAGACGCCCGCGAAGAAGCGCGCCGGGAAGAGTGCGGCGGCGAAGCCGGATGCCGACGAGAAGTCGCCCGCGAAGAAAGCGCCCGCTAAGAAGAAGACGGCCGCGAAGAAGACTCCCGCGAAGAAGAGCGCGAAAGCCTCCTGATCAGCTCCGCGGCGGTTCGTGACCGCCGTCGGGCTCAGCCGCCGGCGCCCCGGGGCGGTGCACGTGCGGGTGGCCGTGCTCACGGAAGACCTCCGGGTCGAGCACGAGCTCGCGCGCCTCTTCGGAGTCGGTGTACTCGTCGGGTCCGGCGGCCATCTCCTTCTTCGCCTTCCGCTTCTCGGCGAAGTAGTGCCACACGATGAAGAAGACGGTGCCGACGACGGCCGCGAGCAGGATGACGTCGATGTACTTCGCGACGAACTCGCCGACGCCCGGAATCAGGCTCACGAGGTAGCCGATCACGGTCAGGCCGAAGCCCCAGATGACGGCCCCGATGAGGTTGTAGAGCGAGTACCGATGCCACGGCATCTTGCCGACACCGGCGGCGACGGGCGCGAATGTGCGGACGATGGGGACGAAGCGGGCGAGGATCACGGTGACGCCGCCGTATCGCTCGAAGAACGCGTTCGTGCGCTCGACGTTGCGGCGACTGAACAGGCCCGATTCCTTGCGCTCGAAGACGGCGGGGCCGCCCTTGCGGCCGATCACATAGCCCACCTCACCGCCGAGGAAGGCCGAGAATCCGATCAGGAGACCGACGATCCATACGTTGATCCCGAAGACCCCGTGGGGTGCGTGCGTGACCGGGTTCGACAGCAGGCCCGCCATGATCAGCAGCGTGTCGCCGGGAAGCAGGAAGCCGACGAGCAGTCCGGTCTCGGCGAAGATGATGAAGCACACCACGAGCAGAGCCCAGGGGCCCGCCGCGCTGATGATGGTGGCGGGGTCGAGCCAGGGGATGAGGGCGATCTGATGCACGAGTTTCCCGTCGGGAGAGGATGACGCGAGGACGGGCGAACGCCCGATCCGTGCGGAAGGTGGGACTTGAACCCACACGCCGTGAGGCACAGGAACCTAAATCCTGCGTGTCTGCCAATTCCACCACTCCCGCTGACGGGTTCAGTCTAGGCGGGTGGGATAGCCAGAATCGTCCGCATAACCCCCGAATCCGCCGAGATGATGTGGCGGTCACGGCGCACGCATGGCCGCCCCATCGCACCTATCGCGCGACCGAGCTCTCGCGCCCTGAGCCCGGGATGTTCGCGGGGGCCTCAGTGATCCGCGGGGAGCCGCCGACGAACCAGTATCCGGTGCCGACGACGAGGCCGCCGCCGACGAGGTTCCCGGCGCCCACGAGCACCAGATTGAGGGCGAAGCCGCCCAGGGTCGCCGACGGGTCGCCGGAGAGCAGGCCGATCGTGAACGTGGTCATGTTCGCCACGACGTGCTCGAAGCCGGAGGTGATGAACGCGAGGATCGCGGCGAACACGACGAGGATGCGGGCGCTCTCACTGCGCAGCCGCACCGTCATCCAGATCGCGATGCAGACGAGCACATTGCACAGGATGCCGCGGACGAACAGCTCGACCGGCGACTCGTGTGCCTTCGCGGCGAGCATGTCGGAGATCATCGTGCCGGCCGCGGCGTTGCTGTGCAGCACCCCCGACGCGACGATCAGCGCTCCGAACACGACCGATCCGACGAGGTTGGCGCCGAACGTCCACAGGACCGCCCCGGCTGCGCGCCCCGCCGGCACGGCCCTCATGAGCGTCGCCTGGGGGACCGTCATCATCGAGGAGGTCACGAGCTCGCCGCCCGCGATGACGACGATCGTCAGGGCGACCCCGAACACCAGTCCCGACACGAGCTTGCCCCAGCCCGAGCCCGCCGCGAAGAGGGGCCCGGCTGCCGTGACCATGAGCACGACCCCGACGCCGATGTACGCGCCGGCGAGCATGCCCGACACCGTGAAGCGAGCGGGCGAGCGCAGCCCGTCCGTCTTGTGGCGGCCGTTCTCGGCTTGTGCGGCGAGCGCCTCGGGGATCGTGAGCACGGGATCACCGTCCTTCCGCCGCCAGTGTGCGCTCGATGCGCGGGCCGAAAGGGGGCGGCGGGCCGGGGATAACCCGGGTCAGCGCGCGGCGAGCGCGCTCGGCTCGGAGACCTCGGCTCGGACGATGGCGGCCCCGGCCACCAGGGCGCTGATCTTGTCGTACGCCACGGCGCGGGGCAGCGGTGCCATGCCGCAGTTGGTGCTCGGGATCAGGTTGCCGGCGTCGACGAACTCGAGGGCGCGGCGGAGCGTCTCGGCGACCTCATCCGGCGTCTCGACCTCGTGGCTTGCGACATCGATGGCGCCGAGCATCACCTTCTTGCCTCGGATGAGCTCGATCAGCTCGACCGGAACGTGCGAGTGGTGGCTCTCGAGCGAGATGACGTCGATGCTCGAGCGCTGGAGAAGCGGGAACGACTCCTCGTACTGCCGCCACTCCGGACCGAGCGTCGCCTTCCATTCGTTGTTGGCCGCGATGCCGTAGCCGTAGCAGATGTGCACCACCGTCTCGGCGCGCAGGCCCTCGGCAGCCCGCTCGAGCGCGGCGATACCCCAGTCCTTCATCTCGTCGAAGAACACGTTGAACGCGGGCTCGTCGAACTGGATGATGTCGACGCCGGCGGCCTCGAGCTCTCGGGCCTCCTGGTTGAGGATCGTCGCGAACTCCCACGCGAGCTTCTCGCGGCTCCGATAGTGACGATCGGCCAGCGTGTCGATCATGGTCATCGGTCCCGGGAGCGCCCACTTGATGGGGCTGTCGGTCTGCTGCCGGAGGAAGGCCGCGTCATCGACGAAAACCGGCCGCCGGCGACTGACGGCGCCGACGACGGTGGGCACGCTCGCGTCGTATCGATCGCGGATGCGCACGGTCTCGCGCCGTTCGAAGTCGACGCCGTCGAGGTGCTCGATGAAGGTCGTGACGAAGTGCTGGCGGGTCTGTTCCCCGTCGCTGATGATGTCGAGTCCGCGGCGCTCCTGCTCGTGCACCGCGACGCGCAGGGCGTCTCGTCTGCCTTCCGTCAGCGTGTCGCCGGTCAGTTCCCACGGTGACCACAGCACCTCGGGTTTGGCGAGCCACGACGGCTTGGGCAGACTGCCGACGGTCGAGGTGGGCAGAACGGTGTGAGACACGGATGGTCCTTCGGGTGAGCGGGTCAGCGGGTCAGCGGGTGAGCGCGCTCGGGGCGGCGTAGCGGGCGGCCCAGCGGCTGAGGACCTGGCGGTGCGGGGTGACGAAGTGCTCCTCGGCGTACCTGCCCTGCGTCGTGGCGAGCTGGCTGCGCTCGACCCGGTCGTAGGTGATGTCCGTCCGCACGAAGTCATCACTCTCGAGGGTGGGCCGGTAGGCCTCGCCGGCGGGCTCGGTGGCGTTGTAGATCTCGGGCCGATAGATCTTCTGGAACGTCTCCATCGTGCTGATCGTGCCGATCAGCTGCAGATCGGTGTAGTCGGCGAGCAGGTCGCCGCGGTGGTAGAACGCCAGCGGCGCGACGCTTCCGCGCGGCATGAAGTACCGCACCTGCAGCCCCATCTTCGCGAAGTACTCGTCCGTCAGAGAGAACGAGTCCTGCTCGTACTCGACGCCGAGGACCGGGTGCCGGTTGCCGTTGCGCCGGTAGGTCCGGCTCGTCGACACGCTGATGCACACGACGGGGGATTGGGGGAACCGCTCGCGGTAGGCGTCGGAATCGAGGAAGTGCTGGAAGAGCTTGCCGTGCAGGTCGCCGAACCCATCCGGCACCGTGAACGCGCCGGGCGTCTGCTGCGCGGACGGCAACAGGATGCTGAAGTCGTAGTCGCGCAGATACGACGAGAAATTGTTGCCGACGATGCCGTGGTGGCGCTCGCCGGTCTGCCGGTCGACGATGTGGATGTCGAGCACCTCGAGCAGCGGGAACTCGCGGTCGGCGGGGGCATCCGTCGATGCGCCGTCGGTATCGGAGTCGGTGTCGTCGTCGGACCGCAGGTGCGCCGAGACGATGTCGAGCTCGGCGGTGTACCGGTCGCCCTCCGGGTTGCCGGTGCGGGCGAGGTCGTTGAGTCGAGCGTCGATCATCGCGAGCGCGCCGCGGAGGTTCTCCCGGCGGCGCTCGCCGCGGGCGAGGTTGGCGAAGTTCGTGGTGATGCGCGACGAGTCGGAGGGGGTGTAGTCCTCGTCGAAACGCGTCGTCGAGATGCGGAACGTGAAGTCGTTCGCCATGATCAGCCAATCAAGCGGAGCTCCGGAGAGCCGTGCGGAAGATGTCGGCTCCATCGTGCGCTCTGGCGGTAGTCATCGGGTAATTCCCGCTCGCTATCCAGTGCCATAGTCTGGGGCTATGGCCGTGCGTCGAAGCGGGATCACCCTGCAGCAGCTGCAGTACTTCATCGAGGTCGCCGCCGAGGGGTCGATCTCGGCGGCATCCGATCTGCTCTACGTTGCGCAGCCCACGATGTCTGCGGCGATGAAGGATCTCGAGGCGCGGGTCGGCCGTGATCTGCTGGTCCGGTCGGCCCGAGGCGTGACCCTGACCACCGACGGCGTGGAGTTCCTGGGGTACGCCCGTCAGGTCGTCGAGCAGGCCGAGCTGCTCGAGCAGCGCTACCTCGGGAGGCCGCCGTCGCGGCGGCTGCTCGGCGTCTCGACGCAGCACTACTCGTTCGCCGTCGACGCGTTCGTTCGGATGGTCAGGAGCACCGGGGCGCCCGAATACGAGTTCTCGCTGCGCGAGACCCGGACGTGGGACATCATCGAGGACGTCCGGACGCTGCGAAGCGAGCTGGGCATCCTCTTCCGCAACGACTTCAACCGGAACGTGATCGACAAGCTGCTGCGGGATTCGGGGCTCGCGTTCCACCCGTTGTTCGTTGCCGAACCGCACATCTTCGTCTCGCGCCGGAACCCGCTCGCGGCCCGTGCCCGCGCGACCCTCGACGATCTCGCCGACCTGCCGCGCCTGACCTTCGACCAGGGCGCGAACAACTCGTTCTACTTCGCCGAGGAGATCCTCTCGACGCTCTCGAGCAAGCAGGAGATCCGGGTGTCGGATCGCGCGACGATCTTCAACCTCATGATCGGCCTCGACGGCTACACGATCTCGACGGGCATCATCAGCGATGACCTGGATCCTGAGATCGTCGCCGTGCCGCTCGATGTCGACGAACGCATCGAGATCGGGTGGATCGGCCGCACGGCCGTCCCGCTCACCGAGCAGGCGCAGCGCTATCTCGAGGAAGTCCGCGCCGTCGTCGCGGGATTCGGCATCGAGCTGCTCGGCTGAGCCGGAGTCGTCGCCGCAGGCCGCACGAGCTGGGTGCGGCGACGACTCGTCGGCTACCGTGACGTGCGCGCGAAGGCGACCGATGCCAACGCCGCGGCCTGGTCGCCCAGCACCGAATCGTCGAACACCACGCGAGGGGAGTGATTCCACTCGACGGTGCTCAGATCGGTTCCCTCGGGTGACGTCAGAAGCGCGATGAAGGTCCCGGGCACTTCCGCCAGGACGAACGCGAAGTCCTCGGAGCCCATCATCGGGGAGGGCAGCACCATGACGCGCTGCTCGCCGAATGCCCGGCGAAGCTCGGCGAGGGTCGCCTCGGTCTCGGCGACGTCGTTCACGGTCACGGGGTACATGGTCTCGAAGCGGGTGTCGGCGGTGAGACCGTGCGCCGAGGCGACGCCGTCGACGACCCGCGGCAGTCCGCTCTGCAGGATCGCCAGCGACGTCGGCGACATGTTCCGCACGGTCGCGGCGATCTCGACCTTCTCGGGGATCACGTTGACGGCCCCGTCTCCCGTCGACAGGCGGGTGACCGACAACACCACGGGGTCGAAGGCGTCGAAGCTGCGCGTCACGAAGCTCTGGAGCGCGAGCACGATCTCGGCGGCGGCCGGCACCGGATCGAGCGTCTGGTGCGGCTGCGAGCCGTGCCCGCCGCGACCGTTGACCGTGATGAATAGCTGGTTCGAGCCGGCTGCCACGGCGCCCGTCCTCGTCGCGAACATGCCCCGTGGTCCCGGTGCGACGTGGATGGCATAGGCGGCGATGGGGCGCTCGCCCGCGGCATCCAGCAGCCCCTCGTCGAGCATGATCTTGGCGCCGCCGTGGCCCTCCTCGCCGGGCTGGAACATGAAGACGACCGACCCGTGCAGTTCATCGCGGCGAGCGGAGAGCAGCTTCGCCGCGCCCACGAGTCCCGCGGTGTGCAGGTCGTGGCCGCACGCATGCATGGTGCCGTTCGTCGCGGCGTAGTCGAGACCGGTCGCCTCGTCGATCGGCAGGGCATCCATGTCGCCGCGCAGCAGCACGGCCGGGCCGGGCAGCGCGCCGCGGAGAACGGCGACGATCGACGTCGTCGCCGTTCCCGTCGTGATCTCGAGCGGCAGCCCCTCGAGGGAGTCGAGCACGCGCTGCTGTGTGCGGGGCAGGTCGAGCCCGAGCTCGGGGTCGGCGTGGAGCGCGCGGCGCAGGGCGACGAGATCGGGAACGATCGCGGCCGCATCGGCGGTGAAATCGGGGGTGGTCATGTCAGCCTTTCGTTGCCGGGGTGACGGAGCGCGGCATGCGCATGGTGGCGAGGGCGACGGCGGCGATGAGGAACGCCGCGGCGCAGACTCCCCAGATCGTGATGTAGCCCTGGATCGACGAGTGCAATGCGCCTGTGGTCGTGAAGCCCGCGAGCACGACGGCGAACACGGCGCCGGCGGTCGAGCCGCCGAGCGTGCGGAGCGAGTTGTAGACGCCCGCTGCGATGCCCGTCGAATCGGTGGGAGCGAGCTCTGCGACGAGCGCGGGCAGAGCGCCGAGCAGCAGACCCATCCCGATGCCGTTGATCGCCGAGATTACGAAGATCTGCCAGAGGTGGTCGTGGAACGCGATCTGGACGAGCGAACCGGATGCTGCCGCGAGCGCCCCCGCGATCAAGACGGCTCGGATGCCGACCCGCCGGGCCAGCGGTGCGAATGTGGCCGCCCCGAGGGTGGCGAGGATCGTGACCACCGCGGTGACGGCGGAGGCGGTGCTCGCCGACGCGGCGAATCCGTAGCCCGTCTGCGCGGGATCGGCGGTGAGGAATGTCGTCGTCGGCGACTGCGCGCCGAACATCACCATGCCGAAGAGGAAGGCCGTGAGGTAGACGGGACCGAGCCCGGGAGAGACGACGAGACGGAGGTCGATCGCAGGTGACGTCGTCCGCAGCTCCCATACGACCCAGACCGCGAAGACGACGAGCGCTGCGGCGAGAGTTGCGATCGTCAGGGGCGACGCGAAGCCGGAGGTCGAGGCGAGGCGCAGCCCGAACAGCAGGAGGACCATGGCGAGGCCGATGCCGACGAAGCCGAGCACGTCGACCTTCGCCGCCGTGCGGGTGGTCGATTCGGGCACCTTGAAGAACACCGCGTAAGCGCTGACCGCGACGAAGACGACCGGCACGAGGAGGGTGAGGGTGAGGCTCGGCAGCACCGCGGAGAACAGGCCGGCCGCGAGGGTCCCGAGGATCGCACCACCGGTCAGGCACGACACGAGCAGACCGATCGAGGTACGCGCCGTCTCGCCCTTGATGCGGTTGTGGACGAGCGCGATCTCGAGCGGCAGCCAGACGGCGAGCGGGCCGACGAGGATCCGCGCGGCGAGCACGATCGGGTAGCTCGGCAGGAACGCCGTGACGAGGGTGCCGATCAGCACCGCGACGACAGCGATGCGCAGCATCCGCCGGTGCCCGAAGATGTCGCCCATCTTCGACAGGAGTGGCACGCAGACGGCAGCCGCCAGCGTCTGAACGGTCAGGAACCACGTGATGTCGGCATCGGATACGCGAAGATGGCCGGCGATCTCGCCGAGGAGCGGGGCGTAGAACCCCTGGACGAAGCCGCTGGCGAGCTCGCAGAAGACGAGGAAGCCGACGACGGCGCGGACGCTGACCTTCGGCAGGGACTGGGTGAGGGGTGGGGATTCAGGGGACATCGGGAACCTGTTCATCGGCGTCGGGCAGTCGACGGGGAGGGTGTGTCACGAGGGCGTCGATGATGTCGACGTAGTGGCGCTCATCGATGTGGATGCGCTTGACGGACTGCCGGTACAGGGTGAGCCCGGCGATCGTGTCGAGGAGGATGTCGTGGTCGACGTCCTCGGGGAGGTCGCCCCGGGCGATGGCGCGATCGATGATCTCGATGCCCTGTTGGCGGCGGTGCTGGAAGAAGGTGTCCCAGAGCAGGGTGAAGACGTCGGGCTCGAACATCGCACGGAGTCCGTTGCGCTGTTCGGGGGAGAGCACCTGGTTGCGCTGGTTCTGCAGGGCATGCTCGAGCAGGTCGGCGCGCACGTCGTCGTGGTCGGGCATGGCGCCGACCTCGACCTGCGACCGCAACACGGCGGCGACGAGCGCTCCCTTGTCGGAGTAGCGGCGGTAGATCGCCGTCTTCCCGCAGCCGACGGCCCTGGCGACCCGTTCGACGCTGAGCTGCTGATACCCGTGCGCGCCGAGGAGGTCGGCGGCGGCGACGAGGATACGGCGGGTCAGGTCTTCGTCGGTGGGTCGGCCCGGCTTCTCGGTCTGCGACGTCATGGCCACAACGATACGAAACGGTGTGTTTCGTTAGTGTTACGGATTGTTCACGATTCCGGCGGGCCTCGACGGCCGCGTCCTGTCGCGGTCGTCGACTCTGCTGGGACTCTCCCTTTGCGTCCGAGCTGGAGGAGGTGCGGCGGGATGCAGATCATCACCGCGGGGCTGCTGGTGGCATGGGCGTTGGCTGTCGTCATCGCCAGCACCCTCGGAGTACGCGGTAGATACGAGACGGCGTCCATCAACGGCATGCGGCGGCGTCGAGCGGATGAGTCCGACGCCGCCTGGCGAGCCGGTCTTCGGGCCCTCTATTCGTGGGTGCTGACATCGGCCGCGCTGCTCCTTTTCCTGGCGCTGGCGATGCTCTTAACGCCACCGAGTGCTTCGGATCTTTTGCTCCTTCTCGGCCTCGCCTTTGTCGTGGCAAGCGTCTCCGTGGGTATCGGGGCCCTGAATCGGGCGGTCCGGCGGCAGCAGGAGGCGGAAAGTGCCGAGCGTGGCCTTGGCGTGCCGCCGAAAAAGCGATAAGGCTAGATTGACCTGACAGTTCACGGAGCGGGTACTGCGGTCACCTCGGCCCCTACGTCCCGCTGGCTAGCGTGAACATGCCACGGGCGCAGAGCGCGAATACATTTTGCGGAGGAGTCATGCTGAAGAAAATCGTCGTCGCCGCGATTGCGTCATTGCTAACGGTGGGAGGTCTAGTCGGGTGCGGCTCTCCCGCACCACAGGCGCATGGGAGCCAACCGACGGCAGAGCGCTTGGCGGTCTCTTTCGAGGCGATGTACGCGAGCTGGCTCGCGGATCCTGAACTGACGGAGAGGGATGTCGAGATCCTCACCGAGGCCCAAGCGACGGGCCGGGTGACGCGAGTCCAGTACGAGGACTCCCTCGAGCGGCTCGTTGACTGTATGGCGGACGCAGGCCATGACCTCGATCTCACGACATACCCCTCGGGGATCGTGAACGTGCAGCCCCCTGCTGCCGTGACCGATCCGGACAGGATGATGGCGGCGAAGCACCGTTGCGAACAAACGACATCGATCCACGCGATCATGGGATATGAAATGCAGCAAGCGAATCCCGATCTCTACGCCGACCCGTCATTGCGGGCGTTCACCTGTTTGCGAGACGGTGATCTCATCGCCGCCTCGGGCACCGTCGAGGACGTTCATCGGTTCATGTTCGCGTCGATGCGCGGTGATTTCCCGTTCGATTCCGACGATCTCGGAGTGGAAGCCTGCTTCTACGGTGCGGGCATGTCTTACGACACGGGATCAGCCGCGGGCTGACGCCCACCGAACGTCAGTCGACGCGTTCACTTTCTCCTGCGGAGCGCGAGATAGGCCGCTGAGTATGCCGCCGTCGCCCACGCGGCCACGACGATGATGTTCACCACCTGGCTCTCGCCGGTCCAGAACGTCGCTTCGCGGATGATGTCTGCCATCGGCGCGAACGGAAGGAACTGATGGAGTGTGACGGCCCACTCGGGAAGGCGCTCCGCGGGGTAGGTGATCGGTGAGAACAGCAAGCCTCCGATCATGATGACCTGCGTCACGAGAGACGTGGCACCCAGCGGCAACCAGAGCGCGATCGCATAGCCGATGCTCACCGCGGTGAATTGCGCAGAGAGGATCGCGGCCACGGCGAGCAGGTCGATGTGGATGTCGAGCCCGAAGCGCAGGAACGCGGCGAGCATTCCGACCGCGATCCCGGGCAACGCGGCGAAGCTCCAGACGACGGCGTCAGCGAGGAGGATCGCGGAGCGCGGAACCGGAAGGGTTCTCTGATAGTCGAGCAGGCCCTCCTGCTTCGAGGTGCTCATGATCTGCGGGGCGAGCACGCACCCGACGGCAATGATTCCCAGCGTCCAGGCGCCCGAGGAGAGATATCGGGCCGCCTCGGCGCCGATGTTCGGGATCATCAGCGCGAGGCCGTAAACGATCGCGATGGCGAATAGGGCTTGCACCACGGTGAACGCCGGCAAGAGGTATTTGTGCCGAGTCAGGCTCCACCGGACGAGACCCCACCAGCTACCGAGCCACGCGCGCCGGCGTGGCACGCTGATCGTCGGGGTCGTGAGAACGTCAACGGCCATGGGTGATCCCTTCGTAGAGGGTTTCGAGCGATGCCGGCGCGAGCGCATAGGTGTCAGCGGTGCCGGTATCGACCAGGTGGAGAACCCATTCGATCGCGGCGGGGATCTGCGCCGGTTCCAGGTCGAGTGTGAGCCGCCCGTCGTCGTCCACGATGTGCGCTGCGGCCGGGGGAGCCGTCGTGGCGTCCGCGCCAGGACGGAGAGAAACGCTGAGGGTGGCGGTGCGTGCCTGTTGACGCAGTTGGCTCGGCGTGCTGTCGACGAGGACTGTGCCGTTCTGGAGCAACACATACCGGTCGGCGGCGCGCTGGACTTCGACCAGGTTGTGCGTGACCACCACGACGGTATGTCCGTCATCGGCGAGCCGGCGCAGATGCCGCCAGATCAGGGGTCGCCGGATCGGGTCGACGTCGTTTGTGGGCTCATCGATCAACAGCACGGGTGGGGGCGCGATCACAGCCATCGCGAAGGACGTCAGTCGACGCAGGCCGCCCGAGAGCTTCTCGCCGCCGGTGTTCTTCCAGGGCTCGATGTCGAGCGAATCGATCAAGCCGAGCGCCGCGGTCTTCGCATCTGATCCAGAGAGGCCCCTCAATCGGGCGATCGACGTTATCGCCTGCCACGGTGTCACGCCGGTCAGCGGAGCGTGCATCTGCGGCATCATCGACGCGACCCGGCGAGCGATGTCCGGTGACGCAATGAGCGAGGTTGCTCCGTACCGGATGTCGCCGGAGGTGGGTTTCACCGCCCCGATGATCTGGTTGAGCAGCGTGGTCTTCCCTGCCCCGTTGTGACCGACCAGCGCGACGAGCTCACCCGGGCGGAAGGTCAGACTGACGGCTTGATTCGCCGCGGTACCCCCTCGCTTGTAGATCTTGGTGATCTGCTCCAGCGAGAGGGCGTCGGTGCCAGCTGCCACGCGTCTCATATTCAGATACTGGCAGTATTTGAAACCCGGATCAACGGGTCGACGGTATCGAAGGCGGCTGATCGCGCTGCTCTAGGATTCGACGCATGACACGGACGACCCGCGATGAGCGGCGGCAGCGGAACAGGACGCTGTTGCTCGAGGCGGCAGAGCGGATCTTCGCCGCGCGCGGCGTCGCAGGCGCCTCTCTCGACGACGTGGCGCTGGAAGCCGGACTGACGAAGGGGGCGGTCTACTCCAACTTCCGCGACAAGGGTCAACTGATCCTGGAGGTCATCCGATACCGTCAGGCGCTCTCGCCGGAGGCACAGGAATTTCGTGCCACGCTCGATCGGGCGACGAATGACGATGAACGACTCGAAGCGTGGTGCGATATCTGGATTCGCACGGCGAGAAGCGGCGATCGCGCCAGCTACGCGCGGTTGGTCTTCGACTTCATCCCATATGCGCTGCGGGATGACCGACTGACGGCGGGGTTCCTCGAGTTCATATCGCCGCCAGACGACATCCCGGCCGATGCGTCTCCGATCCCGGCCGATAGCAGGTTCGCGCGAATAGCTCCTGCGGATCAGTTCCGCATCCTGACGGCCATCGACCTGGGCTTGTCTGCGCTGGCCCTTTTCGACCCGGAGAACGTGAGACCCGAGCTGTACAGGACGGCAGTGCTGTCGCTCGCGCGGACGCTTCACGAGGTCCGGGATCAGGAAGAGTAGCGCTCGCTCGCCGTCGCCAGGTTACGTAGTCAAGCCGGCCCTGTGGAAAGTCACGACGGGCTCACGAGATAGCGACCACGATGCTGCGGGTGGGCATTTCTCTCTCTTCCGCATCCGGGTCCGAGCCGCCTGATCTGCCTCCCGAGACGCGGATCGCGTGCCGTCTGCGCGATCGGCTGCGGTCGGAGGGCATCGATCCCGCCGAGCGCCCGGACGAGGTCGAGCGCGTCGCGGCCGCGGAAGTGCAGCGACACAACGACTTCGCTCTGGCACGCGGGCTCGAAGCCGTCGACGACGAGTCCGCTGCGGTGCGCCGCGTGCTGGCATCCGTGGCCGGTTACGGCCCTTTGCAGGCTCTCCTGGACGATCCGAGCGTCGAGGAGCTGTGGGTAAACGCTCCCGACCGCATCTTCGTCGCGCGCGGCGGCCGAAGCGAGAGGGTCGCGCTGACTCTGACCGAGGGGCAGGTGCGCGACCTGGTCGAGCGGATGCTGCACGCGACTGGGCGCCGCGTCGACTTGAGTCAGCCGTTCGCCGATGCCTCGCTTCCGGACGGCTCGCGGCTTCACGTCGTCATTCCCGATATCACCCGCCATTGGTCCGTGAATGTCCGCAAATTCCTCCGCACGTTCCGCACGCTCGACGACCTCGTGGCGGTCGGGTCGGTGACGGTGGAGGCGGCGGACATCTTGCGCACCGCGATCGCGAGCGGACGGAACATCATCGTGTCCGGTGCCACTCACGCGGGCAAGACGACAATGCTCAGCGCTTTGATGGCGACGAGTCCGCCCGAGCAGCGTGTCGTCACGGTGGAGGAGACGTTCGAGCTCGCCGTCGATCTGCCCGATGTCGTCGCCCTGCAGGGCCGTCAGCCGAGCCTCGAAGGCGGGGGAGAAGTGACGCTGCGGCGCCTCGTGAAGGAGGCGCTGCGTATGCGACCGGACCGTCTCGTCGTGGGCGAGGTGCGCGACGCGGAAGCTCTCGACTTGATCCTCGCACTCAACACCGGCGTTCCGGCAGCCGCGACCGTCCACGCCAACTCCGCGGCGGATGCGTTGCGGAAGCTCTCGGCCCTCCCACTTCTGGCCGGCCGGAACATCGACATCGAGTTCGTGCGCGGCGCGCTCGCGGCGTCCGTCGACCTCGTGGTCCACTGCGAGCTCCTGAGCTCGGGCCGCCGCCGCGTCGCCGAGATCGTGTCTCCCACCGGGGCAGTGGTCGAGGGTGTTATCGCGACGCGCTCGGTCTACCGGAGCCGGACGTGATCCTGCTGTGGGGCGCCAGCCTCGGCGCGGGACTTCTGCTGATCGTCTCGCCGTGGCTGTCGCCTCTGACGGCCACGACTGCGGCGACACCCGGTCCGTCCCGGCGATGCGGTCGCGTCCTCCTCGAATCCTCCGGTTTCGCGCACGCGCCGGTGAGCGGGCTCGCCGCCGTATCGGTCGGGGCCGCGGTGCTCGCCGCCGCGGCTGCATGGCTCGTGACATCGCTGCCTGTGGTTGCCATCGTCGCCGGGGGCGCCGGGGCGCTCCTGCCGGCGGCCTGGCTACGATCACGCGCGCGGCGACTGCGGAGAGCTCGCCGAGGACTCTGGCCCGACGTCTGCGACCTCCTCGTCGCATCCGTTCGAGCCGGGATGCCTCTCGGTGACGCCGTCGCATCGATAGCGGAGAACGGGCCACCGCCCCTTCGGCCCGCGTTCCACGGGTTCGCACGAGATCTCGCTGCCTCCGGTCACTTCGACACCAGTGCCGCGCGTCTGCAAGCCATGCTCGCCGACCCTGTGGCCGACCGCATCGTGGAGACGCTCCGGATGGCCCGGCAGGTGGGCGGGACCGAGCTCGTCCCGGTACTGAGGGCGCTGTCGACCGCCGTCCGCGCCGATGCGGCCCTGCGCGCGGAGGTGGAGGCGCGGCAGTCGTGGATCCGCGGCGCGGCCGTGCTCGGCTTGGTCGCGCCCTGGGTGGTGCTGACGCTCCTGGCACTCAGACCGGAAGGGGCACGCGCGTATGCCTCGGGTGAGGGAGCGGTCCTCATCGTGGCTGGGGCCGCGGTGTCCTTCGTCGCGTACCGGCTCATGCTGCGGATCGGCCGGCTGCCGGAACCGCGGAGGTGGGTGCGATGACCGCCTTCTCCGACCTCGCCCTCGCCATCATCTGGGGGACTGTTCTGGCAACCGGGGTTCTCCTCACCGTCGCGGGGATGCCGCGTTGGGCGGGACCTCCGCTCGAGCGACGCATCGCGCCCTACCTGCGCGACATCGCCGACCCGATGGGCCTGACTCCATTGCATCCGGGATCCTCGTGGCAGAGGCGCCTTCTCACCTGGGTCTCGCGGCTGGGCGCGCGAGTCGGCGGATCAGACACGGTGCGACGGCGGCTGCTGCGGGCCGGCTGGTCCGTCTCTGCCGAGGCGTTCCGCCTGCGGCAACTCTTCGCCGGCCTCGGAGGTCTCGCGATGGGAACCGCGATCACGATCGTCGTGGCGATTCGCGGCGATGCGAACGGAGCGACGCTGCTGCTGCCGATCGTCTTCGCTGGCGCCGGAACGCTCGCAGCCCACACGATGCTCGCGCAGGCCGCGGAGAAGAGGATGCGGCAGGTGCGAGAAGAGGTGCCCACGGTGCTGGAGTTCCTCGCGCTCTGCCTCTCTGCGGGCGAGAGCCTCAACGATGCGCTCCGCCGCGTCAGTGACGTGGGAGCCGGCGAACTGACGCGTCACCTCCGTGCGGCGGTACTCTCGGCCAGCACCGGGTCGACCCTGACCGATGCCCTGCGCGACATGGCACGCTCCCTCGACGTGGCGAGCATCGATCGCGCGGTCGACCAGCTCGTGGGCGCCATCGAACGTGGCGCCCCGTTGGCACAGGTGCTGCAGACCCAGGCGGCCGATGCGCGGGAGGACGCGAAGCGGATTCTGATCGAGCAAGCGGGCCGCAAGGAGATCCTCATGCTCGTTCCCCTGGTCTTCCTCGTGCTGCCTCTCTCGGTCCTGTTCGCGGTGTTCCCCGGCATCGTGATGCTGCGCCTGGGGCTGTGAACCACATCCAGAACGAAGAAAGGAAACGCGATGAGACGAACGGTCGCGATGGTCCGCGGAGCCGCACGAGACCTCCGGGATGACGAGCACGGCGATGTTCCCGGCTGGGTGCTCGTCACCCTCATGACGGCGGGGCTCGTCGTCGTCATCTGGGCGCTCGCCGGTCCGGCGCTGTCGAACCTGTTCGAGCAGGCCATCGCACGAGTCTCCGGACTCTGAGATGGCGGTCACTCTCGACGACCGCGGTTCGAGTCCGGCGGAGTTCGTGATGGTCGGAGCGCTGCTGACCCTGCTCACCCTGGGGGTCATTCAGCTCGCTCTCGCCGTCTACGTTCGAGGGGTCGCTCACGACGCGGCGGTCGAAGGCGCGTACGACGCCGCGCTGGCCGATGTGACCGACGGGGAGGGAGCTGCGCGCGCCCGGGAGATCGTCGATCGGACGCTTGGGCCGGGGGTCGTGCAGGACGTCCAGACACGGCGCACTGCAGTCGATGACGCGGTGATGGTCCAGGTGACGATGCGGCTCACCCTGCCGCTCGTCGGATTGACGGGCGTCCCGGCAGCGTGGGAGGTGACCGCGCATGCGCATGCGGACGACGGGGAGTGAGCAACACCGCGCTGAGGACGGATCGGCGTCGCTCGAGTTCCTGACTGCCGGGCTCATCCTGCTCGTCCCCGTCGTATACCTGATCGTGTCGCTCGGCATCGTGCAGTCCCACACGTTCGCCGCCCAGGCGGCGGCGCGGCACGTGGCTCGCGCGATCGCGACAGCGAGCGACGTCGCTCAGGCCGACGCGCGCGCCGATGACACCACGCAGGCGATCGCCGCCGAGTACGGGATGGCGACGGACGATCTCTCGCTCGCCGTCTCGTGCGACGGGGCTGGTCCGTGTCCGCGTCCGGGGGAGACGTTCCGCGTCACCGCGGAGACCGAGGCGACGCTTCCGCTCGTGCCTCCCGTGCTCGGCCTCGACCGGCTCGCCCGCGTTCCGATCGAGGCGACCGCGGTGCAACGGATGCCGCGGCTGTGGGGCGCGCCATGACGAGACATCATCGGCTGGGCGACGAGGGGAGCGTGCTGCCGCTCACGCTCGGATACGCTCTGCTCGCCATCGTGCTCGTCCTCGTCGGCGCCGACGCGATGAGCCTGTATCTCGCCCACAAGCGGGCAGACACCGTCGCGGACGCCGCGGCTCTGGCCGCCTCCGACGGGTTCGAGTTCTCGGTCGAACAGGGCTCGCCGCGCGCGCTCCTCGACCCGGCTGGTGTCCGTGACCTCGCCGCCCAGGTCGTCGCGGCATCCGGTGACGTCACGCTGGTCGACGCTGCCACTCCCGACGGGGTGTCCGCGCGAGTCACCGTGGCGACGGTGTGGCATCCGCCCGTCTCATCTATGTTCGTGCCCGACGGCGTGCGGGTCGAGGCGACCGCGACGAGCCGGACCGTGCTGCGCTGAGTCCGCGAGGCGCAGCGATCGCGCAACCTCCTTCCCGGAGGAATCGGCGCTGGCTAGGGTCGGATGACCGGCTATGCGTGGAGGGGGAGCCCGCTCATGACCCAGCAACTCGATGTCAACGACGACGCGGTGACCCGTCTCGGTCTGATGGACACGGCCCCGGAGGAGCGCTTCGACCGCATCACGCGGCTCGCTCGCGAGATGTTCGACGTCGACTACGCCGTCGTCAACGTCGTGAACTCCGAGACCGTGTTCACGAAGTCGCAGCCGGCGGAGTCCGACTTCCGGTACACCCCGATCGAGGACTCGTTCTGCGGCGAGGCCGTCAAGCAGCCCGCCGTGCTCGAGGTGCGCGACGGCCGCGCCGACCCGCGGTTCGCCGACCGCGCGATCGTCGCCGAGCACGGCATCCGCTTCTACGCGGGCTTCCCGATCCACACCGACGCGGGAGAGACGGTCGGCACACTCTGCCTGCTCGACACCGCGCCCCGTGATCTCAGCGACGCCGACCGCGAAGCGTTCGAGCGCTTCGGCCTGTGGGCGCAGGCCGAGATGCGCATGGACGATCCCGGTGCGTCCGGAGCCGTGCCCGTGCCCGCCGCGTCCAGCGCCCCGGCCAAGCGCGACGACCGTCTCGCAGCGGGAGAGGTCCGGCTCGCAGCCCTGGCGATCCCGTACGGGCAGGTCAGCGGCGACCGGAGCAGCTGGCAGCAGGTCGGAGACCGCATCATCGTCACCCTCGCCGACGTCATGGGCAAGGGCGAGGAGGCCGGCGGGTTCGCGGAGGAGCTGATCGGTGCGCTCCAGCAGCGCGCTCACCTCGACCCGGTCGAGGCGATGCTCTCGGTCGAGGACTATGCCCGGCACGACAAGCGCTATCGCGAGACCTTCGCCACCCTGTTCCACGCGGTCATCGAGACCCGAAGCGGCCGGGTGGCCTACGTCGATGCGGGACACGGGCTCACGCTGCTTCTCCGTGCCGACGGCGCGAGCGAGCGCCTGAGTTCACGCAACCTTCCGCTCGGCCTGCGCCCATCCGACGCCGAGTGGGAGGCCGGCGAGACGGTGGTCGGTCACGGCGACCTCATCATCTCGGTCTCGGACGGTGCCCTCGATGCCTACGACTCGACACTCGACAGCCTGCGTCTCATCGGCGAAGACCTCCGCCGCGCCACGGAGCCCGACGCCTTCTTCGACGAGCTCTCGATCCGCGTCTCCGAGCACGTCGTCGACGATGACGTGACGGCCGTGGTCGTCTCGGTGCGCTGACCACGGCCGTCCGGACGTCGTCAGCGGGGGATCACCGAGAACAGGAACCGTTTCCGCACCATCAGGTAGATCACCGCGATGACCGCGGTATGGATCAGCGTTCCCTGCCAGAAGCTCTGCCGATCGAGCCCGGGGATGTTCGCCACGGCGAGCACGAAGAACACGTGCACGATGAAGACGTACAGGCTCGCCTGCCCGAGCGGGATCCAGAGCCACCCCATGACCGCGTTGATCGGCTTCCAGGCGACGGTGAGCACGGCGTAGCTGCAGGTGATCACGAGAACGAGGTCGAGCAGGCGCCCCCAGTGCAGATCGATCCGCGGGTAGCCCGAGTCGTACAGCATCCCGTAGAGGCCGGCAGGGAACGGGGCCGGCTCGAACCCGAAGCTGTCGCCCGCCCAGAGATAGACCAGGAACCCGGCATAGCCGACGACGAAGAGCCCGACGAGGATCTTCCCCGGTGTCGAGGTGAGCGCCCCGATGATCTGGCGCCGGTAGTACCCGATGACGAGTCCGTGCGTGAAGAGCACCTGCCAGGCCAGCAGCGGGAAGACCGCGTTGAACTGCGACGGCAGGGGCGACAGCTCCGGCATCGTGATGTGGAGAGCGTAGAGACCCCAGCTGCCCGCCAGCACGAGCCACCACAGGCGCCGGCGGATGAGCCACATGAGCGCGGGATAGGCCAGGCTCAGCACGACGAACAGCCCCATGATGTTGAAGGGCCACGGCCCCATCTCGAGCAGGAGCAGCTGTCTCACCGCGTACCAGGGCGGCGGGTAGTCGAGTAGGCGGTCGGCGTTCGGGTAGAGGTCGTACACGCGTCCGGTCGTCGCTTGTCCGTCCTCGCCGGTGCCACGGTCGGTGAACGTCATGATCGCCGAGGCGTCGATGAACGGCACGAAGCTGACGATGAAGATCAGCAGGATGACGGCGAGAGCGACCAGGTACTGCTTCCGCGCTCGCGCCCACGCAGCGAGCGCCGCGCCCCACTCCCCGCCGCGTTTCACTGCGGCGGGGAAGACCATGCCGAGGACGACGCCGCTCAGCAGGACGAAGAGCTCGGCGCCCGTGATGGCGCCGATGATGTTCAGCGACGCGAACGAGTAGGGGCTCAGCACCTCGATGTGCGTCACGACGACCACGATGATGACGAAGCCCCGCATCATGTCGATGCGCAGATCGCGGGTCGCGGAATCATCGGGATAGCGCCACGACGGCAGCATCCGTCCCACGATCCCCGAGACGAGGAACGCGATGGCGAGCACGGCGGCCGCGCCGGTGATCCAGTTCATCTCGTCGTTGCCCTCGCGCACCTGCACGGTGCTGGCCGAGGCCTGCTCGGGGGTGATCACGTCAGTGATCGGACTCCACTGCACCTGCCCGGATGCCGCGAGGTCGGCGCGGAACGCGCTCGCGAGCTCACCCGAGGCGGTCAGGCGCCAGTCGACCTCCTGCGCGCCGGCCTCGGCCTCTTCGCGCACGGCCTCGAGCCAGGTGACCGCGGTGATCCGCGGGTGATCGGGCAGCTCGGCGAGCACCTGGCGCCACCAGCCCTGCTTGACGGCGAGCTCGGTGTCTCCGTCGAGTGAGAAGTCGTAGAGAGCGCCGGTGTCGAGCAGAAGGTCCCGGCTCTCGCCCGCCGCGAACCTGTCGTAGAAGGCCTCTGCCTGCGGCACGGTGTAGCCCCACTGCTCGTCCAGGCGCGCGGCCACCTCACCCTCATCGGGAGCGCTGTTCGACACGAGCGGCACGTCGCGACCCGCGGCAGCACCCGACTCGCCCTTGCCGAAGTAGAACATCGTCAGACCCACCCGGTCGACGGCATCCGCGTCGGGGAAGTAGGGGCCGTACGGGTCGTCGGCCTCGGTCAGCAGACCGTCCGCGTCGGTGTCGAGCGCCCGAAGGTCAGCGGGGGAGAGATCGTCGAGGCGACCGTCCGCGCGTTCGAACGGGTAGCCCGCGCCGTAGGAGGGGGCCCAGACCATCTCGGCGCCCGAACCGCCGTCGTGGACGACGTCGGCCACGGCCTCGAAGGCGCGCACGAACTCACGCGGCTGCTGCCCCCACGAGGTCCACGAACCGTTCATCTCCGGGGCGAAGCGCACGAGGTGGTGCGTGTCGTAGTCGCCCTGCATCTTCTCGAGCATCGCGTTGAACGCCGCGGCATCGTCGCGCGTCAGGTCCGCGAGGGCAACGCGCGGCTCCATGCTCAGGACGAGGACGGCGCCCTGGGCAGCGGCTGCCGTGGCTGCGCGGGACCAGTCCTGGCGGGCTCTGTCATCGAGCGGGTACGACAGGCGGATGGCGTAGGTCGCGGGCGTCTCGCCGAGCCGGTCGGCGTATCCGTCCGGACCGTCGGAGCCCCAATCGAGTTCCGGGCCGAACCAGAGCCCGTCCTGCGTGACGGGCGCGGGCACGGAGGTGTCGGCGACGGCCGCGGGCGCCGCGAGGAGAGCGCCGGCGGCGGCGAGGATCAGGGCGGCGAGCGCCCGCCTCAGGTGCCGCGTCACTCGCGGCGGCACTCGAGACTCCACACGTTGCGCCCGTTCTCGTAGCGGTAGTCGACGGAGTCGACGCTCGCGAGCGCGAGAGCGAGCCCGCGGCCATCCTCGGAGTCGGCGTCGGCCATCGTCACCGCGCTGAGGTCGAGTTCGGCGGGCTGCGCGTCATCCTGGAAGGTCGCCGTCAGTGCCTCGGGGGTGGCGCGCAGGTCGAGCGTGAAATGCCGCCCCTCGGCACCGTGCGCGGCGACGGAATGCTCGACGATGTTGCCAGCGATCTCGATGACGGCGATTTCGAAGGCGAAACGCGTGCGCGGGTCGACGTCGCCCGCCTCCTCCCACCAGGATGCGAGCAGGTCGTGGACCGCCTCCACACTCTCGAGAGAGACATCGGCGACGAGCGACCGGTGCGCGACCTCAGCCATCGAGGGCGTCCTGCACGGTTGCGCGCGGCCGGAGCACGCGGTCGAGGTTCGTCAGGCCGAGCACCATGGTGACCTGTTCGCTCGGCGCGGCGAGTCGGAGATCGCCACCACCTTGCCGAGCGGTCTTGAGGCAGGCCACGAGGGCGCCGAGGCCCGATGAGTCGATGAAGGCGACGTCCGACAGATCCACGATCACGGGCGATTCGCCCGCCGCGGCGATCTCCTCGGTCACCCGCTCGCGGAAGGGGCGGGCCGAGACCATCGTGAGTCGACCGTGGGGGCGGACGACTCGACCGTTCTCGCGTACGTCGATATCGAGGTCCAGCATGGTCATGTCTCCTTCAGTTCCAGATGTGCCGGTGGCCGGTAGAGCACGGCGCGGATGATGATGCTGAAGACCATCAGGTCGTACAGCACCCAGACGATGTTGATGAGCGGCGCGATGCCCTGGGCCTGCCCGACGGCATAGCGGATGGCGACGGCGACGAGCGACAGGACGAGCGCTGACATCGCGATCAGCTGCGGCTTCACGAGATCCCACCGTGGGCTGTCCTCGGTGGCGCGCGTCTTCGGGGTGACCGCGAACCCGAGGGCTCGACCGCGGTAGACGTTCGCGAATGCCGTGGTCACGGAGCGGATCCAGACGGGGAAGAGAGCGAGCGAGTACTGCGCGCCGCGCCAGGTGGGGCGTCCGTTGGCGACCACGAGGAAGAGCAGCTGATTGAGGAGGAAGAAGGGGATGAACCGCGCGAAGAAGTCGACGCTCCAAGCCTGAACCGGCATGACGCCGAACGTCAGGTAGAGCACCGGCGCGGCGATGTAGACGATCCCGGCGAAGCCCGCCAGGTAGCTCCACATCGTGCCGAAGTACATGATCCGCTGTCCCCAGCTGAGGCTGCGTTGCACGAGAGGGTTCTCGCGGAACATCACCTGCATGGTGCCCTGCGCCCACCGCAGCCGCTGCGTCAGCATCGTCGGCAGGTCTTCGGGCGCGAGTCCCTCGGCGAGCACCTCGTCGTGATACACCGACTTCCAGCCGAGGCCGTGCAGCCGCATCGAGGTCGCCATGTCCTCCGTGACCGAGATGGTCGCGAGAGGCATGATCGCCTGGGCCTCTTCATCTCGTCCGACATCGAACGCCGAGACGAGCATGCTGATCGACTCGAGCGCGGCCAACGGCGACAGGCTCCGGTCGCCCAAAGCATCGAGGGTGACCTCGTCGATGACGGCGAGGGCCTCGGTGTCCGCGGTCAGCTCGGCGAGGGCGCGCAGCTCTTCGCGGACATCGGACATGTCCTGGTCGGCGAGCTCGCGGCGGACGCGGTCGATCCGACTCTGGAAGGCGTAGGTGACATCGGCCAGTGCGTCACCACGCGCGATCTCCGCCTTGACGTCGTCGAGCGCTGCGGCGACGGTGTCGAGGGCGGCCGCGATGCGCGGGTCGGCGCCGTGGTCCCGGCGCGCGCGGGCGAGCACGCGACGGGAGGAGCGGACGCCGCGGTTGACGGCGAGCGTGACTTCGTCGACGTACCGCGAGACGCCGAGCTGCATCAGAGCCTCGCGGCGCAGGATCGCATTCGAGCCGCAGAAGAACGCCGCGTTCCACCCGTCCTTGGACTGCTGGATCGGGCCGTAGAAGAGCGGAGCCTGGCTGCCGAGCGGATCGCTCGGCGGAACGTTGACGAACCACTGCGGCGTCTGGACGAGAGCGACCTTGTCGTCCATGAACCAGCCGAGCGTACGGTCGAGGATCTTCGGCGAGGGCACCTGATCGGCGTCGAGGATGAGCAGGAACTCGCCCTCGGTGACCATGAGGGCGTTGTTGATGTTGCCGGCCTTCGCATGGCGTGGGCGGTCGCGCCATGCCTGCGACCGGGTGACGACGCCGATGCCCTCGGCCTCCGCGAGACGGCGGAGCTCGGGCCGGTCGCCGTCGTCGAGGATCCAGGTCTCGTGCGGGTAGTCGATCGCCTGGGCCGCACGCGCCGTGCGCATGACGAGGTCGAGCGGTTCGTTGTAGGTGGTGACGAGGACGTCGACCGTGACGTCGCGCGTCAGGGGCGGCGCATCGTGGCGCTCGCGCAGCCGCCAGGCGCCGACGGCGAAGATGAGCGAGTCGATGAGGCTGTATGTCTCGGCGAGGACGAGGGGCAGGGCGATCCACCACGCCTCCCAATTCACGGAGGCGAGCCAGCGCCAGACGATGTAGTTCACGCCGGAGATCGCGGCGAGCAGCACGACGAGCCGGATCAGCGCGAGGCGCCTCGCCGTCCGCTTCGACTGGCGCGCCACCTCGCGCCGTGTGCCCTCGCGGCCCAGCGTCGTCTCGAAGACCATCGATCTCCCTCGGTCGAGAGCAACGCTGTCAGCACCGTGTCGCGGCGTGAAACGGGTTGCGCCATGAACGACGCTCAGACCAAGATTCGCCTCAGCAATGCGTCGCTACATGCTCAGGATAACCTCGCACGGTCAGGTCCCTGTCGCGCAGCACGACGGAAGGCGGGGTCTCCGGATCGGCGCACATCTCGTCCCAGGTGCGCGGAAGGTTGTCGGTGTACTCGATGTCGACGACGGCCTCGCCATAGACCTCGGTGTAGCGGGAGCACTCGAGGTAGGCGGCGCATTCCTCGACGACGGCGAAGTCGAAGCCCGCCTCGTCGCGGAGCTGCCGAGCGAACTCCGCCGCATTCTTCTGACCTGCGGCGAGACCCGCGTCGTGGGCTACGTCGACGTAGGCGGCGGCGAGCGCCAGATTGCCGTCGATGTCGAGCATGCCCTCGGAGCGCGTGAAGGAATCGAGGTTGTCGAACTCGACCGCGTCGAACCCGGACTCGGCGCAGCCGCGGATCCAGGGGGAGACCAGGGCGAGGATGCGCTCGCGTTTGTCGGCCGTCGATGAATCGATCAGCACCTCGTCGGGCCAGTCCGGATCGATGACGGGCTCGCCGTCGACCGTCACGAGCAGATCGTCATCCCACAGGTCGCGTTCTGCCGGCTGCGTCTGGAACCCGTTCACGTAGCAGATCGAGTAACGGTCCGGTGCGGGCTCCGCTGTGCGGTCGCGGCCGACGATCTCCACGTCCTCGCCGGGCGGGTAGTCTCCGCCCAGCTGGTAGTCCGGCTTTCCGCCGACCGGCGGCAGTATGACGTCGACGGCGTGCGCGGACTCGGCGACAGCCCCCTTCGCATCCCCGTGCCCGGGGATGCCGACGGCGCAGCCGGGCAGGACGCCGGCGACCAGGATGGCCGAGCCGGCGGCCGCGAATCTGCGCACGCCGAGCATGCTAGGCGGGGTCGTCACGGTCGTCGGGGCCGCCGTCCGGGCCCTCGGGATCACGGTTGATCCGGGTGCGCGGGACGAAACGGGGGACCCACCGGATGAACCCCAGAGCGCCGACGAGACCGAACGCCCCCATGACGGCGGCGGCGGCCGGCAACGAGGCGACGGCGGTGATCCCGGAGACCAGCAGCGGGGCGGCGGCACCGCCCGCATCTGTGAGCGTGCGCCAGGAACCGAGGAACGGCGCCGGGTTCGCCGTCGGCGCCACATCCGCGCCGAGCGTGAGGAGGATGCCGCTCGAAAGTCCGTTCCCGACCCCCAGCACGGCGGCGAAGAGGGCGAACCAGAGCTCGGGCTGCGCGCTGGCCGCGGTGAGCGCGAGGGCGATGAGGCCCGCACTCATGAGGAGCATCGCGGGGAGGGCCGCCCACAGGCGACCGAAGCGGTCCATGACCTGGCCGCTGGCGTAGAACAGCGCGAAGTCGATCGCACCCGAGACGCCGACGACCAGTGCGATCGTCGAGCCGTCCAGCCCGATCGCCACGCCCCACAAGGGGAGCAGGACCTGACGCGTGGACCGCAGCGCCGACAGCGACGCCGCCGCGACACCGAGGCGCGCCAGCACGTCGCGGTTGCGCCAGGCGGTGCGGACGACGCCGGTGCCGGGGGCGCGGCGCGTCCGGACAGGCGCCGTCGTGATCGCTTCGCCCTCGACGGTCCGTGCGATGGCGGGCGGCGGACCCAGCCGCTTCTCGGGTTCGGGTCCGAAGGCGACCAGAGCGATCATCGCGACGAGGCACACCCCGAAGAACCAGATCGTGGCGTGCTCGTCGCCGAACGCCCACAGGAGCGCAGCGGCGATGAAAGGCCCGACGAACATGCCGAGGCGGAAGCTGCCGCCGAGCAGCGACAGCGCCCGAGCGCGGAAGGTGAGGGGCACCCGGGTGGTCATGAACGCGTGACGGGCGACGCCGAAAGCCGCCGCGCAGATGCCGATGACGAAGACGGATGCCGCGAACACCCCCAGCACGGGAGCGAAGGCCATCGCAGCGACACCGACGAGGGCGAGCAGCCCCGCGATGATCATGGTCGCCCGCTCGCCGATGCGGGCCACGGCCCACCCAGCGGGCAGATTGCCGCACAGCTGGCCCACCACGAGTGCGGCGGCGACGAGTGCCGAGGTGGCGACGTCAGCGCCCAGTTCGGCGGCGATGACCGGGATGAGGGGGATGACGGCGCCTTCACCGAGCCCGAACAGGGTCGTCGGTCCGTAGATCATCGGGGCGAGGCGCCAGAGAACGCGGCGGATCGGTTCGTTCTCGTCGCTGGCTCCCATTGCTTCCACGATACTCTGGAGTGCCATGCTCGAATTCGATATCTCCGCCGACATCCAGGCCCTGCGCTCCACGTTCGCCGACATCCAGGCGGTGGTCGACGTCGAGGCTCTTCGGGCCGAGATCGCCCGCCTCTCCGAGGAGGCCGGCGCGCCGGATCTCTGGGATGACGTCGAGAAGGCGCAGAAGGTCACCAGCGCGCTCAGTCACCGCCAGGCCGAACTCAAGCGCGTCACCGAGGTCGAGCGCCGACTCGACGACCTCGACGTGCTCGTGGAGCTCGCGATCGAGATGGACGACGAGGAGTCGGCCGAAGAGGCGCGCAAGGAGCTCAAGCAGCTCGAAGAGGTCATCGGTCAACTCGAGGTGCAGACGCTCCTCGACGGCGAATACGACGACCGCGCGGCCGTCGTGACGATCCGCTCGGGCGCGGGTGGCGACGACGCCACCGATTTCGCCGACATGCTGCTGCGCATGTACCTCCGCTGGGCCGAGCGCCACAAGTACCCCGTGAAGGTCATGGACACGTCGTACGCCGAGGGCGCGGGGATCAAGTCGGCCACGTTCGAGGTCGACGCCCCCTACGCATACGGCACGCTGTCGGTCGAGGCCGGAACGCACCGCCTCGCGCGCATCAGCCCCTTCGGGTCGGCTGACAAGCGCCAGACGAGCTTCGCCGCCGTCGAGGTGATCCCGGTGATGGAGGAGGCCGTCGAGGTCGACGTCCCCGAGAACGACATCCGCGTCGACGTCTTCCGCTCGTCGGGCCCCGGTGGGCAGTCGGTCAACACCACCGACTCGGCCGTGCGCATCACGCACATCCCCACCGGCATCGTCGTGTCGATGCAGAACGAGAAGTCGCAGATCCAGAACCGTGCCGCGGCCATGCGCGTCCTGCAGACCCGACTCATGCTCCTGCAGCGCGAGGAAGAGGCTGCGAAGAAGAAGGAGCTGGCGGGCACCATCACCGCGAGCTGGGGCGATCAGATGCGCTCCTACTTCCTCTACGGCCAGCAGCTCGTGAAGGATCTGCGCACCGGCCACGAGGTCGGCAACCCCTCGACCGTCTTCGACGGCGATCTCGACGGGTTCATCGCTGCGGGCATCCGGTGGCGCAAGCGCAAGGACGACGACGCCTGATCGAGTGCTGAGGCGCGGATGCCGCGGCGCGCGGGTGTCGCGGCGTGGTTGCGCGGGGGAGCCGCTTAGGCTCATCGAGTCATGATCCGGTTCGAACACGTCAGCAAGCGGTATCGCGGCACCTCGAAGCCCGCGCTCAGCGACGTCGACTTCGAGATCCAGCGCGGCGAGTTCGTCTTCCTCGTCGGCGCTTCCGGATCGGGCAAGTCGTCGTGCCTGCGGATGATCCTGCGCGAGGATGTCGCTTCCGAGGGGCGTGTCGTCGTGCTCGGCCGCGACCTCCGCGGTCTCTCGACGCGCAAGGTCCCCTACTTCCGTCGCCACATCGGCGCCGTCTTCCAGGACTTCCGGCTGTTGCCGAACAAGACCGTCTTCCAGAACGTCGCGTTCACCCTGCAGGTCATCGGGTCGTCGCGCGCCTTCATCTCCCAGGCGGTCCCCGAGGCGCTCGCGCTCGTCGGCCTCGCGGGCAAGGAGAAGCGACTCCCGCACGAGCTGTCGGGCGGTGAGCAGCAGCGCGTCGCCATCGCGCGCGCGATCGTCAACCGTCCGCAGGTGCTGCTGGCCGACGAGCCGACGGGAAACCTCGACCCGGCGACATCCGTCGACATCATGCAGTTGCTCGCGCGGATCAACGCCAACGGCACGACGGTCGTGATGGCCACCCACGAGGCCGGCTTCGTCGACCAGATGCAGCGCCGCGTGATCGAGCTGAGCGGTGGCGTGATGGTCCGTGACGAGGTCGGCGGCGGTTACGGCGACACGTCGGCTCTCCCGAGCCTGGCCCCCGAACCGGTCCGCGGCGCCGCCGCCGTCGCCGCGCTCACAGCGGTCCTCGAACTGCAACGCGAGATCGCCGAGACGCCGCCGACCGCGCACGTTCCCGTTCCCGACGAGCCCGAGGCGCCCGCCGAGCCGCCGCCACCGGTGGGGGAGACGCGGGCCATCCCCATCGTCGCCCCCGACATCGACCTGGCCGGCCTCGGGCTGCCCGACGTCGCCAAGAAGCTCGGGCTCGGCGATCGCGATGACCGCAGCGACGAAGTGGGGCCCACGTCATGAGAGTCGGCCTGATCCTCGGCGAGGCCCTGACCGGTCTGCGCCGCAACGCGTCGATGGTCATCTCCGTCGTGCTCGTCACCTTCGTCTCGCTCACGTTCGTGGGCGCGGCGATGCTCATGCAGATGCAGATCAGCAAGACGAAGGACTACTGGTCCGAGCGGGCGCAGGTCGCGGTCTACATGTGCCGCGAGGACGCCACGGTGCAGAACTGCGCCGATGGCGCCGCGACCGACGAGCAGATCGCCGCCGTCGCCGAGCGTTTGGAATCGCCCGCGCTGCAGAGCGTCGTGCGTGACGTCCGCTTCGAGACGAGTCAGGAGGCGTACGACAACGTCCTCTCCCTCATGGGACAGGATTACGCCGAGTTCGTCAGCCCAGAGCAGCTGAACAACACCTACTGGGTCAATCTCGCCGACCCGTCGCAGAGCGATGTCATCAGCGAGGCGTTCAAGGACTTCGACGGAGTCGAGGAGGTCGCGAACCAGCTGCAGTACCTCGACCCGTTGTTCTCGGCGCTCACCGTTGCTACATACATCGCGGTGGGCATCGCCGGCTTGATGCTGATCGCCGCAGTGCTCCTCATCGCGACGACCATTCGGCTGTCGGCATACGCGCGTCGGAGAGAGCTCGGCATCATGCGCCTCGTCGGAGCCTCCAACCGTTTCATCCAGACACCGTTCATCCTCGAGGGCGTGTTCGCGGCGCTCATCGGATCGGCGCTCGCGAGCGTCGCGATCATCGCGATGGTTCAGGTCGGCGTCGGCGACTATCTGTCGTCGCAGATCGACTTCGTCACGAGCTGGGTGAACCTGGGGGACGTCGCGTTGGTCGTGCCCGCGGTCATCGTGATCGGTGTCGTGCTGGCGGCCGTCTCGGCCGGATTCGCCATCCGGCGGTGGCTGCGCGCCTGACATCAGGTCGCGGTCGGGTCGAGCACCCGGCCGGCGTGCCCTTAGACTGTAGGGCTGCGCCAGTGCACCAGGAAGGAGGCGCGTCATGCCGAAGGAACAGGGCGAGAAGCTCGTCGCGAGCAACAAGCGCGCCCGTCACGACTACGCCATCGAGAAGACGTACGAGGCCGGTCTCGTGCTGACCGGCACCGAAGTGAAGTCGCTGCGGCAGGGCCGGGCCAACCTCACCGATGGCTACGCCTACATCGACAACGGTCAGGCCTACCTGGACGCCGTGCACATCCCCGAGTACTCGCAGGGCCACTGGACGAACCACGCGGCCAAGCGGACGCGCAAGCTCCTGCTGCACAAGGAGGAGATCGTCAAGCTCTCCCATGCTGTCAGCGCGGGGGGCTACACGCTCGTGCCGCTGCGACTGTACTTCTCGGACGGCCGCGCGAAGGTCGAGATCGCCGTCGCGAAGGGAAAGCGCGAGTTCGAGAAGCGCCAGACCATCCGCGAACGCGAGGACAAGCGCGAGGCCGAGCGCGCCATGCGCACCCGTAACCGCCTCGGGGAGTGACGGCATCCGCGATGGCCCGAGGCTGACCGCCGTGCGGTTCGGCCTGGCCTCGTCATCGAGCCCGGAAACGGGCCTCCACCGCGGCCGTCACGACGATCTCCGCCGGGCGCAGCTCGACGCCTCCGGATGACGCATCGGCCGACATCGTGGCGGCGCGCGCGAACATCGGGGCTGCGGGCGGGGTGTCGGCGCCGCTGAGCAGGCCGACGTCGGCGATCTCGACGGGCTCGACGGCTCCGTGCCCGAGCGCGGTCGCATAGGCGGATGCCCGCGCCACAGCGACGCCGACTGCCGAGGTGGCGACCTCGCGTTCGATCGTCGCTCGCGTGGCGGGGGAGAGCTGCCATTCGACGTTCGAGACGCGCATCCCCGCGTCGTCCGAGAGCAGCGCTACCCATTCGGCCAACGCCACGAAGTCATCGAAGGTGGCCAGGAGGTCGATCGTGGCGTGGTGCACCGGCGCGAGCTGGTTCCCTGCGGGGGTCCACGGCCGGTCCGACCAGGTCGACACCGACCCGCTCGACCAGTTCGAGACCACTCCGGCCCGAGTGAGCTCTTCGAGGCGGGTGCGCAGCGGTGCGATCGTCGCGGTGGCCCGGGCGACGACGGCGGTTCGCTCGGGACCATCGGCGGAGGCGGCGGCCGAGACGATCGCGACCTCGGGCGAGACGCGCCGCTCGGCCTCGCCGCGGACGGAGATGAGGATGTCTGCCATGGTCTGACTCTAGGCGCGGTGGTCGGGAATGGCGCAGGATGCCGATCGGTTGTAGTCTGTAGTGCTCGGGTGCTGCGGCATCCGGTTTGGTAACTCCACAGTGTGACAGCGGCCCTTCGTCCGAAGGCTCATGGGGATGACCGGTTTCGACATCGCCTGTGTGTCGGCGAGAAGCGGGCCGAGGATGCAGGGTTATCTCGTTAACGATCTCTGCAAACCAATAAGTGCCGAATCCAAGCGCACTGACTTCGCCCTCGCTGCATAAGCGAGCCCGATAGTCCGTCAGACCGTGTGTGATCCCGCCACGGACCCTGGCGTCATCTAGGGATCTTGCTGCGTGACGGCGTCCGGACGTCACGCGGGACTCTTCCCGGACTGGGCCCGTCGACTTATGTGTCTGTACTGAAAGTCGGGGCCGAGCAGAACGCCTCTACAGACTGCGCCCGGAGAAGACGCCGTATCTCAGCGATGGACGGGGGTTCGATTCCCCCCATCTCCACCACTGCCGCTGTCACAGCACGAAGCCCCCGCATCCCTGACCTCAGGAGATCCGGGGGCTTCGGCGTTCCCGGGCTGAGGTTGCCCCGTCCTGACCCGAATCAGGCGGGGCACGCGCACCGCGTACCCCCCAAATGCACCCGGCGCACGTGTCTCCTTTCGGAGCAGCGCGAGGGTCGGATTGCTGCGACTCCGATTCGCCATCGCCATCCGCATGGGCGGGTGCCGGCTTTCCAGCTTCTGGAGTCCGTGCCCAGAGGGGCGGAGCTCAGCGGAAGGTACGGCGAAGGCCCCCGCCCTCAGCTGGGCGGGGGCCTTCGCCGTTCGGGTGATCAGGTCTTGTTGCGAATCGAGCGCATGAGCCAGGCGATGACCGCGATGAGGATGAGCGCGATGCCAACGAACAGCAGGAACTTCACCGCTTCGACGAAGATTCCCGTGAACAGCAACGCGATGCCGATGATGATGAGGATGATCGCAAGTGCAGGCATGTCTCGATTGTGACGCGCACCGGGCTTCGGCGCAGGTCCTTGACCTCGCGCCGCGCAGACTCTATGGAGACGACGCCTACGGACGTGCGTCGGCCGATGACTGTTCGGTGCCTTGATGGAAGCGCAGCGCCAGGGTGTCACCCGACGTGGCCCAGACGGACGAATGCCGGCTGATCCGCGTGCCGGCGATGAGACGATACGTGACGAGCACCGTGTCGACGTCGAGGCGCTGGATGACCCACTCGTCCGTCTGCGGAGTGTCTCGGGTCGCTTCCTCGACGAGTTCGACGAGGAGATCGGACCGCGTCCACAGGCGACCGGATCGACCGATCTCGGTGAAGTCCGGGTGGATGAGCTGTCGCAGGCGTCGCGCGTCCTGGCGGACGGCACTCGTGAGCAGGTCGCGCTCGGCGTCGCGGATACGGCCGGCCAGGTCGTCGGCTACGCCGACGGCTTCGAGCTCGTTCATCAACGTCGCTCGATGACGACGAGGCCCTGCTTCACGTCGGCGACCTGAGCATAGCCGTCACCGAAGAAGTAGGTGACGCCGTAACCGTCGGCGTCGATGTTGAGCGCGAAGGACGGGTCTTCGGTCAGGTAGACCCCGCCGTCGCCCTCTTCGCGGATCCAACCCTGAGACTCGAGGGTGCGCTCGGCATCCGTCGTCTCGGCGGCGGTGAGCGGCGCCCATCCGAACTGGAGGATGTTGCCGCCGGGCTCGGCAGCGTTGGTCCAGGTGCACGAGACGCCCGCGTCGATCTGCATCTCGCCGATCATGAACGGCCCCTGCTGATACTCCCAGCCCTGCGACTGCAGTTCTTCGAGGCTCGCCTCTCGGATGATGTTCTCGCAGGTCGGATCGGGCAGGGCGGGCTCGGAAGCGGTGGCCTCGGGCGTCGCGACGGGCGACGATGGCACGGCTTCGGGCGGAGCGGTCTCGGCGGGTTCGGGGGCGGAGCACCCGGCGAGCAGCATCAGGATCATCGCCGAGCCGGTCGCAAGGGCCAGGGGTGTGTGCCGCCGGGTCATGCGTCGCCGTCCTTGCGAGAGAGCAGTTCGAGGAAGGTGTCGTGGAGGACGCCGTTGGTGGCGAGAGATGAGCGGGTCGACAGGGTTTCGGCCCCGTCGATGTCGGTGAAGCGTCCGCCCGCCTCGCTCACGATCGGGACGTGCGCGGCCAGGTCGTATTCCTTCACGCCGAACTCCGCTACGAACTCCAGTCGCCCTTCCGCCAGGAGCATGTACGGCCACGCGTCACCGTAGCCGCGGTCACGCCAGACGCGCCGCGACAGAGCGAGCAGCTGCTCGCCGCGACCGACCTCGTCCCACTGATGGATGCTCTGGAAGCTGATGCTCGACTGCGCGAGGTCGTCGATCGGCGACACCGCGATGCGCCGGGGGGTCGTGTCGCCCGGGACGTTCGTCCATGCGCCGTGTCCGGTCGCGGCCCACCACCGGCGGCCGATCGCCGGCTGGCTGACGACACCGACCCGCGGCACGCCGTCCACAGCCAGCGCGATCAGGGTCGCCCACATCGGGATGCCCTTGAGGTAGTTCGCGGTGCCGTCGATGGGGTCGATGATCCACTGGCGACGCGCGTCTCCTGTGGCGCCGTACTCCTCACCCAGCACGCTGTCGTCGGGTCGCTCCGCGCCCAGGAGCTCGCGGATCGCGCGTTCTGTGGCGAGGTCGACCTCGGTCACGTGCGACGCATCCGCCTTCAGCTGCACGTCGAGGTCGGCCGCGTCGAACCTGGCCATGCTCACCGCGTCGGCGGCATCGGCCAGGCGGAGCGCGAGAGCCAGGTCGTCGGCCAGGGCGCCTGCGAACGGCGCTGTCGGATCCGGTGTGGTGGGGGTCACGGCTCCAGGATACGACGCGCCGGAGCCCTCGATTGGCGCGATGACGCGAAGTGGGGTAACGTTTCTCCTCGGTTCGCTTCACCGCGAACAGCCTGCACCTCTAGCTCAATCGGCAGAGCAACTGACTCTTAATCAGTGGGTTCTGGGTTCGAGTCCCAGGGGGTGCACCAGCACGAAGGCCCCGCAACTCTCGCCAGTTGCGGGGCCTTCGTGTGTTGCCGTCAGGATGCGATCGAGCGCCTCAGAACGGCGGGGCGCCGCTGACGGCCCGCACGGCAGTGACGGCCCGCACGGCAGTGCCCAACTCGGTCGGCGTCGCGTTCACGAAGGAATGCGGTCTGTCACCGCCGGGTGGCGCAGCGATCGCGAATGCCACCAGTGGCGGTGGTGCGTCTTCCCGGTAGATCCGTCCGGTGGGGGAGGTCCAGACGAGCCTTCCGCCGGGGAGTTGTCGGACTCGCCAGCGGGTGTGGTGTTTGACGTCGTGGTGTCGTTTGCAGAGGTTGGCGAGGTTGCACACGTGCGTCGCACCGCCGTCGGAGGCAGCGATCGTGTGGTCGAGCTCGCAGCGGATGGCGGGTTGCCGGCATCCGGGGAACCGGCAGTGCCGGTCACGTGCCCGCAGCAGCCGGACCATCGCGCTCGTGGGCCGGTAGGTGTCGCATTCGAGGACGGTTCCGGTGACCGGGTGGGTGAGGAGCCGGTCCCAGTAGGTGGTGTTTCCGGCGAGTTCGCGTGCAGTGTTCGCGTCGATGGGGGAGCGGCCAGCGAGGTCGGCGGGCCCGTCGTCTTGCCCCATGAGGGTGAGCGCGGATACGGCGACCTGCACGTGTGCCCGGATCGCGCCGAGGGTTCCGTTGCCGTCACCGGTGCCGGTGGGGTCGAGGGCGGGTGTGCCGGCGAGGAGGAGGTCGCTGAGCACGTCGGCGCGGACCTGGTCGATGCTTCGCGCATCGTCGACAAACGACGACCCGTCGCGGATCGTCGTGTCGGCATCGCGGCCGCCACCGTTGGCGTCGGCTCGAGCGCCACGCGCGTCGGCTCGAGCGCCAGCGCCACCGGACGCCGCGTCGGCTCGAGCGCCAAGCGCGTCGGCTCGAGCGTCAGCGCCGATCGCGTCAACGCCCGCCGCTTCGGCGTGCTGCTGCACGTTGATGATCTCCCGGGCCTGCCGCGTCAGCCGGTCGACGATCCCATCCGCGATCACCGTCGGCAGGGTCGCGATCAGGTCCGACATCCCATCCGCGCCTGCCTGCACCCGCACGCACCGCCCCGCCGCGGCCTCTTCATGTCGCTCCGTGAAACTCCGCGGGTGCATCCGCTCAGCCAGCATCCGAAGTGCGTCCCGGACCCGGTTCGGGGTCTCGCCCTCGCACCGCTCGATCGCAAGCCGTTCGAACTCCGCCCGCTCCTCCGCGGGCACGAGGCATCCCGTCTCCTGGATGACCCGCACGTGCCCGCGGACGATTCGTCCGTCCTCCCACGCCGCCATCGTCACCGGGTAGTTGTCCACCAGGTCACGCGCCTCGTCGATGCGCCGCTGCAGCGTCCGGTCGGTCGCCACGAACACCCCAGCCAGCTCGGCGGCGATCCCGCGCAACGCCATCTCACGCGCCTTGACGCGTTCCGACGCTCCAGCGACCTGCTTCTCCGCGAGAACTCCAGCCGCCGCGAGCACCCGAACCTCACGAATCTGCACCGCCCGCGCGGCATCCGAAACGTCCTCGGCATCCGCGACGAGCGCAGCCAGCGCGGCGACGTCGCCGTCGCTGCCCATCCCGCCACCGAGCCCGTCGTTCGAATGCATGTTCGAATCATGTCACACACCCCCGACATCGCCCCGGAGCCATCCACAGCGGGTACGCCGCTCGCGGTCACCCCGAGCGCGTGCGGCGTCGCCTGTTGATGTCGGGTCCGCTCTTAGGCTGGGAGCATGACCCCGCCCGAGATCGTCATCGTCGCAGCCTCTCGCACCCCGCAGGGGCGCTTACAGGGGAGTCTTTCGTCTCTTCCGGCGCCCGAGCTCGGTGGGGCGGCCATCGCCGCGGCGCTCGCGGCCTCGGGCGTTCCCGCGGATGCCGTCGACGCGGTCATCATGGGGCAGGTGCTCCCCGCCGGAAACGGGCAGAACCCGGCTCGTCAGGCGGCGCTGTCGGGCGGGATCGGGTGGGATGTCCCGGCCTCCAGCGTCAACAAGGTCTGCTTGTCCGGCCTCACCGCGATCATCGACGCGTCGCGCATGATCGCGCTGGGTGACGCCGAGGTGGTCGTCGCGGGCGGCATGGAGTCGATGAGCCGAGCGCCACACCTCCTTCCCGGCTCTCGCTCGGGATGGTCGTACGGATCGATCGAGGTGCTCGACCACGCCGCGTTCGACGGTCTGACCGATGCGTACGATCGCGAGAGCATGGGCGCCTCGACCGAGCGTCTGAACCCGCGCTTCGACGTCACCCGCCAGGAGCAGGACGCCGTCGCCGCGCGCTCGCACCAGCGTGCCGCGGCCGCCCGCGACGCGGGCCGCTACGCGGCTGAGATCGCGCCGGTGACCGTTCCGCAGCGACGAGGCGAGCCTGTCGTCGTCGACACCGACGAGGGTATCCGCGCCGACACGACCGTCGACACTCTCGCCGGCCTGCGCCCCGCCTTCGCGAAGGACGGCTCGATCACGGCGGGCAACGCCTCGCAGATCTCCGACGGCGCAGCCGCGGTGCTCCTCACCACCCGCGAGCGCGCGGAGCGCGAGGGATGGCCGGTACTGGCCGTGCTCGGTGCCAGCGGTCAGGTGGCTGGACCCGACAACTCACTCCACGAGCAGCCGGCCGCCGCGATCGAGCGCGCACTGGTGAAGCAGGGAATGACGGCCTCCGACCTGGACCTCATCGAGATCAACGAGGCGTTCGGTGCCGTCGTGGCAGCCTCGGAGCGCCGCCTGGGCGTCTCGCCCGACATCGTCAACATCGACGGCGGGGGAATCGCTCTCGGCCACCCCATCGGCGCTTCCGGGGCGCGGCTCGTCGTGCACCTGGCCCATGAGCTCGCGCGCCGCGGCTCGGGCGCGGCCGCAGCAGGCCTGTGCGGGGGCGGCGGTCAGGGCGAGGCCCTCATTCTGACCCGCTGACCCGGTACGGCGACGGGTCGCGGTCAGCGGCGGTTGCGCTTGACCCGCTCGGCGAAGAGCTTGTCGCGGTCGACGTTGGAGTCGTCCGCGACGAGACGTCCGCGCGCCCCGCGGTAGCTGTCGACCACGGCGCCGATCGCGAGCGCCATCGTGATGCCCCAGCTGAGCCAGGCGAGGGCGGTGCGCCACGTGAACGGCTCGTCGCTGCGGGCCGAGCGGAGCAGCGTGACGCCGCCGGTGATCGCGGAGAAGAGGCCGGTGCCGAAGAGGTACTTGCGCATACCACAAACGTAGCTGGCCCTGAGGGTCGCCGGGCGCGCGGGTAGGCTGGGATCACCGCCGATCGCAGCCTGGAGGCATGCATGAGCACCGCTGATTTCGTCGTCGTCGCCAACCGGCTTCCGGTTGACCGGAACACGGATGGTGGTGGGGACGGGGAATGGCGCCGTTCGCCCGGAGGGCTCGTCACGGCCCTCGAGCCCGTCATGCGCCGCACCGAGGGGGCCTGGGTCGGCTGGCCGGGCAAGCCCGACCTCGAGTTCGAACCGTTCGACTTCGACGGTATGCACCTCGTGCCCGTCGCTCTCAGCGCCGCTGACGTCGAGGACTACTACGAGGGCTTCTCCAACGACACGATCTGGCCGCTGTATCACGACGTCATCGCCGCGCCAAGGTACCGACGCAACTGGTGGGAGGCCTACCAGCGTGTGAACCGTCGCTTCGCCGAAGCCGCGGCGGCTGTCGCGGCGGACGGCGGCACCGTGTGGGTGCAGGACTACCAGCTTCAGCTGGTTCCGAAGATGCTCCGCGACATGCGGCCCGATCTGACGATCGGCTACTTTCACCACATCCCGTTCCCGGCGTACGGACTGTACTCGCAGCTTCCGTGGCGCAAGCAGGTTCTGGAGGGGCTGCTCGGCGCCGACGTGATCGGTTTCCAGCGGATCGCCGATGCCGGCAACTTCGCCCGCGCCGTGCGGCGCCAGCTGCGGTACGAGACGAAGGCGAGCGGCATCCGCGTCCCGGCGGAGGGCGGCGGACACCGTACGGCTCTCGCGAAGGCCTTTCCGATCTCAATCTCGACCGACGATTACATCGAGCTCGCGCAGCGCCCCGACATCCAGGCGCGAGCCGCCGAGATCCGCGAAGACCTCGGCAACCCCAAGACGGTGCTGCTCGGGGTCGACCGGCTCGACTACACCAAGGGCATCCGGCACCGGCTGAAGGCGTTCGGCGAGCTGATCGAAGACGGGCGCGTCTCGGTCGAGGATGCGACGCTGGTGCAGGTCGCCAGCCCGAGCCGCGAGCGCGTCGAGTCGTATGTGCAGCTGCGGGACGAGATCGAGCTGACGGTCGCGCGTATCAACGGCGATCACGACACATGGGGTCACAGCGCGATCCGCTACATGCACCAGGCCTTCCCGCGCGAAGAGATGGTCGCTCTCTACCTCGCTGCCGACATCATGCTCGTCACCGCGCTCCGCGACGGCATGAACCTGGTCGCGAAAGAGTATGTCGCGAGTCGCATCGACAACCGGGGCGTGCTCGTTCTGAGCGAGTTCGCCGGGGCCGCCGATGAGCTCGCGAGCGCCGTTCGTATCAACCCGCACGACATCGACGGGATGAAGGATGCCATTGTGCGGGCGATCGAGATGCCCGCGGCCGAGCAGGGAAGGCGCATGCGCGCTCTGCGCAAACGCGTGCGCGAACACGACGTCGAGGACTGGTCGCGAGCATTCCTCGATGCGCTCGCGTCAGCGGCTCGCTCCAACAGCCCAGCCCATTCCGCTGCCGGCGCACGCGCGATCTCGACCGCGGCCACCGAGGCGGAGCACCGCGCATGAGCGCTGTGGCGTACACAACGCCCGACGGCATCGCAGAAGCCGTCGAACGCGCCGCGAGCGCGCGGCATCTCCTCGTCGCCCTCGATTTCGACGGCACTCTCGCCCCGCTGGTCGACGAGCCCATGTCGGCCCGGATGCTGCCCGCGGCGCGCGAAGCGCTCACGCGGCTCGCGCAGGCACCCGAGACGACCGTCGCTCTCGTATCGGGCCGGACGCTCGAGCATCTGGCGGAGATCTCCGAGCGCGAACCCGACTCGCGGATCCATCTCGCCGGTTCGCACGGTGCCGAGTTCTGGCATCCGGGTGCCCGGGCCGATTCCGAATCCGATGGCGATGCTGCCCTCCGCGACGACCTGACGGCGCGGGCGGAGCAGATGGTCGAGGGCATCGCGGGCGCGTGGATCGAGCACAAGCGATTCGGATTCGGCCTCCACACGCGCCTCGCCGATCGAACGAGCGCGGCCGACGCCGCGGCGCGTATCGACGAACTCGTCCGCGCGGAAGCCCCGACGTGGCGACGCCGTACCGGCCAGGACATCCTCGAGTTCGCATCGCGGCACGAGGGCAAGGACTCGGCAGTGCGCAACCTCCGCGAGCGGGTCGGTGCCGACGTCGTCGTGTTCGCGGGCGACGATGTGACCGATGAGGACGCGCTGCGATCGCTCGGCGCCGGTGACGTCGGTATCCGGGTCGGCGGGGGAGAGAGCGTCGCCGCGTATCGGGTGCCGGATGCCGCCGCGCTCGCGGAGGTGCTCGGCCGGCTCGCCGAGGCGCGCGCCGGAGAATGAGCCTCGGCCCGCGGGCATAGAATTCGAGAATGCCCGACAGCTCCGAGACCATCGACATCAAGCCCCGCAGTCGTGCCGTCACCGACGGCATCGAAGCCACGACCTCCCGAGGCATGCTGCGTGCCGTCGGTATGGGGGATGAGGACTGGGACAAGCCCCAGATCGGCATCGCCTCGAGCTGGAACGAGATCACGCCCTGCAACCTGAGCCTCGACCGCCTCGCGCAGGGCGCCAAGGAGGGTGTGCACTCCGGCGGCGGCTACCCGTTGCAGTTCGGCACCATCTCCGTCTCGGACGGCATCTCGATGGGCCACGAGGGCATGCACTTCTCACTCGTCTCGCGCGAGGTCATCGCCGACTCCGTCGAGGCCGTCATCATGGCCGAACGGCTCGACGGCACCGTCCTTCTCGCCGGCTGCGACAAGTCGATCCCGGGCATGATGATGGCCAGCGCCCGCCTCGGCCTCTCGAGCGTCTTCCTGTACGCCGGATCGACGATGCCCGGATGGGTCAAGCTCAGCGACGGCACGGAGAAGGACGTCACGATCATCGACTCGTTCGAGGGCGTCGGTGCCTGTCGCGCCGGCAAGATGAGCGAGGCCGACCTCAAGCGCATCGAATGCGCCATCGTTCCCGGCGAGGGCGCGTGCGGCGGAATGTACACCGCCAACACGATGGCCTCCGTCGGCGAGGCCCTGGGCCTGAGCCTGCCGGGCTCCGCCGCGCCGCCGTCGGCCGACCGTCGCCGCGACTACTACGCCCACCGCTCGGGCGAGGCCGTCGTCAACCTGCTGCGCCAGGGCATCACGACGAAGGACATCCTGACGAAGGAGGCCTTCGAGAACGCGATCGCGCTTGTCATGGCCCTCGGCGGCTCGACGAACGCCGTCCTTCACCTCCTCGCGATCGCCCGCGAGGCGGAGGTCGACCTCAGCCTGCACGACTTCAACCGCATCGGGGACAAGACGCCCCACGTCGCGGACATGAAGCCCTTCGGCCAGTACGTCATGAACGACGTCGACCGTCACGGCGGCATCCCGGTCGTCATGAAGGCGATGCTCGACGAGGGCCTGCTGCACGGCGACGCTCTGACGGTGACCGGCAAGACGCTCGCCGAGAACCTGCGCGAGCTCGACCCGGAGCCCATCGACGGCAAGGTCATCCACACGTTCGACAACCCGATCCACGCCAGCGGCGGGATCACGATCCTGCACGGTTCGCTCGCCCCCGAGGGCGCCGTCGTCAAGACCGCCGGATTCGACGCGGCCGTGTTCGAGGGACCTGCGCGCGTCTTCGAGCGCGAGCGGGCTGCGATGGATGCCGTCGCGAACGGCGAGATCGAGCCGGGCTCGGTCATCGTCATCCGCTACGAGGGCCCGAAGGGCGGACCCGGCATGCGCGAGATGCTCGCCATCACGGCCGCCATCAAGGGCGCCGGCCTCGGCAAAGATGTACTACTCTTGACGGACGGACGATTCTCAGGCGGCACAACCGGCCTGTGCATCGGCCACATAGCACCCGAAGCGGTGGACGCAGGTCCCATCGCATTCGTGCGCGATGGTGATCTGATACGGGTCGATATCGCGGCTCGCTCCCTCGACCTACTCGTCGACGAGGCTGAGCTGAACGCTCGCCGTGACGGCTGGGCTCCTCTTCCCCCGCGCTATACCCGTGGCGTTCTTGCCAAGTACTCCAAGCTCGTGCGCTCCGCCGCGGAGGGCGCGACCACCGGCTGACTTCGGCTCCGACATCGTCTCCTCTTCTCCAGCGAGGTTCATCACCATGTCCACCGACATCTCCGCGGCCATTCCCCGGCCGCCGTCCCGCACGCCCTCGGCTCCCGTGATCACGGGCGCAGAGGCCGTCGTCCGCTCGCTCGACAACCTCGGCGTCACCGAGGTCTTCGGGCTCCCGGGCGGCGCGATCATGCCCGTCTACGACCCGCTCATGGACGATGAGGCGGTCCGCCACATCCTCGTCCGGCACGAGCAGGGCGCCGGTCACGCCGCCGAGGGCTACGCCGCGGCATCCGGCCGGGTCGGGGTGGCGATCGCCACCTCGGGTCCCGGAGCGACGAACCTCGTGACGGCGATCGCCGACGCCTACATGGACTCCGTCCCGCTCGTGTGCATCACGGGCCAGGTGTTCTCGACCCTGATGGGAACGGACGCCTTCCAGGAGGCCGACATCGTCGGCATCACGATGCCGATAACGAAGCACTCGTTCCTCGTGAAGACCGCCGAGGAGATTCCCGGCGCCATCGCCGCAGCCTTCGAGATCGCCGGCACCGGGCGTCCCGGCCCCGTGCTCGTCGACATCACGAAGGACGCTCAGCAGAACGCGGCGCCGTTCGTGTGGCCGCCGAAGGTCGACCTGCCGGGCTACCGCCCGGTGACCAAGGCGCACGGCAAGCAGATCCAGGCCGCCGCGCAGCTGCTGGCCGAGTCGCAGAAGCCCGTGCTCTACGTCGGCGGCGGCGTCATCCGGGGGCGTGCCTCGGACGAGCTGCTCACTCTCGCCGAGGCGACGGGTGCGCCGGTCGTGACGACCCTCATGGCTCGTGGCGCGTTCCCCGACTCGCACCCCCAGCACCTCGGCATGCCCGGCATGCACGGCACGGTTCCCGCTGTGCTCGCGCTGCAGGAGTCCGACCTGATCGTCGCGCTGGGCGCGCGGTTCGACGACCGTGTCACCGGCAAGGCGTCGCTGTTCGCCCCGCACGCGAAAGTCGTGCACGTCGACATCGACCCCGCAGAGATCTCGAAGATCCGCTTCGCGGATGTGCCCATCGTGGGTGATGTGCGCGACGTGCTCGTCGACCTCGAGTCGGCGTTCCGTGGCGTAATCGGCGACGGAAAGCCCGACACGACCGAGTGGTGGGCGTACCTCGACGGGCTGCGCGAGGAATTCCCCCTCGGCTACGCCCCGACCACCGACGGTCTGCTGTCGCCGCAGCACGTGATCCAACGCATCGGCGAGCTCACCGGTCCCGAGGGCGTGTACGCCTCCGGCGTCGGTCAGCACCAGATGTGGGCTGCGCAGTTCATCAAGTACGAGCGCCCCAATTCGTGGCTCAACTCCGGGGGCGCCGGCACCATGGGGTACGCGGTCCCCGCGGCCATGGGCGCGAAGGTCGCCGAGCCCGACCGTGTGGTCTGGGCGATCGACGGCGACGGCTGCTTCCAGATGACCAATCAGGAGCTCGCGACCTGCGTCATCAACCAGATCCCGATCAAGGTCGCGATCATCAACAACTCGTCGCTCGGCATGGTCCGGCAGTGGCAGACGCTGTTCTTCGACGGCCGTCACTCGAACACCGATCTGAACACCGGGCACGGCACGGCGCGCATCCCCGACTTCGTCAAGCTCGGCGAGGCGTACGGCTGCCTCGCCATCCGGGTCGAGACGGAGGACCAGATCGACGACGCCATCAAGCTCGCACTCGAGACGAACGATCGCCCCGTCGTGATCGATTTCGTCGTGAGCGCGGACGCGATGGTGTGGCCGATGGTCCCGCAGGGCGTCAGCAACAGCTACATCCAGTACGCCCGCGAGCACGCGCCCGCATTCGACGAGGAGGCCTGAGATGTCGCGCCACGTGCTGAGCCTCCTGGTGGAGGACAAGCCGGGTCTGCTGACCCGAGTCGCCGGGCTGTTCGCCCGACGCGGCTTCAACATCGAATCGCTCGCGGTCGGCGTCACCGAGGTGCCGGGTCTCTCGCGCATCACGGTCGTCGTCGACGTCGAGGAGCTGCCGCTCGAGCAGGTGACCAAGCAGCTCAACAAGCTCGTGAACGTCATCAAGATCGTCGAGCTCGACTTCTCGTCGTCGGTGCAGCGCGAGCACATCCTCATCAAGGTGCGGGCCGACAACCAGACCCGCTCCAACGTCATCGAGGTCGCGAACCTGTTCCGGGCGTCGATCGTCGACTACGCACCCGATGCCCTGGTCGTCGAAGTGACCGGAGATCGCGGCAAGATCGACGCGATCCTCCGCGCCTTCGAGCCCTTCGGCATCAAGGAGCTGGCCCAGTCCGGCCTGCTCGCCATCGGGCGCGGCGGCAAGAGCATCACCGAGCGCGTTCTGCGCGGCTGACCTTCCGAACCACGAATCAAGGAGAAACACACGAACATGGCCGAGATCTTCTACGACGACCACGCCGACCTGTCCATCATCCAGGGCAAGAAGGTCGCGATCGTCGGCTACGGCTCGCAGGGACACGCCCACGCCCAGAACCTCCGAGACTCCGGCGTCGAGGTCGTCATCGCGCTCAAGGACGGCTCGAAGTCGGCCGCGAAGGCGCAGGACGAGGGCTTCGAGGTCAAGAACGTCGCGGATGCCGCGGAGTGGGCCGATCTCATCATGATCCTGGCACCCGACCAGCACCAGCGCTCGATCTACGCCGACTCCATCAAGGACAAGCTGACGGCGGGCAAGACCCTCGCGTTCGCGCACGGCTTCAACATCCGCTTCGGCTACATCGACGCTCCCGAGGGCGTCGACGTCATCCTCGTCGCTCCGAAGGCGCCGGGCCACACCGTGCGCCGCGAGTTCGTCGCCGGCCGCGGCATCCCCGACATCATCGCCGTCGAGCGCGACGCGTCGGGTTCGGCCTGGGACACCGCGCTGTCGTACGCCAAGGCCATCGGCGGCACGCGCGCCGGCGTCATCAAGACCACCTTCACGGAAGAGACCGAGACCGATCTCTTCGGCGAGCAGGCCGTGCTCTGCGGTGGCATGAGCCACCTCGTGCAGTACGGCTTCGAGACCCTCATCGAGGCCGGCTACCAGCCGCAGATCGCCTACTTCGAGGTGCTCCACGAGCTCAAGCTCATCGTCGACCTCATGTGGGAGGGCGGCATCGCCAAGCAGCGCTGGTCGATCTCCGACACGGCAGAGTACGGCGACTACGTCTCCGGCCCCCGCGTCATCTCGCCCGAGGTCAAGGAGAACATGAAGGCCGTGCTCGCCGACATCCAGTCGGGTGCGTTCGCGCAGCGTTTCATCGCCGACCAGGACAACGGCGCCACCGAGTTCCTCGGCCTCCGCGAGAAGGAGCAGGGTCACCCCATCGAGGCGACCGGCAAGGAGCTGCGTGGCCTCTTCGCCTGGAAGCAGCAGGACAGCGACTACATCGAGGGCAGCGCCGCGCGCTGACCCGTGACGGACGGCTCCGTCCGTTCTGTGACCCTCGGCGGCACCCCGTCGAGCCCGGCCTCGTGCCACGGAAGCCCGGTCCCCATCAGGGGCCGGGCTTTCGGCGTGCTTGCATCGCCCCGACCTTTTACGATGGATGCATGCCCGTCCGTAAGAAGCAGTTCGCTCGCGCGCGCCTGGGGGCGGTGTGCGTCGCAGCTTCTGTGATCGCGGGGGCGATCACCGCTCCGTCCGCCTGGTCGGTCGCGACCGATGAGATCGAGATCGTTCCGCGGTCGGACGCTCCGGTCACGCCGACGGAGCCTGAGGACGGAGAGACGAACGAGGATGTCGTGACCCCGGCGCCGGGGGAGAGCGGCACGCCCTCTCCCGAGCCGACGCCGGAGCCCTCCCCGACCGACGCGCAGCCCACGCCGTCGCCCAGCTCCAGCCCGTCGCCGAGTCAGCCGACATCAGAGCCCTCTCCTCCCGCTCCGGTGCCGCCGGCTCCGGCGCCGGTCCCGCCGCGCGTCGAAGGCGAGGCCGGCATCGAACTGCGCGCGCCGACCGCCGTTCGCCTCGGCGCTCTGCTGCGCCTGACGCCGCGGAACGCCGTCCCGGCCTCGCCGACGCCCGAGCCGAGCGATGTCGTCCATGTCGACGGCGGACCCGATGTGGGCGGATCGGCCCAGCTCGGTGCCTCGGTCCCCGCGGAAGATCCCACGGGACGAACCGATGCCGTCCGTGTCGGTTCGCTGCACGACGGTTCGGGCGTCGAGCTCGCGCAACCCGCCGTCTGGGCCCCGTGGGGCGGTGCTCTGGCGGTCGCCGGTGCTGCTGTCGCCGTGCTCGTGCTGCGTGGCGGCCGCCAGATCGGTCGCTGACCTCGTCGGAGCGCGCTCGTTCCTCCCAGTCGCCGGTGGCCGGCGCTACTCTGAGGAGGTGACGAGCCGTGATGACGACGCCCTGAGCTGGGCCGGCGACGACGACCCGACCCTCGTGTCCGCGCCTGCGCCCACGCCCGTGGGAGGGCCCGCTTCCTCGCGGCGCCAGAGCGACGAGCTGGCGGAAGCAGAGACCGAGCAGCCGGGTGAGATCTCGACCGAGGCTGCGCCTGAGGGCCTGAGCAACGCCGCGCTGATCTCGCTGGGGGTTCTCGGTGGCATCTATCTGCTGTATTCGATCGGCTGGTTCGTCGGAGGTATCCGCGTCCACAACCTGAGCGGTCTGCTCGGCATCGATACGGCCGTCTCGGTTCCCGTCCTCGTGCTGGCCGTCGCCGCCCCGGCGATCTGGTTCATCGCGACGTACGTGCTCACGCGTGGGTCGCGCGCCTGGATCCGGTTCGCCTGGCTCGTCGCGGGGGCGCTGCTGCTCGTGCCGTGGCCGTTCGCCACCCTCGGAGCCGGGAGTTGAACGCGATGAGCGACACGCAAGAAGCCCGGCGGACGCCCGCGGTCTGGAAGGTGGCCACCGTCGCCGGTGCCTTCGGTCTCTTCTACGCATACGCGGTCTGGGCCGCGGTCCCGCTGCTGATCACCCCGTCGCCGGCGCGGACCGCAGTCGGGTGGGTCGCGGTGATCGCTGCCGTGGCGCTGCCGATCCTCATCTTCGCGGGAGCATTCGCGCTGGGGTGGCGCCGACGTTCGGGCGCCTTCGCGATGATTCTCCTCGCGGGGCTCGGGCTCGCAGCGGTGTTCTTCCTCAACGTCCTGTCCTTCGCCCTGACCTCGGGCGCTGTCTGAGTCGGCAGAACGTCACACGGTCGTGGGCGCTGTCGGCACCGCGCTAGGCTGAGACGACCCGCCGCACCGCCGTCGGCTGTCGTGGCGACCACCCGTTCCGCGCTTCTGCGCATGCTCCAGAGGATCGTCCGTGCCCCAGCCCGTCGTGCTCATCGCCGAAGAACTCTCGCCCGCAACGATCGATGCCCTCGGTCCTGATTTCGAGATCCGGTCGGTTGACGGCGCCGACCGCGCCGCGCTGCTCCCGGCCCTCGCCGACGCGCATGCCGTCCTGATCCGGTCGGCGACGAAGATGGATGCCGAAGCGATCGCCGCCGCGCCGTCGCTCAAGGTCATCGCGCGTGCCGGCGTCGGACTCGACAACGTCGACATCAAGGCCGCGACGGCCGCTGGCGTCATGGTCGTCAACGCCCCGACCTCCAACATCATCTCGGCGGCCGAGCTGACGGTCGGACACATCCTGAGCCTCGCGCGTCACATCCCCGCAGCTCACGCCTCCCTCGCTGCCGGCGCCTGGAAGCGCTCGTCGTTCACCGGCACGGAGCTGTTCGAGAAGACGGTGGGCATCATCGGTCTGGGCCGCATCGGCGCGCTGATCGCCGCGCGGCTGCAGGCGTTCGGCGTGAGTGTCGTGGCGTACGACCCGTACGTCACGCCCACCCGGGCTCAGCAGCTCGGTGTGACGCTGCTGAGCCTCGACGAGCTGCTCGCACAGAGCGACTTCGTCACGATCCACATGCCGAAGACCCCCGAGACGACCGGCATGATCGGTGCGGAGCAGTTCGCACGCATGAAGAAGTCGGCCTACGTGGTCAACGTCGCTCGCGGCGGCCTCATCGATGAGGAAGCGCTCTACACCGCTCTCACCACCGGCGAGATCGCGGGCGCCGGTCTCGACGTGTTCACGACCGAGCCGCCGAAGGAGGACGGCACCGCCTTCCCCCTCCTGTCGCTGCCCAACGTCGTCGTCACGCCCCACCTCGGCGCCTCGACCGACGAAGCGCAGGAGAAGGCCGGCGTCTCGGTGGCGAAGTCGGTCAAGCTGGCTCTCGAGGGGGATCTCGTGCCGGATGCCGTCAACGTCGCCGGTGGTGTCATCGACCCGTTCGTCCGGCCCGGTATCGCCCTGGTCGAGCAGCTCGGTCAGATCTTCACCGGGCTTGCGCCGAGCGCGCTCACGAGCCTCGATATCGAGGTCCGCGGTGAACTGGCGGACTACGACGTCAGCGTCTACCGGCTCGCGGCGCTGAAGGGGATCTTCACCAACATCGTCAGCGAGAACGTCTCGTACGTGAACGCCCCGCTCTTCGCGGAGCAGCGCGGCATCGAGACGCGCCTCATCGTGGAGTCCGAGAGCCCGCTCTATCGCAACATCACGATCCTGCGCGGAACGCTCTCCGACGGGTCGGTTCTGACCGTCGAGGGCACGCTGGCGGGTACGCGCATGGTGCCCAAGGTCGTCGGGATCAACGGTTACGAGGTGGAGGTGCCGATCGAGCGGCACCACGTCGTGATGCGCTACGCCGACCGTCCCGGGATCGTCGCGATCTACGGACAGAAGCTGGGCGAGGCGGGCATCAACATCGCGGGCCTGCAGGTCGCCCGGCCCGACGCGTCCGGCCGCGCTCTCTCGGTGCTGACGGTCGACTCGCCGGTGCCCGACCACCTTCTCGACGAGATGCGTGAGGCGGTCGCCGCCGACCTGTTCCGCCAGATCGAGCTGACCGAGGTCTGACGAAGCGGAACGATGCCCGGGGTGCTTCCGCCCCGGGCATCGTCATCGCTGGGTGACGCCGAGGACGAGCCGGATGAGCGCGTCGAAGTCTTCGCCCTGGGGGACGGGGCCGACGACCGCCCCCGCGCCGAGGGCGTTGTTGAAGTAGAGGCCGTCGCCCACGAGTAGGACGAGCTGCAGCGCCGTCTCGTCACGGGTGTGACCGCGCAGTGCTTCCTCCCAGAGCGTCCGGACGTCGCGCAGCGCGGCGCTCGCGGCGGGGTGTCCGCTCTGCGCGAGTCGCGATCCGGCGAGGAGTGCGCGATCGAGCGCGCTGTCCTCCATGACGGAGGTGCGCAGGTAGGCGGCGACGATGCCTTCGGGGTGCCGCGCCATGTCATCGACATCGAGGCGGGCGAGCTCCATCATCCGATCCAGAAGGGCCGTCTCGAGCGCCTCCTTCGAGGCGTAGTGGTAGAGCAAGCCGCCCTTGGAGACACCGGCTGCCGCGGCGACGGCATCCATCGTGGCGCCGCGCGCCCCGTCGGATATCAGGAGGTTCTCGTACGCGTCGAGCACGCTCTCGCGCGCACGTGGGGGACGACTCATGTCTTCGATCCTCTCGCGTTTCGGCGTTCGATCCTGTTACTATACCGGCTGGACGGTGAACTAATGACGTTGACAGAAGAGATCGCAATCGCAGACGGACAGGGCCGGCGCGTCGGCTGGCGGGGGTGGGCCGCACTCGGCGTGCTCATGCTTCCGGTCCTGCTCGTGTCGGTGGACAACACGGTGCTCAGCTTCGCGCTGCCCGAGATCGCTCGCGCGCTGAGCCCGACGAGTGCCCAGCAGCTCTGGATCATCGACGTGTACCCGCTCATCCTCGCGGGTCTCCTCGTGACGATGGGATCGCTCGGAGACCGGTTCGGTCGTCGTCGGATGCTGCTGATCGGTGCGACCGGGTTCGCGACGGTCTCCGCGCTGGCGGCCTTCGCCCCGAGCGCCGAACTCCTGATCGCCGCTCGGGCCGCGATGGGCGTGTTCGGCGCCATGCTGATGCCCTCGACCCTCTCATTGCTGCGCAGCATCTTCACCGACCGGGACCAGCGCCGCCTCGCCATCGCGGTCTGGGCCTCGATGTTCTCGGCGGGCGCCGCGCTCGGTCCGATCGTCGGTGGTGTGCTGCTCGAGCACTTCAGCTGGGGATCGGTGTTCCTCATGGCGGTACCGGTTCTCGTGCCGCTGCTCGTGCTCGCGCCCTTCCTCGTTCCCGAGAGCCGCGATCCCCGCCCGGGGCGCATCGATCCGATCAGCATCGCTCTGTCGATGCTGACGATGGTGCCGATCGTCTACGCGATCAAGGACTTCGCGGTGAAGGGCTGGGGCATCACGCCGCCGGTGCTGTTCGCGCTCGGCCTGGTGTTCGGCTGGCTCTTCGTGCGGCGCCAGCTCCGCGTGCACGAGCCGATGCTCGACATGCGGCTGTTCTCGCGCGGCACCTTCAGCGGCGCGCTCCTGGTCAACCTGCTCAGCGTCGTCGCGCTCGTGGGCTTCCTGTACTTCGTCACGCAGCATCTGCAGCTCATCGTCGGCCTGTCGCCGTTGCAGGCGGGGCTCGCCCTCGTCCCCGGTCTGACCATGATGATCGTCGCGGGCCTGGGCGTCGTGCCGATCTCGCGCCGGGTGTCGCCTCGCATCGTCGTCCCTGCGGCACTGACCCTTTCGGCCGCCGGTTACGTCATGATCGCTCTTCTCACCGAGCCCGACAGCATGATCGAGCTCGTGCTCGCCTTCGCCCTGCTGGGCATGGGCATCGGGGCGGCGGAGACGGTCTCGAACGAGCTCGTGCTCGCGAGCGCTCCTCCCGCCAAGGCCGGTGCGGCGAGCGCGGTCTCGGAGACCGCCTACGAAGTGGGCGCAGTCCTCGGAACGGCCGTGCTCGGCGGCATCCTGACGGCGATGTACCGGCTCGGCATGGCCGTGCCCGAGGGTGTGCCCGCCGAGGCGGCCGACGCGGCGCGGGAGACGCTCGCGGGCGCTGTCAACGTCGCACAGGATCTGCCCGATTCCGTTGGCCGTCAGCTGCTGGATGCCGCGGCGCACGCCTTCGATTCCGGTGTCGGCGTGACGGCGACGATCGGCGCCGTGCTGGTCGTCTGCGCGGGGATCATCGCGGCCACTACGCTGAAGGGAGCCCACTCGCGGCCCGCCGAGCACTGAGCGATCGGCGTGCCGCGCCGCCGAGAACGAGGAGAGCGATGTCGCGCGTCGTGAAACTTGCCGTGATTCCGGGCGACGGAATCGGCCCCGAGGTCGTCGCCGAGGCCGAGAAGGTGCTCGACGCGGCGGTAGCGGGAACCGATGTCGTCATCGACAAGACGCGCTTCTCGCTCGGCGCGGCCCGGTACCTCGAGACCGGCGACACCCTCACCGACGAAGACCTGCGGGCGATCGCGGACCATGACGCGATCCTCCTCGGCGCCGTCGGGGGAGTGCCGGGCGATCCGCGGCTGCGTGACGCCAACATCGAGCGCGGGCTCCTGCTGAAGCTTCGCTTCGAGCTCGACCACTACGTCAACCTCCGGCCGTCGAAGCTGTACCCGAGCGTGCCCGGCCCCCTCGCCGAGCCCGGCGAGATCGACTTCGTCGTGGTGCGCGAAGGCACGGAGGGGCCGTACGTCGGCAACGGCGGCAGCATCCGCCGCGGCACCCCGCACGAGGTGGCCAACGAGACCTCGGTCAACACCGCCTTCGGTGTGGAGCGCGTCGTGCGCTATGCGTTCGATCTGGCCGAGCGCCGGCGGCAGAAGCTGACGCTCGTGCACAAGACGAACGTGCTCGTGCACGCGGGCGGCATCTGGAAGCGCATCGTGGACGAGGTGGCCGCCGAGCACCCCGACGTCGCCGTAGACTATCTCCACGTCGACGCGGCGACGATCTTCCTGGTCACGAACCCGGGCCGCTTCGACGTGATCGTCACCGACAACCTCTTCGGCGACATCCTGACCGACTTGGCCGGCGCCGTCACCGGAGGCATCGGCCTCGCCGCTTCGGGGAACATCAACCCCGACGGCGCGTTCCCCTCGATGTTCGAGCCCGTCCACGGATCGGCGCCCGACATCGCGGGCCAGCAGAAGGCCGACCCCACGGCCGCGATCCTCTCCGTCTCGCTGCTGCTCGATCATCTCGGGCTCACGGAAGCCGCCCGACGCGTCACCCACGCCGTCGAGGCCGACATCGCCGACCGCAGCTCGGAGCCACGCACCACGACGCAGATCGGCGACGCGATCGCGGCTCGCCTCCAGGCGTAGCCTGGAATCCGCCCGCCGCCCGACATCCGCTTGGAAGACAGATGACCCTCCTCGAAAACGATCCCGACGCCGGACTCGAACCCCTCGAGTTCACCGTTACCCGAAACCTCGCTGCGGCCCCGGCCGCCCGACGCGACGAGATTCTCGCGAACCCCGGGTTCGGCACCCATTTCACCGACCACATGGTCGACATCTGCTGGTCGGTGCGCGGCGGCTGGCACCGCCCGCGCGTCCAGCCCTACGGGCCGATCACCCTCGATCCGGCTGCGGCGGTGCTGCACTACGGCCAGGAGATCTTCGAGGGCATCAAGGCCTATCGTCACGCGGACGGGTCGGTGCACACCTTCCGACCCGATCAGAACGGCCGACGGCTGCAGCGCTCTGCGCGCCGCCTCGCACTGCCCGAGCTGCCGGTCGAATGGTTCATCCAGTCGCTCCGCGAGCTCATCGCCGTCGACGGCGGCTGGGTCCCCTCGGGTGCCGATCAGTCGCTCTACCTGCGTCCGTTCATGTTCGCCAAGGAGGCGTTCCTCGGCGTGCGCCCCGCGAACAAGGTCGCGTATTACCTCATCGCGAGCCCGGCGGGCGCGTACTTCACCGGCGGCGTGAAGCCCGTGTCGATCTGGCTCAGCGAGGACTACGCCCGCGCAGGCAAGGGCGGCACGGGTGCTGCCAAGACCGGCGGCAACTACGCGTCGAGCCTGCTCCCGCAGGCCGAGGCGTACGAGAACGAGTGCGACCAGGTCGTCTTCCTCGACCAGGACCGCAACGTCGAGGAGCTCGGCGGCATGAACGTCGTGTTCGTCTACAAGGACGGCACGATCGTCACGCCGCAGTCCGACTCGATCCTCGAGGGGATCACCCGCGACTCGATCCTGCAGCTCGCGCGCGACCGCGGGCACAAGGTCGAGGGCCGTGCCGTCTCGCTGGACGAATGGCGCCAGGGCGTGGCATCCGGAGACATCGTCGAGGTCTTCGCCTGCGGTACAGCTGCCGTCGTGACCCCCATCGGCGTTCTCAAGGGCCGCGACTTCTTCGACGAGCAGCCGGTCGGCGAGCTCGCCCTGTCGCTGCGCGAGGAGCTCACCGACATCCAGTACGGACGTCGCGAAGACAAGCACGGCTGGCTCGTGCGGCTGGACGCCTGAGATGAAGATCGTACGTTTCTCGCACAACGAGGCCATCCGCTACGGCATCCTCGACGGCACTGATCTGGTGACGCTCGCGGGCGACCCGATGTACGCGGGCTATGACACGACGGGCGAGCGCGTGGCGCTCAGCGACGCCGTGCTGCTCGCTCCGGTCATCCCGCGATCGAAGATCATCGCCGTCGGCCGCAACTACCGCGAGCACGCCGCCGAGTTCGGCAACGAGGTCCCCGCCGAGCCGCTGCTGTTCTTCAAGCCGAACACCTCGGTGATCGGTCCCGGTGACGCCATCGTCCGGCCGACGCAGTCGCAGCAGGTCGATTTCGAGGGAGAGCTGGCCGTCGTCATCGGCAAGGTCACGCGCAACGTCTCAGCCGCCGACGCGCTGAGCCACGTGTTCGGCTACTCGATCGCCAACGACGTCACCGCGCGCGACCTGCAGCGCAGCGACGGGCAATGGACCCGCGCGAAGGGCTTCGACACGTTCTGCCCGCTCGGACCGGCCATCGAGACCGAGTTCGACCCGTCGCAGGCCGAGCTCGTCGCCCGGGTGAACGGCGACGAGAAGCAGCGTGCACCGCTGACCGACATGGTCCACGGCATCGCCGATCTCATCGCCTATGCGTCCGCCGCGTTCACGCTGCTGCCGGGCGACGTCATCCTGACGGGGACTCCTGCGGGCGTCGGGCCGCTTGTCGCGGGCGATGTCGTGGAAGTCGAGATCGACGGTCTCGGCATCCTGCGCAACATCGTCCGGGATGCCTGACAGGGAGAGTCTCCCGGTTCCGACCGCGGCCGCCTCGGTCGACGCGCGCGACGCGGTCCGTCGGCGTGCCCTGGTCGTGCTCTCGCTCGGTCAGGTGCTCGGCGGCATCGGTTTCGGCTCGACCATCTCGCTGGGAGCGGTCATCACCGAACGGCTCATGGGTGACGACGCACTCGCGGGTCTTCCGACCGCGGCGGTGACCCTCCTCGGCGCCGCTCTGCTCGCGATGCCGCTGGCCTCGCTCGCGTCGCGGGCGGGGCGCCGGCCGGCGCTGGCCCTCGGAATGCTGCTGGCTCTCGTCGGGGTGGTGCTCGTCGTCGTCGGCACCGCCTCCGGGCTGTTCCCCGTGCTCCTGATCGCCTTCGCGCTGATCGGCGCCGGTCAGGCCGCCAATCTGCAATCCCGGTTCGCTGCCACCGATCTCGCGACCGATCGCACGCGCGGGCGTGACCTCTCGATCGTCGTGTGGGCGACCACCATCGGTGCTGTGCTGGGGCCGAACCTGATCGGTGCCGGCGAGGCGATCGGTGAGGCGGTGGGGATGCCTCCTCTCACCGGGCCGTACCTCTTCACGGCGGTCGCGCAGCTGCTGGCCATCGCCCTGTATCTCGTCGCTCTGCGGCCCGACCCGCTGCTGCTCGCGCGTACGTCGAGCGCCGGCGCACCCCAGGCGTCAGCGACGCGTCGGACGCACGCCGACCGGCCCGGTGCCGCCCGTTACGCCGTGCTCGCGATCGCCGGATCGCACGGGGTCATGGTGTCGGTCATGGCGATGACGCCCCTGCATCTGGTCCACCACGGCGCGGAGCTGACGGTCGTCGGGCTCACCATCAGCCTGCACATCGCCGGCATGTACGCGCTGTCACCCGTCTTCGGCATCCTCGCCGACCACCTCGGGCGTGTGGCGACGATCCTGATCGGTCAGGCTCTGCTCGCCGCCTCGCTCGTCGTCGCCGCGATGGGAGCCGACTCGACGTTGGCCGTCACCCTCTCGCTGATCCTGCTCGGCCTCGGCTGGAGCGGCGCCACTGTGGCGGGATCGGCGCTGCTCACCGAGGCGTCGTCGCCGGAGCGACGGACGACGCGTCAGGGACGCAGCGACGCGATCATGAACGTCGTCGGCGCCGCGGGGGCTGCCGTCGCCGGGGGAGTGCTCGGGCTGATCGGTTACGCGGGGCTGGCGACAGGGGCTCTGGTCGTCGTCGCACTGGTCGTGACCGGCGGGGTCATCGTGGGGCAGGCGATGCGTCCGACGGACAGCGCGAGCGACTCGGCCGGCGTCTCAGACGATCATTTCGCGGAGAATGCCCCCCGTGATAGCTCGCATGGACGTCAGCATGATTGTCGAGGAAACGACCCCCTGTTGTCAGAAGGGGAGCCGCCGACGAAGTCGAACGGCTCCCCTTGAATTGGGTCTGGCTGCTTGCCGCAGTCAATACCAGGTCGATCCTACGAAGTCTCCATCTGGGCAGTAGTGGCGCTGGGGAGCGGTCGCCTGCCGGCTCGAGCGGAAGCGACACGGAACACGAGTGCCGCAACGCCCACGAGCGCGGCCACGTGCACGATTCCGCTCCCACCGCCATACAGCACCCAGCCGGGCAGGCCAGATGGCAGTGCCTCTGGCCTCGCTTCAGCGGCAAGCCTTCCGGTAGTGAGGAACGCCGACCACACGATGAGTGGAATAACACCGAGTATCAACCCGATGTTGAGGGTCACCGCTCGCGTGGCAGTTCCTGAGAGCACCGACCACACACTCACGCCTATTACCACTGCACCGAGAACAGCGCTCGCGACCAGCTGGAGGTAGGGAACGTGCGGTCTCGTCACTGCCACGACCTGATTGTCGAGGTTGAAGACGGCGCCTGTGGTTGTTCCTGAGGCTTGGATGGCAAGCATCCCAGTGATGAGTACAAAAGCCGCGCCCAGGACGAAGGACAGAGCAAAGGTTACGAACTGTTTCACGTCAGCTCCTAGGTTGTGGCGGTGCATGTGAGGGAGGCTTCGCCACCGATGGAATTGGAGAACCACCACAGGCACTTGCTATACGCGTTCGAAACGCGCTGGTGACTTAGGCGGACAGTCGCGGGGGAATCCCCAGAGGCATAGCCGTGCGTCGTGTACCCGGGTGCCGGTGAGAATGTCTCGACCGATGTCGATCCAAACCCGATGGAGACGCGCGCGGTGCCGCCGACGACCGATGACAGCACATGGGATGTTCGTGCCACGCCGTGCGCCGTCAGCTGGTCGTTCGCGTAAGTGACGCTAGCCGCCTGCGCGGTCGGAGCTGCGATGGCGACCCCGACGCAGAGAGCGATTGCCGCTCCAGCCACACCGAGGGAGGTCCGCTTGCGTCGAGTCATGCGCGCGACGGGATCGGAGCGAACTCGAACAACGAGCCATCTTCGCGCTCGAACGTTGCCGGCTCCGCGGCTTCATCGGCAAGCAAGAAGGTGGGCTCGGTGGCTGATGCTCGCATCGTAGACGACCGATCTGTTGCTTCACTCAGCTTGACATCTGCAGGGAAAAGATACCCTTCTGCTGTCTTTTCGAAGCCGGGGAGCGCGTCTCCCGCGGCGATGCCCAATCCGGACTCATAAAAGCTCGAGGCGCTAACGCAGGTTGAGGCCGCGATCTCGTTCCCGCCCGCGATGTATGTGATCAGGCAGATGTCAGAGCTACCGGATCGGGCGACCCAGTAGTCGGCATCCTCATCGGAGCCCAAGGCCCGCACTGAGGAGTCGTCATAGATGCCGAGAGCGAAAAGATCGACGGTGGACGGCACGCGGTCATCAGGCGTCTGCGTGCGCTCGAATGCTGGGATCAGCGTCGCGATCTGCTGGCCATCAGTCGCCGAAGCGCTGGGGGCAACTACGGCTGCTGCGAGGAGAGTCACAACTCCTACAACGCTATAAGAAATCTTCTTCAATTGAGATACCTCTCGTCTCGATACAGTTTCCGTTGTTTGACCGGACCTGTTTGTGAAGGCCCAGCTGTCAATTGTGAGTGTGGCTTCAGTAATAAAAGGTGCAGGTAGTGCGCAGCTTGCCAATGTCATGCGATGTCCATGGCCAAACCCAGGAGCACTTCTGATGCACGCTCTCAGCACGACCATGACTCAGCCGTGCAGTGAGACCGCCCTCGCTGTAACCGATCGTTTGATATCCCGGAGCGGGGCGGTAGGTTTCGACGCTGGCTATCGGGTGAGCGCCGTCTCCACTGAAGAGTTCTAGCTGTGTCTGCCCGCCGGTCATCGCGTTCCGGAGTCCGCTGTAGCGATATTCGCCCTGGCTCAGAGCAGCATTGTGTGCGTAGGTGATAGAAGCTGCGTGCGCCACTGGCGCTACGACGAGCGATGTCCCCGCCGCGACGGCAAGGATGAGTGCCGAACGTTTCACGGAGAAGAATTTTCGCTTTGAGTATCGTGGCAACGCGTTAGGTTGAGACTTCCTGGCGGCATGGTCGTCAGTAATCATGCCCCCAACCTATGTGCGGTGCTCAGTGAGAGTCAACCCGGCTCATCAAAGATTCCCGGGTCGTAAGCAACTGCTCCAGCGTGTACCTTGATCGCCATTCGACAAGATGAGAGAAAACTCATGCGGTCCCGAATTCGTCCTGAAGTCGTGAGAGCGTGTCCTCTCTATAGCATGAAATGCTCGCGGCGCCGGGATCCGCGGCGAAATCGCCTCCGGGTAGTTCGGTTTGTGGCGGGCGGAGTGGAAGAAGCAGGCGCCGAACGCCACACCCCGAGGCGGAACAGCGAGGGCTGGCGCGGTCACAGAGCCTCGTATCGGAAAGGCCGGCTGAATCGCCGCACGTAAGCGTCGCGGCAGTTGTGGCCCGGTCGACGCTTCGGGTTCGACGCGGGTGCCTACCGTGGCCGGAACGCGATCGAGCGGTTCCTCGCTCTCTCCAACAAGCTCGCGATCACCTACCGAAACGGCGTCACCCACACGCCATTCCCACCTGGGTGCGCGTGTCGGAAGAAGCGGGCCTAGCCGTCGCGCCTGTTGACGGCAAGCATTTTGCTCCGGGGCGGAAGGCTGGCACCGTGGAGTCATGAGTCACCGCGCACAGTTGATCATCGCCCTCGTCTCGAGCGCGATCCTCTTCCTCTCCATCGCGCTGATGTTCGCGCTGGTGATCATCAGCTTCTTCACCGACGGCATCGACTTCGCGGGCGATCCCCACATCGCCGACGCGATTGGCACCACCGCATGGGTGCTGACCGCCTGACGAGGCCGCCCATCGCTCTCCTCGGCTGATCAGGCGAGGAGAGCGTTCGCAGCCAGTTCGACGTCGGCCTCGTCGTTGAAGACGTGGAAGGCGACGCGCGCATTGCCGCGACGACCGGATGCCGCCACGCCGGCGGCTGTGAGCCGTGCGAGATCCGCGCCGGCGGGGTCGGGCCACGTGACAATGGGGCTCGCGTGCAGCGGCTCGGGCAGTCCGAGTCGCGTGCGGAACGCCGCGGCGAGACCGGTCACCCGTGCGTGCAGGGCCGCAGGGTCGGCATCCGCGAACATCGCCAGGGCCGGTTCCGCGCCCACCATCGCCTGCCAGGCGGGTGACACGTCGAAGCGTCGGGCGGAGCGGGCGAGGGTCGCGTCGGTCCCGTAGCACGCAGCCCAGGGGTCTTCGCCGGCGTACCACCCGGCGTGGAGGGGCATGAGCGTCGCTGCGAAACCGTCGGAGAGCGCGAGGAAGGCGACGCCGCGGGGCGCGCACAGCCACTTGTACGTGTGACAGACGAGGGCGTCGAACTGCTCGGCGTCGAGGGGGAGCCAACCGGCCGCCTGTGTCGCGTCGCAGAGCGTGCGGGTGTTGTGCCGCCGCGCGGCCGCGACGATCGCCGCCGCGTCGGCGACCTCTCCCGTGGCCGATTGCACGATCGAGAATGCGACGAGGTCGACGTCGGGAGTGATGGCGCCGGCGAGGTCGGCGAGCGCGACGGCGCGAACCCGGATGCCGCGCCCGGCGTGGGCGAATGGGAGAACGAGCGAGGAGAACTCGCCCTCGGGGCACAGCACGGTCGCACCATCGGGGAGGGAAGCCGCGATCAGTCCGACCAGGACCGACGTCTGCGACCCGATGGCCACGCGGTCGGGCACCGTCGACACCAATCGGGCGAAATGTGCGCGGCAGCGCTCGGCCACGTCAGCGTAGTGAACCAGGTCGGGTCGGGCGTCGAGGTCGGCGATGACCGCCGCCCGTGTCGCGGTGGTCGGCAGACCCGTGCTGCACGCGGCGAGATATCCGCGCGACCCGGTGAACGCGGCGTGGAGCGCTTCGGGTGCGAGGGTCATCTTCTCCATGCATCCAGGCTGGGCGATCGCGATCTATTGGTCTACGGCAGGATTTGCATGCAAACCATCACAGCTAGTTATCTTTTTGCATGGACACCCCGGACTATCGTCTCGACGTCACCGAGTTGCGCGTCGTGCGAGCCATCGCCGACGGCGGGTCGATCACTGCGGCGGCGTCGGCTCTGGGCTACAGCCAGCCGGCCGTGAGCCAGCAGATCAAGCGACTCGAACAGCGTCTCGGCGTGCCGGTCGTCGAGCGGGTCGGGCGGCGGATGCGGCTCACCGAAGCCGGTCGCGTGATCGCCCGGCATGCCGCGGCGGTCGCGACGGTCATCGAGGCGGCCTCGGGCGAACTGGCCGAGCTCGCCGGATTGCGGTCGGGCACGGTGCGCATGGTCGGCTTCCCTTCCGCCTCGCCGACGGTGCTGCCGCGCCTCATGGATCGGCTGGCTCACGCGGAACCAGGGCTGACCCTGACGTACGTCGAGGCGGAGCCGCCCGAGGCGATCGCCGATGTTCGCGCGGATCGAGCCGACATCGCGTTGACCTTCGGCTACCCGGGCGATCGGAGCGACCCGCATGGCGAGAACGCTCGGGGACTCGACGCGGAGGTCATCGGGTACGACGACCTGCTGGCGGTTCTGCCTGCTGGCCACCCCGCCGCCCACGGCGTGGGTGCGATGGAGATCGCCCCTCTTGCGCTCGAGGCCTGGATCGCCGGATGCCCCCGCTGCCGCGGCCATCTGCTCGAGGTGTGCGGCCGAGCCGGGTTCGACCCCGAGATCCGTTTCGAGACCGACAATTTCGTCGCGGTCGAGCAGCTCGTGGCACAGGGAATCGGCGTCGCGACGCTTCCCGGACTCGCGGTCGCGTCGTTCCCCCTCCTCCCCGGTGTGGTGACGCGACCGCTTCCCGCGAGCGAACGCCGCGCCATACACGCGGTGTCTGCGGGCGGTGCGGGCCGGGTTCCCGCGGTGGCATCGGTCCTGGGGCACCTGCGGGCCGTCGTCGCCGAGCTCACCGGCGGCGACTCTCACGAGAACTAAGCTGGAGGGGATGTCCACCGCACCTCACCCCGCCACCACGACCGCCACCGGAACCGATGTCCGCGTGCGGTTCTGCCCGTCGCCGACCGGTCTGCCGCACGTCGGCCTCATCCGCACGGCCCTGTTCAACTGGGCCTACGCGCGCCACAACGGCGGCAAGATGGTCTTCCGCATCGAAGACACCGACGCCGCGCGCGACAGCGAGGAGAGCTACCAGCAGCTGCTCGAAGCGCTGCGGTGGCTCGAGATCGACTGGGACGAGGGCGTCGAGAAGGGCGGCCCTCACGCGCCGTACCGCCAGTCGCAGCGCCACGAGATCTACCGCGAGGTGCTCGACAAGCTCATCGCCGCCGGGGTCGTCTACGAGTCGTACTCGACCGCCGAGGAGATCGACGCCCGCAACAAGGCGAACGGCCGCGCGAAGCAGCTCGGCTACGACAACTTCGACCGTGACCTCACCGACGAGCAGAAGGCCGCCTTCCGCGCCGAGGGCCGCGAGCCCGCGTGGCGCCTGCGCGTGCCTGACCACGACCTCACCTTCGTCGACCTCATCCGCGGCGAGGTGACCTTCCCCGCGGGATCGTTCCCCGACTTCGTCATCGTTCGCGCCGGCGGCGTCCCGCTCTACACGTTCGTGAACCCCGTCGACGACGCGCTCATGGGAATCACGCACGTCCTGCGCGGCGAGGACCTCATGCCGTCGACGGCCCGTCAGCTCGCGCTGTACGCAGCGCTCATCGAGGCGGGCGTCACCGACTTCGTCCCGCGGTTCGGCCACATGCCCCTCGTCCTCGGCGAGACCGGCAACAAGAAGCTGTCGAAGCGCGACCCGAAGGCCGATCTCTTCCTGCAGCGCGAGAAGGGCTTCATCCACGAGGGGCTGCTGAACTACCTGTCGCTCCTCGGCTGGTCGATCGCGCCCGACCGCGACGTCTTCACGCGCGACGAGCTGATCGCCGCGTTCGACATCGCCGACGTGAACCCGAACCCGGCGCGCTTCGACCAGAAGAAGGCCGAGTCGATCAACGGCGACCACGTGCGGATGCTCGCGCCCGACGACTTCGCCGAGCGCCTCGTGCCCTACCTCTCCGGCGCCGGCCTGATCGAGAACCCTCCCACGGCGGCACAGCGCGAGATCCTCGAGGCCGCGGCGCCCCTCGTCCAGGAGCGCATGCAGCTGCTCGGTGACGCACCGGATCTGCTCGGCTTCCTGTTCCGCTCCGAGGTCGCGTACGACGACGATGCCCTCTCGGGGCTGCCGGCGAACGCGGGGGAGGTGCTCGTCGCGTCGGTCGGCGCCCTCGAGCTCGTCCCCGAGCAGGGCTTCACCGCCGCCGCGGTGCAGGATGCCCTCGCCCCCGCGCTCATCGAGGGGCTCGGGCTCAAGCCGCGTGTCGCCTACGGCCCGCTGCGTGTCGCCCTCAGCGGACGTCGCGTGTCGCCGCCGCTGTTCGAGTCGATGGAGCTGCTCGGCAAGGCCGAGACCATCCGCAGGCTCGACGCGCTCGTCCAGCGCGTCGGCTGACGCGCCCGGGCGGCGCTCGGTTAGGCCCCATCGCATCCGTCGGGTATAGTTGATCCTCGGTGCGACTGAGGTCAAACCGACCATGGGGTATGGTGTAATTGGCAACACGGCTGATTCTGGTTCAGTTGTTCTTGGTTCGAGTCCAGGTACCCCAGCTTCGAGAAAAGCCCCGCTTCGGCGGGGCTTTTCCGTTTGATCTGCGTTCGCCGTGAGAGGGGTCGAGCCGCGCTCAGCGAGCGAGAATGGGCACATGGGACTCTTCATGCAGCGACCCGAGGAACCGAGCGAGTGGGCGGGGCTGCCCTCCGAGCCCGCGCGCCGCAAGTCGAACGCCGAGCTGCTGCCCGACGAACCACCGCCCGCCGACCCTGCGGGCGACCTGCTCGGCGGGGGCGGTATCGCGTCGATCTCGATTCCCCTCGCGGTCCCGATCGCGGCGGAGGCGGAGGACTCCGGCATGGGCGCTGCGGGTGAGGCGGAATCAGGCAGCGAGCCGCCCACTGTCTGACAGGTGTCGGATAGGCTGGGGTCATGGACCCGCGGTCGCTGCGCAGCCGAGAGGCACTGCGCCGGGCGGCCCTCGATCTGGCTGCTGTCCGTCCGCTCACGGATCTGTCGGTCTCGGAGATCTGCCGCGCGGCCGGCGTGACGCGTGACACGTTCTACCGGCATGCCGACGCGCCCGTGTCGCTCGTCGCCGACGCGCTGAGCGTCGAGCTCGCCGATGTGCTGGCCGATGTCGGCGAGCTCGACTCGCTGACCACCGCCGAGGATCGCCTGCTCGCACACGTCAGAGCGCGAGCCGACGTGTACCGCGGTGCGCTGCATCCGTCTCTCGCCGCGCCCATCCGTGACGTGCTCGAGCGCGTCATCGCCCGGGGGCTGGAGGAATGGCTGGAGCGGCATCCCGAGATCGAGCCGCCCGCGATCGACGACCAGTCGATGCGAGAGATCGCCGTCGCCTACGCGGCCGGCGGGACGGTGGCGGCGATCGAAGTCTGGTTGCGCTCGGGCGCGGACGACGTGGCGTGGGCGACGAGGGCGATCCTCGCCGCCTCACCGGAATGGTGGCTGCGGTGATGCAGCCGAACGAGAGGAGATCACGATGAAGGCAGCAGTGTTCCACGCGAAGGAAGACCTCCGTGTGGAGAACGTCGACGAACCCACGGTGAGCGCAGGCCAGGTGAAGCTGAAGAACGCTTTCGCGGGCATCTGCGGGTCGGATCTGCACGTCTACTACGCTCCGGAAGCCGCGGGCCTCACGCTCGACGAGCCGCACCCGGTGACCGGTGCGCAGCTTCCGCAGATCCTCGGCCACGAGTTCGCGGGAACCGTCGTCGAGGTCGGCGAGGGCGTCGAGGGAGTCTCTGTGGGCGATCGTGCCGCAGTCTGGCCCGTCTACTACTGCGGCGAGTGCCCCGCGTGCGAGAAGGGCATGTTCAACGCCTGCCAGAAGATCGGCTTCCACGGACTCAGCTCGCACGGCGGCGGGATGGCGGAGTACACGACGGTTCCGGCCTCGATGCTGCACAAGCTCCCCGAGAACGTCGACCTGCGCATGGGCGCCCTCGTCGAGCCCATGGCCGTCGCGTGGCACGCGGTCGAGCGCTCCTTCGTGAAAGCGGGACAGACCGCGATCGTCGCGGGCGCCGGCCCCATCGGCATCGGCGTCTGGTTCGCTCTCAAGGCGCACGGCGTCGAGAGGGTCCTCGTGTCGGAGCCCAGCGCATCGCGGCGTGAGACCATCGCCGCGCTCGGTGCGACGGTCGTCGACCCCGTGTCGGGTGACCTCGCCGCCGCTGTGGCCGAGCTGACCGACGGACGCGGTGCCGACGTCGCGTTCGATGCCGCCGGCGCCGGACCGGCCATCACGTCGGGACTCGCGAGCCTCGTGCCCGGCGGGCGCCTCGTCGTCGTGGCGATCCACGAGCGCGCGATGGAGTTCTCGCCGACGCAACTGGTCATGGCCGAGACCGAGATCGCCGGTGCGCTGGCGTACCTTCCGGCCGACTTCGACGCCGTCATCGACGCGATGTCGCGCGGCGTCTACGACACGACGGGATGGGTCGAGGAGGTCCCGATCGACGGTGTGGTCGGCGCCATCGAGAAGCTCCGCGGTGGGGCCGGGGCGAAGATCCTGGTGCGCGCGGACGCCTGAGTGCGGACGACTCCCGCAACCGAGAGCCCGCGAGTCCGAGTCATCGGCTCGCGGGCTCTTGCGTTCGCGCGCCGCAGGAGCGAGCGTCAGGCGCGGCGTGGCCGCGGCGCGGGCGGCGGAGGCACGGGCTTCGCCGCGATGATGTCCGAGCGGCGGATGCGCTCCACACCGCGCTTGCCGTCGACCACGACCAGCTCGTCGTCCGCGCTCAGCAGCTCGCCGAGCGCATCCGTGGCCTGTCCCGTCGGTAGCAGGTAGCGGACGACCACGCGGTTGCCGGGGGCAGGGAGCCTCACCATGCGCCGGGGGAGTAGTCCTTGAGGAAGACTCCGAACAGATCCTCGCCGGCCTCGCCGCGGACGATCGGGTCGTAGACGCGTGCCGCGCCGTCGACGAGGTCGAGCGGGGCGTGGAAGCCTTCCTCGGCGAGACGCACCTTGGTCGGGTGGGGACGTTCGTCGGTGATCCATCCGGTGTCGACGCTCGTCATCAGGATGCCGTCGGTCTCGAACATCTCGCGGGCGCTCGTGCGCGTGAGCATGTTGACGGCGGCCTTGGCCATGTTCGTGTGCGGGTGGCCGGGCCCCTTGTAACCGCGGTTGAACACGCCCTCCATGGCGCTGACGTTGACGACGTAGGTGCGGCGAGCCGGGCTCGCAGCCAGCGAGGCGCGCAGCTTCGAGACCAGGAGGAAGGGGGCCGTGGTGTTGGCGAGCTGCACCTCGAGCATCTCGAGCGGGTCGACGTCGCCGACGCGCTGCGTCCACGAGTTGACGCTGTCGAGATCGGGAATGAGCCCGCCGGCGTCGATCGCCGTCCCGGCAGCGAGTCGTTCGAGCGAGCTCGAGCCCGCGGCCATCGCCTGCTCGGTGAGTTCGTCGGCGCGCGAGGCCGCGGCGGCGAGGATCGGGTGCGCGTTCACCGAGCGCTCGAGCGCTTGCGGGTGCATGTCGTTGGTGTGGCCGAAGGTGACCAGCTCGGGCAGCGGTCCGTCCGGCAGCGGTGAGAGCTCGGCGTCGACGAGGGGCTGGTAGGCGCCGGCGGAGCGCCGCACCGTCTGCGTCGCGTTGTTGATCAGGATGTCGAGCGGACCGGCCGCGGCGACGTCATCCGCGAGCCCGACGACCTGGGCGGGATCACGCAGGTCGATGCCGACGACCTTGAGCCGGTCGATCCATTCCGCGGAGTCGGGAAGGCTCGTGAACCGGCGCACCGCATCGCGAGGGAAGCGCGTGGTGATGGTGGTGTGTGCGCCGTCGCGCAGCAGCCGCAGGGCGATGTACATCCCGATCTTGGCCCGCCCGCCGGTGAGCAGAGCCCGGCGACCCGTCAGATCGGTGCGGGCGTCGCGCTTGGCGTGGCTCAGCGCCGCGCAGTCGGGGCACAGCTGGTGGTAGAAGGCATCCACGATCGTGTAGGGCTGCTTGCAGATGTAGCAGGCGCGCGCCTTGATGAGGGTGCCGGCGATCGGAGCGGTCGTCGACGACGAGATCGGGATGCCGCGGGTCTCGTCGTCGATGCGGTCGGGGGCGCCGGTCGCGGTGGCGTGCACCACGGCGCGGTCGGCGGAGGCGACGGCATCCCGGATCTCGCGGCGCCGAACCTTCTTCGCAGCCTTGAACATCGCCGCCGTCGCGCGTCGCACCGTGACGTAGTCCGGGTGGGCGTGGTCGATGTCGGCGAGCTGGTCCAGAACGCGGAGCGTCGCGGCGAGGTCGGCCGGATCGATGCCGCTGGGCGCGAGGGAAGAGGGGGAGATCGTGTCGGGAAGCACACGGAATTCTACGTCACGACACCTGGGCGACCCCGGAGAAGGGGACGGCCCCGCCGGAGATGAGATCTCACGGCGGGGCCGTCAGTGAGCCCTGGGAGAAAGTGACCCGAACACCGTCTCTACCGAGCCGCTCACGTACAACAGTGAAGCTACGCGGTCGAGAACGGGATCGCGGGGTCGTTGACGCCGTGCTCTCGACTCTGCTAGGCGATCAGCGCATCGCCTCGCCGATGTAGGAGTACTTCAGGAAGACCTCCGACGCCCAGCCGGCCTCTTCGAGAACGCCCTGGACCGCCGTGAGCATGTAACGGGAGTCCCAGCCCATGTAGAGGTAGCTGCCCTCACCGAGCTCGTCCCACTGGCCGTTCCACGCCATCGCCGGGTACACGGGGCCGCCACGGCGCGCGCTGAAATCGACGACGCTCTGGCGGGAGTCGACCCAGAGGCGCTTGAAGACCCGGTTGAACAGGTAGCGGACGTCGGGGACTTCCCAGTGCTCGCCGCGGAACTCGACGTAGTCGAACTCCCGCTGCCAGCCGCGGGGCCAGCCGCGGCGCAGCTTCGCATCCAGGATCGGGGTGAGGTTGTCGTCATCGATGCCCGTCAGGGACGGCCGCCGCCACAGGTCGACGAATCGCGCGGCCAGCGTCTCCGTGCGGGCGCTGATCGCCGCGGTGTCCCAGCTGGCGATCTCTGCGATCTCTCGCGACATCGTCACCGCGCTGCCCGCGAGGAGCGGACGCAGCTGCGGGAAGGTCGCGTCGAGCGCGCGCTCCGCGCGGTCCTGCTCGAGCAGCGTGAGGTTGCCGATCGTGTGCGCCAGGGCACGGTGGCTGTTCTGCTCGTCCTCGCTGTAATCGGCGAAGCGTCGCGTGCCGTCTCCCGACCAGTCGTCGCCGGCGCCGGCAGGGAAGACCGGCGAGACGTCGAGGAGGTCGGCGGGGTCGACGTCGGCGAGACGTCCCAGGACATAACGCGGATGGGGGAGGTCGCTGTACTTGAGACCGACGCGCACCCGCTCGTCCGAGGGGGTGATGCGCGCGATCGCGCGGGTCAGCGCGTCGGGGCCTTCGGCGTACGCGCGGCAGAGGCGTGCGACGAGCCGCTCGGTCGCGGTGCCGACGACGACGCGGCGCAGCAGGAGCGACTGGATGTCCTCCAGACGCGCGATGAGCTCCTCGCGGGGCAGGATGCCGGCGCGCTGGTCATGCACGAGTCGCATCGCGAGCGGGAACATCTGACGTCCGAGCACCGCGAGGAAGCCGAGCTGCCGGCCGACCTCGGGGTCGTCGCTCGTGGCCGGGTCGAGCAACTCGCGATAGATCTCCGAGAATGTCCGCCAGCTCGTCGCGTGCTCCCGCAGGCTGTCGATGTCGAGTCGGGGGAACTGCTGCCGGAAGACGTCGTAGACGCCGCGTCCACCGGTGATGAGCACCTCGCGCCCCGTGAGCATGACGAGGTAGTGGTTCCAGAACGATCCGATGGCATCGCCGGTGTTCTGCTCGATCGCGAGCCAGTACTCCTGCTCGATCTCGTTCTGCTCGGCGTGCGTGAGTCCCATCAGCACGTAGTTGTGGATGAGTTCGTGGTCGCGCAGCGGCTCGCCGGTGGAGTTGAGGCTCTCGAAGATCTGCTGCGCGTTGGCCTGCGGCCCCAGGGTGATCGCCACGTGCTCGAGCTTCTGCAGGCCGCGCCACAGCGCCGCCGCCTCGCCGGGCCGGATCTGACTGCGGAAGAACGCGTAATTGTCGTCGAAGCGCGAGACGCGAAGCTCGTCCTCGGGGGTGCGCCGATCGAGGACGACGCTCTCGAAGACGTCGGCCCAGGCCCGGTGCGGACGCAGCTTCGTGCGCGTGGGGTCGTCGGCCCGGACGAGGACCGCCTCCAGCTCGCGCGCGAGCTCCGGATCGTCATCGCGCAACGTGTGGTGCAGGGCCGCGACGAGCAGCATCAGGGTGGTGATGCGCTGCTGCCCGTCGATGAGCACGAGTTGTGCGTCGTCGTCGGACGAGGTGCTCGCGGTGGAGAGGATCGATCCGATGAAGTGGGTGTGCGTGTCGTCGGACGCGGACACCGACCGGATGTCGCCGAGCAGCTGCTCGCAGCCGCCGATGTCCCAGCGGTACTGCCGTTGGTACACCGGGACGACGATGGTGGTGTCGGATGCCGAGAGCCAGCCGATCGTGTTGACGGCGGTCGCTTCGACATTCGTGGCAGTGCTCATGTTCTCCGAAATCGCTCCTCGAAAACCCCGGCCGAGTCTACCGGCGCGTTCAGGAGCCCTAGGTAGGCTGACCTAAGTCGGGCCTGTAAAAACTTCGCTTGTCCGACAGAAAGGTCATGATCCGTCATGGGTTACATCAAGTCCGCTGCCCTCGAGGAGACCGGTTACGTCGTCCTCGACCGCTACAACAAGGAGATCGATCCGAAGGAATGGCTCGACGTCGAGTACGTCGACTGGAAGTCCTCGGGTGACACCCGTTTCGCCCCGCTGGCCTCGGCCAAGGGCGAGATCGAGTGCAACGGTTTCTGGAACCACAAGCCGCCGCGTACCGACAAGGACGGCGTGTGGATCGACTCGCAGACCGCGATCGCGCCGACGCTGACCGCGCGTGCGCAGGAGCCCGGCGCGAACGTCGGCCGCTGCCGCATCATCGAGCTGCAGCCGAACACGTACGCCGACTGCCTCTACAACCTGCACCAGGACGACAACAACCGCCTCAACCCCGACGGCACGGGCTGGGTCGTCCGAGGCTTCTTCAACCTGACGGACGACAAGACGAGCTACTTCGTGCTCCGCGAGAACCGCACCGACCCCAGCGAGGAGACGCGTATCGCGCTGCCCGCCGGTGCGCAGCTCATCGTCGACACCCAGCGCCTGTGGCACGCGGCCGCCCATTACGGCGACGAGCCGCGCTACTGCCTCATCACGTCGTGGGAGTCGGGCCCCGAGCTCGACGCCTACATCGCCAAGTACAACGGCGTGAACAAGGTGGAGAGCTACCCGGTCGACCAGGAGACCCTCGACGCCGGTCAGATCGAGCAGGAGCGCCGAATTGCAGCTCGTGCGGCCGCGCTCGCAGCGCGTGGCCAGCAGGAGGTCATCGCGATGAGCGAGGCCTGAGCCTCGGATCGCCCCGGAGGGAGGTGTCGGCTGCGGCCGGCGCCTCCCTCCGTCGTTTCCGGCCTCGGGACCGAAAGTCGTGTTGCATTCTGTTGCTTTGCGTTTGATCGCGTTGTATCGTGTGGGCATCCGAAGGAGGATGTCGTGTACGCAATGGAGCGCCAGCAGCTCATCGAACGAATGCTCGCCGCCCACGGCCGCGTCGCCGTGGTCGACCTCGCGTCGCGGTTCGACGTCACGACCGAGACGGTCCGCCGCGATCTCGCCGTCCTCGAGGAGACCGGCGTCCTGCGCCGGGTCCACGGAGGCGCCGTCTCGGCAGAGCGCGTCAGCACGGCCGAGCCCTCCGTCGCCGAACGCTCCCAGCGCCACTCCGCGGCCAAGGAGCGAATCGCCCGTCGCGCGTTGGCTGCGCTTCCGGGCGGCGCCGGATCGATCTATGTGGATGCGGGCACGACGACCGCCGCCTTCGCCGAGGCGCTGATCGCACGCAGCGCGCCCAGCGGCCTCGAGGTCGTCACGCATTCGATGACGATCGCTCACTCGCTCGCCGGCGCGAGCGGCATCGGCCTGACGGCGATCGGCGGGCGTGTCCGAGGACTGACCGCGGCCGCGGTCGGATCCGACACCGTTGCGGCCATCTCACGGCTGCGCCCCGACGTGGCCTTCCTCGGCACGAACGGCATCGCCCGCGACGCGGGGCTGACCACGCCCGACCCCGACGAAGCCGCCGTTAAGCGCGCCGTCGTCGCGGGCGCCCGGCGAGTCATTCTGCTGGTCGACGCCGACAAGTTCGACTCCGAATTGCTCGTCTCGTTCGCCGACCTCTCGGACCTCGATGTCGTCGTGACCGACCGGGAGCCGGATGAGGAGCTCGCCCGCGCCTTGCGCGAGGCCGACGTGGAGGTATGGATCGCATGATCGTGACCCTGACGGTGCACCCGTCGCTCGACCGGACCATCTCGATCGACGCGCCGCTGCGTGTCGGCGAGGTTCAGACGGCGTCCGCTGTTCGCGAGGATGCCGGAGGCAAGGGCATCAATGTGGCGCGCGTACTGCATGCGTCGGGAAGCGACAGCCTCGCGGTGCTGCCGCTGGATCCCGCCGACCCCTTCGCGGCCGCGCTCGCGGCGGAAGACCTCGACGTTCGGGCGGTACCGGTGCGCGGTCGAACCCGCGCGAACATCGCGGTCACGGACCCCGCGGGAGAGACGACGAAGATCAATCTCCCCGGCGTGGCCCTGAGCTCCGCCGACCTCGACGACGTGATCGACGTGGTCGCGGAATGTGCTCGCGACGCCCAGTGGCTCGTGCTCGCCGGATCGCTCGCGCCCGGCCTGCCGGATGACGCCTACGTCTGCATCATCCGAGCGGTTCGCGAGCGGCTGGGCCATGAGGCGCCCCGGATCGCTGTCGACACGTCGGGCGCCGCACTGCGCGCCGTCGTCGCGGATGGACGTCCCGACCTCATCAAGCCGAACGATGAAGAGCTCGCCGATCTCCTCGGCGCAGCGCTGCCCGCAGCCGACACCCTCGCCGAGGCGGTACACCTCGCCGCTCGCGGGCTCGTCCCCGCGACGGTGGGGGCCGCGCTCGTGACTCTCGGTGGCGACGGCGCCGTCTTCGTCTCCGACCGAGGCGCGTGGGCGGCTACTCCGCCTCCCACCCGCGTTCGCAGCACGGTCGGCGCAGGTGACAGCTCGCTCGCGGGCTTCCTGCTCGCCGACTCGCGCGGCGCAGACCCAGCTGCATCCCTCGTCTCCGCCATCCGTTACGGTTCGGCGGCCGCGGCGCTCGACGGCACACAAGCCCCGACTCCGACCGATCTCCCCACCGCGGACGTCCCCGTCCGCGAGCTCCATCACTGATCCGAACGACCCGCAACACTCGAACCAGGAGGACACCGTGTCCGACACCATCACCCCGGAGCTCGTCAGCCTCGACGCGCCCCTCGGGACCGACAAGAAGGACGTCATCCGCGCTCTCGCTCGCCTCGTCGCAGCGCAGGGCCGCGCCACGGACGCCGACGCCCTCGCGAATGACGCGATCGCTCGCGAGGAGAAGGATGAGACCGGGCTTCCCGGTGGCATCGCGATCCCGCACGCGAAGAGCGCTGCGGTGACGCAGGCCTCCCTCGCCTTCGCACGGCTGAAGCCGGGCGTGGCCTTCGGGGCGCCCGACGGACCGGCCGACCTCGTCTTCCTCATCGCCGCGCCCGAGAACGCCGCCGAAGAGCACCTCGCCGTGCTGTCGCGTCTCGCCCGCAGCCTGATGCAGGACACGTTCACGAGCGACCTCCGCGCGGCGGCGACTGCCGACGACGTCGTGCGTACGGTTCGCGCGGCGATCGGCGAGGGCGAGGTCGCTCCGGCTTCCGCAACCGCCGCGCCGCCGGCCACCTCCGCTGCCCCGGCTGCAGCAGCCTCCGGTGACCTGACGATCGACGGTCGGCCCGCGCGCATCGTCGCCGTGACCTCGTGCGCGACGGGCATCGCCCACACCTTCATGGCCGCCGACGCCCTGACGGCCGCGGGTAAGGAAGCGGGGGTCGACCTCGTCGTCGAACCCCAGGGCTCGAGCGGATACCAGGCGCTGCCGGCATCCGTCATCGACAACGCCGACGCCGTGATCTTCGCCACCGACGTCGACGTCCGCGAGATGTCGCGGTTCGCCGGCAAGCCGGTCATCCGCTCGGGCGTCAAGCGCGGCATCGAGCAGCCCGCGCAGATGATCCGCGAAGCCGTCGCCGCCGCGTCCAACCCGAACGCCGCCCGCGTCAGCGGTGCCGCAGCGGATGCCGGTTCCGGTGCGGGAACCGCGTCGCAGAACCTGTCGTGGGGCGCGAAGATCCAGCGCATCCTGCTCACGGGCGTCAGCTACATGATCCCCTTCGTCGCCGGCGGCGGTCTCCTGATCGCCCTCGGTTTCGCCCTCGGCGGCTACGAGGTCACGGCGAATGCGTCGAAGGTCATCATCGACAACGCGCTGTGGAACCTGCCGACCACCGACATCACGTCGCCGTTCGGCCCGCTCGGCCAGTACCTCGGGTCGGTGGCGTTCATGATCGGCTCGACATCCATGGGCTTCCTGGTGGCCGCCCTCGCGGGCTACATCGCCTACGCGATCGCGGACCGCCCGGGCATCGCTCCCGGATTCGTCGCCGGTGCGATCGCCGTCACGATGAGCGCCGGCTTCATCGGCGGCATCATCGGAGGTTTCCTCGCCGGCTTCGTGGCCTGGTGGCTCGGACGCCTCCCCGCTCCGCGCTGGCTGCGCGGTCTGATGCCTGTCGTCATCATCCCGCTGCTCGGTTCGATCGTCGCCTCGGGTCTCATGATCCTGTTCCTGGGCCGCCCCATCGCCGCGCTCATGGCGCTCCTGACCGACGGACTCACGAACCTCACCCAGAGCGGTGCGGGCCTCATCGTCGTCGGCGTGATCCTGGGCCTCATGATGTGCTTCGACCTCGGCGGTCCGATCAACAAGGTCGCCTACGTCTTCGCCACCACCGGCCTCGCGGCCGCGTCGACGGAGAACACAGCCCCGTACCTCATCATGGCTGCGGTCATGACGGCGGGAATGGTGCCGCCGCTGGCTCTTGCGCTCGCGTCGACGGTGCTCGCCCGTCCGCTCTTCACGCCGGTCGAGCGCGAGAACGGCAAGGCGGCATGGCTGCTGGGCGCATCGTTCATCAGTGAGGGTGCGATCCCGTTCGCGGCGGCGGACCCGCTGCGCGTCATCCCGGCATCCCTCGTCGGCGGGGCGATCACCGGTGCGCTGAGCATGTGGTTCGGGGTCCAGAGCTTCGCTCCGCACGGCGGCGTGTTCGTGCTGTTCGCCATCTCGCCGGTGTGGGGTTTCTTCGTCGCGCTTCTGACAGGTACCGTCGTTTCTGCGCTGTTGCTCGTCGTGCTCAAGAAGTACGTCCGCAAGAGCTCCACCGCCCCGGCCCCGGCCGCGGCGACCGCGACAGTCTGAGGAGACACCACCATGGCAGAACGCACCGCCACCATCGCGAGCAGCTCCGGACTGCACGCCCGCCCCGCGAAGCTCTTCGTGCAGGAGGTGCAGTCGAAGGGCGTCCCCGTCACGATCGCCGTCGAGGGCGGCCCCGACCTGAACGCCGGCAGCATCCTGAGCATCATGGGCCTGGGCGCCTCGCAGGGCTCGGTCGTGACGCTCAAGGCCGAGGGTGAGGGTGCCGAGAAGGCGCTCGACGAGCTCGTCGCCTTCCTCGAGATCGACCACGACGCGGCCTGATCCGCCCGCGAAGCACGGATGCCGTGGACCTTCGGGTCCACGGCATCCGTCGTTTCCGGGGGTCAGATGTCGGTGGAGTCGCCCGGGTCCAGCGCCACGAAGTCGCCGCCATTCTGCTGGGCCGCCCACGAGAGCCGCTCGCGGCCCATCGACAGGCCCGCCGCAGACAGCGTCATGTCGTGGGTCGCGAAGACCCGTTGCGGCTTGACCTCGAGCACGAAGTCCATCGCGTCGCCGATCTTCAGCCAGGGGGCGCCGACGGGCGCCGCGAGGAGCTTCACATGCGCTCCCTCGGGCACGGCGTAGGAGTCGCCGGGGTAGTAGAACTCGTCGTCGACGAGGACGCCGACGTTGTCGATCACGGGGATCGACTCGTGGATCACCGCGTGGCGTCCGCCGAAGAACTCGAGGCTGAACGGGCCCGCCTCCAGCTTGTCACCGGGGGAGACCTCGCGGATGTCGAACCCCGCGGCCGCCCGCACGACACCCTCGGGGCCGTACACGGGGATGTTCGGGAACTGCTCGAGGATCGACGAGAGGTGCTGGGACGTCCAGTGATCGGGATGCTCGTGGGTGACGACGACAGCCACGACGTCGTGCAGATCCTCGAGAGGTGAGGTGAACGTGCCGGGATCGATGATCAGGGTCTTGCCCTCGCGCTCGAGGCGCAGGCAGGCGTGTTCGTGCTTGGTGACATGCATGTCCTCAGTCAACGCCCGACACGCCCGAGACGGCAATGGGGGCCTCGATTTTGCCGGATGCGCGAGGCCGTGGCATACTTTAACGGTTGCCTCCGGAGCCCCGGGGAAAACAGAAAAGTACGGCCCCATCGTATAGCGGCCTAGTACGCCGCCCTCTCACGGCGGTAACGCGGGTTCGAATCCCGCTGGGGTCACCACCGCGAAACGCCCATCCTCTCGGATGGGCGTTTCGCATTCCCGCCCGGGATCTCCCCGCTGCGCGTTCAGGACTCGGGCGATTCCCGACGCGCCCGACGCCGGCGAGTCGTCGAGACGACGAGCCAGATCAGCGCAGCCGTGAGCCCGATCACGGCGAGCCAGGGGAGCAGGAATCCGAGCCCCACGACGATCCCGTTGAACGTGGCGATGAGCCCGTTCCATCCCGTCGCGAGTCCGTCGCCGAAGCCCGCGGGATCGGCGTCCACCTTCTCGGCCGGAACCTGCAGCTGAACCGTGAGCGACGACAGGGCGACCTGCGACTCGAGCGCGGTGAGCTGCTGCTGCAGCGAGTCGAGGTCGGCCTGTCGCTCAGCGAGCGCGGACTCGGCTGCGATGAGATCCGCGACCGAGCCCGCTTGCCCCATGAGCTCCGTCAGCCGCTCGACCGAGGCCTGACCGGCGGCTACCCGCGCACGCAGGTCTGTGGTCTGAGTCGTCACGTCGTCGCGCGAGACCTGGGAGCTCTCGACCTCGCCGACGTCCGAGAGGCCCGCGATCGCATCCTCCAGACTCGTCGCGGGGACGCGCACGCTCACCCATGCCGTTCCCGAGGGACGGGGCCACGTCGCCACCCCGTCGAGGGGCGCCGGAGCGCCGTCACCGAGACTCATCGATTCGACGTACCCGCCGGCTGCGACCGCTGCATCGGCGATCGACTCCGCTGCGGCGCGGGGATCGCTGACGACCACCGAGGCCGATGCCGTCGCGACGACCTCGCGCCCGTTTACCGCGGCATCGGTCTCGGCGCGGCTCCCGGAGATCGCGGCGCCGGAGTCGTCGAGGACGAAAGGCTCAGGAGCAGCCTCAGAGCTGCCGCCGTCCGACGAGACGCCACCGTCCTCGAGCGAGCCGATCGTCCAGCCCGGTTCGCCGGCGGGGGAGGCCGATGACGCGCCGCCGCTGCTGCTGGTCAGCTGCGGAGCGATGGCAGCGGCGACGACGATGACGGCTGCGGCCGCTCCTGTCGCGCCCCACCAGGTGCGGCGCCGACGCCGTCGCTGCGACACGGAAAGGTCGTCGCGGGCCCGTGCCTCCGCCCGTTCGCGGGCGATGTCCGCGAACAACGCCTCCTCGATCGCGTCGATGCGGCGGTCGTCGAGGGTGGGTAGATCGTTCATGACTGCTCCGGTTCAACGCTCGAGCGGACGAAAGTGCGGATGCGGGAAAGCCGGTTCCGGACGGTCCCATGGCTGACGCCGAGGCGATCGGCTGCCGCTTGGTACGCGAACCCCTCCGCGGCGCAGAGTCGGAAGATGTCCTGGTCGAGCGGGCTCAAGGAGCCGACGGCGGCGAGAATGCGCTCGACCAGGTCGCTTTCCACGACCTGTCGCTCGACATCGACGGTGTCGGCGACGTCGGCGGTGTCCGCCTCGGTCGTGTGCCGGCGTTCGCGTTGGCGTCTTCGGATGCGGTTCGCGCTCTGGAATCGGCAGATCGTGATCAGCCACGGCAGAAGCGACTCGCCTGCCAGCTGAAGGTCCGGGAGCTTGCGCCAGGCGACGAGAAACGTCTCCTGGGCCACGTCCTCGGCCTCGGCGGAATCGCCGAGAAGGCCGTGCGCGAGCCAGTACACCGGCCGGACGTAAGCCCGGTAGAGCGTGCGGAAGGCGTGTTCGCTTCCGGATGCCGCCGCTTCGACGAGTTCGGCATCACCGCGTGCGATCGTGTCGACCATGCGTCCGAGTTCCTTCCCTCACCCCATCAGTGTCGCGTCGTCGCGAACCGTCTCACACCCGGGCCGCGGGGGAGCCGGGGTGTAGTCTCGGGAGGCTTCCTCCCCGAAAGGCTCGCATGGACCTCCCCGTGCCGTTCCAGATCGTCGCGCTCGTCGTCCTGGTGCTCGTGCTCGTCGCCGACCTGCTCATCATCGTCAAGCGACCCCACATCCCGTCCCCGAAGGAATCGACGCTGTGGGTGCTGTTCTACGTGTCGCTGGCGCTCGTGTTCGCCGGCATCCTGTGGGCCGTCGCCGACGTCGAGCATGCCGGCCAGTTCGTCGCGGGATGGCTGACGGAGTACAGCCTGTCGATCGACAACCTGTTCGTGTTCGTCCTGATCATGAGCCAGTTCTCGGTTCCTCGGCGATATCAGCAGAAGGTGCTGATGGTGGGCATCATCATCGCGCTGGTGCTTCGAGGTCTCTTCATCCTCGCGGGGGCGGCGATCATCGAGCAGTTCAGCTGGGTGTTCTACATCTTCGGGGCCTTCCTCATCTACACGGCGATCAAGCAGGCGCTTCCCGAGGGCGACCACGACGACGACGTGAAGAAGGAGAACTTCCTCGTCCGCATCATCCGTCGAACCGTCGACATCTCTGACGAGTACGACGGCCCCAAGGTGCGGACCGTCGTGGACGGCAAGCGGATGTTCACCCCGATGATCATCGTCTTCGTCGCGATCGGCGTCACCGATCTGCTGTTCGCCCTCGACTCGATCCCGGCGATCTTCGGCATCACGCAGGATCCGTTCCTGGTGTTCACCGCCAACATCTTCGCCCTGATGGGCCTGCGGCAGCTCTACTTCCTGCTGGGCGACCTGCTCGACCGGCTCAAGTACCTGCATTACGGCATCGCATTCATCCTCGCGTTCATCGGCGTGAAGCTGATCCTCCACGCCATGCACGAGAACGAGCTCGCGTTCATCAACGGCGGCGACGGTATCGCCTGGGCGCCCGAGATCTCGACGTGGGTCTCCCTCGGGGTCATCGTCGGCGCGATGCTCGTCGCGACCGTCGCGAGCCTGATCGCCGCGCGTCACGACCGCGACGCTGCCGACCCGACTCAGGCTGCTGCCGCGGTCGCCGACGAGCAGGGCACGCCTCCGACGGTCGAGCAGCCGTCCGTGCGCGACGACGAGCGCTCGTGACCGGACGCCCCCGCCGCGCCCGGTGGTATTCTGACCGCATGCGGATCGCTCGCCTTCTCCTTAGCGGCCGCGGCGAGGTCTCGTTCTGAGCCCCTCCTCGCCGCGGAGTCCGTCGTGGGCTTGATCCCGGTTCGCAAGGAGAACGAAACCCCATGAGCATTCCCACCCCTCCCGAGCGCCCGCGCACCCTGGTCGAGAAGGTCTGGGACGACCACCTCGTCGTCAAGGGTGAAGACGGTCAGCCCGACCTCATCTACATCGACCTGCACCTCGTCCACGAGGTCACCAGTCCGCAGGCCTTCGACGGTCTGCGCGCCGAAGGCCGTCCGCTGCGGCGCCTCGACCTCACGATCGCGACCGAGGACCACAACACCCCGACGCTCGACATCGACAAGCCGATCGCAGACCTGACGAGCCGGACGCAGATCGAGACGCTGCGGCGCAACGCCGAGGAGTTCGGCGTCCGCCTCCACTCCCTCGGCGACGCTGAGCAGGGGATCGTCCACGTCGTCGGGCCCCAGCTGGGCCTCACGATGCCCGGCATCACGGTCGTGTGCGGTGACAGCCACACCTCGACGCACGGCGCGTTCGGCGCGATGGCGTTCGGGATCGGCACGAGCGAGGTCGAGCACGTCATGGCGACCCAGACGCTGCCGCTGAAGCCCTTCAAGACGATGGCGATCACCGTCGAGGGCGAGCTGAAGGAAGGTGTGACGGCGAAGGACATCATCCTCGCCGTGATCGCCAAGATCGGCACCAACGGCGGTCAGGGCTACGTGCTCGAGTACCGCGGCAGCGCCATCCGCTCCCTCTCGATGGAGGGGCGCATGACCATGTGCAACATGTCGATCGAGGCCGGCGCCCGCGCCGGCATGGTGGCCCCCGACGAGATCACCTTCGAGTACGTCAAGGGCCGTCCGCACGCGCCGACCGGGCAGGACTGGGAAGACGCCGTCGCCTACTGGCGCACGCTCCCCAGCGACGAGGGCGCCGTCTACGACGCCGAGATCTTCATCGACGCGGGCGAGCTCGAGCCGTTCGTCACATGGGGCACCAACCCCGGCCAGGGTGTGTCGCTCAGTGCGACGGTTCCCTCGCCCGACGACTTCAGCGATCCGAACGAGAAGGCCGCGGCCGAGCGTGCGCTCGAGTACATGGACCTGCAGCCGGGCACGCCGCTCAAGAAGATCCCGGTCGACGCCGTGTTCATGGGCTCGTGCACGAACAGCCGCATCGAGGACCTCCGCGCGTTCGCGTCGATCATCGAGGGACGCACGAAGGCGGACGGCGTCCGCGTCATGGTCGTTCCGGGCTCGGCCCGCGTGCGGCTCGAGGCGGAGGCCGAGGGCCTGGACCGCGTCTTCACCGAGTTCGGCGCCGAGTGGCGCTTCGCCGGCTGCTCGATGTGCCTGGGGATGAACCCCGATCAGCTCGCTCCCGGTGAGCGATGCGCGTCGACCAGCAACCGCAACTTCGAGGGACGCCAGGGCAAGGGCGGCCGTACGCACCTGGTCTCGCCGCTCGTCGCCGCCGCCACCGCCGTGCTCGGGCGCCTCGCGTCACCGAGCGATCTGCCCGCACGCGAGAAGGTCGAGGCCTGACCATGGAGAAGTTCGAGACCCACACCGGTGTCGTCGCCCCGCTCAAGCGCTCCGCCGTCGACACCGACCAGATCATCCCCGCCGTCTACCTCAAGCGCGTCACCAAGACCGGCTTCGAAGACGCCCTCTTCGCCAACTGGCGTCAGGATCCCGAGTTCGTCCTCAACCAGCCGGCCTTCGCGGGGGCGTCGATCCTCGTCGCGGGTCCGGATTTCGGTACCGGCTCGAGCCGTGAGCATGCCGTCTGGGCGTTGCGCGACTTCGGATTCCGCGTGGTGCTGGCCCCCAAGTTCGCCGACATCTTCCGCGGCAACGCCGGTAAGCAGGGACTCCTCGCGGGCGTCATCTCCGAGTCGGACCGTGAGGCGATCTGGGCTGCCGTGGATGCGCAGCCCGGAATGCGGATGACGGTCGACCTCGAGGCGCGCGTCGCCGCTCTGGGTGACCTCCGAGTCCCCTTCGAGATCGACGATTACACTCGTTGGAGGCTCCTCGAGGGACTCGACGACATCGGGCTCACGCTGCGCAATGAAGAGGCGATCGCGCAGTTCGAGGCGCGCCGTGAGGCGTGGCGACCTCGGACACTCCCCGTCGCGTAGCCCCGGATCACGCCCCTGACCCGTGGGGCGAAGATCCGCCCCGCCCTCGATCACCAAGTGAGGAAGTCCTGCATGAGCACTCCGCCGAGTGAGCCGATCGCATCGGAGAACGGCAGCCGTCGCGAAGACGGCGAGATCCTCGAGATCCGGGGCGGACGGCCCCTCGTCGGACGTGTCGACGTCAAGGGAGCGAAGAACTTCGCGACCAAGGCCATGGTCGCCTCGCTGCTCGGTGAGAGCGAGAGCGTCTTGCGCGACGTCCCCGACATCAGCGACGTCGCCGTGGTGCGCTCGCTTCTCGAGGTGCACGGGGTGACGGTCGCCGACGACGGCGAGGGCACGTACCGGCTCGACCCGAGCGGCGCCGAGTCGGCCGGGTTCGAGGAGATCGACGCGCACGCCGGTGCTTCGCGAATCCCGATCCTCTTCTGCGGACCGCTGCTGCACCTGCTCGGCCAGGCGTTCATCCCCGACCTCGGCGGCTGCCGTATCGGCGACCGCCCGATCGACTTCCACCTCGACGCGCTGCGCAAGTTCGGCGCGATCGTGGACAAGCAGCCCAGCGGCATCCGTCTCTCGGCGCCCGAGGGCCTCCACGGGGCCGACATCGAACTGCCCTACCCGAGTGTCGGGGCCACCGAGCAGGTCCTGCTGACCGCGGTACGGGCCAAGGGCACGACGGAACTGCGCAACGCCGCCATCGAGCCCGAGATCATGGATCTGATCGCGGTCCTGCAGAAGATGGGCGCGATCATCTCCTACGAGCCGAACCGCGTCATCTTCATCGAGGGCGTCGACCGGCTCCGGGGATACGACCACCGGTCGATCTTCGACCGCAACGAGGCCGCGTCGTGGGCATGCGCTGCGCTGGCGACCGACGGCGACATCTTCGTCGGCGGCGCCAAGCAGCAGGAGATGCTGACGTTCCTCAACGTCTTCCGCAAGGCCGGCGGCGACTTCGACATCCAGGAGGACGGCATCCGGTTCCGTCGCGACGGCGCACTGCGTCCCGTCTCGGTCGAGACCGACGTCCACCCGGGGTTCATGACCGACTGGCAGCAGCCGCTCATCGTCGCGCTCACTCAGGCTGAAGGCGTCTCGACGGTGCACGAGACGGTGTACGAGAACCGTCTGGGCTTCACGCAGGCCCTCAACAAGATGGGTGCTCAGATCGTGGTGCACCCCGAGGGCATCGCGAGCCCGGATCGCCGCGTTCCCCGTCGTGCGCTCGAGCAGGCCGCGGTCATCACCGGTCCGACCCCGTTGCACGGGGCGGATGTCGTCGTGCCCGACCTCCGCGGGGGCTACAGCTACGTCATCGCGGCGCTGGCGGCCGAGGGCGTCTCGGTCGTTCGCAACGTCGGGATCATCCGTCGCGGTTACGAGAAGTTCTTCGACAAGCTCGAGGCGCTCGGCGCCGACTTCGACGTCATCGGCTGACCGATGTCCGAGAACCGCCGTCGCGCGTCAGCGGAGAAGACCAAGCCGACACCGTTCTGGCTGGCGGCAGCCGTGGTCGTGCCCGCCGTCGGACTGCTCGCCCGGATCGAGATCGAGGGCGGTGAGCATCTCCCCGAGGAGGGGCCGTACGTCCTCGCCCCGAACCACTACAGCGAGTTCGACCCGATCGTGATCGCGGTCGCGACCTGGCGGCTCGGGCGGGCACCGCGCTTCATGGCGAAGGAGAGCCTCTTCCGGGTACCGGTCGTGGGCGCGGTCCTGAAGGGCCTCGGCATGATCCCGGTCTCCCGGACGACGTCGGCCTCCGCCGCCGGCCAGGCGATCGCCCAGGCCGCCGAGCTCGTGGCCGACGGCCGCGGCGTCATCGTGTATCCCGAGGGATCGCTGACCCGCGAGCCCGATCTGTGGCCGATGCGCGGCAAGTCGGGCGCGGTGCGTGTCGCAACGGCCGGCGACATCCCGATCATCCCGGTCGCGACGTGGGGCGTGCACTCGATCCTGCCCCGCTACGGCAAGTTCAGCGCCTGGCCGCTCCGCAAGCGCATCCGCGTGCGGTTCGGGCCGCGGGTGGATCTCGCGCTGGAGCCGGGCGTCACGCCGTCGCCGGCCCAGCTGGTGGCGGCCACGGATACCGTCATGGCGCGTATCGCGGGCCTGCTGGGGCAGCTCCGCGGCGAGGAGCCGCCCGCCGAGCGCTGGAATCCGGGACAGCACGGCCAGAAGGAGACGGGTCGCCTTGAGCCGTAGGACCGAGACCACCGGACCCCGCGTCACCGTCATCGGTTCGGGCAGCTGGGGAACGACGTTCGGAAAGGTTCTCGCCGACGGCGGGGCCCAGGTCACGATGTGGGCGCGCCGCACCGAGCTTGCGCACGAGATCCGCGAAGGCAAGCGCAACAGCCGCTATCTGCCGGGCATCAACCTCCCGCGCTCGATGACGGCCACCCATCATCTCTCCGAGGCGCTCGACGGTGCTGAGCAGGTGTACCTCGCGGTCTCGAGCCAGGCGCTGCGCGAGAACCTCACCGCCATCCGCCCGCTCATCGCCGGCGGAACCATGCCGGTGGTGTCGCTCATGAAAGGCGTCGAGAAGCGCACCGGCCTGCGGATGAGCCAGGTGATCGAGCAGGGACTGGACTGCGACCCCAACCGCATCGCGGTGGCATCGGGCCCCAACCTCGCGCTCGAGATCGCGCGAGAGCAGCCGACCGCCGCCGTCATCGCCTCGGCGAGTCAGGACACCGCCGAGGCGGTCGCTCTGCGTGCCCGCAACGGGTACTTCCGCTCGTTCGTCAACACCGACGTCATCGGGACCGAGTTCGGCGGTGTGCTGAAGAACCTGATCGCCGTCGCGATCGGCATCGTGGACGGTGTCGGGTACGGCGAGAACACGAAGGCCTCGATCATCACGCGCGGTCTGGTCGAGATGACGGACTTCGCCGTGGCACAGGGAGCTCACCCCGAGACGCTCCAGGGCCTTGCGGGCCTCGGCGACCTCATCGCGACCTGCCAGTCGCCCCTGAGCCGGAACAACACGGCCGGGCGCCTGCTCGGACAGGGCTTCTCGTTCCAGGACGTCGTGAAGCAGATGGACCAGACCGCCGAAGGCCTGGCGTCCGTGGCGCCCGTCCTGACGCTGGCGCGCGCCGCGGGAGTGCAGATGCCCATCGTCGAACAGGTCAAGATGGTCCTGGACGGCACCATGAACCCGCGCGACATCGCGCCCCACCTGACCACCGACGACGATAAGCCGACCGGCGAGAGGACCCCCCATGGCGACGACAACAGTAGCGGTGCTCTTCGGCGGGCGTTCCAGCGAGCATTCGATCAGTTCCGCAACGGCGGCCGGGGTCCTGCGCGCGATCGATCGTGAGCGTTACCGCGTGATCCCCGTCGGGATCACGCGCGAGGGGGCCTTCGTCCTCGAGGACGACGACGCCGATAAGTTCGCGCTGAACCCGGAGCGGATGCCGGAGGTCGTCGACAACGGCACTCGCGTGCTGTGGCCGGAGCCGGGCGGACCGCGCGAGCTGCGTGTCCGCCGCGTCGACGGCGACATCGATGTCCTCGGCGAGGTCGACGTCGTGCTGCCGATCCTGCACGGCCCGCACGGTGAGGACGGCACGATACAGGGCTTCTTCGACACCCTGCAGCTGCCCTACGCCGGTGGTGGCGTCCTCGACTCGGCGCTGTGCATGGACAAGCACTTCATGAAGATCGTGCTGCAGGCGGCCGGTATCCCCGTCGCGCCCTGGGTCACCGTCGACGAGGCCCGGTGGCGTCGGGATCCCGAAGGCGTCCGCTCCGATGCCGCGGCTCTCGGCATCCCGAGCTTCGTCAAGCCGGCGCGCGCCGGCTCGAGCGTCGGCGTGTCGAAGGTCCACGAACCCGGTGAGCTCGACGCCGCCCTCGAACTCGCTTTCGCGGAAGACGGCAAGGTGCTGATCGAGCCCGCGATCGTCGGCCGTGAGGTCGAAGTCGCGGTCCTGGAGGGACGCGGCGGCGGGCCCGCCCGTGCGTCGCTGCCGGGGGAGATCGTGCTGACGACGCGTGAGTTCTACGACTTCGAGGGGAAGTACCTCGGCGGTGACGGCGCGGAGGTCGTCTGCCCCGCCGACGTCACCGAGGATGAGATCGACGCGCTCAAGCGGATGGCGGTGGCGGCCTTCGCCGCTGTCGACGGCCGCGGTCTCGCGCGCGTCGACTTCTTCCGGACGCCCGACGGGCTGTACGTCAACGAGCTGAACACCATGCCGGGGTTCACGCCCATCTCGATGTTCCCCAAGTGCTGGATCGCCTCCGGCCTCAGCTACGGCGATCTGATCTCCGAGCTGATCGAGATCGCGCTCTCCCGCGTCGCCGACCGCGTCTGACGGGTTCCGACGGCGGAGATGCGACCCGCGCTCAGGGTTCGACGGGCGACGGGACCGGGGTAGCCTCCGAGCGTTCGACGCATTCGCCGCCGTCGCGGGGAAGCCGAGAGACGACTCGCGAGAGCTCGTCGAGAACCTCTCGGCTCGACACGCCCTGGACGTCCTCGGAGCTCTCGGTGTCGAAGAAGAGCTCGACGGCGGGAGTGCGCCCGAAGGTGACGACGCGGAACCGGGGAGCCTCGGATTCGTCGATCACCCAGTCGACTCCCGCGACGGACTCGCAGCGCAGCGTCGTCGGGCCGGGCGAGGCTACGCCGCACGAGAAGATGATGGTGGCGGGGTCGCCCCAGGCAGCGGTGGCCTGACTGTCGGTCCAGCGACGCTCCGCTCCGGCGACCGTCTGCGGGAGGCGGACCATCACGTCCGCGCACTCGGGAGCGTTCGCCTGCGGCGCCGCCGGAACGTTCACGGTTCCCGCGCAGCCGGCGAGAACGAGGGTCGCCGAGGCCAGGACGAGAGCGGGGATGGATCGGCGGCGGAGCACCTCTCCAGGGTACTGCGCCGCGAGCCGGTCGACCGCGGCGGTAGCGTGGAGCCATGCCCGACGCCGCCCCCGCCACCCCCGTCGGCTCGCTCTCGGAGGAGGCGGTGCTCGCCGCGATCCTCGAGCGCCTCGGTCCTTCCGATTCGCTCGTCGGACCCGGTGATGACGCGGCGGTGCTCCAGCTCGCCGATGCGCGCGTCGTCGTGACGACCGACACCCTCATCCACGGGCCCGACTTCCGTCTCGCATGGTCGTCCGGCAGGGACCTCGGCGCGAAGGCCGCGGCGGTCAACCTGGCGGACGTCGCCGCGATGGGCGCCCGGCCCGTGGCCCTGTTCGTCGCTCTCGCGATGCCTCCCGAGACGACCATCGGGTTCGTCCGGGAGCTGGCGACCGGTCTGCGCGAGGCCTGCGACGAGCTCGCACCGGGCTGCCGTGTCGCGGGCGGCGACCTCACGAGCTCGGACACTCTGACGATCGCGGTGACCGCGATCGGCGAGATGGAGCCGGGGCACTCTCCGGTGCTCCGCTCAGGCGCCCGGCCCGGCGACATCCTGGCGATCTGCGGCGAGGTCGGGCTTGCGGCGGCCGGGCTCGACATCCTGTTCGAGCGGTTCCGCGACGAGGACGGTCAGGCGGTCGCGGTGGACGCCGAAATCCTCACCGCGCCCGAGCGCACTGCTGTGGCGGGGCAGCTGCGTCCCCGCCCGCCGATCGGCTCCGGCGCGGCGGCGGCGAGAGCGGGCGCGACAGCGATGATGGACGTCTCGGACGGCCTGGTGCGCGATGCCCGTCGGCTCGCGCGCGCCTCGGGGGTCACGCTCGACATCGCACGTCTCGCGCTGGGCCCGGACAGCGATCGTGCGCTCCGCGGCGGGGAGGATCATGCGCTCCTCGCGACCTTCCCGGCCAACACCATCCTCCCGGCGGGCTTCCGTGCGATCGGCTCGGTCGGCGCGGCGGGCCCCGACCCGCTCACCGTCGACGGGCTGCCGGAGCGTTCGGCCGGCGGGTGGGACCCCTACCGCGACTGGGACGGTGCCGGGGGCTGATCCGCGTCGACCGCGCGTTCGAACCACCACAGGGTCGTGTCGCCGTAGCGCTTGGTGCGCAACGGCTCGAGTCGCGCCGGAACACGCGGCTCGGGGGAGCGGCTGGCGCGTTCGACGATGACGACCGCTCCGGGCGCGCAGAGGTCTGCGAGCAACGCGAGCGTGACGGCGAGCGCGTCGTCGTCGAGGTCGTAGGGCGGATCCAGGAAGACGAGGTCGAACGGACCGGTCGCCGACCCGAGGAACGTGTCGGCGCTGCTGCGGTGGACCCTGACCGGCGACGAGGCGACTGCTCGCGCGACTGTCCGTGCGTTCTGTTCGGTCACGGCGGCGGCCGGGGCCGACTTCTCCACGAGGTCGACGGATGCGGCCCCTCGGCTGAGCGCCTCCAGGCCGAGCGCGCCCGAGCCCGCGTACAGGTCGAGCACACGCGCGCCGTCGAGGATGCCCGATGCGTCGAGTCCGCCGAAGAGGGACTCGCGGACGCGATCGCTCGTCGGACGCGTGCCGCGATCGGGTACACGCAGCGCGAGAGATCCTGCGGCGCCGGCGATGATGCGTGTCATGCGGGTCCCGCCTTTCCGGCATCACCCTTCGGGAAGCCGCCGCCCTCTTCGTCACGCAGCCGTGGCTCGCTGCGGAGCTCGGGGCGGAAGCCGGCCTTGTCGGCGTAGAAGGCGCGGATGACCGACATGTCGGCGGCGACGTCGCCGGTGAGCTCGATGGTCGGTCCCAGGCCCGTGGTCATCGTGGTGCGGTCGACGTAGCCCAGCGTGACGGGCAGACCCGACGCGCGTGCGATGCGGTAGAAGCCCGACTTCCATCCGGTGCGCGAGGTCCGGGTTCCGTCGGGGGTGATGACGAGCCCGAAGACGTCGCCCGCCGCGATCTGCGCGAGGACGTCGTCCACGACGCGCGACGGGTCGTCCCGGTCGACGGGGATGCCGCCCAGCCGCCGCATCGGACCGCTCCGCCACCCGTGGAAGAGGCTCTTCTTCCCGAGCCAGCGGATGGGGATCTGCAGGCGCCACGCGATGGCGAGCATGAGCACGAAGTCCCAGTTGGAGGTGTGGGGCGCCCCGATGAGGATCGTGGGCCTCGTCGGGGCGGGTGTGCTGACGAGGCGCCAGCGGCTGAACGTCCAGAAGAGGCGGGCGATCGCGCGTCGGAGCATCCTCTTACCGTAGAGCCTGGCGGCACCGTGTCCGACCTCCTGCCTAGACTCGTGTCCATGCCGCAGGTCGACCTCGATACACCGCTGCCGCAGGCCGTGGGCGAGAAGGTCGCGGCGACCCTCTCGCGTGCTTTCGGGATGTCCACCGTCGGCGACCTCCTCGCACACTATCCGCGTCGTTATGCCCGTCGTGGCGAGCTGACGCCCATCTCCTCACTGCCCGTCGGCGAGATGGCGACGATCGTCGCCGAGGTGAAGTCGGTCTCCGAGCGCCCGATGCGTCAGCGTCGCGGCTCGCTCCTCGAAGTCGTGATCAGCGACGGCGTCGGCGAGGCGACGCTGACCTTCTTCGGGCAGAAGTGGCGTCTCCAAGAGCTCCGGGTCGGGCGGCAGGGCATCTTCTCGGGCAAGGTCGGCGTGTTCAAGGGGAAGCAGCAGTTCGCGCATCCCGACTACGAGCTTTTCGACGACGAGGTCGAGGCGCGCGTGACGGCGGTCGCGCGCAGCCTCGAACCGATCCCCATCTACTCCGCCACGAGTACGATCACCAGCTGGCAGCTGCGCAAGATCATCGCCGACGTCATCGCCCGGCTCGGCGAGGTACCCGATCCGCTCCCCGATGAGGTGCGCGCACGTCATCAGCTCCTCGACGCTCGCACCGCGCTCGTCCAGGTCCACACGCCCACGGTTCCCGAACAGGTGCGGCCGGGGTTCGCGGCCCTGCGGATGCACGAAGCATTCGTACTGCAAGCAGCACTCCTCCAGCACCGCATCCAGGTCCGCCAGCTCGCCGCGACCTCCCGGCCCGCGGGCGACCTGCTCGAGCAGTTCGACGCTTCCCTGCCCTTCGAGCGCACGCCGGACCAGATCACGGTAGGCGACGCGATCGCCGCAGACCTCGTGAACGAATGGCCGATGAATCGTCTCGTGCAGGGGGAAGTGGGGTCGGGCAAGACCCTCGTCGCCCTGCGCGCGATGCTGCAGGTCGCGCAATCGGGCGGGCAGGCCGCGCTGATCGCGCCGACCGAGGTGCTCGCTGCGCAGCACGTGCGATCCATCGCGAAGATGCTCGGGCCGCGGCTGGCACCCGAGCTGATGCCCACTCTGCTCACGGGGGCGCAGCCGGCCGCCGAGCGGCGCAAGGCAGCGCTGCGCGCGGCATCCGGCCAGGCACGGATCGTCGTCGGCACCCACGCCCTGCTGAGCGCCTCGACGACGTTCGCCGACCTCGGCCTCGTCGTCGTCGACGAGCAGCACCGATTCGGGGTCGAGCAGCGCGAGGCCCTGCGCGCCAAGGGAACCTCGCCCCACGTGCTCGTGCTCACGGCGACGCCGATTCCGCGCACCGTGGCGATGACCGTCTTCGGAGACCTCGACGTGTCGACCATCCGCACGATGCCGACGGGGCGTGCGGGCATCTCGACCTTCGTCGCGCCCCTGGCCGAGAAGCCCGGGTGGTTCGGTCGTGTGTGGGAGCGTGTGGCCGAAGAGGTGGCCGCCGGGCGCCAGGCCTTCGTCGTCTGTGCGGCGATCGACGCCGAGAAGGCCGTCGTCGACGACACCGACGACGCGGGCATGCTCGAAGACGGTACGCGCGCGCGCACGCGGTGGGGTGTCGTGCAGGCGAGCGCGATGCTCGCCCAGCATCCCTCCTTCGCCGATCTGACGGTGGCCACGCTGCACGGCAAGATGCCTGCGGACGAGAAGGATGCCGTGATGCAGGCCTTCGCCCGTGGTGAGATCGACGTGCTGGTGGCCACGACGGTCGTCGAGGTCGGCGTCGATGTGCCCAACGCCTCGACGATGGTGATCCTCGAAGCCGAGCGGTTCGGCGTCTCGCAGCTGCACCAGCTTCGCGGCCGGGTCGGTCGCGGAAGCGTTCCCGGTCTCTGCCTCCTGGTCACCGAGGCCGATCCCGACACGGCGGCGCGTTCGCGGGTCGAGGCCGTCGCGGCGACGACCGACGGCTTCTCCCTCGCCGAGGTCGACCTCGAGCTCCGCGGCGAGGGAGACGTTCTCGGCGATGCGCAGTCGGGCGCCCGGTCTTCGCTCCGCCTGCTCCGCGTCGTCGCCGATGCCGACTTGATCGCGCAGGCGCGCGAGGAAGCAGCCGAGGTGCTGGGCGACGACCCCGACCTCTCCCGCCATCCGGGACTGGCTGCTGCGATCGCGCGGCGGCTCGGCGAGGACGAGCGCGGCGCGCTCCATAGGAACTAGGCTCGGAGCATGAGCAACCGGATCGCGGTCGTGCCCGGCTCCTTCGATCCGCCGACCCTCGGCCATCTCGACGTCATCCGTCGTGCCGCGGCCCTCTACGACCAGCTTCACGTCCTGGTCGTGCACAACCCGGGCAAAGAAGCGATGCTCCCCATCGCGCAGCGGCAGGCGCTGCTCGAGCAGTCGATCGACGACGCCGGGATCGAGGGCGAGATCGTGGTCGCCGCGTGGAGCATGGGGCTGCTCGTCGATTACGCGACCGACGTCGGCGCCGGAATTCTCGTCAAGGGGATCCGTTCGCAGGTCGACGTCGCCTACGAGACGCCGATGGCGATCGTCAACCGGCACCTCGCACAGATCGAGACCGTGTTCCTCCTTCCCGACCCCGCGCACGCGCTCGTCTCGAGCTCGCTCGTGCGGCAGGTCGCCTCGCTCGGTGGCGACGTGTCGCCGTTCGTCCCGGGGCCCGTCGCGCGCTTCCTCGACACCGGATCCCGCGGCATCTGAGTCCGCTCGTCGCCACGGCGACTACCATGGTCGATCGTGGGTAGAAAGCACGTCACCGGACCATTCGTCATCCCCGTGCACGACATCGTGCGCCAGCCGGGGGAGATGCGGGAGTTCGCGTTCAGCGTGCCCGCGCCCGACAAATGGGGTGAGGGCCTCGTGTTCGTCCCGTCGGGTCAGCCTATCGAACTCGAGGTGCGCCTCGAGTCGGTCCACGAGGGCATCCTGGCGACCGCGGAGGCGGACACTGTCTACGAAGGGGTCTGCGGTCGGTGCCTCATGGAGCTGACACGCCCCCTCCGAATCGAGTTTCAGGAGCTCTTCGGGTATTCTGGGGACGAAGCGTCCGACTTCGAGGTTCAAGACGACCACGTGGATCTTGAAACTCCGGTCAGGGATTCGATCGTCCTGGCGCTTCCGTTCCAGCCGGTGTGTCAGCCGGATTGCCCCGGGCTCGACCCGGTCACGGGTGAGAAGCTGACGCCCGGAGCGGAGCCTGCGGAGCAGGTGCAGATCGACCCGCGCTGGGCCGCGCTGACGGCCTACACCCCAGACCACGACGACGCAGACCATCGCGTCGCGCCCGACACAGAGAAGAGCTAGCCATGGCAGGTAACCCCCCGAAGCGGAAGGTCTCCCGCTCCAACACGCGTTCGCGTCGCGCGCAGTGGAAGGCCGAGGCTCCCGCCCTCGTCAAGACCATCGAGAACGGCAAGGTCGTCTACAGCCGTCCCCACCAGGCGAAGGTCGTCACCGACTCGCAGGGCACCGAGCTGTTCCTCGAGTACAAGGGTCGCAAGGTCGCTGACGTCTGACGACGAGCGGCGTGACTGAGAACATCACCGAGCGCTCGGCGCTCACCGAGAAGCTCGGGGTCGATATCGACCCCGAGCTTCTGTCGCTCGCCCTCACCCATCGCTCGTACGCGTACGAGAACGGCGGGACACCTCACAACGAGCGCCTGGAGTTCCTCGGCGACTCGATCCTGGGTCAGGCCGTCACCGTGCACCTCTTCCGCACGCATCCGGATCTCGACGAGGGCGCCCTGGCGAAGCGGCGGGCGAGTGTGGTCTCGACCGTCGCCCTGGCCGAGGTCGCGCGGACGATCGGGCTGGGCGACCACATCATGCTGGGGCGCGGCGAGACGCAGACCGGCGGTCGCGACAAAGACTCGATCCTCGCCGACGCCATGGAGGCCGTGATCGGTGCGGCGTTCCTCTCGGCGGGCCCGGACCGTGCGCAGGAACTCGTCCTTCGGCTGGTGGCGCCGCTTCTGGCCGACCCCGCTCGGTACGGGGCGGCGATGGACCCGAAGACCTCGCTGCAAGAGCTCGCCGCGCATCTGGGCGTCGCGCCGCCCGTCTACGGCATCGAGGCCTCGGGGCCGGACCACCACCGCGTCTTCACCGCGACCGTCACCGTCGGCGACGTGTCACGCGAGGGAGTGGGAAGCAGCAAGAAGCAGGCCGAGATGGCCGCCGCCCTCGCTGTGTGGCACGTGCTGTCGGCCCGTGCCTGAGCTTCCCGAAGTCGAGGTCGTCCGTGCCGGTCTCGAGCCGGCCGTCGTCGGCGCGCGCATCGAGGCCTGCACGGTCCTCGATGCGCGCGCGCTCACGCGCCACGCCGGGACGCCGGAGTCTTTCGAGCGGGAGCTGATCGGCCGCTCGCTTGCCGCGGCCGCGCGCCGCGGCAAGTTCCTGTGGTTCCCCGTGGCCGACTCGGATCGCGCGGTGGTCGCCCACCTGGGGATGAGCGGGCAGATGCTCCTGCGCGAGCCGGGCGCCCCCACCGAGCGTCATGAACGGATCCGCTGGGACATCGTGCACCCCGCGCACGGCGAGCTGTCCGTGCTCTTCGTCGATCAGCGGACTTTCGGATCGCTAGCCGTCGACGACCTCGAGCCGACCGCGGATGGCGCCGCGGGTGGGCGCGGAACGGATGCTGCCCTGATCCCGGGACAGGTGCGGCACATCGCCCGTGATCCCCTCGACCCCGCGTTCGACGCCGCGCGCTTCCATCGAGAGCTGGCGCGGCGTTCGTCGGGCATCAAGCGCGTTCTGCTCGATCAGGGCGTGGTCAGCGGTATCGGCAACATCTACGCCGACGAGGCGCTGTGGGCGGCCCGCATCCACCCGGAGACCGCGGCATCTCTCCTCTCGCGCCCCGCGCGCGAACGCCTCCTGGAAGCGGTCGTCGCGGTCATGACGAAGGCTCTCGCCGAGGGCGGCACGAGCTTCGACGCGCAGTATGTGAACGTCAACGGCCAGGCCGGCTACTTCGCCCACTCTCTGGAGGCCTACGGCCGCACCGGAGCGGAGTGCTCGCGATGCGGCTCGGCCATCGTCCGGGTCGCGTTCACCAATCGGTCATCGCACTACTGTCCGCGCTGCCAGCGTCGCCGCTACTGAGCCGCTTCTTCCAGGCCCCCTCGTACGAGAGCGGCCGGAAGCCGAGGGCCTCGTTGATGTCGAGCATCGGCCGATTCTCCTCGGCGTTGTAGGTGATGACGCGGGGCGAGCCGGGGGCGATCTCGCGCCACGCCACGAGCCCTGCGCACTTCACGAGCATCCCGAGCCGGTGGCCGCGGTGCGTCGCCGCCACGAGGGTGTCGTGCTGGTGGGTCGCTCCGGTGCGGTCCGAGCTGATCATGAGCTCGTTGAAGGCTGCGAGCTCACCGGTCTCGATGTGCTGGGCAGCGGTCACGAGCAGTGTCTGGTCCGCTTCGACGTAGCGCGCATCGTGGCGGGCCAGGCGCGCGGCATCCCACTCTTCCTCGTCCACCTCGAGGCCGGCGGCGGGGGCGTCGGTCGACATGCGCGATTTGAGCCAGGCGTACCCTTCGACGAACTCCGGCGGCGTCGGCACAGTCCATCGCACCACGCGATACCCGGCGGCCGCGACTGCGGCTCGCGCCAGGTGCTCATCGACGACGGCGGCGGAGCCGGGCAGATCCAGCACGCTCTTCCGGTTGATCTGCTCGAGCGTGTAGCCGTGCCGCAGGAGGAACCGCGCGGCATGGTCGCGCGGGATGTCGCCGTACCCCGTCGGTGCGGCCATCCTGTCGCCCGGCTGGTCGGGATGCTCGGCGTACGTCTGCAGAACGTGCCGTCCGTGCTCGCGGGCCGTGCGCTCGATCAGAGCGTGCGCGTGCGACCCGATCCCGCGGCCGTGGACGTCACGCAACAGTTCGATGAGCCAGTACGCCGTATCGGATCCGGCCTCGTGGGGGACGTCGAGCCCCACGCGCCCGACGACTGTGCCGTCCCAGACCGCGAGCCAGCTGAACCGCGTCTCGTCCGGACTCGGGCGATAGTGGGGGAGCAGCTCGTCGGGGCGGGCGGCGTCGTCATCGCTGCCGGTGATCTCGCGGTACACGAGATTGCGCACGCGGACCATCTCGCAGAAGTCCGCGGCGTCCGGCGCATCGATGCGGTCGGGAACGTGGAGAGAGCGCAGCTCGAGCTGCGCGGTGATGTCGTTCATGGTTCTCTTTCGATGGCGTGGGGTCTCGTCGCCGAGACCCCACGCGGATCAACGGTAGGGAGTGAGCAGGTACGCGCGCTCCCAGTGGCGCTCGCGTGCCTCTCGAGCGGCGAGCTGCTCGCGGCGGTACGCGACCTCTGGCGCAGAGCTAGCGCCGCGGTTCGCGCTCCACACGATGAGGCGCAGTGCGATCCGCAGCGCAACGCGCTGGGCGAGGGTCGGACGGCCGACGAGAGTCTGCTCGGGGATGACAGGCCGCGCAGGCGCGACCTCGGGACGTCGTTGTACGACGGTGTTCATGGTGTCCTCGTTCGAAGAGGGCGGATGTGCGATGACGACGACGTGCGTCGCGGGGGCAGCCAGGGGCTGCTGCCCGGCGCGCGGAGATCACGCGGGGCGGAAAGGCGGAACGGGGCGAGGGACTCGCAGACTCAGACGTTCAGCGGAGCACCGACGACGGCGGCTCCACCGATAACGCAGACGAAACGGTCGCGGTGCTCGGAACGAACAGCAACAGCGTTAAACGCGGTGACAGAAATCAACATCGGGGAACCTCCTTTCGTCAGGGATGCGGGAAGTGACGCTAGCGGTCCGTCCGGTGCGGCGTCAAGTCCGGCGCGTCATCCTCCGGTAGCGTGTGGACGTTGACCGAGCGCCGGGAGGGTTCGACATGCACCTGAAGAGCGTCACGCTCAAGGGCTTCAAGTCGTTCGCCCAACCGACCACGTTCGTGCTCGAACCGGGGGTCACCTGCATCGTCGGACCGAACGGCTCCGGCAAGTCGAACGTCGTCGACGCCCTCGCCTGGGTCATGGGAGAACAGGGAGCCAAGACCCTGCGCGGCGGCAAGATGGAGGACGTCATCTTCGCGGGCACCGCGACGCGCGGTCCGCTCGGTCGTGCCGAGGTGCAGCTGACGATCGACAACCACGACGGCGTGCTTCCGATCGAGTACGCCGAGGTCACGATCAGCCGAACGCTGTTCCGGAACGGGTCGAGCGAGTACGCGATCAACGGCGAGACGTGCCGGTTGCTCGACGTGCAGGAGCTGCTGAGCGACTCCGGTCTGGGCCGCGAGATGCACGTCATCGTCGGGCAGGGCCGTCTCGACACCGTGCTCCAGGCGAGCGCGGAGGACCGCCGCGGCTTCATCGAAGAGGCGGCGGGCATCCTCAAGCACCGGCGCCGCAAGGAGAAGACGGTTCGCAAGCTCGAGGCGATGGAGACGAACCTCACCCGGCTGAGCGACCTCGCGGGCGAGCTGCGACGGCAGCTGAAGCCGCTCGGCAAGCAGGCCGAGATCGCCCGCGAAGCGGCGACGATCGCCGCCGTCGTCCGCGACGCGAAGGCGAGGCTGTTCGCCGATGACCTCGTCGCCCTGCGTGCCCAGCTCGCCGACCACGCCCGGGACGAGCATGAGCGGCACGCCGAGCGGCTGGTGCTGCAGGACCGGCTCGACGGTGTGAAACGACGCATCGACGAGCTCGAGGCCGAGCAGCGGTCCGAAGCCGTCGACCGTGCACGCGCCACCGCTTTCGCGCTCGAACAGGTCCAGGAACGGGTACGCGGGTTGCACACGCTCGCAGCGCAGCGCCGAGCGCTCCTCGAAGACGACGGCCAGCTCTCGATAGAGGTCGCCACGGTCGGGCAGTCGGCCATCGACGAGGCTCGGCAGGAGGTCGACGACATCGCGTCGGGCGTCGGTGATGCGCAGGATGCGGCTGCTGCGGCATCCCGCGACGTCATCCGGGCACGCGCCGAACTCGATGCGCTCGACGCCGACATCGCCGCCCAAAGCGCTCTCGTCTCCGAGCACGACATGCGCCTGACCAAGCTTCGCGGCCGGGCCGAGGCCGCAGCATCCCGGCTGGAGGCCCTTCGAGCGACGGTGGAACGGCAGCAGCGGGGCCTCGATGCCGCTCGCGCGCGCCGCGCCGAGGCGGAGGCAGCCCTCGAGCAGGTCCAGGCGGATGCGGCTCCCGAGATCAGCTCCGCCGAGCACACTGCCGCCTACGAGCGGGCTCAGCGCGATGCCACGGACGCCGAGACCGAGCTGGCGGGGATCCGCGAGAGGCTGCACGCGGCCGAGCGCGAGGTCGAGTCGCTCACGGCGCAGACCGCGGCACTCGGGCGCGCGCTCGAGGTCCGCAATGCCGCTGCCGATCTCCTCTCGCGCGGTGACGAGGGGCTGCGATCCCTCGTCGCCGACGCCCTGAAGGTCGAGCCGGGCTACGAGGCCCCGGTGGCCGCCGCTCTGGGGGCTCTCGCTGAAGGCGTGCTCGCGGTCGATGTGGCGGCAGCGCTGCGGGCGGCGGCAACCGCCTTCGCGGATGACCTCGGCGTGGTCGACATCGTCCTGGCGGACGCCGCGCGGGGAGAGGCTGTCGCCGCTCCACCGGGTGCTGTTCGCGCCACCGACATCGTCAGCGGTCCCGACGGTGTCGTCGGGCAACTCGACAATGTGCTCGTCGCGGATGACCTCGACGCCGCTGTGCGCATCCGTGACGGCTGGGTCGCGAACGAGCGCGAGCGTGCCGTGGTCGTGACGAAGCAGGGTGAGCTCGTCTCGTGGCGCACCGTCCGGGCCGGCTCCGGCGAAGGGCGATCGCGTCTCGAACTCGCGGCCGAGCGCGATGCGGCGGCCGAGCGGCTCAGCGAGATGAGGGTGGTCGCCGACGCGCTGCGCGAGTCGCTGGCCGAAGCGCAGGCGGCGTGGTCCGAGGCGCGCGCCCGCACGAGGACGGCGCTCGAGACCCTCCGGGCGCACGATGCGGCGCTCGCGGCCGACGCGGAGAAGTTCAACCGGGCTACCGTGCGGTACGAGGCGGCCGTCGCGGAGTGCGATCGGCTCGAAGCGGGTATCGCCCCCGCTGTGTCCGCCGTGACCGAGGCCGAATCGGCGGCTCGCGAGGCTGAGGAAGCGCTCGCGGCAGCGGCTGCGGCACCGAGGCCGATCCTCGACGCATCGGCGCGCGAGGGGCTCCTCGAAGCCCTCGAACAGGCACGCGAACGCGAGATGCGCGCCCGGCTCGACGTCGAGACCCTGCGGGAGCGCGTGCGAGCCGGAGAGGCACGTGTGGTCCAGCTCGAACGCCAGCGCGAGCGCGAGCGGGCAGCCGCCGCCGAAGCCGCCCGGCGCGCCGTCATCCGGAGGCGGCAGCGTGCGATCGCGGACGCCGTCGCCGCACAGCTGCCCCCGCTGCTCGAGTCGATCGACCGGTCGGTCGCGGCCGCCCGCGTGGAGCTGGGTCGCGCCGAGCAGGCGCGGAGCGAGATCACGAGCGAGCTCGCAGAGCTGCGCCGTCAGGATCAATCGGCGCGCAGCCGGCTCGCAGCCCTCACCGAGTCGGTCCACGGACTCGAGATGCAGATGCACGAGAAGAAGCTGCACGTGACGAGCCTGCTCGAGCGTGTCGCCTCGGAACTCGGGTTCGACGAGGACATTCTTGTTTCGGAATATGGGCCGGACCAGCCCGTCCTCGATGATTCGGGCGAGCCGGTGCCTTTCGATCGGAACGCGCAGCGGCGTCGCCTCGCCGAAGCGGAGCGAAAGCTCGCGCAGCTCGGGCGGGTCAATCCTCTGGCGCTCGAGGAGTACGCCGCGCTCGAGCAGCGCCACGCATTCCTCACCGAACAGCTTGCGGATCTGACGCAGACACGGGCCGATCTGCTGACCATCATTGGGGAGCTGGACGAACGGATGCAGTCGATCTTCCTGGCCGCGTTCGAAGACACCAAGATCGCGTTCGGCGAGGTCTTCCCGATCCTGTTCCCGGGCGGCACGGGCAGCATCTCGCTCACCGACCCCGACAATCCGCTGACGACCGGCATCGAGGTCGCGGTGCGACCCGTGGGCAAGAAGATCGAGAGGTTGTCGCTGCTGTCCGGCGGCGAGCGGTCCCTCGCCGCCGTCGCGCTCCTGACGGCGATCTTCAAGGCTCGCCCGAGCCCGTTCTACATCCTCGACGAGGTCGAGGCGGCGCTCGACGACGCGAACCTCGGTCGCCTGCTCGGCGTGTTCGAACAGCTCCGCGAGTCGAGCCAGCTCATCGTGATCACGCACCAGAAGCGCACGATGGAGATCGCCGACGCCCTCTACGGCGTCTCGATGCGGCAGGACGGCGTGTCGGCGGTCGTCGGTCAGCGCGTACGCGAGCGCGCAGGCGCCGTAGGCTGAGGGCATGGCCGACAATCCCTGGTCGCTCTCGCGCGCGCTGCGCGGGCTCTTCGTCAAGCCGACCATCGACGAGAACACGTGGGACGACCTCGAGACGGCGCTGCTGACCGCCGACTTCGGGCCCGACATCACCGAGCGTCTCGTCGACGACCTGCGGGACAAGGTCGAGCGGTACCGCACCACCGACCCCCGTGATCTCCAGCGCATGCTGAAGGAGACGCTCGAGGAGCGGTTCGCGGCCTTCGACTCGACCCTGCGCCTGACCGAGCGTCCCGCCGTCGTCCTCGTCGTCGGTGTGAACGGCGTGGGGAAGACCACGACGATCGGGAAGTTCGCGAAGTTCCTGCAGCGATACGGCCGGTCGGTCGTCGTCGGTGCCGCCGATACGTTCCGTGCCGCGGCCGTCGACCAGCTCGCGACGTGGGCCGAACGCGGCGGTGCACAGATCGTCCGGCCGCAGCAGGAGGGCCAGGACCCGGCTTCCGTCGCGTTCCAGACGATCGATTACGCCAAGCGGACGGGCACGGAGATCGTGCTCGTCGACACCGCGGGCCGCCTGCACACCAAGGGCGGCCTGATGGACGAGCTCACCAAGATCCGGCGCGTCATCGAGAAGCAGGCGCCCATCAGCGAAGTGCTGCTGGTGCTGGATGCGACGACGGGCCAGAACGGCGTGATGCAAGCCGAGGCGTTCCTCGAACACGCCGGCGTGACGGGTCTCGTCCTGACCAAGCTCGACGGGTCCGCGCGTGGCGGTTTCGTGCTCGCGGTCCAGGAGCGCACCGGCATCCCGGTCAAGCTGCTCGGTCAGGGTGAGGGCATCAACGACCTCACCGGTTTCACCCCGCACGTGTTCGCATCCGCTCTCGTCGACTGAGCGCCGCGCCGCATCTCCACTTCCCCCGCACCCTCACGGCTGGTTTCATAAACACATGGCGATCGAGCACGACTACTTCGGACTCCTCGAGTCGGGTCCGGACGGATCGATCTTCTGGTCGGATCACGTCGAGATCGGCGACCAGACGGTCACCGTCGATCTCACGGCCCCGGATCAGGACGACGTGTCCGCCGCCGCGCTCGACGTCGCTGCCGCGATGATCTCGGCGATCGAGTCGATCGACCTCTCCGCCCGAAACGCGATGGTGTCGGAGCTCAACGACCGCACGAGCGAGGTGACCGAGTTCATCCTCCAGCAGCAGGAGGAGCTCGGAGAGGACATCGAGTCGTACCTGGTGGATATCTCCGGCGACGTCCATATGGACGTCATCCGGTCGCTGCAGCTGATCAGCATGACGATCCTGGCCGACGAGCACGGGGGATCGGACCCGTTCGCGGTGCTGGAGTACGCGCTCGACCCCGACTCGACCGAAGAGGTGCTCCTGGTCAACCTCACGAGCGACGGCAGCATCCAGTCGGTCACCAGCGCCGACTGACGTGCAGACCTTCCTGCCGTACCCGTCGTTCGCCGAGTCGGCGGCTGCGCTCGACACGGCTCGACTGGGCAAGCAGCGCGTCGAGACGCTGCAGCTGCTGCGGGCCAACACCGTCCCGGGATACGGATGGCGCAACCACCCGGCCGCCAAGATGTGGCGCGGCTATCTGCCGGCCCTCACGGCGTACGGCCTCGCGATGACGGACGCGTGGATCGCCGCCGGTCGCCCGGACACGGTCCGGCCGCAACTGCTGCAGTTCGCTCCCGATGTCGACGGGATGCCCGAGAGCGAGCTCGAGATGCCGCCGTGGCTGGGCGATGAGGCGTTCCACCTGTCTCACCGCTCCAACCTCGTGCGCAAGGATGCCGCGTTCTACCGCCCGCGTTTCGGCGATGTCCCCGACGACCTCCCGTACATCTGGCCGCCGGACCCGACCGCGGCCTGAGTCGCACGCGGACGGGTCGGCGACTCGTCAGACGGCCTGCGCGAACCCGGACTGCGCGGAGTCGGCGAGGTGCGCGAGGTGCGGGGGGATCTCCCGGCCCTTGGCGGTCATCGATTGCGCCCACAGCCGCCCGGCCCGGTAGGAGGACCGCACGAGTGGTCCGGCGAGAACCCCGAGGAAGCCGATGCGCTCCGCCTCTTCGCGGAAGCCGACGAACTCCTCTGGCTTGACCCACCGGTCGACCGGCAGATGACGAGGCGTCGGCCGCAGATACTGCGTGATCGTGATGATGTCGGTGCCGGCGTCGTGGAGGTCCTGGAGCGCCTGCACGACCTCCTCGGGGGTCTCGCCCATTCCGAGGATGAGGTTCGACTTGGTGATGAGTCCGGCGTCACGGGCGCGCGTGATCACGCCGAGCGAGCGCTCGTAACGGAACGCGGGTCGGATCCGCTTGAAGATGCGGGGGACCGTCTCCACGTTGTGCGCGAAGACCTCCGGTCGCGACGCGAAGACCTCGTCGAGCTGCGCCGGGTCGCCGTTGAAGTCGGTCGCGAGGATCTCGACGCCCGTGCCCGGGTTCTCCGCGTGGATCCGTCGCACCGTCTCCGCGTGCAGCCAGGCTCCGCCATCGGCGAGGTCGTCGCGCGCCACCCCGGTGACCGTGGCGTAGCGCAGCTGCATCCGGCTGACGCTTTCGGCGACGCGCCGCGGCTCGTCGGTGTCGTACTCGGCCGGTTTACCCGTGTCGATCTGACAGAAGTCGCACCGTCGTGTGCACTGCGAGCCGCCGATGAGGAAGGTCGCCTCTCGGTCTTCCCAGCATTCGTAGATGTTGGGACATCCCGCCTCCTGGCAGACGGTGTGCAGGCCTTCCTCGCGCACGAGGTCGTGGAGCGCGCGATACTCCTCGCCCATCCGGGCCTTCGTCTTGATCCACTCCGGCTTGCGCTCGATCGGCGTCTGCGCGTTGCGGACCTCCAGGCGAAGGAGTTTGCGTCCCTCCGGCCCGCCCGCGGCGGGAGCGGCGGGCACGGCGCAGCCGCCGCTCATGCCGCGACCGCCGTCTCGAACTCGGCGCGGAAGCGACTCGTGACGGTGTCCACCACGTCGGCGGGCGAGACCCTCCGGGCCAGGACCGTGGAGAGTGAGGCGACGCCGGCATCGGTGATGCCGCACGGGATGATCTGCTCGAACGGCGCGAGATCGTTGTCGCAGTTGAGCGCGAAGCCGTGCATCGTCACGCCGCGCTGAACCCGGACGCCGATCGCCGCGATCTTGGCGTCGCGGCCGTCCTGGCTCACCCACACGCCGCTTCGGCCCGCCACCTGCCGGGCTGAGACGCCCAGGTCCGCGACGGCTGAGATGAGGACCCGCTCGAGCCTCCGCACGTGCGAGACGACGTCGACGGGCTCGGGCAGGCGCAGGATCGGGTACCCCACCAGCTGTCCCGGGCCGTGCCAGGTGATCTTTCCGCCGCGATCGACATCGACGACGGCGGTCCCGTCGGTCGGTCGCTCCGCGGGCTCGGTACGCGCGCCCGCGGTGAACACCGCTTCGTGCTCGAGGAGGAGCAGCGTGTCCGGGCTGCCGGCGACCACGGCGTCGTGGACGCGGCGCTGCAGCTCCCAGCCTTCTGCATAGGGGACGACGGCGGGGGCGAGCCCCACGACGCGGACATCGAGCACGGATCCTCCTCCAGATACTGGACTGCGTCCAACAATACGACACGCCTAGGCTGTGATGGTGACGTCATCCACCCGCGCGGGCCGGCCTCGCGTGTCGTCCCGCGAAACCCTTGCGGAGGCCGCCTGCGAGCTGTTCCTCGAGCGCGGCTACGAGGCGACGACGGTCGCCGACATCACCCGGCGTGCCGGTGTCAGCCGGTCGAGCTTCTTCAACTACTTCTCATCGAAGTCGGCGGTCCTGTGGTCGGGGCTCGACGAGCGCATCGGGGCGCTCGAGCTCGCTCTGCGGGGCGCCGGCGGTGCCGACGAGGTCGCGTCTGCGATCGGCGACCTCGCCCGAGGCTTCGCCCCCGACGCCCTGGCGCTGGCGATCGTCAACGACGTCGCGATGGGACTGTCGGACGAGCTCGCGCGGGATGCCGCGTTGCGGGCCGCCCGCGTCGCGCGTGCCGTCGCCGCGGCCCTTCACCGCTCGGGGATGGCGGCACTCGAAGCCGACATCCTCGGCGCGGCCTGGGGCGGTGCGGTGCTCGGCGCCGTCCGCTCGTGGGCCCGCGGGGGAGCGGGGCGCGCCGACCTGGCTCAGGAGATGGGGCGAGCTATCGCCATCGTCCGGGGGCGCTGACCGGGTCGCCCTCTCGCATAGAATCGAGGGATCATGGCAACTTTCGGCACGCTCTCCGACCGTCTTACCGAGACCTTCCGGAATCTCCGCACCAAGGGAAAGCTCTCGGCGGCTGACGTCGACCAGACCGTCCGTGAGATCCGCCGTGCGCTTCTCGACGCCGACGTCGCTCTGGCGGTGGTCAAGGAGTTCACCGCCAAGGTGCGCGAGCGCGCGCTCGGCGACGAGGTCAATCGCGCGCTGAACCCGGCGCAGCAGGTCGTCCAGATCGTCAACGAGGAGCTCGTGGGCATCCTCGGCGGCGAGCAGCGCCGCCTGCAGTTCGCGAAGAACCCGCCGACCGTGATCATGCTCGCGGGTCTCCAGGGCTCGGGAAAGACAACGTTCGCCGGCAAGCTCGCCAAGCAGCTCGAGAAGGACGGTCACACGCCGCTCCTCGTCGCGTGCGACCTCCAGCGTCCGAACGCCGTGAACCAGCTCCAGGTCGTGGCCGAGCGTGCCGGTGCCGCCATCTACGCTCCCGAACCCGGCAACGGCGTCGGCGACCCCGTGCGCGTCGCACGCGACGGTGTCGAGCATGCACGCCGCCAGCAGCACGACGTCGTCATCATCGACACGGCGGGACGCCTGGGCGTCGACGCGGAGCTGATGAAGCAGGCCGCCTCGATCCGCAAGGCCACCGATCCCGACGAGGTACTCTTCGTCATCGACGCGATGATCGGTCAGGACGCGGTCAACACCGCCAAGGCGTTCCAGGAGGGTGTCGACTTCACCGGCGTCGTCCTCTCCAAGCTCGACGGCGACGCCCGAGGCGGTGCCGCTCTGTCGGTCGCCTCTGTGACTCAGCGCCCGATCATCTTCGCTTCCACGGGCGAGGGCCTCGACGACCTCGAGCCCTTCCACCCCGATCGCATGGCCAGCCGCATCCTCGACCTGGGTGACATCCTCACCCTGATCGAGCAGGCGCAGCAGGCGTTCGACGAGCAGGAGGCCCTCGCGGTCGCCGAGAAGCTCGCGAAGGAGCAGTTCACGCTCGAAGACTTCCTCGACCAGCTTCAGCAGATGAAGAAGATGGGGTCGATGAAGAAGATGCTCGGCATGCTGCCGGGCATGGGGCAGATGAAGCAGCAGCTCGAGCAGTTCGACGAGCGCGAGATCGACCGCACCGAGGCGATCATCCGGTCGATGACCCCCGCGGAGCGCCGCAACCCGAAGGTCCTCAACGGCTCGCGTCGCCTGCGCATCGCGCGCGGATCGGGGATGACGGTGACCGACGTCAATCAGCTGGTCCAGCGGTTCGAGCAGGCGGCCAAGATGATGAAGACGGTCGCGCGCGGGGGCGTTCCCAACATCCCGGGGATGGGGCCGATGGGCGGCAAGCCCGGCGCCTCGAGCAAGCGTGGCAAGCAGGCCAAGAACAAGGGCGGTTCCCGTTCGGGCAACCCCGCGAAGCGCGCCGCCGAGAACGCGGGCCTGGCGACCGCGGCCGCGCCGACCGGCTCGGGCTTCGGTCTGGGGGCAGCCGGGCAGGCTCAGCCGAGCGAGGCCGACCTCGCCGAGATCCAGAAGCTCTTCGGCAAGGGCTGAGTCGAGCGGGCCCGGCTCAGCGGCCGACGTCCGGCTTCGCCAAATGCTGGCGCAGCGTGGGGCCGTCGCGGAACTCGCGGATCAGGTGCTGGACGACCTCGCGAAGGTCGCCGTCGGCGGCATCCGCGACGCGCGTCTGACGGAGGTAGCTGGCCCCCTGATCGAGAATCGTGTTCAATCCACGGAACTCGCGCGCGCAGTGCAGCTCTTCGGCGATCGGCTCGAGTTCGGCCATCGTGTCGCGGAGGTGGTCGGCGACGTGGCGCTGAGTGCCGTCGGCATCGACGATCAGACGCGCGTCCAGCCCGTACCGAGCTGCCCGCCACTTGTTCTCGCGGACGAACCACGGCGGGATCGTCGGGAGCTCGCGGCCCTCATCGAGCTGCCGTGAGAGATGCTCGGTGAGGACCTGGACGAGGGATGCCACGGCCGCCAGCTCGGGGAGGGTCGACATCCCGTCGCAGGCGCGGATCTCGATCGTTCCCCACTTGGGAGCGGGGCGGATGTCCCAGCGCACCTCCGAGGCGTCCTCCATGACGCCCGTGCGGACCATGCCGTCGAGGTAGCTCTCGAAGTCGCTCCACTGTGTGAAGCTCCACGGCAGGCCGGCGGTCGGCAGCTGCTGGAAGACGAGGGCCCGGTTGGACGCGTATCCGGTGCGGTCGCCGGCCCAGAACGGGCTCGACGCCGACAGGGCCTGCAGGTGGGGGAGGTAGAGCGACAGTGCGTTGATGAGGGGGAACACCTTGTTGACGTCCTCGACGCCGACGTGGATGTGGATGCCCCAGATCATCATGTTCCGGCCCCACCACTGGGTCCGCTCGATGAGCTTGTGGTAGCGGGTCTTGTCGGTGATCTGCTGCTCGTACCATCGGGCGAAGGGGTGACTTCCGGCGCAGAGCATCTCGAGGCCGCGCGGTGCGGCGAATTCGCGCACCCGCTGGATGGCGTCATCGATGTCGTCGACAGCCGCGGCGACCGTGTCGCCGACCCCGCTGGTCACCTCGATGGTGTTCGTCAGCAGCTCGCCGGTGATCGTGTAGCGCTCGAGTGCGGAGGAATCCTCCACCTCGGCGAGCACTTCGGGCGCCCGGGGCGCGAGATCCCCGGTGTCGCGGTCGGCGAGCATCAACTCCCACTCGATGCCCACGGAGGAGCGGGCAGACGTGGCGAAGGGGACCGTCATGCGCTCAGTCTGACACGCGGTGCGGTGCGGTTCGCGACGACCGTCATCATCTGGCAAAATAGACGGTTGGACCGCTCGCTCGACCCTCTATCCGGCGGGAAGGTCCACCCTCAGAGCTCCCGCCGGGTGTGCACCCCACGCTCCAGGCGACGTTCACTTCACATCACACCACTCAGGAGAATTGTGGCTGTCAAGATCCGTCTCAAGCGCCTCGGTAAGATCCGCGCGCCCTACTACCGCATCGTCGTCGCCGACTCGCGCACCAAGCGCGACGGCCGCGTGATCGAGGAGATCGGTCAGTACCACCCGACCGAGGAGCCCTCGATCATCAAGGTCGACTCCGACCGCGCCCAGTACTGGCTGTCGGTCGGCGCTCAGCCGACCGAGCAGGTCACCGCGCTGCTGAAGCTCACGGGCGACTGGGGCAAGTTCAAGGGCGACAAGAACGCCGTCTCGACCGTCCGCACGGCCGAGGCCAAGGGCGAGTTCGTCGCAGACGCGTCGAAGAAGTCGGTCATCAAGCCGCAGGCCGCCAAGAAGGCCGAGGAGCCCGCCGCTGAGGCTCCCGCCGACGAGGCTCCCGCCGCCGACGCGACCGACGCGGAGTAATCCGTTGCTGTCCGCCGCGCTCGAGCACGTCGTCAAGGGGATCGTCGATCATCCTGATGACGTCGTCATCCGTTCCTCCTCGTCGCCCCGCGGCGAGGTCCTCGAGGTGCGCGTGCACCCCGACGACCGGGGACGGGTGATCGGGCGCGGCGGACGCACCGCCAAGGCGCTGCGGGCGCTGATCTCCGCGCTTGCCGACGGCACGCGCGTTCGCGTCGACGTCGCGGACGACTGACATGGCCGCCGACCCCGCTCGCACACAGCTGCGCGTCGGGCGCCTCGTCAAGGCGCACGGCCTCAAGGGCGCACTCAAGCTCGAGCTCTACACCGATGATCCCGACGGCCGCTTCGTGCCGGGCGCGACGTTCACGTTGCAGGTCCCCGAGGCGTCTCCCTGGCACGGCAAGTCCGTGACCGTCCGCGAGTTCCGGTGGATGAACTCGCACCCCGTTCTCTTCCTCGAGGACGTCAACGACCGCGATGCTGCCGAGAGCCTCGTCAAGGCCATCCTCTGGGTCGACCAGGACGGCGACGCCACGGTCGAGGATGACGCCTGGTTCGATCACCAGCTCGTCGGCCTCGACGTCGTGCGCGACGGCGAGCGGGTCGGACGCATCGCACGCGTCGATCATCTCCCCGCGCAGGACCTCCTCATCGTCCAGCGCGACGGCGACGACACCGAGATCCTCGTGCCGTTCGTCAAGGCGATCGTGCCCGAAGTGGATGTCGCTGCGGGCCGGGTCATCGTGACCCCGCCGGCGGGGCTGTTCGAAGACCTTCCGGCCGAGGAAGCTGACGACGCCTCCGGCGCGGCATCCGACCGGGACGGCGACGACGCCCCCTCCGAGGACTGACGTGCGCGTAGACGTCGTCACGATCTTCCCCGCATTCTTCGACGTCCTCGAGGTCTCCCTTCTCGGCAAGGCGCGCGGCGCCGGCCTCCTCGACGTCCGCGTGCACGACCTGCGGGACTACACCGCCGATCGGCACCGCACCGTCGACGACACCCCGTATGGCGGCGGTGCGGGGATGGTGATGAAGCCCGAGCCGTGGGGGCTTGCACTGGATGCGATCGTGGCGGACGCGGGCGATCGCCCGACGTTCATCTTCCCTTCGCCTGCCGGCGAGCGATTCTCGCAGAGCACCGCGCGCGAGCTGAGCGGAGCGTCGCACCTGGTCTTCGGCTGCGGCCGCTACGAGGGAATCGACGAACGCGTCTTCACCTACGCGGCGACGCTCGGCGATGTCCGGCTCATGAGTCTCGGGGACTACGTCCTCAACGGGGGAGAGGTCGCCTCGATGGCGATGATCGAGGCGATCGGGAGACTGATCCCCGGCGTCGTCGGCAATCCCGAGAGCCTCGTGGAGGAGTCTCACGAGGACGGGCTGCTGGAGTACCCCTCGTACACGAAGCCCGCATCGTGGCGCGGTCACGATGTGCCGGACGTCCTGCTCAGCGGGCATCACGGGCGCGTCGCGGAGTGGCGGCACGCCCAGCGGGTCGAGCGGACGCGCGAGCGCCGTCCCGACCTGCTTCCCGCGGACGACTCCGAAGCCTGAGCCGGAAGCCGGTCGGGGCGAGGGAGCGTCAGTCGACGCCGAGGAACGACCGGTCGGTGAGGACGACCGGACCGTCCGCGGTGATGGCGACGGTGTGCTCGGAGTGCGCACCCCGCGATCCGTCGGCGCTGCGGAGCGTCCAGCCGTCGGCATCCGTGACCAGCTTGTCGGTGCTCTGCAGGAACCACGGCTCGAGCGCGACGACGAGACCCGCACGCAGCGGGTAGCCGCGGCCCGGCTTGCCGTCGTTGGGCACGTGAGGGTCGCCGTGCATCTCGCGTCCGACGCCGTGGCCGCCGAAGTCCGTGTTGATCGACAGGCCGTCGGCGCGCGCGACCGTCGCGACCGCGTGGGAGATGTCGCCGATCTTGTTGCCGACCACGGCGGCGCCGATCGCCGCGTCGAGAGCGCGCTCAGTCGTGTCGATCAGTGCGAGGTCCTCGTCGCGCGGGGTTCCCACGACGAACGACACCGCGGAGTCGGCGACCCAGCCGTCGACGGAGACGGCGAAGTCGAGTGTGACGAGATCGCCGTCGCGGAGGGCATAGTCGTGGGGCAGGCCGTGCAGCACGGCGTCGTTGATCGACGTGCAGATGACCTTGCCGAACGGGCTGGCGCCGAACGACGGGTGGTAGTCGATGTAGCAGGACTCGGCGCCGGCGCGGCGGATCAGGTCGTGCGCGCGCCGGTCGATCGCCAGGAGGTTCGTGCCGACCTTCGTCTCGTCGCGGAGGGTCGCCAGCGTCTCGGCGACGAAACGTCCCGCGGGGCGCATCGCTTCGATCTCGGCAGGGGTGCGCAGCTCGATCATCGTGATCCTCTCTTCAGCTTCTATCCTGCCGGACCGGCGTAGCATCGGGAGCATGTGGCTGCGACGCGCGCTCTTCCATTGGCTCCTTCCGGCGGCTCTGGTGCTGCCGCTGTGGCTCGTGGTGGGCTGGGCCATCTCGGGCGCGAGCGGCTGGGTGTTCCTCTGGGTCCTCTTCATCGCGGTGCCGGCCGTTCTCGTCGGTCAGCTCGTGACGACGTTGCTGGTGCGGGCCCGGGGCACCGTTCGACACTCGCGGATGCTGTCGTGGTGGGACGTACTCGTGTTCACGCTGTGGCACGCACTCATCATCGCCATCGGGTTCTACCCCGAGGGTGCCTTCTGGCCGCTGCTTCTCGCCGCAGTCGCCGCCTTCCTCGGCGTCTTCTGGGTGTCGCTCTGGCAGCTCTTCCGCGAAGCGCGTCCCGTCTCGCTGTTCTCCGTCGCCACCGATCCCGCCTACCTGCGTGAGGCGATGCGGCCCACGACCGAACGTCGTGCCGACGAGAAGGTCGTGATCATCGAAGAGGTCCGACGCAGCGACAGCTGACGTTTTGGTCGGCCGGGCCCAGCATGGCAGAATGAACGCTTGTGCCCTGACAGATCTCTGCCTCAGGGGAGCGGCGCCCGGCGGGTGCCCGGGGCACCGCATCCTTATTCAACTCTCTCGTGGTCGACCTGAGGCGGTCGCAGGAAGAACAGATCATGCAGATCCTCGACTCCGTCGACGCAGCATCGCTGCGCAGCGACATCCCCGCATTCGCCCCCGGCGACACCGTCAAGGTGCACGTCAACATCACGGAGGGCAACCGCTCGCGTATCCAGGTCTTCCAGGGCGTCGTCATCGGCCGCTCCGGCGACGGTGTGCGCGAGACCTTCACCGTCCGGAAGATCAGCTTCCAGGTCGGCGTCGAGCGTACGTTCCCCGTCCACAGCCCCGTGATCGACCACATCGAGGTCGTCACGCGCGGTGACGTGCGTCGCGCCAAGTTGTACTACCTGCGCAACCTGCGTGGCAAGAAGGCCAAGATCAAGGAGAAGCGCGACCGCTGATCGCAGCGACGCATTCTCTGGATGCCCCGGGCTCAGGCTCGGGGCATCCGTCGTCTCCGCTGCGCGGTGACCGGTGATGGTCGCGGAATGTGCGACCCTGGGTAAGGCTCCCCGGCGGGAGAGTCGGATGAGAGGCGATGAATGACCACCGATGACCTTGCCGCGCAGGCGCCGAAGCCTGCGCGTTCACGATCACGTCGCCTCGGCCTGCTGCTTCGCGACATCCTCGTGATCGTCGCCATCGCACTCGCGGTGTCGTTCCTGGTCAAGACGTTCCTCGTCCGTTCGTTCTACATCCCATCCGGGTCGATGGAGCGGACGCTGCTGAAGGACGACCGGATCCTGGTGGACCAGCTCACGCCGCGATTCGGCGGGTATGCCCGCGGCGACGTCGTCGTCTTCCGCGACCCCGGTGGATGGCTCCCGGCCACGGTCGAGCCCGCCCGCCCGCCGCTCGTGGAGGGCATGGACTGGGTGCTCTCCGTCGTCGGGCTGTCGGCTCCCGACAGCAAGGATCACCTGATCAAGCGGATCATCGGGATGCCGGGCGATCATGTCGTCTGCTGCAATGCCGTCGGCCAGATCACGGTGAACGACGTTCCCATCGACGAGTCCTCGTACGTCTCGCTCGCGGACGGGCAATCGGCTCCGCAGGAGGTGCCGTTCGACGTGACGGTGCCCGAGAACTCGCTGTGGGTGCTCGGCGACAACCGCGATCATTCGCGGGACTCGCGCTACAACCGCGACCAGCCTTCGCAGGGGTTCGTCCCGCTCGACAACGTCGTGGGGCGCGCCTTCCTCATCACCTGGCCGCTCGACCGTTTCGGCCTCATCGACTTCCACCACGACGTCTTCGCGGGTGTGCCCGCGCCCGAAGGACGATGACCGTCGTCGCGCCCCGGCTGACCGTCGAACGGCGGCTGCTGCGCGAGCACGAGTTCGTCATCGCTCTCGACGAGGTCGGGCGCGGTGCGTTGGCGGGCCCGGTCTCGGTCGGTGCCGCCGTGCTCGACGCGCGCTGCGCGCGCCGCCGGATCCCCGAGGGGCTTCGCGACTCGAAACTCGTGACCGAGCTGCGCCGGCCCGAGCTGGCGCTGCGAGCAGCCGACTGGGTCATGGCGTCGGCGGTGGGGTCGGCCACGCCGGGAGAGATCGACGAGATGGGGATCGTGCGGGCGCTCGGACTCGCTGCAGTCCGAGCGATCCAGGGTCTCGGTGCTGTCGACCCCTTCGCCCCGGAGACCGTCGTCATCCTGGACGGCAACCACGACTACGTGAGCCCGATGGCCGGACCGGGCCTGACCGTGAAGACGATCATCAAGGCCGACCGTGACTGCGCCAGTGCGGCGGCGGCATCGGTCATCGCGAAGGTGGACCGCGACACCCATATGACCGACCTGCACGATGAGACGCCGATGTACGAGTGGGCGCGGAACAAGGGTTACGCCAGCGCGCTCCATCGCGCGGCGATCCGTGAGCACGGGTTATCGCGTCATCACCGGGCGTCGTGGGCGATCGCCGACGCGCCGACGCTCTTCTGACCTCGGTGCCCGGGGTCGCCCGGACGAGAACGTCGTGCTGCCGCCGCCTAGGATGGAAGCACCATGGATGACGAAGTCTTCGAAGACTATGACCGCGAGCTGGAGCTGGCGCTCTACAAGGAGTACCGCGACGTCGTTTCGCAGTTCCAGTATGTGATCGAGACCGAGCGTCGCTTCTACCTCGCGAACGACGTCAATGTCGTCCGGCGCGACACCGAGCACGACTTCTACTTCGAACTGACGATGAACGACGTGTGGGTGTGGGACATCTACCGGGCCGATCGTTTCGTGAAGTCCGTGCGGGTGCTGACCTTCAAGGACGTCAACGTCGAGGAGCTTCAGCGTCGCGACTTCGAGCTGCCCGACGAGCTCTCGCTCGACAGCTGACCTTCCTCCCCAGGACCGTCTCCGAGCCCGTTCTGCACGGTCGCGGAGCTATGGCGCCCAGGCTCTCCGTCGCCCCGCGAGAGTTCTCGTATGGCAGCGAAAGACGACCGGGGCCGCGCCGGTGAAGAGCGGGCTGCGCGGCACCTGACCCGCCTCGGCTACGAGATACTCGACCGCAACTGGCGCGATCGGCAGGGTGAGATCGACATCGTCGCGGTGTCGCGCGACGAGCTCGTCATCGTCGAGGTCAAGACCCGGCGGACCGCGGCGTACGGGCACCCGTTCGAGGCGGTCGATGATCGCAAGAAGGACCGGTTGTGGCGCCTCGCGTGCGCGTGGATCGCCGCGCATCCGGGGGAGGTGCGCGGGCGCCGGATACGCCTCGACGTCATCGGCATCACCGGCGACGACGTCGAGGCTGCGGTGCTCGAGCACGTCGAGGATCTGCGGTGAGCCTCGGCCGCACGTGGGCGGTCTCGCTCACGGGTCTGGTGGGCGACCTCGTCGAGGTCGAGGCCGACCTGTCGAATCAGACGCCCGCGTTCCGCATCGTCGGTCTCGCCGACCGGGCCCTCGCCGAGGCGCAGCAGCGCGTGCACAACGCCTGCCAGAACAGCGGGCTGCCGCTGTCGCGGCGTCGCGTGACGGTCAACCTCTCGCCGGCGAGCCTGCCGAAGCAGGGGGCGGGTTTCGACGTCGCCATCGCGGCGGCTGCGCTGGCGACAGAGCTGCCGATGGACCCGGCGTCGCTCGCCGACACCGTCCACATCGGCGAGCTGGGCCTCGACGGGCGCCTCCGCCCGGTTCCGGGCGTGCTGCCCGCTGTCATCGCCGCGGCACGGGCGGGACGACGGACGGTGATCGTTCCCGAGGCCTGCCGAGCCGAAGCCGCGCTCGTCGACGGGATTCGCGTCGTCGGATGCCGCACCCTTGCGGGCGTCGCGCGCTGGCACGGGCTCGAGATCGATGGCGACGACGAGGCGGTTCCCGAGGTGCCGGTACCGGCCGCGGACGCAGCGAGCGGGGATGGGTTGCCTGTCGACGATCTCTCGGACATCCGGGGGCAGGAGGAGGCGATCGACGCGCTCGTCGTGGCGGCAGCCGGCGGCCACCATCTGCTCATGAGCGGTCCGCCCGGTGCTGGGAAGACCATGCTCGCACGCCGCCTGCCCGGGCTCCTGCCCGCGCTCGATGACGAGACCGCCCTGCAGGTGGCATCGATACGCTCGCTGTCGGGCACGGTCGTCGACAGCCTGAGCAGAGTGCCTCCGTTCGAGGCGCCGCATCACAGCGTGAGCGTCGCGGCGCTCGTTGGCGGTGGCAGCAGGTCGCTGCGGCCGGGAGCGATCGCTCGGGCGAGTGGAGGCGTGCTGTTCCTCGACGAGGCTGGGGAGTACAGTGCCCACGCGCTGGACTCTCTCCGTCAGCCGCTCGAGGCAGGATCGATCGACATCCACCGGGCGGGGTTCCGGGCGACGCTTCCGGCGAGGTTCCAGCTGGTCCTCGCCACCAACCCCTGCCCGTGCGGACAGTACGGCGTCCGCGGCGGCACGTGCTCGTGCCCCTCGCTCGCGATCCGCCGCTATCTGGGTCGCCTCTCGGGTCCGTTGCTCGACCGCATCGACATCGAGCTCTCGCTCGCGCGGGTTTCCCTGGCCGACCTGACGGCGCGCGCTCCTGCGCACATGACCACGGCCGAAGCGCGGGAGCAGGTCGCGGCCGCGCGTGCGCGGGCTGCAGCGCGGCTGGCGGCGACGCCCTGGCGGACGAACGCCGCTGTCTCCGGAGCCTGGCTGCGCGATGGACCGCTTGCACCCGAGCCGCGCGTCCGCGCTCCCCTCGATGCGGCGCTCCAGCGCGGCGCGCTCACCCTGCGCGGCTACGACCGGGTGCTGCGGGTGGCGTGGTCGGTCGCCGACCTCGCCGGTCGCGAGCGCCTGACCGCGGGTGACGTCGGGCGCGCGCTGTTCCTCAAGAAGGGGCTGCAGCAGTGAGCGGCGACGACGCGCGCGTCGCGCTGGCGGGGCTCGTGCCTGCCGATGACCTCGAGGACCCCGAGAGCCGTGAGGAGCGCTGGGCCCGGGCCCGGTGGTCGGTGCTCGCGGAACCCGGTGACGGCGTCGCCGGACTCTCGATCCAACGGCTGGGAGCTGCCCGTGCGCTCGACTGCGCCCTGCGCGATGACGCGCCTCCGCCGGAACTCGACCTGAGCGTGGGGGACTGGCGCCGCGCGTGTGCCCGCTGGCGGCCGCGCCAGGATGACCATCACTATCCGATCGAGCGGGCCCGGCGGGTGGGCGTCAGGCTTGTCGTCCCGGAGGATGCGGCGTGGCCGGCGCACGTCGACGAGCTCGGCATCCATGCTCCTGTCGCCCTGTGGGCACGCGGGCACACGGACGAGCTCGCGACGGCGGCGAAGGCGACGACGAGCTCGACGGCTGTCGCGCTCGTGGGCGCCCGTGCTGCGACGCCATACGGGGTGCAGGTCGCGGGGGAGATCGCGGGAGACCTCGCCGTCGGCGGTGCGACGATCGTCTCGGGTGCCGCCATCGGCATCGACGCAGCGGCGCACCGGGCGTGCCTCGCGGTCGACGGCGTCACGATCGCCGTGCTGGCCGGCGGCGTCGACAAGGCGTACCCGTCGGGGCACGCCGGTCTGCTGACGGACGTGTCGCGCCGTGGAGTGGTCGTGAGCGAGGTGCCATGCGGCACGGCGCCGACGAAGTGGCGTTTCTTGCAGCGCAATCGGCTCATCGCCGCGCTCTCCGATGCCACCGTGGTGGTCGAGGCGGGGTGGCGGTCGGGTTCGTTGAACACCGCGGGCCACGCAGCGGCGCTCGGGCGGGCCCTCGGGGCAGTGCCGGGGCCGGTGACCTCGGCGGCTTCGGCAGGATGCCACCGGATCCTCCGCGAATACGACGGCCGGTGCATCACGAGCGCGGAAGACGTGCGGGAGATGCTCGGATGGTCGAATCAGGCCGGCCCTGCCGTGGCTGTCGAGGGCGACGGCCGTACAGACGATGCCACGAGGGTGCTCGACGCGTTGAGCACACGAACGCCCCGCAACGTCGCGGAGATCGCTCGGCGCTCCGGCGTGGCCGGCGAGGAGGTCACCGCCTGGTTGGGGTTCCTGGAGCTCGATGGTCGAGTCGTGTCCGACGAGCGTGGGTGGCGTCGAACGGCGAGCTGAAGGTCGGCGGCCCGCGAGCCTGGCCCGGCAGCACCGGCGTATCGGTCATGCTGGCTGCATGCTCATCTCGGAGGCGGCGGAGGCGTATGCGGAGCATCTGCTGCGCGTCCGCAGGCTGTCGGAGAACACCGTCCGGGCCTACCGCAACGATCTCGTCGATCTGGCTGCGGCGTCGGGGGACATCGAGCTCGAGGAGGTGGACATCGAGGTGCTGCGTGACTGGGTCTGGCGCGCGAGCGAACGGGGCGACGCGCGCTCGACACTGGCTCGCCGAACCGCGACCGCGCGCGGCTTCTTCGCGTGGGCGACCGAGCGCGGCGCGATCGCCAGCGATCCCGCGCTGCGCCTCGCGTCACCGAAGCGCGCGCGAACCCTGCCCAAGGTCGCGACCGCCCAGACGATGGCGGCGGTCCTGGACGATCTGAGGGTGCGGGCCGCCGACGGAGACCCGGTCCTCCTCCGCGACCACGCGATCCTCGAGCTGCTGTACGCGACGGGCATCCGCGTGTCCGAGCTGTGCGGGCTCGACCTGGACGACGTCGACAGCGCACGGCGCACGGCGCGCGTCACCGGCAAGGGCGAAAAAGACCGGGTCGTTCCGGTGGGCGGTCCGGCGTTCGACGCCGTGCAGGCGTACCTGGTGCGCGGGCGCCCGGTGCTCGCGGCGCGCGCCGCGGGCCGCACGGGGGCGGCACGCGCGGTGTTCCTCGGCTCACGGGGAGGCCGGCTGACTCCGCGCGGCGTGTACGCGACGGTCTCGGAGGAGCTCGGCCCCGCACTCGGGATGGATGCGGTCGGGCCGCACACCCTGCGACATTCCGCCGCGACGCATCTGCTGGATGGCGGCGCCGACCTGCGCGCCGTTCAGGAGATCCTCGGGCACGCAAGCCTCGGCACGACGCAGATCTACACGCACGTGTCGGGGGAGCGGCTCGCCTCCGCCTATCGCCAAGCTCATCCTCGGGCCTGATGGTGCGCCGTGCCGGAGCGTCGTAGCGTGGAGCCACCGGGCTCACCGTGAGGGACCGGGAACACCGTGAGGAGACGCGTATGAGAACGCCCGCCGTCGTCGTGGGGGCAATCGCACTCGTCGCGATGCTGGCATCGTGCACACCGGCATCCTCGGACCAGCCCGACCGTATCGTCCGCCCCACCGCGCCCCGGACGGCACCCGCCCCCTCTCCCGTGTCACCGACGACCTCGGACGTGTCGCCGGGCGCGACGGCTCCCGCTGCGCCCGAGGCAGGTGAAGTCTCGTGTCTCGACGGCGTGCTCGCGATCCGCGGAAACGACCTCGACGTCTCTTTCACCGGCGAATGCGATCTGGTCCGGATCGAAGGCACCGCGCTCGACGTCGACCTGGAACGAGCGCGTATCGGCCGTGTGGTCGCGAGCGGCGATCGCCTCGAGATCGACCTCGGCTCCGTCGACTCGCTCGAGGTCACGGGGCAGTCCGCTGACGTCGATGCCGTCGTCGTCGGCGCTCTCGCCGTCGCGGGCGACCGGAACACCGTCGAGGCCGATGAGGTCGGCGCCGTGTCGGTGTCGGGCAACGACAACCGGGTCGCAGCCGACCGTCTCGGGGCGGTCACGCAGAGCGGCGACCGCAACGCGATCGGCTGACGCTCAGCAGCACGGCAAGAGGACCGGCCGGGCCAGGCCGGCGACCATGATGAGCGGGTTGATGTACTCCCCGTGGCGGCGGATGCCGAAATGGATGCCGCGGTCGCCGACATGACCACCGGTGGCCGCGGTGCCCACCGGCTCTCCGCGGGCCACCGCGGTTCCCGGCGCGAGCGTCGTCTCGACCGGCTCGAGGCTGGTCACCAGGCCGTCATCGTGATCGATCGTCACGACGGGCCGGCCCGCCACCGGGCCGGCGAAAGCGATCGTCCCGCCGGCCGGGGCGAGGACCTCGGCGTCCGGGCCCGACAGGTCGACGCCGCGGTGACCGGGGGCGTATTCGTGCGCGGGGGCTTCGAATCCACGGACGACCGTGGGCTGTCGGAGTGGCATCGTCCACCCCGACGGTGGGGCGGGAACGGCATCCGCATGGGCACCCGGGTCGGACCCGGGATCGCCGAGGAGGAGCAGGCTCACCACGACGAGAGCTGCGGCGAGGCTTCGGACGACACGGCGGATCATGTGCCGAGTCTCGAGCCCGTGCCGAGCGCGGACGGTGCGGAGAGCCGACACGTGGAGAAGCCGACCGCCGCGCGCCTCGGGGAGGAGCGGCTCACTGCTACACTGATCACCGCACCTCGCTCGTCGAGGTGACTACGCGTGCCCTGAGCGATCGGTTCTCCGATCGTGGCGCATCTTCCCCAGGTCTCCCGCTCCGGCGGCGAGCGGAAGTGCGTCGGGCGCCAGGAGTGCCGGGCCGTCGGCCCGGCGAATCAACCGAAACAGAAGGAGAACGGCCATGGCCGTCGTCACCATTCGCCAGCTGCTCGACAGCGGCGTCCACTTCGGGCACCAGACCCGCCGCTGGAACCCGAAAGTCAAGCGCTTCATCCTGACCGAGCGCTCGGGCATCCACATCATCGACCTGCAGCAGTCGCTGTCGTACATCGACCGCGCCTACGAGTACGTCAAGGAGACGGTCGCCCACGGCGGCACGATCCTCTTCGTCGGCACCAAGAAGCAGGCGCAGGAAGTCATCGCCGAGCAGGCGACCCGCGTGGGGCAGCCCTACGTCAACCAGCGCTGGCTCGGTGGTCTGCTGACCAACTTCCAGACTGTCTCGAAGCGCCTCGCCCGCATGAAGGAGCTCGAGGAGCTCGACTTCGAGAACCCGGCTGCCAGCGGCTTCACCAAGAAGGAACTGCTGCTCAAGAAGCGCGAGCTCGACAAGCTGCACAAGTCGCTCGGCGGTATCCGCAACCTGCAGAAGACTCCGTCGGCCATCTGGGTCGTCGACGCCAAGCGCGAGCACCTCGCCATCGACGAGGCCAAGAAGCTCGGCATCCCCGTGATCGGCATCCTCGACACGAACGCCGACCCCGACGAGTTCCAGTACCCGATCCCCGGCAACGACGACGCGATCCGCTCGGTGAGCCTGCTCACGCGCATCATCGCCGACGCCGCGGCCGAGGGCCTCATCCAGCGTCACCAGCCGTCCGACGAGTCGGCCGAGGCCGAGCCCCTCGCCGATTGGGAGCGCGAGCTGCTCGAGAGCGCTCCGGCTGAGACCGCTGTGGTCGAGGGCGCTGCCGCCGAGGTCGCCGCGACCGAGACGCCCGCCGACGAGGCCGGCGCCGAGGCGCAGGGCGAGACCGTCGCCGCCGAGGCCACCGAGAAGTAATCAGCGCGTCTTCCTGACCCGCTACGATCGGCGCGGCCGCGGCTGAGCCCGGCCGCGCCGATCGGCATCCACGAGATCTCCCACAGACAGAAGGAGCCGCCACTCATGGCAAACTTCACCATCGCCGACATCAAGGCTCTTCGCGAGCAGCTCGGCACCGGAATGGTCGACACCAAGAAGGCCCTCGAAGAGGCCGACGGCGACGTCGAGAAGGCCGTCGAGATCCTCCGCCTCAAGGGCGCGAAGGGCAACGCGAAGCGTGCCGACCGCTCCACGAGCGAGGGCCTCGTCGTCGCGCGCGAGCAGGACGGCAAGGTCACCCTCGTCGAGCTCGCCTGCGAGACCGACTTCGTCGCGAAGAACGACCGCTTCATCGCGCTGGCCGACAAGGTCGCCGACGCTGCTGCCGCCGCATCCGCCGACTCGGTCGAGGCCGCCCTCGCCGCCGACGCTTCGGGTCAGACGATCGAGCAGCTCATCAACGATGAGGCCGCCATCATCGGCGAGAAGGTCGAGCTGCGCCGCGTGCGCACGCTGACCGGCGACGCGTTCGAGATCTACCTCCACAAGACGAGCAAGGACCTGCCCCCGCAGATCGGCGTCGTCGTGGCGTACTCCGGCTCGGACGCCGAGACGGCTCGCTCGATCGCGCAGCACATCTCGTTCGCGAACCCCAGCTACCTGTCGCGCGAGGACGTTCCCGAGGCCGACGTCGAGAAGGAGCGCGAGATCGTCACCGAGATCTCCCGCAACGAGGGCAAGCCCGAGGCTGCTCTGCCCAAGATCGTCGAGGGCCGCGTGGGCGCGTTCTTCAAGCAGGTCGCCCTGCTCGACCAGGACTACGCGAAGGACAACAAGCTGTCCGTCGCGCAGGTCGCGAAGGATGCCGGCATCACCATCACCGACTTCGCTCGGTTCAAGGTCGGCGCGTAATTGCCCGAAAGGCCCGCATCCTCGGATGCGGGCCTTTTCCATGCCCATCCGGGCGATACTCTGCAACACAGCGACGAGAGGGACACGATGAACGATGAGAAGACCGGGCGCCGTCGCGTCCTGCTGAAGCTTTCGGGCGAGGCGTTCGGGGGCGGCCAGCTGGGCGTCAACCCCGACGTCGTCGGTCAGATCGCCCGCGAGATCGCCGAGGCGGTCGACCGGGTCGAGGTCGCGATCGTCGTCGGCGGCGGGAACTTCTTCCGCGGAGCCGAACTGAGCCAGCGCGGCATGGACCGCGGCCGTGCCGACTACATGGGCATGCTCGGCACCGTCATGAACGCCCTCGCGCTGCAGGACTTCCTCGAGCAGGCGGGGGCTGCGACGCGTGTGCAGTCGGCCATCTCGATGACGCAGGTCGCCGAGCCCTACATCCCACGCCGCGCGGAGCGCCACATGGAGAAGGGGCGCGTCGTGATCTTCGGAGCCGGCGCGGGCCTGCCCTACTTCTCGACCGACACCGTCGCCGCCCAGCGCGCGCTCGAGATCAAGGCAGACGAGGTGCTCGTCGCCAAGAACGGCGTCGACGCGGTCTACACCGCCGACCCGAAGAAGGATCCGACGGCGCAGAAGATCGAGAGCATCACGTACGGCGAGGCGCTGCAGCGCGGGCTCAAGGTCGTGGATTCGACCGCCTTCAGCCTCTGCATGGACAACCGCATCGACATGCGCGTGTTCGGCATGGAGCCGGCCGGCAACGTCACCCGCGCCCTGCTGGGCGAGCGCATCGGCACGCTCGTCACCGTGTGAGCGGCATCCGCCCGCAGACTAGACTTGACCGGACGTACCGACGAATGGAGTGACGTGATCCCCGAGATCCTCGCTGACACGAAAGCCCGCATGGAACGCGCCGTCGAGGCGGCGAAGGAGGACTTCTCCACCGTGCGAACGGGGCGGGCCAACACGGCGCTGTTCCAGAAGATCCTCGTCGACTACTACGGGTCGCCGACTCCGCTCGCTCAGCTCGCCTCGCTGAACACGCCCGAGGCGCGGACGATCATCGTCACGCCCTACGACAAGTCGGCGCTGAAGGCGATCGAGCAGGCCATCCGCGACACCCCGAACCTGGGCGTGAACCCGACGAACGACGGCAACATCGTCCGCGTCACCATGCCCGAGCTCACCGAGGAGCGCCGCAAGGAGTACGTGAAGCTCGTCCGCTCGAAGGGCGAGGACCACAAGGTCCACCTCCGCGGCATCCGGCGCAAGTCGAAGGACGAACTCGACGGTCTCAAGAGCGAGGTCGGCGAGGACGAGCTCGTGCGCGCAGAGAAGGAGCTCGACGGGCTCACGCGCGCTCACGTCGATCTCATCGACGACGCGCTCAAGCGCAAAGAGGCCGAGCTCCTCGAGGTCTGAGACCGATGAGCGCACCCGGCGACGACGCCCCGTCTCGATCAGAGCGGGAGCGCTCCCGTTCGCGCGAGCACGGTGATTCGACGTTCCAGAATCAGGTGCGCGCCGCTCGGACGGAGTTCGAGCACCAGATCGGCAAGGCTCGCGCTGATTTCGAGCAGGCCAACGAGCGCATCAACGCGCGTACGGGGCGCAATCTGTTCGTGGCGATCCTGATCGGCATCGCGATCGGCGTCGTGGTCATCGGGTCGCTCATCTTCGTGAAGTGGGTCTTCGTCCTCTTCGCGATCCCTGTCGCTCTTCTCGGCGTGTTCGAACTGGTCCGGGCCCTGCAGGCCGCGGGCCGTCGGGTCGATGTCGTGCCGCAGCTCGTGGCCGGTGCCGCGGTCCTGGCGGCCGGCTTCCTCCTCGATGCCGGCACCCACTGGGTGGTCGTGTTCGCCGCCGTCGTGTCGGTCATCGTCTGGCGCCTCATGGCGCAGATGGTGAGCGTCGAGAGCCGCCGCTACGGGCAGGTGCTCAGCGACGTGCTCATCAGCGGCTTCGTGCAGCTCTACGTGCCTTTCCTCGGCAGTCTGCTGCTGATCCTCCTGCGTGAGGACGGCGGTGAGTTCTGGGTGCTCGCGATGATCGCGGTGGTGGTCGGTGCCGACACCGGCGCCTATGCGGCGGGCCTCGCGTTCGGCAAGCATCCGATGGCCCCGCGGATCAGCCCGAAGAAGACCTGGGAGGGCTTCGCGGGAGCGGGCGTCGTGGCCGTGCTCGTCGCGGTCGGCTTCGCCTGGCTGCTTCTGGGACTGCCCGCCTGGACGGGGGTGATCATCGGTCTGGTGATCCTCGGCTCCGCGACGGTGGGCGACCTGGCCGAATCGATGATCAAACGGGATCTCGGGATCAAAGACATGAGCTCGTGGCTGCCGGGCCACGGTGGAGTGCTCGACCGTCTCGATTCCATCCTGCCGTCCACCGTCGTCGCGCTCGTCCTGTTCCACGCTCTGTCCCCCCTGGTGATGTCATGACTTCGACCGAGAGTTCCCTGTCCGCGAGCCCGTTCCCCGAGGTGCACGGGCGCGCGAAGGGATACGACCGGGCGGCCGTCGACGCTTTCCTGCGTCGCGCTCGCGAGGCGTTCGAATCGTCGGACGAGGATGAACTCGACTCCGCCGCGATCCGCGCGACCGCATTTCCGCTCGTGCGCGGGGGATACGCCGTCGCGCCCGTCGATGCGGCGATCGGACGGATCGAGGATGCCTTTGCCGCACGGGAGCGGGAACGCGCCCTGTCGCGCGCCGGTGCCCGCGCGTGGGTCGGTCGCTCGCGGAATCTCGCTCAGGAGATCCTCGACCGGCTGTCTCGCCCCCAGCGCCGGCGGTTCGACCGCGTGAGCGTGCTGTCTTACGGCTACCGGATGGACGAGGTCGATCTCGTCGCGGACCGCATCGCGCGGTACCTCGAATCCGGCGAGCCCCTCACCGTGGAGCAGGTGCGCTCGGTGGCCTTCCGGATGCAGCGCGGTGGCTACCGCGAAGCGCAGGTGGACGCCGTGCTCGACGGGGTCGTGTCCGTCATCCTCGCCATCGGGTGAGTCTGATGGAGAGATGACCCCCGCCTCGCTAAACTCGAGGGCATTGTGACTTCTCGCTCGACTGTGACCCGACGCACGACGCGCACACCGGTCGCGCGCGTCCCGTCGTCGTCGGCCCCCGCGCGCTGGTCGCGCCGGCGCGGAGTGTCCGCCGTCTTCGCGGCCGTCGCAGCGCTCGGCATGGCCGGCGGAGCCCTCGCCCCGCTCGGGACGGCGCTCGCGGCCGCGCAGGAGAAGCCGGTCGAGGTCGTCTCGCTGTGGGCCGATTCCCGCGGTGACGCTCAGGCGCTCGCAACCGACGCCGTGGCTCCCGCCCCGGCGCACCTCGACCGCAGCGGATTCACCGTCTACGTGGCGCCCAAGCCCACCCCGACGCCGACGCCGACCCCGACCCCGGTCGACGGTGAGAGCGCGGGGACGTCGCGATCCGCGCCGGTCATGTACAGCGGTGGCGGATCGTCGACCGACTGGCTGAGCGCCGCCGGCATCCCCGAGGGCGACTGGGGATACGTCGACTACATCGTCTCGCGCGAGAGCAGCTGGAACCCGAACGCCACGAACGCCTCGTCGGGCGCGTGCGGGCTGGTGCAGGCCTATCCCTGCAGCAAGGTCCCGGGCAGCGGATACGACCCCGTCGACAACCTCAGGTGGGCCAACGGCTACGCCGTGGGGCGCTACGGCAGCTGGAGCGAGGCGTACGCATTCTGGTCCAGCAACCACTGGTGGTGACGGTGCCCCATGCCCCGTTCCAACAGGCGACGGCCGGAGCCGCGCGATGACTCGCTCGAGCGGCTGCTGAGCGGCTGGAAGCGGTCGGAGACGCGTCGTGGCGTCGAATGGACCGTCCAACCCGTGTCGGCGGCGCAGGCGCAGAAGACCTACACGTGCCCCGGCTGCGGGCGTGACATCACGCCGGGGACGGCGCACGTGGTCGCCTGGCGCGCGGACGGCGTCCTGGGCGACGCCGCGGATCTGGCCGCGCGTCGGCATTGGCATTCAGCATGTTGGAGGATCGCATGAGCTTCGAGATCCGTGGACCCGTTCAGCTCCCGGCGCGGCGCGAGGACATCGAGCTGCACACGCTCGACGACCTGACGCTGGTGGGTGAGCTCGCGCTGCCGCAGGACCGCGACCCGGTCGCGACGCTGGTCACGCTGCATCCGCTCCCGACAGCGGGCGGCTTCATGGACTCGCACATCCTGCGCAAGGCTGCGGGCCGGCTCCCGGCCCTCGCCGACCTGGCGGTGCTGCGTTTCAATACGCGCGGGACCACCTCGCCGCGTGGCACGAGCGAGGGTGCATTCGATGGCGGTGTCGGCGAGGTCTTCGATGTCGCCGCCGCGATGGCCTTCGTGCGCGAGCGGGGACTGCCCCGACCCTGGCTCGTCGGCTGGTCGTTCGGCACGGAACTCGCCCTCAAGTACGGGCGCGACCACGACATCGAGGGCGTGATCCTGCTCTCGCCGCCGTTGCACCGCGCCACCGCCGACGAGGTCGCTGCCTGGGCCGACGATGAGCGACACGTCGTGATCGTCGTGCCCGAGTTCGACGACTACCTCAGGCCGGCCGAAGCGCGCGAGCGATTCGCGGCGATCCCGCACGCCACCCTCATCGCGGTCGAGGGCGGGAAGCATCTGTGGGTGGGGGAGAACCAGACCCGTCGCGTCCTCACCGAGATCGTCGCCGCCGTCAACCCCGACGCCCTGCCGCTCGCGGAGGAGTGGGACGACGACTGATCGTCAGCGTTCGTTCTGCCGCGGGATGACGACCTGACGGTAGATGATCAGGATGCTGGCTGCCACCGGGATCGCCACGAGCGCTCCGAGGAGCTGCCCCAGCGCAGCCCCGGCCAAGGCCGCGATGACCACGACGGCACCGGGGATCGAGACCGCCCGATTCATGATGCGCGGAGAGATGAAGTACGCCTCGACCTGCATGTAGACGAGGTACCAGATCGCCGCCCACAGCGCCGTCTGGGGCTCGGAAAGCCCCGGGATCAGACAGGTCAGCACGATGATCGCCGAGCCTGTGAGGGTTCCCACGAGCGGGATGAGCGAGAAGAAGAAGGCGATGACCGCGAGCACGGCGGGGAACGGCGCCCCGATCACGCTCAGGAAGATCGCGCTGAGCACACCGTTGATGACGCCGAGGGACACCTGGCCCATGACGTAGAAGCCGACGGATGCGGTGATCTGCTCGGCGAGGTCGATGAAACGCGGACGCCGCGATGCCGGGACGAGCTGATAGACCGCGGCCTTCAGGTTGGGCGTCGATGCCGTGAAGTAGATCGTCAGGATCAGCACGATGACGGCGCCCGTGAAGCCGCTGATGATCCCGCCGCCGATGAGGATGATCGACCCGGTGATGGACCCGCCGATCGCCCCGATGTCGAGCGAGTTGTACCAGTCGGAGAGGTACTGGAAGAGCTCGTCGACGTTCAGCTGCGGGAACGTGACGGTCAGCCAGTCCTTGACGGCGTTGACCGGGTCCCAGTTGCCGTTGGTGACGAGATCCTGGATGGCCGCGACGAGCTGGCTGATCTGCGACACGATGATCGGCACGACCATCAGGATGATGCCGGCGAAGGCGGCGAGGAGTGCGGCGAACGTGATGAGGAGCGCGGCCCAGCGCGGCAGTCGTCGTCGCTCGAGCCAGGAGACCACGGGATCGAGACCCAGCGCGAGGAAGAGGGCGGTGCCGACATAGAGGAGGATCGTCGAGAGGGTCTGGATCCCCCCGATGATCACGATGCCGACGCCGACGCCGAGGGTGGCGATCAGCGCGGTGCGAAACGGGTTCTGGATCTTCACGAACGCCTCCGGGGTCGAATCACCTCACTTTACGATCCGTGCGGGGTTTCGCCGGGAGGCGCCCCTTTCACGACCTTTTCAGGTCGTTTTCGATACTCTGGAACGTCGATCAAGCGTTCGGTGGTCCCGTTCCGGATGTGGAGAGGTGTTTCTTCGTGCGTTTCGTGTGGGCTGTTGTCGCGTTCGTCCTGGCGACCGTCATGATCGGTGCGGGCATCGCGCAGCGTACGATCCTGCGCGGACCCGAGAGCGTGACCGAGTCGGTGACAGTGGCCGCGGACGCGCCGTTCACGCTCATCGACGGGTCTGTCCTGACATCGCGGCCGGGAGCCCAGTCGCTGAGCGTGCAGGGTTCCGGCACCGTCTTCGCCGCGTACGGCCGGACCTCCGACGTGACCGCGTGGCTCGCGCGCACGGACTACACGCGGCTCGGCGTCGACGAGGAGGGCGCCATCACGACGACCGAGGTCGCCGCCGCCTCCGCGCCCTCGCCGAGTGCGGACGGCACCGTCCCCGCGATGCCGTCACCCGTCGGTTCGGACCTGTGGCTCGAGGAGTTCCAGCGCGACGACGCACTGACGACCTCGTTGCAGCTGCCGGAGGACATGAGCGTCCTCATCGCGTCGGACGGTACGGCCGCCGCGCCCGCCGACATCCAGGTGACCTGGCCCATCGAGTCGAACACGCCGTGGGCCGGCCCGCTCATCGTCGGTGGCGGGATCCTCCTCGCCTTCGGCATCGTCATGTACGCGCTCGGCTGGCGCCACCTGCGCCGGTCGCGCGGTCCGCGACGGAAGGGCCTCCCCATGACCGCCACGCAGCCCATCGACCTCACCGTGGAGGACGAGGCGAAGGGCGTCATCTCGTCGACGCCGCCGCGCCGACGACTCACCCGCGGCCGGCAGGCGCTGCTCGCCCTTCCGCTCGTGTCGGTCGTCGCGCTGTCCGGGTGTTCCGCCGACGCCTGGCCCCAGCTCGCGCCGAGCCCGACGCCCTCTCCCACCGCGACGGTCGTCGCGGATCCCGACCAGGCGCCACCCGCCGTGACCCAGCAGCAGGCGGAGCGCATTCTGACCCGCATCGCCGAGGACGTCTCGACGGCCGACGCGAGCGCCGACGCCGCGCTGGCGGCGACGCGCCTCGCCGGACCCGCTCTCGCGGAGCGCGAGACCAACTACACCCTGCGGTCGAAGATCGCGGATCGGGCGCCATTGCCTCCCGTTCCGGCCGAGCCGCTCGAGATCCTCTTGCCGGAGACCTTCGACAAGTGGCCTCGGACCTTCCTCGCGGTCGTCGACGGCGGCGAAGGCGCGTCGGACACGATCATGACGGTCAGCCAGCAGGACCCGTGGTCCAACTACAAGCTCGGCTACATCGCGGAGCTGGCAACCGACTCGTTCCCGGAGCTCGCGCCGGCCTACCTCGGTGCTGCGCAAGTCGCACCCGATTCGCCGTTCCTCGTGCTGCCGCCGAAGGATCTCGCCGCGGCGTATGCGGACCTGCTCACCAACGGTGACGCGAGCCCGTACGCCCGACTCTTCGAGGCGGAGGGGGATGCCTTCCGCTCGGGCGTCGCGTCGAACCGCGAGCAGATCGTCAACGACTTCAATCAGACCGGTGCCGAGACGGGAACGGTCTCCTTCACGACGCAGGCCGGCACGCAGGCGCCCATCGCCTTGCAGACGCTCGAGAGCGGCGCGGTCGTCGCGGTGACGATCACCGAGGACCACACGTTCACGCCGAGCAATCCCGACGCCGTCATCAACGTCCCCGACACCAACCCCGTGGCCAGCGCCCTGACCGGCGTGTCGCAGTCCTCGACCGGCTTCACCACGACCTACGCCGACCAGCTGTTCTTCTTCGTGCCCGGTGCGGGCTCGTCCGAGCCGATCCAGTTCCTCGGTTACCGTTCCAATGTCCTCTCAGCGAAGGTTGTCTGAATGAGCGATCCGTCTCCCAGTGCCGTGCTCCGCGGAGCCCTCGATCTGTCGTCGCTGCGTCATCGTCCCGCGGCGCCTGCTCCGGCCGGCGCCGCCGCCGAGCAGCCGGCGGGCGGCGGTTCGCGTCTGATCTTCGACGTGACCGACCAGACGTTCGGCGAAGTCCTGGAGCTCTCGCGGACCGTCCCGGTCGTCGTCGATCTCTGGGCGGAGTGGTGTGGGCCGTGCAAGCAGCTGAGCCCGGTCCTCGAGAAGGTCGTCACGGAGCTCGCCGGCCGGGTGGTCCTGGCGAAGGTGGACGTCGACGCGAACCCGCAGCTGGCGCAGGGGTTCCGGGCCCAGTCCATTCCCATGGTCGTCGCGCTCGTCGCCGGCCAGCCCGTGCCGCTGTTCACCGGCGCCGTTCCCGAGCAGCAGGTACGCGAAGTGTTCGCGCAGCTGCTGCAGCTCGCCGCCCAGCACGGTGTGACCGGCACCGTTCCGGCGGACGAGGGAACGGAGTCGGCTGAAGAGAACGCCGAGGCCCCGCTGCCCCCGCTGCACGCCGAGGCCTATGCCGCGATCGAGGCCGGCGACTACCCGCGCGCCATCAGCGCCTACGAGCGCGCGCTCGCGGAGAACCCCCGCGATGCCGACGCTCAGGCCGGGCTCGGGCAGGTGAAGCTGCTCGATCGCGTGCAGGGGCTCGATCTCGGAGAGGCGCGCGCCGCCGCGGCATCCGCTCCGCTGGACGTCGAGGCGCAGCTTCGCGTCGCCGACCTCGACGTTGCCGGCGGGCACGTCGATGATGCCTTCGGGCGACTGCTCGATCTCTTCGCGGCGGCCGACGGTGAGGCTCGGGCGACGGTGCGCGATCGGCTTCTCGAGCTTTTCGGGCTCGTGGGAGACGGCGACCCGCGCGTTCTCGCCGCGCGTCGCCGCCTGACATCGTTGATGTTCTGACGCCGACGACACGGGCCCGGGGCCGTCACCATCGTGACATGCCCCGGGCCCGCCGCGTTGGTGTCAGCTCTCCGAGACTGCGGGCACCTCTTCGGAGGCGTGGTGCAGCCACAGCACACCGAGTGGCGGAATGACCATCGTCGCGCGTCCGTCGGACGCGTGCACGGTTCCGAAGTTGCCGACACCCGAGCCGCCGTACTCCTCGGCGTCACTGTTGAGGACCTCGCGCCACGCGCCGTCCGCGGGCAGCTCGAGCGTGTAGTCGTGCAGCGGGACTCCCGAGAAGTTGCAGATCACGGCCACGGTGTTCCCGTGGTGGTCGCGGCGCGCGAACGCCATGACGTTGGGGTTCCAGTTCGGCGCACCCAGGCGAGAGAAGGCCTCGCCGTCCGAATCGCGTGACCACAGGGCCGACTGCTCGCGGTAGGTGCGGTTCATGTCCGCGACGAACGCGTGCAGGCCGCGATGGGCCGGCTGATCGAGCATCCACCAGTCGAGCTCGCGCGACTCGGACCACTCCGACATCTGCCCGAACTCCTGCCCCATGAACAGCAGCTGCTTTCCCGGGTGGCCCCACATGTAGGCCAGGTAGGCGCGCATGTTGGCGAGCTTCTGCCAGTGATCGCCGGGCATGCGCGTGAACAGGCTGCCCTTCCCGTGCACGACCTCGTCGTGGCTGATCGGCAGGACGAAGTTCTCGCTGAAGGCGTAGACGAACGAGAACGACAGCTCGCCCTCGTGGTGCCCGCGATACATCGGGTCCCGCTTGATGTACTGGAGCGAGTCGTTCATCCAGCCCATGTTCCACTTGAACCCGAAGCCGAGGCCGCCCCACTCGGTGGGAGCAGTCACGCCCGGGAAGCTCGTGGATTCCTCGGCGATCATAGCGATGCCGGGATAGCGCTTGTAGGCCGTCGCATTGACCTCTTGGAGGAACGAGATCGCCTCGAGGTTCTCGCGTCCGCCGTGGACGTTCGGCTCCCACTGGCCCTCCTCGCGCGAGTAGTCGAGGTAGAGCATGGAGGCGACCGCATCGACCCGGAGGCCGTCGACGTGGAACTCCTCGAACCAGTAGAGCGCGTTCGCGACCAGGAAGTTCCGCACCTCGTTGCGGCCGTAGTCGAAGATCAGCGTTCCCCAGTCGCGGTGCTCGCCGCGGCGCGGATCCGGGTGCTCGTAGAGCGGCTGGCCGTCGAAGCGCGCGAGGGCGAAGGCGTCCTTCGGGAAGTGGCCCGGGACCCAGTCCATGATGACGCCGATGTCCGCCTGGTGCAGCCGGTCGATGAGGTAGCGCAGGTCGTCCGGCGACCCGAAGCGGCTGGTCGGGGAGTAGTAACCCGAGACCTGGTACCCCCACGAGCCGCCGAACGGATGCTCGGCCAGCGGGAGGAACTCGACATGGGTGAAGCCCTGCGCGCGGACGTAGTCGATGAGCTGATCGGCCGCCTCGCGGTAGCCGAGGCCGGACCGCCAGGATCCGAGGTGCACCTCGTAGACGGACATCGGCTGCGAGATGGGCGTCGAGGTGCCGCGGCGCTCGAGCCACGCGGCATCCTCCCACTCGTATGCGCTCTCAGCGACGATCGAGGCCGTCGCGGGAGGGACCTCCGACTGCCGCGCCATCGGGTCGGCCTTGTCGATCCACGCGCCGTCACCGGTCAGGATCTGGAACTTGTAGACCGTGCCGGCCGGCAGTCCCGGAACGAACAGCTCCCAGACGCCGGAGTCTCCCATCGATCGCAGCGCGTGGCCCTGGCCGTCCCAGCCGTTGAAGTCTCCGATCACGCGGACTGCGCGTGCGTTGGGCGCCCAGACCGTGAACGAGACGCCGGGGACGCCGTTGTGCAGACGCACATGGGCGCCGAGCACTCGCCACAGCTCCTCGTGACGGCCCTCGCGGATGAGGTGCAGATCGAGCTCGCCGATAGTCGGGAGGTGACGGTACGGGTCGTCGGCCACCCACGCCGGCGCGTCGTCGTAGGTCGCGACCACGCGATAGGCCTCGGGGCGCGCGTCGAGGGCCGCCTCCCACACTCCGCCGCGGAGGTGGCGGAACGACGCCTCCGGCTGATTCGCGAACACGGCCGTGACCGTGCGCGCAAGGGGACGCCGGACGCGGATCACCCAGCCGTCGGCCGCCTGATGGGCGCCGAGGACATCGTGCGGCGCGTGGTACGAGCCGGTGGCGACCGAGTCGAGGACGTGGTCTGCGGGGGCGTTCATCGGCGTTCCTTCACGTGGAGGATGTGCACGGGTTCGACGAAGGCGTCGAGGCGCACATAGTTGTGGTCGTTCCAGGTCCAGACGGATCCGGTGAGCAGGTCTTCCACCTCGTACTCATCGCCCGGCGCGACGCCCCAGACCGAGGTGTCGAGATGCACGGTCGTCTCGCGCGCGGAGTGAGGATCGACGTTGACGACGACCAGGATCGTGTCGGCCGCACCGTCGGCCGTCAGCGCGGCGGGCAGGTGCTTCGAGAAGACCACCATGGCGTCGTCGTCGGACCAGTGGAACGAGAGGTTTCGCAGCTGCCGCAGTGCAGGATGGGCCCGGCGGATCTCGTTCAGGCGGGCGAGGAACGGCGCGAGCGATTCGCCGCGCGCTTCGGCATCCGCCCAGTCGCGGAACTTGTACTCGTACTTCTCGTTGTCGATGTTCTCTTCCGAGCCGGGCCGGGCGACGTTCTCGACGAGTTCGAATCCCGCGTACACCCCGTACGAGGCGCCGGCGGTCGCGGCGATGGCGGCGCGGATCTTGTAGGCGGGGCGTCCGCCGTACTGCAGGTACTCCGTGAGGATGTCGGGGGTGTTCACGAAGAGGTTCGGGCGCATGAAGTCCGCCGTGTCGTGAGCCACGGAGGTGAGGAACTCCTCGAGCTCCTCCTTGGTGTTCCGCCAGGTGAAGTACGAGTAGCTCTGCTGGAATCCGGCCATCGCGAGGCCCTGCATGGGAGCGGGGCGGGTGAACGCCTCCGCGAGGAAGACGACCCCGGGGGTCTCGTCTGCGATGGTCGCGATGAGCCACTCCCAGAACTGCAGCGGCTTGGTGTGCGGGTTGTCGACGCGGAAGATCCGAACGCCCTGGGCGATCCAGTGCCGGACGACGCGCAGGACCTCGGCGCGGATGCCCGCGGGGTCGTTGTCGAAGTTGACCGGGTAGATGTCCTGGTACTTCTTCGGCGGGTTCTCGGCGTACGCGATCGATCCGTCGGGGAGGGTCGTGAACCACTCGGGGTGCTCGGCGACCCAGGGGTGGTCGGGGGAAGCCTGCAGCGCAAGGTCGAGCGCGACCTCCAGACCGGCTTCGGAGGCCGCGGCGAGGAAGCCGCGGAAGTCCTCGAGCGTCCCCAGGTCGGGATGCACGGCGTCGTGACCGCCCTCGGGGCCGCCGATGGCCCAGGGCGACCCGGGGTCGCCGGGACCGGCCGTCAGGGTGTTGTTGGGGCCCTTGCGGTGGGTGCGCCCGATCGGGTGGATCGGGGGGAGGTAGAGGACGTCGAATCCCATCGCGGCGACCGCGGGCAACCGGTCGCGTGCGGTGACGAAGGTGCCGCTGCGCACGGTGCCGTCGGGGAGCCGCTCGGCGCCCTCCGACCGCGGGAAGAACTCGTACCAGGCGCCGACTCCGGCGCGCTCGCGCTCGACGAGCAGCTCGTGCTCGTCGCCGACGGTGACGAGGGACTGCACCGGGCGGTCGGCGAAGATGTTCGCGAGATCCGCGCTGCGGACGACCGCGAGCGCATCGACCGCATCGGCGGCGGCATCCCGGAGTCGCGCGACGGCCTTGTCGAGGATGCGACGCTCGGCCGCGGGACGGGTCTTGTCAGCGGCGGCGCGCGAGAGCAGCACAGCCCCGGCTTCGCGCATGAGGGCGACGTCGACACCGGCCGCGATCTTGATGGCGGCCGCGTGCTGCCACGTGGCGAAGTCGTCGCCGAACGCTTCGTAGCGGAACCGCCACACGCCTTCCGCGAGAGGGGCGATGAGGACGGACCATCGGTCGAACCCGTCGTTGAGGGGAGTCAGGCGGTGCAACGACTCTCGTCCATCGGGCGAGAACAGTCGCAGATGCACGCCGATCGAGTCGTGGCCTTCGCGGAACGCCGTGACGCGGAACGGCACGGCTTCGCCGCTGAAGGCCGAGGGCCGGAACCGGTCGCCGGGAACCGAGGGGGCCGGTCGCTGGAGCGGGATGCGTCCGGTGACCGTGTCGCCGGCAGACGGAAGCGGCTCGACGGTCCGGCGGGGGATCTCGGCGGTGCTGCGGAACGGGGCGGGTGAGGTCGTGCGCGTCGTTGATGCCACGGCTCGAACCTATCGCGGTGCGCGAGTTCGAAAAACGGGCTTGCGCCTCACTCGGCTCTGAGCAAAAGCAGCGTCGGTCCGGACACGGCCAGACGGTCGCCCGGGGCGAATCGAGCACCGTTCTCGAGCGGTCGCTCGTCGGCGCTCGACCACAGCGCCAGGAACGACGATGCCGATCCGACGGCGGGCAGCACGACCTCGGCGTCATCCTCCCGCCCGTGGATGACCAGCAGCACGCGGTTGCCGGGTTCGTGGGCCGGCGTCGAGGTCGCGACGTACTGCAGGGTGCGCTGCTCCGGATCGGTCCACCTCGCCTCCGTCATCGGCTCTCCCTGAGCGTCGAACCAGTGCATGACCGACGCCTCGGGCACCTCGTCGTCCGGGTCCGCGTATCGCACCGGACGGAGCGCGGGGTTCTCCGCGCGCAGCCGGGTCAACGCCCCCACGTGGGCGAGGAGGTCGACCTGCCAGTCCGCGAGCTGCCAGTCGAGCCAGGTCAGGGAGCTGTCGTGGCAGTAGGCGTTGTTGTTGCCGAGCTGGGTGCGGCCCATCTCGTCACCCGCCGTCAGCATCGGCACCCCGGCCGACAGCAGCAGGGTTCCCACGAGGTTGCGCATGGCGCGGCGTCGCGCGGCAACGATGTGATCGAGCGAGGTCTCGCCCTCTGCGCCGTGGTTGAACGACCGGTTCGTCTCGGCGCCGTCTCTGCCCTCCTCGCCGTTGGCGTCGTTGTGCTTGACGTCATACGACACGAGGTCGCGCAGCGTGAAGCCGTCGTGCGCCGTGATGAAGTTCACCCCGGCCAGCGGACCGCGCTCCGCGCCGAACAAGGGCGCTGAGCCGGCGAGGTGGGTGGCGAGACCTCCCACGCCCGCCGGCGAGGTGCCGGCGCGGCGCAGATAGTCGATGTCGCTGAGCCAGAAGTTGCGGACGCCGTCGCGGTACCGGTCGTTCCACTCCTGCCATCCGTCGCCGAAGCCGCCGGTGTGCCATCCGCCGAGTCCGACATCCCAGGGCTCGGCGATGATCTTGTCTTCGCCCAGCACGTGGTCTTCGGCGATCGCGCGCAGCAACGGATGCTGGGGGTCGAACACGTGCTGGGCGTTCCGACCGAGCGTGACGGCGAGGTCGAAGCGGAACCCGTCGATCTGCACCTCCTCGCTCCAGTACCGCAGCGAGTCGAGGACGAGCCGGGCAGCGGCGTCCGTCGATGTGTCGACCGCGTTGCCGCAACCGGTCACGTCGATGTACGCGCCGTCGTCGTGCTGCCGGTAATAGGCACGATTGTCGATTCCCCGGAAGCTCGAGCGCGGCCCGCCCAGCTCCAGCTCGGCGGTGTGGTTGTAGACGACGTCCAGGATGACCTCGATGCCGGCCGCGTGGAGCGCCCGCACCGTGCGCTTCAACTCTTTCAGGACGGCGGTAGGGCCGCTGCGGCGGGCGTCCTGGGTCGCATACGCGGCGTGCGGCGCGAAGTATCCGAGGGTGTTGTAGCCCCAGTAGTTGGTCAGCCCGAGAGCGAGGAGACGCGGCTCGCTCTCGAATGCGTGGATCGGCAGCAGTTCGACGCTCGTCACGCCGAGTGAGAGGAAGTGGTCGATCATGGCGGGGTGACCGAGACCGGCATAGGTGCCGTGCAGCGCCGGCGGGATGTCGGGATGCCGCTTGGTGAGGCCCTTCACGTGGGCCTCGTAGATGACCGTCCGGTCGCGTGGCACGCGGGGCTTGCGGATCCCGCCCCAATCGAATGCGGGATCGACGACGACCGAGCGATGATCGCCCGGAGCTCCGGAGACGATGCCCCGTCCGTAGGGGTCGAGCAGCAGGGTCTGCGGGTTGAAGACGTCGCCCGGTCCGTGGGGTCCGTCGACCCGCAGGGCGTACCGGACGCCGGCGCGCAGCGTCTCGATCTCGGCCTCCCAGACGCCCCCGCCGACGGGCGAGAGCGGCCGCTCGTCCACGGCCCAGTCGAGGTCGTCGTCGTCGAACAGCACGACGTCGATCGACGTCGCCCGCTCGGACCAGACGCGGATGGTGCCGCCGTCATCATGGAGGGTCACGCCGAGGCCGGTGAGGCGGGGGTCGTGCAGTCCGGCCGGGCTGGTGCTGTCGGGCATGCGTTCTACAGTAATGAGCGACGATGAACGCCCGAGGAGGTGGGATGGTCGTCTATCTCGATCACGCTGCGACGACCGCGCTCCGGCCGGAAGCGCGCGACGCCTGGCTCTCGGCGCACGAGACCCTCGGCAACGCCTCGTCGGTGCACGGTGCGGGTCAAGCTGCTCGTCGCCTCCTGGAGGACGCGCGGGATGCCGTCGCCGCAGCGCTCGGGTGCGAGCCGATCGAGGTCGTCTTCACATCGGGCGGGACCGAGGCGATCAATCTGGCCGTCAAGGGCCTCTGGCTCGCCGCCGACGGTCCCGCCACGGGGCCGATCGTGCTGCCCGACGGCGAGCACCACGCGACGATCGACGCCGTCGCGTGGCTCGCGTCGCGCTGGGGCGCCGCGGTGCGCCCCGTCGGCCTCGATCGCGTCGGCCGCATCGATCCCGCGGTGTTCGCCGCGGCGCTGCCCGGGGCCGCGCTGGCGACCGCACTCGTCGCCAACAACGAGGTGGGGACGCGCAACGACGCGGCCGCTCTGGCCCGGGCGGCGCGTGACGCGGCGGTGCCGTTGCACCTGGACGCGGTCGCGGCCCTCGGCAGCATTCCCCTCGACTTCGCCGCCTGGCGGGGTGGGGGCTCTGCGTCGCATGGCCTGGTGACGATGTCCGTGTCCGGCCACAAGGTCGGCGCTCCCGTGGGCACCGGCGCGCTGGTCGTTTCGCGCCACGCGCAGCTGACGCCCCTCGCCCACGGGGGCGGGCAGCAGCGCGGGCTTCGCGCCGGCACCCAGGACGTTGCCGGTGCGGCGGCGTTCGCCGCGGCGCTCGGGATCGCCGAGGCCGAGCGCGTCCACGAGGCCGTTCGGCTCGAGGGCCTCCGTGAGCGCCTCATCGAGGGCATCCGCTCGCTCGTCCCCTCGGCCGAGATCCTGGGCGACCGCCATGACCGGCTGCCGGGGAACGTGCACGTGCTCTTTCCGGGCACGATCGGCGAGACGCTGCTGTTCCTCTTCGACACCGTCGGGATCGCGGTGTCCACGGGGTCGGCGTGCCAGGCGGGCGTCACCGAGCCGTCGCACGTCGTGCTCGCGCTGGGACGTGAGGCGGACGACGCGCGGGCCGTGCTGCGTCTGACCCTCGGTCGCACGAGCACAGAGGCGGATGTAGACGCCTTCCTGGCCGCCCTTCCCGACGTCCACCGGCGTGCGGTCGCCGCCCGAGCCGGGCGTGCGAGCCGCACGTAGACTGGAGCGATGCGAGTACTGGCTGCGATGAGCGGCGGCGTCGATTCGGCGGTCGCCGCGGCCCGAGCCGTCGACGCCGGACACGACGTCGTGGGCGTGCACCTCGCCCTCTCGCGCGCGGGCGGCACCCTGCGCGCCGGCAGCCGCGGCTGCTGCACGATCGAGGACGCGATGGATGCGCGCCGTGCCGCGGATTTGCTCGGCATCCCCTTCTACGTCTGGGACTTCTCCGAGCGATTCCGTGACGATGTCATCGACGACTTCGTCTCGGAGTACCGCGCCGGACGGACGCCGAACCCGTGCATGCGATGCAACGAGAAGATCAAGTTCGCGGCGCTGCTCGAACGCGCGATCGAGCTCGGCTTCGATGCGGTGTGCACCGGTCACTACGCTCTCCTGGTCGACGGTCCCGAGGGGCGCGAGCTGCATCGCGCGTCGGATGCCGCGAAGGATCAGTCATATGTGCTCGGCGTGCTCACCGCGGAGCAGCTCGCCCACACGTACTTCCCGCTCGGGTCGACGCCCTCGAAGGCGGAGGTGCGCGCCGAGGCGGCCGAGCGCGGTCTGACGGTGGCGCAGAAGCCCGACAGCCATGACATCTGCTTCATCCCCGACGGCGACACCCGCGGGTGGCTCGCCGAGAAGGTCGGGGCGGAGGCCGGCGAGATCGTCGATCGCACGGGAGCCGTTGTCGGGCGCCACGAGGGCGCTCACGCGTTCACCGTGGGTCAGCGCCGGGGGCTGCAGCTGGGAGTTCCGGCGCCGGATGGCAAGCCGCGTTTCGTCCTCGAGGTGCGGCCGGTCGACAACCGCGTCGTGGTGGGGCCGAAGGAGGCGCTGGCGACCGCCGAGATCGCGGGCGGCCGGTTCACGTGGGCGGGGCGGGCGCCGTCCGAGCGGGTCTTCGCCTGTGACGCACAGATCCGGGCGCACGCCGACCCGGTCCCGGCGCGGGCCGAGATCACCGAGAACGAGATCGTGGTCATCCCCGACACGCCGTTCGACGGTGTGGCTCCGGGGCAGACGGCCGTGATCTATGAGGGATCGCGCGTGCTCGGACAGTTCACGATCGACCGGACCGTCTCGGCCGTCCCGGTCGACGCGTGATGGAGTCGGCGGCGTCTCCGAGCGCGTCGCCCAGCGCGGTGTAGCGGAACCGATACCCCGCGTCGACGAGGCGCTCGGGGACGATCCAGCGGCTCTTCAACACCAGTTCCGGTTCGGTGCGCAGAAGCCACATGGCGGGTTCGAGCATCCACCTCCAGGAGGGGATGCCGAAGGGCATCCCGACGATCGAGCGCAGCTCTCGCATGAGCGTGCGGTTGTCCGACGCGTGCGGACTGGCGACGTTGACGACGCCCTGGAGGTCCTCGTGCGCGTCGATCCACCGGAGCGAGCCCACGACGTCGTCGATGTGCACCCAGCTGAAACGCTGTCGCCCACGCGTGCGATACCAGGGTGCGGTGCTCCCGGTCGGGTGATCGCCGATGCCGCGATAGCGACGGTGCGGGATGATCGGACCGTCGATCTGTGGGCCACCGAGTCCCAGGCGCGCGAGCGTCAGCAACATGGCGGTGGCGGGTCCCGCGCCCACCACGATGGCCATTCGGAGGGCGACGCGGCGTGTTCCGGGAAGATCCTCGGCGAAGAACGCGGCCTCCCAGGCCCGCGCGACATCGACCGAGAACCCGGTTCCGAGCTCCCCGGCGGATTCGGAGTTCGGGCGGTCGACCGAATGACGGTAGATCGTCGCCGTCGACGCGTTGATCCACAGCCGCGGGGGGAGTGCGGCGCGGCGGACGGCGTCCGAGAGGGTCTGCGTCGTCGCCACGCGGGAGCGCAGGATCTCGTCGCGGTTGTGGTCGGTGTAGCGGCAGTCCACCGATCTGCCCGCGAGGTTGACCAGGAGGTCTGCGCCGTCCACCAGCCGTTCGATGGCGCCGGTGTCCTCCCACGTGGTCTCCGCGGTACGGCCGATCGTGTCGACCGTGTAGCCGTCGGTGGTCAGAGCGTCCACGACCGCGGCGCCGATGAAGCCGGAGGCGCCGGAGACGACGGCGCGGCGTGGGGTGTCGATCATGACGCCATCGTAGTAGTTTTTGAACATGTTCAGTAGGAATGCGTCGGCACCCGAGGACCCGCGCTCGATCTACGAGCGAGCGCTCGGAGCGGATCTCCTGAGCCTGCCCTCCGTGCTGCGCACCTACTTCGGCCCGGTACCCGCCGGGAGCGTGGGCCGTGGCCGGGGTGTCTACGACGAGGCGGGCTATCGCGGGCCCCGCTGGCTGCGGCCCGTGATGAGCCTGTTCGCGCGGCGCGGCGTGATGTTCCCGGAGGCGGGCACCGACGTACCGTTCGCGATCACGAACACGCCCCAGCGCGACGGCACGCTCCGTGGGGAGCGCGACTTCTTCTTCGCCGGCGCACGACGCCGGATGGTGGACACGATGACCAGTCCGAGGTCGGGGGAGATCATCGACCGCCTCGGCCTTCGCGGCGGGTTGGAGGTACGTCTGCGTGCCGAGGCCGGTTCCACCGGCATGCGGTTGCGGTCCGTGGCTCTCGCCGTGCGCTGCGGCGCCCTGCGGCTGCCGCTTCCGACCGTGGCGAGGGTCACGGTCGTCGAGACGGCCGACCCCGCGGATGCCGCCGTGCAATGGGTGGACGTCAGGGTGTCGGCGTGTCTCGTGGGCGAGATCTTCCGGTACCGCGGCTCGTTCACGTACCGCATCGAACCGCGCCACGGGAACCCCGTCCAGCGCGTCGTACCCCCTGCCTAGACTGACGAGGTGGCAGACGGAGAACTCCCCGAGATCACCCTCGACGAGGCACGCGCAGAATCGCGTGACCTGATCGAGCGGATCACCGCGGCACGCGACGCGTACTACGGTCGCGATGCCGAGGTCGTCGACGATGCGACGTACGACGCGTGGATGCGCCGTCTCGACGAGCTCGAGAGGCTGCATCCCCAACTGCAGTCGCAGGACTCGCCCACCCAGACGGTCGGCGCCGCCGAGTCGACGCTGTTCGCGCCCGTGACGCACGCCGAGCGCATGCTGAGCCTCGACAACGTCTTCTCACCCGAAGAGCTGACAGATTGGTGCGTCAAAGCAGCGGCGTCGGCGGGGCGCCCGGTGCGCTGGCTCTCGGAGCTCAAGATCGACGGACTCGCGATCAGCCTGCGCTACGAGCGCGGCGTGCTGACATCTGCCGCGACGCGAGGCGACGGGCGGGTCGGCGAGGACGTCACCGTCAACGCGCTCCGCGTGAGCGGCATCCCGGAGCGACTAGCAGGAGACGGGCACCCGGCGATCGTCGAGGTGCGCGGCGAGATCTTCATCCCCGTCGCCGAGTTCACCCAGCTCAACGCGCTCCAGGCCGAGATGCGCGATCGTGTGGTCGAGGAGGCGCGGTCCCGCTCCCGCGCGTTCGACGAGGAGCGCGCCCGCATCAGTGCCGAGCGCCGATTCCCGGCCTTCGCGAACCCTCGCAACGCCGCGAGCGGGGGGCTGCGCCAGCAGCTCGACAAGAAGACGGGCCTCGAGCTCGAAGCGTCCGAGGCCCGCGTCCGTTCGCTCCGGCTCTACGTGCACGGCATCGGCGCGTGGCAGAACCCGCCGGTGTCGTCGCAGAGTGAGATCTACGCGCTGCTGGCCGAGTGGGGTCTGCCCATCAGCCCGCACTCGCAGACCCACGAGAGCATCGAGGGTGTCCTCGGCTACGTCGCGCACTACGGCGAGAACCGCCATAGCGTCGAGCACGAGCTCGACGGTGTCGTCGTCAAGATCGACGAACTGGCGCTGCACGACGAGCTGGGTGCGACCAGCCGCGCACCCCGGTGGGCGATCGCGTACAAGTACCCGCCGGAACAGGTCAACACCAAGCTTCTCGACATCGTCGTGTCGGTCGGCCGTACCGGCCGGGCCACGCCCTTCGCCGTCATGGCACCGGCCCGCGTCGCGGGCAGCGTCGTGCGGCAGGCGACGTTGCACAATCAGGACGTCGTCCGGGCCAAGGGCGTTCTCATCGGCGATACCGTCGTGCTGCGGAAGGCGGGCGACGTCATCCCGGAGGTGCTCGGACCCGTGGTCGAGCTGCGCGACGGGACCGAGCGCGCGTTCGTCATGCCCACGAACTGCCCCGAGTGCGGCTCGCCCCTGCGCCCCGCCAAAGAGGGCGACATCGACCTCCGCTGTCCGAACGCGCGCTCCTGCCCGGCGCAGGTCCGTGGTCGCGTCGAGCACGTCGGGTCTCGTGGCGCCCTCGACATCGAAGCACTCGGGGAGGTCACGGCAGCAGCCCTCACGCAACCGCTGGGCGAGGCCACCCCGCCGCTGGTCACCGAGGCTGCCCTGTTCGAGTTGACTCTCGAACAGCTCGTCCCGATCGAGGTCATCGTCCGTGACTCTGAGACGGGTGAGCCGCGCGTCGACGACAAGACGGGCGAGCCCGTGCGGCGCGCTCCGTTCCGGCGCAACCCTTCGGCCGCCGAGAAGAAGGAGGGACTGACCGGCCCGCAACCGTCCGCGCAGGCACTCAAGCTCCTCGACGAACTCGAGAAGGCCAAGACCAAGGAGCTCTGGAGGTTCCTCGTCGCGCTCAGCATCCGCCACGTCGGTCCGGTGGCGGCGCGCGCCCTCGCGCAGTGGTTCGGCTCGATCGCAGCGATCCGCGCCGCGACGCGGGACGAGCTGGCGGCCGTCGAGGGCGTGGGCGGCATCATCGCGGACTCTCTGATCGATTGGTTCGAGGTCGACTGGCACCGCGAGATCGTGGAACGCTGGGAAGCGGCCGGCGCGCGGCTCGAAGTGCCGGGGCATCCCGGGCCCGGCGCAGCCGTCGTCGAGGGCGGAGTCCTCGAGGGCATCACCGTCGTGGCGACGGGATCACTCGAGGGATACACCCGCGAAGGTGCACAGGAGGCCATCCTCGCCGCCGGCGGCAAAGCCGGGTCGTCCGTCTCGAAGAAGACCGACTTCGTCGCGGCGGGGCCGGGCGCAGGATCCAAACTCGCGAAGGCCGAGCAGCTCGGCGTGCGGATCATCGATGCCGCGCAGTTCCGCATCCTCGTCGAGCAGGGACCGGACGCCCTCGATTCCTGAACAGGGGATGACTCAGCGCGGGTGTCCGCGGCCCGACCTACCGTGACGGCGATCTCACGGAGGCCGCTTGTCAGATCAGCTCACCCCGCAGGAGATCGCCTGGCTTGACCGGGAGCACCGCCGCGCCGTCAGCCGAGTTTCGCCTCCTCGATCGGGCTGTTCGGGCTCGGTCACCCCGAGGTGCTCGTCTTCGGGCTGAATGACGCGAACGCGGGCCTCTCATCGACGACGTCGTGGCGCGCGTGCGGGCCGGGTCGGACCTCACGGTCGGAGAGGTGGTGTCGTTCCCCGGTTGGGGCGCATCGCGTGAAGGGGACCTTCCGCGCCTGAGCGGAGGTCCGGGATCAGCCCGCGAGGAGCCGATCGCGGACCTGGCGGCGCAGCACCTTGCCGATCATCGACTTCGGGAGCTCGTCGACGACGACCACCCGGCGCGGCACCTTGTAGGGCGTCAGGATTCCGCGGCAGAAGTCCTTCACGTCGGCCTCGTCGATCGTCGCCCCCGGGGCGGCGACCACCGCGGCCACCACTTCCTCGCCGGAGTGCTCGCTGGGCAGGCCGACGACGGCGGCATCGGCGATCTGCGGGTGCTGACGCAGCGCGATCTCGACCTCGGTCGGGGCGACGTTGAAGCCGCCGGTGATGATGAGTTCCTTGATCCGGTCGACGATCCGCACGAATCCTGCCTCGTCGATGGTCACGATGTCGCCCGTGCGGAACCAGCCGTCGACGAAGACCTTCTCCGTCTCCTCGGGCTTGCCGTAGTAGCCGGTGAACACCTGGGGGCCGCGGACCAGCAGTTCGCCCCGCCCGCCCGGCTCGACGTCGCGCGTCGGTTCGTCCGGGTCCACGACGCGGCACTCCGTGCCCGGAAGCGGCAGGCCGACGGTGCCGGGGAGGCGGTTCTCGGCCACAGGATTGGCCATCAGGACGGGGGAGCATTCCGACAGCCCGTATCCCTCGACGAGGTATCCGCCCGTCGATGCTTCGAACGGGACCACGAGCTCGTGAGGGAGGGCCATCGCGCCGGAGATCGCGACCTGCGTTCCCGCGAGCGACACTCCCGCGGCATCGGCCGCCCCGAGCAGGCGCTCGGCGATCGGCGGCACCAGGGGCAGGAGAGTGGCCGGATGGCGCTTGTGCACCGCGAGCACGAGTGCCGGATCGAACTTCGGGAAGAGGACGAGCCGCGCACCCATCGACATCGCGAATGTGAGGCACAGGGTCAGGCCGTAAGCGTGGAACATGGGCAGCACCGCGTAGACGACGCAGCCCGCGCCTCGCTGGATCGTCGGAGTCCACGCCTGCGCCTGGGCTGCGTTCGCCAGGAGGTTGCGATGGGTGAGCGCCGCGCCCTTGGGGTTGCCCGTCGTGCCGCTGGTGTACTGGATGAGAGCGAGATCGCCCGTGGTCGGACCCACGTGGCTTGCCGGCAGGGGATCGTGGCGCTCGGCATCCGACCAGAATCCGTGCACGCGATTGCGGGGCACGGGAGAGGTGAGCGCCTCGCGCGACTCCCGCGCCTTGGCGATGGGCAGGCGCAGCGCCGCGCGCATGTGGAACGGCATAGCCGTGGTGATGTCGACGGCGATCACGGCGTTGAGCGCCAGATCGTCGGGGAAGTCGAGCAGCACCGACACGAGCTTGCTCCAGACGATGGCGACCTTCGCGCCGTGGTCCTCGAACTGCTTGCGCATCTCACGTGCCGTGTAGAGCGGGTTGTGCTCGATGACGACGGCTCCCAGACGCAGAACGGCGTAGAAGGCCACGATGTGCTGCGGGCAGTTGGGCAGAACGATCGCGACCCGGTCGCCGCGGCGCACTCCGGCATCCCGCAGGTACGCCGCCGCTCGTTCGATCCGGTCCTGCAGCTGCTGGTAGGAGACCGTGCGGCCGAAGAACTCCAGGGCCGGGGCGTCGGGATGCTCCCGTGCCGACGTCGCGACGATGTCGACGAGCGAGCCCTCGATGGGCGGGAGATCCTCCGGCACCCCGTCGGCGTAGCTGGCGATCCAGGGACGTGGCGGGTCGTAGGTCGTCACGCTGACACCCTACGGGTCTCGCGGGCGATCGGCCCCCAACTAGAATCGTGGGGTGTCTGAAATCACCCCCGATCTCGTGCGCCACCTCGGCGTGCTCGCCCGGATCCAGCTGAACGACGAGGAGGTCGAGCGTCTCACGGGACAGCTCGACGCGATCGTCGACAACATCGCGAAGGTGTCGGAGGTGGCGACGCCGGATGTCCCGGCGACGAGCCACCCGATCGCTCTGGAGAACGTCTTCCGCGAGGACGTCCCCGGCGAGATGCTCTCGGTCGAGCAGGTGCTCCGGAACGCGCCCGAACGCGCTGACGACCGCTTCCGCGTGACCGCGATCCTGGGGGAGGAGCAGTGAGCGACATGATCCGCCTCAGTGCGGCCGAGCTCGCCGCGCGCCTGGCCGACGGCAGCGTCAGCAGTGTCGAGGTGACGCAGGCGCACCTCGACCGCATCGCGGCGGTCGATGGAGACGTGCATGCGTTCCTGCACGTCTCCGACCACGCCCTGGAGGTGGCGGGCGAGATCGACGCTCGCCGTGCTGCCGGTGAGGAGCTCGGCGAGCTGGCGGGCGTCCCCCTCGCGATCAAGGACGTGCTCGTCACCACGGACATGCCGTCGACGAGCGGGTCGAAGATCCTCGAGGGCTTCATGTCGCCGTACGACGCGACAGTCGTCTCGCGCGCCCGTGCCGCGGGACTGGTCCCGCTCGGCAAGACGAACATGGACGAGTTCGCGATGGGCTCCTCGACGGAGCACTCCGCGTATGGACCGACCCGCAACCCGTGGGACCTCGACCGCATCCCTGGGGGCTCCGGCGGCGGTTCCGCCGCCGCTGTCGCCGCGTTCGAGGCGCCGCTCGCCCTCGGTTCCGACACCGGCGGTTCGATCCGCCAGCCCGCGCACGTGACGGGCACGGTCGGAGTCAAGCCGACGTACGGCGGCGTGAGCCGCTATGGTTCCATCGCCCTCGCCTCGAGCCTCGACCAGGTCGGTCCTGTCTCCCGCACCGTTCTCGACGCGGCTCTGCTGCACGACGTCATCGGCGGCCACGACCCGCACGACTCGACGTCGCTCGCGGACCGGTGGCCCTCCTTCGCCGCTGCAGCGCGCGAAGGCGCGCGCGGGGATGTGCTGCGCGGACTCAAGGTCGGCGTCATCCGCGAGCTCGCCGATGTCGGCTTCCAGCCCGGCGTCAGCGCGTCGTTCCGTGCGTCGCTGGCAGCGATGGAGGCGCAGGGCGCCGAGATCGTCGAGATCAGCGCACCGCACTTCGAGTACGGGGTCGCGGCGTACTACCTGATCCTCCCGGCCGAGGCGTCGAGCAACCTCGCGAAGTTCGACTCGGTGCGCTTCGGACTTCGCGTCGACGTGCCCGGCGGCACCGTCGAGGACGTCATGTCGGCGACCCGCGAAGCCGGCTTCGGCGACGAGGTCAAGCGCCGCATCATCCTCGGCACCTACGCTTTGTCGGCGGGCTACTACGACGCCTACTACGGCAGCGCCCAGAAGGTGCGGACGCTCATCCAGCGCGACTTCGACGAGGCCTTCGCGCAGGTCGACGTCATCGCTACTCCGTCCGCGCCCACCACCGCGTTCCGGCTCGGCGAGCAGATCGACGATCCGCTGCAGATGTACCTGAACGACGTGACGACCATTCCCGTCAACCTCGCCGGAGTCCCGGGGATCTCCATCCCGTCGGGACTGTCGGATGACGACGGGCTGCCGGTCGGCATCCAGTTCATCGCTCCTGCGCGCCAGGACGCACAGCTGTACCGTGTGGGCGCCGCGCTCGAGACCCTGCTCGTCGACAGCTGGGGCGGCCCCCTGCTCGACCGCGCACCGATCCTGGGAGGGGCACGCTGATGGCTGCCAAGGTCGCACTGATGGACTTCGATAAGGCGCTGGAGCTCTTCGAGCCCGTGCTCGGCTTCGAGGTGCACGTCGAGCTCAACACGCGCACGAAGATGTTCTCGCCGGCTGCGAACCCGGCTCACCCCGACAACCACGGCGCTGCTCCGAACACGCTCGTGGCGCCGGTCGACATGGGCCTGCCCGGGGCGCTGCCGGTCGTCAACGAGACGGCGATCCGGTCATCGATCAGCCTGGGCCTCGCGCTCGGCTGCTCGATCGCGCCGTCGAGCCGCTTCGCGCGGAAGAACTACTTCTACCCGGATCTCGGCAAGAACTACCAGATCTCGCAGTACGACGAACCGATCGCGTTCGAGGGCGCGGTCGAGGTGGAGCTCTCCGACGGCACGACCGTGACCGTCGACATCGAGCGTGCGCACATGGAGGAGGATGCCGGCAAGCTCACCCACATGGGTGGCGCGGCCGGCCGTATCCAGGGCGCCGAGTTCTCGCTGGTCGACTACAACCGGGCAGGAGTGCCGCTCGTCGAGATCGTGACCAAGCCGATCTTCGGCGCCGAGCACCGTGCGCCGGAGATCGCGAAAGCCTACGTCCGCACCATTCGCGACATCGTCATCGGCCTGGGCATCTCGGAGGCGCGCCTCGAGCGCGGCAACCTGCGCTGCGACGCGAACGTGTCGCTTCGTCCTCGGGGTCAGCACAAGCTCGGCACGCGCACCGAGACGAAGAACGTCAACTCGATGCGCTCCGTCGAGCGCGCGGTGCGCTACGAGATCCAGCGTCAGGCCGCCATCCTGGCCGAGGGTGGAACCATCACGCAGGAGACCCGGCACTGGCACGAGGACACCGGGACGACCTCGCCGGGTCGTCCGAAGTCGGATGCCGACGACTACCGGTACTTCCCCGAGCCCGATCTGCTGCCGGTCGCGCCGTCGCCCGAGCTGATCGAGGAGCTCCGCGCGGCCCTTCCCGAGCCGCCGGCCGCTCGGCGGCGCCGGCTGCAGGGCGAATGGGGCTTCACCGACCTCGAGTTCCAGGACGTCGTCAACGGCGGTCTGCTCGCGGAGGTCGATGCGACGGTCGCAGCAGGGGCGTCGCCGACCTCGGCGCGCAAGTGGTGGACCGGCGAGATCACCCGCGTCGCGAACGCGCGTGGCGCCGAGCCGCAGGCACTGGTCTCGCCCGCCGACGTGGCTGCGCTGCAGAAGCTCGTGGATGCCGGCACGCTGACCGACAAGCTGGCGCGTCAGGTGCTCGAAGGCGTGATCGACGGCGAAGGGTCGCCGCAGGAGGTCGTGGATTCGCGCGGCCTGGCCGTCGTGTCCGACGACGGCGCGCTGATCGCCGCGATCGACGACGCCCTCGCCGCCCAGCCCGACGTCCTGGCGAAGATCAAGGACGGAAAGGTGCAGGCCGCGGGAGCGGTGATCGGCGCGGTCATGAAGGCCATGAAGGGGCAGGCCGACGCGGCGCGCGTGCGCGAGCTGATCCTCGAGCGCGCGGCGCAGTAGGCGGCGCCACTGCGCGCACCACAGGCGGCGCCGCCGGCATCCTCGCGCGACGAGGGCCGGCGGCGCCGCCTCGTCGTCGGACGACCGCTCCGGTGTCCGCGGCAGAGGCGAGAATAGAGGCATGGGACGAGGCGACGGGACAGGACGCATCGTGTCGCCGCCGGATGCGGACGACGCGGGCACGCGAATCCTCCATGTCGACATGGACGCCTTCTACGCGGCCGTCGCGGTGCTGGATGATCCGTCGCTCGCGGGAAAGCCGATCATTGTCGGCGGCGTTGAGCGCCGGGGCGTCGTGTCGAGCGCCTCGTACGAAGCGAGGCGCTTCGGCGTCCGGTCGGCGATGCCGGTTGCACGCGCCCTGCAACTGTGCCCGCAGGCGATCGTGGTCCCGACGACGTTCGAGCGCTACGCCGAGCTCTCGCAGCGCGTGATGGAGATCTTCCGATCGATCACGCCGTTGGTCGAGCCGCTGTCGATCGACGAGGCGTTTCTCGACGTGAGCGGTGCTCGTCGGCTCTGGGGGAGTCCACGCGAGATCGCGCAGCTCATCCGCGCCCGCGTGCTGAGCGAGACCGGCCTCACGTGCAGCGTCGGGGTCGCGGCGACCAAGCACGTCGCGAAGATGGCGTCGACGATCTCCAAGCCCGACGGTCTGCTCGTCGTCGCCGAGCACCAGACGCTCCGCTTCCTCGGCGGCCGGCCGGTCGGCGCGTTGTGGGGCGTCGGACCGAAGGCGGCCGAGGCGCTCCTCACCCGCGGCATCCGGACGGTCGCCGACGTCTGGGACACTCCGAGGCCCGTCCTCGATCGAGCGCTCGGGCCGGCCATGGGTGAGCGCGTCTGGCACCTCTCGCGCGGACACGACGCGCGCCAGGTGCAGACCGAGCGCGCGGAGAAGAGCGTCTCGCACGAGGAGACCTTCTCGCGCGACGTCTCCGACCTCACGGTGCTCCGGTCCGAGCTGAGGCGTCTGGCCGACCGCGTCGGCGCGCGACTGCGTGCGGGTGGCTGGGAGGCCGGGACCGTATCGATCAAGGTCCGCCTGAGCGACTTCTCGACGTACTCCCGCTCGCAGACCCTGCCCTTGGCGACCAATGTCGGGCAGCGCATCGGGTCGGCGGCGATCGAGCTGCTCTCGACGGTCGAGCTGTCGCAACCGGTGAGGCTCATCGGCGTCCGCGCGGAGAAGCTGCGTCCGGACGGCACCGGCGGCCTGACGCTCTGGGACGACGACGAGGAATGGCGGCGCGTCGATGATGCGCTCGACGGAGCCCGGGCCCGTTTCGGCCGGGGCGCGGTGACGCGAGCGAGCGTGCTCGGACCCCGCCGAGACGTCGGCGCCATGCCGACCAATCCACGCCCCGGCCACGAACACTGACACCTGTACCGCGGCGCCCGGAGAAGGGTACGGTGGGTCCATGCCCAACCTCGCACTCGAACTCGGCAAGCAGACCGCGAACCTCGGCGTCACCAGCGTCTACGGCGAACAGCAGGATGTCGACGGCATCAGGCTCATCCCCGTCGCGCTGACGTGGAGCGGCTTCGGGGCCGGCGAGGACGACGAGGGGAACAGCGGTGGCGGTGGCGGCGGTTACGCCATCCCCGTCGGGGCGTACGTGCGCAAGGGCGACGATCTGCGATTCGAGCCGAACCTCGTCTCTCTCGTCGCCGTCGGCATCCCGTTCGTCTGGGTCGTGGGACGCGCTCTCAGCCGTGTCATCCGCGCCCTCAAGAAGTAGGGTCTCCGCGCGTCTGACCACTGCGGCGCTCATCCGTACCGTGCTCGGCGAAACCTCGCCGGGCGATGTCGTGATCATCGACGGGCGCAGCGGCGCGGGAAAGTCCACACTCGCGCGCGAGCTGCAGCGGCAGTGGAGCGGCCCGCGAACGCCGCAGCTGGTGGCACTCGACGAGCTGTATCCCGGCTGGGACGGCCTCGCGGCGGGCGCCGAGTACGCCGTCGCGCGTGTACTCGCCCCTCGTCGCACGGGCGCTACGGCGCGCTGGCAGCAGTGGGATTGGACGGCGGACCGCTACGGACCCGAACGGGTCGTCGGCGCCGACGAGACGATCCTCCTCGAAGGCAGCGGAGCGCTCACCGCCGCGGCCGCAGCCTTCGCGACGGTCAGTATCTGGTTGGACGCCCCGAGCGAGCTGCGCAAGCGGCGTGCCCTGGACCGCGACGGTGAGGCGTACCGTCCGCATTGGGATCGCTGGGCCGCGCAGGAGGAGGACCATATCGCTCGAAACGATCCTCGAGGTCTCGCGACGCACGTCGTCGAACTCGTCTGATCAGCCGTCGAGTGCCTGCAGCAGCATCTCCTGACGGTATCCCAGCCACTCGTAGACGTCGAAGCGCGGGTCACCCACCGGCATGATGCTCTCGTCGCTGATGCCGATGCGTTCCGCCAGCACGAGCCGGAGGCCGGCGAGCGTCCGAAGCCACGCGGTCTGCTCCTGCGGACCGAGTGTGAGCCCGTCGCCTGATGCCGGATCGGCCGAGCGGCCCTGTGCAGCTCTCGTGAGCGTGGCGAGCACGAGACGCGCGTCGGAGGCGCGCGTCGCCGCGACATCGTCTCGAGTGAGCGCGCAGAACTCCGCCGCGGCATCCGCATCGTCGGGGTACGCGTCGGGGGAGAGGCGCTTGGCGGCAGGGTCGCGGGGATCGTCGGGCGCGGTGACCAGCTCGAGGTACTGGTCGACCAGCTCCTGGAGATAATCCGCCTCGGCTGGGGGCAGCGCGAACGCGACGGAGGCGGTCATGCGCCGGCTCGCCGCACGGTCGCCCAGAGGCCGAACTCGTGCATCGCGCGGGTGTGGGCCTCCATCGCCTCGCGCGGCCCCTCGGCGACGATCGCGTGCCCGTCGTGATGGACGGCGAGCATGAGCTGCGTCGCGCGATCGCGCGAGTATCCGAAGTAGGTCCGGAAGACATGGACGACGTACGACATGAGGTTCACGGGATCGTTCCACACGACGGTCTGCCACGGTTCGTCGGGGGCGGCGCGGAGATCGGTCTCGCGGTCGAGGTCGGGAAGGGCGGTGCTCATCACGCCCATCCGAGCTCGTGCAGGCGGTCATCGTCGATGCCGTAGAAGTGGGCGATCTCATGGACGAGGGTGGTGTGGATCTCGTCGCTCAGGCTCGCGACATCATCGCAGGCGTGCAGGTGCGGCTCGCGGTACACGATGATCCGGTCCGGCAGCTCGCCCTGCCCGTAGCGGTCGCGCTCGGTGAGGGCGTAACCGTCGTAGAGGCCGAGCAGGTCGAGACTGCCGTCTTCCGGGCGGTCTTCCACGACGAAGATGACGTTGTCGAGTCCGTCGACCATGTCGTCGGGGAGGCGATCGAGTTCGGCGGTCACGAGGAGCTCGAACTCCTCGACATCCATCTCGATCATCTGCACTCCCGGACCGGGGTGTTTACGTGGGGTGGCTAACGGGACTTGAACCCGCGACCCCCGCGACCACAACGCGGTGCTCTACCAACTGAGCTATAGCCACCATGTCTCCCGGTGAAACCGGGCAACCAGACGATTGTATTACACGGATGGGGCATACGACGACACGGCGGCCTCGGCGGCTGCTCGGGCCTCGTCGCTGGTGGGGCCGGGCGCGGGCACGAACACCGCGGAGCGGTAGTAGGCGAGCTCGCGAATCGACTCCCGGATGTCGGCCAGCGCACGGTGCCCGCCGTCCTTGGTCGGCGCCTGGAAGTACGCGCGGGGGAACCACCGTCGCGACAGCTCCTTGATGCTGGAGACGTCGACGTTCCGGTAGTGCAGCCAGGAGTCCACCCGGGGCATGTACTTCGCGAGGAACATCCGGTCGGTGCCGATCGTGTTGCCCGCGAGGGCGGCCTTGCCTTCCGGCACGAAGCGCTGGATGTACTCGAGCACTGCCGCTTCGGCGTCGGCGAGGGGCGCGCCCGAGTCGAGCTCGGACATCAGGCCCGAGGTCTCGTGCATCGCGGTGACGAAGTCGCCCATGTTCGCGCGGGCGGCCTCGCTGGGCCGGATGACGAGCTGGAAGCCCGGGTCGAGCGGCACGAGTTCGTAGTCGGTGACGATGACCGCCACCTCGACGAGCTCGTCGACGCTGAGATCCAGCCCCGTCATCTCGCAATCGATCCATACGAGACGGTCGTTCTCGGCTGTTCCCACCATGTCGTCCATCCTAGTGAGCGGCCGCGACACGGTCGTTTTAGAAAATCGTTGACCGCGCGCGGCACATGCGACCATCATGACTACTACGTCGTAGTAATACGTAGTAGAAGTGCGAGGAAGCATGTTCAGAATCGGCATCATCGGCACGGGCGGCATCGCCAGTGCCCACATCGGCGGGTATCTCGCGTTCCCCGAGGACTGCGAGATCGTCGCCCTCGCCGACGTCTCGCCGGGGAAGGCTGCGCAGAAGGCCGAGGAGTTCGGCATCGCCGGCGCGGTCGGGTACGACGACCCCCTCAGGATGATCGCGGAGGCCGAGCTGGACCTCGTCAGCATCGCGACTCCTCCGTCTACCCACGCCGCCCTCTCGATCGCGGCTCTGGATGCGGGCGTGAACGTTCTCGTCGAGAAGCCGATGGCGCCCTCGCTCGAGGAATGCGACGCGATGCTCGCGGCTCAGGAGCGTTCGGGCAAGGTGCTCTCGGTGGTCGCGCAGAACCGGTTCCGCGACGATCTCGCGACGCTCAAAGCCGTCGTCGACTCGGGGCTGCTGGGGTCGATCTCGTCCGTGCGCGTGGACTCGGCGTGGTGGCGGGGGCTGCCGTACTACGACCTCTGGTGGCGTGGCACCTGGGAGAAGGAAGGGGGCGGCTGCACACTCAACCATGCGATCCACCACATCGACCTGCTCCTGTGGCTCCTGGGTCGTCCGACGGAGATCACGGCGATGCTCGCGAACGCGCAGCACGACAACAGCGAGGTCGAAGACCTTTCCGTCGCGGTGTTGCGCTACGAACGCGGTCTTGCGCAGCTCACGAGCTCCGTCGTCCATCACGGCGAGGAGCAGCAGATCGTCATCCAGGGCGCGAAGGCGCGGGTGTCGCAGCCGTGGCGGGTGATCGCCGAGCGCGCCGACGGCGGCGGATTCCCTGCGAAGGGCGGCGATGCCGATCTGGTGGTGGCCATCGAAGGCGTCGTCGCCGCGCGAGAGCCTCTCGCGCACGCCGGGCACACAGGGCAGATCGCCGATGTACTGAGCGCGATCCGGGACGGCCGTGAGCCCATCGCGGGAGGGCGGGACGGCCGAAACGCGATCGAGGTCGTCGCGGCCATCTACAAGGCGGGCATCGAGCGCACCTTCGTGGACCTTCCGCTCGCGGCCGACGACCCCTACTACCGTGCCGGCCACCTCGTGGAGCGCGCGCCGCACTTCTACGAGAAGCAGACCTCCCTCGTGGAGGCGGCGTCGTGACCGCGTCATCGTTCCCCGGCGGCACCTCGTTGTCGCACCTCGACATCTACCCCGATGCCGCTCCCGACGGCGTCTGCGGCGGAAGTCCCCACATCCACCTCGTCTCGACCGAGGCGTATCTCGTCGTCGAGGGGCACGGAGCTCTTCAGACGATCGACCGTGACGGATACCGGGAGACGGGCCTGTCGGCCGGCTCGGTGGTCTGGTTCACCCCGGGCACGATCCACCGGGCGGTGAACCGAGGCGGGCTGAAGGTCCTCGTGCTGATGAGCAACGCGGGCCTGCCGGAGGCGGGCGACGCGGTGATGACCTTCCCCCCGTCCGTCGTCGGCGACCCGGACGCGTATGCGGACGCTGTGGCCCTCGGCGAGGGGGAGGGCCGGGCGGTCCGCGCCGCCCGGCGTCGCGACCTCGCCGTCACGGGATTCGAGGCGCTCCGTGCTGCGGTCGTCGCGGGCGATCGCACCCCCCTCGACGACTTCTACGAGAGCGCCGGCGCACTCGTCCGGCACCGCGCCGCCGCTTGGGGACGGATCGTGCGCGAGCGAGCCCTCGCCCAAGCCGAGGACTCGCTGAGGCTCGCCGAAGCGATCGCCCGCGGCGATGTCGCCCACCTCCGCGGTGCGCGGGCCCACGAGGCCCCGGAAGCCGCCAGCGATCGCGCGTTCGGCATGTGCGGACGCATCCGCGCCTACGACCTGACAGACCAGGAGATCCCCCGATGAGCCATTCCTACACGTTCGACCCCCTCCCGCGTCCGGTCGTCGAGCCCGGCGAGTTCGCCTTCGCCGCCGTCGGTCTCGATCACGGCCACATCTTCGGAATGACCGACGGCCTGATCGGCGCCGGCGCGACCGTGACCTGGGTCTTCGACGAGGACCCCGCACGCGCGGCGGCCTTCGCGAAGCAGTATCCGACGGCGCGAATCGCCGCGAGCGAGCAGGAGGTGCTGGACGACCCCGCGGTTCGGCTCGTCGCGACGGCCGCGATTCCGTCGCAGCGCGCTCCGATCGGTCTCCGGGCCATGGAGGCGGGCAAGCACGCCTTCGTCGACAAAGCCCCGCTCACGACCTTCGCCCAGCTGGATGCCGTTCGGGAAGCGACCGCGCGGACCGGCCTGCGATATGCCGTGTACTACGGCGAGCGCGTGCATTCCGAGGCGGCGATCCTCGCCGACCAGCTCGTCGAGCGTGGTGCGATCGGCCGGGTCATCCAGGTGGTGTGCTTCGGCCCGCATCGTATCGGCGGCGGCCGGCCCGACTGGTTCTACGACCCGGCGCAGTACGGCGGCATCCTGTGCGATATCGGAAGCCACAACTTCGATCAGATCCTCCACTACACGCGTGCGACGAATGGTCGCGTCTCGACCTCGACGATCGCGAACTACGCGCATCCCGACACCCCTGGCCTGCAGGACTTCGGCGACGCGCACGTCGTGCTGGACAACGGTGCGACAGGCTACGTCCGGGTCGACTGGTTCACGCCCGACGGCTTGGGCGTCTTCGGCGACGGGCGCACACTGCTGCTCGGTACCGACGGGTACATCGAGCTGCGGAAGTACATCGACATCACCACCGACAACGGGGGCGGTCAGGTGCTCCTGGTCAATCAGGAGACACAGCGCCGCTTCAACGCCAACGGCATGACCGGCTTCCCGTACTTCGGGCAGCTGATCCGCGACTGCCTCGACGGCACCGAGACCGCGATGAGCCAGGACCACGCCCTGATGGCGGCGGAGCTCAGCCTGCACGCACAGGCGGGGGCGACGGTGATCGGTTCGGACGCCCGCGTGCCCCTCCTGACCCCCTAGCGGCGACCCGCTCACGAGAACCACGAGGATGTGGAGTTCCGAATGACGCAATCCGTTCACACGCCGGTGCGGCTGGGGGATGCCCCACCCGCCGGCACCGCGACGCGAGCGATCACCACAGCGCGGCCCAAGCGGCGCCCGTTCCGGCGCGATCGCACGCCCCGCGCGAAGCAGACCTGGCGCCGGGCGCTCGCCCGCGACTGGCGCCTGTACACCTTCCTGCTCGCGCCGGTCGTCTTCCTGCTCGTCTTCCGCTACATCCCGATGCTCGGGAACGTGATCGCCTTCCGGCGGTTCCGTCCCGGCGGCTCGATCTTCGGCGACGAGTGGGTGGGCTTCTACTACTTCGAGGCGTTCATCTCCAACCAGCAGTTCTGGACGGTGTTCTGGAACACGGTGGTCCTGGGCGGGCTCACCCTGCTGATCACGTTCCCCCTTCCGATCGTGCTCGCGCTCATGCTCAACGAACTGCGCTCGCGTCGGTTCAAGCGCATCGTCCAGACGATCTCGTACCTTCCGCACTTCATGTCGGTGGTCATCGTCGCCGGTCTCGTGCTGCAGCTCACGGCACTCAACGGGACGGTCAATCAGGTCGTCGAGGCGATGGGCGGCGACCCCGTCCCGTTCATGCAACGGCCCGAGTGGTTCCGCTCGATCTACGTCTCCTCGGAGGTGTGGCAGACCGTCGGGTGGGGAACGATCCTCTACCTCGCCGCGCTGACCACGATCGACGATCAGCTCTACGAGGCCGCTCGGATCGACGGTGCGAATCGTTGGCAGCAGACCTGGCACATCACGCTGCCGGGGATCCGCCCGACCATGATGGTGCTCCTCATCCTCAACATCGGCTCGTTCATGGCTGTCGGATTCGAGAAGGTGCTGCTCCTGCAGAATCCGCTCATCTACTCGACGGCCGACGTCATCTCGACCTATCTCTATCGCGTCGGCATCCAGTCGGCCCAGTTCTCGTACGGAACGGCCATCGGCCTGTTCGAGGCGGTCATCGGCCTCGTGCTCGTCCTCGGCGCGAACGCCCTCTCTCGTCGATTGGTTGGTACCTCGCTGTGGTGACCGAAGCCCTGCCCCCGAAACCCGACAGTGCACGCGTGCGCCGCGAGACCGGCATCATCCGGGAGTCGCCGGGATACCGGGCCTTCCGGGTGGTCAACGCCGTCGCCCTCGTACTCGTGTGCGTCGTGACGTTGTACCCGTTCATCAACCTCGTCGCGAAGGCGTTCTCGTCCGAGGGGTACATCGCCGCCGGCGAGGTGAATCTGATCCCGCGAGGCTTCAACATCGACACCTTCCGCGTGGTCATGAACGACGGGACGTTCTGGACGAACTACGGGAACACGTTCCTCTACACGATCGTCGGAACCGTCATAGCGATGGCGATCACCACGACGTATGCCTACGCGCTGAGCAAGCCGTATCTCAAGGGACGAACCTTCTTCGTCGGCATCGCGGTGTTCACGATGTTCTTCGGCGGCGGCCTCATCCCCAACTACATCCTCATCGCGAACTACCTGGGTTGGCGCAACAGCATCTGGGCCGTCGTGGTGCCGGGAGCGCTGAGCGTATTCAACCTGCTCGTCATGAAGTCGTTCTTCGAGAACTTCCCCGAGGAACTCGAAGAGGCCGCGGCGATCGACGGCCTCACGACCTACGGCATCTTCTTCCGGATCGTGCTGCCGCTGTCCAAGGCCGTGCTCGCGACGATGACGCTGTTCTACGCCGTCGGCATCTGGAACTCGTGGTTCAACGCGTTCCTCTTCCTGGACGACAAGACGCTGTTCCCCGTGACGGTCTATCTGCGGAATCTCATCGCAGCCGCGACGGGCGTGCAGGAGGCGATCGGCGGCGAGTCCGCGCAGGTCGCCTCGAACATCCAGGCCGTCACGATGCTGCTCACGGTGCTCCCCATCATCTGCCTGTATCCCTTCATCCAGCGCTACTTCGTCTCGGGCGTGATGCTCGGGTCGGTCAAGGGCTGAATCCCCTACGTCGAACGACGACGTTCACACAGAGGAGAAACACAATGAGAATCACTCGCCACACCCTCGCCGGTGCCGCGGGACTGGCAGCCGTTGCCGTCGTGCTGTCCGCCTGCTCCGGCCCCGCCACCGACGATCCCGCCGGCGACGGCGCCGCCACGATCGGAGAAGCGCAGTCCGTCGGCGCGATGGAGGACTTCGAGGCCGGCGTGACCTTCGCCGCGACCGAGCCGGTGCAGTTCTCGCTCATGTACCGGGACCACCCGAACTATCCGGTGAAGGACGACTGGTCGTTCTTCCAGCATCTCGAGAACGACCACAACGTCACGTTCTCCCGCACGGACATCCCGATGGCCGATTTCGATCAGAAGAAGTCGCTCCTCATCGGCAGCGGCGAGGCGACCGACATCATCTCCTCGACGTACGCAGGTTCCGAGACGCAGTTCGTCTCGGGCGGCGCGATCCTTCCGGTCTCGGACTACTTCGACTACATGCCGAACTTCCAGCAGAAGATCGCCGACTGGGACCTCGAGGACGACCTGCAGAACCGCCGGCAGGAGGATGGGAAGATCTACCACCTGCCGGGCCTGCGCGAAGTGCCCGACGTCCAGTACTCGGTAGCCATCCGCGAGGACCTGTGGCAGAAAGCGGGTATTGCCGAGGACCCCGCGACCTGGGACGAGTACCTCGAGCAGCTCCAGAAGGTCAAGCAGGCGAATCCGGAGCTCGACTACGCGATGTCGGATCGCTGGACGGACGCGACGCCGCTCGGCTCGCTGCTGAGCATCATGGCGCCGAACTATCCGACGGCAGCGGGCTGGGGCTACGCGAACACGTGGTACGACCAGGACGCCGGCGAGTACGTGTTCACAGGTGCCTCGGACGGATACAAGCAGGTCGTGTCGGATGCCGCCGCCCTCGTCGAGGCCGGCGTGCTCGACCCCGAGATCACCCAGAGCGATGACCAGGCGGTACAGAAGTTCATCTCGGGCAAGTCGGCCGCCATCTCCGGCAACACCCAGACGATCGCGGAATACCGGCAGAAGTTCGCCGACTCGGGCCAGGGCGATGTCCCGATCCGCCTGCTCTCGCTCCCCGGCGGGCCGGCGGGCGACAAGCTGCCAAGCGGTCGCTTCACCTCCGGCATCCTGATCTCGAGCGGCGCGGCCGAGAAGCCGTACTTCAAGGCGCTGCTGCAGTTCGTCGACTGGCTCTACTACTCCGACGAGGGCCTCGAGTTCGCTCAGTGGGGCGTGGAGGGCGAGACGTTCACGCGTGAAGCCGACGGCACGCGCAAGCTCATGGACGACATCGCATGGAGTTCGATCAACGCCGGCGCGCCCCAGCTCCTCAACGCCGACTACGGCTACAGCAACGGGGTCTTCCTGCTCGCGAACGGCTCGTCGCAAGAGCTGGTGCTCTCGATGATGACCGACGAGATCGCCGAATGGACCGCCGAGCAACTCGAGAAGAAGGAGCAGCTGCCGACCGCACCGGCCCCGCTGCTCAACGAGATCGAGCTCGAGCAGACGTCTTTGCTGCAGACGCAGCTGACGGATGCCGTCCACGCGGCGACCGCGTCGTTCATCACGGGCCAGCGCTCCATCGAGGACGACTGGGACGCGTACGTCGCCGAGCTCGAGGGCCTGGGATCCGGCCAGCTCATCGAGACGTTCAACACCGCGCTCGAGCGCACGCAGAATCAGGGATGAGCAGAGGCGGCCGGTCACGTCACCGCGGCCGGCCGCCCCGTCCCCCACCCTCCGAGCGAAGGAGCCGAGGAAGATGGATGTCGACACCACCACGATTCGTCGAAGCGATCCCGCCGACGAGGTCGGACGCGGTCCGCTGTCCCGAGGCGCCGCGTTCGTCTACCGGCAGATGGTTCTGGAGGCGCAACTGCTGATCGCTTCACTGCCCTCCGTCGTCGCGGTGATGCTGCTCGACCGGGATCCGTCGAACGTCCCCCTCTTCGTGCTCGCCCTCCTGCCGCTGGCTCCCGCCTTCGTGGCGGGCGTGGCGGCGGCGATGGCGCCGCACACCGACCTGTCGCCCGGTCGGCACTTCCTCCGCGCCTACCGACGTGACCTCGTACCGACCCTCCGGTGGGCGGTGCCGGCGACCGCAGCCCTCGCTGTGCTCGCCTTCAACCTCATCCATCTCGACGGGGTCGACGGCGGTGCGGCGCTTCGCCCGCTGTACAGCGTTCTCGGACTGCTCATCCTCGTCTGGGGTGGGCACATGGTCGTCCTGACGGCGGGATTCGATTTCCGCGCGCGCGATGCGATCCGCGTCGCCGTGGCGCAGCTCGCTTCCCAGTGGCGTTTCACGCTGGGTGTCCTGTCGCTGCTCATCGTGGCGGTGTTCCTCGCGATCGTGGTGAGCGAGGCCGCCGTGCTGCTCTTGCTGTGGGCGTTCGCCGGCCTGCTCGCGCTCATGGCGCGACCCGTGGTGGCCGACACCGAGCGCAGGTTCACACGCCGGTCCGCAACAGCATTCGAGCGCCCCCGACAGGATTCGAACCTGTGACCAACGGATTAGAAGGCCGCTGCTCTATCCACTGAGCTACGGAGGCAGATGCATCTACGCTATCGCGCGCCGAGGTCCGTGTCGGTCCGGCCGCCGCACACCCCTGGCTCCGCGGCGCTCGGAAGCGTAGCCTGCGGGTGTCGGAAGGGGTTCGATGATGAACGCGCAGACACGATCGACAGCACTGTGGGTGGCGTACGGCGCCGGCGGAGTGGCGGGGATGATCCGCCACCGCGGCGATGAGTACATCGTGACGATGGCGGGTGCGGATGCCGAGCTCGGCACCTACCCCACGATGGAGATCGCCAAGAACGCATTGCACGCCCACATGCCGCCGGGAGCGGACTGGCCTACGTTCCGGGAGCACTGAGCCGGGCCGCCGCCGTCGCGTCGCTGGCGCGAGGGTCGGGTGCCGGACGCATCCGGGCACCTGCGCCTCGGTCGAACAGCGGCAGGCTCACATGCACGATCGGCCCGATGAGCACGGCGAACAGCACCGTGCCGAGACCGATCGTTCCTCCGAGCAGCCAGCCGGTCACGAGCACGGTCGCCTCGACAATCAGCCGGCCGGCCCAGATCGGCCAGCCCCAGCGTCGGTGGATGCCGGTCATGAGTCCGTCGCGGGGGCCCGGACCCAGCCGAGCCCCGATGTAGATCCCCGATGCGACGCCGACCAGGATGGTGCCGGCGATGAACATGACCAGCTGTGCCGGCCACGCATCGGGTGTGCTGATGAGCGGGAGGGCGAACTGCATGGCGGCGCCCACGACGAGGATGTTCGCGACGGTGCCGACACCCGGCTTCTGACGCAGCGGGATCCACAGGAGCAGCACCAGGAAACCGGTGATGCTCACGACCCAGCCGATCCCGATGCTGGTGTTCTTGCTCACTCCCTCGGCGAAGACCGTCCACGGGTCCAGGCCGATGCCGGCATCCACCATGACGGCGCACCCGATGCCGAACAGGATGAGGCCGACGACGAGTTGCGAGAAGCGGAGGGTCACTCGTCCATTGCATCCTGAGATTGGCCATAGCGAAAGAGGCCAATTCCCGTACTGTGGCCATATGCACTCGCGAATCTCCGCCAGGTCATTGGAAGCGGCGCTCGGAGGATGGCGCACTCGCGAACCGGCCTACGAAGCGCTCGCGGACGGCATCCGACTGCTGTGCCTCGACAACCGCATCGCTGCGCGCACGCTGCTGCCCGCCGAGCGCGCCCTGGCCCAGACGCTCGGGCTGAGTCGCACGACGGTGGCGAGCGCTTACGCGAGCCTGCGCGCGAGCGGTCACATCGAGAGCCTGCGGGGGTCGGGCAGCGTGACCACAGCCCAGCCGTCGCGCGGTGGCGGGACGGTGTTCGCCGAACCCGGGTCGGTCGACCTGCAGCAGGCGAGCCCGAGTGCCTGGCCCGGCCTGGCCGGTGTCATGGCGGAGACGGCGTCGGATGCCGCGCGGCTCGTGTCGCGGACCGGATACGACACGCTGGGGTCGGGGCGCCTGCGCGACACGATCGCCGAGCGCTACACCGTGCGCGGCATCCCGACGTCGCGCGAGGAGATCCTCGTCACAGCGGGCGCGCAGAGCGCCATCCACCTCATCGCGGAGGTGCTCGTGGCTCGTGGGGATCGGGTGCTGGTCGAAACTCCGACCTACCCGCATGCGGCCGAGGCCCTGCGGGCAGCGGGAGCGCGGTTGGTGGCCGTGCCCGTCACGACGGAGCGCGGCTGGGACCTCGATCGTCTGGACGAAGCTGCGCGACGGACGCGACCGGCGCTGGCATACCTGATGCCGACCCTGCAGAACCCGACGGGTCGCTCCATGACGACCGCGGAGCAGGATGCGCTGCGGGACGTGGCTCAGCGGGGCTGCACGCTCGTCGTCGACGAGACGACCGCCGAGCTGTCGTTCGGCGCGCAGGCGCCCGTGGCGCTGCGCGGTGACGATGTCGTTCGTATCGGTTCGCTGGGCAAGACCGTCTGGGGTGGCCTGCGCGTCGGGTGGGTCCGCGCTCGGCCCGAGGTGATCCGACGGCTGCACGCGGCGCGGCCGGCCCGTGACCTCGGAACGCCGGAGTTCGAGCAGGAAGTCGCGGCGCGATTGATCCCACGGATGACGGAGATCCTGCCCCAGCGCGCCGAACTGCTGTCGCAGGGTTACCGTGCAGCACGAGCTGCCCTGCGTGACCGGCTGCCTGACTGGGACGTCCCCGAGGTGTCCGGCGGCGTCGCCCTGTGGGTGGGTCTACCGGCGCCGCTCAGCGGGCCGTTGGTTCTGGGAGCCCGCGCGGCGGGGGTCTATCTCAGCGCCGGCCAGCGTTTCGCCGTCGACGGCGGACACGAGAACCGCTTGCGCGTACCGTTCACCGCGTCGCCCGCCGATCTCGAGCGTGCCGTCGAGGTCCTGGCCTCGGTCTGGGACCACGTGGCGAGCGGAGCTCGCACGGCGGGCCCGGAGCCGGTGGATGCCCTGGTGTGAGCCCGGGTCATCAGGGGCGCCGGCGGCGGTCAGCGGGAAAGGCGAAGGGTGTCGGACGCCTCGCTCATTCGCCAGAACTCACCGATGGCTCGGAAAGCGCGAGACGGCGCGTGGAAGCGGAGGGCGCGGAACCGGTCTCCGGCAGGCGTCTGCACGCGCTCGACGAGACCGTGCACGTGGCCGTCGGCCGCGACGACGCGCCAGCGATCGGCGCTGAGCGCGACGAGCCTGCTTCGCGGCTGCGCCCGGGCGGCCGGGGGCTGATCGATCTGCGCCTGCATCCACGACATGACTTCCTCCTCGAGATCGAGGCTAAGAAGGGGGTCCGACATCTGCGGGAACACGCGGGCGGTGGCAGTGGTTGGCTAGGGTGAGACCTCGCGCAAGCGGGAGAACGGAGCTTTCCATGACCACCACATTCATCCTCGCCGGCGGCTGCTTCTGGTGCCTCGATGCGGCGTATCGCGCGCTCGATGGTGTGTCAGAGGTCGTGTCGGGATACATCGGCGGGCACGTTGCGAACCCGAGCTACGAGGCGGTCTGCACGGGAACGACCGGTCATGCCGAGGCGGTGTCGGTGACGTTCGACCCCGACGTCATCCCGGCCGACGTCATCCTCGATGCCTTCTTCACGATGCACGACCCGCGCCAGCTCAACCGCCAGGGCGCGGACGTCGGCACACAGTACCGTTCGGCGATGTTCCCGCTCGATGACGCTCAGCTCGAGCTGTTCACCGCCGCGCGCGACCGGGCCGACGAGATGTGGGGCGGTGGTGTCGTGACGGCCATGGAGCGCGCCGACACGTTCTACCCGGCCGAGGAGTACCACCAGGACTTCTTCGCGAAGAACCCGGGGCAGGGATACTGCCTCGCGGTCGCCGTTCCGAAGGTGAACAAGGTGCGCGCTCGGTTCGCGGAGTACGCCCGCAGCTGACTCCTCCCCAGCGCCGCACGTGGGCGGTTCTGCACGGATGTGCGGAACCGCCCACGTCGTGTCAGGACCGGCGGTGAAGCTGGAAGCGCTTCGGCACTCGACGGGCACTCGGGTGCCGAAGCGTCCCCTTCCGTGCCTTGCTGAGGAGCACTCATGTCAGATCGCATCACCGTCATCGGCAACATCGCCACCGAGCCCGAGCAGCGCCGCACGGGGACCGGCATCCCGGTCACGAGCTTCCGCCTCGCGAGCAGCCAGCGCTATCGAGACGCGCAGTCCGGCGAGTGGGTCGACGGCACGACCAACTGGTACCGGATCAGCGTGTTCCGCGCGCTCGGCGAGAATGCGTTCGCATCCCTGCGCAAAGGGCAGCGCGTCATCGTCGACGGGCGGCTGCGGCTGAAGGAATGGGAGGCGGGCGAGAAACGGGGCATCGAGATCGAGATCGACGCCGACGCGATCGGTCCCGATCTCAAGTGGGGGACGGCGACGTTCCAGCGCAACCCGCGCGCGGATGCCGCCGGTGCCGAACCCGCGGTCGCGACGGCGAGCCTCCCGGCCGCGGTCGACCCCGTGACCGATGGGGGAGAGTGGGCTGTCGCGCCGGTAGCCGCCTCGGACACCGCCGGGTCGACGCCGTTCTGACGCGAGGGGCGACGGGCCCGCCGTCTAGAATTCGGGCATGCGCCTGCTCCGTTCTCCGTCGGCTCGCTCTGTCGTGGGAACGGTCGGCGCCGTCGTCGTCGCGGCGTCCCTCACCGGATGCTCGATGCTCTTCCCGGAGGAGCCCCCCGTCGCACCCGCCGCGCCCACGGCTGAGCCGACGGCGACGGCGGGGCCAGCGCCCCTGTCGCCCGAGAGCACGGCAGCCGACAATCTGCCCCTGTTCACCCAGGTGATGAATCAGGTCGCGGAGTCTTCCGACAGCGTCGCGGGCCGCGCCTACATCGACGCGCTGGTGGCGGTGGGCTTCGACAAGTCCGCGATGCAGGTGACGGCCGACCGCACCTCCGTCGACGATCCCGTCGACAGCCTGCAGTTCTCGGTGCTCTGGGCGGGGGAGTGCCTCGTCGGGCAGGTCGGTCCCTCGACGCCCGCGCCCACCGCGATGGTCCTCCCCGAACTGCCGAGCGGCGGCTGCCTGATCGGGCAGACCCGCCCCATCGACTGGTGAATCGCGGCCTCCGAGCGGACGGACTCCTCGCCCTCCCGGACTAGACTCGAGGCGTTATGGCCGAATACATCTACTCCATGGTCCGCGCCCGCAAGGCCGTCGGCGAGAAGCTCATCCTCGACGACGTCACGATGGCATTCCTTCCCGGTGCCAAGATCGGAATGGTCGGCCCCAACGGCGCCGGTAAGTCGACGATCCTGAAGATCATGGCGGGCCTTGATCAGCCCTCCAACGGCGAGGCGAAGCTCACGCCGGGCTACTCGGTCGGCATCCTGATGCAGGAGCCGGAGCTCGACGACACCAAGACCGTGCTCGAGAACATCGAGGCCGGCGTCGCGATCAAGCCCAAGCTCGATCGCTTCAACGAGATCTCGGCGCTGATGGCCGATCCCGATGCGGACTTCGATTCGCTGCTGGCCGAGATGGGCACACTCCAGGAAGAGATCGACGCCGCTGACGGGTGGGACCTCGACTCCCAGCTGCATCAGGCGATGGAAGCGCTGCGAACCCCGCCGGCGGATGCCTCCGTCGCCCCCCTCTCGGGCGGTGAGCGCCGGCGCGTCGCGCTCGCGCGGCTGCTGCTGCAGAAGCCCGACCTGCTGCTCCTCGACGAGCCCACGAACCACCTCGATGCCGAGAGCGTCCTGTGGCTCGAGCAGCACCTCCAGGCCTACAAGGGCGCCGTGATCGCCATCACCCACGATCGGTACTTCCTCGACAACGTGGCCGAGTGGATCGCCGAGGTCGACCGCGGTCGCCTCATCGGCTACGAGGGCAACTATTCGACGTACCTCCAGAAGAAGGCCGAGCGCCTCGACATCCAGGGCAAGAAGGACGCCAAGCTCGCGAAGCGTCTGAAGGACGAGCTGGAGTGGGTGCGCAGCTCGGCGAAGGGCCGCCAGACCAAGTCGAAGGCACGTCTCGCGCGCTACGAGGAGATGGCCGCCGAGGCCGAGCGCACGCGCAAGCTCGACTTCGAGGAGATCCAGATCCCGGCCGGTCCGCGCCTGGGCAGCGTCGTCATCGACGCGAAGAAGCTCCACAAGGCGTTCGGCGACCGCGTGCTGATCGACGGACTGAGCTTCAACCTCCCGCCCAACGGCATCGTCGGGGTCATCGGTCCGAACGGCGTGGGCAAGACCACGCTCTTCAAGACGATCGTGGGTCTGGAGCCGCTCGACGGCGGAGAGCTGAAGATCGGCGAGACCGTCAAGATCAGCTACGTCGACCAGTCACGCGGCAACATCGACCCCGAGAAGACCCTGTGGGAGGTCGTCTCGGACGGTCTCGACATCATCACGGTGGGCAAGACCGAGATCCCCTCGCGTGCCTACGTGTCGAAGTTCGGGTTCAAGGGACCCGATCAGCAGAAGAAGGCCGGCGTGCTCTCGGGCGGTGAGCGCAACCGCCTGAACCTCGCGCTGACGCTCAAGGAGGGCGGCAACCTCCTGCTCCTCGACGAGCCGACCAACGACCTCGACGTCGAGACCCTCAGCTCGCTGGAGAACGCACTGCTGGAGTTCCCCGGTTGCGCCGTCGTCATCACCCACGACCGGTGGTTCCTCGACCGCATCGCGACGCACATCCTCGCGTACGAGGGCACCGAGGAGAACCCTGCGCAGTGGTATTGGTTCGAGGGCAACTTCGAGGCGTACGAGGCCAACAAGGTCGAGCGGCTCGGCGCGGATGCCGCGAACCCCGCCAAGTCGACGTACCGCAAGCTCACACGTGACTGAGTTCACGTCGGAGACGGTGGCCTCGGTGGTGACGACCGCCGGGGCCACCCGCGTCCGGATCCCTATTCATCTTCGCTGGGGCGACCTCGACGCTCTCGGGCACGTCAACAACACCTCGATGCTCAAGCTCCTGGAGGAAGCGCGCCTGCGCGCGTTCTGGAAGCCCGAGATCGGGCTGCCCGGGCCGTCAACGGCGATCCTCGATGCGCTGAGCCTGTCGGCCGAGACGATGACGCTGATCGCCCGGCAGGAGATCGAGTACCTCGCACCGGTCCCGTACGGTCAGCGTCCGCTGGACGTGCAGCTGTGGATCGGGCGTATCGGCGGCTCGAGCATCGACGTCTGCTACGAGGTCTATAGTCCTCGAGGCGACGACGTGCAGACGTGCTACGCCCGCTCGACGGCCGTCGTGGTGATGGTCTCGACGGAGACCGGCCGACCCGTGCGGCTCACGGACGACATGCGCCGGGCCTGGACTCCGATCGTCGGGGAGCCCATCGCCTACGCTCACCGACGCTGATCGTCTTCCGCATCGCCAGGAGCGGGTACGCGCACCATGATCTCTTGCGCGACGCTCGCGATCAGGGTGCCCGCACGGTCGTAGATGCGTCCCCTCGAGAGGCCGCGGCCGGCCCGGGCGCTCGGCGACTCCTGGACGTAGAGGAGCCATTCGTCGACCCGCGCGAAACGGTGCCACCACATCGCGTGGTCGAGGCTGGCGACCTTGAGGCCCGGGGTGGCCCACGCCAGCCCGTGCGCTCGGAGCACTGGCTCCTGGATCGTCAGGTCGCTGAGGAACGCGAGCGCCGCCCGGTGCACCGCGGGATCGTCCGGCAGGGCGGACCGCGTGCGCGCCCACACCGCCTGGTTCGGTGTCCTGGCAGTGTCGGGCTCCAGGTAGATCGGCCTCGTGACGTGACGCAGCTCGATGGGACTGGCCGAGAAGATGCGCCGGCTCAGCGGATGCATCCCGCTCAGCTGTTCCTCCAGAGCGGGCAGGTCCTCGGGTTGCGGCATACCGTCGGGCATCGGCTCCGCGTGCTCGACGCCGGGATCCTCGTCCTCGAATGAGGCGATCATCGAGAAGATCGGCATCCCGTTCTGGAACGCCTGGGTCCTCCGGGTCGAGAAGGATCGGCCGTCGTGGATCCGGTCGACGGAGAACGTGATGTTCCGTGACGAGTCGCCCGGACGGAGGAAATACCCGTGCATCGAGTGCGGTACCCGTTCAGCGGGCACGGTGCGCATCGCGGCCATCGTCGCCTGGGCGAGCACCTGTCCACCGAACACACGGCCCTGGGGCATCACCTGCGACCTGCCGGTGAAGATGTCCTCCGTCGTCCGCGCCTCGCTCGACGAGAGATCGAGCACCCTGAGCATCGCAGCGACGGGATCCGTCTCTTCTGCGGGGCTGTCGGACCGGGGCTCTGAGCTGTGTGCGGGCATCGCTCGGTAGTCTAGGACGGATGTCCGAGCGTCTCCTCTTCCCGCATCCCGAGGTCGCCCGCGACGTCCTGACCTTCGCCGGCCGCGCGGCCCGGCACGGCGACGGGATCGTGCGGCTGCAGGCACGTGGCGGTCTCCTGGCCCTCTCGTGCGCACCGCTGTCGCCGCGCTCGCTCACCGACCCGACGCCGTTCGTCTTGGCGCTGCGGACCGCCCGAGTCGATCCCGAGCTCGAGTGCGACCTCACCGTCGATGCCGCCGCTCTGGCTCCGGATGCCGACGACGGTCGTGCCGTCCGGCTCCCCGACAGCGGCGTCACGGCGGCATGGGCCGGGGTGTCGCCGCCCCGCGCCGGGTGGCGCGAGGCGGGAAGCCTCGACTCGGCCCGGGTCTCGCTGCGCGCCCAGTGGGGGATCGCCGCCGTCGCTCGCCAACTGCCGACGGGAGCCGGCGACGACGTCGTTCACCGCGTCCGGTCGTCGGTCTGGGGCGCCCCCGACGAGGACGCCGCCGGGCTGCCGCTCGGCGTGGCGTTCGCAGCGGTCGGGATGGGCTTCATCGCGGGCGCCGAGCAGCCGGTCGTCCGCCGGACCGATGTGTGGACGCGCGTGTCGTTCGCCCGCGGCCACGTGCTGACCCGGGGACCCGTCGCCATGGGACTCACCCCGGTGCGCGCGACCGGGCCGGCACGGTGAGTCAGCCCGGCCGGGACGTGTCCGTGGCTGGTGCCGGACTCAGATCGAACGTCGGTCGCCGTTCGGAGCCCTGCGGACCGATACCGGCGGGCTCGAACGTGTTCACCATCGCGTACGCGGCACGCTCGAGGTAATCCCACAGGGTGGCTTCGTGCAGCGGAGCGAGGGCGAGCTCGTCGAGGGCGGTGCGCATGTGGCGCAGCCAACGGTCGCGGGCGTCGGGATCGACGTGGAACGGGCGGTGACGCATACGCAGCCGCGGGTGACCCCGCTCCTCGCCGTAGGTGCTCGGACCGCCCCAGTACTGCTCGAGGAACATGGTGAGCCGGCGCGCTGCGGGAGCGAGGTCGGCCTCGGGGTACATCGGCCGCAGCACGTCGTCTGCGGCGACCTCCCGGTAGAAGACGTCGACGAGGCGGACGAAGGTGTCGTGCCCGCCGACCTCGTCGTAGAAGCTGACCGGGTCGTTCACGGAGTGCCCTTCTGATGGTCGGGTGAATCGCCGTCTTCGGCGTGGGAGTCGCGAGCTTCGGGCGACCCCGTCGCCGCAGTCGAGCCCTTGCGCTTCGGCCGCCACTGCGGACGCCCCTTCACCTGCGGCGGCGCCACGGGCTGCGGCTTCGTCCGCGGCGGGTTCGCGCCTCGGACGCTCTGGGCGCCCTCGAAACCCGTCAGGATGGTCGAGTTCAACTGAGGGATCTTCACGCCCAGTTCGTCCACCGCCTGCTTGAGTCGCACGCGCAAGGCTCGTGCGACGTCGTCCTTCGCATTGGGCCGGGTCTTGACGACGACACGGATGACGAGGGCGTCGCCGCTGATCGATTCGAGGCCCCAGAGCTCGGGCTTCTCGATGATGCGGCTGCGCCACTTGGGCTCTCGAGCGAGGTCCTTGGCGGCGTCGAGCACGGTCTTCTCCACCACCTCCACGTCGGCGTCCGTCGGCACGGCGAGGTCGATGATGACTCGTGACCAGCCCTGCGACATGTTGCCGATACGGGTGATTTCGCCGTTTCGGACGAACCACAGGGTGCCGTTGACGTCTCGGACGTGCGTGACGCGCACGCTGACGTATTCGACGATGCCGGTCGCGAGGCCGAGGTCGACGACGTCACCGATGCCGATCTGGTCCTCGGCGACGATGAACATGCCGTTGAGAACGTCCTTCACGATGTTCTGCGCTCCGAAACCGAGACCCGCGCCGATGGCGGCTGACAGGAGCGTGAACGAGCCGAGGATGCCGGGGCTGAGAACCCCGACCACCATGAGCAGCGCGACGATGACGATCGTCACGTTGACGATGTTGGTCAGGATCGACCCGAGCGTTCGAGTGCGTTGAACGATGCGCACCTGTGCCAGGGGCGACATGTCGATCGCTCTCGTGTCCTCTGCCTCGGCGCGTGTCTTCGCGCCGCGCACGATGCGGTCGACGATGCGCGCGATCAGACGACGCATCAGCCACGACAGCGCGAACGCACCCAGGACGATCCCGGCGACCGCGACGATGTTCCATCCCGCCTCGCTGAGGAACTTCCAGAACTCTTCGACGGGGAACTCCCAGGCGAGCGGGACGGCAGCGGTCACGGTGGTCATCGATCCGATAGTAACGAGCCCAGCCATGACGTTCCCGAGAAGGCCGTCAGACGTCGACGCCGGGCTCGGCGAGCCCGTGCGCGATGAGCACGGCGTGCACGCGGTCCCGCGCGGGCAACTTCGTGAGGATGCGGCCGACGTGGGTCTTCACGGTCGATTCGCTCAGGAACAGCTCGGCGGCGATCTCGAGGTTCGTCAGCCCTCGGGCCATCGCTGCCAGGACGTCCGCCTCCCGCGCCGTGAGCACGGCAGGAGTGGTGGGTTCCGGAGCGGGGAGCCCGGTCGCGGTGACGAGCTCGATCATCCGCCGAGTGATCCGCGGCGCGAGGGTGGCCTCGCCTGCGGCGACTGCGCGGACCGCCGCCACCAGCTCGTCGCGCCGCGCATCCTTCAGAAGGAAGCCGCCGGCACCGGCGCGGAGCGCTCCGAACGCGTACTCGTCGAGGTCGAACGTCGTCAGGACGAGAACGGCGACGCGCGGGTGCTCAGCCCGGATCCGCGCGGTGGCTTCGATCCCGTCCACCCCGGGCATGCGGACGTCCATGAGTACGACATCGGGAGACGACGCGGCGACGACCGCGAGCGCGGCCGCTCCGTCTGCGGCCTCGCCGACGACTTCGATGCCCTCAGCCGATTCGAGCACCATCCGGAACCCGAGCCGGATGAGCTGCTGGTCGTCGACGATCAGCACGCGGATGGGCGAGCGATGATCAGCGGTCATGATTCTCCTGTCCGAGAGGGATGCGGGCGTGGACGAGCCAGCCGCGGCCGGTTCCTGGGCCGGCCGTCACCGTGCCGCCCGCCAGGACGACGCGCTCCCGCAGGCCGCGCAGGCCATACCCCGATGACGACGTCTGCGCGGGCGCGACGGGCTCCCCGTCGTCGACGATGTCGACCTCGACGGCATCCGGGCGGTATCCGACGCGGATGTCGATGCGTTCGGCGCCACGGGCGTGGCGCATCGCGTTGGTGACGCCTTCCTGGACGATCCGCGAGATCGCCAGCTGCACCGCGCTGCTGAGCTCCGGCCGGTCGCCCGAGACGGTCAGCCGGGCGTCGAACCCGGCTGCACGGGCCGAGTCGACCGTCTCGACGGTCGTATCCCGGGCCAACGGGGCGAGCGGAGCGGCATCGTCCTCGCGCAGGATGCCGAGGGTCGCGCGCATGTCCCGCAGCGCCTCGCGACCGGTCGAAGCGATCGCCGTGGCGCCGGGCCGTGCCCGGTCGATGTCGCTCGAGGCGGCCACGCCCTCGGCCAGGGCGACCATCACGGTGAGCGAATGCGCGACGATGTCGTGCAGCTCTCGGGCGATGCGGTCGCGCTCGGCCGCCGCTGCGAGGCGGGCTTGCTGATCGCGCTCGACGACGAGCTGGCGCGATCTGTCGATGAGGGCTGCGACATAGCGATGGCGGTTGCCGACGTTGGTTCCGATGAGCGACCCGATGAGGGCGGCCAGCCCCTCGCCGACCAGCGCATTCCACGCGATCGTGGGGCCGATGACGCCGGTGAACGCGAGGGCGGCGACCGACGCGGCGAGGGCGCCGAGCGCGACGCTGACCCCGATCAGACAGGCTCGGGTGCTGCGATGGACGGCGAGGGTGTACGCCGCGACCCCGAGCATGGGCCCGCCGGTCGGAGCGGGCGCCAGGAGGTACGCGAAGGCGACGACGACCGCGCAGAGGAACACCAGGGTCGGAAAGCGCCTGCGCACGAGCAGGGAAGCGCAGGCCAGAACGACGACCACCATCACGACCGGCCCGGTGAACGGCCACATGCGACCGACACCGACCGCGTCGTCGATATGGTCGGTGAAGCTCGTGGCCGGGACCAGGGAGAACGCGAGACACAGCAGCGCCGTGAGGATGTCGGCGAAGACGGGATGCCGTGCCCAGAACCTGCGAAGCACCCCCGGCGGACGCGGAAGCCGCAGCTCGTCGTCTGGAGACGACGGACTGCGGCTTCCGGGGGACACCCCTCGTACCCTACGCGTCGGTCGCGCGAAGGATCGCCCAGCCGCCGAGCAGCGTCGCCGCGGGCCAGGCGAGCAGGGTGATGAGCCCCGTGGCGAAGTCGTCGCTTCCCGGCGACGTCACCGTCTGTGCGGCACTCGAGGGCAGGTACTGCGCGAGATCGACGATCCACGACCACGACTCACCGCCGAAGGTGAATAGGCTGAGCACGATCGGCGCGACGAAGAGGAGCCCGACCGTGGCTGCGATCGCGCCGGCGCCGCTGCGGATGATGAAGCCCCAGCCGAGCCCCAGCAGGGCGAACGTGGCCATCGCGAGGACGCCGAATGCGAGGGGCATGACCGACGAGTCAGCATCCGACCAGTCGATGGCCCGGTCGCCGAAGATGGGCGCCGACGCGATGACGGAGATGATCGTCGTCACGACCGTGGTCGCCGCGAGGAGCAACGCGAGCACCGCCGCCTTCGCCAGCAGCACGGCGCCACGGCGCGGTTCGGCTGTCAGGGTCGACCGGATCATGCCGGTGGAGTACTCCCCGGTGATCGCCATGGCCCCGAGGATGCCCGCGACGAGCATCGTGAACTGCATCGGTGCGACGACTGCGTTCACCGGCGGGAAGTCTCCGGCGAAGTCCTGCGACGCCCATGCCATGAGCAGCGACATCCCGATCGCCAGGACAGCGGTGACGCCCAGAGACCACCAGGTCGAGCGCAGGGTGAGGAGCTTGATGGCCTCGCTGCGGAGAAGCCTGCCGAACGACAGACGCACGTTCGGCTGCGTGGCGCGCGGGCGCGCCGGGGTCTGCACGGCGGTGGCGGTCATCGGACGGCTCCCTTGGTCTGGTACTCGACCGATCCCTCGGTCAGCGCGAGATAGGCGTCTTCGAGCGATCCGGCGCGCGGCGTGAGCTCATGGAGCGGGATCCCATGTGCCGCAGCGGCGTCGCCGATCGCTGCGGCGCTGAGCCCCGCGACCTGCAGGAGCCCGGGTTCGCCCGTGGTCACGGCGACGTCGGGGCCGGCGATGAGGCGGGTGAGCTCGTCGGCGCGCGGTGTGCGGACGACGACCGAGTTGCTCGTCCACGAGCGGACCAGGTCGTCGATGGCGGCGTCGGCCAGTACCTGGCCGCGGCCGAGGACGATGACGTGGTCGGCGGTGAGCGCCATCTCGCTCATGAGGTGGCTCGAGAGCAGGACCGTACGCCCCTGCGCAGCCTGCCCGCGCACGAACTGCCGCACCCACCGGACGCCTTCGGGGTCGAGGCCGTTCACCGGCTCATCGAGGATGAGGGTCTGCGGATCGCCGAGGAGCGCGGCGGCGATGCCGAGGCGCTGCCCCATCCCGAGGGAGAACTTGCCGGCCCGCTTGCCCGCCACCGACGCGAGACCGGTGATCTCGATCACTTCGTCGACACGGGAACGCGGGATGCCGTGGGTCGCGGCCATGGCGCGGAGATGGTTGCGTGCACTCCGGCCGGTGTGCACGGCCTTCGCGTCGAGGAGGATGCCGACCTCGGTGAGGGGCGAGCGCAGCGAGCGGTAGTCGCGACCGTCGATCGTGACCCGGCCCGAAGTCGGCCGGTCGAGCCCGACGATCATCCGCATCGTGGTGGACTTGCCTGCGCCGTTGGGGCCGAGGAAGCCGGTCACCTTGCCCGACTGCACGGTGAAGCTCACCCCGTCGACGGCTGTCTTGTCTCCGTACCTCTTCGTGAGGCCTTCTGCAACGATCATGCGCCCCACGCTATCGACGGGCGCATGCCGCCGTCGTCCGCCGGGAGTGCCGAGAACGACGATGGGCGTCGTACCGGAGTACGACGCCCATCAGCATTGCGAATGACGTCAGTCCTGAGCGTCGCGCTCCTGCACGGCGAGCGCCCGTTCGACACCGGCGAGGTTCTCGGCGACGAGACGGCGCAGGGCCGCAGGCGCCTCGGCGTTCTGCGAGAGCCACGCACGGGTCGCGTCGCGCAGGTCGGTGTTGGCGAGGGCCGCCGGGTACAGGCCGACGATGAGGTACTGCGCGATCTGGTAGGTGCGCGACTCCCACACCGGGAGCAGCATCCGGAAGTACTCGTCGACGAAGTCCCCGAGGTGTGCCGCGCCCGCCGGGTGGGTGAAGCCGGCGGCCGCCGAGCGCACGACGGTGTTGGGTAGATCGTCGTTCTCGATGAGGGAGGCCCACGCGGCCTTCTTCGCTTCGGCCGTGGGGAGCGCGGCCCGGGCCTGCGCGGCGAACTCCCCGCCCTTCGCGGTGTTGTCGGCCGCCAGCGCGGCGTCGATGTCCGCCGCCGAGACGGCGCCCGACGCGGCGAGCGAGACCAGAAGCGCCCAGGACAGGTCGGCGTCGATCTCCAGCCCCGGCAGGACGGTGTCGCCCGAGCGCAGCGCGCGGACGACGTCCGCGTGGGCGGCGGTCGATGCGGCCGACGCGAAGGCGGTCACGAACTGCAGCTGGCTGTCGCTTCCGGCCTCGGCCCGCTGAGCCAGTTCCCACAGCCCGTCGGCGACGCGCGCACGGGCGGCATCGCGGGTGCGCGGATCGACGTACGAGTTCGCGGCGAGCTGGAGCTGTCCGAGCGTGGTGCGCACCGTGGTGGACTCGGTCTCGGTGCCGATGTTGCGAAGCACCAGGTCGATGTAATCGGTCGCCGATGCCTCGGCGTCGCGGGTCTGGTCCCATGCCGCACCCCAGACCAGGGACCGCGCGAGCGGGTCGCTGATCTTCGCGAGGTGCTCCACCGCGGTGCGGAGCGAGCGCTCGTCGAGGCGGATCTTCGCGTAGGCGAGGTCTTCGTCGTTCAAGAGCACGAGGTCGGGCTGCACACGCCCCTTGAGCTCGGGCACCTCGGTGAGGTCTCCGTCCACGTCGAGCTCGACGTGGTGCGTGCGCACGAGTGCGCCGTCCTTGAGCGAGTAGAACCCGACGCCGAGACGGTGCGGACGGATGGTGGGGTAGTCGGCCGGTGCTGTCTGGACGATGGCGAAGCGGGTGATGACCCCGTCGGCATCCGTTGCGATCTCCGGCTCGAGCGTGTTCACGCCCGCGGTCTCGAGCCACTTCTTCGACCAGGTCTCCAGCTCGCGGCCACTGGTGGCCTCGAGCTCGGCGAGCAGGTCCGACAGCTCGGTGTTGCCCCACGCGTGCTTCTGGAAGTACGCCGAGACACCGGCGAAGAAGGCATCGACACCGACCCACGCCGCGAGCTGCTTGAGCACCGAGCCGCCCTTGGCGTATGTGATGCCGTCGAAGTTGACCTGCACGTCCTCGAGGTCGTTGATCCGGGCCACGACGGGGTGCGTCGACGGAAGCTGGTCCTGGCGATAGGCCCAGGTCTTCTCCATCGCGTTGAACGTCGTCCAGGCCTCGGTCCACTCGGTGGCCTCGGCCGTCGCGATGGTCGACGCCCACTCGGCGAACGACTCGTTGAGCCAGAGGTCGTTCCACCACTTCATCGTGACGAGGTCGCCGAACCACATGTGCGCGAGCTCGTGGAGGATTGTCACGACACGACGCTCCTTGACGGCGTCGGTGACCTTGGAGCGGAAGACGTATGTCTCGGTGAAGGTCACCGCACCCGCGTTCTCCATGGCGCCGGCGTTGAACTCCGGCACGAAGAGCTGGTCGTACTTCGCGAAGGGATAGGGCACGCCGAACTTCTCCTCGAAGTACGCGAAGCCCTGACGCGTCTTGTCGAAGACGTAGTCGGCGTCGAGGTACTGCCACAGGCTCTTGCGCGCGTACACACCGAGCGGGATGACGCGGCCGTCCGCGCTGGTGAGCTCGGAGAAGACCTGCTCGTACGGACCGGCGACGAGTGCGGTGATGTACGAGGAGATCCGGGGAGTCGGCTCGAAGGCCCAGGTGGCCGTCCCGCCGTCGCCGGGAACCGGCTCGGGCGTGGGGGAGTTGGAGACGACCTTCCACTCGGCGGGGGCGGTGATCGTGAAGCGGAACTCCGCCTTCAGGTCGGGCTGCTCGAAGACGGCGAAGACACGACGCGAGTCCGGGACTTCGAACTGCGAGTAGAGATAGACCTCGCCGTCGACGGGGTCGACGAACCGGTGCAGGCCCTCGCCGGTGTTGGTGTAGAGGCAGTCCGCGTCGACGATGAGCTCGTTCTGCGCCGCGAGGCCGTCGAGCGCGATGCGCGAGTCGCTGAAGGCCGCGAGGTCGATCGCGCGCCCGTTCAGCGTGATCTCGCGGACGTCGCGCGCGATCAGATCGACGAAGGTCGAGGCGCCCTCGGCGGCGGCGAAGCGGATGACGGTGCGGGAGCGGAAGATCTCCGCGCCGACGGTCAGATCGAGTGCGACGTCATAGCTCTGCGTGTCGACGATCGCGCGGCGCTCCTGCGCCTCGTTGCGGGTGAGGTTCTCTCCAGGCACGTGCGTTCTGCTCCCAGGGTCGGGGTGAGGATTCGGGGCCGCGCGCTGCTGGCGCCGACGGCAACCGTGCCAGCCTACGCTTTCGGGGCTCGCACATTCATAGGATGGTGCCATGCGCATCCACATCGCGACCGACCACGCCGGTCTCGAGTTCTCCACTCAGCTCCAGCACCATCTCGCCGAGGCGGGTCACGACGTCGTCGACCATGGCCCGATCGAGTACGACCCTCTCGACGACTACCCGGCATTCTGCATTCGCGCGGCACAGGCCGTGGTGCGCGACCAGCAGGCCGGCGTCGAGGCTCTCGGCGTCGTGTTCGGCGGTTCGGGCAATGGCGAGCAGATCGCGGCGAACAAGGTGCACGGGGTCCGCGCCGCGCTCGTGTGGAACATCCCGACCGCAGAACTCGCACGAGAGCACAACGACGCGAACGTGATCGCGATCGGCGCCCGCCAGCACACGTTCGACGAGGCGGTGACCTTCATCGACCGCTTCATCGCGACTCCCTTCAGCGGCGAGGAGCGTCACGCGCGCCGGATCGGTCAGCTCGCGGCGTACGAGGCCGACGGCAGCCTGCTGCCCGACCCGCGAGCGGGTGCGGAGGGCACCACCTCGCCCCTCCCGGCCACCGACTCGTTCGATCCGGAAGCGGGCTGATGCCCGAGGGCCACTCCGTCCACCGCATCGCCCGGCAGTTCGAGCGCAACGTGGTCGGACGCGTCGTCAGTGCGTCGAGCCCGCAGGGCCGGTTCGCGGAGGGCGCGGCGGTCCTCGACGGTCGCGAGGCGATCGAGGCGCGAGCGGTCGGCAAGCAGATGTTCCTCGCCTTCGAGGACGACGTCTGGCTGCGCGTCCACCTCGGCATGTACGGCGCGTGGGACTTCGCGGGCGAGATCGTCGTCGACCCGACGATCGCGTCTGCGAACGGGCGGATGGGGCACACGAACCAGCGCGGCACCGAGGTCGCACCGATCTTCGACAGCGCGGGGGAGAACTCCCTCAGCTCGATCGGAGCGCCGAGACGAGCGCGCGGGCGGGTCCGCATGAGCGAACAGACCACGGGTCTCGGTGACGACGGCGCCGCAGCGGGTGACGAGGAGTGGCCTCCGCCTGTGGTCGGTCAGGTGCGCCTGCGCCTGCTCACCGATGCGACCTGCGCCGACCTCCGGGGGCCGACGGCCTGCCAGCTGCAGACGCCCGAGGAAGTGCAGGCGACGATCGCGAAGCTCGGGCCCGATCCCTTGGTCGACGACCTCTCCGAGGGCGAGGAGCGGTTCACCGCGACGGTCCGCCGGAAGCCGACGCCGATCGGCCTGCTTCTCATGGACCAGAGCGTGGTGAGCGGGATCGGGAACGTGTACCGCGCCGAGATGCTCTTCCGAGCCCGTGTGAATCCTCATACGCCGGGGCGCGACGTTCCGGAGGAGACCGTCCGGCAGCTGTGGCGCGACTGGGTCCGGCTGCTCGCGATCGGCGTCGAGACCGGCCAGATGATGACGATGGATGATCTGGACCCCGAGGCGTGGCGTCGCGCGATGGCCCACCGCGACGATCGGCACTGGGTCTACCACCGCGCGGGCCTGCCGTGCCGCATCTGCGGCACGGCGATCGTCCTCGAGGAGATGGCATCGCGCAAGCTGTACTGGTGCCCCAACTGCCAGAGATGAGCGCATGAGACAGAACCCGAGTTTCGCGATGACGGATGTCGCCGAGCTGCGCCGTGTGATCGATGAGAACCCTTGGGTCACGATCGTCAGCGCGGCAGCCGGCGGGCTCGTCGCCTCGCACTACGCCGTCCTCCTCGACGATGAACGCGACGACCTCACGATCGTGGGGCACGTCGGCCGCCCGGACGACGCGCTTCTCGGGCTCGGCGAGACCGAGATGCTGGTCGTGGTCCAGGGGCCGCACGGATACGTGTCGCCGCAGTGGTACGGCGACGTGCCGGCGGTCCCGACCTGGAACTTCGTATCGGTTCACCTCTCCGGCGTGCCCGAGATCCTCACAGCGGAGGAGAACCTGCGCGTGCTCGAGCGTCTCGTCGACCGATTCGAGGCCGGCGTCGGCACACCGCGCGGCATGTGGTCGGCTCCGAACGACGCCGACTTCGTCGGGCGTCTCGAGCGCGGCACGGTCGGATTCCGCCTCTCGCCGTCGCGCGTCGAGGCCAAGCGCAAGCTGAGCCAGAACCGGTCGGATGCCGTGGTCGACACCATCATCGCGCAGCTGGAGGAGGGCGTGACGCCATACGCGGACCCGCGGCTGGCCGGCGAGATGCGCCGCGCGCACGATGCGATTCGGGCTGGCCGGGAGAAGTCATCGTGAGCGCTCCCGCGCGCGGTGATGAGGTCGACGTCATCGCGGATGTCCGGCTGACAGGACCCGGCAGGACAGACCCCTTCGGCTCGGACCCGGTCGACGTGCACCTCGCGCAAGGAACCGTCGTCGACATCGCGCCCGCCGGTGCTCTGCCGAGGCGCGGTGTGGTGCTCGACGCGTCCGGCGGATGGCTGCTTCCCGGGCTCTGGGACCACCATGTCCACACCGTTCAGTGGGCGCTGGCGGCCCGGCGCGTCGATCTCGAGGGCATCTCGAGCGCTGCCGAGGCGGCCGCCGTGATGGGACGTACGGGCCCGGACCACGATGGTCGGCGGATCGGCTCGGGTTTCCGCGACGCACTCTGGCCGGATCGGCCCTCCCTCGAGATGCTCGACGCGGTGACCGGTGACGCGCCGACGTATCTGATCAACTCCGATGTGCACAGCGTGTGGCTCAACAGCGCGGCGCTCCGACGCGAGGGGATGTCGGCACCCGACGGTGTGCTGCGCGAGGAACCCGCGTTCGAGATCTCACGCCGGTTGAACGCCCTCGACCCGTCTCTTGCCGACGCGGCGGTGATGGAAGCGATGTCCGCCGCGGCCGCCCGCGGCGTGGTCGGCATCGTCGACCTCGACATGGCGTGGAACGCCGAGGCCTGGGCTCGTCGCCTCGCACGCGGATTCGACGCCGTGCGCGTGTCGTTCGGCGTCTACGCCAGCATGCTCGAGAGGGCGATCTCCGCCGGCCTGGAGACCGGCGACACGATCGACCCGGCCGGGCTCGTACGGATGGGGCCGTTCAAGGTCATCACCGACGGTTCGCTGGGCACGCGGACCGCGGCGTGCTCCCATCACTACCCAGGAGCCGAGACCGACTTCGGGGTCATGACGGTGCCTCCGGACGAGCTCGTCGCGCTGATGCGGCGGGCGACCGGCGCCGGCATCTCCTGCGCGGTGCACGCGATCGGCGACGTCGCGAACTCCCACGCCCTCGACGCCTTCGCCACGACGGGCGCCACCGGCACGATCGAGCACGCTCAGCTGGTCGCCCACGCCGATATGCCTCGTTTCGCGCGTCTCGGTGTCGGAGCCAGCATCCAGCCCTCGCACGCTGTGGACGACCGCGAGATGGCCGAGGAATTCTGGGCCGGGCAGACCGCGGTCGGCTACCCGATGCGCGAGCTCGTCGATGCGGGCGCGAATCTGCTGCTGGGCTCGGACGCGCCGGTCGCTCACCTCGACCCGTGGACCACGATGTCCGACGCGGTGTTCCGCACGCGAGACGAACGCGAGCCGTGGCGACCCCACCAGCGGATCTCCGCCGCGGTTGCTCTCGCGGCTTCCACCGCGGGCGGCTCCGAGACCGGCTCTGCGATCGAGCCCGGTGCCGTCGCCGATCTCGTCGTCGTCGACCGCGACCCGCTCGCCGCTTCCACCCCGGCCGCCTTGCGGGCGACCGCCGTGGAAGCGACTCTGCTCGCCGGTCGCGTGACGCACATCGGCTGACGCCGGCTCGACCGGATCTGCCGCGAGAACGACGAAACGGCGCGGCGATCGGTGGGGCGCGCTGTGCTGCCCGGGTCCGATCGACGCGCCGTTCCGTCGGCGCCGGGAATTACTCGGCGAGGTGCGCGAGCAGGAACCAGCGGTCCTTGTCGACGCCGCGCTTGATCTCGATCGCGACATCCTGGCTCGACAGGTCGACCTCGTCGAGGCCGTCGATCGCGGCCTGCAGGTCGACGAGAGCTGCGTCGATGTCGGACACGATGGCCTTGATCTCGTCCTGCCACTGCGCGAAACCGGCGGGGACGGCGGTGCTGGTCTTGTCGGCCATGGTCGAGACTCGGGAGTCGATCGGCAGGCCCAGGGCGACGATGCGCTCGGCGGCGGTGTCGGCGTAGTCCTGCGCGTGGGCGACGACCGAGTCGAGCAGCTCGTGGATCGCGATGAAGTTCGAGCCGCGGACGTTCCAGTGCGCCTGCTTGCCGTTGACGACCAGCGCCTGCATCTTGTGCACGACCGGGGTGAGGAACTGCGCGGCAGCGGCGGCGACCTCGGGGTCGGCGGTGAGGGCGGGGGTGGTGATGTTCGTGTCGGTCATGTCTGCGCTCCTTCTGGCAGGTCGTGGCCTGCATCTGTCCAAACGCTACTCACGCCGGAACATTCCGCAAGCAAGAGAAGGCTGGGCTCACCAGGGGTAACGTGAGGCCATGGTCGTCTCACCGAGCGCAACGATCCTGCCGCTGGGCGAGTCCCGGCCTCGTCTGCATCCGACGGTCTTCGTCGCGGACGGAGCTCGGCTGGTGGGCGATGTGACCGTCGGCGAGCTGTCGAGCATCTGGTACAACGCCGTCGTCCGCGGTGATCGCTCACGCATCGCGATCGGTGACCGCAGCAATGTTCAGGACGGCGTCGTGATCCATGTCGATGCGCGATCGCCCGCCCGGATCGGTGATGACGTCTCCATCGGTCACAACGCAGTCGTCCACGGATGCACGGTGGACGACGGCTGCCTCATCGGTATGAACAGCACAGTGCTGAGCGGAGCCGTGATCGGGGCCGGGTCCCTCGTCGCCGGGGGAGCCGTCGTCCTCGAGGGGACGGTCGTCCCGCCAGGGTCTCTCGTGGCCGGCGTGCCCGCGAAGGTGCGCCGTGCTCTGACGGAGGACGAGCGGGACGGGCTCCGACGGAACGCTGCGACCTACCTGGAGCTGGCCGCCGAGCACGGGGCCGCCAGGGCCGAATGAAGAAACTCCTCCTCGCCTGAGACGAGGAGGAGTATGGGAGGGGCTGACGAGAATCGAACTCGCATCATCTGTTTGGAAGACAGAGGCTTTACCACTAAGCTACAGCCCCGCATCCGACCTGGATCGGATGTGGATCGCCGTTGCGCTGGACGGTGTCCAGCGCTGGCAACTCGAACAGTCTAGCGGACTCCGTCGGCTAGACTGACCACGGCCGTTTTCCGACGCACGTGTGCTGCGCGCCCGGGGCGTAGCTCAGCTTGGTAGAGCGCCCGCTTTGGGAGCGGGAGGCCGCAGGTTCAAATCCTGTCGCCCCGACAACGGCCCCACGAACCCAGACCACCGAACGGACGCGCGTGTGCGCGGCCGGATAAAGGAGAACGACAGGCATGGTCACCAGCACCGTCGAGACGCTCAGCCCCACGCGGGTGAAGCTCCACATCACGGTCAGCCCGGACGAGCTGAAGCCGAGCATCACCCACGCGTACGAGCACATCGCTCAGGACGTGCAGATCCCCGGCTTCCGCAAGGGCAAGGTGCCCGCTCCCATCATCGACCAGCGTGTCGGCCGCGGTGCGGTCATCGAGCACGCGGTCAGCGAGGGCCTCGACGGCTTCTACCGCGAAGCCGTCACCGCGAACGAGCTGCGCGTCCTCGGGCGCCCGTCGGCCGAGGTCGTCGACTGGCCCAGCGACAAGGACTTCTCCGGCGACCTGAAGGTCGAGGTCGAGGTCGACGTCCGTCCCGAGTTCGAGCTTCCCGCCTACGAGGACATCACGATCGAGGTCGAGCCCGTCGCCACCGACGACGCCGCGATCGACGAAGAGCTCGACCGCCTGCGCGGTCGTTTCGGCACGCTCGTCACCGTCGACCGTCCCGCTGCGAAGGGCGATTTCGTCGAGCTCGACCTCGTCGCGACGATCGACGGCAACGAGATCGACCGCGCCGAGGGCGTGTCGTACGAGGTCGGCTCGGGCGAGCTGCTCGAGGGCATCGATGAGGCCATCGAGTCGCTCACCGCCGGCGAGGACACCACCTTCCGCTCGAAGCTGGTCGGCGGCGATCACGCCGGCGAAGAGGCCGAGGTCGCCGTCACGGTCAAGGCCGTCAAGGAGCGCGAGCTTCCCGAGGCCGACGACGACTTCGCCCAGATGGCGAGCGAGTTCGACACCATCGCCGAGCTGCGCGACAGCCTCGCCGAGCGGGTCTCTCAGCAGAGCGTCTTCACGCAGGGCGCCGCTGCTCGCGAGAAGCTCGTCGACGCCCTCCTCGAGAAGGTCGAGATCCCGGTTCCGGCCGGACTCGTCGAGGACGAGGTCCACGCACACCTCGAAGGCGAGGGCCGTCTGGAGGATGACGTGCACCGCGCCGAGGTCACCGAGGCGAGCGAGAAGCAGTTCCGCACGCAGATGGTCCTCGACAAGATCGCCGAGACCCACGAGGTGCAGGTCTCGCAGGACGAGCTGACCCAGTACCTGATCCAGGCCTCCGCGCAGTACGGCATGGCCCCGCAGGACTTCGTCAACGCCCTCCAGCAGAACGGACAGCTCCCGGTGATGGTCGGCGAGGTCGCCCGCAACAAGGCGCTCGCTATCGCCCTGGGCAAGGTCACGGTCGTCGACACCGATGGCAAGGCGGTCGACCTGACCGGCTTCATCACCGTCGAGGGCGAGGAGTCCGCCGCTGAGGAGGTCGTCGAGGAGGCGCAGGAGATCGCCGACGAGGCCGCCGAGGCCGACGCGGCCGAGGCGGAGGAGAAGCCGGCGAAGAAGGCTCCCGCGAAGAAGGCTCCCGCCAAGAAGAAGGCGGATGTGGCAGACGCGGCTCCCGCCGGCGAGGAGAAGGCTCCCGCGAAGAAGGCCCCCGCCAAGAAGGCTCCGGCCAAGAAGAAGGCCGCCGACGAGGCTGCCGCCGAGTGATCTTCTGATCTCGACGGTCGCCTGACCGGAATGAAGGGGCGGATGCTGCGGCATCCGCCCCTTCTGTTATCCGCGAGGACGCTCTGTCTCGGCGGGCGCGGTGACACGGGCTATGCCCACGGCGAACACGGCCGGACGCGCGCGGCGGCGTCGGTAGATTCGACACGTCACGAAACTTCGGATCAGGAGCACACATGGCTGACCCCCTCATCGCAACAAGCGTCTTCGACAGACTGCTCAAGGACCGCATCATCTGGCTCGGGTCGGAGGTGCGCGACGAGAACGCGAACGAGATCTGCGCGAAGATCCTCCTGCTCGCCGCCGAGGACTCCGAGAAGGACATTTACCTCTACATCAACTCGCCGGGTGGCTCGATCACCGCCGGCATGGCGATCTACGACACGATGCAGTTCGTCCCGAACGACATCGTCACCGTGGGCATCGGCATGGCGGCCTCGATGGGGCAGCTGCTGCTCACCGCCGGCACCAAGGGCAAGCGCTACATCACGCCCAACGCGCGGGTGCTTCTGCACCAGCCGCACGGTGGGTTCGGCGGCACGGCCAGCGACATCCAGACGCAGGCGCAGCTGATCCTCGACATGAAGCGCCGCCTCGCCGAGATCACCGCGGCGCAGACCGGCAAGTCGGTCGAGCAGATCAACGCGGACGGCGATCGCGACCGTTGGTTCACCGCTCAGGAGGCGCTCGAGTACGGCTTCGTGGACCACATCCGCGAGTCGGCCACGGACGTGGTCGGCGGCGGCGGTACCGAGAACTGATTGACCGAAGGAGAAAGACAACGATGAACACACCCGCCTTCGGCCTTCCCCACGGCGCAGCGATGCCCTCGAGCCGCTACATCCTGCCGCAGTTCGAGGAGCGCACAGCCTACGGCTACAAGCGTCAGGACCCGTACAACAAGCTGTTCGAGGATCGCGTGATCTTCCTCGGCGTGCAGGTCGACGACGCGTCCGCCGACGACGTGATGGCTCAGCTGCTCGTGCTCGAGTCGCAGGACCCCGACCGCGACATCATCATGTACATCAACTCGCCCGGCGGCTCGTTCACGGCCATGACGGCGATCTACGACACGATGCAGTACGTGTCGCCCCAGATCCAGACGGTCGTGCTGGGTCAGGCCGCGTCGGCTGCGTCCGTGCTTCTTGCGGCGGGCGCTCCCGGCAAGCGCCTGGCTCTTCCGAACGCCCGCATCCTGATCCACCAGCCCGCCGTGGGCGAGGCCGGTCACGGTCAGGCGTCGGACATCGAGATCCAGGCCGCCGAGATCATGCGCATGCGGACGTGGCTCGAGGAGACCATGGCGCGCCACACCAATCGCACGCAGGAGCAGGTCAACAAGGACATCGACCGCGACAAGATTCTGTCGGCGCACGAGGCGATGGAGTACGGCATCGTCGACCAGGTGCTGACGTCCCGCAAGCGCACCCCCGCCGTGATCACGTCCTGACGGGCGCGAGTGCATCGCGTATGGCCCCGGCGAGCAGCCGGGGCCATACGCGTCACTGCGGCGGTTCGACCCGAACCGTGCGCAAATCCGCGGGGATGTCTGCGGGAGAGGTTAGGCTCGGAGCACCACGCTCTCAGGTGAGCGACGGTTTCCGGCATCCAGGAGGGGTACATGGCTCGCATCGGTGAGAGTGCCGACCTGTTCAAGTGCTCGTTCTGCGGAAAGAGTCAGAAGCAGGTCCAGCAGCTGATCGCAGGACCCGGCGTCTACATCTGCGACGAGTGCGTCGAGCTGTGCAACGAGATCATCGAAGAGCGCATGGCCGAGTCCGGCGACGAGTCGGTGGCGGAGTTCGACCTTCCCAAGCCCCGAGAGATCTTCTCCTTCCTCGAGGAGTACGTCGTCGGGCAGGATCCGGCCAAGCGCGCTCTCTCGGTCGCGGTGTACAACCACTACAAGCGCGTGCGCGCCCACTCGACGCTTCAGCCTGCCGAGCAGCGCGCCGACGACGTCGAGATCGCCAAGAGCAACATCCTGCTGCTCGGGCCCACCGGCTGCGGCAAGACCTATCTCGCGCAGACGCTCGCAAAGCGACTCAACGTGCCTTTCGCCGTCGCCGACGCGACGGCGCTGACGGAAGCCGGGTACGTCGGCGAGGACGTCGAGAACATCCTCCTCAAGCTGCTGCAGGCGGCCGACTTCGACGTCAAGCGTGCTGAGACCGGCATCATCTACATCGACGAGGTCGACAAGATCGCCCGCAAGGCCGAGAACCCCTCCATCACGCGAGACGTCTCCGGTGAAGGAGTCCAGCAGGCACTGCTGAAGATCCTCGAGGGCACGGTCGCGTCGGTTCCCCCGCAGGGAGGGCGCAAGCACCCTCACCAGGAGTTCATCCAGATCGATACGACGAACGTGCTGTTCATCGTGGCCGGCGCCTTCGCAGGCCTCGAAGAGATCATCTCGTCCCGCGTCGGAAAGCACGGCGTCGGCTTCGGCGCTCCGCTGCAGGAGAAGGACAAGGAGCTCGACCTCTTCCGCGAGGTCGAACCCGAAGACCTGCACAAGTTCGGTCTCATCCCCGAGTTCATCGGCCGTCTTCCCGTCGTGACCTCGGTCTCGCCGCTCGACCAGAAGGCGCTCATCGAGATCCTCACGGGCCCGAAGAACGCGTTCGTGAAGCAATATCAGCGGATGTTCGAGCTTGACGGCGTCGAGCTGGAGTTCGAAGACGACGCACTTCGTGCGATCGCCGATCTCGCCGTCGCTCGCAAGACCGGTGCCCGCGGCCTTCGCGCGATTCTCGAGGACGTCCTCGGGCCCATCATGTTCGAGATCCCGTCCGCCGACGATGTCGATAAGGTCATCGTGACCCGTGCGGCCGTCGACGATGGCGCCGCTCCGACCCTGGTACTACGGCAGAAGCGCAAGAGCGCCTGACGCGCGGAGGCAGCGCGACGCCGTCCACCGTGATGTCGGAGGCCCGGGCTAGCCTGCCGACATGCAACGCATCATCTACGACGCGGCGACCTCGCTCGACGGCTTCATCGCCGACGCCGATGGTTCGCTCTCCTGGCTGTTCGCGGTCGACGGAGGCGACGAGCCCGATGCGAGTCTGATCCCGGCCGACGCGGGCGTTCTCGTCGAGGGGTCGACGACGTACGAATGGCTCCTCGCGGAGTCGGATCTGCTCGCGCACCCCGAGCGGTGGCAGGAGTTCCACGGTGATCGACCGACGTTCGTGTTCACCTCTCGTGATCTGCCCCGGCCGGCCGGCGCGGACGTCAGGTTCGTCTCGGGGCCCGTGCCGGCCGTCCTCCCTCGCATCCGGCAGGCAGCCGGTGATCGCGACGTCTGGGTCGTGGGCGGCGGAGATCTGGCCGGGCAATTTCTCGACGCCGACGCGCTCGATCAGATCGCGGTATCGGTCGCGCCCGCGACCCTCGGCGGGGGAGCGCCCGTGCTCCCGCGCCGCATCGAGTCCGACCGGCTCTCACTGCGTTCCGCGGAGCAGGTGGGCGCATTCGCGCGTCTGGTGTACGACATAGCGCCCGCCGACGGTGACCCTCAGGAGGGTGCGCCCTAGACGCTGAGGCCGCGGCGCACGAGGAGCGGCTCGATGCGGGCATCGCGACCACGGAAGTCACGGTATGCCTCCAGGGGGTCCTTCGACCCGCCGACCCCCAGCAGGCGGTGACGGAACCGGTCGCCGTTCGTGCGGGTCAGGCCGCCGTTCTCCGCGAACCACTCAACGGTGTCGGCGTCGAGGACCTCGCTCCAGATGTAGGAGTAGTACCCGGCACTATACCCGCCCGAGAAGATGTGCGCGAAGTACGCCGAGGAGTAGCGCGGCGGCACCGCGGGGTCGTCGAGGCCGATGTCCGCGAGCGCTGCGGCTTCGAAGGCGGCCACGTCGGTGACGGCCGCCGCTTCGTCTGCGCTGAGCGAGTGCCAGGCGAGGTCGAGCCACGCGGCGGCGAGATACTCGCTCGTCGCGAATCCCTGATTGAACGTTCCGGAGGCCTCGAGCCGGTCGACGACGTCGGATCCGATCGGCTCGCCGGTCTCGACATGGCGAGCGTAGTTCGCCAGCACCTCGGGGCGGTAGATCCACATCTCGTTGACCTGGCTCGGGAACTCGACGAAGTCTCGGAACACGTTCGTCCCGGCGAAGGTCGGATAGGTGACGGTGGCGAACAACCCGTGCAGTGCGTGCCCGAACTCGTGGAAGAGGGTCGTCACCTCATCGAGCGTGAGCAGCGTCGGTGTACCCGGCGCCGGCTGGGGGACGTTGAGGTTGTTGACGACGATCGGCGTCGTGTCGCGCAGCTCCGACTGCGAAGCGATGGAGTTCATCCAGGCGCCGCCCCGCTTAGTGTCGCGGGTGTAGAGGTCGAGGATGAAGAGCCCGAGGTGCGAGCCGTCCTCGTTCGACACCTCGAACACTCGTGCGTCCTCGTGGTATGCCGGAAGGTCCCCGCGCTCACGGAACGTGACGCCGTACAGCTGTGTCGCGGCGAAGAAGACACCGTCGCGCAGCACGCGTTCGGCCTCGAACCACGGGCGCAGGGCCGTCGTGTCGATCTCCAGCGTGGTCGCGCGCACGCGCTCGGTCGCGAACGCCCAGTCAGCGGGACCCACCTCGTCGCCCAGGACGGCCCGAAGTGCCTGCTTCTCCTGCTGCGCGTTGTGGGCCGCGGGGGCGGCGAGTCGGCGCAGCAGCGACGTCACCGCTTCCGGGTTGCCCGCCGTCTGATCGGAGGTGACGTAGGCCGCGTGAGACGGAAAGCCCAGCAGCTCGGCGCGCTCGGCACGCAGCCGGACGATCTCGAGCAGCACGGGGCGGTTGTCGTGCGGGCCGGGCCGTGAACCGCGCGCACGCGACGCCTCGAGGATCCGCCGACGCGACTGCGGGTCGGTGAGCGAAGCGAGCGACGGGTGGCCCGTGAACAGCGTGAGCGTGACCACGTAGGCGCCGTTCAGTCCACGATCGGCAGCCGCACGCGCAGCGGCGGAGATCTCGCCCTCGCTCAGACCGTCGAGCTCCTCGCGCGATGCGAAGACGACGGCGAGATCGTTCGTGTCCGTCAGGAGGTTCTTCTCGAACGTCGTGGTGAGCACGGAGAGGCGGCTGTTGAGCTCGGTCAGGCGTCGCTTCGCGTCGGCGTCGAGCCCGGCGCCGGCGTGCGTCATCTGCACGAACCGCCGCTCCAGCAGATACCGCTGCTCAGCGGTGAGTCCGAGTTCCTCCCGTGCGGCATGCAGACTCTCGATCCTGGTGTAGAGGCGCTGATCGAGAAGGATCGCGTCGGAGTGCGCAGACATCATCGGCGCGAGCCTCTCATCGACTGCCTGGACTGCCGGGGTGGCGTCGGCGGAGCTGATCGTGAAGAAGGTGCGCGCGACGTCACCGAGGAGCCGTCCGCTGTTCTCCCATGCCGCAACGGTGTTCTCGAAGGTGGGCGGTTCGGGATCGGCGGTGATCGCGTCGATCTCGGCGCGTTGCTGAGCGAACGCTTTTTCAAACGCGGGCAGATAGTGATCCGGCTCGATCTCGCGGTAGTCGGGGAGGCCCCAGGGGAGGGCCGAAGCGGTCAGGAGCGGATTCGATGACGCCGGCATGTGCCCAGCCTACGCGCAACACAAAGAAGTACTTGCAAAGAACTATTTGCAAAGCTATCTTTGTGCCCATGACCGAGATCAACGACGAGGAGAAGACGCGGCGCGACGTCCGCACGCTCGACTCCGGCGCGCTGCGTGCCCTTGCGCATCCCGTCCGCGTGCGGCTGTACGACATCCTCAGTCAGCAAGGCCCTCAGACGGCGAGCTCGCTGGCGGCCATGACGGGGGAGTCGTCCGGTTCCACGAGCTACCACCTGCGCGCCCTCGCGAAGCACGACCTGATCCGTGAGATCCCGGATCGCGGCACCGCGCGCGAGCGGTGGTGGGAGCGACCCTCGGGGGGCGTCTCGTTCCCCGGACCGGACTCCTTGCGCACGCCCGCGGGGCGTGCCGCGACGCAGGTCGTGATGGGCGAGTTCCTCGACCGCCGTCACGAGCAGCTCATGCGTTTCGTCGGGACCACACTGCGCGATGAGCTCGATCCGTGGGCGGAGAACGCCCTCATCACGTCTGCCACGGTCTCGTTGACGGCCGCGCAGCTCGGCGAGGTGAACGCGAGGATCCAGCGTGTCATCGACGATGTGGTCGACGAGTACCGCGTGGACGAAGCCGCGGATGCGGCGCCCTCCGTCGACCGCCGCATCGTCTCGCTGCGCGCCGAAGCTTTTCCGATCACGACAGAGAGCGACTGATGATGAGCGTCGTCACCGACACCCCGGCCCAAGCCCCCGGGTCCGGGCGCCCCCGGCCCCTCGGGCGGGACTTCACCCGACTGTGGTCCGCCGCCGCCTTCAGCAATCTGGCGGACGGACTGGGCCGCACCGCGGTTCCGCTCATCGCAACGACGCTCACGCGCGACCCGCTGCTGATCTCGTTGCTCGGTGCGGCGGCCTTCGTCCCGTGGCTCGTCTTCGGCGTGCCGGCCGGCATGATCGTCGATCGGTTCGACCGGCGTCGCGTGATGGCCCTGGCGAACACCGTGCGCGGGGCGGCCGCGGTCGGATTGGCGGTGCTCACAGTCACGGGCGGGCTCGATGTCGTGTGGCTGCTGATCGGCACTCTGGTCTTCGGCTTCGGCGAGACGCTCTTCGACAACGCCACCAACGCGGTCATCCCGAGCGTCGTCGGCCGAGACCAGTTGGATCGAGCCAACGGACGGATCCAGGCCGCGCAGATCACTATCGACAGCTTCCTCGCGCAGCCGGTCGCCGGCGTCCTGTTCGCCGTGTCGCTCGCGCTCCCGCTGTGGCTCGGCGCCGCCGGGTACATCGTTCCGATCGCACTCGCGCTCGCCCTTCCGCTCGCGGCGGCGCGGTCCCGAGCCTCGACCGTCGTCGGCGCCGATCAGGGCGAGGTCGTCGCCGGCACCGTGCCGGAGCCACTGCCCGCTCCGACCGTTGCCCCGGTCCCCGCCGGCGAGGCGCTGCGGTACCTCTGGCGACACCGGTTCCTGCGGGCGCTGGTCGTGTTCACCTCGGTCGTCGGATGCGCTTTCGCCTTCGCGCAGGCACCGACGCTGCTCTACTTCCTGGATGTCCACGGGGTACCCGAGATCGCCATCGGGTTCGTCACGGCGGGCGTCGGAGTCGGCGCACTCGGCGGCTCGCTCGTCGCTGCTCGTCTCGTCGCGCGATGGGGGCGCGGCAACGTGATGTGGGGAGCGAACCTGGCCGCGGCCGCATGCATGGTCGCCGTCGGGCTCGCGCCGAACATCGTCGTCGCGGTCATCGCCTACGCGGGAATGGCTTTCGCGGTGTCGCTGTGGAACGTTCCGTGGGGTGCGCTGCGGCAGCAGATCATCCCGCCGGCGCTGTTCGGGCGCACTCTCGGCATCATCCGCACTCTGACCTGGGGACTCTTTCCGGTGGCGACGATCCTGGGCGGGCTGGTCGCGTCCGTCGACCTGCGACTGCCCTTCATCGCCGCCGGGGCGGTGTGCATCGTCGCGACGGCGGTCTGCACGCGACTCATCCGATCCGCGACCGGACAGGGCTCTCCCGCCGCCACCCCGGACTGAGCGGCGGGAGAGCGGGGCGTCAGAACGTGTCGTCGTCTATCTGGCCGACGACGGGAACACCGGCAGCATCGAGCGAGACGACGACGCCGTTCTCCAGTTCGGCGACGGGGCGCCCCTCGAGCCAGGTCAGCGTCCACTTCGGACGCGGATCGACGTCGAGCACGCGATCCACGGCGCGGACCTGATCACGGAATGCGGCCGGCAGAGAGGCCGGCGGCTCATCGCCGCTGGTCCACCGGGTTCCCAGACGCATCTCAGACCTCCTGCGGGGCCAGCTCGACGCGCTCCACGACGAGGTCGCCCGCGCCGTCGAGGAGCTCGAGCTCGGTGATGCGTCCGACCGCCTTCAGGTCGCCCTCGGCGCGGCGCAGGCGCTCGATCGTCGCGGCATCCGCGCGAAGCGAGAGAACCGAGACGGGGGTCTTCTGCGAGGCCTTCGCCTCGGTCTTCGCCCGTCGGATCCCGATGAGCGCGGCGCTGGCCGCGGTCAGCACGTCGGGATCGCCGGCGATACCGCTCGCCTCGGGCCAGGATGCGGTGTGCACCGAGCCCTCCTCGAACCACGACCATGCTTCCTCCGCAGCGAAGGCGAGGACCGGGGCCAGCAGACGCAGCAGCGAGGACAGCGCGAGGCGCAGTGCCAGGGCCGCCGAGGCCTGACCCGCGTCGGAGCGGTCGTACGCGCGCTCCTTGACGAGCTCGAGGTAGTCGTCGCAGAACGTCCAGAAGAAGGCCTCGGTGATCTCCAGTGCGCGAGCGTGATCGTACGCCTCGAACGCGCGCGTGGCGTCGACGATCACCCGGTCGAGCGTCGCAAGCATGGCGGCGTCGAGGTCGTGGGTCACGGCCGCGCCGTCGGGCACGGGGAACGAGAGCACGAACTTCGCCGCGTTGAGCACCTTGATGGCCAGACGGCGGCCGATCTTCACCTGCGTCGGGTTCTGCGGGTCGAACGCGGCATCGGAGCCGAGGCGGCTCGAGGCTGCCCAGTAGCGGACCGCGTCTGTGCCGTGCTGCGCGAGGATGTCGGCCGGAGTGACCACGTTCCCCTTCGACTTCGACATCTTCTTGCGGTCGGGGTCGACGATGAATCCGGAGATCGCGGCATCCGACCACGGCGCGCGGCCGTCCTCGAGAGCGCTGCGGAGCATCGTGGAGAACAGCCAGGTGCGGATGATGTCCTGCCCCTGCGGTCGCAGATCGAACGGCGCGACGAGCTGCCACAGCTCGTCGTCGCGCTGCCACCCGCCCGCCAGCTGCGGGGTCAGCGACGACGTCGCCCAGGTGTCGAAGATGTCGCGCTCGGCGTCGAACCCGCCCGGCACCCCGCGCTGCTCGGCGGTGTAGCCCGAGGGGACATCGGTGGTCGGGTCGATCGGGAGCTGAGCGGCATCGGGGGTGATGACGCGCTCGTAATCGCGTTCGCCGTTCTCGTCGAGTCCGTACCAGATCGGAATGGGCACGCCGAAGAACCGCTGACGCGACACGAGCCAGTCGCCGGTGAGTCCGTTCGTCCAGTTCTCGTAGCGAACCCGCATGAAGTCGGGGTGCCACGACATCTCCTGGCCGAGCGAGATGAGGCGCGACCGCAGCTCTTCGTCGCGGGCTCCGTTGCGCAGGTACCACTGGCGCGTCGAGACGATCTCGAGCGGACGGTCGCCCTTCTCGAAGAACTTCACCGGGTGGCTGAAGGGCTTGGACACCTCGAGCAGCTCCCCGGACTCCTGCAGGAGTTCCACGATGCGCTTCTTGGCGCTGAAGACGGTCTTTCCGGCGAGTTCCGCGTATGCGGCGCGCGCGGCATCCGCGACGATGACGTCGGGCGCGTCGGCGACGATGCGGCCGTCGTGACCGAGGATCGTGCGGTTGGGCAGGTCCAGCTCGCGCCACCAGATGATGTCCGTCACGTCACCGAAGGTGCAGATCATCGCGATTCCCGAGCCTTTGTCGGGCTGAGCGAGGTGGTGCGGGAGAACCGGCACCTCGACGTCGAAGAGCGGTGTGCGCACGGTCTTGCCGAAGTACGGCTGATAGCGCTCGTCGTCCGGGTTCGCGACGAGGGCGACGCACGCCGGCAGCAGCTCCGGGCGCGTCGTCTCGATGTGGATGTCGCCGCTGCCGTCGGTCTTGTGGAACGCGATCCGGTGGTACGACGCCTGCTGCTCGCGATCCTCGAGCTCGGCCTGAGCGATCGCGGAGCGGAAGTCGATGTCCCACAGCGTGGGAGCGAGCGCCTGATACGCCTCGCCCCGCTCGAGGTTGCGCAGGAACGCGAGCTGGCTGGTGCGGATGGTCTCGTCGGAGATGGTCCGGTATGTCTGGGTCCAGTCGACGGAGAGCCCGAGCTGACGGAAGAGCGACTCGAACTGCTTCTCGTCCTCGATGGTCAGCTTCTCGCACAGCTCGATGAAGTTGCGACGGCTGATGGGCACCTGGTCGGCGGCGCGGCTCGACTTGTTGTCGCCGCCCTCGAACGGCGGGACGAACGACTCGTCGTACGGGAGGGTCGGGTCGCAGCGCACGCCGTAGTAGTTCTGAACACGGCGCTCGGTGGGAAGACCGTTGTCGTCCCAGCCCATCGGGTAGAACACGCTCTTGCCGCGCATGCGCTCGAACCGCACCTTCAGATCGGTGTGCGTGAACGAGAACACGTGGCCGATGTGCAGCGAGCCGGATGCCGTCGGGGGAGGCGTGTCGACGGAGAAGACGCCGCCACGGCCCGTCTCAGCGGCGCGCGCGCGATCGAACAAGTAGGTGCCCTGCTCGGCCCAGGCGGCGTCCCACTTCTGCTCGAGGCCTTCCAGAGCGGGCTTCTCGGGAATGTGCGCTGTCATGGGAACTCCTCGACGATATGTGCGGCACTGTGTGAGCGTGCCTGAGTGTGCGTCGTCCGAGTCTACCGGGGGTGGGGCGCCGCATCGGTGCCCCACCCGTGTGGTCAGAAGGCGGCTTCGATGGTCTCGTTGCCCTCGATGACCTTGCGCACCTCGTCGCTCGTGAACGCGTCGATGAGTGCCTTCGTGGCGGGGGAGCCCGCCTCGGCCGAGGGCACCACGAGCTGCAGCGCGAAGCGGTCGTCGAGCTCGGTGAGCAGGCCGTCGTCCTGAGGGGTCAGGCCGAGCGCGGCGATGTGCGATGGCCACTGGAAGACCAGGTCCGCTTCGTCGTACGCCGTGTTCAGCTGATTGATCTCGAGCGAGAGGAACTGCAGGTTCTTCGGGTTCTCTGAGACATCGTCGAGCGTCGCGGTGTAGGGGTCGATGCCCGGGGTCAGTCCGATCACGCCGGCGTCGGCGAGGAGCTTGAGCGCTCGGGCGGTGTTCGACGAGTCGTTCGGGATGGCGACCGTCGCACCGTCGGGGAGCTGATCGATGTCGGTCAGGGTCTTCGAATAGAACGCGATGACGAAGTTGTAGATGGGTTGGACCGCCTCGAGTGACGCCCCGTTCTTCTCGTTGAACTCCTGCATATACGGCTCGTGCTGCGAGAAGTTCGCGTCGATGTCGCCGGCGGCGAGCATGTTGTTGACCGTGACGTAGTCCGACACCGGTACGAGCTCGATCTCGTACCCGTCGGAGATCGCCGCTCCGGCGGCCTCGACGATGTCGGTCGCGGGGGCGGTCACTGCGCCCACGCGCAGTGTCGTGACGCCGGACTCGGCGTCGCCCGGTGAGCCGGCGCAGCCGGCGAGCAGCCCGGCGGTCGCCAGCGTGGCGACCGCCGCCGTGACGAGGCGAGCGCGAACGGAGCGGAAGGACATGGGTTCTCCTTGTGAGAGTCGGTGGGCAGGAGTCAACGGTGGTCGAGACGGATCGACAGGCGGTGACCGATCGATTGGATGACCAGGACGACGACCAGGATGACGGCGATCGTGAAGTACATCAGCGGATAGTCGTACTCCTGGTAGCCGTAGCGCAGGGCGAAGTCGCCGATCCCGCCGCCGCCCACCACGCCGAGCACGGTGGAGTACGACAGCAGACTGATCGTCGCCGACGTCAGGGCGTAGACGAGGCCGGGGAAGGCTTCCGGGAGGAGGAAACGCACGATCGTCTGCGGAAGCGTCGCTCCCATCGTGCGAGCGACCCGCGGGATTCCGGGGCTGATCTCGCGCAAGATCTGCTCCACCAGACGCGCGTAGATCGCGACGGCGACGAAGCAGAGCGAGAACGTCGCCGCGGGCGTGCCGAATGTCGTCCCGTAGACGAGCCGGGTCACCGGCACGAGGAACACGACGAGCAGCAGGAACGGGAACGAGCGGACGACGTTGATGAAGAGGTTCCCGGTCCACCACACCGCGCGATTCGGTGCGGCGCCGCCCCGGCGGGTCAGGTATACGAGCATGCCGAGCGGCAGTCCGAGGAGCACCGCCGCCGCGAGAGAGACCAGAAGCATGTAGCCGGTCTCGCCGAGGGCCTCGAGCAGGTCTTCGCCCCGGCGGCCGAGCGAGTCGGCGAGACCGCTCATGCGCCGAGCTCCCGTCGGGCGCGGTCGAGATAGCTCTCCGAGCCGAGGTCGGGCTCGGGCTGCACCCGCAGGATGTCGTGGACTCGCCCGTCCTCGAACAGGGCGACGCGGTCGCAGACCCGCCGGACGACGGCGAGATCATGCGTCACGACGACCACCGTCGTGCCGAACCGGTCGCGGGCCGCGCGGAGCAGTGCGAGCACGCCGTCGGTGGTGCTGGCATCGAGAGACGAGGTCGGCTCGTCGCACAGCAGGATGTCCGGGCGCGCGACGAGCGCACGGGCGATGCCGACGCGCTGACGCTGGCCTCCGCTCAGCTCGGCGGGGTACGCGTGTTCGCGGCCGCCCAGGCCGACGAAGCGCAGCACCTCGTCGACCGAGGCCCGTCGCTCTCGCGCGTGTTCGCGGCCACTCAGATCGAGAGCGATCGAGACGTTCTGAAGCACGGTCCGGTTCGCCAGGAGGTGCACGCCCTGGAACACCACTCCGATGCGCCGGCGAAGCGTGCGCAGCGCCGCCCGGCTGAGTCTCTGCGGGTCCTGTCCCAGCACCCGGACGGCGCCCGCCGTCGCGCTGATCTCGCCCGTGAGCAGGGCGAGAAGCGTGCTCTTCCCCGCGCCGCTCTCGCCGATGACTCCGAAGATCTCGCCCGGCGCGACCGTGAGATCGACGCCCGACAGGGCGCGGGTGCCGCCAGGGTACGTGACGCCGACCCCGCTCAGGGAGATCGGATCGTCGGTCGGGCGCACGCCGCATCCTCCAATAGTTGGACGACGTTCAACTATAGTCGACGCATGGCCACCCGGTACCGCACCTCAGCTCTGAACGACGACGGCGGGACGGGGGTCAGTCGTGTGCCGGATGGTCTGGAGGTCGCGGTATCCAACCCGTTGCAGCCGGGGCACGACACGCGCGCGAGCAACCCGGAGCAGCTCCTCGCCCTGGCCTGGGCGACGTGCCTGAACGCCACGGCGCAGGCGATCGTGTCGGCAGCGCATCGCACCGCCGTGCGCGTCGAAGTCGCCTTGCGCGACGCCGAAGGCCGCGAGGGATACGAGTTCGTCGTGACCGCCTTCGTCTCGGGCGAGGGGCTGGACGAGAGCGAAGCCTCGAACCTCGCCGTCGCTGCGCACGCGCGTTGCCCGATCTCGCGCCTGCTGCAGGCTTCGCCGCTGGCCGAGGTGCGTGGCGAGGCCTGGTCGGCGATCTGACGAGGCCGCTCAGCGATCGACGGCGAAGCCGAGGTGAGGCATGTCCACGCCTCGGTAGTGCACCATGAATCGGCGGCGAACGGTCATGCCGAGCCGGATGGCCACGTTCATGGACGCGATGTTGGTGTCACGGACCTTGGCCCAGATGGCGGGGGCACCGAGCTCGCGGAACCCCCAGTCCCGCGCCGCGGTCGCGGCCTCTGTCGCGTATCCCCGATGCCAGTGCGCCCTGTGGAACAGGTAGCCGACCTCGAGAACCTGTTCGTCACCGACGAACTGTCGCGTGATGCCGCACTGCCCGATCATGCCCACTCCGGGGAGGTCGACGGCCCAGAGTCCGAAACCGTCCTCCTCGTAGCGACGAAGATTGCGCGCGAGCCACTGCGCGCTTTCGTCGTCGTCGAAGGCCCCCTCGTAGGCGGTCATCGCGATGGGATCGGTCAGTATCTCGCGGAGCGGGCCCAGGTCATCCTCCGTCATCAGCCGCAGGACCAGGCGTTCGGTGCGGGCGATCATCGGTTCGACTCCGGGGCGGATGCCTCGTCGCGCACGTCCCATCCGAGCGCAGCGGCGAACGCGGGGGCATGCGCCTCGACCTGCCGACGGGAGGCCGTCGCTCCGGCCAGCGCACGGATGTCGGTGAAGGCGAGCGCTTCCAGGCCGCGCAGGTCGAGATCCGTGCTCGACAGGGCACGTGTGTCGAACTCATCCACCGTGGTGTCGATGAAACCGACGCGCTCGAGCACCGCACCCGGGGCGTCGAGCGTGCCGATGCGGCAATCGACGATGAGGACGTCCCGCAGCGTCGCGGCGGGCACCGAGAGGTAGTCGATCCGGATGCCGCGGAGGATGACGCCGTCCCAGCGAGCACGCTGAGCATCGAGGGTGCCGATCCGCCCGCCGTTGAGTGTCACGGTGCGCCAGCTGCCGTCGCCCGAGCGGAACTCGGCCGTCGCGAGGTCGATGAGCGCGACGTCGGCGAGCACCGCACCGGTGAGATCGAGCCGGTCGGGGGTCCCCGGCCCGACGACGCTCTCGCTCACGCGTGCGTGGGCACCGTCGACGGGCCCGGCCCCGACCGTGATCGAGGACCCGACGAGATCCGCATGCCGAGACAGGACGGCAGGTTCGAGGTGACGGGGGAGGTCGGGGTCGCTCGCGCGAGGCGGAGCGGGGCGGGAGCGCGGGCGGGCCATACCTTCAGCGTATGCCGACGGTATGATGGGGTCATCAGCACCGATCCGGCCATCACCGGGGAGCTCTCGGAAGAACGGCGGCCATCCGCCCAGTAGAACCGAGCGGGGCAGGCCCGTGACAGCCGCTGGGAGAGTGGCCCTCCGGGGCAAGCGGGGTGGTACCGCGGTCGCACGATCGTCCTCGCAGGAAGTCCGACCCTGCGAGAGAAGCCATGACCTATCCGAAGTCCTCTGCTTTCGGCCCCGCCGCCGACAGCGTCGTGCCCAGCCCCCGCTTCCCCGACGTCGAGCGGGAGGTGCTCGCGTTCTGGGAGCGCGACGACACCTTCCGCAGCTCGATCGCGCGACGGGAGGGGGCACCCGAGTGGGTCTTCTACGACGGCCCGCCCTTCGCCAACGGCCTGCCGCACTACGGTCACCTCCTCACCGGGTACGCCAAGGACGTCTTCCCGCGTTTCCAGACGATGCGCGGAAAGAAGGTCGACCGCGTCTTCGGCTGGGACACCCACGGTCTCCCGGCTGAGCTCGAAGCGATGAAGCAGCTGGGAATCACCGAGAAGAGCGAGATCGAGGCGATGGGCATCGCCGCCTTCAACGACAAGGCGCGTTCCTCCGTGCTCGAGTACACGCGCGAGTGGGAGGACTATGTCACCCGCCAGGCGCGCTGGGTCGACTTCGAGCGCGGATACAAGACGCTCGACACGGGCTTCATAGAGTCGGTGCTCTGGGCGTTCAAGGAGCTGTGGGACAAGGACCTCGCGTACGAGGGCCACCGCGTGCTGCCCTACTGCTGGCGCGACGAGACGCCGCTGTCGAACCATGAGCTGCGCATGGACGACGACGTCTACAAGATGCGCCAGGATCCCTCGGTGACCGTCACCTTCCCGTTCGTCGGCGCCAAGGCCGAGTCGCTCGGACTCACCGGTGTGCGCGCTCTCGCGTGGACGACGACGCCGTGGACTCTGCCGACAAACCTCGCCCTCGCCGTCGGCCCCGACATCCGCTACGTCGTGCTGCCCGGCGGTCCGGCCGGCGCGGCCGACGTCCACGAGGACCGCGCCGAGGCCGACGCGCACCGCTACCTCCTCGCCGAGGAGCTGCTCAGCGGCTACGCGAAGGACCTCGGGTACGCCGACGCCGAAGAAGCGCGCGCGGCGGTGGAGCGGACGCTTCCGGGCAGCGAGCTCGCCGATGTGCAGTACGACCGGCTCTTCGACTACTACGCGGATGCCGAGACCTGGGGCACCGGTTCGGCATGGCGCGTGCTCGTCGACGACTACGTCACCACCACGGACGGAACCGGAATCGTCCACCAGGCGCCGGCCTACGGCGAGGACGACCAGCGCGTGACGGCCGCGGCCGGTATCCCGCTGATCATGAGCCTCGACGACGGCGGGCGCTTCCTCCCGCAGGTCACCGACGTGGCGGGCGAGCTGTGGATGGACGCCAACCGGCCCCTCATCCGCCTGCTGAAGGCCGAGGGCCGCCTCCTTCGCGAGGCGAGCTACGAGCACTCGTACCCGCATTGCTGGCGCTGCCGCAACCCGCTCATCTACAAGGCTGTGTCGAGCTGGTTCGTGCGCGTCACGGCGATCAAGGACCGTCTGCTCGAGCTCAACGAGCAGATCACCTGGGCGCCCGAGAACGTCAAGCACGGGCAGTTCGGGAAGTGGCTCGAGGGCGCGCGCGACTGGTCCATCAGTCGTAACCGCTTCTGGGGCTCCCCGATCCCGGTCTGGAAGAGCGACGACCCCGAGTACCCGCGTACCGATGTGTACGGCTCGCTCGCGGACATCGAACGCGACTTCGGGCGCCTGCCGCGCAACGAGGCCGGCGAGATCGACCTGCACCGGCCGTTCATCGACGACCTGACGCGTCCGAACCCCGACGACCCCACGGGCCGCTCCACGATGCGCCGCATCGAGGACGTCTTCGACGTGTGGTTCGACTCGGGGTCGATGCCCTACGCACAGGTGCACTACCCCTTCGAGAACCGCGAGTGGTTCGACGAGCACGCGCCGGCCGACTTCATCGTGGAGTACATCGGGCAGACGCGCGGCTGGTTCTACGTCATGCACGTGCTCTCGGGCGCCCTGTTCGACCGGCCCGCGTTCTCGGGCGTCGCCTGCCACGGCATCGTGCTCGGCAGCGACGGTCAGAAGATGTCGAAGTCGCTGCGCAACTACCCGGACGTGTCCGAGGTCTTCGACCGCGATGGTTCCGACGCGATGCGCTGGTTCCTCATGGGGTCGTCGGTGCTGCGCGGCGGCAACCTCGTGGTGACCGAGGAGGGCATCCGCGCCGGCGTGCGCGAGTTCCTGCTCCCGCTGTGGAACACCTGGTACTTCTTCGCCACCTACGCCAACGCCGCCGGCGGCGAGGGCGGGACGGGCTACCAGGCGCGACGTCGCACCGACTCCACCAACGTGCTCGACCGCTACATCCTGGCGCTGACCGGCGACCTCGTGCGCGATGTCGCCGCCGACCTCGAGGCTCTCGACTCCACGATGGCCGCCGCCAAGCTCCGCGACTTCGCCGAGGCGCTCACGAACTGGTACATCCGCCGCTCGCGCGATCGCTTCTGGGTGGGCGTCGTTCCCGGCGACGATTCGTCGACGGAAGCCTTCGACACCCTGTACACGGTGCTCGAGACGCTGACCCGTGTGGCCGCACCGCTCCTCCCGCTCGTGAGCGAGCGGGTCTGGCAGGGCCTGACCGGAGGACGCAGCGTCCACCTGGAGGACTGGCCCGACGCCGCCGATTTCGCTCCGGCCGCCGACATCCGCTCGGCGATGGATGCCGTCCGCGAGGTGTCGTCGGTGGCCAACGCGCTGCGGAAGAAGGAAGGCAAGCGCGTCCGGCTGCCCTTGCCGCAGCTCACCGTCGCGATCACCGATGCGGCGGCTCTGGAGCAGTTCGCCGACATCCTCCGCGACGAGCTCAACGTGAAGGATGTCGCCGTCGCCGAGCTCTCCGACGACCTCGCGGCCTCGTACGGCATCAGCCAGCGCCTCTCGGTCAATGCGCGCGCGGCCGGTCCGCGACTGGGCAAGCAGGTGCAGCATGTCATCGCGGGTGCCCGGGCGGGCCTGTGGAGCGAGCAGGACGGCGTCGTGACCGTCGACGGCATCGCCCTCGAGCCCGGCGAATACGACCTGACCCTCGAGGCGGGCGGCGTTGCAGAGGGCACCGCCATCGCTCTCCTGTCCGGCGGCGGATTCGTGCTGCTCGACACGACGACCACTGCGCAGCTCGAGGCCGAAGGCCTCGCGCGCGACGTCATCCGGGCCGTGCAGGACACGCGCAAGGCCGCCGGTTTCGAGGTCAGCGACCGCATCCGTCTCGCGCTCGCGTTCGATGCCGACGACGACGCCGCCGCTGTCGCATCGGCGTTCGACGCGGCCGACGTCGCGGGAGAGACCCTGGCTCGCGAATGGATCGTGCGGACATCCGCGCAGACCCTCGCCTCGTCCGCGGAGTTCGACACCGCGGACGAGCCCGAGTTCGCGGCCGTCGTCGCCGCGAAGACCTACGCGAACCGCGGCGACCTCACCGTGAGCGTCACCCGTCTGACAGGAGAGAGCGCATGACCGATCAGGCCCGTGCGGATGCCGTCTACACGGCGCTGCTGCAGCGTCAGGGGGAGCAATGGGTGCAGCCGCGCGTCGAGCGCACCCGGCGCGTCCTCGAGCTGCTGGACGACCCGCAGCGCACCTATCGCGTCGTGCACGTGACGGGAACCAACGGGAAGACCTCGACGAGCCGCATGATCGAGAGCCTCGTGCGGGCGCATGGACTGCGCACCGGGCTGTTCACGAGCCCCCACCTCGAGCGGTTCACCGAGCGGATTCTCATCGACGGCGAGCCGATCGCGGATGCCGCGGTCGCCGACGCATGGGAGGAGATCGCGCCCTTCGTCGACCTCGTCGACGCCGAGCTGGCCGCTGCGGACGACGCCCCCCTGACTTTCTTCGAACTGCTGACGGTGCTCGCCTTCGTGGCCTTCTCCGACGCTCCGGTGGATGTCGCCGTCGTCGAGGTGGGCATGGGCGGGTCGTGGGACTCGACCAACACCGCCGACGGCGACGTCGCGGTCATCGGCCCCGTGGCGCTGGACCACGCCGACCGCCTCGGCGAGACGATCGGCGAGATCGCCGCGGTCAAGGCGGGCATCATCAAGCCGGGCGCGGCGGTCGTCTCGGCCGTGCAGACCCCCGAGGCGGCCGCACAGATCCGGGCGCGCGCTGCGGAGGTCGCTGCCACCGTCGGCTTCGCCGGCGATGAGTTCGGCCTGTCCGGTCACAGCCTCGCCGTGGGTGGTCAGCAGATCAGCGTGCGCGGTCGGGCGGGGGAGTACCCCGAGCTCTACCTGCCTCTCTACGGATCCCATCAGGCGGAGAACGCCGCACTGGCGGTCGCCGCCGTCGAGGCTCTCATCGGGGCCGAGGACCAGGCCCTTCACCCGGAGGTCGTGGCGGACGGTCTCGGCGCGGTCACCTCTCCCGGCCGGCTGCAGCTGCTCGGGATCAGTCCGACGGTGCTCGTCGACAGCGCCCACAACCCCCACGGGGCCGCCGCCCTCGCCGCGGCGCTGCGCGAATCGTTCGACTTCGACGAGTGGGGTGTCGTGCTGGGTGTCCTCGGCGACAAGGACGCCGCCGGAATCGTCGACGCCCTGGCGCCGGTCGCCGCTCACGTCTTCGCGACCGCGCCCGACTCGGAGCGCGCCTCGGATCCGACCCTCGTGGCCGACCTCGCGGAGGAACACGGGCTCGGCGTCACCGAGCACCGCGATCTCGTCGAGGCGGCCGAGGCAGCGCGCGAGTGGGCAGCGGACGGGGAGCGGCGAGCGGTTGTCATCGCCGGCTCGGTCGTGCTCGCCGGTGAGGCGATCGCCCTCGCCGCCGCGGAGGACTGGAAGTCGGGATGGCAGGCGTGAGTCGGCCCCGGGAACGCCGGCGCCGTGGTGCCGCCGAGTCCCTCGGCTCGGTCGTCCTCGGGTTCGAGTCGATCGTCGTCTTCCTCGGAGGCCTCACGGTGTACGGACTCGGCGTCCTGCCCGACGGCGTGCCGGACTGGTGGGGCGTCGTCGCGGGCGCGGTGCTCGCCGTCGCGATGATCGTCACCTCCGGCGTCCTGCGCCACCGGTGGGGGATCATGCTGGGCTGGGCACTCCAGGTCATCCTGGCTCTCGGCGTGTTCCTCGTACCTGCGCTCGGAATCGTCGCACTGGTTTTCGGCGGCATGTACGCGTATGCGACCATCAAGGGGGCTGCTCTCGACCGGCGCAACGCCGCCCTCGCAGCCGACGAATCGAACGGAGACTGACATGCCCACCGAAGAGACCCTCGTTCTCGTCAAGCCCGACGGCGTGGCTCGCGGCCTCACCGGCGCGATCCTGGCTCGTATCGAAGCCAAGGGATACGCGCTCGTCGACATCCGTCTGGTCGAGGCCGACCGTGAGCTGCTCGAGCAGCACTACGCCGAGCACGCGGGCAAGCCGTTCTACGAGCCGCTGCTCGAGTTCATGCAGAGCGGTCCGTCGGTGGCCATCCGCCTCGCCGGCAATCGTGTCATCGAGGGCTTCCGGTCCCTCGCCGGGACCACCGATCCGACGACGGCGGCCCCCGGAACGATCCGCGGCGACTTCGGTCGCGACTGGGGCCTGGCTGTTCAGCAGAACCTCGTCCACGGTTCCGACAGCCCCGAGTCCGCAGCCCGCGAGCTGCAGATCTGGTTCGGCTGAGCGGCACAGCGGCATCCCGCCCGCGACTCGACGTCACGACGTCGGCTCGCGGGCGTCGTCGTTTCAGAGGAAGCCGATCCAGTCCAGCCGGAGCTGCGCGACGACGGCGATCGCGACGTAGCTCAAGACGGCCAGGAGCGGGACCCAGCCCGACAGCGTGCCCGCGACCGCGCGGCCTCGACGCGGGAGCGGAACGGTGCCCGAGCGCAGGACGTGGAGAGTCACGGCGTAGAAGCTCGGGATCGTCACGAACCAGGTGACCATGCACCACGGGCAGAGGGTGCCGAGCACGAAGATGCTCTGCGAGATGAGCCAGATCACGAACCCGAACGCGAACGCCATACCCGCCCAGAACAACAGCCAGAACCACCGCGCGAAGCGTGCGCCGGCGAGGATCGCCGCGCCCACCACGATCGGCGCGACCCAGCCGGTGAGCCCGAGCAGCGGGTTGGGGAAGCCGAAGACCGACCCCTGCGGCGATGTCAGGTTGGCACCGCACTGCACGACGAGGTTGAAGTCGCAGGATGCCGTCGCCGTCGCGTCCTCGAGAAGGTGCAGTCGCTCGGTCGTCAGAGCGAAGGCGGCGATCCATCCGATCACGCCCGCGATCATCAGCCAGACGGCGAGTGCGACGGGGCGGGCATGGCTTCGGGAAGCGGGCATGATCGCGATTATCGCATCGCTACCGATGGCCCGGCCGTGAGCGTCGGGGCCCGCGTCCCACGAAGGGACGCGCGTAGTGCGATAATGGATGTCGATGCACGCACGCAGCCGCGCTGCGACAGTGCGTCACGAGAGACTTCGGGCAATGGCTGCCCACGCAGGCCGCGCCGAGAGCCGGCTGCACACCGAGTGAGTTCGCGGCTCGTCCTTCCGGGAGCGACGCCGCCAGAGATGTGCCGGGTGGCGCGCGGTGCCGCCCGAAGAGGAGTACGCCAGTGATGGCCGACGATCGCAATGACAACCCGACCCCCGATGAGTCCGAGAACGCGGTAGACCCCGCCGCGGCCGAATTGGCCGATGCCGTGACGTCGATCGACGCCACCGAGGAGCACATCGACAGCGGACGGGCAGCCGAGGACGATGCCCCGGAGCCCGCTCCCGGCGCCGATGAGTCGGCCGCCGCTCCCGACGAGCCCGTGCCTGCTGAGGAGTCCTCCCCGGCGCAGGAGGAGGTCCGTGGGGAAGAGCAGGCTCCTGCTCCGCAGCCCGAGCCCGCGGAGGAACCCGCCCCCGCAGAAGAGCCCGCCCCCGCCGAAGAGCCGGCGGACGCCGGCCCTCCGACCGCGGTCTCGCTCGGTCTCCTGCCCGCCGAGTTCGTCTCCGCGGTATCCACCGCGCTGCATTTCTACGCTCCCGAGATCCCGCCGCTTCCGGCGCTGCCGGACGACGTCGAGGACGACGACTCCGCGTCCTCATCGGGCTCGAGCAGCTCCCGCCGTCGCGGCCGCCGCCGCGGCGGGTCGAACGGCGATGAGGGCAATGAGCCTGCTCCGCGCCAGCGCGCGGTGGAGCTCATCACCGAACCGCAGCGCATCAAGGGCTCCACCCGGCTCGAGGCGAAGAAGCAGCGCCGCCGCGACGGCCGCGAAGCGGGTCGTCGGCGCACCGTCGTGACCGAAGCCGAGTTCCTCGCCCGCCGCGAGGCGGTCGACCGGGTCATGATCGTTCGATCCAAGAACGGTCGCATCCAGATCGCCGTCCTCGAGGACAACGTGCTCGTCGAGCACTACGTCGCGCGCAACCAGGACGCCTCGCTGATCGGCAACGTGTACCTCGGGCGCGTGCAGAACGTGCTCCCGAGCATGGAGGCCGCCTTCGTCGACATCGGCCGTGGTCGCAACGCCGTGCTCTACTCCGGCGAGGTCGACTGGGATGCCGTCGAGACGGGCAACCAGCCGCGCCGCATCGAGCTCGCACTCAAATCCGGCGACCGCGTCCTCGTCCAGGTCACGAAGGATCCGGTCGGGCACAAGGGTGCTCGCCTGACGAGCCAGATCTCGCTCCCCGGCCGCTACCTCGTGTACGTCCCGGGCGGCGCGATGAACGGTATCTCGCGCAAGCTTCCCGACACCGAACGGGCGCGTCTCAAGCGCATCCTCAAGGAGGTCCTCCCCGAGTCGTCGGGCGTCATCGTGCGCACCGCCGCGGAGGGCGCGACGGAAGACCAGCTCACGCGAGACGTGCAGCGGCTCACCTCGCAGTGGGAGCACATCAGCTCGCAGCTCGAGAAGATCCAGGCTCCCGCGCTCCTGCACTCCGAGCCCGACCTTCTCGTGAAGATCGTCCGCGACGTCTTCAACGAGGACTTCTCGCGCATGCTGATCCAGGGCGACGAGGCCTACTCGACGATCACGTCGTACCTCACGGGAGTCGCGCCCGATCTCCTCGAGCGCGTCGAGAAGTACGAGGACGAGCAGGACCCCTTCGACGCGTTCCGGGTCACGGAGCAGATCGAGAAGGCGCTGGATCGCAAGGTGTGGCTGCCCTCGGGCGGTTCGCTCGTGATCGACCGCACCGAGGCGATGACCGTCGTCGATGTGAACACGGGGAAGTTCGTCGGATCGGGCGGCAATCTCGAGGAGACCGTCACCAAGAACAACCTCGAGGCCGCCGAGGAGATCGTCCGGCAGCTGCGCCTGCGGGACATCGGCGGCATCATCGTCGTCGACTTCATCGACATGGTGCTCGAGTCCAACCGCGATCTCGTGCTGCGGCGTCTGATCGAATGCCTGAGCCGTGACCGCACGAAGCACCAGGTCGCCGAGGTCACCTCGCTGGGTCTGGTCCAGATGACGCGCAAGAAGCTGGGCCTCGGGCTCCTGGAGACCTTCAGCGAGGCGTGCGAGGTGTGCGCCGGCCGCGGCGTCATCGTCCACCACGATCCGGTGGTCAAGCACCGCGGCGCCGGCTCGCAGAACGGCAACGGCAACGGTTCGGCGCGCCGCAACGGCCGTGGCGGCGGTAACGCGGCTCCCGCGCCCGCGAACGGCGGCACCCACGTCATCACCGAGGGCGCGAAGTCGGCACTCGCCCAGATCGCCGCGTCGACGATCCAGGCGACTGCTGCGGAGGAGGACGCCGAGATCATCACCGTCGCGGTGGAGGCGGAGTCCGCACCCGTCGAGCGCCCGAAGAAGCCACGGCGCAAGAAGGCCGAGCCCAAGGCGCCGCGAACCGAGAAGGACCTGCTCCTCGACTCGGTGCTCAACGCGCTCCCCGAACCCAAGGCTCCCGGTCAGGGCCGCGGACGTCGCCGCGTGACGACCGCCGCCCTCAGCGGCACCCCGGTATCGGCGGCGCCGGCCTCGGACGACTGAGGTCGATCGTCACGACGAACGCCGCGGGATCGCTTCAGATCCCGCGGCGTTCGCGCGCGGTGACACGCAGCCCGGAGGCGATGAGGCGACGCACCAGTTCGTGGCCGGACACGTGCTGTGCGCCGCCGGCGACCAGGCGGTCGAACGCCGAGTCGGGGACGTCGTAGTGATCGAGGTCGAAGGCGCGGGCGGGCACCTCATGACGGCGGGCGAACGCGTGCAGTTCATCGAGATCCGAGTCGCTGACGAGGTGCGACCAGAGGGTGCCGTGCGCCGGCCAGCGCGGATCGTCGATCAGTATCGCCATCCTCCGATCCTACGAAGCGGATGCCGCGGGGGCGCCGGCCGCGACACACCCGGCCGTCCTTTTGCCGGATCTCCCGGCATCCGGTAAAGTGGACCCTTGGTGCAGCGAGTCCGTCGACGTCCCGTCGTTATCGCGGCTCAGCCACAGGATCATCTGGGGCACGCGCACCAAGACTTTCCAGTCTCGCAAAGACAATCGGAGCCGTGCGCTCCACAGAAGAAACAGGTGTGAAGTGGTTTACGCAGTTGTGCGCGCCGGCGGCCGTCAGGAGAAGGTCGAGGTCGGCACGATCGTCGTCCTCGATCGTCAGGCGGCTCAGATCGGCGACAAGCTCGAGCTTCCCGCCGTTCTCCTCGTCGACGGCGACGCCGTGACCACCGACGCTGACAAGCTCGCGAAGGTCACGGTCACCGCCGAGGTTCTCGGTGAGGAGCGCGGCCCGAAGATCGTGATCCAGAAGTTCAAGAACAAGACCGGCTACAAGAAGCGCCAGGGCCACCGTCAGGACCTCACGCGCGTCAAGATCACCGGCATCAAGTAAGCCAGGGAGACGCAGAGATGGCACACAAAAAGGGCGCAAGCTCCACCCGTAACGGTCGTGACTCCAACGCACAGCGCCTCGGCGTGAAGCGCTTCGGCGGCCAGGCCGTCAACGCCGGCGAGATCCTCGTCCGCCAGCGCGGCACGCACTTCCACCCCGGCGCCAACGTCGGCCGTGGCGGCGACGACACCCTGTTCGCACTTGCGGCCGGTGCCGTCGAGTTCGGCACGAAGGGTGGCCGCAAGGTCGTCAACATCGTGGCGGCAGCCGAGTAATTCGGACCAGACCACTTCGCGGCGAGGGGCGGGCTTCGGCTCGCCCCTCGCCCTGTTTTCCAGGAGGCACCGCATGGTGACGTTCGTCGACCGGGTCACGCTGCATCTGCGTGCCGGCAAGGGCGGCAACGGCTGCGTGTCGGTGCGCCGTGAGAAGTTCAAGCCGCTCGCCGGCCCCGACGGGGGAAATGGCGGTGACGGCGGAGACGTCGTCCTCGTCGCCGACCCCCAGGTGACGACCCTGCTGTCGTATCACCACTCGCCGCACCGCTCGGGTGGCAACGGCGGATTCGGCATGGGCGACAACCGTTCGGGCGCGGCGGGGGAGCACCTCGAGCTCCCGGTGCCGGTCGGCACGGTCGTGAAGACGCCCGAGGGCGAGACGCTCGTCGACATGGTCACCCCGGGGATGCGGTTCGTCGTGGCTCCCGGCGGCCAGGGCGGACTCGGCAACGCGGCGCTGGCCTCTCCGAAGCGCAAGGCTCCCGGTTTCGCGCTCCTGGGCACCCCCGGCTGGGAGGGCGACGTTCAGCTCGAGCTGAAGACCGTCGCCGACATCGCGCTCGTCGGATTCCCGTCGGCGGGCAAGTCGAGCCTCATCGCCGCGATGTCCGCCGCGCGCCCCAAGATCGCCGACTACCCGTTCACGACGCTGCACCCGAACCTCGGCGTCGTGCAGGCCGGCGACATCCGCTACACGATCGCGGACGTGCCCGGCCTCATCGAGGGTGCGAGCGAAGGCCGAGGGCTCGGGCTCGAGTTCCTCCGTCACGTCGAGCGCTGCTCGGCCCTCGTCCACGTGCTCGACTGCGCCACGCTGGAGCCCGGACGCGACCCGATCACCGATCTCGACGTGATCCTCGCCGAGCTCGGCGCCTACCCGGTGCCCGAGGGGCAGATTCCGCTGCTTCAGCGCCCGCAGCTGATCGCGCTGAACAAGACCGACGTCCCCGAGGCACGCGACCTGGCGGACCTCGTCCGTCCGGATCTCGAAGCGCGCGGCTACCGCGTGTTCGAGATCTCCACCGTGAGCCGGCAGGGCCTGCGCGAGCTCTCGTTCGCCATGGCGGAGCTCGTCGCCGAGCACCGCGTTGCGGCAGCGGCCGAGGTGCCCGCCGAGCGGATCGTCATCCGCCCCAAGGGCGCCGAGCGCGACTTCACCGTCCGCGTCGAAGGCGGGACGTACGGCAACGTCTACCGCATCCTGGGTGCGAAGCCGGTTCGGTGGGTCCAGCAGACCGACTTCCAGAACGAGGAGGCCGTGGGCTTCCTCGCGGATCGTCTCGACAAGCTCGGTATCGAAGACGAACTGTTCCGCCTCGGTGCCACCCCGGGGTCGACGGTGGTCATCGGCGAGGGCGACGGGATCGTCTTCGACTGGCACCCGTCACTCTCGTCTGCCGCCGAACTGATGTCCGCTCCGCGCGGTACCGACCCGCGCCTCGATCTGAACCCGCGCCGGACCTCCAATCAGCGCCGCGAGCGCTATCACGAGCGTATGGATGCGAAGGCGGAGGCCCGTGCCGAGCTCGAGGCGGAGCGCCGCGCGGAGAAGTCGCGAGGTGCCGACGAGGACGACGCATGAGCCTGCTCTCGCGCGCCGAGCTCAACGGTGCGCGACGTGTGGTCGTGAAAGTGGGCTCGTCGTCCATCAGCGGTGAGAACGCGGGCAAGATCGACTCGCTCGTGGACGCCCTTGCGCAGGCGCACGCTCGGGGCACCGAAGTGGTGCTCGTGTCGTCGGGAGCGATCGCGACCGGTATGCCGTATCTGCGCCTCGACGAGCGACCGACCGACCTGGCGACCCAGCAGGCCGCCGCCGCGGTCGGCCAGAACGTCCTCGTCTACCGCTATCAGGACGCGCTGCGGCAGTACGGCATCGTCGCCGGTCAGGTTCTGCTGACAGCCGGCGACTTCGACGATCCGACGCACCGCTCGAATGCACGGCGCGCGATGGAGCGGCTGCTCGGACTGCGGATCCTGCCGATCGTGAACGAGAACGACACCGTAGCCACGCACGAGATCCGCTTCGGCGACAACGATCGGCTCGCCGCGCTCGTGTCGCGCCTCATCGGTGCCGATGCCCTCGTGCTCCTGAGCGACATCGCGTGCCTCTACACCCGGCCCCCGAGCGAACCGGGCGCACGCCCCATCGAGAAGGTCGCGTTCGACGACGACCTGAGCGCATACGAGTTCGGGGCGACGGTCGTCAACAGCGTCGGCACCGGCGGCGCGGCCACGAAGGCCTCGGCGGCGCGGTTGGCTGCCGAAGGCGGCGTAGCCGCGCTCGTGACGAGCATCGACCTCGCGAGCGACGTGCTCGCCGGGGCCGATGTCGGCACGTGGTTCGAAGCGAATCCGGCGCCGGTTCTCCCGCAGGGCACCGGAGCCATCGGCGTCGCCTGAGACGGGTTCGCCACCGTCCCGTCGCTAGACTGACGGGATGACCACCGCCGTCGCTACCGACGTCTCCGAGCGCCTCCGCGCCGCCAAGCGCGCGAGCCGATCGATCGGCCTCCTCGACGATGCCGCCAAGACGGCCCTCCTCGACGGTATCGCCGACGCGCTGGTCGCCGACACCGCGCGCATCGTCGCGGCCAACCGCGATGACCTCGAGCGCGGGGATGCGGCGGGTATCTCTGCGGGCCTGCGCGACCGGCTCCTCCTCGACGACGGGCGCATAGGCGCGCTCGCGAGCGCGGTCCGCGATGTGGCGCGGCTTCCCGACCCCGTCGGCCGTGTGCTCGACGAGCGGGAACTGCCCGGAGGCGTGCGGCTGCAGAAGGTCTCGGTGCCCTTCGGCGTGGTCGCCTCGATCTACGAGGCGCGGCCCAACGTCACGGTCGACATCACGGCCCTGGCGCTCCGTTCCGGAAACGCCGTGGCGCTTCGCGGAGGATCGGCCGCGCAGTCGACGAACGGCGCCCTCATCGCGTCGATGCGGAATGCGCTCGATCGTGCCGGAGTAGACGCCGACGGCATCCAGACCGTCGATGATTTCGGCCGCGACGGCGCTCGGTTCCTCATGCGCGCGCGAGGCTTGGTCGATGTGCTCGTTCCCCGCGGCAGCGCTCAGCTCATCGAGACCGTCGTGACGGAGTCGACGGTTCCCGTCATCGAGACGGGCGCGGGCGTCGTGCACATCGTGCTCGACGAGTCCGCGCCGCTCGACTGGGCTCGCGACATCGTCGTGAACGCGAAGGCGCAACGACCGAGCGTCTGCAACGCCGTGGAGACCGTGCTCGTCGTGCGTTCGGCAGCCGACCGCCTCATCCCGCCGGTGTCCGAGGCGCTCGTCGAAGCCGGCGTCACCATCCACGGCGACGACGCGGTGCGTCGACTGGTGCCAGAGGCCGTCGAGGCGACCGAGGACGACTGGGCGACCGAGCACATGAGCCTCGACCTCTCGATGCGGGTGGTCGACGACCTCGACGAAGCCCTCGAGCACATCCGCCGCTATTCGACGATGCATACCGAGGCGATCGTGACGGCCGACGACGCTCATGCCGAACGCTTCCTCGCCGAGGTGGACGCCGCGGTCGTCATGGCCAACGCCTCGACGCGATTCACCGACGGCGGCGAGTTCGGCTTCGGCGCCGAGGTCGGCATCTCGACCCAGAAACTGCACGCCCGCGGTCCGATGGGACTTCCCGAGCTGACCAGCACGAAGTGGCTCGCGCGCGGCGCCGGGCAGACACGCGCCTGACCACCTAAACTTGATATGCGCCGCCGCGCGAAACGAACGGAGCCCCGATGACCCTCGCCACGATCACCGCATTCGCCGCCGAGCAGACCGAGCACCACGGCAATGTGCAGGCGGAGACGATGATCTTCGGCGTCATCGCCCTGGTCATCTTCCTCGCCCTCGGTCTCGTGACGCTGTCGTACCGCAACGTCGCGAACCGCCACGCCGGTAAGGCGGAGGCCTACGCCGCGGCCCACGGCAACCAACTGACGCAGTCGGAGAACGGCCACCACTGAGGCTGCTCCGATGACGGGAACGCGTGCGCCGCGTATCGGCGTGATGGGCGGCACGTTCGACCCGATTCATCATGGGCACCTCGTGGCCGCGAGCGAGGTCGCGCAGTCGTTCGACCTCGACGAGGTCGTCTTCGTGCCGACCGGCACGCCGTGGCAGAAGTCGTTCGTGTCACCGGGGGAGCACCGGTACCTCATGACGGTGATCGCGACGGCGTCGAACCCGATGTTCACCGTGAGTCGCGTCGACATCGACCGCGACGGCCCGACGTACACGATCGACACACTGCGTGATCTCAAGGCCCAACGTCCCGAGGCGGACTTCTTCTTCATCACCGGGGCTGACGCCATCGCGCAGATTCTCAGCTGGAGGAACCATGATGAACTGTGGGAGCTCGCCCACTTCGTCGCGGTCTCGCGTCCCGGCCACACGCTTTCGAGTGCCGGACTGCCCAGCGATGACGTGAGCCTGCTCGAGATCCCCGCCCTGGCCATCTCGTCGACCGACTGCCGGGCACGAGTCGGACGCGGACATCCGGTGTGGTACCTCGTTCCAGACGGGGTCGTCCAATACATTGCGAAGCATCATCTCTATCGGAGCAAGGCATGAGCGACAAAGAGCAACAGCCACCGACTCCGCAGCTGACGCGCCGGCAACTGCGTGAGCTGCGCAACACGGCTTCCAATCCGATCATCGTCGACCCTGACGCCACCGACGACGCGTCGGCGACCGGAGCGGAGCCGACGCCCGCCCCAGCGCCGCTTCCGCGTGCTGCGGAGCCGGTGGAGGTTCCACCGGCTCCGGTGCCGCAGGCCTCGGTCGATCTCGGATCGCCCGCGCTGACCCGCCGTCAGGCTCGACTGCAGGAGAAGATCCGCACGGCTTCGATCCCGGTCGTGACCTCCACCGGCGAGCACGCGGCCGTCGTCGCCGAACCCGACGCGGATGCGCCCGGTCAGAGCGCCCCCCACGATGCGGCTCGTGCGATCGAGCCCGACGCCTCCGACGAGGCCGTCCAGTCGGATCGCGAGCACGACGCTCCTGAGGCCGAGGGTGCCGACGGCACGGATGCCGAGACGACGGCGGCCCCGCCGAACGTCATCGCCTCCGAGTTCGAGCCCACCGACTCCGACGCCGTCGATTCCGAGACCATCGCCGAGGATCACGTCGCCGAGGATCACGTCGCCGAGGACCACGTCGCGGAAGACGACATCGTCGCGAACGATGAGAGCGCGAACGATGAGAGCGCGGACGACGAGAGCGCGGACGAAACGGAGCCCGAGCGTCACGTCGTCTCGAACGACCTCGGCGCTGATCTGCTCGCGGGGGAGTCCGCGGCAACGGATGTGCCCGCATCGTTCGATCAGCTGCTCTCGCGCAGTGCCGCCGCGACGGGCGCCTTCACGACGCCGAACGCGTTGATCCTCGCGGAGAACCCGGACGGCGGGCCGTTGGTGGCACCGGTCACCGCGACCGGCGAGGTCCTGATCACCGGGACGTTCACCCTGCCCGAGAACTTCGGTTCGACCGGCGTCGTGCCGGGTGTTGCGGACGGAAAGGAGGTCGATGCGGTCCTCGTGGACGGCGAGCTGCCGGCCTCATCGTCTCCGACGCCCATCGCCGCGAGCGCGGCCATTTCGACCATCAAGAGCGCGGAGGACGTCATCCGTCCGCCGGCGCCGGAGAAGGGCAGCCGTTGGACGGTCGCCCTCGCTATCACCGCGGGGGCGCTCGCTCTCGCTCTGGCGGGCGTTCTGCTCGTCTCGCTTTTCACAGGAGTCTTCGGATGAGTTCACAAGCAGTCATCGACATGGTCGCCGTCGCGGCGGCGGCCGCGGAATCGAAGGGCGGCGAAGATCTCGTCGCCCTTGACGTGTCGCAGCCCCTCCCGCTCGTCGACGCCTTCCTGCTCGTCAGCGGCAACAGCGAGCGCAACGTCGCCGCGATCGCCGACGCGGTCGAGGAGAGCATGCTCGAAGCCGGGCACAAGCGCCTGCGTCGTGAGGGACGTACGGAGTCGCGCTGGGTGCTGCTCGACTTCGGCGACCTCGTCGTGCATGTGTTCCACGAGCAGGAGCGCGTCTACTACGGGCTTGAGCGCCTGTGGAAGGACTGCCCGGTGATCCCCATCGAGGCCACCGTGGTCACGAGCACCCCCGGAGATGTTGTAAGCTAAATGAGTTCCCGCGAGAGCGGAAACCACGGGCCTGTGGCGCAGCTGGTAGCGCACCTGCATGGCATGCAGGGGGTCAGGGGTTCGAGTCCCCTCAGGTCCACCGATAAATATGAAATGCCCCGCCTCCGGCGGGGTTTTTTCGTGTGCGTCGTCGTCCGCATCACAGCTTCCTCATGCGCGCCGCGGATCATTTGTATCCGTTCATCGAATTCACCGGAATCACCGCGGCAGACGATGACGTTCTCAGCCGCCTCTCACTGTTGCAGCTCCGAGAACATCACCTCGGGAAACGGGGCGTGGTACACGATCCCCCGCGCCGGGAACACATACGACTGCATCCTCGAATCGGGGAACAACAGCAATGCGGTGACCGTGCTGCACCGATAAGACCCTCAGGAATGCGCAGAGCGTCGTGGTAATCGGCGTCGACGGTGTTCACGGCCCGACCGCACGGTCACACATCACGTGGTGGGGCCGCGGATCGATCTGCACGCGCGGCTCGCCGCTCGGGCTCTGATCCGACGACATCGAGCACCGCGGCGCGCAACGCCTGGCCGCGGGCGCTCAGCAGCCGCTGCTGGCGCACATACTCGGCCTTTCCGTCGGCCGTCTCGATCGCAACGGGGGAGTAGCCCCAGTCACGCAGGTCGTAGGGCGAGGCGCGCATATCGAGTTCTCGGATGTCGCGAGCCAGGACGAATGCGTCGAGGAGCAGATGCCCCGGAACGAGGGGGCCGAGCTTCAGCATCCACTTGTAGACGTCCATGCCGGCGTGCAGGCATCCCGGTTGCTCGCGTCCGGGCGCCCCTTCTCGGTCGAGCGGTTCGCGGTTGCGCGGCACCGCCTCGGGGGTGAAGAAGCGGAAAGCGTCGAAGTGCGTGCAGCGTAGGTCGTGGGCCTCGACAACGGCATCCGTTCTCGCCGCGCCGAGCCGGAGCGGGATCTCGTGCCGCGTGGCGTCGGCGCGGTAGACCATCGCCCATTCGTGCAGGCCGAAGCACCCGAAAGCAGCCGGGCGATCGCGCGTCGCACGGAGGATGCCCGTCACGCCGCGGTAGAGCGATGCGCGCTCGGTCCGGAACTGCTCGTCGGCCACGCGCGCGTGGGCGTCGCCGACCGTCTCGTACCAGCGCCAGCTGCCACGCTCCTTCGCAGCGCCCTCGAGCACAACGTGCGGGCCCGGGTGCCAGCGCCGGAGGATGGCCGGCTTGTAGGAGTAATACGTGAACAGGAAGTCCTCGACCGGATGCTTCTCAGCGCGCGAAGCGCGCCGCCGGTGGGCCTCGGTCAGTGCCTCAGCGCGCTCCGCATGCGCATCGGACAGCGCGCGCCAGACCTCCGGCGCGAGCTGAACGGGTTCGAAGGGGCGGAGCGTCACCTCTCGAGGATAGACACCGGTGCGCTGGGAGACCGCGTCATGCCGGCTCGATGAGCGATGGATCGTCGTTGCGCACGTTGCCCACAGCAGACCCGACGGAGAACCAGGTGAGCGTGTCGACGACGGACGGCGCCGCGTCCGCCACCGCGTCGAGCAGATCGGCCGGGTACTCGGTGGTGGGATCGAGCCACACGTCGGCGTACTCGGCGTCGATCATCAGCGGCATCCGGTCGTGGATCTCCGCCAGACCGCCGACCGCGGAGCGGGTCAGGATGGTGAAGGTCAGCAACCAGCGGCCGGGATCGTCGGCGGGACGCGACGGATCCTTCCACCACTCGTAGAGCCCGGCGAAGAAGAGCGGCTCCCCGTTCTCGGGCCGGATGAAGTGAGGCGTCTTGTCCCCGGTGGCGCCTTGCCACTCGTAGTAGCCCGAGGCCGGGATGACGGCACGGCGCGAGACCAGCGCATCACGGAACGTCGGCTTCTCAGCTGCTTCTTCGGACCGCGCGTTGAACGCCCGTGCGCCCACCGACGGATCCTTGGCCCATGCGGGCACGAGGCCCCACCGTGCCGACGCCAGTCGACGCGTCGGCGGCTCGGTCTTGGCCGAGTCGAGCACGATCGTCGCCTGGGCCGTGGGCGCGATGTTGAACGAGGGAGAGGGCAGATCGTCGGGAACGATTTCGGCGTGCAGAACGCTCGCGAGCTCGGAACCGACGCGGGCTACGACGAAACGACCGCACATATCTCCAGCGTAGGGCGCGCGTGCGACATCCGTCCGCACCGCCCTCAGTCGCGCTCGATGACGCCGACATCGGCGAGCCGGTCCAGGAGCGCCGCTCCATCCGACCCGGTGACCCAGGGCACCTGTGCCGCGGAGTGATCGTTGACCGCGGTGCGGCCACCCGCGAGGACGGCCTCAGCGGGCGACAGCCGCCGGATCGCGACCGCGCGCACCCGGTCGGGGTTCTCGCTGGCGAAGGCCGTGTACAGCGCGTCGTCGTGCTGACCGTCATCGCCGACGAGGAGCCAGCGGACGTTGGGGAACTCCTTCGCGAGGCGCCGCAGATTCTCGGCCTTGTGATCGCGTCCGCTGCGGAACCAGCGGTCGTGTGTCGGTCCCCAATCGGTCAGGAGCATCGGACCCGACGGGAAGACGTGCCTTCTGAGGAACCGCATGAGGGTCGGCGCGACGTTCCAGGCTCCCGTCGAGAGATAGATGACGGGGCTACCGGGACGGTCACGCGTGAGGCGCTCGAGCATGACGGCCATCCCGGGAACCGGCTGACGCGCGTGCTCGTCGAGGACGAAGGAGTTCCATGCCGCCACGAACGGACGCGGCAGAGCGGTCACCATGACGGTGTCGTCGATATCGGAGATGATGCCGAAGTCGGTGTCGCCGGCGATCACGAAGACCCGTGTCTCGATGACCTCGCTGCCCTCGACGGTCATCGTGATCGTCTGCCAGCCGGGTTCGAGCGTCCCGGGCAGCTCGACGTCGATGACGCCACCGCGGTCCGCCACGATCGCGTGCGTCGTGCCGGCGACGGTCACCTCGACCTGCGCGAACGCCACCGGCACCGACGCGAAGCTGCGCCAGCCACGGACCGACGCGTACTCCCCGCCCTTCGTAGGGCTTTTCTGGGGTGCGATCAGCACGCGCCCGAGGACGCGGACCCACCCGTCACCGCCGTAGCCCGGGTATGCGGCGACGGTCGGTCGTTGACCGCGCGCGCGGGCGCGTCGTTCGCGCCACGAGTGGAAGCGGCGCTCGAGGCGCGCCAACCACAGGATCTTCTTCCGTGGTGCGGGTGAGGAAGCCATCGCTTCAGTCTTTCACGTCCCCGTCCGCGAGTCGGGTCTTCTCCTCCTCGAGCCGCAGATGGCGCGCCTCCCGCCGGGTGATCAGACGCTTCACGAGGTACGCGAGAACCAGGAACACGACGATGACGGCGACGAAGAGGTATCCGGCGTACTGGATGTTGTCCGAGACGGCGCGATAGGTCTTCGCCGCCGCGGCGACGACGCCCACGTAGAGCGAGGTCCAGATGACGCAGGCCGGGGCCGTCCACGCGATGAAGCGGCGATACGAGAAGCCGCTCATGCCGACCGTCAGCGGCACGAGCGAGTGCAGGACGGGCAGGAACCGCGAGAGGAAGATCGCGGGCCCGCCACGGCGGCGCAGATACAGCTCCGAACGCACCCAGTTGTCCTCGCCGATGCGGCGGCCGAGCCGAGAGAAGCGGATGCGGGGGCCGAGCCAGCGCCCGAGCGCGAACCCGATCGACTCTCCTGCGAGCGAGCCGGCGACGACCGCCGCGCCGAGGATGAAGCCCTCGCCGACACTCCCGACCGCGGTCGCGGCCACGATCACCACGGTGTCGCCGGGCACCACCAGGCCGATGAGCACGCTGGTCTCGAGCATGATCGCGATTCCCGCCACAACCGTGCGCAGCACCGGGTCGATGCTCTGCACAGTGTTCAGAATCCAGTCGAGGATCTCGTTCACGCTCCGAGCCTAGGGGCGCGACCTAAGACATAACCTGTGATCGTGCCCGAGACGACCAGCTTCCGCTGCCTCGACGGGTGGATCGATCCCGCCGACCTCATCGGCACGGTGCCCGGCGAGCACGTCTTCTGGCTCGACGCCGGTGTCGACGCTGATTCGGGATGGAGTTGGCTCGGTTCCGGCGAGCCGGCCGACGCTCCCGACCCGATCGTGGACGGGTCGTCGACGTGTGCGAGGAGCGGCGGGGAGCGCGTCGGGCCCTTCGGCGGCGGCTGGGTCGGCTGGACGGGCTACGACGCTGCGGCCGCACGAGCGGGAGCGCCGGCGCAGCGCGATGCCGAGGAACCCGACGCGCTCTGGCTGCGGGTGGATCGGTTCGTGGCGTTCGACCACGCGGAGCGGCGCGTGTGGGTGGCGGCACCGGCGGACGCAGTGGCGGACTTCGCCGCAGAGGTCGACCGCTGGCGTACGGCCGCTGCCGCTGCCGCTGCCGGCGTCGGCGAGCCATCGGCGCTCCCTCGTCGCCTCGTCGCCGCGGCTCGCGTCGGGCCCGAACGCTACGCCGCACTCGTCGAGGACTGCCGCAGCGCGATCCGCCGGGGCGACGCGTACCAGCTCTGTCTCACGACCCGGTTCACGGTGCGGGACGAGCGCCCGATCGATGCGCTCGGGGTGTTCCGGAGGCTCCGGGGCGCGTCGTCGTCGCATCACGGCGCGCTGATCCGATCGGGGGAGCGGGCGCTGATCAGCGCGAGCCCGGAGCGATTCCTCGGGCTCGCCGATGGAACCGTCCTGACGAGCCCGATCAAAGGCACCCGGGGTCGCGGCGGCGATGCGGCATCCGATGCCCGGCTCGTCCGGGATCTCCTGACGAGCCCGAAGGAGCGCGCGGAGAACGTCATGATCGTCGACCTCATGCGCAACGACCTCCAGCGCGTGAGCGAGCCCGGCTCCGTCGTGGTCGAGCGGCTGCTCGAGGTCGAGACCTATCCGACCGTGCACCAGCTGGTCAGCAGCGTGTCGGGATCGATCCGACCGGGCACGCGACTGTCGGAGGTCCTCGCCGCGACGTTCCCGGCCGGGAGCATGACCGGCGCGCCGAAGCTCTCGGCGATGACGATCCTCCATGCTCTCGAGCGCGCCCCGCGCGGGACGTACGCGGGGTGCTTCGGTTGGGTCGGCCACGACGGCGATGCGGATCTGGCGATGATCATCCGGTCGATCATCGTCGACGCCGTCACCGCCTACGTCGGGGCGGGCGGTGGCATCACATGGGGATCCGAGCCTGACGCCGAGGTCGACGAGGTGGCGCTGAAGGCGCAGGCACCGCTCGCCGCGCTCGGCGCCGACCTGCCGCCCCGGTGGCGGGAGCGGGTCCGGTAGCCTGGAAGCGGTGCTCTCGCGCCTTTTTCGCATTCCCAGATTGGTTCACCCGTGACCGACAGCTCCACTGATCGCGCCAACACGCCCGATTCCGCCGCATTCGACGCCCACGCCGTTCAGGCGAAGTGGCAGCGCGCCTGGGCAGACGCCGATCCCTTCCGTGCCGGCGGCGATGACGACAAGCGTCCCCGCAAGTACGTCCTGGCGATGTTCCCGTACCCCTCGGGCGACCTCCACATGGGGCACGCCGAGAACTACCTCTACTCCGACATCGTGGCCCGCTTCTGGCGGCACCGCGGCTACAACGTGCTGCATCCCATCGGCTGGGACAGCTTCGGTCTGCCCGCTGAGAACGCCGCCATCAAGCGCGGCGCCGACCCCCGAGCGTGGACGTACGACAACATCGCCCAGCAGAAGCAGAGCCTGCACGAGTACGGCGTCTCGTTCGACTGGAGCCGCGTGCTTCACACGAGCGACCCCGAGTACTACACCTGGAACCAGTGGCTCTTCCAGAAGCTCTATGAGAAGGGGCTGGCTTACCGCAAGGAGAGCCCGGTCAACTGGTGCCCGAACGACCAGACGGTGCTCGCCAACGAGCAGGTCGTCGACGGGCACTGCGAGCGCTGCGGTGCCGAGGTGATCAAGAAGAAGCTCACACAGTGGTACTTCAAGATCACCGAATATGCCGACCGCCTGCTCGACGACCTGAACCAGCTCGAGGGCTTCTGGCCGCAGAAGGTCATCCAGATGCAGCGCAACTGGATCGGTCGATCGGTCGGCGCCGACATCGACTTCGAGATCGAGGGCCGTGACGAGAAGGTCACCGTCTTCTCGACCAGGCCGGACACGCTGCACGGTGCGACCTTCATGGTCGTCGCACCCGACTCCGACCTCGCGGCGGAGCTCGCGGCCGGTTCTTCCGACGAGGTGCAGCAGCGCTTCCGCGAGTACCTGCAGACCGTCCAGAAGACGAGCGAGATCGACCGGCAGACCGCGGACCGTCCGAAGACCGGCGTCTTCCTCGACCGGTTCGCCGTCAACCCCATCAACGGTGAGCGGCTGCCGATCTGGGCTGCCGACTATGTGCTCGCCGACTACGGTCACGGTGCGGTCATGGCCGTCCCGGCGCACGATCAGCGCGACCTCGACTTCGCGCGAGCGTTCGACCTGCCCGTCCGGGTCGTCGTCGACACGACGGCCCCCGTGACGGGTGCGATGCCCGTCATCGAGCTCGACGACGAGGGTGTGCCCGTCGACTCCGCCCCCGCGATCGATGACCTCGACCCTGCCCGCACCGGCGTCGCCCTCACGGGTGACGGACGCATGATCAACTCGGGTGCACTGGACGGCCTGAGCAAGCGCAACGCGATCGGGCGCGCCATCGAGCAGCTGACCGCGAGCGGAACCGGCCGTGCGGCCAAGACCTACCGCCTGCGGGACTGGCTGATCTCGCGTCAGCGCTTCTGGGGTACGCCGATCCCGATGATCCACACCGAGGACGGCCGGATCGTTCCGGTGCCCGCCGAAGAGCTTCCGGTTCGCCTCCCGTCCGTGGCTGGCCTCGATCTCACGCCGAAGGGCGCGTCGCCGCTCGGTGCCGCGACCGACTGGGTCACCACGACCGACCCGGAGACGGGGGATCCCGCGCGCCGCGACCCGGACACGATGGACACCTTCGTCGACAGCTCGTGGTATTTCCTGCGATTCCTGTCGCCGAACGACGCCGGCCAGCCTTTCGCGCCTCGCGAGGCCGACAAATGGGGCCCGGTCGACTTCTACATCGGCGGCGTCGAGCACGCGATCCTGCACCTGCTCTACGCGCGGTTCATCACCAAGGCCCTGTTCGACATGGGCCAGGTGGAGTTCACCGAGCCGTTCTCGAGCCTCATCAACCAGGGCATGGTCATCCTCGACGGCGCGAAGATGTCGAAGAGCAAGGGCAACCTCGTGCTCTTCCAGGAGGAGCTCGAGCAGCACGGCGCGGACGTCCTGCGTGTGGCCCTCGCGTTCGCGGGTCCGGTCGAGGACGACAAGGACTGGGCGGATGTCTCCACGACGGGCGCGGCGAAGTTCCTCGCCCGTGCGCTGCGGGTCGCCGCGGACGTGGACAGCGAGATCGACGTCGTCTGGGCCGAGGGGGATGCCGCGCTGCGTCGGGTCACGCACCGCCTGTGGGCAGACGCCCCGGGGCTCGTCGAGCAGACGAAGTTCAACGTCGTCGTCGCGCGGCTCATGGAGCTCGTGAACGCCACCCGCAAGGTCATCGACAGCGGCGCCGGCGCGAGCGACCCGGCAGTTCGCGAAGCGGCCGAGGCGGTCGCCGTCATCCTCGATCTGTTCGCTCCGCACACAGCGGAGGAGATGTGGGAGACCCTCGGGCACGAGCCCTTCGTCGGCCTCGCCGTCTGGCGCCAGCCCGACCCGACGCTTCTCGTCGAGGAGTCCGTCACCGCGGTCGTCCAGATCGACGGAAAGGTCCGGGGCACGCTCAACGTGTCGGCGAAGATCTCCTCGGATGAGCTGGAGTCACTCGCCCGCACCGACGAGAAGGTGGTCCGCGCCCTGAACGGCCGCGAGATCGCCCGAGCCGTGGTTCGCGCTCCCAAGGTGGTCAGCTTCACGACCGCTCGCTGACGACGGCGGGGGGAGTCGTCACGGGGTGACACACTTCCCCCGCCGCCGTCACCCGCGGACTACCGTGGCGATCGTGCAGCCGCTTCCCGCCGTCGTCCTGACCATCGTGCTCGTCGCGTTCGTCGCAGCGATCGGCATGATCGCCCGGCGCTCGCGCGGTCGTACGCACGACGTCGCAGACGGTGAGCTCCTGACTCCCTCGATGGTCGGCACGCCGGCCTTCGGCCAGTCCGCGACCCTGCTGCAGTTCAGCACCGAGCTGTGCTCTCGGTGCCCCGCGGCGCGGCGCGTGCTGACGTCGCTCGCGGGGGACCACGACGGCGTCCGACACGTCGAGGTGGACCTGACGCATCGTCCCGACCTCACTCGCCGGTTCGACGTCATGCAGACACCCACGGTGCTCGTGCTCGACGGCACCGGGAGGGTGCGTCAGCGCACGGGTGGAGTCCCGGATCGGTCCGCGCTCGAGACCGAGCTCACCCGTCTGCTGCAGGAGGCGTGAGATGACCGCGATCGAACGTCTCGACGTCCGTGCGCCACGCTTCGCGGCATCCATCACGGCCGTCCTGCTGCTCGCGGCTTTCCTCGCATCGCTGCTCGGAATCGCGACGGCGCCGACGGGTGCCGAGTGGCGCCTCGGAGCCGCGCCACTCGCCGATCGGGTCGTCGATGGGGGCTTCCTGCTCGTGCTCCTCGCGGCGCTCCTGTTCCTGTGGGGCGTCGTGTCACCGCGGACCGCGCCCTGGGCGGTGCTCTTCCGCCGCGTCGTGCGGCCGCGCCTGTCACCCCCGCGAGAGTTCGAGGACGCGCGTCCGCCGCGCTTCGCGCAGGGTGTGGGCCTCACGGTGACCGCGGCAGGGCTGCTGCTGCATCTCGCAGGCGTTCCGTGGGCATTGCCCATCGCGGCTGCGCTGGCGTTCGCAGCCGCATTCCTGAATGCCGCGTTCGGCTTCTGCCTCGGCTGCCAGATGTATCTGCTACTGCAGCGGGCGGGTCTTCTCGGGCGTGCGCGGGCGTAGCCCGCTCTGACCGTACCTCCTCCGATTTCTGCGCCTGATCCGGTTTCTGAACTCCAGGTTCGGGGTCGATTCGCAGTGTCGTCGACCCCCCTTGTGACGCCTGGAGGCCCGTCCTAACTTGGGTGGCATTCACAGGGGCGGCTTCGGCCGCGGGGACACGGTCGACCCCTCGCCGCCTCTATTCGGCGTGCAATGAGGAGACGAAATGAACGACGAAACGATCAGCCCCGCAGCCCCTCTGTTCACCAGGCCCACGGAGGCGAAGGGTGCGCCGCGGCACGTGATTCCCCAAAACGAATCGCTTCCCGCGACCGCGAAGCAGATCGTCGAGGATGAAACGATCCTCGACGGAAATGCGCGTCTGAACCTCGCCACGTTCGTGAGCACGTGGATGGATGACGAGGCGAAGGACGTCTACACCTCGTCTTTCGATAAGAACATGATCGACAAGGATGAGTACCCGCAGACCGCGGCCATCGAGGACAATTGCTGGCGGATGCTCGCCAATCTGTGGAACTCGCCGGATGCCGGGCACAGCATCGGCACCTCGACCATCGGCTCTTCGGAGGCGTGCATGCTCGGCGGGCTCGCGTTCAAGCGCCGCTGGCAGCAGCTCCGCCGGGCGCAGGGCAAGGACGCGTCCACTCCGAACCTTGTCATGTCGAGCGCCGTGCAGGTGTGCTGGGAGAAGTTCTGCAACTACTTCGACGTCGAGCCCCGGTTCGTTCCGATCACGGAGGAGCACAAGACGCTCGACGGCCACGACCTGGAGAAATACGTCGACGAGAACACGATTGGCGTCGTCGCGATCATGGGCGTGACGTACACCGGGATGTACGAGCCCGTCGCGCAGATCGCTGCTGCGCTCGACGCGATCCAGGAACACACCGGTCTCGACATCCCTATTCACGTCGACGGCGCATCGGGCGGGATGATCGCCCCCTTCCTGCAGCCCGACCTGGTCTGGGACTTCCGGCTGGAGCGGGTGCACTCGATCAGCACCTCGGGCCACAAGTACGGCCTGGTGTATCCGGGCCTCGGCTGGGTCGTGTGGCGCGAAGCGCGGTGGCTGCCCCAAGACCTCGTCTTCCAGGTGAGCTATCTCGGTGGCGAGATGCCGACGTTCGCGCTGAACTTCTCGCGGCCGGGCGCTCAGGTGCTGCTCCAGTACTACCTGTTCCTCCGGCTCGGCTTCGAGGGATACCGTGCCGTTCAACAGGAGTCGCAGGACGTCGCGAAGTATCTCGCCGCCGGGATCGGCGCGCTCGCTGCGTTCGAGCTGTGGAACGACGGAAGCGACATCCCGGTGTTCGCGTGGCGCTTGAAGAAGGGACACACCGACAACTGGACGCTGTACGACCTGCAGGATCGACTGCGGATGCGCGGCTGGCTGGTGCCGGCCTATCCGATGCCGGACGATCTCACCGACATCACGGTGCAGCGCATCGTCGTGCGCAATGGGTTGAGCATGGACCTCGCTCAGTCGCTGCTGGCCGACATCCAGCGTGAGGTGGCGTACCTCGACGGCCTGCAGTCGCCCATGCCCACGGCCGCCGCGAATTCGGCGTTCCACCACTGAGGCGCGTCGTCATGTCCACGTCTCAGCCATCCTCCCGTACGACGCCGAACCATCCCCTCGCGCCTCGGTCGAGCGTCACGACCTACCTCGGTGTCGGCCAACTCGCGCTGCTGACGCTCGTGGTCGTCGCCAGTCTTCGCTCGCTGCCGGCGATGGCGGTCTTCGGCCTCGGCAGCGTGACCCTGTACATCCTCCCGGCGATCTTCTTCCTGATTCCGACAGCACTGGTCGCGGCAGAGCTCGCAACGGGCTGGAAAGGCGGCATCTACGTCTGGATCCGTGAAGCGATGGGCAACCGCTGGGGCTTCACCGCCGTCTGGCTCCAATGGATCCAGAACGTCGTGTGGTACCCCACGCAGCTGGCGTTCATCGCGGCCGCGCTCGCGTTCGTCTTCCTCGATCCGTCACTGTCGAGCTCGGGCTTCTTCACGGCAGTGGTGATCCTCGTGCTGTACTGGGGCTCGACGCTGGTGACGCTCCGCGGCGGGAATCTCTTCGCAAAACTGGGCTCCTGGGGCGGCATCCTCGGCACGCTGCTCCCGGCGGCCATCCTCATCGTCTTCGGAGCGATCTGGGTCTTCGGCGGCGAGAAGAGCCAGGTGCCGCTCACGCCCGACGCGGTGATCCCGCCGTTCACCGGCATCGCATCGATCGTGCTGATCGTGTCGAACTTCCTCGCCTATGCCGGCATGGAGGTCAACGCGGTCCACGTGAATCAGATGAAAGACCCCGGCCGCGGCTTCCCGCGTTCGATCCTCATCTCGTCGATCCTGATCCTGCTGGTGTTCATCCTGCCGACCCTCGCCATCTCGGTTGCGGTGCCGCAGGAGGAGCTCGGGCTGACGAATGGCATCATGCTCGCGTTCCAGGAGTACTTCCAGCACTGGGGCGTGGGGCAGTGGGCGACGGCCGCGATGTCGGCGCTCATCGCGGCGGGCGCGCTCGCCTCGGTGATCACCTGGATCGCGGGCCCGTCCAAGGGCGTGCTCGCAGCAGCGGAGACCGGGCTGCTCCCGCCGCTGCTGCAGAAGAAGAACAAGGCCGGCGTGCAGTCGGGCATCCTCATGCTGCAGGGCACGATCGTCACGATCCTGGCGGCGATCTTCATCATCGTTCCCAACGTGAGCGCGGCATTCGTGGCACTGATCGACATGGCCGCGGCGCTCTACCTGATCATGTACATGATGATGTTCGCCGCTGCGCTCGTGCTCCGACGGACGCAGCCGGGCGTGAAGCGCACGTATCGGGTACCGGCCATGGGGCTGGTCGCCGGTGTCGGGTTCCTCGCGAGCCTCGCCGCGTTCGTGTTCTCGTTCATCCCGCCGTCGGGGTTCAGCGCCTTCTCTCCGGCGCTGTATCCCTGGATCGTCGGGCTGGTGATCATCGTCCTCGGGGCTCCGCCGCTCATCTTCTACGCCGTGCGCAAGCCGTCGTGGGACATGCGCACCGCGGAGGACAAGAGCGTTCCGGTCACCCATGAGGCGGATCCACCCGCCGGAGTGGATTCGGGATCTGTGCCGACAAGTCGACGGCGCCCGGACGAGTCGCCGGGCTCTCCCCATACGGGGTGACGCGCAGGTTGTTCCGCAGCGGCGACGGGGAAGGGAACGGTCGGGAGCATCCCGCCTAGCCTGACGGCGTGACTGCTCCCGACCCCGCTCCGGCCCGGCGCCGCTGGAGCGTCGGGGCGCTGATCGTCCTCGTCCTCGCAGCGGCGGCGGTCACCGTCGCGATCGGCATGATCCGCTCTCTCTCGGCGCCGGCGTCGGTGGTGACCCCGGCGGCCGTGAGCCCGACGGTCGAGGCTCACGGCGACACCGGCACCGCCGCCGTCTACGTCCACGTCCACGGCGCCGTCGTGAGCCCCGGGTTGTATCGCCTCGAAGCCGACGCGCGCGTGATCGACGCCGTCGCCGCGGCGGGCGGTTTCAGCGACACCGCTGATCCGGCTGGAGTGAACCTCGCGCGCACCGTCACCGACGGCGAGCAGCTCTTCGTCCCCGAGCCCGGTCAAGCGCCGCCCGAATCGGCAGACGGTGGGTCGTCCGGCGGGGCCGGTGCAGACGGCCTCGTCGATCTCAATACCGCGGATGCCGCTGCGCTCGACACCCTCCCACGGGTCGGCCCTGCGCTGGCCGAGAGGATCATCGCCTGGCGCGAAGAGAACGGGCGATTCACGAGCGTCGAAGACCTGCTGGCGGTGTCGGGGATCGGCGAGAAGATGCTCGAGTCACTGCGGGACCGGGTGCGCGTGTGAGCGGCCGCATCCGCCATCGCGACCTCCGCTTGCTGCCCGTCGCGGTCGGTGTCTGGGTCGCCGCACTCGTGACGACGAACGATCCCGACGTCGCGGGAATCCTGGCGGCCGCGCTCTGGACGGCCGCGACGGGGATGCTGGCGGTGACGATCCTCCGTCGCCGGTTCTGCGACGACTCACGCCCACGGCGGACCGGCATCGCCATCGCCACCGTCACGCTCGCCTTCGCGGCGGCTGCCGTGTCGCACACCGCGATGAGCGTGCCCGACCGAGATCGGGTCCTCGCGTTGCCCCTCACCGGCGGGCGGGTGGTGGCGATCGAGGCCGATGTCACGGGAAAGATCGAGAGCTCTGCGACGGGCTGGCGTTTCGATGCCGTGGCTACCAGCGTCCGCGCCGGCGGCGACGTCACCGCGACCCGGGTGCCAGTGGTCGTCCGCACAGCCGAGCGTTCCGTCGGTCTCGATCTGGGTGCCACCGTCTTGCTCACCGGCTCCGCCGCGCCCGCCCGGTCGGGGGAGCGGGCGGTCCTCATCATCACGGCGAGCGATCCGCCGGAGGTCGTCGCGCAGCCGCGGGGTCCTCTCGCACTGGCCTCCACGCTCCGGACGGCGCTGCTCACACAGGCTTCTTCGCTGCCGCAGCCGGGCGCGGGCCTCGTCGCAGGCCTCGCGGTCGGAGACACGGCCGGGGTCACTGCCGAGCTCGATGCGCAGATGAAGACGGCGTCGCTTTCGCATCTGACCGCGGTCTCCGGGGCGAACTGCGCGCTCGTCGTCGGAATAGCGTTCCTCGGCGCCGGGATGCTGGGGCTGCGCCGTCCGTGGCGCGTCACGATCGGGCTCGCGGCGCTCTCGGGCTTCGTGATCCTCGTCTCACCAGAGCCGAGCGTCGTGCGGGCGGCCGCCATGGCCGCTATAGCGATGCTCGCAGCGTTGCTCGGGCGCGCTGGTGCGGGGGCGTCCGTTCTGTGCCTCGCGATCGTCATCTGCCTGATCGCCGATCCCTGGCTCGCAGGCAGCATCGGGTTCGCGCTGTCGTCGGCCGCGACCGCAGCGTTGATCCTGTTCGCCGGCCCCGTGAGCGACTCGCTACGACGTTTCATGCCGCGCCCCCTCGCGCTCGCCATCGCCGTACCCGCCGCCGCGCAGCTCGCGTGCACTCCGATCCTGGTGATGATCGATCCGCGACTACCGGTGTACGCCGTGCTCGCCAACGCGTTGACCGCGCCCGCGGCACCGCTGGCGACCATCGCCGGGCTCGCGGCGTGCCTGAGCGTCGGGGCGCCGCTGTTGGCGAGCGGCCTGACCGCGATCGCCTGGGTCCCGTGCGCCTGGATCGCAGCCACCGCACAGGCGGTCGACGCCGTCCCCGGCAACTCGATCGCCTGGGTCCCCGACGCGCCGGGTGTCGTGCTCGCGGCGGCCCTCTGCACCGCCCTGCTGCTGGCTGTGCTTCCCGGCACCCCTCGCCGGGTTCGTCGCGCCTCGACGGCGCTCGTCGCTCTCGCCGTGGGCGGGGTGGTCGGCTCGGGCCTCGTGACGGGACCGCTCGAGCGGGCGCGAACCCCCGATGACTGGGCGATCGCTGTCTGCGACGTGGGCCAGGGTGACGGGGTTCTCCTGCGCTCGAGCGACGCTGTCGCGCTCGTCGACACCGGCCCCGACCCCGAGGCACTCGGTGCGTGTCTGAACCGGTTCGGGGTCAGCCGCATCGATCTCCTCGTTCTCACCCACTTCGACCTCGACCACGTCGGCGGCACCGACGCGGTCATCGGGCGCGTCGGCACCGTCCTCCACGGCCCGGTCACGGACTCGCAGGAGGATCAGCTGCTCGCGCGACTCGCCGCAGCCGGAGCGTCGGTCCGCACGGGTTCCGCCGGCATGGCGGGGGCGCTGGGCGGCGCGGACTGGGAAGTACTGTGGCCGCGCAGGAGCGCGAGCGGGTTCGCGCCCGGCAACGATTCGAGCGTCGTGATCGATGTCCGCGGCGGCGGGATTCCTGCCGTCCTGCTTCTCGGCGATCTCTCGGAGACGCCCCAGCTGACCCTCGGCGCCGCGCTGCGGTCGACATACGACGTCGTCAAGGTGTCGCACCATGGCAGCGCAGACCAAGCCGAGTCGCTGTACCGCCGGCTCGGCGCACATGTCGCGCTGATCGGGGTGGGGAAGAATTCCTACGGCCATCCGCGCGAAGAGACCATCGCCCTCCTGCGCTCGCTCGGGCACGAGATTGTCCGCACCGACGAAACCGGAGCAGCAGCACTCACCATGACCGATGGCGGCATCCGGGTGTGGCGCCAGCGCGTCCCGCCACCGGGATGAAACGCGGATTCCGTCCGCATCGCCCGGGCCAGCGGCTACTCGGGCGGGGCGACAAGCTGGGCCAGACGCGCGTACGAGTCGGTGATGATCGCGGTCAGCGTCGCAGTGCAGTCCTCGGCGGTCCACAGCTCGAGCGCGGTGTCGAAGAGCCCCACGACTGTCTGGGAGACGAGCAGAGCGTCGATGTGATCGGCACCGCGCCGCCGGAGCCCGTCGCGGATTGCCTGCGCCAGAACCGCGGACTTCGATCGCTCGCGCTCGATGAGATGCGCATCGGTCGCGATGATCGATCGGCGCTCGCGGATCGCGTCGCGCCAGGCCTCGAGCTCTGGCGTGACGGCGAGCAACCCATGCATGGCCAGTGCCATCGGGTCGAGCCCGTCGGGCGCGGCGGCGAGCAGGTCGGCAACGACATCCGGAAACTCGCGCTCACGGAGGAACAGCACGTCGCGCTTGTCGGGGAAGTGACGGAAGAACGTCCGCGTGGTCAGACCCGCCCGTTCCGCGATCTGCGGCACCGTGGTGGCCGCATACCCCTGGGACCGGAACAGCTCGATGGCGGCTTGTTCCAGGCGCAGTGCGGCGTCGGGGGCCCAGCGTGGCATGAGGCGAGCGTACCCGATGACATTGTGTGTCATCATTAGCGGACGCATTGATGACAGAGCATGTCATCACCTCTCGGAACGGAGCCCGCCCCATGTCATCGAACGCCGCCGCTTGGCTCCCGTCTCCGCGAGCCGATCTCGTCGTCGGGCCCGCCGCGCTGCACGAGCCGGGCCCGGGCGAGATCCTCATCCGCAGCCGGGCGGTCGCGGTGAACCCGCTCGATGACGTCAAGCAATGGACCGGCGATCTGATGTACCGCTGGCTGGGCTATCCCGCGGTGCTCGGAGAGGATGTCGCGGGCGAGGTAGCCGCCGTGGGGGAGGGCGTGACGCGCTTCGCGGTGGGCGACCGCGTCGCCGCCTACGCGGTCGGGATGGAGCGCGGCCGACGCCATGAGGCGGAGGGCGCGTTCCAGCTCTACGTCGTCGTGCGAGAAGATCTCGCGACGCCGTTGCCCGACGGTCTTTCGTTCGAGCAGGCCGCGGTGCTGCCGCTCGCCGTCTCGACGGCGGCCACGGCACTCTTCCAGGACGATCAGCTCGCACTCCGCACCCCGACCGCTGACGCAGCACCGACGGAGGAGACCCTGGTCGTGTGGGGCGGCTCGACGAGCGTGGGGAGCAACGCGATCCAGCTGGCGGTCGCGGCGGGCTATCGCGTCATCACCACCGCCTCACCGCATAACGAGTCCCGAATGCGCGAGCTCGGCGCGGAGCTCGTCGTGGACTATCGCGAGCCCGGAGCCGTCGCAGCCATCGTCTCCGGCGTCGGAGGCCGCCCCCTCGCCGGCGTGGTCGCGATCGGGGCGGGCTCGGGCGATGCCGCGGTGAGGATCGCAGCCACGGCCGGTACCCGTCGCGTCGCTCTCCTGAGCCCGCCGGTCGCCTTCACGACGCTTCCCCGCCGCGGTGGCCCGAGCATCGCGTTCCTGCGGACGATGACGACGATCGGGCTGTCCCAGCTCGCGACGCAGGCTCGGGCTCGCCGCCACGGCATCACCGCCAGGTTCGTGTGGGGGAGCTCTCTCATGACCAGCAGCGTCGGACCCATGCTGTGGGAGCAGTATCTGCCCGGGGCTCTCGCCGAGGGCCGGCATGTCTGCGCCCCCGCGGCCGAAATCGTTGGGGAAGGCCTGGAGAGCATTCAACACGCGCTGAATCTGCTTCACGCAGGCGTCTCCGCCCGAAAGCTCGTCGTCCGCCTGTAGCGACCACCATTCGGGGTCGGCGGTCCCGATTAGGCTGGGAGCATGCCGCCGAGTCCCCGACGTCCTGCCGCCCGCGGTGCCGCGAAATCGGCCATCCGGCAGCTGTCGTGGCGCGCGCCGGAACCGGCGCCGATCGTGCTCGTGGCAGGCCCCGAAGAGGTGTGCGCGGAGCGCGCCATCGCCGGACTCCGCGACTATCTGAAGGCCGAGGACCCGAGCCTCGAGGTCTCCGACATCCGCGCCGACGACTACGCCGCAGGCGCCCTTCTCGGGATGGCGTCACCCTCGCTCTTCGGCGAACCTCGGCTCGTGCGAGTGGCGGGCGTCGAGAAGTGCTCCGATGCCTTCCTCACGGAGGCGCTCGCGTATCTCGAGAATCCGCAGGAGGGCGCCACGATCGTCCTGCGGCACACGGGTGCGAGCGTCCGGGGCAAGAAGCTGCTCGAGGCCATACGTTCGGGCATCGGGGGCGGGGTCGAGATCTCAGTTCCCGCGATCAAGCGCGACTCCGACCGTTTCGACTTCGCGGCGGGGGAGTTCAAGGCTGCGGGCAAGCGGATCGCTCCGTCGGCGCTCCGGAGCCTCGTCTCCGCTTTCGCCGACGACCTGACCGAGCTCGCGGCCGCCTGTCAGCAGCTCATCTCGGACGTGCCCGGTGACATCGGCGACCAGGTCGTCGAGAGGTACTACGGGGGCCGGGTCGAGACAACAGCCTTCGCCGTCGCGGATACCGCGATCGCCGGTCGCTACGGCGAGGCGCTCATCACGCTGCGGCACGCTCTGGCCAGTGGGGCCGATCCCGTGCCGCTCGTCGCCGCGATCGCCTCGAAGCTGCGCACCATGGCGCGCGTCGTCGGCACGCGCGAGCCGTCTGCCGCGCTCGCTGCCCGGCTCGGCATGAAGGACTGGCAGGTCGACCGAGCCAAGCGCGACCTCGTCGGATGGACCGAGTCGGCCCTCGCGACCGCGATCCAGGCGGCCGCCCGCGCGGATGCCGAGGTCAAGGGTGCCTCGCGCGACCCCGTCTTCGCGGTCGAGCGGCTCGTCACCGTCATCGCGACGCGGTCACCCTACGGGTCCTGACCGCTCAGCGGCAAAGCGAAAGGCCCGCCCCACACGGGGACGGGCCTTCAACAGCGACGGCTCAGAGAGCGGCGACCTGCTTCGCGATAGCCGACTTGCGGTTCGCAGCCTGGTTCTCGTGGATGACGCCCTTGCTCACGGCCTTGTCAAGCTTCTTCGAAGCCTTGGCCAGCGCCTTCTCGGCAGCAGCCTTATCGCCGGCGGCGATGGCCTCGCGGGTGCGACGCACCTCGGTCTTCAGCGCGCTCTTGACGGCCTTGTTGCGCTCGCGCGCCTTCTCGTTGGTCTTGTTGCGCTTGATCTGCGACTTGATGTTCGCCACGTTCGACGTATCTTTCGTTCGGAGTTTTCGGTGGATGTGCCGGGCGACAGTAGAGGGATGCCGCACGGCGGTCGTGTGAGGGAGGAACCCACACGGCAAGCCGACTTGAGAGTCTATCAGGTCGCGTCGCGAGAGCCGGTATTCGCGAGGGTCGCGAGGGCGAGATCGATGACCGCGTTGAACACGCGCGGACGCATGGCCGTGACGAGGTGACTGGTGCGAGGGACGACGATCAACTCCGCCTCGGGCGCCAGCTTCGCGAACAGCCGTTCATTGACGCGCAACTGGTCGTACTGGCCGTTGACGAACCAGGTCGGCACATCGATTCGTCGGATCGCCGCGAGCAGGTCGAGCACCGACAGGCTCGCCAGCGCGACGTCCTGAGCGTCGTATGCGTATCCGCCGGCGCCGAAGTCCGGCCGGGTCTCGACGGGAAGCGTGCGGTCGAGAACCCAGTCGGTGATCCGCTGGCCGCGGCCGGGCAAGCGATCGAACCCGAGGGCGAGCGCTCGATATACCGCGAGGCCGAATCCACGGGGGATCGCGGTGCAGGATGCGGCGATGAACGCGGACACCGGGGGACGTTCCTCACGGCCGACGTAAGCGGTGCTCAGCAGCCCACCCATCGAGTGGCCCACCAGCAGGACGGGGCCGCGCTCGGCGGCATCCCGAACCGCATCGTCGATCGTCGCGAACGCGCCGTCGAGGGTGAAGGTCTCGGCCATGCGCGTGCCGTGGCCGGGCAGGTCGAGCGCGGTGACGGGGATGCCGCGATCCTGAAGATGGGCCACCTGAGCGCGCCACATCGTGGCCGAGGTCCGGATCCCGTGCACGAGCACCACCTGCGCGGTCATGCTCCCACCCTACGGACCCGACTCGTGCGCCGCTGGAGCAGCTCGGCGCGCACATGAACGAGTGAGGGCGACCGGTGAGCCCGGCCGCCCTCACGTCGTATCAGCGTGCGTGCGAGCTCATCGCTCCGAGGCGGCACCCCGTCGCCGTGTCACCGCGATGACGCCGCCCGCGACGAGGAGCATCGCTCCCGCGAGCAGAACGCCCAGCGGCGTCTCCGCTCCGGTCACCGCGAGCTGCCCGGAGCGGACGACGGTGATCGCGAAGTCCAGCGGCTGTTCCCCCTCCGTCGATATCCGCAGCGTGTGCGCGCCCACCGCGAAGTCTGCGGGAATCGCCACCCGGAACGTTGTGACCCCCGAGCCGTCGGCGGCCGGGATGCCGCGTACCTCGATCGGCTCGCTGAACAGGGTCGCGCCGATCTGCTGGCCGGGCTCGATGCCCGAGACGCGCACATCGATGAACCCGCCCTGCTCGACCCGAGTGGTGGAGAGGTCGACCTGCGCCCACGCCGCCGTGCCCGGGTCGACACCCGGATCGGTGCCCGGGTCGGTGCCCGGCTCGCCGATCCGGACCGGGATCACGACCGTCGTCTCCGTGGCATCCGTCGTCAGGACGAGCTCGGCGACGCCGTCCGGGAGGTCGGCCGGAAGCGGCACCGACACGACCGCGCTTCCTCCCGCGACCGGTGCGGTCGCGATGACCTCGCCGCCGAGAGACACATCCACCGCGCCGTTCTGGGGTGCACCGAGGCTCGTCATGTCGAGGTTCGACACGGTCAGCTCGAGTGTCGAGCCCGCGGCCACGGTCTCGGGGACGCCCTGGACACGGACGGCGTGCTTCGTGAACGAGGGCGCGACGGGCTGCTGCGCGCCGAGGTACTCGATCCAGGCCTCGTGGTCGAGGAAGCCGGTGTCGACGTAGTCGGTGCCCGCGGCGAAGGCGCGGAAGTTGTCTCCCGAGCCGGACGCGAGGAACGAGAGCGTGCCGATGCGGTACTCGGCGTCGAGGTCGAGCGGCTGCCCGTCGACCGTGACCGAGGTGATCCGGCTGCCCTCCGGGCGGGTGTCGTCGAACGTGTATGTCACGTTGTCGGACAGGCCCAGCTGCAGGTAGGGACGCGACGGCACGTTGCCGTCCTTGTCGCGCTGCCACTGCTGTTCGAGAACGCGCACGAAGTCGGCTCCCGTCAGGGTCACGAGGGCCATCGTGTTGTTGAACGGCAGCACGGCGTACGCCTGCCCCCAGGTGATCGTGCCGTCCGGCACGCCCGCGACCGCGTTGGCGCCGAATTCGGCCTGCGTGTCGAACAGGTCGGCCCGGAGACCGCCCGAGTTGGTCACGCCGATCTGAGCGCCGTTCGGCAGGTTGGCGAGGTTCGATCGGATCGACTCCGCGACGAGGTTTCCGAGCGAGGACTCCGACGCTCGATCGTCGCGCTTGCCGCCGGCGTAGGCGCCGTCGGCGTACGACCCGCCCGAGTACGCGCTGGTGATGTCGGCGGAGATCGTCGCGACCGGCGTGTTGCCGATCTCAGCGAAGTCCGCGAGCGCCTGCCGGACGATCTCGTCGACCTCGGCCACACGCGGGTACGTCGCGATCAGGTCGGCGGCGGGGGTCTTGGTCTGTCCGACGTTCTCCTGCGTGTGCGAGACGACCTCGCCGCTCGTGGGATCGACAGAAAGGACGACCTTGCCGACGAACTCGCCGTACGAGCCGGTCTGGACGATCGGACGAGTCCGGTCCGTTCCCGGGATCGGCGCCGACCACGCGTAGAGCTTGTGCGTGTGACCGGTGTAGATCGCGTCCACCTCGGGGGAGGTCTCGTTGACGATGCGGGCGAACACCGCACTGTCGGCGACGGCCTCATCGAGGCTGGCGTCCGAGGCGCTGTCGGCCGCGCCCTCGTGATAGAGCGCGACGATGACGTCGGCCTGGTCGCCGGAGCCGTCGGTGAGGTCGGCTGCGACGCGGTTGACCGCTTCGACAGGGTCGCCGAAGTCGAGACCGGCGATGCCCGCGCCGCTCACCAGCGACGCGGTCTCCTCCGTCACGACACCGATCACGCCGATCGTGAGGCCCTGCGACTCGACGAGCTCGTACTCGTCGAACTGCGGGTCGGTCGTGCCGGCGGCGTAGACGTTCGCCCCGAGGTGCGAGAAGTCGGCGCGCGGGATGACACGGTCGCGCAGATCGGCGAAGCCGCGATCGAACTCGTGGTTGCCCACGGCGCTCGCCCGCAGATCGAGAGCGTTCAGGACGTCGATCGTCGGCTCGTCCTGCGCCAGGGAGGACGCCGGGAGGGAAGCCCCGATGTTGTCGCCGGCCGACAGCAGCACAGCGTCGGGTGCGGCGGCACGCAGTTCCTCGATCGTTCCGGCGAAACCGACGGTTCCCGGAACCTCGGGCTGGGCCTCCACCGTGCCCTCGGCGGGCTTGGCCGGCGTGACGCCGGTGATGCGCCCGTGGAAGTCGTTGATTCCGAGCAGCGTCAGGTCGATCGGCTCGACCGGGGCCGATGCCTCGGCCGAAAGGCCCACCTTCACCGGATCGTGGTCGGAGGAGCGGTAGGGGCCGTCGTCGTGGAAGTCCACCGGGAAGTAGTTGTACCGGCTGTACTCCAGGAAGATCGACTCGCCCGCGTTGATGTTCCACACGTCGGCGCCGGTGGCGCGCTCGTACGCGGCCTCGTTCATGAGGATGTGGTCGAGCGAGCCCGAAAGCTCCTGGAACACGTAGCTGGTGTCGGTCGCGTCGAAGGCGATCCCCGCGTCGACATATCCCGACTCGTAGAACACCTGCATCGGGTCCTCCTGCGAGTAGGAGTTGAAGTCTCCCGCCAGCAGGACCGAGTCCACGTCGCCCTGGATCCGATCGACCCATGCGTCGAGCGAGCGCGCCTGTCGCACGCGCGACTCGTTCGAGGCTCCCTGGCCGTCTCCGGTGTCGGCGTCACCCGCCCAGGGGCCCGCCGAGCCCTTCGACTTGAAGTGGTTGACGACGAAGAGGAACGCTTCGCCGCCGTCGACCGGGGCGAAGGCCTGCGCGATCGGAGCCCGTGCGTTCTGGAAGGCCTCGCCCGCGTCGGACTCGGTTCCGAGAGCACGAGCGTCGCCGACCCGTTCGACGGCGCCCGGCTGGTAGATGATCGCGTTCGTGATGACGTCGCGCCCTGCGGCATCCGGCAGCTCGTCCGACGACGGCACGAACGCCCAGCGCTCCGAGCCGGCCGCCGCGTTGAGGGCGGCGACGAGCGAAGCGGTCGCCTCGTCGGGCTGCTCACCGAGCCGTGCCGAGTCCTCGATCTCCATGAGACCGACAACGGAGGCGTCGAGCGCGTTGATCGCAGCGACGATCTTCTCCTGCTGGCGTTCGAAGGATTGCGCGTCCCACGCCCCGCGCTGATCGCAGCCCCCGCGGACGTTGGTTCCCTTGCCCTCACGGTCGGTGTAGGCCTGGCAGGTGCTGTCTTCGACACCGAGGGTCGTGAAGTAGTTGAGGACATTGAACGACGCCACCGAGACGTCCCCGCCGACCTCCGCCGGAACGGCGGTGCGCGTGTTCTCGACGGTGATGTCGTCGTCGCGATTCTGTCCGGCGACGATGTGCCGCACGGGGCTCAGCTTCCACGAGTCGTTGCGGTAGTCGAAGACGACAGGCGCGTCGAACGTCACCCGAGCTCCGACGCGCACGGGCTCGCTGGTCGAGATGTAGGGCGGAGTCGCACCCGCTGCCCCGAGGTTGGTCGACGAGCCGTCATCGAGCACCACGCGGCGTGCGGCGTTGTCCGCCGCGACGGCTGCGGCTTCGGCGGAACCGGGACGAGCGACATCCGTGGGCTGGCGGAGCGGCTCGTCACCTGTGGCGAGCACGAGCTCGCCGAATCGGTTGAGGTTGTAGTTGTCGGCGACGACGAAGTCGCCCTGCGGCTGAATCAGCATCGACTCGAGCGCCTGGCGCTGCGCGTCGTCGGTCGGCCACGCCACCGTCGCCGGTACCACCGGGGCCGCGTCCGCGATCACCGTCGCACTTCCCGGGCCGACAGTGAGCTGCGTCAGCCCGAAGTAGTCGCCCACGACGCCGGTGACGCGCACCGTGCTGCCGGGCGTGACCTCTCCCACGGCCGCGGGGGAGTAGACGAAGATCGCGTCGGAGGCCCGATGCGTCGCGAAATCGATCGCACCGCCGCTGCCTCCGGTCTGGATGACGTAGCCGTTGTATCCGCCCGTGGGGTAATGCGCCGTGACGACGCCCTCCGTCGTGACGGTCTGACCTGCCAGGGGCGAACGAGCGCCCGTGCCCTGGATGTCGGCGATCGTCACCGTCACGGGCGGAGCGGGCTGCTCGGGCTCACCGGGCTGCTCGGGCTCTCCCGGCTGCTCCGGCTCACCGGGCTGCTCGGGGGCGGTGCCGACCTTGCCCTGGGGCGTCGGCACTCCGGCAGCGAAGTCGGTCCGGTTGTCGGCGGTGTTTCCGGCGACGTCGTCACGGGCGATGCTCGTCGCGTTGGTCGTGGCCGGTGCCGCGCCGGAACCGGCGAAGTCGGTCGCGTTGCCCCAGCCGACGTAGTCGACGACCGTGTCGTTCTGCGCGAGGCCCGATCCGCCGCTGAGCGCGGCTGTCGAGTTCACGAGCGCGACCTTGCCCTGGGTGCCGCTCATCGGGATGGATCCCTCGATGTCGGCCGTGAAGCCCGGCAGCCCCGCGTCGCCGCCCACGGCCTGGCCGATCAGCAGGTGCCCGCCGGGCTCGATGGTGGCACCCGCCAGAGTGGTCACCTGCCAGTTGGAGCCCGTGCTCGACGCGTACTGGACGCTCCAGCCATCGAGCGACACGGCGGCATCCGAGGTGTTGCGCAGTTCGATGAAGTCGCGGTTCAGCGGTGCGCCGTTGTTGCCACCACCGCCGTAGACCTCGTTGATCACGACGGGCGCGCCGGCGCTGACCGCGGCACTCGCGGGCATCGCTGCCCACCCCACACCTCCCGTCACGATCGCGAGGGCGGCGCTGGAGGCCACCCATCTGTGCCAGGGTCGTCGCGCGGGCGCGACAGGGGCTGCTGTGATCACGGTGCTCTCCCGGGGCGGACCGGGCGCGGGGGATATCGCGCAACCACCGGCCGCCGCAATGAGCATTCGACGTCACCGATGTGTTCGGCAAGTAGCGGAATGGTTAATTGTTTATCACCGGACCGAATGCTGGCGTGTCCGAGCTTCGACCTCGTATTCTCCCGCGCGCGAGGGTCGGCGGCAGTGCCCTCGCGCCGCCCCGGGTAGACTTCCCGGGACATGTCTCCGCGCGCACTCCAGCCGCTCGCGCCTGCCGCAACGCCGCCCGAGCTCATCCGCAACTTCTGCATCATCGCCCACATCGACCACGGCAAGTCGACGCTGGCCGACCGGATGCTGCAGATCACCGGCGTCGTCGCCGACCGCGACATGCGCGCCCAGTACCTCGACCGCATGGACATCGAGCGCGAGCGCGGCATCACGATCAAGAGCCAGGCGGTGCGGATGCCGTGGTCGAAAGACTCCGGCACGTTCGCGCTGAACATGATCGACACGCCCGGGCACGTCGACTTCACTTACGAGGTCAGCCGCTCTCTCGCCGCGTGCGAAGGAGCCATCCTGCTCGTCGATGCCGCACAGGGCATCGAGGCGCAGACCCTCGCCAACCTCTATCTCGCCCTCGAGAACGACCTGCAGATCATCCCCGTCCTCAACAAGATCGACCTGCCGGCGGCAGACCCCGAGAAGTACGCGGCCGAGCTCGCGAACCTCATCGGCGGCGACCCCGAAGACGTGCTCCGCGTCAGCGGCAAGACCGGGATGGGCGTCGAGGATCTGCTGGATCGCATCGTCGACCGCATCCCCGCACCCGTCGGCGACCCCGAGGCGCCGGCGCGCGCGATGATCTTCGACTCGGTCTACGACGCCTACCGCGGCGTCGTCACCTACGTCCGCATGGTCGACGGCAAGCTCGAACCGCGCGAGCGCATCCAGATGATGTCCACGCGCGCGACGCACGAGCTGCTCGAGATCGGCGTGTCGAGCCCCGAGCCGATCCCCACGAAGGGGCTCGGCGTCGGCGAGGTCGGCTACCTGATCACCGGCGTGAAGGACGTCCGCCAGTCCAAGGTCGGCGACACCATCACCAACCACCGGAAGCCGGCATCCGAGGCGCTGCCGGGATACACCGACCCCAAGCCGATGGTGTTCTCGGGCATCTATCCGATCGACGGCAGCGACTACGGCGACCTGCGCGAGGCCCTCGACAAGCTCAAGCTGTCGGACGCGTCGCTGCAGTACGAGCCGGAGACCTCGGTCGCGCTCGGTTTCGGATTCCGCTGCGGCTTCCTCGGGCTGCTTCACCTCGAGATCATCACCGAGCGCCTGTCGCGCGAGTTCGGTCTCGACCTCATCACGACGGCACCGTCGGTGACCTACGAGGTCGCGACCGACACGGGTGAGACCGTCGTGGTGACCAACCCGAGCGAATACCCCGACGGCCGCGTCGCCGAGGTGTCCGAGCCGGTCGTGAAGGTCGGCATCCTCGCCCCGAAGGACTACGTGGGCACGGTCATGGAGCTCTGCCAGTCGCGTCGCGGCACGCTCCTCGGCATGGACTACCTGAGCGAGGACCGCGTCGAGCTGCGCTACAACATGCCGCTGGGCGAGATCGTCTTCGACTTCTTCGACCACCTCAAGTCGCGCACGCAGGGCTACGCGAGCCTCGACTACGAGCCCGCCGGATCGCAGACCGCCGACCTGGTGAAGGTCGACATCCTCCTCCAGGGCGAGAAGGTCGATGCGTTCAGCTCGATCGTGCACCGCGAGAAGGCCTACGCCTACGGCACGATGATGACCGAGCGCCTGCGCAAACTCATCCCGCGCCAGCAGTTCGAAGTGCCGATCCAGGCCGCCATCGGCGCGCGGATCATCGCCCGCGAGAACATCCGGGCGATCCGCAAGGACGTCCTCGCCAAGTGCTACGGCGGTGACATCACGCGTAAGCGCAAGCTCCTCGAGAAGCAGAAAGAGGGCAAGAAGCGCATGAAGATGGTCGGTCGCGTCGAGGTTCCGCAGGAGGCCTTCATCGCCGCTCTGTCGGGTGACGTCGAGGGCAAGGACAAGAAGTAGCCCTTCCGGGAGCAACGAGGAGACCCATGCATCAGCGACGCGGGACCTTCCGAGACGAAACCGTCGACTACGCGGCGGTCGGTGCCACGCGCGCCCACGACCTCATGGCGTATCCGCCGGAGCACAGCATCCCGGCCGAAGACGCCTGGCGGATCGGCAGCGGGCAGGCACGCTTCGACACCGCCGCCGACCTTCTCATGTCGTGGGCCGCGCTCCGCGGGGCGGGTCTGCGCGTGGCCGACGTGCGGCCCGCCTCGGGACCGATGTACACCGGCGTCGCATTCGACGATCAGGGCAACGCCGTCGCTCCCAGCAGCATGGAGCACGAGCAGCGCTTCGCCGCGGACGGCACCCCGTACGTCGGAGCCGGAACCACGCTCCAGGTCCACGGCCGGGTCGCGGGCCAGAGCGCGGATGCCGAACTGCGCGTGATCTTCGTCGACGAAGAGCCGCGCCGGGTGGCGTTCGCCCTCGGAACCGTCGGCGGTTCCGTCGTCAGCGGCGAGGAGTCGTTCCTCCTGGAGTGGCGCGACAACGACGAGGTCTGGTTCGTCGTGCGAGCGTTCGACCGCCCGACCGCCTTGGCCTACCGCATGCTGAAGGGGCTCGTCCGCCGTCGGCGCCGGCTGCTTTTCCAGGGATATCTCCGCGCGATCTCGCCGCTGTACGCGACGCCCGGCGCCTGATGGGGGCGGCACTGCCGATCGGTGATCCGGTGCCGGCCGGCGGCACCCTGCCGGACGACCTCGTCATCGACCCCGACGTGCCCTTCGGGGTCTACCTGCACGTCCCCTTCTGCCGGGTCCGGTGCGGATACTGCGACTTCAACACCTACACGGCCACCGAGCTGCGGGGCGCGCGGCAGGACGCGTACGCCGACGAGGTGCTGCGCGAGATCGCGCTGTCGGCGTCCGTGATCGACGAGCGCGGCCCCCGCCGTCCGGCGCAGACGGTGTTCTTCGGCGGCGGCACCCCCACGCTGCTTCCCGCCGGCGACCTCGCGCGGATGCTGCGGGGAGTACGTGACACCTTCGGCATCGCCGCCGGGGCGGAGGTCACCGTCGAGGCCAACCCGGACACGATGAGCGCGCGGGTCGCCGACGAGTTGGCCGCGGCCGGTGTGACGCGCCTGTCGATCGGCATGCAGTCCGCCGTACCGCACGTGCTGGCCGCGCTCGATCGCACGCATGACCCCGCGAACGTGTCCACCGCTGTCGCCGCCGCGCGGGGAGCCGGACTCGACGTCTCGGTCGACCTGATCTACGGTGCGCCGGGGGAGAGCCTCGACGACTGGCGGCGCTCGGTCGACACCGCGGTAGCGCTCGAGCCCGACCATGTGTCCGCCTACGCGCTGATCATCGAGGAGGGCACCCGTCTCGAGCGGCAGATCCGCCGCGGCGAGGTGGCCGCGCCCGACGACGACCTGCAGGCCGACATGTACGAACTGGCCGATGACCGACTCGCCGTCGCCGGCTTCTCCTGGTACGAGGTCTCGAACTGGGCCCGGTCGGCCGACCAGCGCTCGCGCCACAATCTCGCCTACTGGCGGGGAACCGACTGGTGGGGATACGGACCGGGCGCCCACAGCCACCTCGCGGGCCTGCGATGGTGGAACGTCAAGCACCCGGCCGCATACGCCCAGCGTCTTGCAGCAGGCGATTCACCCGCGGCCGGACGCGAGCGCCCCGATGCCGATGCCCGTCGTCTGGAGTCCGTGCTCCTGCGTTCGCGGATCGTCGACGGACTCGCGATCGACGATCTGGACGCCGACGCACGCCCGTCCGTGGCCTCCCTCATCGCCGACGGTCTCATCGAAGGCGCCGCAGCCGTACGCGGTCGCGTCGTCCTCACCCGGCGCGGACGCCTCATGGCCGATGCGGTCGTGCGCGCGCTCACGGAGTGATCGCGAAGAGACGCCCTGCGTCGCCCACGCGGTAGAATTGGCACTCGCAGACATCGAGTGCCAAACAGGAGGTGACGGACATGGTCTCAGAGCGCGGACTGCAGGTGCTGCGGGCGATCGTGCAGGACTATGTCGACACCCGCGAGCCCGTGGGAAGCAAGTCGATCGTCGAACGCCACGCCTTCGGCGTCTCGGCCGCGACGATCCGCAACGACATGGCGCTCCTCGAGGACGAGGAGCTCATCGCAGCGCCCCACACGTCATCCGGACGCGTCCCGACCGACAAGGGATACCGCGTCTTCGTCGATCACCTGGCGGGGCTGCGTCCTCTGAGCGCGGCCCAGCGCGCGGCGATCACGACCTTCCTCGACGGCCCGACCGACCTCGACGACCTTCTCGTCCGCACGGTGCGCGCTCTCACTCAGCTGACCGGCCAGGTCGCGATGGTGCAGTATCCGTCGTTCGCCCGCGCCCAGGTGTCGCACCTCGAGCTGGTCGACCTCGGCGGCGGACGTCTCGTCGTCATCGTCGTGACCGATACCGGCCGCGTCTCGCAGCGCGTGGGAGTCGTGCGGACCGTGCTCGATGAAGGGCAGTTCGCCGTGGCCAAGGCGACGCTGCGCGCGGCCGTCACCGGCGCGGCCGTTCGCGATGCGGTCACCGCCGTCTCGGCGCTCGCGGAGGGTGACTCGGTCGGCGATCCGATCGGCGACGCGGTGCGGGAGATCGCTCGGATCCTCGTCGAAGAGCTCGAGACGTTCCGCCAGGACCGGCTCGTGATGGCTGGAACGGCCACCCTCGCCCGCCGCGAGGCCGACTTCCGCGGAAGCATCTACCCGCTCCTCGAGGCCATCGAGGAGCAGGTGACTCTGCTCCGGCTCATGGGCGAGATGGTCGCCGACGACCGTGGCGTCGCAGCCCGTATCGGCCGCGAGAACGAGCCGTACGGGCTGTCCGAGGCGTCGGTCGTCACGAGCGACTACGACGTCCCGGGCTCGCGCGCCCGGGTCGGGCTCATGGGCCCCACCCGTATGGACTACCCGACGAACCTCGCGACGGTCCGCGCCGTCGCGCATTACCTCAGCCGGCTCCTCGACGAAGACGAGAAGTCCCGCTGACCCCCACCCACCCACGCCCCTCCGGGCGGAAAGGCGATCCGTGGCTGACCACTACGAGGTCCTGGGCGTCGCGCGCGACGCGTCGCCCGACGAGATCAAGAAGGCGTACCGACGCCTGGCACGAGAACTGCACCCCGACGTGAACCCGGGCGAGGATGCGTCCGAGCGGTTCAAGCTCGTCACACACGCTTACGACGTCCTCAGCGACCCCGAACAGCGTCAGCGCTACGACATGGGCGGCGACTCCGCCGGGGGCTTCGGCGGAGCCGCGGGCTTCGGCGGATTCAGCGACATCTTCGAGACCTTCTTCGGCGGCGGCGCCGGAGGCGGTGGTCGTGCCGGGCGCCCGCGCTCCCGACGCGAACGCGGGCAGGACGCCCTCGTCCGGGTCACGCTCGAGCTGGGCGACGTCGTGTTCGGCGTGCATCGCGACATCGAGGTCGACACCGCGGTGCTCTGCGACACGTGCCAGGGCTCGTGCTGTCAGCCCGGAACGCAGCCGGTGACCTGCGACGTCTGCCACGGCGCGGGCAACGTGCAGCGCACCGTGCGCAGCCTCCTGGGCAACGTCGTGACGTCGCAGCCCTGCAACGTCTGCCAGGGCTACGGCACGACGATCCCTTACCCGTGCACGACCTGCCAGGGGCAGGGACGCGTCCGGGCTCGCCGGACCGTCTCCCTCGACATCCCCGCCGGCGTCGAGACGGGACTGCGCCTGCAGCTTCCCGGATCCGGCGAGGTCGGCCCGGCCGGCGGCCCCAACGGCGACCTCTACCTCGAGGTCACGGTCGCTCCGCACGACGTGTTCAGCCGCGAGGGCGACGACCTGCTCGCCACGCTCGAGGTGTCGATGCCCGACGCCGTCCTGGGCGCCACGACGACGATCGATTCGCTCGACGGTCCCGTCGATCTCGAGCTGCGTCCGGGCGTTCAGTCCGGCGATGTCCTCACCATCAAGGGTCGCGGGATCACCCCGCTTCGCGGCTCGACGCGCGGAGACCTGCGTGTCGGCGTCCACGTCGTCACCCCGACGCGCCTCGACGCGAAGGAACGGGCGCTCATCGAGGAGCTGAAGAAGCGTACGAAGTCTCCGGCTCCGCAGCTCGCCGAGTTCCACCAGGGTCTCTTCGCCAAGCTCCGCGATCGCTTCCGGAACAGCTGAGCCCATGGCTCTGCACTTCCTCGTCGACCCGCCGCTCATCGCGCGGCCGGGCGAGTCCGTCGAGCTCACCGGCGCCGAAGCACACCACGCGGCGGGCGTGCGACGCGTGCGGGTCGGTGAGGCGGTGACCGTCGGCGACGGCGCGGGAGCCTGGCTGGAGGGAAGCGTCACGGCGGCCGACCCCAAGCTGGTGCGCATCGACGTGATCTCTCGCGTCGAGCACCCCGCGCCCGCACGGCGTGTGACGCTGATCCAGGCGCTCGCGAAGGGCGATCGCGACGAGCTCGCGGTGCAGGCCTGCACCGAGCTGGGTATCGATGCGATCATCCCCTGGCAGGCTGGTCGAAGCGTCTCGCGGTGGAACGGGCCGAAGGTCGAGCGCGGTGTGCAGCGATGGGCGACCATCGCGCGCGAGGCGGCGAAGCAGGCGCATCGCGCCTGGCTGCCCGTCGTCGCAGCCCCCGTGTCGACCTCCGACATCGCGGCGCGGTGCGGTTCCGAGCGGGTGCTGGTGCTCGAGCCGACGGCGACGCGGCGACTGAGCGATGTCGAGCTGAGCGACGGCGACGTGTCTCTCGTCGTCGGTCCGGAGGGTGGGATCGCAGCCGATGAGCTCGACGCGCTCGTCGCCGCCGGTGCACTCACGGTGCGCTTGGGCGACACGGTCCTGCGGACCTCCACGGCCGGTCCCGCCGCGCTCGGCGTCGTCAACGTCGCCCTCGGGCGCTGGTGACGCCGAGCCGTCCGTCCCGTCGCCGGGCCCCGTCGATAGACTGAACGCATGAGCGAACCGTCTGTCTTCACGCGCATCCTCCGCGGCGAGATCCCCTCCGAGGTCATCGCGGAGACAGAGAACGCGTTCGCCATCCGCGACATCGCACCGCAGGCGCCCGTCCACCTCCTCGTGATCCCCAAGACCGAGCGCTACCGCACGGTCGTCGAGCTCGCCGCAGGCGATCCCGACCTCCTCAGCGAACTCGTGGGGCTCGCCAACGCCGTCGCCGCCGAACACTCCGACGGCGACTTCCGACTGATCTTCAACACCGGCCCCGGAGCGGGACAGACCGTGTTCCACGTTCACGCCCACGTCCTCGCCGGTGGCCTCTCCGAAGGGAGCCTCGGTGGCTGATGCTTCCGAACCCGCCGTCGCGACGATCCTCGCCGACGGTGTCGCCATGGTCCAGCTGCTCGGACCCCAAGACCGTCTCCTGCGCGTCGTCGAGCGGGAGCACCCCGACGTCGACGTCCTGGTTCGCGGCAACGAGATCACCCTCACCGGAACGGCGGATGCCGTCGCCGCGGCCCGATCGCTCGTCGACGAGCTGATCGCCATGGCTCGCGCCGGGCAGGGGCTCGACCCGAGCGATGTCACGACGTCCAGCCGCATCCTCCAGCGCCGGAGCGGCGATGAGGGGCCCCGTCCTTCCGAGGTGCTGGGCGAGGCGATTCTGTCCTCGCGCGGCAAGGTCATCCGCCCCAAGACCCTCGGTCAGAAGGCCTACGTCGACGCGATCGACGAGAACACGATCGTCTTCGGCATCGGTCCGGCCGGAACCGGAAAGACGTACCTCGCGATGGCCAAGGCGGTGCAGGCCCTGCAGCGCAAGGAGGTCAATCGCATCATCCTGACGCGTCCCGCCGTCGAAGCGGGCGAGCGCCTGGGGTTCCTTCCCGGCACCCTCACCGACAAGATCGATCCCTACCTGCGGCCGCTCTACGACGCCCTCAACGAGATGCTCGATCCCGAGCTGGTCCCCAAGCTCATGGCCACGGGCACGATCGAGGTCGCCCCGCTGGCGTACATGCGCGGACGCACCCTGAACGACTCGTTCGTGGTGCTCGACGAGGCCCAGAACACCACCCCCGAGCAGATGAAGATGTTCCTCACGCGTCTCGGGTTCGGTACGCGCATGGTCGTCACCGGCGACATCACGCAGGTGGACCTTCCTCAGGGAACATCGGGGCTCCGAACCGTGACGCGTGTTCTGAAGAACATCGACGACATCCACTTCGCGACCCTCACGAGCGACGACGTCGTTCGACACACGCTCGTCGGCCGCATCGTCGACGCGTACAGCGAGTACGACGAGCAGCGTCTCGCCGCCCGCCGTGAGCGCGACGAGGCGAGTGAGTTCGCCAACCGGGCCGAGCGGCGCACCGCGACACGGCCCGCCGGTCCGCGCGACCGACTCCCGAAACGAGGACGCTCATGACCATCGAGATCACCAACGAATCCGGCGTCTCCGTCGACGAGACCGTGCTGCTGCGGCTGACCGAGCACAACCTCGCGCAGCTGAACGTCAGCCCGGACGCCGACCTCGCCATCCTCCTCGTCGACGAGGGCGCCATGGAGTCTCTGCACGTGCAGTGGATGGACGAGCCCGGACCCACCGACGTGCTGAGCTTCCCCATGGACGAGCTGCGCCCGGGGACCGAGGACGCACCCACCCCGCCGGGACTCCTCGGCGACATCGTGCTGTGCCCGCAGGTCGCCGAGGCGCAGGCGCAGGCCGCGCGTCACACCACACTCGACGAGCTCATCCTCCTGACGACGCACGGACTGCTGCATCTGCTGGGATTCGACCACGCCGAGCCGGAAGAGGAGCGCGAGATGTTCGGACTTCAGCGCGAGCTGATCTCGGCCTTCCACGCGAGCGAGCGCCGCCGCGCGTGACCGTCTTCCTCCTCGTCCTCGGCGCGGTGTTCCTCGTCGCGCTCGGGGGCTTGATGGCCGCTCTCGACGCCGCGCTGGGTGTCACCTCACGGGCGGACCTCGCTGACTGGGCCGAGTCGAGCCGACGACAGCAGGCCCTCCGCCGCATCGCCGACGACACCACGGCCCACGCCAACGCCGTCGTGTTCATCCGCATCCTCGCCGAGTCGACCGCAGCGGTCTTCGTCACCGCCGCGCTGACGCTGGCGCTCGAGAACCTGTGGTGGGCGATCCTCGTCGCCGCCCTCCTCATGACGGCAGTGTCGTTCGTCCTGGTCGGTGCGAGTCCGCGATCGGTCGGCCGTCAGCACGCCCGGGGCCTCCTCATGGCGTGCGCCCCGATCGTGCGCGGCGCACGGATCGTGCTCGGCCCTCTCGCGCATCTCCTGGTGATCGTGGGCAATCGCGTGACGCCGGGGGTTGCCCGCGGCACGTCTTTCGCCTCGGAGGAACAGCTCTTGAGCATGGTCGACGAAGCGGTGTCGCAGGACCTCATCGAAGCCGATGATCGCGACCTCATCCACTCGGTATTCGACTTCACCGACACACTCGTGCGTGCCGTGATGGTGCCTCGCACCGACATGGTGACGGTGCCGCAGACGGCGACGACCCACGAAGCGCTCGCGCTCTTCCTCGAGCGCGGCGTGTCGCGGGTCCCCGTCACCGACGACGAGCGCGATGACATCGTGGGGGTCGTCTACCTCAAGGACCTCGTGCAGTTCTCCTACGGCGAGGCCACCGGGTGGCGCGATGTTCCCGTCGGCAGAGTCGCTCGCCCCGCGGTCTTCGTCCCGGAGTCGATGCGGGCCGAATCGCTGCTGCAGCAGATGAAGCGGGATGCCGTCCACGTGTGCCTCGTGGTCGACGAATACGGCGGCGTCGCCGGTCTCATCACCCTCGAGGACCTCATCGAAGAGCTCGTGGGTGAGATCGCCGACGAATACGACCGTGGCGCAGCCGAGGTCGTCGAGCTCGAGCCCGGCCGCTACCGCGTGAGCGCGCGCCTGGGCCTGGATGAGGTCGGCGAGCTGTTCGGCATCGAGCTCGACGACGACGACGTCGACTCCGTCGGCGGGCTGCTGGGAAAGACGCTCGGGCGGGTGCCGATGCCGGGCGCGACCGTGACCGTCGACGGGATCACCATCACCGGCGGCGTGTCGCGCGGACGCGGGCGGGGCCTCGCGACCGTCTTCGTCGAACGCGCCCCCGCCGACGAGACGGACGACACGACGCCCCCGCGGACCGGAGAGGTCCGCGTGGCACGAAGAGGAGACGACAGCAGATGACCGCAGCAGAGACCCGGTCGGGGTTCGTGACCTTCGTCGGACGCCCCAATGTCGGGAAGTCCACGCTGACGAACGCACTGGTGGGGGAGAAGGTCGCGATCACGAGCGACAAGCCCCAGACGACGCGGCGCGCGATCCGCGGCATCCTGAACCGGCCCGGTGGGCAGCTCGTCATCGTCGACACGCCCGGTATCCACAAGCCCCGGACCCTTCTCGGTCAGCGCCTGAACGACCTCGTCGAGCAGGTGCTCGGTGACGTCGATGTCATCGGCTTCCTCGTACCCGCCGTCGACAAGGTCGGGCCCGGCGACCGCCGTATCGCCGCCTCGCTCGACGGGTACCCGCGCGCCAAGAAGGTCGCCATCGTGACCAAGACCGATCTGGCCTCCCGTGACGAGATCATGGAGCGCCTCATGGAGGTCGACAGCCTCCGCGAGGACTGGGCCGCGGTCATCCCGCTCTCCGCCGTCACCGAGGACCAGCTCGACGTGCTCGCCGACGAGCTGCTCGGGCTGATGCCCGAAGGGCCGGCGCTGTACCCCGACGACGTGGTGACGGATGAGTCGACGGAAGACCGCATCGCCGAGATCATCCGCGAAGCCGCGCTCGAAGGCGTCCGCGACGAGCTGCCCCACTCGATCGCCGTCACGATCGAGGATGTGGCGCCGCGCGAGGGCTCCGACCTGACCGACGTGTACGCCAACATCGTCGTCGAACGCGACAGCCAGAAGGCGATCATCATCGGTCGCAAGGGGTCGCGGCTCGCGGATGTCGGCGCGCGTGCGCGCGCGCAGATCGAACCCCTCGTGGGAACGCGGGTCTTCCTCTCGCTGCGCGTCCGCGTCGCGAAGGAGTGGCAGCGCGACCCGAAGCAGCTCGGACGTCTCGGGTTCTAACCGATCTCGCGCATCGCCGACTGGATCACGACGACGTCCGCGCCGAACTCGGCGTCGGCGGCGTCCTGCAGGGTGCCGTCGTCCCAGACCACCGTGACCCAGAGTCGGCCGTCGTACGCCCCGGAGGCGAGCACGGAGTCACCGAGGGTGTCGTGCACCCTCTGCTCGACGTCTCGCAGCGTCGCGTCGTCCGCGGCGCCGGGCACACCGCCCGTCGGATCGGGAAGCGGCATGGGGTCGTACAGCGCCAGCGGAACCGCCGAAGCGGTCACCGTGAGCGACGATCCGTCGTAACGTCCCTGGACGGCGTAGGCGCCCCACGTCGCGCCAGACATCGTGGTCGCGTCGGTCACCGACGCCCAGTCCCACCCCTCGAGCGGGATCCCGGAGCACTGCGGCGGTGCCGACTCCGCGACCGCTCCGAGACAGAGCTCGGCGCCGGCGCCATCGTCGAGGACCGTCCCCTGAGCCACGACCTCGCTGCTCGGGGGCGCCGGGTCGAGCGAGGTCGGGCCAGCCGCGGGCGTCGAGGCGCAGCCCGCCGTCAGGGCGATCGCACACATCAGGAGGGCGGACGAGCCCGCGCGCGCAGTTCTCATATCCCCACAGTGTCGCGCACGTCGCCTTCGTCTCAGGCGAGGCACGCCCGTGTGCGCGCCGGCGGCGAGCGGGTGTAACCTGGGCGCATGCGCTTCGGCCGACTTCTCCTCCTTAGTCGCCGCGACGAGTCCTCGTTCTAGGGCCTCTCTCGTCGCGGAGCTTCGTGTTGGCCCGCCACACCCGAAGAGGAAGAGCGAGACGACCATGGAGAACAACCAGAAGCCTTCGGGCATGCCGATTCACAAGTACCGGCCGTTTCACGAGCAGATCCGCGTCGATCTGCCCGACCGCACCTGGCCCGCGAAGCGCATCGAGAGCGCGCCGCGCTGGTGTGCCGTCGACCTGCGTGACGGCAACCAGGCGCTGATCGACCCGATGAGTCCCGAGCGCAAGCGCGTGATGTTCGAGTTGCTCGTGAAGATGGGCTACAAGGAGATCGAGGTCGGGTTCCCGAGCGCCAGCCAGACGGACTTCGACTTCGTGCGCCAGCTGATCGACGACGGCCTGATCCCCGACGACGTGACGATCCAGGTGCTGACGCAGGCTCGCGAGCACCTCATCAAGCGCACGTACGAAGCGATCGCCGGCGCGAAGCAGGCGATCGTCCACCTGTACAACTCGACGAGCATCCTGCAGCGCGAGGTCGTCTTCCGCACCGACCGCCAGGGCATCATCGACATCGCCCTTGAGGGCGCGCGCCTGTGCCGCCAGTACGAGCAGACCATCCCCGAGACGGCCGTCTATTACGAGTACTCGCCCGAGAGCTACACGGGCACCGAGCTCGAGTTCGCCGTCGACGTCTGCAACCAGGTCATCGAGATCTTCGAGCCGACGCCCGACCGCAAGGTCATCATCAACCTTCCCGCCACCGTCGAGATGGCCACGCCGAACGTCTACGCCGACTCGATCGAGTGGATGAGCCGTCACCTCGCGCATCGCGAGAACGTCGTGCTGTCGCTGCATCCGCACAACGACCGCGGCACGGCGATCGCCGCGGCGGAGCTCGGCTACATGGCCGGCGCCGACCGTATCGAGGGCTGCCTCTTCGGAAACGGGGAGCGCACCGGCAACGTCGACCTCGTCGCGCTGGGCATCAACCTGTTCACGCAGGGCATCGACCCGCAGATCGACTTCAGCGACGTCGACGGCATCAAGCGCACGGTCGAGTACTGCAACCAGCTGCCCGTACCCGAGCGGAGCCCCTGGGCCGGAGACCTCGTCTTCACCGCCTTCAGCGGCTCGCACCAGGACGCCATCAAGAAGGGGTTCGAGGCCATGGCCGCGCGCGCGGCTGCCGAGGGCGTCTCGGTCGACGAGATCGAATGGGCGGTGCCCTACCTGCCCGTCGACCCCAAGGACCTCGGGCGCTCGTACGAGGCCGTGATCCGGGTGAACTCGCAGTCGGGCAAGGGCGGCGTCGCCTACCTGCTGAAGACCGACCACGCTCTGGATCTGCCGCGGAAGCTGCAGATCGAGTTCTCGGGAGTCGTGCAGGAGAAGACGGATGCCGAGGGCGGCGAGGTCACGAGCGAGCAGATCTGGTCGATCTTCCTCGACGAGTACCTGCCGGCATCGTCCGACGACGACAAGTGGGGCCGGTTCGAGCTGCTGGGCACCCGCACCCAGAGCGACATGTCGGGCGACGTCCGCCTCGACGTGACGCTTCGCGACGGCGACGAGCACGACGAAGTGTCGGGGGTCGGCAACGGCCCGATCGCGGCGTTCCTCGCCGTGTTGCGCGACCGCGGGTTCGACATCTCGCTCTACGACTACGTCGAGCACACGCTGAGCTCGGGTGGCGACGCCCAGGCGGCAGCCTACGTCGAGCTGCAGGTCGACGACCAGCGCCTGTGGGGCGTCGGTATCGACGGCGACATCTCGACGGCGAGCCTCAAGGCCGTCGTGTCATGCGTCAACCGCGCGATCCGCACCCGCGAGCGCTCGGCGGAGCTGACCGCGGTCTGAGGCTCGTCGCACCCGCCGCGAGGCGGCCTCGCAGGTCGGGGCCGCCTCGCGGCGGCCTCAGCCGTTCGCCTATCGGGCCTCCGATCGCCTGCCTATCAGCGGATGGGCCACGACCCGTCGACGTCGGCGTCGATCCGTCCGATGCTGACAAAGTATTCGGTGAGACTCTGCGCCTGAGCCCGGGCCCAGCCGATCTGGCGGGTATGCAGCTCGGCCGCGGTCGACGGCATCCCGTCGGCGAACCGCTCGGCGAGAGTCTGCGCGACGCGTCCCGCTGCGATCGCATCTGCGGAAGCCTCGTGCGCCCCGGTGAGCGTGACGGCGTAGTGCTCGGCGACGACAGACAGGGTGCGCTTCCCGCGGCGGTAGCGGTCGTACCGTTTGTCGATGACGAGCGGGTCGATGACGGGGGAGGGCGAGAGGATCGGATCGATCCCGTGGCGCAGGGCCTCGTACTTCAGCATCGAGAAGTCGAACGGCGCGTTGTACGCCACCACCGGGATGCCGGCGCCGAACAGGCCGCGCAAAGCCGCGACGACCTCCGTGATCACGTCTGACGCGGGCCGTCCGTGTCGGCGAGCGTGCTCGGTCGTGATGCCGTGGATCGCCGCCGCACCATCGGGGATGTCGATTCCCGGGTCGGCCAGCCAGCTGTCGGCCCGCACGGGCGCGCCGTCGGCGTCGAGGACGCCCACGTGCGCTGTGACGATGCGATCCGCCGCGACGTCGACGCCCGTCGTCTCGAGATCGAAGACCCCGACGACCTGGCACCATTCAGGTGCCGTGCAAGGCCACAGGTCGAGTTCGGGCGTAGCGACGACGAGGGGGCGGTCCGGCTCCACGGAATCGAGGCTACGGCCCGGGTCGGACACGCAGGATCCGACGCGCCGCATCCGTAGACTCGACGGGTGCCGACCGTCTCTCCGTACGACTCCCTGCTCGCACGCATCCCCGTGCGCCGCCTCGAGACCGAGGTCCTCGGCGGAACGACCGCGTACTGGGTCTACGGGCGCGACGATGCACCTCAGACACTCCTGGCCGTGCACGGCTTCCGGGGGGAGCACCACGGGCTCGAGCCCGTCGTCGCGCACCTCGGCGACGTGCGCGTCATCATGCCCGACCTGCCGGGCTTCGGAGAGACACCCGCGATACCGGGACGCGAACACGACCTCGAGACATACGCCGACTGGCTCACTGAATTCGCGGCCGCGGCCGCTCCCGGCGCGGTGGTCGTCGGCCACTCATTCGGCTCCATCGTCGCCTCCGCCGCGGTGGCGGGCGGGCTCCCGGCTCCCCGTCTGATTCTCATCAACCCCATCGGCGCGCCCGCACTCGAAGGGCCGCGCGGCGTCTTCACGCGACTCGCCGTCTGGTACTACGACGTCGGGGCGCGCCTCCCGAGGCGAGTGGGGGAGGCGCTGCTGCGCAACCGCCTCATCGTCCGAGTGATGAGCCTGGCCATGGTCAAGACGCGCGACCGGACGCTGCGCCGGTTCGTCCACGAGCAGCACGACACCTACTTCTCGAGCTTCGCCGATCGCGACGTCCTCCGCGACGCGTTCGTGACGTCGGTCTCCAACGACGTCCGCGCGTTCGCTCCGCGCATCCCGCAGCCGACGTTGCTCATCGCCGCCGTTCAGGACGACATCACCCCGATCGAGGCCGAACGCCGGCTGCGCGAGCTGTTCCCTGCGGCCGAACTCGTCGAGATCGACGGTGTGGCCCATCTCATCCATTACGAGAAGCCCCGCGAGGCTGCCGCAGCGATCAAGCGGTTTCTCGCGCCTTCCGACGACGGTACGCGTTGACGTTCATGCGGTTGCCGCAGTTGCCCGTGTCGCAGTAGCGCTTCGAGCCGTTCTTCGAGAAGTCGACGTAGACCGCGGCGCAGTCGTCGGCGGAGCAGATCCGCACACGGTCGTATGCGTCGGCGCGGATGACGTCGACGAAAGCCATACCGGCTTCCACGAGTACGCGCGTCGCCAGCGGTGCGTCGTCGGGAGTCGCATGGATGTGCCAGTCGTAGCCGTCGTGGATCACCAGCTGCGGTTGGGCGCGACCATCTCGCAGCATCGCGTTGACGTGGGGGACGGCAGAGTCTCGGTCGAGCTCCCAGAGCTCGCGCAGGCGCGACCGGATGCCGCGCATCGCCTGCAGCTCGGCGTCGTCGCGCACGATCGCGCCGGTGAAGGCGAACTCGGTGAGGAAGGCATCCAGATCGTCTCCGTCGGTGAGCGTGTCGGCGGCATCTGCGCTCGTGAGAGGGAGCGTGTTGACCAGCGCAGCCGTCGCGCGCAGCGACAATTCCGTGTCATGGATGAAGACCACGTTGACTCCTGACGATAGCGAGCATTACTGTCACGAGTGTAGATAACTTTCACCCCTGACCATCGAGGCTGCCGATGACCAATCCCACCGCGCCCCTGCCCATCATCGCAGGCACACCGGAGACGGCGCCCGCCAGCCTGGCCGGCAGGCGAACGGCGGGCATGGCCATGGCCGTCGCCTCGGCGCTGGCCTTCTCGTCGAGCGGTCCGCTCGTGAAGCCGCTGCTCGAGAACGGCTGGTCACTGGGCGCCGCGCTGTTCGTCCGGATCGGCGTGGCGGCCCTGGTGTTGTCGCCGTTCCTCATCCGCGCGATCGCGCGTGAGCGACACTTCCTGCGGCGGCACGCGCTCGCCTTGCTGGCGTTCGGCGCGATGCCCGTCGTCGGATGCCAGCTGTTCTACTTCTCGGCGATGCAGCGGATGCCGGTCGCCGTCGCCCTCCTCATCCAATACCTCGCGCCCGTGCTCCTGGTGATCTGGGTGTGGCTGACCACCCGCCGCCGACCGTCACGGACGGTGATCGCCGGCTCCGTCGTCGCCATGGCGGGGCTGGTGCTGGTCGTCGACATCGCCGGGGCTCGTTTCGATTTCTGGGGCACGCTCCTCGCGCTCGGCGCAGCCCTCTGCACGTGCGTCTACTTCGTCATGGCCGAGCGCACCGGCGACACGCTGCCGCCCCTCGTCCTGGCCGCGGGAGGAATGGTGGTCGCGAGCGCGATCATCGGCACGCTCCTCATAACAGGATTCCTGCCCTTCGCAACGAGCGGCGTGCTCGCAGACGTCGTCGGGATGCAGCTGCCGCCCCTCGTCGTCCTGCTCTGGGTCGGCGCCGCCACCGGGACCGCCTACGCCCTGGGGGTCTCCGCGGTGCCGCGCACGGGATCGCGTCTGGCCTCGTTCATCGGCCTCTCGGAGGTGCTGTTCGCACTGGGCTTCGCGTGGCTGCTCCTGGCCGAGGCGCCCGCACCGGTCCAGTTCGTCGGTGGGGCGCTCATCCTCGTCGGCGTGGTCCTCGTGCGGCTCGACGCCGACCGTGAGCCGGAGAAGGTCAGCCCGCGCGCCCCTCAGCGAGCAGCGGCTTGACCCGATGCGGGATCACGTCGTCCATGATGAGCGAGGTCTCCGTGCGGTCGACCCCGTCGATGGCGAGGATGCGCGCGTCGACGGCGAACAGATGCTGCGTGTCGCGCGCGACCACGCGGACCATCAGGTCGACCTGACCGCTCAGTCCCTGAGCCTGCAGCACCTCGGGAATGGTCGCGAGCTCCTGCGCGATACGCGGGAGCTCGGGTTGGCGGAGCACGACGCTGATGAGCGCCTCGATCGGGAAGCCGAGAGCGCGCATCGAGATCGACCGCTCGTACGAGAGGAACACGCCCGACTGCTCCAGCCGCGCCATGCGCGCCTGGACCGTGTTGCGTGACATCCGCAGGCGCTCGGCGAGGGCGACCACGGTCGCGCGGGGGTCGTCGGCAAGGGCTTCGAGCAGCGCGAGATCGACGCGGTCGTGCATGGTCATGATGCTGGACGATACACCGCTCCGAGCCCGGCTCCGGAACAGGTCGGCAATCGGCGGGCGCGGGCGCTCAGAGCGGCGCGAGCGCGGGGGAGTCGATGAGGCGCAGGCGCTCGCGCTCCATGACGAACGTGTGCGCCGAGCCGTTGGCGAGCCGGACTCCCTGCAACGGGAACTCCTCCGCGGTGGCATGCCGGATGACCTCGCGGATGAGCGCGCCGTGGGCAACGACGATCAGCGGCACCGCGGTCGGCGCCGTGGCGGCACGCGCGTCCCGGACGGCTCGCTCGAGCCCGCGCAGCGCCCGCGCGCGGACCACCGGCCACGGCTCCGCGTTCGGCACGTCGGCCACGGCCCATTCGCCCCAGCGTGCGTGGAACTCCTCGACCCCCACGCCCTCGGCATCTCCGTAGCCGCGCTCCCGCAGCTCCGGATAGGTGCGCGGCGCTGCGGCACCCAGCCCGTCAGCGATGATCCGCGCCGTCTCGGCCGCTCGCGACAGGTCGCTCGAGGCCACGACCGCATCGCCGGCGATCGACTCCCGTAGGGAGACCGCGACCGCGCGGGCCTGCTCACGGCCGGTGTCGTTGAGCGGGATGTCGGTGGAGCCCTGGATCCGGCGTTCGCGGTTCCAGTCGGTCTCGCCGTGGCGCACGAGGGTCAGAATGGTCACCCTTCGACCCTACGCGGGCCTGCGCCGGACCTCGACCTCAGTGCCGCGACGCGAGGGCGTCGGCGAAGACGCGCAGGACGCGGCTCGTGCCGTCATCGATCTTGACGGTCGCTTTGGGGTCCGACCTCGTAGCGCCGCGGTTGACGATCACCACCGGCAGCTTGCGTCGTCGGGCGCGCTCGACGAGCCGGACACCGGAGTTGACCACCAACGACGACCCGGCGACGATGAGGGCCTCGCTCGTGCGCACGAGCTGCTCGGCCTCCGCGAACTTCTCTCGCGGTACGAACTCGCCGAAGAAGACGACATCCGGTTTCAGCATGCCCCCGCAGACCGTGCACGTGGGCACGATGAAGCCGTCGCTCGTCGCGGGCAGGACGTCGCCGTCGGGGCCCAGCTCGACGTTCTCGGGAACCGTGATCCACGGATTGTCCCGTTCCACGCGCTCGGCCAGATCGCGCCGGTCGAAGACCTGACCGCAATGCAGGCAGAAGACGCGTCGCATCGTTCCGTGCAGTTCGACCACCCGGCTGCTTCCGGCCCGCAGATGCAGACCGTCGACGTTCTGCGTGATGACGCCCGTGACGACGCCGGACCGCTCGAGATCCGCCAGCGCCGCATGCCCGTCGTTCGGTCGCGCCGCCGCGAAGGCCTGCCAGCCGAGGTGGCTGCCCACCCAGTACCGACGACGCGCGTCAGCGCTCGCGAGGAACTGCTGTGCCGTCATAGGCGTGCGCACCGGCGCTCCAGCGCCGCGGTAGTCCGGGATGCCCGAGTCGGTCGACACGCCGGCTCCGGTGAGAACCGCGATGCGACGTCCCGCGAGTACCTCGAGGGCGTTCTCGATCTCGTCGCCCGCGGGCGTCTCGAGGTCGGCGTTCGTCACAGTTCCACTCTACGAGCGTCCGCGCATCGCCCGGGCGACATGCCAGGGTGGGAGGGTGCCCGTGATCCGCATCGACGACGCCTCCGACCCCCGCCTCTCGGACTACCGCGACCTGACCGATGTCGCGCTGCGCCGGGTGCTCGAGCCCGCCGGCGGGCTGTACATCGCCGAGTCGGCGAAGGTCATCGCGCGGGCGCACGCGGCAGGGCACCGGGCGCGCTCGTTCCTCGTGCAGGAGAAGTGGCTTCCCGACGTGGTCGACCTGGCAGGCGACGCACCGGTCTTCGTCGTGTCCGACGAGGTCGCCGAAGAGGTGACCGGTTACGCCGTCCACCGCGGCGCCCTCGCCGCCATGCACCGGCCCGTCGCCGCACCGGTCAGCGACATCGTCGCGGACGCCCGGCTCGTGCTGGTGCTCGAGGACATCGTCGATCACACGAATGTCGGCGCCGCCTTCCGGGCCGCCGCCGGCCTCGGGGCCGATGCGGTCCTCGTGAGCGAGCGTTGCGCCGATCCTCTTTACCGCCGCAGTGTCCGCGTCAGCATGGGGACGGTGTTCCAGGTGCCGTGGACGCGTTTGCCGGCCTGGCCGGAGGCGGCGCCGCTGCTCCGCGAGGCCGGCCTGCACCTCGCTGCCCTCGCTCTCGCGGAGGGCGCTGTGCCGCTCGACGAGTTCGCCGCGGCACGGCCCGATCGGGTGGCGCTGCTCATGGGCACCGAGGGCGACGGGCTGAGCAGGCGTGCGCTCGCTGTGGCGGACAGCGTCGTCACGATCCCGATGGCCGGGGGAGTGGACTCCCTCAACGTCGCGGCAGCCGCCGCGGTGTCGCTGTGGGCGCTGCGCTGATCAGTCGGCGTCGTCGGCGCGGCGCAGGACAGGCAGCGGTTCGGGTCGCTTCGCGGTGATGTGGTCGCCGGACGACTGATGCCGGAGCCGGCGCAGAACCCACGGCATGAGGTACTCGCGGGCCCAGACGAGGTCGTTCGCGCGGGCAGCCCGCCAGGTGAGAACCGGCGTCGTGTCGGGCTGCATCGGCTGCAGGTCGTTGGGCACGTTGAGAGCCCGCAGCACCATGCGCGCGACCTCGTGGTGACCGAGCGAGTTGTAGTGCAACCGGTCGTCGTCGAAGAAGCGCATGTCCTGCACCTCTTTCAGCGCCCACTGATCGGCGACGATCGCGTCGTACCGGTCGGCGATCGCCCGAATGTTCTCGTTGTAGATCGCCACCCGGCCGCGGATGCCGCGGAAGACCGGCGTGAAGTTCGTGTCGATGCCGGTGAAGAGCACGAGCGTCGCCCCTGTCGACGACAGCCGTACGACGGCATCCTCGAACTGCTGCGCGACCGCGTCGGGGTCGGACCCCGGCCGGATGACGTCGTTGCCGCCGGCCGAGAACGTGATCAGGTCGGGCTTGAGCTCGAGCGCGGGCTCGATCTGGTCGGCCACGATCTGGCCGATGAGCTTTCCCCGGACCGCGAGATTCGCGTACGCGAAGTCGGGCACCTGAGAGCTCAGCACCTCGGCCACGCGGTCGGCCCAGCCACGGTGACCGCCGGGACTGCCGGGCTCGGGATCTCCGATTCCCTCGGTGAACGAATCGCCGATCGCCACCATGCGACGCCAGGGATGGGCGGTCTCGTTCGGCACGTAGGGCGTGCGACGCGCGTCCTCGGATGGCTCGTTGTTCCTCATGGCCCCTCCTGAAGCTCGTGCCTGCCACGCTATCTCCTGCCGGGCGATCGTGTGGGTGAGGTCGTTTAAGGTGGTCCATCGTGACAGAGGACCCCCAGGAGCATTTCGGAAGCTTCGCCGCCGAGCACCTGTCACCCTCGTTCCCGCAGCGTGCGCCGTGGGGTACCGCTCAGCGCCTGCGTGCCTGGCAGGCCGAGGCGCTGGACCAGTACTTCGGCGCCGACGGTCCGGAGGGTGTCGGGCGCGGACCGCGCGACTTCCTCGCCGCCGCGACCCCCGGCGCCGGTAAGACGACGTTCGCCCTCCGCCTCGCGTCGGAGCTGCTGCGCCGCGACGTCGTCGATCGCATCGTCGTGGTCGCCCCCACCGAGCACCTCAAGACGCAGTGGGCCGATGCCGCCGGCCGAGTCGGCATCCGTCTCGATCCGCGGTTCAGCAACCGCCACGGGATGCCCTCGCGCCAGTACCACGGCGTCGCGGTGACCTATGCGCAGGTCGCGGTCAAAGCATCCGTCCACCAGCGGCTGACGATGGATGCCCGCACCCTGGTCATCCTCGACGAGGTCCACCACGGCGGCGACGCGCTGAGCTGGGGCGACGCGCTGCGCGAGGCGTACGGCCGGGCGACGCGCCGACTGCTGCTCTCGGGAACGCCGTTCCGCAGCGACACCGCTCCCATCCCGTTCGTGGAGTACCACCCGAACGAGAAGGGCATCCGTCTGTCGAAGACGGACTTCAACTACGGGTACGGGCGCGCCCTCGCCGACGGCGTCGTGCGCCCCGTGCTCTTCCTCGTCTACGCCGGCCACATGAAGTGGCGGACCAAGACAGGAGACGAGTTCGAGGCGCACCTGGGCCAGGACAACACGAAGGACATCACGTCGCAGGCCTGGCGGACCGCGCTGAACCCCGAGGGCGACTGGATCCCCGCGGTCCTCAGGTCGGCCGACCGCCGCCTGACCGAGGTGCGCCAGGACGTGCCCGACGCCGGCGGCCTCGTCATCGCGACCGACCAGACGGCCGCACGGGCGTACGCGGAGATCCTCCACCAGATCACCGGCGAGGCCCCGACCGTCGTGCTCTCCGACGACAAGGCGGCGTCGGGCAACATCGAGATCTTCGCCCAGTCGACCACCCGGTGGATGGTCGCGGTGCGCATGGTGTCCGAAGGCGTCGACGTCCCCCGACTCGCGGTGGGCGTCTACGCCACGTCGTCCTCGACGCCGTTGTTCTTCGCACAGGCGATCGGGCGCTTCGTGCGAGCGCGTCGCCGCGGTGAGACCGCGAGCGTGTTCCTGCCGAACGTGCCCGTCCTGCTCAACCTCGCCGCCGAGATGGAGCGTCAGCGCGACCACGCGCTCGATCGCGAAGCCGGCGACGACGACGGTCTCGAAGACACGCTGCTCGCGGAAGCCGAGAGCGAAGACAAAGCATCGGACGAGCTCACGCAGGAGTTCAGCTACCAGGCGCTCGGCTCGGTCGCACACTTCGACCGCGTGCTCTTCGACGGCGCTGAGTTCGGCCAGCTCGCGGTGCCGGGCACACCCGAGGAGGAGGAGTTCCTGGGCATTCCGGGGCTCCTCGAGCCCGAGCACGTGCACGAGCTCCTCATGCAGCGCCAGTCGCGGCAGACCAAGCACCGGCACAGCCGCGAGGCACGCGAGAAGTCGGCCGGCGGCGCGCCCGGCGAGGACGCAGCAGCCGCAGAGACGACGCTGCCCGAGCCGCTTCACCGCTCACTGAAGGAACAGCGGCAGCTGCTCAACAGCCTCGTGGGTCTCTACGCCCGCCAGAGCGGTGAACCGCACGGGCAGATCCACGCGGAGCTGCGCCGTGTGTGCGGCGGGCCGGCCGTGTCACATGCGACGGTGGCGCAGCTTCAGGCGCGCATCGCCGTCCTGCGCTCCCGGGTGAGATCGTGAGTTCGTCACCGCGCCACGCCCGGCGTGCCGACGATTCTTCGCCGCGCCGGTGACGTGTTAGTGTTGTTCCTCGGTTGGGAACAACCGAAAAACACTGCGCGGGTGGCGGAATAGGTAGACGCGCTAGCTTGAGGTGCTAGTGCCCGTATAGGGCGTGGGGGTTCAAGTCCCCCCTCGCGCACAGTGAGAGAAGGGCTCCGGAAACGGAGCCCTTCGTCATTTCCGGCGACGGTTCGCGACTAGCGTGGAGAGCATGTCCGAGTACGACGATCTGCCCGAGGTCGCCCGCGTCGCGCGGGACCTCATCCGCTTCGACACGACCAACTTCGGCGAAGGGCGCTCGCGCGGCGAACGCGAAGCGGCCGAGTACGTGGGGGCGTATCTCGAGGCCCTCGGACTTCGACCCGAGTACTACGAGCCGATCCCGCGGCGCACGAACGTCTCTGTGCGCATCCCGGGTCGCGACAGCTCGAAGCCCGCTCTCGTCCTGCACGGTCACCTCGACGTCGTGCCGGCGATGGCGGAGGACTGGAGCGTCGACCCGTTCGAGGGCGTCGTCCGCGACGGGATGCTGTGGGGTCGCGGCGCCGTGGACATGAAGGACATGGACGCGATGATCCTCACGTCCGTGGCCGAGCTCCTGCGCGCGGGGGAGCAGCCCGAGCGCGATCTGATCGTGACGTTCTTCGCCGACGAGGAGAACGGCGGCGTCGAGGGCTCGCAGCTCGTGGTGCGCGACCGGCCCGAGTGGTTCGCCGGAGCGACCGAGGCGATCAGCGAGGTCGGCGGCTACTCGATCGGCGTCGACGGGCACCGCGCCTACCTGCTGCAGGTCGGTGAGAAGGCTCTGGTGTGGCTTCGGCTCCACGCCACCGGACGGGCCGGGCACGGCAGCCGGCTGCACCCGGACAACGCCATCACTCGCCTGTCCGAGGCCGTGGCGAAGCTCGGGCGCGCGCGCTGGCCGATCGAGCTCACGAACACGACCCGGCGACTCGTCGACGACCTCGCGGCGCTCAGCGGCCGAGACGCGTCGGATCCGGATGCCGTCGCCGACGCGACCGGGCCGACGTCGGCGTTCCTCGCGTCGACCTTCCGCACCACGACGAACCCGACGGGCCTGACCGCCGGCTACAAGCACAACGTCATCCCCGATGCCGCGTCGGCCGCTATCGACGTCCGCACGCTTCCCGGACAGGAGGACGCCGTGCTGGCCGAGATCCAGCGGATCGTCGGCGACGACATCCGAATCGACATCGTGCACCGCGACATCGGCCTCGAGGTCCCCTTTGCGGGCTCGCTCGTCGACGCGATGGTCGGTGCGCTCGGCCGTCACGATCCCGGCGTGCCGGTGCTGCCGTACCTGATGGGCGGCGGCACCGACAACAAAGCGCTCTCGGAACTCGGCATCGCGGGATTCGGCTTCGCGCCGCTGCGCCTCCCGGCAGAGATGGACTTCACGGGTATGTTCCACGGTGTCGACGAACGCGTCCCGATCGACGCGCTCATCTTCGGTCAGCGCGTGCTCACCGATCTGATCCGCACGTACTGAAAGGCCGCTCATGCAGCTCCTCGAAGCCATCATCCTGGGCATCGTCCAGGGCCTGACCGAGTTCCTGCCGATCTCCTCGAGCGCGCACCTGCGCATCGTGGGGGAGTTCCTGCCGTCGGCGCAGGACCCGGGAGCGACCTTCACCGCGATCACTCAGATCGGCACCGAGCTGGCCGTGCTGGTCTATTTCTGGAAGAAGATCACCCGCATCATCGGTCGCTGGTTCCGCTCGTTCAGCGGTTCGGTTCCGCGTGACGACGCCGACGTCCGGCTCGGGTGGATCGTCATCATCGGCACGCTTCCGATCGGCGTGCTCGGATTCCTCTTCCAGGACGTCATCCGCGACACCTTCCGCAACCTCTGGCTCGTGGCGATCGTGCTCATCGTCTTCGGCCTCATCCTCGGAGCGGCCGACGCCCTCGGGCGACGCGTCCGGACCGAGAAGGACCTGACGTACGGTCACGGCCTGGCGCTCGGGTTCGCCCAGGCACTCGCGCTCATCCCGGGCGTCTCGCGCTCGGGCGCCACCACGACGATGGGGCTCGCACTGGGATACACCCGGCCGGCGGCCGCCGAAGTGGCCTTCCTGCTCGCGGTTCCCGCTGTCTTCGGCAGTGGACTCTACGAGCTGCTGCAGGCGATCCGCGAGCCGGGGGCTTCGGTGTTCTCGCTCGTCGACACCGCCGTGGCCACCGTCGTCGCGTTCGGAGTCGGGCTCGCCGTGATCGCCTTCCTCATGCAGTACCTCAAGCGCGGCAGCTTCCTGCCCTTCGTGCTGTACCGGGTGGGCCTGGGAGCGCTGCTCATCATCCTGCTCTCGCTCGGCGTCCTGCAGGCATACTGACCTGGCCGGAGGGTCGCGGCGTGCGTCTCAGCGATGCGGGCCGCGACCGAGGCCACGGCCGTCGCTGCCGTCACCCCGGTGCCGCAGATACTTCTCGAACTCCTGCGCGATGGCGTCACCCGACGCCTCGGGCGAGTCCCACGTATCACGGGTCTGCTCGAGCTGACGGATGTACTCCGTCATCTCCTCGTCGTCCGCTGCGGCGGCGTCGATCGTCGCCTCCCATGCGAGCGCGTCGCCGGGCAGGGAGCCGCGGGCGACTTTGGCGCCCGTGATGCTCTCGAGCTTGTCGAGGAGCGCGAGAGTCGCCTTGGGCGACGGCGAGTGTCCGGCGACATAGTGCGGGACGCTCGCCCACAGCGCCGCGGTGGGGATGCCGGCCTCTTCCGCGGCCGCGGCGATGACCGACAGGATGCCGACGGGCCCCTCATAGGTCGAGCGCTCCAGCCCCAGCGCGGCGCGCAGTTCGTCGTTATCGCTGCCGCTGAAGACGGTGATGGGACGGGTATGGGGGACGTCGCTCATCATCGAGCCGAGCGCGACGACACCGGTGATGTCCTCACTCAGCGCGGCATCCACCAGCTCGGCCGCGAACGACTTCCAGGCCCGCGCCGGCTCGGCGCCGCTGAGGACCCACAGGCGCGTCCCTCGCGCGGTCGCGCGCGGACGCCAGATCGTCGCGTCCGGCCACTTCAGCGAGCGGCGGCCATCAGCGTCGGCCTGGATGTGCGGCCGTGTGTACATGTAGTCGAAGTAGAGCTCGGGATCGACCGAGTAGACGGGGTCGTAGGGACGGGACTCGCGCAGCTGCGTCGCCGCCGCTGTCGCGGCCTCGCCGGCGTCGTTCCAACCGTCGAACGCGACCACGAGGACGCGGCGTCCCAGACTGTTCAACCCGTCCTCCGTTCCGAGCCGGCTCGCTCTGCGCGAGCGGGTCTGCTCCACGATACGCCGCGGCCGGCGCGTGCGGGTCGGGCCACGCGGCGTCTCAGCCCTGCGTCGGTAACATGGTGCGGATGACTTCTCGTTCCCCCGCCGCGGTCCTTTGGGACATGGACGGCACGCTCGTCGACACCGAACCGTACTGGATGGCCGCGGAGGGCCCCCTCGTCGAGAGCTTCGGGGGAGTGTGGACCCCCGAGCAGGCACTCAGCCTCGTGGGGCTGGGGCTCGAGGACTCCGCCCGCATCCTGCAGGATGCCGGCGTCCGTATGCACACGCACGAGATCATCGACCATCTGACCGAGACCGTCTCGGGGCAGCTGCGGATCGGCGGAACGCCGTTCCGCCCCGGCGCCCGCGAGCTGCTCTCGGGGCTTCGCGAAGCCGGTATCAAGACGGCCCTCGTGACGATGTCTATGCGCAGCATGGCCGACACCGTCGTGTCGTCGATCCCGTTCGAGGCGTTCGACGTCGTCATCGCCGGCGATGAGGCGACGCGACCCAAGCCGCACCCCGACCCGTATCTGCAGGCGTGCGAGGCGCTCGGGGTCGACGTCGCCGACACCGTCGCGATCGAGGATTCTCCCAACGGCCTGGGCTCCGCGGTCGCCTCGGGCGCCGTCGCTCTGGGCGTGCCGCTGATGGTGCCCCTCCACGGGCTCGGCGCACACGCGCTCTGGGACTCACTCGCGGGACGCTCGGTGTCCGATCTGGCTGACCTGTTCTCCCTCCACCGACTCGGAGCCTCCGCATGACCGACGATCTCCAGCCGCGCGGCCCGTTCCGCTACGGCGACCGCGTCCAGTTGACCGGCCCCAAGGGACGGATGCACACGATCACCCTCCGCGAGGGAGGAGAGCTGCACACTCACCACGGCGTCCTGCGGCACGAGGTGCTCGTGGGTCAGCCCGACGGTTCGGTGGCGACCAACAGCGGCGGGCACGAGTATCTGGCGCTTCGGCCTCTGCTCCGCGACTTCGTCATGTCGATGCCGCGCGGCGCCGCGATCGTCTATCCGAAGGACGCGGCCCAGATCCTGGCCGCGGCGGACATCTTCCCCGGAGCCACTGTCGTCGAGGCGGGAGTCGGCTCGGGTGCCCTGTCGCTCTGGCTCCTTCGCGCGATCGGCGACCAGGGGCGGCTCGTGTCGTTCGAGCGCCGCGGCGAGTTCGCCGAGGTGGCCGAAGCGAACGTGGCCACGTTCACGGGCGGCACCCCCGCGAACTGGTCCATCGTCGTCGGGGATCTCGTCGAAAGCCTGCCGGGCGCCGTCGAGCCGGGGACCGTCGACCGCGTCGTCCTCGACATGCTCGCTCCCTGGGAGTGCATCGACGTCGTCGCCGACGCGCTGGCCCCGGGCGGCGTCGTGCTCTGCTATGTCGCGACGGCCACCCAGCTCAGCCGTGTTGCCGAGTATCTCCGCGGCACCGGCCTGTTCACCGATCCCGACGCGTCCGAGACGATGATCCGCGGCTGGCACGTCGAGGGTCTGGCCGTGCGCCCCGATCATCGCATGGTCGCCCACACGGGCTTCCTCATCACCGCGCGCCGCCTCGCCCCCGGGGCGATCCCGCCCGATGTCCGAAAGCGGGCATTGAAGAAGCCGTCGTACGACGACGCGGACGTCGAGATCTGGACCCCGGGCGCCGTCGGAGACCGCGAGATTACGGACAAGAACCTGCGCAAGCGCGTGCGGGAGGCCCAGCGCGCGGCGCGCAGCTCGGTGTCCACGTCGGACGGGCACGACGGCGACTCCGCGTAGACTGGCGCGGTGCGTAGGATCATCGCCGCCGCCGGCGCTCTCTCCCTGACCGTGCTCGCTCTGACGGCCTGTGCGACGCCGTCCTCGGGCTCGGAGTCGTGCACGCGCGACGTATCCGGGTCGACGGCGCTCGACCTCGTCGATGTCACCGACACGGAGGTGGGCACCAAGCCCGCCGTCGCGCTGTCGGCGCCGGTCCACGTCGACGGCCTCGCGGCACGCGACGCCGTCACGGGAGACGGTCGCGCGATCACGAGCGACGCTCAAGACGTCGTCTTCGACCTGACCGTCCTCGACGGGTCGTCCGGCGCGCCGATCGCGGCATCCGGTTACACCGGCACGCTATCGGAGGTGTACCCGCTCGACAGCTGGGAGGCGACCTTCCCGGGACTCGTCGACGCCCTCCACTGCGCGACTGAGGGATCCCGCGTGGTGATGGCCCTCGGTCCCGACGAGGTCACGGCAGACACCCGCGCCCGCTTCGGGATGACCGAGGATGCGACGACGGTCGTCGTGCTCGACCTGCAGAAGGTCTACCTCGCCGCCGCCGACGGCGCGGACCAGTTCAACGACCGCCCCGGCATGCCCTCGGTCGTGCTGGCCCCCGACGGGCGCCCCGGAATCGTCATCCCCAATAACGCTCCGCCGAGCGACCTCGCCGTCGAGGTGCTGAAGAAGGGCGATGGCCCCGAGGTGACCGGAGACGTCCCGGTTCGAGTGCACTACACCGGCGTGACGTGGGCCGACGAGAAGGTCTTCGACAGCACGTGGGGTCGCGGCGCCCAGCCCATGGAACTCGACAGCACGGTCCCCGGCTTCGCGGATGCGCTCCGCGGTCAGACGGTCGGCTCGCAGATCCTCGTGGTCATCCCGCCCGACCAGGGTTACGGCGACACGGCGCAGGGCGCGATTCCCGCGAACTCGACGCTCGTCTTCGTCGTCGACATCCTCGGCCTCGACGCCGCGTCCTGAGTCGGGCTCCGGCGCGCCCGCCTAGAATCGAAGGCATGTCCATCACGCCCACTCGCGTCCCTCCCGAGGAACGCCTGGTCAACCTCGTCGTCGCGCTCATGGCGACCGAGCAGGGGGTGACGAAGGACACGATCCTGGGGTCCGTGTCGGGTTATCGCGAGCAGGCCGAGTCGGGTGCGCGTCGCGAAGCGCTCGAGAAGATGTTCGAACGCGACAAGGAGAACCTGCGCGGCCTCGGCGTCCCGATCGAGACCATCGGCGATTACGCCGACCCGGACGATCTCCGCGAGGCGCGCTACCGCATCCCGCCGACCGAGTACGAGCTGCCCGCCGACATCACCTTCACCCCCGCCGAGCTGGCGGTCCTCACGCTCGCCGGGGGAGTGTGGGGCGAGCACACACTGTCGACCGGTGCACGTTCGGGACTGCGCAAGATCCGGTCGCTCGGAATCGAGGTCGACGAGCCGATCATCGGCTTCGCACCGCGGCTCGACCTGCACGATGCATCGTTCCTGCCCTTGCAGCGGGCGATCGAGCAGGCTCGCGAGGTGGAGTTCGACTACCTGCGTCCCGGCTCCGAACGGCCACGGCATCGCCGGGTGCGCCCCTTCGCCCTCGTGGAGTACGAGGCCCGGTGGCACCTCTTCGGGTGGGACACCGGGGTCGAAGCCGAGCGGACGTTCCTGCTCTCGCGGATCCTCGGCGACGTCGTCGTCACCCGCCAGGGATTCGACGAGACGCTCCGAGCCGGCGCCGGCGAACGCGCGCTGGCGGGTCTTCGCGACGTCGCCCGCCGCCAGATCAGCACGGTCATGGTGGTGCCCGGAACGGAGGCGGAGCTTCGTCTGCGCCGTCGAGCCCGTGCCGGGACGGCGACGGGGCGACAGCTGGACGTCCCCTTCGTCGACCTCGAGGTCTTCGCCGACGAACTCGCTTCGTACGGGCCCGAGGTGATGATCCTCGAGCCGGTCGGGCTCCGGGATGCCGTTGTACAGCGGCTGCGCGCGGCACGCGATCGATCGGCTGCGCCCTCATGAGCGCGCAGCCCGTCGTGGCGACCGACCGCGCCGCGCTGATCCTCCAGCTCGTCCCGTACCTCATCGCCCAGGGCGAGGTGACCGTGGCGGATGCCGCGCGCGATTTCGACGTCGACCCGCAGCAGATGCGCGCGATGGTCGAGAAGCTCACCGTCATCGGGCTCCCCGGCGAGGGCGGATTCTGGCAGATGGCGAACGATCTGTTCGACATCGACTGGGACCTCCTCGACAGGGAGGACCGCATCGTCATCACCAACACGGTGGGTCTGGAGCGATCACCCCGCCTCACCGCGCGCGAAGCCGCCGCACTGCTGGCCGGACTCCAGCTCGCCGCGGCCGTTCCCGGCGTCGGCGACAGCGGCATCGTGCAGGGTCTCCTCGCGAAGCTCGCGCGCGGCGCCGGCCAGACTCCCGCCGATGTCATCGTCGCACCCGCGCCCGTCGACGACGTGCGCGAGACGGTCGCGCGCGCGCTCCGCGCTCATGTCGCCGTCGCGTTCACGTACACCGCCCCCGATGCTCAGCCCACGACGCGCACCGTGGATCCGGTCAAGGTCACGATCTCAGCCGGGCAGTGGTACCTCCAGGGCTGGTGCCATACCCGCCGTGCCATGCGGACCTTTCACCTCGACCGCGTCACCGCGCCCGCGCTCACCGACATCCCGGCCCTCCACTCGTCCGAGCCGGTTCCCGAGCTGTTCCAACCGGGCGACGACGAGGTGCTCGCCGAGATCCGCTACCCGTCCCACGCAGCATCCGTGGTCGGCGAATTCCTCGCCAACGCGCAGGTGCAGGACGAGGGCGCGTCGCATACAGCGTTCATCCGCGTCGCCGATCCTCGATCGCTGAAACGGCTGGTGGCTCGCAGCGGCGGCAGCATCGAAGTCGTCGCTCCGCCGGACGCGCGGCGAGCCGCCCATGATTGGGCCCAGGCGGGCCTGGACCAGTACGACTGACGCGGGCTCCGGCACAAAATCCTCGGGTTAGACTGTGCGAAACGATCGACGAGGAGACTCAATGAGCAATCTGTTCGCAGGTCCGCACCTGTGGATCCTACTCATCGTCATCCTGCTGCTCTTCGGTGCCGCGAAGCTGCCGGCGCTGGCGAAGAGCATGGGACAGTCGGCCCGCATCTTCAAGGGTGAGATGAAGGCCATGAAGGACGACGATGCCACGGCCGGCACCGCCACCTCGACGACCGCTGACGTCGCACCCGTCGAGAAGCCCGCGGACCCGAAGAGCGGTCCCGCAGCTCCCACGCCGTAGTCGCGCGTGGTGACGGCTGAGCGCACGCGCTCAGGGGCGGAAGGCGCGCCCCGGCGCGACAAGCGCATGTCCCTCGGACAGCACCTCATCGAGCTTCGACGACGCCTCATCATCTCGGCGCTCGCGCTCGTGGCGTCGATGGTGGTGTCGTTCTTCCTCACCGACTGGATCATCTGGGCGATGACCGAGCCGATCCGCGTCGTCGCTGAGCAGCGCGGCGACACCGAAGCCGTCAAGCTGATGTACTCGACGATCACCGGCCCGTTCGACATGCGGCTGCGGATCTCGTTCTCCGTCGGCATCATCCTCTCCGCTCCGATCTGGCTCTGGCAGATCTGGGCCTTCCTCATGCCGGGGCTCACGCGCAAAGAAGTCCGGTACACGGTCGGCTTCGTCTCCGCCGCTGTTCCGCTCTTCTTCGCGGGCGTCTACACCGGATGGCTCGTGATGCCCCACATCGTCGAGATCATGGCAACGTTCTCGCCGGAGGCCTCCGCCAACTTCTACGAGGGCAAGTACTACTACGACTTCGTCTTCAAGCTGCTGCTCGTCGTCGGTGTCGCGTTCATCATCCCCGTGTTCCTCGTGGCCCTGAACTTCGCGGGGATCATGAGCGGCAAGGCGATCCTCAAGGGGTGGCGCGTCGCCATCCTCATCGCCGTCGTATTCTCGGGCCTCGCAACACCGGCCGCCGACATCGTGAGCATGCTGATGCTGGCCTCGATCCTGACCGTCCTCTACTTCGCCGCCGCGGCCCTCTCGCTCCTGCTCGACCTGCGACGGTCGCGCCGCGCGCCCGAGCTGACCGTTCCCGGTCCGCCTCCGACGACCGATCCGCTCGCGTGAGCGACTCCAGTCCCGCCGAGCGCTTCCTGGCGGCGCAGTCTGCGCGGGCGCATCCGCTGACCACCGCCTTCGCGGGCATGCAGCGCTTCGACCTCGACCCCTTCCAGGTCGCCGGATGCCACGCCCTCGAGGACGGCAGGAGCGTGCTCGTCGCCGCCCCGACGGGCGCCGGCAAGACGATCGTGGGCGAGTTCGCCATGCACCTCGCGATGCTCGAGCCCGGCACCAAAGCGTTCTACACGACCCCTATGAAGGCTCTGTCGAACCAGAAGTTCCGCGAGCTGGTGGACGTCTACGGTGAGGACGAGGTCGGCCTCCTCACCGGCGACACCAACATCAACGGCAGCGCTCGCATCGTGGTCATGACCACGGAGGTGCTCCGGAACATGCTCTACGCCGACTCGCCGGCCCTGCGCGGCCTCCGTTACGTCGTCATGGACGAGGTCCACTATCTCGCCGATCGCTTCCGCGGGGCCGTGTGGGAGGAGGTCATCATCCACCTCCACCCGTCGGTACGGATGGTGGCGCTCTCGGCGACCGTCTCCAACGCCGAGGAGTTCGGCGATTGGCTCGACACCGTTCGAGGCGACACCGCGGTCGTGGTCTCCGAGATCCGACCCGTTCCTCTCGAACAGCACGTCCTGGTGCGCGGCGACCTCCTTCCGCTCTTCGATGATCGCGCCGGCGTCGCGACGGCGCAGGTCAACCGGGAGCTGACGCGGCTGCGTTCGCCCCAGGGCCAGCGTTACGAGAACAACCGCCGCGCGCACTCTCACCGCAGCGGAGGAGGCCGCGAAGCGCATCGCAAGCACCGCGGGGGCACCGCGCCGGCTCGCCCGTCGGCGCTGCAGCGCCTCGAGCGCATCGATCGTCCCGCTGTCGTCGAGCTTCTCGGCCGGTCGAACCTGCTTCCGGCGATCTTCTTCATCTTCAGCCGCGCCGGTTGCGACGGTGCCGTGCAGCAGGTGCGCCGGTCGGGCCTGCGACTCACGACGGCCGAGGAACGCGACGAGATCCGGGCGATCGTCGACCGGCGCACCCGCGCGCTCGCTCAGGAGGATCTCGCCGTCCTGGGCTTCTGGGAATGGCGCGACAACCTCGAGCGCGGCGTAGCGGCCCACCACGCCGGTCTGCTTCCGGCGTTCAAGGAGGTCGTCGAGGAGCTCTTCCAGCGCAAGCTGGTGAAGGCCGTCTTCGCGACGGAGACGCTGGCACTGGGCATCAACATGCCTGCCCGCACCGTCGTCCTCGAGAAGCTCGAGAAGTTCAACGGGGAAGCGCGCGTGGCGATCACCTCGGGCGAGTACACCCAGCTGACCGGACGCGCCGGCCGGCGGGGCATCGACGTCGAGGGGCACGCGGTCATCCAGTGGAGCGATGGGCTCGACCCGCAGGCGGTCGCCGCGCTGGCATCGCGTCGCACATATCCGCTGAATTCGAGCTTCCGCCCCACCTACAACATGGCCGTCAATCTCATCGATCGCTTCGGTCGCGACCGGGCGCGGGAGATCCTCGAGTCGTCGTTCGCCCAGTTCCAGGCCGACCGATCGGTCGTCGGGCTTGCGCGCCAGGTCAAGGAGAAGGAACAGACGCTCGACGGCTACGCCCGCTCCATGACGTGCGATCGGGGGGACTTCGCGGAGTACTCCGGCATCCGTCGGGAGCTCAGCGACCTCGAAAAGCTCAACCGCAACGACCGCACCGCGCCGGCCCGCATCCGACAGCGTCGTCAGGACGAGCTGGCGGGCCTGCGTAAGCGGATGCAGCGGCATCCCTGCCACGACTGCCCGGATCGGGAGCACCACGCCCGGTGGGCGGAACGCTACTGGCGGCTGCGCCGTGACGTGCAGAAGCTGCGGCAGCAGATCGACACCCGGACCGGAACGGTCGCGCGCGTTTTCGACCGGGTGGTCGACGTCCTGACGGCGCTCGATTACGTCACCGTCGGGGCCGATGGCACCACCGTCCTGACGTCGGCGGGTTCGACGATGCGTCGGATCTACGGTGAACGCGACCTCCTGGTGGCCGAGGCGCTCCGCCGCGGTCTGTGGCGCGACCTCGATCCGGCCGGTCTGGCGGCCCTCGCGTGCAGTCTCGTGTACGAGCCGCGCCGCGAGGGCGACGGTCCCGGCGAGTACGGGCTTCCGCGAGGCGCCTTCCGAACAGCACTGGCCGAAACGCAGGAGCTGTGGGCCGTCCTCGACGACCTCGAACAGGACCACCGCCTGCCCGGCACCGAACCGGTGGCGACGGGCCTCGCGAAAGCCATGCATTCGTGGGCACGCGGCGTGATGCTCGACCGCGTCCTGCTCGAGGCCGACATGGCCGCGGGCGACTTCGTGCGCTGGGCGAAGCAGACGATCGATCTCCTGGATCAGCTCTCCCTCGTCGCCGACCCCGACGTGGCACGGACGGCGCGTGCGGCGCTGGATGCCGTCCGCCGCGGCATCGTGGCCTACTCCGCCGTTTAGGCTCGAACACGTGCCCGACTCGTCTCCGGCCGCCGCGCGGCCTCTGATACCGCTGTGGCTGGCACTGATCGGCGCCATCGTCGGCGGTGCGGTCCTGGACGCCGCGTTCCCCGACATCGGGTGGTGGCCGCTGGCGTTCGTCGGTGTCGCGTTCGCCCTCGTCGGTCTGATCGGGCGCTCGACGTGGGGTGCACTCGCGGTCGGGGCCGTCTTCGGGGCGTCCTTCTACTTCATCCACATCTCGTGGATCACCCGTTATCTCGGACCCATCCCGTGGTTCGGACTCGCCGGCATCGAGACGCTCTTCTTCGCGGTCGGCTCGATCCCCATCGCCCTGGCGTACCGCTGGGTCCCGCGTCTGCTGCCCGGCATGGCAGGGCGACTGGTCGCCCTCCCCGCCCTCGTGGCGGGGCTGTGGACGGCTCGCGAGCTCTTCATGGGGTCGTGGCCCTACACCGGCTTCCCCTGGGGCCGGATCGGGATGAGCCAGTCCGAGAGCCCGCTCGCCCACATCGCGTCCTGGACGGGGGTGGCAGGCCTGACGTTCCTCATGGTCTTCGTCACGTCCGCCGGCATCGAGTGGCTCCGGCTCGGCAGGCTGCGCGACATCCGGACGGCAGTCCCCGCCGCCGTCGTCGCGGTCGTTCTCGTCGCCGTGCCCGCCTTCCCGACCACGGATGCCGGGACCTACCGCATCGGTTCGGTCCAGGGCGACGGTCCGGCCGGATACTTCGACTCCCGCGAGGCGTACGGCGTTCTGCGGTCGCAGCTGGAGGCCACGCAGCCCATCATCGACGAACCCATGGATCTGCTCGTCTGGCCCGAGGGCGGGATCGACGCGGACCCGCTGTCGAACGCGTCCGTCGCCGACACGCTCGATCGGCTGTCAGAGCGCATCGGGGCGCCGTTGCTGGTCAACGCCGCGACGGAGCGCGGCGACGACATCTACAACACCTCGATGCTCTGGCGGGCCGGCGCCGATAATCCCGTCGCGATCCACGACAAGTCACGGCCCGTACCCATGGGGGAGTACGTCCCCGACCGGTGGTTCTTCGAGCTGATCGTCCCCGACCTCATCGGTCTCATCCAGCGCGAGTACACGCCGGGCACGAATCCTCCGTTCATGGATGTCTCGGGAGTCGGGGTAGGACTCGCGATCTGCTTCGACGTGCTCTACGACGACGTCATCTGGACGGGCGCGCGTGACGGGGCCCAGGTCTACGTCTTCCAAACGAACAACGCCGATTTCCGGGACACCGATGAGAACCTCCAGCAGCTCGCCTTCGCACGCATGCGCGCGATCGAGACCGGCCGGGCGGTCGTGAACATCTCCACGGTCGGCACGAGCCAGGTCATCGCGCCCGATGGCACGGAGATCGACGGCCTACCGGCGGCGGAAGCCGGTGCGATGATCACCGACGTGCCCCTGCGCACGGGCTTGACGCCCGCCGTGATCATCGGCGGAGCGGTGCAGGTCGTGCTCGGGTGGGGGAGCATCCTGGCGTTCGTCGTCTGCGGCGTCGCCGTCGCGATCGCGAGGCGGCGCTCGACCAGCGCGTCCCGGACATGAGAATGCCGTCGGCCCCGAGGGGACGACGGCATTCGCTCAGAGCTGGAGGCTCAAGCGCTCAGACGGGAGCCGCGGCGCTCGCGGAGCATGGCCAGACGCTCCTCGAGCAGCTCCTCGAGCTCGGGGATCGTGCGGCGTTCGAGCAGCATGTCCCAGTGCGTGCGGGCGGCCTTGTCGCCCGAGTGATCGACCTCGACGACGCCCTCGCCCACGCGCAGGAGAGCCTCGGCGCCGCACGCGCGGCACTCCCAGGTCTCGGGCGCTTCCGCGTCAGCGGCGAACGTCATGACGGTCTCGTGCTCACAGCGCGAACACACATACGTGTGGTTGACCCGGTCGTGAAAGACGACGCCCTCTTCGCTCTGTAGGCTCGAGGCGCCGAGTCGGATGCCGCGCAAGCTGCGGTCTGCCATTGTGTGGTCCTCTCGTCGGCTATCAGTTGTAACGTGCGCAGCTGTGTGCATCATCCGAACAACGGTTCGTCATCGGGGTTTCACAGCCGATGTTCAGCGTGTCGGGGTATTCAGCGCTCTCCCGCCGCGACGGTCATGGCGCGGTCGGCTCGGTCCGTGACGATGCCGTCGACGCCGGCCGCCAGCAGGCGTCTCATGCCGTCCGCATCGTTGACCGTCCAGACGTGCATCTCGACACCCGCACGGTGGACCGCGCGGATCATTCGGGGGGAGACGATGCGGACAAGACCCCGGCGCTCGGGAACCTGTACCGCGTCGATGCCGCGCAGCGCACGACTCATCAACCATGGCACACCTGACGCGACGGCGGCGACGAGCGCCGCGATCCGGATCGTTCCCGCGGATGTCGCCGGTCGTCCGCCGGCGGCGCGAGCGGCTCGGAGCGCACGTTCGCGCGTTCGATCCGAGAAGCTCGTGAGGAGAACCCGATCCGCGTACGGAGCCACCAGCTGGCCGACCCTCTCCGCCGCCGCGTCGGCCTTCACATCGAGGTTGAACAGCAGCGAGGGGAAGGCGTCGAGCGCCTGAGCGAGCGTCACCAGGCCCCCGCGGTCGGCCATGAGCGCCTCCAGCTCTCGGTCGCCGACATCAGCGATGGGACGCGGGTCGCCCGTCACTCGCGAGAGGTCGGCGTCGTGGAAGAGGATCACCGTGCCGTCGGCGCTCAGGTGGCAGTCCGACTCGACGTAGCGCACGCCGAGGGCGTGGGCGGCCGCGAACGCGGCGAAGGTGTTCTCGACGATGCCTTCGGAGTCGGGCGGCACGAACCCGCGGTGCGCCAGGATCCTCGGGCGCTCCGATGCGAAATAGGGGTGCGTCACGGTGCGGGCGGCGCCGACCGCTCCGCCGACGGGGTCGGGTGGTCGTCGCGGCGACCCGCGAACCCGGCGCTCATGCTCTTGAGCGCCTCGGTGAACTCACTCGGAATGATCCACAGCTTGCTCGACGCGCTGTCGCTGATCTTCGGCAGCGTCTGCAGGTACTGATACGCCAGGAGCTTCTCGTCGGGATTGCCCTCGTGGATCGCCTGGAACACCGACTGGATCGCCGCGGACTCGCCCTCGGCGCGCAGGATCTGGGCCTGCTTGTCGCCCTCCGCTTTGAGGATCTCCGCCTGACGACGGCCCTCCGCCTCGAGGATCTGCGACTGCTTGGACCCTTCGGCCGTGAGGATCGCGGCACGACGGTCGCGCTCGGCGCGCATCTGCTTCTCCATCGAGTCCTGGATCGAGGTGGGCGGATCGATCGCCTTGAGCTCCACGCGCGATACTCGGATGCCCCACTTTCCCGTCGCCTCGTCGAGCACGATGCGCAGCTGCCCGTTGATGTTGTCGCGACTGGTGAGGGCTTCCTCGAGGTTCAGACCGCCGACGACGTTGCGCAGCGTCGTGGTCGTCAGCTGCTCGACGGCGCCCAGGTAGTTGTTGATCTCGTAGGTGGCGGCACGGGCGTCGGTCACCTGGAAGTACACGACGGTGTCGATCGAGACGACGAGGTTGTCTTCGGTGATGACCGGCTGCGGCGGGAACGACACGACCTGCTCACGCATGTCGACGAGAGGCAGGACCCGGTCGATGAACGGCACCAGCAGGTTCAGCCCGGGCGAGAGGGTGCGCTGGTAGCGGCCGAGCCGTTCGACGACGCCCGCATAGGCCTGCGGGATGATCCGGATCGAGCGGAAAAGCACGACGATCACGAAGATCGCCAGGACGACGAGTAGGACGATCACGAAGATCTGCCCCACGAAAGCGCCGACGTCAACCACGGGTGTTCTCCTTCGGGTCGGGGAGGGGATGCCGACCTCGACGGTCGCGCCGCGCACGGCACGGACGACGAGGCGGGCGCCGACGGACACGTCTGCGCTGTCGTCGACGAGTCGAGCAGTCCACGTCTCACCGTTGTCGAGCTTGACCGCGCCCGCCCCGTCGACGAACGGGACCAGGACGCGAGCGCCGAGGCCCGCGAGAGCGTCCACGTTGGTCGGTATGTGCTGACTGCTGCGATGCAGGGCGCGAAGGAGCAGCGGACGGATGGTGAACAGCAGCAGTGCCGACACGGCGGCCGCCGCGGCGACCTGCAGCCACCACGGAGCGGACAGGAGGTTCGTGCCCAGACCGCCGACGAGCGTGCCGCCGGCGAGCATCAGGAACGTGAACTCGAGAGTGAGCAGTTCGACGATGACGAAGATCAGGGCCAGCACGAGCCACGCTATCCACAGGTATTGCGTGAGATCGGGCAACATCGGCGCTCCTTCGTCCCTCATCCCGAACCTATCAGTCGGGGGTGCGATCCGGACCGGTTGATAGGCTCGTGCGGTGCCGGCGGCCCGCCGTGCCGAGAGCCTTTCTTCCCCGCAGGAGCGTCACATGACTCAGCCCCTTCCCGCCGGAACCCTCACCGGTCGCACGGCACTGGTGACCGGATCGTCGCGTGGCATCGGCGCCGACACAGCGCGGTACCTCGCGCAGGCGGGGGCGAACGTCGTCATCAACTTCCGCAACAAGGCGCCCCGCGCCGAGAAGCTCGCGGCCGAGCTCCGCGACCTCGGCGTCGAGGTGCTCGTCGTCGGAGCCGATCTCACCGATCGCGCCTCGGTCGACGAGATGTTCGCCGCTGTGCGCGACACGTTCGGCCACCTCGATCTGCTCGTGCTGAACGCATCCGGCGGCATGGAGGGAGGCATGGCCGAGGACTACGCCCTCACCCTCAACCGCGACGCGCAGCTCGGCACCCTCGACGCGGCGCTGCCGTTGCTCGAGGATGGGTCGCGCGTGGTGTTCGTCACCAGTCACCAGGCTCACTTCATCCGCACGACCCCGACGATGCCCGAGTACGAGGCCGTCGCCCTGTCGAAGCGGGCCGGCGAGGACGCTCTGCGCGAGCGCATCGGCGAGCTCTCCGAGCGCGGCATCGGATTCGTCGTCGTGTCGGGAGACATGATCGAGGGCACGATCACCGCGACCCTGCTCGAGCGCGCGAATCCGGGGGCGATCGCCACGCGGCGCGAGTCGGCCGGCAAGCTGTACAACGTGTCGGAATTCGCCGCCGAGATCGCCCTCGCCGCCGTCGAGCCGATCCCCTCCGACAACACCCGTCTCGTCGGGGACATCTCGTCCTTCGGCGGCGAGTGACCATGCGCCCCACGGACATCGAGGCTCTCATCGCCGTGGGGCGTCCGACGGTCGCCCCCGACGGCTCGTTCGCCGTGTTCGCGACGTCACGGCCCGATATCTCGGCGAACCGGAACGTGGGACAGCTCTGGCGTATCGAGCTGCCCTCGGGCGAGGCTCACCGGCTCACCCGCGGCGTGGCCGACTCCTCGCCGCGCCTCTCGCCGGACGGCCGCCGTGTCGCGTTCATCCGCGGCGACGCCGGCGGTAAGCCGCAGATCCACGTGATCGCAGCATCCGGCTCGGAGCCCGTCCAGGTCACCGACGCACCCCTCGGTGTCGGGGCGTTCGCGTGGTCACCCGCGGGCGATCTCCTCGCCTTCACCGCGCGAATTCCCGAGCAGGGCCGCTACGGCTCGGTCGAAGGACTCGCCGCCGAAGCAGAATCTCCTCGGCGGATCACGGGCGTCCGGTGGCATGCGAACGGCATCGGCTACATCGCGGACCGCCCCGCTCAGGTCTTCGTCGTCGCCGCACCGGACCTCGGTTCCGAGCCCGCGTACGCTCCCGCCCCCGAGCCGCAGGGAGACTCGTCCGCGCCTGCACCGCGCGTGCCGGCGGAGGCGCGCCAGCTCACCTCGGGCGAGCTCTCCCATGACGGCGTCGTCTTCACCGCCGACGGCTCGGAGATCCTCACCACCACGGATGAGATCGAGCGCGAACGTCGCGACCTCCGCTCGCCCCTGATCGCGATCAGCGTCGATGGAACGAGGGAGCGCGTGGTGCTGCCCGCGACCCTCTCGATCGCCGACGTCGCCGTCGCCCCCGACGGCAGCATCGCCCTCCTCGCCTCCGACGCGGGCGCCGATGGCGCGGACTTCGTCGCGCCGGGCGTCGCGCTGTGGATCCTCGAGGGCGATGGCCCTCGGAGACTGACCGATCCCGAGACGATCGACCTCGGGGAAGTGGGCTCGCACATCACGGCAGTGGGCGACGACTTCCTGGTGCAGAACCGCACCCGCGGAGAGGTGCACCTGCTCCGCGTCTCGCGCGACGGCGCCGCCGTGCGCCTGCGCCGGGGCATGGAAGTGACCGGCCACGGCGCTGACGCTGCAGGCCGGCGAATCGTCTGCGCCGTCGCGACCAATCGGTCGGCCGGCGAGCTCCTTCTCCTCGACGCCGACGGCGTGGACGCGCGGTTGCTGACCTCCTTCGGGGATGCCGCGAGCCGAGCGGGGTTCGTCGTTCCGCGCGAGCTCGAGGTGACGGCACCCGACGGCTATCGCGTGCACGGATGGGTGGCGACACCCGAGGGCGATGGCCCGTTCCCCGTGCTTCTGCAGATCCACGGCGGCCCGTATGCCTCGTACGGCATCCATCTCTTCGACGAGACGCAGGTGCTGGTCGATGCCGGCTACGCCGTCGTGTACTGCAATCCGCGGGGCAGCGCCGGATACGGTCGCGCTCACGGGCGCAGCATCCGCGGGCGCATGGGCACCGACGACCTCGTCGACGTCCTCGCGTTCCTCGACGGAGCAGTCGCCTCTGACGCACGGCTCGATGGTGGACGGGTCGGAATCATGGGCGGGTCGTACGGCGGCTATCTGACTGCCTGGACGATCGCGCACGACCACCGGTTCGCCGCGGCGATCGTCGAGCGCGGTTTCCTCGACCCGGAGACCTTCCAGGGAACGAGCGACATCGGCTCGTTCTTCGGCGACGAGTACGTCGGCACCGATCCTGCCGCGATCCGGGCGCAGAGCCCGATGGCCATGGTCGGCCGCGTAGCCACCCCCACGCTCGTCATCCATTCCGAGCTGGACTTCCGATGCCCGCTCGAACAGGCGACGCGGTACTACACCGCCCTGCGTCGGCAGGGCACGGAGGCCGAGCTGCTGGTGTTCCCCGGCGAGGACCACGAGCTCACCCGCTCGGGACGGCCCCGACACCGCGTGGAACGGTTCGAGGCCATCCTCGACTGGTGGGGGCGCCACCTCCCGGTGTGACGCCCCCACCTGTCAGGGGCGCAGCGAGAGCCCTCGGATGATGTTGACGATTCCGAGGGCGACAGCCGAGATGCCGAGCAGCCACCAGAGCACGATGACGCCCCACAGGGGCGTGAACAGCAGCATGACGCCGGCGATGATCGAGAGGATCGCGAACGCGATCGTCCAGCCTCGCGACGACGACTCACCGACGACGGACAACGACACCGCGCCCTCGATGATCCACATGATGCCCACCAGGACGCCGAGGAACACAGCGAACGACACCGTGAACGCGGCGAGGTTGGCAAAGGCCACGACGCCGACGACCACGAAGAAGATGCCGAGCACGATGTGTCCGACGCGCGCCCAACCGTCCTTCGTCCGCGAGAAGACGCCGAGCGCGGCGTAGACGACACCCGCGACGATCGCGTACGCCGCGATGATGCCCGTCAGCACCTGGGCCGTCCGCCCGGGCCAGATGAGGATCAGCAGGCCGAGAACCAGGGTGAGGACGCCGGTCAGGATCAACGATGTCCGCAGCGATCGGATGAATCGTCCGGCGATGTTCTCCGCAGTTGTCATGGCAGGGCCTCCTTCACGGAAGTCGGACGCTCCCGTCTCGCCTCACGCTACTGGACATGACGAAGCGGCATCAGAGCGCGCGGTGCAGCGCCGGGGGAGTGGCGCGGGGTGAGAGGCACTCAGCCGAGGAGCAGGGTCGCGGCGAGGAGTACGGGGACGCAGCCGAGCGTGGTGAGGAACACGGTGTCGCGCGAGATTGTCTCGCCGATGTCGTAGCGCTGGGCGAAGTTGAAGACGTTCTGCGCGGTCGGGAGAGCCGCGAGGACCGTGACCGCCAACGTGTCGGCGGGGGAGAGGCCGAACGCGAGCGCGGCGACCGCCCAGGCGACGAGGGGCATCGCGATGAGCTTGAGCCCCGATGCCAGGAGGATGTCGCGGCGACGGCCGGATGCCGACAGCACGCGCTGTCCGTGGAGCGACATCCCGTACGCGATCAGGAGCACCGGCACACAGGCGTCCGCGATCAGCTGCAGCGGGTCGAGCACGATCGGCGGCAACCGCAGGCCCGAGACGGACACGATCACTCCCGCCACCGAGGCGATGACGATTGGGTTGCCGACGGTCCGTTTCAAAATCGGCAACGGTTTGCGTTGTCCGGTCGTGACGGCCTCGAGGATCGCCATCGTGATCGGGGTGAAGACGATCAGCTGCATCAGGATGACGGGCGCCGGTAACGCGGCCGACCCCAACAGATACAGCGACAGCGGGATGCCGATGTTGTTGGAGTTCACCTGCCCGGCCGAGAGCATGCCGATGAGCGTCTCGCCGACAGAGCGGCGCCACACGAGCCGCGCGATCAACGCGTAGACGACGAACATCGAGACGGCGGCGATCGCTGAGACGGGCAGCAACGCGGAGAACAGGGTCGATACGTCGGCCTGCGAGAGCACGACGAACATGAGGAACGGCGACAGCACGAAGAAGATCAGGCGCGCGAGCACGGGACGGCCGTGAGGTCCGAGCAGATCGACGCGGCCGATGACGTAACCGACGACGATCGCGACCCCGACGACGACGAACCCGGTCACGACCTGCACCCTTCGAGCCTAGGGGAGTGCGGGTAGGCGTTGACCCCGCTCACAGGCTCCGGTTCGTACGGTGGTTCAGACGTGGAAGAGGTGACGACATGAGACGCAGCGTGCGCTACATCCCGCTGGCCGCCGTCCAGCTGGCGGCTATCGCCGTGACGATCGCGGTGTGCGTGTTCACGACCTCCGGACAGCACGCCGATCAGGCGGCGATGGTCGCCACGACATCGTCGAGCAACCCGATCCTGCTGGCGGCGCAGCACGTGAGCGCCAACTACATCCTCATCGTGGCGGCCGTGACGATGGTGGTCAGCATCACAACGGCGCTCGTCACCCGCCGGTTCGCGGAGGCGGGCGCAGCGTCGGTCGTCTTCGTCGGCGCGAGCATCGTGACACAGGTGCTCAAGCACGACATCATCGCGCGTCCCGATCTCGCCAGCGGCTGGGGCACATACCACAACTCCCTGCCGTCGGGTCATGCGACCATCGCGATCGCGGCAGCCTGCGCCGCGCTGTTCGCCGCCCCGACGCGGATGAAGTTCGTCCTCGCGCCTGTGCTCGTCGTGTGGGCCACCGTCGCCGGCATGGGCGTCATCGCCGCCGGCTGGCACCGACCGAGCGACGTCGTCACGGCGAGTCTCGTCGTGGGCTTCTGGTGCACGATCGCTGCGCTCCTGGTCAGCGCAGCCCGTCATCGCCGGGAACGCGGCTCGGCCGTGCTCACGACAGCGCAGCGCCGACTGCGCGGACTCACACCCGTCCTGATCCTGCTGGCGGCGATCACCGCCGTCGCGCTGTGCGCGTCGTACGCATCGGGATCGGAGCGCACGCTCGCGTCGGCTCTTCTCACGGTGTCGACGATCACGGCAACGGTCCTCGGCGCTCTCGCGGTCAGCGGCGGGCTGCCGTCAGGACGGCCGCGCGGTCGCGCGCTCGTCCCAGGGGTGTGAGCTGGTGCCAAACAGCGCGCTCCGTTCACCGCATCCGATAATGCACATTATGTCAGTTCCGCGTTGCGGTCAGCCCCTGGAGCCGCATCTGTCCTCGTCTGATGTCTTCGCACGGACGCACGCCGGCATGCTGTTGCTATTTCTCGGAATCGCGTTCGTCGCCCGCCGCAGACGCCCATAACTGCGTATCGGGGTCGGACCGCCGGTAGGTGACCGGCGCGCCTGCCGATACCGTGGTGCGATGATGACACCGACACACCCCCGCGCGGAACGAGCGTGACCGGCGACGCCGCATCGAAGGGACGACGCGTCACGCTGAATCTCCGCCGGCCGATGCTGCACCTGATTCCCGGCGTCCGACCGACGGTCGTGATCGACGGCCGCGGACAGCCCGCGCAATGGGGCGTCGGCACCTGGCTCGTGCCCGACGACGAGGCCGTGGAGATCACCGTCTTCCTCTTCAATCGCTTGTGGCGGTTCGGCGAGGCTCGAGTGGTGCTGCATCCCGCGGACACCGGCCTCTCCTATCGCTCCCCCCTGGTTCCCCTCGGCCCGGGTCGCATTCTGGTCACCTCCGGGTGAGCCTCGTCGCGCCGACCTGCATTCGTACCGTCCAGCTGGTACAGTAATCGGTCATCCTCGCTCGAACGGAGCGCGACGAAGGGAGACGGCCATGCACATCGCCGGCTTGGATGCCGACATCATCGACGCACTGACGCAGGTCTCGACGCCGGATCACCGGCCCGATGCACTCACGATCGGGGTGTCGCTCCCCGACTCCCCCGACGAGCTCCCGGCGTGCATCGCCGACGTCGACGCACTCCTGGAACGCGAGCTGAGCCGCGTGTCACCGCGCATCCTCGTCGCCGTCGTCCACGCCGCGAGTCGACTGAACGAAGGCCGCGCCTTCGCGAGCGAGCTGATCGACCACGCGAGCGTTCACTCGAGCAATTCGCTGGGCCGCGACCTGACCGCTGTCGGCATCGTCCTGGACGACGACCAGGACCGCGCGCTCGTGACGCGCCGTATCGCCGAGCACCTCAGCGGCCGCAGCAACCTCGGCGACGGCACGGTCGTCACCGCCCGGGACCTTCGACGCGTCACTCTGCGCGAGCTGATACTCGAGGACGTCCTCTGACGGTGTAGCCCGCCTCACAGCCGGCGGACGCGCAACCACACGAACGCGTGCGCCGGCAGCACGAGGCCGCTCCCGAGCCCCACCGCGGAGTCCCGGATGAGGTCCCACGCCGACTCATCCAGCCCGCTCACGGTCTCGGAGGGGATCGCCGCCGGCTCGTCAGCGACATTGGCGAGCACGAGCACCGCTCCCCCGTGCTCATCCGTCGCCGGACGTATGAACCCCACGACCGCGGCGTGGGGGGTGTGGAAGGGGATGAGCTCGTTCCCGGCGAACTCCGTCGTGGCTCGGCGCACGTCGATCAGGTGCCGGAGCCTCGTGAAGACCCGTCCGGCAACCGTGGACTCGTCCCGCCGCTCCTCGTACCGCTCGGAGGGTCGCTCGGGCCGGTGCGCCCACCGGCTGTCTCCTCGCCGCGCCGGGTCGTCCTGGAACGTGTCGTCATTGAGCTGCGCCACCTCGTCGCCGAGGTACAGCAGCGGGATGCCGCCGGTGGACATCGCGAGCGCATGCGCGAGCACCACCCGGTCCTCACCGCCGTCGTCGCCCGCCGCGATCCCCGCCAGCGAGGCCGTTGTGCCTGCGATCCGGGCATCGCCGGTGCGCGGGTTCTCCTGGAACGGGAAGCCCCGGGAGAACGAGCCGGCGAAGCGGCCGATGTAGAAGTCGTTGAGGAAGCGCCGATGCGGCCCGCCGTCGATCCCGAAGCGCGCGGCATCCTCGTCCGCGAACGTCCAACCGATGTCGTCGTGGCTTCGGACGTAGTTGACCCACGCGGTCCCGGGAGGAAGCTCGTGGCGCTCGTCGAGCGCGAGCTGAAGTAGCCGGGCGTCACGGGTCGCCAGCGCCTCCCAGGTCAGCGCCATCTGCAGCGGGTTGTAGGAGAGCTGGCACTCGTCGGGCGAGATGTAGTCCTGCACCTCGTCGGGGTGGACGATCGCCTCGGACTTGAACAGCACCGCCGGCGCCGCGATGCGCAGCACCGCGTTGAACGCCTGCAGGAGCAGGTGAGCCTCGGGCAGGGACTCGCACGTCGTCCCGAGACGCTTCCAGATGAAGGCGACCGCATCCATCCGGAGGATCTCGACACCCTGGTTCGCGAGGAACAGCATCTCCCTCGCCATCGCCGTGAATACGTCGGGGTTCGCGTAGTTGAGATCCCATTGGAACCGGTAGAAGGTGGCCCAGATCCACCGGCCATCGGGAAGCGGCACGAACGAGCCCGGATGGTCGTCCGGAAAGATCTCGCGCGTGGTCCGCTCGTACGCATCAGGAAGCTCGCGGTCGGGGAAGATCAGATAGAAGTTCTCGTACACCGGGTCGCCGGCGAGGGCGCGCGTCGCCCACTCGTGCTCGTTCGAGGTGTGATTGAAGATGAAGTCGAGCACGAGGGAGATCCCCGCGTCGCGGAGATCAGCGGCCAACGCGCGGAGGTCGGCCATCGTCCCCAGAGCCGGGTCGACGGTGCGATAGTCCGAGACCGCGTATCCGCCGTCGTTGTCACCTTCTGGGCTGGCGAACAGCGGCATGAGGTGCAGATAGGTGAGACCGAGCTCCCGGAAGTACGGGATCATCTTGCGCACGCCGTCGAGGTCACCGGCGAACCGGTCCACGTAGCAGACACCGCCGAGCATCCGCTCCGATTCGAACCAGGTCGGCCGCGCCGCGCGGTCGCGGTCGAGTCGCCGCAGTTCGGCGGGCCGATCGGCACGTGCATCGAGCACGGCGTCGATGAGCGTCAGGAGCGACTCGAGTGAGGTCGCGCGATCGCCGTAGAGCGCGCGGAACAGCCCGTGCAATCTCGGGAACTCCGCGCGAAGCCGCGCGACCGTCTCGCCGTCGGCCGGCTGCTCACGCCGTGCGACGTGCTCGACGAGGATCGCGGCGTCGGTCTCGAGAGCCGACAGCGCGGTCATCGCGGGACCACCGGAGCACTCATGCTCCGCATCATGGCAGAACGACCGGGGCACCGGACACCGCGGGCCGTGCGGGTAGACGCAGACGCCGGAGTAGCGTAGAAGGGTGATCTTCCCGGCGCCTCCCCTGCTCCGACGGATCGGCCGATGACGGCCGCAGCACGGATGAGCGGCCCCGGGCTCCGGGCGTGGCTCGTCTGGGGAACCGGTGTGGCGGCGTACGTCCTGTCCATCACGAACCGGACGTCGCTCGCGGCCGTGGGCGTCGACGCCGCCGAGCGCTTCCAGGCCGATGCCGCGACGCTATCGATGTTCGCCGTCGTCCAGCTGGCCGTCTACGGCGGGATGCAGATCCCCATCGGCGTCCTGCTCGATCGATACGGTTCGCGCCCCATCATGACCATCGGCATGATCCTCATGGCGGTCGGCCAACTGACGATGGCCCTCTCCCCCAGCGTCGGGGTCGCCATCGTCGCGCGCATGCTCCTCGGCGCCGGCGACGCCGCCATCTTCCCGGCGGTCCTCCGACTCGTCGCGACCTGGTTCCCGGCGCAGCGCGGGCCGCTGATGGTGCAGATGACCGGCATCCTCGGTCAGGCCGGCCAGCTCGTCGCCGTCATCCCCCTCTCAGCTCTCCTGCACGCCACCAGCTGGTCGGTGACCTTCGGCAGCGTCGCGGGACTGGGTGTCCTGTTCGCCGTCCTGGTGTTCCTGCTCGTGCGCAACCACCCGCCGGAGGTCGATCGCGACGTCAGCGTCGACACCGACACCGGAGCCATTCGCGTCGTCACCTCGAGCGTCGACACGGGAGTCGGCATCCGCGCGGCCTGGGCGCATCCGGGTACCCGGCTGGCGTTCTGGTCGCATTTCACGACCCCGTTCGCCGGCACGGCGTTCATCCTGCTGTGGGGCATTCCGTTCCTCACCGCCGGCGAGGGACGCACGCAGTCCGAAGCGACGCTCATCACGACGCTCTACGTCTTCGCCGGTATGGCGCTCGGGCCGATCATGGGCGAGCTCTCTCGCCGCATCCCCAACCTGCGATCGCGCGCGCTCGTGCTTCCCGCCGTGGGCGTCCAGCTCGTCGCCTGGACGGCGGTGATCCTCTGGCCCGGGACCGCGCCGGCGTGGCTGCTGGTGGCTCTGGCGATCGCCCTCGCCACCGGGGGGCCGGCCTCGATGATCGCTTTCGACCACGCCCGCACGCACAATCCCTCGCATCGCCTCAGCACGGCGACGGGGCTCACGAACGCCGGCGGCTTCCTCGCCGCACTCATCGCCGTGTTCAGCATCGGGGTGGCGCTCGACCTGCAGGGCGCCGGAACACCGGCGACGTACTCGCTCGAGGCGTTCCGCGTCGCGTTCCTCACCCAGGTGCCGCTGTGGCTCATCGGCGGTACGTTCATCGCGATCGAGCGCAAGCGCACCCGTATCCACATCGGGATGGACCTACCGAAACGGCCGCGACGGGCGTAAGCCCACCGCGGCCGTTTCGCAGCAGATGCATCAGAGCATGGGGTCGCCCGACGTGCTCGTGCTGTTGCGGGTGACGCGCTGGCCGCTGGCGGGATCGACGGCGGTGCGGCTGACGGTCTCGGTCTGGCGGCGGCGCACCATCAGAATGAGGCCGATGAGGAAGACGAGGGCTCCTGCACCCATCAGGATGTAGCCGATGAGGTCGAGGTTCACCCACTCGACCTCGACGTTCACGGCGAACGCGAGGATCGCGCCGATGACGAACAAAGCGATTCCGGCACCAATGCTCATGTCAGTTCCCTTCGGGTGTGCGGACCCGTCGATCCTGGCGCGTGGGCGCAGCACCGTGCACCGGCTTGACACCGGCTCTCGCGGCGTGTCACGAGCGCGGCGCGACCTCGATCCAGGAGCCGAACTTCGGTTGCCGGTTGTCGCCGGATGAACGTCCGGTGAGTCGCCGACGGACCCAGGGAGCGAGGTGCTCGCGGAAGTACTCGCCGCGCGCGAGCGCAGGCGGCTGCTCGTCGACGGGAAGCGACCACCACTCCCCCGGCGCCTCGAGACCCAGGGAACCGAGAACCCGAGCGGCGACGCGGTGGTGACCGCGGGCGTTCATGTGGAGCCGATCGGCCGACCAGTACGACGGATGGGTCAGGGCCCGGTCATACCAGTTCAAGGCGCGGACGACGTCGTCGCGATCCGCGATGCGCTCGACGACGGCATCCGAGAGCGCATCGCCGCGCCGATTGATGAGGCCTCCCAGCGGCAGCTGCGCGGACGGGTTCGCGCCCGACAGCAGGATGAGGCTGACGCCTTCTTCGTCGCACCGGCGCAGCACCTGCACGAAGGCGTCGACGATATGCGCGATGGACGTGCGCGGGCGCAGCATGTCATTGCCGCCGCCGTTGAACGACAGGTGGGTCGGGCGCAGCGCGAGGGCGGCTTCGAGCTGTTCGTCGACGATGGGCCGCACGAGCTTGCCGCGGATCGCGAGGTTGGCGTACTGCACGGCTCGCCCCGTCGCGTCCGCCCAGCCGGCGGCGACGAGATCGGCCCAGCCGCGCACGGCGCCGTCGGGCAGCTCGTCTCCCACGCCCTCGGTGAACGAGTCGCCGATGGCCACGTAGCGCACCTGTGATTCAGCGGTCATCGAGCGACACTCCCCTGCGGTCGACGAGTCCCCACGCGCCGACGGCGGCGAGGACGAAGAAGATGGCGAACACGACGAAGAGCATGGGCGCGCCACCCCACATCAGCAGGGGCGGCACCGACAGCGGAGCGAGGATGGATGCGATCCGGCCGACGCCCGCGGCCCATCCGGCACCGGTGCCGCGCAGCGATGTCGGGTACATCTCCGGCGTCACGGCGTAGAGCGCACCCCAGGCGCCGAGGTTGAAGAACGACAGCGCCATACCTGCGCCGATGATGACGGCCTCGGTCCCGGCCGTGCCGAACACGACGGCGGATGCCGCGGAGCCGATGAGGAACACCGACAGGGTCAGGCGTCTGCCCCACACCTCGATCAACCAGGCCGAGACGGCGTAGCCAGGGAGCTGAGCGAGAGTGATGATCAGGGTGAACCCGAATGAACGCACGAGGTCGTAACCCTGCGTGTACAGGATCGTCGGGATCCAGATGAAGGCGCCGTAGTACGAGAAGTTGACGCAGAACCAGACCAGCCACAGGCTCGCGGTGCGGCCGCGGAACTCGGGCGACCAGAGCGCCCGGAGCCGGCCGGTCGACGACACGGCGGCGGGCGCGGCGATCGTTTCCGGGCCGGCGGAGACGCTGACCTCGCGCGACGCGATCGCGCTGGTCGTCTCGAAGCTCCGGACGACCGCCTCGGCCTCGGCGTGCCGGCCGCGGCGTTCGAGCCACCGGGCCGACTCGGGGAGCCCCCAGCGCACGACCAGCGCGTACACCGCGGGGATCGCGCCCACGACGAATGCCCAGCGCCATCCTTCGTCGACCTGCGGGATCACGAAGTAGCCGATCAGTGCGGCCGCGGTCCAGCCGACGGCCCAGAAGGCTTCGAGGATGACGATGACCCGGCCGCGGATGCGGGCGGGCGCGAACTCGCTCACATACGTGCTCGCGACCGGCAGCTCGGCGCCGAGACCGAGCCCCACGAGGAAGCGCAGGACGAGGAGCATCGCGAGCCCGCCGACCAGAGCACTCGCGCCGGTGGCGACTCCGTAGACGAGAAGCGTGACCGCGAACACGGAGCGCCGACCGAATCTGTCTGCCAGCAGCCCGCCGACGCTCGCGCCGATCGCCATGCCCGCGAACCCGGCCGATGCGATCCACGACGCCTGCGAGGTGTCGAGCGACCACTGCGCGATGAGCGCCGTGATGATGAACGAGATCAGCCCGACGTCCATCGCGTCGAGGGCCCATCCCAGTCCGGATCCGGTCAGGATCCGCAGGTGCCGACGGCCGAAGGGCAGATCGTCGAGGCGGCGCGCCACCGAGGGCGTCGCGGTATCGGTCATTCGACCATGCTATTGATCCGCGACGACCTCGCGCGCCACCCGGTCAGTCGCCGGCGAGCATCTCTCGCACGAGAGGAGCGACCTTCGTGCCGTAGAGCTCGATCGAGTGCATCATGCTCTCGTGCGCGAGCGTCCCGTGCGAGAACTTCAGATCGAACCGGTCGAGGTCCAGCGTGCGGATCGTCTGGGCGAGCTTGCGCGCCACCGTCTCGGGCGAGCCCGCGTACACGGCGCCGTCGGGGCCGAGATCGTGCTGGAACTGCAGGCGCGAGTACGGCGGCCAGCCACGCTCGGCACCGATCGCGTCACGGTTGACCTTCATCGCCGGGAAGAGCTCCTCCCAGGCCTGCTCATCGCTGTCGGCGACGTGGCCGGGAGAATGGACCCCGACGGGCAGCCGGTCGGCGCCCATCGCGTCCCGCGTGCGGTGGAACAGATCGACGTACGGCCGGAACCGCGCCGCACCGCCGCCGATGATCGCCAGCATCAGGTTGTACCCGTTGTGGGCGGTTCGCAGCACCGATTCGGGCGAGCCGCCGACGCCGACCCACGCACGGAGGCCGTTCTCGGTCTTCGGGAAGACATCCGCGTCCGTCAGCGCGGGTCGAGTCCGACCCTGCCAGGTGACGGGGTGCTCGGACCGCAGCCGTCCGAACAGGTCGAGGCGCTCCTCGAAGAGGATCTCGTAGTCGGCGAGATCGAACCCGAACAGCGGGAACGACTCGGTGAACGAGCCCCGCCCGAGGATGATCTCGGCACGGCCGTTCGAGACGGCGTCGAGGGTCGCGAAACGCTCGTAGACGCGCACCGGGTCGTCGCTCGAGAGGACCGTGACCGCGGTGCCCAGGCGGATCTCCTTCGTACGCGCCGCGGCGGCGGCGAGCACGATCTCGGGACTCGAGACGGCGAATTCACGCCGGTGGTGCTCCCCCACCCCGAAGAAGCTCAGGCCGACCTCGTCGGCGAGCACCGCCTGGTCGACGACGTTTCGGATGGTCTGGGCGTCGGAGAGCAGCTCGCCGTCGGCGCCGCGGGTGACGTCACCGAACGTGTCGAGGGCGAACTGGACGGATGTCGCGGTCATGGGGGCCCACCTTTCATTCATCCGCATACAACGACGGGGCGGGAAGAGTATTCCCGCCCCGTCGTCGGTGCTGTCAGTTCTGCGCGAGCGCCATGCGCAACGTGTCGAGCCCGACACCGCCGAGCCGCAGCGCCTTCATGTGGAACGCCTTGACGTCGAACCGGTCGCCCGCCCGCGCCGCGAAGTCGTCGCGGATCTGCTCCCAGATGCGCTGACCGACCTTGTACGACGGCGCCTGGCCCGGCCAGCCGAGATACCGGTTGACCTCGAAGCGGATGAACTCCTCGGGCATGTTGACGTTGCGCTTCATGAACTCCAGCGCGTAGTCCGCATCCCACACGCCCTCACCGTCGGGGCGTTCCTTGCCCAGGTGCACACCGATGTCGAGGACGACGCGAGCGGCCCGCATGCGCTGGCCGTCGAGCATGCCCAGCCGGTCTGCCGGGTCGTCGAGGTAGCCCAGCTGCTCCATCAGGCGCTCGGCGTACAGCGCCCAGCCCTCGGCGTGGCCGCTCGATCCGGCGAGCAGGCGGCGCCACGAGTTGAGCTCGAAACGGTTGTACACCGCCTGCGCGATCTGGAGATGGTGACCGGGGACGCCCTCGTGATACACCGTCGTGAGTTCGCGCCAGGTGTCGAACGAGTCGACGCCCTCCGGCACCGACCACCACATGCGACCGGGGCGCGAGAAGTCGTCGGTCGGGCCCGTGTAGTAGATGCCGCCCTCGTTGGTCGGGGCGATCATGCACTCCAGCGTGCGGATGGGCTCGGGGATGTCGAAGTGGGTACGACCCAGTTCTTCGACGGCCCGGTCGCTCGTCTCCTGCATCCACTTCTGCAGAGCCTCGGTGCCGTAGAGCTTCCGCGACTCGTCCTTCTCGAGGTGCGTCACCGCCTCTTCCACGGTCGCACCCGGGAGGATCTCGTTCGCGATGGACTCCTGCTCGGCGACCATGCGGGCCAGCTCCTGGAGGCCCCACTCGTAGGTCTCGTCGAGGTCGATCGTGGCCCCGAGGAAACGGCGGGAGTGCAGGGCGTACAGCTCGCGCCCGACCGCGTCGGTCTCGCCCGCCTCGGGGAGCAGCTCGCCGGTGAAGAACGAGGCGAGCGCGTCGTAGGCGACGCGAGCCGCATTCGCGTTGTCGGCGAGCTCACGGGCCAGTGACGCGGGCAGGCCCCCCTCGGTGGGCGCGGCCTCAGCGGCGAACGTCGCGAAGAAGCCGGTGTCCGCCGTGTAACGACCGATCTGCGTGGCTACCTCGGAAACCTGACGGCGCGCCGGGACGATGCCTCGGGAGATACCTTCGCGGAGCGTCTCGATGTAGCCGTCGATCGCGGCCGGAACCGCACCCAGACGCGCGGCGATCACGCTCCAGTCGTCGACCGTGGCCGTGGGCATGAGGTCGAAGGTGTTCCGGATCTCCTGAGCGGGCGAGGCGATGACGTTGACGTCGCGCAGGTGCGCGCCGGCCTCGGCGAGCTCGATCTGCAGACGCAGATCGCCGGAGAGGTCGGCCTTCGTGACGACATCGACGTCGTCGGTCGGCTCGGCTGCCTCAAGGGCGGCGAGAGTGCCGCGAGCGGCCTCGAGGGCTCGGGCGGTGCCGGCCGGCGAGTAGTCGTCGAGTCGTGCGTTGTGCTCGAAACGGCCGATGTACGTCGCGAGCCCGGGTGAGAGCTCTGCCAGAGTGTCGACCCACGCATCGGCGATCCGGTCGATCGGCGTGGGGGTGCGCTGTGCTTCGGTCATCCTCCGAGCCTACTGCGGCACCCCCGCGCGATCAGATCAGTGACCGGCGACGTCCCAGTCGCCGCCGCGACCAATCTGCACGTCGAGAGGGACGGTCAGTTCGGCGGCGTCGCCCATGCGGTCGCGAACGATGCGCTCGGCAGCATCCCACTCCCCCGGCGCGACCTCGACGACGAGCTCGTCATGAATCTGCAGCAGCACGCGGGATCGGAGCCCTTCGGCCTGGAACTCGCGAGCGATGCGGAACAGCGCGATCTTCATGATGTCGGCGGCGCTGCCCTGGATCGGAGCGTTGAGAGCCGCACGCTCCGCGTTCTCGCGCAGGACCCGGTTCGGGCTCGCGAGGTCGGGGAACGGACGGCGCCGGCCGAAGATCGTCTCCGTGTAACCGTCGATGCGGGCCTGCTCAACGCTCGAGCGCAGGTAGTCGCGCACCGCCCCGAAACGGGCGAAGTACTCGAGCATCAACTGCTTGGCCTCGGACTGCTCGATGCGCAGCTGCTTCGAGAGACCGAACGCCGACAGCCCGTAGACGAGCCCGTACGACATGGCTTTGACCTTCGTGCGCATGGCCGGTGTCACGTCGGCCGGCTCGACGCCGAAGACGCGCGCGCCGACGAAGCGGTGGAGATCTTCGCCCGACACGAAGGCCTCGATGAGCCCCGGGTCTTCGGAGAGGTGCGCCATGATGCGCATCTCGATCTGCGAGTAGTCGGCGGTCAGCAGGGTCTCGTATCCCTCGCCGACCTCGAACGCGGCACGGATGCGCCGGCTCTCTTCGTTGCGGATCGGGATGTTCTGCAGGTTGGGATCGGTGCTCGAAAGCCGCCCGGTCTGGCTTCCCGTCTGCACGTAGGTCGTGTGAATGCGGTCGTCTGCGGCGATCGCGGTGTCGAGCGACTCGATGATCTGGCGCAGCTTCGTGGCCTCCCGGTGCTGGAGGAGCAGCTCGAGGAAGGGGTGGGGGTTCGATTCCTGCAGGTCTGCCAGTACGGCGGCATCCGTGGAATAGCCCGTCTTCGTCTTGCGGGTCTTCGGCAGCTGGAGCTGCTCGAACAGCACCTCCTGCAGCTGCTTGGGAGAACCGAGGTTGACCTCGCGCTCGATCGTCGCGTAGGCACGCTGCGCGATGTCGTCAGCGCGCGCTGCGAGCTCGGCGGAGAAGGTGGAGAGCTTCTCGTGCGAGACCGCGACGCCGGCGAGCTCCATATCGGCGAGGGCGTCGAGCGTGGGCAGCTCGATGCCGGTGAGCACCGACAGCACCGAAGCGGGCATCTCCGTGCGCACCGCCTCTGCGACGCGCAGTGCGAACCACGACAGCTGGCCCGGCGTCGCGCCCTCGGTCTCGGGAACGAGCTGGGTCGGGTCGGCTTCGGGCAGTTTCTCGTCGAGATACCGGTGTACGAGGTCGGCGAGGGTCTTGTCGGGAAAGCTCGGCCGGAGGAGCCATCCCGCCAGGATCGGATCGAAGACGAGACCGCCCAGGCGCACCCCGCCACGCCGAAGCGCCTTGACCTGCAGCTTCGCGTCGGAGAGCACCTTCGGCGCGTCGGACTCGAGCCACGGGCGCAAGGCCTCGGCGACGTCGTCGCTCCACGTGGCCTCGACCGCTTCGTCGGCATCGGCCAGGCCGATGCGCTGCGGGAAGCCACCGGCGACCACGACGGTGACGCCGACGTCACCTGTGCGGGCCGCGGCCCAGGCGCCGATGTCGGCGGCGGAGAGCTCGGCGGCGGTCGGCGCCGGAACGGCCGGGGCGGCGGTCTCGACGGCCATCGCGGGATCGGCCCCCGCCGCCTCGAAGACGCGCGGGAGCAGCGTACGGAACTCGAGCCGGGCGAAGATGTCGCGCACCGCCTCGGCGTCGATCGGTCCGACCGCGAGGTCTGCGGGCGTGACTCCGAGCTCGACGTCGCGCAGCAGGCGGTTCAGCGAACGATTGCGCCGAACGTCGTCGAGGTGCTCGCGCAGGTTGCCTCCCACGACACCGCCGATCTTGTCGGCGTTCTCCAGCAGCGCGTCGAGAGATCCCCACTGCGTGAGCCACTTCACCGCGGTCTTCTCGCCGACCTTCGGCACACCGGGAAGGTTGTCGCTCGTCTCGCCCACGAGAGCGGCGATGTCGGGATAGTTCTGCGGCGGCAGCCCGTACTTCTCGACCACTGTCTCAGGGGTGTAGCGCTTGAGCTGAGACACACCCTGGACACTCGGGTAGAGCAGGGTCACGTCGTCGGTGACGAGCTGGATGGTGTCTCGGTCGCCCGAGCAGACGAGGACGTCGAAGCCCTCTGCGGCGCCCTGCGTCGCGAGGGTGGCGAGGATGTCGTCGGCCTCGTAGTCCTCCTTCGTCAGCACCGTCACGTTCATGGCGGCGAGGCACTCCTGCAGCAGCGGGATCTGCCCCTTGAACTCGGCGGGCGACTCGGATCGGTTCGCTTTGTACTCCGTGTACTCGCGGGTGCGGAACGACTGCCGGGAGGTGTCGAAAGCGACGGCCAGGTGCGTCGGCTTCTCCGCCTTGATCAGGTTGACGAACATCGACAGGAAGCCGTAGATGCCGTTGGTGTGCTGGCCGTCCTTCGTGGTGAAGTTGTCGACCGGCAGCGCGAAGAACGCGCGGTAGGCCAGCGAATGGCCGTCGACGACGAGAAGGGTAGGCTTTGGCGAGTCCGTCACCCGTCCAGCCTAACGACGACCACGGACACCACGACCCGCTGCGACCGAGGGGTGGAGCATGCCCGACAACACCGATACCGACACCGGCCTCGCGTGGGCGCAGGGCCGCGGCAAAGGCGCGCTCGCGGAGCGCATGGGAATCGAGTTCACGGAGTTCACCACCCAGCGCTGCGTCGCCACCATGCCCGTCGCGGGCAACACGCAGCCGGTCGGCCTTCTCCACGGCGGTGCGTACGTCGTTCTGGGCGAGTCTCTCGGATCCATGGCGGCCAACATGCACGCCGGTCCGGGCCGGCTCGCCGTGGGTGTCGACATCAACGCCACGCACACCCGCTCGGCGACGAGCGGGATCGTCACCGGGGTCTGCACTCCTCTGCACCTCGGCCGCTCGATGACGGTCCACGAGATCGTCGTCTCCGACGAGCAAGGGCGCCGCTGCTCCACCATCCGCATCACGAACCTCATCAAGGACGCTCCGGCAGCATCCTGATGCGACGACGAAGCCCCCTCCCGATCCGGGAGGGGGCTTTCTCGTCGTCGGCGTCGGCGCGGGTTACTTCTTGGGCGCGAGCTGCTCGATGATCGCCTTGGCAACGTCCTGCATCGTCAGGCGGCGGTCCATCGACGCCTTCTGGATCCAGCGGAACGCCTCGGGCTCGCTCAGACCCATCTTCTCGTTGAGCAGGCCCTTCGCCCGGTCGACCAGCTTGCGGGTCTCGAAGCGCTCGACCATGTCGGCGACCTCGGCCTCGAGGGTGATGATCTGCTCGTAGCGGGCCAGCGCGATCTCGATGGCGGGGAGCAGATCGTTCGGCGTGAACGGCTTGACGACGTAGGCGAGGGCACCCGCCTCGGTCGCCCGCTCGACGAGCTCCTTCTGGCTGAACGCGGTCAGCAGGACGACGGGGGCGATGTGCGCCTTGCCGAGCCGCTCGGCGGCCGAGATCCCATCGAGGACGGGCATCTTGACGTCCATGATCACGAGATCGGGACGAAGCTCGGTCGCGAGCTGGACGGCGGTCTCACCATCTCCGGCTTCACCGACGACGTCGTATCCGTTGTCGCGAAGGATCTCGACGATGTCGAGTCGGATGAGCGACTCGTCTTCGGCCACGACGACACGACGCGGTGCGGGAGCGGCCGACGTGGGGGCCTCTTCTTGCTCTGTCACCTTTCGATCCTACGGTATGGCGTTCCGGCCATGTCTCCGTCGGGCGACGTCGCACGAGGCGGTATTGTCGATGTGCGTGCGCCGGTGTGGCGGAATGGCAGACGCGACCGACTCAAACTCGGTTGTCTTCGGACGTGTGGGTTCGACTCCCACCACCGGCACGACGAAAGGGCGGGCACCTCGTGGAGAGGTGCCCGCCCTTCGGCATTCACGCGGTGGTCACTGGACCGCCTGGTAGATCGGCGCGCGACCGTTGACGGCGTCGCCGATCTTGTGGATGCGGATGTCGTTGGTCGATCCCTGGATTCCGGGAGGGGACCCGGAGATGACGACGACCTTGTCACCGACCTCGGCGAGGCCGTTCGAGAGGAAGTAGTCGTCGACCTGGTGGAACATCAGGTCGGTGTGAGCGACCTGCTCGACCAGGCTGGAGCGAATGCCCCAGGTGAGGGCCATGCGACGACGGATCGCCGGGTCCGGCGTGAACGCGATCATCGGGATCTCGGGGCGCAGCCGCGACATGCGGCGCGCCGTGTCGCCGGACTCGGTGAACATGCAGAGGAACTTCGCCTCGATGAACTGTGCGACCTCCATGGCGGCGAGCGTGATCGCACCGCCCTGCGTGCGCGGCTTCGCCGTCAGCGGTGCGATGCGCTCGAGACCGTGGGTCTCCGTCGAGTCGACGATACGGGCCATGGTCTCGACGACGACGACGGGGTACTTGCCCACGCTCGTCTCGCCCGAGAGCATGACCGCGTCGGCACCATCGAGGACGGCGTTGGCGACGTCGCTCGTCTCGGCGCGCGTGGGCACGGGGTTCTCGATCATCGACTCGAGCATCTGCGTCGCGACGATGACCGGCTTGGCCATGCGGCGGCACAGCGCCACAGCCTTCTTCTGGACGATCGGCACGGCCTCGAGCGGAAGCTCCACGCCGAGGTCGCCGCGCGCGACCATGATGCCGTCGAAGGCGTCGATGATCTCCTCGAGGTTCTCGACCGCCTGCGGCTTCTCGATCTTCGCGATGACGGGGACCTTGCGGCCCTCCACCGCCATGATCTCGTGCACCCGCGTCACGTCCGCGGCGTCGCGCACGAACGAGAGCGCGATGATGTCGGCGCCCTGCTGCAGCCCCCAGCGCAGGTCCGCCTCGTCCTTGTCCGACAGCGCCGGAACGCTCACGGCGACACCGGGCAGGTTGATGCCCTTGTTGTTCGAGACGGGGCCGGCGACGATGACCTTCGTCGTGACGACCGAGCCCTCGACCGACACGACCTCGACGCGGACCTTGCCGTCGTCGATGAGAAGGAAGTCGCCGGGCTTGACGTCCCCGGGCAGGCCCTTGAAGGTCGTCGAGACGATCTCCTTGGTGCCGAGGATGTCATCGGTGGTGATCTTGAAGATGTCGCCGACCGCGAGCTGGTGGGGTCCGTTCTCGAACTTGCCGAGGCGGATCTTCGGCCCCTGGAGATCGACCAGGATCGCCACGGGACGGCCCGCGTCGTCGGCGGCCTTGCGCACGTTGGCCCAGCGGACCTCGTGCTCCGAATAGTCTCCGTGGCTGAGGTTGAATCGGGTCACGTCCACGCCGGCGTCGATGATGGCTCGCACCATCTCGTAGCTGGCTGTGGCCGGTCCCAGGGTGGCGACGATCTTGGCGCGTCTCACTGAATCTCCGGTGGTCTCGGGTCGGGAGGGGGGTTGGGTCCAGCCTATGCCCGCTGGAGCCCGATCGCGACGTCGGTCGGACGCACCGGCGCCGGCAGGTCGGTGTCGCCCATCAGGTAGCGGTCGACGGCGGCTGCCGCAGCGCGGCCCTCCGCGATCGCCCACACGATGAGCGACTGCCCGCGCCCGGCATCGCCGGCCACGAACACGCCCGGCGCGGTCGTCTGGTAGTCGTCGGCACGTTCGACGTTGCCGCGATCGGTGAACACGGTACCCAGCTGGGCCTCCAGCTCGGTGCGCTCCGGGCCGGTGAAACCCATCGCGATCAGGACGAGGTCGGCGGGGATCTCGCGCTCGGTACCGCTCTTGGGGACGCGGCGGCCGTCGACGAACTCGGTCTCGGCCACACGGAGCGCGCGCACCTCTCCCGCCTCGTTCCCGAGGAACTCGACCGTGGACGCGAGGTAGCTGCGCTCACCGCCCTCCTCGTGCGCGGAGGCGACCTCGAAGACGGTCGGCATCATCGGCCAGGGCTGGGTGTCGGGCCGGTCCGACGGCGGCTGCTTGCCGATCGCGAGGTTCGTGACGCTGAGTGCACCCTGCCGGTGAGCTGTGCCGATGCAGTCGGCGCCGGTGTCGCCGCCGCCGATGACGACGACGTGCTTGCCCTCGGCATGGATCTGGTTGGCGACCTGGTCGCCCGCGACCGCCTTGTTCGACTCGACGAGGTACTCCATGGCGAAGTGCACCCCGGCGAGGTCGCGGCCCGGGATGGCGAGGTCGCGCGGCAGCGTCGATCCCGTCGCCACCACGACCGCGTCGTAGCGGGCGCGCAGCGCGTCCCACGAGATGTCTTTGCCGATCTCGACACCGGCGCGGAAACGCGTGCCCTCGTCCTGCATCTGACGCAGACGCGCCTCGATGTGGCGCTTCTCCATCTTGAAGTCGGGGATGCCGTAGCGCAGCAGGCCACCGATACGGTCGTCGCGCTCGTAGACGGCGACGGTGTGACCCGCGCGCGTCAGCTGCTGCGCCGCGGCCAGTCCGGCCGGACCCGAGCCGACGACGGCGACCGTCTTGCCGGTCAGCCGTCCGGGGGGCTCGGCCTCGACCCAGCCGTTCGCGAAGGCCTCGTCGATCGTCGAGACCTCGATCTGCTTGATCGTGACCGGCGGCTGGTTGATGCCCAGCACGCAGGCGCTCTCGCACGGGGCGGGGCACAGCCGGCCGGTGAACTCCGGGAAGTTGTTCGTGGCGTGAAGACGCTCGATGGCCGAACGTCCTTCGCCCCGCCACATGAGGTCGTTCCACTCGGGGATCAGGTTGCCCAGCGGGCATCCCTGATGGCAGAACGGCACGCCGCAGTCCATGCAGCGTCCCGCCTGGCGGCGGAGCACCGCACTGTCGCCGGGCTCGTAGACCTCGCGCCAGTCCATGATGCGGACCGGCACCGGGCGGCGCTTGGGGAGCTCACGCTCCGTGATCTTCAGGAAGCCCTTGGGGTCAGCCACGGGTCACCTCCAGGATGCGGCTCCAGACCTCGTCGCCGTCGGGGTCGAGCCCCTCGGCGGCCGCCGTCTGTCGGGTTTCGAGCACCGCGGCGTAGTCGCGCGGCACCACACGGACGAAGTTGGCGATCTCAGTCTCGAAGTCCTCGAGCAGGCGCGCTGCCAGCTCGGACCCCGTCTCGGCGACGTGGCGCTCGAGCAGATCGCGGAGGATCTCGGCGTCGCCGGATCCCATCTCCTCGAGCACGAGCTCGCCGCTGGCCATCGCCTCGCGGTTCACGTTCGCCGTCTCGAGGCGGTAGACGTAGGCGTTCCCACCCGACATCCCGGCGCCGAGATTGCGCCCGGTGGCTCCGAGGATCACCGCGAGGCCTCCGGTCATGTATTCGAGCGCGTGGTCGCCCACGCCCTCGACGACCGCCGTGGCGCCGGAGTTGCGCACGAGGAACCGCTCCCCCACCACGCCACGCAGGAACATGGTTCCCTGCGTCGCGCCGTAGCCGATGACGTTGCCCGCGATGACGTTCTCGGAAGCGTCGAACGCGGCGTCGCGCGGCGGCCGCACGACGATCTGACCGCCCGAGAGCCCCTTGCCCACGTAGTCGTTCGAGTCGCCCTCGAGGCGCAGCGTGATGCCCGCGGGGAGGAACGCTCCGAACGACTGACCGGCCGAGCCCGTGAGGTTCACCACGATCGAATCCGCCGGAAGGCCGTTCTCGCCGTGAGCCAGCGTGACCCGGTTGCCCAGCATCGTGCCCACGGCACGCTCGGTGTTGCGGATCGGCAGGTCGATCTCGATGTGACCGCCGTGCGCGACGACGTCCTGCGCCTGCTCGATGAGCTGGACGTCGAAGTGCTCGTCGAGCTCGTGGTCCTGCGCGCGGTAGTGACGGCGCGGGGCGTCGTCGGCGAATGCCGGGCCGGTGAGGATCGGTCCGAGGTCGAGGCCGCTCGCCTTCCAGTGCTCAATCGCGCCGTCGACGTCGAGGACGTCGTTGCGTCCGATCGCCTCGTCGAGCGAGCGGAAACCGAGCTCGGCGAGGTACTCGCGGACCTCCTGGGCGATGAACTCCATGAAGTTGACGACGAACTCGGGCTTGCCGGTGAAGCGCTCGCGCAGGACGGGGTTCTGAGTCGCGACGCCCACGGGGCAGGTGTCGAGGTGGCAGACCCGCATCATGATGCAGCCTTCCACGACCAGTGCCGACGTGGCGAAGCCGAACTCCTCGGCGCCGAGCAGCGCCGCGATGACCACATCACGGCCGGTCTTGAGCTGACCGTCGGCCTGCACGACGACGCGGTCGCGCATGTCGTTGAGCATGAGCGTCTGCTGCGTCTCGGCGAGGCCGAGCTCCCAGGGGGTTCCCGCGTGCTTGAGGGAGTTCAGGGGGCTCGCACCGGTGCCGCCGTCATGACCCGACACGAGGATGACGTCGGCGAGGGCCTTGGCGGTACCCGCCGCGACCGCACCGATTCCCGACTGGCTCACGAGCTTGACGTGGACGCGGGCAGCCGGGTTCGCGCGCTTGAGGTCGAAGATCAGCTGCTTCAGGTCTTCGATCGAGTAGATGTCGTGATGCGGCGGGGGTGAGATGAGGCCGACGCCGGGCGTGCCGCCGCGGGTGCGCGCGATCCACGGGTAGACCTTGCCGGGCGGCAGCTGACCGCCCTCGCCGGGCTTGGCGCCCTGGGCGAGCTTGATCTGGATGTCATCGGCGTGCGTGAGGTACATGCTCGTCACACCGAAGCGTCCGGACGCGACCTGCTTGATCGCGCTCCGGCGCTCGGGGTCCAGCAGCCGCTCGACGTCCTCACCGCCCTCGCCGGTGTTGGACTTCGCACCCAGTCGGTTCATGGCGATCGCCAGGGTCTCGTGCGCTTCCTTCGAGATCGAGCCGTAGCTCATGGCCCCGGTCGAGAAACGCTTGACGATCGAGGCCACCGACTCGACCTCGTCGATCGGCACGGGCGGGCGAACGCCCGTGCGCAGCTTGAACATGCCGCGCAGGGTCTTCAGCTCGGCAGCCTGGTCGTCGACGAGCTTGGTGTATTCGCGGAAGATGTCGTATCGGCGCGTCCGCGTCGCGTGCTGCAGCCGGAACACCGTCTCGGGATTGAACAGGTGGGGGGCACCGTCACGGCGCCACTGGTACTCGCCGCCTGTCCACAACCGCTCGTGGGCGCGGACCGCGGCGTCTTCCGGATACGCGTAGGCGTGCCGCGCGGCGTTCTCGGCCGCGATGACCTCGATGCCGATACCGCCGAGCTTCGTCTCGGTGCCGGTGAAGTACTTCGACACGAACTCGTCCGACAGACCGACCGCTTCGAAAACCTGAGCCCCGGCGTACGACGACACCGTCGAGATGCCCATCTTGGACATGATCTTCAGCACGCCCTTGCCGAGCGCGTAGATCAGGTTCTTGACGGCCTTCTCCGGCGAGACACCCGTGATGTATCCCGCCCGGACGAGGTACTCGACCGTCTCCATCGCCAGATAGGGGTTGACCGCGGAGGCGCCGTAGCCGAGGAGCGTCGCGACGTGGTGCACCTCGCGGACGTCTCCGGCCTCGACCACCAGGCCCACCCGCATGCGGGTCTGCTGACGGATGAGGTGGTGGTGCACCGCCGCGAGCATGAGCAGCGACGGGATCGGCGCGAGGTCCTTGTTCGAGTCGCGGTCGCTGAGCACGAGGAACTCCGCGCCGTCCTCGATGGCCTGGTCCGCCTCGGCGCACATCTGGGCGAGGCGCTTCTGCATGCCCTTGTGGCCGGCTTCGACGCGGTACAGGCCGCGGATGGTCACCGACGACCGGCCCTTGAGCGCGGTGTCGATGTGCTGGATCTTCGCGAGCTCGTCGTTGTCGATCACCGGGAAGTCGAGCGTCACGGTGCGCGTGTGCTCCGGGCCCCACGAGAGCAGGTTGGCCTCGGGACCGAGACCGAGCGACAGCGAGGTGACGACCTCTTCGCGGATCGAGTCGAGCGGCGGGTTGGTCACCTGCGCGAACTGCTGCGTGAAGTAGTCGAACAGCAGCCGCGGACGTTCGCTGAGCACCGCAACGGGGGTGTCGCTGCCCATGGCGCCGAGCGGCTCGGCGCCTACCTGCCCCATCGGGGTCAGCAGGATGCGCACCTCCTCCTCGGTGTAGCCGAAGGTGCGCTGACGCCGCGTGATCGAGGCGATCGGGTGCACGATGTGCTCGCGCTCGGGGAGGTCCTTCAGTCGCACGCGACCGGCGTCGAGCCACTCCTGCCACGGATGCAGCGTGGCGAGCTCGCGCTTGATCTCCTCGTCCTCGACGATGCGGCCCGCGGACGTGTCGACGACGAACATGCGACCGGGCTGCAGGCGCCCGCGGCGCTTGATCCGCTCGGGCGCGAAGTCGAGCACGCCGGTCTCGCTGCCGATGACGACGAGTCCGTCGGTGGTCTCGGTCCACCGTCCCGGACGCAGTCCGTTGCGGTCGAGGGTGGCACCGACGAGCGTGCCGTCGGTGAAGATGAGGGCCGCCGGCCCGTCCCACGGCTCCATCTGGATCGAGTGGTAGTCGTAGAACGCCCGCAGATCCGGGTCGATGTCGGTCTGCTTCTCGTATGCCTCGGGCACCATCATCATGACGGCGTGCGGCAGGCTGCGCCCGGTGAGCGTGAGCAGCTCGAGCACCTCGTCGAACGAGGCGGAGTCGCTCGCACCGTCGGTGCAGATCGGCAGCAGCGGCTGCACGTCTCCGAGCAGCTCCGACTCGAGCTGCGACTGCCGGGCCCGCATCCAGTTGCGGTTCCCCTTGACCGTGTTGATCTCGCCGTTGTGGGCGAGCATGCGCAGCGGCTGTGCGAGGGGCCATGACGGGAACGTGTTCGTGGAGTAGCGGGAGTGCACGACCGCCAGCTCCGACGCGAAGCGCTCGTCTTGCAGGTCTGGGTAGAACGGCTCGAGCTGCAGCGTCGTGACCATGCCCTTGTACCCGAGTGTGCGGCTCGAGAGCGAGACGAAGTACGCGTCGTGCTCGTGACGGGCGCGCTTGCGCAGCCGGTAGACGCGTCGGTCGAGCTCGATGCCCGCCAGCGCGGGCGCGTCGCCCACCGCGGGGCGCGACACGAAGAGCTGCTCGAAGGCGGGACGGGCGGCGAAGGCGAGCTTTCCGAGGTTCTCGTCCTCGGTCGGCACCTCGCGCCAGCCCAGGACCGTCAGGCCCTCGGATGCCGCGAGCGTCTCGATGTCGGCCTTGAGCGCCTGACGCTCGTCGGCGTCGCGCGGCAGGAAAGCCATGCCCGCCGCGTATTCGCCGGCGGGCGGCAGGTCGAAGTCGACGACCGCGCGAAGGAATGCGTCGGGCATCTGCGTCAGGATGCCGGCGCCGTCGCCGGTGCCCGCGTCGGAGCCGATCGCGCCGCGGTGCTCGAGGTTGCGCAGCGCCGTCAAGGCGAGCTCGACGATGTCGTGCCCGGCCTCGCCGCGCAGCGTGGCGACCATCGCCAGACCACAAGCGTCCTTCTCGAAGGCAGGGTTGTACATGCCCTGCTGGGGAGGGAAGGAAGCGAATCCGGACTTTTGGGGTCGAGGGCTCGAGGCCATACTGACCGTCCTCACATTGGTGCTGAACCGGGACGACGTCGGCCCTGGGGAACTACTGCTTCGAGGTGACTGCGCTTGTGGCGCTGTCTGCGTGAGCTTCGGGCGTCGGGGGTGCGCTCAGATCCACGAAGTCTTCGGTGCTCTGCGATTGTAGCGCGCTCGGAGCCACCCACTCGCGACCGAGCTGATAAGGCGAAGGCTCGTCGCCGGTGTGGCGGCGCGTCTGGACCACGATGATCGCGATTCCGACGACCACGGCGAAGATCGCCGCCCAGACGTTCGTACGGAGGCCGAGGATGATCTCACTCGGATCGATGCGGATCGACTCCCAGACGATACGGCCTGCCCCGTACCAGACGAGGTACAGACCGAAGAGCTTGCCCCACTGCGCCCACGTCTTGCGGCCGATCCAGAGCAGGACGAGCACGCCCAGGCCGTTCCAGATCACCTCGTAGAGGAAGGTGGGGTGGAAGAGGGTGTCGGGTGCCAGCCCGGCGGGGAACGCCGGGTTGGATCGATCGATCTCGAGGCCCCACGGCAGGTCGGTGGGGAGCCCGAAGAGCTCCTGATTGAACCAGTTGCCGAAGCGCCCCATGGCCTGCGCCAGCAGGATGCCCGGAGCCAGAGCGTCAGCGAAGCTCCAGAACCGGATGCCGGTCCACTTGCAGCCGAGGTAGGCGCCCACCGCGCCGCCGATGAGGGCGCCGAAGATCGCGATGCCCCCCTCCCAGATGAACAGGACGGCCCATGGGTTCTTGTCGGCGCCGAAGTAGAACCCCGGGTGCGTGAGCACGTGGAACGCCCGCGCTCCCACCAAAGCCAGTGGCACGGCCAGCAGTGCGATGTCGATGACGACCCACGGCTCGGCGCCGCGCCGCGTGAGGCGGTAGTTGGTCATCAGGGTCGCGACGATGATGCCGGCGATGATGCACAGGGCGTAGAAGTGGATGCGCAGCGGACCCAGGTCGATGTAGCTCACCGACGGACTCGGGATGCTCGCGACGAGCGTGTGTGCGGCGTGGATCATCGGATCGTCCCTCGGAATTCGGCGGTCGTGCAACCGGAAAAGTCTAGACGCGCGCGCGGGCGGTGCCCGCCGCGAGTGCGCGCGCGGTGTCGGCGAGCCCCGCGACTCCCCCGTCGCGCAGAGCGCGCACGAGCGCGGTTCCGACGATCGCGCCGTCGGCGTAGTCGACGACTCCTGCGACCTGATCGGGCGTGGAGATGCCGATGCCGACGCAGGCGTGGACCGCGCCGAGCTCGCGGAGCCGGCCGACCAGGGTCCGGGCCGCCGCGTCGAGCTCGGTCCGCTCCCCCGTGATGCCCATCGTCGAGACCGTGTACACGAATCCGGTCGAAGCCTCGACGATCATGCGCAGTCGTTCGTCGGTCGACGTGGGGGCCGCGAGGAAGACGCGGTCCAGCCCCGTGCGCTCGGATGCCGCGAGCCAATCGGGCGCGGCATCCGGGGTGATGTCGGGTGTGATCATGCCGGCGCCGCCGGCGGCGGCGAGGTCGTCGGCGAAGCGGTCGACGCCGTACTGCAGCACGGGGTTCCAGTAGGTCATCACGAGGATCGGGATGTCGACGCGCGCCGCGATCGCCCGCACCGCGGTGAAGGTGTCGCGCAGGCGGAAGCCCGCGGCCAGCGCGACCTGCGTCGCCTCCTGGATGACGACGCCGTCCATCACGGGGTCGGAGTACGGGGGTCCGAGCTCGAGCACGTCGGCGCCGGACTCGGCCAGCGCCACGGCCGCCTCGATGCTCGTCTCGAGATCGGGGAAGCCCAACGGGAGGTAGCCCACGAACGCACCACGGCCCTCGGCGTGTGCGGCGTCGATCGCGGCGGCGACGCGGGAGGTCACAGTTCCACTCCCTCGCCCGATGCGGCTTCGTCGTGTCCGGGCTCGACCACCGGCTCGGCGCCGTCGTCGTACAGCTCGAACCAGCGCGCCGCGGTGTCCATGTCCTTGTCGCCACGGCCGGAGAGGTTGACGGCGATGATGGCGTCGGGACCGAGCTCGCGCCCGATCCGCAGGGCGCCGGCGAGGGCGTGAGCCGACTCGATCGCGGGGATGATTCCCTCGGTGCGGCTGAGCAGCCGCAGGGCCTCCATCGCCTCGGTGTCGGTCGCCGGGATGTACGACGCGCGGCCGATCGAGGCGAGCCACGCGTGCTCGGGCCCGACGCCCGGGTAGTCCAGCCCCGCGGAGATCGAATGGGACTCGACCGTCTGACCGTCCTCGTCCTGAAGCACGAAGGTCTTCGCCCCGTGCAGGACGCCCGGGCGCCCCCGCTCGATCGACGCGGCGTGGCGCTCGGTGTCGACGCCGTCACCGGCCGCCTCGACACCGTAGAGGGCGACGCCCTCGTCGTCGAGGAACGCGTCGAACATGCCGATCGCGTTCGAGCCGCCGCCGACGCACGCGACGACGGCATCCGGAAGCCGCCCGGTCTCGGCGAGGAGCTGCTCGCGGGCCTCTTCGGAGATGATCTTCTGGAAATCGCGCACCATCGCGGGGAACGGATGCGGCCCCGCCGCCGTGCCGAAGATGTAGTTGGTGGTCTCGACCGAGGCGACCCAGTCGCGGTACGCCTCGTTGATCGCATCCTTGAGGGTGCGCGACCCCGTCGTGACCGGAACGACCTCGGCGCCGAGCAAGCGCATGCGCGCGACGTTCAGCGCCTGCCGCTCGGTGTCGACCTCGCCCATGTAGATCGTGCAGTCGAACCCGAACAGGGCGGCTGCCGTCGCCGTCGCGACGCCGTGCTGACCGGCGCCGGTCTCGGCGATGACGCGGGTCTTGCCGAGACGCTTCGTCAGCATCGCCTGGCCGATGACGTTGTTGATCTTGTGCGAGCCCGTGTGATTGAGGTCCTCGCGCTTGAGGAAGACCCGCGCGCCACCCGCGTGCTCCGCGAAGCGGGGCACTTCGGTCAGCGCCGAGGGACGACCCGCATAGGTCGCGAGAGTGCGCGCCAGCTCGGCCGCGAACTCCGGGTCGGCCATCGCCGACTCGTAGACCGCCGTGAGCTCGTCGATCGCGGCGATGAGGGACTCGGGCATGAACCGGCCGCCGAACTCGCCGAAGAAGGGACCGTGCTGTTCTCGCAGGCTCACGCGCCGGCCTCCAGGAATGCGTGCAGGGTGGTCACCGGGTCGTTGGTCACGAGCGCCTCGCCGATCAGGACGGCGTCAGCACCGGCACGACGATAATGGGCCACGTCGTCGGGTGTGAGGACGGCGGACTCCGCGATCTTCACGGCGTCAGCGGGAAGGTGCTCGACGAGCCGGCCGAAGAGGTCGCGGTCGAGCTCGAACGTCGACAGGTTGCGCGCGTTGACGCCCACCAGACGCGCGCCGATGTCGGCGGCGCGGTGCACCTCGTCGAGCGAGTGGGTCTCGACCAACGGCGTCATGCCGAGTTCGAGCACGAGCTCGTGGAGCTCGGCCAGCACCGGCTGCTCGAGCGCGGCGACGATGAGGAGGACCAGGTCCGCGCCGGCCGCGCGCGCTTCGAACACCTGATAGGCGCCTGCGATGAAGTCCTTGCGGAGAACGGGGATCGACACCTCCGCCCGAACGGCCTCGAGGTCGGCCAGGCTTCCTTTGAAGCGCCGCCCCTCGGTCAGCACCGAGATGACGGAAGCGCCGCCCTCTTGATAACGCGCCGCTTGGAAGGCGGGATCCGGGATCGCGGCGAGGTCGCCCCGAGAGGGGCTCGCCCGCTTGACCTCGGCGATGATCTTGACCCGCTCGGCGGGCGCGAGCGCCGCGAGGGCGTCCCGGGCCGGAGCCTGAGCGAGCGCGTCGCGCTCGACGACGGCGAGGGGCCGCTCGGCCGCACGGGCCTCGGCATCCTCGACGGCGCCGGCCGTGAGACCGGCCAGCACGTCAGTGCGCTTTCGGGGTGTACTTGTCGCCGTACGCGCCGTAGCCGGCCTTCGCCATGGCCCAGCCGACGATCAGGCCGACGACGAGAAGACCCGCGGAGGCCCAGACGAGCACCGGCATATCGAGCCAGAAGAACAGGGTGCCCAGCGCGAACGCCAGGAGCATGATCACCACAGCGGTCCACGCCGCCGGGGAGTGTCCGTGGCCGGGGTCGCCGATGTTGCTCATTGTTCTCCTTCGCGGGATTTCTCGGGCTGAGGTCAGTCTACCGGGGCTCAGACAGTTGGATCGGACCCGCGGCTGAGGTCATCCCAGGAATCGATCGGATCGTGCGAATCATGCGGCCGCGACCCGCCCGGGCGCTGGGCCTCGGCAGCGGCGTCGGTGCGGTAGCGGCGCGCCGTGCTGCGCCACGAGCGTGCCGTCACGAGGGTGAGCACGCCGCCTGCGCACACCGCCGCCGCGCCGACCGCCGTGATCCACGGCCAGGCGGTGACGGTGATCGCCGACACGAGTGTTCCGACCGCCTCGACCCCCGCCAGGCCCGTCGCGTCGGCGACGACGCTCACTACCGCCTCCGGCGGTGCGGTGAGGGCGATGCGCAGTGACTCGACGAGGAGGGAAGCGCCGATGAGCACCCCGATGACCCCGAAGGCGTAACGGAGGACCGTGCCGACGATCGAGAGCGCGAGGCCGAGAGCCAGGGCCGCCAGCCCGAGCGGGGTGACGAGCGGAAGCGCCTCGGTGCCGGGCACGGGGAGAACCGCTTGAGCACCGTCGCGCAGCGTCGCCTCGAGCCACGGCTGCGTCGCGCCGATGACCGCGAGGCCGCCGCCGACGACGGCCGCGAGCACGGCGATCATGCGGGAACGGCGTCTCATGACACCGCGACGACCGGGTCGAGGTCGTCCGCGTCGAAGCACGTCCGGGTGCCGGTGTGGCATGCCGCACCCACCTGCTCGACGAGCAGGAGCACCGCGTCGCCGTCGCAGTCGAGCCGCGCGCCGCGGACGAGCTGGATGTGGCCGGAGGTGTCGCCCTTGCGCCAGTATTCCTGGCGCGAGCGCGACCAGTACGTTACGCGCCCGCTCGTGAGCGTGCGGCGCAGCGCCTCGGCATCCATCCACGCGAGCATGAGGACCTCGCGCGTGTCGTGCTGCTGCACGATCGCCGCGACGAGCCCGTTCGCATCGAACGAGACCCGGGCGATGCGTTCGTCGATGCTCTCGGTCATCGCCGCACCTCGATGCCTTCAGCGGTCAGCGCATCCTTCACGTCGCCGATCGTGAGCTGGCCCGAGTGGAACACGGATGCCGCGAGCACGGCATCCGCGCCCGCTTCGATGGCCGGGACGAAGTGCTCGGTCGCTCCGGCACCGCCCGAGGCGATCACGGGAACGGACGATGCCTCGCGCATCAGCGAGATGAGCTCGAGGTCGAACCCGTCCTTGGTGCCGTCGGCGTCGATGGAGTTGACGAGCAGCTCCCCCGCACCCCGCTCGATCGCCTCGCGCGCCCACGCGAGGGCGTCTATGGCGGTGGCGGAGCGCCCGCCGTGGGTCGTGACGACGAAGCCCGACTCCGTGCCCGGCGCACGCTTGACGTCGAGCGAGAGCACCAGGACCTGCGCGCCGAAGCGGTCGGCGATCTCGCCGATGAGGTCGGGGCGGGCGATGGCCGCCGAGTTGACGCCGACCTTGTCGGCACCGACCGAGAGCAGACGCGCGACGTCGTCGACCGAGCGCACACCGCCCCCGACCGTGAGCGGGATGAACACCTGCTCCGCCGTGCGACGGACGACGTCATACGTCGTCGCTCGGCCATCGACGGTCGCGGTGACGTCGAGGAAGGTCAGCTCATCGGCCCCCTGCTCGAAGTACAGCCGGGCGAGCTCTACCGGATCGCCCATGTCGCGCAGGTTCTCGAAATTGACTCCCTTGACCACGCGCCCCGCGGCGACGTCGAGGCACGGGATGACGCGGCGTGCCAGCGTCATGTCAGAGCCTCGCGTTGTGGATCGCGGTGACGAGGATCGCACGTGCGCCGATCGCGTAGAGCTCGTCCATCGTGGTGTTCACGCTCGCGCGCGGCACCATCACCCGCACCGCGACCCACTCGGGGTCGCGCAGCGGCGAGATCGTGGGCGATTCGATGCCGCCGGCGATCGCGACGGCCTCGTCGACGAGGGCGGCCGGCAGGTCGTAGTCCACCAGCACATAGCGTCGCGCCACGAGCACGCCGCGGAGCCGGCGCAGCAGCCGCTCGGTGCCATCGGCATCGTGTGGGCCGGCGATGAGGACGGCCTCGGAACGCAGGATCTCGGGGCCGAACACCTCGAGCCCGGCCTGACGGAGGGTGGTGCCGGTCTCGACGACGTCGGCGACGGCGTCGGCGACGCCGAGGCGCACCGCCGACTCCACGGCACCGTCGAGCGGCACGAGGTCGACGGCGATCCCGCGCTCGTCGAGGAACGCATCGACGAGTCCGGGGTACGACGTGGCGATGCGCTTGCCCGCGAGCTCGGCGACGTCGGCGAACGTTCCCGTCGGCGCAGCGAAGCGGAAGGTCGAACCGGCGAAGCCGAGCCGCTCGATCTCACGTGCGCCCGGCATGCGGGCGTCGAGCAGCAGGTCGCGACCGGTGATGCCGACGTCGAGGGCACCCGAGCCGACGTAGGTGGCGATGTCCTTCGGTCGCAGGTAGAAGAACTCGACCTCGTTGACGGGGTCGATGACGTGGAGGTCCTTCGAGTCGCGGCGTCCGGTGTAGCCGGCCTCGGCCAGCATCTCGGCGGCGGTCTCGGCGAGCGATCCCTTATTCGGGACGGCGATGCGCAGCATGGGGGTCTTTCTGTCTCGGAGCGGGAGGGCGGGGCGTCGCTCAGAGATGTCGGTAGACGTCTTCGGGGCTCAGACCTTTGCTGATCATGAGCACCTGCAGGTGATAGAGCAGCTGCGAGATCTCCTCGGCCGTCTCGGCGTCGGACTGGTACTCGGCCGCCATCCAGACCTCGGCGGCCTCTTCGACGATCTTCTTGCCGATGGCATGCACACCGCGGTCGAGCTGCGCGACCGTGCCCGAGCCCTCGGGCCGCGTCTCGGCGATTGAGGTCAGCTCTGCGAACAGCGCGTCGAACGTCTTCACCTAGCCAGGGTACCGGCCCGCGACGGGCGCTCCGACCGCAGTGGCCGATGGATCAGTGGCGGTGCGCCCGCTGGGCCCGGTCGCGCAGGCTCGCGATCGCGGCATCCGGATCGGCAGCGCCGAACACCGCCGAACCGGCCACGAACGTGTCGGCTCCGGCCTCGGCCGCCTGTGCGATCGTCGACTCGGAGATCCCGCCGTCGACCTGCAGCCAGACCGAAGACCCGCGCCGGCGCGTCTCGTCGGCGAGTCGACGGAGCTTCGGCATCTGGTCGGCCATGAAGCTCTGCCCCCCGAAACCCGGTTCGACCGTCATCACGAGGATCTGGTCGAACTCGTCGAGGACGTCGAAGAGTCCCTCGACAGGCGTCGCGGGCTTGACGGCGACGCCGGCACGCGAGCCGATCGACCGCAGCCGGCGGGCGAGCGCGACGGGATCCGTGGCGGCCTCGAGATGGAAGGTGACGCTCGCCGCCCCGAGCTCGGCGTAGCCGGGACCCCAGCGGTCGACGTCCGAGATCATCAGGTGGACGTCGAGCGGAACGGGACTCGTGGCCTGGATCCGTTCCACCATCTGCGGCCCGAACGTCAGGTTCGGGACGAAGTGGTTGTCCATGACATCGACGTGCACGAAGTCGGCCGACCGGATGCGGCCGAGCTCAGTCTGCATGTTCACGAAGTCGGCGGCCAGGATGCTGGGGTTGATGCGCAGGGCGTCGGCGTCGCTCACGCCCCCATTATCGCCGGTCACGGCTTCTGCAGGAGCGTGATGGACATCGCATCGGTGCCGTGCCGGTGCGGCCACAGCTGAGCGCGGCCCGACCCGTCCTGCTGGTCGGGCAGGTCGATGTCTCCCCGACTGACCGCCCGGACGACCTCGCGGGCATCGAGCTCCCGGAGATCGGGGTGGGCGGCTCGCACGTCGGCGACGACCACCGCGGTCTCGGCGAGGTGCGGGGAACAGGTCACATAAGCCACGAGCCCGCCCGGGGCCAGCGCTGCGACGGCGGCGGAGAGCAGTTCGCGCTGGAGGGCGCTGAGATCGGGGACATCCGCGGGGCTCTTGCGCCAGCGCGCCTCCGGCCGGCGACGGAGCGCGCCGAGCCCCGTGCAGGGCGCATCGACGAGGATGCGGTCATAACGACCTCGGCCGGCACGCTCGCGCCCGTCCTCCTCCGACACCGGCACCTCGAGCGGAACGCCGGCGACCGAGGATCGAACGAGACGTGCGCGCGCAGGCGAGATCTCGTTGGCTTCGAGCACGGCCCCGCCCGCCAGGGCCTCGGCGGCCAGGACAGCGGTCTTGCCGCCCGGCGCGGCGCACAGATCGAGCCAGCGCTCACCGCCGCGGACCGGGAGCGCGCGCGACAGCGCGAGCGCCGCGAGCTGGGAACCCTCGTCCTGGACGCGGATGCGGCCCTCCGCGCGACGCACCAGCGGCTCGGGGTCGCCGCCGTCGAGGCGGAAGCCGAGCGGTGAGTACGGGGTCCGCGTCCGGTCGGCCGGGAGGTCTGCGAGGCCCGGAAGCGCAGTCATGGTGACACTCGGCGAGACGTTGTCGGCCGCCAGCAGCTCGTCGAGTTCCTCTGCACGCCCCTCGGCCGCGAGCGCCCGACGGAACGCGCGGATGACCCACACCGGGTGGGAGAAGCGCAGGCCGAGCCGCTCGTCGTCGGATCGAGCACCGGCATCCACCCGCTGCAGCCAGTCCCCCGGGTTGTCCCGGGCGATGCGCCGCAGGACCGCGTTGGCGAAGCCGGCCGCGTTCGCCGCCCCCGCGCGGCGTACGAGCTCGACGCTCTCGTTCACCGCGGCGTGAGACGCGACCCTCGTCGAGAGCAGCTGGTGGACGCCGAGGCGCAGCGCGTCGCGCACAGGCGGATCGATCGTGTCGATCGAGCGCCCCGATGCCTGCTCGATGATCGCATCGTAGGTTCCCTGGCGGCGCAGAGTGCCGTACGTCAGCTCGGTGGCGAGGCCGGCGTCGGCGGGGCTGAGTCCCGCCCGCCGGAGCTCCTGCGGCAGGAGGAGGTTCGCGTACGCGTCGGAGTCGGCCACCGCGCGCAACACGTCGAACGCGACGCGACGTGCGGGGTTCACGAACCCGCCTCGATGCTCTCGGCGCGCAGCCCTCGCCACCAGTCGGGAGCCGGCATGGCGCCGCGGCCCGCGGGCTGCACCGACAGGAGCGAGATCGTTCCGTCCGCGGTTCCGACGAGCACGTCTTTGCCGACGAGGCGGATCTCGCGCGGAGCGAGCGGGGCATCCGGTCCGCGGCGTGCCGCCAGCACCTTCAGCCGCTGACCGGCGATGGTGGTGTGCGCACCGGGCTCGGGGGTCGTACCGCGGAAGCGATCGAGCACCGTATCGGCGGGCAGCGCGAAATCGAGGAGTCCGTCGGCGAGCGTCAGCTTGGGCGCGAGGGACGCCTCGCCCACTTGCGGGACGGCATTCGCGGCACCGTCGGCAATGGCGTCGACGACACCCGCGAGGGTGTCTGCGCCGAGGTCGGCAAGCGCCGCCAGGAGGTCACCGGCGGTGGCTCCGCGATCCACCGGGTGTCGGGTCTGTGCGAAGACATCGCCCGCGTCCAGCTCGGGGACGAGCTGGAACACGCTCACGCCGCTGACCCGGTCGCCCGCGATGAGCGAATGCTGCACGGGCGCGGCGCCTCGCCAGGCCGGCAGCAGTGAGAAGTGAAGGTTGATCCACCCGTGAAGCGGTGCCGACAGCAGCGGCTCGCGCACGAGTCCGCCGTACGCGACGATGACGCCGAGGTCGGCGCCCCATGACGTGATCGTCTCGGTCGCCTCGGCATCGAGCCGGTCGGTCTTCAGCACCGGCAGGCCGAGCTCGGCCGCGAGAGATCCGACCGGCGACGGCGTCAGCACGCGCTTGCGCCCGAGCGGCGCATCGCGGCGCGTGACGACGCCCACGATCTCGTGCCGCGACGCGGCGAGTCGTCTGAGCGATGGCAGGGCGGGTTCCGGGGTCCCGGCGAAGACGATGCGCATGGCGCTCCTCACAGATCGAGATCGGGCACGTCGAGACGTGCTCTGAGTGTATTGCGCTGTCCTGACGGCGCCCCGCGCCGACGCCGCCCCCGCAGCGCCGCAGCGACGACCGACGCCCGAAGCGACTCGGCCACCGCGCGCCCCAGCGCGTACTCGAACCGCACGAGCGCGCGGACCGAGTCCTCGCGCGCCACGGGCCCGAGAATCGATGTCTCGGTCAGCGCCGGCACATCGGCCCGCAGCTGCGCGATCGCTTCGGCGACGGCTGCCGCGGTTCCTTCCACCGCCGCGACGCGGACGGTCGGCGGCATGTGGAGCGGGGCCCGCTCGGCGAGCTCCGCTCGGGCGTACGCCGGTTGCGTCCAGGTCGCGAGCGCGCGCGCAGCGGGCCCGGCCACACCGACGAGATGCACGGGAGCGCCGGGTGCCGCGAGAGCCGCGGCATCGGACCACCAGCGCAGACACGCCTCGGCGATCCTCAGCTGCTCGGTCATCAGCATCCGATCGCCGTCGAGCAGGATGACGGCCCGGTACCCGCCGGTGGCGAACGGCTCCGCGCCGCGCGTCGCGATCACGAGGGCGGGTCTCGCATCGACGTGGGTGACCTGATGCTCGCCGTCGGACACGATGACGCGGGTGTTCGGGAACGCGCGTCCGAGTTCGTCGGCGGTCCGCTCGCTCCCCGACGACGCCATCCGCAGGCGCTGGGATGCGCAGGAGGAGCAGGCCCACGCGGGAGCGGCTCGTCCGCACCAGGCGCACTCGGGCACGGCGCCCGGACGACGCGCGCGCAGCGGTCCGGCGCACTGGGCGCAGCGCGCCGGCGTGCGGCAGTCGGCGCACACCAGCACCGGGGCGTACCCGGGGCGCGCGACCTGCACCAGGACGGGGCCGTGCGTCAGCGCCTCGCGCGCCGCGGCGAACGCAGCCGAGGGCACGCGCGTGCCCCGCGACTCGCCCTCCCGCGTCGCCGACAGCACGACCCGGGGGCTCTCGCGGCGGCGAGCCGGAATGTCGCGCACCCAGCCCAGTGCCACGAGACGCTCGACGTCGGTCGTGCGCGTCAGCCCGGCGAAGACCAGCGCGCATGCCTGGAGCTCCTGCCGGACGAGCGCGGCGTCGCGCGCGTGCACACCCGGGCTCAGCGGCTCAGCAAGCAGCGGGTCGCCGTCGTCCCACAGGAGGACCGCGCCGACATCGTGAGCGGGCGCGTACACGCTCGACCGATTGCCCACCACGATGCACGGCACCGCCGCCAGCAGACGCAGATATCCGGCGTAACGCTCCGGGCCGGATCGGCGCGCGTCGTCCCGCACCACCGCGGCGTCGTCGACGCGACGGGCGAGGACGGCCAGCACGTGAGCCTCGTCGCGGTGATCGGGAACCACGACGATCGCGCTCCTGCCCTGCGCGAGCGTGAGCACCGCGAGCGCGGCCAGCAGCTCGGCCCATGCCGGGACATCGTCGGCCGGGCGCGGCGGAGCGTCGACGGCCACGCGCTCGCCGCCGGCGACAGCGCTCTCGAGGTCGGGATACGCGGCAGCGGTCTCGCGCGCCCAGGCGAGAGCGTCGGCGCTCACGACGGGGGCTTCGGGCGGCCCGGCGGCGGCCCACGCCTTCTCGGCCCGCACCATCCGTTTCGGGATGACCAGCCGCAGGACATCGCTTGCCGACCCCGCGGCCCGGTCGGCAACGCGACGTGCGTGGGCGTAGAGCCGGTCGGGCAGCACCTCGACGGGCGACACGACCTCCTCGAGTTCCGACAGCGGCCGATCGCCGTCGGTCTCGTCGCCGAGCTCGACGAGATAGCCCTCGACGGTGCGCCCGACGGTGCGAAGCGGCACCTTCACCCGCACACCGGGCATCGCTGCCTCGCGGAGGAGGTCGGGCACGACGTAGTCGAACAGACGGTCGAGCTGCGGCAGCGGCGAATCGATGAGCACTCGAGCGACCCGCCGGGGCGCGTCGCTCACAGCCCCGCTGCGGCGCGCAACTCCTCGACGCGGTCGGTGCGCTCCCAGGTGAACTCGGGCAGCTCCCGGCCGAAGTGGCCGTAGGCGGCGGTCTTCGCGTAGATCGGCCGCAGCAGGTCGAGACGGTCGATGATCGCCTGCGGTCGGAGATCGAACACGTCGCGGATCGCCGCGGAGATCACCTCGTCGGCGACGTGGCCCGTTCCGAACGACTCGACGTAGAGACCGACGGGAGCGGCACGCCCGATCGCATACGCGACCTGGACCTCGAGGCGGTCGGCGAGCCCTGCGGCGACGGCGTTCTTCGCGACCCAGCGCATCGCGTAGGCGGCGGAGCGGTCGACCTTGGACGGGTCTTTGCCGCTGAAAGCTCCTCCCCCGTGCCGCGCGGCCCCGCCGTACGTGTCGATGATGATCTTGCGACCGGTCAGGCCCGCGTCGCCCTTGGGCCCGCCGACGACGAAGGGACCGGCCGGGTTGATGACGTACTCGACGTCCGAGATATCGAGGCCGGTCTCTGCGAGGACGGGCTCGATGACCTCTGCCTGCACGGCGGCGCGCAGCGCAGGGAGGGAGATGTCGGGCTGATGCTGCGTCGAGAGGACCACGGTCTCGACCGTCCGGGGCACGGCCCCTTCGTAGCCGAGCGTCACCTGCGTCTTGCCGTCGGGTCGCAGGAACGGCAGCGCGCCCGTGCGACGGGCCGACGTCAGGCGCTCGGCGATGCGGTGCGCCGTCCAGATCGCCATCGGCATCAGCTGCGGGGTCTCATTGGTGGCGTAGCCGAACATGATTCCCTGGTCGCCCGCGCCGAGCGCATCGGTCGGGTCGATCGATCCCTGCTCGCGGTGCTCGAGGGCGTTGTCGACACCCGCGGCGATATCGGAGGACTGCTCGCCGATCGACACCGTCACACCGCACGAGTCGCCGTCGAACCCGGTCTCACTCGAGGTGTATCCGATGCGGTTGACCACGCCGCGGACGATGCCGGGGATGTCGGCGTAGCCGTCGGTGCGAACCTCGCCGGCGACGTGCACGAGCCCGGTCGTCACGAGGGTCTCGACCGCGACGCGCGAGCCGGGATCGACCGTCAGCAGAGCGTCGAGGATGCTGTCGGAGATCTGGTCGCAGATCTTGTCGGGATGCCCCTCGGTGACGGACTCGGACGTGAACAGGCGCAGCTGGCTCATCGGGGCTCCCTGTGTGATGGAACGGGGCGGGATCGGGACGGAGACGATTCTGCCCGCGGCGGCCGACATCCGGCTGCCGCGGGCAGAAATGTGACGGGTCTACCGCCGGATCAGTCGAGCGAACGCAGGCGCAGCTTGTCCTCGTGGATCTCGTGCATCGCGATCGTCAGCGGCTTGTCCTCGACCGACGAGTCGACGAGCGGACCGACGTTGTCGAACAGGTTGCCCTCGTGAAGGTCGGAGTAGTAGTCGTTGATCTGGCGCGCACGCTTGGACGCGTAGATGACCAGCTGGTACTTCGAGTCGACCTTGTCGAGCAGGGCGTCGATGGGCGGGTCGATGATGCCTTCGTTGCTTCCGGCCATGGCGGATCCTTCCGGGATCGATGTCGGTGGAGAGTCTGCTGCCGCGCCGCAGGCGCAGGCATCCCCCCAGTCTACGCGATCAGTCGGCCAGCGCGGCGACCTCGTCGGCCGCGCGCGCGACGGTGTCGTTGACGACGCGGTAGTCGAACTCACCCTGCGAGGCAAGCTCGACGCGTGCCGTGCGGAGGCGACGGGCGCGTTCCTCGGCATCCTCGGTTCCCCGGCCGACGAGCCGGTCGACCAGTTCGTCCCAGCTGGGCGGCAAGAGGAAGACGAGGGTCGCGTCCGGCGCGGCCGCGCGCACCTGACGGGCTCCCTGCAAGTCGATCTCCAACAGCACCGTGCGTCCCGCGGCCAGCGCCGCCTCGATGGGCGCCTTCGGCGTGCCGTAGCGGTGGCGGTTGTGCACCGTGGCCCACTCGAGCAGCTCTCCCTCGGCGATGAGACGATCGAACTCGGCGTCGTCGACGAAGTAGTAGTGCTCGCCGTCGACCTCGCCCGGCCGCGGGGCCCGGGTGGTCGCCGAGACCGACAGCATGATCTCGGGATGGTTGTCGCGGATGTGCGCGGCGACCGTTCCCTTGCCCACCGCAGTGGGTCCGGCGAGCACGAGCAGCCGCGATCGGCCCGCGCGCGGCTGGGGCTCGGGCAGGCGGGCATCCAGGAATCGCTGCAGTGCGAGCCGCTGGCGCGAGCCCAGCCCGCCGAGGCGCTTGACGGGCGAGATGTCGAGATCCGCGAGGATGCGGTCGCGCTTGTTCTCACCGATCGCCGGGATGGCGGTGAGGAAGTCGGTCACCCGCATGGCGCCGGCCGGCGACTCGGGGTCGGCGAGAGCGCGCCGCAGGAGCTCCTGAGGCGAGATCACGCGCATCGCGACATCCTTCTTCAGCGCCGCCCGCTCGCGCCGCGCTTCGACCGCACGGCGCGACGCGGCGGCGCGGTCCACCTCGGGCGGGTGGGGACGATCAGCCACGGGTTTCCTCCTCTGCCTCGGCCAGCTCCCGCCGATGCGCCTCGATGGCCGAGACGATCCCGTCGGGACCGGCGGCGAGCACGCTGCGACTGGCGCTCGCGATCACCTGGGCCGCGAGCGACCCGAACACCGAACGCACGGCGCCGAGCGCGACGCCCTGTGCCCCGAAACCCGGAGCGAGGATCGGCGCGCCGCGGAGCGATTCCTCGGTGAGGCCGAGCTCGTCGCGGTCGACGGTCGCCCCCACGACCAGCCCGACGTGACCGAGCCCTCCCGCGTCCGCCGCTGCACGGTTCGCCCAGCCGACGCCGGAAGCCACCCAGTCCGCGACCGTCTGGCCGCGCTGCGCGTCGACCGCGGTGACCTCCGCGGACTGCAGCCCGAACGCCTCGGGGTTGCTGGTCGCGGCGAGAACGAAGACGCCCTTGCCGGCGCGCGCGGCCGCGGTGATCGTGCCGCGAAGGGATCCGGGGCCGAGGTACGGGCTGACCGTGACGGCATCCGCCTCCAGCGGGGCGCCCGGCTCGAGCCACGCCGCGGCATAGCCGTCCATCGTGCTGCCGATGTCGCCTCGCTTCGCATCCGCGATGACGACGAGGCCCGCGTCACGCGCGGCGAGCTGCACGTCCTCGAGGGCGGCGAATCCCGCCGAGCCGTAGCGTTCGAAGAACGCGACCTGCGGCTTGACGACGCCCACGCGCCCGCGCGCGGCCTCGACCACGCGCAGGCCGAATTCGCGCACGCCCGCGGCTGAGGCCGGGAGGCCCCAGTCCGCGAGCAGTGCGGCGTGCGGGTCGATGCCGACGCAGAGCGGCCCGTACGTCTCGAGCGCGCCCGACAGGCGCTCCCCGAATACGGTCACCGGCGCCCCGCCCGCTCGAGGGCGTAGTCCTGCAGGCTCTTGACCTCGAAGCCTTCCCGGAGGACCGGCAGCGCGCTGACGGCGGCGCCGAGAACGGCCATCGTGGTGAACAGCGCGCGGTCACCCGCCACGGCCGCCGCCCGGATCTCGTAGCCGTCGGCTCGTGCGACGCCGCCCGAGGGCGTGTTCACGACCATGTCGATCTCTCCGGCGTTGATGAGGTCGACGACGTTGCGCTCGCCCGACCCCTGCGTCTCGGAGTACTTGCCGACGACCTCGACGCGGATGCCGTTGCGAGCGAGGATCTCGGCGGTCCCCTCCGTCGCGATCAGCCGGAAGCCGAGCTCCTGCAGCCGGTGAGCCGGCAGGATGACGGCGCGCTTGTCATCGTCGGCGACCGACAGGAACACGGTGCCCGAGGTCGGCATGCCGCCGTAAGCGGCCGCCTGGCTCTTGGCGAACGCGGTCGGGAAGTCGCGGTCCATTCCCATGACCTCGCCCGTGGAGCGCATCTCGGGCCCGAGGACGGAGTCGACCGTGCGGCCGTCCGCGGTGCGGAAGCGCTTGAAGGGAAGCACGGCCTCCTTGACGGCGACCGGCGCATCGAGCGGGACGCGCGAGCCGTCCTCGGCGGGCAGGAGCCCCTCGGCCTTCAGCTCGGCGATCGACGACCCGGCCATGATCCGCGAGGCGGCCTTGGCGAGCGGGATGCCGAGCGCCTTCGACACGAACGGCACGGTGCGGCTCGCACGCGGGTTCGCCTCGATGACGTAGAGCACGCCCGCCGAAACGGCGAACTGCACGTTGAGGAGGCCGCGAACGCCGACTCCCCGTGCGATCGCGAGAGTCGCCTCGCGCACCCGGTCGATCTCGGTGCGGCCCAGCGACATCGGGGGCAGGGTGCAGCTCGAGTCGCCGGAGTGGATGCCGGCCTCCTCGAGGTGCTCCATCACGCCGCCGATGTACAGCTCTTCGCCGTCGAACAGCGCGTCGACGTCGAGCTCGACCGCGTCATCGAGGAAGCGGTCGACCAGCAGCGGGAGCCCGGGGCCGATGATCGCCTGGTCGGCGACGCGCACGAAGTAGTCGCGCAGGCTCTCGGTGTCGTAGACGATCTCCATGCCGCGGCCGCCGAGGACGAAGCTCGGGCGGACCAGGACGGGGTAGCCGATCGACTCGGCGACCTCGACGGCCCCGTCGACGTCGATCGCCGTACCGTTGCGCGGAGCCACGAGACCGGCGTCGTCGAGCAGACGCGAGAAGAGCTCGCGCTCCTCCGCCAGGTCGATCGCCGCGGGCTGGGTGCCCAGGATGCTGTACCCGGCGGCCTCGATGCCCTTCGCAAGCCCGAGCGGCGTCTGACCGCCGAGCTGGCAGATGACGCCGAGGATCGTGCCCGACTGCGACTCCGCGTGCAGCACCTCGAGCACGTCCTCGAGCGTCAGCGGCTCGAAGTAGAGCCGGTCGCTCGTGTCGTAGTCGGTCGAGACCGTCTCGGGGTTGCAGTTGACCATGATCGTCTCGTACCCGGCATCCGCCAGCGCGAAGCTCGCGTGAACGCACGAGTAGTCGAACTCGACGCCCTGCCCGATGCGGTTGGGGCCCGAACCGATGATGACGACCTTCGTGCGGTCCGAGGGCGTGACCTCGGTCTCGGTGTCGTAGGACGAATAGTGGTACGGCGTGAGCGCGGGGAACTCTCCGGCGCACGTGTCGACCGTCTTGAAGACCGGCCGCAGTCCGAGGCCGTGGCGCACGCCGCGCACCTCTTCTTCGGTGATGCCGCGGAGCTGCGCGATCTGCGCGTCGCTGAACCCGTGGTCCTTCGCCGTGCGGATGACGTGCTCGTCGAGCTCGCCGGCGTCGGCCACGAAGGCCGCGACCTCGTTGATGAGCTCGATCTGGTCGAGGAACCACGGGTCGATCGCGGTGGCTTCGAAAGCCTGCTCGACCGTGGCGCCCTTGCGCATCGCCTGCTGCAGGACCACGATCCGCCCGTCCGTCGGGGTCTTCGCGATCTCGAGCAGCTCGTCGACCGAGCGCTCCTCGTCGCCCCAGTGGAAGCTCGACCCCCGCTTCTCGAGCGAGCGCAGCGCCTTCTGAAGAGCTGTGGCGTAGTTGCGCCCGATCGCCATCGCCTCGCCCACCGACTTCATGGTCGTCGTGAGCGTGGTGTCGGCGGCCGGGAACTTCTCGAAGTTGAACCGCGGCACCTTGACCACGACGTAGTCGAGCGTCGGCTCGAAGCTCGCCGGGGTGACCTTCGTGATGTCGTTCGGGATCTCGTCGAGGCGGTAGCCGATCGCGAGCTTCGCGGCGATCTTGGCGATCGGGAATCCGGTCGCCTTCGACGCCAGCGCCGACGAACGCGACACGCGCGGGTTCATCTCGATGACGATGATGCGGCCCGTCTGCGGGTCGACGGCGAACTGGATGTTGCAGCCGCCGGTGTCGACGCCGACGGCGCGGATGATGTCGATGCCGATGTCGCGCATCTTCTGGTACTCGCGGTCGGTGAGCGTCAGGGCCGGCGCGACCGTGATGGAGTCGCCGGTGTGGACGCCGACCGGGTCGACGTTCTCGATCGAGCAGACGACCACGGTGTTGTCGGCCGAGTCGCGCATGAGCTCGAGCTCGTACTCCTTCCACCCGAGGATCGACTCCTCGAGCAGGACCTCGGTCGTCGGCGAGTCGCGCAGGCCCGCACCCGCGATGCGGCGCAGATCCTCCTCGTTGTACGCGAAGCCGGAGCCCAGACCACCCATCGTGAAGGAGGGACGCACGACGAGGGGGTACCCGAGCTCGGCGGCGCCCGCGAGCACCTCGTCCATCGTGTGGCAGATGCGGCTGTCGGCGACATCCGCTCCCGAGTCGATGACGAGCTGCTTGAAGATCTGCCGATCCTCACCCTTGTTGATCGCCTCGAAGTTCGCGCCGATCAGCTCGATGTCGTATTTCTCGAGGATGCCGTGCTTGTGCAGGTCGATCGCCGCGTTCAGAGCGGTCTGGCCGCCCAGGGTCGGCAGGATCGCGTCCGGGCGCTCCTTGGCGATGATCGTCTCGATGACCTGCCACGTGATCGGCTCGATGTACGTGGCGTCGGCGAAGTCGGGATCGGTCATGATCGTCGCCGGGTTCGAATTGACGAGGATGACGCGGACGCCCTCCTCGCGCAGGACACGGCACGCCTGGGTACCGGAGTAGTCGAATTCGCAGGCCTGGCCGATGACGATCGGCCCCGACCCGATGACGAGGACGCTCTGGATATCGTCGCGCTTGGGCATCAGTTCTTGTTCTCCTGGGTCGCGATCACGAGGTCGCGGAAGCGGTCGAAGAGGTAGTTGGCGTCGTGCGGACCGGCCGCGGCCTCGGGGTGGTACTGCACCGAGAAGGCCGGGAGGTCGAGGGCGCGCAGCCCCTCCACGACGTTGTCGTTGAGGCCGACGTGGCTGACCTCGACGCGGCCGAAGCCGGCGGGGCTGTCGACGACGCCCTCGATCGGCGCGTCGACGGCGAAGCCGTGGTTGTGCGCGGTGATCTCCACGCGGCCGGTCTGCTTGTCGAGGACGGGCTGGTTGATGCCACGGTGACCGAAGGGCAGCTTGTACGTGCCGAAGCCGAGGGCGCGGCCGAGGAGCTGGTTGCCGAAGCAGATGCCGAAGAACGGCAGCTTCTCGGACAGGACTCCGCGCAGGAGCTCGACGTGGTGGTCGCTCGCGGCCGGGTCGCCCGGACCGTTGGAGTAGAACACCGCGATCGGGTCGATCGCACGCAGCTGCTCGAGCGTGACGTCCTGAGGCAGGACATGGACGTCGAACCCGCGCGCGGCGAGGTTGTTCACCGTGGCCTGCTTGACGCCGAGGTCGAGCACCGCGAGGTTCCCGAGCCGCTCGCCCGTCGCCGGGGTCACCTCAGCAGCGGGCACCGACACCTCGGCGGACAGGTTGCGACCGGTCATCTCGGGCGCCTCGCGGACGATGCGCAGCTGCTCCTCGGGATCGATGTCGGCGGCGTCGCCGCTGAACACGCCGCCGCGCATCGAGCCCGCCGAGCGCAGGACGCGCGTGACGGCGCGCGTGTCGATCCCGCTGATGCCCACGATGCCGTCGCGCTCGAGCGACTCGTCGAGGGAGTTCTCCGAGCGCCAGTTCGACACGACACGCGACGGGTCGCGCACGATGTAGCCGGCGACCCAGATGCGGCGGGACTCGACGTCCTCGCCGTTCATGCCGGTGTTCCCGATGTGGGGTGCGGTCTGCAGCACGATCTGGCCCGCGTAGGACGGGTCGGTGAGGGTCTCCTGGTAGCCGGTCATGCCGGTCGCGAAGACGACTTCTCCGAGGGTGGTGCCGCGCGCGCCGTAGGCGCGGCCGATGTGGCGGGATCCGTCCTCGAGCACGAGCACGGCGGGGTCACGGGTGAACAGTGTCACGCGTCGCCTCCTGGGGTCTGGGTGGGGGTCACGATGGTCTGAATGGCTTCGGCCAGCGCACGGGCCGAAGCGGTCTGGGGCCGGAAGTAGCTGTCGACGATCGTCTCGTCGTCGATCAGCCAGCTCAGGCGGGTGAGGCCCTGCTTCTCGACGACACGGTCGATCGCGACGGTGGCCTGATCGACGGAGACGATGCGTTCTGCCGAGATGAACAGGCGCGGCTGACCGGTCAGGTCGATGGCCACGCCGTCATCCGCGCCTCCCGCAGCGACGATGACGTCGACGCGAGAGCGGAATCCGAGCCCGCGGATGGCGAGGCGCTCGAGCGGCTCGTCGTGGCGGGTCGTCGCGACGTAGAGCCCCGAGATCACCGCCGTCGACACGGCGTCGGCGGGGAGTTCACCGACGGGTGCCGTGAGGCCGCTGTCGCGCCTCGTTCGTCGTCGCCAGGCCCAGACCCCGAGCGCGAGCAGCGCCAGGGCGACGGCCACCATGACGAGCAGCGCACCCTCGCGGGTCACGGGCGTGCTCCCGGACGGTCGAGCAGGTCGCCGTCGGCGACGGTCGCCGTCCCGCGGAAGAACGTCCAGCGCACCTCGCCCGGCAGTTCGCGGTCGAGGTAGGGCGAGTTGACGCTGCGGCCGCGCAGATCGGCATCCGTGAAGGTGCGGACCGGGCGCGGGTCGTAGAGCGTGAACGAGGCGGGGCGGCCCGCCTCGAGCGGCGTGCCGGCATCAGCCAGGCGACCGATCCGAGCGGGAGCCGTCGAGAGCACGCGGGCGACGTCGTCCCAGTCGAGCAGTCCGGTGTCGACGACCGCCTGCTGCACGACACGCAGCGCGGACTCGAGACCCACCATGCCGTTGGCCGCCGCCGCCCATTCACAGCTCTTCGCCTCGGCGGGGTGCGGCGCGTGGTCGGTCGCGACGATGTCGATCGTGCCGTCGGCGAGGCCCTCGCGGACCGCCCGCACGTCCTCGTCGCGGCGGAGCGGCGGGTTGACCTTGAAGCGGGCGTCGTAGCCGCGGACGAGCTCTTCGGACAGCAGCAGGTGATGCGGTGTCACCTCGGCGGTCACGTTCACGCCGCGCTTCTTCGCCCACCGGATGATGTCGACGGAACCGGCCGTCGAGAGGTGGCAGACATGCAGACGCGAGCCGACGTGCTCGGCGAGCAGCACATCGCGCGCGATGATCGACTCCTCGGCCACCGCCGGCCAGCCGGTGAGGCCGAGTTCGGCCGACACGGTGCCCTCGTTCATCTGAGCGCCCTCGGTGAGCCGCGGGTCCTGCGCGTGCTGGGCCACGACCCCGTCGAACGATTTCACGTACTCGAGGGCGCGGCGCATGATCAGCGGGTCGAACACGCAGAAGCCGTCGTCGCTGAAGACGCGCACCCGCGCGCGGGAGGCGGCCATCGCGCCGAGCTCGGCCAAGCGCTCGCCCTTCTGCCCGATCGTGACGGCGCCGATCGGCTGCACGTGCACGTAGCCGGCGGCCTCGCCCAGGGCGAGCTCCTGCTCGACGACGCCCGCCGTGTCGGCGACGGGCGAGGTGTTCGGCATCGCGAAGACGGTGGTGAACCCGCCCGCCGCCGCGGCGCGCGAGCCCGTGAGGATCGTCTCGGATGCCTCGTAGCCCGGTTCGCGCAGATGGGTGTGCAGGTCGACGAGCCCGGGCAGGGCGATGAGTCCGTCGGCGTCGACCACGGTCGCTCCGCCGGCGCTCAGGCTCGAGCCGACCTCGGTGATCATCCCGTCGGAGACCACCATGTCGATGGCGTCCCCGCCGGCCCGGCGCGCCCCGCGGATGAGGAAGCTCTCGCTCATCGTCCGTCCTCCTCAGCTTCGGTGCGCTCCCCCGCGAGCAGCAGGTAGAGCACGGCCATCCGCACCGAGACACCGTTCGCCACCTGCTCGAGCACGGTCGAGCGCGGCGAGTCGGCGGCGGCGGCGGAGATCTCCATCCCCCGGTTCATCGGGCCGGGGTGCAGGACAATGCTATCGGCCGGAAGCGCCGCGAGTCGCGCAGCGTCGAGGCCCCACGTGCGCGAATACTCCCGTTCAGTCGGGAAATACGCCGCGTTCATGCGCTCGAGCTGGATACGCAGCATCATGAGCGCGTCCGGCCCGTCCGCGATGGCCTCGTCGAGGTCGTACGCGACGCGGACCGGCCAGGCCGTGACGTCCTGGGGAACGAGCGTGGGAGGCGCGACGAGGGTCACCTCGGCGCCGAGGGTCGTCAGGAGCCAGACGTTGGATCGCGCGACGCGCGAATGGAGGATGTCGCCGACGATCGTCACCCGGAGGCCGGAGAGGTCGCGGCCGCGACTGGCATCGCCGAAGAACCGCTTGCGGATGGTGAACGCGTCGAGCAGGGCCTGCGTCGGATGCGCGTGCGTGCCGTCGCCGGCGTTGACGACTCCCGCGCTGATCCACCCGCTGGTGGCGAGCGTCTGCGGAGCTCCCGACGCGCCGTGCCGGATCACGACCGCGTCGGCCCCCATCGCCTGGAGCGTCTGCGCGGTGTCCTGGAGGGACTCCCCCTTGGACACCGACGATCCCTTCGCCGAGAAGTTGATGACGTCGGCGGACAAGCGCTTGGCGGCCGCCTCGAAGGAGATCCGGGTGCGCGTGGAGTCCTCGAAGAAGAGGTTCACCACGGTCTTGCCGCGCAGCGTCGGAAGCTTGCGGACCTCGCGCTGCTGCGTGGCGGACATGTCTTCGGCGACGTCGAGAATGCGCAGGGCGTCGCGCCGATCCAGACCCTTGGTGTCGAGCAGGTGCCTCATGAGCCGATCGTCACCTCCTCGACGCCGTCGACCTCGCGCAGGCGCACGTTGACTCGCTCATCGCGGGCGCTGGGGAGGTTCTTGCCGACGAAGTCGGGGCGGATGGGGAGCTCGCGGTGACCGCGGTCGACGAGAGCCGCGAGTCTGACGGCCGCCGGGCGGCCGATGTCCTGCAGCGCGTCGAGGGCCGCACGGATCGACCGTCCCGAGAACAGCACGTCGTCGACGAGCACGACGACCTTGCCGTCGATCCCGCCCTCGGGGATCTCCGTCGGCTGAGGTGCCCGCGTCGGGTTGCGGTGCAGATCGTCGCGGTACATCGTCACATCGAGGGCTCCGACCGGGACGACCGTCCCGGAGATCTCCGCGAGGAGAGAGCCGATGCGCGCGGCGAGGGGAACGCCCCGCCGCGGGATGCCGAGGATGACGAGGCCGGCGGGTCCCCTGTTCGACTCGAGGATCTCGTGGGAGATCCTCGTCAGGGCCCGGGCGATGTCGGCTTCATGCAGCACGGTGCGCGTGCTCATCCGCCGCTCCCTTCTCCGCCTCACAGGACGGGGTTAAAGGTTGCTGGGTGCGGGGGCCATGATAGCGGTCCAGACCGCCTCCGAGCACATCGTCGTCCTCTCGGGCCCCGCCCGGGAGCAGGCTGTTACGCTCGACGAAATTCCATGACTGCACCGACCGACGTCCCCATCGCACCGGACGCCCGTCTGCACGTGGCAACGCACGGCTCGGCCGCGGAGCCCGGAGCGACGGGTCGCGCCGGTGCGAAGGCTATCCTCCTCGGCGAGCACGCGGTCGTGTACGGCCGCCCGGCGATCGCGATCCCCGTGCGCGCCCTCGGAGTCGAGGCGCATGCACGTCCCGCCGACGACCGCGGCCACCTGTCGAGCACCCTCTACCACGGGCCCATCGCCCAGGCGCCGGACCGCCTCGGCGTCACCCTGACAGCGATGCGGGCCGCGCTCGCCGCGGCCGGCCGGCCGGGCGCCGCACTCGACATCGCGATCGAGAGCAGCATCCCGGCCGAACGCGGGCTCGGCTCGAGCGCCGCCGTCTCGGCCGCGGTCATCGAGGCCGTGCTCGGTGCCTGCGGGTTCGCGGCCGATGACGAGACGATGCACGAGCTCATCCAGACCGCCGAACGCGCCGCGCACGGCGCACCGAGCGGTCTCGACGCCCGCACGGTCCGCGCCCGTAAGGCCGTGTGGTTCGACCGAGGTCGCATCGAGCCCGTCTCGGTGGGCGACGACCTCGTCTTCGTCATCGCCGACACGGGCGTGCGCGGGCGCACCCGCGAGGCCGTTGCGGCCGTCGCGCACCGCCGCGAGGAGGACCCCCGCGGCGTGGAGTCGGCTCTGGACGAGCTCGGCGAGCTTGCGACCGCGTTGCGTCGCGATGTCTCGACGGCCGACCGCGACGCGATCGGGAGTGCGATGAACCGCGCTCACGAGCTGCTGAACGGACTGGGCGTCGGAGACCCCGCCCTCGACCACCTCGTCCACGCGGCCATGGCGGGCGGCGCGCTGGGAGCCAAGCTGACCGGCGGGGGTCGCGGCGGCTGCGTCCTCGCGCTCGCCCGCGACACCGCGTCCGCCGAGGAGCTCGGCGGACGACTCACCCGCGCCGGCGCCGCCGCGGTCTGGACCACCACCGTCGAAGGAGTGGCATGAGCACCGCGACAGCCATCGCGCACCCGAACATCGCACTCGTGAAGTACTGGGGAAAGCGCGACAGCACGCTGAACCTCCCCGCGACGGGGAGCCTGTCGATGACACTCGACATCTTTCCGACCACCACGACCGTGAGCCTCGACGAGGACGCCGCCGGCGACATCCTCGTCTTCAACGGCGACGAGCGTGCCGACGGACCCGCGGAGCGCGTCACGCGATTCCTCGACATCGTCCGGGAGCTCTCGGGAAGCGCGGTCGCCGCTCGTGTCGAGACGGTGAACACGGTTCCGTCGGCGGCCGGACTCGCGTCGTCGGCCTCCGGATTCGCCGCACTGGCCGTCGCTGCCGCGCACGCCTACGGACTCGACCTCGACGCCCGCGCCCTCAGCCGCCTCGCCCGCCGCGGGTCGGGGTCGGCATCCCGTTCGATCATCCCCGGCTTCGCCATCTGGCACGCCGGCGACAGCGATGAGACGTCATTCGCCGAGGCCGTCGACGCGCCCGACCTGGCGATGGTCGTCGCGATGGTCGAGAAGCGCGAGAAGCCGGTCTCCAGCCGCGAAGCCATGCGTCGCACGGTGCTGACCTCGCCGTTCTACCCCGCGTGGGTCTCGTCGACCGCGGAGAGCCTCGACGCCGCCGCCGAAGCATGCCGCGCCGGCGACGTCGAGCGCCTCGGGCGGATCACCGAGGTCAACGCGCTGCGGATGCACGCCCTCATCCAGTCGTGCGATCCGCCCATCCGCTACCTGAGCCCGGTCAGCGTCGAGATCTTCGATCGCGTCGCCGCCCTCCGCGACGCGGGTATCGGAGCGTGGGCCACCGCCGACGCGGGTCCCAACGTCGTCGTGCTGACGCGACCCGAATCGGTCACCGCCGTCACCAACGCACTCGAGGGCATCGCCGAGCTCGCCGTCGCGCGCCCCGGCCCCGCCGCAGCCCTCGTCACGCGAGCAGGCGAATGACGCACGCCGAGACCACCGGCGCGATCGTCGCGCACGCGCCCGGAAAGCTCTTCGTCGCCGGCGAGTACGCCGTCGTCTCTCCCGGCGAGCCCTCGGTGCTGATCGCCGTCGACCGCTACCTGACGGTGTCGCTGACCGAGAGCGTCGACGCGGGCAGCATCCACTCCCCCGAATACAGCCGGATGCCGGTGCGCTGGACCCGCGGTCAAGACGGGCTGACCCTGGACCGCGAGCACCACCCCTACGACTACGTCATCGCGGCGATCGAAGCCTGCGAGCGGCTCCGGGCCGAGCGGGGGCTGCGCCCGCGCTTCTTCGACCTGTACATCGAAAGCGGTCTCGACGATCCCAGCGGACGCAAGTTCGGGCTCGGCTCGTCCGCCGCGGTCACCGTCGCGACCATCGCCGCGATCGACGAGTTCTATGGTTTCGAGCTGGGCACCCGGGGCCGGTACGAGCTGGCGATGCTCGCGACCATCGCCGTCGCCCCTCACGCTTCCGGCGGCGACGTCGCCGCCAGCACGTACGGCGGGTGGATCGGCTACCGCTCGCCCGATCGCGACCGGCTGCGCGCGGCCCGAACGCAGCACGGCGTCGCGGACGTCCTGGGGTCCGAGGCCTGGGACGGTGCCGAGATCATTCGCCTGACTCCCCCGTCGGGTCTCGACCTGCTCGTCGGCTGGACCGGGCACCCGGCGTCCACCGAGCGACTCGTCAGCGGGGTCTCGCGCGGCACGAACGTCACCGGCGACGCCCACACCGGGTTCCTGGAGGCCTCGCGCGAATGCGTGAGCGACCTGTGGCGGGCCCTCGCGGGACGCGGGGCCGACGCTGCCGGTCATGCGGTGTCGGACGACGATCTCGCCCTCGACGCGATCCGCCGCAACCGGCGCCTGCTGCAGGGCCTCGGCGCACGCACGGGCGTGACCATCGAGACCGACCGGCTGCGCATCCTGTGCGACGCGGCCGAAGCGATCGGTGCCGCCGGCAAGCCCTCCGGCGCCGGCGGAGGCGACTGCGGCATCGTGCTCGCCCCGGCCGACGCTGACGTCGCCGGCATGCTCCGCGTCTGGGAGACGAACGACATCCGACACCTCACGATCGGCGTGCATCCGCCGGAAGGAGAGCACCATGCCGGCTGAACAGGCTTCCGAGCGCAAGGACGACCACGTCCGTCTCGCCGCTGCGCAGCAGAAGGAGACGCCGCGGCCGAACGGCTGGGACGACGTGCGCTTCGTGCACCACGCCCTCGCCGGAGTCGACGCCGACCGCGTCGACCTCGCCGTCGATGTGGCCGGCGCTCGGTGGGAGCTGCCCTTCTACGTCAACGCCATGACCGGCGGCAGCGCCTCGACGGGCGCGATCAATCGCGACCTCGCGATCGCCGCGCGCGAGACCGGCGTCGCGATCGCCTCCGGCTCGCTGAGCATCGCCCTCGACAACCCCGAGCTCATGGGCACGTTCCGCGTCATCCGCGACGAGAACCCGGACGGCTTCGTCATGGCCAACGTCGGGATTGAACGATCGCCGGACGACGCACGACGCGCGGTCGAGGCGCTCGAGGCCAACGCCCTCCAGGTGCACGTGAACGCGATGCAGGAGACCGTCATGCCGGAGGGCAGCCGCTCTTTCTCGAGCTGGCCGGCCTCGCTCGAGGCCATCGTCGCCGCCGTCGAGGTTCCCGTCGTCGTGAAAGAGGTGGGATTCGGTCTGAGTGCCGACACGCTCTCCCGCCTCGGATCGATCGGGGTCCGCTTCGCCGACGTCTCCGGGGTCGGCGGTACCGACTTCATGCGCATCGAGAACGACCGGCGCTCGGGCCGTGACTACGCCTACCTCGCCGGTTGGGGGCAGTCGGCGGTGGAGTGCCTGCTCGAGGCGCCGGCAGACGCGCCCGTCCTGCTCGCCTCGGGAGGAGTCCGCACACCGCTCGACGTCGCGCGCGGCCTCGCCCTCGGCGCTCGCGCCGTCGGCGCGTCAGGATCATTCCTCTCCGTCGTGCTCGACGGCGGTGCGGATGCCCTGATCTCGCGTATCCGGGAATGGTCAGACCACCTGACGGCGTTGCACTCTCTGGTGGGGGCGACCCGTCCGGACGACCTCCGCCGAACCGACCTGATCATCCACGGACGCGCGGCCGAGTACGCCCGCGCCCGAGGCATCGACATCGACAGCCTGGCGCGCCGCGCCGGCGGGAAGGACGCGCGATGAGCGCCGAGTTCACCCCGATCCCCCTCCGGTGGGTGGGACCGCTTCGGCTGACCGGAGACGTCGAAGCCGAGCAGGAGGTGCCCCTCGCGACCTACGAGTCGCCGCTGTGGCCGTCCGTCGGCCGCGGCGCACGCATCTCGCGACTCGTCGACGACGGCATCCGCGTCACGGTCGTCGATGAGCGGATGACGCGCTCATCGCTGTTCGTCGCCGACACCGCGGCCGCCGCCGTCGCGGCATCCCGCGCCATCATCGCGCGCTTCGACGAGCTGGCCGCCGCTGTATCGGAGCGCAGCCGGCACGCCAAGCTCATCGACCTCGACACCGAGGTCGTCGGCAACCTGCTCTACCTCCGCTTCGCCCTGACGACCGGCGACGCCTCGGGCCACAACATGGTCACCTTCGCCGCCGAGACGCTCATGGAGCGTGTGCTCTCGTGGCACCCGGAGCTCTCCTACGGCTCGATCTCCGGCAACTACTGCACCGATAAGAAGGCGACCGCCGTCAACGGCATCCTCGGACGCGGGCGCAACGTCATCGCCGAGATCCTCATCCCCGCAGACCTCGTCGAGAAGCAGCTGCGCTCCTCCGCGCAGCGCATCGTCGACCTGAATGTCCAGAAGAACCTCGTCGGCTCGACGATCGCCGGGGCCCTGCGCTCGGCCAACGCCCACTACGCCAACATGCTGCTCGCGTTCTACCTGGCGACCGGTCAGGACGCCGCGAACATCGTCGAAGGCTCGCAGGGCTTCACCTGGGCCGAGGTCCGCGACGAGGGCGACCTCTACTTCTCCTGCACGCTCCCCCACCTCATCGTCGGCACCGTCGGCAACGGCAAAGACCTGCCCGCCGTCGACGATGCGCTCGCCCGCCTCGGCTGCCGCGACGAGCGCCCCTCCGGCGAGAACGCCCGGCGCCTCGCCGGCCTGATCGCCGCCACCGTCCTCTGCGGCGAGCTGTCCCTGCTCGCCGCCCAGACCAACCCCGGGGAGCTCATGCAGTCGCACCTGCTCCTCGAGCGCAGGAAGGATTCCACGAAGTGACCACCATCGGCATCCACGACCTCGCCGTCGCCACCGCCTCGCACGTCGTCGAGCTCGACGATCTCGCGTCGCGCGCCGACATCGACCCCGCGAAGTTCCGCGTCGGGCTCGGTCAGGAGCAGATGAGCATCCCGGGTCTGGACGAGGACATCGTCACGATGGGCGCCGCCGCCGCGCAGCGCATCATCGATCGCCACGGTGTCGACGGCATCCGCACCCTGTTCTTCGCCACCGAGACCGGGATCGACCAGTCGCGCGCGGCGGGGGTGCACGTTCACGAGCTCCTCGGACTGCCGCGCTCCGTCCGCGTCGTGGAGCTGAAGCAGGCGTGCTACTCGGCCACCGCCGCGCTGCAGGCCGCTGCCGGACTCATCGCGCGCAATCCCGACGAGCGCGTCCTGGTGATCGCCAGCGACGTCGCCCGCTACGAGCTCGACACCGCCGCCGAGCCCACGCAGGGTGCCGGGGCCGTCGCCTTCCTCGTGTCCGCCGACCCCGCGATCGCTGTTCTCGAGACCGCCGCTGGTGTCTACACCGCAGAGGTCGACGACTTCTGGCGCCCGAACGACAGCGTCACCGCGGTCGTCGACGGCAAGCTCTCGGTCAGCGCCTATCTCGACGGCGTTGCAGGCGCCTGGGACGACTACCGTTCGCGCGGCGGCGTCGACATCGATCAGATCGACTGGTTCTGCCACCACCAGCCGTTCACGAAGATGGCGGTCAAGGCGCACCGCGCCCTCGGGCAGCACCTGGGTGTCGAGCTCGCCCCCGAGCTGGTGACCGCCACGACCGGCTACAACCGCCGTATCGGCAACTCCTACACGGCGTCGCTCTACATCGCCCTGGCGGCTCTCCTGGAGGGCGAGAACGACCTGACCGGATCGCGCATCGGACTCTTCAGCTACGGCTCGGGGTCGGTCAGCGAGTTCTTCACGCTCGTCGTCCAGCCGGGCTACCGCGAGGCGACGCGCGGCGCCGAGACCGAGGCGATCCTCGCGGCCCGCACCCCGGTCGACGTGCCGACTTACCGCGAGCTGCACGATGCGGCGCATCGCGACAGCACCGTCGATGTGGAGATCGCGCCCGACTCCCCCGGCCCCTTCCACTTCGCCGGACTCTCCGGCCGCGCCCGCCGCTACACCCGCGACTGACCCGCGCTCGCTCCGCGAGAGCGCACGAACGCACGGTTCCAGAACCCTGGCACCGTGCGTTTGTGCATTCTCGCCGCTGAGCCCGAGCGGATGCAGGCCGCATGACAGAGGGCCCCGACCGGAGTCGGGGCCCTCTGTCATGCGGCGGGGGTCAGTTCGGGCCCTGCTCGCCGAGCTCGAGCAGACGCGAGATCGCTTCCGTGAGCTTGGCGTCGGCGGCGCCGTACGCGGCCCAGTCCGCGTTCTGCATCGCGGTGTTGCGCTCGGCGAGAGCGTCACGGGCCTGGTTGAGCGCCGTCTGGTAATCCGAGCTCGGCGTCGTCGGCGCCGTTCCGCCGTCACCGGAGTCCGGGGTCGCCTCGTCGCCCGGGCTGGGCTCGGGAACGACGTCGGTGTCACCGGTGCTCGCACCCGAGTCGCCGCCGAACAGCTTGTCGAGGGCTTCCTGCAGCGTGTCCTCGAAGGCGACCTGATCGCCGAAGCCGACGAGCACTTTCTGCAGGGTGGGGAGCTTGGTCGCTCCCGACGACTGCACGAACACGGGCTGAACGTAGAGCAGACCGCCGCCCACGGGAAGGGTCAGGAGGTTGCCGTTGATGACCTCCGACTGGCCCTGGCGCAGGATGTTCGAGAACGACGACACGACGGGGTCGGCGTTGAAGGTGTTCTGCACCTGGCCGGGGCCCGGAACCGGTGTCTCGGCGTTGACCTCCAGCATCCGGAGCTTGCCGTACTCGGGGCTCACGACCCCGGCCTCGGAGCCCGCATCGGAGTCGACCGAGAGGTACCCCATCAGGACGTTGCGCGTGTCCTGACCGCCGGGGATGAACGACGAGAACATCGAGTACGACGGCGCGTCCTGACCGGGCATCTTCATCGTGAGGTAATACGGCGGCTGCAGCTGGGTGTCCTGCTGCGGGTCGTTCGGCGTCTTCCACGCGTTGTCGCGCGAGTAGAACGACTGGGCGGTGTCGACGTGGTAGGTGCCGAGCATCGCCCGCTGCACCTTGAACAGGTCGGTCGGGTAGCGCACGTGGCTCATGAGGTCGCCACTCATCTCGCTGATCGGCTTGAGCGTGTTCGGGTAGACCTTCTGCCATGCCTGCAGCAGCGGATCCGTCTCATCCCACGCATAGAGCGTCACCTCGCCCGAGTAGGCGTCGACGGTCGCCTTCACCGAGTTGCGGATGTAGTTGATGTTGTCCAGCGCGACGCGCGGCTGCGGGTTAGACGAGTCGGAGATCGCGTCGCTGAGGCTGACGATCGACGAGTAGGGGTAGTTCGCGCTGAGCGTGTAGCCGTCCACGATCCACACGATGCGTCCGTCGACGACCGACGGGTAGGGGTCGTTGTCGAGCTCGAGGTACGGCGCGACCTTCTGCACGCGCGTCGCGGGGTCGCGGTCGTACAGGATCTGCGACTCCTCGTTGATCGCGTCCGAGAACAGGATGTCGGTCGACTGGAATTTCAGCGAGTAGATCAGACGGTGGAAGACGTCGCCGATCGACGGACCGCCGTCGCCCTCGAACGTCGTCTTGGTCTGGCTCTCGCCCTCCTGGCCACGCGGGTAGTCGAGCTCGATGGGCGACGAGCCCTCGGGGGCCCCGACGATCGAGTACGTCGGCGAGAACTCGCCGAAGTACACGCGCGGCTCGTACTTCTGGCCGTTCGTCAGCTCACCGGATGCCGGGATGCCGCGCTCGACGAAGACCGGGTTGCCGTCAGCGGTGCGCTCGTTGCCCTTGGCGGCGACCATTCCGTAGCCGTGCGTGTAGACGAGGGTCGTGTTGTACCAGGATGCCGCGTCACCGAGCTGGTTGACGTTGAGCTCGCGCACCGAGACGACGGTGTCCTGCGACTGTCCGTCGATCTCGTAACGGTCGACGTCGAGGGGCTCGGCGAACTGGTAGTACGAGCGGTACTGCTCGATCTGACGGACTGTCGGGCCGATGATCGCGGGATCCATGATGCGGATGGATGCCGTCGTGTCGGCGTCGGCGCGCAGCTGACCCGGCTCGACATCGGTCACGGCCTGGAAGTCGGTCTTCTCGAGCCCCGAGATGCCGTAGGCCGCCTTGGTGCCCTCGATGTTGCGCTCGTAGTACTGCGACTCGAGCGTCAGCTGGTTCGGCCGCACCTGAACGTTGTTGACGAACCACGGGTAAGCGACGCCGACGACGAGCGAGGTCACCACCAGAAGGCCCGTGCCGATGAGCGGGAAGCGCCAGCGGCCGATCACGGCGGTGACGAAGAAGAGCACGGCCACGATGGCCGCGGCGATCGCGAGGATCGTCTGTCCGGGGATGACGGCGTTGACGTCGACGTAGCCGGCGCCCGTGATGCGGTCATTGGGGGTGACCAGGGTGCGGTAGCGGTCGATCCAGATGCTCACGCCCTGCACCAGCAGGTAGATGCCGGCGATGACGGCGAGCTGGATGCGCGCGGACTTCGAGATGCGCAGCTCGCGCTGGCCGACACGGACCGAGCCGTAGAGGTACGACACGAGGGCGGTGACCAGGAGGCAGACGATGACGATCGCCGAGACGAAGCCCACGGCCGCCGAGAGGAACGGCAGGGTGAACAGGTAGAAGCCCGTGTCGAGCCCGAACTGCGGGTCCGTGGTTCCGGTCGTCCCACCGTTGATCCACAGGGCGACGGTCTCCCACTGCGCCGAGGCGGCGAAGCCGGCGAAGAACCCGAAGAAGGTCGGGATGCCCCACATGCCCAGCCGGCGCAGCGGTTCGACGACCTCCTGATAACGGTCGAGCTGCGAGCTCAGGCGGGCGTAGACCGGTCGCAGCCGATAGGCGAGCTGGATCGAGAGCCAGACAGGCACTGCCATCGCGACGAATCCGACGACGAACATGATCGCGCGGGCCGCCCACTGCGTCAGCAGCACGCCGTCGAAGCCGAGTTGACGGAACCACAGCCAGTCGGCGTACAGGCTCGCGAAGATGAAGAAGGCCACCACCACAGCCGCGATGACGGCGAGGGTGATGCCGACAGCGCGGCGGGATCTGCTGGGTGTGGCCGGATTCGGCACTGAGGTCGTGGTCACCCCTCCATCCTAGGCGCCGCCCGCTGGGGGGAAGCCGAGCCTCAGCCCGCGGTGCAGGTCGGCAGGGCGTCGAGATCGCCGCCCTCGCTGACCGTCTCGACGACCGAGAGCGCGTCGTCGAGATCCGCGACCGAGAACACGCGGAGGCCGTCCGGGATGTGGCCCACGACCTCGTTGCAGTTGCGCTCAGGCGCGAGGAACCAGGCCGCACCCGCATCCTTGGCGCCGTAGAGCTTCTGTCGGATGCCGCCGATCGGCCCGACGTTGCCGGTCGCGTCGATCGTGCCGGTTCCCGCGAAGCGCTCGCCGCCGGTGAGCTCGCCGGGGGTGAGCGTGTCGATGATCCCCAGGGCGAACATCATCCCCGCGCTCGGGCCGCCGACGTTGTCGAGCTGGAGGGTGACGTCGATCGGGAAGTCGAAGTCCTGCGCGATCGTGACACCGATGACCCACCGCGTTTCGCCGTCGGTCGTCATCTGCTTCGGGGTGACCTCGACGGATCGCTGCTGACCGGACCGGTCGACCACGAGCATGAGCGCGCGTCCGCCCGCCGCATTGACGGCGTCTCGCAGACCCGCCGTGGTCGTGACGGGCTGCCCGTCGACCGAGCGGATCACGTCGTCCGGCTCGAGGATGCCCGCCGCGGGCGAGTCGTCGGCGAGCTGGTGAACGCGCACGAGGGAGGTGACGTCGTAGCCGAGCTCGGACAGGGCCGCGGCGGTCGCTTCCTTCTGCGAGTCGACCATGAGCGCGGCGTTCTCATCGTTGCGCTGCTCAGTCGTGACGCCCTCGGGGAAGATCTCGTCGATGGGGACGACGGCGCGCGCCGGGTCGAACCAGGCGGCGGCGAGCTCGAGCCACGACGGCGTGCGCTCGCGGTTGCCGAGGACCTCGACGGTCAGGAGGTCCAGGGTGCCGGAGGTCGGGAACGTCTCGGCGCCCGAGATGCTGATGAGGGGGCGCTGCTCGCCGTCGCCGGAGGCCACGGACCCGAGGGTGTCGTACACGGGTCCCGGCCGCTGGATCACGAAGGAGGTGGGCACGATCGTCAGGATCAACAGCGCGACCAGGGAGAAGGACACCGCCCAGAGTCCCGCGAGGGAGGCCCGGCTCATGCGGCGTCGGGGCGCGGGGACGGGGGCGTTCTCGTCGAAAAGTGACACGTGCTGCTTTCTGATCCCGGTCGTTCGCGACCGGCGAAAGCGAACGAGGTCCGTTCGCGCCGTGCGACGAGGTCGTGCGGCTAGCGTAGAACGCGAGCTGACCGCCCTGCTGAAAGGCGCCTGACATGGCTGATGACGACCGCTCTCCCGAGGACGAGTTCCAGGAGCTGCTCCGCAACCTGCTGGGCCAGGGCGGCACGCTCGGGCCCGAGCAGCTCGAGCGTCTGTCGGCCATGGGGGTCGACCCGGCGATGCTGCACCAGATGATGCAGCATCTCCAAGGCGCCTTCGCCGCCGGAGGCGACGGCGGCGTCGACTGGAGCGCGACCCGCACACAAGCCCTCCACCTGGCCAATAAGGACGGACACGGCATCAGCGCCGGCGACCGGCAGGACTTCTCCGACGCGTTCGCCCTGGCGACGCTGTGGCTGAGTGAGGCCACGACGATCTCGGACCTGCCCGCACCGCCGCGCGCGCTGACCCGTGGCGCGTGGGTGGAGGCGACGCTGCCGGTGTGGCAGGAGCTGGCCGAACCGGTCGCGACCTCGGTCGCCGACGCCCTCACCGCCGCGCTCGAGTCGCAGGCTCCGGAGGAGATGCAGAGCATGATCGCCGGGGCCGGCCGGCTCCTGCGGACCGTCGGGGGCTCACTCTTCGCCGCGCAGCTGGGCGCTGTCGTCGGCAAGCTCTCGCTCGAGGTCGTCTCGGGCGGTGATGTGGGCATCCCCGTCATGCCCGACGGCGAGGCCGCGATCCTGCCGCAGAACTTCGCCGACTTCGGACGCGATCTCGGCATCGATGACGAGCAGCTCGCTCTGGCCCTCGCGACGCGAGAACTGGCCCATGCCCGTCTGTTCCGCCATGCCCGGTGGCTGCGGCTCCACGTGATCTCGCAGGTCACCGACTTCGCACGGGGGATTCATGTCGACACCGACGCCCTCGAGGAGCTCGCGTCGCGCTTCGATCCCTCCCAGCCCGAAGAGCTGCGCCAGGCGCTCGAGAGCGGCGTGCTGCTTCCCCAACGCTCCGAGGCGCAGGCCGCCGCGCTCACCCGGCTGGAGCACCTGCTCGCGACGATCGAGGGCTGGGTCGACGTCGTCTCCGCCGATGCGACGACTCGTCTGCCCGCGGCCGACCGGATCTCCGAGGCGGTACGCCGCCGCCGGGCCGTCGGCGGCCCTGCCGAGCAGGCCATGGCCTCTCTCGTCGGGCTGGAGCTGAGACCGCGGCGGCTGCGCGAGGCCGCAGCCATGTGGCGTGCCATCACGGATGCCGTCGGCACCGATGCCCGCGACAGCCTGTGGGACTATCCCGACCTCATGCCCACCCCCGCCGACGTCGACGACCCTGCAGCCCTGATCGGGCGGCTCCAGGCCCGCGCGCGGGGCGAGGCTCCCGAGCGCGATGAGATGGACGACGCGCTCGACGCGCTACTGGCCTCCGCCGCGGCCGGCGACGACGCCGGGACAGCCGAGGGCGACGAGGCGACCGACGATCCTCGCGGCCGTCGGGACGAGGACGGCCCCGAGGGCCCTGCGCCCGTCTGACCGGGTCCCGACCAGCCGCGCCGCGCCGCCGAGTCCCGCTCCTCCCCAGCGGCGCGGGACCACCGGGCCCGCCCTCGGGCTGTGGAGACGCCGGCACGTCGGCGGGCGGGCTGTCGAGAATCGGGGTCATGCTCCGTCTCGATGCGTCCGCCGCGCCGCTGTGGCGCTCTCCCTCGGCCCTGCAACTGGGCGATGAGCCCGGAGCGGCGGTGCTCGACCCCGTCGAGCCGTGGCACGAGCGCGTGATCCACGCCCTGGTGAACGGCATACCGGATGATCTGTTCGACACGATCGCCCGCGACGCGGGCGCTCCTGCAGATGAGGTTCTCCGGCTGCGCCGGCTGCTGTGCCCGGTGCTCGCAGAGCCGCGCCCGCGGCCGTCCGTCGCCCTCTCTTTCGGCGACGACGTCGGTCCTGCCGATCGGCGAACGGTGCAGCATGCGTTCGCGGCGGCGGGAGCCCAGGTCGGGGCGGCGCAGGCCACCGCGAACGCCAGGGTCCCGGGGCGGGTCGTCGTCCTGGTCGCCTCCCGTCTCGTCGAGCCGCGGCGAGCCGCTGCGCTCGTCGCCGACGACCTCGCTCACCTGACCCTCGAGCTCGCCGGGGACCGTGTCACGGTCGGGCCGCTCGTCGTACCGGGCCGGACGGGCTGCCTGGCCTGCCTGCATGAACATCGACGCGACCGGGATGCCGCGTGGCCGGTGCTCGCCGCACAGCTCCTGGGCCGTCCGTGTCCTCCGACCGATCCGGCGCTCATCTCGGCCGCCTGCGCGATGTCGCTGCAGCTGATCAGCGCGCCGGTGACGGAGCGGACCCGGTCGATGACGCTGCGGGCGTCGTTCGGCGAGCCGACGTGGCACGACCACGAACCTCATCCAGCGTGCTGGTGCCGATCTCCCGGACGAAGCGAGACACCTGCCGTTCATAGCGCCCCGAGGTCCGAGCCCACGACAGCGTCAACGTTCGCGCAGCTCGCGTGACACCCACGTAGGCCAGTCGGCGCTCCTCGTCGATCTGCTCGAACGTCGTGGCGTAGGCGATCGGCAGCAGTCCCTCCGCAAGGCCCACGAGGTGGACGTGATCCCACTCGAGGCCCTTCGCGGCGTGAAGGGTCGACAGCGTCACGGTCCGCGTGGCGATCTCGTGCTGATCCTTCGCCCGCACCTGCAGCTCATCGGTGAACGCCCGCATCGTGGTACCCGCCGGCGCCTCCTCGGCGAGGCGGAGCAGCGCCGCGCGCGCCTCCCAGGCGTCACGGAGCGGACCGCCCGCCGGGGGCGGCTCGTCGCTCAGACCGAGCGAGCGCAGGATCGACCGGACATCGGCGACGAGGTCGCCGGACGAGGGGGCCACGGACGCGCCGCGCAGGGCCATCACGGCCTGGCGCACCTCGGGGATGTCGAAGAAGCGTGCGCCTCCGAGCACCGCGGCGGCGATGCCGCGCCGCGCCAGCGCCGCCAGGAGCGGCGCCGACTGGGCGTTCACCCGATACAAGACGGCGATGTGGCGGGGATCGATCCCCCGCGCGAGCTGCTCTGCGACCGCTTCGGCCACGCCGTCCGCTTCGGCGGTGTCGTCGGCGAATGCACGGATCGTCGGGCGCGGATGATCGGGGGTCGCGCGATCGGCCGTGAGCTCGAGAGCCCCGGGGCGGCCCCGCATGAGAGCGTTCGCCACGGCGACGACGCCCGCCTCGGAGCGGTAGTTGCGTTCGAGCCGCAGAATCCGCGCATCCGGATGCCGGGTGCCGAATTCCAGCAGGTACGACGGGTCGGCGCCCGCGAAGGAATAGATCGTCTGGCTGGCGTCACCGACGACGCAGAGATCACGGCGTTCGCCCAGCCAGAGCTCGAGCAGGCGGTGCTGCACGGGCGAGACGTCCTGGAACTCGTCCACGGTGAAGTGGCGGTACTGCTCGCGCACTTCAGCGACGACGCGCGGCTCGGCCTCGAGCATCCCCGCGCACGCGAGCAGCACGTCCTCGAAGTCGAGCTGCCGCCGCTCGTCCTTCACCTGCTCGTACGAGCGCTGCAGCGCGACCACCGCGTCGAGCGAGAGCGAGCCGACCGGTTCGGGCCTGTCGAGGGCGTATCGCTCGATGGAACGCATCGTGATCTTCCGCCACTCGATACGCGTCGCGACATCGCGCAGGACGGCCGGATCGGGGTCCAGCCCGATCGCGTCGGCCGCCTGCGCGAGCAGCCGCACCTTGCTTCCCAGGATCGTCGGCGCAGCGTCGCCGGCGAGCTGCGGCCAGAAGTAGTTCAGCTGTGCCAGAGCCGCGGAGTGGAACGTGCGCGCGGCGACGCCGCCGACGCCCAGGGCGCGCAGTCGACCCCGCATCTCCCCCGCGGCTTTCGCCGTGAAGGTGACCGCCATGACCCGGTTCGGCGAGTACGCGCCGGTCTCGACGCCGTGCGCGATGCGGTGGGTGATGACGCGAGTCTTCCCCGACCCGGCACCCGCGAGCACGCACACGGGACCGCGCAGCGCAGAGGCCGCCTCGCGCTGCTGCTCGTCGAGTCCGGCGAGAGGATCTGTCATGCGTCGTCCCCGCACCAGTCGACGATCAGGCGACGAGCGATCGAAGCGGAGCCGGGCAGCATCACCGGCCCCGCGCCCGCGAGCGAATTGCGGATCTCCGCGCGGTCGAACCAGCGGACGGCGACGATCTCGTCGCCGTCGGGACGTGCTCGCGAGGCGTCGGTCGCCACAGCGTGGAAGCCGAGCATCAGGGAGCGCGGGTACGGCCACGCCTGCGACCCGCGGTAGACGAGGTCGTCAACGACGACGCCCGCTTCCTCGGCGACCTCGCGACGGATCGCGGTCTCGAGGGATTCGCCCGCTTCGACGAATCCGGCGAAGGTCGAGAATCGGTTGTCCACGGCCCACGCGGCGTTCTGCCCCAGAAGCAGGCGCTCGTTGCCGGCGTCACTGACGGCGACGATCACAGCGGGATCGGTCCTCGGGAACTGTTCCCGGCCGCATCCCGTGCACACGCGCGACCACCCGGCCGACCGCAGCCGCGCGGGCGCTCCACAGCGCGGGCAGAAGCGGAAGTCGGCGAACCAGCGGCCGAGGGCGACCGCCGTCACGAATGCTCCCGCATCCTCGTCGACGAGGTCGCCGCCCGACATCCGCAACGAGGCCCAGCTGTCGTCGCCGCCGTCGGCGGGGATCGCCTGCGCGGCGATGAGCCGGGCCGAGCCGTCGGCGGCGCGCCCGAGGAAGGCCCATTCGGCCGTTCCCTCCTCGTCCGCGACGAACTCGGGAGCTTCCCAGACGAGGCGGTCGCCCCGAACCCGGGCTCGGTCGCCCCGTACCGTCACCACGCGCGTCGTCGGGTCGGCGCGAAGACGGTCGAGGAGCGTTTCGTCGGAACGTTCTTCCGGTGACGGCTCGAAAACGGACCGGGCCAGCGCCGGCGGCTGCATTCGCATCTCGGGGACCTCTCTCGCGGGCGTGGCGCGTCGGCCTGCGCGGCCGCCCGACCTACCCTGATGGCATGGCTCGCTCTCCCTTCACTCTAGCCGCGTCCGTCAGTTCGGCTCTTCCCGGCGCCGCAGTCGTGGCGGCGGCGGAATTGACCGAGCGGGCGGACGGGCGATACGACAGCGCGCTGGTGACGCTGGAGGACGGACGACGCGTCGTCGTGCGCGTTCCGGTCGACGTCGACGCCGACCTCGAGCTCGTCGCCGACACCCGTGCGCTCCGTGCGCTGACCCCCGGGGTGCGCGGGCTGCTGCCGTTCGAGGCGCCCACGGTGCTCGGCACCGCCCGGATGGGAGGCTTCACCGCCGTCGTGCAGGAATACGTCCCGGGGTACCGTGTCGAGGCCGGCCACATCCCGCCGGGTCGCGGCGCGGCCTGGTCGCTCGGATCAGCGATCGCGCGCGTCCACGCACTCCCCCACGCGGTCGCCCGCGACGCCGGTCTGCGCACCCGCACGAGCGCCGAGGTGCGCCAGGACGCCGAGCGCCTGCTCGACCGCGCGGAGGCGACGGGATCGCTTCCGTTCGGGCTGCTCCGCCGCTGGAGCACCGCGCTCGGCGAGGATCGGCTGTGGCGGTTCGAGGCCACCATCACCCTCGGCGGCGTCGACCCCGGTCGTTTCGTCCTGAGCGACACCGCAGCCGGCCCGACGGTAACGGGCCTGCTCGCGTGGCACGGTCTGGGCGTCGGCGATCCGGCCGAGGATCTGCGCTGGCTGGCTTCGGCACCCGACGCTCGCGACGACGTCCTCGCCGCGTACGCCGAAGCGGCGCACCACACGCCCGATGCCGCGCTGGCCGCACGTTCCCGGCTCTACGCCGAGCTGGAGTTCGCCCGGTGGCTGGCTCACGGACACGAGACCGGCGCAGAGCGGGTGGTGGAGGACGCCGTCGCACTGCTGTCCGCGCTCGACGAGGGCGTTCGCGATGAACCCCTTCTTCCGGAGGACTACAGCACCGTCGACGACGCGCTCGAGCTGCTCGGCCGTACCCCGACCGCGGTGACGGCCGGTGACACCTCGATGCAGACCGACACCTACGACCCGGCGCTGCTGGCCGCCTACCTCGCCGACCAGGACACCGCCGAGCAGGCCGACATCGAGACGATCCCGATCGACCTGTCTGATTGGACGCCCGACGGCGCGTCGAGCGACCGGCGCGGCGACACCGGCGCCGCGCCCACCGTCCCCGCGTCGGCGCCGGATGGATCGTCGGCGGACGACACCGACGATCCCGAGCACGCCGAGGCGGCCCGCAACGCGCTGCGGCGGTGGTCTTCGGCCGAGTGAGGTCCCGGGGCCGACACCCCAGGATTCAGCCCCGCAGCACGAGGTCGTCGGCCACGTAGAACAGCGCGACGTCGATCTCCGACTCGGGGATGCCGTGCCGGATCGAGTACGCCCGCCGGTAGAGCTCGAGCTGCAGCATCCGTTCGGCGCGCTCGGCCGGCGTTCGCGGCGGACGGCCGGTCTTCCAGTCGACGATCTCGATGCGCCCGCCGCGGTCGGCACGGCGGTACACCGCGTCGAGCTTGCAGATGATGACGTGCGGGCGGCCGTCGCCGAGGAGGCGGTCATCGGCGAAGTCGATCTCGGTCTCGACCTCGATCGGCTGGAGGTCGGCCCATTCGGAGCGGAGGAAGATCTCCTGCAGACGGCTCAGCTCGCCCTCTCCGGCGGCGGGCCCCTCAGCGGGGTCGTCGACGTCCCACAGTGGCGCGTCGGGCTGCGGACCCCGCGCGGTGATACCCGAGCGCTGCTCCACCCACGCGTGGAAACGGGTGCCCAACCGGGTCTCGCGGTACGGACGCTCGGGCAGCGGACGCAGGGTCGCCTCGACGGCGGCCTCGTAGTCGGCGGCGTAGTCCTTGAAACGCGATGCGGGGATGCGCGTGGGGGCGGCACGACGAGCACCGGCGGACCGCTCCTCGCGCTCCGCGAGCAGCAGCGCGAGATCGCGTTCGGCCTCGTCGCGCTCGGCGGCCTGCTGTGCGCCGCGCACGAGCGTCGCCGCCGCCTCCACGCGGCCGCGGCGCTCGCCCAGGGGATCCAAGGGCCACCGCATGATCTGGCGCCGATCGTTATAGGGGTTCTCCCCCGGCTCGCTATCGGGAAGCTCCTGGCCGAGCGCGATCGCGATCTCTCGCAGGAACGGGCTCGGACCGCGGGGATTCCGGGTGCCCGACCATGGCGAGCCGCTGAGGAGCAGCGCGTCGCGGGCACGCGTCACGGCGACGTACGCGAGGCGGCGCTCCTCCTCGCGCTGGCGTTCGGCGTTGTCCTCGGCGAACCGGGTGAGCGCCGCCTTGAGGTCCTGCTGGGTCGGCGACACGTGCGCCTCCCACCCCAGCTGCGGCAGCCAGCGCGCGTCACCGCGGAACGCGTACGGCAGCACGCCGAAGCCGAGCCACCCCTGTTTGTCGCGCGGGCGGGCGGGCAGCTCGTCCGCGACGACCCGCCCCACGGCCACGGCATCCCACTCCAGCCCCTTGGATCCGTGGATCGTGAGAATCTGCACGACGTCGTCTTCGGGGGGCTCGGTGCGCGGCGCGAACTCGTCTTGACGCTCGGCATGGTCGAGCCACGCGAGCAGACTCGGCAGCGACCCCGACTCGTCGGTCGCGAGGAAGCCCTGCAGCTCATCGACGAAGGCCCGTAGCTGGTCCGACGCGACGCGTGCGGGGCCTCTGCTCTCGTTCGCGGCCAGTTCGATGTCGAGCCGCAACTCCGCCTCGATCAAGCGCACGAGCTCGGGAATCGGCATGGATGAGGCACGGCGCAGGCCGGCGAACGTCGCGGCGGCGTCGCGCAGACGCTCGCGACCGGCGTCGCTGAAGTCGGCGAGCCAGCCGTGATCGGGGCCGACACGCACGAAGAAGTCGAGCGCGTCGATGAGTGAGGCGTTCTCTTCGGTCGCACTCTCCGCGGCGAGCGGCTGCAGTGCGACGTCGGAACGCGCGAGTCGGCGCCCCAGCTCGGCGAGCGAGCGGAGGTCGCGGAGCCCGATGGACCAGCGCGGTCCGCCCAGCAGGCGGAGCAGCGCCGACCCTGCCGACGGATCGCTGATGACCCGCAGCGCCGAGACCACGTCGACCACTTCGGGAGTGCTGAGCAGTCCGCCCAGACCGAGGATCCGGTGCGGGATGCCACGCCGCGCGAGGGCGTCGGCGAAGCGCACCATGTGCTTCTTGCTGCGCAGCAGGATCGCCGCGCTCGTCGGAAGACCGCGCCGCTGGCGGCCCGCTCGCACCTCTTCGAACCACCCGGCGACGCGCTCGGTCTCGGCATCGAGGTCGGTCTCGAACACGATGTCGACATCACCACCGGGCGCCCCCGGACGCGGCCGCAGCTGATCGACGGGCACGGGAGAGCGCGCAGCGAGGGGCTCGAGCACCGCATTGGCGGCATCCAGGATCCGTTCGCTGTTGCGCCAGCTCGTCGCGAGGGAGTACCGCCCCGAGCCGCCCGCGGGGGCGAACGCGGCGGCGAAATCGCCGAGGTTGCCCGCGCTCGCGCCACGCCAGCCGTAGATGGACTGGTGCGGGTCGCCGACGGCCATCACGGATGTGCCGGCGAACACCGCGCTCAGCAGCTCGGTCTGGACGACCGAGGTGTCCTGGTACTCGTCGAGCAGCACGACGGGGTACCGCGCGCGCAGATCAGTGGCGACAGCCGGATGGGCGCGGACGATCGTCAAGGCACCCGCCACCTGATCGGAGAAGTCGATGACGCCGGATCGCAGCTTGCGCCGCTGGTACTCGACGGCGAGGTCGGCGAGCAGCGGCAGGCCCGCGACCTGCTCGGCGGCACGCGCCACGTCGGCGTAGACGGTGGTGCCGCTGCGGGTCGAAGGGCGCTCGCGGACATCTTGGAACGCCGCGCCGAAATGAGCGAGCTCGTCGAAGTCGACCAGGTTGTCGACGCCGTCGCGCGCGATGCGCAGCGCGCCGTCGATGATGCTGCGCAGGGCGTTCTCCCGCGTCTCGAGACGTTCGTCGTCGGAGTCGAGGACCACCCGACGCATCAACAGCCACGCCGCGGATTCGCTGAGGACGGCGGCCTCGGGATCGCGCCCGATGCGCACCGCGTTCTCGCGGACGATGCCGTCGGCGAAGCTGTTGTACGTCGAGACCGTCGGGCGCTCGAGCAGCGCGTCGGTCGCGGGGCCGAGCGTCTGCGCCCCCGTGTCATCGACGAGCCGTCGTTGCGCGGCATGCCGGCGCGCGCCCCCGGGATCGCCCGCTCGCTCGAGCTCTCCGAAGACGTCGAGTGCGCCTCGCCGGTGCAGCGCGTCGAGGTGCGGCAGCAGACCGGCGTCCTCGAACTCCGCGAGGCGATCGAGCCGCCGGCGGATCCGTTCGCTCAGCTCACCCGCGGCCTTGCGGGTGAAGGTCAGCCCGAGGATGCCCGAGCGCGGGACGTGCCCGTTCGCGACGAGCCAGACGACGCGGCCCGCCATCGTCTCGGTCTTCCCGCTGCCGGCGCCGGCCACGACGAGAGCCGGCGCGAGCGGCGCGGAGATCACTGCGCTCTGCTCCGGCGTGGGAGGGAACTGGCCGAGAGCGGCCGCGAGCGCGGCAGGCGAGACGATCATGTCGCGCTCACCGCCGCGATCGTGTGAATGCGGCAGAGCCCGAACGAATGGTCGTCGCGGCAGTGCTCCTCGAACGGGGCCTCGAAGCTGACCCCTCCCATGACGCGTGCCGCACCGCGCACCCGACCGAGGAAGGCCGCGCGCTCGTCGTCGCCGAACGGCGGCTGACGGGGCGCGGCATAGTCCTTCGTGGCTGCCGTCGGGCGCAGCACGAGCAGCATCGCTCCGCCCGGGGGCAGCCCCGCCGCCGCGGGGATCGCGCCGTGCTCGTGCGCGAGCTGATAGGCCGCGAGCTGCGCGTGATGGGTTACCGCACGGTCGGTCTGCGGTTCCCGCTTGCCCGTCTTCAAGTCGACGATCACCACGCTCCCGTCGGCGCGCAGCTCGACGCGGTCGACCGCGCCGCTCAGGACGATGCGCCCGTCGGCGTCGTCGTGGGCGAGCTCCACCTCGAAGCGCGGCTCGGCTCCCAGCAGGCGCCCGCCGTCGCGTTCGAAGTCGCGGAGGTAGCGAGCGAGCCGTCGGACGAGGTCGCGGGCACGCGCCCGCTCCGCCCGTTCCCGCCAGGCGGACTCGAACTCGAGCTCGCTCCAGCGTGCCGCCACCGCCTGCCACAGCGAGTCCTCGTCGGGCGACGCGATCTCGAGGGCGCTGTGCACGATCGTGCCGATGCCCGCCGTCGCGCTCGACGCGTCGCCGCCGAGATCGGCGATCACCCAGTTCAGCTGGCACTCCTCGAGCGTCTCCAGACGCGAGGGCGATACGCGGATCGTCTCGACCTCGCGATCGCGCAGCGGCGCGGTCGTGGTCGGCGGGCGGACACCGAACCATTCGACGGGATCGGCGCCGGCGATACCCGCATCGGCCAGCAGCGCGAGCTGACCTGCTGCTGTGCGGCGATCGTCCTGCGCCGAACGAGGGTCGGTGAGGATGCGGCGGTGCCGCGCGACGAGGCCGCGAAGGGTCAGCGGATGCGCCGCCTCGGGTGGAGCCGCCTCCGCTTCCGGCAAGAGCTCGAAGAACGGGCTCGGGCCGGTGTCGTCGTCGTCGACGGCCGTGATCACGACGAGCTCTCGGGCCCGTGACACGGCGCGCGCGAACAGGCGGAGCTCGTCGTGGAGCACTCCCCGTCGACGATCCAGCGCATCCGCGACCGCGGGATCGTCGAACGGCAGGCGCCATGTGTCGAGCAAGCCGCCCCGCACCCGCAGGTTCGGCCAGATGCCGTCCTGCACGCCCGCGACGACCACCGTGTCGAACTCGGTGCCGAGGGCGGCTGCCGGGGTCAGCACACGGACGGCGCCGCTCACCGGAGGCGGGACGAATCGGTCGTCGCCGACATCGGCATCGAGGATGCCGCGGAGGAACACCACGGGCGTCGTTCCGTCCTCTCGCTCGCCGTGGCGCTTGGCCGCCTGGAACAGCGCCACCACGGCGTCGAGATCGCGGTCGGCCTGCGCGGCCAGCGGACCGTGGCCACGGGCGGCCTCACGCAGGGCCCGCTCGCGTCCGGATCCCTCCCACGCCGCCCAGAGCACTTCGTGGGCGGTGGCATCGTCGGCGATGAGGTCGGCGACCGCGCGCAGCGTGTCGGCGACGCGAGCGGCGCGTCGGGCCTCGCGCAGGTCGAGCACGGCGAGTTCGGCGGGATGGAGCATCGCCGAGCGCAGGAGCTCCCAAGCCGACACCGGCTCGCCCTCGCCCGGGGGGAACGCCTGTCGGAGCGCCGATCGGAGCCGGCGCTGGTCGACCGCATCCAGACCGGCACCCGAAAGCGCGGCGATGACCTCGTCGCGCTGCCACGTCTCCCCCGGCCGCGCCGCCAGATCGACGAGCCGCAGGAGGTCGCGCACCACGGGCGACTCTCCGAGCGAGGTTCCGGTGCCGGACGTCGCCGTCGGCACGTCGCGCGCGGCGAGCTCGGCCTCGAGCGCGGTCACCTGACGGCTGTCGTGTGCGATCACCGCGCACTCTTCCCACGGAACACCGTGGTGCACGTGCCGCTCCCTGAGCAGTCGCGCCACGGTGTCGAACTCCTCCGATCGGGAGCGCAGCGCCAGGGCGCGGACGCCCGCGAAGGGGGCATCCGGCTCCGGCGCCCGGCGGTGAGCGACCAGCCCGACGGCGCCGATGCGGGCGGTGACAGCGGAGACCAGCGGGGCGTGTCGGCCCTCCGCTCGGTGCACGGTGTCGAGCACCAGGACGTCACCGCCTGCCGCGAGCCGGGCGAAGTTCTCCGGTGTGGCACCCCGGAACGCACCCGACCCCACGTCCGGGTCGCCGAAGGCCACGACGGCGATGCCCCGGGCTCGGCACGCCTCGAGGAGATCGACGCCTCCGGCGGTCAGCTCCTGTGCGTCGTCGACGAGCGCGACGCGCAGCTGCGGCAACCCCTGCCGCGACACGATGTCGACCGCTTCGCGGATGAGCCCCGCAGCGTCGCGGTGCGCGCCACGCATGGCATCCCGGACCGCGAAGTACTCCGCCATGAACGAGGCCGCCGCCTGCCACGCGGGCCGCCCCTCGCGAGCGGCGCGCTCCGCGAGAGCCCGGCTGTCGATGCCCGAAGCGGTGCATTCGGCGATGAAGGCGCGCAGCTCCGCACGGAAACCGCGCGAGCCTCGGACGTGCGCGGGCAGCTCGGCCGGCCATCGCGACCGTCCGTCGAGCTCGTCCTCCGCGTCGCCGTCGAGCAGGTCGCGGATGATGGCGTCCTCGTCGCCACCGGTCAACAGGCGCGGCGGTTCGACACCGCGGCGCACGGCGTCGCCACGCACGATCTGGAAGGCGAATGCCGGTACCGAGCGTGCCAGCGGACCGGCCGTGGCGACCCCGACCGCCACGCCGAGATCGTCGCGGAGGTCGGTCGCGGCCTGTCGAGTGGCGGTGAGGACGACGAGGGTGTCGGGGTCGACGCCCTCGGCCACCAAGCGGCGCACCCGCTCGACGATGGTGCGGGTCTTGCCCGTTCCCGGAGCACCGACCACCACGGCGCTCGCGTCGGCGGGGAGCGTCAGCACGCGCGACTGAGCGGCGTCGGGCGTGATGCCGACGGAGACCTGACCCATGCCTTCCACGCTAACCGGCACCGCCGACATCGGTTCGCCGCGGGCGTTCGCCCAGGGCGTGACCGCGCCGGCATCCCGACCCGGGCGGTGTCGTAGAGTCGAAGAGCGCCCGAGGCACGGGCGCGGAGGAGGATGAATCCGTGGAGATCCGTATCGGCATCGCGAACACCGGCCGCGAGCTCAGCCTCGAGTCCAACGAGTCCGCGGACGCGGTTCGCGCGACCGTCTCCGAAGCCCTCACCTCGGGCGCTCCGTTCGTCGAGCTGAGCGACGCGAAGGGCAGCTCCTACATCGTCCCGACCGCGGGCATCGCATTCGTCGAGGTCGGCACCGACCAGACCCGCCGCGTGGGCTTCGTGGCCTGACCGTGCAGATCGTCCTGGCGATCATCATCGGCGCGGCGATCGGGCTCGCGGCCGAGTTCGCGCTGCCCGGGCGCGAGGCGCGCGGAGCCGCTGTTGCGCCCGTGCTCGGAGCCGTCATCGGCGGCGTCGCGTGGACGGCGCTGACGTGGGCGGGCCTCGCTTTCGACAACCCCATCATCTGGATCGTCGCGATCGTGGCGCCGGCCGTCGTGGTCCTCGCCGCGCTCACGCTGATGACGCGGGCGCGGGCCCGCACCGACGCCGCGGAGCGCCGCCGCCTCCGGATCGGCTGATCGCCGGCGCCCGCCCGGCTGCCGAGCCCCGTCAGGCCTCGAGCCCCATCGCCGCCATGCGCCGCGAATGAGCGGCCATGACGTCGGCGTAGGTCGGTTCGACCCGCTTCTCGTCGGCGGGCTGAAGCGACGTCGACCGCAGGGCCGCGCGCGCGATCAGCAGCGTGTCCCCGACGAGGCGCCGGCCCCACAGCGACAGCAGCCCGCGCCATTGCTCGTCCGCCGCGATCGCGTCCGTGATGATGCGCACCAGCGCGCTGCGGTCGTCGTGCGCGCGCAGGATGACGGCGACCTGGCGTCCCGTGTCGCCGTAGCTCGCCGACAGTGCGAGGTAGAAGTCGTCCAGCATCCCCGCGGTCAGGTGCACCGAGAGCATCGTCTCGAGCGGGCGGGCGCCGTGAGTGGCGCGGCGGAAAGCGTCGAGTGGCTCGCGGAAGGGAAGCATCAGCTCGAGCGGATCGGCGCCGCGGTCGCGGATCACCCCGACGAGCTCGCGGTGCTTCAGCAGCGCCGTGCCCGCCGCCAGCGACAGCGACTCCTTCTGCGACAGTTCCGGGGTCGAGGCGATGAGGTCGCTCAAGGTCTCGAAGTAGCCGAGCTGCAGGTACGCGGCCTGCCCGAGGAAGGTGTCGACGTCGGGAGCGAGCTCCTCGAAGTCGACGCGACGGACGTCCCCGTAGTCGCCTCGGGATCGGAGCCGCAGGGTGCGGCCGACGGGACGCTTGCGCTTGAAGAACCAGCTCACCACGGCTCCAGCCTAGGGTCGCGGTAGGCTGGATGCGCCCCGGCATCGGACCGGGGCCCCGCGCCTGTGGCTGAGTGAAAGGCGTGGACCCTCATCCCCGGCGGCTTCTCACCGCCAGACAGGCACGTCACCCATGACCACATTCGCTGATCTCGGCGTCGACCAGGACATCGTCGACGCCCTCGCCGACAAGGGCATCGTCGACGCCTTCCCGATCCAGGAGCAGACGATCCCGCTCGGCCTGCCCGGCCAGGACATCATCGGTCAGGCCAAGACCGGAACCGGCAAGACGTTCGGTTTCGGCATCCCCGTCGTCCAGCGCCTGGGCCTGAACCCGGCACCGGGCGTCAAGGCCCTGATCGTCGTCCCCACCCGCGAACTCGCCGTCCAGGTCTTCGAGGACATGGACATGCTCACCCGCAACCGCTCGACGAGCGTCGTGGCGATCTACGGCGGAAAGGCGTACGAGGGCCAGATCGACCAGCTCAAGGCCGGCGCCCAGATCGTCGTGGGCACGCCGGGCCGTCTGATCGACCTCGCGGGCCAGCGCCTGCTCGACCTCTCCAACGCGACCGAGGTCGTGCTCGACGAGGCCGACAAGATGCTCGACCTCGGCTTCCTGCCCGACATCGAGAAGATCTTCCAGAAGGTGGCGCCCGTACGCCACACGATGCTCTACTCGGCGACCATGCCCGGGCCGATCGTCGCGCTCGCCCGACGCTTCATGTCGAACCCCATCCACATCCGCGCGACCGACCCCGACGAAGGCCTGACGCAGGCCAACATCAAGCACCTCGTGTACCGCGCGCACTCGCTCGACAAGGATGAGGTCATCGCCCGCATCCTGCAGGCCGAGGGTCGCGGCAAGACCGTGATCTTCACCCGCACCAAGCGCGCAGCGCAGAAGCTCGTCGACGAGCTCAACGACCGCGGGTTCAACGCCGGCGCGGTGCACGGCGACATGAGCCAGGAAGCACGCGAGCGCTCGATGGCCGGATTCAAGGCCGGCAAGAAGGACGTTCTGATCGCCACCGATGTCGCCGCGCGCGGCATCGACGTCGACGACGTCACCCATGTCATCAACCACACCATTCCCGACGACGAGAAGACCTACCTCCACCGCGCGGGCCGCACCGGTCGCGCGGGCCGCACCGGGATCGCGGTCACATTCGTCGACTGGGAGGACCTGCACAAGTGGGCCCTCATCAACCGCGCCCTCGAGTTCGGCCAGCCCGAGCCCGTCGAGACGTACTCGTCGAGCCCGCACCTGTTCGAAGACCTCAACATCCCCGCGGGAACGAAGGGACGTCTGCGTAAGCTCCCCACGACCCAGAGCGTGAAGACCGTCTCGTCCGACTCGGCCGAGGGCGAGGCGAAGCGCCCGCGTCGCCGTCGCTCGCGCGGCTCGGGTGACGGCGCGGCCACCGCCGAAGGCGCGACGCCCGCGTCGACGGATGCGGGGACCGGCACGCACGACGGTGGCGGGTCCGAGCACCGCGACGGCAAGACATCGCCTCGCCGTCGGCGCCGTCGCCGCGGCGGTTCGGGGTCGGCCGGCACGACGGCTCCGGCCGCGAGCTGAGCACCCCGCCTCACGACATCCGAGCGGCGCCCGTCTATGCGTAGACGGGCGCCGTTCCGCTGCCGCGGGCGATGATCCGCTCGACCATCTCGTCGTCGGTGGTGTTCTCCCCCGGCTGGTTCGGCTTGCCGAGACCGTGGTAGTCGCTCGACCCGGTCACGATGAGATCGAGCTCGGCGGCGATCGCACGCAGGACGCGCTTGCCGTCCGCCGTGTTCTCCCGGTGCTCGACCTCGAAGCCGGCGAGGCCGTGGTCGACGAGCTCGCGCAGGACCGCGGGCGGCATCATGCGCTCACGGCCGCTCGGCGACGGGTGGGCGAGGATCGGCACGCCGCCGGCGGCGACCACCAGCTCGACGGCGGTGATCGGGTCGGGCGCGTAGTGGGGAGTGAAATGCCCCTGGCTGGGATGCAGGATGCCGGCGAAGGCTGCGGCGCGGTCGGCCGCGAGACCACGGGCGACGAGGGCGTCGGCGATGTGCGGCCGCCCCACCGTCGCACCGGCTCCCGTCTGCGCGAGCACGTCGTCCCACGTCAGGTCGTGCGAGCGGGCGATGCTCCGGACGATTCGCTCCGCGCGGCCGACCCGGTCTTCGCGGATGCGCTCCATCTCGGCACGCAGCCGCGGATGGTCGGGGTCGAAGAGATAGGCGAGGAGATGAACGGTCCGCCACTCGTGCCGCGCGCTGAGCTCCATCCCGGGAAGGAACGTCATGTCGAGCGACGCCGTCGCTTCGGCGGCTTCGGCCCATCCTGCGGTGGTGTCGTGATCGGTCAGTGCCACCGTCCGCAGCCCGGCGCGGTGCGCGGCCTGCACGACACCCGCGGGGGGCTCCGTGCCGTCCGAACGGATGGAATGCAGATGCAGGTCGCTGGGCCCGTGGAACCCCTGTGCGCGCGCTGCCGTTCCCATCCTCCTCAGCGTAGCCGTGCCCGGCGATCGTCCAGCCTCGCTCTCATAGAGTCGAGGCGTGAAGCGCGTGTTCGGAGCCCTCGTGGTGGCCCTGTTCGCGGCGGCGGCCATCGTGGTCAGCTGGCCGGAGCTCCTCCGGCTCGAACGGGAGTTCCCCTTCGCGCAGCTCGTCGCACTGCGCCCGCTGCTGATCGGCGCATTCGTCGCGATCGCCCTCCTGTTCCTTCTCCTGTCGCTGGGGCGCCGCATCCGTGCGTTCTGCCTCTGGGTCGCCCTCGTCTCGCTCGTGGCCGCGGCGGGCGGCGCCGGCACGCTGGCGCTCCGCGGGCTGGGTGCCGAGACCCTGCCGCCGAAGACGGACGACAGCATCCGGGTCATGACCTGGAACACCGCCGGCCCCGCGACCGATGCCCAGACCATCGCCGAGACGGCGGTGGCCATGCAGGCCGACATCGTCGCCCTGCCCGAGACGACGATGGACACCGGCCGTGCCGTCGCGGTGGCGATGCGCGAGCGCGGTCGCCCGATGTGGGCGCACGTCGACAGCTACGAGGGTCCCGACAGCTGGGACGCCAATTCCACCGCGCTCCTGATCTCGCCCGAGTTGGGCGACTACTCCGTCATCGAGTCCGAAGCCCGCGGCACGACGAACACGACGATCGTCCCGAGTGCGGTCGCGATGCCCGTCGACGGGGACGGACCGGTCGTCGTGGCCGTCCACGCGGTCGCCCCGCGTCCGGACGAGATGGCGAGCTGGCGCAGCGATCTCCAGTGGCTGGCCGACCAGTGCGCGACGGATGACGTCATCATGGCCGGCGACTTCAACGCGACACTCGATCACATGGCGCGGCTCGGCATCGACGACGCCGATCTCGGGCGCTGCCACGACGCCGCCCGCTCGACCGGCAACGGCGGGATCGGCACCTGGCCCACCGACGTGCCCGCTCCCCTGGGAGCGCCGATCGACCACATCATGGCGACCGCGTCGTGGAAGCCGGAGGGGTCGGTCGTCATCTCGTCGCTGGACGACTCGGGCAGCGACCACCGGCCCCTCGTGGTGCAGTACACGCGACGCTGATCCGTGCCCCCGGCCGGTGCCGGGTGCGAGACTGGAGTCATGACCACGAGCGAGACCACGGGAACCGACACGACCGGCACCGCGACGACGGCGTCCGAAGCCCCCGCCGAGAACACCAATCGACGTCAGCCGTTCCCCCGCGGCTTCCTCGACACCATCTCCCAGGGATGGGCGCCGCGAGCCGACGCCCCGACCGCTCCCCGGCAGGCCGCTCCGTTCGCCGCGGCCCGGCGCGAGCGCCTGTCGCACGAGTTCCGAGGCCGGCGCCTGGTCATCCCGGCCGGCTCGCTCAAGCAGCGTTCGAACGACACCGACTACCCCTTCCGCGCGCACTCCGCGTTCTCGCACCTGACGGGCTGGGGCAGCGACGCTGTTCCCGACTCGGTGCTGGTGTTCGAGCCCACCGCCGCCGGCCACGACGTCACGCTCTATCTGCGCGACCGCGCCGACCGGACGACCGCGGAGTTCTACGCCGACGCGTCGGTCGGAGAGTTCTGGATCGGGCCGCGTCCGGCGCTCGACGACGTCGCCGTCGATCTCGGCATCGCGACCGCCCATCTGGCCGATGTCGAGTTGCGCGCAGACGATCTCGTCCTGGAGGCCGATCCCGACCTGACGCGGGCGGTGTCCGAGCTCCGGCTCACGAAGGACGAGTACGAGGTCGAGCAGATGCGCCTCGCTGTCGCCGCCACGGCGCGTGGATTCGACGACATCGTCGCCGACCTCCCCCGCATCATCGCCACCCCGCGGGGCGAGCGTGTCGTCGAGGGTCTGTTCCACCTGCGCGCTCGCACGGACGGCAACGGCGAGGGCTACGACACGATCGCCGCCTCGGGGCCGCACGCCTGCTACCTGCACTGGACGCGCAACGACGGGCCCGTGGTGCCGGGAGACCTGATCCTGATCGACGCCGGCGTCGAGATCGACAGTCTCTACACCGCAGACATCACGCGGACGCTGCCGGTGTCCGGGCGCTTCACCGAGATCCAACGCCGCATCTACGAGACCGTGCGCGAGGCGGCCGACACCGCGTTCGCCGCGGCTCGTCCCGGCGTCACCTTCCGCTCGATCCACGAGGCGGCGATGGCGGTCATCGCGGCGCGCGTCGCCGAATGGGGGCTGCTCCCCGTGACGGCGGACGAGGCGCTCGACGCCGACAACGGCGGCCAGCACCGGCGGTACATGGTGCACGGCACGAGCCACCACCTCGGCATCGACGTGCACGACTGCGCGCAGGCGCGGCGGGAGATGTACTACGACGGCATCCTCGAACCCGGAATGGTGTTCACGATCGAGCCGGGCCTCTACTTCCAGATCGACGATCTGACCGTGCCCGAGGAATATCGCGGCATCGGCGTCCGCATCGAGGACGACATCCTCATGACCGAGAGCGGCCCCGTGAACCTCTCGGCCGACATCCCGCGCACCGCGGACGAGGTGGAGGCCTGGATCGCGCGCTCCGCCTCGTGACCGGCGGGTTCTCGGAGCCGCCCGCGCAGACGACGCGGCCGCTGCTGACCGGCACGTTCGGGATGGCCGCTGCGACCCATTGGACCGCGACCGCGACCGCGCAGGCTGTTCTCGAGCGCGGCGGCAACGCGTTCGACGCCGCGGCCGCGGGCGGGTTCGTGCTGCAGGTCGTCGAGCCTCACCTGAACGGACCCGGCGGCGATCTCGTCGGCCTGTTCCACGCCGCCGGCGACGCGCGGCCCCGCGTGCTCATGGGCCAGGGACCGGCTCCTCGGGAAGCGACGATCGAGCACTATCGCGCCGAGGGCCTCGAGGCCGTTCCCGGCGCCGGCGCCCTCGCGGCCGCAGTGCCGGGCGCGGTCGACGCGTGGCTGGTCCTGTTGCGCGACTACGGCACCTGGGAGCTCGCCGATGTGCTCGCCTTCGCCATCGGCTACGCCCGCGACGGCCATCCGCTGCTCGCGTCGGCCGCGGCCACGATCGAGCGCGTCGCACAGCTCTTCCGCGACGAGTGGCCCTCGTCGGCCGCTCTCTGGCTTCCGGGGGGCAGCGCGCCCCGTGCCGGCGACCTGTTCCGCAACCCCGCGCTCGCGCAGGTCTTCGAGAGTCTGATCGACGCGGGTCGAGGGGCCGCCGACCGGGCCGCACGTGTGGACGCGGCGAGAACCGAATGGAAGACGGGCGTCGTCGCCCAGGCGACGGGCGCGTTCGTCGCCCGACCCCACCGTCATTCCACCGGCGGCCGGCACGCGGGCGTCATCACGGCCGCCGACTTCGCCGCCTTCTCCGCGGGCTACGAACAACCGCTGACGACGGTGTTCCGCGGCCGCACCATCGTCAAGGCCGGCGCGTGGACGCAGGGGCCCGCGCTGCTCGAGGCGCTCGCTCTGCTCGACCCTCTGCCCGACGACCTCATCGATCCCGCGACACCGGAGGGAGCCCACACGATCGTCGAGGCGCTCAAGCTCGCCCTCGCCGACCGTGACGCGCATTTCGGCGACGAAAGCGCGATCTCGGAGATCCTCGACCCCGCCTTCCTGGCCGAGCGTCGCGCACAGCTGCTGCCGGATGCGTCGCACGAGTGGCGTCCGGGCGCCCTCTCGGGCCGCGCTCCCCACCGTCCGCCGCTCATTCGCCCGGACGGGACGAGCGTCGCCGGCACAGGCGAACCGACGGTCGGCCGCGCCGGTCAGACCCGCGGCGACACCTGCCACATCGACGTCGTCGACCGGTGGGGCAACATCATCGCGGTGACGCCGTCCGGAGGCTGGCTGCAGTCCTCCCCCGCGATCCCGGAGCTCGGGTTCGCGCTCGGCACACGTCTGCAGATGACCTGGCTCGACGAGACGTCGCCCGCCGCGCTGCGACCGGGCGCACGCCCGCGCACGACGCTCTCTCCGACCCTCGTGATGACGGGCGACCGTACCGACATCGCGATGGGAACCCCCGGAGGCGACCAGCAGGACCAGTGGCAGCTGCCGATGCTGCTGCGGATGCTGGTCGGCGGTTGGGACGCGCAGTCGGCGATCGACGCCCCGACACTGCACACCACCGCGATGATCGACTCCTTCTGGCCCCGCACCTGGACGCCCGCCGGTGTCGTGATGGAGGACCGTCTCGGCGACGACGTGGCCGCCGGGCTCCGCTCCCGCGGCCACGACGTCACTCAGGTCGGGCCCTGGAGCCTCGGACGTCTCTCGGCCGTCGGCATCGACCGGGGCCGCGGGCTCTTGTGGGCGGCGGCGAACCCGCGCGGGATGCAGGGCTACGCGGCCGGACGGTGACCCGGTCGTCCGCCGTCAGGCGGACACGCGGCGGAGGCATCGGGGCACGATGAGCTCGGCCGTGCTCGCCCCGATCTCCTCGGCGTCGAGTCTTCGCCCGGAGACCTCGAACGAATGGCGCGCGCCCTCGACCCAGAGCAGCTCGGCGTCGGTGCACGTCGACACGATCGCCTCGAGATCGGCGGCCGGTTGCACGAACGGATCGCGGGTGCCGGACACGAACAGCTGCGGCGCCGCGACCGCGGGCAGGTGGTCGGCACGCGGACGATCGGGCCGGCCGGGCGGATGCAGCGGGTACCCGAGATAGACCAGGAGCGCGGGATCGATCGCCCCGGTCGCCGCCGCCATCGACGCCATGCGACCGCCGTACGACTTCCCCGCCGCCACGATGGGCACACCGGGATGCGCGTCGGCGATCGCTCGGAAGACGGCCGTCCAGGACGCGAGCGCGTCGGTCACGGAGCCGGGAAGCCGGCGACCCGCGACGATGTAGGGAAACGGGAAGCGGACGACATCGACCCCGGCCGCAGCGCCGACTCGGGCGAACCCTTCGAGGAACGGGTGCGCGGGTCCCGCGCCCGCGCCATGAGCGAGGATCATCACCGCACGCGCGCCGTCCGCGCGGTCATGCAGCAGCGGCAGCTCGACGGTCCCGGCCGCGACGTCGACCGAAACCGCGTCGATCATCAGCGCGGGTCGCTCGCCGGCGGCTCGGGCGCGCCCGGAGCCTGCGGACCGGGGGCCTCGCCACCGGGCACCGGCCCCACCGCGGGCGGGAGCGGTGCGTCGACCGGTCCGGGCGCCGGCGATCCCGACGGCGGACCCGCGGGAGTGCCACTGGGCGCCGCCGGCCCGGGGGCGGGGCGGTCTCCCGTCGGGGCGGGCACGGGGTCGATCCGCTCACCGTAGCGGGGTGGTCCGTCCGGCACGGCGGTCGTCGGCGTCGCGGGACGGGCCGGGGCGACGTTCAGCGCACCGCGGGCGCGATGGATGCTGCTCGCCTGCACCGTCACCTCGTAGTGGTCGGCGACGACCTGCGTGACCGACGCGAAGTCGCGCCGGCGCCGGACGAGCGCGAACATCACGAGGCTCATCATCATGCCGATGGCCACGCCGACGAGCATCACGCCGAGGAAGAGCTGTATCGCGGCGTCGGGAGTCCCGAAGACGAAGATGAGCGAGAAGATCAACCCCAGGAGGATGCCGTTGATCGCGCCGGTCCGCGCTGCGGTCGCGTAGCCGAGACGACCCGTGACCGTCTCGACCGACCGCAGACCATAGCCGACGATCGCGATCTCACGTGCCGGGATGTCGGCGGAGATGAGTGTCGACACCGCCTTCTGCGCAGCCTCGTACGACGCGTACTCGGCGACCTTCTCACCTGTGACCGCGGGCGTCCCGCCCATCATGCTCATTCCGTCATTGTGTCACGGGCCACCTTCGCGGTCGCCGACTACGCTGGAGCGGTGAGTACGCAGAGGGTTTTCGTCGCGCGCCTGGTCGGGTGCGTCGTGTTCGATCCCGCCGGCGACCGTCTCGGCAAGGTCCGCGACGTGGTCGTGATCTTCCGCAAATCGGACCCTCCGCGCGTCATCGGTCTCGTCGTCGAGATCCCCGGCCGACGCAACGTCTTCCTCTCCATCGGCCGGGTGACCTCGATCGCGACCGGTCAGGTGATCACCACCGGGCTCATCAACGTCCGGCGCTTCCAGCAGCGCGGCGGCGAGGTGCGGGTCATGGCCGAACTCCTCGGTCGCAAGGTCTACCTCCGCGACGGGTCGGGCGGCGCCGTCATCGAGGACGTCGCGATCGAGCGGAACCGGCTCGGCGAGTGGGACATCGGTCAGCTCTTCCTCCGCCGACCGAAGACGAGCGCGTCGCCCTTCGCCAAGGGACCGACGACCTTCGCATCGTGGGGGGACGTGCGCGAGGACCAGTCCTCCGGCGCCGCCCAGTCGGCCGAGCAGCTGGTCGCGACCTACTCCGAACTCAAGCCCGCAGACCTCGCCAACACCCTGCTCGATCTCCCCGAGGAGCGACTTCTCGAAGTCGCCGAAGAGCTTCCCGACGAGCGTCTCGCGGACGCGCTGGAGGAGATGCCCGAGGACGAACAGGTGCACATCCTCGAACGGCTCGGCGACGAGCGCGCCGCCGACATCCTCGACGCCATGGAGCCCGACGACGCGGCCGACCTGCTCGGTCAGTTGCCGGAGGGCCGCATCGAGCAGCTCCTCGACCTCATGGAGCCCGAAGAGGCCGAGGACGTGCGTGCCCTGCTCGAGTACGGACCCGACACCGCGGGTGGCCTCATGACGAGCGATCCGATCGTGCTGTCCGCCGAGGCGACGGTCGCCGAGGCGCTCGCGCTCATCCGCCGGCACGAGCTGCATCCGGCCCTGGCAGCATCCGTCTTCGTCACGCTCCCCCCGTACGAGACGCCGACGGGCCGGCTGCTGGGCACGGTGCACTTCCAGCGGATGCTGCGCTATCCCCCGCATGAGCGGCTCGGAGCCATCATCGACGACACCGTCGACCCGGTCGCCGCCTCGTCCTCGGCTGCGGAGGTCGCGCGTATGCTCGCCAGCTACAACCTGGTCTCGGTTCCCGTCGTCGACCAGGCCCGGCGCCTCGTCGGCGTCGTGAGCGTCGACGACGTTCTCGATCATCTGCTCCCGGACGACTGGCGGTCACAGGACGTCGAGCCGCAGGATGCCGCCGCGATGCGGGGGCGGCGCTGATGGCCCGCGCATCGAAGACGCCCTCGCTCGAGGCGCCCCGCGGGCGGCGGAGCGGTGTGAGCGGCGTGCTGGGACCGCGCACGTCGCAGCCCTCGCGCGACCGTTTCGGTCGCTTCACCGAGTGGATCGCCCGCGCGATGGGGACACCTGGCTTCCTCGTCGCGCTGTCGCTGTTCTGCGCCGCGTGGCTCGCGTGGAACACGTTGATGCCGGTCGAACTGCGCTTCGACTCCGCTGCCAACGGCTTCACCGCCCTGACGTTGATGCTCTCACTGCAGGCGTCGTACGCGGCGCCCCTGATCCTGCTCGCCCAGAACCGTCAAGACGACCGCGACCGCGTGCAGATCGAGCAGGACCGCCAGCGCGCCGAGCGGAACCTCGCTGATACCGAATACCTCGCGCGCGAGGTCGTGGCCCTCCGCATGGCGATCTCGGACCTGACCGACGGGCTCGTCACGAAGGAGACCCTGCGCGCCGAGCTCCGGACCGCACTCGACCGCCTCGAGTCGGACGAGCGACCGGACTCGCGATGAGCACCGACGGCGTCCGCGCGGCCGTGGCCGCGGTGCGGGACCCCGAGCTTCGCAAACCGCTCGGCGAGCTCGACATGGTGCGCGCCATCGCGGTGGAGGGCGGCCACGCCCGCGTCGGCATCGCCCTGACGATCGTCGGCTGCCCGGCAGCGGACCGGATCGAGCGAGATGTGCGGGAGGCGGCGCTCTCGGCCCCGGGCATCGAAGAGGTGACGGTCGAGGTCGGCGTGATGACCCCGGCCGAGCGGGCGGCGCTCACAGAGCGACTGCGCGGCGGGAGAGCGGCGCGGGAGAACCCGTTCGGACCCGACTCCCTCACGCGCGTGATCGCCGTCACGAGCGGCAAGGGCGGCGTCGGCAAGTCGACCCTCACGGCCAACCTCGCCGTCGCCCTCGCTCAGCGGGGCCTCGCCGTCGGACTGATCGACGCAGACGTGCACGGCTTCTCCATTCCCGCCCTGCTGGGTCTCGTCGACACGGACGGGCTGCCGCCCCAGCCGACGCGTATCGACGGGCTCATGATCCCGCCCATCGCCCACGACGTGCGGACGATCTCGATCGGCATGTTCCTTCCGCGCGACCAGAAGGCCCCGGGCGCGGTCGCCTGGCGCGGGCCGATGCTGCACCGCACGGTCTCGCAGTTTCTCACCGATGTGTTCTTCGGCGACATCGACGTGCTCCTCATCGACATGCCTCCCGGTACCGGCGACGTCGCCATCAGCGTCGGACAGTTGCTCCCCCACGCCGACGTCGTGGTCGTGACCACTCCGCAGGCGGCTGCGGCCGACGTCGCTGTCCGGAGCGGCCTGGTCGCACGCCAGACCGGTCAGCGGGTCATCGGGGTCATCGAGAACATGTCGGCCATGACCCTTCCCGACGGCACAGCACTCGATCTCTTCGGAAGCGGCGGCGGGATGCGCGTCGCCGAAGCCCTGTCGGCGGAGCAACAGGTGCCGTTGCTCGGCTCGGTGCCGCTCAGCCCCCACCTGCGCGGCGACGCAGACGACGGGGTGCCCGTCGTCGTCGCGCACCCCGACGATCCGGCCGCCGCGGCCATCATCGGGATCGCCGACAGCATCGGACGCGGCGGCCGCGATCTCAGTGGTCGCCCGCTGCCCCTGCGCGTGGGCTGATCGGGCCGATCACGTCGCCTCGTCGTCGAAGGGGACGGCCGCGCCGCGCTCGAAGCGCATCGCCGCCTCGCCCGCGGCATCCATCCCGACCGCGGTCGCGGTGCTGATGGCAGCGCCCGCTGCGGCGGCGCGCACCGTGGGAACGGGAGCGTCCTCGAGAAGCGCATCGCGGATGATGCGACGCGGGTCGTACTGACGCGGATCGAGCTTGCGCCACTCGACGTCGGAGAAGTCCTCACCCATCTCGTCCTTGACGCGGTCCTTCGCGCCGTTGACCCAGTCCCGAGCCCGCACCGTGAAACGGGCGAGCGTCTCGGCCAGCCGCGGCAGGCGTTCGGGGCCGAGGAGGAGAACCGCCGCAAGACCGATGATGAGGAGCTTGTCCCAATCGAGGCCGAACGACATGCCCCCAGATTACCCGTGCGCCTCAGCGGTGGGAGCCATCCGCACGCCTACGCTGGAACCAGGAGGAATGCATGGGTGATCAGGAAGCGATCCGCAGGTTCGCGATGGAGGCGACGGTGGAGCCCGAGCACATCGCTCGCGCGCGTGCACACGCCCTCGAGATCGGCGCGGCCCCGATCAGCCCTCCGGTGGGCGCGCAGTGCGCCGTGCTCGCCGCCGCCACCGGGGCGCTCAACATCGTGGAGATCGGCACCGGCGGCGGGGTCTCGGCGCTGTGGCTGCTCCACGGGTCGCCCCGCGCCACGCTCACCACGATCGACATCGAGCCGGAGCACCTCGCCGTCGCTCGGCAGTCCTTCACCGAGGCGAGGATCCCGCCGGCTCGCGCGCGCTTCATCACCGGCCGGGCGGCGGATGTGCTGCCGCGGATGAACGAGGCGTCGTACGACATCGTGCTCGTGGATGCGGATGCCGAGGGTGTCATCGAATACGTCGAGCACGGGCTCCGGCTCGTCCGGCCGGGCGGGATGGTTCTCGTTCCGCGTGTACTCGCCGGCGGCGCCGTCGCCGACCCGGTCCGGCGCGACGACGTCACGCGCGCGTACCGATCCCTCATCCACGAGACGCAGTCGTCTCCGGCTGTCCTGGGCGCGCTCTCGATCGTCGGTGAGGGCCTGCTGCAGCTCACGACGGCGGCCTCCGCCTGACCCCTCGATTTCACTCATACGTACGAAACGGCCGGCCCCATCGGGACCGGCCGTTTCGCGTGGCATCGTCGTCAGGCGGCGCCGACGACTCCGCTCAGCACGCTGTGGAGTTCCTTGGCCTCTTCATCATTGACCGAGACGACCAGACGCCCTCCGCCTTCGAGGGGGACACGCACGATGATCAGGCGCCCCTCCTTCACGGCCTCCATCGGTCCGTCTCCGGTTCGCGGCTTCATGGCTGCCATCGCGGCTCCCTTTCGTCATGAGGACTACCTGAAGAGTTTATCGTGCAGCGCGGCCACGACGCGGACACGGCCTCAGGGAATCTGAGCGAAGGTGCTTCCGAGGGCATACATCGTGTAGATCCACCACCATTGCGCGGCTGTTCCGATCAGCAGCACACCGATGCGCCACCACCGTGCGCGAGGCAGCGCGACCGCGCCCCAGAGCGGGGACAGCGGAACGAGGAGCCGGAAGGTGCTCGACTGCGGGAAGAACACCGCGAGCAGATACAGCAGGTACGCACCCGCCCAGAGCCGGATCGGCACACCCAGCCGCCGCACCCGTCGGTCGGCGATGAGAAGCAGCGCGGCGACGGCGACGATCGTCGCGAGTCCGACGAGGCACACCCACGCCGGCACGCCCCAGATACGCGACCACAGCACCGCCGCCTGCACCGTGCCGTCGAAGGGCACGAAGCCGCCGTGGTCGCCGATCCAGGAGCGTCGCCACGCGAGCTCGGTCTGCAGGTACGCGTCCGGCTCGCCCGTGACCACGCCCGTGATGACGGGCCATACGAGCCCGCATCCGGCGGCGAGCAGCCCCCCGGCCACGATGTGGCCGATCTCGCGCGGCGGCAGGTCGTCGTGCGCGCGCCGCGTCCAGCGCCAGATCCCGTAGACGGCCAACATCAGCGCGAAGGCGAGGACTCCCGGGCGGGTGAAAGCCATGAGCGGGATCCACAGATACAGCCACCACCAGCGACGGCGCTCGACCGCGAGCAGAGCGAGGAGCAGCCAGAGCTGGAAGAGCGACTCGGCGTAGCCGAGCTGGAACAGCGCGGCCATAGGGCCGGCGAAGCTGAAGAAGACCACCGCCCACATCGCGGCGGCTCGGCCGATGCGTCGCCTCAGCAGAGCGAACAGGACGAGACACGCCAGGTAGCCCGCTGCTGCCGACACAAGCGGCGCGGCGACCGGGAACCCGCCCACCACCCAGCCCACGACCCCGGTGATGACGGGGTACACGGGCATGAACGCCCAGGGGTTCTGGGCGACGTCGCCTGCGGCGTCGAGCGGCAGTTCAGTGGGATACCCGCTGAACGCGATGAGCCAGTACCACTGAGCATCCCACCCCATCGTCAGGGTGCCGAGCGACGCGTCGGCGCCGAAGCGAGACTCCGGCCCGCTCAGCGCAGCCGCGCCGAGCAGGAAGGCCGTCGTCACCGCACGCGAGGCGAGATAGACGAGTGCGATCGCGGCGGCAGGCTGCAGCGCGATCGCGCCCCGGCGCAGCGACCTCATGCCCTCGGGGTCACCTGACCGACAGCCAGGCGCGCAGGCCGCGCTCGACGGCATCGATCTGCGCGATGGGCACCCGCTCCTGGTCGTGGTGCGCGAGCGAGGGGTCGCCTGGGCCGTAGTTGACGGCCGGCACACCGAGCGCTGAGAACCGCGCGACATCGGTCCAGCCGTACTTGGGCCGCGGCTCGGCACCCACCGCGGCGACGAACTCCTGTGCGAGCGGCGCGTCGAGCCCCGGGCGCGCCCCGCCGGCCAGGTCGACGACCTCCACCTCGAAACCGCTGAAGAAGTCGCGGACGATCTCGACCGCCTCGTCGGGGGTCCGGCTCGGCGCGAATCGGTAGTTGACCTCGACCTCGCACAGGTCGGGTATGACGTTGCCCGCGATGCCGCCGGAGATCCTCACCGCGTTCAGGCCCTCGCGATAGACGAGGCCCTCGACCTCGACATCCGCGGGCGTATGGTCGGCGAGACGCTGCAGGATCGGGGCCGCATGGTGGATCGCGTTGTCGCCGATCCACGCGCGCGCGCTGTGCGAACGCACCCCGTGCGTTCGCACGATCGCGCGGAGGTTGCCGTTGCATCCGCCCTCGACCTGGCCGTTGGACGGCTCGCCGAGGATCGCGAAGTCGCCCGCGAACAGGTCGGGTCGATTCGCCGCCAGCCGCGTGAGGCCGTTGAGCTCCGCAGCGACCTCCTCGTGGTCGTACCACATCCATGTGATGTCCACCCACGGATCGGTGAGTTCCGCGGCGAGCTTCAGCTGCACGGCGACGCCCGCCTTCATGTCGACGGTGCCTCTCCCCCACAGGTACGCCTCCCCGTCCTCGACGACCTCGCGCACGGGAAGATTCGCGTTGACGGGCACCGTGTCGATGTGGCCGGCGATGACGACGCGCTGCGCACGGCCGAGCTGCGTGCGCGCGACGATCGTGTCACCGTCGCGCACGACCTCGAGGTGCGCCAACGGCGATACGGCGGCGAAGATCGCGTCGGCGAGGGTGGTCTCATCGTCCGACACGCTCGGGATGTCGCACACGGCCCGGGTCAGATCGGCGCTGGAGACGGTCAGATCGAGCTCAGGCATGCCGCCGATTCTAACCGCGACGACCACACCGATAACCTGGAGGCATGAGCGAACGGTGGGCATGGGGCGTGGGACTCGCGACCTCGAGCAGCGATGGCACGACACTCGACACCTGGTTCCCAGAGCCCGCGCTCGGAACGCCCGCCGCCACGGAATCGGCAGCGGCCATGGTCACCTGGGCCCCGATGGCCGCGGACGACGAGCGTCGCGGCGTCACGCTCGAGGCCGTGACGGTCTCGATCGATCTCGACGCCGCGCCCGCCTCGACGCCCGACGCGTACCTGCGCCTGCACGTCATCTCCCACCGTCTCGCGGCCCCGAACACCGTCAACCTCGACGGGATCTTCGGGCACCTGCCGATCGTGGCGTGGACGACCGCTGGCCCGATGCACCCGGACGAAGCCACCCGCCGCCGCCCGCTGCTCCAGCGTGACGGCATCCAGGTGCACGGTCTCGACAAGTTCCCGCGCCTGCTGGATTATGTGACACCTCCGGGCGTGCGCATCGCCGACGCCTCCCGCGTACGACTCGGAGCGCACCTCGCGCCGGGGACGACCGTGATGCACGAGGGCTTCGTCAACTTCAACGCGGGTACGCTGGGCGCCTCGATGGTCGAGGGCCGCATCTCGCAGGGCGTCGTCGTGGGCGACGGCAGCGACATCGGGGGCGGCGCATCCATCATGGGCACGCTGTCCGGCGGCGGCAGCCACCGGGTGTCGATCGGTCGCCGCACGCTGCTCGGCGCCAACGCCGGAATCGGCATCTCGCTCGGCGACGACTGCGTCGTCGAGGCCGGCCTGTACGTCACCGCGGGCTCGAAGATCGTGCTGGCGGACGAGCCCGCCACGGCCTCGGGCGCGCGCCCGACCGTCAAGGGCGCGGAGCTCTCCGGCCGCGACGGCATCCTCTTCCGCCGCAACTCGCTGACGGGTGCCGTCGAGGCCGTCCGCCGAGCAGGAGTTGGTGTCACCCTCAATGAGGCCCTGCACGCCTGACCGCATCGCGAGGCCTGCGGGTCGGCTCAGAGCAGCAGGACCGAGAGCAGCCCGCCCCAGAGGCAGACGGCGGCGAGGATCCCGAGGCTGTACCAGATCGACGCCCGCAGGATCTCCGATTCGCGTCCGGCGAGCCCCACGGCACCCGCGGCGATCGCGATCGACTGCGGTGAGATGACCTTCGCCGCGGTGCCGCCGGCGGTGTTCGCGGCCACCAGCAGCGCGGGATCGACCGCGATCTGCTCCGCCGTGGCGACCTGAAGCGGCGCGAACAGCGTGTTGTTGTTGACGACCGACCCCGTGAGGAAGACCCCGATCCAGCCGATGATGGGAGCGAGGAGCGGGAAGAGCGGCCCCACCGCCGCGAGTGCCGTCCCCATCGAAGCCGAGCCTCCCGAATAGTTGGCGATGTTGGCGAGGACGAGGATGATCGCGATCAGCAGCAGTGCCCGCCAGAGACCGCGCACCGTCTCCGCCAGCGTCCAGACCAGGTCACCCGCGCGCAGGCGCGGCGTCGTCCAGAACGACACGAGCACCGCCAGCAGGATCGCCGTCCCCGTCGCATTGACGGGCGTGAAGCTCCATGTGGCCGTGACGACATCACCGCCGGGAGTCTGCACGCTGCCGGTGAGCCCAGGCATCGGAACCGCGAACACCAGGGCGGACAGCGGCCCGCCCGCTGCGAACAGGTTCTTGAACACCGGGAGGCTCCAGACGAGGATGACCGCCGTCAGGATGTAGAACGGGCTCCATGCCGCGATCACCTCCCGCAGAGTCGCGTGGTGCTGCTCGGGCTCGGGCGCGCCGACCTCGCGGTGAACCCGGCGGGGCTGCCACACCCGCCCCAGAAGGAAGAGCGCGACCATCGCGGCGAGTCCCGCGCCGAGGTCGGCGAGCTCGGGTCCGAGGAACCACAGCACGCCCGCCTGCACACCGCTGAAGACGATGGTGACGAGCAGCGTGGCAGGCCAGGTCTCGCGCAGCCCGCGCACCCCGTCGAGGATGATCACGAGAAGGAACGGGATGAGCACCGTCAGCGGCTGCAGTACGAGCACCATCGCACGGGAGAGCTCCTGCACCTCGAGTCCGCTGACCTGGGCGCCCACGATGACGGGGATTCCGATGGCGCCGTAAGCCCCGGCGGCCGCGTTGGCGACGAGGGAGATCATGGCCGCCCGCAGGGGCCGGAACCCGAGCTGGACCAGGAGGGCCGCGCAGATGGCGATCGGCACACCGAAACCGGCCGCCCCCTCGAGGAAGGCGCCGAAGGCGAAGCTGATGAGAAGCACCTGGATCCGCTGGTCCGTCGAGATACCGCCGATCGAAGAACGGATCACGTCGAACCGCCCGCTCGCGACCGCGAGCTTGTAGAGCCAGACCGCCATCACGATGATGTAGGCGATCGGCCAGACGGCGTTGAGCAGACCGAGCAGTCCGGCACCCCCGACCGCGGTGAGCGGCATCCCGAATCCCAGTGCGGCGACGAGCAGCTGCGCGATGAGAGCGATGAGACCGGCGAGCAGACCGCTGAGGCGGAACCCGACCAGCGCGACGAGGAAGACGACGATGGGGATAGCGGCGACCAGCGCCGACAGCACGAGCGATCCGAGCGGATCCGTCGTCTGCACCCACATGCGTCGCTCCCCTGCTCGTCCGTCGCGGCCCACCCTAGACCGGCCCGAAGACGCGCGCGAGGGGGGCGTATGCTCGCGTCAGGAGGTGGCGCGATGGCCGATGACCGTTTGCCGAAGAAGGTGTACGAAGCCGAGCTGCGGAGGCTCCAGGCGCAGCTCGTCGACATGCAGGCCTGGGTCCAGGCCACCGGGGCGCGCATCGTCGTGATCTTCGAGGGGAGGGACGCCGCGGGCAAGGGATCGACGATCAAACGGGTCACCGAATATCTCAACCCGCGCGTCGCGCGCATCGTCGCCCTCCCCGCGCCGACCGAGCGTGAGCGCTCGCAGTGGTACTTCCAGCGGTACGTGGCGCACCTCCCGGCCGCCGGTGAGATCGTCCTCATGGACCGGTCCTGGTACAACCGCGCCGGGGTCGAGCGTGTCATGGGCTACTGCACGAACGAGGAGTACCACCGGTTCCTCCACCAGGCGCCGATCTTCGAGCGCATGCTCGTCGAGGACGGCATCCTGCTGCTGAAGTACTGGTTCAGCGTCTCGGACGTCGAGCAGGAGAAGCGGTTCCGCTCGCGCAACGAAGACCCGATGCGGCGGTGGAAGCTCTCCCCCAACGACGTGCTGTCGATCACGAAGTGGGAGGACTACTCGCGCGCGAAGGACACGATGTTCGTCCACACCGACATTCCGGAGGCGCGCTGGCACGAGGTCGACAACGAGGACAAGCGCCGGGGCCGGATCAACATGATCCACCACCTGCTCGGACAGATCCCGTACGAGGTCGTCGAGCGACCCGAGATCGAGATCCCGCCGCGACCACCGTCCGGAGGATACGACCGGCCGCCGCAGCAGCTCGACGGATACGTGCCCGACTACGCCGCGACGCTGACCGAGAAGTGACACGCGGAGTGCCGGGTTCGGCGGCACCGTAGACCGCCGCGGCCGGACCGCGACCGCAAACGAGAGGCCGGCGCGTCGCTGTGACGTGCCGGCCTTTCGTATGCGTCGAGCGCTGCCTCAGGAGGTCGGGTAGTCCCGCTCCGCCGAGCCGACGTACAGCTGCTGCGGACGGCCGATCTTCGTCTGCGGGTCGTTCTGCATCTCGCGCCAGTGCGCGAGCCAGCCGGGCAGCCGGCCGATAGCGAACAGCGGCGTGAACATCCGGGTCGGGAAGCCCATCGCCTTGTAGATGACGCCGGTGTAGAAGTCGACGTTGGGGTACAGGCGACGCTCGCGGAAGTAGTCGTCGCTCAGGGCGATCTCCTCGAGCTCCTTCGCGAGGTCGAGGAGCGGATCGACGACGCCGAGTTCGTTGAGGACCTCGTCCGCCGACTCCTTGACGAGCTTCGCGCGCGGGTCGTAGTTCTTGTAGACGCGGTGCCCGAAGCCCATGAGCTTCACACCGTCCTCCTTGTTCTTGACGCGGGCCACGAAACGCTCGACGCTCTCGCCGGAGTCGCGGATGCGCGCCAGCATGTCGAGGACCGCCTCGTTCGCCCCGCCGTGGAGCGGACCGTAGAGGGCGTTGATGCCGGCCGAGATCGAGGAGAACTGGTTCGCACCAGTGGATCCCACCAGGCGGACCGTCGAGGTGGATGCGTTCTGCTCGTGGTCCTCGTGCAGGATCAGCAGACGCTCGAGCGCGCGCGAGACGACCGGGTTAACCTCGTAGTTCTCGGCCAGGACGCCGAAGTTCAGGCGCAGGAAGTTGTCGACGAAACTCAGCGAGTTGTCGGGATACAGGAAGGCCTGTCCGACGCTCTTCTTGTGCGCGTACGCGGCGATCACCGGCAGCTTCGCCAGCAGCCGGATCGTGTTGAGCTCGACGTGCTCGGGGTTGTTCGGATCGGACTGGTCCTCGTAGTACGTCGACAGGGCTGCCGTTGCCGCTGAGAGCACCGACATCGGGTGCGCGGTGTGGGGCAACGACGAGAAGAACCGCTTCAGGTCTTCGTGCAGCAGCGTGTGACGACGGATGCGGTCGTCGAAGTCGGCCAGCTCGTCTGCCGTCGGCAGGTCGCCATAGAGCAGGAGCCACGCCACTTCGAGGTAGGTCGAGTGCTTGGCGATCTGCTCGATCGGGTATCCGCGGTAGCGCAGGATGCCCTGGTCGCCGTCGATATAGGTGATGGCGGACCGTGTGGCCGCGGTGTTGACGAAGCCGTAATCGAGGCTCGTGTGCCCCGTCTGCTTCGTGAACGTCGAGAAGTCGACGCTCGGAACTCCGTCGGTTCCTTGCAGCACCGGCAATTCGGCGGTGCGGTCACCGATGGTGACGGTGGCCTTCTGCGGGGTGCCCGTGTCGTTCACGAAGCCTCCTTGCGATCGTCCGGTGCGGTCATTACAGCCTATCGGGCGCACGGGCCTACTCCGTACGGCGCCAAAGGATCAGCGGATCGGTAGGGGGAAACCTACGAACCCGCGAGGCGCGCTGCAGCGGCTTCGATCCGCTCCTGCGACGCCGTGAGGGAAAAACGCACATGCTGCGGGAAATGTGCTCCGTAGAAGTGGCCCGGACCGGCCAGGATGCCGAGCTCGGCCAGCCGGTCGAGCGTCTGCCAGGAATCCTCACCGGCCGTCGCCCACAGATAGAGGCCGGCCTCGCTGTGATCGATGCGGAAGCCCGCCCGCTCGAGCGCGGGCCGCAGGACATCGCGACGGCGACGGTACAGGTCCTTCTGTCGCGCGACGTGGTCGTCGTCGCCGAGCGCGGCGGCCATGGCGTGCTGCACGGGCAGCGGCAGCATGAGGCCCAGGTGCTTGCGCGCCGTCAGCAGCCTCGCGACGATCGTCGCGTCTCCGGCGAGGAACGCGGCGCGGTAGCCCGCCAGGTTCGACTGCTTGCTGAGCGAGTAGACCGAGAGCAGGCCCGTGACGTCGCCGCCGGTGACGCGCGGGTCGAGGATGCTGGGGACGGCCTCGTGCGCCCAGGATCCGTCCCACCCGAGCTCGGCGTAGCACTCGTCCGAGACGACGACGGCACCGAGTTCGTGGGCGCGGGCCACCATCTGCCGGAGCGCCGCGACGTCGAGAACGCGACCGTCGGGGTTGCCCGGTGAGTTGACCCACACCAGCCGCGTGCCCACCGGGAAGTCGGCGGGGTCGTCCGCCGCCACCGGCGTCGCTCCGACGAGACGCGCTCCGACCTCGTAGGTCGGGTAGGCGGCACGCGGATGCACGACGACATCCCCCGCACCGAGGCCGAGGAGCAGCGGCAGGAGAGCGACGAGCTCCTTCGACCCGATCGTCGGCAGCACGTTCTCGGGCGCCAGACCCGTCACACCCCGGCGGCGCTCGTACCACCGCACGATCGCCTCCCGGAGCGCGGGGGTGCCGACGGTCTGCGGGTAAGCGTGCGCGTCGGTCGCTTCGCGCAGTGCGCGGGCGACGATCTCAGGTGTCGGGTCGACCGGCGACCCGATGGACAGGTCGACGATGCCGTCCGGGTGGCGGCGAGCCTTCTCGGCGTAGGGCGCGACGGCGTCCCAGGGGTAATCGGCGAGGTCGTTGACGCTCAATGCCCCTCCCCCTGCGGCGGCAGCGCGGCCACGAGGGGGTGATCTTTCGCGATGACGCCGACCTTCGCGGCACCACCCGGCGAGCCGAGGTCGTCGAAGAACTCGACGTTCGCGGTGTAGTAGTCCTGCCACTCGTCCGGCAGGTCGTCTTCGTAGTAGATCGCCTCGACCGGGCACACCGGCTCGCATGCGCCGCAGTCGACGCATTCATCCGGGTGGATGTAGAGCGAGCGCTCGCCCTCGTAGATGCAGTCCACGGGGCATTCGTCGATGCAGGCGCGGTCCTTCACGTCCACGCACGGGAGGGCGATCACATAAGTCACACGACGAGTCTAGTTCGTGCGATCGGGGGCGGCCGCCGCGCGCACGCCCGCGAATGAGGGCCAGCCCACGACGATGGCCACCATGATCGGCACAGCGAACGTCCAGATCAGGCCCGTGCTCAGCTGGCCGTCCGGCGGAGCCGGTACCACGACCGAGCCGCCGGGTCCTCGTCCCGAGAAGACGACCGTCGCCACGAGGGCTCCGAGCCCGCAGGCAAGCGCCGTCCAACGGTCGCTCGTGAGCAGCCGCAGCCCCGCGACGAGGGCCGTGATGCCGGATATCGCGACGATCAGCCCGACGGGAAGCGCGCCCCACACGTACGCCTGGGTGATGGTCCCGGCGACACCGTAGACGCCGCCCGCGATCGCCGCGACAAGCCACCCCGCCGCGCGGGACCAGGTCTGATTCACCGGGCCAGTCTAGGTTGCCCAGCCCCAGGCCCGAAGCGCCGCCGCCACCAGGGCGGCCACCGCGACCACGACGAGGAACGGCGCGCGCAGCGCGAGCAGGACGGCGGCCGCCGCGACGGCGGGTACGCGCGCGTCCACGACGATCGCAGCTCCCGCCCCGAGGGTCTGGACGACGACGAGGGCGGACAGCAGGGCGATCGTCAACTGGTCGATGATGCGCTGTGCGCGCTCCCCGTCGAACCAGCGCGGGGGCAGGAGGTAGCCAAGCGCCTTGAGCGCCACGCAGATGATCGACGCGACGAGGATGCCGGTCCACGGGGTCATGGCTTCTCCCCCGCCGTCATGGCCTCGTCGTCGACCCGCGGCGGCCGTCGACCGGGCAGTGCCGCGGCGACCACGATCGCCACGGCGCCGGCGATGAGCACCGGGATCCCGGGCATCGTGAGCGGCGTCGCCACGCCGGCCACCACGCCTGCGGCGACCCCCACGGCCACCGCCTCGACCCGGCGCAGCCTCGGCCACAGCAGCGCGAGGAACGCCGCCGCTGCGGCCGCGTCGAGCCCGTAGGCGCGAGGATCGCCGAGGACGTCGCCGAGCAGCGCACCGAGGAGGGTGAAGAGGTTCCACCCGACGTAGATGCCGATTCCGGTCACCCAGAAGCCGATGCGGCGTGCCCGAGCGCTCGACTGCGCGAGGGCGACGGCCGTCGATTCGTCGATCGTGAACGGGAACGCGGTCAGACGCCGCGCGATGCTCCCGCCGACGACCGGGGCCATCCGCAGCCCGTACGCGACGTTCCGCACGCCGAGCAGCGCCGCGGACGCTATGGCCGCGGGCAACGCGCCCCAGCCGCCCGTCGCGATGACCCCGACGAACGCGAACTGCGATCCCCCCGTGAACATCAGAAGGCTGAGGACGCAGGTCTGCCAGACGTCGAGGCCCGCGGCGACTCCGAGCGCACCGAACGACACGCCGTAGGCGCTCGTCGCGACCGATACGCCGATTCCATCGCGCCACGCGCGCCGCGTCGCGGCATCCTGCTCCATCACCCCCGATGCTATCGATGCGCCGAGGCGGAGACCGACACGAACGCCACGACCCCGGATGCCGAGATCGGCGCTCCGGGGTCGTGGGCGGGTTCCGCGAGGGAGGTCAGGCGTTGGCGTCCTGACGCTTCGCGCGCGAGGCGGCACGGCCGCGCTCGGTCGCATCGAGCACGACCTTGCGGATGCGCACCTTCTCGGGGGTGACCTCCACGCACTCGTCGTCGCGCGCGAACTCGAGCGACTCCTCCAGCGTCAGCACACGCGGGGGCGTCATCGACTCGAAGGAGTCCGAGGTCGACGAACGCATGTTCGTCAGCTTCTTCTCCTTCGTGATGTTGACGTCCATGTCGTCGGCGCGCGAGTTCTCACCGATGACCATGCCCTCGTAGACCTCTTCGGTGGGCTGGACGAAGAAGCTCATGCGCTCCTGCAGGGCGATCATCGCGAAGGGGGTGACGACGCCGGAGCGGTCGGCGACGATCGAGCCGTTCTGACGCGTCGAGATCGCTCCCGCCCACTCGTCGTAGCCGTGCGAGATCGCGTTGGCGATACCGGTACCGCGCGTGATCGTCAGGAACTCGCTGCGGAAGCCGATGAGCCCGCGCGACGGGACGACGAACTCCATGCGCACCCAGCCGGTGCCGTGGTTGGTCATGGTGTCCATGCGACCCTTGCGAGCCGCCATCAGCTGCGTGATCGCGCCGAGGTGCTCCTCGGGGGCGTCGATCGTCAGGTGCTCGAACGGCTCGGTCAGCTTGCCGTTCTCGTCGCGACGCGTCACGACCTGAGGCTTGCCGACGGTGAGCTCGAAGCCCTCGCGCCGCATGTTCTCGACGAGGATCGCGAGGGCGAGCTCGCCGCGGCCCTGCACCTCCCAAGCGTCGGGGCGCCCGATGTCGACGACCTTGAGCGAGACGTTGCCGATGAGCTCGCGGTCGAGACGGTCCTTGACCATGCGCGCGGTGAGCTTGTGGCCCTTCACCTTGCCCATCAGCGGCGACGTGTTGGTGCCGATCGTCATCGAGATCGCGGGGTCGTCGACGGTGATCGCCGGGAGAGGACGGACATCCTCGGGGTCGGCGATCGTCTCACCGATCGTGATGTCTTCGATACCCGCGATCGCGACGATGTCGCCGGGGCCCGCCGACTCGGCCGGGAAACGATCCAGCGCCTTCGTCTTGAGGAGCTCGGTGATACGCGCGTTCGAGTGGGAACCGTCGTGGCGCACCCACGCGACCGTCTGGCCCTTCTTCAGCGTGCCGTTGAAGACGCGCAGCAGCGCGAGGCGGCCGAGGAAGGGACTCGAGTCGAGGTTGGTCACCCAGGCCTGCAGCGGCGCCTCGTCGTCATAGGACGGCGCCGGAACGTGCTCGAGGATCGCCTCGAAGAGCGGCTCGAGGTCCTCGTTGTCGGGGAGCTCGCCGTTGTCGGGACGGTTGCGCGACGCCGCGCCCGCGCGGCCCGAGGCGTACACGACGGGCACGTCGAGCAGCGCGTCGACGTCGAGGTCGGGCACATCGTCGACGAGGTCGCCGGCGAGCCCCAGCAGCAGGTCGTGAGCCTCCTCCTCGACCTCCGCGATGCGCGCGTCGGGGCGGTCGGTCTTGTTGACGAGCAGGATGACGGGGAGCTTCGCCTCGAGCGCCTTGCGCAGCACGAAGCGGGTCTGCGGCAGCGGGCCCTCCGATGCGTCGACGAGCAGCACAACGCCGTCGACCATAGACAGGCCGCGCTCGACCTCTCCGCCGAAGTCGGCGTGACCCGGGGTGTCGATGACGTTGATCGTCACCGGCACGTCGGTGTGGACGCCGTTGTAGGTGATCGCCGTGTTCTTGGCGAGGATCGTGATGCCCTTCTCGCGCTCGAGATCGTTCGAGTCCATGGCACGTTCCTCAACGTGCGCGTGGTCGCCGAACGAGCCGGTCTGGCGGAGCATGGCATCGACGAGCGTCGTCTTGCCGTGGTCGACGTGCGCGACGATCGCGACGTTGCGGAGGTCAGGACGAAGGGCATGCGCCATGAAGGGGGTCCTCAGGATGAAGGGAAAACGTCGGGATGCCGACGGGACAGTTTAACGCAGGCGCCCTGCGAGTTCGCGGGGCGCCTGCGAGGAGGTCGGAATCCGAGCCTCAGGATGCGTCGAGCGCGGCCCGGCGTTCCTCGCGGCGGCGGCGCTGCTCGATCGGATCCGGGACCGGGGACGCGGCCAGCAGTTCCCGGGTGTAGGCCTCGCGGGGCTGCAGCAGGACGCGCGACGTCGACCCCTGCTCGACCGTTCGCCCCGACTTGAGCACGAGGATCTGGTCCGACAGCTGGTCGACGACGGCGAGGTCATGACTGACGAGGATGCAGGCGAACGAGTACGTCTCCTGCAGCTCCTTCAGCATGTCGAGCACGGCGGCCTGGACCGACACGTCGAGCGCCGACGTCGGCTCGTCGGCGACGAAGAGCTTCGGCCGCAGCGTGAGCGCCCGCGCGATCGAGACGCGCTGACGCTGACCACCCGACAGCTCGTGCGGGTACCGCTCGAGCACGTCGCGCGGCAGCCGCACGGCGTCGAGCAGCTCGCGGGCCCGATCGAGCCGCTCCGCCTTGGTGCCGACACGGTGAATGGCCATCGGCTCGATGATGCAGTCGCCGATCGGGAACCGCGGGTCGAGGGATGCCGCAGGGTCCTGGAAGACGACGCCGATGTCGCGCCGCACGTTCTTCGCCTTGCGCCCGCGCAGCTTCGCGAGGTCCCGTCCGCCGAGACTCAGCGTCCCGTCCGCGACCGGCATCAGCCCGAGCACGGCGCGCGCGATCGTCGACTTGCCCGAACCGGACTCGCCGACGATACCGAGGACTTCGCCGGCGGCGAGGTCGAACGAGACGTCCTCGACAGCGCGGAAGGTCTTGCCGCGCCCGGCGTACTCGAGGACGAGTCCCTTCGCCTCCAGCACCACGTCGCGCGTGGCGCCGCCTGCGGCTCGAGTGGTGAGCTCGGGCTCGAGGCGGGGAACGGCGGCGAGGAGCTTCTTCGTGTAGGGATGCTGGGGCCGGGTGAGGACGTCCTCCACGTCGCCGACCTCGACCAGGTCACCGCGGTACATCACCGCGACGCGGTCGGCGATGTCCGCGACGACGCCCATGTTGTGCGTGATCAGCAGGATGCCCGCATCGCGGTGGTCCTTCAGACGCCGCAGCAGATCGAGGATCTCGGCCTGGACCGTGACGTCGAGAGCGGTGGTCGGCTCGTCCGCGATGATGACCTTCGGATCGAGAGCGATCGCCATCGCGATGACGATGCGCTGACGCTGGCCTCCCGAGAACTGGTGCGGGTACTGCTTGATGCGCCGCTCCGGCTCGGGGATGCCCACGTCACGCAACAGGCCGATGGACCGGTCACGCGCGTCCTCGCCGTACGCGACGTCGTGGAGCTCGAAGATCTCGGTGAGCTGACGCTCGATCGTCAGCACCGGGTTCAGCGCCGTCATCGGCTCCTGGAAGATCATCGCGATCTCGCTGGCGCGGAGCTTGCGCATCCGCTCATTCGGAAGCCCGATCACCTCGGTCTCGCCGACCGTGATGGATCCCCGGGTGATGGCGTTCTCGGCCAGAAGACCCATCGCGGCCAGCGAGGTCACCGACTTGCCGGAACCCGACTCGCCGACCACAGCCACGACCTCGCCGGGGCGCACCTCGAGCGAGATGCCCTTGACAGCGTCGACGTCGCCCGAGCCGGTGAGGAACGTGACCGAAAGGTCGGTGAATTTCAGTGCGGTACGCGTGGCGGTGACGCTCATGCGCGGTTCCTCCTCTTGATCTCGCGACGCACGCTGCGCGACTGGCGCGGGTCGTACGCGTCGCGGATGCCGTCGCCCAGGAAGTTGATGGACAGGGCGATCGCGAGGATCATCATGCCCGGCCACCAGAACAGCCACGGTCTGCTGGTGAAGCTGCCCTGGTACTGACTGATCAGGAGGCCCAACGAGGTCTCCGGGGGGACGACGCCGAATCCGAGGTACGACAGCGAGCTCTCGAGCAGGATGGCGCCCGCAATGGCGAACGTCGCGTTGACCGCGATGACGCCCACGACGTTCGGCATGAGGTGGCGGAAGATGATGCGTGCTCCCCCGGCACCCGAGGCACGAGCTGCGAGGACAAAGTCGCGCTCGCGCAGCGACAGCACCTCGCCGCGCACGAGGCGGGCGAGTCCCGTCCACGTCAGCAACGAGAGCATGAACGCCAGCACGATCGGGTTCTTGCCGATGTTCCCCGCGATCTGACCCACGACGGCCGCGAGGGCGAGCAGCGGGATCACGATGAACAGATCGGTGATGCGCATCAGGACCGAGTCGACCCAGCCGCGGTAGTAGCCCGCGACCGCGCCGATGACGCTTCCGATGACGGTGGACGAGATGCCGAGTACGAGACCGAGCAGGATCGATCGCTGCGTACCCATCATCGTCAGCGCGAAGAAGTCCTTGCCGGTGTTCTCCTGGCCGAACGGATGCTCGCCGATCCGGATGCCGTCGCCGCCGAGCCACTCGGGAATCAGGCTCAGCGTCGGGGCGCCCCCGTTGACGACGTCGCCCGCGGCGCGGTAGTCGTGGGGCCACCATCCCGGGATGCCGAAGAAGCCCACCGAGGTGAAGCTCAAGAGCGTCAGGAAGATCAGGATCACCGCGGAGATCGTCGCCGCGCGGTGCCGCAGGAAGCGCCCCCACACGATGCGGGCCTGTGAGCGGGGTGCGGCGGTGCTCTTCGCGAGCGCAGCGTCCTCGGCCTCCGCGACCGAGAGGACCGACGTCGTGGTCGGCACGTTGTCGTTCGGGTTCGTCATACTCGGATCCTCGGGTCGATGACGGCGTAGAAGATGTCCGCCAGCATGTTGAAGACGATCGCGGCGAGGCCGGTCACGAGGAAGAAGGCCATCACGGGATTCGGGTCGACTTCGCGCAGCCCTGTCGCGAACAGGTCGCCCATGCCCTTCCATCCGAAGACCTGCTCCGTGACCACGGCACCGCCGATGAGTCCGGCGAAGTCGAACGCCGCGATGGTCGCGATCGGGATGAGGGCGTTGCGGAACGCGTGGCGGAAGATGACCAGCCGCTCGGGAACGCCCTTCGCCCGCGCCGTGCGGATGAAGTCCTGGTTGCCCACCTCGAGCATCGATGTCCGCGTGTAGCGGCTGTACGACGCCAACGAGATGACGGTCAGCAGCAGCGTCGGCAGCAGCATCTGCGTGCCGATGTCGAGGAAGGTCTGCCAGAACGTCCCATCGAAGTTCGGCGTCTGCGCGCCGATCGTCGAGATGGGGCGCGGCTTGCGCTGCAGGAACGACGGCCACACGCGGAAGAGCGAGTCCACGACCGTCAGGAGGGCACCGCCGAAGATCGTGACGAATGCGACGACCGTAGCCGGCCCCCGGAAACGCCCGCCGAAGAACCGCCCGATGAGGAACGGCACGATCATCGCCAGCAGCGCACCGCCGGCGAGGATGCCCCAGTTCATGTAGTAGATGAACACGTTCGTCAGCGCCAGGTGCATGACGACGACGAGTCCCGCGCTGGCCAGACCGATGACGAGCACCCGCCTGTTGTGCAGCCCCACCGACGCCACCGTCGCGCTGAGTGCGAGCAGGACAGTGAGCACGGCCACGCCGATGATGGTGAGGCGCGGCTCGCGGAACGCGTTGGTCGCCAGCATGAGGGGCAGCGCTGCCCCCAGGACCGCGGCGGTGACGGCGAAGGTGATCGCCCGCCGCTTCAGCGAGCCGCCGCCGAGCACCTGCACGACGAACCCGATGACGACGGCGATCAGGATGATCTGTGTCGGCGTCAGCTCCGGATCGCGGATCCAGTCGTTGTACCCGATCGCGAGGTACTCCTTGAAGAGCACCGCAGCCCAGAAGACGGGCAGCGAGAAGAAGAGGAACGTGAGGAACGTGACGGCGTAGTCCAGGCCCGAGTACTGCCGGATGGCGGTGATGATGCCGATCGCGACACCGATGATCAGCGCCAGGATCGTGGCGAGCAGGACGAGCCTCAGCGTCGAGGCCGCTGCCTGTCCCACGAGCGTGGAGACCTCGACGCCCTGTCGGGTGAGTCCGAGGTCGCACTGCCCGATGAAGCACTTGCTCGCACCCAGGAGCCAGGTGAGGTAGCGCTGGAACCAGGGCTGGTCGAGGTTCATGTATTCGATACGCCGAGCGATCAACTGCTCGCGGTTGTCCGCGTTGCTCTCTCGCAGGTCGGCGAGCGGGTCGCCGGAGTTGATCGTCAGGACGTACATCAAGAGGGATGCGGCGAGCATGATGCCCACCGCTGCCGCCAGACGGCGGATGATGAATTTCAGCACGGAAGTCGAGGTCCCTTGGTCGTACGCGGGGCACACGTGTGCCCCTCACGGGAGTGTGGGCCGTCACCGCAGCGACGGCCCACACTCTGGTCGTGTCAGAGACAGAATACGTTTATTCTGCGCGCGACCACTTCTCGGCGTTCCACATGATGCCGCTCTGGCCCACCGAGTGCTGAGCGTTCTCGATGTCGGCGGCAGCAGCGTCGACACCGGGGTGGGCGAACAGCGGGATGCCGAACAGGTCGTCCCACAGCTGCTTCTCGATGATCTTCGTCTGCTCGAGGTGGACCGACTCGTCGAGGCTCGTCACGAGCGTCTCCCAGGCCTGGTCGACGACCGGGCTCGAGTAGCCGCCGTAGTTCTGCGGCTTGTCGGTGGCGTAGATGTTCTGGCCCGACGTGATCTGGCCGGAGCCTGCCCAGGCGAACAGGGCCACGTCGTAGTCGCCGCGCTCCTGGGTGCCACCGGGCTGGAAGAAGTCGGCGTTGCCGACATCCTGGATGTCGAACCCGACCTGGTCGCACGACGACTTGATGAGGGCGACCTCGTCGGCACGACGCGGGTTCGGCGCCGAGTAGCCGATGCGGACGACGGTGCCGGCAGCGCCCGCAGCGTCGACGAGAGCCTTGGCCTCTTCGAGGTTGGGCTCGTCGTAGCGGCCGTCGTACGCGGCCGAGACGACCTCGTCGTAGTTCTCCTGGAACGGGAAGACCTCGCGAGCGTTCATGACCTCGGCATCCGAGCTGACCGGCTTGATGAGGTTGTCGACGATCTGCTGGCGCGGCACGCACATCGCGAACGCCTGACGCAGCTCGAGGCTGTTCGCGAGCGACGCGTTGCCCTTGAAGTTGAAGTCGAGGTGCTCCCAGGTGAGCGTCTGGCCGGTCAGCAGCTGAGCGGCGTCGCCGAGCTCCTCGATCTGCGAGACGGTGTCGACCGAGGGCTGCGGGGCGATGACGTCGAGGTCACCGTTCTGCAGCGCCTGGACCATGGCGTCCTGCGCGACGAAGCGGATGACGAGCTCGTCGTTGGCCGCCGGCTCGCCGTAGTAGTTCTCGTTGCGCTTCAGGGTCACCGACTGGCCGGCCTCCCACGACGAGAGGACGTACGGGCCGGAGCTGGGGATGAGCGCCTCGTCCGGCAGCGTGCCGGGGGCGGTGTTCCATCCGGTGTTCCAGAACTCGGCCGCGTCGGCGAGGGCGGCGGCGTCGCCGCCACGGATGGCCTCGACGAGCTCCTCGGTCGACAGGCCGCCCTGCTCGGCGACGACGTGCGCCGGGCTGAGCATCCAGGTCTGGATCTGCCAGTCGGGGTCCGGCGCCGCGAACTCGACCGTGAACGACTTGCCGTCGGCGTCGCCCTGCGGGCCGGCGGGGACGGTGTCACCGAGGTCCTGCGAGACCGAGTTGAACAGGGGGCCCTCGGCACCGGCGAGGTTGGGGTTCTGGACGCCCCAGGCGAGAACGGCGTCGGCGACCGTGATGGGCGTGCCGTCAGACCACTTCGCGTCGTCGGCGATGGTGTACTCGACGACCATCGGGTCTTCCGAGATCAGCTCGTACGAGCCCAGATCGGTGTTCGGCTGGATGGCGCCGACCTCGTCGAAGTAGCTGAAGCCCGCGAGGAGCCGGTCCACGATCGCCGAGTTGTACGTCGAGTACGTCTCGGGCGTGAAGCCGTTGTAGCTGATGAAGTCGTTCGGACCGACCGAAACGGCGATCGACTGACTCGCCGAGGTCGCCTCCTGGTCCCCACCGTCCGCCGGCGCGCAGCCGGCGACGACGAGCGCCAGGGCTGCGGCGCTCGCGGCCGCCATGGAGATACGCGTGAAACGCATTCCCACTCCTGTTCTCTTGATGATCCGGGCGACGGAAGACCTTTCCGTTCCCCGCTCGGTGACCGGGTCGCCGAGCTCAGATGAGAACTACCCTTGCGTGCGTTCGTTTCCAACGTGTTGCGCGAAACGAGTTCGTTAGCAAAATGTGTCCTACGCATGCCGCGATCGGCGTACGCCTTGCTCACCGCGCCGCAGGCCGGCTGAGCACATAGGCAGTCCGGAACCCGCACACCGGCAGATGATGCAGCGCGGGATCGGGTTCAGCCGCCGAAAGCGACGGCGACAGCCGCCCACAGCACGATGACGGCGAGCGGCATCAGGACCGTGCGGTTCCACGTGGCGGTGATCGCGTCGTCCGGCGATTCGGGCGCGTGCTCCTCCCAGGCCGAGCGGATCTCCTCGAGCTCGCGGACGGCGGTCGGCATCCGCTCCGCTTCTTCGCGGACGCTGGACCAGGCACCACGGCCGACACGGGACGGCCGGCTGGGTGACGGACCGCCGAAGGCGGAGATGGAGCGGCCATCGACGGTGTCGACGGTGACCTGCCAGCGCAATCGGATATCGGCGACCGACGGCCAGGGCACACGCGTGACCCTGAGCGGATTCGCTATGACGATCGCGCTCTCGTCGGTCGCGATGAACGGCGCGTAGAGCAGCGTGTAGATGATCCACACCGCCAGGAGGACCCAGGGTGCCAGCAGCAGTCCCTGCACGACGCCGCCCCGGACGAACGCGTCGCCGAGGAGGAAGACGCCGAGCAGGCCGGCGCCGGCGACCGCGATGGTCGCCGACGCCGGCCGGTAGGTCTTGCGCATACTGCGGAGGCTCAGACGCCGAACTGGAATCCGGCGCCGGGGATGGCCGCGAGCAGTTCGCGCGTGTATTCCTCGGTCGAGCGGTCGAAGACCTCGTCGGTCGTCGCCGATTCGACCAGGCGACCCCGTCGCATGACCGAGACGTTATCGGCCACGAGACGCACGACCGCGAGGTCATGGGTGATGAACAGATAGGTCAGGTCGAGCTCCGTCTGCAGCTCCGTCAGCAGGTTCAGGATCTGCCCCTGCACCAGCACATCGAGGGCCGAGACCGCCTCGTCGAGGACGAGCACGTCGGGCTTGAGCGCGAGGGCGCGCGCGATGGCGACGCGCTGACGCTGACCGCCCGAGAGCTCGCTCGGATAGCGGTCCTTCGCCGCTGCCGGGAGCGACACCTGGTCGAGCAGCTCGCGTACCCGCGCCGACCGCTCCTTCTGGGTGCCGAACTTGTGCACCCGCATGGGCTCGGCGATCGTGTCGCCGACACTGTACTGCGGGTCGAGGGTGCCGTAGGGGTCCTGGAAGACCGGCTGGACCCGGCGGCGGAAAGCGAGCTCCTCGGCGCGGCTGAGCCCGCCGAGCTTCTTGCCGTCGAAGTGGATCTCGCCCGACGTCAGCTGCTCCAGCTGCAGGAAGAGCTTGGCGAGCGTGGACTTACCCGACCCCGACTCTCCGACGATCGCGGTCGTCGTTCCCTTCGCCACCTGGATGCTGACGTCGTCGACCGCGACGATCTGCTTGGACGAGAGGCCGCCGGTGCGCACCTTGTAAACACGTCGCGCGTTGCGGATGTCGATGAAATCGCTGCGCGCAGCGACCGCCTCCGCCTCGGCCTCGCGCTCCTCGGCGCGGGCGAGGAACTGCTCCCCCGCGCCGAAGACGTCGACGTCCTCGTGGTGGCGCACCGCCTGGATGCGACGTGAGGCGAGGCTCGGGGCCGCGGACACGAGTCGCTTCGTATAGGGGTGCTTGGGATCGGCGAGGATCTCCTGCGACGGACCCGACTCGACCACGCGACCGCGGTACATCACGACCAGGTGCTCGGCCCGCTCGGCTGCCAGACCGAGGTCGTGGGTGATGAACAGCACCGAGGTGCCGAAGTCGGTGGTGAGCGTGCCCAGGTGGTCGAGGATCTGGCGCTGCACGGTGACGTCCAGGGCCGACGTCGGCTCATCGGCGATCAGGAGCTTCGGGCGCGCGGACAGACCGATTCCGATGAGGGCACGCTGACGCATACCGCCGGAGAACTGGTGCGGGTACTGCCGCATCCGGTCGGCGGCGTCGGGCAGCCCCGCCTCGGTGAGGACCTCGACGGCACGATCGCGGACCGCGGCGCGACCGGTCGCGCTGCGGTTCGAGCGGACGGCCTCGCGCACCTGGAACCCGACGGTCAGGACCGGGTTGAGGTTCGACATGGGATCCTGCGGGACATAGCCGATCTGCGCTCCGCGCACGGCCTGCAGCTCGCGGTTCGACAGTGCCGCGAGGTCGCGGCCCTCGAACATGATCTGGCCGTCGGTGATGCGCCCGGTGCCCGGCAGCAGACGGATGATCGCCTGCGCCGTCGTGGACTTACCGGAGCCGGACTCGCCGACGATCGCGACCGACTGGCGCGGATAGATCGTCAGGTCGACGCCACGGACGGCCGGGACGAGTCCGGCCTTCGTCTGGAACCCGACGTGGAGGTTGCGGATGTCCAGCAGCGGCGTGGCATCCGAGGACGTGGTGTCGCTCATCGGCGCGCACGCTCCTTCGGGTCGAGGGCATCGCGCACGACGTCACCCAGCATGAGGAAGGACAGGACCGTCACCGACAGGGCGGCGGCGGGGTAGATCAGCACCATGGGGCTCGTGGTGAGCGACTGGCGCGCGGAATTGATGTCGTTGCCCCAGCTCATCACTGTGCCGGGCAGACCGATGCCGAGGAACGACAGGGTCGCCTCGGCGACGATGAACGTTCCGAGCGACACCGTGGCCACGGCGATGACGGGCGCGATCGCGTTCGGCAGCACATGGCGCAGCAGCACGCGCCAGCGCGAGACGCCGAGCGCGATGGACGCCACGACGTAGTCGGCCTGCTTCGCCGTCAGGACCGCGCCGCGCATGATGCGAGCGATCTGCGGCCACGCGAAGACGGCGATCACGAGGGCGACGACGAGCGGCGTCCGGTCGGGCACGACCGACATGAAGACGATGGCGCCGAGCACGGTCGGGATGGCGAAGAAGATGTCCGCCACGCGCGACAGGATCGCGTCGAGGATGCCGCCGTAATAGCCGGCGAGGGCGCCGACGATCGAGCCGAAGATCGTCACCATGAGCGTCGCGATGAAGCCGACCATGACCGACGACTGCGTGCCGTAGATCACGCGGGCGTAGACATCGCAGCCCTGGCGCGTGAATCCGAAGATGTGTCCGGCACGCGGTCCGGCGTTGCTGTCGGCCAGCTGACAGTTCGCGGTCGGCGACACGGGCGAGAAGAGCCCGGGGAACATCGCGACGACGAGGATCAGCACGATGAGCACGGCGGAGACCCAGAACATGGGCCGACGGCGCATCGACTGCCACGCGTCGCTCCAGACCGTGCGCGGCTTGTCATCGGTCGAGACGGCGTCGATGGCCTGGAGCGGCGTCTCCTCCTCGGGAGCGACGAAGTGTTCCTGATTCCGGCGGAGATTACTTGGCATAGCGGATCCTCGGGTCGAGCCAGGCGTACAGGAGATCGACGAGCAGGTTCGCCAGCATGATGATGATGACCATGATGGCGACGAAGGACACGACCGTGGGTCCCTCACCGATCGTGATGGCGCGATAGATCGTGCCGCCGACGCCGTTGATATTGAAGATGCTCTCGGTCACGATCGCGCCGACCATCAGCGATCCGAGATCCACGCCCAGATAGGTCACCACCGGGACGAGGGAGTTGCGCAGGACGTGCACCGTGACGACCCGACGGCGGCTGAGGCCCTTGGCCGTCGCCGTACGTACGAAGTCGGCTGAGAGGTTCTCCGCGACGGAGGAACGGGTGAGGCGGACGATGTACGCGAACGACACCGTCGCGAGCACGATCGCCGGCAGGAGAAGCTCGTTCCAGGGCGCACCCGCACTGACCGTGGTTCTGAACCACCCGAGCTGGATGCCGAGGATGTACTGCAGGACGAAGCCGATGACGAAGGTCGGCACGGAGATGAGGAGCAGGCTGACGACCAGGGCGGTGGCGTCGAAGAGCTTGCCCTTGCGCAGGCCGGCGATGAGACCGACGACGATGCCGAAGAACGCTTCGATCGCGAGGGCGAGGACCGCCAGCCGCAGCGTGATCGGGAACGCCTGAGCCATGACGTCGATGACGGGCCGGCCCGAGAACGTCGTGCCCCAGTCACCCTGCAGCAGCGCCCCGATGTACAGGAAGTACTGCACGATGAACGGCTTGTCGAGGTTGTACTGCGCCCTCACCGCCTCGATGACGGCGGGAGACGGCTGACGCTCGCCGTACAGGGCGGCGATCGGGTCTCCCGGCAAGAGGAAGACGAGGGCGTAGATGAGAAGGGTCGCCCCGAAGAAGACGGGGATCAGCTGAAGCAGCCGTCGACCGATGAACCAGAGCATCGACGAATAGTTCCTAAATGGGTTCGGGTAGTGAGGGCGAGAGGCCCCGGTCAGCACGGTGTCCGGGACGCGAACGCGCCCCGGACACCGTACTCGATGATCGCCTGGAGCCGAACTCAGCCCTTGGTGACCTGGTTGTAGAGCGGCACCGAGTCCCAGCCGAAGACGACGTTGTCGACGCCCTCGCCCCAGACACCGACGGCGTTCTGGTACCACAGCGGAACGCTGGGCAGATCGCGCATCAGGATCTCCTGTGCCTGCTCGTACAGGCCGGCCGCGTCCTCGATGGACGGAGCCGATGCGGCCTGCGTCAGCAGCTGGTCGAACTCGGGGTTGGTGTAGCCCTCGTAGTTGGAGCTGGCGCCGGTGCTGTACTGCGCCGACAGGAAGTTACCCTGCGACGGGTAGTCCGCCTGCCATCCGGCGCGGGTGGCACCGGTGAGGGTGCCGCTCGTGCGCAGGTCGAGCGCAGCGGCGAAGGTCGGCTGCGGCGAACCGACTGCCTCGATGCCGAGCGTGTTGGCGATGCTGTTCGCGACAGCATCCACCCAGGCCTGGTGGCCGCCGTCGGAGTTGTACGTGATGGTGAACGGTCCGGCGTACGGGCTGATCGCCTCGGCCTCGGCCCACTTCGCCTTCGCCTCTTCGGGGTTGTACTCGAGGACCTCGGACCCGGGCAGGTCGTCGCTCCAGCCCTCGACGACCGGCGACGTGAAGTCGGTGGCCGGCGTGCGGGTGCCCTGGAAGATCGTGTCGGTGATCTCCTCGCGGTTGATCGCCATCGAGATCGCCGCACGACGCAGCTGACCCTCTTCGTCGTTGCCGAAGTTCGGCAGGTAGAAGGGGATGTTGAAGCCCTGGTAGATCGCAGCGGGCTGGTTGACCGAACGCTCCGGGAAGTCCGTCTCGTAGGTCGCGAACGCAGTGTCGGGCACGGTGTCGAGCACGTCGAGGTTGCCGCCCTGCGCGTCGGCGTAGGCCGACTCGAGAGAGGTGTAGAAGACGATGTTCAGACCGTCGTTCTCGACCTCGCGCACACCCTTGTAGTCGGGGTTCGGAACGAGGTCGATGCCCTCGTTGTGGCGCCATGCGCCCTCGCCGTCGAGCATGTACGGGCCGTTGCCGACGGGGTTCTCGCCGAACGCCTCGAGGTCCTCGAAGGCGACGGACGGCAGCGGCATGTAAGCCGTGTAGCCGAGGCGCAGCGGGAAGTCCGCGTCGGGAGCCTTGAGCGTGACCGTGAAGGTCATGTCGTCGACGACCGCGAGGCCGGTGGGTGCGGTGCTGCCGTCGTCGGACGCGCCCTCGATCGTGTAAAACCAGTACGCGCCGTTCTCATCCTGAGCACCGGCGGTCCAGGTGTCGACGAACGTCTGAGCGGTGATCTCTTCACCGTTGGTGAACTTCCATCCGTCGGCGACGGTGATCGTCCAGACGACGTTGTCATCGCTCTCGATCGAGGAAGCGACCTCGTTCTCGATCGTGCCGTCAGCCTTGTAGCTGACCAGGCCCGCGTAGATCGAGGTGAGGATGCGGCCGCCGCCGGTCTCGGTGGTGCCGAAGGTCAGCAGCGGGTTCTGCGGCTCGGTGCCGTTCGTGGTGATGATCGCGGAGGCGTTGGAGCCCCCGCCCGTGTTGCTGTCGCCGCCGGCCGAGCAACCGGCCAGCGTGAGCGTGACGGCGGACACCAGCGCGATAGCGCCGACTCCCCAACGTCGTCTCGACATGTTTCCTCCTGGGTGACGGGTACGCGCTCACGGTCGACGGCGGCAAGGACACACCGGTGTCCGGAGCACGGGATATACCCCCGACGATAAGCGCGCTCCCGCCCTGTGACCGCATCCAGGCCCAAACCGTTACATGTCGGCAACAATCGCGCCCGTGGGGTTGTCATCGTGCACCGGGTGAGCCTCGGCCTCTGCGCGGTGCGTCAACCGGGATGCCGGGCGTCCGATCGCAACCATCCGCGAACACCTTCCACTTCACCCACGAGAGCGCACGCACGCTTTCGATAGGAAGGTCCGCGGGCATGATCACCTCGCTGATGTAAGGTCGAGTCGTTCCGGATCCCACCGGAGCCCACGACCGAAGGAGAGCCGCTGTGGTGGACGACGCCATCCTCATCTACGCGAGCACGCTGGCCGCCGACATGCGCCACGTCATCCCCCACGACGTGCACGACCCGTTCCTCTACATCGAGGTCGACGGCGCGCCGCACGTGGCCATCAAGTCGCTCGAGGCGGCGCGCATGCGCGATGTGCCGGGTATGACCGTGTTCCCCCTCGACGAGCTCGGCTTCGACGACTTCCGCGCCGCCGGCCAGGACCCCGACCTCGCGGAGCTCTCCACTCTCGTCGCCGCCTGCCGCAAGCTCGGCGTGACACACGCCGCAGTGCCGCCCACCTTCCCCCTCGAGGTGGCCGACCACCTGCGCGCCAACGGGGTGGAGGTCCGCGTGGACCGCGACCTGTTCGTGCAGCGCCGTCGCGTGAAGACTCCGCACGAGCTCGCCGGCATCCGCCGCGCGCAGGTCGCCGCTGAGGCGGGCGTCTCGCTCGTCGCCGATGCCATGCACCGCGCCACCGTCGACGCCGACGGCGGTCTTCTGCTCGACGGCGCACCCCTGACCTGCGAGGACCTCAAGGACCGCATCCGGTCGGTCTTCCTCCGCAACGGCTGCGAAGACGCGGGCATGATCGTCGCCCATGGCGCCCAGACGTGCATCGGGCACCACGCCGGATCGGGTCAGATCTTCGAAGGTGAGCCGGTCACGGTCGACATCTGCCCGCGCGACATCGCCTCGGGCGGTAATTCGGACATGACCCGGACCTTCGTCAAGGGCGACATCGACGACGAGCTCGCCTTCTACTACGACATCGTCAAGAAGTCGTTCGACGCGACGCTCGCGGCGATCCGTCCGGGACTGCCGGTGGCGGAGCTGCACCGCATCTCGTGCGAGCCCATCGAGGCCGCCGGCCAGCCGACCCAGCTGACGAAGAAGCCGGGCGAGGTGCTCGACGAGGGGTACTTCCACTCGCTCGGACACGGCGTGGGCCTCGAGGTGCACGAACCGCCGAGCCTCAACCAGAACGATGCCGTCCTCGTGGCCGGTGACGTCATCGCCATCGAGCCGGGCTGCTACCGCCAGGGCTTCGGAGGCGTTCGCCTCGAGGACATCGTGCTGGTGACCGAGGACGGCTACGAGCTCATCTCGGACTACCCCTACGACCTCGTGCCCGTCTCGCTGCCCCGGGGCAAGTGAGGATGGCGCGCGACGCCCGGATCGACGACCGCGCCGACGAGATCGTCGCGAGCTGGCGGGAACTGTGCCGCTTCCCGACAGTCGCCGGTCGCCTCGACGCGATCGCAGCGGCCGCCGACTGGATCGAGGAGCGCCTCGCGCCGCTGATGGATCGCGTCGTGCGCTACGACATCCCCGGTTATGGTCCCGTCGTGGTCGGTTTCCGAGCCGGAGCGAGCGATGCGTCGCTGCTGCTGTACAACCACTACGACGTTCAGCCCGAGGGCGATCCGTCGCGCTGGACCTCGCCGCCGTACGCCGCCGAGATCCGGGACGGTGCGATGTACGCGCGCGGCGCGTGCGACGACAAGGCCGACGTGGCGGGCCGTCTCGCCTCGCTTCGCCTCTGGATCGAGGACCACGACGGGCGGACTCCGTTCGGCGTCATCTACCTCGCGGACCCGTGCGAGGAGATCGGCAGCCCGGGCCTGGACGCGGTCCTCGCCGCGCACGCGGCCGAGCTGCGGGCCGACGCGTGCCTGTGGGAGAGCTACCTCCGCGAGGAAGACGGGCGCCCCGCCGTCGGGTTCGGATGCCGGGGCTCGCTCGAGATCGAGCTGTCGCTCGACATCCTCGCCGCGGCGCAGCATCCGTCGTACTCCTCGATCCTGCGCTCCGCACCGCTCGAGCTGATGGCGGCGATCTCGTCGATGCGCACCGACGACGGCCGGATCGCCGTCGCCGGTGTGCGGGATGAGGCTCTCGTCCCCGACGAGCGCGCACGTCGCCGCACGGCGGACATCACCCTGCCCGGACCCTCGATCGCGCGTGACGGCGTGTCGCCCTATCTGCCGGGGACGGACGCGGAGCTCTCGACGCGGTTCGTCTTCGAGCCGTCGGTGAGTCTCTCCGGGTTCGACCTCGACGAGGGCGTGCGGCAGAGCATTCCGGCGTCGGCGTCCGCACGCGTGCGCTTCGGGCTCGTCCCCGGGATGCAGCCGGAGCGCGTGGTGGATGCCGTCCGCGCCCACCTCGCCGCACGGCATCCGGATATCTCGGTATCCGTCATCCGCGCCCTCGCGCCCGCGTACTCTCCGGTCGATTCCGCCTTCGGCGAGGCCGTCGTGCGCGCCGCCGGGCATGCCTTCGGCGCCGACGCGGTCGTCTACGACGTGATGACGGGAGCGGGTCCCGGCGCCCTGTTCCTCGAGTACCTCGGAGCCCCCATCATCTCCCCCACCGGTACCCTGCGACCGGCCGGGAACATGCACGGCTACGATGAGCACGGCTACGTCGAAGACTTCCTCGACCACGTCCAGTTCACCCTCGACGTCCTCCGAGAGCTCGAACGCAGCGGCTTCGCCGACACACCCCGGGGAGGGGCATGACGACCGATCCAGCGCACCTGCGCTCGCTGCTCGAACCCGAGCGCGAGGTCCTCGAGATCGACGACGTCGATCGGCGGATCCTGCATCGCCTGCACGAGGACGCCCGTGCGTCGATGCGCAGCATCGCGGCGGACGTCGGGATGTCGGCTCCGGCTGTCGCAGAGCGCATCGCGCGGATGGAACGCGGGCACGTCATCCGCCGGCACACGATCGAGCTCGACTGGGCGGCGCTGGGATATCCGATGCTCGTCGTGATGCCGTTACGGCTGACCGGGAACGCCGACGCCGCGGCGGTGCTGACCGCGCTGAAGGCGATCGACGCCATGACGGAGGTCATCGTCCTCGCCGCTGGTTACGACCTGATGGCGCGGTTCCGTGTTCGCGACCATGCCGATCTGCAGCGCCTGCTCGTCGAGCAGGTCTGGCCGATCCCGGGCATCGACCGCGTCGAGACCATGCTCGCCATCGGCCGCCTCGCCGATCCCGAGCCGCTGCAGCACGTCCTGGCGACCGAGACCCCCGCGCGCAAACGCCGCCGCCCATGAGCCGCCCTCCCCCGGCTTAACATCGACCCGGGAGGAAGAATGACGCACGTGTCACGGACCCGGCTGTGGTGGGAGATCGCCCTCGTTCTGGCGCTCTCGGTCGGCCGGTCGGCGTTCTTCTCGGTGCTGTCGTTCCTCGAGGCGGTGACCAGCCCGGTGAGCCTCGGTGACCAGTCGACCTCGCTCAATCCCGGTGCAGCGACCGTCGACCCGTGGCAGGTGGTGTCGCAGGTCTTCTCGAACCTCTTCAACCTCGCGCCCGTCGCGTTGGCGATCTACTTCCTCTGGGAGCCGGGCCGCTCGGCGCTGCGCCGGATCGGCCTCGACTTCCGGCTGTTCGGAAAGGATGCCGGCACCGGCATCCTGCTCGTCGCCATCATCGGTGTTCCGGGCCTCGGGCTGTACGCACTCGGACGGGCACTGGGGATCACCGTCCAGGTGGGGGCCGCGCCGCTCGACGGCGGGTGGACGGCCATCCTGCTCCTCGCCCTCGCGGCGCTGCGGGCCGGCCTCACCGAAGAGGTCATCTTCATCGGCTACCTGTTCGACCGGCTGCGCCGGCTCGGCTGGAGCACCTGGACGATCATTCTGTCCACGGCGGCGCTTCGCGGCGCCTATCACGCGTACCAGGGCGTCGGTCCGATCTTCGGGAACATCGCTATGGGCGTGGTCTTCGGATGGGTCTATCACCGCTGGGGCCGAGTGATGCCGCTCGTCATCGCGCACGTCGTGATCGACCTCATCGCGTTCATCGGCTATCCGCTCGCCGCGGCGTGGTGGCCCGGACTCTTCTGACCCTCTGGTGGCATCGAGAACGTACCCCGCCGTCGAGCACACACGTTAGACGGTGCGTGCTCGACGGGACGGTGCGCTCTCGCGAAGCGGACGGCCGTTCAGGCGAAGGCCTCCGGCGGCGGGCAGGCGCACACGAGGTTGCGGTCGCCGTAGGCCTGGTCGATCCGGCGCACCGGCGGCCAGTACTTCCCGCGGACGAGGGACCGCACGGGATACACCGCCTCTTCGCGCGAGTAGGCATGCGCCCACTCCGACGCCACGACCGCCTCAGCCGTGTGCGGAGCGCTCACCAGCGGATTGTCGTCGGCGGGCCACTCCCCTGCAGCCACCCGGTCGGCCTCGGCGCGGATCGCGACCATCGCCTCGATGAAACGGTCGATCTCGGCGAGATCCTCCGACTCCGTCGGTTCGACCATGAGTGTTCCCGCCACCGGGAACGACATCGTCGGCGCGTGGAAGCCGTAGTCGATCAGTCGCTTCGCGACGTCGTCCACGGTGATGCCGGTGCGCTCGCGCAGCGGACGGAGATCCAGGATGCACTCGTGCGCGACGAGACCTCCTTCGCCCGCGTAGAGCACCGGGTAGTGCTCGCGGAGCCGCACCGCGACGTAGTTCGCCGCGAGGACAGCCGCGCCGGTCGCATCGCGCAGGCCGCGCGCGCCCAGCATGCGCACGTACGCCCAGGAGATCGGGAGGATGGACGCCGAACCGTAGGGCGCCGCCGACACCGGGCCACTCTCGAACACGAAGCCGCCGGCGTGCTCCGCGCGCTGCGCGAACGGATGCGACGGCAGGAATGCCGCGAGGTGCGCCTTGGCCGCCACGGGACCGACACCCGGTCCGCCGCCGCCGTGCGGGATGGCGAACGTCTTGTGCAGGTTGAGGTGCGAGACGTCGCCGCCGAGGTCGCCGAAGCGGGCGTAGCCGAGCAGCGCATTGAGGTTCGCACCGTCGACGTAGACCTGCCCGCCCGCCGCGTGCACCGCCTCGGTGATGGCGAGCACCTCGTGCTCGTAGACGCCGTGGGTGGACGGGTAGGTGATCATGAGGGCCGACAGGGTCTCCGCATGCTGCGCGATCTTCGCGCGCAGGTCGTCGAGATCGACGTTGCCGGCCTCGTCGCAGGCCACCACGACGACGCGCATCCCGGCGAGCACGGCGGATGCCGCATTCGTGCCGTGCGCCGACGACGGGATGAGGCAGACGGTGCGGTCGTCGTCGCCGCGTGACCGGTGGTAGCCGCGGATCGCGAGGAGCCCGGCGAGCTCGCCCTGCGAGCCGGCGTTGGGCTGCAGCGACACGGTGTCGTAGCCCGTGACCTCGGCGAGCCAGGCCTCGAGCTGCTCGACGAGGTCGAGGTACCCGCGCACGTCGTCGGCGGGCGCGAACGGATGCACCCGTGCGAACTCCGGCCAGGTCACCGCGGCCATCTCGGTCGCGGCATTGAGCTTCATCGTGCACGACCCGAGCGGGATCATGCCGCGGTCGAGCGCGTAGTCGCGATCGGCGAGGCGCTTGAGGTAGCGCATCATCGCCGTCTCGGAGTGGTGGCTGTTGAAGACCGGATGCGTGAGGTACTCGTCCTCGCGCAGCAGCCCCGGCAGGGCGTGCCGCTCCGGCCACGCCCGGCCGGCGACGAAGGCGAACGCGCGTTGGTCGGGCCCGCCGAACGCCTGCGCGATCCGGTGCAGGTCGGTCGTGGTCGTCGTCTCGTCGACCGAGACGCCGACCGTGTCGCCGTCGCGGAGCCACAGCTGGTAGCCGAGCTCGCGCGCGGCCGCGACGACCGCGCCGGCCCGACCCGGGACCCGGACGGTCAGGGTGTCGAAGAAGTACCGGTGCGCGACCTCTGCGCCGGCCTCCGTCAGCCACTCGGCGAGCAGCGCCGCGTGGCCGGCCGCCGCCTGAGCGATGCCCCGCAGCCCGTCCGGCCCGTGGTAGACGGCGTACATCGATGCCATCACGGCGAGCAGCACCTGCGCGGTGCAGATGTTCGACGTGGCCTTCTCGCGCCGGATGTGCTGCTCGCGGGTCTGGAGCGACAGCCGGTACGCCGGGTCGCCCGCGGCGTCGACCGAGACGCCCACGAGGCGCCCGGGCAGCTGCCGCTCGAGACCGGAGCGCACCGCCATGTAACCGGCGTGCGGGCCGCCGAAGCCCATCGGTACGCCGAAACGCTGCGTGGTGCCGACGGCCACATCCGCGCCGAGCGAACCGGGTGATCGCAGCAGGGTCAGCGCGAGCAGATCCGCGGCGACGACGACGAGACCGCCGGCGGCCTGCACCTCGCCGATGACCGCGCTGGGGTCCCACACCCGGCCGGACGCGCCGGGGTACTGCACGAACGCCCCGAACACCGGCTCGTCGGACGGGCGCGGGGCGGCGTCGGCGAAGTCGATCTCGCGCAGTTCGATCCCGAGCGCCTCGGCGCGATGTCCGAGCAGCGCCTTCGTCTGCGGCAGCGCATCGGCGTCGACGAGGAACACGTTGCTCCGCGACTTCGACGCCCGACGAGCCACGAGCATGCCCTCGACGACGGCCGTGGCCTCATCGAGCATCGACGCGTTCGCCGTCGCGAGCCCGGTCAGGTCGGTGACCATCGTCTGGAAGTTGATGAGCGCCTCCAGACGGCCCTGCGAGATCTCCGGCTGGTACGGCGTATATGCGGTGTACCAGGAAGGGTTCTCGAGGACGTTGCGCTGGATGACGGCGGGCGTGAAGGTGTCGTAGTACCCGAGGCCGATCATGGACCGCGCCGGACGGTTGCGCGACGCCATCGCCCGCAGCTCCGCGAGTGCCTCGTGCTCGGGCACCGCCGCCGGGATGACGCTGTCGGAGATCGCACCCACCTGAATGGCTGCCGGTACGGCTCGCGCGAGCAGCGCGTCGACGTCGGGATAGCCGAGCGCGTCGAGCATCCGCTGCTGGGCGGCGCCGTCGGTGCCGATATGACGGGCGGCGAAAGCGGAGGTCATCGCTCTCCGCCGGTGAGCTCGACGTACGCGGCGCGGTCGAGCAGCGCGTCGGCATCGGCCGGCTCGATCTCGATGCGAACGAGCCAGCCGTCGCCGAACGGTCCGGCGTTGACGAGCGAGGGATCGTCGACGACGGCCTCGTTGATGTCGACGACTGTTCCGCTGAGCGGGGCGTAGAGCTCGCCGACGGATTTCGTCGACTCGATCTCGCCGCAGACGGTGTCGGCGGTCACGGCCGTGCCGACGGCCGGGAGATCGACGAACACGACGTCACCGAGCTTCTCCGCGGCGTAATCGGTGATGCCGACGGTCGCGGTGGTGCCCGAGAGGGCGACCCACTCGTGCTCGGCGGTGTACTTCAGGGCGTCGAGATCGGTCATTTCTTCCTCCGGTAGAACGGCAGCGTGGTGACGGTGGCGGGAATGCGGGTGCCGCGGACATCGAGACCGAGCTCGGTACCCGGTGCGGTGTGATCGGGTGCGACGTAAGCCATGGCGATGGGATGCCCGAGGGTCGGGCTCAGGGCGCCGCTCGTGACCTCGCCGACGCGCTCGCCGTCGGGGCCGAGGACGGCGTAGCCCGCACGGCCGGCGCGGCGGCCCTCCGAGACGAGACCGACGAGCACGGGCGCCGAGGTCGACGCGCGGGCGGCCAGGCCCTCGCGCCCCACGAAGGCACCCTTGTCGGCGGCGACCACGCGGCCGAGGCCCGCCTGTGCGGGAGCGACGTCGAGCGACAGCTCGTGTCCGTAGAGCGGCATCCCGGCCTCGAGCCGAAGCGTGTCGCGCGAGGCGAGTCCCGCGGGGGCGAGCCCGAGCGGCGCCCCGGCCGCGAGCAGGGCGTCCCAGAGGGCTTCGGCCGCACCGGCCGGGATCATCAGCTCGAACCCGTCTTCGCCGGTGTACCCGGTGCGCGCCAGGAGCAGGGGCTCGCCTGCGAACTCGCCCGCCGTCCACGCGTAGTAGCGCGTGTCCGCGAGTGCGAGTCCGGGCGTCGTGAGACCCGGGGTGGCCTCGAGCACGGCCAACGCGGCGGGGCCCTGGACGGCGAGGAGGGCGTAGTCGTCGGTGAGATCGCGGACCTCGGCATCCCAGCCTTCGGCCCGCTCCTGCAGCGCGGCCCACACCGCCGCGCGGTTGCCGGCGTTCGCGATGATCAGGAAGCGCTCGCCGCCGAGGCGGTAGACGATGACGTCGTCGATGATGCCGCCGTCGTCGGCGAGGACGAGCGAGTACTTCGCCTTCCCGACGCGCATCGTCGAGATCGCCCCGGCGAGTGCCGCGTCGAGGCATTCGCCGGCGACCGACCCGGTCACCTCGAGCTCGGCCATGTGCGAGATGTCGAACAGTCCGGCGGCGGTGCGCACGGCGTGGTGCTCGGCCAGGTCGGACGTGTAGCGGACGGGCATGAGCCAGCCGCCGAAGTCGGTGAACGACGCGCCGAGGGCAGCGTGACGATGGTGCAGGACGGTGGAGCGGGGATCTGACATGAGTTCTCCCGTTGCGGGCGGGCGGCTGCCACGGCTGCGGCATCCGGAACTCCCCCTCTGTCTTGGGCCTGAGAGTTTCACCGGGAGAACCCGGCTTTCACCGTCGGCGGATCCCCGAGAGGATCGCTTTCCAGAGCGGCCGGACGCGCGCGGTACGCGGACCTGAGAGATTGGCGGGGAGGCTTGCTCCTTCGGTGCCCGGATTGCTCCGGGGCTCTCCCGCGTGCGTCATGCGGCCTGTCTTCAGTTGCGCGATCAGCATAGCGTCACCGCTCTCGAGAACGCGCAGGCGGTGAGCACCGCCCGCCGGTCAGCGGGTGCAGCTCCCGGCGCGCACGGCGGGAGCATCCGCCGAGACGCCCGCGAGCACGGGCAGCAACTCCGTCGTCGTCATCGCGTATCCGCGTCGCTCGTCATCCGCACCGCGCGCGAACACGACTCCGGCCACGTCACCGGCGTCGGTCAGCAGCGGCCCGCCGGAGTTGCCGGGCCTGACATCGGCATCGAGCGCGTAGATCTCGCGGGGCGTGCTCGACTGGTCGTAGATGTCGGGGACCGGCGCCGAGCCGACCGACAGAACGAAGGCGGCACCGCTCGTGAACGGGCCACCGAGCGGATAGCCCTGGACGGCGACGGCTGCGCCGGCGGCGACCGGCGGGACGACCGGCAGCGGTGTCGCCCCCAGATCGGACACGGCGATGACGGCGAGATCGTCTACCGGGTCGAAGTAGACCACGCGCCCCTCGCGCGCGTCGCGGCCGGGGAGCTCGACGACGGGCGTGTCGACGCCCGCCACGACGTGCGCGTTGGTCACGATGAGGTCGTCGGCGGCGACGAAGCCCGAACCGGTCATCGACACGCCGCAGGCGTAGGCGGTGCCGCTGATGCGGGCGACGGATGCCGCGGCACGCTGCAGCTCGGGGTCGTCGAGCGCGACCGCGGGGGCGGTCGGCTCCACCTCGGGGCGCAGCAGGTCGCCGATGCGCGGGATCCCCTCGTCGATGACGAACCCGCGCACCTCGGCGAGCGCGGTGTCGACCGGGTCGGGGGTGAGGCCGTCGATGAAGGAGAGCACGCGCGACGAGGCCACGGCTGTGGCGACGAGCGGCATGCCGCTCGCCGTGACCGCGCCGGCGCCGAGCAGGAGGACGAGACCGCCCGCGATCGTCGCACCGCCGGCCCCGAGGATGCGGTCGAGGACGCGAAGCTTGGCCCGGTCGACCCCGCGGCGCAGGGCGGCCCCGATCGCCGTGCCGAGCGCGGTGCACAGGACGATGATCGCGATGGCGCACACCGCGAGCACGAGCGATCGGTACTCCCAGTCGGCGACACCGGGCGCGATGAGGGGAACGGCCCAGACGGCGAGGAGCGAGCCGATCACGAGCCCGGCGAGCGATCCCGCGATCGCGACGAGGCCTCGCGTGACGCCGATGGCGAAGAAGCCGACGAGGAGGATCACGACGATGACGTCGACCAGCAGCACAGGACCTCCTCGGGAACGGCTGACAGCGTACGTGCTCCCGCTGTGAGTCCCCCGGTTTGCCGTTCGTGTCGCTATGACTATAAGATCGTTGCGAAACAGTTAGGGTCACAATGACACGAAGTAACGGCGAGGCCGCCCACGACGACATCCGAGTCGCCGTGTCGACGGTCATCTTCAGCCTCCGACACGGTGGCGAGGATCTCCCGTCCGTCGTCCTCCCCCTCGTTCGCCGCACGCGCGACCCCCACGCCGGGCAGTGGGCTCTTCCCGGCGGATGGCTCGACGTGTCGGAGAACCTCGAGGCCGCGGCATCCCGGACCCTCGCCGAGACGACGGCGCTGACCCCGAGCTATCTCGAGCAGCTCTACGTCTTCGGCGACGTCGGACGCTCCCCCGCGCGGGTCGTGTCGATCGTCTATTGGGCGCTCGTGCGCGAAGACGTCGCGTCGACGCCGCTTCCCGAGGACGAGAACGTCGCCTGGTTCGACACGGCCGACCTGCCGGAGCTGGCGTTCGACCACCGCAGCATCATCGAGTACGCGCTGTGGCGGCTGCGCAACAAGGTGGGTTACAGCCGTATCGCGCACGGGCTGCTCCCCGATCTGTTCACCCTCGCCGAGCTTCGCGAGGTCTACGAGGCCATCGGCGGTAAGCGTCTCGACCCGGCCAACTTCCGCCGTCAGGTCGAGGGGTCGGGCACCCTCATCCCGACACGCGAGTTCCGCACCGGTAGCCACCGGCCCGCCCGCCTGTACCGCTACAACCACGATGTCGAGCTCGCCGACCGCGGCCCGCTCCCCCGATGAAGGAACGCGCATGACCACATCTCCGCTCACGCTGTCGCCGCGACCCATCGACCCGAGTGTCGACCACGGCATCCAGGCGATCGTCGCCGGGGCGTCGACCGCCCAGACGTGCACCACCGATCTCGCCGCGGGGCCCTGGAGCTTCGACACGCGGCCCGGGTACGGCCCGGGATCGTCGATGGGCGACGTCATCCCGGCGGGAGCACCGCGCCAGGGCGAGCTCCCCGAGTACTACCGGACTGCCGACGAGGCCGAGCTGCACGACCGGATCGCCGACGCGAAGGCCGCCCTCGGCGACCGCGTCGTCGTGCTGGGGCACTTCTACCAGCGGGAGGAGGTGGTTCGACATGCCGACTACGTGGGCGACTCGTTCCAGCTCGCGGAGGCCGCGAAGGCTCACCCCGAAGCGGAGGCCATCGTCTTCTGCGGGGTGCATTTCATGGCGGAGACCGCCGATCTCCTGTCGCAGCGCGAGCAGGCCGTCATCCTGCCGAACCTCGCCGCGGGGTGCTCGATGGCCGACATGGCCTCGATCGACGAGGTCGAGGAGTGCTGGGAGCAGCTCGCGGAGATCTACGGCGCCCTCGACGAGCCCGATGCCGAGGGACTGCTTCCGGTGATCCCGGTCACGTACATGAACTCGTCCGCGGCCATCAAGGGCTTCGTCGGCCGCAACGGCGGCATCGTTTGCACCTCGTCGAACGCGCGCACGGTGCTCGAGTGGGCATTCGCCCGGGGGCGGCGCGTCCTCTTCTTCCCCGACCAGCATCTGGGCCGCAACACGGCGAAGGCGATGGGGGTCGCCCTCGACCGGATGCCGATGTGGAACCCTCGGCGGCCGCTCGGAGGCAACGACGAAGCGTCCGTGCGAGACGCGCGGGTCATCCTCTGGCACGGGTTCTGCTCGGTTCACCGCCGCTTCACCGTCGATCAGATCGAGCGCGCCCGCGCCGAACACCCCGGCGTCCGCGTCATCGTCCACCCCGAGTGCCCGATGCCGGTCGTGGACGCCGCAGACGAGGCGGGCTCGACGGAGTACATCCGCCGCGCGATCGACGGCGCGACCGAGCCCTCGGTCTTCGCGGTCGGCACCGAGATCAACCTGGTCCAGCGGCTCGCCGCGCAGTACCCGCAGCACCGCATCTTCTGCCTCGACCCCGTGGTGTGCCCGTGCTCGACGATGTACCGGATCCATCCCGGCTACCTCGCGTGGGTCCTCGACGAGCTGCGCGCGGGGCGGACGCCCAACCGCATCCAGGTCTCCGACGACGTCGCGGTTCCCGCGCGCGCCGCGCTCGAACGGATGCTGGCGGCTCGGCCGTGACCCGCCGGGTCGTCGTCGTGGGCTCGGGCCTCGCCGGCGGGATGTGCGCCCTGCGAGCGGCCGGCATCGGCTGCGAGGTCGTGCTGGTCACGAAGGGGGCCCTCGGCGAGGGAAGCACCGCCTGGGCGCAAGGCGGCATCGCCGCGGTGACCGCCGTGGGCGACTCCGTGCTCGCCCACGTCGACGACACCCTGCGCGCCGGGGCGGGCCTCGGCGAGCGCGACGCCGTGCGCGCGCTCGCGTCCGCGGGTCCGGACGCCGTCGGGGCGCTCGAGGCGATCGGAGTCGCGTTCGATCGCGACGACAGCGGAGCGCTGCGCCTCGGACTCGAGGGAGCCCACCGGGTTCCGCGCATCCTGCACGCCGGCGGCGACGCAACCGGCGACGCGATTCAGCGGGCGCTGAACCGGGCGCTGAATGCAGCACCCGTCGACATCCGCACCGATGCGTTCGTCACCGAGCTCGTGGTCGAGGACGGGGCGGTGCGCGGGGTGCGTGTCCTCTCGGGTGAACGCACCGACACGCTGACGGCGGATGCGGTGGTCCTCGCCACCGGCGGGGCGGGCCAGCTGTACGCGCATACGACCAATCCAGCCGTCGCGACGGCCGACGGGGTCGCCCTCGCCCTACGCGCCGGAGCGACCGTCACGGACCTGGAGTTCGTGCAGTTCCACCCCACCGCGCTGACGGACGGGACGCTGGTGTCCGAAGCCGTGCGCGGCGAGGGCGCCGTCCTCGTCGACGAGCGGGGGCACCGCTTCTGCGTCGACGCGCATCCCGACGCGGAGCTCGCTCCACGAGACGTCGTGGCACGCGCGATCGCGAGCGCGATGGCCCGTCAGGAGGGGCGGCCGGTGCTGCTCGATGCCACCGGGCTCCGCGAGACGCCGTCGGCGACGGCGGCGTTCCTGGCGGCCCGCTTCCCGACGATCGACGCGGCCGTACGAGCGCGCGGGTGGGACTGGTCGCGGCATCCGGTTCCCGTCACTCCGGCCGCGCATTACCTGATGGGCGGCGTCGCGACGGATCTCGACGGCCGGAGCGACCTCGACGGCCTGTTCGCGGTCGGCGAAGTCGCGCGCACCGGCGTGCACGGAGCCAACCGCCTGGCGTCGAACTCGCTGCTCGAGGCCGTCGTGTTCGGCACGCGCGCGGCCGACGCGATCACCGGTGCCGCGCGACGGACGACTCCCGTCTCGCCGGGCGGTGCACAGTCGGCTCGAACGCCGGCGGCCGCGTCGGCGGTCCCCCGGCGGACCCCGACGAGCGAACCGTTCAGCCGCGAGGCACTGCAGACGCTGATGTGGGAGCACGTCGGCCTGCAGCGCGATGCCGCCGGACTCGGCCTCGCGCTCGGCGCCCTCGACGCGTGGACGCAAGCCGCAGCGCCACCCCGCTCGCGCCGCGAGCACGAGGACGCCAACCTGCTGCTGGTGGCCCGCGCGCTCACCGCGGCCGCTCTCGGACGGCCTCGGTCGCTCGGCGCCCACCACCGTCGCGACGACGCATCTGCCGCCCCGTTCATCGACACCGCCCTCACGTCCGCCGTCCTGCGCGAGAAGGTCGCATGATGCTCACCGCCCGTCAGATCGCCGCCGTCGTCGGCCCCGCCCTCGACGAGGACGCTCCCTGGGGCGATCTCACCAGCAGCTCGTTCATCCCCGCCTCCGCACGCGCGACAGCCGCGCTCGTCTCCCGCGTAGAAGGCGTCCTCAGCGGTGTGTCGGTGTTCGCGGCCGCCTTCGCACTCACCGACCCGGGGTGCGAGGTCGTCATCGACGTTCCCGACGGTGCGCGCATCCGCCCCGGCGACACGCTGGCGACGGTGCGCGGGCCGGCTCGCGCGGTGCTGACCGCCGAACGGGTGGGCCTGAACCTCGCCCAGCGGATGTCCGGGATCGCCACGCTCACACGCCGCTATGTCGACGCGGTCGCGGGCACCCGGGCGCGGATCACCGACACTCGCAAGACCACTCCGGGGCTCCGCGCGCTCGAGCGGCAGGCCGTCCGGGACGGCGGCGGCCACAACCACCGGTTCTCCCTCTCGGATGCCGTCATGCTCAAGGACAACCACCTCGGCGTCATCACCGCCGACGGCACCGGACTGACCGAAGCGCTGCAGCGGGCGATGGCTCGACTTCCCCACACCACCCACGTCGAGGTGGAGGTCGATCGGGTCGACCAGATCGAGCCCGTGCTCGCGGCGGGCGTCGACACGATCATGCTCGACAACTTTTCGCTCGATGACCTGCGCCGCGGTGTCGCGCTCGTCGGCGGTCGCGCGAGCGTCGAGGCATCGGGCGGGGTCTCCCTCGAGAGCGTGCACGCGATCGCCGAGACCGGTGTCGACATCATCTCGATCGGAGCGCTCACGCATTCCGCACCCGCCCTCGACCTCGGCCTCGATCTCATCGTCGACGCGCACTGATGCTGTACCTCGATCACGCCGCGGGCGGTCCGGTGCGCCGTGAAGTGCTCGAGGCGATGGCCCCGTTCCTCACGGGACGATTCGGCAATCCCTCGAGCGTCCACACGGTCGGCGAGGACGTAGCTGGGGCGCTCGAGGACGCCCGCCGCCGCACCGCGACGGTGCTCGGCATGCGCGCGGGAGACATCGTCTTCACCTCCGGCGGCACGGAGGCGAACAACCTCGCGATCGCCGGCATCGCGCTCGGGGCCCGAGGGCGCACGCCCGGCCACATCGTCACGACCGCGGTGGAGCACGACTCGGTGCTCGCCGTCTGCCGTCATCTCAAGCGGATCCACGGATACGAGGTCGACGTCCTTCCCGTCGACGCCGCAGGGCGCGTGACCCCGGATGCCGTCGCGCGGGCCGTGCGCGACGACACCGCCGTCGTGAGCGTCGGCTATGCCAACAACGAGGTCGGCACCGTCCAGGATGTCGCCGCGATCGCACGAGCCCTCCCGTCGGTGCCGCTGCACGTGGATGCCGTCCAGGCCGCCGGCTGGCTGCCGCTCTCCGGCACCGGCGCCTCGGCCCTCTCCATCGCGGGGCACAAGATCGGCGCACCCCAGGGCATCGGTGTCCTCGGCGTGCGCGGCCGGCTTCCGCTCGAACCCGTGCTGCACGGCGGAGGTCAGGAGCGCGGCCGGCGCTCCGGCACGCAGAACGTCGCGGGGGCGGTCGGGCTCGCCGTCGCGCTCGAACTCGCCGAGCGCGAGCGCCACGACGCCGTTGCGCGTGCCACCGCCGCGCGCGACGCGTTCACGGCTCGCGTGCTCGACACCGTCTCCGGCGCGCGCGTCACCGGCGACCCGGATCGGAGGCTTCCCGGCCTCGCCTCCTTCACGTTCGCCGCGACCTCGGGCGAGGCCGTGCTCCTCGAGCTGGAACGGCGCGGGATCGTCACGAGCAGCGGGTCGGCCTGCGCCGCGGGCAGCGACGAGCCCTCGCACGTCCTGACCGCGATGGGCATGCACCCCGACGACGCCCGCACCGCGGTCAGATTCAGCTTCGATCGCGCAGCGCCGCCCGATGCGTCGGCGCTCGCCGGAGCCGTGGCCGACGCCGTCTCGGCAGTACGATCGGGGTCGTGAGCCCGCCCGTCGTCACCGTCATCGTCCCCGGCCGCGACGTCGCCCCCTATGCCGAGGAGGCCCTGGAGTCGCTTCGCGCCCAGACCCTCGTCGAGTGGACCGCGATCCTGATCGACGACGGGTCGCGCGACGCGACCGGCGACATCTTCGCCGCGGCGGCGGCATCCGACGAGCGGTTCCGTGTGCGCGCACACGACCGTCCCGTCGGCCTGGGGGCCGCGAGGAACGCCGGGCTCGATCTCGTCGACACTCCGTTCGTCGCCTTCCTCGACGCCGACGACGTCCTGACCGCCTCGGCGCTCCAGCGGTGGGTCAGCACGCTCGACGCATCGGGCTCCGACTTCGTCGCCGGCGCGTACGTCCGGCTGCGACCGACCGACGAGGGCTACGTCCCGGGCCCCGTGCAGCCCTGGGTCGCGGCGTCCACGCAGCCGGCACGCACGGGGGTGACCCTCGCGGACCATCCGGAGGCCTCGGGCAACATCGTCGCTTGGTCCAAGGCGAGCCGCATCGAGTTCTGGCGTCGTCACCGCCTGCGCTTCCCCGAGAACCGGCTGTACGAAGACCAGCTGGTGGCGCAGCAGATGTACACGCGCGCCCGCGCCTTCGACGTGATCCCCGACGTCGTCGTGCACTGGCGCGAACGCGCCGACGGATCGTCGATCACCCAGCACCGCGCGCAACTGCCGGTGCTGACCGACTATCTCGAGGCGCTGCGATCGGGCCTCGCCGTCCTCGACTCCGCCGATGCCCGCGACGCCGCCGCGGCCCGCGTGCGCCTCGTGCTCGACATGGACGTCCCGCCGCTCGTGCGCATCGCCGCGACCCACCCCGATCCCGAGTACCGCCGCCGGGTGGGCGAGCTGGTCCGCGACTTCCGCGAGCGGGCGCCGGGCCACCGCCCGAGCGACCCGGCGACGACGGACCTCTGGGACATCGCCCGTCTCTGGTGATCCATCATGCGCGTCCACGCTGATCGCCCCGGAGCGAACGCTGGCGCCGTGTCCGCACCCCCGGGAATAATCGACCCGTCGGGGCGTTGGCCCTGCGGAGTCCGCCCTCGGGTGACGACCGATCTTCCGACCGAGGAGTTGCCCATGGCCGTCGCGCCGTCGTCCACCACAGCATCCACGCCCACCGCGCACCCGGGTGCGCCGACCGTCGTCTCGGCCGAGGCGAACCGGGTCATCTGGCTCCTGCTCGTCGCAGCCTTCGTCGCGATCCTCAACGAGACGACGATGGGCGTCGCGATCCCCCATCTCATCGCCGACTTCCGGATCACGGCCGTGGCGGCGCAATGGCTCACGACCGCGTTCATGCTGACGATGGCCGTCGTCATCCCGATCACCGGCTTCCTGCTGCAACGACTGACCACCCGCGCCGTCTTCACCGCGGCGATGACCCTGTTCTCGACGGGAACGCTCATCGCCGTGCTCGCGCCCGGCTTCGGATTCCTGCTGGTCGCGCGCGTGGTGCAGGCCTCGGGCACGGCGATCATGATGCCCCTGCTCATGACGACGCTGATGACCGTCGTACCGCCGCACGCCCGCGGCCGGATGATGGGACGGGTGAGCATCGTCATGTCGCTCGCCCCGGCGATCGGGCCCACCCTCTCCGGATTCCTCCTCGATACCCTCAGCTGGCGGTGGATCTTCGGCGTCGTCCTTCCCATCGCGCTCGTCTCCCTCGCGATCGGGGTCCGCTGGATCCACAACCTCGGCGAGACCCGACGCGCGCCCCTCGACGTCCTCTCCGTTGTTCTGTCGGCCTTCGGCTTCGGCGGGCTCGTGTTCGGGCTCAGCCAGATCGGCGCCGCGGGCCACGGCGGCGGCGATGCCGAGGCCGCGGTCCCGGCGTCGAACCTGCCGCTCATCATCGCTCTGTCGGTCGGCGTGATCGCCCTCGGCGCCTTCGTCTGGCGGCAGATCGCCCTCCAGCGCAGCGATGACGCACTGCTCGACCTGCGCGTGTTCCGTTCCACGAACTTCTCGCTGTCGGTCGCTCAGCTGGCCGTCATGTCGATGGCCTTCTTCGGCGCCATCACGCTGCTGCCGCTGTACATGCAGAACGTGCTCGGGCTCTCCGCGCTCGAGTCGGGGCTCCTCGTCCTCCCGGGATCGCTCGCGATGGGCATCGCCGGCCCGTTCATCGGGCGCGTCTACGACCGCTGGGGCACGCGCGTGCTCCTCATCCCCGGCGCCGTCATCGTGACCGGCATCCTGTGGAGCTTCACGACCCTCACCGAGAACACGTCGGTGTGGCTGCTGCTGGCGCTGCAGACCACACTCTCGCTGGGCCTGGCGATGTCGTTCACACCACTCTTCACCGCATCCCTCGGTTCGCTGCAGCCCCGGTTCTACTCGTACGGCAGTGCGATCGTCTCCACGGTGCAGCAGGTCGCAGGAGCCGCGGGCATCGCACTGCTCATCACCGTCATGTCCGCCGCGGAGGCGGGAGCGCTCGAACCCGGGACGACGGCCGCGGGCGCCGAGGGCGCACGTGCCGCCTTCCTCGTGGCCGCGATCATCGCGTCGCCGCTGATCATCGGAGCCCTTCTCATCCGCAAGCCGGCCGACAGCCCCGAGGGCGCACCCGCCCCGCACTGAGCCGCCGTCCGGCATCGCCGAACGCGAACGCCGAAGCCGCCGGGTGCATCACGCACCGGCGGCTTCGTCATCGCCTCGAAGCGACGTTCAGGAGGTCGAGCAGCATCCCCCGCCGCAGCACGAGCCTGCGTCGTCGTTGGCGGTGATCAGCAGGTTCTTCTCATCGGGAACCGGCTGCAGGGTCTGAGGCTGAGGCGTGGATGCGGTGGACATATCGCCATCGTAACCCCGCAGAGGACCATGCGTCGCTGAGCCTGTCAAGCGCGTCGCGGCATCCCCCGGCCGAGCGTACCGTCGGATCCATGAGCACTCTCGATGGCAAGAAGATCGCATTCCTGGCAACCGACGGCTTCGAGGACAGCGAGCTGACCTCGCCGTGGCAGGCCGTCTCCGACGCCGGCGCCACCGTCGTCCTCGTCGCTCCGGAATCTGGCGAGATCACCGGCAAGAACGGTCACTCCCAGAAGGTCGACGTGGTCACGTCCGACGCCGAGGCCGATGAATACGACGCGCTCGTCCTCCCCGGCGGCGTCGTCAACGCCGACAACCTCCGACTCGACGCGAACGCCGTCGACTTCACGCGCGCGTTCTTCGAGCAGCACAAGCCCGTCGGCGCCATCTGCCACGCGGCATGGATCCTCGCCGAGGCCGACGTCCTCTCGGGACGCACGCTGACGAGTTTCCCGAGTCTGCGCACCGATCTCGTCAACGCCGGCGCGACCTGGGTCGACGAGGAGGTCGTGGTCGACCAGGGCCTCGTCTCGAGCCGGACGCCCGACGACCTGCCCGCCTTCAACGCGAAGGTCGTCGAAGAGATCGAAGAGGGCGAGCACTCCGGGCAGACCGCCTGAGCCATCCGTCCCGACCGCCGACGCGGCATCCGATCGCCCCCGTGAGCTCACGCTCCGGGGGCGATTGCCACGCGGAGGTGACGGCCCGCGCGGGCGAGGTCGATCGCCTCGTCGAGCCGGGCGAAGGGAAGCGGCGCCGACACGAGGTCGGCGAACGGGTAGCGCCGGGTGCCCGGAGCACGCATGAACGCGACCGCCGCCACGAGATCGGCCGACGTGGGCGCCCCGCCCCGCATCACGAGCTCCCGGGGGTCGGGGCTTGCGGCCATGAAGCGTGCGCTCAGGTCCGTTTCGAGGATGTGCTCGGGCGCCAGCGCGGCCCCGAAGCGCTCGGCCCGGGCCCGGACCCGAGGATCGGCTGAAGCCACCCGTGGCCGGCCGCCGCTCGCGGCGATCATCGCCGCGAGCACGAGTGGATCGGCGCCCGTGCCCGCGACCGTCACGAGGAGATCCTCCGGATCGGCGGCCTCTTCCAGACGTCGCATGATCGCGGCCGCCCGCGCGCCCGCGCCGGGAACGGGCGCCAGGATGCAGGCCGGGAGTGCTTCGCCCACGCGGGCGATCGGCGTGCCCTCGACGAGATGCACATGGGTCGCGAAGCCGCCCACGAGCTCGCGGTGCGCGCCGATGCGCTCATGCGGGCCCACGGCGCTCACGACGCGCTCCCCGAGCTCGAGTGGAATGCCATCCACCGCCGCGACGGTGCCGCCGAGCGCGGCGATCCTGCCGACGAACTCACGACCGAGAACCGTCGGCACCGGGCACTGCTCGTCACCGTCGGTGATGGCGAGGTCGTCCTCGGTGATCGTGACGAGGTCGATGCGCACCAGCACATCTCCCGGTCCCAGCACCACGCCGGGGACGGCGATCGTCTCAGGATCGCGCCCGGGCCCCATCCAGGCGCGGGCCAGCGCAGCAGGACGCAGCAGGACGTCCATCGGTGCTCGGGTCGCCAGTTCCATTCGCGCCCTCTCGCCGGTGGTGACCCCCTCACTGTCGCAAAGGCCACCGTCTGGCGGACGCGGCGGCGCACCCCGTTCCGCGAATGTTCACCGGATGGTGGGCGGACCGCCTCCCCGGGGCCGCGGGTACGCTGGAATCCGGCGCGCGAGTGCCGGAGAGGACCACCATGAGAATCGTCGACTCGGCCGACTGGCGCGATCGCCTCACCTACGAGACGCCCTACCGCGTCGCCGACGTCATGCCGGGTGATCCCGCGCGATGCGCCGCGTGTCCCGCTGATGCCGACGCGTACGACCGCGACCACCTGTGGGCGGTCAAGCACCGTCACCCGACCAACCACGGCGGCTTCGTCCGGTTCTACTGCGAAGCCCACGTGCCCGAACGCAAGCAGCCCGCCGTCGTCGCCGCGCGCACCGCGCCGGCCCGGCGAGCCGCTCCCCGCGCGGCCGCTCCGCGCGCCCCGAAGGCGCCGGCTCCCTCGGATGTCGTGCGGGCGATGTGCCCGGACTGCTTCGTCGAGGTGTCCGCCGCGGGCGAGTGCGGCATCTGCGGCATCCGGATCTGATCGGGTGAACGCGCCGGCCGCCGCGGACTACCCGACCGCACTGTGGTGCCGGTCCCGCCGCGGGTCGGCGCTCTGCACGCGTCCGCGGGGACACGCCGGCCTGCACAATCGCCTGGGCACGTCGCAGATGTGGTCGGATGCTCAAGCAGATCCGCCACGGTGCGCCGGCAGCGGCGAGCCCGCGGAGGCGGCACCCTCGTTGCCCGACGGGTTCCCCTTCGGGCGCGGCATGTGCCCCGTGTGCACCGGATTCGTCGCGCTGGCCGACGGTCGTCTGGAACGTCACGACGCCTTCCGCGGAACGACGGATGCCGCCGAGGGCGAGGCGCGGGCGCAGTGGTTCAATACCGTCGGGTGGAACTGACCGCCCGCGCGGCGGAGCGGTGACCCCTCAGGCGCTCGCCTCGTCGTCTCGCCAGGGCAGGTTGAGGTCCTCGGCCGGCACGTCGACGTCTCCGACGTCGTCAGGACCACCCGTGCCGGGACGAGCCCGGACGAGGTCGTCGTCGACGTCCTCATCGGGGCTGGTCGGCGCCTCGTCCTGCTTCTCGCGGGTCTCGGTGTCGCTCGCCGGGCTGTAGCGCATGTCCTTGCGGACGGCCTCCGGCTCGGAGAGCGGTTCCTGGTCGGTCGCCGGGTCCTGCTGGCTCATCACGTCTCCCTCGCTGTCGGCGCGTCGACTCGACGCTCCCGACCACGGTAGGCAGCGCCGCTGATCGCGTCAGGCGCGTTGACCAGCCGAGAGCATCGTGCGATGATCCCGGCCGACTCGGGCAGTATCCGATGATCACCGTCCGCGCAAGTGCGAGGTGCCGGATGCGGTTACCCGACACAGTGTTGCCATGAGACGAATCACGTACGCGGGCGACACGGTGATCACGACGGATGACGTTGCGGAGGCACTGGTCGAGCTCACCGCCGCCGTGGCCAATTATGGCCGTGCGGAGGCCGTGCGGATTCCGATCGTGCTCGAGCCGAGCGGCCGCGTCGATGAGGCCGAACTCGTGATCGGCGTCGGCAACGACGTGCTGTCCGCCCCCGTCGAGTGGGACGCCGATGAACCGGACTTCTCCGAGGGCGCGGACGATCTGCGCGCGCACGAGAGCTACCCCCGGCGGGCGGAGGGCGCCCACCTCTACGCCGTCGACGACGAGCCTCCCGCGCAGTGGGACCCCGACCTCGAGGGATTCCGCGACGCCTGACCTTTCGCGTCACACTGCCGCCGACCGTGCGGCACGGGCGCGCTCGATGGCGTAGCGTGGCCGATCGTGCGAGCGACGGTCATGGACAGCATCCGCGGGCCGGTGACGGTTCGCGAGGTGGCCGATCCGAACGTCCCCGCCGACGGCGTGGTGGTGTCGGTGCGCGCCACCGGGCTTTGTCGAAGCGACTGGCACGCCTGGGCAGGTCATGACGACATCGCCCTGCCGCACACCCCGGGACACGAGTTCTCGGGCGTCATCTCCGAGGTCGGTTCCGACGTCGAGGGCTGGCTGGTGGGTGATCGCGTCACGACGCCGTTCGTCATCGGCTGCGGTCGATGCGAGTGGTGCTCCCGCGGCGATGCTCAGGTCTGCCCCCACCAGCAGCAGCCCGGTTTCACCTACGCCGGCTCGTTCGCCGAGCGGGTTATCGTGCCGGCCGCCGACGTCAACCTCGTCGGCATCCCCGACGGCGTCTCGTTCGAAGCTGCGGCGGCGCTCGGATGCCGCTTCGCTACGGCCTACCGCGCGTTGATCGCCCGCGCAGCCCTGAGCGGCGGCGAGTGGATCACCATCGTCGGCGCAGGCGGCGTCGGTCTCAGCGCGGTGATGATCGCGCGGGCTTTGGGCGCGCGCGTCATCGCGGTCGACCGCTCGGACGCCGCTTTGCTGACCGCCTCCGAGGTCGGGGCGGAGCACGTCGTCGCCGCCGACGGGCGCGACGTGCCGGCGATCGTCCACGAGCTGACGGGCGGGGGCAGCCACGTCTCGGTCGATGCGGTGGGCAGCGAGCAGACCGCATCCGATGCGATTCTGAGCCTTCGTCGCCGAGGGCGTCACGTGCAGATCGGGCTGCTGCCCTCGGCATCCGGTCGCAGCGCCGCTCCCCTGGCTCGCGTCATCGCGTGGGAACTCGACCTGCTCGGGAGTCACGGCATGGCGGCGGTGGACTACCCCGGGATGATGGCGCTGATCGGCGACGGCAGCCTGCGCCCGCAGGACCTCGTGCAGCGGGTGGTCGGGCTGGAGGAAGGTGCCCGATTGCTGCCCGAAATGGGCAGTGCGCCCGCCGCGGGCATGACGATGATCGACCCTCAGCTGGTCTGAACTGCGCGAGACGCGAAGACCCCGCCCGGACGCGGTGGTCACGGGGCGGGGTCTTCGGGGCGGGTCTCCCCGGCCGCGGCTCGGCGCTTGGCCGGCCCTGGGGGTCCGTCAGCCCTGCGGCTTGCGGTTCTCGGCGCTGACCATCCAGGCGAGCTGCTCGAGGCGCTCGAGGATCGAGTGCAGGATGTCGGCGGTCGTGGGGTCTTCCTCGTCGACCTCGTCGTGCACGTCGCGGCAGGTTCCGATCGTCGCCTCCAGGCGCTCGGTGATGAGGTCGATGACCTCGGCGGTGTCGATCTCGCCCTGCGGGAACTCGGGCAGCGTCGTCGTCTCGGCGACGGTGTCGCTGCGGCCGTCCGGCAGGGCGTGGAGCGCACGCATGCGCTCGGCGACCGTGTCGGCGAACTCGCGCGCGGCATCGATGATCTCGTCGAGCTGCAGGTGGGTGTCGCGGAAGTTGCGTCCGACGACGTTCCAGTGCGCCTGCTTGCCCTGAAGCGACAGCTCGATGAGGTCGACGAGCACCTTCTGGGTGTTCTCGCTGAGCTTCTGCGAAGCGCGGAAGCCGCTCTCGGCGTTCTGCTCGTTCGTCAGACCGGCGCCGGCGGCGCGGCGCTTGTTACGCGTGGTGGTGGTGTTCGTGGCCATAGTGTTGCCTCCTCGAGTCGAGATGACATCCACGCTAGGCAGGGTCGCAGCGCGGTGCCCACCGGTTGATGGAACGTGCGGGGGCTGGTAACGGGGTGGGGTTGGTCTGCACCGCGTTGTCGTCCGTCAGGTGTCGGAATCGGTCTCGCTCTGCCGCATCTGCTGTCGCACGATCAAGACGAAGCTCGAGATCATGCTCAACACGAAGATGACGAACCCCGCGATTCGCCAGCCTCCGTCCGCAACGAACGCGAAGGATATCGAAACGCCCCACAGCGCGAGGGCGACGATCAGCATGACGAGTGGTCGGCGCGGCCATCGGTTCATGGGCCGATGCTCTCAGCCCCTAGGTCGAACCGCTACAGATGTTCTCCGATCCGGGAGTACGGCCTAAACGTTGAAGCGGAACTCCACGACGTCGCCGTCCTGCATGACGTAGTCCTTGCCCTCCAGGCGCGCCTTGCCCTTCGCGCGAGCCTCGGCGACCGAGCCGGTCGCGACGAGGTCCTCGAACGAGATGACCTCGGCCTTGATGAAGCCCTTCTCGAAGTCGGTGTGGATCACTCCGGCGGCCTGCGGAGCCTTCCAGCCCTTGCCGATCGTCCAGGCGCGCGCTTCCTTCGGGCCCGCGGTGAGGTAGGTCTGCAGGCCCAGCGTGTCGAAGCCGATGCGAGCGAGCTGGTCGAGACCCGACTCGTCCTGACCGGTCGAGGCGAGCAGCTCGGCGGCTTCCTCGGGATCGAGGTCGATGAGCTCCGACTCGATCTTCGCGTCGAGGAACACCGCCTGCGCGGGCGCGACGAGAGCGGCGAGCTCCGCCTTGCGTGCCTCATCCGTAAGCACGGCCTCGTCGACGTTGAAGACGAAGATGAAGGGCTTGGCGGTCAACAGGCCGAGCTCCTTGATGGGCGCGAGGTCGATGCCCGATCCCGACAGCAGCTCGCCACGCTGCAGGGCGTCCTGCGCAGCCTTTGCGGCCTCGAGCACGGAGGGGTCGAGCTTCTTGCCGCGAACCTCCTTCTCGTAGCGGGTGATCGCCTTCTCGAGGGTCTGGAGATCGGCGAGCTGCAGCTCGGCGTTGATCGTCTCCATGTCGTTCTGCGGGTTCACGGCACCCTCGACGTGCACGACGTCGTCGTCGGCGAAGCCGCGGACGACCTGCGCGATCGCGTCGGCCTCGCGGATGTTCGCCAGGAACTGGTTGCCCAGCCCCTCACCCTCCGACGCACCGCGCACGATCCCGGCGATGTCGACGAACGACACCGCGGCGGGGAGGATGCGCTCGGAGTGGAAGATCTCGGCCAGCACCTTCAGGCGCGGGTCGGGGAGGTTCACCACGCCGACGTTCGGCTCGATCGTCGCGAACGGGTAGTTAGCCGCGAGAACCTGATTCTTGGTCAGGGCGTTGAAGAGGGTCGACTTGCCGACGTTGGGCAGTCCTACGATTCCGATGGTGAGAGCCACGGGCATCCAGTCTACGTGGCCCGCCGACATCGCCTCCGACCGATCCGGATCGCCCGGCTCGGCGGCGCGCCTCCCTCCCCGCGCTCCGAACGCGGGTGACGCTTGTGCCGTGGCACTGGACTTCACCGCGATCGACTTCGAGACGGCGAACTCCTCCAGTGCATCCGCATGCTCGGTCGGACTCGTCCGCGTCCGCGACGGCGAGGTCGTCGCATCCGACGGCTGGCTGATCCGGCCGCCCTCCGGCCACGACCGCTTCTTCGACATCAACGTCTCCATCCACGGCATCACCGCCGACGCGGTGGAGGATGCCCCCGGCTGGGTAGCGCAACTCCCCCGTCTCCTCGAGTTCATCGGAGACGACGTGCTCGTCGCCCACAACGCGGGTTTCGACATGGCGGTGCTGCGTCGAGCCTGCGAGGCGACGGATGCCGCACTCCCCGCGATCCGCTCGGTGTGCAGCGTGCAGCTGGCACGCAAGACGTACCAGCTCGATTCCTACCGGCTGCCGCTCGTGGCCGCTGCTGTCGGGTTCCTCGACTTCGCGCACCACGACGCCCTGGCGGACGCACTCGCGTGCGCACACATCACCATCGACGCGGCTCGTCGGGCCGGCGCGCACGATCTCGTCGAACTCGCGATGCTTCTGGGGGTGCGCGTGCCCGAGCACGAGCCGATCGGGGCTTCGCTCCTCAGCCCGGCCTGACGGAGTCGCTGGTCGTTCGCGGGCCTGTGGAAGGTTCCGGCACGATGTCGGAGGTCCATGACATGATTCGAACATGTATTCGAATGGCGGGCTCGGTAGCGGGATGGGCAGTGACGGCGACGTCGACGTCCTCGCTCAGCTAGTCGCGGATGCCGAGGGCATAGCGGATGCCGCACGCGCGGCACAGGTCCGGGAGGTTCGTCTCCTCGCTGCCGCCGGCCAGCTGGCCGAGTCCCAGTCCGCGGGAGCACCGGAGAAGGTCAAGGCGCGCGAGATGGCTCTGCGCGGCATCGCGGCGGAGCTGGCCGGTGTGTTCGTCGCGACCGACCGGACGCTGCAGCGCCGCATCGACGAGGCCCGAGATCTGGTCGAGAACTACCCGTTGACAATGGCGGCCTGGGAGGCCGGACGAATCGTCCGTGGGCATGTGCGGGTGATTCAGGAGGTCGGATGCCTCGTGCCCGTGGCGGATCGGGCTGAGTTCGAACGCGTCGCGATCGAACGGTGCGAGGGCGAAACCCCGAACCGGGTGCGGGATGCGCTGCAGATGATCGCCGAGCGGATGCACCCGCGGACCTTCACCGAGCGACATGAAGAAGCCGCGGCGGGGCGGTGCGTACGGGTGCAGGCAGGCGCGGACGGGATGTCGGACCTGATCGCGACACTGCCGACCGTCATCGCCGACGGGATCGTCGACCGGCTCACCCGACAGGCCCGGGAGATCATCAACACGCGGACGCAGGCCGACGCGGCGTCCGGTGGCGCTGGCGCTCGAGCCGACGCGCCTGACGCACGAGCCGACGCCAACGGTGGCGGTCCCGATGCCGACACGACGATCCGCGACGGGTCGTCGTTCATCGACGACGCGCGCACCATCGACCAGGTCCGCGCCGACGTGCTCAGTGACCTCCTCCTCGCCGGCACACCCGCCCTCGACCCCACCGGCGCCGGTGACGGCGACGGAACGCTGGGAGCGATCCGGGCGCACGTGCAGGTCGCCGTCTCCGCCCTCACACTGATGAGGCAAGACGACGGGCCCGCCGATCTCGCCGGCCGCTCCCCCATCGACGCGAACACTGCACGCGAACTCGCCGGCAACGCCACCTCCTGGGACCGGTTGCTCACCCACCCGATCACCGGAACCGTCCTCGAATGCGACACCTACCGGCCCACGAGCGCGATGGTGCGACTGCTACGGGCCCGCGATCGGCACTGCCGGTTCCCCGGATGCCGACAACCCGCCATCCGCTGCGAACTGGACCACACCATCGCCGCGTCCGACGGTGGGGCGACGCACGTGTGCAACCTCGCCAACCTCTGCAAGAGGCATCACGACGTCAAACACCACACCAGATGGCACGTCAGACAACTCCCGGGCGGGCGGCTCGTGTGGACCTCACCCACCGGGCGGGTCTACCGCGAAGACGCACCACCACCACTCGTCGCCTTCGCCGTCGCCGAGCCACCCGACACAGGACCACCGCCGTTCTGACCAGTCGGCCGTTCGGTCGGCGCTGGCCGCGGGATCAGCGTGCACGGGACGCGGGTTCGGCTTGCGCTTGCTCGCGGAGTCGGACGGGCGCGGCTCCCCGCTTCGCCAATGGGGCGGCCGGTTCAGCGTGCACAGACCGACCCGACGGGAGGCTCCACAGTTCTGACGAGTCCACGGTGAGGCCGGCACTGGTCGCTGGCTCGGCGCGGTCGGGTCGTGGGCTCCGCGCCGACGCCGGGCGCGTGGGTGCGGAACTACGCACTGCCACCCGGCGACGCCTGCGCGCGCGGCCACGGAGCCCACCCGTCGGGTAAGTCGCGCAGCACCTCGCGTGCCTTCGAGACCCGCTCTGGCGGAAAACCGTCCGCGCGCGATTCGCCGGACCTGCCGCCCTCGGGGAAGGTGAACGCGTGACGCACCGGAAGCTCGGCACCGGGCACGATGGCCTCGCGGAAGTTTCCGGTCACGACGGCGAACACGTGCTGCTCGAGATCAGTAGCGACGGCCTCCCACTCCTCGTCGCAGGCATCGCAGCCGCAGTGCGGGTAACGGGCGTCGTGCAGGAGTCCAGAGTGCACCGAGATGCCCGGATAGGCGTCGAAGACGACAGTCACGGCCGCGCACCGCGGATCGGTCGGGCGGAGGCGCACGGCTCGCAGGACGTCGGAGAAGCTCGGTCTGTTCAGATCGCCGGCGACCGCGACGCCCTCGTCCACCACGACGTCGTACGCGGTACGCAGGTGAGCGACGAGCGCATCGCCGACAGCATGCAGCGGCGCGAAGCGCTCCGGATGCGTGTCGACCGAATAGGTCTCTTCTGGAGGCGATCCCGGCCAGCGTCTGCCGTACTCGATGACCGCGCCGTCGGCATCGCGGAACACCGGCGCGTCGACGGTCGGGCGCACGTAGCCGTTCATACCGACATCCTCGCTCACCGGCACGCTTCCGGCACGCGCGCGCCGCGCCGCGCAACCCGCCTCCGGGCGATGTCGGAGGCACCCGGCATCCTGGACACATGGACGCCGCTCTCGTCTTCATCCTCATCGTCGTCGCCGCGATCGCCGCCGCGGCCGGCTGGTTCGCTGGCTCCGTTCGCGCCTCACGCGACGGAGCAGCCGACCGCGCTCGGCTCGAAGCGCGCGCTGCGGTCGCGGAGGCCGAGCGTGACGCCCACGCCGAGCAACTGGAACGACAGCGCGAGCTGCAGCGCGAGCTCGGCACGCAGGCTCGGCTCGATCAGGCCGCTCGCGACGAACGCGAACGCCGCGAGCAGGCCGTGCTGCGTGCGCTCGCCCCGGTCCAGGAGTCGCTGCAGGCGATGCAGGCGAAGGTCGAGCTGCTTGAGCGCGAACGCAGCGAGCAGTTCGGCTCGGTCGCAGAGCAGCTGCGGCTCGGGCGCGAGACCGACGAGGCGCTCCGATCGACGACGGAATCGCTCGCCGGCGCCCTGCGGTCGAGCGCCGCACGCGGCGTCTGGGGCGAGACGCAGCTCCGACGCATCGTCGAGTCCGCCGGGCTCACGCGCTACGTCGACTTCGAACTGCAGTCCAGCATCTCCTCCGACAGCGGAGCCGGACGCCCCGACCTGGTCGTGCGCCTCCCCGGCGACAAGGCGCTCGCGGTCGATGCGAAGGTGCCGCTCGACTCCTACCTCGAGGCGAGCGCGATCCCCGTCACCGCGCAGGGTGAGGAGGCCCGGCGCCGCAAGACGCTGCTGACGGCGCACGTCAAGGCGGTCCGCGCCCACGTCGATGCGCTCGCGAAGAAGGCCTACTGGCAGGGTCTCAGCTCGAGTCCCGAGTTCGTGGTCTGCTTCATCCCCAGCGAATCACTCCTCGCCGCGGCTCTCGACGAAGACCCGGCGCTGCTCGACTACGCGTTCAGCCGGCGCGTCGCCCTCGCCTCGCCGGTGAACCTGTGGGCTGTGCTCAAGACGGTGGCGTACACGTGGACTCAGCAGGATGTCTCCGACGAGGCCCGGCGCCTGTTCGACCTCGGCAACGAGCTGTACCAGCGGCTCGGCGGCCTCGCGTCACACGCGAACGACCTGCGGCGAGCGATCGAGCGAACGGTCGAGTCCTACAACAAGTTCGTGGGCACGCTCGAGAGCAGGGTGCTCGTGACGGCGCGGAAGTTCCCGGGAATCGACGAGACACGGCTCGAGGCGACGAGTGCGCCGAGTCCGATCGAGGCATCGACGAGGATGACGACAGCCCCCGAGCTGCTCAGCGCGGACGTCGGGGAGCTTCGTGAGCGGCTGTGACGCCGCCGTAGAGGGTGTGAAAGAGCGGGGCTCGCGGGTCAGGCCGGGAACATGTTGACGAGGCCGACGACGGCGACCGAGACCGCGACGAAAGCGCCGATCATCCACCAGGCGCTCATCTGGTGCCCCTCCGGGTGGCGCCGGCGCAGCAGAACGTCCGGACGTCGCGCGGGGTCGATCGTCACCGCGACCTGACCGGTCGGCGGGTTGTTTGCTGTCATCGACATGGTTCTCCCGGGTGCTGACATGAGGGTGGTCATCGCCGTTGATACCGCTGCCCATTGTGACAGAGCCTCGCTGGGAGCATCAGTGGTTGACACGCAGTCGTGTCGTGATAGTTACCCGCCCCGTGTCAGAGCCACTTCGAGGTGAGGTGCTCCGAGGTGATCCGACGCAGCGTCCCCGAAGCGCCGCGCAGCACGACGCTCTCGGTGTAGACGTAATCGCCCTCCCGCCGAACACCCCCGACGAGCTCACCGTTGGTCACGCCCGTCGCGACGAAGATCGTGTTCTTGCCCCGCACCAGGTCGTCCGCTTCATACACGTGGCCGTCGAGGCTGAGTCCCGCGTCGATGCCACGCTGCTTCTCGTCGTCGTCGCGGGCCCAGAGCCGCCCCTGGATGTGGCCGCCGAGGGCCTTGATCGCGCATGCCGTGACGATGCCCTCCGGGCTGCCCCCGATGCCCACGCACATGTCGGTGCGCGCGTTGTGCCGCGCCGCGTTGATCCCGCCCGCGACGTCACCATCGCTCATGAGTCGCGTACCCGCGCCGGCATCCCGGATCTCCTGGATCAGCTGCGCGTGACGCGGGCGATTGAGGACCGAGACCACCAGCTCATCGACCGGCTTCCCGAGAGCCTTCGCGAGTCGCCGGATGTTCTCGGCGATCGGCAGCCGGATGTCGACGACGCCGACACCCGCCGGGCCGGTGACGAGCTTGTCCATGTAGAACACCGACGAGGCATCGAGCATCGCGCCCCGGTCGGCCACCGCGATGACCGAGAGCGCGTTGTTCCGTCCCTCCGCGGTGAGAGTGGTCCCGTCGATCGGGTCGACGGCGATGTCGGCCTGTGGCCCGCGACCGGTGCCGACCTTCTCGCCGTTGAACAGCATGGGAGCGGCATCCTTCTCGCCCTCACCGATGACGATCACGCCGTCGAAGTTCACGGTGGTGAGGAACGCGCGCATCGCATCGACCGCCGCCCCATCGGCGAGCTCCTTCTGCCCGCGGCCGATGAACGGCACCGAACGGATCGCCGCCGCCTCGGTCGCGCGCACGAGCTCGAGCGCGAGGTTTCGATCGGGATGCAGCGGACTCATGTCGGCGGTCAAACTCACCATGGGGCACAGCATAGGTCGGCCACTGCGTGACGACGGCTCGTTTTCATCCGTGCCGCAACGAAGGAATCGGGATTCTTAACAGATCGGTAGGCCGAGCCGTCTGGCGCGCGCTCCGCAAACACGGCGCATCGTTTCTCCGGCCGCGCCGCGGACGGCGACAGCCGCCTTCGATAAAGTGGGCTCGGTAACACCGCCGATCTGAGGAGCTTTCATGCCCATCGCCACCCCCGAACAGTACGCAGAGATGCTGGATCGCGCGAAGGCCGGTGGTTTCGCCTACCCCGCCATCAACGCTGCCAGCTCGCAGTCCATCAACGCCGTCCTCCAGGGTCTGACCGAGGCCGGCTCCGACGGCATCATCCAGGTCACGACCGGTGGCGCCGACTACTTCGCCGGACACACCGTCAAAGGCCGCGCCACCGGCGCGCTCGCCTTCGCGAAGTTCGCGCACGAAGTCGCCAAGAACTACCCCATCACGGTCGCGCTCCACACCGACCACTGCCCGAAGCCGGCCCTGGACGACTTCCTGCTGCCGCTCATCGCGGCATCCGAGGAAGCCGTCGCCGACGGCGGGCAGCCGATCTTCCAGTCGCACATGTGGGACGGCTCGGCCGTGACGCTCGCCGAGAACATCGAGATCGCCAAGGAGCTCCTGCCCCGCATCAAGGCGATCCGCGCAATCCTCGAGGTCGAGATCGGCGTCGTCGGCGGCGAGGAGGACGGCGTGCAGCACGAGGGCTCGAACGACGCCCTCTACACGACGACCGGCGACGTCTCCCAGGTCGTCGAGGCCCTCGGCCTCGGTGACCAGGGGCGTTGGATCGCCGCCCTCACGTTCGGCAACGTCCACGGCGTCTACAAGCCGGGCAACGTCAAGCTCAAGCCCGAGCTGCTCGGCGAGATCCAGGCCGGCATCGCCTCGAAGTTCGGCACGGGCGAGAAGCCGCTCGACCTCGTCTTCCACGGCGGCAGCGGCTCGACCGACGAGGAGATCGCCCTCGCCGTGGCGAACGGTGTCGTGAAGATGAACATCGACACCGACACCCAGTACGCCTTCACGCGCTCGGTCGCCGGGTTCATGTTCCAGAACTACGACGGCGTCCTGAAGGTCGACGGCGAGGTCGGCAACAAGAAGGCCTACGACCCGCGCGCCTGGGGCAAGAAGGCCGAGTCGGCGATGGCCGCTCGCGTCGTCGAGGCCACCAAGCAGCTCGGTTCCTTCGGCCAGTCCCAGAGCTGACGGCTCCACCACACGCAACGGCGCCCCGCGGATTCGTCCGCGGGGCGCCGTTGCGTCGTTCTGGGGCGTGCGTCAGCGTCCGGTCGAGAACCCGTCGATCACGCCCGGGTCCGACAGCAGCGGAGCCGCCAGCAGCAGGCTCACGATGACGAAGGTGACGATCGCGCCGACGAGCGGGATCCACCATGACAGCCGGCGCAGCGACAGCGACCACCACGACAGCGCCGCCGTCAGCAGCCACCCGGCTCCGTAGACGACAGCGGCCGCGATGCCCCAGGCTCGCCCGCCCGCGGGGTCGGCGAGCGTCCCCTCGATGCCCGCCATGTCCATCCACGTCTGCGCGAAGCCCGTGAAGTCGACCAGCTGCGGGATGGCGCCGAGCACCGTCACCAGGCCGTAAGCGAGCAGGGCCACCGTGATGATGCGGTCGGCGAGCCGCGTGGGGCGCGCGGCTGACGTGGTCGGCCGCGGCGAGGGAAGCTGCTGTCGCGCGGACTCGTGCGGGCGGGATGCCGCTGAGCGGGCCGGCACCTGCGCCGTCTCGACCGCATCGGGGTGCGGTGCTTCTCCGCCCAGTGCCGCGATGCGGGCGCGCTGCTCCTCGGGGGTGGCGTACTCGCCGTACTGCGGGCGCGGACGTTCCTGCTCGCTCATGACCGGCCCCGTCCGCCGCGTGCGCGGGCGTCCTCCGTGCCGGCTGCATCCGTCCGCAGTTCCTTCGGCAATGAGAACATCAGGTCTTCCTCCGCGGTGCGGACCTCATCGACGTCGGCGTACCCGGCGTCCGCGAGGCTCGCGAGCACCTGCTGCACGAGCACCTCGGGCACCGACGCGCCGCTCGTGACCCCGACCGTGCGGACGCCGTCGAGCCACTCCTGGCGGATCTCGTCGGCGTAGTCGACGCGGTACGCGGCACGAGCGCCGTATTCGAGCGCGACCTCCACGAGCCGCACACTGTTGGAGGAGTTCGCCGACCCCACGACGATCACGAGGTCGGTCTCGGCCGCGATCTTCTTGATCGCGACCTGCCGGTTCTGGGTCGCGTAGCAGATGTCGTCCGACGGCGGATCCTGCAGCTCGGGGAACCGGACGCGCAGGCGCCGAACGGTCTCCATCGTCTCGTCGACCGACAGCGTCGTCTGCGACAGCCACACGACCCGCGACGGATCGCGCACCTCGACGGTGTCGGCGTGCTCGGGCGACGTCACGATCGTGATGTGCTCAGGCGCCTCGCCCGCGGTCCCTTCGACCTCCTCATGCCCCTCATGGCCGATCAGCAGGATCTCGCGGTCGTCGCGCGCGAACCGCACGGCCTCACGATGCACCTTGGTCACCAGCGGGCACGTCGCGTCGATCGCCTGGAGGCTCCGCTCGGAGGCCGCCGAGACGACGGCGGGCGACACGCCGTGAGCACTGAAGACGACGTGGGCCCCCTCCGGCACGGCGTCGACCTCGTCGACGAAGACCGCTCCCCGCTCCTCGAGCTCGCGCACAACATGGATGTTGTGCACGATCTGCTTGCGCACGTAGACGGGAGCGCCGAAGCGCTCGAGCGCCTTCTCGACGGCGACGACGGCACGGTCCACCCCGGCGCAGTAGCCGCGCGGGGCCGCGAGGAGCACCCGCTTGGCGGCGCCCACAGGGATATCCTGGAGACGGCCGTGACGCCCCGGCACGCGGGGAACGGGCAGCCGGACGGCGGGAGTGCTCACTCCTCGATTCTACGAGGCGCATCCTGTCGGCCGCTCGGAACCGGCCGTGAGGAGCCCCATGCCGTCGTTCGAGACCGCGCCCGATCAGACGCCGCCGCCGGATGCCGTCCACCCCCGCGACTCCTCACCGCAGACGCCGACCTCGATCTCGCGGCTCAACGAGACCATCCGCGACTTCGTGCAGCGATGGAACGCCGTGTGGGTCGAGGGCGAGATCACGTCGTGGAACCTCCGCGGCGGTCATGTCTTCGGCCGTTTGAAGGATGCCGAGGCAGATGCCGCGCTGTCGTTCCGCCTCTGGTCGAGCACGCTGCAGCGGCTCGGCGCGAGCCCCCAGGTCGGCGATCGCGTCGTCGCGTGCGTCAAGAGCGACTACTTCGTGAAGTCCGGCGACTTCTCCTTCACCGTGTCGGCCATGCGCCCGACCGGCCTCGGCGATCAGCTCGTCCAGCTCGAGCGTCTGCGCGCGAAGCTGCGGTCGGAAGGGCTGTTCGACCCTTCGCGCAAGAAGACCCTGCCGTTCCTCCCCCACACGATCGGACTGATCACGGGTGAGCGCAGCGACGCCGAGCGCGACGTGCACCGCAACGCCGAGCTGCGCTGGCCCCATGTCTCCTTCCGCACCGTCCACGCGGCGGTGCAGGGCGACCGGTGCGTGCCCGAGACCATCGCGGCGCTGCGCACCCTCGACGCCGACCCCGAAGTCGACGTGATCGTCATCGCGCGCGGCGGCGGCGACCCGCAGACGCTCCTCGGCTTCAGCGACGAGCGGCTGCTGCGCGCCGTGGCCGCGGCGACCACCCCCGTGGTCTCGGCGATCGGACACGAGAACGACCATCCGCTCCTCGACGACGTCGCCGATCTTCGCGCCTCGACGCCGACGGACGCCGCCAAGCGGGTCGTGCCCGACGTCGCGGAGCAGCGCGCGCTCGTCGAGCAGCTGCGCAGCCGCGCCCGCACGCGACTGACCCAGCGCGTCTCGCACGATCTCGCGCAGCTCGAGCAGCTGCGATCGCGGCCGGTGCTGCGCAATCCGGAATCGCTCATGACGACCCGTGCGCACGAACTCCACGTCCTCACGGCGCGCGGTCGCGACGTCGTGACGCGCCGCATGGACGCCGCGGGACACGAGGTGTCCCGTCTCCGCGCGACTCTGCGCGCGCTCTCCCCGGGAGCGACCCTCGACCGCGGCTACGCGATCGCCCATCTCGACGAGGGAGTCATCATCCGCGACGCGGCGCAGGCCCCGGCGGGCGCGCACGTCACCGTCACCGTCGGTCGCGGCGCTTTCGCGGCGCGGTCCGAGGGCGTCGTCGACGATGGGGCCGCGCCAGCGGAGGCGGCGGGCTCACCGGCGGACCCGTCCTAGAATGGCTGACATGACTCCGCCGGCCGAAGGGCTCTCCGCCGACGTCGAGACCCTCAGCTTCGAACAGGCGCGCGACGAGCTGGTCCGCGTCGTGGCCGAGCTCGAACAGGGGGCGCCGACCCTCGAGCAGTCGCTCGCCCTGTGGACGCGCGGCGAGCAGCTCGCAGCTCGGTGCGAGGAATGGCTGCTCGGTGCCAAACGCCGGCTCGACGAAGCGCGCGCCACGCGCGCGGACGACGCGTGATGGCCAAGGGGCCTCGCGTCGTCGCCGAGCTGGGGCGGCCCGAGACACCCGACGAGACAGCGGCGCGGAAGGCCGCGTCGTCACAGGTCTACCGCTCGAGCCAGAACGTCCGGAACCTGCTCGCGGCGCTCATCGTCACGGTCGCCGTCGTGGCGGTGATCGTCTTCGCGGTGCCGCGCGGCTCGGTCCCCGAGCAGCCCGGCATCGACGTCGCTGCGGTCGCGGCCGACGTCGGCTCGGGCATCGGCCGCGAGCTCGTGGCTCCCGAGGTCCCCGAGTCGTGGCGCGTGAACAAGGCGGAGCTCGCCGGCGACGACGTCCAGACCTGGGAGATCGTCTACGCGCCCGCCAGCGGGTACGTCAACGTGCAGCAGGCGTTCGACGCCGACGCCGGCTGGGCATCGCGGCAGATCAGCGGCGCGCGCACGACCTCGACCGAGACCATCGACGGTGTGTCGTGGGAGGTCTTCGAGATCCCCGACCCTGCGCGCGCCGGGAATATCTCCTACGCCCTGACGACGCAGGCGGGAGCCGACACCATCCTCGTCTACGGCGGCGGGGCCATCGACGCCGAGACCGTCCGCACCGCTGCGCGCGGCCTCGCGACCCAGATCGTCGAACTGCAGGAGGAGACACCATGACGTCGACCGCGGCCGCTCCGGCATCCCCCACGCCCCAGGAGGCCTGGGACGAGATGCGCGCGGGCAACATCCGATTCGTCGAGGGCGCCCCGCGTCACCCCCGGCAGGACGTCGAGCGACGCCACGAGATCGCCGGCTCGCAGACTCCGCGCGCCGCGCTCTTCGGCTGCTCCGACTCGCGCCTCGCGGCCGAGATCATCTTCGACGAGGGCCTCGGCGACCTCTTCGTGATCCGCAACGCCGGCCAGGTCATCTCCGACTCCGTCGTCGGCAGCCTCGAGTACGCCGTCGCGGTGTTGAACGTGCCGCTGATCGTCGTCCTCGCCCACGACGCCTGCGGCGCGGTGCGTGCCGCGATCGACAGCACCGGCATCGACGCTCCCCCGCTGCCGCCGCTCATCTGGCGTCAGATCTCCCCCATCGTGCCCGCCGTGCGCCGCGTCCTGCGGGCCGGAGCCGACGCCGGCGTGACGCCCGAGACCGTCGACCCCGAGGTCGTGGGTCGCGAGCACCTGCGCGACACCGTCGGCCAGCTCCTCCACGCGTCCGAGCTCATCAGCACGGCCGTCGCCGAGGGGCGACTGGCGATCATCGGAGCGAACTACCGCCTCGGCGAGGGCGCCGCCGAAGCCTCCATCATCCTCGGCGACGTCCACGACGACGCCGCATCCTGACGACATCACACCGAGAGAGGAACAACGACGTGACCGACATCGAGTACCGCATCGAGCACGACACCATGGGAGAGGTCCGCGTCCCGAAGGACGCCCTCTACGCCGCGCAGACCCAGCGCGCGGTCGAGAACTTCCCGATCTCGGGCTCGGGGCTCGAGTCGAGCCAGATCGCCGCTCTCGCACGGATCAAGAAGGCCGCGGCGCTCGCCAACAAGGAGCTCGGCACGCTCGACCCCGCCATCGCGGACGCGATCGCCGGAGCAGCGGATGAGGTCGTCACGGGCCGCTACGACGCGCACTTCCCCGTCGACACGTACCAGACCGGTTCCGGCACCTCGTCGAACATGAATATGAACGAAGTGCTGGCCACCCTCGCGACCCGCGCGCTCGGCAGCACGGTGCACCCGAACGACCACGTCAACGCGTCGCAGTCCTCCAACGACGTCTTCCCGACGTCGGTGCACATCGCCGTGACCCAGGCGCTCATCGACGACCTCATCCCCTCCCTCGACCACCTCGCGGTCGCCTTCGAGACGAAGGCCGAGGAGTGGAAGGACGTCGTGAAGTCCGGTCGCACGCACCTCATGGATGCCACGCCGGTGACCCTCGGTCAGGAGTTCGGCGGCTACGCGCGCCAGATGCGCCTCGGCATCGAGCGCGTCCAGGCCGTGCTGCCGCGCGTCGGCGAGGTCCCCCTCGGCGGCACCGCCGTCGGGACGGGCATCAACACGCCCCTCGGCTTCCCGCAGAAGGTCATCGAGCTGCTGGCGGCCGAGACCGAACTGCCGATCACCGAGGCGAAGGACCACTTCGAGGCCCAGGCCAACCGAGACGGCCTCGTCGAGGCGTCCGGCGCACTGCGCACCATCGCCGTGTCGCTGACGAAGATCAACAACGACATCCGCTGGATGGGCTCGGGCCCGAACACCGGCCTCGGCGAGCTCCACATCCCCGACCTGCAGCCCGGGTCGTCGATCATGCCCGGCAAGGTCAACCCCGTCGTGCCCGAGGCTGTGCTGATGGTCTCCGCCCGGGTGATCGGAAACGACGCCACGGTCGCGTGGGCCGGAGCATCCGGCTCGTTCGAGCTGAACGTCGCCATCCCGGTGATGGGCACCGCGCTGCTCGAGTCGATCCGCCTTCTCTCGAACGCCGTGCGCGTACTGGCCGACAAGACGGTGGCCGGCCTGGAGGCGAACGTCGAGCGTGCCGCCGCGTTCGCCGGCATGTCGCCGTCGATCGTCACCCCGTTGAACAAGCTCATCGGATACGAGGCTGCCGCGAAGATCGCCAAGCACTCCGTCGCCAAGGGCATCACGGTTCGCGAGGCCGTGCTCGACCTGGGCTACGTCGAGCGGGGCGAGCTGACCGAGGCGCAGCTCGACGAGAAGCTCGACCTGCTGTCGATGACGCACCCTGGTTGATAATCGGAGGGTGAACCCGTCGCGGTCGGAAGCCCGGCGCGCACGCATCCTGGGGATCGTCCTGGTGATCGTGTGCGCCGGCTTCGTCGTCGCCGCGATCGGTTCGCTGCTGGTCTTCCTCCTGCTCGGAGCAGAGCTCCCCTGGGCAGCGGTCCTCGTGTTCGCCGCCGTCGGCGTCGGCACCCTCGTCACGTTGTGGCTCGTGGGCTGGCCTCTCCTGGCCACCCCGCCGCGCGAGGCGGCGGCGCAGGACGCCTTCGATGCGGCGGTCGAGTCGCAGCGACGACTGCTCGATGACGTTCGCCACGAGCTCAAGACGCCGATCGCCATCGTGCGGGGGCACCTCGAGCTCGTCGACGCGACCGACCCCGCGGATGTCGACACCGTGCGCGAGATCGCGATCGGCGAGCTCGACCGGATGACGCGCCTCATCGGCGACATCGACCTGCTCGCCTCGGTCGAAGGAGAGCGTTTCGCCATGGACGAGGTCGACATCGAGGGCCTCACTCAGCGGGTGGTCGACCTCGTCACCGTTATCCCCGGCCACGAATGGGCGGTGGAGGCCACGCAGCGCGGCATCATCCACGGCGACGCCGACCGCCTGCTGCAGGCGTGGCTTCAGCTTGCCGACAACGCCGCGAAGCACACCCCGGCCGGCACGGCCATCGAGCTCGGCAGCGGCGTCTACGCCGGAGCCTTCCACCTCTGGGTGCGCGACCACGGCCCGGGCATCCCGCCGGCGGCCCGCCACCGCATCTTCCGCCGGTTCGACCGCGGCGGCCGTCGCCGATCGGCGGGCGGCTCGGGGCTCGGCCTCGCGATCGTCGACGCGATCGCCAAGGGCCACGGCGGATCCTGCGCCGTCACCGACACCGCCGGCGGCGGCGCGACCTTCACCATCACGATTCCGCTCCGTTCGAGCCTGCGTCTTCCGGCGCCGGTGAGGGCGGGAGAAGTCGTCCTGCAGCGCAAGGAGATCGGATGACCCGCATCCTGCTCGTCGACGACGAGCCCCACATCATCGCCCTCCTCGAGCGCGCGCTGCGCACCGACGGGCTCGAATCCCTCGTCGCCGAGGACGGCGAGACGGCGCTCGAGCTGTTCGAGACGGAGCAGGTCGACCTGATCATCCTCGACGTGGGGCTCCCCGGCATCGATGGCTTCGACGTGCTGCGCCGCATCCGGGCGTCGGGCTCGGCGGTACCCGTCATCATGCTGACCGCGCGCAGCGGCACGAACGACACGGTCGAGGGGCTGGATGCCGGTGCGAGCGACTACGTGCCGAAGCCGTTCGTGGTCGCCGAGCTCCTCGCTCGTGTGCGTTCGCGACTGCGCGAGAGCGCGGGCCCGGCCACCGTCATCACCCGCGACGGGGTCAGTCTCGACATGCTGACCCGCCGCGCGACGGTCGATGGTCGGGACATCGACCTGTCGGCGCGCGAGTTCGCCCTCGCCGAGCAGTTCCTCCGCCATGCCGGGGAGGTCCTCAGCCGCGAGACGCTGCTCAGCCGCGTCTGGGAGCTCGACTTCGACCCGGGCTCCAACGTCGTCGACGTGTACGTTCGCTATCTGCGCGGCAAGGTCGGCGCATCGCGCATCGTGACGTTGCGCGGCGAGGGCTACCGCTGGGAGTGAGGCCGGCCCCGGTCTTCCCGAGGCCGGCCCCATCCGGGACTAGCTGAGTTCGCCCGCCTCGAGAAGATCGGTCACGAGCGCAGCGATCGCCGAACGCTCCGACCGCATGAGCGTCACGTGCCCGAACAGGTCGTGTCCCTTGAGTGTCTCGATGACCGAGGCGATGCCGTCGTGGCGTCCCACCCGCAGGTTGTCGCGCTGCCCGACATCGTGGGTGAGCACGACACGCGAGTTCTGACCGATGCGGCTCAGCACCGTCAGCAGCACGTTGCGCTCGAGCGACTGGGCCTCGTCGACGATGACGAACGCGTCGTGGAGCGAGCGACCCCGGATGTGGGTGAGCGGCAGCACCTCGAGCAGCCCGCGCGCGATGATCTCCTCGACGACGTTCGCGGAGACGACCGACCCGAGCGTGTCGAAGATGGCCTGGCCCCAGGGATTCATCTTCTCCTGGGCGTCGCCGGGAAGATACCCGAGCTCCTGCCCGCCGACGGCGAAGAGGGGGCGGAACACGATGATCTTGCGCTGCTGCTGCCGCTCGAGCACCGATTCCAGGGCCGCGCACAGCGCGAGGGCGGACTTGCCGGTCCCGGCTCGGCCGCCGAGCGAGACGATGCCGACCTCGGGGTCGAGCAGGAGGTCTATCGCGATCCGCTGCTCGGCCGAACGTCCGTGCAGCCCGAAGACGTCGCGGTCGCCCCGTACGAGGCGGAACGAGCCCGGGCCCGTCACCCGCCCGAGCGCGGAGCCGCGCTCGGAGTGGATCACGAGTCCGGTGTTCACGGGCACCCCGCGCACCTCGTCGCTCGTGGCGACCTCGCTCTCGTAGAGGTCGCTCATCTCGTCACCGGAGAGATCGATGCCGGCGATCCCGGTCCATCCGGAGTCCACGGCCTGCTCGGCGAGGTACTCCTCGGCGCTGATGCCGAGCGAGGCCGCCTTGACGCGCATGGGCAGGTCCTTCGACACCACCGTGACGGGCTGACCCTCCTGAGCGAGGTGCATGGCGACGGCGAGGATGCGGGTGTCGCTGTCGCCCAGCCGCATCCCCGCCGGAAGCACAGAGGGGTCGGTGTTCGTCAGCTCGACGCGCAATGTGCCGCCTTCACCGACCGGCACCGGGAAGTCGAGACGGCCGTGCTCGACCCGCAGGTCGTCGAGGTGACGCAGCGCCTGGCGCGCGAAGTACCCGATCTCGGGATCGTGCCGCTTTCCCTCGAGTTCGGTGACGACCACGACGGGGACGACCACCGAATGCTCGGCGAAGCGGAACAACGCTCGCGGATCGCTCAGCAGGACCGACGTGTCCAGCACGTAGGTGCGCAGCTCCTGGTCGAGCTCCTCACCTCCGCCGTGGATGACGCGACGCTGCTGCTCTGTTGCTCGTGCGGCCACAACCCACTCCCCGCCTCGGGTGTCTCACCCGATTCACACGAGTCGACCAGGGGTCACGAGTCGTGAGAAGGCCGACTCGAACGGGCGCCGTGCCCGTTGCGACGACAGTACGGCGGCCGACCTGCGCGCCGCCAGCGCGACACGCCCGCGAACATTTCGCGACGGTGAACTCTGCGTTGCGGACCGGGCGCGTCAGCCGCCGAAGCGGCGGTCGCGCGTCGCGAAGTCGCGGATTGCGCGCAGGAAGTCCACTTCGCGAAGGTCCGGACCGAGCGCCTCGACGAAGTAGAACTCGCTGTGGGCCGACTGCCACAGCAGGAAGTCGCTCAGGCGTTGTTCACCCGATGTGCGGATGACGAGATCGGGGTCGGCCTGCCCACCGGTGTAGAGGTGCTCGCCGATCTGCTCGGGCGTCAGACTCTCCGCGAGCTCCTCCATCGATCCGCCGCGCTCGTGGTGGCTCGTGATGATGCTGCGCACGGCGTCGACGATCTCGCCCCGCCCGCCGTATCCCACCGCCAGGTTGACGTGCAGACCGGTGTTGTCCCGGGTGCGATCCTCGGCCTTGGCGAGAACCCGGGCGAGGTCCTCGGGCAGCTGCGCCGCACGGCCCACGTGCTGCACGCGCCAGCCCGGCTCGCTCGAGAGCGTCTCGGCCAGCTCCGCGATGATCTCGAGCAGGTCGGCGAGTTCACGCGAGTCGCGCTTGGCGAGATTGTCGTGGGAGAGCAGATAGAGCGACACGACGCGGATGCCGAGCTCGTCGCACCACCGCAGGAACTCGTACATCTTCGCCGCCCCGGCGCGGTGCCCCTCCGCAGGAGTCGGGTAGCCCGCCTGGCGCGCCCACCGGCGATTGCCGTCGATCATCATGGCGACGTGATGCGGAACGGTCTCCGGCGTCAGGTGCCGGCGCAGCCGGGACGCATACAGGCGATAGAGGGGTCCTCGTCCGCGGTTCGCAGCCACTCCCCTACGTTACTCCCCGCCCTCATGTGAACGCTGGCATATGGCGGCGCGTACTCTCGTAATGTGACCCGACCCGCACCCGATGAGGGCGTCGAGATGCCCCAGCTCCCCCTGTTGGACGCCGCTGCTGCGAGCGCTCAGATCGAGCTGCGCCCGTCGTGGCGGGGCTGGATCCACGCCGGAACCTTCCCCGTGGCGATCGCCGCCGGCATCGTTCTGATCGTCCTCGCACAGGGCGCGCCGGCCAAGTGGGCGAGCGCCGTGTTCATGACCACCTCGCTGCTTCTGTTCGGCAACTCGGCGCTCTATCACCGCTTCGACTGGAAACCGCGCACCAAGGCGATCCTCAAGCGGATCGACCACGCGAACATCCTGCTTCTGATCGCCGGAACCTACACGCCGTTGGCGGTGCTGGCGCTTCCCACCGAGCAGACCGTGCTGCTGCTGTCACTGGTGTGGGGAGGCGCGATCGCGGGGATATTCTTCCGCGTGTTCTGGATACACGCGCCGCGCTGGCTCTACGTCGCGCTGTACCTCGCACTGGGCTGGGCCGCCGTGATGTACATCGTGCCGCTGTTCCAAGCCAACGCCGCCATGATGATCCTCGTGATCGTCGGCGGTCTGCTCTACAGCGGCGGCGCCGTGGTCTACGCGGTGAAGAAGCCGAACCCCTGGCCGGGACACTTCGGATTCCACGAGATCTTCCACGTGTGCACGGTCCTGGCGTTCCTCTGCCACTGGACGGCGTGCCTGCTCATCGCGCTCCAGCCCGCATACCACGCGGGTTGAGGCCGGCGCCCGGGGTCAGCGGGTATCGGCGTCCTGCTCGCCGCGAGCGGCGGCGTCCTCCTCGTCGAGCTGCTCGCGCACCTCGGCGCGGTACCGGCCGCGCCGGACCCGTCGCAGCATGTCGAGCAGCAGGAGCACCACCGCGATCGTCAGGATCACGATCGCTCCGAAGCCCCACGGACCGGGGGTGACCGACGTGGGGTCGACCGTGATCTCGGGGATCGGAGTCGCCGCCGATGTGAGCCACAGGAGGGAGTTCATGGTTCCTCGATCTGCGCGAGAAGCGCTTAGCCTGGAAACACCAGCCTAATCCCGTCAGAACCCCCTCGGAGACCGCCACCATGACGACGCAGCTCAAGCTCGACCAGCGCTACGGTCGGACGCGCGAGAAGCGTTCCCGCCGCATCCTGATCGCCGTCGCGGGCGTCCTCGGCGCGGGCATCCTCGGACTCGTGGCGTGGACGACGGTCAGCGGGGCCATCACCTCCGTCGACACCGACGCCACCGGGTTCGAGGTGATCGACGAGCATTCCGTCGTCGTCTCGTTCCAAGTCAGCGGCGCGCGCGACAAGCCGCTCGCCTGTGCGCTCGAGGCGCAGGACACCGAGCACGGCGTGGTCGGCTGGCGCGTCGTGGAATACCCCGCGGCGGACGGCGTCTCGCGAGCTTTCACCGAGACCATCCCCACCGTCGCCCTCGCGACGAATGGTTTGGTGACCTCCTGCTGGATCCCGTAGTCTAGGCATTTCTTGTGCGCCCCGGTCGGATGCCGGGGCGTTCGCCATAGGCGGCTGTGCGCCGCGCCAGTCCAAGGAGATCACATGTCGAACGACGCTCCCGTCACCTTCCTCACGCAGGACGCCTACGACCGTCTCGTCGCGGAGCTCGAACACCTCTCGACGACGGGCCGCGAAGAGATCGCCAAGCGCATCGAGGCAGCTCGCGAGGAAGGCGACCTGAAGGAGAACGGCGGCTACCACGCCGCCAAGGACGAGCAGGGCAAGCAGGAGGCGCGCATCCGCACGCTCCAGCAGCTGCTCAAGGACGCCACCGTCGGCGAGGCCCCCGAGTCCGACGGCACGGTACTGTCAGGGACCGTCGTCACCGCGCTCGTCGCGGGCGGCGAGGAGGTCTTCCTGCTCGGCAGCCGCGAGATCGCCGCCGGCTCCGAGCTCGACGTCTACAGCGAGGCCTCACCGCTCGGCGAGGCGATCCTCGGCCTCAAGGAGGGCGACAAGACCTCCTACACCGCGCCCAACGGACGCGAGATCTCCGTCGAGATCGTCAAGGTCGAGACCTACTCGGGTCAGTGACCACTCGGCTTCGCGCCGGCGTTCGTCAATCGGCGACGACCTTCGGCGCGAAGCCGGCATCCTCGAGGATCGAGATGACCTGAGCGCGATGCTCCTCGCCCCGCGTCTCGACGCTGAGCTGGAGGATGACCTCGCTGATCTGCAGCCCCTGCCCGTGGCGGGTGTGCAGCACCTCGATCACGTTCGCCCCCGCGACCGACAACAGCTCCGAGACGCGTGCGAGCTGGCCGGGACGGTCGGGCAGCGGGATCTGCAGCGTCATGTAGCGTCCGGATGCCGCGAGTCCGTGTGACACCACCCGCTGCAGCAGCAGGGGGTCGATGTTCCCGCCGGAGAGGACCGCGACCGTCGGTCCCGACGCCGTGACCTTGCCCGCGAGGATCGCGGCGACGCCGACGGCGCCCGCCGGCTCGACGACCTGCTTCGCACGCTCGAGGAGCACCAGGAGCGCGCGGGCGATGTCGTCGTCCGAGACGGTCACGACCTCGTCGACGAGCTCGCGGATCACCGCGAACGTCTCGTCACCGGGACGCGCGACCGCGATGCCGTCGGCGATGGTCGGCGTCGTCTCGACCGCCAGCGGCATCCCCGCCGCGAGCGACGAGGGATAGGCGGCGGCGTTCTCGGCCTGAACGCCGATCACGCGCACCCGTCGCCCCTCGGCCGCCGCGCGGCCCTTCACGGCGGCCGCGACACCGGCGATGAGCCCGCCTCCCCCGATGGGAATGAGAAGCGTCTCGATGTCGGGCACCTGATCGACGACCTCGAGCCCGAGCGTCCCCTGTCCCGTGATGACGTCGGGGTGGTCGAACGGATGGATGAGCACCGCACCCGTCCGCTCCGCGAACTCCGCCGCCAGGCGGAGCGGCGTCTCGACCGTCGCTCCCTCGAGCACGACGTCCGCGCCATAGCCGCGAGTAGCGAGAAGCTTGGGGACGGGAACCCCGAGCGGCATGAAGATCGTCGCCGGGATGCCGAGCTTCTGCGCTGCGAGCGCGACGCCCTGCGCGTGGTTTCCCGCCGAGGCCGCGACCACACCGCGAGCGCGCTCCTCCGCGGTCAGCCGGGAGAGGCGGTAGGTCGCGCCGCGGATCTTGAACGACCCGGTGCGCTGCAGGTTCTCGAGCTTCAGGTGCACGGGCACGCCCAGGAGATCCGAGAGGTGCTCGGAGTACTCCATCGGCGTGCGGGTGACGACGCCGTCGAGCACGGCTGCCGCGGCGTCGAGATCGGCCGGAGTGGGTCCGGTCATGCGTTCTTCCTCCGGTCTCGGGGCACAGTGCTCCAGATCATCTCATCGGGTCGCGGCGCGACCCCGGTCTCCCACGATCGTCGCGAAATGTAGAGCACGACGACGTTGACGAATGCGGCCAGCGGCACGGCGAACAGCGCGCCCGGGATGCCCGCGATCATCGCTCCGCCGGCGACGACGATGACGACGGCGAGCGGATGGACCTTCACAGCCGACCCCATCAGCAACGGCTGCAGGATGTGCCCCTCGAGCTGCTGCACACCGAGCACGATCACGAGCATCCACAGGGCGATCCAGGGGCCGTTGTAGACGAGCGCGAGGAACACGGCGAGAGCTCCCGTGACAACGGCACCGACGAACGGGATGAACGCTCCGAGGAACACCAGCACCGCGATGGGAGCGGCCAGCGGCACGCCGAGGAACAGCGCGCCCAGGCCGATGCCCGTCGCGTCGATCGTCGCGACGAGCAGCTGCGTGCGGGCGTAGGTCACGACCGTGCGCCATCCGGTGCGACCCGCGCCGTCGACCGCGGGCCGCGCCTGACGCGGGAAGAGGCGGACGACCCAGCGCCAGATGCGACCGCCGTCAGCGAGGATGCACAGCAGGATGAACAGCACCAAGAGCGCGCCGGTAGCCACATGACCCACGGTGGATCCGATCGCGAGGGCGCCCGACCACAGCAGCGAGGCCTGCTGCTCGAGAAAGCCCCACCCCTGCTTCAACAGGCCGTCGATCTCCGTCGAGGTGAGATGGAGCGGCCCGTCGATGAGGTACTGGCGGAGCTGACCGACCGCTTCGACCGTGCGCGCCTGCACGGACGCCCACTGCCGGCTGATCTGCCAGATCGCGAGCCAGAGCAGACCCGAGATCACGGCGATCGTCGCGAGCACACTCAGCACGATCGCTGCCCAGCGCGGCACACGGTGCTCGAGCATCCAGAGCAGTCCGGGCCACAGGAGGGCGGCGATGAGGATGGCGATGAGTAGCGGGATGACGAGCAGCTTCAACTGGATGATGATCCAGATGGCCACGCCGGCGGCGGCCGCGACCACGAGCAGCCGCCACGAGTACGCCGTCGCCAGACGCAGGCCGCGAGGAATGCTCGTCGACGTCTCGGTCGCAACGGTCCGGTTGCGCAGGGCGTCGAGGAACGACCGCCCGACCTTGTCGTCGCTCATCCCGTCAGTCTAAGACTCCGGGGCGCGCCCGCCCGACCGCCCGGAGCCGTCTCAGAGCGGGTGCTCAGAACTGGACGCGGGGGGGCTCGGCGATCGCCGCCCCGTTCTCGACCTCGAAGAACTCGCGCTCGGTGAATCCGAGGCTGCGGGCGAACAGGTTGTTGGGGAACACCTTGATCTTCGTGTTCAGCTCGCGCACGCCGCCGTTGTAGAAGCGGCGAGAGGCCTGGATCTTGTCTTCGGTGTCGACGAGCGCCTGCTGCAGCTGGAGGAAGTTCTGACTGGCCTGCAGCTGGGGGTACGCCTCCGCGACCGCGAAGAGCGACTTCAGAGCCTGCTGCACGTGGCCTTCCGCCACGCCCGCCTCGGCGGGTCCGCTCGCCGACAGGATCTCCGCGCGCGCACGGGTGACGTTCTCGAACACCGCCTTCTCGTGTGCGGCATAGCCACGAACCGTGTCGATGAGGTTGGGGAGGAGGTCGGCGCGGCGCTTCAACTGCACCGTGATGTCGCTCCACGCCTCGTCGACACGGACGTTCAGCGCCACGAGCGAGTTGTACGTCGCCCACAGATAGATGCCGACGATGGCAAGCAGCGCGACGACGACGATGACCGGGATCAGCCACTCCATTGCATGTCCCCTCTCTCTGCGACCAGTCTAACCAGCGCGCCTCGGGCCGAATCCGCCGCGCGGCGGAACTCGCAGGTCTTACCCACCGGGGGCGAGTCGGGAGAGCAGCTCGGCGAGCTGCGCCTGCTCGCCGCCCGAGAGCGGCGCGAGCACCGCACGCTCGGTCTCCAGATGGTCCGGGAGCACGCGTTCGACGACGGCGCGACCGTGTGCGGTCAGCCGGACGATCTTGCCACGGCCGTCCGCGGGGTCGGGATGGCGGCTGACGTAGCCGAGGCCCTCGAGTCGGTTCAGCCGCTGTGCGACAGCACTGGAGGTGATCATGGCATCCGCGGCGAGTGCGGCCGGCGTCAGCTCATAGGGCGCCCCCTGCCGGGTCAAGGTCGCGAGGACGTCGAAGGTCGCGGCGTCGATGCCGTGGCTCGCGAAGGTCGCGGCGAGCCGCGCGTCGACGGATGCGGCGGCCCGCCCGAGTCGCCCGATGACGGCCATCGGGCTCACGTCGAGGCCGGGCTTCTCGCGAGCCCATTGTTCGAGGATCCGGTCCACGTGGTCCATGTCCGTCATCCTAGTCGCTAAGCGCTTCGCTATAGTGGCTAAGTGCTTAGCAATCGAGTCGCTCTCGTCACCCTGACCGCCATCGCCCCCGCCGTCTGGGGAACCACATACCTCACCACGACGACGTTCCTCCCGCCGGGGCATCCGCTGCTGATCGCGACGGTGCGCGCCCTGCCGGCGGGACTGATCCTGCTCCTCGCCGCTCGGCGGCTGCCCACCGGATCGTGGTGGTGGCGTTCCTGGGTTCTCGGCGCCCTGAACTTCACCGCGTTCTTCGGGTGTCTCTTCGTCGCCGCCGACCGGCTTCCCGGAGGTGTCGCCGCCGTCGTCGGCGGCATCCAGCCGCTCCTCGTGGCGGTGCTCGGGTGGCGGATGCTGTCGGAGCGCCTCACCGTCGTCACGGTCGTCGCAGGCGCCGCCGGGGTCGTCGGCGTCGGGCTCATCGTCGCGCCGGGCGGCGCCGACCTCGACCCGGTCGGCATCGCGGCGGCGCTGGGCGGGGCCGTCTCGATGGCCGTCGGGACGGTGCTGACCAAGCGCTGGGGCTCCGGTCAGCCGCCCCTCGCGATGACGGCGTGGCAGCTGGTGACCGGCGGGCTCGTGCTCGCGATGCTCACGTTTCTCGTCGAGCCGCTCCCGGACGCGCTCCCCTCGGTGAGCGAGCTGGGCGCCTACGCATACCTCACGCTCATCGGCACCGCCCTCGCCTACGTGCTGTGGTTCCGGGGCGTGCGATCGCTGCCGACGCGCCTGCCCGCCTTCGTCGGACTGCTGAGCCCCGTCGTGGCCGTGCTGCTCGGGCTGATCGTCGCGGGAGAGACCCTGAGCGCGCTGCAAGCCGTCGGCTTGGTGGCGGTGCTCGCATCGGTCACCGCCGCTGTGGCGCAGCCGCGCCCGAAAGCGACGCCCGTACCCCCGGTGGGACTCGAACCCACACTGAAGCGATTTTAAGTCGCCTGCCTCTGCCATTGGGCTACGGGGGCCCGCCCCCACGTTACCGGCCCCACACCACCCCCTCACCTGGCAGCACGCGCCCACTCACGGCCCGCGAAGGGGCGCGACCCGCCAACCCAACCCGCAGCCGGCCACACACCACCCCCTCACCGGGCAGCACACGCCCACTCACAACCCGCGAAGGGGCGCAACCTGCCAACCCAACCCGCAGCCGGCCCCTGAGCAGAAACGATGAGGCCCCCGTCACCGTGCGGTGCGGGGGCCTCATGGCAGCTGGGTGTCAGCTCGCGTTGACCTTGTTGTCCTTCTCGGCCGGGGCCACCGCTGCAGCGCCCTCGTCCTTCGCCACGCTCTTGGGGTCGATCGGCGGCTGCGGGTTCTCCGCGGCCGGCTGCGCGGGGCGGGGACGCGCGGCGAACTCCTCGAACGCGGCGCGCGGGGTGAGCGTGCCCTGGAGCGCCACGTTGTCGCGACCGAGCCAGAAGTTCATCCACCAGTCGCCGACGACGCGCCACTTGCGCTCCCACGAGGGCATCGCGAGGCCGTGGTAGCCGCGGTGCGCGACCCAGGCGAAGAAGCCCTTGATCGCGATCTTGCCCGACTGGAACACGCCGTTGCCGAGGCCGAGACCTGCGACGGCACCGAGGTTCTTGTGGAAGTACTCGCGCGGCGTCTCACCACGGAGCACCGCGACGAGGTTCTTCGCGAGCAGCTTCGCCTGACGGACCGCGTGCTGCGCGTTGGGAACGCAGTACCCGCCGACACCGCCGCCGCTCAGGTCGGGAACGGCCGAGATGTCGCCGGCGGCCCAGGCGCCCTCGACGATCTCCTCGGGCGTGCCCACGCGGAGGTCGGCGCGCGTGCGGATGCGGCCGCGCTCCTCGACAGGCAGGTCGCTGCCGCGGACGACGGTCGGGTTAGCCATCACACCGGCGGTCCAGATGATGACGTCGGTCGGGATGACCTCGCCGGTCGACAGGGCGACATTGCCGCCCTCGGCGCCCTGAACCTGCGTGTCGAGGTGCACGTTGGCACCCTTCTTCGCGAGGTCCTTCAGCACCCACTGGCTCGTCTCGAGCGAGACCTCCGGCATGATGCGGCCCATGGCCTCGATGAGGTGGAAGTGCGTGTCCTCGAAGCGCAGCTGGGGGTAGCTCTTCAGCAGCGACGACGCCATCGCACGCAGCTCGGCGAAGACCTCGATGCCCGCGAAGCCGCCGCCGACGACGACGACGGTCAGCAGACGGTCACGCTCGGGACCGGCCGGCAGGTTCGCCGCGCGGTCGAAGTTGGTGAGGATGCGGTCGCGGATCGCCATGGCCTCTTCGACCGTCTTCAGGCCGATCGCGTTGTCGGCGATGCCCGGGATCGGGAAGGTGCGCGAGACGGCGCCGGCGGTCACGACGATCTGGTCGTAACGGTGCTCCCACGGCTCGCCCTCAGCGGGCGTGATCGTGGCGACCTTGTTCGCGTGGTCGATCTTCGTGACCTTGGCGTTGACGACGTTCGTCCGCTTGAGGTGACGGCGGAGACCCACGACGACGTGGCGGCCCTCGATCTCACCGGCGGCCACCTCGGGGAGGAACGGCTGGTAGGTCATGTACGGCAGCGGGTCGACGATGGTGACCTCGGCCTCACCCTTGCGGAGGTGCTTCTCGAGCTTCCACGCAGTGTAGAAGCCGGCGTAGCCGCCACCGACGACGAGGATCTGGGGCACAGATGTGGACACGTTCGGAAGAACTCCTTGATCGGGGGCTCGGCTAGCGCGACGCGCGGGCCGATCGGATGCGCCGGACAGCAGCAGTGACGCCGAGCGCCACCAGTATAGCGGCCATGGTCGCACCCACGAGCGGGACGGTCCCGTACAGCAGCGTATTCATGCTCGGCAGCAGCGGCGAACCGGCTTCAGACGGAGGGTCCGCGGCAGGGAGCTCCGGAAGCGCGATCGGCGAGGTCGTGGGCTGCGGTGCGGGCGCCTGCTCCGCCCGGCGGTAGATGCGCACCCATTCCGCGAGATCGCCCATCGGGTTCTCCGACACGGCCGGAACGGCGGCGGTCACCGCGGCCGCGGCATCCAGCAGCCCGTACCCATAGAGCGGGTCGGGCTTCGCCGAGACGCCGGGCACCGCGCGGGCCGTCTTGATGATGCGGTTGATGACGTTGTTCGCGTCGAGCCCGGGGTGCGCCGAGCGCACCAGCGCCGCGACGCCCGCGACGATCGGGGCTGCCCCGCTGGTTCCGTCCCACACCACGATCCGGCCGTCGGCGGACACCCCGAGCAGGCCCTCACTCGGCGCCGAGATGCCGATCGTGATGCCCTGCGTCGACGCCTCCTGGCTCGCGACTCCGCCGCGGTCGACACCGCCGACGGTGAGAACACCCGGGATCGTCGCCGGCGCCCCGACGCGGTCGGTGCCGGTCCCCCGGTTGCCGGCGGCGACGACGACCACGACGTCGTGGTCGTACGCGTACTGGAACGCCGTGTCCCACGACGGGTCCCATTCGAGCAGGTTCGTCGTGAAGGAGAGGTTGATGACGTCGGCGCCCTGGTCGACGGCCCACGTCATGGCGTCGGCGACCTGCGTGGCGAACGGGATGTCGGAGGCGCCGCCGAATCCGATCGACAGCGACAGCAGCTTCGCTTCGGGTGCCACCCCGATCATCCCGGCGTCAGGACCCGTGCCGCGGGATGCCGCCAGCGAGGCGACCCAGCTGCCGTGGTCGCGGTCGTCGCCTCCTACCGGAGTGCGGCCGTCGGCGCTGCCCGAGCCCGAGAAGTCCGCTCCCGCGCTGACCGCCCCCTCGAATTCGGCCGGCCCACGTCCGATGCCGGTGTCGATGACCGCGATGGTCGTACCCGCACCGCGTGTGGTCTGCCACGCCGTGCGGATGCCGTAGTCGTCGAGCCAGTACTCCGCCTGGCGCGCCGGGTCGGTCGGAGGCGCCACCGCCCCCGCCGTCGCCGCGGTGACGACGAGCACGCCGACGACGGTCGCGCGCAGGAATCGCCCGACGCGCCGGGTCACGCGGCCACCCGGGGGTTCGCGCAGCTGCACCGCTCGGGCGACCACGTGGATCGCTCGAGCGCGAGGTCGCCGATGGGGTTGACCCCGGGCCCTGCCGCGAGGGCGTGGGCGGCGACGGCGTGCAGGCACTTGACGCGCGTCGGCATGCCCCCGGCCGAGATGCCAGCGATCTCTTCGACCTCCCCGTACGCGGCGCGGTCGGCGAGGTACTGCTCGTGGGCGCGCCGATAGGCCGCGGCGATGTCGGAGTCGTCGGCCAGCAGGTCGGAGAGCTCCCGCATGACATGGGTCGCCTCGAGCGCCGACATCGCGGCGGTGGCACCGGGGTGGGTGAGGTAGTAGAACGTCGGGAACGGCGTGCCGTCGGGCAGCCGCGGCTCGGTCGACACGACCGTCGGATTGCCGCACACGCACCGCGCCGCGATCCCCACCACGCCGCGCATCGGGCGTCCCAGCTGCTCGCGCATGACCTCGAGGTCGGCGTCGGTCGCGGGCGTCAGAGCGGGAGCAGTCACCCTGACAGGCTACCGTCCGCCGCCGGCTGACTCCTGGGGCGGCACGGCACCGGTGCTCACGGGGCGGTGGCGGCCGTACGCGCGGATCCGCTGGTCACGACCGAGCGCACGAACTGCGACATCCAGTCGGTGCGGGTACGTTCGACGTCGCTCGAGACTGCCGCCGGATCATCGGGCACCGCGGATGCCGGGAGATCGTCGTCGATGAGGTAGACGACTTCGCCGGGACGAACGTAATAGAGCCGCTCGCGCGCCTGCGTCATGATGAACGCCGGATCGCGCCACTGCTCGCGCTCGGCGGAGAGAGCGTCGACCTCGTCCTGACCGACGCGCACCGATTCCTCCAGCGCGGCGATCTGCGCGCGCTGGTCGAGGTACGTGCTGACCGACGGGACCAGCACGCAGGCCGCGAGAACGACGAGCCCGAGCATGATGAAGGCGAAGCCCGACACCCGGATGCCGCCCATCCACTCGCGGACGTCGACACGCCGCCGGGAACGAGAAGAGGGAGCCGTCGTCTTGACCACGGCTCCCCCTCTCGTCACGTTTCAGCGCAGATCAGCCCTGGAATCGCGGGAACGCAGCGCGGCCGATGAACTCCGCGGCGTCACCCAGCTCCTCCTCGATGCGCAGAAGCTGATTGTACTTCGCCACACGCTCCGAGCGCGCGGGCGCGCCGCTCTTGATCTGACCGGCGTTGACCGCCACCGACAGGTCGGCGATGGTCGTGTCCTCGGTCTCACCCGAGCGGTGCGACAGCATCGTGGTGTAGCCGGCGCGGTGCGCGACCGCGATCGCGTCGAGCGTCTCGGACAGCGTGCCGATCTGGTTGACCTTCACCAGGAGCGAGTTGGCGGCCTTGCGGCGGATGCCGTCGGCCAGACGCGCCGGGTTGGTGACGAACAGGTCGTCGCCGACCAGCTGCACCTTGTCGCCGAGCTTCTCGGTGAGGGCGGTCCAGTTGTCCCAGTCGTCCTCGGCGAGGGCGTCCTCGATCGTGACGATCGGGAAGTCGTTGACGAGCTGCACGTAGTAGTCCGTCAGCTGCTCGGCGTTCCAGTCCTTGTTGTCGAGGCGGTAGACGCCGTCGTTGAAGAACTCCGTCGCCGCAACGTCGAGACCCAGGGCGATCTCGGAGCCGGGCTTGAAACCGGCCTTCTCGATCGCCTTGACGAGGAACTCGAGGCCCTCGCGGTTGCTGGGCAGGTCGGGCGCGAAACCGCCTTCGTCGCCGAGGCCGGTGGCGTAGCCGGCGGCCTTCAGCTCGCCCTTGAGGACGTGGTAGACCTCGGTGCCCCAGCGCAGCGACTCGCTGAAGGTCTCTGCGCCGATCGGCGCGAGGAAGAACTCCTGCATGTCGATGCCGTTGTCGGCGTGCTCGCCACCGTTGATGACGTTGAACAGCGGGACGGGCAGGACGTGCGCGTTCGGTCCGCCGAGGTAGCGGAACAGCGGCAGGTCTGCGGAGTCGGCCGCGGCCTTCGCAACGGCGAGCGAGACGCCGAGGATGGCGTTCGCGCCCGTGCGCGACTTGTTCTCGGTGCCGTCGGTCTCGATGAGGATCTCGTCGATGATGCGCTGCTCGCTCGCGTCGACGCCCTCGATGGCGGGGCCGAGCTCGTCGATGACGGCCGTGACGGCCTTGAGCACGCCCTTGCCGCCGTAGCGGCTCTTGTCGCCGTCGCGGAGCTCGTACGCCTCGAACGCGCCGGTGGATGCGCCGGAGGGGACGGCCGCACGCTGGACGATGCCGTCGTCGAGGAGCACCTCCACTTCAACGGTCGGGTTGCCACGCGAATCCAGAATCTCGCGTGCGCCTACAGCCTCGATCAGTGCCACAGGGGTACTCCTTGCTTGTGGAGGGTGAGTCGTGGAGCGTCGTCGGTCCACTCTGAGTCTAGTGATGACCGGGGCCGCCGCCACCGGGCCTGCCGGGACTATGACGCGGGGTCGACCCGCAGCGCGATCGCGACGCCGTCCCAGCCCTTGAGATCGAGGGTCTGCAGCGCGGTCGCGTCGAAACGCGGATCACGGGCGAGCATCTCGAGTCCTCGCCGGGTGCCCGCCACCTGCTCGTCCTCCGTCGCGGGATCGCTGACACGTCCCGCGCGCACGACGTTGTCGACGACGACGATCGCACCGGGGCGGGTCAATCGCGCCGCGTGATCGAGGTAGATCGTGTTGGACTCCTTGTCGGCGTCGATGAAGACCAGGTCGAACTCCTCGTCGACGTCCGGGAGCACGTCGGCGCCTCGACCGACCCGCACCTCGACGCGGTCGTCGACCCCGGCCCGCGCGATGCTGGTGCGGGCGACCTCGGCGTTGCGCGGCTCCGCCTCGATCGTCAGCAGCCGCCCGTCCCCCGGCAGGGCGCGGGCCATCGCGATGGTGGAGAACCCGCCGAGCGTGCCGATCTCGAGAACTCGCCGTACGCCACCGATCCGGATGAGCAGCTGCAGGAGCTTGGCGCTGAGCGGCGAGACCTCGATCGCGGGGAGTCCCGCCGCACGCTGGTCCGCGAGAGCGGCATCCAGATCCGGATCGGGTGTCACGAGGGTGGCCGTCAGGTACGCGTCGGTGCGTCTCCATCTATCGGGAGTGGGGTCGGTCGTCATGCTCTCAGCCAACCGCACGACGTCCGCGCGCGCCAGCATCCGCGCCGCCGTCGTGTCGTCGAGGGCCGCGAACACGGCCGGGAGCAGCGCGTCGGCGGTGCGCCGGTAACCGAGGGCGCTGGGGTGGAACCGGTCGAGGGAGAACATCTCGTCCGGGCGGTCGACGAACACCGGCCCCACGGCGCGTCGGAGTGAGACGACCCGTGCACCGGCTGCCCGCGCCGCCGTCTCCTGCGCGTCGGCGAGCGCCCGCGACGCCCGCGATGCGAAGCTCCGCAGCGGCTGCGGAACCGGACGGAGGGCGCCGAGGTCGGGGCAGGTGCCGACGACGACGGCGCATCCTCGGGAGCGGAGCGCCTCGACCGCATCGGCGAGGCTGCGGGCGGCGTCGCCGGGCGGGATCCGGTGCGTCACATCGTTGCCTCCGACGACGATGACGGCGACGTCTGCGGCGGCATCGTCGCCGAGCGCTGCGATCTGGTCCGGCAGCGTCGCCGACTCCGCGCCCACGACGGCGCCCGTGCGAAGCCGCACGGGGCGGCGCGCCCGTTTCGCCAGTCCCCGGGCGAGCCGTCCGCCGAGGGTGTCCTTCCGACGCTCCGCCCCGAGCCCCGCGGCGAGCGAGTCGCCGAGCATCACCAGACGCACCGGCTCGCCGGCGTAGGAGCGGCGCCACAGCCGGTCCGCGTCGAGTGCGAGCTCGCCCAGGGGCTTGCCGATCCGCTCCCGCGCGAGCGCGGCCTGCCGGGTGAGGACGACGCGCGAGGTGAGCACGACGGCCCCGGCCGAGAGAACGGCACCGCCGACGGCAGCGGCGATGCGCACCGCAGGTGTGGTCATGGCGCCAGCACAACACCGCCGGGTGAACGAACGCGGAAGACCGTCCGACGCTCACGCGAACGGGCCCGCGGAGGGTCAGTCGGCGACGGGTGGGATGCCGAGATCCCGCACCAGGTAGATCCAGGGGAACGCCCGGCAGCCGACCTCCCAGCCGTCCTGACGCTCCCGATCCAGCGAGACCCGCCACAGGATGCGGCGATGCTCCCATTGGGTGTCGGTGCGTCGCATCCGGTGCGCGAGCATCCCGGCTCCCACGGTCCGCCACCCCTGCCGCCCCGCTGCCTCGAGTTCGGGCAGCTCGTCGAACGCGGTGACGGGCCCGAGCCATCGCTCCTCCGCCGACTCCTCCCCCGCCGACGGATCAGCTCCGAAGCGTTGCTGCGCAGCCTGACGCGACATCCCGAGCTCCGCACCGATGCGCGACCAGCTGGCTCCGCCGGCGCGCGCCGCCACGACCGACCGATGCAGAAGTGTGCGCGCCGCCCGCTCGGCCGCGGCGCTGGCGGCGATGAGCTGCACGTGCCCCTCGGCGTCGAGTCCCTCCGCCTCCTGCACCCCTGCGGCATCGAGGACGATGCGACCGATGTCGTCGCCGATGCTGTCGATGCCAGCTGGAGCGGTGCTGGCACCGCCGACGGGAGCGCTGACGCGGTGAGGGCTCACACCGACCCGGTCTCGCGAGCGGGGAGCCACGTCGGAGCCGACAGAGCGCGGCTCATCCCCGTGACGAGGCCCGAGAGGTAGGCGGCGAGCACGATCGACCCGACCCCTGTGCCCAGCACGAAGCCACCCCAGAAGCCCGAGAAGTCGAACCCGATGGCCAGGATCGCGAGGACGGATCCCGCGATGGCGGCCACGGCCGCCGCCCATCGGAACCGGATGATCTGCCGACGTGAGGTGCGCTCTTCCATGCGTCAACGCTAGGTTGACAGATGGAAGAACGTCAACCTCCCGTTGACGAGGAGTATCATCGTCAGTCGATGGAGCGCGGCTCGGCCGAGCGGACATCCTCTCCCGCGCGCAACGTGACGAACGAGGCGTAGCCGTCGGAGGCCGCGCGCTCCAGCAGCGCCTTGAGGTTCTTCGGGCGCTGCTCGAGCCGCACCCGGGAGCCGGTCTCGACCAGGTGCGACTTCGCGGCGAGGAGCTCGGGAAGCGGCACGTCACGATCGTGGACGAGCACGATGCCGGTGCGATCATCGCCCGCGGACGCGCCGAGCAGGTCGACGAGCCGTTCGAATCCCAGCGAGAAGCCCACGGCCGACACGTCCGAGCCGAGGAACCGGCCGATCATGCCGTCGTAGCGACCGCCCCCGCCGAGCGAGTACGACACCGACGGGTGCGCGAGCTCGAAGATCGTGCCGGTGTAGTAGCCCATGCCGCGCACGAGGAACGGGTCGAAGACCAGCGGCACCTCGGCCGAGCCGCCGCGCGCCGCGCGCACGGCCTCACCGATGCCGACGAGGTGAGCGATGACGTCGTCGCCCACGCCCTCGGGCAGTCGCGAGCGGATGCCGTCGGCGTCGAACCCCGCGGCATCCGCCTGCGGACGTCGAAGGAACGCCTCGAACGCATCAGCGGCGGCCGGTGTCGCGCCGCGATCGCGCAGCTCGGCGACGACGCCGTCGGCGCCGAGCTTGTCGAGCTTGTCGATCGTGATGAGCACGCCCGGGCGCTCGGCCTCGGCGAAACCGAACGTCGCGAGCATCTCGTCGAGCACGCGCCGGTCGTTGACGCGGACCGAGGCTCCGGCCAGTCCGAGCGCGTCGAGCGCGTCGAGGCTCGCCGCCATCAACTCAGCCTCCGCGCGCGGGGTCGCGTCGCCGATGATGTCGATGTCGCACTGCACGAACTGCCGGTAACGGCCCTTCTGCGGCCGCTCCGCGCGCCACACCGGCGCAATCTGGATCGCACGGAACACCGTCGGCAGCTCCGCACGGTGCGAGGCGTAGAAGCGGGCGAGCGGCACCGTCAGGTCGTAGCGGAGCCCCAGGTCCGTCAGCGCGGCCGGGTCGTCGGCCGCGGCGCGGATGCCGTCGGCGTCGAGTCCGCGCGCGAGGACGTTGTAGGCGAGCTTCTCGTTGTCGCCGCCGATGCCGGCGTGGAGACGTCCGTACTCCTCCATGACCGGCGTCTCGATCTCGTCGAAGCCGTGCGCGCGATAGCGCTCGCGGACAACGGCGAGAACGCGCTCGCGGCGGGCTTTGTCAGCGGGAAGGAAGTCGCGCATGCCGCGCGGCGGGTTCACGGTGGGCACCGTCCTATCCTTCCAGGTTCGCGGCGGAGTCACCGGCGCCCTCGGCCGCGCGGATGTCGGCGTCGAGGATGCGCAGCCGTTCGCGAAGCGCGCGTTCGGCATCCCATCCCTGGGCGCGGGCGTGCGCGACGAGGCCGAGCAACGCCTCGCCGAGCTCGGCCTCGTCGGCGGGCGGCTCCGCGGGGAGCGGCGGCGCCGCCGACAGGACAGGAGCCGATTTGGCGAGCATCTTCTGCGCGAGAGCGAGCGTCGGCATGTGGACGGACACGCCGTCGAGCACGCTCGTGCGGGTTCGCTTCTCGGCCGCCTTCGCCGCGTTCCACAGCACGAGCACCTGCTCCGGCGTCTCCGCCGTCTCGTCGCCGAAGACATGCGGATGCCGCCGCACCATCTTCTCGGTGAGGCCCCGGGCGACGTCGTCGATGTCGAAGGGGTCGGATGCCGAGCGCGACGCGATCTCGGCATGGAACAGCACCTGCCAGAGGAGGTCGCCCAGCTCTTCGCGAAGATCCGCAGCGGTACCGGCCTCGACGGCATCGACGACCTCCGCCGACTCCTCGATCAGGTACGGGACGAGGTCGCGATGGGAGATCTGCGCCGTCCACACGCATCGGTCGCGGACGGCGCGCATCGTGTCGGCGGCAGTGCGCAGCGGATCGGACATCGGGCTCCTTCGGACGGGGAGTCCCAGGGTAGTCCGGCGTAACACAGCGGGGCCGAGCGGCATGTGTACGACGACCGTGTCAATCAGACCCCGCGGGTGCCAGTAATTTGGGAGGCATGCGCGAGCTGACCCGAACCGAAGCGATCGATCTCGTCGGCCGATACGAGGCCGAGCAGGAGATTCCCGAGGCGATGCGCTCCGACGTGCGCATGCTCGGTTCGATGCTGGGACAGGTGCTGCGAGAGAGCGGCTCCCCCGGTCTCTTCGACGACGTCGAACGGCTGCGGGGCGCCACCATCCAGGCCTACACCGACGACTCCCCGGAGGCGTTCGAACGGGCTGCCGCGATCGCCGAATCGTTCAGCGTCGACCGCGCCGACGAGGTCGCGCGCGCGTTCACGGTCTACTTCCACCTCGTCAACCTCGCTGAGGAGCACCAGCGCGTCCGGCTCCTGCGCGAGCGCGCCGGCGTCTCCGACCAGGACAGCGCGAGCGACTCGATCCCCGCCGCCTACGCCCAGCTCTCGAGCGAGGTCGGCGAGGACGAGGCCGCTCGGCGTCTGCGCGAGCTGCGTTTCCACCCCGTCTTCACCGCTCACCCGACCGAGGCGCGGCGGCGCGCGGTGTCGCAGAGCATCCGACGACTGGTGACCCTGCTCGAGACGCTCGAGAACTCTGCTGCCGGAGGCGCCGAGCACCGCCGCGCACGTCGGCGCATGCTCGAGGAGATCGACACCCTGTGGCGCACTTCGCCGCTGCGCGCGGAGAAGCCGACGCCGACCGACGAGGTGCGGGCCGTCATGGCGGTGTTCGACGACACGCTCTACACGACGATCCCCCTGGTATACCGCCGCCTCGACGACGCGCTGCAGGGCGAGGTCGCCGGCAGCCGGCCCCCGGTCGTGGCGCCGTTCGTTCGCCTCGGCACGTGGGTCGGAGGCGACCGCGACGGCAACCCCTTCGTCACCGCTTCGGTCACGAAGAAGGCGGCGGGCATCGCTGCCGAGCACGTCCTGCTCGGACTCGAGCGCAGCACCGAGCGCGTCGGCCGCGGGCTGACGATGTCGGGAGAGACCACGCCGCCGAGCAGCGCACTGCGGGCTCTCTGGGATCGCCTGGCGGCATCCGACGACGAAGGCGCGGCCGACGCCGTGAAGCGTGCACCCGGCGAGCACCACAAGCGCGTCATGATGCTGCTCACACGGCGCATCCGCGCGACCCGGGCGCGCAACGCCGATCTCGCCTACAGCGACCCCGAGGAGTTCCTCGCCGACCTGCGCGTCGTGCAGAGCTCGCTCGACGAGGCCGGGGCCAAGCGTCAGGCGTTCGGTGCGCTGCAACAGCTGATCTGGGCCGTCGAGACCTTCGGCTTCCACCTCGCCGAGCTCGAGGTCCGCCAGCACTCCGCCGTCCACGCCAAGGTGCTCGCCGAGTGCGAGGCCGGCGGCGAGCTGAGCGATCTCGCGGTCGAGGTGCTGGAGGTCTTCCGCACCATCTCGCAGGTGCAGAAGCGCTTCGGTCCGCGAGCGGCCGGCCGATACATCGTGTCGTTCACGCAGTCGGCGGACGACCTCGCGAACGTGCACGCCCTCGCGCGCCACGCCGTCGGCCCCGACGGCACGCCCCCCGTGCTCGACGTCATCCCCCTGTTCGAGACCTTCGCCGATCTGCAGGCGGCGCCCGGGATCCTCGCGGAGATCGTCGACCACCCGGCGTTCGCCGCCCGCCTGGACGCGACCGGCCGGCGGCTGGAGGTCATGCTCGGCTACTCCGACTCGTCGAAGGACGTCGGACCCGTCGCGGCCAACCTCGCTCTCTATGAGGCCCAGGCACGCATCGCGGCCTGGGCGCAGGAGCAGCACATCGAACTGACCCTGTTCCACGGGCGCGGCGGCGCGCTCGGCCGCGGAGGCGGCCCCGCGAACTCTGCGATCCTCGCGCAGCCCCCGCACTCCGTCGACGGCCGGTTCAAGCTCACCGAGCAGGGCGAGGTCATCTTCGCCCGCTACGGCGACCCCGACATCGCCCTGCGCCACATCGACCAGGTCGCCGCGGCGATCCTGCTGGCGTCGGCGCCATCGATCGAAGAGCGCAACAGCCGCGCCGCGGAGCGGTACGCCGACGTCGCGGCGACGATGGATGCCGCCTCGCGCGAGCGCTTCTTCTCGCTCGTGAAGGCACCGGGCTTCGCCCCGTGGTTCGCCGCCGTCACGCCGATGGAGGAGATCGGACTCCTCGCCCTGGGCTCGCGCCCGGCGCGCCGGGGGCTGTCCGTCGAGTCGCTCGAAGACCTCCGCGCGATCCCGTGGGTCTTCGCCTGGACGCAGGCGCGCATCAACCTCGCGGGCTGGTTCGGCCTCGGGACCGCGCTCGAGGCGGTCGGCGACGAAGCCCTGCTGCGCGAGGCGTACGAGCAGTGGCCGCTCCTGCGGACGGTCATCGACAACGTGGCGATGAGCCTCGCGAAGGCCGACCCGCGCATGGCGCGTCGTCACCTCGCGCTGGCCGACCGCGACGACCTCGCGCAGCTCGTCGTCGACGAGATGCTGCTCACCCGCGACTGGGTCGTGCGCATCGCCGGCGGTGACGGTCTGCTCGCCAACAAGCCCGTGCTCCAGCGCGCGGTGAAGATGCGCAGCCCCTACGTGGACGCCCTGTCGCTGCTGCAGCTGCGCGCGCTGCGGGTGCTCCGCTCCACCGAACATGACGCACCGACGCCGCCCGAGTGGCAGCGCCTGCTGCTGCTCACCGTCAACGGCGTAGCGGCGGGTCTGCAGAACACCGGATGACGCGTCGGTCGGTGATCGCGGTCACCGACCGACGCTCGTCATCGTCCCGATCGTCATATGGCCGGGCAGGCGCCGCCGCGCCCGCTAGCGTGAATCGGGTCCCGCCCGCTCGGCCAGAAAGCTCCACCATGACCGAACACGCTCCCCTGCCCTCATCCGTCCAGTCGGTGTTCGCCACCGTCCTGCAGCGCAATCCGCACGAGCCCGAGTTTCAACAGGCCGTCCACGAGGTGCTCGAGGCGATCGCACCGGTCGTGGAGGCGCAGCCCGAGCTCGCGCGCGACGGCATCCTCGAGCGGCTGGTCGAGCCCGAGCGGCAGATCATGTTCCGCGTGCCGTGGCTCGACGACGCCGGCACCGTCCGGGTCAACCGCGGCTACCGTGTGCAGTTCTCCTCGGTGCTCGGCCCGTACAAGGGCGGACTGCGGTTCCACCCGACGGTGAACCTGTCGATCGTGAAGTTCCTCGGCTTCGAGCAGATCTTCAAGAACGCGCTCACCGGTCAGGGGATCGGCGGCGCCAAGGGCGGCAGCGACTTCGACCCGCACGGCCGGTCGGATGCCGAGATCATGCGCTTCTGCCAGTCGTTCATGAACGAGCTGTACCGCCATCTCGGTGAGCACACCGACGTTCCCGCCGGCGACATCGGCGTCGGTGCGCGCGAGATCGGCTACCTCTTCGGGCAGTACCGCAAGATCACGAACCGTCACGAGTCGGGCATGTTCACCGGCAAAGGGGTGCAGTGGGGCGGCGCCGAGGTCCGCACCGAGGCGACGGGCTACGGTGCGGTCTTCTTCGCGCAGGAGATGCTCGCCGTCGAGGGCGACTCGCTCGACGGCAAGCGCGTCGCCGTATCGGGTTCGGGCAACGTGGCGACATACGCCATCGAGAAGGCGTACCAGCTCGGTGCGACGCCGGTCACGGCATCCGACTCGTCCGGCACGATCGTCGACGAAGACGGGATCGACCTCGCCATACTCAAACAGGTCAAGGAGATCGACCGCCGCCGCATCTCGGCGTACCTGGATCACCGGCCGGGCGCGACGTACGTCGAGGGTGGCCGTCCGTGGCGCACCGCGGTCGACGTCGCCATTCCGTCCGCGACGCAGAACGAGCTCGACGGCGACGACGCGCGCGCTCTCGTCGCCGGCGGCGTACGCGTCGTGGTCGAAGGTGCCAACATGCCCTCGACTCCAGAGGCGGTCGACGCGTTCCGCGCCGCCGGGGTGCTGTTCGGCCCCGGCAAGGCGGCGAACGCGGGTGGCGTCGCGACCTCCGCGCTCGAGATGAGCCAGAACGCGTCGCGCCAGCGCTGGGGCTTCGCCGACAGCGAGAACAAGCTGCGCGAGATCATGAAGAACGTCCACGACGCGGCCTTCGCCGCCTCCGAGCGCTACGGACGTCCGGGCGACTACGTCGTCGGGGCGAACGCGGCCGGTTTCGAGCGCGTCGCGCGCGCGATGCTCGCGCAGGGAGTCATCTGACGCCGGCCGGGAGCCGGGTGGAGCGCGAGCCGGGTTAGGCTTTCACCCCGTGCCTTCCGATCCCTCCTCCCCCACGGAGTCTGGTGTCACGCGTCCGGGAACCCGACCCGCGACCGTGTCGATGCTCACCCTCTCGACGTTCGTCATCGGCTCGATGGTGGGCGCGGGGGTCTTCTCCCTTCCCGCCGGCTTCGCCGCCGAGACCGGTGTCGCCGGGACGCTCGTCGCGTGGGCGGTCGCGGGAGGCGGGATGCTCGCCCTCGCCTTCGCGTTCCAGCTGCTCGCCAACCGCAGGCCGGACCTCGACGCGGGCGTCTACAGCTACGCACGCGCCGGTTTCGGGAGGTACCTCGGATACTTCTCCGCGTTCGGATATTGGGCCAGCGCGTGCGCGGGCAACGTCTTCTACTGGGTGTTCATCACTTCGACCCTGGGCGCGGTGTTCCCGGCGCTCGGAGCCGGCGACACCGTCGCTGCCGTCGGCGTGTCGTCGGCGGGGCTCTGGCTGTTCTTCATCCTCATCCGGCGGGGCGTCCGCTCCGCGGCCGCGGTGAACCGCGTCGTCAGCATCGCCAAGACGCTCCCGATCGTGGTGTTCGTCGTGCTCTGCGCGACGGTCTTCGATCCCGCGGTGTTCGCCGCCAACTGGGCGGGCCCGTCGGGAGCGCCGCTGTGGGACCAGATCCGCGCCACGATGCTCGTCACCGTCTTCGTCTTCATCGGCCTCGAGGGGGCGAGCGTCAACTCTCGTCACGCCCGCTCGCGCCGTGACGTGGGGCGCGCGACACTCCTCGGCTTCCTCAGCGTGCTCGCGGTCTTCGCCTCGGTGACCATCGTCTCGTTCGGCGTGCTGCCGCGCGAACAGATCGCCTCGCTCCCCGAGCCGTCGCTGGGCGGAGTCCTGGAGACGATCGTGGGCCCGGCCGGTGCAGTGTTCATCGGTGTCTCGCTCATCGTGGCGGTGCTCGGCGCGTACCTCTCGTGGACGCTCATGGCCGCCGAGGTGCTGCTCGAGGCCTCGCGGTCCGGAGACTTGCCGCGGTTCCTCTCGCGCACCAACGCCCAGGACACCCCGGTGGGTGCGCTCATGCTGTCGACGACGCTCGTGCAGGTGCTGCTGGTCGTCGTCCTGTTCGCCGAGAACGCCTTCTCGGTGGCGCTCGATCTGACGAGCGCGCTCGTGCTGATCCCCTTCGTCCTCTCGGCCGGTTACGCCCTCAAGCTCACTCTCACCGGCGAGACGTACGGCCCGGGCGACCGCGCACGGTCACGCGACCTGATCGTCGCCGTCATCGCGACCGGTTACACCCTCTTCCTCCTGATCGCGGCCGGCGCGCACTACCTTCTGCTGTCGCTGTTGATCATCGTGCCCGGGACCGCGCTGTTCGCCGTGGCGCGCAGGAAGGCGGGTGCGCGTGTCTTCACGAGAGTGGAGTGGCTGGTGTTCGCCGCCGCCGTCCTGGGCGCGGTGAGCGCCGTCGTGCTGCTGGCAACGGGCCAGATCAGCATCTGACCCGCCGCGCAAACCTCAGGATGCGGCGGGCGACGCTGCCGTCGTGGCGACCGGGAAAAGCTGGTCGAGCAGCTGACCCGTCCACGCGATGAGGTCGGCATCGCCGAGCGCGGCACCGCCGGCGGTCGGCAGCGGGACCACGAGGGCTTCGCCGCCGGCGAGCAGTTTGGCCTTGGGGTACAGCCTCTGCAGCCGGATGCGCATCGACTCGGGCAGCCGGGCCGGCGCGACCCGAAGATTCGGTCCCATCGCAACGACGTCCGTCAGCCCGGCCTGGGCTGCGCGGCGGCGCAGCCGGGCGACCGCGAGCAGACCCTCCACCTCGGCCGGCGGGCGCCCGTACCGGTCGGTGAGCTCTTCGACCACGAGGTCGATCGCATCGTCCTTGGCGCTGACGGCTGCCGCCGCCGAGAGCTTCTGATACGCCTCGAGGCGCAGGCGCTCGCTGTCGATGTAGTCCTCGGGAATGCGCGCGGCCACGGGCAGCTCGAGCCGCAGCTCGGCCGGCCCGTCGACCTCCTCGCCCCGGAACGTCGAGACGGCCTCGCCGATCATCCGCAGATAGAGGTCGAACCCGACCCCGGCGATGTGGCCGGCCTGCTCGGCGCCCAGCAGATTGCCCGCGCCGCGCAGCTCGAGGTCCTTCAGCGCGACCTGCATGCCCGAGCCGAGGTCGTTGTTGACGGCGATCGTCTCGAGGCGGTCGGCGGCCGTCTCGCTGAGGGGCTTGTTCTCGTCGTAGAGGAAGTACGCGTACGCCCGCTCGCGCCCGCGCCCGACTCGGCCGCGCAGCTGATGCAACTGGCTCAGGCCGTACTTGTCGGCACGGTCGATGATGATGGTGTTCGCGTTGGAGATGTCGAGCCCCGTCTCGACGATCGTCGTCGAGACGAGGACGTCGGCACGCCGCTCCCAGAAATCGTCGACGACCTGCTCGAGCTGGTGTTCGCCCATCTGGCCGTGCGCGACGGCGATGCGCGCCTCGGGCACCAGCTCACCGAGCTGCGCCGCGACTCGCTGGATCGACTGCACCCGGTTGTGCACGAAGAACACCTGGCCCTCGCGCAGCAGCTCGCGCCGGATGGCGGCCGCGATCTGCTTGTCACTGCGCGGTCCGACGTAGGTGAGGATCGGATGCCGCTCCTCGGGCGGGGTCGCCAGGGTCGACATCTCCCGAATACCGGTCACCGCCATCTCGAGCGTGCGCGGGATCGGCGTCGCGCTCATCGCGAGGATGTCGACGCCGGTCTTCAGCTTCTTCAGCGAGTCCTTGTGTTCGACGCCGAACCGCTGCTCCTCGTCGATGATGAGGAGCCCCAGATCTTTGAAGGCGACCTTCTCGGTCAGGATGCGGTGGGTGCCGATGACCATGTCGACGGTGCCGTCGGCGAGCCCGTCGACCGTCTCGCGGGCCTGCTTCGCGGTCTGGAACCGCGACAGGGGGCGCACCTTCACCGGGAATCCGGCGAAGCGCTCGGTGAACGTCTCGAGATGCTGCTTCGCGAGAAGCGTGGTCGGGACCAGCATCGCGACCTGCTTCCCCTCCTGAATCGCCTTGAACGCGGCGCGGACGGCGACCTCGGTCTTGCCGAATCCGACGTCGCCCGAGAGAAGGCGATCCATCGGGATCGGCTTCTCCATGTCGGCCTTGATCTCGTCGATCGTCTGCAGCTGGTCGGGCGTCTCCGCGAAGGGGAACGCCTCTTCGAGCTCACGCTGCCACGGGGTGTCGGGCCCGAACGCGTGACCCTTCGACGCCATGCGGGCCGAGTACAGCTTGACGAGCTCGACGGCGATGTCACGGACGGCCTTGCGCGCCTTGCCCTTCGCGGCCGCCCAGTCGCTGCCGCCCATCTTCGACAGCACCGGGGTCTCGCCGCCGACGTAGCGCGAGAGCTGGTCGAGCTGATCGGTCGGCACGAAGAGCTTGTCGCCGGGATAGCCGCGTTTGGCGGGCGCGTACTCGAGCACGAGGTACTCGCGCTGCGTCTTCACCGCGTTGCGGCCTCCACTGGAGACCTCACGCTGGACGAGCTCGACGAACTTGCCGATTCCGTGGGTGGAGTGCACGACGACGTCGCCGGGCTTCAGCTGCAACGGGTCGACGACGTTGCGCCGCCGCGTCGCGAGCTTCTTCACCACGCGGCCGTCGCTGCCGATCGTGCGGCCGTAGAACTCGCTCTCGGTGAGGACGGCGAGCTTCGCCTCGGCCGACTCGAAACCGCGCTCGAGCGATGCCACGACGCAGACCGCGACGGCCTCGTCGGAGAGCTCGGCGACGCCATCGCTCGTGCGGGCGGCGATCCCGCGCTCAGCCATCACGTCGCGGGCCCGGTCGACGAGCCCGGGACCCGAGGCGCAGACGACGACGCGCCAGCCGCGCGCCAGCAGGTCGCCGATGTGGGCGGTGGCACCGTCGACGTTGCCCTGGAACGAGGGCACCGCGCTGCCGTCGACACGCAGGTCGTCGCCGGTCTCGGTCAGCCCCTCGCCGGCGGCATCCGCTGCTCCCGAGTCGAAGGCGCTGAGGGTCCACCACACCCCGGAGCGCTCGCGCATCGCGTCGCGCAAAGCGGGGAGGGTCAGGAAGTCGCCCGCGCCGAGATCGACGGGGCTGTCAGCCCCGGCGGTCGCCGCGCTCCAGGCCGCTTCGAGGAACTCGCGGTTGGTCTCACCGAGGGTGCGCGCCCGCGTGCGCGAGCGCTCGGGGTCGACGAGAGCGATCGCCGAGCCGCGGGGCAGATAGTCGACGAGCGGCACGATGCCCTCCGCCAGCGCGGGCAGCAGCGACTCCATCCCCTCGACGGGGATGCCCTGCGACATCTTCTCGAGCATGCCCGTCAGACTCGGGAAGGTCGGGGCCATCGCCGCAGCCCGCTCGCGGACGGCCGGCGTCAGCAGCAGCTCACGCGCCGGCAGGAGCACGGCCTCGCCGACCTCGCCGGGCAGTGATCGCTGGTCGGCGATGGAGAACGCGCGGATCTGATCGACCTCGTCGCCGAAGAAGTCGATGCGCAGCGGGTGGTCGGCCGCGGCCGGAAAGACATCGAGGATGCCGCCGCGGACTGCGAACTCGCCGCGACGGGAGACCATGTCGACCCGATGATAGGCGAGTTCGACGAGGCGCCGGACCACCTGTTCGAGGTCGCTCCCCCGCGCTCCGACCGACAGCGACACCGGGTCGGCGTCGGTCAGACCGGCCGCGAGCGGCTGCAGGGCCGCGCGGACGGAGGCCGTGATGACCAGCGGTGCGCTGCCGTCGTGCGCGGCCGCACGGCGAAGCACGGCGAGACGGCGTCCGACGGTCTCGGGGCTCGGGCTCAGCCGTTCGTGCGGCAGGGTCTCCCAGGCGGGGAAGTGCACGATCTCGGCCTCGGGGACGAGGCACTGCAGCGCGGCACCGAGAGTCTCGGCGCGGCGACCGGTGGGAGCGACGGCGAGCACGACAGCGGGTCGACCGTCGCGGCGACGCTGCTCGAGCAGAGCCGCGAGGAGGGGGGCGTCGAGCCCGTCGACCAGCGAGTAGTCGAGACTGCCGACGGCTCCGGATGTCACCGCCTCCCGGAAGGAGTCAGCCTGCGAAAGGGCGCGCACGATCCCGGGAACTGTCACCACAGAAGCCTACCGCCGGCCGCCGACACGGGCGCCCGGGTCGGACTGCGCGGCGGGCTCAGCGCGGCGCGTGGAAGCGCTGCTGCGCGGCGAGGAGCCCCTCGCCCACGACCGTCTCGACCGCGTCAGCGGCATCCGACACGAGGATGCCGAGGGTCTTCCGCTCGGCCGACGAGAACGGGTCGAGGACCCAGTCCGCCGGATCCTGCGCGCCCGGGGGACGTCCGATCCCGACGCGGACGCGGGCGAAGTCGGGAGTGCCGAGGGCTTTGGCGATGTCACGGACGCCGTTGTGTCCACCGTGGCCACCACCCGTCTTGAGCTTGATGGTGTCGAAGGGAATGTCGAGCTCGTCGTGGACCACGATGACGCGGCCGGGGTCGACGCCGTAGAAGGAGGCCAGCGCGGCGGCCGGGCCGCCCGAGACGTTCATGAACGTCTTCGGCTTGGCGAGCACCATCTTGGCGGCTCCGGGGCGCAGCCACGACTCGGCTGCCCAGGCGTTGGCCTTGTGCGATCGCAGGGTCTCACCGCGCCGGCTCGCGAGTTCGTCGATGACCATCTGGCCGATGTTGTGCCGAGTCGCCTCGTAACGCGGCCCGGGGTTGCCGAGACCGATGATGAGCCAGGTGTCCGCCATGGCGCGCCTTTCGAACGACGGAGCCCGTCCTCACGGGGTGAGAACGGGCTCCGCGGGGATGAGTCTTACTCGGACTTCTCGTCGCCCTCGGCCTCGTCGGCCTGCTCGGCGGCGGTCGCCTCGTCGGCGGCCTCGATCTCGTCGGCGGCGGCCAGCGTCGATGCGGGGACCGACACGGCGACGACGAGCGTCTCGGGGTCGGTGATCAGAGCGGCGCCGCGAGGCAGCGTCAGGTCGGCTGCCGTGATGCGGGCGCCGTCCTCGAGGCCCTCGACGTCGACCTCGACGTTGGTCGGGATGTGGGTCGCCTCGACCTCGAGCGTGATCGACGACGCGTCCTGCGTCGCGATGGTGCCCGAGAACGGCTCGCCGGTGACGACGACGGGAACGTCGACCTGGACCTTCTCGCCCTTCTTCACGACGAGGAGGTCGATGTGCTCGATGATCTGGCGCACGGGGTCGCGCTGGACGTCCTTGACGAGCACCAGCTGCTCCTTGCCGTCGATCGACAGCTCGATGACGGCGTTGGCGCGGCGGACGAGCAGCAGCATCTGGTGGCCCGGCAGCGCGACGTGCACGGGGTCGGTGCCGTGGCCGTAGATGACGGCGGGGATCTGACCGGCGGCACGCAGACGGCGGGCGAAGCCCTTGCCGAAGTTGGTGCGCGTCTCTGCAACGACCTTGGTGTCGGTCTCCGTGGACATGCGTTTCTCCTTGTGGGCCCGAGGCCCGGCTCAGCGGTATGCGGGTTCGACGCGAACGCGAGCGCGTGGAGAGGAAACGTCCTGCACACACCCTCGTCGATCACGGATCCCGGTTCCCGCACAGCGGGCACGCGGCATCCCTCGCCGAAGTACACCCCCACTCTACCAGCGCTGGGTAGGGTGGTTGAGACGTCGTCTACGCCCGGAGGAAAAATGGATTACGGCTGGTTCTCACACGTGCTTCTGTGGGTCATCGGTGCGATGACGCTCGGCTCGATCGTCTCGGTCAGCCTCGCGCTGTTCGCGATGGGACGACAGGGCTACCGCAAGGGCTGACCCGACCCGGGCGTCGACGCGACGCCCCGATCGACGAAAGCGCGAGGCGCGCCACCCGGTGAGGGGGCGCGCCTCGCGCTTTCGCGTCGAGCTCAGGCGGGCCAGACCGCGACGACGACCTTGCCGGAGGCCTCCGAGTCCTTGGCCGTCGCGAACGCCTCGACGATGTCATCGGCGTCGACGACGTGGGTGATCACCTGCTCGATCTCGGGGCGCTCGTCGAGGAGCCGGACCGCCTCGTCGATCTCGTCCTTGAAACGGAAGGTGCCGACGTAGACGACTTCCTTGGAGATGAAGGGCGCCAGGTTGATCGGTCGCGGCTCGTTCGGGACCATTCCCACCTGCACGACGCGCCCGGCCGGCCGCGCCGCGCGCAGCGCCGCGGACACCGAGACCGCGGCACCCGAGCACTCCAGCACGATGTCGTAGGCGTCAGCGGGAGGCTGCTCCGTGGTGACGTCGAACGTTCGGGTCGCGCCGAGTCGGCTCGCACGGTCGAGGGGTCCGGCCAGCACGTCGGTGGCGTGCACCTCCGCCGCCCCGGCGGCGGTCGCCGCTGCCACTGCGAGCAGTCCGATCGGCCCGGCACCGGTCACGAGGACCCGTGCACCCGCGACGTCGCCTGCTTTGCTCAGCCCGTGCAGGGCGACGGCGAGCGGCTCGGCCAGCACGGCGCGACGGACCGGCAGCGTCGGCGGGAGGGGTCGCACCATGGACCGATCGGCGACGATGAGCTCGGCGAGGGCGCCCTGGGTGTGCGGAGTCGTCGAGGCGCTGCCCAGATACGCTCCGCCGGGCCAGAGGTGCGGGTCGTCGGCGATCGCCTCGACCTTCCGCCCGAAGGTGGCGGGGTGAAGCGTCACCGGCGTGCCGGGCTGCCACTGCCCCGTGGGGTCGAGATCGATGCGGCCGCTCAGCTCGTGCCCGGGGATGAGAGGCTCCCGCACGACGAACGCCCCGTTCGCGCCCTCGTAGTAGTAGTGCAGGTCCGACCCGCAGATGCCCACGTAGTCGACGCGGATCCGCACCTCCCCGTCACGGGGTTCGGGCTCGGCGACCTCCGAGATCTCGATGTGCTGCTTGCCGTGGATGTGTGCTGCGCGCATGACGGTCCTTCCGGGTCAGACGACGGCGGTCATGCCGCCGTCGACGAAGATGTTCTGCCCCGACACGAAGCTCGAGGCGTCCGAGCAGAGGAAGAGCAGGGCTCCGTCGAGCTCGCTGAAGTCGCCCCACCGCTGCGCCGGCGTGCGCTGCGCGAGCCACGCGCTGAAGTCGGCGTCGTCGACGAGCGCCCGGTTCATCTCCGTCGCGAAGTACCCGGGCGACAGTGCGTTGACCTGCACGTTGTGCCGGGCGAGGTCGGCCGCCATCCCCTTCGTCAGCTGCGCCACAGCGCCCTTGGTCGCGGAGTAGGGCGCGATCGTCTGGCGCGCGAGCGCCGACTGCACCGAGGCGATGTTGACGATCTTGCCCGATCCGCGCTCCACCATGCCGGGGGCGACGAACCGTGCGACGTAGAAGACGCCGTTGAGGTTCGCCGCGACGATCTCGTCCCAGTCGGCCACGGGGAACTCCGTGAACGGCGCGCGCCGCTGGATCCCCGCGTTGTTCACGAGGATGTCGGGCACTCCGACCTCGGCGATGATCGCCGCGACCCCCGCCTCGACGGCAGCGGCATCCGTGACGTCGAAGACCGCGGACACCGGCTCGGGCGAGCCGGCCTCGGCGACTTCCCGCCGCGTGCGCTCGACCGCCTCGGCGTCGCGGCCGTGCACGACGACACGTGCGCCTTCGCGCGCCAGGGCGAGCGCGAGGGATCGCCCTAGCCCTCGTGACGAACCCGTCACGAGGGCGACGCGCCCGGTCACATCGAACAGAGAGGACATGGGAACTCCTTGTCGTCCGGAAGAGAACAGTCGTCAGGTGGACTCAGATGAGCGACGCGAGCCCGAACAGACCGAGCACGAGCACGAACGCCAGCACCGACTCGATCGCCTGCTGGACGGTCCACGTCTTCAGGGTCGTCTTCACGTCCATGCCCATGAGGCGCCCCACGAGCCAGAAGCCCGAGTCGTTGACGTGTCCGGCGAACACCGAGCCGGCCGCGGTGGCCAGGACGATCGCGGCCACCTGGAGCGGGTTGAAATCACCCGCGGCCACTGCCGGAGCCGCGAGACCTGCGGCCGTCACGAGGGCGACGGTGGCCGAGCCCTGCGCGAGACGGATGATCACCGCGATGACGTAGGCCGCGACGATGACCGGGAGCCCGAGGTCGGACAGCGTGTCGGCGAGCGCGTCACCGATGCCCGAGGCGCGCAGCACGCCGCCGAACATGCCACCGGCGCCGGTGATGAGGATGACGGAGGCAACGGGACCGAGGGCCGAGTCGACGACCTTCTCGAGCGCCGTGCCGTTCTCACCGCGGCGCGTGCCCAGCACGAAGGTCGCGACGATGACGGTGATCAGCAGAGCCACGAACGAGTTGCCGAGGAGCACCAGGACCTGGACCCACAGGTCGTCCGTCGACACGGCACCAGCAGAGGCGAGGGTCGTGAGTCCCGTGTTCATGAAGATGAGGAACATGGGCAGGAGCAGGAGCAGCACGATCGTCAGCGGACGCGGCGGGTTCGCCGGCTGGTCGTCGTCCTTCTCGCCGAAGAGAGCGGGCACCGGCAGCGGGATGCGCGCGGCGATGAACTTGCCCCACAGGTAACCGGAGACGTACCAGACGGGGAAGACGACGACGAGGCCGAGGAGCAGGACGAGGCCGAGGTTCGCCCCGTACGCCTCGGTCGCGGTGACGGGGCCGGGGTGCGGCGGCAGGAAGACGTGCATGACGGAGAACGCCGCAGCGGCGGGGATGCCGAACAGCAGGACGTTCGCCTTCGAGACGCGGCGGGCGATCGCGAAGATGATCGGGAGCATCATGACGAGCCCCGCGTCGAAGAACATCGGGAAGCCGAGGATGAGCGACGCGATGCCGAGCGCGAACGGGGCGCGCTTCTCGCCGAAGATCTCGACGAACTTGTCGGCGAGCGCCTTGGCGCCGCCGGAGTGCTCGATGAGCCTGCCCAGCATCGCGCCGAGGGCGACGAGGAGCGCGACGCCGGCGAGTGTTCCGCCGAAGCCGTCGGTCAAGGTTTTCGCGATCGCTGAGACCGGCACCTGCGCGACGAACGCGGTGAGCAGCGAGACGATGATCAGCGTCAGGAAGGCGTGCACCTTGCAGACGATGATCAGGAACAGGATCAGGGCGATCGCGCCGACTGCGATGAGCAGCAGCGGTCCGGCACCCAGGGTCTGGGTCCAGTCTTCCATCGGTATCTCCGTTGATGTCGGGAAGCGGACGACCGGGGGGCCGAGCCCCGCGGATCGTCCCGCGTTAGTATTCGAGCTGCCCCGTGCCACGGCAGCGGAGCAGAGCGATCCTCGCACAATGATCGTATCTTTTACAACCACTGATCGTATTTTTCGGAGGCGTCATGGCGCAGGCATCCCACGGATCCGTGCTCGACGCTCTCGGGCTGCGTATCGCATCGGGTGAGCTCGCACCGGGATCGGTGTGCACCCTCGCGGATCTCGAAGCCGAGTTCGGCGTTTCCCGGACGGTCGTGCGCGAAGCGGTCCGGGTCCTCGAGGCCATGGGCATGCTCTCGTCCCGCCGCCGGGTCGGCCTGACCGTGACGCCGACGAACGAGTGGAGCGCGCTCGACACCCGCCTCATCGGCTGGCAGCTCGCCTCTCCCCGGCGCGATCACCAGATCGTCGTGGTCAACGAGCTGCGCTCGGCGGTCGAGCCGATCGCGGCGCGCCTGGCCGCGCAACGCGGCACCGACGTGCAGCGGTCCGAGCTGCTGCGGCTCGCGGCACGCCTCGAAGAGCTCGGCCACAGCGGGCGCGGCGCCTCGCCGGAGTACCTCGAGGTCGATATCCAGTTCCACGACCTCATCCTCGACATGAGCGGCAACCTCATGCTTGCCGCGAACAAGGCCGCGATCGCCGCCGTCATCGCGGGGCGTTCCGATGTGGGTCTCACGCCCGCGGTCCCCTACGAAGAGGCCCTGAACAACCACGTGCAGACGGCCGCGGCGATCGCGCGCGGCGATGCCGACGGCGCCGAGCGCCACACCCGCGGCTACGTCGACGCCGTGCTCAGCGAGGTGCGGGCGCTGGTGTGACCAGCCCGTCGGCCCGGCCGCCGCGGAGCGCCGTGACGAGCGCATCGATCGACTGATCCGTCATCCGCTGCACGGCACCGCCGGTGTGACCTCCCGCATGCGGTGTCGCCACCACGCCCGGATGCCCGACGAGCGGCGAGCTGGAGGGCGGCTCGGTCTCGTAGACATCGACCGCGACGCCATGAAGGCGCCCCTCGTCGAGCGCACGGCGCGCCGCGGCCTCGTCGAGCAGGCCGCCGCGAGCGGTGTTGACGACGATCGCTCCCGGCGGCAGCAGCCCCAGCCGGCGCTCGTCGAGCAGATGACGGGTCTCGGGAAGCAGCGGGACGTGGAGGGTGACGACGTCGCTGCGGCGGCACAGCTCGTCGATCTCGACCCGCTCGACCCCGGCCTGCGCGAACGCCTCGTCGGGCAGCATCGGGTCGTAGGCGATCGCCGTCATCCCGAGACCCCGCGCACGCTCGGCGACCAGGCGGCCGATCGCCCCGAACCCGACGATCCCCGCGGTGCCGCCCGTGAGCTCCTTGCCCTCGAGGCGCGGCCACTCCCCCGCGCGCACCGCTTCGTCGAGCCGGGGGATGCCCCGCGCCGCGGCGAGCACGAGGCCGATCGCGAGCTCGGCGACGGCGATCGCATTGGCACCGGGGGTTCGCGTCACGATGACCCCCCGCGCCGCCGCGGCATCCAGGTCTACCCGGTCCACGCCCACGCCGTACCGCGCGAGGACGCGCAACCGGGGCGCGGCGGCGAGGACGGCCTCGTCGTAGTCGTCGAGGCCGGCGATGATGCCGTCGACGTCAGCGACGAGCGGGACGAGCTCGGCCGCGGTGAGCGGGCGTCCGTGGGGATTGAGGACGACCTCGCCGACCGCGTCGCGGAGCCTGCGGAGCGACGCGCCCTGCGGATCACGGCACAGCGAGGTCGGCGTCACGAGGACCTTCATCGCGCCGCTCCCTGCGACCCGGGCACCGTCCGCTGATACTGGTCGAGGTAGCGGGCGAAGCCCTCGTCGTAGCGGTCGCGGTACTCCGTCCGGGGTGCGATCGTGCGCACCTCCACGTCGTCGAATGCCGGATGCCGCAGGTCGAGCCCGCTCGCGAGCATCCCCATCCGCACCGCACCGACGATCGAGGTGTGCTGCTGCGCCGAGACCTGCATCTCGACCCCGAAGACGTCGGCGGTCAGCTGCGTCCAGAACGGCGAGGAGAGGACGCCGCCCGAGAGGATGATCCGTCGTGGCGTGCCGCCGAGCGCCGTGAGCTCCTTGTAGCAGTGGTAGAGCGAATAGACGATGCCCTCGAGCACCGACTGGTACATGTCCACACGCGAGTGCGCCGGCGCGAGATCGACGAAGCCGCCGCGACGCTGGTCCTGCCAGCCGGGGCTCCGCTCGCCGAACAGGAAAGGCAGGAAGACCGGGAGGTCGACACGGTCGGTCGACAGCGACGGCTCGATGTCGAGGTAGTCCGTCGAGGCGCCGAAGAGGCGATCGCGCGCCCAGTCGACGCAGTTGCCGCATCCCGAGGTGGCGGCGCCGCTGAGCGCTCCGAGGGGCGAGCGGTACGACCAGGTGCTGAGGGTGGGTGAGAACGCCGGGTGGCGCGAGGCGACCCGGAGCGCGCCGCTCGTCCCCATCGAGAAGGTCATCTCCCCCGGTTCGGTCGCGAGGTCGCCGACCTGGTTGAGACCCCCGTCCGGACCGGGTGTCAGCACCGGGGTGCCCGCCGCGAGCCCCAGGAGCACCGCCGCCTCGGCCGACAGCGGCGCTGTCGCCGTCGTCTCGTGCAGCTCGGGCAGCCGCACCCGGCCGAGGTCGAACCGGTCGATGACCTCGCGGTCCCATGTGGCATCGGTGGCCGAGAGCAGCCCGCTGCCGGAGGCCAGGGAATTGTTCGTCCAGACCTCACCCGTCATCCGGGCGAAGATGAGGCTCGCCTGGTCGAGGGCGAGGAGTCCGTCGATGTCGAGCCCCTGCGAGCGGAGGTACTGGAGCTTGAACACGGGGTAGATGGCGTTGACCATGCAACCGGTGCGTTCGTAGAACCACCACGTGAAGTCGTCGTCCGCGCGCAACGCGGCGCTGAGGTCCTGCGCCCCGGTGTAGGGCCACTCCATCACCGGGGTCACTGCCGAGAGGTCGTCGGAGCGGAGGGTCAGGCCGTGCCACGTGCCGCTCAGGACGATGAGGTCGATCCGCTGGCCGGCCGCGGCCTCGCGACCGAGGGCCATGAGCTGGATGTAGATCGGATCGGCGTCCCGGACCGCGGAATCGGGTCCGTCGACTTCGAACCTCCGGCTGCGGACGGCGACCGCGCCGGTGTCCGTGTCGAAGAGCATGGTCTTCGCCGAGGTGGTGCTGGCTTCGAGAGCGAGGATCTTCATGAGGGCCCATCGTCGGGTGTCCGGCGGGCAGCAGCGTCGCCGAGACCCAATGATATGATCATTCGGTCGAAGATGAACACCCCGAGGAGAAACATCATGGCCGCTGTTCTCGATCAGATCGCCCGGTACCGACTCGTTCCGGTCGTCGTGGCCGATTCCGTCGCCGAGGGTTCCTTCATCGTCGATGCCCTCGCCGAAGGCGGGCTCCCGGTGGCCGAGATCACCTTCCGCACCGCCGCAGCACCCGACGCGATCGCGGCGATCGCGGCACGGGGTGACATCCTCGTCGGTGCCGGCACGATCGTGTCGCCCGCGCAGGTCGATACCGCCGTCGACGCGGGAGCGCGCTTCCTCGTCTCCCCCGGCTTCCACCCGGCGGTCGCCGATCGCGCCGCGGAGCGCGGGGTTCCCCTCATCCCCGGAGCCATCAGCGCCTCGGAGATCATGGCGGCGCTGGCCGCCGGCATCACGACCGTGAAGTTCTTCCCCGCCGAGACCTCCGGCGGCCTCCCCGCGCTCCGCGCCCTCGCGGCCCCCTTCGGCGACGTGCGCTTCGTGCCCACCGGGGGCATCGACGCCACGAACCTCGACTCCTACCTCGCCCACCCCCGGGTGATGGCCGTCGGCGGTTCGTGGATGCTGCCGCGCGACGCCGTCGAGGCACGTGACGCGGCGCCCATCGTGCGGGCGACATCCGACGCCGTCGCACGCGTCGCGGCCTCGTCGCAAGCCGCTCCGGCCGGTCTGCCGAACGGATAAAGTGGCGAGAGAGCCGGGCTCTCTCGCAGTCCCTGCCATTCCACCCGCACGCGAACCTGGAGCTACGCATGGCGTCGACCCCCTCACCGACAGGACCCTCGACCGATCAGGATCAGGCGCCGCACGAAGCGGCCACTGCTCACGAGGGCGCTCCGCGTCCCGAGGAGGTCGACCGCCCGACCCCCGACGAGAGCGCTGCCCCCGCGGAGGCCGGTTCCGGCGCCGCCAACATCGGCGTGGTCGGACTCGCCGTCATGGGCTCGAACCTCGCCCGTAACCTCGCCAGCCGCGAGGGCAACACCGTCGCCGTGTTCAACCGCTCGCGGTCGAAGACCGACGAGCTCATCGAGGCGCACCCCGAGGCGGGCTTCATCCCCGCCTTCTCGTACGAGGAGTTCGCGGCCAACCTGCAGAAGCCGCGCACCGCGATCATCATGGTCAAGGCCGGTCGCCCCACCGACGCCGTCATCGACGAGCTGATGCGGGTGTTCGAGCCGGGCGACATCATCGTCGACGGCGGCAACTCTCTGTTCACCGACACCATTCGCCGAGAGAAGGCTGTCCGCGAGGCCGGCTTCAACTTCGTCGGCATGGGAGTCTCCGGCGGCGAGGAGGGCGCCCTCCTGGGCCCGTCCCTCATGCCCGGCGGCCCCGACGAGTCGTGGGTGACGCTCGGCCCGATCCTGAAGTCGATCGCTGCGGTCGCCGAGGGCGAGCCGTGCGTGACGCACGTCGGCCACGACGGCGCCGGCCACTTCGTGAAGATGGTGCACAACGGCATCGAGTACGCCGACATGCAGCTCATCGCCGAGGCCTACGACCTCATCCGCCGCGGCACGGGCAAGTCGCCCGCCGAGATAGCCGACATCTTCGCCGAGTGGAACCGCGGCGAGCTCGAGTCGTACCTGATCGAGATCACCGCCGAGGTGCTGCGCCAGACGGATGCCGCCACCGGCCAGCCGCTCGTCGACGTGATCGTCGACCAGGCCGGCGCCAAGGGAACCGGTGCGTGGACCGTGCAGACGGCGCTCGACCTCGGTGTTCCCGTCTCGGGCATCGCGGAGGCCGTGTTCGCGCGTTCGCTCTCGAGCCACCGCGAGCAGCGCGACGTCTCGGGCTCGCTGCCCGGGCCCGACGACGCGTCGTTCACCGTCGAGGACCCCGATGCCTTCATCGAGCAGGTGCGTCTCGCGCTCTACGCCTCGAAGATCGTCGCGTACTCGCAGGGCTTCGACGAGATCCGTGCCGGTGCCGCGCAGTACGGCTGGAACATCGACCTCGGTGCGGTGTCGAAGATCTGGCGCGGTGGCTGCATCATCCGCGCGCAGTTCCTCAACCGCATCGCCGATGCGTACGCGACGGGCGACGAGCTGCCCGTCCTCCTGACCGCGCCGTACTTCGTCGAGGCGCTCGGCCGCGCTCAGGACGCCTGGCGTCACGTCGTGCAGGCCGCTGCCGGCGCCGGCATCCCGGCTCCCGCCTTCAGCTCGTCGCTGTCGTACTACGACGGCCTGCGTGCGGAGCGCCTGCCCGCGGCCCTCATCCAGGGCCAGCGCGACTTCTTCGGAGCGCACACCTACAAGCGCATCGACAAGGACGGTACCTTCCACACGCTGTGGTCGGGCGACCGTTCCGAGGTCGAGGCCGAAGACACGCACTGACCCCGACTTCCGGGTCGACGAAGGCCCCGCCGAGCATCTCCGCTCAGCGGGGCCTTCGCTGTTCGCGACGAGGGGACGTCAGAGCCAGTCGTTGCGCTTGAAGATCCCGTAGAGGCCGGCACTGAGGAGCACCATCAGCCCGAGCGCCATCGGGTAGCCCCACGGCTGTGCGAGCTCGGGCATGAATCTGAAGTTCATGCCGTAGACGCTGGCGACGAACGTCGGGGCGAACCCGATCGCCGCCCACGACGAGATCTTCTTGACCTGTTCATTCTGGCGCACCTGCACGACGGTGAGGTCGGCCATCTTCTCGTCCAGCCGCTGATTGACGAGCGTCGCGTGGATCGTCAACGCATCGTCGAGCGTGTGGCGCATCGACTGCACGCGCTCGGCCACGTACTGCGCACGGCCCCGGACATCGTCCCACCCGGCCGGTTCAGCGCCCGCGGCGGCGTCCGTGAGGGTCGTCCCGAGCCGCGTCAGGACGTCCGGCAGGGGCGTCGTGGCGTGAGCGAGGTCGATCACCTCCCGCTGCAGGTCGAAGATGCGCCGCGACACTCCGGGGTCGTCGCCGAACAGCTGGTCCTCGATCTCGTCGATGTCGTTCTCGACGCCGTCGAGCACCGCGCGGTACCCGGTCGTGACGAGTTCCGCGAGCACCCACATGACGGATGCCGGGCCGCGGCGGAGCAGGTCGCGGTGGCCGTCGAGACGGCCGCGGAGTTCGCTGAGGTCGATGCGATCCGACCGCGTGACGGTCACGATGAGGTGAGGTGCGAGGAAGACGTCGATCTCATCGCACCGGACCGTCTCGGACTCGTCGTCGTAGTGCGCGGGCTGCAGCACCACGAACACGTGATCCCCGGTGCGCTCGAAAATCGACCGCTGGTGCGGCCGGAGGGCTTCCTTGACGGCGATCGGGGGCAGGCCGAGTTCGTCCGCGCGGCTCTCGATCTGCGCGGCGTCGACGTCGATCAGCGCGATCCACGCGAACCCGCCCCGCTCTCGTGCGAGCGCGGCCGCTTCTCCCGGCGGGAGACCGTCACCCGCCACCGCACCGTCGACGTAGACCGCGGTCTCAACGTTCCTCATGAGGTCACCGTATGCCACCTCGGATGCTCACAGCTCAGACATAGCGTCGCCCATAGCTTCTCCATAGAGAACGCCTCACAATGGCATCATGACCACCCCAGCACCCGCCACCCTGCAGCGTCCCGACGGCTCTCCGCTGCGCGTCCTCGTCGTCGACGACGAGCAGATGCTCACCGATCTGCTCTCGATGGCGCTCAAGATGGAAGGGTGGGAGGTCCGCTCGGCGGCATCCGGTTTCGAGGCCCTCGCGATGGCGCGGGAGTTCGAACCCGACGCGATGGTGCTCGACATCATGATGCCCGACCTCGACGGGATGTCGGTGCTGCAGCGCCTCCGCCAGTCGGGTGACGATGTTCCCGTGCTGTTCCTCACCGCGAAGGATTCCGTGGGCGACCGCGTCGCGGGGCTTACGGCGGGCGGCGACGACTACGTCACGAAGCCCTTCAGCCTCGAGGAGGTCGTCGCGCGGCTGCGGGGCCTCATGCGGCGCGCCGGAACCGCGACCGCCGGCGGCGCCGACCCCGTGCTGCGCGTCGGCGACCTGACGCTCAACGAGGACTCGCACGAGATCGAGCGCGCCGGGACGAGCATCGAGCTCACCGCCACCGAGTTCGAGCTCCTGCGCTACCTCATGCGCAACCAGCGGCGCGTGGTGTCGAAAGCGCAGATCCTCGATCGCGTCTGGAACTACGACTTCGGCGGCCGCTCCTCGGTCGTCGAGCTGTACATCTCCTACCTGCGCAAGAAGATCGACGCCGGTCGCGAGCCGCTCATCCACACCGTCCGGGGTGTGGGCTACATGATCAAAGCTCCCCAGTGACGCCCTCCCCGCATGGCGCCGGCGCGCGCGGGCGCACCGATAGGCAGCCCCGCAAGCGCTGGACGTTGCAGACGCGGCTCATGCTGACGGTGGTCAGCGTCGTCGCGTTGACGCTGATCGCGAGCGCGGTCGGACTCGCCACCACCATCGGGACCGTTCTGGTCTCCACCGTCGACACGAACACCGAGTCGCTGACCCGGAGCCTCAAGCTGTTCGACAGCAGCGGCTACGTCGTGCGAGCGCGGTCGGCGGAAGAGACGATCGCGGGCACACCGGGACTCCCCTACGGCTACACGCTTCTCGTGCAGGATCCGCGCGGTCCGGTCACCGGCGCGACCTTCGACGGCGAGGAGGGAGTGCGCAGCCTCACCGCCGCCGAGGTGAACGATCTGGCCTCGACAGACCTCAGCGCCCTTCCCGCCACGATCGAGATCGGTGATCTCGGCGCGTTCCGCGTCGTTTCATTCGAAGCGGGCGACATCACGGGGCTGGGTGCCCTGCCGCTCGCCCAGGTCGACAAGAGCGTCGCGACCGTCGTCACGACGATCGCGATCGTCACGATCGGCGGCCTGCTGCTGCTCAGCGCAGCGATCGCGGTCGTCATCCAGCGTTCGCTGCGGCCGCTGCGCGTCGTCGCCGACACCGCGACGCGGGTGGCATCGCTCCCCCTGTCGCAGGGCGCCGTCTCGATCACCGAGCGGGTTCCCGCGGAGGAGACCGACGACCACGACGAGATCGGCCGCGTCGGCGCTGCCCTCAACACGCTGCTCGACCACGTCGATGAGTCCCTCGTCGCACGACAGCGCAACGAGGAGCGCATGCGGTCGTTCGTCGCGGACGCGAGCCACGAGCTGCGCACCCCGCTCGCCTCGATCCGCGGGTACTCGGAGCTCTCGCTCCGAGCGATGCGCCAGGGCGTGCCCGGAGTCGAGGAGACCACGACCGCCGCTCTCGAGCGCATTCAGGCGCAGTCGCTGCGCATGACGAGCCTCGTCGAAGACCTGCTGCTCCTCGCACGTCTCGACGAAGGGCAGGAGCTGGTCTACGGAACCGTCGACCTGACCGCACTCGCCATCGACGCCGTGGCCGACGCGCGCGCAGCGGGACAGGACCACGAGTGGCGGCTGGACGTCGGTGACGAACCGGTCGTCGTCGCGGCGGACGCGACCCGCATCACGCAGGTCGTCGCGAACCTCTTGGCCAATGCCCGCGTCCATACTCCCGCCGGGACGACCGTCACCACCGCGGTGCGCGTCGCCGACGGAACGGCGATCCTGTCGGTGCACGATGACGGCCCGGGGATCGACCCCGCCGTCGTCGACGAGATCTTCGAGCGCTTCTCGCGAGGCGACAGCTCGCGAGCGCGGCAGACGGGTGGCACGGGCCTCGGCCTCTCGATTGCCCGCGCCATCGTCGCGGCGCACGGCGGCTCGCTCACGGTGCAGAGCGAACCCGGATCGACCACGTTCGAGCTGCGGCTGACGGCGCGACCGGCCGATCCCGGATCGGCGGGTACGATCGCGGGGACCGACGCGGAGTCGGATGCCGGGACGGGGTCGGGTGCCGGGCCGGGCGCCGGGTCGGGGGCGAGTGCCGGGCCGGGCCCGATCACGCCTGAGCACGCGGGCGGAGCCGAGGACACAGCATGACGCTCCGCCAGCCGCGGGTCGTCGCGGTACGCCGCGGGCGCGTGCAGCCGTCCGGCTCATGGATCTATGTCTGGGTCGACGGGGCGACGGGCGACATCGCCTACGTCGGTGCGACACCGTACGACCCCGTGCTTCGCACTCACCTGCACCTCGAGAGCGACGATGCGCAGCTGGGCAGAGTACGAGCGACCGTCGATGGATATGCGGAGCGCGACTTCGACGTTCTCGCCTTCGAGCTTCCCGCCGACATCGAACGCGCTGAAGCGAAGGGTCTCCTCAAGCGCCGTCTCCGTGGGGATGCCAACCCGTCACCGACGGATGTATCGACGGCGCTGTGGCGCGCGGTGGACGACATCGCACGCGCCGTCGAACACCAGCGTTCTGAGATCGCCCGACGCGGTCGGGCAAACGGCTGAGGTCGTCTGTTCCTCCCCAGGGGCGATGCTTGGTCGGTCCTGCCCATAGAATCTGTGTTCTAATGCAATGTCTGACCCTGCTGCCACAATGGGAACATGGCAGCGAACGGCGGTGGTGGTCCGGACGGCGGCGTGGTCTCGCCGCACGGTCCCGCGATCGCGGCGTACGGCGAGGCGCTCGCGGTGGTGCATTACGCGGAGGTCGCGTCGGTGCGGGCTCTGGCCGAGCTGGGCCGGTCGGCGCTTCGTGAGGCGCACCGTGATGGTGTGCGGGGGCTGGCGTCGGACATGGAGCTGCGGTCGGTCGCGGCCGAAGCGGCGGGCCTGGCCCGGCGGACCGACCGGCGCCTGCAGGCCGACATCGATCATGCGCTGACGATCGTCGACGAGTACCCGGCCGTGTTCGCGGCGTGGGAGGGGCGGCGGATCACCCGCGACCACGTCGACGTGGTCGTTCAAGCGGGAACCGGGCTGCCCGACGAGGTGCGGGGCGAGTTCGAGATCGCCGCGATCGCGGTGTGCGAGCGTGACATCGCGACCCGGGTGAAACCGGCCCTGCGGGCCCTGGCTGAGAGGCTGCACGAGCGCACGTTCACCGACCGGCACCGCGACGCCGCGGCAGGACGGTGCGTGCGGGTCTCACACGGCGCGGACGGGATGTCGGATGTCACCGCGACAGTCCCGACCGTGATCGCGGTAGGGATGCTCGACCGGCTCACGCAGATGGGACAGTCCGTGAAGGACGCCCGGGTCGCGGGGGCGGGCGCTGGGGCGGGCGCTGGGGCGGCTGCTGGGCCGGATGCCGCGAGCGCAGACGAGGCGGCTGATACACGGACGATGGACCAGCTGCGGGCCGACATCCTCGGCGACCTCGTCCTCGGCGGCGCGCCCGTGGTGGATCCGTTCTACGGCACCGACCGCGCCGGTGGACTCGGCGCGATCCGGGCACGCGTGCAGGTCGCCGTCGCGGCGGAGACCCTGACGGGGCGTGACGAGAACCCCGCCGAAGCTGTGGGCGCCGGGCTGATCGACTCCGACACGGCACGACAGCTCGCCGGGCAGGTCGGCGAGTGGGACCGGCTGTTTATCGATCCGGTCACCCGGACGCCGGTCGAGATCGACACGTACCGGCCCACCGCGTCGATGAAGAAATTGCTGGTGGCCCGGGATCAGCACTGCCGGTTCCCGGGATGCCGCCGGGCCGCGATCCGCTGCGAACTCGACCACACCGTCGATCACGCCCTGGGTGGGCACACCCACATCTTCAACCTCGCCCACCTCTGCCAACGACACCACTCCATGAAGCAATTCACCACGTGGGAAGTCCGGCAGGTCGGCGGCGGGGTCCTCGAATGGACCTCACCCCTCGGACGGGTCTACCGCGAAGACGTACCCATACCGGCAGTCTGCTTCACCAGCGAAACCGCGAACCCGCCACCGGTGGACGGAGCCGGCGGGCCACCTCCGCCCGATGGACCGACACCGTTCTGAGGAATCGAGCGATCTGGATGCGGGCCGCGAAGAGCGACGGAAACCGAACCGTGCTGACGGAATCGACGAGCGCCCAGCCGCACCTCCGATCCGGGCCGGCCGCCAGACTAATACCCGGCGAACGCGTCGGTGGTGAGCGACCGCGCCCTCGAGAGGGCGGGAGCGAGGTCGGCGATGAGCCGAGGCGGGCCGGAGATGAAGGCGTGCCGCTCGGTGAGGTCCGGCACGAGCGTGGCGAGGGATGCCGCGGTCAGCCGCGCCCCGCCGGTCCACGTCCAGTGGTCGGGAAGATTCCGCGGCTCATCCCGCGTCACCACCATCACCGGGATGCCCGCGGCGATGATGTCATCGCGGAAGGCCAGTTCCTCGGCATCCGACGCCACATAGACCATGACCACATCCCGCCGCTCCCCCGCCAGACGCATCTCGCGCAACTGCGAGACGAAGGGCGTCACCCCGATACCGGCCGCGACGAGCAACACCTTGGCATCGGTCCGTGCGGGGAGCACGAAATCGCCCCACACGCCGGTGACGGGAAGATCGCGACCGGGCTCGACCAGCGCGAGCGCCTTCTTGTAGCTCGACTGCGACCCCTCGCGGATGGCGATCCGCACCTCCGGCAGCTCCGCGGGCGCCGAAACGATCGAGAATTCGCGCCGCGTCCCCCGCGCATCGGGGCGACGGTGCGGCACCTCGAGTTCGAGGTACTGTCCGGGACGGAATCGGAAGCCGCGATGAGCGCGGAACGTCAGCTCCCGCACGGAGGGGGTCAGCGCTGTGCGTTCGACGAACGTCAGGCGCACCGCGGCGCGGTAGGCGAAGAAGAACGCGAGCAGGTTGCCGATGAGCAGCGCGCGCTCCTGTCCGAGACTGACGTCACCGATGAGGATCGGCCAGCCCGCCAGCGCGCCCACCAGCGCAGCGACCGCGTACTGCTGCCTCCGACGCGGCGGAAGGGTCAACGGCTCAGACAGCATGAACGCACCGAGGAAGAGGAACGGCGACGACCACAGCACCTGCCCGATGACGGTCGCATCGACGGGGAGCGAGACCTGGGCGTACTGCACGAACGTCCGCACGAGCGCGACAGCGACCGCGACGACCAGGAAGACCGCGACCACCCGCACCTTCTCCGTGCGCACGAGCACAAGACCGCCGAGAAGGATGACGGGCACCGCGAGAACGGGCGACCCCACCCACCACGCCGACGCGCCCAGGTCGGGGAACGGGATGCTGAGCACAGTGAGCACCGTTGCTCCGGCCGCGGCGGGATTGAAGATGTGTCGCCCACGCCAGGCCAGCAGGTACTTCGATGCGGAGGCGACCACCCCGGCGACCGCGAGCCCCGCGATCCCCGCCGGATCGAGCGTCGGACGCAGCACGAACAGCAGGATGAGCGCGGTGATGACCGCCGATTCGATGCGCCACGTTCGGCCGAGCAGCCGCTGCGCTACAGCATCCACCACGATGATCGCGGCGGCCAGGACGACGAGCGACACCGGGAGAGCCAGCGGATCGCCCGCGATCTGACCGGCGACGGTCAGCACGAAGGCGATGACCGCGAGCAGGGAGAGGGCCATGAGGACGAATCGGTACATCGACACGCGTCCGAGCGCGCCGACGGCTCGGTTTCGAAGGGCCGTCAGGGATGTCATACGAACAACTCCGCTTCGCAGTGGGGTGACCATTCGACGGAACCGTCGGTGCGCATCCGCACCCACGAGGCCTCACTGCGCTCCGCGAAGCGAGGCCCGCCGTCGAAGAAGAGGGCTGTGGCGACGGCATCCGCCGTCATGGCGTCCGAAGCGACCGCCCACGTCGCCGCGTACTCCCGAACCGGTTCGCCCGTGCGCGCGTCGAGAACGTGATGCAGACCATCGCCCCACGCTCGACGGTTGGTCGCGGAGGCGCACAGCGCCCCGGCGTCAAGCGTCCAGACTCCGACGGCCCGGGACCCGTCATACGGGTGCTCGAGCGCGACACGCTGCTGCACCCCGTCGATCGCGAGGTCGCCGCTCGCATCGACGACGAGCCAGCCGGCCGTGCGCCGCCGCAACTCCGACATCACGAGATCGACGAGGCGACCCTTGCCCACCGCGCCCACATCGATCGTCGCCGGGCTGTGAAGCGTGAGTCGATCGTCCGCCAGCTCGACGACATCGCGCCACCGGTCCGGCGCGGCCATCGCTCCACGGTCGCGGAGGGAGTACGAGCCGTCGTAACCGCGCCGGGCGAGTGCGTCACCGACGAGCGGGTTCACCGCGCCGTCCGTGACGTCGGACAGGTCGCCGTACATCGCCAGCATGTCCGCGGCGTCGGGAGGCGCCGCGACCGATCCGCCCGACGCCAGCCGGCTCACGGTCGAGTCCGCGCGGAATCTCGACCAGTCCCGGTCGAACGACTCCACGAGCGACATCACCGCTGACCGATCGCCGTCACGCAGCGGCACCTCGCTGTCGACGCACCACGCGGTTCCGATGGCGCCGAACTCCCACCGCCCGAAGCCGCCAGTCGCGACGATCATGCTGCCGCGTCGGTGCGGATCTCCTCGACCGCCGCGTTGAAACCACCGCTCGTGAGCGACGAGCCCGCCACGCGGTCGACCTTCACGTCGTCGAGGCTCTTGCCGACGACGGCATCCGAGATGCCGCCGATGAACTGCGACTGGTACTGCTTGCTCTCGCGGCGGGTCGGCTCACCGGTGACCTCGACCGCGGTCACGGCATCGGATTCGACCGTGAGCGTCACGGTGATCGTCTCGGGGCCCTCGGGGGTCTGATAGGTCCCCTCGGCCGTGTACGTGCCGTCGGTGTAAGTGCCGCCGGTCGCCCCCGACGAACCGCTCGAGCTGCCCGAACCGGTCTCGGTCGTCGCGTCGGCGGAGGGCGCCGTGCCTGATGCGGGCTGCTCGCCTTCGGCTTGGCCCGCGCAGCCGGCGAGGAGCGCGAGGCCGGCGACGGACGCCGCGGCGGCGGTCACGCGGAGCGAACGGGGTACGGCAGTGGCGCGGATCATGATGGGTCCTCCTGTGTCGTGCCCCTCCGGGGGGAGGTGGGCTGATCTCACGCTAGCGGCCCGTCGCCATGGCTCCCCTCTGTCGTTCCTATGCGTTTGCATCGAGTTCCGGCGCGCGCCACAGCGCTTTCAGCCCTTCGACCGCGAAGAAGATCGCCACGGCGAACCCCAGCGGAAGCAGCCAGGCCTGCGCCGAGAGCGGCCGCGAGTCGAACAGCGCATTCATGAACGGCACGTACGTGTAGATGAGCTGCAAGCCGACGAGGGCTGCAGCCGACCACCAGATCACCCGGTTGCCGCGCAGGACATCCCGGGTCAGGCTCGAACGGCGCAAGAACCGGCAGTTCAACAGGAACGCCAGCTGGCCGAGCGCGAGTACGGAGACCGAGACCGTCCGGGCGACATCCAGCTCGGCGCCCGTTGCTCGAACGATCGCGAACGCCGCGAGCGTCGCTCCCCCGATCATCACCGACACGATGAGGACGAACAGAAGTTCGCGCAGCGAGATGATCGACCCGCCGCTCGACCGGGGCGGTCGCGACATGATCCCCGGCTCGGCCGGCTCGTACGCGAGGGCGAGCGAGAGCGTCACCGCCGTGACCATGTTCACCCACAGCACCTGCACGGGAGACAACGGCAGCGCCAACCCGAAGACGACGGCGACGAGGATCACGAGCGACTGGGCCCCGTTGGTGGGCAGCAGGAACACGATCGACTTGCGCAGGTTGTCGTAGATCCGGCGCCCCTCGCGGATCGCGGAACGGATGGTGGCGAAGTTGTCGTCAGCGAGCACGATCTCGGCGGCTTCTTTCGTCGCCTCGGTGCCCTTGATCCCCATCGCGACTCCCACGTTCGCGCGGGTGAGCGCGGGGGCGTCGTTGACGCCATCACCCGTCATCGCGACCACCTCGCCGTGCGACTGGAGCGCTCGGACGATACGGATCTTGTGCTCGGGACTCGTCCGCGCGTAGACGTCGACGTCGCGGACGACATCCTTCAGCTTCTCCTGGCTGAGCGACTCGAGCTCGCCGCCAGTGAGCACGCGGGGTTCGTCATCCGACACCAGCCCCATCTCACGGCTGATCGCGACGGCCGTTCCCGCATGGTCGCCCGTGATCATCTTCACGCGGATGCCGGCCCGGTGGCAGTCGGCGATCGCCTCGACGGCCTCGGGGCGCGGGGGGTCGAGGATGCCCCAGAGGCCGAGGAACTCCAGCTCATCGACGTCGTCGATCCCGACCTCGTCGAGGCGCGACGGCTTGCGCGCGGCGGCGAGCACGCGCAGGCCCTCGGCGCTCAGCTCGGCGATGACCGCATCCCAGAACTCGCGGTCGAGTTCCTCCGGCCCCGCGGCCCCGCGCTGGCGCGTCGAGCGGTCGAGCAGCCGGTCGGGCGCGCCCTTGACGAGGAGAGCGCGCGACCCGTCGGCGCCCTCGTTCAGGGTCGCCATGAACTTGTTCTCCGAGTCGAACGGAAGCACGTCCACGCGCCGGACGCCCTCTGCCTCACCGTCGTGTCCGCCCTTCATCGCGACGACGCGCAGCGCACCCTCGGTCGGCTCACCGACGAGCTTCCAACCGTCGTCATCCGAGACGATGTTCGCGTCGTTGCAGAGGTCCGCTACGGCGAGGACGGCCGACAGATCACCGCCGGAACGCCCGTCCCCGTCGGTCCGCTCGATCTCGCCCGCCGGTTCGTAGCCCAGCCCCGAGACGTCGTAGCGGGCGACCGGGGTGACGATCCGCCGCACCGTCATCTCGTTCTTCGTCAGCGTGCCCGTCTTGTCGGAACAGACGGTCGTCACCGAGCCCAGCGTCTCGACAGCGGGAAGCTTCCGCGTGATGGCGCGACGCCGGGCCATCTGCTGGACACCGATCGCCAGAGTGATCGTCACGAGCGCCGGCAGCCCTTCCGGGATCGCCGCCACCGCGAAACCGATCGTGGCCGAGACGAGCTCGCCGAACGGCATCCCGTGCACGAATCGACCGATGAGCATCATGGCGGCCGCCATCCCGAGGATGACGAGGGTCAGGACCCGCCCGAACGCGTCGAGCTGCTTCGTGAGAGGCGTCGTCAGGGCTCCGGCGCCCCCGACGAGCTCCTGGATCTTGCCGATCTCGGTACGAGCGCCCGTGCCCGTGACGATTCCGCGGGCCTGTCCCGCCGACACGATCGTGCCGGAGAACGCCATCGACGCCCGGTCGCCGACGCCGGCATCCGCGTCGACCGGATCGGTGTGCTTCGACGCCGGTACCGACTCGCCGGTCAGCGCCGCCTCGTCGATGCGCAGCTGGCTCGCCTGGACGAGCCGGAGGTCGGCCGGAACCTTGTCGCCCGGTGACAGGCGCACGACGTCGCCGGGCACGAGCTCGGCGGCGGGCACACTCCGCCACGAGCCGTCTCGGCGCACGCTCGCATCCGACGACAGCATGCCGCGGATGCCCGCGAGAGCCTTCTCGGCGCGCCCCTCCTGGGCATACCCGATCACCGCGTTGATGATGGCGACGGCGAGGATGACCCACACGTCGAGCCAGTCCGCCATGACCGCCTTGATCGCGGCGGCGGCCAGCAGGATGTAGATCAGCGTGTCGTTGAAGTGCGAGAGGAACCGCAGCCACGCGGGCGTGCGCTTGGCCTCGGGAAGGACGTTCGGCCCCACCGCGTCGAGGCGCCGCCCTGCTTCATCCGAGCTCAGGCCGTCGGCGCTGGTTCTGAGCGCCGCGGCGACCTCGTCGACGGGGCGGGCGTACGAGCGAGGCGACTCGAGATCCGCCTCGGAGACAGGGGCAGCCATGGGGCCGATCCTACGGCGTGCGGCTTTGCGGTACACCGGAGGCCGCCGGAGAAGATCCTGGTGCGGCCCCGTCCCGAGCCCGACGCTCGATGCAGCGCCGGGGTCACCCTGCCGGGGTCAGGTCGAGTCAGGCGGCGCCGTCGAACATGCTGGTGACCGATCCGTCCTCGAAGACCTCCTTGATCGCGCGCGCCAGAAGCGGGGCGATCGGGAGGATGGTGAGGCCGGGGAACCGCTTGTCTTCACCGAGCGGGATCGTGTCGGTGACGACGACCTCGTCGATCGCGGCGTCCTGGAGTCGCTCGACCGCCGGATGGCTGAAGACCGCGTGCGTGGCCGCGACGATGACCCGCTCGGCGCCGTTGTTCTTCAGGGCCTGCGCGGCCTTGACGATGGTGCCGCCGGTGTCGATCATGTCGTCGACCAGCAGGCAGACACGTCCGCGCACGTCGCCGACGATCTCGTTGACGGTGACCTGGTTGGCGACGTTCGGGTCGCGACGCTTGTGGATGATGGCCAGCGGGGCGCCGAGGCTGTCGGACCACGTGTCCGCGACGCGAACGCGACCGGTGTCGGGTGACACGACGGTGAGCTTGTCGCGGTCTTCCGGGCTGAGCGTGCGCTCGAAGTGCTCGAGCAGGACCGGCTTGGCGAACAGGTGGTCGACGGGGCCGTCGAAGAAGCCCTGGATCTGCGCGGCGTGCAGATCGACGCTCATCACGCGGTCGGCGCCGGCGGTCTTGAACAGGTCCGCGACGAGGCGGGCGCTGATGGGCTCGCGTCCGCGGCCCTTCTTGTCCTGACGCGAATACGGGTAGTAGGGCGCGACGACGGTGATGCGCTTCGCGGATGCGCGCTTCGCCGCATCCAGCATGATGAGCGTCTCCATCAGCCATTCGTTGACCGGCGGACCGAACGACTGGACGAGGAAGAAGTCGCAGCCGCGGATCGACACCTCGAAGCGGGTGAGGATCTCGCCCGACGCGAACGTGCGGTGCTCGGTGGGAACGAGCTCCGTGCCGAGCTGGGTGGCTACATCGGCCGACAGCGCGGGGTGCGAGCCACCGGATGCCACGACGAGACGCTTCTTGGTCTTGGCGACCAGTCCCGGGGCGATACCCCGCGAGACGTCGAGGTCAACCGTGTTCTTCTTGCGAGCCATCGTCCGCTTCCTGTGAAGACCGCACGCGTGCCGCTGCTGCGGCGGCTGCAGTACCGGGTCTGTTCTTCTCGACCCACCCTGCGACATTGCGCTGGGGGGCGACGCTGAGCGCGAGAGCACCGGCCGGCACGTCCTTGCGGATGACCGCTCCGGCGCCGGTCTTGGCGCCCTCACCGATCTTAACGGGCGCGACGAAGACGTTGTGCGAGCCGGCGTGGACCTCGTCGCCGATGACGGTGCGGTGCTTGGCCAGGTCGTCGTAGTTCGCGGTGATCGCGCCCGCGCCCAGGTTCACGCCGCGACCGATCTCGGCGTCGCCGACGTACGACAGGTGCGGAACCTTGCTGCCCTCGCCGATGACGGCATTCTTCGTCTCGACGAACGTGCCGATCTTGCCGCGCTCTCCCAGCTGCGTGCCCGGCCGGATGTACGAGAAGGGCCCCACGGTCGCCCCCGCCCCGATGACGGCGAGCGTCGCGTCGCTCCGGGTGACCGAGGCGCCCGCGCCGACCTCGCAGTCGGTCAGTGTCGTGTCGGGGCCGACCGTGGCACCCTCCGCGATCGCGGTGGCCCGCAGGATGTGCGTGTTCGGCAGGACGGTGACATCGGGGGCGAGCGTAGCCGTGACGTCGATCCACGTCGTGGCGGGGTCCTGCACGGTGACCCCTTCGAGCTGCCAGCGGCGCACCGTGCGCGCGTTCAGGAGGCGTCCGGCCTCGGCCAGCTGCACGCGGTCGTTGACGCCGACGATGAGGGTCGGGTCGACCACCGGCTGTGCGGCGACGGCGAGGGCGTCGGCGCGCAGCATCCCCACGACATCGGTGAGGTACTTCTCGGCCTGGACGTTGGCCGTGCTGATCCGGCCGAGACGTTCGCGCAGCGGCCCCGCCTGGAACGCGTAGACCCCGGCGTTGACCTCGTCGACGGCTCGCTCGGCGTCCGTCGCGTCCTTGTGCTCGACGATCCGGTCGACGCCGCCGGCGGTATCGCGGATGACGCGGCCGTAGCCGGTGGGGTCGGACAACCGTGCGCTCAGCATCGTGGCCGCGGCGCCGGTCGAGCGGTGCGTGCGCAGCAGGTCGCGGAGCGTGCCGTCGTCGAGGAGAGGCACGTCGGCGCTGAGCACCAGCACGTCGCCCGCGAACTCCGGGAGCTGGTCGAGCGCGACCTCGACAGCCCGTCCCGTGCCGGGGATCTCGTCCTGGTCGACGACGACGACCTCGGGAGAGACGCCGAGCACGGCCTCCGCGACGCGGTCGCGCTCGTGGCGGACGACGACGAGCACATGGGCGGGGGCGAGGTCGCGGGCCGTGTCGAGCACATGACCGACGAGCGGACGGCCCCCGATGCGATGCAGCACCTTCGGGAGGGACGACTTCATCCGCGTCCCCTGGCCCGCGGCGAGGATCACGACGGCGAGACGGGGATCGAGTTGGGTGTCGCTCATGCTCCGCCGCCAGGACTCGAACCTAGACCTCACAGCTCCAAAGGCTGTCGTGCTGCCATTACACCACGGCGGACCGCCGCACCGAGGTGCAGCCCGACAAGTCTGCCAGAGCGCACGGCGCCCCGTCTCCGCGGCGCCTGTGTCGCGCGCCCGGTTCGCGATAATGGGGCCATGGCACACGAGACCGACGAGGTGGACCGCATCGTCGGTGCGTGGTCGCTGCAGCGTCCCGACCTGGACTTCTCGCCGCTCGAAGTGCTCTCGCGCGTCGATCGACTGTCACGCCATCTCGACCGCGCGCGTCGCGAAGCCTTCCGCCGCAGTGATCTCGAGCCCTGGGAATGGGACGTCCTGTCGGCCCTCCGCCGCGCCGGCGAGCCCTACCAGTTGAGCCCTAAGCAGCTCCTCCAGCAGACCCTGGTCTCGAGTGGCACGATGACCAATCGCATCGACCGGCTCGTCGCCCGCCGGCTCGTGCGGCGCGAGTCCGACCCGGGTGACGGGCGCAGCGTCCTGGTCACCCTGACCGATGACGGACGCATCCGCGTGGATGCCGCGATCACGCGCCTCGTCGACGCGGAGGCGGTGCTCCTGGCCGGTCTGTCGAAGAGCGACCGCGACCGCCTCGCCTCGCTCCTGCGCAAACTGTCGCTGGGCTTCGACGGCACTCCCCCGCCACCGTCCGCCTGAGGTGTCCGAGCCTCGCTGACAGCGTGCGCCCGGCAGGGGTGGCCTAGCCTGGAAGCAATATGGCGCATCTTCTGGGAGCCGAGGGCCTTCGCCTCGAGTATCCGACCAAAGTGGTGTTCGACGGGGTCTCCCTCGGTGTCGACGAGGGCGACCGCATCGGCATCGTGGGCCGCAACGGCGACGGCAAGTCGAGCCTTCTGCGCATGCTCGCGGGGCTCGTCAAGCCCGACTCCGGCCGGGTGACCGTCCGCGGCGGCATCCGCGTGGGGGTCCTGGCGCAGGCCGACGACCTCGACGACGACCTCCGGGTGCGCGACGCCGTCGTCGGTGACCTGGCCGATCACGAGTGGGCGGGCGACGCCCGGGTGCGCGACGTCATCGCGGGGCTTCTCGGCGATCTCGACTGGGAGGGCCCAATCCGTGGTCTCTCGGGCGGTCAGCGTCGCCGGGTCTCCCTCGCCGCGCTCCTCGCGGGCGATCACGACGTCATCTGCCTGGACGAGCCGACGAACCACCTCGACGTCGAGGGCATCTCGTGGCTCGCAGAGCACCTCAAGCGCCGGTGGTCGGCGGGTTCCGGTGCGCTCCTGGTCGTGACGCACGACCGCTGGTTCCTCGACGAGATCTGCACCGCGACGTGGGAGGTCCACGACCGGATCGTCGAACCGTTCGAGGGCGGCTACGCGGCGTACATCCTGCAGCGGGTCGAGCGCGACCGGCAGGCAGCCGCCATCGAGGCCCGGCGGCAGAACCTCGCCCGAAAGGAACTGGCCTGGCTGCGCCGCGGCGCCCCCGCCCGCACGTCGAAGCCGAAGTTCCGCATCGACGCCGCGAACGAGCTGATCGCCGACGTCCCCGAGATCCGCGATCGGGTCGCGCTGCAGTCGCTCGCGGTGTCGCGACTGGGCAAGGATGTCGTCGACGTCCTCGACGCCGGTGTCAGCTACGGCGACCGGGTCGTGCTCGAGAAGGTCGAGTGGCGCATCGCGCCGGGCGAGCGCACCGGCATCCTCGGCGTGAACGGCGCCGGCAAATCGACCCTCCTGGGGCTCATCTCCGGCACCGTCGAGCCGACCGCGGGACGCGTCAAGCACGGCAAGACCGTCAAGGTGGCGACCCTCTCGCAGCGCATGAGCGAGCTCGACGAGCATCTCGACGAGCCCGTCCGCGTCGTCATCTCGAACCTCCGCACCAGCTACACGATCGGATCGGGGTCGAAGGCGCAGGAGCTGACGCCGGGGCAGCTGCTGGAGCGGATGGGCTTCAGCTCGGCGCAGCTGTCGACGCCCGTCAAAGACCTCTCGGGCGGACAGAAGCGGCGTCTGCAGCTGCTGCTCATCCTGCTCGACCAGCCCAATGTGCTGATCCTCGACGAGCCGACCAACGACCTCGACACCGACATGCTCGCGGCGATCGAAGACCTCCTCGACTCGTGGGCGGGCACGCTCATCGTCGTCTCCCACGACCGGTACTTCCTCGAGCGCGTGACCGACCAGCAGTACGCCATCCTCGGCGGACGGCTGCGACACCTTCCCGGCGGCGTCGACGAGTACCTGCGTCTGCGACGCGAGCAGCCTCAGCGCACCGGCGCGAACGCTGCGACCTCGGCCCCCTCCTCGGGTTCGGGCACAGGATCGACGAGCCCGGCGGCTCCGACGCTGAGCGGAGCCGAGCGCCGCGCCGCCGAGAAGGAGATCTCCGCCATCGATCGCCGACTGGAGAAGATCCAGGGCGAGATCGCGGCCGTCGATGCGCAGCTCGCCGATGCACACCACGACTTCGAGCGGATCATGGGGCTGCAGCGACGACGCGACGAGCTCGTCACCGAGACGGCCACGCTCGAGGAGCGGTGGCTCGAGCTCGGCGAGGCCATCGACGGCTGACTGCGCACGGCACGACGAAGCCCCCGGCGCGATGCGCACCGGGGGCTTCGTTGCGGATCAGACGAGTCCGTTGTCCTCGAGGAACTTCTTCGCGATCGCGGCCGGCTCGAGCTTGTCGACCGTGCTCTGGACGTTCAAGGCGACCAGGGCCTCGGGGGTGAGCTTCGCGCTGACGGCGTTGATGGTGTCCTCGACCTCGCCCGCGAGATCCTTGTTGACGACCGGGACGACGTTGGACGCGAGGAAGAGCCCCTCGGGGTCTTCGAGCACGACGAGGTCGTCGGTCTGGATGCGCGGGTCGGCCGTGAAGACGTTCGCGACGTTGACCGTGCCGGCGACGAGGTCGTCGACCGTGGTCTCGCCGGTCGCCTGGAAGCCGACCTCGATGCCGTAGGTGTCGGCAAGGCCCGTCGGACCGTAGGGACGCTGCTCGAGCTCGGCAGGACCGCCGAGGGTCAGCGGCTCGGTGACGTTCGCGAGGTCGGCGATCGTGGTCAGGTTCCACTGCTCGGCGAACGCCGCCGTCACGGTGTACGAGTCCTGGTCGCTCGCGGTCGCCTGGTCGAGCACCGTGAGGTTCTCGGGGAGCGCGTCGGCGAGAGCGGCGTACACGTCCTCGGAGGTGCGGGCGGTGGTGTCCTCGTCGAAGTACTGCAGCAGGTTGCCGGTGTACTCGGGGAACAGCGTCAGCGACCCGCTCTCGAGCTCGGGCAGGTACGCCTCGCGCTGACCGGTCGTGAACTGACGGTCGACGGTCTTGCCGGCACCCTCGAGGGCCTGCGCGTAGATCTCGGCGATGATCTCGTTGGAGTAGTAGTCCTGGGAGCCGATGACGATGGTGCCGTCGGCCGGGGCCGCCGACTCGCCGCCGCCCTCCGCGAGCGGGTCGGAGCTCGCGCATCCGGCGAACAGGGTGGTGGCGGCGAGCACGCCGACACCGGCCGTCAACAGGCGGCGGGTGGTGAAGCGGGACATGGGTTCCTCTTTTCGGTGATGCGAAGGTTCGGTGCTGTGGGTCGGGATGGTCGGTCAGGCGGTCGCGGCGACGGGCCGGCGGCGGCGCTGCGGGGCGTCGGCGGCACGGACGCCACGCGGCACGCTGAGGCGTTGGAGGAGGGCGAAGACGGCGTCGAGCAGGAGGGCGAGCAGCGCGAGGATCAGGGCGGCGCCGAGCACCTGGTCGATCGCGCGGAGGTCGATGCCCTGGATGATGCGGAAGCCGAGCCCGCCGAGGTCGGTGTACCCGGCGATCGTGACGGTCGCCACGACCTGCAGCACGGCCGAGCGCAGCCCGCCGATCAGCAGCGGCAGGCCGAGGGGCACCTCGACACGCCAGAGGATCTGCCACTCGGTCATGCCGACCGCGCGAGCCGCGTCGATCGTGCGTCGATCGATCGCCTGAAGCCCGCTGTACGCGCCCGCGAGGAGCGGCGGGATCGCGAGCACGACGAAGGTGATGAACGCCGCCTCGGTCTTCTGGGTGACGCCGAGCAGCAGGATCAGCAGGATCAGCAGTCCGAACGACGGGATGGCCCGCGCAGCCCCCGACACGGCGACGGCGAACTCGCGTCCCTTGCCCGTATGACCGATGGCCCAGCCGATCGGCACCGCGATGAGCGCGGCGATCACGACTGAGACGAAGGTGTAGAACAGCTGCTGGCCGATCAGGAACGGCACCGAGTTGCTGCCGGTGTACTGAGCGGGGTCGAGCACCCAGGCGATCGCGTCGACGAAGACGTTCATGCGGTCGCCTCCCGTCGGCGGCGCGCGCGGCGGTCGCGTCGGACCGATCCGGCGTGCGCCCACGGCATGACGACGCGTCCGATGACGACGAGCAGCGCGTCGATGACGAGAGCGATGATCGCGACGGCGAGGATGCCCGCGAACACCTCCTCGAGCAGACGGCGCTGGATGCCGTTGGTGAAGAGATACCCGAGGTTCGTGACGCCGACGAGGATGCCGACGGTCGCGAGCGACACGGTCGAGACGGCCATGACCCGCAGGCCCGCGAGCAGCACCGGGCCCGACAGCGGCAGGTCGACCGCCCAGAACCGGCGGAACCCGCCGTATCCCATGGCCGTCGCCGCCTGCCGGACGCCCGGGTCGACCGAGTCGAACCCGTCGGCCACCGAACGGGTCTGGATCGCGATCGCGTAGATCGTCAGGCCGACGATGAGGTTGGTCTCGGTGCGGATGCCGTATCCGAGTGCACTGGGAAGCAGCACCAGCAGGGCGAGAGAGGGGATCGTGTAGAGCAGTCCCGTGAGGGTGATCACCCACCCGCGCAGCAGGCGGTAGCGCCACGCGACCCAGCCCAGCGGCACGGAGAGCACGAGTCCCAGCACGATCGCGATGACGCTCTGCCGGATGTGATCGAGGGCGAGCGAGAAGATGAGGTCGAGGTTCGACCAGATCCACGACACCTCAGGCGTCTCCTTCGACCAGGGCGCCCTGCGTGCGCCCCTCGGAGTCGACGAGCACCGCACCGTTGGCCGTCCGCTCGACGTGCAGGGCGCGCTTGCCCCGGTCGACGCCGATGAAGCTCGCGACGAACTCGTCTGCCGGGTCGCGGATGATCTCGCTGGGCGAGCCGACCTGGAGCTTGTGGGCACCGGCCGCGAGGATCACGACCTGGTCGCCGAGGAGGAAAGCCTCGTCGATGTCGTGGGTGACGAAGACGACGGTCTTGCCGAGCTCGCGCTGCAGACGCAGCAGCTCCTGCTGCAGCTCGTCTCGCACGATGGGGTCGACCGCCCCGAACGGCTCGTCCATGAGGAGGATGTTGGGGTCGTTGGCGAGGCCCCGGGCCACCCCCACGCGCTGCTGCTGACCGCCCGACAGCTGGCTCGGATAGCGGTCGGCCATGCGCGTGTCGAGGCCGACCGTCTCCATGAGCTCGAGCGCCCGGCGACGCGCATCGCGCCGGCTCGTGCCGGTGAGGACGGGCACCGTGGCGATGTTGTCCGCGACGGTGAAGTGCGGCAGCAGACCCGAGTTCTGCATGACGTAGCCGATACGGCGGCGCAGCTGCACCGGTGATCCGGTCGCGACGCTCTCGCCGTCGATCTCGATGGCACCGGAGGTCGGCTCGACCATCCGGTTGATCATGCGCAGGAGCGTCGTCTTGCCGCACCCGGACGATCCGACGAAGACGGTCGTCTTGTGCGAGGGGATGACGAGCGAGAAGTCCTGCACCGCCCGGGTGCCGTCGGGGAACTCCTTGACGACGTCGCGGAACTCGATCACGCGCTCAGCTCTCGATGACGACCGAGCGGTCGAACGCGACGTATCCCGAGAAGTCGGTGCCCACGCGCTCGATCGCGGTCGGATAGGGCGTCGGGTACGACCATGCCTTGTCGGGCGAGCCGGCGACATCGAAGTACTGGGCGTCACCCTTCCAGGCGCACGTATAGGGCGTGTCGCTCTCGGTCAGGACTCCCGGCGCGACGCTCCGCGGCGGGAAGTACCAGTTGCCCTCGATCCGGACGAGATCGCTCTCGTCGGCTTCGGCGATGATCGTGTCGCCCAGTCGTGCACGCATGGCGCCGCCCTCCCGTTGTGGTCTCTCACGCTAGCGTTCGGAGCCGACACCCGGGCCGTGTTGCGTCATGTCGCGAAATGGACTAAAGCAGCGCATCCCGACCCGGCGGTCAGTACCAGAGACCGACGCGCGGCACCGTCGTCGACGCGAACATCCGCGTGGATGCCGCGAGGTCGGTGCCCGTCAGTCGGCCGGCCCGCCCGAGAGTCTCGGGCGACACACCACCGAGATAGACGGCGGCGAGCTCGACGACCGACAGGTCGAGCACATCGGCGCCGGTCGTATCGGCATCCGCCGCCGTCGACACCGTGCCCGCGCCGCCGTCATCGATCGTCAGGAGGTACTCCCCCGTAGCGATCCCGAGCGGATCGCTCACTCGCAGCAGCAGGCGACCCGCGGCACCATAGGTGCGCGCACGGAGGGCGGCAGGCACATCCACGATGCGCAGGTACTGGTGGTCGAAGACCGAGACCGACGCCGCCCGCCGGTCCCCGATCATCCACAGCACCGGCTCATCGACCGAGCACAGCTCCGCGCGGACGTGGGCCACCAGATCGAGCTCGAGCAGGAACCGCCAGAGCGCGGCGTAGGCGTCGTCGGTCTCGGCGATGAGAATCGTGACCTTCGCGGTGCCCTTGACGATGTCGCGCTCGTGCGGCGCGAGCGTGTAGGTGAGGATGCCGCGCACCTCGCCCGCCGCGTCGCGGTACTGCACGCACCGGATGTCGCCGCCGTCCTTGGCATCGGGGTCGGTGCCGGTGAAGCGATCGCCGTGTCCCGGCGGCAGCGCGATGTCGCCCGGGGTGCGGCGACGCGTGCGCTCGTGGAGCGTTGCGACGACGTCGCGCGCGGAGGTCCGGTCGATGAAGTCGAGACGACCGTCGGGCGTGGGACCCGCCCAGCGCACCCGACGGGTGTCGATGTCGAGGATCGCGGCCGATGCCGCCGACGCGAAACCGTAGCGGCCGTAGAGCGTGGACTCGGTCACCGTGAGCATCGCGATCGGCAGCCCGGCCGCTGCGACGGTGCGGACCTCGCCCTCCAGGAGGGCGCGAGCGATGCCGCGGCGGCGGTGCGTCTGCGCGACCGTGACGGCGCTGATGGCGCCCGCGGGGATCGTCCCGCCCGGCACCGTGAGTTCGGACGGCCACGACGCGATCGTGCCGACGGCGACCTCGGGCATCGGACCGCTCTCGTCGAACACGCCCGTCAGGCGTCGCGCGCTGTTGCGACCGCGCGCGCCCGCGATCTGCTCGGCCGAGCGCTCGCCGTCCTGGAAGCCGCGCGAGACCGCCTGGATCCACCCCTCGAAGGCCGGCTCGTGCGGGGGCACGGTCCGATAGGTCAGGCCGCGCTCGGCGAGGGAACGACGGGACGCCTCGTCGACGTCGCGATGCAGGAGGGGGTTCGGGGTTTCGGTCATCGTGTCATCACTTTCGCGCCCGTCACCGGGCCGGAGACATGACGGGCCCGGTGGCCCATCGCGGACAGGTCGTGCTCGATGCTCTGCGCGGCGGTGGCATCGGCCGCCAGGAACGCGAGGGTGGGCCCGGAACCGGACACGAGACCCGCGAGGGCGCCGAACTCGCCGGCGCGCTCGAGCAGCTCACGCAGGTCGGGACGCAGCTCGCATGCCGCTTCCTGCAGGTCGTTGCGCAGGGCTGTCGCGAGCAGGTCGGGAGAGCCGGACCGCAGGGCCTGCAGCACGACAGGGTCGACCTCCGGCGGTTCGGGACGCGGCGCGATGTCGGGACGGCGATCGGCGCGCAGCCGATCGAGCTCGGCGTAGACCTCGGGGGTCGAGAGCCCGCCGCCGTCGGCGATGACGAGGACCCAGTCGAAGCGCGCTCGCCCCAGCGCCGGGCTCAGTCGATCCCCGCGTCCCGTGCCGACGGCGCTGCCGCCCATGAGCGAGAAGGGGACGTCCGCACCCAGGCGCGACGCCATCTCCTGGAGAGCGGGCGAGGTCAGCCCCGCCCCCCACAGGGCGTCGCACGCCACCAGTGCGGCCGCGGCGTCCGCCGAGCCCCCGCCCATCCCTCCGGCCACCGGGACGGCCTTGCGGATGTCGAGGTGCACGCCGCCGAGATAGCCGACCTCGCGCGCCACCATGCGGGCAGCACGCAGGGCGAGGTTCCGATCGTCGAGCGGAACGCCGGGCACGGGCGCGCCGGTCTCGTCGCGGACGCTCACGGTGAAGTCGTCCGCCGGGGTGGCCACCAGGTCCTCGTAGAGCGAGACGGCCTGATAGACGGAGGCGACGTCGTGGTACCCGTCGTCCTGCACCGATCCGACGTCGAGGAACAGGTTGATCTTGCCGGGTGCCCGCACACGCACGCGGTCGGGGACGGCACTGAGGCTCATGACCCGTCCGGCCCGTCCCAGATCGAGCCGATGCGAGCCGCGATGTCGTCGATGCGCCGCAGCTCGTCGTCGGTCAGGTCGGGACCATCGAGGGCGGCGAGGTTCTCGTCGAGCTGAGCCGTGCGCGATGCGCCGATGAGAGCCGACGCGACCACGGGGTCGCGCAGCGTCCACCGGATGGCGAGCTGCGCGAGGGTCTGCCCGCGCTCGCGGGCGAGGTCGCCCAGCTCGCGCAGCCCTGCCAGCGCCGATGCCGACAGCCGCCCGTCGTCCGGCAGCGAGAAGCGCTGCATGGACCGCTCCGACGTGCCGTCATCGAGGTATCGCCCCGTCAGGAGTCCCTGCTGCAGCGGCATGAAGCCGATGGCACCCATCCCGTCGGTCCGCAACTGGTCGGTGAGGCCGTCCTCGATCCAGCGGTTGAGAATCGAGTAGGAGGGCTGGTGGATCACCAGCGGCGTGCCGAGGTCGCGTGCCACCGCGGCGGCGCGCGCGGACTTCTCCGCCGAGTACGACGAGATCCCGACGTAGAGCGCCTTGCCCTGACGCACGAGCGCGTCGAGCGCGCCGACCGTCTCCTCGATCGGGGTCGTGTCGTCCTCGCGGTGGGAGTAGAAGATGTCGACGTAGTCGACGCTCATCCGCTTCAGCGACTGCTCGGCGCTCGCGATGAGGTACTTCCGCGACCCGTGGTTGCCGTATGGGCCGTCCCACATGTCGTATCCCGCTTTCGACGAGATGATGAGCTCGTCGCGGTAGGGGGCGAGATCCTCGCGCATCATGCGGCCGAAGTTCGTCTCCGCCGAGCCGTAGGGCGGCCCGTAGTTGTTCGCGAGGTCGAAATGCGTGATGCCGCGGTCGAAGGCGTGACGCAGCACCTCGCGCTGGCGGTCGAAGGGGATGTTGTCGCCGAAGTTCCACCACAGCCCGAGCGAGATCGGGGGCAGGAACAGTCCGGACGAGCCGACCTGGCGGTACCCGCTGCTCTCGTAGCGATCGGGTGCTGCGGTGTAGGGGCGGTGCAGGTCTCCGCCGCGCGAAGCGGGGAAGCGGGGCGAGGCGGTCACGATCCGAGCCTATCGACAGCTCGTCGGGCCGAGCCCCGCCCCCGCAGGGATATCCGAGGTGCACGGAAACACCGATGTAACGGAGAATGTCTACTCTGCCTAAGAAGACATCTTTTCCCGAGGAGGAAACCCTGGCCCTTTCCGCTCTGCCCCGCCGCGAGAACCCCTGGATCGATCTGCCCGCGCAACGCGACGACGTCGTCTTCGACGAGGGCGTTCTGCGCCTGGTCCACGACACGACGACGCCCGAAGCCGCCCGCACCGCGGATCTGCTGCTGCTCGCGGAGGCGTTCGACGCCGCCGGCATCCGCGTGCTGATGATCCGTCACGATCTCCACACCCCCGCGCTCGCGATCGACCTCGCGGACGCGGAGCGGACGGCGACGGCACTGCGCACTCTCGGTCGGCGCGAGCCGCTGTATCTGAAGGCGAAGGGAACGGCTCCGGTGTTCGCTGCCGACGCCGTCATCCCCGACTCCGCGCCGCACGCCCTCCGCGCGTACCGTCCGCGCGTGACCGCGACGGGAGGCCGGCGCTACGACCACGAGTACGGCGTGCGGGTGGAGTTCTGGCGTTTCGGCGAGACCTCCGTGGAGGCCCCGCAGGCCAACGCGCTCATGCGGCGCATCACGCCCGCTCAGGACGTGGACATCGTCACGGCGACCCGGTACGGCCGCGAGTGGCAGACCGTCGCGGGCATGCTCGACCCCCACCCCCGCGAGATCACCCACGACGTCGACATGGTGTTCTCGTGGGTCGACGGCTCGGCGAGCGAGTTCCAGCGGCAGCGCGCGGCGCAGTTGTCGGAGTACGTCGTCGGCGAGGGCGACGACGGCCCGGCCCGGTACCGCCACGTCGACGAGCTGCGCTACGCGCTGCGCAGCGTCCACATGTACGCGCCCTGGGTCCGCCGCATCTTCATCGCGACCGACTCCCCCGCCCCCGCATGGCTCGCCGACCACCCGAAGGTGACGATCGTTCGCAGCGAGGAGTTCTTCGCCGATCCGTCTACGCTCCCGACGCACAACTCCCACGCCGTCGAAGCGCAGCTGCACCGCATCGAGGGGCTCGCGGAGCACTTCCTGTACTCGAACGACGACATGTTCTTCGGTCGCCCGGTGCACCCCGAGCTGTTCTTCTCGCCCGGCGGCGTCTCGTCGTTCGTCGAATGCGACGTCCGCATCGGCTCGGGCGACCCGCGGCTCGAGCGGTCGGGTCACGACAACGGCCTGCGCGTCAACCGCGCCCTCCTGCAGGAGCGGTTCGGCCGCGTCATCGTCCGCGACCTGGAGCACTGCGCCGCTCCGCTGCGCCGCAGTGTGATGCAGGAGCTCGAGGAGACCTTCCCCGAGGACTTCCGCCGCACCGCGGCATCCCGCTTCCGCGCCGCGACCGACATCTCGGTGACGAACTCGCTGTACCACTATTACGCGATGTTCACCGGGCGTGCACTGCCGACGTCGGTGCCGCGCACACGGTACGTGCAGACCACCCTCGCGCGTTCGCTCGCCGGGATGGAGCGTCTCGCGAAGCGCCGCGACATCGACATGTTCTGCCTGAACGACGGCGGCGAGACCGAGGTACCCGAAGAGATCCGCGTGGCGTCGCTGCGCGACGTGCTGGAGCGGATGTTCCCGATCCGGGCGCCGTGGGAGATCCCGGCCGTCAGCGAAGGACGGGTACGGGACGCGTCGGCGGCGCGCTCCGGCGTGAAGCGCTGACGGGAGCGATCCCGGCCTCGGCCAGTCGCCGCTGGGCCTCGCCGGCGTCGGTGTACTCCAGCGTCGTCGGCGCGTCGATCGGCACCACCGAGTGCACGACCGTGTCGTCGTAGACGTGCACGAAGTTGAACGACTGGGCGCCGTCCTGCGGGCGGGTACCGCCCACCGGGACCGTGAGGTCCTGCGCGTAGCAGGTCGACGAAGCCACCGAGACCGGGATACCGGCGAAGGTCGCGAAGGTCGAGTAGTGCAGGTGCCCGGCGATGATGGCGCGGACGTCGGATCCGGCCAGGACGGCGGCGAGCGAGCGCTGGTCGCGCAGCTCGACGCTCGCGGCCAGTGGCAGCACGCTGGGCACCGGCGGGTGGTGCATCGCGAGGATCGATCCGAGCGGCGCGGGCGTCGAGAGCACCTCGCGCAGCCACGCGAGCTGCGCGGGGCGCACTTCGCCGTGGTGTGAGCCGGGAACGCTCGTGTCGAGCGTGATGAGCCGGAGCCCGTCGATCTCGTCGACCCGGTCGGCCGCCTCAGCGGTGCCGGACTCGCGCCACAGCGTCTCGCGGAAGCCGGCACGGTCGTCGTGATTGCCCATCACCCAGAACACGCGCGTCTCGAGGCGCTCGGCGAACGGCTCGACCAGGTCGCGCAGCTCGGCATAGGCGCCGCGCTCGCCGAGGTCGACGAGGTCGCCGGTGAAGACGATCCCGTCGGGACGGAGGGCCGCCGCCTCGATCGCGTCGAGGGCGCGGCGCAGGTGCGCGGCCGCGTCGACGCGGTCGAAGAGCTGCGAGCCGGCGGCTCGCAAGTGGGTGTCGCTCAGGTGCAGCAGCACCCTCTCGGGTGCCGGGTACTCGGCGCTTCGCATCGTCTCTTCCGGGTCGGGTGATGCTCGCCGCGGCGCTCGCGGCTCGCCCCGAATGTTACCGGCATGTTTCGGGAGAACCCGATGACGCGCTGATGATCATTCAGTGAACGGATGCCGCCAGCCGTACGAAATCGTCGATCGTGAGCTGCTCGCCGCGCAGGGTCGGGTCGATGCCGACGGCCTCGAGAGCGGCGGACGCCGTCGCCGCGGTGCCGCCGAACAGCGGTGAGACCGCCTGACGGAGCATCTTGCGGCGCTGTCCGAACGCGGCGTCGATGATCTGGAAGGTGCGGCGGCGGAGGTCGTCGTCGCCGCGGGGCTCGGCGTCCCGCTCGAAGGCGACCAGCAGGCTGTCGACGTTGGGAACGGGCCAGAACACCTGCCGCGACACCGTCCCGGCGAGGCGCCACGATCCGTACCACGCGGCCTTCGCGCTCGGCGAGCCGTAGATCTTCGAGCCGGGCGCGGCGGCGAGCCGTTCCGCGACCTCGGCCTGGACCATCACGACACCGCGCTGCAGGTACGGAAAGGTCTCGAGGAAGTGCAGCAGCACGGGCACGCTGACGTTGTAGGGCAGGTTCGCCACGAGCACCGACGGCTCACCCGGCAGCTCGGTCACCCGGAGCGCATCGGCGTCGACGACCGTCAGCGCATCGGCGTCGACGCCGTGCCGAGCCGCGGTGACCGGCAGGTGCGCGGCGAGGCGGTGGTCGATCTCTACGGCCGTGACACGCGCACCCGCTTCGAGGATCGCGAGCGTCAGCGAGCCCAGCCCCGGGCCGATCTCGACGACGCGCTCGCCCGGCTGGACGCGCGCCGCGTGCACGATCTTGCGGACGGTGTTGGCGTCGACGACGAAGTTCTGCCCGAGCTTCTTGGTCGGAGTCACGTCGAGTTCGGCCGCGAGAGCGCGGATCTCGGCGGCACCGAGCAGGGTCACAGGCATGAGGACCAGCCTAGTTGCGCCGCGCCGCGCCGCCCCACGGACGACGCGACGCGCGGCTCATGCGTCGGCGGATGCGGCGGCGGCAGCCCGCGCGGCGCCGGGCAGCGCCTCGAGGATGCGGCCGAGGGCGACGTCGTCGTGCGCTGCCGTGAGGAACCACGCCTCGAACGCCGAGGGGGGAAGCGACACCCCCGCCTCGAGCATGGCGTGGAAGAAGGCCGCATAAGCCCCGGCATCCTGACGCGTCGCCGTCTCGTAGTCGGGGACGCCCGCGACGACCGCCGAGCCGAAGAAGACGCTGAAGAGCGTCCCGGCCCGCTGGACGACGTGCGGCACACCGGCGGCATCGAGCGCGGCCGAGGCCGCGACCGAGACCGTGTCGGCCGCTCGCGAGATGCGGGCGTAGACGTCCGCGTCGGCGAGGCGCAGCGTGGCGAGGCCCGCGGCGACAGCGACGGGATTGCCCGAGAGCGTGCCGGCCTGGTACACCGGCCCGAGGGGCGCCAGCAGATCCATGATCTCGGCGCGTCCCGCCAGCGCAGCGACGGGGAGGCCGCCGCCGACGACCTTGCCGAAGGTCAGCAGATCGGGCGCGACGTCCTCCCCCGCCTCGCGCAGGACTCCCCAGTATCCCGACGGCCCCGAGCGGAACCCGGTCAGGACCTCGTCGCTGATGAGCAGCGCGCCGTGGCGGTTCGTCAGCTCGCGGAGGAAGGTCGTGAAGCCCGGCGCGGGCGGGACGACGCCCATGTTCGCGCCGGCGGCCTCGGTGATCACCGCGGCGATGTTCGCGCCGTGCTCGGCGAAGACGGCTTCGAGAGCGGCACGGTCGTTGTAGGGCACCACGAGGGTCTGCGCGGCGATGGGGGCGGGGACGCCCGCGGATCCCGGCAGTGCGAGGGTCGCGAGCCCGGAGCCGGCCTGCGCCAGCAGGCCGTCGGAGTGGCCGTGGTAGTGACCCGAGAACTTCACGAGCAGATCGCGCCCGGTCACCCCGCGCGCGAGACGGATGGCGGTCATGGTCGCCTCCGTGCCCGTCGAGACGAGGCGGATCTTCTCGGCGATCGGCACCCGGCGACGGATCTCCTCCGCCAGCTCGGTCTCGGCGGGTGTCGATGCGCCGAACGACAGACCGCGTCGAGCGGCGTCGACGACGGCGTCGATGACCTCGGGATGCGCGTGACCGACCAGCGCCGGACCCCAGCTGGCGACGAGGTCGACGTAATCACGCCCCTCCGCGTCGGTGACATAGGGGCCGGTCGCCGACACGTAGAAACGGGGCGTGCCGCCCACCGATCCGAAAGCGCGGACCGGCGAGTTCACACCGCCGGGGATGACCGCCCGGGCACGGTCGAACAGTTCGTCGTTGCGGGTCATGCGAAGTCCTTTCCGGCGCGGAGCCAATCGGCCACCTCGCGGGCCCAGTACGTGAGGATGACGTCGGCGCCGGCGCGCCGGATGCCTACGAGCGACTCGGCGATCGTGCGCTCGCGGTCGATCGCACCGGCGCGGGCAGCGAGCTCGATCATCGCGTACTCCCCCGACACCTGGTACGCCCACACGGGCACCGTCGCGGCATCGGCGACACGAGCGAGCACGTCGAGGTAGGGGCCGGCGGGCTTGACCATGACGTAGTCGGCACCCTCGGCGATGTCCTGCATCGCCTCGGCCACGCCCTCTCGCCCGTTGGCGGGATCGAGCTGGTAGGTGCGACGGTCGCCCTGCAGGGTCGACTCGACGGCGTCGCGGAACGGCCCGTAGTAGGCCGAGGCGTACTTCGCGGAATAGGCCAGCAGCGCGACGTCGCTGTGTCCGGCCTCGTCGAGCGCGGCTCGGATGACGGCCACCTGGCCGTCCATCATCCCCGACAGCCCCAGCACTTCGGCGCCGGCCCGGGCCTGGGCGAGCGCCATCCGGGCATAGACCTCGAGGGTCGCGTCGTTGTCGACCGAGCCGTCGGCGGCGAGCAGGCCGCAGTGCCCGTGATCGGTGAACTCGTCGAGGCACAGGTCGGCCTGCACCGTGATGCGTCCCTGCGCCGCGTCGCGCGCCACACGGATCGCACGGTTGAGGATGCCGTCCTCGGCGACCGCCCCCGAGCCCTCGGCGTCTCGGACGGCGGGCACGCCGAACAGCATGATGCCGCCGACGCCCGCGTCCGCGGCATCCGTCACGACGCTCGCGATGGCCTCGATCGGATGCTGCATGACGCCCGGCATGCTGGCGATCGGCAAGGCCTGGTCGATGCCCTCCTTCACGAAGACCGGCAGCACGAGCTGCGCGGCGACGAGGTGGTGCTCGGTCGAGAGGCGGCGCATCGCGGGGGTGCGACGCGTGCGGCGCAGGCGCCGCTCGGGGAAGGTGCTCATGGGGAATCCTCTGGTGCGGGTCGCGCGTCGAGCTCTGCGATGAGGGCGTCGACGCTCTGCGAATGTGCGGTGTGGTGCACGGTGTAGCCGAGCTTCTCGGCGTCGCGCGTGGTGCCGGGGCCGATCGAGGCGATGAACACCTCGTGCCCGGGGATGCCGACCTGGCGGCGGAACTCGCGCCCGACGCTCAGCGACGTGAGCAGGACGGTGTCGATCTTCCCGGTGCGCACCTCCTCGGCGATCTCGGGGGTCAGATCGACCCCCACCGTCCGGTACGCGATGCAGACGTCGACCTCGTAGCCCTGGAGCTCGAGCTCGTCGCTGATGACGGCCATCGCGAGATCCGAGCGGAGCACGAGACAGCGCCCCGTCGATCGCGGTGAGCGACCGGCGCACCACTGGGCGATCATGTTCGTCGCGGACGAGGTGCCCACCGGCACGAACTCGACCTCGAAGCCCGCGTCGGCGACGGCGCGCGCGGTCGGCCGCCCGACGGCGGCGATGCGTGTTCCGATCGGGATGCTCACGCGCTGGGCGACGAGCTGCTCGACGGTGGCCGCGCTCGTGATGAAGACCCAGGCGTACTCCCCCGCCGCCAGAGCGGCGAAGGCCGCGTCGCGGGCCGCGAGGTCGCGTGGGGGCCGCGACTCGATGAGGGGTGCGATCACACCCGTCGCGCCGCGGCGCTCGACCTCGGCGCGCACGCGCTCACCCCAGGCTCCCCCGCGGGGGATCAGGATGCGGCGCCCGCTCAGACCGCCCGTCATCGGCTCGTCCCCGGCAGATCGGCGATGTCCGCAGCACCGCCGTCCAGCAGCTCGGCGACGACGTCGACGGCGACCGACTCACGCTCGCCCTCGGAGGTCAGGTCGGCGCGCAGGGCACGCTGGGCGCGCACCGTGCGGTCGCCCCCGGGCGCGTACACCTCGGCGACGAAGACGGACTCGGCTGCGAGCCCGGTGACAGAGATCCCGACCGGCGCGGCGCATCCGGCCTCGAGTCGGCGGAGGACCGCGCGCTCGAGGAGGGCGCGCGAGGACGACTCGGCGTCGTCGATCAGCGCGACCGCGCGGCCGATGGGCCCGTCGAGGTCGACCGTGCGGATCTCGACCGCGAGCGCTCCCTGCCCGGCCGACGTCGGCCACCGGTCGAGCCCGAAGACCTCGCCGATGGCGCCGTCGCGCTCGATGCGCCGCAGTCCCGCCTCGGCGAGGACGATGGCGTCGTAGTCGCCGTCGCGCATCTTCCGCAGACGCGTGTCGATGTTCCCGCGGATGTCGCGCACGCGCAGGTCGGGTCGGCGGCGCAGCACCTGGGCGACGCGGCGCGGCGACCCGGTGCCGATGACGGCCCCCTCGGGCAGTCCGTCGAGGGTCGTCTGGGCGGTCGGCCCGCAGAGCACGTCGCGCTGCGGGGCCCGTGGCGGCACCGCCCCGATGGTCAGTCCGGGGTAGGGCGCGGTGGGAAGGTCCTTCATCGAGTGCACGACGAGGTCGCATTCGCCCCGCAGCAGAGCCTCGCGCAGGGCGGTGGCGAACACACCGGTACCGCCCATCTGCGCGAGCGAGCCGGTCAGCACATCACCGTCCGTCGTGATCTCGACGAGCTCGACGGGGATGCCGGTCGCATCGGTGATCGCGTCGGCGACATGGCGCGACTGGGTCGTGGCGAGCAGGCTCGCGCGGGTCCCGAGACGCAGGACGGGGACGTCGGTCGCGTCGGCGGCGTGAGTGCCGGCTGTCACGGCGCCACCCCCGCGAGCGCCGGCTGGAAGCCCAGACGCTTGTTCTCGCAGCATCCCGGTCGGCACACGTCGTACCAGGGCCCCAGCGAGGTCACGGCGGGGCGCTCGTCGGCGGGTGTGCCCTTGAGCCGCTCCTCGACGAGGTCGACCAGACCCGCCACGTAGGCCGGGTGCGTGCTGGGCGACGCGGTGCGCACCGCGAACAGTCCGTGCTCCTCGGCCGTCTCCATCGCTTCGGTGTCGAGGTCCCAGAGCACCTCCATGTGGTCGCTGACGAACCCGAGCGGCACGATCAGCACCGCCTTGCGCCCCGCGGCGGGAAGCTCGGCGATCGCGTCATTGATGTCGGGCTCGAGCCACGGCACGGACGGCGGGCCCGACCGGCTCTGGAACACCAGCTGCCAGGGGCTCGTCGCGCCGAGCTCGGCGACGATCGCCTCGGCGACCGCGGTGTGCTGGGCGACGTAGGCGCCACCGGGGCCGAAGCCGCGCTCGGGCGGGCCGGAACGGTCGGCGTCGGAGTTCGGGATCGAGTGCGTCGAGAAGAGGATCTCGATGTCCTCGTCGGCGATGCCGCGCTCGCGCACCTTCGCGAGTCCGTCGCGGATGCCGTCGACGAAGGGGGCGACGAACCCGGGGTGGTCGAAGAACTGCCGGACCTTGTCGATCTCGACCTCGCCCGCCAGTCCCGTCGCTTCCATGGCGTCGGCCAGGTCTTCGCGATACTGGCGGCACGAGGAGTACGAGCTGTAGGCGCTGGTGGCGATCGCGATGACGCGACGGTGCCCATCGGCGTGCAGCTCGCGCAGCGCGTCGTCGACGTACGGCATCCAGTTGCGGTTGCCCCAGTAGACCGGCAGGCCGAGGCCGCGCGCGGCGATCTCCGTCTCGAGGGCGGCCTTCAGCTCGCGGTTGTGCTGGTTGATGGGAGACACCCCGCCGAAGTGACGGTAGTGGTGGGCGACCTCTTCGAGGCGCTCGTCGGGGATGCCGCGACCAGCCGTGACGTTGCGCAGGAACGGCAGGACGTCGTCCTGGCCCTCGGGGCCGCCGAAGCCGAGAAGGAGGAGCGCGTCGTACGACGTGGGCTCGCTCACGTGGGGTGCTCCCCCGCACGACGCGGGACCGGCGGCGGGGACCGCGCAGCCGGGCGCACACGGCGGGGCGCTCTGGGCACGCGGGGGCTTGGGACGGAACTCGTTCGCGCTCATCAGGACAGCACCTCCGCCAGCTCGGACACCTCGACGCGTCGTCCGGTGTAGAAGGGCACCTCTTCGCGGACGTGACGCCGCGCATCGGTGGCGCGCAGGTCGCGCATGAGGTCGACGAGGCTGATCAGCTCGTCGCTCTCGAGCGGCAGCAGCCACTCGTAGTCGCTCAGGGCGAAGGTCGAGACGGTGTTGGCGATGACGTCCGAGAACTTCGCACCGCGGCGGCCGTGCTGGGCGAGCATCGCCGAACGCTCCTCCTCGGGCAGCAGATACCACTCGTAGCTGCGCACGAACGGGTAGAGGCACAGCCAGTCGCGGGCGGGCTCGCCGCGGAGGTAGCCGGGAACGTGCCGCTTGTTGAACTCCGCCTCGCGATGAACGCCCATGGCGCTCCATTCGAGGTCGAAGGCGGCGAGGGCCGCCGTGCGGCGCAGTTCGCGCAGCGCGCGCTGCAGAGCCGCCGGATCGTCGTCCGAGCCGGAAGCCGTGTGCAGCCACACCATCAGGTCGGCCCCCGCGCGCATGCCGGTGACGTCGTACAGTCCGCGCACCGTGACGCCGGCCTCGGGCAGCCCGGCGACGACGCGCTCGAGCTCGGCGAGGTCGGCGTCGGTGGGCGCCTGGTGACGCGGTCGCGGACCGGCGAGGATCGCGAAGAGGGTGTAACCGAGCGGGATCTGTTCGGTCATCAGGACTCCTTTCGGACGGAGGGAACAGCGAAGAGCTCATGGGCCAGCGCGCGGGCGTGCGGAATGACCGAGGCGAGTCCGGTACCGGCCGCGACGGCTCCGGTGACGTGGATGCCGCGGGCCGCGGCATCCATCACCGTCGCCGTCCAGGAGTCGGACTCGGCCGGCACGACGGCGTCGCGCCACCGGGTCGTCAGGATCTCTCCGATGTCACCGCGATCGACGCGAGCGCCCGTGAGGTGGGAGATCTCGCGCGCCACGGCCGCGGCGGAGTCGAGGCCCGCGGTGTCGTCGGCGCGCGCCGAGAGGCGGACGAGGTGCGTCCCCTCCGGCAGCGCTTCTCGCGCCCAGGCCCACTTCGCGTCGATGTGGGTGAGCGCTTTGGCGGCGGTGCGTGCGTCGGGGGCGACGATGACGCCCGATCCGACGGGTTCCGCCGCGAGATCGCGCGCGGTGACGGCGGCGGTAAGCAACCGGACCGCCGGCTGGATCGGTGCTGTCGCCCCCGCATCGATGGCGCGGCTGTCTCGCCCGAGCAGATTCGCGGCACCCCGCGGGCCGGTTGCGATGACGACGTGATCGGCGCGGATCGTCTCGCCGTCCGCGAGCGTCACCGCGACGCCGGATCCGGGCGCCGGGTCGACCCGGCCGACCGCGGTGCCGGTGCGGATCACCGCGCCGCGTTCGGCGGCGAGGCGTGCGACGGCGTCGGCGAGCCGCCACATTCCTCCGGCGATTCCCCCGACGGCGGTTCCGCCCGGAGCGTTCGGGGCGACCTCCGCGGCTGCTGCCAGCAACGAGCCCGTGCGCTCGAACGCCTCCCACATCTTCGGGTGAAGACGCGGGAGCGGAACGGCCGCGGCGGGCTGCGAGTAGATGCTGCGGCAGAGCGGATCCACGAGGTCGCGGAGGAGCCCTTCGCCGAGGCGCTCTTCGACGACGTCGGCGAGCGAAGCGGTGGGATCGACGGGCGCGTCCAGAACCTCGGCGGCAGCTCGCTCGGCGGCGCGGTCGCCGACGATCGCGACGACGTCGGGCGCCAGCGGGTCGGCCGGGATGCCGATCACCGTGCGTCTCGGCAGCGGCAGCCGGCTCCAGCGGGCGCCGGGCAGGCCGACGCCGTGCTGCGATACCAGGTGAGCGGGCCCCGACCGTGGCGCGACGACCTCGAGCGGCAGGGCGAAGTCGGCGATGAGTCGCGGCACCGCGTCGGTGCGCTTCGCGAAGGACTCCGCCCCCAGGTCGATGTCGACCCCCGCGATGCGCCCGCGGCGCAGCATCCCGCCGATCTGATCGTCGGATTCGACGACAGTCGCGCGCGCTCCCGCGGTCACGGCCTCGAGCGCGACGACGAGCCCGGCGATGCCGGCCCCGACGATGACGACGTCGGTCTCGACGGTCATGCCGACCGCCACGCGTGGACGGTGCGCACGACGGAGCTGATCGCGTCGGGATCCGCCTCCATGGGCACTCCGTGACCCAGGTTGAACACGTGTGCGCGTGCCGCGCGCCCGGCCTCGAGGATGCGCGCGATCGCCGCGTCGCGGACCTCGGCCGGAGCGAAGAGCAAGGCGGGGTCGAGGTTGCCCTGCAGCGTCAGGTCGCCGCCGACCCGACGAGCGGCCTCGTCGAGGGGCACGCGGTAGTCGACTCCGAGGGCGTCGATGCCGATCGAGGCCATGTCACGCAGGATCTCGCCCGTCCCGACACCGAAGTGGACGAGCGGGATGTGGTCGATGCCCGCACCCGCCGGAACCGGAAGCGCGCGCACGGCCTCGAACGATGCCGCCGAGGCCGGCAACGCCGCCGCGCGATAGTCCTCCGGCGGCAGGCCTCCCGCCCACGAGTCGAACAGCTGCGCGGCACTGGCGCCGGACTCGACCTGCAGCGCGAGGAACTCCCCCGTCACGCGGGCGAGCCACTCCGTCAGCGCTCGCCAGGCAGCCGGGTCTTCGTGGATCAGGCGGCGGGCGGCCAGATGATCCTTCGACGGCCCGCCCTCGACGAGGTAGGCGGCGAGGGTGAACGGGGCACCGGCGAAGCCGATGAGCGGCAGCGGCTCGCCGCGCGACTCGGACTCCTCGGCCAGCATCCCGGTCGTCAGCTCCACGGCGCGGGCGATCGCCTCGCCGCGCTCTCGCACGAGAGCGGGATCGATCTCGACCGCGCGGGCGATGTCGGCCGCCGTGCGCAGCGGCTGGGCGAAGACGGGGCCGCGCCCGGCCGCGATCTCGACCTCGATGCCGAGGATCGCCAGCGGCACGATGATGTCGCTGAAGAAGATCGCCGCGTCGACGCCGTGGCGGCGCACGGGCTGGAGCGTGATCTCGCTGGCGAGCTCGGGCGTCAGGCAGGCGTCGAGCATCGTGCCCTGCGAGCGCAGCGCACGGTATTCGGGCAGCGACCGGCCGGCCTGGCGCATGAACCAGACGGGGGTTTTCTCGACGCGTTCGCCGAGCAGGGTGCGCACGAGCCGGCTCGAGCCGGTGGCGTGCGTGACGAGAGGGTGGGCGGATGCCGGAATGATGATCTCCTCGAATGAGTTAATCGATATACTAGTCACGATTCCAGGGGGTTCTTCCGCACGTGCTCGTCGCTCTCACCGCGCATCAGCGCTCCACGCCGCTCGCTTCACTCGAGCGACTCTCCGTCATCGGAGACGAAGTCGGCACCCGGTTGACAGAGGCCCATGACGCCATCCAGGGTGCTGTCGTCCTGGCGACCTGCAACCGCTTCGAGGCGTACTTCGACCTGCGCGACGACGCCGACTTCCCCTCGACGATCCCGGCGATGGACGCCGCGATGGAAGAGATCGCGAAGCTGAGCGATCTGCCGTACCGAACCGTCCGCGAGACGGTCGACTTCGCCCACGGCAACAAGGTCGCTCATCACCTCTTCTCCGTGGCGTCCGGCCTCGACTCGGTCGCCGTCGGCGAGGACGAGATCGCCGGCCAAGTGCGTCGCGCGCTCGACGACGCGCGACGGGGCGGGCTGACCACCGCTCCCCTCGAGCACCTCTTCCAGCGGGCCACCGAGACCTCACGCGCCGTGAAGAACAGCACGCGCATCGGGGAGTCGGGCCGTTCGCTCGTGCGACTCGCCCTCGAGCTCGCGTCCTCGCGCGTGGCGGACTGGTCCGCGGCGCGGGTGCTGCTGGTGGGCACCGGCCGCTACGCCGCGGCATCCCTCGCCGCACTGCGCGACAAGGGCGCCGTCGACGTCCGCGTGCACTCTCGCTCGGGCCGCAGCCGCTTCGCCCAGCGCGAGCACCTCGTCGCCGTCGACGCCGAGCACTACGCCGAAGAGGCGGCCGCTGCCGACGTCATCGTGACCTGCACGACGACCACCGACACCTATGCGCTCACCGCCGCCGAGCACGCCGCCCGCCGGGCCGGCGCCGATCGCACGCAGCTGATCATCGACCTCGGGCTGCCCCGCAATGTCGACCCCGCCCTCCGCGACGTCGCCGACATCGAGCTGCTCGATCTCGAGACCATCCGCATCCACGCCCCGATCGACGAGTTCGCCACGCTCGACGAGGCACGCGAGATCGTCGCCGGCGCTGCGGCCCGCCACGCGGCGGCGCGGCGCGTGCACGAGGTCGCGCCGTCGGTCGTGGCGATGCGCGGATACATCACGGGCATCCTCGACGACGAGCTCGAGCGTGCACGGCTGCGCGGCGAGTCCCCCCAGGTCGAGGCCGCACTGCGCCACTTCTCGGGTGTGCTGCTGCACCGTCTCATCGCGCAGGGTCACACCCTCGCGTCCTCCGGCTCGGGTGCGGCCTGGGCCGATGCGGTGGCGACCGTGTTCCCGGCTGCGGCCGAGGCGTCCACGACCACCGGCGCCGTTCCGACCGAGCGCGCCCCGGGTGGCGCGCAAGCCGGAGTCGGCCGGTCATGACTCGGCAGGTGACCCTGAAAGACATCGCGCTGCGCGCGGGTGTCTCCACGGCCGCCATCAGTCAGGCCCTCAACGATCGCGGGAGCCTGCGTCCCGAGACGCGCGAGCGCATCAAGGCGATCGCGGCCGAGCTCGGATACCAGCCCAACAAGTACGCCGCGGCGCTGCGGAGCGGCCGCACGATGTCGGTGGGCTTCGTCGTTCCCCAGGATGCCGAGCTCGACCTGTCCAAGCGCGGTGCACTGCATCGCAGCCGGCACATCGGCGCGCTCGTCAGCGCTGCAGCCGATCAGGGCTTCACGGTCACGATGCTGCCCGCCGCGCGGCCCGACCTGCTGCGCGGCGCGCAGATCGACGTCGTCTACTTCGCCGAGGTGGCCGCCGACGATCTGCTGCTGCGCGAGGCCATCGCCCGCGGCATCCCCGTCGCCACGAACGACCTCTACGTCGACACCGAGCTGTCGATCACCGTCCGCACCGGCTACGACGAAGCGGTGCGCGCCGCCCTCGCCCTGCTCGAGGCCGGCGGGGCGCGGCGTATCGGGTTCCTCGTCGACGATGCGGGCTCGCCCCGCGACGAGATCGGCGAGACCGCGTACCGCGCGTGGAGCACCGTGCGCGGTCGCGACCCGCTCGTGGCCTACCTCGATGCCGAGCACGGCGCGCTCCCCCGCCGGGTCGGCGAGCTGCGCGACGCGGGCGCCGACGCGATCTTCTCGTTCGCCGAGGAAGGCCCGGCCATCTACCTGCAGCTCGAGGAGATGGACTTCGTCATCCCGCGCGACATGCAGTTCGTCGCCCTCTGCACGAGCGACTGCGCCGTCAACACGCGGCTCGGTGTCACGCACGTCTGCGTGCACCCGGAGCTCGCTCCCGCCGCGATGTTCCAGGCCCTCAGCAGCATCCGCGACGCCGGGGCACCCGATGTCATCGATCTGCCCTGGGAGATCGTGCGCGGCTCGTCGACGCGCTGAGGCTTCAGAACTCGCCGTAGACCTCGAGCGTGTTCGCGGCGATCTGAGCCGACAGCTCGTCGACGTCGATTCCCAGCTCGGCCGCGATGAAGCGAAGCGTCACGGGGATCAGGTACGGCGCGTTGGGCCGCCCCCGGTGCGGGGTCGGCGTCAGGAAAGGTGCGTCGGTCTCGACCAGGATCCGCTCGCGCGGCGTGACCGCGAGGGCGTCGCGCAGGTTCTGCGCGTTCTTGAAGGTCACGTTCCCGGCGAAGCTCAGCCAGTAGCCGCGGTCGGCGGCGATCCGCGCCATGTCGGCGTCGCCCGAGAAGCAATGGAAGACGGTGCGCGCGGGAGCACCGACGCGCTCGAGGGTCTCGAGGACCGCATCGTGCGCGTCGCGGTCGTGGATCTGCATCGCGATGCCGTGCTTCTTCGCGAGCTCGATGTGCGCCTCGAAGCTCTCGAACTGGGCGGGCAGCCCGTCCTTCCCGGTGCGGAAGAAGTCGAGGCCCGTCTCGCCGATCGCCCGCACGCGGGGCTGCGCCGCCAGCTCGTCGATGACGGCGACGGCCTCGTCGAGGCGGCCGGCCTCGGCGTACAAGGGCGCCTCGTTCGGATGGATGGCGACGGCGGCGAGCACGCGCGGGTGGGATGCCGCCGCCCACGCCGACCACCGCGACGACTCGATGTCGCCGCCGGCTTGGACGACGCCGATCACCCCGACGGATGCAGCGAGCTCGAGCTGCTCGTCCAGCGAGCGGGGCTCGTCGCCATCCTCGATCTCGAGGTGCGTGTGGTTGTCGTACACCGGCACCGTCAGCGGTTCCGGCGCCTCCGGCCAGCGCACATCCCTCGCCGCCTGGGATCGTTGCCGCACATACTGCGACACGTCATCCGTCGACTCGCCACGAAGCGACGGTGTCGAGTCGGCCGGATCCGCGTTCTTCGGCGAGTCGACCATGCTCAGGCGGGCTGCTCGACTCGGGGGAACAGCGGGGCGAGGCCGTTGACCGTCGTCCCAGCGGGGAGCACACCCCAGCTGCCCGCCTCCCGCAGCGGCTGGTCCTCGAGCCGTGCGTCGATGCCGAGCGCCACCCAGAGCTTGCCGGTCGACTCGGGCATCACGGGAGACAGCAGCACCGCGAGGGCGCGCAGCCCCTCCGCGGCCGTGTACAGCACGGTGCCGAGTCGCGCACGCTGGGCGTCGTCCTTCGCGAGGGCCCACGGCTCGTTCTCGGTGATGTAGCCGTTGAGCGCATCGACGATCGTCCAGATGGCTCCGATCGCCTCATCGGGCCGGAATCGCTCCATGGCGGCATCCGCGGCATCGGCGGCCTCGGCCACGACGCGCTGGATCGCGAGGTCGCCCTCGGAGTACTCGGCCGGCGGCGGAACGATGCCCTCGAAGTACCGCTCGATCATCGCGATCGTCCGCGACGCGAGGTTGCCGAACCCGTTGGCGAGCTCGGCCTGGTAGCGCGCGGAGAGGTCCTCCCACGAGAAGGACCCGTCCTGGCCGAACGCGATCGCGGAGAGGAAGTAGAAGCGGTAGGCGTCCGAGCCGAACACGTCGGTGATCTCGGTCGGGGCGATGCCGGTGAGCTTGGACTTCGACATTTTCTCGCCGCCGACGAGCAGCCAGCCGTGCGCGAAGACGCCGCGGGGCACGTCGAGACCGGCCGCCATCAGCATGGCGGGCCAGATCACCGCGTGGAACCGCAGGATGTCCTTGCCGACGACGTGATACGCGGGCCAGCGGCGCGCGAACTCGTCGGGGTCGGTGCCGTACCCGATCGCGGTGGCGTAGTTGAGCAGCGCGTCGACCCACACGTAGATGACGTGCGACGGGTCCCAGGGAACCGTGATCCCCCAGTCGAACGCCGACCGCGAGATCGAGAGGTCCTTCAGCCCCGACTTCACGAACGAGACGACCTCGTTGCGCGCCGACTCGGGACGCACGAAGTCGGGGACGGTCTTGTACAGCTCGAGCAGGCGGTCCTGGAACTCGCTGAGCTTGAAGAAGTAGTTCTTCTCCTGCAGCAGCTCGAGCGGCTTCGAGTGGATCGCGCAGACCTTGAGTCCCTCGAAGGCGCCGGTGCCGTTCACGATCTCGGCCTCGGGCTTGAACTCCTCGCAGCCGACGCAGTACAGCGCCGCGTACTCGCCCGCGTAGATGTACCCGCGGTCGAAGAGCGTCTGCACGAAGACCTTCACACGCTCCTCGTGACGCTCCTGCGTCGTGCGGATGAAGTCGTCGTTCGCGACGTCGAGGGTGCGCAGCAGCGGGAACCAGGACTCCTCGACGAGCTTGTCGACCCACTCCTGAGCGGTGACGTTGTTCGCCGCCGCGGCGCGGAGCATCTTCTGACCGTGCTCGTCGGTCCCCGTCAGCATCCACGTGTCGTCGCCCGCCTGACGGTGCCAGCGCGCGAGCGTGTCCACCGCCACCGTCGTGTAGCCGTGCCCGATGTGGGGCAGGTCGCTCGGGTAGTAGATCGGCGTGGTGATGTAGAAACTGCGGCCGTTGCTCACCCCGAGATTCTAGTTCGAGTGCGCGGACCGCCGGTGCCGTGTGTCGCGGCGACGGAGCGTCACGCGGTCTCGCGCACGATGAGGGATGTCGGGAGCACGAGCGGCTCCGGGTCGCCGCCTGCGATCACCTGCAGCACCATGTCGACCATGGCCGAGCTGATCTCGTTCCACGGCTGCCGCATCGTGGTCAGCGGCGGATCGTGCGTCGCCGCGAGGCCCGAGTCGTCGAAGCCGGCGACGGCGATGTCGTCGGGGACCCGTCGTCCGCTGCGGCGGATGGCGGCGATCGCGCCGACCGCCATGACATCGGATGCCGCGAAGACGGCGTCGATGTCGGGCGCGCGCTCGAGTAGTCGCGTCATCGCCGCCGAACCGGCGTCGCTCGAGTAGACGTCCTGCTCGACGAGCTCGGGGTCGAACAGGTCGCCCATCTCCTCGCGGAAGCCCTGCAGGCGGTACCGGCCGCCCGGGGTGTCGTCGGGGCCGGTGATCACGGCGATCCGGCGGTGGCCGCGCGAGAGCAGGTGGCGCGTCATGGTCCGCGCCGACTCCTGCTCGTCCACCGACACGGTGGGGACGTGGGCGCGGTCGCCGAGCGGCACGCCGGTGCAGACGGTGGGGACCCCCGCGGCGATGAGGGAGGCGAGCAGCGGGTTCGACTCGTGCGACGAGATGAGGAGCACGCCGTCGACGTGACCCGCGCGCACGTAGCGCTCGACGTTCGCCCGCTCCGCGGCGGTGTCGGCGATCATGAGCACGAGGGTCATCGAGCGCTGCGCAAGCGCCTCGGTGGCTCCGCGCAGGAGCAGCGCGAAGGTCGGGTCGGCGAAGAGCAGGTGCTGAGGCTCGGTGAGCAGGAAGGCCAGCGAGTTCGATCGCCCGGTGGCCAGACTGCGGGCGGCATGGTTGGCGGTGTAGCCGGTCTCGCGGATCGCCCGGTCGACGGCGTCGCGGGCCTCGGGCGAGACCCAGTGCCCGCCGTTGATCACGCGCGACACGGTGCCGTGCGAAACGCCGGCCGCTGCCGCGACGTCGCGGATGGTCGGTTTGCGCGACGCGCCGGTGGAGCCGTTCACGTCGGTGAGCCTACTCCGCACAGCACTGCCCGGTCGGCACGCGCCGCCAGGAGGAGCCGAGCGTGGCAGGCGACCTGGGACCGGTCACAGTTCGGTAACGACGCGTGTTCTGGATGACGGGCTCGCTTACAGTTGTCGCACACCCTGTGACCGGTCACAGTACGACCGGCGCATTCGAGAGACACGAGGACGCGTTTCATGCCTGCGAGCGTTTGGCCGGCCATCGACGGGATCGCCTACGGCGGCGACTACAACCCGGAGCAGTGGCCCCGCGAGGTCTGGCGCGAGGACGTCCGCCTCATGCGCGAGGCCGGGGTGAACCTGGTCAGCGTCGGCATCTTCTCGTGGGCGCTCATCGAGACCAGCGCAGGCGTGTTCGACTTCGACTGGCTCGACGAGATCATCGGCCTGCTCCACGAGAACGGCATCGCCGTCGACCTCGGCACCCCCACGGCATCCCCGCCCGCCTGGTTCTTCGCCGAGCACCCCGATGCGCGTGCGGTCAACCGCGACGGCGTGGTGATGGGCTTCGGCTCGCGCGGCATGGCGTCGCACTCCGCACCCGCTTACCGTGAGGCCGCCATCCGCATCGCCTCGACGCTCGCCGAGCGGTACGCCGACCACCCGGCAGTCGTCATGTGGCACGTGCACAACGAGTACGGCGTTCCCGTCGGCGAGGACTACTCCCCCCACGCGCAGCGCGCCTGGCGCACCTGGCTGCAGGAGAAGTACGGCTCGCTCGACGCGCTCAACGCGGCGTGGGGCACCGCGTTCTGGGGCCAGCACTACGGCGTGTGGGAGCACGTGGGTGTCCCGGCCGCAGCGCCGTCGGTCGTGAACCCGGCGCAGCGGCTCGACTTCGCCCGGTTCACCGACGCTCAGCTGCGCGCGTGCTTCGTCGCCGAGCGCGACGCCATCCGGCGCTTCTCGTCTCTCCCGGTCACGACGAACTTCATGGCCAACCAGCACCACGGCTGCGACCTCTGGGCCTGGGCGCGCGAGGTCGACATCGTCTCGGACGACCACTACCTGTGGGCCGCCGACGTCGAGGGCGAGATCGGTCTGGCCATCGCCGCGGACCTCTCCCGCTCGGTCGGGGGCGGCAAGCCCTGGATCCTCATGGAGCACTCGACCTCGGCGGTCAACTGGCAGCCGCGGAACATCGCCAAGCGCCCGGGCGAGATGGCGCGCAACTCGCTGTCGCACCTCGGACGCGGCGCAGACGGCATCCTCTTCTTCCAGTGGCGGGCCGGACGGTCGGGCGCCGAGAAGTTCCACTCGGCGATGCTCCCGCACGCCGGCACCGAGTCGCGGGTGTTCCGCGAGGTGGTCGATCTCGGCGCGAAGCTCAACCGGCTCGCCGAGGTGCGCGGCTCGCGCGTGCACGCCGACGTCGCGATCCTGTGGGACTTCGAGTCGTTCTGGGCGCAGGATCTGGAATGGCGCCCGTCGGAGGACGTGTCGCACGACGAGCGCATCCGCGCGTTCTACGAGCGCCTGTGGCGCGACAACATCACGGTCGACTTCGCCCTGCCGGGTCACGACCTGTCGGGCTACAAGCTCGTCATCGCGCCCGCGCAGTACCTTCTGCGCCAGGCCGACGCCGACAACCTCAACCGGTATGTCGAAGCCGGCGGCACGCTGGTCGTCTCGTTCTTCTCGGGCGTCGTCGACGAGAACGACGCCGTGCACCCGGGGGGCTTCGCCGCTCCGCTCGAGCCGGCGCTCGGCGTCCGCGTCGAAGAGCACCTGCCGCTGCGCGCCGGAGTGACCACGACGATCGATGTCGGCGGAGCGTCGCACACCGCCGACATCTGGCACGAGCACCTCGTCGTCTCCGAGGCGGAGGTCCGCGCGACCTACGTCGACGGACCGGGCGCGGGGATGCCCGCGGTGACGCGCAAGCGGCACGGCGCCGGCACCGGCTGGTACGTGAGCACGCGACCGGATGCCGCGGGCCTCGCGGCCATCATGGCCGAGGTGTACGCCGACGCGGGCGTCGCCCCGCTCGACGCGCCGGCCGGCCTCGAGATCGTCCGCCGTACCGGCGACGCCGACGACTACGTCATCGCGATCAACCACGCGGCGACGGACGCTGAGCTCGCCCTGGAGGGCGTCGACCTGGTGACAGGTCGCGCCGCCCGGGGCACGCTGGAGGTGAGTGCGGGCGACGTCGCCGTCATCCGCACTCCGCGCACAGCACACGGGAGCGGCCGATGACCGCGCCCACGACCGAGAGACAGTCGACGTCTCGCGGCAGGCACTGAGAGAGAAAGCCGACGCCACCCGGCGGCGGCATCCACACCGGTCGTGACGGAGCGACCTCGCGAGAGGCCCTTCCGATCGACCACTTCGGAAGGAAGATCCATGCGCAAGATCGGGACCGGAATCGTCGCCATCGCGGCGACCACCGTCCTGCTCGCCGGTTGCTCCGGCGGCAGCACCCCCAGCGAGAGCGGCAACGCCGCCGAAGGCTCCGGCGGCTCGCTCGTCGTCTGGACCGACGCCAACCGCGCGCCGGCCATCGAGGCCGCGGCGAAGGCGTTCGAAGAGGAGACCGGCACCAAGATCGAGCTGGTCCAGAAGAACTTCGAGGACATCCGCAACGACTTCATCAACCAGGTGCCCACGGGCGAGGGCCCCGACATCACCGTGGGCGCCCACGACTTCCTCGGCTCCTTCGTCTCGGCCGGTGTCGTCGACACCATCGATCTCGGCGACAAGGCCGACCAGATCGAGAAGGTCGCGGTCGACGCATTCACCTACGACGGCCAGCTGTACGGCTTCCCGTACGCACTCGAGACGATCGCGCTCGTGCAGAACACCGATCTCGTGGGCGAAGAGGCACCGTCATCGTTCGACGACATGATCGCCCGCGCCCAGGCTGCGGGCGCCGAGCGTCCGTTCGTCATCAACACGGCGGGCCAGAAGGGCGACGCCTACACGATGTACGGCTTCCAGACGTCGTTCGGCGCGCCCGTCTTCGTGCAGGACGCCTCGGGCTCGTACACGAACGAGGTCGGCATGGGCGGCGCGGGCGGCGAGGCATTCGCCACGTGGCTCGGCGCTCACGGCGAGGCCGGTTCGGGCGAGATCTCGACCACGATCGACTACGACACCAACAACGAGCTGTTCGCCGCCGGCACCGCCGCGTACACGGTGCAGGGCCCGTGGGCCATCGAGACGCTCACGGCCAACGGCGTGAACGTCAAGGTCAACCCGATCCCCTCGGCCGGCGGCGAGACCGCAGCGCCGTTCGTGGGCGTCCAGGGCTTCTACATCAGCTCGGAGAGCGCGAACAAACTGCTCGCCCAGGAGTTCCTGACCACCTACCTCGCGACCGACGACGCGCAGCGCGCCCTCTACGAGGCCGACCCGCGCCTGCCTGCGTGGAAGACCCTCGCCGCCGAGGTCTCGTCCGACCCCATCGTCGCCGGATTCCTCGCCTCCGCCGCGAACGGCGTGCCCCAGCCCTCGATCCCCGAGATGGGTTCGGTCTGGGACCTGTGGAACGCCGCACAGGTGCAGATCATCAAGGGCGGCGACCCCGTCAGCACCTGGAACACCATGGTGACCGACGTCCAGGCCGCGATCGGCTGATCCCCTCCGGGGGCGGAGCGCACAGCTCCGCCCCCGGACCCCTCTCGTGAAGGAGATGCACATGTCGGTCCCCCAGGGAACCGTGAGCGAGAGCGCACCGCCGCGCCGCTCCCCCGAACGGTCGCAGCAGTCCGAGCCGCACGGGCGGCGCTGGTCCGGCATCGGCTGGGGCTTCGTCGTGAAGCTCGTGCTGCTGGCGATCGTCAACGCCTTCGGCCTCATGGGCGTGTTCGCCGCCGTCCAAGCCGAGTCGTGGATCATCGCGACCGCTGCGGCCGTCCTGCTCATCGCCGCCGACATCGTCTACTTCACCAAGCGCGCTCTGCCGCTGAAGTACCTGCTGCCGGGACTGGCGTTCCTGCTGGTCTTCCAGGTCTTCATCTTCGGCTACACGGCGTACATCGCCTTCACGAACTACGGTGCCGGGCACGTCGGCTCGCAGGACCAGGCGGTGGCCGCGGCCCTCGCCCAGGGCGAGCGGCGCATCGACACCTCGCCGTCGTACCCGCTGGCGGTCGTCGAGCAGGGCGGCGAGTACGGCTTCGCGATCGTCGACGACGGCGAGATCAAGGCCGGCGCCACCGACCGTCCGCTCGAAGTCGTCGGTGACGCATCCGGCTCGGGCGCACCCACCGACGTTCCCGGCTGGAACGTGGTCCCCCGCGGCACGTTCCTCGGCGACCCCGCCCTCCAGGAGCAGATCGTCGAGCTGCGCGTCCCGGTCTCGGACGACCCGAACGACGGCTCGATCCGCACGCGCGACGGCTCGACGGGAGCCGTCTACCTCTCGACGCTGACGTGGGATGCCGACGCGCAGACCATCACCGATACGGCATCCGGCGTCGTCTACAACGCGACCGACGACGGCCAGTTCGTCTCCGCCGACGGCGCGGCCCTCCCGACCGGGTGGGTCGTGAACGTCGGATTCGACAACTTCCTGCGGCTGGTCACCGACCCGGGCCTCCTCGAGCCGCTCGCGCTGGTGACGCTCTGGACGTTCGTGTGGGCCGCGCTCTCGGTCATCATCCCGTTCGCGATGGGGCTCGTCGTGGCGCTCATCTTCAACGACCCGCGGGTGAAGGGCCGGAAGATCCTACGGACGCTGTTCATCCTCCCGTACGCCTTCCCGGCGTTCATGTCGGCCCTGCTGTTCCGCGGCATGTTCAACGCCGAGTTCGGGGTCATCAACGAGTTCTTCTTCGGCGGCGCGAACATCGACTGGCTCGGTGACCCGTGGCTCGCCCGCATCGCCGTGCTGTTCGTGAACGTCTGGTTGACGTATCCGTACTACTTCCTGGTGTGCACGGGTGCCCTGCAGGCGTTGCCGTCCGACAGTCTCGAGGCCGCATCGATCGACGGCGCCGGCAGGTTCCGGCAGTTCCGGGCGATCGTCCTGCCGCTCGTGCTGGTGTCGACGGCTCCTCTGCTGATCTCGTCGTTCGCCTTCAGCTTCAACAACTTCACCGTCATCTACATGTTCAATAGCGGCGGGCCGGCGATCCCCGGCGCCCCCTACGCGCTCGGCTCCACCGACATCCTGATCTCCGCGATCTGGCGTATCTCGGGAGTCTCGGGCGGTGCTGCCGACTACGGCCTGGCCAGCGCCCTGTCGATCCTCGTGTTCATCGTGATCGGCGTGATCTCCGCCCTGGCGTTCCGCCAGACCCGCAAGCTGGAGGAGTACCAGTGATGTCTGCAACAACCACCGTCGCCACCCCGCCCAGCCGCGCCGGCGCTCGCCGTCGCCGGTGGGTGCTCGAGGTGGGCTGGAAGTACCTCGTCGCGCTCGTCATCCTCTTCTACGCGATGTTCCCGCTCCTGTACGTCGTTTCGGCGGCCCTGAACCCGCGGGGCAGTCTGGCCGCGAGCAATCAGCTGTTCGGCGTCTTCGACCTCGCGAACTTCGCTTCGCTCGGCAGCACGTCGTACTGGACCTGGTACGGCAACACGCTGATCGTGAGCGGCGCATCGGCCGTCGGGGCCGTGCTGATGGGAGCCGCGGCGGCGTACGCCTTCTCGCGGTTCCGCTTCCGCGGTCGCCGCGCGGGCCTGACGTCGCTGCTCATCATCCAGATGTTCCCGCAGGCGCTGGCGTTCGTCGCGATCTTCCTGATGCTCCTCGCCCTCGGCGAGGTGTTCCCCGCCCTCGGTCTGAACTCGAAGCTCGCGCTCATCTGCGTCTACCTCGGCGGCGCGCTGGGTGTGAACACGTTCCTCATGTACGGGTTCTTCAACACGATCCCGATGGAGCTCGACGAGTCGGCGAAGATCGACGGCGCGACACACGCTCAGGTGTTCTGGCGCATCATCATGCCGCTCGTGACGCCGATCCTCGCGGTCGTGGCGCTGCTGGCGTTCATCGCCTCGTTCGGCGACTACATCATCTCGAAGATCGTGCTGGTGTCGCAGGACAACTGGACCCTCGCCGTCGGGATGTTCCAGTGGGTCTCGAATCAGCTCGCGAGCAACTGGGGCCTCTTCGCGGCGGGTGCTGTGCTCGCGTCGATCCCCGTGCTGGCTCTGTTCCTCGGCCTCCAGCGGTACATCATCGGCGGGCTGACGGCGGGCTCCGTCAAGGGCTGACGCGAGAACGCACCCTCGCGCCGAGACCACACCGTCCCCGGTACACGTTCGCCGGGAGCGTACCCTGTCGCGCGCCCGCGCGCACCGACCTCGAAGGAGAGGCCCATGCAACGAACCATCCCGCGGCTGGCTGCGGCCATCACGGCGGCGGCCCTGGCGGTCGGGGCGCTCGCGCTCCCGGCGGCGGCCGCTGACGATCCGGCACCGGTCCCGAGCACGATCACCGTGCCACGGGTCGAGAATCTCCCGGCGGACTTCATCGGCGGCGTCGACGTGTCATCGGTGCTGTCGCTCGAAGAGTCGGACGTCGTGTTCCGCGACGCGGACGGCGATCCCGGCGATCTGTTCGCGATCCTCCGGGATGCCGGGGTGAGCGACATCCGCGTGCGCGTCTGGAACGACCCGTTCGATGCCGACGGCAACGGATACGGGGGTGGCGACGTCGATGTCACCCGGGCCGTCGAGATCGGCCGTCGGGCGACGGCGGCGGGTCTCGGAGTCCTGGTCGACTTCCACTACTCCGATTTCTGGGCCGATCCCGCCAAGCAGCAGGCACCGAAGGCCTGGGCGGGGATGACCGTCGATGAGAAGGCCGCCGCAGCGGGAACCTTCACCCGCGACGCGCTCACGCGGTTCCGCGACGCCGGCGTCGACGTGACGATGGTGCAGGTCGGAAACGAGACCAACGGGGGCATCGCCGGGGTGACCGGGTGGGACGACATGGCGAGGATCTTCAGCGCCGGGTCGGCAGCCATCCGCGATGTCCTGCCCGCGGCCGGCGTCGTGCTGCACTTCACCAACCCGGAGCGCGAGGGCTTCTACGCGAACGTCGCGCACGAGCTGGACGCGCGGGATGTCGACTACGACGTGTTCGCGTCGTCGTACTATCCGTTCTGGCACGGCACGCCGGAGAATCTCACGGCGGTGCTGTCGCAGATCGCCACGACGTACGACAAGAAGGTCCTGGTGGCCGAGACCTCGTGGGCGTACACGCTCGACGACGGCGACGGGCACCCGAACGTCGTGAAGACGCCCGAGGACGCGACCCGCTACCCCGTGAGTGTGCAGGGCCAGGCCACCGCCGTCCGCGACGTCGTGCAAGCCGTGGCGGATGTGGGCGAGGCGGGCCTCGGCGTCTTCTACTGGGAGCCCGCGTGGCTGCCGGTCGGACCGCCGGAGCAGCTCGAGTCCAATCGCGTGCTCTGGGAGCGCGACGGATCCGGCTGGGCGTCGAGCTACGCCGGCGGCTACGAGCCCCATGACGCGGGACTGTGGTTCGGCGGATCGGCGTGGGACAACCAGGCGCTCTTCGACCACGACGGCAATCCGCTGGCCTCGCTGAACGTCTTCTCGTACGTGCGCACGGGCGCGGTCGCGCCGCGCAGCGTCACCGACGTGCAGCGCGTCGCGCTGACGGTGGAGGACGGCGACCCGATCGATCTGCCCGAGACCGTCACCGTGTCGTACACCGATGGCACGAGCGAAGCGCAGAGCGTCACCTGGACACCGGGGTCGGACACCGTCGACGGTGTCGGCGTGTACACGTTCTCGGGCACCACCTCAGCCGGCCTCGCCACGTCGGCGACCGTCACGGTGATCGGGCGCAATCTGCTCCGAAACGGCGGCTTCGAAGACCCCGATGTCTCGATGTGGCGCGCGGAGGGGCGCGGCCTCACCCTGCGGGCGACCGACGATCCCCGCTCGGGAACGCGCTCGGCGCACTTCTGGTCCGACGCCGCATACCAGTTCTCACTCGAGCAGGACGTCGTCGTGGCGCAGGCGGGCTGGTACACCGCGTCCGCCGCAGCCCAGGGCGGGGCTGCCGGCACCGACGGACGCCTTCGGCTGAGCCTGTCCAACGAAGCGGCTGCTGCCCGCGCGCTGCCCGCGGAGACCGGCTTCGCCCTCGACGGCTGGCGCGTGTGGTCGACCCCAGTCACGGACGGTGTGTTCGCGTCCGCCGGCGACACGCTCACCGTGCGGATCGCGGGCGAGCTGCCCGCCGGCGCCTGGGGAACGATCGACGACGTCGCCCTGGTCCGCGCCGCGCCTGCCGCGGACTTCTCGGCGCTGACGGCCGCTGTGGTCCGAGCTGAAGCGATCGACCGGACGTCCTACACCGCGGCATCCCTGGCCTCGCTCGATGATGCGCTCGCCTCAGCCCGCTCGGTCCTGTCCGCTCCGGCGACGCCTCAGGCGGAGGTGGATGCCGCGACCTCGGCCCTCACCACCGCCGTCGATGCGCTCGTCGCCCGAGCGCCCGCCCCCGCCGCATCCGAACCCGCACCCGCACCCGCACCCGGGCAGCCCGGCACGGACCCCGGTGCCACCACGACCACAGCGACCGGCTCGCTGGCCGCTTCCGGCAGCACCCTCCCCCTCGCCGCGCTGGCCGTCGCCGCGCTGCTGGTCCTCGCCGGGCTCCCCCTCGTCGCGCGACGCGGCTGACCCGCGAGAACGCACCGTCCCCGCGAAAACGTGCCCAAGATGGTGCGTTCTCGCGGGGATGGTGCGTTCTCGCGTCAGGGGCGGGCCGCGTCAGGGGCGGGCGCGGGCAGCCAGGGCGGCCTGATACAGATCGCGTGACGACAGGCCGGTGGCGGCGGCGACCTCGGCGGCGGCGTCCTTCAGACGGATGCCGTCGGCCACGAGCCGCTGCACCTGCGCGAGCGCATCGGCGGGGTCGGTCTCGCGCGCACCGGCGCCGTCGACCACGATGACGATCTCGCCGCGGATGCCCTCGGCGGCCCACGCGGCGAGTTCGTCGAGCGTCCCCCGGGCCACCTCCTCGTGCAGCTTCGTCAGCTCGCGGCAGACGGCCGCACGCCGATCGCCTCCGAAGGCGTCGGCCATGGCCCGGAGCACTTCCGCGATCCGGGAGGGCGCCTCGAAGAACACGAGCGTGCGCTGCTCGCCCGCCAGCTGGTCGAACAGTCGGCGTCGCTCTCCCGGTTTGCGCGGCGGGAAGCCCTCGAACGCGAACCGGTCGGTGGGAAGCCCCGACACGGCGAGCGCCGCGAGCACCGCGCTCGGCCCGGGCAGGACGGTCACGCGGACCCCCGCCGCGGCGGCCGCGGCGACGAGCCCGAACCCCGGGTCGCTGACGGTGGGCATCCCGGCGTCGCTGAGGACGAGGACGTCCTCGGTCCGCGCGCGCTCGACGAGTTCCTCTGCCCGCTGCTTCTCGTTGTGATCGTGAAGAGCGATCAGACGAGGACGATTCGTCACCCCGAGGGCCTGGAGCAGGCGCTGGGTCGTGCGCGTGTCCTCGGCCGCGATCGTCGTCGCCTCCTCGAGTGCGGTCACGAGCCGCGTCGTGGCGTCGCCGAGGTTGCCGATGGGCGTCGCGGCGAGGATGATCACCGCCCCAGCATAGGCTGGCGGCGTGACGACGACCGCTGAGCCGCTGCTCCCCGAGACACGTCGAACGAGCCTTCTCGACCGGTGGCACGCCCGATTCGGCGGCGACCCGGCCTTCGCCCGGCGGGTGGCGTGGATCGCCCCGCTCGTGATCACTCTGATCGCGGCCGTTCTGCGGATGTGGAACCTCGCCCACCCCCACGCCGTGGTCTTCGACGAGACCTATTACGTCAAGGACGCCTGGAGCCAGTGGGTGCTCGGGTACGCCGCGACCTGGCCCGACGGCGCCGACGAGCGTTTTCTCGCGGGCGAGACCGACATCTTCACCACGACGGGCAGCTTCGTCGTGCATCCCCCGCTCGGCAAGTACCTCATCGGGCTGCCGATGGCCGTGTTCGGAGCCGACTCGACCTTCGCCTGGCGCCTGGGCACTGCCCTCGCCGGCACGGCGTGCGTGCTCGTGCTGTACCTTCTGGCGCGCAGTCTCACCGGCTCGGTCGTCTTCGCGTCGCTGGCATCCGGTCTGCTCGCGATCGACGGCCTCGGGATCGTGATGAGCCGGGTCGCGCTGCTCGACATCTTCCTGACGATGTTCACGCTGCTGGCGTTCTGGTTCGTCGTCCTCGATCGCAACCGCACGCGCGTCATGCTCGCCGAGCGCATCGCGGCGCGGTGGGACGACATCGGCGCTCCGGCCTGGGGCCCGGTGCTGTGGAACCGGCCCTGGGTGATCGCCGCGGGGGCCGCGGCGGGCGCGGCGACCGCCGTGAAATGGTCGGGCGTCTGGGTGCTGGCGGCGATCGGCATCTATCTCGTCGTCAGCGACGCGCTGGCGCGCCGCAGCGCCGGCATCCTGTACTGGCCCGCCGACGCGACGGTTCGCCAGGGGGCGGTCTCGTTCGTGCTCCTGGTTCCGGTGGCGTTCGTGGTGTATCTGGCGTCGTGGACCGGATGGTTCGTCACCGACGGCGGTTACGACCGGCACGCGGCGGATGCGAACCCGGCGACGGGCTTGTGGTCATGGGTGCCCCTGCCGCTGCAGAGCCTGTGGCGCTATCACGAGTCGATGTACGGCTCGACGGCCGGGATGTCGACACCGCACGCCTATGCGAGTCCGGCCGCGCAGTGGCCGCTCCTGCTGCGCCCGACCTCGATGTACGCGGGCAGCACGCCCGGCGGCACCGGATCGTGCACCGATCCGAACGGATGCTGGGAGATCCTCTACAGCATGCCGAACCCGATCGTCTGGTGGGCCGGCGTCGCGAGCGTGCTGTACCTCGTCTACCTGTTTTTCCGCACCCGCGACGGCGCCTACGGCATCGTCCTGACCGGCGTCCTCGCGACCTACGCGCCGTGGCTGCTCTTCCCCGAGCGCACGATCTTCCAGTTCTATACCGTCCTGATCCAGCCGTTCCTGCTGCTCGCGCTGGTGTTCGTCATCCGCTCCGCGGTCAGGTCCGCGCGTCGCGACCGCGGCAGCACACGGGGCGTCGAACGGGTCGTGCTGGTCTTCCTGGGTGTCGTGCTGATCCTCGCCGCGTTCTGGTTCCCGCTGTGGTCGGCGATCTCGGTCCCCTACGAGTTCTATCGTCTGCACAACTGGCTTCCCGGCTGGGTCTGACGCCCGCGGGTGGCGGCCCCGTAGGCTAGGCGCGTGTTCCGCTACCCGACGCCCGACGACGCCCGCGGCTCGGGGTTCGCGATGGTCACCGATCGGTTCGCGCTGCTTCTCGGCCCGAGCGCCGGCGAAGCGCTGGCCGGGGCCGTGTGGGAGGCGATGACGGCGCGGGATGCCGCGTTCGAGGATGTCCTCTCGGTCATCGCGACCGTCGGCATCGGTGCGCTGCCCGATTTCGCCCTGGTCGAGCTCGTCGATGCGGGCTCCAGCGCCGTCTCCGTCGCCGTCCGCGGCGCGGCGACGATCGATCTGCACGGTCCTCAGCGCAGCAGCTACGCCGGTACGGGCGTCGGCACGTGGGTCGAGGGCTCGGCCCAGCACGTCGCGGGCATCTCCCTCGGGATCGGCGCCGCGACCGGACCCTCGCTCCTCCCCATCGGTCGGGGCGTCGTGCGCACCGACGCCCTGGAATGGGGTTCGACCGCGCCTGTCGCCTCGCCCGCTGTCGCTGCAACCGTCGTCGCGGCTGCACCTCCCGTCGCGGCGCTCGAAGACCTCGACCCGCTCGAGACCGTCGCGGTCGATCGTCGGACGCTGACCGAGTCCTTCGGCCCCCGGCGCCGCACCCAACCCGGCCCCGAGCCCGAGCTGGCATCCGACCCCGAGCGGGCGCCCGAGCCCGAGCCGCGGCCCGAGATCGATGACAGCACCGTTCTCGGCTCGCGCCGCACACCCGCCGCACCCGTCGGTGCGCAACCGCGCCGGTACGTCCTGCGCCTCGAGCCGGGCGGTACCTACCCTCTCGACCACCCCATCGTGCTCGGGCGGGCGCCGCGCGCAGCACAGCATCCGGGCGCCCGCATCGTCTCGGTGCCCTCGGCCCGCAAGGAGGTCTCGGGCACGCACGTCGAGGTCAGCCTCGACGCCGACATGCTCGTCGTGCGCGACCTGGGGTCGACCAACGGCACGATCGTGCGCGACGCGTCGGGCGACGCCGAGCTGCTGCGGAGCGGGGCGACCGCTCGGGTCGCGCCGGGTGCTGTGCTCGATCTCGGCGACGGCGTGCTCGCATCTTTCGAGCCGCTCTCGTGACGTCCGGTCAAGCGATTTCCCGGCCTGTGGTCGGTGTGTTAGAAAAATCTCACCGGATTCGGATTCCGGGGGACGTCATCGCGCCCCCGTTGACAGGGGGTGCATGACTCGTGGCGTCGAGACTGCCCTCCGCGCCGCCCGGTCTTGCGGGATTCACCTACGTCCGTCCCCTCGGTACGGGCGGGTTCGCCGACGTCTTCCTCTTCGAGCAGAACCTGCCCCGCCGCCCCGTCGCGGTGAAGGTCCTTCTCGAGGACATCATCGACGACAGCTTGCTGCGCATGTTCAACGCCGAAGCCGACGTCATGGCGCGCCTCAGCTCGCATCCCTCCATCCTGACGATCTACGAAGCGTCGATCTCCTCCGACGGCCGGCCCTACATCGTCATGGAGTACTGCCCCACCTCGCTCACCAACCGTTACCGGCGCGAGGTCATCCCGGTCGGCGAGGTGCTGCAGCTCGGAGTGAAGATCGGCTCGGCCCTCGAGACCGCGCACCGTTCGGGCCTCCTCCACCGCGATATCAAGCCCTCCAACATCCTCATCACCACCTTCGGCACCCCGGTGCTGTCGGATTTCGGCATCGCCGCCGCCATCTCCGGACGCTCCGACGGCGACGAGGTATTCGCGATGTCGGTGCCCTGGAGTGCGCCGGAGATCATCGACGAGCGCGTCTCCGGGTCGGTCGCGGCCGAGGTCTGGGGGCTCGGTGCGACGCTGTACTCCCTTCTCGCCGGGCGCAGCCCGTTCGAGCGCGCAGGCAGCGGTCAGAACAGCCGCGAGCAGCTCAAGTCGCGCATCCGGAAGGCCGCGTATACGCCGATCGGCCGGGCCGACGTGCCCGAGCGCCTCGAGCAGGTCCTCGCGCGCGCGATGAGTCGCGACCCGGGTGCACGGCACGCCACGGCGGCCGATCTCGCGCACGACCTCCAGCTCGTGCAGCACGAGCTCGGGCTCCCGCACACGCCGATGGAGGTGGCGGTCGACGAGTGGGCCGCAGCGGGGGCCACCGTCGACTTCGCCGACGACCGCGCACGCGGACCCGTCCGCCCCTCGGTGGCGTACGAGTCCCGCCGTCCGGCGCGCGCTGCGCGTGTGGTGGATCGCCGTCCCGACGAAGGCACGATCCTCGCGGGCGCCGAGCCGGTCCGCCGCCTCGGAACCGCAGCCCGGGTCGCCCTGATCGCCGGCGGCGCGCTGCTGGTCGCCGGGGCCGGTGCCGTCACGACGTTGCTCATCGTCGGCGGGAGCTTCTGAGATGGCGCGGCGCGAGAGCGCGCGTCCCCGCGTTCGCCGGACGACCTGGATCGCCGCGGGTGCGGTGACGGCGGTGCTCGCGGTCACCGCGACGCTCGCCGTCGTCTGGCCGGGGTACGACGCGCAGTCGACGCCTCCGGACGATCCGACGGTCTGGGCGCTGCAGAACGGCGCCGGCAGCGGATACGCCCGCGTGAACCTCGAGCTCGGCGAGATCGACACCGTCAAGCGCGTCGACAACGGCAGCGCGCTGGCGCAGACCACGGACCGCCTGTTCGTCTACAGCAACGGCTCATCGCAGTTCTCCGACGTCGACATGGGCCGGCCGGCCGACCTCACCGAGGACGCCCAGGATGTCTTCACCCCGACGCCTCCCGGGACCGCAGACATCGCCGTGACGGGCGACACCATCGCCTACCGCACCGAGGCGGGGGCCGTGTTCGGCTCGAGCCTGTCGGGCGGTGGCGAAGGGATCCCGATCGACCCCTATGCGGATGCCGAGGTGCCCGAGGGCGAGGAGCGGCCGCGCTTCGTGGCCACCTCCGTCGCCGTCGGCACGGACGGCGTCGTCTACGCCTTCTCGGCCGCGGAGAGTCGGGTCGTCCGCGCCGACTCGCGCACCGGCCGCATCCTCGGAGAGGACGCGGCACCGAGCGATCTCGACGCGGCGCAGCTGAGCGTCGTCGGCTCGCGCTGGGTCCTGCTCGACGACGCGAGCGGCGACGTGTGGGTGCGGGGGCGCGACGAGGCGATCACGACCGGTCTCGCCGGAGGCGCCAGACTGCAGGACGCCGCAGGCGACGGCGATCGCGCCTACATCGCCGACGCGGAGGGCGTCGTCGCCGTGGACCTCACCGGTGCCGGCGCGAGCCGCGCGCTCGACCGCCCCGGCGCCGGCACCGCCGCCAGGCCCGCGGTGCTCGGCTCGACGGTCTACGCCGCGTGGCTCGGCGATGGCGAGTCGGCCGGTTCACTGTGGTCGAGCGATGACCCCGGCACCGTCACGCCGCTGGACTACCGCGGCGCCGACATCGGCGACAATGTCGATCCCGCCTTCATCGGCAACGGCACGAGGCTCGCGCTGAACGATCGCCGCTCGGGCTGGGTCTGGAACGTCCCCGACGGGGAGCTCGTCGCGTCGTCGCAGCAGTGGGATCTCGACCGTCAGGTCGAGATCGAGCAGCAGGATGATGCCACCTCCGAACGTGTCGTCGATCCGAAGCCGCCCGTCGCCGTCGACGACGCCTTCGGGGTCCGAGCCGGTTCGGTGGCCCTCCTCCCGGTGCTGCTGAACGACCACGACCCGAACGAGGACGTGCTCAGCATCGACCCGGGCTCGCTGGAGAACCTCGACCCGTCGTTCGGAACCGCGTCGATCACCGGCGCGCAGCAGCAGCTGACGGTCGCCGTGTCTCCGGATGCCGCGGGCACCGCGACCCTCCGCTACCGGGTGACCGACGGCACGACCGCCGACGGCCTGCTCTCCGAGTTCGCGACGGTGACGCTCACGGTCGTGGACGACGAGCAGAACACCGCGCCCGTATGGTGTGGTGTCGAGGGATGCCTCGCCACCTGGCCGTCGCTCACCGTGGCTCCCGGCGGAACGGTCTCGGCCGAGCTGCTCGAGGGGTGGGTCGACCCCGAGGGCGACCCGGTCTTCCTCGCCGGCGCGACGAACGACACCGGCGTCGGAACGGTCACCACCACCCCCACGGGAACGCTGACCTACCAGCATCCCGATCCGAACGCCACGGAGGGCCTGACCGTGACGATCACGGTCACGGTCTCCGATGCGCGCGGCGCGGCCGCGACCCAGCCGCTCACGATCACCGTCACCCCCACGCCGGAGCTGACCGCCGAGTCGTTCGCGGTCACCGGCGTCGTCGGCGAGCCGCTCGACGTGTCCGTCGCGCCGTACGTCACCGGCGCCGCCGGGCCGGTGTCCCTCACCGGCGTCGTGCCGCTCGACGAGGCCCAGTCGACGGCGGCGGCGAACCCTGCCGCGCTGAGCATGGTCGTCACCGCCTCGGCCCCGGGCTCCTATCTCGTGCAGTACACCGTGCGCGACTCTCTGGCCGAGGCCACGGCGACCGTACGGGTCACGATGCTCGCGCCCGAGACGGCCGGCATCACCACTCCGCCCCTCACCGCATTCGTCCGGCCGAACGAGGACGCGACGATCGACGTCGCCGCCGCCGTGTCGAATCCGGCCGGCTCGGTGCTGCTGCTCAGCGACATCCGGCCCGAGAGCGACCCCTTCGCCTCGCTCGGCGTCGACCTGGTCGGCCAGAGCCTGCTCCGGGTGAGCGGCATGACCGACTCGGGTGAACCCGGCCGCCTCGGCGTCGTGCGATACACCGTGTCGGACGGTACCGGCAGCGCAGCCGCGACGGCGCAGGGCGAGCTGACCGTCGTCCTGCTCCCGGCCGCGACCGCGGAACCGCCGATCGCGGTCGATGACGCCGTGACCGTGCGCGCGGGCACGCAGATCGACATCCCGGTGCTCGAGAACGACACCGCTCCGTCGGGCGCCCCGATCGCCATCGATCCCTCGTCGATCGTGAACGAGACCGGCGGCGGGCTCGCTTTCGCGACGAGCCGGCTGGTGCGCTACCTCGCGCCCGAGGAGCCCGGGACGTACGCCCTGACGTACACGATCTTCCGGCTCGGATTCCCCGAGGTCAGAGACACAGCACGCGTGACCGTGACCGTCGTGGGTGACGAGTCGAACCAGGCACCCCTCCCGCGGACGCTGGTCGGGCGGGTCCTCAGCGGCCAATCGGTCAGCATCCCGCTCGACGCCTACGCCGTCGATCCCGACGGCGACCCCGTCGTGCTCGACCGCATCGTCGCACAGCCCGACCAGGGCTCGGCGACGATCTCGGCCGACGGCTCGGCGATCGTCTACACGAGCCCCGACGGCTTCAGCGGGCAGGTCAGGTTCCGGTACGCCGTGCGCGACCCCAGCGGAGCGACCGGGACGGCGGACGTGCGCGTCGGAGTTATCGACACGCAGACCGACCCGAGTCCGGTGACCTACAGCGATTACCTGCAGGTGCAGGTCGGCGCGGAGAGCACGGTGGTCGTGCGCCCCACCGACAACGACATCGACCCCGCGGGGACCGATCTCGAGCTGATCGACGTCGCACCGAACGCGCAGGAGGGCTCGAGCGAGTACGACACCCTGCGGGGCCTGATCGGACCGATCGAGAACGGCGCCGTGACTCTTCGCGCGGGCGACGTGCTCGGCACCTTCTCGTACACCTACACCGTCCGCAACGAGCGGGGCGACACCGCCATCGGACTCATCGTCGTCAAGACCGTCCGCGAGCCGGTGCCCGACTACCCGGTCGTGCGCGACACCGTGCTGACGCTGGAGAACCGCGAGGACTTCCCCCGAGGCATCGATGTGCTCGACGGGCAGGTGTCGTGGAACACCGGTGACGTCTCGGGCCTCCGTCTCTCGCTGTGGGGCGAGCCGACCGATCTCGCCGTCGACGGCTGGAAGATCTCGGGCGAGCTGCCCGAGCGCTCGCGCCTCATCCCCTTCGAGGTCACCGGCACCGCGTTCGACGGCACCGAAGTCACTTCGTACGGATTCCTCCGCGTGCCCGGCGAGGCCGACGTCCGCCTCGCGCTGCGCGAGGGCTTCCCGCCCCTGCAGGTGCGCGAGAAGGAGAGCGTCGATGTCGACCTCGCTGACGCCGTGCGCGTCCCCCGCGGCGCGACGCTGGTGATCGACGACGGCATCCGCGCGGGCGGCGCTCGCGGCGAGGCCGTGTGCAGCGTCGTGTCGGGCACCACGATCCGATACTCCGCCGGTGCCGGCGCCCCGTGGACCGACAGCTGCATCGTCCCCGCGCGACTGAGCACGCAGGACGTCGCCACCTTCCTGACGCTCCGGGTGACGATCGAAGCCGAGATTCCCCAGCCGACCCTGCGCAGCGCGTCGCTCACCGTCAGCCCCGGCTCGACGCAGACCTACGACCTGGGGCAGATGGTCCAGTGGGCCGGTCGCGCCGATTGGGACTCCGTCCGCTATGCGGGCGCGTACGGCGGCGACCAGTTCACCGTGACCGTCGAGGGCAGCACCGCGACGGTGACGGCAGCGGATGCCGCGCGTCCCGGGCGTCAGGAACCGGTCGCGATCTCGCTCCCGAGCCACTCCGACGCCGCGCCCGCCAATCTCCTCCTGACGGTCGGTCCTGCACCCTCGACGCTGCCCAAGGGCGGGTCGGCGGTGCAGACGTGCTCGCAGTCGGGCGGCGCGACCTCGTGCACGATCGAGGTGATCGGCGGGGCCGGCGAAGTGAACCCGCTGCCCGGCACGCCGCTGCGGCTCGTGGGCGCCAGCGGCCCCGGCAACTGCACGGGCGTGTCGTTCTCGCGCGCGAGCGACACCGCCGTACGAGCGACGTGGAGCGCGGATGCGCCGGGCGCCGCCGATTGCACCGGCAGCTTCACCGTCGAGGACGCGCAGGGGCGTCAGTCCAGCGGGGCCCGCAACGGGCAGGTGATCCTCGACCTGCAGGGCCTTCCGGCCAATCCCGCGCGCGTGGAGTGGACGGCGTACACCGGTGACTCGGTGACCCTGCGCGTGAGCTCCGACAGCGGTTCCTACCCCGCTGTCCAGGGCTACCGGATCACCGCGGGTGGCCGCGAGGTCGCCACCTGCCCGGCATCCGGGTCGTGCTCCCCGATCTCCGCGCCCGTCGGCGAGAAGATCACGTACGAGGCGCGGGCCTACAGTTCCGTCGGCGAGTCGCGCTCGACCGTGCGCACCCAGGCGTGGGCTTACCGCCCGCCGGCACAGCCCGCGGGATCGTCGTTCGAGCCGACGCCCAACGGACGCGACGGGGGACGCGCTACCATCACCGTGACCGGACTGGATGCCACGACCGGCAGCGTGCGACTGAGCGGCGGGCGCGCGGGATCGGACACGCGCCCCGTGGTCGGCGGCACCGCGACGTTCCCCAACTACGACGTCGGATCGAACTCCGCGATCACTCTCACGGCGACGCCGCTGACGACCTTCGACCTGCCGCCCATCGCGGCCGGCTCGAGCGAAGGGCAGTCGCGTGCCGTCACGGCGCACGGCGTCGGCGCCCCGGGCCTGACTCTGTCGGAGACCAACACCTCGAACTCCATCCGCGTGACCGCGTCGGTCACCCCCAACGGCGATGGCACGCAGACCCTCATCGGTTTCAGCGACGTGTCGGCCGAGGCCTGCGTTCCCACCGGGTCGGCGACGAGCCAGCAGTTCGAGGCGCAGGCGTTCAAGCGCAAGACGGTCTGGGCGTGCGCCGAGCACACCTTCAACGGAAAGCGCGGCTTCGGCGTCACGGGCGCCGAGATCTCGGCCCGTCCGGTCGGCAGCGTCGAGGCGCCCGAGGGGATCACCTTCTCGGTGAGCACGCAGCCGAGCAGCGATGGCACGACCTACACCTACGGCGCACAGCTCAACCGTCCGACCGATCCTCCGTTCGAGGACGCCCAGTTCAGGCTCCTGAACGGCCGCACGACGGTCGCCGACTTCACCCCGGGCTACAACGCTCCCGTGACCGGCTGGTCCGGACGCTGGTGCGACACGTTCCTCGGCTTCGACGCCAACTGCTCGGACGCCTCTCCGATCGAACCGGCTTCCGCAAACGCATCCTTCCCGGTTCAGGTCTCCGCGAACTCGTTGCCGTCGTGCCGATCGGACCAGACATCCGTCCCCGCGTGGAGTCCTCCGGGCCTCCCGTCGGGCACGTATTCAGTCGCTTCCGAGGCCGTCGGCGGCACGGGCACGGTACGGAGCAACCGTTACACGGTGACGTGGACGGGGCCGTTGTCCGGCTTGCAGAAGCTCACCCTGGAGCGGTCCTGCGAGCAGATAGCCGCCCCGCAGCCGACACCCACCGAGCCATCCGCCGATGGCACCGGCAACACCGCCCCCTGACAGCCGCCGCATGGCGAACCGAGAGGACCCCATGAGCATCACACCGGAGCAGACCGCCTGGTTCCAGGAGACGTTCGCGACGCTCGTCGACAACGTCGAGAAGGTCGTGCTCGGCAAGCGCCACGTCATCGAGCTCGCCTTCACCGCGATGGTCTCCGAGGGTCACCTCCTGCTCGAGGACTACCCGGGAACCGGCAAGACCTCACTCGCCCGCGCCATGGGGCAGACCGTGCAGGGCACGAGCAGCCGCATCCAGTTCACGCCCGACCTGCTTCCCGGTGACGTCACCGGTATCACGGTCTACGACCAGAGTCGCGGCGAGTTCGAGTTCCATCAGGGCCCGATCTTCGCCAACGTCGTCCTCGCCGACGAGATCAACCGCGCCTCGCCGAAGACGCAGTCGGCTCTGCTGGAGGTCATGGAGGAGGGCCAGGTCACGGTCGATGGTGTGAGCCGCCGGGTGGGCGTGCCCTTCCTCGTCGTCGCGACGCAGAACCCCGTCGAGCAGGCGGGCACCTACCGCCTGCCCGAAGCGCAGCTCGACCGCTTCCTGATGAAGACGACGCTCGGCTACCCCGATCACGCCGCGACCGTGCGCATCCTCGAGGGGGCCGCCGAGACGCGCCGCGAGGTGTCCCCCGTCATCACGCCCCAGGGCGTGGTGAGCATGGCCGACATCGCACGCGGGGTCTACCTCGACGCCCTCGTCCTCGACTACATCGCCCGCCTCGTCGAGGCGACGCGGCTCGCGACCGAGGTGCGCCTCGGGGTGAGCGTCCGCGGGGCGATCGCGCTGACGAAGGCCGCGAAGACCTGGGCCATCGCGCACGGCCGCAGCTACGTCACGCCCGACGATGTGAAGGCCCTCGCCGAGCCCGTGCTCGCGCACCGTCTGATCCTCGACCCCGAGGCGGAGTTCGACGGCGTGACGGCCGGGGCGGTCATCGGGCAGGTTCTGCTCGACACCGTGCCGCCCAGCCAGAGAGAGACCGTGTGAGCTTCGACACCGAGTCCCGCCTGACCCGGACCTCCGTCTCGGAGGGCACGGGTTTCGCGCGCACGCGGTTCGGCACCACCGGCCGCACGACCGTGCTCGCGGTGCGTGGCGTGCAGTCGTGGCGACGTCTGCGGCGGGCCGCCACGGCGACGGCGCGATGGATCGCCGAGACGGTCACGGTCGCCGGGTGGCTGATGGTGGTCGCCGCTGTCCTCGGGCTGGGCATCGGCCTGTCCCTCGGTCTCATGGAGTTCACCGCCGCCGGCGTCGTCGCCCTCGTGCTCCTCGTGCTGTCGGTGCCCTTCCTCTTCAGCGCCCGCGCCTACCAGGTCGATCTGCGTCTCGAGCATGACCGGGTCGTCGCCGGCACCCAGGTGGAAGGAACGCTCGTCGTGACCAACGTCGGCGCGGCGCCCGCCCTCCCCGGTCGCATCGACGTCCCCGTGGGAGACGGCATCGTCGACGTGCACGTTCCTCTGCTGCGCCACGGGCACACCCACACCGAACAGGTCGTGGTGCCCACCCACCGGCGCGGCATCATCACGGTCGGTCCCGCTCGCACCGTGCGCGGCGACCCCCTCGGCATCCTCAAGCGCGAGGGCACGTGGGACGACGTGCACACGCTCTACATCCATCCCGTCACCACGGCGCTCCGCAGCACGACGACCGGTTACATCCGCGATCTCGAGGGCAGCGCGTCGCGCACGGTCGTCGACGCGGACTTCTCGTTCCACGCGATCCGCCCCTACGTCGCCGGCGACTCGCAGCGCCAGATCCACTGGAAGTCGACCGCGAAGACCGGCACCCTCATGGTCCGGCAGTACGAGGAGACGCGGCGCAGCCGCATGGTCATCGCCCTCGCGGTCGGTGCCGACGAGTACGCCTCTGACGACGAGTTCGAGCTCGCCGTCAGCGCCGCAGCCTCGCTCGGCATCCGCGGCATCCGCGACGGACGCGACGTCGACGTCGTGGTCGGCGGAGAGGTGCCGGAGTTCGCCCGCCGTCGCATCCGCACCATCCGCGAGCTCACGACCATCACGACCCGCACTCTGCTCGACGACCTCGCCGGGCTCGACCGCCTCGAGCACGTCAGCCCGCTGCGCGATGCGGCGTCGCTCGCCGCGGAGAGTCACCCCGACGTCTCGATCGGGTTCCTCGTCTGCGGCTCAGCGCTCACCGCTGCCCAGCTGCAGTCCGCTGCCCTCGCCTTCCCCGCCGACGTCGGCGTCATCGCGGTGACCTGCTCGCTCGAGGCCGAGCCGGGCTTCCGCGCGCTCGGGAGCATGTCGGTGCTCTCCATCGGACTCCTCGACGACCTCCGCCAGCTGCTGTCGCGGGCGGCGCAGTCGTGAGCGCGCCCGCACGGCGCGACCTGCGCGCCCGACGCACCTCCCGGACCCCCTGGCGCTTCTTCGTCCTGCAGGCGGTCGTGCTGTTGCTCGTGCTCGCCGTGGGCGCGTTCGCCGCGTGGCCCATCTACCGCAGTGCGGCGTTCGTCATCGTCGTCGCCGCGGCGCTGGTGGCGGGGACGGCCATCGCGGCGGCCGGACTGCGCTGGCGTCTGAACGGCTGGTGTATCGCGCTCGCCGCGATCGCGACGTACGTCGTCCTGGGTCTCCCGCTCGCGGCCCCCGGCTCGCTCGGCTCGCTCCCGCAGGCGCTCCAGGGCCTGCGGGGCGTCGTGACGGCCCCGGTCACCGGGTGGAAGGACCTCCTGACCCTCGAGCTGCCGCTCGGCAGCTATCAGGCCACGCTCGCTCCCGCGCTGCTGGTCTTCCTCGGTGCCACGGTGCTCGCGCTGTCGGTCGCGTGGCGCGGCGGACGGTGGTGGCCGCTCGCCGTCGTCACGGCGCTCGTCCCCACGGTGTTCGGCGTCGCGTTCGGATCCACGGCCCCCATGCCCGGCCCGGCGGTCGGGCCGGTGGCGCTCAGCCGCGAAGCACTCGTGGGGATGGCCGCCCTGGTGGCGGCGCTCATCGCGATCGTGTGGCGCACCACGGCAGACCGGCGGCGCGCGATCGCGACGGCGACGGCCGCGACAGGCGTCCGCAGCGGCAGCAGGCCCATCCGCGGGCTCGCCGGGCGGATCGCCACGGCCGCGGGGATGGTCGCGGTCGGCCTGGTCGGCGCGACGATCATCGCGCCGTGGGCGCTCGCGGGGGCGCCCCGCGACGTGCTCCGGGCCGACGTCGACCCGCGGCTCGAGCTCGCCGCCGAACTGAGCCCGCTCGGGCAGTACCGCACCTGGTTCTCCGACGACCGCTTCGACCAGCCCATGTTCCGCGTCACGGCGCCCGAGGGCGTCGACCGGGTGAGGCTCGCGACGCTGCCGTTCTACGACGGCCGGGTCGCGCGGGTCGTCGACCCCGCCGCGCCGGCCGGTGACCCGCGCTCGTCCTTCACCCGGGTCCCCTCGGCGCTCCCCGCCGGCGCCGGATCGGTCACGGGATCCGCGCGCATCGCGATCGAGGGCTGGGACGGCGTCTGGATGCCGACGGTCGACGCCGTCACCTCCGTCGACTTCGACGGCGCGGATGCCGCGACCCTGGCCGACGGTTTCTACTACAACGCCGAGACGTCCGCGGGTGTGCAGCTGGCGGACCCGGGCCTCCAGCCCGGCGCCGAGTACCGGCAGGGCACCGCTCGTCCCGAGGCCGTTCCCGCCCTCGGTTCGCTGGAGCCCGCACGGGGCACGCCCACGCTCGGCGACGACGTCGTGCCCGAGAGTCTCGTGCGATGGATGGACGAGCACGCGAACGGCTCCGGCGGGGCGGGACTGGAGCACCTCATCGACCTGCTCCGCGCACGCGGATTCCTCAGCCACGCCCTCACGATCGACACGGCAGCACCACCGGCGTGGATCACCGATCTCGGCGACTACGCGTTCCAGCCGAGCCGGGCCGGGCACTCCACCGACCGCATCGACCAGCTCTTCGGGGATCTTCTGGCTCGCGAGGACGAGGTCGGCGGTGAGGACGACGCGGCACTGGTCGCGGCCATCGGCGACGACGAGCAGTTCGCCGTGGCCGCGATGATGATCGCCGACCGGCTCGGCTTCGACGCCCGGATCGTCGTGGGCATGCGGCTGCAGTCGACCGACGATACGCTCGCGACCTGCGACGACGGGCTGTGCACGGCCGGAGACATCTCCGCGTGGCTCGAGGTGCGCGGTCTCGGTCCCGACTGGGTCGCCGTCGACGTCACGCCGCAGCACGCGGTGTTCCCCTCCCCCGACACGCAGCAGCGGCAGGATCCGAAGATCCCGACCGATGTGCGGCAGGAACAGGCCGAGACGGTTCAGCCCGCCGAGGCGAATCCCAGCGACGGCGGCCGCAGCCCCAGCGACGACACGGCGACGTCGCGCGACCTCACCGCGCTGTGGACGGCTCTCCGCATCGGCGGGATCTCGCTCCTCGTGCTGCTTCTGCTCGTCGGGCCCTTCGCTCTCATCGTGCTGGCCAAGCTCGTGCGACGCCGCGGCCGCCGCGCCAGCACCGACCCCGTGGAGCGGTTCACCGGCGGCTGGCAGGAATTCGTCGATTCCGCGGTGGACCACGGGCTCCCCGGGCCCGGCTCGCTGACACGGCAGGAGCTCGTGGTCGCGTACGGCGGTTCGGTCGGGGCGACCGAACTGGCGACGCTCGCCGACCGGTCGGTGTTCGACGCCGCACCGCCCGACGAGGACGAGGCGGAGCGTTTCTGGCGGATCGTCGAGTCCGAACGTTCGCGGCTCGATGAGGGCCTGGGCTTCTGGGCCCGGCTCCGCGCGCGGGTGTCGCTCCGCTCGCTGGTGCGACGGGAGCGTCGCGTCGGCCGAGCGCAACGGCTGCCGCGCGGACGGCGGGATCGATAAGGTGGCACGCGGCACGCGCGGAAGGTTCCGCGCTCGAGGGCAGGAGAACAGGTGAAGGCACAGGGCTTCACGATCGACCACGCAACGGCGGTCATCGCGCTCGGCGGCTCGAACGGCGGCCCCACGGGCGCCTTCGCGGCCCTCGGGATCGTCCAGGTCGTGGTCGGCATCGGGATCTACGTCTGGACGGCGTTCGCACTCACCGCGGTGTTCCGCAAGACGGGCATCGATCCGTGGCGCGCCTGGGTGCCGGTGCTGAACATCTGGGAGCTCTTCGTCCTGGCCGGCATGCGCGGGTGGTGGGCAGCCGTGCTCGCCGGTGGCGCCGTCCTCGTGACCATCATCTCCGGCGTCGTCGCCGGCATCTTCGCCGGGATCGCGCTCAACGCGGGCTTCGGCGGTGACGCCGGCAGCGCGGCCGGCGCGCTCGCCGCCGCAGGGATCGTGCCATCGCTCATCTGGCTCGCCTTCATCGCGTTCGCCCTGGTCATCCACGTTCGGATGCTGCGCGCCCTGTGCCGCGGGTTCGGACTGGGCACCGGGTTCGTCGTGCTGGGCGCCCTGCTGTTCCCGGTGTGGGCGAGCGTCGTCGGCTGGGGCTCGGCGCGGTGGCTCGGCCGTGAAGCACCGGCCGAGCCCGGGCCGTTCCGTACGTCCGCGGCCCCGGCCGCGGGTGCGGCGGTGCCGACATCGCCCGTCGCCGCGTCGCTCGCGACACCGGCACCCGCCGCGGTGCCCGCGCCGCCGCTCTTCGCGCCGCCGAGCCCTGCACCCGGCGTACCCGCTCCGCCCGCCGCGCCGGCCGCGCCCGCGGCATCCGAGCCCATCAGCGCGAGCCCGTGGGCCCCGCCGCCCCCGCCCGCCGAGTCTGCACCGGCCGATCCGACTCCGCAGTCGTGGTCCGCCCCCGCCCCGGCGGCCGCTGCGGTACCCTCGCCGGCTCCCGCTCCGGCTCTCGCGGCCGACGAGGGGGACGTCGACGAACGCACCGTCCTCGCCGCACGACGCGGTCCGCAGACCAGTCTCCGGCTGCCGAACGGGTCGTCGGTTGCGCTGTCGGCCACCGCCGTCGTGCTCGGACGCAACCCGCTCGCGCCCGATCAGGCGCCGGATGCGCAGGCGATCGCGATCGACGACGTCACCCGCACGGTCTCGAAGACGCACGCCCTGCTCCAGCACACCGGCTCGGGCTGGACGATCACCGACCTGGCCTCCACCAACGGCGTGTTCGTCGGCCCCGACGACGTCGAGGCCTCGGGACCGACGCCCGTTTCGGGGGTCTTCCACCTCGGAGACGCCGAGCTCGAGCTCACCGAGGCCTGATGACCACCGCGACGCCTCCGATCGATGTCCACGTGACCAGCGGCAGCCGGACCGACACCGGGCGCCGTCGATCCGTGAACGAGGATGCGCTGCTGGCCGAGTATCCCGTGTTCGTCGTGGCCGACGGCATGGGCGGACACGACGCGGGCGACCGTGCCTCGGCCGCGGTCATCGAGGTCTTCCGGCCGCTGGTCGGTCGCGACGACCTGCGGCCAGAGGAGGTCGCGGACGCCGTCGAGCGCGCTCATTCGGCGGTCGCCGTCGTCGCTGCCGGAACCTCCCGCGGAGCCGGCTCCACCCTGTCGGGAGTCGTCGCCGTTCAGCAGGGCGGTGTGCGGCGCTGGCTCATCGTCAACGTCGGCGACTCGCGGGTCTACCGACTGCTCGCCGAGCGGCTGGAGCAGCTGACGATCGACCATTCGGTGGCACAGGAGCTGGTCGACGCCGGTCAGCTCACGCGCGAGCAGATGGCGACGTACGAAGGCCGGAACGTCATCACCCGCGCCATCGGCGGCGAGCGCAGCCGCGCCGACTTCTGGCTCATCCCGATCGTCACCGGTGAGCGCATCGTCGTGTGCTCCGACGGGCTGACCGGGGAACTCTCCGACGAGGCGCTCCGTGCCGGCCTGATGATGGGCGGCTCCCCCGCCCAGACGGCGGAGTCCCTCGTCGCCCAGGCCCTGGCCCACGGCGGCCGCGACAACATCAGCACGATCGTGCTGGACGTCGTCGCGGGCGGCATCAGTCCCCGCCTCGAGGACACGACCGGAGGCATCATGAACAGCGAATCGGTCACCGCGACGGTCGAGGTCGCCACGGCGCGCTCTCGACGCCGCCGAGCGGACCATGGCTGAGCTGCGCCGGCGGTCGCGACAGCCCCTGCCGGCTCCGGGCGACATCGACGGCCGTCGGCCCGAGCGGATCCTGGCGTCGAGCGATCGCGCCGACGTGCACCTGTACCGGGATGCTGCGGGCCGGAACCCCGCGGCGGTGAAGGTCCTCCGTGACCCGCTCGACGATGATGAGCGCTCGGTCTTCACGGCGGCCTCCGCTCGACTCGTCGCCCTGTCCGCTCATCCCAGCGTCGCGACGATCCACTCCGCCGGCACCACCGACGACGGTCGCCCGTACCTCGTGATGGAGTACTGCTCGCGCGCCGACCTGGCCGAGACGGCGTCGCGCCGCCCGATGAGCGTGCCCGAGGCGCTCCGACTGCTGGTCCGCCTGTGCGGCGCCGTCGAGACCGCGCACCGGCACGGGCTCGCCCACGGGCGGATCCGCATCGAGAACGTCCTGACGACGGACTACGGGTGGCCGGCGCTGATCGGCTTCGACACCGATGCCCTGCTCCGCCGCGGCGAGCGCAACGCGACCCCGGCGGCGCGGGCCGCGGATGTGCACGGCCTGGCCGTCGCGGCGACCGAGCTGCTGACGGGACGGCCCATCGCCGAGACGGCCTCACCCCTCGAGGGCGCCGATTCGGTGCCTGCCGAGTTGGAGACGCTCGTGCTCACGACTCTCGGGGCGGGAGAGGCGGGCGGCGGTCCGACCGCCGCCGAGTTCGGTCTGGCGCTGCAGCGCATCGAGGCGGACCGGCACCTCCCGATCACGCACCTCGACGCTCGGGAGCCGAGCGCTGACGCCTCCGACGGTGACGACCACACCGTGTTGTCGACCCGGCATGCCCCAACGGACGACCACACCGTGCTGGCCGGCCGGCGCCGGGCCGGCGACGATGTCGCCCCCGAGCCCGATGGTGTCGACCGCACCGTCATCGCCCATCGCCGCCGCAGCCCCGGGGACGACGGTCCGGTCGACCAGGATTCCGACGAGCGCACCGTCCTCTCGGCTCGCACGTCCGTCTCCGACGACGATCGAACCGTGCTGTCCGTCCGGAACACCGGACCGGACGACGACCGGACGCGTCTGGTGTCCCGGTCGATCCCCGCCGCGACCGATGTCCCTGCACGCGACGAGGCGCCCGCGGCAGATCCCGACAGCGAGCCGACGGCGTTCGTGCGCCGTGAGCGGCGCGACGACCTCGTCCGCGGCCGCGTCGACACCGAACGTCTGGCGATGGGACCGGACGACGACGGCGAGCGCTACCGGGTCCGGGCGACGCCCCGGCTCGCCGAGGTGTCCCGGGTCCGCGTGGAGGCGCCGGTTCGACAGACCGCGCCGACGACCGCGTCGCGACGTCGTGGCACGGCAACGGTCATCGCGGTCATCGGGATCGGGGCGATCGTCCTCGGCGCCGCCGCGACAGCCGTCGTGATGATGATCGGAGGAGGAGCATGACAGCCATCGACAACGACACCGACGAGCACGACCGCGAGGAGGTGGGCGCCGCCGCGGGCGAGATTGCCGAGAGCGTTGCAATCGAGTTCTGCGGCGAGTGGTTCCGCCCCGTCGCGGGAACCACCTACGCGATCGGGCGAGACGCCGACCTCGTCATCGACACGAACCCGTACCTGCACCGACGGCTGCTCGCGATCGACGCCGAGCACGGTCTGTGGTGGCTGTCGAACATCGGCCAGTCGATCTCGGTGAGTCTCGCCACGCCCGACGGTGCCTACCAGGCGGTGCTGGGCCCCGGCGCTCGCGTTCCGCTGGTGTTCCCCGCTCTCGTGGTGATGTTCACGGCGGGCGCCTACACGTACGAGCTGACGGTGCACACCGACGGGTCGCGCTTCACCGTCCGAGACAGCTTCCCCCGCACCGCGGACGAGCATGTCGGCACGACGACCGTCGGTGCGGTCGCGCTGACCTCCAGCCAGCGACTGCTGCTCCTGGCCATGTGCGAGCCGATCCTGCGCGGCGGCATGGTGGGCTCGAGCCAGGTGCCCACGTCGGCAGCCGCGGCGGAGCGACTGGGCTGGCCGCTGACGACGTTCAACCGCAAGCTCGACAACGTCTGCGACAAGCTCGACCGCGAGGGCGTGCGCGGCCTCCGCGGCGGCGTGGGCAAGCTCGCCACCAATCGCCGCGCGCGTCTGGTCGAGCACGCCGTTCTCTCACGCCTCGTGACCGCCGCCGACCTGCCGCTCCTCGACGAGATCCGCGACGAACAAGCCTGAAACGCGCCGCAGCGCCGTACGATGGAGGGCTGTGTCCACGCCCGCCCCTGTGATCTCCTTCCCGCCCGAGCTGCCCGTCAGCGCGGCACGGGACGAGATCGCGCGCGCCATCCGCGATCATCAGGTCGTGATCGTCGCGGGTGCCACCGGCTCGGGCAAGACGACGCAGCTGCCGAAGATCTGCCTCGAGCTCGGGCGCACGAGCATCGCGCACACGCAGCCGCGCCGGATCGCCGCGCGCACGGTCGCCGAGCGCATCGCCGCCGAGATGGAGGTCCCGCTCGGCGGGGCCGTCGGCTACAAGGTCCGCTTCACCGACCAGGTCTCGGCCGAGACTCAGGTCGCGCTGGTCACCGACGGCATCCTGCTGAACGAGATCCACCGCGACCGGATGCTGCGCCGGTACGACACGATCATCATCGACGAGGCGCACGAGCGCTCGCTCAACATCGACTTCCTCCTCGGCTACCTGCGCCGCATCCTCCCCCGCCGCCCCGACCTGAAGGTCATCGTCACCTCGGCGACGATCGACCCCGAGAGCTTCGCCGCGCACTTCGCCGACGCCCAGGGCGCCCCCGCGCCGATCGTCGAGGTCTCGGGTCGCACGTACCCTGTCGAGGTGCGGTACCGGCCGCACGACGACTCCGGCGATGACGAGACGGCCACGGACGACGTCGACGGGCTCGTCGCGGCTCTGCGCGAGCTCGACCGCGAAGCCGACGGCGACGTGCTCGTCTTCCTCCCCGGCGAAGCCGAGATCCGCGACGCGATGGACGCCGTGCGCTCGGCATATGCGAAGGATGCCCGCCCGACCGAGGTGCTGCCGCTCTACGGGCGGCTCTCCGCCGCGGAGCAGCACCGCGTCTTCGAGCCCTCGCGGGTGGCGGGGGTGCGGCGCCGGGTCATCCTCGCCACCAACGTCGCCGAGACGAGCCTGACCGTTCCCGGCATCCGCTATGTCGTCGACGCGGGCACGGCACGCATCTCGCGCTACAGCAACCGGTCGAAGATCCAGCGGTTGCCGATCGAGGCCGTGTCGCAGGCATCGGCGCAGCAGCGCGCCGGTCGAGCCGGCCGAACGTCGGCGGGTATCGCCATCCGGCTCTACGCCGAGGATGACTTCACCTCGCGTCCGGAGTTCACCGAGCCGGAGATCCTCCGCACCTCCCTCGCGTCGGTGGTCCTTCAGATGCTCGCGCTCGGATTCGGCGACATCGCGGACTTCCCGTTCCTGACCCCGCCGGACTCCCGCGGCGTGAAGGCCGCCTTCGATCTGCTCGTGGAACTGCGGGCGGTGCGCCGCGATGAGAAGGGCGCCTGGCGGCTGACGGACACCGGCCGCGAGATCTCGCGTCTGCCGATCGATCCGCGATTCGCGCGCATGCTGGTCGAGGCGCGCGCCCTCGGCGTGACCCGCGACGTCCTCGCGATCGTGGCGGGCATGTCGATCCAGGATGTCCGCGAGCGCCCGGAGGAGCGACGCGAGGAAGCCGACCGGCTGCACGCGCGGTTCACCGACCCGACGAGCGACTTCCTGACGCTGCTGAACCTGTGGAACCACCTCCAGGATCAGCAGCGCGAGCTCGGCTCCAGCGCGTTCCGCCGCACCTGCCGGGCGGAGCACCTGAACTACGTACGCGTCCGGGAGTGGTTCGACGTCCACCGCCAGCTCAGCACGCTCGCCCGCGGCGATCGCGACCGCGGAAAGCGCGGACGCGACGAGCCCTCCTCGGACGGAACGGGCGCGGCGCATCCCGACCGCGTCCACCGGGCGATCCTCGCCGGTCTCCTCTCGCAGATCGGTGTGCTCGACACCCGGAGCACCGCGACCGCCCGCGCCGCGACCGGCCGAAGCGGCGGGGGCAAGCCGACGCGTCCGCGCGCCGAGTACCGCGGCGCGCGCGGCGCGAAGTTCGCGATCTTCCCCGGGTCGGGCTTGCGCAAGGCCTCGCCCGACGCGGTGATGGCCGCCGAGCTCGTCGAGACGTCGCGACTGTATGCGCGCACGGTGGCCGCGATCGATCCCGCCTGGGCCGAGGAGCTCGCCGGAGATCTCGCCCACCGGTCGATGAGCGACCCGCACTGGTCGAAGGATGCCGGGGCCGCCGTCGCCGCCGAGAAGGTCACCCTCTTCGGTGTCGAGATCGTCCCACGCCGCCGCGTGCAGCTCGCCGGACGCGACCGCGAGCTCGCACGCGAACTGTTCCTGCGCCACGCGCTCGTCGAGGGCGACTGGAACTCCGCGCACCTCGACAAGCGCCTGACCGCGTTCGAGCGACGCAACCTCGAACTGCGGCGACGCCTCGAGAAGATCGAGGAGCGCGAGCGGCGCCGCGACATCCTCGTCGGCGACGAGGCGGTCTTCGCCTTCTACGACGCCCGCATCCCGCGCGACGTGTTCGACGTGCGGTCGTTCGAGGCGTGGTGGCGCGATGCCGCAGCACGCACGCCGCGCCTGCTCGACATGACCGAGGGCGACCTGGCCGGGGATGCCGCGGGCAGCGACGAACGCGCCTTCCCCGCGCGCTGGCGACAAGGCGATCAGGTGCTGTCGCTCGCCTACCGCTTCGAACCGGGCGCCCCCGATGACGGCGTCAGCGTCGTTGTGCCGCTCGCGCTGCTCGCCTCCCTCCGCCCCGACGGCTTCGACTGGCAGGTGCCGGGGCTGCGCGACGAGCTGATCGCGGGGCTCCTGCGCGCACTCCCCAAGGCGATCCGTCGGCATGTCGTCCCCGCCGCCGACTGGGCATCGCGGTTCGCCGAGGAGCTGGCCGGCGATGGTCCCGAGTCACACGACGGCCTTCCCGCACGCACCCTGCGCGACGCGCTCGCCGCTCGCATCCAGCGCGTCGCGAACCAGCCCGTGACGGCGGCCGACTTCGACCTCGAGCGCGTGCCCGCCCACCTGTCGATGTCGTTCCGCGCTGTCGACGAGCGCGGGCGCCCGCTCGGCTCGTCGCGCGACCTCGCCGAGCTGCAGCAACGGCTCGCCAACCGCAGCCGCGCCTCTGTCGCGCGTTCGCTCGCGAAGGCCGCCCCGCGTCCCGGAGCCCAGCCCGCCGCAGCGTCACCCGCCGCAGGATCTCCCGCCGGGGCGACGGCCGTGGGGCCGGCGGGCGACCAGCGGTCGGGCATCGCCGAGCAGACCGGCCTGACCGACTGGACTTTCGGCGACCTTCCCGAGCTCGTCGACACGAGGGTCGCCGGCGGCGTCGTGCGCGGGTACCCCGCCCTCGTCGACGAGGGAGCCTCCGTCGCCCTGCGCATCGAGGCGACCCCGGAGCGGGCCCGCCGCCTGACCCGCGCGGGCGTCCGGCGGCTCGTCCTGCTGTCCGTCCCGTCTCCGGCGACCTATGTCCTCGATCACCTCACGGCGCCCGAGAAGCTCGCGCTCGCGGCATCCCCGTACCCGTCGGCCAAGGCGCTCATCGAAGACGCGCGCGTCGCCGTGGCGGAAGCCGTCATCGACCGCACCGCGGCATCCGTCCGCACGCCGGCGCAGTTCCAGGCGGTGCGCGACGCCTTCTCGGCGGCTGTCGTCGACGAGCTGTTCCAGACCGTCTCGCTCAGCGCACGCATCCTCACCCTTCAGCGCGACGTCGAGCGGGCGATCCGCAAGGAGAACTCGATGGTCCTGCTCGCCGCTCTCGGCGATGTGAAGCAGCAGCTCGCCGGGCTGGTGTTCCCCGGGTTCCTCTCGCGGACGGGAACCGCCCGTCTCGCGCACCTGCCCCGCTACCTCCAGGGCGCCCTCGATCGCGTGTCGACCCTGAGCGACAATCCCGGACGCGACCGGCAGCGCCTCACGGAGTTCGAGCGCGCCGCGGCGCTCTTCGCCGAGGCGGGCGGGACGATCCCGCCGGCCGACGACGCTCCCGCGAACCTCCGGCATGCCCGATGGCTGCTCGAGGAGTACCGTGTGAGCCTGTTCGCCCAGCGCCTGGGCACCGCCGAGCCGGTATCGATCCAGCGGATCACCAAGACGCTCGCCGGCACGGGCTGATCAGTCGGTAGCGTGGCCCCATGGCCCACGCAGTGACGTATTCCGAGTTCGGCGGACCCGAGGTCCTCACCCTCAGCGAGATCGAGGCGCCCGCGCCGGGCCCCGGTCAGGTGCGGGTGCGCGTGACCGCGGCCGGGGTCAACCCGATCGATCACAAGCTCCGGGCGGGTCTGCGGCCCTCCGCCGCGATCTCGAAGCCACGGCGCGTCGGCAACGACGGCGCCGGCGTCGTCACCGAGGTCGGCGCCGATGTCGACGGTTTCCGCGTCGGCGACGACGTCGTGGTGTTCGGGGCGAGCGGCGTCTACGCGACCGACATCGTCGTCACGCCCGACAAGCTCACGCCTCTCCCCGCCGGCGTCTCCCCCGCCGTCGGCGCGGCGCTCGGCATCCCGGTGGCGACGGCGTACCAGGCGCTGCGGTCCCTCGACGTCGGCCCGGCCGACACCCTGCTGATCCACGGCGGCAGCGGGTCGGTCGGTCAGGCCGCCATCCAGTTCGCCCGGCTCCGCGGAGCGTCCGTCGTCGCCACGGCGAGCGATGCCCGCGCGGACCGCGTCCGCGAGCTCGGCGCGACGCCCGTCGGGTACGGCGACGGACTCGCCGACCGCGTCCGGGCGGCCGCGCCGCAGGGCGTGACCGTGGCGCTCGACTGCGCCGGCACCGACGAGGCGCTCGAGGTCTCGCTCGAGCTCGTCGCCGATCGCTCCCGCATCGCGACGATCGTGCGCGGAGCGGATGCCGCGGGGCTCGGCATCCGCGCGTTCTCCGGCGGAAGCCCCGAGCCGCTCACCGAGCAGCAGGTGGCCTGGCGGGCCGAGGCGATCCCGGTGGTGGCGGCGCTGCTCGCCGCCGGCGCCTTCCGCGTCGAGCTGGGGCCCGAGCTGCCCCTCGCCGAAGCCGCCGAGGCCCACCGTCTCGTCGCGGCCCACACGCCGGGCAAGATCACCCTCGTGCCCTGACCGCCTGACGGCCCGGCGGTGGCTCCGGAGCACACGAAGCGGCGCCCGCACCGGCGATCCTCGGAAGGATGCCGGCGCGGGCGCCGCTTCGTGTGCGCGCCGGGATCAGTTGCCCGAGCGCCGCTTGTTGTAGACGTCGAAGGCGACCGCGAGCAGCAGCACCAGACCCTTTACGGCCTGCTGCCACTCGATGCCGATGCCCATGATCGACATGCCGTTGTTGAGCACACCGATGATGAGGCCACCGATGATCGCACCGCCGATGGTGCCGACGCCACCCTGCACCGCCGCGCCGCCGATGAAGGCCGCCGAGATCGCCTCGAGTTCGAAGCCGTCACCGGCCTTGGGGCCGGCGAGGTTCAGTCGCGCGGTGAAGATGAGTCCGGCGAGAGCGGCGAGCACGCCCATGTTGACGAACAGCCAGAAGTCCGCGCGGCGCGTCTTGATGCCCGAGAGCTCGGCCGCGTGACGGTTGCCGCCGATCGCGTAGATGTGGCGGCCGAACACCGTGCGGTTCATGACGATGCCGTACACCAGCACCAGCACCGCGAGCACGATCAGGGTGACGGGGATGCCCTTGTATGAGGCGAGCGCCCACGTGAACCATCCGATGACGACGGCGATGAGGGCGAGCTTCGCGACGAACCAGACCAGCGGCTCGACGTCCTGCGAGTACTTCTGGCGTCCGGCGCGGGTGCGCCACTGCTGCACGATCAGTGCGACGATACCGAGCGCGCCGATGACCAGAGTGAACAGGTCGGGATCGGATTCACCGAAGATGCCCGCCAGGAAGCCGTTGCCGAGCGCTCGGTACTCGGTGGGGAACGAACCGATGTTCGCGTTGCCCAGCACGACGAGTGCGAGACCTCGGAAGATGAGCATGCCCGCCAATGTCACGATGAACGCGGGTATGCCGACGTAGGCGACCCAGAAGCCCTGCCAGGCCCCCACGAGCGCGCCGATCAGGAGCGACAGGACGATGGCGAGCCACCACGGCATGCCCATCTTGACCGCGAACACACCGGAGACGGCACCGATGAACGCGGCGACGGATCCGACGGAGAGGTCGATGTGGCCGGCGATGATGATCATCACCATGCCGATGGCCAGCACCAGGATGTAGCCGTTCTGCACCACCAGGTTCGACAGGTTCTGCGGGCGCAGCAGGATGCCGTTGGTGAGGATGGCGAAGAGGGCGACCACCGCGATCAGCGCGATGAAGATGCCGTTCTTGCCGAGGTCGGCGAGGATGTGTCCGAGCCACCGCGTGAAGCGGTTCTCGTTCGGGTTGATCCCGCCGCCGGCGGCGGTCTCGGGAGCGTTCAGGTTCTGAGACATTCGAGGATCTCCTGCGGCCCCGCTCAGCGGGGCTTCTCCATGGTCATGAGTTTGAGGACCGACTCGGGGGTCGCGTCGGCGATGGGCAGCTCACCGGTGATGCGCCCCTCGGAGAGGGCGTACACGCGGTCGGAGATGCCGAGCAGCTCGGGCAGCTCGGACGAGATCACGATGATCCCCTTCCCCGCTGCGGCGAGCTTGTTGATGATCGTGTAGATCTCGTACTTCGCCCCCACGTCGATGCCGCGGGTGGGCTCGTCGAGAATGAGCACCTCGGGATCGGAGTAGATCCACTTCGACAGCACGACCTTCTGCTGGTTGCCGCCGGAGAGCTTGCCGGTCTTGGCCAGGACGGTCGGCGCCTTGATGTTCATGCTCTTGCGGTACTGGTTGGCGACCGAGAACTCCTCGTTGTCGTCGACCAGACCGGCCTTCTCGAGCTTCTTCAGCGACGCCATCGAGATGTTGCGCTTGATGTCCTCGATGAGGTTCAGGCCGTACGTCTTGCGATCCTCGGTGGCGTACGCGAGCCCGTTGGCGATGGCCTCGGAGACGGTGCGCGTGCGGATCTCCTTGCCGCGCATGAACACCTTGCCCGAGATGCGGGTGCCGTAGCTGTGACCGAACAGGCTCATCGCGAACTCGGTGCGCCCGGCGCCCATGAGCCCGGCGATGCCGACGATCTCGCCCGCACGGACGGTCACCGACACGTCGTCGACGACGACGCGGGTCGGGTCCTGCGGGTGGTGCGCGGTCCAGTTCTCGACCCGCAGCAGCTCGTCGCCGATCTGAGGCTCGTGGTCGGGGTAGCGGTGCTCGAGGTCGCGGCCCACCATGTCTTTGATGATGCGGTCCTCGGTGACGTCGTTCTTCGAGATCGTCTCGATGGTCTTGCCGTCGCGGATGACGGTGACGGTGTCGGCGACCTTCTTGATCTCGTTCAGCTTGTGGCTGATGATGATCGACGTGATGCCCTGCTCGCGCAGGCTCAGGATCAGGTCGAGCAGGTGGTCGGAGTCCTCGTCGTTGAGCGCGGCGGTCGGCTCGTCGAGGATGAGGAGCTTGACCTCCTTCGACAGGGCCTTCGCGATCTCGACCAGCTGCTGCTTGCCGACACCGATCTGGTTGACCTTCGTCGTCGGGTTCTCCTTGAGCCCGACGCGACGCAGCAGCTCGGCGGCGGCGAAGTTGGTCTTGTTCCAGTCGATGAGGCCGCCGACGCCCTTCCGTTCGTTGTTGAGGAAGATGTTCTCGGCGATCGAGAGGTACGGGCTGAGCGCCAGCTCCTGGTGGATGATGACGATGCCGCGCGCCTCGCTGTCGCGCAGATTCTTGAACTCGACGGTGTCGCCCGCGTAGACGATCTCGCCGTCGTAGGTGCCGTGCGGGTAGACCCCCGACAGCACCTTCATGAGGGTCGACTTCCCCGCGCCGTTCTCACCGCAGATCGCATGGATCTCGCCGCGCTGGACGGCGAGATTGACATTCGAGAGCGCCTTGACGCCGGGGAAGGTCTTGGTGATCCCGCGCATCTCGAGGATGGTTTCGCTCACGTCTCCGACTTCCTTGTGGGGTGGATGGTTTCTCGGGTGCGGCGGCGGGAGCAGGGAAGCTCCCGCCGCCGTTCCGAGGATGGGCGGATGCCGCGGCTCAGAGACCGAGCTCTTCGGCGGTCCAGTAACCGGTCTCGACGAGAGCGGACTCGACGTTGTCCTTCACGACGGGGACCGGGGCCAGCAGGAACGAGGGGACCACCTTGACGTCGTTGTCGTACGTCTCGGTGTCGTTGACCTCGGGCTCCTCGCCCTTCAGGGCAGCGGCGGCCATGTCGGCAGCGACCTTGGCGAGCTCGCGGGTGTCCTTGAAGATGGTGGCGTACTGCTCACCGGCGAGGATCGCCTTGACCGAGTCGACCTCGGCGTCCTGGCCCGAGATGATGGGCCACTCGGCGCCGAGCGAGTATCCCGCGCCCTCGAGCGCGGAGATGATGCCGCGCGAGATGCCGTCGTAGGGCGAGAGGACCGCGTCGACCTGCGTGCCGTCGGAGTAGTTGGCCGTGAGGATGTCCTCCATGCGGCTCTGAGCGGTCTCGCCGTCCCAGCGCAGCGTCGCGGCCTGCTCGATGTCGGTCTGGCCCGACTTCACCACGAGCGTGCCGTCGTCGATGAGGGGCTCGAGGACCTCCATCGCGCCGTCCCAGAAGAAGAACGCGTTGTTGTCGTCGAGCGAGCCGGCGAACAACTCGATGTTGAAGGGGCCCGCGGGGGCGCCGTCGAGCGGGTTGCCCTCGAGGTCGGTCAGACCGAGTCCGTTCAGGACGGTCCATGCCTGCTGACGGCCGACGAGCGCGTTGTCGAACGTGGCGTAGTAGTCGACGTTCTCGGTGCCCTTGATGAGTCGGTCGTAGGCGATGACGGGGATGTCGGCGTCCGCGGCGTTCTGCAGCGCCTCGGTCAGCGTCGTGCCGTCGATCGAGGCCACGATGAGCGCCTCGGCGCCCTTGGTGATCATGTTCTCGATCTGCGAGACCTGGGTGGGGATGTCGTCCTCGGCGTACTGGAGGTCGACCTGGTAGCCCTGGTCCTCCAGTGCCTTCTTGACGGCGTCGCCGTCCTGGATCCAGCGCTCCGAGCTCTTGGTGGGCATCGCGACGCCGATGAGGCCGCCGTCGCCGCCGCCCTCACCGCCGCCGGCGCCGCCGCCGCTGTTGGAGCAGGCCGAGAGCGCCAGAGCGCCGACGGCGAGCGTCGCTGCTGCGAACAGGAACTTCTTGTTCACTGTGTGTCCTTTCCAGTGACTTCACTGTCTTGCGGGAAATGGTGACCGCGCCCCGGTGCGGGGCTACCGGCGGTCGTCGGTGGTCTGTCCGTAAACGTTCTGATACCGGTCGTACAACGCATCGATCGCGTCCTGCGGGATCGGGAGCAGCTCCCCCGCCTGCCGGGCGATGTGGACCGTGCGAGCCACGTCCTCCACCATCACCGCAGCCTTGACCGCATCCTTCGCACTCGACCCGATCGTGAACGGCCCATGGTTCTGCATCAGCACCGCCCGAGAACGATGCCCCCGAAGCGTCTGCACGATCCCCCGACCGATCGAGTCATCACCGATGATCGCGAACGGCCCCACCGGAATCGGACCCCCGAACTCATCGGCCATCGCCGTGATCACACACGGGATCTCCTCACCCCGCGCCGCCCACGCCACCGCATACGTCGAATGCGTGTGCACCACACCACCCACCTCGGGCATGTTCCGATACACATACGCATGAGCGGCCGTGTCACTCGACGGCGACCGATCACTGCCCGGCGTCCCCGGCACCACATTGCCGTCCAGATCGCACACGATCATGTTCTCCGGCGCCAACTCGTCATACGACACCCCCGACGGCTTGATCACGAACAGATCAGCCCCCGGAACCCGCCCCGACACGTTGCCGCCGGTCCACACGACCAGCCCGTAACGCACCAGCTCGGCGTGCAACGACGCCACCTCGGCCCGAACCCGCGCCACCGCGACTTCGACCTTGACGCCGTCGACATACTCGCTGCTGATCGCTGCGTTGCGTGCCACTCGAGTGCTCCTTCGCCCGCCACCGTCGGCGGGCCTCGATCGTGTGACGATCAATGTGACCGTTCACATTGCGACACTATAGCCACGGTCGGAACGGGGGTGTCAACTCCCGGCGTGTCTCGGATCGATAACGACGGCTCAGCGGCGCGCGCCGGTCGAGGACCGCACGACCAGCTCGGGCACGAGCACGGCCGGGTCCACCTCGCCCGATCCCTGGCCGAGCAGCAGATCCACGCAGCGACGCCCCAGCTCGGCGAAGTCCTGGCGCACGGTCGACAGCGGCGGCCAGAAGTGCGCCGCCTCGGGAATGTCGTCGAATCCGATGATGCTGATGTCGCGGGGGCAGTCCAGCCCCTCATCGCGAATCGCGTGCAGAAGCCCGAGCGCCATCTGGTCGTTCGACGAGAAGATCGCGGTGAAGTCCCGGACGCGCAGCAGCTCACGACCGGCGTAGTACCCGAACTCCGCAGTCCAGTCCCCCAGCACGGGCGCCGTCGTCGGGATGTCCGAGTCGCTCATCTCCTCGAGGAATCCGCGCATCCGCGCCTCGGCCTCGATCCAGTCCTGCGGGCCGGCGATGTGGTAGATCGACCGGTGGCCGAGCTCGATGAGATGGCGCGTGGCCAGCCGGGCGCCGGCGATCTGGTCGACCGACAGCGCGTGGCCCGGGTCCACCTCGGTCGACTGCAGGGTCACGTACGGAATGCCGATCGGCTGGGCGGCGAGAGCACGGAACACGCGCACTTGCGGCGCGATCACGACGAGCCCCTCGACCGCCTGCGCCACCAGGTGGGCGAGCCCCGCCTGGATCGAACTCGGATCCCGGGCGTCGACGTTGGCGGTCGAGACCCAGTAACCGCGCTCGCGCGCAGCCGACTCGATGGCCGCGATGGAGGATGCGGGGCCGTACTGCGTCGCGGACGAGGTCAGCACGCCGATGGTGTGCGACCTGCTCGTCACGAGTGCGCGGGCGGCACGATTGGGGCTGTAGTCGAGCTCGGCCATCACGGCGAGCACGCGCTCCTTGGTCTCGGGGCGGATGCTCGGATGGTTGTTCAGGACGCGCGACACCGTCTGGTGCGATACGCCGGCCAGCCGCGCGACATCGCGAATGCTCGGGCGACGGCCCGCAGCGTCTTCGCTCATGCTTCCTCCGGCCCGATGCGCACGTTCACATCGGCTCGAGCCCATTATGCACCGGCAAGTTTCGAAAACACGCGCCGGGGGAATGTGACAGTCACACGGGAGGAGCCGCGCGCGTGTGACGGCGGTCCCCGTCGTCACACCGTCGACTCGCGAGGCCGAACCCTCGCCGTCGCCGTATGCTGACCGCATGTCCGACGTGGCGCGCTTCCTGCCCCTGAGTCACCGTTCCCCGGACGACGTGACAACGCCCGACCGGCGCGCTCAGATCGCCGCGCTCCTCGCTCTCGCCGCTCCGGTGTTCGACGCCGCCTCCAGCGACCGCCGACGCGCCTTCCTCGACGAGGCGGGGCTGTCGCGCGACATCGGCGGCGGCGCGGCCCTCGGTGAGGTCGCCGACGAGATCGCGCAGGGGCGACGGCGCAGCATCCGCGAACTGACCGCGGTCACCCGCGCCTACCTCGGCTTGCCGGGCGACCGACCGCCGCTCCCCTTCGACATCGCCGGCGCGGTCGCGCTCGCGGCCGGGGCGAGAGCGCCGTTCGCGCGACGCGCGGCGATCGCGGGGCACACCGTCCGCGCGACCGATGCGGGCTGGACGTTCGGACGCGGTCCCGAGATCTCGGCGAGCGCCGACGACATCGTGGCGTTCCTCACGGGCGTGTCCGATACCCCGCCGCGGCGGACGCGGATCAGCTGAGACGCAGCAGGTCGCGGTAGAAGCCGATCCCCCGCAGCCACACGTCGACCCTGATGCGCTCGTCGTGCGCGTGGAGGGCTTCGCGCTCGGATGCGGTGAGCCGGAAGGGCGCGAAGCGGTAGACGTTCTCGCAGATCGCTATGAACCATCTGCTGTCGCTCGCACCGAGCTGCAGGTACGGCGTCGGGACGACATCGGTACCGAGAGCCGAGCCGACTGCCGTCGCGATCCGGCGCCACCCCTCACCGCGCCAGGGCGACACGGGTGAGGGATCCGAGCCGTGGCGGACGTCGATCTCGATCAGCGGGTCGGCTATCGCTCGGCGTGCTCGCTCGGTCGCCTCGGTGACGGAATCGCCCGTGAGCAGACGGATGTTGACCGCCGCGCGAGCCGTCGTCGCGAGGACGTTCTCGCCGTCCGCGCCGCTGAGCTCCGTCACGACGGCGGTCGTCCGCACGAGCGCGTTCGTCTCGGCGCCGAAGCGGGGCAGCACCCGCGCGAGCAGCCCGCCGGTGACCGCGAGGTTCAGGAAGACGGAGCGGAAGGGCTCACGGGCGAACGGTGCGAGGGTGCGGAACATCGCCCGAACGGGCGGCACGAGCCGCACCGGAGCGGGATGCCGATGCAGCCGGTCGATCGCGCGCGCGAGTCTCGCAGTGGCGGGAAGAGGCGGCGGCGTGGATGCGTGGCCTCCCGCTTCTCGGGCCGTGAGGCCCAGGGTCATCACCCCGCGCTCGGCGACGCCGATCATCGCGGTCTCACTGTCAACGCCCGGCACAGCGCCCGAGACGACCGCCCCGCCCTCGTCGAGCACGAGGGCCGGCCGGACGCCTCGCTCGCGCAGAAGGTCGACGATCGCGGGGGCGCCGAGCCCGGCGACCTCCTCGTCGTGACCGAACGCGAGGTACACGTCGCGGGCCGGCCGCCACCCTTCGCCGACGAGGGCCTCGACGGCTTCGAGGATCGCGACGAGCGACCCCTTGTCGTCGATCGCTCCACGCGCGTGGATCGTCGCCTCCTCCCCCTCGCCGGTCAGGACGGCATCGAAGGGCGGATGCGTCCATTCGTCGGGCACGACGGGGACGACGTCGTAGTGCGCCATGAGCACGAGCGGTGCATCGGGCGCGTGGCCGCGCCAGCGGTAGAGCATGGCGTGCTCGCCCACGAGCTCGCCCTCGAGCTCGGCATGAAGGAGCGGGTAGAGCCGGCGGAGCGTGTCGCGGAAGCGGGCGAACGGGGCCGCGTCGGACGCAGCCGGGTCGGTGTGCGAGACGGTCGGAATCCGCAGCAGCTCGCGGAAGCGTTCGACGGCGGCGGTGTCCACCCTGCGAGCCTACGCCGCGCGCGTGGTCGCACCCCTGGCTAGGCTCGCGGTATGACGAATCAGATGACGTCCGGCGCCTCGCACGCCGGCCTGCGGTGGGGCATCCTGGCGACCGGCGGGATCGCCCACGCATTCACCCGCGACCTGCAGACGGCGGGCCGCGAGGTCGTGGCGGTCGGTTCGCGGACGCAGGATTCCGCCGACCGCTTCGCAGCCGAGTACGGCATCCCTCATGCCCACGCCTCGTACGAGCAGCTCGCGACCGATCCCGAGGTCGACATCATCTACATCGCCACGCCCCACCCCGGGCACCGCGATGCCGCCGCGCTGGCGATCCAGCACGGCAAGCATGTCCTGGTCGAGAAGCCGTTCACGCTCAACCGCGACGAGGCCGTCGCGCTGCGCGACCTCGCGGCCGACGCGGGCGTCCTCGTCATGGAGGCGATGTGGACCCGGTACCTCCCGCACATGGTGCGGCTGCGCGAGATCGTGGCCGCCGGGACCCTGGGAGAGATCCGCACGGTGTTCGCCGACCACACGCAGCGGATCTCGGACGATCCCGCCCACCGGCTCAACGACCTGTCGCTCGGCGGCGGGGCGCTGCTCGACCTCGGCATCTACCCGGTGTCGTTCGTGTGCGACCTGCTGGGACTGCCGACGCAGACCCGCGCGGTGGCCCGGCTGATGGAGACCGGCGCCGATGCCGAGGTCGCCACGGTCATGACGCATCCCTCGGGCGCGATTTCGACCACGGTGTCGTCCTCGCGCGGCGCGGGGCCCAACACGGCCCACATCGTCGGAACCGAGGCCCGCATCGAGATCTCGGGCGTCTGGTACGCCGCCACCGACTTCCGGGTCCTCTCGCATGACGGCGCCGTCCTCGAGGAGTACCGGTCCGAGATCCAGGGCCGCGGCATGCAGTTCCAGGCGCTCGAGGCCGAGGCGCTCATCGCCGCCGGGCGGACCGACGGCGACATCCTGCCGATCGCCGAGACCGTCGCGATCATGGGTGTCCTCGACGACATCCGCGCTCAGATCGGCGTGCGCTACCCGCAGGAGAGCTGAGCGCCCTCACGCCGCGAAGGGCACCACTCCGACGAGCACGGCGACGGCGAGCATGACGAGCGAGACGATCGACGCGCGCCACAGCACCATCTTGTGGTGGTCGCCGAGGTTGACGTTCGCGAGCGACACCAGCAGCAGGATCGCGGGAACGAGCGGGCTCTGCAGATGGACCGGCTGCCCCGTGATGGATGCGCGCGCCATCTCGACCGGCTCGATGCCGTAGGTCGCGGCGCTCTCGGCGAGGATCGGGAGGATGCCGAAGTAGAAGGCGTCGTTCGACATGAAGAACGTGAACGGGATCGACAGGACGCCCGTGATCACCGCGAGGTGCGGTCCGAGCTGCGACGGGATCACCTCGGTGACCCACGAGGCCATCGCCGCCACCATCCCGGTGCCGTTCAACACACCCACGAGCACGCCCGCGGCGAGCACCATCGAGACGACCCCGACGATCGACGGCGCGTGGGCGACGATCTCATCGGCCTGCTGCTTGAGCTTCGGGAAGTTGATGACGAGCGCGAGTGCCGCGCCGACCATGAACACGTAGGCGAGCGGGAACAGGTCGAGGACGAGCAGCACCATCACCACGAGCGTGAGGGCGAGGTTCACCCACACCAGGCGCGGGCGCAGCGTCGCGCGGTTCGGGTCGAGCATGGTGTCGGCCATCGCGGTGTCGCGCTCCTCGACCCACTGCGCCGCCGGCACGGGCTTGCGCCCGCGCACGGTCACGACGTTGCCGGTGCGCAGCGTCGCGAGAGCACCCGGGCGGGGATCGGCGCCGCGGAAGAGCTTGGGGCCGCCGAGCACGCCGTCTCCCCCGCCGAGACGGGACGTGTCGATGCTGCCGGCGAGCCGTCGACGCTCGGACAGCCCGAGGAACCAGGCGAAGGTCAGCGAGACGACGATGCCGGCCGCGAGCGATGGCAGCATCGGCACGAACACGTCGGTCGGCTGCAGACCGAGCGCCGACGCGGCGCGCACGGTCGGACCGCCCCACGGAACGATGTTCATCGTGCCGTTCATCAGGCCCGCGACGCAGGTGAGCACGACCGGGCTCATGCCCAGGCGCAGATAGATCGGCAGCATCGCCGAGGTCGTGATGATGAAGGTCGTCGAGCCGTCGCCGTCGAGCGAGACGACCGCTGCGAGCACGGCGGTGCCGAGCACGACCTTCGCGGGGTCGTCCTTCAGCACGCGCGTGATCACCCGGATGAGCGGGTCGAACAGGCCCACGTCGATCATGATGCCGAAGTACATGATGGCGAACATGAGCAGTGCCGCCGTCGGCGCCATGCTCGTGATGGCGTCGATGATCATGTCGCCGAGGCCCAGGCCGGCACCGGCGAACAGGCCGAACGCCGTCGGCACGAGGATGAGGGCGACCATCGGCGTGAGCCGGCGGGTCATGATGAGCGCCATGAAGGTGAGCACCATCGTGAACCCGAGTGCGACAAGAACGCCCTCGGGCGGGATGAAGGCGAGGTCGTAGCCCTCGTCTGCGGCAGCAGCAGCAGTGAGGATGGCGGGGTGGGTCATGTCGACTCCTTCGTCGGCGGGCGCACGGGCCAGCGGTGCGATCCGTCGAACCTAGGCCGCGTCGCGCCCGAGTCGCGCGCTTGGGCGCATTCCGGCGACTTGAGCGCGTAGCGTGTGTTCTGCGCATTCTGCGCGCGGACGAGGAGAGGTCGGATGCGGTTCACCACGCGGCTCTTCCTCGTGCAGCTGGCCGTCGTCGCCACCGTGCTGCTCGTGTGCACGGCCGCGTTCGCGGTGATCGCGGTGACGCAGGTGCGCACCGCCGCGGAGGAGAACGCCCTCAACATCGCTCGCTCGGTCGCCGCGGCGCCCGAGGTGCGAGCGGCCGTCGCCGGGTGGTCGGCCGACCCCGGCACCCCGGCCGCCGCCGATCTCGTCGACGGGCCGCTGCAGCGCACCGCCTCGGCCGTCGCCGAGCGGACGGACGCGCTCTTCGTCGTGATCACGGACGACCACGGCATCCGGCTCGCGCATCCCAGCCCGCAGCGGCTCGGCGAGACCGTGTCGACCCCGTTCGACCGAGTCCTGGCCGGCGAGGAGGTCGTCGACTGGGAGGTCGGAACCCTCGGCCGGTCGGCTCGAGCGAAGGTGCCCGTCCTGGCACCCGGCGGTGGTGAGCCGGTCGGCGAGGTGAGCGTGGGCTTCGAAGAGGGCAGCGTGCTCGATGACCTGCCGACGGTCCTGCTCGCGATCGGGGTCGCCGCGCTGCTCGCGCTCGGCGTCGGCGTCGCGGCGGGCTCCGTCCTGCGTCGCCGCTGGGAGAAGACGACCCTGGGACTGCAGCCGGAGGAGCTGACGGCGCTCGTGCAGCAGCAGAGCGCCGTGCTCGACGGCATCGGCGACGGCGTGCTCGCCCTCGATGAGAACGGCATCGTCCGCGTCGCGTCGGAGGCGGCGGAACGGCTGCTCGGGATCGAGGGCTCGGTGGGCAGGCCGCTCAGCGAGCTGCCCCTGCCGGAGGCCGTCGTGTCGGCGATCGCGAGGGGGCTCCCCCTGCACGACGTCGTGGTGGGCCCGCGGGTGGTCGCCGTCGACGTCCATCCGGTGCGGCGCGGCGGGCGAGAGCTCGGCGACGTCGTCATCGTCCGAGACCGGACGGATGTCGCCGAGCTCGGCGAGCAGCTCTCTTCGGTACAGACCGTCACCGGCGCTCTCCGGGTGCAGCGGCACGAGTTCTCGAATCGTCTGCACGTCGCGGCCGGCCTGATCGACGCCGAGCGGGTCGCCGACGCCCGGGCCTTCCTCGACGAGCTGCTGGAGCGGGGCAGCGTGCCGACGGCCGTCGCACGCATCGAGCGAGTCGACGACCTGTTCCTGCAGGCCCTGCTAGCAGCGAAGGCGGGCGACGCGGCCGCGAGCGGCGTGAGCATCGTGGTCGGCGAGGACACCCTCGTGCTCGGCGAGCTGGCGCGTGTCGAGGATGCCGCGGCCGTCGTCGGCAACCTCATCGACAACGCGGTGACGGCGGCCGGGCGCGGAACCGAGCCCCGCTGGGTCGAAGTCACCTTCCTCGGCGACGGCGATGCTCTCGTGACCACCGTCGCCGATTCGGGGCCGGGCGTCCCGGCCGGCCGCGATGTGTTCGCGCCGTCGAGCGGACCGAGCGACGACCGTGTCCGAGGGCGAGGGATCGGCCTGCCGTTGTCGCGTGAGCTCGCACGCCGTCTGGGCGGAGACGTGTGGCTGATCGATCCCGGCGGCCACGGCCCCGCGGCATCCGGAGCCGTCTTCGCCGCACGCCTGCCCGGGGTGCTCCGCACCGCTGCAACCCGCGATGCCACCGCATCCCGATCCGAGGAGGACGACTCATGACCACGACTGACCCGCTGCGCGTGCTCGTCGTCGACGACGACTTCCGCGTCGCAGGCCTCCACCGCGACGCGGTCGACGCGGTGCCCGGTTTCCGGGCGCTCGAGCCGGCGCGGTCGGTCGCCGCTGCCCGGTCCGCGATCGCGGAGCAGCGACCCGACCTCGTTCTCGTCGACAACTACCTGCCCGACGGCGAGGGCGTCGAGCTCGTGCGCTCCATCGACGTCGATGCCATCGTGCTCTCGGCCGCCGCCGACGCCGAGACGGTGCGCCGTGCCCTGCGCGCAGGTGCCGTCGGCTACCTGATCAAACCCTTCGAGGCGCGTGCGCTGCGCGAGCGCCTCGAGCGGTACGCCCGCTACCGCAACGTCCTCGATGCCGTCGAGCTCGAGCAGGACGACGTCGACCGGGCACTGTCGATCGTCCACGGGGGTCCCGCGACGACGACGCGCTCGGCGACCGAGCAGATGATCCTCACGACGCTCGGGAGCCGAGAGGCGTCGGCGGGCGAGATCGCGGCCGAGTGCGGCATCTCACGCGCGACGGCGCAGCGTCATCTCGCCACGATGGCCGGTCGAGGTGTCGTCGAGGTGCGGCTGCGTTACGGGTCGACCGGCCGGCCGGAACACCGTTATGCGGTGTCGCGCGGCTGACGGGTCGACCACCACGCCCACACGACGAGCACCGGCTGGAAGAAGAGCCGGACGAAGCGACGCCGGTCGGTGTCGAGCCCGAACGCGCTGCGTCCCTTCCGCCATTGGTCGACGTTGCCGGGAAAGACCGCGATGAAGAACGCCGCGAGCAGAGCGCCGATGCGTGAGCGCTCGCGCGGCAGGGCGAGAAGTCCCACCCCGAACAGAGCCTCGACGGCGCCCGAGGCGACGACCACGCCGTCACGGTCGATCGGAAGTCTGTCGACGATCGCATCGGGCACCTGCGCCTGGAAATCACGGCGCGCCCAGAACAGGTGGCTCAGACCGGCGAAGATCATGGCGCCGGCGAGCAGCCAGCGAAGCATGGTTCTCATGCGTTCAGTCTGCGCGCTCCGCCGCCGCCCGGCTAACCCTTGCATTCGCTCGCACTAGGCTTACCCGGGTGTCCGGCGCGCTCGATCTCTCGCATCTCCGCCGTTGGCCCGATGTCGAGGCACCCGGCCTGGTCGCCGCGGATGCCGCCGACCGCCTGATCCTCGACGAATCCGGCGGGGCCCGTGCCGCGCTCGGGCCGGGCGAGCTGACGGTCATCGGAGACGGCTACGGAGCGCTCACCCTGGGCGCCGCGGCCGCGGGAGCCGAAGGCATCCGGGTCCACCAGGATCCCCTGAGCGGCGAAGCCGCTCTCGCTGCCAACGCGAGGCGTCTCATGCCGCAGGCGACCTTCGCCTCACTTCCGCTCGATGCGGCGCTCGTCTCCGGCGCCCGCGTCGTGCTCCTCCGCCTGCCCCGCTCGCTCGAGGCCCTCGCCGACATCGCGGCGACCGTCGCGGCAGCGGCATCCCCCGATGTCGTCGTCTACGCCGGCGGCCGTGTCAAGCACATGACCACCGCGATGAACGACGTCCTCCGCGGCGCCTTCGAGCGGGTCGATGTGACGCACGCGCGAGCGAAGTCCCGGGTGCTCATCGCGCGGACACCTGGCGCGGTCCCGCCTCCCGAGGCGCGCGCGGCCCGGATCGATGGACTGGAGATCCGCGCCTTCGGAGGCGCCTTCGCCGGCGCTCGCATCGATATCGGCACGCGGCTGCTGCTCGCCAACCTTCCGTCCTCCCCCGCGGGCGGCACCGCAGAGGACCCGTGGATCGATTTCGCGTGCGGTACGGGCGTCGTCGCGGCGACGTGGGCACGCCGCCATCCTGGCGCTCGGGTCTACGCCTCCGACCAGTCGGCCGTGGCTGTCGCCTCTGCGAACGCCACCATGCGCGCCAACGAAGTCTCCGACCGCGTCGAGGTCGCTCGCGACGACCTGCTGTCTCGCCGACCGGACGCGAGCGCGTCTCTGATCGCGCTGAACCCGCCGTTCCACTCCGGGGCCGCCGTGAGCGACCGCGTCGCACCGCGCCTGTTCCGAGACGCCGCTCGGGTGCTGCGCCCCGGCGGCGAGCTCTGGTGCGTGTGGAACTCCGCCCTGCGGTACCGCCCCGAGCTCGAGCGGATCATCGGACCGACGCGTCAGATCGCTCGTGACCCCAAGTTCACCGTGACGGCCTCGACGCGCCGCTGACGCCGCTCAGCGGTAGCGGCCGCTGTAGGCGTTGATCGCCGGCTGGCCGCCCAGGTGCGCGTAGAGCACGTTCGAATCGGCGGAGATGTCGCGGGTGGAGACCAGGTCGATCAGACCCGCCATGGACTTTCCCTCGTAGACAGGGTCGAGGATGACGCCCTCGAGCCGCCCCGTGAGATGGATCGCCTCGTCCGTGGAAGCGACAGGAATGCCGTATTTGTCTCCCGCCCAGCCCTCCAGCACCTGAATCTCGTCATCACGAAGCTCGCGGCCGACGCCGATCAACTCGGCCGTGCGGCGCGCGATGCGCTCGACCTGGGCGCGGGTCTTCTCGATTGTCGCCGATGCATCGATCCCGAGGACGCGTCGCGGCCGGTCGCCGAAGCTGGCCGCGAGGTCGGCGAATCCGGCCACCATTCCCGCGTGGGTCGACCCCGTCACCGTGCAGACCACGATGGTGTCGAAGAACACCCCGAGCTGCTCCTCCTGCTGCCGCACCTCGTGCGCCCAGTTGGCGAACCCGAGGCCACCGAGGCGGTGATCGCTCGCCCCCGCGGGAATCGCGTAGGGCTTGCCGCCTGCGGCCTCGACATCCGCAATGGCCTCCTTCCACGAGTCCCGGAAGCCGATGTCGAACCCTGCGGGCGAGAGACGCACGTCGGCGCCCATCAGGCGGGAGAGGAGGATGTTGCCGACACGGTCGTTGACGGCATCCGGCCAGTCGACCCAGTTCTCCTGAACGACGACAGCACGGAGTCCGAGGTGGGCGGCGACCGCAGCGACCTGACGCGTGTGGTTCGACTGGACGCCGCCGATCGACACGAGCGTATCCGCACCCTGCGCGAGCGCGTCGGGAACGATGTACTCGAGCTTGCGGGTCTTGTTGCCGCCGTAGGCGAGACCGCTCGAGACGTCCTCCCGCTTGGCCCAGATCCGCGCACCCCCCGAGATGCGCCGACAGACGATCGAGAGGATGAACGGGGCTCGGACCGAAGGTCAACGGGTGGCGCGGGAAGTCGGCGAGGGTCATGGGTTCTCCTGGAGTCGGGTGGAGCTCAGGCGGGATCGGGATGGGTCAGAAGGCGCTCGAGGGTCAGCCAGTTCTCGCGCGTCGCGGCTGCCGCTCCGTCGACGTCGCCGGCGGCAGCGAGCTCGATGATGCGCTCGTGAGCAGACACGGAGTCGCGCCCCGCGAGGCTCGAGAATCGCGCACGCTCGAGGCGTCGCAGAAGCGGGGTCACCTGCTCGAGCAACGTGCCGAGCAGAGGGTTCGCACTCGCCGTCACGGCGACGCCGTGGAAGTCGTCGTCCGCCGCCACCGCCGAGTCGACGTCGGCGTCCCGCAGCGCGAGCGCGAAGCGATCGTTGGCGGCGCGCATCGCATCGATCCCCGACGCCGTCAGCTGAGGCACGGCCTCTCGGATGGCCAGCTCGTGCAGCGACGCCGCGATGCGTTGCGCGGCCAGAGCCTCGCGCTCGTCGAGAGGCGCGACTTCCGTCGCCTTCGCGCGACGTGTGCGTACCAGGCCCGCCAGTTCAAGGCGGGCGATCGCCTCGCGGATGGGCGTGCGGCTCACGCCGAGCCACTCCTCCAACTCGCTGTCCCGCAGACGCGCCCCGGGCTCGAGCCGTCCGCTCACGATCGCGTCGCGCAACGCCGTGTACGCGTGGTCGCGCAGCGACACCGGACGGGAGACGGGGGCCAGCGACATGCAATATATTGCACACCACACAGCCGCGAGAGTCAACTCTGCGGTCACACGGGCACGAAAGAGGGCCACCCAACATTGGGTGGCCCTCTTACGAAAGAAGTCCGGCGGTGTCCTACTCTCCCACAGGGTCCCCCCTGCAGTACCATCGGCGCTGTGAGGCTTAGCTTCCGGGTTCGGAATGTAACCGGGCGTTTCCCTCACGCTATGGCCGCCGAAACACTATTGATGTTTCAGTCTGCACAACGATTGATCGTC